>JAFDYT010000010.1 GCA_018266055.1 Bacteroidota bacterium
ACCCGTTATAATTATCTCACCACCTGTTATCATTATCTCACCCCCTGTTATAATTATCTCACCCCCCGTTATAATTATCTCACTACCCGATATAATTATCTCACTACCCAATATAATTATCTCACCACCCATTATAATTATCTCACTACCCGTGATAATTATCTCACCACCCGTTATAATTATCTCACTACCCCTTATAATTATCTCACTACCCGTTATAATTATCTCACTACCCGTTATAATTATCTCACTACCCAATATAATTATCTCACCACCCATTATAATTATCTCACTACCCGTGATAATTATCTCACTACCCCTTATAATTATCTCACCACCCGTTATAATTATAATAGCGTCAACGTTGATTTTAACAGCGTGCGCGGTGGTGATTTCGCACCTTACCCTAATCATCCCACCCCCGGCGATGATTATCTCAGCCTCAGATTTGATTTTGGTCAACGGAATGAGACCGATCGACTGCCCGTCGCGGTAGCGCAACACTCCAGTTGTTTACTTCAACGAGAATGCGCTACGCGCATCGCCCGACCTCCACCTATATATATAGAGTGATCGCAGCGACACTCAATTCATGCCTAAGTGTATGACTACGCTGCAAACTAGAACTAGAACAAGAACCAGAACTCGAAACAAGTAAGAAAATAAATTTTTAAACCTTTTAATCATTACAATTATGAGATATTTTGTTAAAGTGGCTATTGCCGCATTAAATGTGTTAGCGAAAATCGCTAAGCTTCGTAAGATCATTACCATGATGACGGGTAATGCATACTTCACCTCCCCTAACCCTTCGATGACTGTGTGCGCCACAGGGGCCAACCAACTGGAGGCCGCCTACCTGAAGGCGCAAGACGGTACGAAAGGAGACCGGGCGGCGCTCCGCCAGAAGGAGATTGAAGTGGACATCCTGTTCAAAGAGCTGGCCGCGTATGTGGAAGCGGTGGCCAACGCCAGCCAGTTTAACGCCGAACAGATTATCCTGAGCTCGGGCTTTGAGTTAAAAAGTCCGCGTAAGCAGGAGAACGTGGAGATAAGCGCTGAACCTACGGGCGTGCCGGGTGAAGTAAAAATCAAACGCAAGGCTGTACCAGGTGCCGCGTATGAATACCAGATTTCGCTGGATATGATCACGTGGAACACGATCGAATTGAGTACACGGAGCCGCTTCACCAAGCGCGACCTGACGCGGAACACGCTTTATCATGTGCGTACGCGCGTGATCGATGCGAACGGCCCGGGCGAATGGAGTGAAGTGGTGAGTGTGTATGTGATGTAATAAGGTGTTAGGGTTTACTGAAAAAAGTTCTCCGGAAACGGGGAGCTTTTTTTATTGTCTATGATCTAACCGCGAAGAATGCAATAAAAATTAACCGCAAAGAACGCAAAGGAGCGCCGAGGGGAAATCGGTTAGGCTAAACTCTCTGCGAACCTCAGCGACCTCTGCGGTTAAATGCACTCAGAATACAGTGTCACCCGAACGGGATGCCGGATCGCACACTTGCCTCGCGCCGGCTGTCCGGCATGACGACTAATTTGGAAGATGAGATTTTATAATAGTGCTGATGTAGAAGCTGAGCACTCACCAATACCTGTCATACCGGACGGGTGTGCGCAGTGGAATGCGCGAGATCCGGTATCTCGTATAAGGAGGATGAAATTTGTTTTGCACAGAGAACAGTAGTGCTTAGCATCAAAATTCACCGCTCTTTACTACTCTTGTTCTTTTTTGTCTTGATACAAAAAAGAACGAAAAAAGATCAAGGAAAAAAAATGCTCCTCACGCACATGCCATCGCACGCCCGCTTTTTTTCCGGGCCAACGCGCCGTTTCCTTCGAATGAAGTTTGGAGTGGAGTTGAAGTGCATGATGCCTCTGCCTTTGTTATCTCTTTCCCAGCGGAGTCTCGCCTCGGACTCCGTGTAAAGCCAACACTTGGGCAAAGGTTTCATAATCGTGCTTCGTAGAGGCGACTCATCATCAAACCTGTCACACCGGACGGGTGCGAGAAAAAGCGCGAGATCCAGTGTCTCGTTTAGAGATGATGAAGTTTGTTTTCACAGAGACAATGAGTGCATAGCATCAACAGTCTATGCTCTTCTTTATTCTTGTCCTTTTTTGTCTTGATACAAAAAAGAACGAAAAAAGATCAATCCCGATAGCTATAGGAAAAAAAATGCTCCTCACACACGTGCCATCGCACGCCCGCTTTTTTTCCGGGCCGATGCGCCATCTCCTTCGAATGAGTTTGGAGTGGAGTTGAAGTGCATGATGCCTCTGCCTTTGTTATCTCTTTCCCAGCGGAGTCTCGCCTCGGACTCCGCGTAAAGGCAACACGTGGGCAAAGGTTTCATAATAGTGCTTCGTAGAGGCGACTCATCATCAAACCTGTCACACCGGACGGGTGTGCGAAGGAATGCGCGTGATCCGGTGTCTCGTATAAGGAGGATGAAGTTTGTTTTGCACAGAGAACAGTAGTGCTTAGCATCAAAATTCACCGCTCTTTACCACTCTTGTTCTTTTTTGTCTTGATACAAAAAAGAACGAAAAAAGATCAATCCCGATAGTCCCGATAGCTATCGGGATCGGGAAGAAAGATGCTCCTACCGCACCTTCCATCCCACCCCCGCCTTTCTGTCTAGCCGACGCACTGGTTGTGCTGAATAAAGAATAAAGTACACCTGAAGTGTGCTATGCCTTTGCCTTTACTATCTCTGCGGTTCTTTGCGAACTCTGCGGTTGAATCAGTTATTGGTTATCTAGTTGTAGCTCGATTAACGATTAACTACTACGTCTTTATTTCCACGTAAAGTTCTTCACTTCCCAACGGGAGCTCGCCGCTTTGGTATTCAGGCTCTCACTTACTCCTTGTATGTCTTTCAAATCTGATGTCCCACCTACTTTTTCGACCGCATCCAATTTCTTCATTCCGTTTTCTACTTTGATTTTCTTCACACCCGACCATGTAAAGTTCAGTCCACTTACTTTCTCCACCAAATCAACATCCACCTGAAACACGTCGTTGTGGGCGAAATCCATAAAGGGGATTTCTGCTTCCAGGGCTCGGAACTTTTCTACTGTAGGTTCAACAATCAGCTTCAACTCACGAAGGCGTTTGAGCTGGCTCATTACGAAAGCAGTGCTCCGTAACTTTTTCTCAAATTCAAAAACTACTACTTTAAAAAAATATTTGGCTAACTGAAAAGAAGCATCCTTCACATATTCCGGATCATTATTGGCAAGGACAGGGCCGGTAAAAATGTGTGCTTTTTTGTTTGTCACCTGTTCAGCTTCGCTAATAAAATATTGTTCAAGCCCGCGCCACAGTCCGGCATTCAGCCGCTTGACTTGCGGACAGCTATTGGTGTAAAAGAAAGTACGGTAAGATTGAAGCTGGGCTTTATCACCCCAGGCCATTTCATCGTGTGCGGCCATGTGCCCGATTTCAAAATCCTTTTCAGAACCCGCAATGAGGTCGTAGAATTTTTTATTTAACTGATCCTTATCGTTCACGCGCGGATCAGGTCGAAAGGTTCCACGCTTCGCATTCCTGTTGTCGCCTTCAATATTATAGGCAGACACAAAAGGCATTTTACGTTTGGTATTATAAAGCACCGACAGGTAAGAGTACTTTAACACTCCGGCAGAGTTTCCCTCTACCTTCGGGAGGGCTTGCTTTAGTTTGCTGTTCAATATCGTATCGAGTGTAATTTTGTTGGCGGCAGATTTAGAGGCCCAACTGGCTTGATAGCCGTTGGCTTTTTTTAACTCGTCTTTATCAAATGCAATTTTCTTAATGTCGCTCATAGTAAAGGTGTTTAGTAGAAGTTCGGATTATCACTTTGGGAATTTACGTAAATCATTGTATAGATGATCTATAAAATCAAGCCAAAACCTATTTGAATCATCCTGAGGTTCTCCAAAATCAAAAACAGGTGGCGCTAAGTACAATCCATTACTATTTTTATAATCAACGGCCCACAGGCCTATCAATCTTTTCAGTTTTTTTTTCTCATAGTCTTCGCGAATCTGACCGTTTCTAATGGTTTCATACAATGTACCCGTACGGGTTTTTATTCTGGCATAAATACCAAGATGTTTCATTGTACTAAACTCTCCACGAGTAAAAAGAATTTCAGATGACAAAGCGCCGAAATAAAGAGTGAGCCTTGTAGGGCACTTGTTACTCTTTGTCCATTGAGGATAAGGTTCGCAGTCAGAGAAACTAAGAATTGGTGAACAGCATGACCAATAATTATATGTCATAGCAATAATATCATTCTCATTTTCTTTATTCAAGGCCATTTCTTTATCCAGACGCTTAATACCCTGAAGTGTAAAGTCGTCATCTTTAAAGGTTAGTTCCCCTGAAAAATAAAAGTAGTCACCAAGGTTTTGCCTGTTTAAAGTGTCCTTTGAGCTATTTAACTTTTCATTCCGCACTACTAATACTTCTATTTGCGCTCCTGTCAAATCCTCGAGTGTAGATTCATTGGTCGCCCCGATGTCATCAACTACCAAGGTAAGTACTGGGCTATATTCCGTGCGCGGTGTTTTCAAGATGTTAAAAACAAAAGACTCCTTGTGCACAGAGTCGTTTTTAACCTTTATATCCTGATAAATCTGATTTAGCGTCTTTATTGTTCTATCACTCGATTCCTTGATGTTGTGTCCGGAATTTGCAATCGCTTTGTCCAATATAGATAATGAATCTGCTACGCTCTTCAATTTACTGATCTGAATAAGGTCTAGCCCCAAGTCTTTTAAAGCAACGGATTTAGCCTTACCTACTTCTTGCTTTAATTTTCCAATTTCTTTATCAGAATTCTCCTTTTCGACCTGACTATTTCTAAACCCGAAAATTCCCACAATCAGGCTAAATAATATCAGCGTTAGCATTATGATTATTTTAAGGCGATCAGAAAACCATTTGGTCACGGGGATCACCTCCACAATTGCGGCAAGCGCAGTTAGAATCAATGAGAGCAAACTTAACCCGATCATAACGCTTAAGGGAACTTAGGATGAAGATCAAAATCAAAGGGGACCTAAGATCTATTTACTATTAATAGCTGATTAGTAGGGATAGATAATCCAGTTAGTTTGTGTCTGACAACGACAATGAATACTGTATGAAAGGCCCTAGCCCAACCTGAGTTTTATTCACTGAATCATATCTCTTAATAGGCACTCCAAGGCGAAACTGATTTTTTGGCGATATCTTAAAATCAAGATAAGGTGTAATCACATGCTGATAGGCAATACCATTTTCAAAATATTTTGAGTCTCCATTCGCCTTTTGATATTCGTAAGAGCATCCTATCACTATAGAAGGAATAAAGAAAGATTTCAGGTAGTCATCGTCATTTTTAAGTTCGTCGCCATCTTTCAGGCAGATAGCCCGCCAGGAAATACCAACGTTGTAGCCAATGTAATCGATCATCTTCTGATCCTCAACAGCGGACTGACGTTTTTTAATGTAGGCGGCACCAAGGCTTACGCCAAAATCCTTGTTAAATCCGTAGTTAAAGTCAGCACTAAAATTATGAGATTTTACTGAATACTTATTGGATACCAGACTGTCAGAATTTTTAACAGGATCGCCACCTATTAACTCAAACAGTGAAATATTATAACCAATCAAAAACGAAACGGATTTTTTTGCCATTGCCTCCATGTAAGGAATCTGGATCCACGCCAGTTGCTTTGCATACACTTTCAATCTCTCGGCATAGTCCACGTCAGACTCAGCCGCACCCTGTACAGGCTTAGACGGAATATTATTGGGGATCTTTTCATTGAATATTTTTTTCACATGCCCCAAAGTATTAAACGGATTGGTATTGTCAAGTCCAAAAGCAATTCCGAAGGTAGAGATGCCATCTTTTTGAGTAAAGTTCAGCCTGGTATCATTAAGAAGGTTAGATTTTTTCATTAGCTTAAGCGGAGAGAACGTTATTTTTTGAAGGCTCTGATCCTTCGAATATTTAAGATTTGCTGAGAGCAAATCCATATTGCCAAAGCTGATATCATTAAAGAGTTCTGGCTTAGCATGACTCGTTGAAATACTACCAAAGAACATCCTTTTGTTCTGGGCATTTGTCCATGATACTGCATGAACAAATAAAAAAAGACTTATAGTAAATTGTATTTTCATAGGGGTTACTTAACAGTTACAGTGAGGTTATCTTCCCAGTCCACAAATGAGTCTAAACTTTTACTATCGTTTTCCGGGCTACGTCCAATGACCTGAATTGGATTTGTTTGAGGAATAGTGACAAGCGCCTGGGGGATGTCTGAAAATGGTTTGACACCAAAAGAAATCTTTATGCTATCTCCTGGATTAAAACTTCCCAGCAGAATTGAAATATCTCCATCGGTATCTTTAATAGCTTGACCATTTAAGCCGTCTTTGGTCGTGCTTCCAACCTTATAATGAAGTTGGTAAAGTAATAGTGGAGCGTCTTTCGTCCATTTGAGAACAAAATAAACTTGTCGCTGCCCAAGTGTCGAAACAATCTTGTCTTCCAGCAGTTTGTCAGTAACTTTAATTTTTTGAAATAATTTTAGTCTCATAATTATTATATTAAATTTTAAGCAAAATACACCCCGCTGTGTGCTACATCAACAGGGAAAACCCTGTTTCGCACAGGTGTTTTTCCCCTTTTTTCTCACTCCAATAGTTTAGTCCTGGTCGCTAGACTCTGGTTTAAGTCTATTGTCTTGTCCTGTTATTAATGTACCATAAGGTAACCCCCTATAGTACCGGCAACTAGCAAATGGCGGCTTTGACTTAGAATCTGGTAGATTTTGGCAAGAAATTGGTGACTCGCAGGGAATTGGCAAGTAGCCTGTATTAGAAGTATAATAAGTCTTCTAACCTTTTCTCAAATCAAACGAAGACACAGCCATCGTGGAATTGCATCTAAAATGCTTTAGTTGAAGTTGCTCTGATTCTTTATTTAAACAATTTACCAATACCCGTTACCAGTCTTTGAAATGCCCTGTTGTTTATTCCAAAACTGAAATAAGGATCAGGTGAATTGGCCGAAAGAGTTCCAAAATTAGCACCTACACCTATGCTTGCATAGGCATTAAAGTCATAACTAAAGAGTAAGGCCAAAATCTTGGCGTCTTTTGAAAATAATTGAGGTGTAAACGCAAAGGCTACCCCAAGTCTCTCAATAGAGGGTTTATACGAATCATTACTTGTGATTACTTGATTACCGAAAGTCACTCCGGCTTCAAAAACTATGGGAACATCTTGTTTATATGGACCTTCTAAATTGTTACCTACTACCGGAAACGGTATATAGCGAATTCGGAATATGCTTAATCTTTCAGCAGGATCAAGAGCCACTAATGTGCGATTAACACTCCTGTAGTTGCGGTATAGTATTCGAGCATTTTTATAATTATTATCGAACAAAATATCGGATTTCTGAATCCCAGATCCAGAAAATGCTTTGTCACTCAATGCCTTGATTAAATTTCTTTTCAGGGAGTCAATCAGATATTCTTTGCTCGTTATATACTTCGCCAAGTCTTCTTGATTCTTGTTTGAGAAAAAAATAGTGGTCTTTTGATTCTCAATATGATTTAAAACCTTATCCCTAAATTGATAACCGACAGACAAATATTGATCTTGAATCTTAGACGTATAATTAACCCAATCAACTACTTCTTTAAGTGGTTCCTTTAGCTCACCATATTGATCTACTTGCATTTTTATCAACTTTCCAAGCTCAGATAATTGCTTTTGTGAGCGTGCCAGTGCTGTATCAGACTTTAAGTTTACTTTGCGTTTAGAAATACTATCAATCTTGGAATATATCTTTTTACTCATGGAAAGGTATAAATCAAATTGTTGCTGTACTGACCGATCCATTTGAAAATCATCAATGTAGCTTGCCGCTATGTTGAGCAATGCAATCCTGCGAGTCGATTCATCGAACTCATTGCTGAATTTCTTGAATAGGGAATCGAACGACTTTAGACTTGCTAAAAGGCTATTGTTTTGCTTCGCAATTTTTGAATCCCTTTCAACAATAGACTTCTTGTAACTCTCAATCTCTTTTTTAACATCGATATTATACCGTATGCCAGTTTCTACTTCGTATCGTTGAATAGCATCACCCAAATCAAAATCCGGAAGTTTCACTTCCCAATACAACCCATCTTGCAACGGGGTTGCTGGCTTTATAAATATCTGATTCCCGTAGTAAATGGTTATGGTAACTGAATACGTAGAGTCGCGCAGAGCGAAGACGGGGTAAAATCGCAATAGATTTCGTTTGTTGATTAATGGCTGACCATCAATGGAATTAGTGACTGCGTAATAACTAAGAACGTTTGCGTCTTTATTCTTCTGACCCAAGGAAAATAAAGGAAGACAAACTGTCACAAATAAGAGGAAAATCTTCATTGCTTAGTGAAGTTAACTGGGTAACTAATTTGCATTACAGGCACCCAGTCTTTCTGATAAGAAGCTCCCAATAAAATTACAGGAGATGTGTTGGAACTTCCACGAAGCGTTAGTCCACACGTAAAAAGAGAATTTAATTTAAAGTCTCTCAAGTTGTCTGTTGATTTTACTTTAGCATCAAGTGATTGATAGTAGGCAGAGATACCCCATATAATGTCGGAGCTCGTTTTACTTAGGAACCCGGCACCAACTTCAAAAAGCCAATTTTGATTGCCAATTTTCTGCTGATTATACCGGTATGAACTAAGTACACTTATTTGGGTGCTTTCCCATAGCTGCCAATCGAGCTGCACGCCGCACAGAAAAGGCTGTTTAACATGACTTGTATCGCTGGCACCGGCTTGGCCTACACCGCTCACAAAAACACCTCCCTGAAAATTATTTTTCTTTTTGATGTTGTCTGACCTAAATGTCAAAACTAGCCCTCCACCAAAGGCGCCTTCGTCCCGGTTTACTCCTACTCCGGTATTGGCCGAAACCAGCGCATTCGAAATATCACCTTTTGCTTTATCAATGGCTTCCTGTATCTGGTAAATACCATCCAGGATTTTTCCTTTCATATTCTCAATCAATGCGTTCAGATTTGCTATAATTAAATCTAAGTCTTCTAATTTTAGGGGTTCAGAAACATTGAGAAGCTTTTCAAAAAAGTTAAGCAGATTGGTTCTAACGCTTGTATTGAATGAGGCATTATTTGTATCGCTATAACTCTTGATGTCGATCTCTGAAGCGGTCAATGACGACGATATCAAATACAAGATCATCTGATTAAAAACTATTTTAGAGCTCGTAGCCTCAGTGATAGCCGGATATTTACTTAATATTTCATTTACGAACACATCAGTAACCGCCTTGATAAATTCAGATCTCTTACTGTTAAAATCGGCTAGACTGTAAATCTCACGACCATTCTTTCCAAAATAATTCCACCTAAGCTCAACAAAATCAGTTTTAGTTCCTCCTACTAAACTATCCTTTACAGGCCTCAGCTTTAATCGAATCTTATCGATGTTCTTCTTTAAATCATCAATTTTCTTGGTAATATTTTCGCTCAACCCCAGCGTTGTATTTTGCTTTGCAGAAAACAAATACTTTTGAAGATTTTCGAATTCCGGATCTCGCTTTATGATAGGGTTCGCCGCAAAAAATTGAGATAAAACAGAAACCTGTTGCGCTTGCAGGCTCTGAATAATTTCAAATAAGAAAATTATTAACAGGAGCTGTCTTTTGGTATTTAGTTTCATTTGGATTTTTTTAGACTCTTTCGGATAGAATTCTTTCAATAGCTTATTTTCTTTCTCTTATCACATATTTATAGTTGGAACCGTCCCTCTTGATTATTAGGTAGTGATTCTGATCATAGTGCCATTCCGTCTCAAGCTGGTAATTTATGGCACCATTAAACCCGGAGGGTCTTTCAACAGAAAGAGTAACAGGTGGAGATCCTGAGTTTGTTGTCATTGTGAAAACCAGATTGTCCTGAGTAAAGTCCTGCCTTATTCCCGTTCCTAAAGAACCGTGTGTCACCGTTTTCCATGAAGAACAATTGATTAAAAGAGCTGATATTAGTAAACCAACGACATTATTTATTTTCATAAAATTGTTTCTCATCGTTATAAAATTCCCGCCTACTCTTCTTCGGATTTTTGGCTTACTCCGTTTTAATTACTTACAAATAGGGTAAACCCTGCGCAGTACAAGATTACTTTATCGTCTTGTCCTGCTATGAATGTACCATATGGTAACCCCCTATGGTACCGGCAACTAGCAAATGGCGGCTTTGACTTAGAATCTGGCGGGTTTTGGGAAGAAATTGGCGGAGGGGTGTACGGAGTAGTACGTTGAGGGTAGGCATTAAATAGCAGGCAATGTTTAACAAATAGAGGGTCAGCCTACATTAAAAGTATAACAGGCCTTCTACGCTACCACCCGAACGAGATGCCGGATCGCACACTTGCGCCGCGCGAGCCGTCTGGCATGACTACTAAAACAGGAGATGAGGTTTTCATAATAATGCTGATGTCAAAGACACTAACCGCGAAGAACGCAAAGAACACAGAGGTTGAATCAGTTATTCGTTATCGGTTAATTGCTCTTCGACTAACGAATACCGAAACGTTTCAATGAATCATTTACGGATTGACTGCCGCTGGCTTTGGCTGTAATAGTATTTTAGCGATTTCAATTTTGGCATCATTAAGCTTGACCATCTGATCAGCTGAATTGGATTCGATGTTATCTAATATTTTGATCGACATCCCCACCGAATTTATTTTCTCCAGCGACTCAGTGTAATTCATGGCTTGCTTAATGGTAGAGTTATAAATAAAAATGAATGTTGCGCCGATAAACTCTGTAAGTATACCACAGGAGCTGGTGAGCAGTGATGTGGATATTTTGGCAGGGTCGTTAACCGCTTTAAGTACTCCAAATCCTATCAAGATAAAACCCGCTACCATAACACAGACACTGGTAATGAAAATCATATTGATCTGACGGAGGTTTCGCTTGAAGTACTGTTCCAGGGTAAGCTGAGCCATGTCCCAGGCAGGCATCACTTTGTTGGGGCTTGCCTGTAGTTCGCCTTTAATTTTTTCCATCATGGCATTGTAGTTGACCTTTTCTTCCTCGTTCCTGATGAAACCTATCACTACCAAAGCCACCAGGCTAGAGAAGAATAAGATGACGCCAATTCCAATGAGGCTGTCTAAATAATCATCCGCGTCAGACACATTCAAAAAATGCGAAGGATCATAGTTCCTGATACTGGGGTGATTTACATTCTTTACCAGCGCCTCCATCAATTCATCACTATCGCTAAATCTTTTGTTGTTAAGCGCACCAATTTTAGATAAGTATATACTATCCCCTGGGAGTAACTCGACACTAACAGAATCAGGGTACTTTGAGTCATTCGCTTTCGGAAATTGATGAAGACTAATTGCCAACCAGTCAGATCTGCTAATCAACTTAGTTCGACTGAATTTGGAGGCCAGACGGCGGTTCACCGTATCCATTTTATTCCGGTAGCGAATGGCATCAAATTTTCCGAGGCTTTCGATGTAGGTGCCATAGAACATCAGCGCAATGCCTGTCACTAACATTAGTAAAGAGATAATCCTTACCCAAGACTTCACGGATATTTGCATTCTAGCCATATAGAAAGTTTAGTTGTGATGATTTATTCTTTTATTACACTGTGTTGCCAGCGTTTCTAGTTATCTGGCGATGCTAAATCTGTCTTGAAGGTCAAGCCGTTCATAGCTAGTTGGATTTTTACTTGCAACATCTACTCTTCTTCGGATTTTCGGCATACTCCGCCAGACTGAATAGCAGAGCCGGAGCTCCTGATTCAATCGTCAGATGAATGTATGCTATAGTAACCTCCAAAAGAACCGGCAACTAGCAGACGGCGGCTTTGACTTAGAATCCGGCGGGATTTGGGAAGAAATCGGCTGGCCCTTCGGGGGAATCGGTTATTAGTTATCAGTTAATAGCTGTTCGTGGGACACCGATTGCGGATAACAGATAACGATTCACAATGCCTAACCGCAAAGAACGCAATGGTTGGATCCGTTATTTGTTATCGGTGAATTGCCGTTCGATTAACGATTAACAGATCACGATTAACATACCAAGCAGGACAATACACCCCCAAAGCTCTTGTTTCCAATTCCGGAAAAGTAGTATCTTACTTCACCTAATCCCTATCCCTGAATCAGACATGCGATTTGTTTTTCTGCTTTCGCTGACGCTGTGCAGCGCCGGTATCTTTGGCCAAGCTATTCCTAAAAACCCGAACAAAACTGACGAACACAATTTGCGACAAGGCAAATGGACAATTTGGTTTGACAAAGAGTGGGAACTTGTCACCTCGCCCGACAGCGCAGTGCACTATCGCGTTATCGAGTATAAAGACGACAAACCCGTTGGACTCGTTATCGATTATTACCGCAGTGGCCAAGTACAATTTACAGGGAGAATGATTCAGGACAGGCCTACCGAAATCTTTGACGGTCTCATCACCCGCTATCACGAAAACGGAAAAGTGGAAGAAAAGGGAATGTATAATAAAGGCCGCAAGGAAGGAAACTTTGAATATTACAACGCCGACGGAACCATCAATAACCAGGCACTCGCCGACTTCTACTACGACAAAGGCGATTACGACAAAGCCCGGCCACTCTACGAGCAGGTAAAAAATGAAACAGAAAAAAAAGTGGGCAAGCAGCATGAAGACTATGCCTACGCTTGTATGGATCTTGCCTTTTTGTACCGTTCAATCGGGCTCTTTACCAAGACAGAGGCCAATTACCTCGAAGCCCTGGAGGTATACAAAAAACCGGGTGCCGATGCCGATGATTATGCGCGGGTTGTGGGCAGCCTTGGTGAATTGTATTACAAACTGGGGCAGTATAAAAAAGCTGAACCTTTGATGTTGCAGGCTCGTGACCTTATTCTCAAGAAA
Organism: Bacteroidota bacterium; assembly: GCA_018266055.1. Taxonomy (GTDB): domain Bacteria; phylum Bacteroidota; class Bacteroidia; order Cytophagales; family Cyclobacteriaceae; genus ELB16-189. Next base: position 12,972 of record JAFDYT010000010.1, read on the forward strand.
AGTGGAAAGCGTTCTACCCAATACGTTACATCCCAAGTCAATCTCGCAAACTTTTACGGAAGTTTGGGGCAGCAAGAGAAGGCGGAAGCAATACTTATTGAATCTAAAGAAATTGCATTCAACATGAATCGTGAAAGTACGCAGTATACCGGTGCATGCCATAATCTCGCTGTTTTTTACCAGACCATGAAAAAATATGAATTGGCGGAGCCCCTGTTTAATGAAGCGCTGACCATAAGGGAACGAATGTTTGGAAAACGTAGTCGATACTATACGGCGACGTGTCTGGGCTTAGGCCAGTGCTATTCTTACCGGCACATGGATGCAAAAGCAGAAGCTTACCTTAAGGAAGCAGTCGATCTCAGTCTTTCACTATTCTCCGAACATCACTATTATTATGGTATTGCCTGCAATGCCCTGGCTGTTCACTATAGTCAGACTGGACAATATGCACAAGCGGAAGTGTATGCCAAAAAGGCGATGGAAGCTACTGAAAAAAGTTTGGGAACAAATCACAGTAGTTACGCCGTAAACTGTTGGAACATTGGCGATGTGTACAAAGTGCAGGGGCGTTATACAAAAGCAGCTCCTTATTTTCTCAAAGGGAGGGAAACGCATCTCTCCATCATCGAAAATCAATTTGCATTTCTCTCCGCCAGCGAGCGGGAAGACTTTTTGAACTCGTTTAAGGTATACTTTGAACACTATAACTCTTTTGGACTGCTGAGCAAAGATCCGAAAGCGCTTGGCGTCATGTATGACAACCAGTTAATCATCAAGGCGCTGCTTTTCAATACGCAAAATAAAATCAAGAAAAATATTCTCAACAGCGGCGACACGTCACTCATCCGCAAGTTTCAAGACTGGCAAGACCGGCATGAATACCTGGCCAAAGTCTACCAGATGAGTATCGACGAACGAAAAAAACGAAACATCAATCTGCCGCAATTGGAAGAGCAAGCCAACACCGTAGAGAAACAACTCGCTGCGCTGTCTGAAACCTTCAGCAAAGGCAACGACAAAAAGAGATACACCTGGCGGGATGTCCAAAAAAGACTAAAACCAAAGGAAGCCGCGATTGAAATGGTACGGTTCCGTTGGATGAAAAAGAAGTTCAGCGACACTCTATATTACGCCGCTTTGATTGTAACCCCCGAAAGCAAACACCCTGAACTGGTGCTATTAGAGAATGGCCGGGCGCTGGAGAAGTGTCTTGTGTATTACAGAAACTGCATCAAACTAAATCTGACAGATACGCTAAGCTATGCGATGTTCTGGAAACCCATCGCCAATAAACTTAAGACACTCTCGCCGTCGCTTCGTAAAGTTTATTTCTCGCCCGACGGCGCCTACTATTCACTGAACTTGCAAACGCTGTTCAACCCGCGCACCGAAAAGTATCTCGCCGACGAAACCGACATTCAGGTTGTCACCAATACCAAAGACATTGTGCTTCAAAAAGGAACGCGCGATATACCAGCCAGCGCATCCTTGTTTGGCTATCCGGATTATAACACTATCGCTTCTTCCGCGCCTGTCAAAAGCCAGTACGATGACGAAGCATCTGCCGTTGAGCCGGATAGTATCAGCACCCTTCTCCCCAAAGGAAACATTGCCATGCTGCCGGGCACAGAAAAGGAAGTGAAAGAACTCGAAAAGTCGCTGCAGCAGGCGCACTGGCAAACATCATCGTATCTGCTGGCCGACGCCAGCGAACTGAAGTTGAAAAATCTTCCTAAACCAAAACTGCTTCACATTGCCACTCATGGTTTTTTCATGAGTGAAGACAACACGGATCAGAAAAAACAAAGCAATCCTCTGTTGCGTGCAGGCCTGCTGCTGGCTGGCGCACAGCAAACGCTAAATGGCAAAACTAACCCCGACGGCGAAGATGGTATCCTTACGGCCTACGAAGCCATGAACTTAAACCTGGACGACACGGAACTGGTAGTACTATCGGCGTGCGAAACAGGATTAGGAGAAGTAAAGAACGGTGAAGGTGTGTTTGGGCTACAACGTGCCTTTCAAACCGCCGGCGCGAAAAGTATTATTATGAGTCTCTGGAAAGTAAGCGACGAAAGTACGGAGGAACTCATGCGAGCCTTTTACGATCGCTGGCTTGCCACCGGCAACAAGCGAGAAGCATTTAAGCAAGCTCAACTTCAGATCAAGGACAAATACAAAGACCCCTATCACTGGGGAGCTTTTGTGATAGTGGGTGAATAAGTCGGCAAGCGTGGGTTTATGTCTTTACCCAAGCAGAGCTCGCTAAAGCTCTACATCTCCTCCGGTATTTATGAAAATGTAAATACCCACTAAAATCATGATCACCGGAGTAACAATTTCTTTGTGCCGTGTCAGAAATTTAAAAACTCTCAACCTGCTAATATAAAGTCCGGAAAGTCCCCAGATAAAAAAGCAGGTGATAAAACTCACCGCCACCGCCACATCACTCTTATCCGAAGAATCAGCAAAGAGTGGCACAAACACGGATACGGTATCAAAACTGTCCATGAGCATGGTGATTCCAAGCATGAGTTCAATACTGCGCGTTTTGTAATGGGGTACGGAAGGATTATCCTCTTTGGTGCGCAGATGTTTAACTAATAACATAATACCCACCGTACTTAAGATCAGACCGAGGTACTTGATAAGATGTTCGGGAATTTTGGAGAAGGAAAGGGAAAGACAGAAAATAATAATCAGCAACAGCGTCATGGCTACATAATAGGAAATAAGGAGACTGACCTTACTTCCCTGCTTGGCAGAAATAAATCCGGTGTAAATCACAAGGTTATCTGTATTGGTGCTCATGAACGTAAAGGCAGTAACCATGAGAACTTGAAAAAAGGCTGCATTCATAAACTAAAAATGGAGCAAAAGATAGAAAGAATTAGACAAAGTCTTCCCTGAATGGATGGGGATGCAGCTAAAGACCGAAGAACTCAGGCGCGTATTTTAGGATTGCGCGCTTACTACTGAATCCGATTCGTAAAGAAGTTTTACCGAAGGTGAAACGAGTTAGATCAACCACGAAAGTTGGAGTGGAGCCTGGTATTCGTTTGACGGTAATCAAAAAATTAGCAGAAACGCGTAAATAAGTCGGACGATTTTAGAAGGTGGAAATAATATGTAGTAGGTTGTTCGACGTAAATCTATCATCGCTTACTGTTAACCACCGGTAATTGCTACAAAGCTCAAGCCCGTGAATAAATTTTACGTGTACATCATTACCAACAGAGTAAATTCAGCCCTCTATGCCGGAATGACCAGTGATCTTAAAAAGACCATTTTAGAACACAAGACCAAAGCGCCTCCCCGATCTTTAATAGCCAGATCGAACTCGTATAAGTTGGTGTACTATGAAGAATACGAAGATTTTGAAATGGCACGCCAAAGAGAAAAGCAATTAAAACGAGCAAGAAGATTTTCAAAGAATGCGCTCATCAATAAATCTAATCCCACCTGGCACGACTTAAGTTTTGGATGGTACGGAGATAAAAATATTTTATTGGGCATTAAGATTAAAAGGTTAATGTGATAAGTAGTACAATAAAAAGGCTGCCTCGTATGAGACAGCCTTTTTGTGATCGGCGAATTGCCGCGACGGTTTATATTACTTGCCTAATTTAAACAACCGGTACCCTACGGAAATCTGAATCACCTGATTCTTGGCTTCTTTCGTTCCCAGCGAAGAAGTGATCAACGGGGAGTTCACGCCAGTCTGTTTGTTCAAATCTGACAACCCGAGGTTGTAGCGACCAGTGATACTTAGCCCAAAAGGAAGATCCCATCCGGCGCCAAGTGCCAGCGACACATCGGAAGACTTCACCAGGCTGCTGAGCGACTGTACTGTCACATTACTTGTGGCCGTATTAAACACATAACCAGAAGATCCTGCTAAAAATCCAAATTGCGGACCGGCCTGAAGGTTCAACCCACCAGCCAGGTATAATTTCAACATGATCGGAATGTTGATATAGTCAAAATTTGATTTCGCGTTTGAATTGATGCTCGGGATGGAGTACGTCTGGCCTTGCTTAGAGAAGATTACTTCGGGCTGAATTCCAAACTTAGCAATCTTAATTAATGCGTAAGCGCCTACATGATACCCAGTTCGGTTATTATAGTTTTGCGCTGCTGTTGAGCTTGCACTCAGGCTGGCAAAGTTCAACCCACCCTTGACGCCTATATCAAACCTTACCTGAGCGTGTGATACACTCACCGCCACCAAAGCGAAACAAGCCACTAATACTACTTTGAAAGATTTCATAAGTCAATAATTTTGTTTACCCCAAAGCTACAAAATGAAATTGAAATGAAAGCTCAGGCAATCCCCAGTTCAGGGTTTCTGCCTTTTATCGAACGATAAAATCGTTTTAATACCTCCATGTCCAGTTCGACGTTTCCGGTAGGGTAAAGAGGATTTCCAATGATCACTTTCTTCCTCGCAAAATCAAACCCGCATGGAACGATTGGCACGTGGGCATTCAGCGCAATGTAATAAAAGCCGGTTTTAAGCCGGGCTACTTTTTTGCGCGTGCCTTCGGGAGCAATGGCCAGCACAAACCGTTCGTGTTGATTAAAAAGATCGACTACCTGATGCACCATGTCGTGCGAAGAGTCGCGATACACGGGATATCCTCCCAGCTTGCGAAACAGCCATCCGTAGGGCCATTTAAACAGCGGGCTCTTGCCGAGAAACTTTGCCTGCTGCAAGTGCACAACGCTACGCGCCATCACGCCGATCACAAAATCCCAATTGCTGGTGTGGGGAGCTACCGCCACTATGTATTTTTTAAGGTCCGGAGAAAAAGATCCTTCTACCGACCAGCCCAGCAGCTTAAAAATAAAAACAAAAAGAGGGCGAAGCATGATCAGACGATTTTGTTGATCAATTCATCCGTAGCAAGAAAAGGAAGAGTTACCCGCAAACCTTTGTCCACTTCTTTGCCGATGGCGCTGATGGCGCCTTCGTTGCGTGCCCAGGCGCGGCGACTTATACCGTTGTTCACATCAAAGTAAAGCATGCTTTTCAGTTTGCGGTCAGCGTCGGTAGAGCCATCGAGCAACATGCCGAAGCCTCCGTTGATCACTTCACCCCACCCTACTCCACCGCCATTGTGAATTGAAACCCAGGTAGCGCCACGAAACGAATCGCCGATTACATTGTGTATTGCCATGTCGGCGGTGTACCGTGAGCCATCGTAAATGTTGGAAGTTTCACGATAAGGAGAATCCGTACCTGACACGTCGTGGTGATCGCGACCTAATACTACCGGTCCGATTTTTTTATCGCGGATAGCTGCATTAAAAGCTTCGGCAATTTTGATTCGCCCTTCGGCATCGGCATATAAGATGCGCGCCTTGGAGCCTACCACAAGCTTGTTTTGTTTTGCCGCTTTGATCCAGTTGATGTTGTCCGACAGTTGTGATTGAATTTCTGCCGGCGCGTTTTTCGCGATGGACAGCAGCACATCGGCGGCGAGGTGATCGGTATAATCCAGGTCTTCCTGACGACCTGACGTACACACCCAGCGGAAAGGACCGAAGCCATAATCAAAACACATCGGCCCCATGATGTCCTGCACATACGATGGGTAACGGAAATTAATTCCGTCGGATGCCATCACCTCTGCACCGGCGCGCGACGCTTCGAGTAAGAAGGCATTTCCGTAGTCGAAGAAATAAGTGCCACGTGTTGCATGAGCATTGATGGCGTCAGCCTGACGCTTCAGCGAAGCATGAACAGCTTTCTTAAACTCCTCCGGGTTTTCAGCCATCAGTCGGTTTGATTCTTCAAAAGATAATCCCACCGGATAATAGCCACCCGCCCACGGGTTGTGCAGCGACGTCTGATCTGACCCAAGATCAACGTAAATATTTTCACTGAGGAATTTCTCCCACACCTCCACTATATTCCCATGATACGCGATCGATACAATTTCTTTTTTCTGCTTCGCTTCCTTCACGCGCGCGCAAAGCTGATCAAGGTTGTCGCTCACTTCATCTACCCAACCCTGCGCATGTCGCTTGTTTGTCGCTTTGGCATTCACTTCAGCGACTACGGTGATGCAGCCCGCAATATTTCCCGCCTTTGGTTGTGCGCCACTCATCCCGCCAAGGCCAGAGGTCACAAACAATTTACCGGCTAGGCCTTCGCCGGTTTTGGCAATTTTACGTCCAGCATTTAAGATGGTGATGTTGGTGCCGTGCACAATTCCCTGCGGACCAATGTACATGTAGCTCCCGGCCGTCATCTGTCCGTATTGTGTGACGCCAAGTGCATTGTACTTTTCCCAATCGTCTGGTTTCGAATAGTTAGGAATCATCATGCCGTTGGTGACCACCACACGCGGCGCTTCTTTCGAAGAAGGAAAGACTCCCATCGGGTGACCGGAATACATGTGCAACGTTTGCTCGTCGGTCATCGTCGCGAGGTACTTCATCGTCAGAAGATACTGCGCCCAGTTTTGAAACACCGCACCATTCCCTCCGTAGGTGATCAGTTCGTGCGGATGTTGCGCTACCGCGGGATCGAGGTTATTCTGAATCATCAGTTGAATGGCCGCGGCCTGTTCACATTGACGAGGATATTCACCGATAGGGCGCGCATACATTTTATACTGTGGCCTGAACCGGTACATATAGATACGGCCATAGCGAAGGAGTTCATCATAGAATTCCGGCGCCAGCACGTCGTGATGTTTGGGATGAAAATACCGCAGCGCATTTTTTAGTGCCAGCTTCTTCTCCGCTACCGATAGAATATCTTTCCGGCGCGGAGCATGACTTACTGATTCGTCGCGCGATGGAAGCGCCGGCAACTCATCCGGAATACCCTGCAGGATTTCTTCTTGGAAGGATAAATTCGTCATGACTTGGGAAATTGGGCCGCACTAAAATTCTCTTTGGTAAACCGGTAGCCGTAATCAAAAATCTCCTGTGCCTTGCCGATGTCAAACACCGTATAGCGATCCATGTTCGGTGGCTCAATAGACACATCGCACAATTGCTGGCTGTGCAGCGTGTTGGCGGCAATCGCGATCAGCAAACTTCGTTCGATTACTACTTTCAGGTTTTTTGGATCAAACTCCGTGCTGATCTTATTGCAATGCGAGCCGATAAGGAAATCGCATTGATTGCGAATTGACCGCGCCGGCAGATTGTCCAGCAAACCGCCATCTACATACAAGTTGTTGTTAAAACTCTGCGGGCTAAATACCGCCGGAATACTGCACGATGCCACCACCGCCGGCGCCAACTCCCCCGAAGTAAAATAAGTGACTTCTCCTTTTCGTATTTCAGTGGCTGCAATAGTCAGTGGAATTTTCAATGCGGCGAAATTATTTTCAGGAATGTTTTTCAGAATCAACTCTTTCAATCCATCCATGGTGAGTAATCCGGCCCACGTCCAAGCAGGGCGCAACGATTTAAAAATACTTAGCTGACGGATCTGGTCGAAGATCTGTTCAGGTTTCATGCCGTACGCATACATTGACGCTACAATAGAGCCGGCGCTTGTTCCCGAGATGACCGAAAACTCAAGCCCCATTTCTTCCAAGGCTTTCAACACGCCGAGATGCACTATTCCCCTCGCTCCTCCTCCTGATAAAGTAATTCCAATTTTCATTCGTGAGTCGTTATCCGTTTAATTGTTAATTGACCATTTGCACATCAAAGTATTTCCCGTAAGGAAAATGTCTTATCCAGCCGCACGCCTTTCTCAGTTTCTTTCACCGTGCAACATTCGTTGACGGCGTCGTGTTCTAAAAATAAAATGTAGTTGTTCACGGCAGCTTCTTTCAAAAATTGTTCTTTCTCTACAATGGTAAGCAGCGGCCGGGTGTCGTAGCCCATCACATACGGCAACGGAATGTGTCCGGTAGAGGGAAGCAAGTCGGCCATGAAGCAGATCACTTTATCCTTGTATTTTATTTTCGGCACCATCATCTTGTCGGTGTGGCCGGAGGCATAGAACACATCAAACTGCGTAAAAGGCGAAGGCTTGTCGATGGCCAGAAAGTTCAGGTGGCCACTCTCCTGCATCGGCAAAATATTTTCTTTTAAAAAGCTGGCCTTCTCGCGTGCGTTCGGTTGTGTGGCCCACTGCCAGTGGTCGGTGTTGCTCCAATACTTCGCATTGGAAAAAACCATCTTTAGTTTATCGCCTTCGTATTTCACGCCGCCACCACAGTGATCGAAGTGCAGGTGCGTAAGGAACATGTCGGTGATGTCGCTTTCAGTAAAGCCTAGCGCATTCAGACTTTTGTGAAGTGTATCGTCGCCGTGCAGATAATAATGACTGAAGAATTTAGCATCCTGTTTATCGCCCAATCCATTATCAATCAGGATAAGCCGGTTGCCATCTTCAATCAAAAGACATCGCATGGCCCAGGAGCAAAGGTTGTTGTCATCGGCAGGATTGGTCTTTTGCCAAATCGATTTGGGCACCACACCAAACATGGCTCCACCATCCAACTTAAAAAAACCAGTGTTAATCACATGAAGTTTCAATGTGGTAAGTATTAAGATTTAAAAATGGAAATTACAGATTCAGCATTCAAGATTCAAGCGCAGGCCGCATTTTGAATCACCTTACTACCGCATTATTTAGGGCTGTTGTCGCCGAAGAAATGCTCCATGGTAAGCACGCTGGTTTCGGAGAGCCGATCGATTCTGGAAAGCCGGACCGACACGGAAATGACAAGTAAAATCGCCAGTATAATAAAGCCGATGTTATAAATAAACATGTTGGTTTCGAAATAGCCGAGGAAACAAACAATGACATAGCCAAACGTGAGTGATCCGGCAAACATGGTCACCAACATTATTGTGGCGCCTCCACGGTCATCGACAAAAGCCTTGATGATCACGAACAAAATATAGCTGAGCACCACGGTGCTGAAGCCAAGATAAATCGAAATGGCCGGCACCACAATTTCAGCCGGAAGCGCAACGATCGAGATCGAAAATAAAGAGACGATCACATCCGTTGTGCGCTTCACCCACTTTTGAAAGTCATGGGGAAACAAGCTCGCAATAAAGTGCATAGCAAAAACCGTAGTGAACATCAGGCTGAGGTATTCCAGCCGCATCAGCAAAGCCCACGGCACGTTAACCCAATCCATGATGCGGTAATAATAGCCAAAGAGAGATCGCATAAACCACGCCATGACAAACAGCGACAAAAACAAAAACACACGCTGATGTTCAAACCGGACATAATACAAACAAAGCGAAACGATACCGATGACCAGAAGTACAACTAACAAAGTGTAATCAAGAATCGAAATGATTTCCGATCGTTGCTCCATCAACGCTGCAGTGCCTAACCGGAACGGTCCTTTGACGCCGCCACGGTTGGGGTAAAAGTTGGAAGCGTGTACTACCAATAATATAGAGTCGGTGGTGGGTACAAAGGAATAAAACTCCGGCTTGATATCCGGCTCAGAAGTTTGAGCATCAATGCCTACTTTTCCTTTCGATCCGATTCGTTTGCCGTTGACAAACAAATCATAATTTGAAAACAACGAAGGGGCTTCGATGGTGAGCGGTGAATTTTTTAACGCCGGGTCGATTAATACTACCAACGCAAAGGTGCCGTAGCCAATTTTTCTTGATTCTTCGGTCACAGATACCACGCTTGAACCCGCGGGCCACTCTGCATTTCCTTCCAGTAGCGAAGGGAAATAATTCCAGCGCTCAAGTTCCACAAAAGAGGTATTAAGAGACGAGGCTGTCGCATCAAAAACCGTGAGGTTAGACTTCTGTGCTACCGCTTCTGAATAAATCAATGCGGCAGCCAGCAGGAATACCCTGGCAATTTTTTTCATGGATTATTCCTTCACCACACCCATGGCGCAGAACTTATCAATCCGCTGGTTGATTCTTTCCTGGGGCGAAAGTGCATTCAGTTTGGCAAACTCTTCAAGGATAGTCTTTTTTACTTCGGCAGCAATCGCCTTCACATCCGTATGAGCTCCACCGAGCGGTTCTTTGATGATGCCGTCAATGAGTTTGTTCTTGAGCATGTCTTTAGCCGTAAGCTTTAATACTTCGGCTGCTTGTTCTTTGTAATCCCAACTACGCCACAAGATTGAAGAACACGATTCCGGTGAGATCACCGAGTACCATGTATTTTCAAGCATCAACACCCGATCGCCGATGGCAATTCCCAACGCTCCGCCGGATGCACCTTCGCCGATGATAATACAGATGACGGGCACCTTCAGCTTAAACATTTCTTTCAAGTTGTGGGCAATGGCTTCGCCTTGTCCGCGCTCTTCGGCTTCCAGGCCCGGAAACGCACCCGGAGTATCGATGAACGTGACAATCGGTTTATTGAATTTTTCTGCAAGCCTCATCAACCGAAGTGCCTTGCGGTAACCTTCGGGATTGGCCATTCCAAAATTGCGCAGCTGACGTTGCTTGGTGTTTCTTCCCTTTTGCTGACCGATGAGCATAAACGTTTGCCCCTCGATGGAGCCCAGGCCGCCGATCATGGCTTTGTCATCGCCTACATTTCGGTCGCCAAACAATTCAATGAAATCGGTAGTGATCTCATAAATGTAATCCAGCGTGTAAGGGCGATCCGGGTGACGCGACAATTGAACCCGCTGCCAGCCGGTAAGGTTGTCAAAGGTTTCCTTTTTCAAATTGATGATTTTTTTTTCCAGAGCCTGAATGGCTTGATTAACCGACTCATCGCTGTCTACAGCAAGTTGCTTCATGTCAGTAAGCTTCGCTTCGAGTTCGGCAATCGGTTTTTCAAAATCCAACAAATTCATTAGCCTTTGTTTTTAATGAGAAGGACAAAAGTAGCAGATTTTTTATAAAGAAGGGCAGCCTCACTCCTTGCGGTTGAAGGTGGGGCATGGAATGAACTTGTCTTTCTTCCTAGACTTCTGATTTACAGGGATTTCGAGGCGATATTTCAGGGCTAATTCATGGGCTCCGCCCGACGCCGGACCCAGCTTTGAAACCGTAAAATCGTAGCTGTAAACCACCTCCAGCCTGCTGAACTGAAACCCCAAAATGATCACCGCAGCATCCTGGCTGGGGCTGTTGTCAGCATTCTTCGACACAGGAATTCCCCGGTACCAAAGTCCGAAAACAATGGGGTCGTAAAGCAGGTATGCACCCACGTCGAGTTGCTCAAAATTGGCCTGTCTTTTATAGACAAAAGAAGGCGACAACACTGGAATCCGGTCCAGCTTGAAGGCTCCATTGTAAAGGGGAATCCTGACTCCGCCATGTATGGAAATTTTCATCGGCACAAAGGCGTATTGATTGATGAGAGACCGGTTAGGCTCATTGAGGTGTTGCGCCGAAAAGCCGAGCCAGAAATTTTTGTTGTAGGCCAGAGCTCCGGCTTTGAAATCAAAATAGTGCGCAGCGCCTAAATTGTAAAGCGAAGGATCGCTGCTCGGTGTTGTGCCGGAATTATCAAATTGCAGTTGATCTCCAAAAATAAGCCGGTTGAAATCAATACTCCTGACGGCGTATCCAAAATTAAGTCCGGACGAGATGATCCACTTGCTGCTGATGTGCCATTTGTAGGAATACAAAAAATTGAATTGCGTGGAGCGCATGCCCGCACTTCCTGCCTGATCTTGAGTAGCCAGAAAACCGAAGCCACTGTTGAGATTCGCCAGATTAAAATCGTAGGAAAACGCGTAGGTAGAATATCCTCGCGCTACGTTAGGCCACTGGTTGCGGTAGTTGGCGATAAACCGATGATCGTTAGTCGTGCCGGTAAAGGCAGGATTGAGATACAACGGCGCCGCATAGTACTGACTGAATTCCGGATCTTGGGCCAGCGAGGAAATCACCACGGAAAGGAAGAAGAATGACAGACAAAACCTTTTCATCGGATCAGGTTTACATCGCCTACGCGAATTAGTTTTTCTCCATTGGCCAACACCGCGGTGAGTTTGTACATGTACACATCCTGTTCACAAAGTTTGCCCTGATAGTATCCATCCCACCCGATGGTAGCGTCGTGTGTTTCAAAAAGAAGTTGGCCCCACCGGTTGAAGATGAGCATCTCAAATTCTGTCACCCCGCGCATCAGCGGAAGAAATACATCGTTCTTGCCATCACCGCCGCCGCCGATCGTTCCGGTCGATCCGTTTCCCGGCGAGAACGCATTAGGCACTAACACTTCGTTGGCTTTTTTTACAAACACAGCGTCTGTTACACGGGCCGTGTCACTGCAATTTGAATCGTTGGTGGCTACCAGGGTAATGGTAAACAATCCGTCTTTCTTATAGAGGTGCTCGGGTCTTACTTCAATAGAGGTTTCACCGTCTCCAAAATCCCAATAGAATGTACTCGCATCTGCACTTAGGTTGGCGGTGTACATGATTCCTCCCGGAATGTAAATCACCGGTGGTGTGATTTTAAAACTCGCCACAGGCCGGACAAACACGTCGATAATGGAAAGCTTTGTCTCGGTAATTGTTTTGCCGCTGGAGTTGGATGCACTCAATGACACAGAATATTTTCCGTTATGCAGATAGGTATGTGCTGGGTCGCTGTCCGTAGATGTTCCTCCATCGCCAAAATCCCATCGGTAAGTATTGGCGTCAGCATATTTGGTGAGATTGGTGAATTGTACCGTAAGCGGTTCGCAACCCGACTGCGGAGTGTACGCAAAATCAACTACCGGCGGTATCGGAAGAATGACCACTTGTTGCCTGCGCGATTGCGTACATACTGAATCACTCACTGCAAGTTGTATGGTGTAGGTGCCTGCGGCAGCGTAAGTATGGCTCGTCACATTCGCCAGCGAAGAGGTTGATCCGTCGCCGAAATCCCATTTGTATTTCCATGGCCCGGTGTTCGTGTTGTTTTGAATAGTAACTGTTGATGAGGGCATTGTTTGTGAAACGGGTGTCGCCGTAAACGAAACGTTCATGGTGGCGCGTTGCGGTACGGTAATGCTTTGCGTGGTGACAGCACTGGCGCAGTTGGCCAGGTTCTTGGTATCCAATCCAAACTGAACAGAGAAATCAGTTCCCGCTCGACTGAAAGTAAACTGATATTGCGCATCCGTGCCAGATACGTCGCTTACCACCGTTCCATTTTCATTCACCGTCCAATGATAGGTTGAAAGGCCCTGTTGTGCAGCCGTGAGTTTTACCTGAAGGGTATCGCAGTTAAATTTTAATGTATCGATGGTAAAAAGAGAAGACGGCACAGGCGCAACACGAATAGTTCGAACGGAATCGCCAAAACATCCAGAAGATAAAGTCGTCACCAGCTTTACCGAGAAATCCTGAATTGATTGTGTAGTATTTTTAAAAGTGTAGGTAAATGAAGGCGTGGTACCGGTGCTGCTAGAAGTAATCACGCCTGAAGTATTGCTAACTGTCCAGGTGTAATCCGAAGGGTTCAGCGATTGAGTGGCAGCATCAACAGAAAAACTGATCGCCTGGGGAGAACAGTTGTCGTTGAAGGGTGAATAATTCACCGGACTAAATCCTGACTTCGTTCCCGGAAAAATAGTGATGGTTACCGGCGTGGAAATTTTTTCGCATCCATGAATGGAATAAACATGGAGGCGAACATCCTGTTGGGCATTAGCCGTTCCGGTATTCTCAAACTGATGAACAAACTGATTGGTAAACCCTGCATCAGAAGGATGCTGAGTGGCTACCGCTTGAAAACCCAGTCCATCCTTCGCATCAATTTCCCACACATACTTATCGATGGCATCGGGCTGAAGCGGTATGGAGGTATTGGTGAAATGAACCGTGAGCACACTACACCCCGATGTGATATCTGGAGTAAAGCTTACATCCGGCAATGGCTCTACGGTTGTGTTAACTACAAAAACCGCGGCGCATGAATTCTGATCGGTAGTTACCCGCAAAGCCACTGGATAGGTACCCGCCACACCAAGCGATCGCACAAAGGAAGTCTTGTTATCGAAAGCGGGATCTTTGGTAAACGTCACTCCATCGTAATTGAAGTCCCACTCGCGCAACACAATCGACTCGCCATTGATAGATTGCAGTGTAGAGGCATCAGCGAAAGCGGTGGATTGACCCTCACAGACGGTGGAAGCGGTAAAGAAAGGCACCGGATTCTGGTAGACACGGACCTGCACTTCATCTTCTGTCTGACAACCTGTAGCATTGTCGTGAATGATCAGCTTGACACGATAAATTCCCGGCGTAATGAACGTACGATCGAAAGGACCCAACGCAGTAGAAGAAAAACCTGCGGCGGGCTGTTGCTCAATGAGCGCGTTGTTTTGATCGTAGAATTGCCATTGCCACTGGGTAGTTGCTGTTGACGAACCTACCGACGCATCATTGAAGCGCACCTGAAACGAGGTGAAAGGCGCGGATGCTTGTTGGCAAAAGAAAGGTGTAATCGGTGTGTTCGCTAAATCCGTAGTCTGAATTTTTGCCACCAGCGAGGGAGAAATGGTAACAAAGCCATCGTAAGTGCTCACACATCCGCCGGCCGCATTATTATCCGTCACAGAAAGACGGATTAACTTCGGACCTGAAGTGGGGTAAGCAAAAACCGGTGCAGCACTGGTAGAAGTGGAGAGTGGAGCTCCGGTTCCTGTATTATTATCAAAAAATTGCCAGGTATAGCCAAACGAAGCACCGCTGATTGAAGGCGTTTGATCATCAAAGAAAATATTATCGCCAACACAAAAAATGGTTTGCACCGGGCCGCTTGAATTTCCAAGCCGGGTGATGAAGGAAGGTTGAGGCGAGGGCACAATCACAATCTTGGCAGTAGCTGTTTGTGCCGGGTTATCGCCATTGACCAGATCGCCGTTCACAGGGTTAAAAGCATTGCCATCCAGCAGGTTGTTATCGTAGGCATTGCACTGATTCCAGTTCTTCAAAGTGATATCAAATTCTTTTCCGACATCGGCGGGAAGAGTGACCGGCACATTGATCGGAAGACTTACCTGTCCGGGTGAAGTCACCGGATAAATCGGGTTGCGATTGGCGCCCGGATCTAAATAAGGAAAACTACCCGGAGCTACGTTATTTACTTTCACTCCAGGGATTTGATTCCCAGCAGGGCCAGTGCCATAGATCCATTGAATCCACCGAGGTGCATTGTTTTCTCGCGCCGGTCGTGGAAAACAATTCCAGTCACTGTTATCCGTAAAATTTACTGTCTCGGCAAAACCCTGACACACACGAAATACCTGTGGACCAATAGACGCATTATCGTTCGTCCACACCACTACCTGCGTATTTACTTTTGCTACACTTCCTCGTGGATTACAAGCGTTCGATGCGTCGATTACAATGTCATATCCGCAGTCGGTAGAAACATTGGGATATAAATGTGAAATTGTAACTCCAGTGGCATTGGTTTGAGTAAACGTCTCGGTCGGCGAATTATCACCCCAGTCCACATAGTACACAGTTCCCGCTACCGATGACAGGTATCGTGTTTCGATGTTCACCGTATACGGCGCACAGCCTTTGCTGCTAGTAAGAAATTGAAACCCTGGCTCCAGCGTGCCTGCACACTGCGCCCACGACTTGCCGGAATAAATGAATAAGAAAAAGAAAGTAAATAGAATAAAATACCTGCTCATTGATCTGTTTGTTCAAGACAAAAGACCAAAGCCATTAAGACGGTAATTAGATCACAAAGGAACAAAAAGGAAACCCCCTTTTTGGTGTTCAGCGAGGTTTTGAACGATAAGGGAAAGGAAAAAGCGATTAACTGTCGCCAGGTGGCGTCAAACGGTTAGTTCCAGAATCCTTGTTTGCTATTGAACGTAGGACAAGGAATCAGGCGATTGCGTTTTTTCACACCTCGATGCAGCGGCTTGGCCGTGAATTCATAAACAATAGAAATCTCATGAGCTCCACCCGCCGAAGTCGATAACGGAGAGATGGTAAAATCGTAGCTGTAGCCCACCGTAAAGTCTTTCAGATAAATTCCGAGTAGGAATATGAGCGCATCTTGCTGCACAGTACCAATCACATTTTTCTGGAAAGGTTTTCCCCGATACCAAAAACCAATTGACACCGGATCAACATGGTAATTGATCCCCACATCCAACTGCGAAATTCCCGATTGATTTCGGTACACGAAGGATGGTGTAAGGTAAGAGGGACGCTCGGCCGACCGAATACCGCCACTCAGATTGATCCTTGCTCCACCATGTATGGTTGTTTTCATGGACAACCTGCTCACTTCATTTAATATGGACAAGTTCGGAGTGTTCATGTGGCTGAACGCCGCGCCTAACCACAAGGATTTGCTATACAAAAGGAATCCAGAACCAAAATCAAAATACTGTTGATTCCCTAGCCGTTGCAACGCTGGATCGAGCGATTGGTGTCCGTCGCCATATTGAAGTCCATCGCCGAGGATTAGCTTAGTTCGGTCGAGACCATTCACCCCATATCCAAAGTATAGTCCTGGTGAAAATACAATTTTCTCGTTAAGCCTGACTTTATAACTGTAGGTAAGGCCAAGCGTGGTGGTTCTCCACCCTGCTGACCCCATCTTATCCGTACTGGCGATGATCCCGAAGCCGCTACGTAATTCATCTACCCAAATATCGTAGCTGGCCATAAACGTATTGAAGGCCTGCGGAAGGTTAGGCCATTGAATCCTGTTGTTCACCACCAGCCTTTGCTGAGGAGTAATACCAGTAAAGCCTGGGTTCAAATACAAAGGAGCCTGATAATATTGGGAAAACTGAGGGTCTTGTGCAGAGGCCACTCCACTGATCAAACCGATAAATACGATAAACCAACATCTCTTCATACTAACTCAAATATATGCTTTTTATCGGATCAAAGTTACGTCTCCTACCTGAGTGGTGCGCTGCTGGTCTGACAAGCGCAGGGTAAGTTTATACACATACACTCCCGCTGGCATCAGGCGACCATTTTGGTCATAGCCATCCCAGCCAATCGTTTGGTTATTACTTT
The DNA here is from genome assembly GCA_018266055.1 of Bacteroidota bacterium. Taxonomy (GTDB): domain Bacteria; phylum Bacteroidota; class Bacteroidia; order Cytophagales; family Cyclobacteriaceae; genus ELB16-189. The sequence continues at coordinate 29,912 of JAFDYT010000010.1, forward strand.
CAAACACAAGATTTCCCCACCGGTCGTACACTTGCATGTTGAATTCCTCCACGCCTTTTACCTGCGGCAAGAACACATAGTTATACAAGTCTACACCACCTACACCACCACTTGGTCCGGCGGTACTTGGCGTAAAGGCGTTAGGAACTTTAGCCACGCCACCTTGCTTGGCAGTGATAAGCTTAAAGGTTGTAGCCGAGCATTTGACAGTGTCCGACGAGCCGTCTTTATAATGAACCGGATGAACGTAGGTGGCTGTGAATTTCAAAGAATCAACGCCTTCAAATTTGTATTTGTACTTAGGCTGAAACTCAGTCGAAGTTCCGCCGTCACCAAAATCCCACAGATACTTGTTGGCCGTATTACCACTTCCATTCACTGTGGTGATTTCCTGATCGGGAACATATACTGTGCGCGGAAACACATCAAAGATCGCTTCCGGCTTACCATACAATAATATACTTGTGGTGTCTGACGCAGTTTGGCCGGTCAGTGAACTACTTGTCAGCAAGTACACAAGGTAAGATCCTTCGCTTGATATACTGAACACCGGCAACAATGCATTGGACGAGGCCACGGTATCCCGTGTTACCTTATCAATTACAGCCCACTTATACCGATCACCAGTAGCAAGGTTCTCAGTAACATTAACCTTGGTTGGGAAACAAGAGAAGATCGGGTCGACTTTGAACTTCGCAACAAGCGGATCGAGTAAGATGCTCACTGTTTTAGTAACAGTGCTCACGCAAGTTAATCCCGCCGTCTCCGCATCGATGTTTGTTGCCGTCAGCGTAGCCTCACGATTACCCGGCGATGAGTAATTCACCGTAAGAGGTGATGCAGAACTTGTTTGTGTAGCAGGCGAAGCGCCAAGGCCATAATCCCAGTCAAATCGGAACGGAGTCCAATCTGGAGTACCCTGTTCGAGTGATTTATTAGTAAAGGTTGCTACCGCAGTACCCATGAGGAAGTGCGTAGCAGTGTAATCAAAGTCTGCTTTAATCGATTTATAAACTGACACTTGAATTGTGGTGTCTGCCGGGCAATGTCCATTATCTGCATGGTACAGAATCTCTATCACCTGCGGATTGCTCTTAGTCGCATCGATTGATAGTGTGTAGTTGGCATTGATGGAGGTTTTCACTTCCTCTTGTTGCCCTACATTTCCTTTATCGCGATAGAACCAGGTATTCCCCGTGGTAAGCACTCCTACCGTTTGGTTGGTCAGCTTCACCTGATCGCCGCTACAAATTTGTGACTTGTCTACCGACACCTTAGCTTTTAGCTGAGCATACACAGTGATCGTTTTAGTAGCAGTTTTTGCACATCCATTCGGGAAATGCGAGTTCAAAGCAGCCGTAAGAACAATGTTCGGTTTAAGCGACGAAGTAAGACTCGTGTTGATGAAATTATGCTTGATGACTTTGTTGGCTACGCTTGTTGTAGCTACGAAAGTTGAATCATTGCCGTCGCCCCATTGCCATGTATACGACGTACCTGCCACTTGATTGAACTGGAAGGAGGTGAGATCAGGAGTACATGTTGCCAGCGGTGAAATAATGCTGTAGGTCGCATCGGGCAGCCCGACAGTATACACCACTTGATCGGTAAGCGGAATGCTACATCCCAGATTATCCTTCAGCGAAGTGAGTTTGTAGGTTGTTGATACCGCTGGTTGAACCTGTACTGACTTAAAGTTTCCGACATTGGTTGAAGTAAAGTTGGTCGTTCCATCAGTATATCCCAGCGTAAATGGTGCCTGACCTTGAAGTGCAATCTGCAAGAAATCTTTGCTGCCAGTACACAACCAGGTTGAGTCATTCTGGAAAGTTCCTCCCATCTTCGGCGAGGCAAGCAAACTCATCACTTTAGGTGTACTTGCGCAAGCTGTGGCTCCAGGACCTATTGCGGTAATGGTGTAAGAGATGAAGTCTTCCGCTGAAGTGAGCGTATCCTGTACAACTTGATTAATTGTCAAACCGCTACCGGGATTAGTATCAACTCCTGAATTATTAGGATCGGCTACCCACGTAAACGTTGTTCCTGCTACTGCACTGGTAAGGGGAACATTCAACGTGCTACCATAACATATTGATGCAGGCGCCGTGAAGGCAACATTCGGAATTGGATCAACTTCAATGTCGATGTCAACCGGTGATCCTGAGCATCCACTTGCTTTAGGCGTAATGTGGTAGCGCACATTGGCCGCCACTGAACCTGAGTTCTTAAGTGTTTGGAAAATCAAATCACCAGCGCCATTGGATTGACCAGAGGAAGCACCCGAAGTCACCGATGCAGTCCATGAATTAATCGTTCCTGACACATCCGCTGATAGTGATATATTGACGAGGTCGGTGCTACAGATCGCTGCCGGGGAAATTGTCGGGTTGATGATGGAGGTAGTAACCACCGGAGCAGGATTAACATTTAGCGTGATCGTCACGCTATTTCCTGAACAACCAAGTCCTCCGCTAACTACAGGTTGCAATACGTAAGTTACCGTTTGCTGTGTCGTTGTTGGATTGCTCCACACGTCCGCAATGCTTTGTCCGCTGGTGTAAGTTGTTACCGCTACCGCAGGCGAAGTCAATGTCATACCTCCAGTCGGCGTCACACTGGATACGATGAATTGAACAGTACCCGCTGAAGGAACGGTTGGTGAAGTCAAGGATATATTGCTGGCTGTACCTTCGCAGATTGTTTGAATTGCCGGTGAGGCCACCAATTTAGGTAACGGATCTACAGTCACAACAACATTGACTGTAGCTCCTGAACATCCAGTTCCATTTTTGGCTCCGTTCGCGATTGGTGTTATTTTATAAGTAACGGTAGCAGGACTGTTAGAAGTGTTGACCAGATTATCCGCAATGGTATAGCCCATCGGCAAGTTGCTTGCAGCAGGAATAAATCCTGACAACAGACCTCCCACACTTGAAACAGCGGTGTAGTTAAAGGAAACTGCACCTGAAGAAGGAGTAGTCGGCGAATTCAAAACAATATTGGTTACTCCGTTACTGCAAATGCTTGGTGAGTTATTGACCGGAGTAGCAGTAATCGTTGGCTCAACAGTGAGTACAACCGCTGTGGCAGGACCTTGACAAGAGGCCCCTGTTACCGGAACAACCGTGTAGGTCACTGTCAACGTTCCGTTGGTTGAGTTCGTGAATTTATCGCCTTGAATTTCTGTATTGGCTACTCCTACCCTTGCTCCAGTATTTCCGGCTGTCTGACTAAGTCCTGCCTGAATAACAACAGAAGTAATGTTGTAATTGGCCGCAGGCACACTGCTCGCCAGAGTTGACAATAGTATACCCGAGCTATTTGTTGAACAGACTGTGGTGTTAAGGCTAGCCAACGCAGGAGCGGGATTTACAGTAAGCACCACCGTTTGGTCGGTACCCACGCAACCTGCGGCAACCGGCGCAATGGTGTATGTCACGGTGAGTGGTGAACTTGTTGTATTGGTAAACACATCCGAAGCGAGGAAATTATTAGCGGCATAAGTACCTAATCCGGCATTGGTTCCCGATGGAGTAATTCCAGCCGAGGTCAACACTTGCTTAAGGTTGTACTGCGTGATGGCTGCGGACCCAACGGCCGTACCTAATACTATTCCGGAGGGAACGCCGCTACATACTGCGCTTGCACCCGGCACAAGGATCGGCTCAGGATTTACAGTGATCGTCATCGTCACGGGGACACCCTGACAGCCCGAAGCACTTATTCCAAGAATACTGTAGGTGACAACCTTAGCCGCACTGGTGGTATTGGTATATGAATCATTCTTTATTAATGAAACTCCACCCACGGACCCCACTACTGTATTGGAGGCATTGGCTGTAATGGTGCCAGGTACTGTAACCGAAATTAACTTGTACTGCGCCGCACCAACTGAAGTGCCACTGGTAGAAAGAATCAGGTTGGTAACTTCGCGGCTACACACTGTGTTGCTTAGCGCCGCCAGAACCGGTTCCGGATTAACTGTTACAGCAATATTGAATGGAACTCCATAACATCCTGCTGCAGACTTAGGTGTAATCTGATAAGTGACTTTCAAAGGAACAGCTCCGACGTTATTGAATACGTCGTTCTTGATAGCATTAGCAGACAAGTTTACGCCTGTGGTCGGTGAACCAGTCAATCCCGCATCCTGACTTACCAGTGAAACATCGTACGTGGAAGCTGCCACAGAAACACCGTTGGTATTCAACACGACGTTGATTGGATTCGATGATGAAGCATTGTTGCTGCACACTGTTTTGGTAGCAAGACCAGGATCCATCACAGGTTCCGGATTGATCGGCTGAGTAATGGTAAAGGATAACCCAGGACAAGGCCCCGACGACGGTGTAACCGTATACGTTGCGTTGAGCACCGCACCAGTCTGGTTTACTAAATTATCTGTGATATTTCCAGTACCCGATCCGGTTCCGCCTGTAAGATTATTGTCATACACGGCAGTCCATGTGAATGTGGAAATAACGCCGTTCGTAATCTTCGTTTGAGGGTTAATATTAATTGCTGATCGCGAACACAACGCAGCCTGAGTCGCATTAGCGCCCACAGGCGTAGGACTTACCTTAACAACATATGTGAAAGTAGCTCCTTGGCAATTGTTTGCCACGCTGAATGGAGTGACGGTGTAAGTAAGCGTTGCAGGAACACCCGTGTTGTTCGTATAGCTGTCCGTGATCGGTGCTGCGCTTGCAACTGCCCGATTCGCAGCCGCTGGAACACCAACGTTATCGGACGACACTGTATAGGTAAACACTGAGTTTACGCCATTAGTAATTTGAGTTGACAAGTCGTGATTTAGTGTTGTTGCGCAAAGCGGGTCAGTGAATGTGGAACCCACTGGCTCAGGATTAACTGTAATAGTAATGGTTTTATTCGCGCCCACGCAAGGTGCAGCACTCACCGGAGCAACCACGTAAGTAACTGTAAATGGCGTGTTCGATGTATTCTTGAACACATCTGCAGCGAGGTAATTGGCGGCTACACCAGTCGCGGGAACAACCGCGTTGCTTACCGATGCGGTCAACGTTCCACCGATGGTGATAGAAAGTATATTGTAGCTGCTTGCTGCAACCGACGTTCCATTCGTGTTAAGTGTTAAACCAGTAGAAAGACCACTACAGATAGATTTATCAAGACCACTGGCCACCACGGGCTCTGGGTTAATTGTAATAGTAATTGTCTTGGATGCACCTTGACAAGGTACGCCACTAAAAGGTACTACTGTGTAGGTCACCGTAAGCGGGAGGCTTCCGGTATTAGTAAATTTATCAGTTGATAAGTAGTTCGCTGCTACATTGCTGGCAGGCACGACTACATTTGTTCCGGCTGCAGTAAGGCCAGGGGCAATAGTGCGGGCGGTAATTGAATACGTTGCGGCAGCTACTGATGTGCCGTTGGTATTGAGCACCAATCCGATATTGCTTCCGCTACAGGCTGTCGAATTCAGTCCATTCGCGACTACCGGTTCCGGATTGATCGTTATGGTCACAACCTGAGGAGCTCCCTGACAGTTGAGCGCACTGACCGGCACGATAGTATAATTAACTGTCAAAGCCGAGTTTGTTGTATTCGTAAACACATCGTTTGCCAAATAAGCAGCTGCTACTCCGGTCGCAGGAACTGCCGCGTTGGAACCGGCAGCTACTAAGCCTCCGCTAATAGTGCGAGCTGTTATGTTATAATTGGCAGCCGTAACTGAGGTGCCGTTTGTATTAAGGGTAAGCCCAATGGCCAGACCGCTGCAAAGTGTTGCATTCAGCGTGGTGGCCACTACCGGTTGAGGTTGAATGGTGACAGTGACATTTACTGGCACACCTGCACAACCTGCTGCGCTGACCGGCACTACAGTGTAAACCACATTCAAGTTGCCTGATGTCGTATTGGTGAAGAGGTCTGATGCTAAATATCCTGCAGCTACACCCGTAGCCGGAATGGCAGCGTTGCTTCCGCCCGCCGTTAACCCGGGTGCAATTGAAATCGCGGTGATATTATAATTCTGTGCAGCCACCGAAGTTCCATTGGTAGCTAAGGTTAAACCAGTCGCGACGGCACTACACCACGACATGTCAAGTGTGCTTGATAAAACTGGTTTGGGATTAATCTTAATCGTGATGACTTTCGCAGTTCCCGAGCAATTTGCTCCACTCACAGGAACAACTGTGTAGGTTACGTTAAGAGGATTTGCAGTAACATTATTGAATTTATCTGCCGCAAGATACCCAGCCGCTACAGCCGTTGCCGGAACCGTTGCATTTGCGCCGGCCGCCACCAGCCCAGGGGCGATTGTGCGGGCAGTAATATTATAATTCAGAGCTGCTACCGATGTTCCATTAGTATTCAGCGTAAGCGCAGTAGCTGCGTCGCTACATACTGTAGCATCTAAAGAGTTAGATACAACCGGCTCTGGATTAATGGTCATGACCACCGTGGCAGGATTGCCTAAGCAACTGCTGGCACTTACGGGCACGATAGTATAAGTAGCGGTTAATGGTAATGCCGTTGTGTTCACAAATTTGTCGTTTGTGAGGTAAGAATTGGCCACGCCTACCGCCGGAATCGCAGCATTGCCTCCGTCGGCAGTAAGGCCTGCAGCAAGTACCAGGTTTGTGATGTTATAATTTGAAGCCGCAACGGATGTTCCGTTGGTGTTCAAGGTCAGGTTCGTTACCGTGCTGCTACAAATTGTGTTGTTTAGTGTGGTTGCTAAAACTGGCTCCGGATTAATGGTGATCGTAATTATTTTAGATGCACCCACACATCCCAATGCACTTACCGGAACTACAGTGTAAGTAACATTCAATGCAACTGCATTTTTGTTTGTGTACAAATCGCTTGCCAGATAATTAGCCGCTACTCCTGTAGCCGGAACAGTAGCATTCGAACCACCCACCGATAGCCCGCCAGCCACAGTCCTTCCGGTAATGTTGTAGGTAGCTGCAGCAACGGAAGTTCCATTCGTATTCAAGGTTAAACCAATAGCCACGTCACTGCATTCTGTGTCGTTTAAGGAACTCGACATTACAGGCTCAGGATTTATGGTTATGGTTATAGTCTTTGAAGGACCAGGGCATCCTGCCGCACTCAATGGAACTACCGTGTAATTTACAGTCAATGAACTATTGCTTGTGTTGGTGTACTTGTCACCGGACAAGTATGTTGGTACTACATTGCTGGCCGGTACAACAGCATTAGTCGCTCCTGGTGTAAGCCCGACAGCAACAGATACTGAAGTGATGTTATAATTCGACGCCGCTACGGAAGTACCATTGGTATTTAGCGTAAGCCCTGTCACTGTGCCGCTACAGACAGTTGTATTCAATGAACTTGAAACAATCGGCTCAGGGTTCACAGTCAGCGTAATATTCTGAGGATTTCCTAAACAACCCGCAGCACTTACCGGCACCACAGTGTAGATCACATTCAAAGGCAAAGTACCTGTGTTGGAATACGTATCGTTAGTCAAATAATTAGCCGCTACGTTACTGGCTGGTACCGTCGCATTTCCACCAGGGACTAGTCCTCCTGCGATTGATACTGCTGTAATATTATACAATGCCGCCGCGACAGAAGATCCGTTGGTATTTAGTGTTAATCCAATTGGCACAATACTACAAACCGTACCTCCCAGCGTAGTGGATACAACAGGCTCTGGATTGATCGTGACCGTAATAACCTGCGCAGCGCCCAGACACGATCCGATTGAACCTACCGGAACTACTGTGTATGTTACTGTCAAAGGATTTGCGGTGGTATTTGTATAGACATCCGAAGCCAGGTAATTGTTGGGTACACCGCTTGCCGGCACTGCAGCGTTGGCTACGTTTGGTGTCAGTCCGCCCGATATGGAGCGCGAAGTAATATTATAGCTGGCCGCACCAACTGAAGTTCCATTGGTGTTAAGTGTTAATCCAATTGCACTGCGACTACACACCACGGGTGCAGGGGCAGACATTACCGGTTCGGGATTAATAGTTATTGTGATTACCTTGGGTTGTCCCGTGCAAGGAGTTGCACTCGTCGGCACCACGGTGTACGTAACTGTGAGCGCTGCGTTTCCAGTATTCTTAAATACGTCGGCCGCAAGATAGCTGGCAGGCACTCCGGTTGCAGGCACGACTGCATTAGTTCCGTTTGCTACCAAGCCAGGACTTATTGATCTGGCTGTAATATCATAACTCGCGGCACCAATAGAGGTTCCGTTGGTATTGAGTGTAAGACCTGTAGCCGAACCGCTACATACAGACGCATTTAGTCCGTTGGCAATTACCGGCTCAGGTAAAATCGTAAGCGTTATTGATTTTGGAGGGTTTCCATTACAACCTAAGGTACTGACAGGTACAACCTGATACACAACTGTCAAAGAAGTGTTTCCCGTGTTTGTAAATTGATCATTGGCCAGATAACCCGCTGCTACATTTGAAGCAGGAACTATGGCGTTACTTCCTCCTGCCACAAGACCAGGAGCTATGGAAATACCGGTAACGGTGTACCCACTCACTGGCGTAGAGCCTGCAATTGTACTCAATGTCAATCCCGAGGCAATACCACTACACAAACTTTTGTCCAATGAATTGGAAAGAGATGGTTGAGCATTGATCGTTACATTAATATTAATCGAGCTTCCAACGCAACCTGCTGCTGTCACTGGAACGGCCGTGTACTGCACCACAAGCGGACCCACGGTGGTATTTAAATAAGAATCGTTGGATAGATACGTAGAACTCACCCCCGTTGCTGGAATTACCGCGTTGCTTCCACTTGGAGTTAATCCGCCAGGAACGGAAACGGAAGTAATATTAAAATTATTTATCGCTGGGGAAAGTGCTGTCTTGGTAAGCGTCAGTCCAATAGCCACGCCGCTACAAACTGTCGGACTCACGGGTGAAATTGTGGGCTGAGGATTTACTGTAACTACTACAGTTTGTGGCGTTCCATTACATCCACTACCACTTTTCGGAGTGATGGTGTAGGTCGCCGTGATTGCCGCTGATGAGCTATTGGTCAGAACATCAGTAATATGGAATGTGCCAGGAGCGCCGGCTGCTACGTTCACACCAGCAGTACCTTGAACTGATGCGTCTGACATCACCGGGATCGGCCAGTTGAAAATGGTCCCTGCAGGAAGGTTTAGCGGAGAAGTAAGGATTTCGTAATTCACCTGACTGCCACTACAGATTGTTTTCGTCTGCGGACTTACCAAAACAGGCTCAGGATTCACGGTAACCACCACACTTTGAGTAGCGCCAACGCAATTGGGTGCTGCTGTAGCCGTGGGAGTAACGTTAAAAGTTACAGATCCTACTGCACCCGATGTGTTTTTCAAGGCGCCCGCACCTGTAAAGGTTGAAGAAAGATTTCCCGATCCTGATTGCCCAACAATGGCTCCAGTGATGCTACCGGTAATACTTACTACTGTCCATGAATAGGTGCTTGGAATAGCCGATGTAAATACAAGCGAAGGTGCACTTCCGCTACAAACTGATGCCGTGGCGCTCGAACTCATCACTGGTCTGGAGTTAACTGTAACCGGTAACGTTGCTGGCGCACCAACGCAACCAGAAGACGCCGTTTCTGTCACCTGAATAGTTACGGGAGAAATCGTTCCAAAGTCCACGTTGATCGTACTACCTGATCCACTTGGTGTGGCGCCGGTTACTGTCCATGCGTACGTTGAGGAACCATTCGGAGTAGTGACGCTATAAGGAACTGCAGTTTGATTTGTACACACCTGTGTTGCTCCGGTAATCGTATTCGCCGTAGGAGCTGCGTTCACCACCACATTCATGGTTTGCGTATTTCCTGTACAGCCATTCAATGTCTCAAATACATTTATAGCAACTGTTCCGGTAAGCGCCGGAAATTTCAAGAGCACAAAGAAGTTGGATGAATTAGTTCCACCTCCACCGAAGAGTGTTACATCTCCGGCAGGCGTACCGTTCACAGTCCATGTATAGTTAGAACCCGGATTGAATGTAGGATCCAATTGATACAGGAGAATGTTGTTACCCGTACACACTGAGGTATTTCCAACGATCGGATTATCAATCGGCCGTGCGAGGGTGGTCAGATTTATAGTTGCCGTGTTAAAGCAATTCGTGGGTTTAGAAGTATCAGTAACCTTGGCGTACAATGTAGTTGATCCTGTTAAGGTATATGCTGTAGGCGTTGGCACCAGCGTAGTCAGGGCCACATCAGAGTACCATGCCACGGTACGGTTGACAAGTGATCCGTTGGCAATCGCAGTGTTATAGGTTGTTAAGTCAAACGGCCCATGCTGGTTTCCATGTGGAGGTATTGGAGTAGCGCCTACATGATCTTCGCAGAAGGAAAGGTTTTGGTTAACCACTGTTGGTAAACCATTAATAGTGAATGTGATTTTTCCAGTGTTAACACAATTGAACGGTGCCGGAGAAGTTGCGATAAAATAGAAAATCTTACCGTTGGTCACTGTAACATTGGTTGGAGTTCCCACAGGAAGTGTGTGAGCAGCATCCGTATACCACGCGACGGTAGTGCCTGGTGCGGCGACTGTATTTGTTACTGAAGAATTGTATGACGTCAAATCAACTCCAGCGTGAGATCCACCCCCTTTTACATCCTCGCACAACTGCGGAGCCGGATCCACTGAAGTAGGCAACGGATTAATAGTAATATTTACGGTGCTCGAACTATTGGCACAAACTCCAAGAGCACTCGCAATAGTCCAGGTAAGCGTCGTGGTAATTGGTGCACCACCCGGCGCGGGAGCCGGAAGCCCAGAGGCAGTTGTAGTCGGATTATGAGTATTGCCAAAGGTAACACCACCAGGTCCTGTCCAAGTACCTGTACCTCCATTGGTCGCCACGTTACCAGCGAGAGTAACACTTGCAGCGCTGGCACACACATTGGGTTGGGCGGGGCCTGCATTCGCCGCTGCCGGTAATGGATCTTGAGTTTGTACTACAGCTAACCCCGTACTGCTTTTACAAAATGTAGGTGCTGTAGTGCTGAAGGAATAGGCGTAATAGGTAGCCGTAGCATTACTTGTAGGCGTGAACTGCTGATTGCGCACACCGCCGGTAGTTCCTACAGCCGCTACCGTTCCGGCCGCATCAGAGTACCATTGAATATTGAATCCTACCCCTGGGTCAGTAACACTTATCGTCGCTCCGGTAGCACTGGAGGAACACGCCGTTCCATTTACAGCGCCCGTCGGTGCGGATGGCAATGGATTGACCGTAAAGCTTAAGTTGGTATTAAAAGTGGTTTGACAACCTAGAGGAGTAAGTATTGAAACTATAGTTATAGTATGGGGACTTGGCGCTGTAGTGTTCAGGGCAGCCTCGGTGAAAGAGATTGCCGTTGCTAAATCTCCATTGGCAAGATTAACCGTGAAGGTCTTGGTTGACACTGAACCTCCATCGACTTTATAACTTAACGTATAATTTCCGGCAGAGGTGGAAGGCGCATCAATGCTAAAATTTAAAACAGGATCGGTGGTGGAGGCTCCGTTAAAACAAGTACTGGTCGGCGTTAGCGTCGGAGCCGTATCAAAGATCGGTGCAAAACCTCCGATTGTTACCGAAGCCGTACTTCCCATGGAGGAAGCTACGCATCCATTCGCATCGGTAAGTGCTGTAATTTGATAAGTCGTGGCAACACCAGGGTTGGGCGCAGTGATTGTGAATGGAGAGGCGGCCCAGTTATTTACGGTTACAGGTCCACCTGGGGTCATGGTATAGGTCACATTAAATGGCCCAGTTCCGGTTAACACCCAATTGATATCAGGGGCCGGATTTCCCGAACAAACCGCCCCACCTCCGGTAGGATTAGCTGCCGTAGGCAAAGGATTGATAGTCACCACTACACCGGCCGAAACGGGGCTTGCACAATTGGACGGAGCCACGCCAATCACCTGAACAGTGTATGTTCCTGATTGCGCCACCGTATTGAGTGTAATTGTGCTGGTGGTGATGCCCGTTGAAACACCATTTTTATACCATAAATAGCTGGAGGCTAGTCCGCCCACATTTGATGATTGCAATACTGTTTTTTGAGTACCATCTGCACAAATAGTCAAGCCCGTGCTGGCGCCAGTCTGGCTAATCGTGGGTTGAGGGGGAACAGGATTTACCGTGATCGTTGCTGCAGCACTGTTGGCGCTGGCACATGTTCCGCTTTTCACGACAGCTCTGTACATGTATGTGCCCGCACCGAAGGCAGGGAGTTCTGAAAAAGTAGTTGTAGTATTAACAATGTCTGTCCACGAGGTTCCACCATCAATTGAGCGTTGCCATTTTTGAATGGTTCCTGTATGGCCAGCCAAAGTCATTGTCCCAGTGGTGGTAACTCCATCATTACAAATTGTTTTATTTGGAGTGACCGATCCCCCTACCGAAGTAGGGTCAATGGTAATCGCAAGCGTAGAGTTAGATGTATTACAATTTGGTGCGCTTACATATTGATTGAGTACCTGAATTGTAGTGCTGCCTGATCCCGTAAAATTGGCGGTCATACTTTGCGCATTAACGCCTGAGGCAACACTTGCATTTCCGTTGCTGAATGACCAAAGGTATTGGGTCGATAAGGTTACAATAGCCGAATTAGTAAATTTATTAGCCGCAATTGTTTTTGTTGGGGCAGCTGCAGCTAAAGAATAAGCCACTCCGGTAGACCCGACGCAAAGTGGTGTAGTACCAGTGATTGCCCCTGGCGTGGATAGCTGAGGCATTACCGTAAGCACAATTTCGACGGGATCACTTTCGCAAGTATTTGTGGCACCTACTACATACGTTGCCCAAACCGAATACACTGCGCCAGCACCACCACCCTGGCTAGTGTTGATCGGCGCACTTATTGCCGCATTAGCCACCGTATAATCTGAAAGCTTAAAATTTGTGCTGTTTGTACCGTTACTATTGGTCATCAAGGTCGCTCCACCCAATTTTGGGTTTTTGTTGTACCAATTGATAGCCGTGGAACCTGTTGTACCTCCAACTGTAAAGTTCTGCCCTGTTGTACTAGCGCCGTAACATAAAGAAGGATTCGTAGCTGTTGGCGTAGTGGGTTTGGTAATTATGGTGATTGGCGCAGAGATACTTACTGGTGCAGGGCTGTTAGGCGTAATAGAGTTATACGGATTACAAACATCCCAATAATCCATTCTCACCCAAAGTTTCTGATTTACCGCCTGATTATTGGTAGCAGTGGTAAAAATTGTTCCCATATAACTTGTCCCAGTAGGTGCCGTCACCGAAGGAGGAATAGTGATAACTCCATTGGCATCCGCTGAACCGGTGACTGGATAAAATCCTGTTGGAACAACCAACGAGCCAAGTGCATCATTGTTTGTGACTCTCACGGTAGCGCCGCCCAAGGCTGCTGGAAGAGTAACCCAGATGTCAGGAATGTTACCAACACCTCCATTATCTACACTACCATAAACTATTCTTACATAACGATAGTCCTGGTTGGGTACGTTCTTCTCCTGGCTTAAGCGGCAATTGAGAAGAGTGTTGTCGTTAAACTGCATGCCCACGTTGGTGCCAAGACATACTTTGTCAGAATTCGCTACCAGAGGAGGTAACTGCAGAGTGCCTGTATTGGCATTATCTGTATCGTAGTTCGCAAAGGTCGTTGTCTGTGCTACAGATGCGCATGATAACCCCGTAGAAGTGTTTTTGGGGAGAATTGTGGCAATCCAATCGCAAGAATTGGGGGCTGCTCCCGTGGTAGATGAGGGGTAATTATGAGTCTTTGTTCCGTTTATGATGATACCCGGATTTCCACCGGTAAATCCACTAGGATCTATATAAGTAGTGGAAGGATTAAACGATGCGTCCACTTGCTGAACAGGCACATTGGCGTCGGTAGTTGCATCGCCCCATGTGATGGTGTAAAAATTTGTCCCGATTAGGAAAGTAGAACTGTTTCTGTATCGTAAGCTCAATTCATACTGCCATTGCCAAAAATCCATTACCACCGGAATACACTGGTCAACAGACTTGGAGGGAATCTTCCCTTGCGAAAGCTTTATAATATCATTACAAGTAAATACCCATTGATTCAGAGAAGATTGATCTGTAAACGATGTAACTCCTGAGGCTGATGTCAAATTTCCTACTGCCGCATTGTAACTTACCAACACAGCTTCGCCAGGCTTTACGAATACTTCACTTGCACTGTGGCCTGGGGCGGTGTGGGCATCGAAAGTTACCAACAAGGTCGTTCCGGTGGCTAAAATTACGCTTGTGACAGGTACGGAAGTTCCAGCCACTTTAACAGTCCATCCTGCCGTGGTCGGCGCAGGCTGAGTTATAGTAGCCGTGAATGTAACCAGGGTTTGATTTTGAGCTAAGGTTTCGTGCCTCGCTTTACTAAATGCTGCCTGCGAAAACGCCCTTTCGCTTAGGACGAATAGGGCGAGAAATGTGAATATTTTAAAATAGGCTAGTTTAGGTAATTGGTGGTTCATTGAGTATTTGGGCAGTATCGATTAATTATAAATTCAAATTGAGTAAAAACAGTAACCCCAATTTTGATATATATCAATCAAAAATATTGATTAATTCCTCAAAAACGAAATATTTTAAATTTGGCAGGAATCAATTTGACAAATAGGCTACCTTTGCGCCTTCATTTTTTTGCCGCACCATGTCTTCTGCTAAATATATCTTCGTCACCGGTGGTGTTACCTCCTCTTTGGGTAAGGGAATTATCTCCGCCTCGCTGGGAAAATTGCTTCAATCAAGAGGTTTTTCAGTCACCATTCAAAAGTTCGACCCCTACATCAACATCGATCCGGGAACACTTAATCCTTATGAGCATGGCGAGTGCTATGTGACTGACGATGGTGCAGAAACTGATCTGGATTTAGGCCACTACGAGCGCTTTCTGAATGTCCGCACTTCCCAAGCCAACAACGTAACTACAGGACGGATTTATAACAACGTGATAACCAAGGAGCGGCACGGTGAATATCTGGGTAAAACCGTTCAGGTCGTTCCCCATATCACTGATGAGATCAAGCGCAACATCTTCCTGCTCGGCGAAAGTGGAAAATATGATTTCATCATCACCGAGATCGGTGGCTCAGTCGGAGATATTGAGTCATTACCCTTTGTAGAAGCCGTTCGGCAGGTACGTTGGGATCTTGGTGCGAATAACTCAATGGTTATTCATCTTACCCTGATTCCGTATCTGAAAGCCGCTAAAGAACTCAAAACCAAGCCGACTCAACATTCTGTAAAAGAACTCCTATCCTACGGAATTCAGCCGGATATCCTGGTTTGCCGCACGGAATTGCCTCTTTCGCAGGAAATCAGAAAAAAATTGGCTCTTTTTTGCAACGTCAACGTCAATTCTGTAATCGAAGCCATCGATGCGGATACTATTTATGATGTGCCCCTGTTGATGAAAAAAGAGAAGCTTGACGAGCGTGTGCTCACCAAGCTAAAAATGACCTCTAAACACGAGCCCGAACTCGAGCAGTGGAAAGCATTTTTAGGAAAGCTCAAGAATCCGGTAAACGAAGTAAACATTGGGCTTGTAGGAAAATACGTGTCACTTCCTGATGCTTATAAGTCTATCGCCGAAGCCTTTATCCATGCAGGTTCTCAAAACGATTGCAAGGTTAATCTTAAATGGATCTCGTCGGAAGAAATTAATCCTGAATCTGTAAAAGCCACCCTTGGCGGATTGGATGCTGTGCTGGTCGCACCCGGATTTGGTGAGCGTGGCCTGGAAGGAAAAATAGAAGCAATCCGATTCGTACGAGAGAATAAAATCCCATTCCTAGGAATCTGTCTCGGTATGCAATGTGCGGTTGTTGAATTCTCCCGAAATGTGCTTGGCTTCGACGCCAGTTCCACAGAGCTCAACCCAAAAACCAAACATCCTGTCATCGACATGATGGAAGAGCAGAAAAAGATTACAACAAAAGGCGGCACGATGCGTCTTGGAGCTTATGCCTGCAAACTCAAAAAAGGGTCGAAAGCCAATCATGTGTACGGGGATACCTTAATCCATGAAAGGCATCGTCATCGCTATGAATTCAATAACAAATACCTTGAGCAAATTGAAGAAGCAGGGCTAAAGGCTGTGGGAGTGAATCCGGAGTCGGGATTGGTTGAAGTGGTGGAGCTAAAAGATCACCCCTGGTTTATTGGCGTACAATACCACCCTGAACTGCGAAGTACAGTACTTAACCCTCATCCGTTGTTTGTGAAATTTGTAGAAGCTGCGATGGAATACAAGAAAACGGTTAACAGCTAATTGTCGGTAGTTGACAGAATTATTTTAATCTTCTAATTATTTAAAAGAATGGACAGGAATTCGGCCATAGGTTTAACATTGATTGCTCTCTTACTGTTGGTTTACTTTTACTTCTTCTCTCCTGCCCCAACGCCACAGGAAGTAAAACCCATCACCATAGAATCATCCATCAAAAAGGATAGTGCAGCACAAAAAAAATCACCAGCCATCGACAGTGTTGAAGCGAAGCAATACGGCAACCTTTCTTCCTTCCTTTCGGGAACTGAAACATTTACGGAATTAGAAAATGACGTGCTGAAACTAAAATTCAGTAGTCACGCTACGCTAAGCGGTGTAAACCTCAAGAATTACAAAACCTATTCGCAAAAGCCACTTGATCTTATTTCAAATGGCAACAATACCTTTTCGCTGACCGGTATCTATGAAGGAAAAGAAATCGATTTTTACCAGCTTAATTATCAGGCAGAGAGCGTAAAAAAAGGTGACACTACTTACTTAAGTTTCACCGCCAATCTTTCGGAAAGTGCCTATCTCAAACACATCTACTCCATTCCTGCTAAAGGATACAGCATTGGATATCGCATCGAGCTTCAGGGAATTAAAATCGATGGAAAAAATGTAGCGCTGTCATGGATTGATCTCGTGCCTTTGCAGGAAAAAGATCTTAAAGACAGCCGAAACAAGACCACCGTAAATTATTATTCGACCGAAGGTTCGTTCGACGGATTGTCGGACACAGCTCCAGATTCAAAAACTGTAGAAACGCCGCTGAAATGGGCAACCATTAAACAGAAGTTTTTCCTGAGCGCCATCTTCGCCAAGGATAAATTTTCGACTGGTGCATTCTCTACCGCGTTTGAAGAAAAGGATTCATCCTTTGTTAAAAAAGCTGAGGTGAATTTGTTCATCCCTACGGAGTCATTCGCTTCAAAGAAATCTGATTTTACGTATTACTTCGGCCCTAACGATTACAAAATCACCAAGGAAGTTCCGCTTGAATTCTCACGCAACATGTACCTCGGTTGGCCTCCGGTAATCTGGGTCAACAAGTTTTTGCTGATGCCGGTGTTTAATTTCTTGCAAACATTTATCGGCAACTATGGCGTCATTATTTTACTGTTAGTTCTCTTCATGAAGATTTTACTGATGCCGCTGACGTACAGCTCTTACATGGGCATGGCGAAAATGCGCTTGCTCAAACCAGAACTTGACGCCATCAAAGAAAAGAATGGCGACAACATGGCGCAAGCACAGCAAGATCAGATGAAATTGTATCAACAGGCGGGAGTAAATCCCTTCAGTGGATGCATTCCATTGCTTCTGCAGATGCCAATTCTCTTTTCCATGTTTTACCTCTTCCCTAACTCGATAGCCTTGCGTCAACAGCCGTTTTTGTGGGCTGAAGATTTATCAACCTGGGATTCGGTGCTGACTCTACCTTTTTCAATTCCGTTTGGCTATGGTGATCACGTAAGTTTGTTTGTGTTGTTGATGACGGCTTCACAAATTGTTTTCCAATGGCAAAACAATCAGATTCAAACCGTGCAAGGCCCAATGAAAGCGATGGGCTATGTGATGCCGATCGTGTTCTTGTTCTTCTTTAACTCATTTTCTGCCGGCCTTAGTTTTTACTACTTCGTATCCAACCTGATTACGTTTGCACAGCAAGCGATTATCAAACGCTTTGTAGATGAAGACAAAATCAAAGCGATCATGGACGAAAACCGGAAGAAGGCCGCCAGTGGAAACACGAAGAAATCCAAATTCATGTCGAAGCTGGAAGAAGCGATGAAGAATAGTGAGGAAGCCAGGAAAAAGAACAAGAAATAGTTGATTTGAAGGGTTTTAACGGCTCTTTAAATTTCGATTGATCTTCACTCCTTTTGAATCCATCCACAATCCATTGTTGAAGGTACGTGGATAACATCATGTTTCACGATGTTCCACGATCGTTCAATACCCCTATCTTTGCTTTCCCTAAAAGTTATTGAGGGGAATATCCATGGGTAAAATTATTGCAATAGCAAATCAAAAAGGTGGAGTAGGAAAAACTACTTCCGCCATAAATCTTGCCGCAAGCCTTGCCGTGCTCGAGTATAAAACCTTGCTGGTCGATGCCGACCCGCAAGCCAACTCTACGTCTGGTTTGGGCATGAATCCTAAAGACATTAAAAAAAGCATCTACGAGTGTATGGTAGATGGTGTAGATCCGAAAGATGCCATCATCAAAAACGAATTGAAATTTTTGGATGTACTTCCGTCGCACATCGACCTGGTAGGTGCCGAAGTGGAGATGGTGAACATCGAACATCGCGAGGAAAAAATGCGTAATGCCTTGGCTAAGATTAAAGATCAGTACGATTTTATTCTGATCGATTGCTCGCCATCGCTCGGCCTTATTACCATCAACTCGCTCACCGCAGCGGATTCAGTGATTATCCCGGTGCAATGTGAGTATTTCGCTCTTGAAGGTCTTGGCAAATTGCTCAACACCATCAAAATCATTCAAACACGATTGAATCCAAAGCTGGAGATTGAAGGGATTTTGCTGACGCTTTACGATTCAAGGACTTCCTTGGGCAATCAGGTGGTAGAAGAAGTACGTACGCATTTTAAGAGCATCGCTTTTAAGACCATTATCCCACGCAACGTCAAGCTGAGCGAGTCGCCAAGTTTTGGTTTGCCGGTAATTGTGCACGATGCGGAAAGCAAAGGCGCATTGAGCTACCTGAATCTGGCGCATGAAGTCCTAAACAAAAATGGTTTGCAAAAATGAGCAAGAAAAAAGCACTTGGTCGTGGATTGAGCGCGCTGCTCAGCGACTCTGAAGATGAAAAGTCAGAAGTAGATATCACCTCGCCTGCCACCGTTGCTGCGGAAGAACATTCTAAAAAGGGATTAGATGAAATCCCGGTTGAGGAGATTGAAACCAATCCGTTTCAACCTCGCCAATATTTCGATGCGGATGCGTTGAATGAACTGGCAGAGTCGATCAAAGTACATGGCATTATCCAACCTATTACGGTTCGGAAATTATCGGATCATCAGTACCAGTTAATATCGGGTGAACGCCGTTTTCAAGCCTCAAAAATCGCAGGCCTCAAAACGCTTCCCGCTTATGTGCGCACCGCCAACGACCAGCAAATGCTGGAGATGGCGTTGATAGAAAACATTCAGCGTGAAAATCTTAATCCGATTGAAATTTCGTTGAGCTATCAGCGATTGATTTCAGAGTGTAATTTAAAGCAAGAAGAACTTGGCGAACGCGTTGGTAAAAACCGAACAACGGTAACTAACTACCTTCGCTTGCTGAAGCTACCGCCGGATATCCAGATTGCGTTGCGCGACAATAAAATATCGATGGGCCATGCCCGGGCGATCATTAACATCGACGACACCGCCTCTCAGCTTTTTATTTTTAAGAAAATTATTTCCGACGACTTATCGGTGCGCGCCGTGGAATCCATGGCCCGCGAACTGGCACAAGGAGCCAAAGTAGTGACTGAAGAAAAAGCGCCGGAACCTCCCAAAGAAATACATCAACTTCAAACCAGGCTATCGTCACACTTTGGCACGAAAGTTACTGTAAAGAGCGACGGCAAGAAGGGAGACATACGAATTCCTTTCTTATCCGTAGAAGACCTTAACAGAATCCTGGATATACTAAAACTTTAATATGCGTTTTGCCGGCCTTTTGATTGCCTCACTCCTGATATCTTTTTATTGCGGAGCGCAGGAAATTAAAAAAGACAGTACTTCAAAAATCGAGAAAGACACTACTGGCCTGAGTAATGACAGCATCACTATTTCCAAAGGAAAAAGAGTGGTAAGCATTGAGTCGTACGCCAAGCGTTTTGATCCGCGCAAGGCATTATTTTATGCGGCGATCTTACCCGGCTCCGGCCAGGCCTACAACAAGAAGTACTGGAAAATCCCGATGGTGTACGGAGGATTTATCGGCCTGTTGGCGGTAGTTAAATTTTACAATGATCTGGAAACAAAATACAAAGGCCAGCTCTTTTACAACCTCAATAATCCCAACATTACTTATAACCCTATCAGCGGAGGCACCACAGCTCAATTGCGCACCATTGTAGACCAGTCACGAAGGCAGCGTGATTATTTTACTATCCTCACTGGAATTTTTTACATCCTGCAAATGGTGGATGCACATGTGGATGCTCACCTCAAAGAATTTGACCTCAACCCAAAGCTTCGCGTAAGCATTGAGCCATCCATGGCCCCTGGGCAAAGTGTAGGAATGGGCTTAACTTTCAGATTTTAATTTCTAAACCAATGCGGATATTATTAATCGGCTATGGCAAAATGGGCAAGGCCATCGAAGCCATTGCCATTTCGCGCGGCAACACCGTGGTAGGAAAGGCCGATACACGGCAAGAACTTCTGAGCTTTAACGGTCAGGTAGATGTGGCCATTGAATTCTCTCAACCCGACGCCGTAATCGAAAACCTGAACTATTGCTTTGAGAAGAAAATCCCAGTAGTGTGTGGTACAACAGGCTGGCTCGACAAGAAAACAGAAATCGAAAATCGCTGTAAGCAGCAAGGTGGCGCTTTTTTCTACGCGTCTAATTATAGCCTTGGCGTAAACATTTTCTTTAAGCTTAATGAGTTTCTCGCCCGATTGATGAATGGCAGAACCGGATATTCTATTTCAATTGACGAAACGCATCACACCCAAAAGAAGGATGCGCCCAGCGGTACGGCTATCACGCTGGCCGAAGGGATTTTAAAACATAATTCCTCAAAGAAGGCATGGGCTCTGAACGAAACCCAAAATCCCGAAGCACTCGTTATACACTCATTCCGGATAGACCCGGCTCCAGGAACGCATTCGGTGAATTACAAGTCGGCGGTGGATGATATCGAAATAAAACATACCGCCCACTCGCGCGAAGGCTTTGCGCTGGGGGCTGTATTAGTAGCCGAATGGCTCGCCGGCAAAAAAGGAGTCTATTCTATGGATGATTTTTTAAAGTTCTGACTTCTGGGAATTTTGGTTTTCTTTGCACTGCGAAATTCAAGACCTAATTTTGAATTTGTACTACTTTAAATATTTAATGAAATGAATTGGAAATTCTGGCAAAAGAAGAAAGAGGAAGAGAAAAAACCAAAGTCAGCGTTGCGTGAATGGTGGGACGCGATCCTTTTCGCCGTAGTAGCTGCCACGCTTATCCGTTGGTTGATCATGGAAGCCTATACCATCCCCACTCCTTCGATGGAGAATTCATTGCTGGTTGGCGATTTCCTTTTCGTTAGCAAGTTTCATTACGGTACACGCACACCGCGCACACCTTTACAAATTCCGCTCACTCACCAAAAAATCTGGTTTACCGAAATTCCTTCATACCTCGACTGGGTTCAACTGCCCACCTATCGTCTTCCGGGCATTAGCCATGTGAAACGCGAAGATGTGGTAGTGTTCAATGTGCCAGGCCTTGCTGAAAATAACTACATGCTGCCAAGGAATGAATGGAAGAGTTATCCGGTGGACCTTAAAACCAATTACATCAAAAGATGTGTGGGCATTCCCGGCGATGTACTGGAAATTAAAAACAGACAATTGCTCGTGAACGGAAACCCACTAACCCCTCATGCGGGTATCCAATTCAAATATCACGTTGTTTCAAAAGATCAGATCAGCCCGAGAAACATGGAGAAGCTTGGCCTTGATCCGGAAGATTACACCGAGTACCAGCGCACGTCGCCCGACAAGGTGGAATACGACATGCTACTCACAGAAGACAAGGTGAAAGAAGTGAAAGCGTTGCCCTACATTATCTCAGCCGAATTGCCTGCCGCTGAACAATCTGCTGACATGCGGATTTTCGCTAACTCAGATAAGTTTCACTGGAACGGCGATAACTACGGACCGATCACCATTCCTAAAGAAGGAATGACTATTGCGATCAACGATTCAACTCTTGCCCTTTACGGAATGGTCATTCGTGATTACGACTTCAACAAAGACGTAACGATCGAAAAAGGAAAATTAACGATCGAAGGAAAAGAAGTAACCCAATATACTTTCAAGCAAAACTATTATTTCATGATGGGTGATAACCGTGACAATTCGCTCGACTCACGCTATTGGGGTTTTGTACCGGAAGATCACATTGTGGGCAAAGGCTTCTTTATCTGGCTTTCGCTTGATAAATATGGCGACTTCCTGCACAAAATTCGTTGGAGCCGCTTCTTCAATCTGATTCGCTAAGCACCGCTACCAGTCGATTTCCTTTAAGCCTTTACTCTTGAGGTAGTCGTTTGCCTTGCTGAAATGTTTGCAGCCAAAGAAACCGCGATCCGCTGAGAATGGCGAAGGATGGGCGCTCATGAGTACCAGATGCTTTGACCGGTCAATGATCTCTCCTTTTTTCTGTGCATAGGCACCCCACAACAAGAAAACGACATTCGTTTTGCGTTCGGAGATTAGTTTGATCACGGCGTCAGTAAAAGTCTCCCATCCTTTATTTTGATGAGATCCCGGTGTGGAAGCCCGAACAGTTAAGGTCGCGTTAAGCAAAAGTACGCCTTGCCTCGCCCATCGCTCAAGATCGCCGGTGGCCGGAATAGGCTTGCCAAGATCCTTGTTTATTTCTTTAAAGATATTGACCAACGACGGTGGCTGGCGGATTCCGTCGCGAACCGAAAAGCAAAGTCCATTGGCCTGACCGGGCCCATGATAAGGATCCTGCCCGATGATCACTACCTTCACATCATCAAAAGAACAGGAGTCAAACGCCCTGAATATCTCTTTGCCTGGCGGGTAGATCGTCTGCGTTTTGTACTCCGACTTCACAAATTCAGAAAGAGCCTCGAAATATTCCATTTTGAACTCATTATCCAATTTTTCTTTCCAGGAAGCGGCTATTTTAACATCCGAGGGCATGAGAATAAAAGTTTAGTAAACGATTTGAAGCGTTGAAAATTAGAAAAAATTGATATTTTTGAACAGATGATTGCTGAAATAACTCAAGGCGTAAAGGTAACAGTAGAGACGGAATACCAACCCTCGTATTCCAATCCCGGGCAATTCCATTATGTCTTCACCTATCGCATCACAATCGAAAATCAAAGTGAATTTACCGTTCAGCTTTTGCGTCGTCATTGGCACATCAAAGATGCTGGCTTTGATCCACGCGAAGTAGAAGGCGAAGGTGTGGTGGGTCAACAACCGGTGCTTGAACCAGGTCAAACACATCAATATGTATCGGGTTGCAACCTAAAGTCAGGCCTCGGCAAAATGGGTGGCACCTACTTGATGGAGCGCATCATGGATGGATCTCACTTTGATGTCACCATCCCCGAGTTTACCATGGTAGCCCCGATGCGGCTCAACTGATAAACCACCGATTCACTATCTTTGGTGAATTAATATTTGTGTCCACCTTCTTTCATTTAAAATCATACCTGAATCATTGGCTTGATGTCGTTGACGAACATTCAATTCATTCCCCCTTCTTCTTCGATTTTTATAATAAAGTAGTAAAAGGCAAAACTGATCCTGCGCTTTTTGAGGAAATCGAAAAGACACGCGAGAGGCTGCTTAAAAATCAATCGGTAATTTCCATCAAAGATCTTGGTGCAAAATCTCCACACTTTAAGAGTGATAAACGCCCGATCAATCAGGTGGCCGCCACAAGCCTGAACGACATAGACCAATGTGCTTTCTTTTACAGGATGGCCCGTTACATGGAGTCGAAGCGGATTGTGGAATTGGGTACCTCCATGGGCATCACCTCGTTGTATTTATCAAAAATAGAAGGCGCCAAACTTTTTACATTCGAAGGCAACTCAGACCTGATCAATATTGCACTGACCAACTTTGAATCGTTGGATCAAAAAAATATCGAACTCATTGAGGGCAATATTGATCACACCTTGCCGGAATTTTTGCAGAACCCAGCCAAGATTGACTTTGCCCTAATCGATGCCAATCATCGGTATGAGCCCACGCTCAAATATTTTAACTGGCTTTCGATGAGAATGGCCGATCAGTCAGTGATCGTGATTGATGACATCTATTATTCCGAAGAAATGGGACGTGCCTGGTCAGAGTTAAAGAAACACGAGCTTGTGTACGGAAGTATCGATCTATTTCGTTGTGGAATATTATTCTTTGACCTGGCGCTCAACAAGCAGCACTTTATCTGGTCGAATTAAAAAAGTTACATTTGATTTTATTTTGAATTGAACGTATGGCAGAAGAAACAGCATCACCCAAAAAAGGAAACAAGACTACGATCATCATCGCGGTGCTTTTGGTTATTATCCTGATTCAAAGTGTAAAGATTTATCTTGATTATCAGGAAAAAGTAGAAGTTAAACAGCAATTGGTCACCACGGAAGAAGACCTTGCTTCTACCATGCAAAAACTCAACGACATCAAAGCCGAATTGGATCAGAAAATTGTAGAGATCGAAAAATTAGGCGGCGATGTAAAAGAACTTCAAAAAGCGAAGGCTGAGGTTGAATTAGAATTGCGCCGAAGTACCAAGCGAAGCGCCAAAGCCATGCAAGAGTTGAAAGACAAGGTAGAAGGCTATGAGGTGTTGCTGAAGATGAAAGACGATGAAATCGAAAAACTAAAGCACGTAAACACACAGCTTTTCTCTGAAAACAAGAGTTTAAAAACCAAACAAAATATGCTGAGCGACTCCATCAATGTGCTCGCTAAAAATAAAGACGAGCTCGCTTCGAAAGTTGCTATCGCTTCGCAATTGAAAGCCGAGAACATCACTATCAAAGCCGTCAGCAGCAAAGGAAAAGAAAGTGAGTCGCCGTTCAGGAACAAGCGGCTTCAAAAACTAAAAGTGGAATTTAATCTTGCGGAAAATAAGGTGGCGCCCATTGAAGGTAAAAAAATCATTATCCGGATTGTGGACGAAAATAACCAGGTGATCTTTGATGTGGCTCGGGGATCTGGAACTTTTATGATCAATGGCAAAGAAGAATTTTACACCTCCGCCCAGGAGATACTCTTTGACAACACTAAACAAAAGCTAAGCTTCCTCTACGAAAAAGGTTCTGAATACACGTCGGGCAAATACGTAATCGAAATCTATTCCGACAATTACAAGATTGGCTCGGGGCAGTTTGAAGTAAAATAAGAGCTACGCCGTAATTTTTGACGCTTCCAGTGGATAATCAAACAAGCCATGTTCTTTGATGGCCTCCTCCACTTTGTGCGGCACAAATTTCTCCCATCCCGCTTGCCCTTTTCTGATCATGGTAAGTACATTATCAGAGATGATGTGAAGATTGGCAATGTTGGCGTCGTCAATTTCTTCCATCTTGTTGTTATCCATCAGGTAACGGAACAAGTTTTTGAGGTGATCCGGTAATTCCGATTCAAAATCATTCAGTCGGAAAATTGAACCATCTTTTCGTAAAGCCGGGTAAATGTACAGTTTAATATTACTGCCAAAGAGTGAGGCAAAGCATTCAAGGATTCCTCCGCGGAGGTTTTCGTAGGTTTTCTCGTCAAATATTTTTTGAAGAGCATAGATGCCCATGACCAACCCTGTTTTGCGGCCTTTGGTAATTTTCGAGAGATAATCTACGAGGCGGTAGTATTCAAAATAATTTGAGATCAATACATTTTGCCCTAGGGAACAAATGATGTCTGCCCGATGGAGAAAGTCCTTTTCATCGATTGCACCTTCAGAACTTAGGTCATTCAGCGTAAGCTCCGTGAGCATAACAATTTTACTTTTGTCGACGTCGGGATCTTGTCGAAAATGACGGCGTGACGTGAGCAGCATGTCTACGTTTACGTGCGTCACAGGGCGGAAACGTCCGCGCAACACCATCACATTCTTTTTGTAGAGATATTCTGAAGGTTGCATTACTCGACCGTCAGGTCCAAACATGGCGGCTTTGGTAAGACCATTCTTCACTAGTTTCAAGGCGTTTAATCGGTTGTCAACGTGCTTGAAGTCGGGGCCTTCCAACCGGAACATATCGATTTCGGCGCGACGAGTGCCCACACCATCCAACAGCGAGAGCATAATCGCTTCGGTATCCACCAGAAACATCACCGCATAGATCAGGTTAACACCCAATATACCCAGCGTCACTTGCTGTTGAAGCGGGTCGTTGTCGTGCAGTTTGATGTGAATGATGCAATCGTTGTACGGGCCAGTGGGTGTAAGTTGAAACCGGATTCCCATCCATCCGTGGCCCTGATTAGTACGCTCGAAGTTCAGGGTTTCTACTGTATCCGCAAAAGCGAAGAAACGGGTTTGCTCGATGCGGTGCGGCAATCGCTCGGGAAGCAACTGATACTCATGGTTGATCATGCTGATGAGTCGCCCTTCGCTCACATAACGATCGCAAACTCCATAAATAGCATCGCTGAATTTCATGTCGTACGCCGACATAGTTTTGGCAACAGTTCCGCTGGCCCCTCCTACTTTAAAGAAATTTGCCGCCGTCTCTTGCCCGCCACCAACCTCAGCAAACGATCCATAAATGGCTTTGCTAAGATTGATTCGTAATGCTTTCTCTTGTGTCGTGAGCTTTTTTGCCTCTTCCATTGCGATACAAACTATTCGTAAAGATCACCTATTTCCACAAAGATAAGTGAATAAATCACTAACGCACTTTTAGTGATTTTGGTTTGACAGCTCAACATCGAATGAGGAGCTTTCCTTTCACGGTTGGCTTAGGCGAAGGCCTTTATTTCTTCGCGAATTTCTCTTTGGCTTCCTGCTTGAGTTCGTCCCACTCGTCGGGTGGAGGAGGTGTTCCTTTTTCAAAGACTTCGTGCAGCAGCCATTTTACGATCTCCTTTTTCATTCCAAATCGCTTCACCAACGCTTCACAAAAATCGATCTCTTTCTTCTCCACTACACCATCAGCCCACACCATCAGCACGAGGTCATAAAGGACGTTCATCTGGTCATTGAAATTATCCGGCACATTCACAGAATACTTCTCATCGTTGTTGATCAGTTCCTGCACCTGACGATCTTTCAGACCATAGCGCTTTCCGATTTTGAAAAGCATCTTCTGCTCTTTTTCGTGAACAAACCCATCGGCCTTCGCGAGCGCGAGCAAATTTTTGATGTGGTTTTTCTTGTAGGATAAATACTGATGCTCAAAGAAACCGTTCATGGCTATGGCGTTTGATCTATAATAACTTCTACGACACTAAGGTATGAAAAAGTGCAAAGCCGAAAAGCAGAAATACCGCTCACAGCTTTGCACTTTAATTTTCCTTTTTGCTATACTTTTATTTTAACCCATTTTTTGTTGGATTGCGCTGATTTCACAACCGTTTCAACAAACACCATTCCGCGAACGCCGTGGTTCACGTCAGGGAAATCGTATTTCTCAGGGTTAATTTTCTTGCCCGGCTTATAATCATGAAGGGCGTTGGTAAATGAGCGGTAGATATTGGCAAACGCCTCCAGATAACCTTCGGGGTGACCGGCAGGTGTGCGGATGTAAGCCTTTGCCTCATCCGACAGGTATTTCCAGCCAGCGCGCATGATCTCCTTAGGTTTGTCGAGCCATTTTACCACAAGGGTATTGGGCTCTTCTTGCCTCCATTCTATACCTCCTTTTTCGCCATAGACGCGAATGTTGAGATTGTTTTCGTCGCCTGCGGCTACTTGAGTGGCTAGCAATACTCCAGTTGCTCCGTTATCAAATTTTACCAGCATAGAGCTGTCGTCATCCAGCATACGGCCGGTAACTACGGTGTTCAGCATGCTGCACACTTCGGTAATGTCAGAGCCTGTAATGTATTCAGCCAAGTTCGCAGCGTGCGTACCAATATCGCCGATGGCCCCACCTCTCCCCGATTGCTTAGGGTCGGTGCGCCAAGAGGCCTGCATGTTGCCTGTTTTTTCAAGCGGACCTGAAAGCCACCCTTGCGGATATTCTACAAACACTTTTCTGATTTTACCAAGCTTTCCTGACTTCACCATCTGGCGGGCTTCTTTCACCATGGGATAGCCGGTATAGGTATGCGCCAACGCCAGGATCAAGCCGGTTTTGTCGACCAGTTTTTTGAGCGACTTGGCTTCTTCCAAAGAAAATGCAATGGGTTTCTCTACTACGACGTGGAAACCAGATTCCAACGCCATTTTAGTTGGGCCGTAGTGAACGTGGTTGGGGGTGACCACACTTACAAAGTCAATCCGCTGATCGGGTGGCAATTGTTTTTCTTTCTCGAACATCTCCGGGTAGGTATTGTACACCCTGGAGGGGTTCAGATAAAGAGATTTGCCTGTTTCTACTGATTCAACCGGGTCGATGCTGAAAGCACCACATACCAGTTCAATCTGGCCATCGATGGCCAACGCTTTCCGATGTACCGGACCGATGAAGGAGGTGAGGCCACCGCCTACCATTCCCATTCTTAATTTTCTTTTCACGCTGTTGGTTTACTTTTTCTTTTTGGTTTTTGCTTTACTATCATCTTCATCCATCAGTTGAACTTTAGCTTTTTGCAGCTCTTGCTTTTGAACCTGGCTCACTTCCGGATAACTGAGCTCCAATTTATTAAATTGTTTGGAAATGATGGTAGCAATGGCCAACCGTGCAAACCATTTATCATCCGCAGGAATAACAAACCAGGGGGCGTGTTCGGTGGAGGTTTCGCTCAGGGCTTGTTCGTATGCTTTTTGATAGTCGTCCCAGAATACACGCTCTTTCAAATCAGAGAGGGAGAACTTCCAGTTCTTGCCCGGATCGTCAATGCGCTCCAGGAAGCGTTTCTTTTGTTCCTTTTTAGAAACGTTAAGGAAAAATTTCATGATGATCATTCCGTTATCGGCAAGGTTCTTTTCAAACCGGCGGATTTGCTTGTAGCGATTGTCCCAGAATTTATCGTTGATTTTTTCTACCGATTCAATACCCGGAATATTCTCATTCAATATCCATTGCGGGTGAACTTTGGTAGCCAACACGTTTTCGTAATGCGAGCGATTGTGGATGGCGATTTCACCGCGCGCCGGCAGTGCAATCTGGTGGCGCCAGAAATAGTCGTGGTCAAGTTCAAAAGCATTGGGGGCTTTGAAGCTGTACACTTTTACGCCCAGGGGATTAAATCCTGACATAATGTGCTTTACCGCTCCGTCCTTGCCGGCGGCATCCATCGCCTGAAAAATGATCAGTACGCTGTATCGATTGTGCGCATAAAGCTTGTCTTGAACGTCGGCCAGATACTTGCGGCTGGCTTCGAGCATTTTTTCAGATTCAGCTTTGTTGAGTGCTTTTCCTTTGTAGCCTGTTTCAAAGTCTTTGAGTTTAACTTTTTTATTAGGCGTCACCATCATGTCTTTAATGGGGATGTGCTTATCATCAGCAGTTTTCATATTCTGTGGGTTTTGTTCCTACAATCTACCTTAAAGCCCCTTACGGCACAAATGATTTAGTTCAATACCACCAGTGATAAAAATCATGTTTTCCTTCAATTTCAATCGATTTCTTGGTATATTCAGTGTCACTTCTAACCCTGCTCTGATCATGAAAAAATTTATACCATTCCTGTTGCTCATAACTCTTATGAGTAGCGCTCCGCGCATCACCAAAGCGCAGTCTGCCGACATTGCCGCGATTAAGGAAGTTATCGCTAAAGAAACGCTTTCGTTCTTCACAGTCGACCGCGCCAACTGGGAAAACTGCTGGCTGAAAGTGCCTTATGCGTATTGGTCGTACTCCGACTCCACGGCTACCAGTTTTGTAGAAGGCTGGGAGGCGCTCAACAAAACGTTTGACAGCTATTTCAAAACGGCCAAGCCTTCAAAAGCCGAAATCACCAACGAATGGCTTGACATCAAAGTTTACGGTAACGGAGCCTATGTGCGCTTTGTGCAAAAGGTGAAAGACGAAATCGATCACGATGTTACTTCGCAGGTGCGGGTGCTGGAAAAGAAGGATGGCAAATGGAAAGTGATCTGCGTAGGCGCAATTGCCAAATACCCTAAGTAATCAATATTGATTGGAGCGGAGAAGCACCAGTGTGCACGCTTCCAAGGCTTCTATTTTATTCTCTGTAAGAATCGATTCCAGTTCAGGATTCTCCGTTCCCGGATTGAAGATCACGCGCTTTGGTTTTAAACTTAGAATATAATCGTACCAGGCTTGCTGATTCGTGGGGCTGATGTAAAGCGTAACCGTATCCACATCAGGAATTGCTGGCTTTTTTTTCAAATCAAGAATCTGTTTTCCAAGTACCTCTCCTGCCTTCACGCCTACTGGCACGAATTCATTTTTATATTCATGAAGCATTTCGGCAGCGAGATAGGCATACCGCGATCTGTTTTCGCTAGCACCGATGATGACTGTCTTTTTCAAAGTCGTTTTATTTTAAATACAAATTTACAACCGCTTCGGCACACCGCTCGCCGTCCATCGCTGCCGACACAATTCCTCCCGCATAGCCAGCTCCTTCAGCGCAAGGGAATAATCGTTTGGTTTGCGGATGTTCAAGAGAATTTTTGTCTCGCGGAATGCGCACTGGTGACGACGTTCTGCTCTCTACGCCAACCACCTGCGCCGCGTTGGTGAGATAGCCTTTCATCTTGCCTCCAAAACTGCGAAAGCCTTGTTTCAAACTTTCGTGAATGAATGGCGGCAACACCGATTTTAACTCCACGGAAGCAAGCCCGGGCTGATACGATGTATCCAGCAATGTGGAGGAGGTTCTTCCGTTCACAAAGTCAACCAGCCGCTGTGCCGGCGCAGTCTGTTTGCTGCCGGCTGCCGCGCAGGCGCGCCGCTCAATCTCCATTTGAAAATACATTCCGGCCAACGGACCGTAATTTGCATACGACTTATAATCCTCCTCACTCACTGCTACTACAATCCCGGAGTTGGCAAACCTGGAATCTCTCCGCGACGGACTCATGCCGTTCACAACAACCTCACCGGGTGCGGTTGCCGCAGGAACGATGAAGCCACCCGGACACATGCAAAACGAAAACACACCGCGCTCCTTGCCTTCTGCTTTGGCTTGATGAACAAGTGCATACGAAGAGGCTGGCAAAAAATCTCCACGATCAGTCGGACAATGGTATTGAATTCGGTCGATCAGTTGTTGCTGAT
The DNA here is from genome assembly GCA_018266055.1 of Bacteroidota bacterium. Taxonomy (GTDB): domain Bacteria; phylum Bacteroidota; class Bacteroidia; order Cytophagales; family Cyclobacteriaceae; genus ELB16-189. The sequence continues at coordinate 61,261 of JAFDYT010000010.1, forward strand.
GTTCTACGCGCACGCCAAGCGCAAATGGCTTGGCTTCAATCAAAATTTGGCGGCGATGTAACAATTCAAAAATATCGCGGGCGGAATGACCCGTCGCCAGGATGACCGCCTGCGCTTCGTGCGAAAGTCCATCGGCGGTAACCACTCCTTTTATTTCGGATGATGATACGATGAAGTCAGTCACTTTCTTTTCGAAGTGAATTTCGCCGCCAGCCTGAAGAATGGTTTCGCGCAAAGCGGCCACAATTTTCGGAAGCTTGTTCGTGCCTATGTGTGGATGGGCATCAAACAAAATATCTTCGCTCGCACCGTGGTGCATGAGTATCTCCAGTATCCGGTTGACATCGCCGCGTTTGTTGGAGCGCGTGTAGAGCTTACCATCAGAGTAAGTGCCGGCGCCACCTTCGCCAAAGCAGTAATTTGATTCAGGGTTTACGACATGATCTTTGTTGATCGCTGCAATGTCACGTCGCCGCGCCTGAACGTCTTTACCCCTCTCGAAAATGACAGGCTTCACGCCAAGTTCAATAAGTCTCAAGGCAGCAAACAAGCCTGCCGGGCCGGCGCCTACTATAATCACAGGTTGTTTGTGCCGTACATCCTGAAAGCGAAGTTCTCGTGGCGCAGGAAGTTTTTCGTCACGACCGAAAACTTCAGCCTGAATTTTCACCCAAATGGTTTTGCCACGGGCATCGATTGAGCGGCGCGTTGGCCGGATAAAAACCTCGTAGGGGCTGAGGTTTGCTTTCGCGTAAAGCGCCTGTTTGAAGGTCGCTTCGTCAAAAGCTTCTTCCGGCAGAAGATTGATTTCTATCTTTTTATTCATAGGAAAGGTATTTATCCTTTCAATTACAAAGGCGAAGGTAATAATTACTAAAATCTTCCCCACTCCTTTATATTTGCGCCTTTGAATTTATCCATGAAGGAAAATTTTGTAGAAGAACTGAAATGGCGGGGCATGCTGCACGACATCATGCCCGGAACAGAGGAGCAATTGACCAAAGAAAAGACGGCGGGATATATCGGTTTTGACCCCACAGCCGATTCGCTGCACATTGGCAACCTCGTTCAGATTATGACGCTGGTACATTTTCAACGGGCAGGCCACAAGCCTATTGCTTTGGTGGGCGGCGCCACCGGCATGGTGGGCGACCCCTCGGGCAAATCGGCCGAACGCAATCTGCTGTCGGAGGATATTCTTCGTCACAACCAGGAATGTGTGAAAAAACAGTTGGAGAAATTTATCGATTTCTCCTCTTCGGCCAACAGCGCCGAAATGGTGAACAACTACGACTGGTTTAAAGGCATCAGTTTCCTTGAATTTATCCGCGACGTAGGCAAGCACATCACCGTCAACTACATGATGGGAAAAGATTCGGTACAAAAGCGATTGGAGTCCGGATTATCGTTTACTGAATTCAGCTACCAGATTGTGCAGGGGTACGATTTTTACTGGCTCTACAAAAACAAAGGCGTGCGCTTACAAATGGGCGGCTCCGACCAGTGGGGAAATATTGTCACGGGAACTGAACTAATCCGGCGCAAAGACGGCGGCGAAGCGTTTGCGATTACCACTCCTCTTATCAAAAAAGCTGACGGTACTAAGTTTGGAAAAACCGAACAAGGCAACGTATGGCTTGACCCGAAAAAGACCTCGCCCTACAAATTTTATCAATACTGGCTCAACGCCTCCGACGAAGACGCGGCGAACTTCATAAAAATTTTTACACAACGAAGTAAAGAGGAAATTGAAGCGTTGATTGCTGACCATGCTACGGCGCCTCATCTTCGCCAATTGCAGAGCGCGCTCGCCAAAGACATTACGTCGCGGGTGCATTCCGCCGCAGATGCAGAGAGCGCTATAAAGGCCTCGTCCATATTGTTTGGCAATTCAGTAACTGAAGACCTGGTAAGCCTCGACAGCGATACATTCGCCGCTGTGTTTGAAGGTGTACCTCAAATCACGGTGACAAAATCAGCGTTTGATGCCTGTGCTTCCGTGACCGATCTACTTTCCGAAACGACGCAAGGGAAAATATTTCCATCGAAAGGCGAAGCCCGGAAAATGATCACCGGCGGTGGCGTGAGTATCAACAAACAAAAGGTAGAAAACGCAGCGTCAAAACCATCCTTCGGGTTGTTGCAAAACCGTTTTCTGCTCGCGCAAAAAGGGAAAAAGAATTACTTCCTGATTGAAATAACCGATTAGTCATGTGGCTCCTATGGAAGGAGGCTTTCGCTAATAAAAGCTTTCGATTACACTTTTTACTCTCTTTGATCGGTCTTGCGGCGTTTGCGATATCGCTTCCTTATTTTTTTAATAATGTACTTCTTCAAAAACCCGGGCCGCAACTGGATGATCCGATTTTAAATTTCTTTCAGCCCAAAGATTGGTCAATCGAAATCTTTGTATTGATCTATTTTTCGGCGATCATTTTTATTATCATTAATATTCGTCGCCCGGCCACCATGCTCCTGACTTTGCAAGCTTACGTTACTGTCAATTTCATGCGCATGACCAGTCTTTACTTGTTTACCCTTGAAGCTCCTGAGGGGACGATCCCGCTCGGCGATCCCTTTCTTTCCACTTTCGTCTATGGTCAGCCGGTGTATGTGAAGGATCTCTTTTTCTCCGGGCATGTTTCAACGCTATTTATCCTATTTCTCATCGAGAAGAAAAGGATTTTCAAAGGAGCTCTGCTGGTGTCCACAGTATTGGTGGCTATTATGCTGGCATGGCAGCGGGTACATTATTCGCTGGATATCCTGGCGGCGCCGCTCATCACCTGGATCGTAATACGGTTTTATGGCTGGTTTAATTCAAGATGGGTTATTATCGGACAGAATTGAGCGCAGCCCTGTATCCTACTAAAATAGTAGGCTAACTATTTGGAAGAAATTTCGTTAAGTTGATTTTTAGCCAGATTTTGAGGCTTTTGAGGTGGAATGGGATTAGAGTGTTTGTTAAAATTGTATTAATTTTGAAGTATCTTTCTATTAACTAATTTGGCCAACGACATGGATTTGAACGGAACGGAAGCACATCATCACACGGAAGCAGTCAATGGCAAGCACCATTCGTCAAATGGGCATCATAACGGAAATAGCCATTCCAACGGAAAAGACCAATTTAAAAACGCTTACCCTGTTTTTCAGTTAAATGAGAAACTGTCCGAAGAACAAAAGAAGTTTTTCGACGAAAACGGGTTCATTCATTTTAAGGGATTCATCTCCAAAGAGAAGGTAAGTGAACTGCTCAAAGAAGCAGAGATGATTCAAAACGAATGGGTAAGTAAAGGCTACAAAATGATCAATGGAGTTCCGATCAAATACGGAACTGATGTAGACGGCAAGAAAATCGTGCAGCGTTTTGCCTTCCTCAATAAACACAGTGAAAAATTTGCCAACCTGTTAAAAGATGCTCGCCTGAAAGGCTTGTTTGACCTGATCGGGGCAGCCGATTGCCGCATTGGAGAAACAGAGAAAGACGGCTTGGTTTTCAATCATTACATCAATACCGAAGAAAGCAATTACAGCCAACTCGGCTGGCATACTGACGCTTTGCGCGATATATTCCAGGGGCAAAAAGTGATGCCGATGCTCAATGTGGGTATTCATCTCGACAACTCTACCACAGACAACGGCGGGCTTCGCATCATTCCGGGTACGCACAATAAAGGCATCGGGACGATGCTCTTTAAAAAAGTGTATTTCATCAGCCACAAACCAGATAAGAAAGAGCTTGGCTTAAATGTAGAAGCCGGAGACTTGACCGTTCACGACGGTCGCCTGTGGCACCGTGTTGCTCGCTCGCCATTTACCGGTGAGAAAAGCAGACGCCGCGTGATGTACGTGCCGATTGTTACCGGCAAGTTTATCCCGCGCGATGAAAACAGTAAACCGCTGTTGTATCAGCGTTTGATTTCCATCACCAACAAATAATCGTTTATGGCATTTGCCTTACTTACCGGCGCTAGCGGTGGCATTGGCTTGTGCATGGCCTATGAATTGGCCAGTAAAAATCATGACCTTCTGCTGGTTGCCCGCTCGGGTGACAAACTGAAATCAATCGCCGCCAGCATCACTGAAAAGTATAAGGTTAAGGTAGAAACTCTATCCCTTGATCTTTCTGTTGCTGGCAGCGCAAATACGCTTGCCGCCTGGGTCACCTCAAACCAATATCCTGTTGACATATTGATTAACAACGCAGGCTATGGCATCTGGGGAACCATCGAAAGCACACCTCAGGCTCAATTGAACAACATGATGCAACTGAACATGATAACACTTGCAGAAGTGTGTCAATTGCTCATTCCTGAATTAAAGAAGCATCCAAAATCCTATATTCTCAATGTGGCAAGCACCGCGTCGTATCAGGCTGTACCTACATTGGCTACTTATGCAGCAAGCAAATCATTTGTGGTACTCTTTACACGAGGTTTGCGCAAAGAGTTGAGCGGATCAACGGTTTCGGTTACGTGCCTTAGTCCCGGGGCTACCTCCACTAACTTCATTGATCGAGCAGGCATGGATTCACTGAAAGAGCGTGCCGAAAAATTCAGCATGTCTCCCGAAGAAGTGGCCAAGAGCGCCATACGTGGCATGTTCAAAGGAAAGGCTGAAATCATTCCTGGATTTGTCAACTGGCTTTCAGTGCAGTTTACCTATCTCCTTCCAAAAAGCATTCCTGAAAACATCGCTGCGGGATTGTACAAGACCAAGCCTTAAAAGGCTTCTGTGATATTGAAGTAAAAGCCGCTCGATCGCTGGCCAAAACCGTAGTCAAGCCTGAGATTCAGCTTCTCCTTTTTGTCGATAGCGTAGCGGATGCCTGATCCAAATGAAGGTTTTAGTCCTTGAAGAGTAATCAGGTCACCAAACGTAGATCCCACTCTTCCGGCCGCGGCAAAAATCACAATTCCAAACCGTCCGATGATGTGCGCCCTGTGTTCGGCCTGAATTCCTATAAGACTTTTGTCGGTGTAGCGTCCTTCGTAGTAGCCGCGCATCATGGAGTTGCTACCAATGTTTGACATACTGCGCAACGGAACGTTGCCGATATTTCCATTGAGTAAAAGCTGAAACGCCAGCACCTGATTTTGATCGATAGAAAGATATTTTCGAATATCTACCGTGTGAACAGTGTAGTTGAAAGAACTTCCAAGTGTGGAAGAGAAGTCGGTCAGATTATACGAAAAATAAAACCCGTGGCTCGGGCTGAATGCATTGTTTCTGCCATCCCAAAGTATTACCATTCCAAGTCCCGACACCAGGCTTCCCTTTCGGCCGGGAACAGACTGCAGGTCGAAGATGCTGGTGCCAGGTGCTTTGTCGGCGCCGTATTCAAACTTGAAAACATTTTGCATTTCGTAGGCCAGGCCCAGAAAGAGATTCTTATACGTCTTTCGCAAAAGCTGAGGATAGATGTAAAACTGCCCGACGGTATAGCGCTCCATGTCGGAATCCTTTGAGTTATCGCCCAGACCCCAGAAGCGATCCGGAAAATAGCTCGCCGATGCCTTGGTTTTCAGAATATACTTTTCGTTGTGAAAGAAAATGGTACTCTCGATACCCAGCACCGCCTGATGGCGCAGGGTGTACAAAGAAAGCCCCTGAATGAACGAAGTTCTTACCGTAGTATCATGCCCTAGTTTGAAATAGAAATTGCCGGCACCTCCAAAAGCGAGTGTCGTCTCCGGCGAATAAATCATCGCCGGGAAGGCAAAAATCTTCCGTTTCTTCCCAAGCTTATTAATTGAATCTTTTTTCTCAAGATTGATCTGAGCGAAAGAAACCGAAGCTCCCAGCATCAGGTAAAAAAGCAAAAGAAGTGAAGGTCTGACTGGATTTAACCGATAAAGCACAACGCAAACTAAATTCGAAGCAAGATGCTCATTTCGTTTTTAAAACGAAAACAACCTTTCCCTTGGATTTTTGAGGAGCCTGACCGTTGGATGTACGTATTAAAGAATTCTTCCGGATTTCGTCTTTCAATAATTGCTCGGCGCGAGGGCTAAGACCTCGTTCCAGCGTGGTGATTCCCACAATTTCTCCATCTTCATCGCATTCTATTTCAAACACGATGCGACCATCTTCGTTGTCGGGAAGATCTGGAGTTTTCGGCTTGCTGGCCCACTCCCATCCTGACATGGCCAATCCGAAACCATCGCCGCCACCGCCACCACCAGGCTTGCCGTAAAGTGCTTTGGCATCTAATTTTCCCTGGGGGTTGCCTTTGTCACCCACTTTGCCCGGATCGTCGCCGTGGCTTTGGTTGGTCTCGCCTTTTTTAGTGCCTGATTTATCGGAATAGAGTGCCTCCTTTTTTACCACAGGTTTTACCTCGTCGGCCGCTTTAGTATCCTTCTTTGTTTCGGGCGTCTTGATTTTTTCGTCTTTCTTCTTTTTATCAGTTTTCACAACCACCGAACTCTCTTCATCCGACACTACGCCCGGATCTTTCTTTTCTTCCTGAGCTTCTGATTTTTGTGACTCTACCTGTTGGGTTGGAGTAGCGGCAGCATTTTTATCTTCTTGTTTTTGCTCCAGAGATTTATTGTCTTCTGTATCGGTATTTCCAACTGGTTTATCCGGTTGAATATCTCCTCCACCCTGATCGTCTAAACCGAAGTTGAGTTCAACACCATATTCAGGCGCAGGCGGGTAAGGAGCACGCCAGGATACCAGAAAAAAGAAAGTTAAAAACAAGCTGGCATGCAACCCGAGGGAGACGAGAAATGCAATGCGCTTATTTTTAACTTCCTTGTTCTCCATTTTGATTTATTAATATTTCATCACCCACAGGGCGCTTCCATATTCTGCTTTGGAAGCATCGGCGCTGGTTTGGGCGGTTGAGAAGGAATCAAAATCGCCGATTCCTAAACGGTAGAATTTCCATTTGCCAAAAGGCGGAATAATCTTGCTTCCCACACCTTTCGTACTGAGTTTCTTTGCCTGATCCATTACCAAATCGCCGTCGATTGAACTGGCGATGATGACATAGTAACGTCCGGTTCGTTGAGATAGTGTTTCAATGGCACCTTCGGCAGGCTTGGCTTTCGCTTCGGCTTCGCGCTTCAGGCGTTCTTCTTCGGCTTGTTTTGCCAACCGTTCTTCTTCGGCTTTCTTAGCTGCATCAGCCTTTTCTTTATCCAACTGCTCTTGTTTTGCCTTGGCAAGCTGTTTAGGCTTATACACAAACTGATAAATCAATATGCCGGCAATCACTACCACCAGAGCGATCACGATGCCTATAACCACGGGAGCGCTTGACGATCTTTCTTCCTCCTCGTCGTCGTACACCGGAGTTTCTTCATGTGCTGAGGCAACGGGTTCTTCAACTACCTCTTCCTCGTGATGAGTTTCTTCTTCTACCTGAGCTTTAGAGGATTCGTCGAGTTGATCAAGAGGCTTATATTCTATATCCGGAAGGCCAAAGTTGTCCTCATCGTTGAGGTTTTTGTTGGTTTCGTCGGGTGTGTTTGCCATAGTTTGCGATTTTAACGGAATGTTAAGGAGACAATAACGGAATTTCTGCGAACATTATCAATACTAAAAAGTCCAACTGGCGCCTCCCATCGCCTGGAAGCCACGCACCGGATAGTTCAAGTACAGTTGATAATTGCTCGATAATAAGTTGTTTAAAGTGAGAAAAACTGAAAACTGCTTTGACACCAAATAATTCGCTTTCAGATTCAGGTCAGCCGCAGCATTGAGCGACACAATTTTTCCTGAACTTAAGTCCAGCGCCTTGATTCCTCCCAGGGCCACTACATCCACACCCAAAAGAACCTTATCATATATGTTGTACGATGAATTGATAGCCACTTTGTAGGCCGGCCGATGAAGCGCACCCGACTCAAACGTGCCGGTGATCGAATTTTGTGCAGCTATCTGACTGGCAATGGTTGAGCTATAACCAAAATAATCAGCCCGGGCATTCAGCTTGAAGTCATCCGTAGAATACCCCAGTTCACCAAAAAGATTGGTTCGTTGAGGATTGCCGTTGTCGTAGGCTACTGAAAACTTTGACGAGTTGCTCCCCACACCAGACTGGTAGTAATAAAGGTTTTTCAGGTTGGCGAAAGAAAAACCAGCGCCGAAGTAGACCTTACCACTTAACTTCCCTTTGAGTCCTGCGGTGAAGTCAAGCGTGCGGTTAGTGTTGAACACGGCAATATTGGAATTAATCCAAAGGTTTTCGCGCGACAGGGTGTGCAACGAAACCTTATCGACATCACCAGTCAAACCGGCATAGGCATCCACTCCGGGAGCAAGCTGATAGTTCGCCGCCAGGTTTGGATACACGTGCAATCCATTTTGTTTACCGATCGTGTCGTTTTCAACTACGGCGTTAGCGCCAAGCGTCAATACCAATTTATCAATCGCGGCGAATTGATACGCTGGTTTAACTTTGAAAATCTGACGCATATTCGAATTGATTAATGCATCCTTTCGGGTAATCAGAAAATAATCGGAGTTGATAAGAACTTTCTTCTTGCTGTCGATTTTGTATTCACCAGCAAAGTTGAGACTCAACTCATTCTCACTGGCCGAATAATGGTCGGTCAACGAACTGAATCCCGCCTTGAGATTATATTTGAAATCAGAGCTCTTCGAATTCTCTAGTTCACCGCCCAGGCTAATGATGTTATATTCTTGCCTGATCGTGCTTCGGTCAACGGTTGTGCCTGACGGGTATCCATAAAAATGCCCGGCTGTATTTTCGTAGTTAAGAAACCCTCCTACTGCGACATGATCGCTCATGGCCTTTCCAAATAAACGAAGTTCAGTGCGACCGCTGGCAGAATTCTTGTCATCAACCGGTCCGCTGCCGAAGCTGCGATGGAAAAACTTTAGTCCGTAATATTTATTCTTATTTCGTTTGTTGGTCAGGTAGGCCTCCGCATAGGGTGACGTATAATTACCAAAACCAGCGCTTACATAATTGCCGTAGATTTTTGAAATGGATTCTTGCTTCAACTTCAGCGGGCGAAGCACCGGAGTAAAGTCGGGTACATTGAAGGGAAGATTTTTAAATTGATATGTGATCTCCGGTTTGATCGGCTCAACGGGCCTTGGCGGGATTTTTTCAAAATTCCTTTCAGCCTGCGGCAGCGTAATTTGCTTGCTCTTGGTAATCTGAATTTCCACCTGCGCAATTTCTCCTTGTCCTTCTTTTGGATCTTGAGCAGCGATCGGAGACGATGCGAAAATCAGAAGCAAGAAAAAGCCCAGGCACGCCATCGATTGGATCGCACGTTGCAGTTCTTTCACATGTATTGTCTTCATCGTCGTTAATTCTTTTTATCCAAAGTATCGCTCTTCACCTGACTTTGCTTTTTCAATTCATCGTCGTTGATCTTTTTGAGCTTCTCTCTGGCTTGATTTTTTATTTCGCCATCAGCAAAATTATCAATCAGCGACTGCAGCGTGGCCTTTGCCTGAAATGAGTCGCCAGTGGCCAACGAATTATCTGACATCAGTAAGAAAGCTTTTCCCACCCAATTTGGATACGCCGAAAAATCGGTGTTCAGGCTCACCAGCGTTTCGTAGCATTGCTTGTACTCTTTCGCATTGTAGAAAATTTCTGCCAGTCTGTATTTCGCCTCAGCGCCGTATTCATCTTGTGCTGCATTGATCGTTGAAAGCAACTCATCTTTAGCTGTTTCATAATCGCCTTTACCGATGGCGGCTTTTCCAAGAAACAAAGATGCCTTGTTTTGCGCACCGGCAGTGATCGCACCTTTCTCCAAAATCAGCTTGGCATATTTCTCTACCGAATCATATTTCGCCAGCAAGAAATACGATTCCATCAATCCATTCCATGCATTGTATTGCTCCTTTTTGTTTGCCGCTTCCTTTGCCAGGATCGTGTACGATACCGCTGCATTTTCATAGTGCGCCTGCTTGAACTCCAATTCAGCTACACGGGCATTTACTTTGTTGGCAAATGAGAAGGTCTTATCCTGACTGAGCTCGGTATAGATCGGCAGCGCTTTTGCAAAATCCTTCAGTCTGTAATAGGCCTCAGCCTGATAATATTTTGCTTCTGAAAGTTTTGCACTTTGTCTATAGGAATTAATAAACGCATCAAGATTCTTGATCGCATTAGCATAATCCTGATTGAAGTACAGATTCTTGGCTGCTTCAAATTCTACCGATTCGATTCCTTTAGCATCCGGATTCAGGTTTTTGTATTTCGCCAGATAGCCGTTGAAGTCCGCCGAGCGGCCCGCCAAATTCAGCGCCTCCTGCAACGGTAGAAGAATATCCTTAGCCGCCGGATGATTTCCGTAATTGTCAACAACAAAAATGTAATCCTGAGCCGTCTTGTTGTATTCTTTGAGGTTGTAATACGAAGCCGCACGACGCACATACGCGTAAGGTGTAAACCGCGATGAAGGATTGGAAGTTATCAATCCGGAATATCCTGATACGGCCTCATCGTAGTGTCCTTGCTCAAACTCCTGCTGCGCGAGCTGAAAGCGCGCTTCATCTACATAACTCGAAGTCGGGTAATCGCGGATTACACGACTCAGCTCACTCTTGGCATCCGGATATTTTTGAAGTATTCCAGAAATGATGCCCGACTGAAAATGGCCGTAATCACTGTCTGACGATTTTAATGCAAGCGCCTTTCGATAATAGACAAGGGCATCGGAATACGACTTCGACACGTAGTAGCAATCGGCCAGGCGCATCGCGCCGTCGGCTAGGTTAGGCTGGCTGGCCGGCGACTTGGTCACAAATTCTTTAAAGCTAAACAACGCGCGGTCATACTGCTGAAGATTGTAATAGGCATAACCAAGACCGTAGCGGGCGCGAAGTTTCAGCGAAGCATCGTCACCATCAATTGCATGCAAGTAGTTGGCCGATGCCTTGTCATACTTCTTCATGATCGAATACGCTTCGCCGCACCAGAAATTCGCTTCCGCGGAATAATCCTGGTCCGCCGGATGCTCTAATGATTTTTCGAAATACGTGACAGCCTGTGTATAATCTTCCTGATTAAAATACTCCATGCCCTTGAGCATCGTCGCTTTTTGATAGGCGCGCTCTACAGAAGGACTTCGGTTGGGTAGTGATTCGATGTATTCGATCGCTTTATTGTAGTTGTTGGCGTTGACGTACGCTTGCGAAAGAAGTTCTTTGATTTCAAGGGTATGACTGCTGGAAGGAAATGCCTTCACTATTTTTTCAAATTCGCTGATCGCCTGATCGGCCCTTCCCATTTCGTATGCAATTTTAGCAAACAGAAACGATGACTCCTCTACCAGTTTTGGATCGGCCTTATATTTGCGCGCGATATCAAAAGCGGTAAGCGCCATGGGCCGTTGATTGGTTTTCAGATACAATTGGCCCAGGTAATACGATGAATAAAATCCTACCGAGTCAGCATCTGCGAAAGAGTTTTTGAGATAATTAAGCGCCTTGCTGTCCTGACCTAATAAATAGGCGGAGTAACCTGCGCGCAGCAACACACTTTTACCAGCCGTAGCTTCTTTGCCTTCAAGATATTTGTCGTAACCGATCAATGCGTTTTTGTAATCGGACTTTTTGTAATAGGCTTCTGCCGTAAGTAATGCAAAGTCAGCCGCGTTTTCCAATCCCTCGCGCGACGCCACGGATGCTGCATACGTAATTAGCGTGTTGTAATCTTTCTGTTTGTAATAGACATTGGCGATAAGGTAAGGCACAATTGATGCATACGACTCGGTGGCTTCGGCACGCTTCAGGTCGGTAAGCGCATTCGCAAAGTCGCCCTGACTGTATTCTGCAAAGCCCGCGTAGTAGCTTGCTGCCGGCCCATACTGGCCTCCTTGTGTTTTGATGAAGTTGAACTGATCAAGCGCGTCTTTAAGAAACTTTTGACTGAACAAACAATAGCCCCAGCGAAAATGCGCCTCGCTCTGCTGTGCTAGCGTAAGAGCGTTGAAGTCTGCTTTCGAATAATAGCCTGCTGCCTTTTTATAATTCTTTTCCTGATAAAAGAAATTAGCGAGTTCAGCGTAAGCAACAGAAGCCTTAGGGCTTGATGGATTATTCTCAATGAAATCTTGAAGTTGTTTTTCAGAATCAGTGTGGTAGAGATTCAGCGAGCAGATGCCACGATAATATTCTGCATCTTGCCTCTGTGTGCTTGGCGACGGCACCAATGAAAGGTACTCGGAAAAATTTTCTCGGGCAGCAGCGTACTGCTTTTGCATCATCAGCTCGGTGCCGGTTTTGAACAGTCGCTCGGCTCTTTGCTGCATCAGCACATCTTGCGCCTTGACTTGAGAAAAAAAGAACAACAGAACAAGAATTGAAAAACCTTTCATCCAAAGTTTTTCATTAAAACCTAGTAAGCCTGATTTTATTGTAGTATTCAGTTTAAAAAATAAATCCATGCAAAAAATTTCAAATGAGCATGAACAAACCTCTGTAAAGGTATAAAAAAAATCAAAGGATCATACTTGACCCCGGATTGGATAATCAATTTAAATTTAACAGGAAGCTGGTGTGCATTTTGGTCGAGACAATGGTTCAGACCATCATTCGGAAGACGAGCTCTTTGAGGATTTGACCTTCGCCTTCGCTTCCTGAATTTACCCCTTTCAATTTCAGATCAGCACTTCGCAGCAGCGAAATGATTTCGAGTGTTTTTTGCTGCGGATACCGCTGCAACGCCGCCACATAGTCCTTAGCAGCGTACGGACTAATCTTGAGTGCCGCTGTCAGCCCCTGTGATGACCGATCTCCTACGCTATGTGCGGCCAACACTTTGCTGAAGAAGGAATATAAAAATGCCACGATTGGAATAACTGGATTTTTCTTCGGGTTTGCCTCAAAGTAGTTAGCGATCTTGGCAGCTTGCAACCAATCTTTATTGATCAGCGCTTTTTGCAACTCGAAAATATTGTACTCACGGCTGATGCCGACTTTGCTCATTACTTCAGCGGCCGTGATGGTCTGCTTTGCGTCATGGCTGATCACCACCTTATCCACTTCGTTGGCAAGACGGTTGAGATCGTTGCCCACATACTCTGCCAATACCCGCGCCGCCTCTTCGTCCATGGCATATTTTTTTTCGGCAGCATAGTCCAGCACAAATTCTACAAGCTGATTGTCGTATGGCTTTTTAAACGTAGCCGACACGGCCAGTTGCTCTGCTTTTTTGCCTAATTCACGACGTTTGTCTAGCGCTTTGTTTTTATGACACAACACCAGTACCGTAGTGGGCGAAGGTTTGGTAAGGTAGTCGAGCAGTAGCTTTGATCCGCTTTCCTTGTTGAGGTCCGGGATATCCTGAGCTTCGCGCACGATCACCACCTGCCGCTCGGCCATCATGGGGAAACGCCGCGCGTGTGTGAGAATAGTTGCCATGGGTGCATCTTTGCCGTACACCACCACCTGATTAAAACCCTTTTCCGCCTCGCTTAAGGCATTGGCTTCAATAAAGTTGGCGATCACGTCGATGTAGTAGGTTTCTTCTCCTTGTAATAAATACACCGGATCGAATTTCCTTGCTTTTAACTTATCCAGAATTTTTTTTGCCGAAGCATCCATTAGCGCACCTTTTTCTTGTCCGCCAAATTAAAGGCTGTAACCACGCCAGTCAAGGCGCCAAACAAATGAGCCTCCCACGAAATGCGCGGGTCGGTAGGAAAAACTCCGTAAAGAATGGCGCTGCCATACACAAAGAGGATGATCACTGAAATAATAAGGGATAAAAAATCCTGTCTTAAAATTCCGAAAAGGATTAAAAATGCAGCAATACCGTAGATCAGGCCGCTGGCCCCAATGTGGTAAGAGAGTCTAGGGCTTAATAACCAAACTAGAATATTGGTGACGAAGTAGCACCGGAAGAAAACGATGCCGCCAATGCGATCATAGAAGAAATACAACAGGGTTCCCAAAAACAAGAGTGGAAAAGTATTGGAGATCAAATGCCCCAAACTTCCGTGAATGATTGGTGCGAAAAATATTCCGATCAATCCGTGCAACGTGCGAGGATATATTCCCAGGTAGCCAAGATCGGTGCCAGTAAAAAACTCCACGCTAAACGCTAGCCACATTAGGAATACAAGGCGAAAGGGTACGACCGTGCTCCCAAAAATTTGGTTTTCGTGTGATGACATCAGTACGTTGAAGGATCCTTAATCATTGGCAACTTCACGTACTTAGCTTCGGCCGCGCCAATTGATTTCATACCAAACAGGCCGCCAGATGATTTGGCCACATTCATCGCCAAGTCGCAAATACTTTTGTAATACTCTTTGGCAAAATCGGGTTTCACTTTGGGGAGCAATGTGTTCAGCATGGAAAGCTCTTCTACAATCAGGCCATTGCGCTGAGTGGCTTCCACAGGATACGCTTGCAAAACGATTTTGAGTTTGTCCTCAAAATCAACTCTAACCTCCTGATAGAGGTCGAGGATTCCCTGGCTTGAACCTCGCTGTTTTTTGGTTTGGTTAATTGCCTCTTTTATTTCACTCCGGTCAATGTCACCATCTGCGCCAGCGATGAGAATGGCGACAAGAATCGGTGCTTTGTACATGAACTCCTGATCTTCGCTGGAAAGGCTGCCAAACTGGGTGCTCATTTTTTTAAAATTATCCTCTGTAAAAGTGATTTATTTAATGTAAATTTTAAAACTTTATAGGTTAAATATCTAACCAAGTTACTATCCTAAAGCACAGATGTACGAAAAAGAGCCAATTAAAATATTTGTTGTAGAGGATGACCCTACCTACACCAAGTTTCTCAGTTACGTTTTAAGCCTGGACCCCGATTTTGAAACACAGTTTTTCAGCAACGGTAAGGATTGCATTGAGCAGCTTCATAAAAGACCGTCAGTCATTACCCTTGATTACTCCCTACCCGACATGTCTGGAGAAAAGGTTCTTTCCGCTATCCGCGAATTTGACCCGGACATCAGTGTAATAATTATCTCCGCCCAGGAGAAAATAGGAACAGCTGTAGAGTTGCTTAAACTTGGGGCATTTGACTATATCACCAAAGATGAAGAAGCGAAAGACCGCATTCTTAACAGCATCAAAAACGCGCGAAACAAATCGTCACTCATTCGCGAAATCGATCGGTTGAAAGAAGAGATCTCTGCCAAATACGAATTTGAAAAGAGCATCATCGGAAGCAGTGAGGCAATCAAGAAAGTATTTGCCCTGCTGGAAAAAGCCGTGAAGACTCAGATTACAGTTTCCATCACCGGCGAAACCGGAACGGGAAAAGAGCTGGTGGCTAAGGCAGCGCATTATAATTCTAAAAGAAAAAATAAGCCTTTCATAGCAGTAAATATCGCCGCCATACCGCGCGACCTGATTGAAAGTGAATTGTTCGGCCATGAAAAAGGAGCCTTTACCGGCGCAGCCAATCGCAGGATAGGTAAGTTTGAAGAAGCCGAAGGTGGCACGATCTTTCTGGATGAGATCGGCGAGATGGATCTTAACCTCCAGTCAAAATTGCTGCGCGTGTTACAGGAAAAGGAAATCACCAGAGTAGGAAGCAATCAGGTGATAAAACTGGATGTCAGAGTTATCGTGGCTACGCACCGTGCATTGCTGGAGGAAGTAAAAGCGGGCCGGTTCAGAGAAGATTTGTATTACCGTCTGCTCGGATTGCCAATTCACCTGCCACCGTTACGCGAACGCGGGCAAGACATCATTGTACTCTCACGATACTTTTTAGATCAGTTCAGCAAGGAAAATCAGTTGCCAAAATTCAAAATCAGTCCGGAAGCGCAGAACAAACTATTGAAATATCCTTTCCCCGGAAATGTGCGTGAACTTAAATCGGTGATTGATCTCGCGGCTGTCATGGCGGAAGGAAATGAGATCCGTGAACAGGATATCAACTTCCATAGTGTATCAGGAGAACAGGCCATGATCCTTCAGGAGATGACACTTCAGGAATACACGTATCGAATCATTCGCAACTACCTTAACAAATACAACAACAACGTGCTGGAGGTAGCCCGCAAATTAGACATCGGCAAATCCTCAATTTACAGGTATCTTAAAGAAATGGAACAAGTTGGGATTTGAAGATGAAAACACTAAAGTCGTACGTAAAGCGTGGAGGTTTTTTTAAAGCCGTGGTTGAAGATGGATCGGATATCATCTTCATTGTGGACTATTCCGGAGAAATCCTTTATCATAATCCTTCCGCCAAAGGAACTCTGGGCTATGAAGCGAACAGCCTGATCGGAAAGAATTTTTTTGACTTTATTTTACCGGAAACACTTCCGGAATTTAAGAAAGCCTATCAGCAGAGCACAAAGAAAAAGTTTAATGAATCTGTCGAGTTTCAGTTTCTGTGCAAAGACAAGTCCTACACGTACCTGGAATTTAACTCTATCAACCTTTATCAAAAAGAGAAAATAAAGGGACTGATCCTCGACTGCCGTGACATCGCTCAGCGAAAAAAAGATGCTCAGGAATTGCTTCGGGCACAAAAAGCCAAAGAGCTTTTCCTGGCCAATATCAGCCACGAAATCCGTACGCCTATCAATGGCATTGCCGGAATGGCGTCGCTGCTTAGCCAAAATCCAAGTGCCAACGAACAGGCTACTTACCTACAAGCGATTCAAAGTGCCGCGGATAACCTCAAAGTTATCATCAACGACATTCTAGATTTAGCTTCGATCGAGTCAGGGAAACTAAAATTTGAGCAAATCGGATTTAATCTTAACGATCTGCTGCACTCCTTGATCAACACATTCACCTTTCAGGCTTCTGAGAAAAAAATAGAGTTGAATTATTCGCTAAGCGAAGAAGCCAATAAGATTTTCATCGGTGACCCGGTAAGGCTTAATCAAATTTTGCTAAATCTAATTAGCAACGCGATTAAGTTTACGCATCACGGCACCATCTCCGTAAACTGTTTCGTTAAGAAAAAAGAAGCCAAACGAAATATTCTCGCCTTTGAAGTAAAAGACACGGGCATT
The DNA here is from genome assembly GCA_018266055.1 of Bacteroidota bacterium. Classification (GTDB taxonomy): domain Bacteria; phylum Bacteroidota; class Bacteroidia; order Cytophagales; family Cyclobacteriaceae; genus ELB16-189. The sequence goes on from JAFDYT010000010.1 coordinate 78,209, forward strand.
GGCATTCCAAAAGACAAACTTAAAACCATCTTCGAAAGCTTCAGTCAAGCGGATGCAAGCGTGACCCGGAAATACGGTGGCACAGGGCTAGGACTCACCATTGTAAAACAATTGGTTGAATTACAACACGGCACTATTGACGTAAAAAGTAAAGAGGGAGAAGGCTCTACGTTTACCTTTACGATCCCGTATGAATTAGGAAGCCGAAATAATATCAAAGGACATCTGGCGAAAGAATCGCCGTTGCTGAAAAAGACGCTCAAAGATCTGTCGGTATTATTAGTAGAAGACAATGATATTAACCGGCTTTATGCCAGCAGCATTTTAAAGATGTGGGACTGCAAAGTGGATACCGCTGAAAACGGATATGTGGCCATCGAAAAAATCAAGAATGATTATTACGATATCGTGCTAATGGATATTCAAATGCCCGTGATGGATGGGTTTGAAGCCACCAAGGCCATTCACGCTTTGCCACCACCCAAAAACAAAGTGCCTATCATCGCCCTCACGGCCAATGCTACGCGCAAAGATCTGGAACAATGTCTGGCCAGCGGCATGAACGATGCCATTCCCAAACCGTTTACTCCCGAAGATCTGTACGACAAACTCACCGAATATAGTTCCGAGTTTAAGAAGATCAGTCAGGCGGCGGGTATTGTTCCTGACTACCAAAAGAAGACGATCGACCTTACTTACCTGAGAAACATCTCGAACAACAATCAGAAATTTATCGATGATATGCTTCGGGCATTTCTTCAATCCATTCCCAAAAGTATTGAAGAAATCAACACTAACCTGGTGGCCAAAGAATGGAATGCGCTGGCGCGGTCGGTGCACAAATTAAAACCCTCGCTCACGCTCATTGGCCTTCACAGCACACGCGAAAAAGCAATTATGCTGGAAGAAACCGCCAAGCAGCAAAAGAACATCAATGCAATTTCATTTCAAGCCAATGAACTTTGCCAGGAACTGAATGTAGCACTCGACGAGTTGCGGCAGATGACTTAGTTTGAATTAAGCACTACCAACTTCTTGTATACCGGCATTTTTCCAGGAGCGCCAATCACCACGAAGTAAACACCGTTTATCAACGACGAAATATCAACAGCCTTCACCCCATTAAAGGCATCGGTGAAATCACCTTCCATCACGTTGATGCCGCGCTGGTCAGCTATTTTCCAGATACTGCCTGATGGCAATTCGCCTGGTAAGGCAAAGTTAAATTTTCCATTGGCCGGATTAGGGTAGATTTTCACGTCCTCCAATACTCCTGCCTGAGGTTCAATGCCTGTAATCAATGCACCCTTTTTCGGAGAAATTGGCATTCGATAGCTTTGAAGAATTTCCTTGGTAGAGAAATTCTGAATAAACACCATGACGCTAAGTTTTGTAGGATCCAGAATTTTAGAGTCTATCGTTATGTCTCCTTTGGTAAATACCTGAGTATCGTTGACTACCATTGCCTGATTCTTGGTCACTCCTTCGCCTCCGAACAATAGCTTCCGGACGACATTCTGATAGGTACCAGGATTTGGGCTAGGCGCAGAAATTACCACAGGACTTTCCACAAGTACCGCTTGCGCGTACAGCGGGAAGGTGATGGCTGTATCGGCTCTCACCGTAACACTCACATTGATTTTATTTGCACTTGAGGTATTCGTAGTATCGACCTTAGTGATGGTCAATAACGGCTTCCTCAGAGCTCGGCGATCCAATTCAACCAGGTCAATATTATTATAATTGCCTGAGCTGAAATTACCGCTCTGAATTCCGTCCATCACCGAGTACGGCGCCTGCTGCACGTTGTAATAAAGCGCACGGGCAGCGGCATCGTCATTATTTCCCTGATTGAATACATCAGCTTGTGGGAATCGGATGTGATATTGAATGTCGTTGAAATCCGTATTGCCATTTCTGAGACTTAGCTGACCGGCGAACAGGTTGTTGAAATACGTATCGGCATTCACGCTTGCTGTTAATGTGGCGTTGGTAAAATGCTCTACCAAAACATTTTTCGTCTTGTCGCCGACAAAGAAATTATCGAATGCAAAGCCATCATAAGGTTTATTGGGTTTTCCGCGGTTAGCAAATCCGATTCGCACTCGTACTTGTTTCCGCAACGTATCCAATGAGTTCGTCGGATTGAGCAGCGGTATCATATCTAGGTTGAACTTACCGGTGTACCAAACCCCAGATTGACCGGGACCCGTCCAACCATACGGGCCGAAGCTTGGTTGCTCTCCAGGATTAGAAGTAACGATGGCTCCAGGTTTATACCAATTAATACCCTGATCACGCTGAGTTACCGGTAGTCCCGCCAGCGGGCCCACGAGTTGCCATGACAAACCGCCATCCACTGAATATTGTAACACGGCTCCGTCGTTGTTGGCATCAGTATCCACAATATAATCAAGCGAAACCATAGGCCGGTTTAGCTTCGATAAGTTAAAGCAAGGTCCGTTGATAACTGAATTTTCATAGTAGTAATACGAATTTGCATTCTTGCCTGTCCACCACGAAATGTTCGTCTGCGGCGTTGGCTTAATCACTCCCGCAGCTCCGTTTGGAATACCCCAAACCCAACTGGTATCACTCGCGATAGTATCGATCAATGTGGAATTCGTTGCCTGGAAGGCTTCCGGAATCCAACCACCATTGCTCGCTTCAAATGATTCTGTGTACGCGGAGTTAGGCTTTGGCGTGATTGTATTGTACGGCAAGATAAACACCTTCTTCGACGGAGAAGTATCAAAACAACCGTTGTTGTTGGTTACTTTAATCTTCACCAGATAGGTTCCGTTAGTCGCGTACTTATGGTTAGGATTTTCGTAATTGCCACCCGTCTTCGCGTCCACTACTTTTGTGCCTGGTGCTCCCGTGATCACCGTACCATCGCCAAAATCCCACTGATAATTCGTTATCGTACTCACTATACCAGGCTTGGATTTGTCCACAAATTTTGTTGAATCATTGGTACAAATTGACGACCACGAGAACAAAGGAGTCGGAGGGTTTCCAACTTTCAATGTATACGGGGCGCTTGTGTTAGTACAACCTTGATCGGTGGTGACCTGAAGCAATACATTGTAACTATTCGGTGATGCGTAGGTGTAGGGTGTGGAAACAAAAGGATTTGTGAAATACTGTTTGGGTTTACCATCGCCAAAATCCCAGATGTAGTTCACGATCGAGGTAGCCGGCAAAGTAGATGGATCAATCGTAGAGTTGTCTTTAAATATGATTGCACTTACCACGCAATTGTTGGAAGAAGTAAACGCTGCACGAGGACTAGGATAAACCAGTATTGTATGGAATCGTTTCGAAATAGCATTAAAGCTATTTTTATACACGTAAACCATCAGGTAGGATTTGGAAGGCAATCCATTGGTTTGAAGGTAATACTCTGCACCAATTTTTTGAATGTGCGACGCCAGTAACGTTGAGTCAGGACCTGCAGGACCAGCCGCAAAGAAACCGGTTTCCGGCACTCCACCCGTGCTAGCTATTGGATTACCAATCAATTTGAGCAACCCTTCTTCACCGCACAACGGGATCTCACCCGTCGCCAGGGTACTCTTACCACTCACTACAAAATCAATCGAAGTCACCGGGTTGACAATGACCTGCTGAACATTGCTATTGGTACAGCTATTACCATCGGTGTATGTATAAGTAATGAAGTTAGAACCGAGCGTTACGGCGCTTGGATCAAATGTCGCCTTATCCACCGGGCTCGCCACAGTACTACCTATATTGGAGGTTATGGGAGTGATTGAGAATAAACCTCCAACCTGATTTCCTGTGAGGGTAATCGGAGCATTATTTTCCGCCAACTGCGGAGGCGAACCTACCGGGAATCCACTAAATGTCACGATAGGAAGGGGATTGATTTTTAAATTTGTTTGCGTGCTCACCGCCGTACAAGGTCCGCCGCCATCTGGGTCTAAAGCTGTCAACGTCAGCACTACTGTCGTATTAATCTCGTTCGGGTTCTTGAAATTGTAGGTCGCATTAGGTGAATTGACGTTACTAAATGTTCCTGCACCCCCACTCCACACGGTAGTTGATGTTGAACCTCCAATGCTACCACCCAAGGCGATTCCCGGGATGTTTTCACAAAGTGCTAAACTAGCTGGTGCGAATACCCTTGCCGCTCGGTTGATCGTAACGTTAATCGTAGCAGATACCGGCACGCAAGGTCCGCTTCCATCAGAATCATTGGTTGTAAGCTGGAAGGTCACCACATTGGCCACGTCTGAAGGGGCAACACTATAAGTGGATGTTACTGTATTCCCTGATACGTTAGTCGCCGACAATGTTCCGCTTCCTGTTACTATGCTCCACAACCCTGTAGTTGCACTTCCACCTATTGTTCCTGTCAATGCAATGCTCGCTGGCTCGCACACAGTGTAATCCGCTGGAAGTGTTACCGTCGGAGCTCTGTTTATCGCCACATTAAGGATGCCCGATACCGCTACGCAAGGACCAGCACCGTCAGGGTCGTTTGTGATCAACCGGAACACAGCGGTGGTCGCGATATCACTTCCTGCTACTGTATATGTTGCGGTAACATTGGTACCAGAAACTGTGCTTGCCGAAATAGACCCGTTACCTGAAACAATTTGCCAGGTGCCCGAAGTGGCGGCACCTCCAATTGTTCCGGATAGTGCAATCGTTGAAGGTTGGCAAACCGCATAGTCTGTCCCAGCATTTACTAGCGAAACAGGATTAACCGTTACCGTAATATCCTTAGTAGGTCCTGTGCATCCGTTGGCCAATGGAGTAATTCGATAAATTACAGTTCCTACGGTGTAGTCGGTGAGTGTTAATGCCTGACTTATCGTCGATCCGTTTCCGGCCGTTGCTCCGGAAACATTTGCAGTGGGTATTACAATCCAACTGTATGTGGTTCCTGCTACATTTTGAGGACTTGCATTGATGGCGATAACTGCAGTTTGACCGGCACAAATTGTCACATTCGATCCGTTAGCCGAAGGAACAGGCTCTACAGTTACTACATAATCTTTTGCAGCTCCATTGCAACCACCTTTAGCAGGAATGATGTGATACGTTACTGTTCCTGCCACATTGCCCGTATTTACAGGCGAATCAGTAATTGCTCCTGAACCTGAAGCAGTAGTTCCGCTTATGGGACCTGAGATTGTACTGGTCCATGTAAATGTGGTTCCTGCAATTGTTGTAGTGGGTGTGAAACTTAAAGCCTGGCTGCTGCAGATTGTAGTCTGCAACTGAACCGGTGTATTGGTAATTACCGGCACAGGGTTTACCGTCGCAGTCACTGTAATAGCTGTCCCTGAACAACCATTGGCAACCGGAGTAATTGCGTACGTCACGGTACCTGAATTCACTCCGTCTGTACTCGTCAGCGCTTGGCTTATAATCGATCCACTTCCGGCTGCTGCTCCGGTTACGTTGCTGCTGCTCTGAATCGTCCAGTTGAATGAGGTTCCACTTACGCCGTTTGGATTAGAAATAACGATATTGGTTGTCTGTCCACTACATATCGTTTGATTTGAAGCCGATACATTGGGCTTAGGTTCTACTGTAACCAAATAATTCACCGCCGTTCCAATACACGAATTAAACTGTGGCGTAATTACATATGTGATCAGCCCTGGTGCATTGCCTGTATTGACCGGTGTGTCTGTTATCGTATTCGATCCAGAGGCTGTCACTCCTGTGAGGGAACCCGTAAAGGTTGAAGTCCAGGTATAAGTTGTCGTCACTCCGGTGTTCGAGGTTGGAAGGAAATTCAGTGCGACTCCACTGCATATGGTAGTCTGCAATTGAGAAGGAGTATTGGTTATCACGGGGTTCGGATGGATCGTAATGGTAAACGTTTTCTTATTAGCCCCCGCACTGCTACATCCGTTGCTCGTGCCCGTCACTACGATGGTGCCTACGATGTCTGATCCTGTCGTGTTGTTCGGGGCCGTGTAGATGATGTCTCCTGTACCGCTTGTCGCGATGCCTATGCTTGCGTTGCTGTTCGTCCAGCTCTGCACGCTGCCCGCTACGTTGCTCGTCAGCGGTACATTGATACT
>JAFDYT010000011.1:0-120816 GCA_018266055.1 Bacteroidota bacterium
AAGACTGCAATACAAGGCGGTGAAGCGCGGCGCGTATGAGTTTCAGATCTGCACAGACATCACCAACGAGGCAAACTGGACTACGTTTGAGGCCGGTACTCGTGGGCGAGTTGTCAAAAGCGGTCTGGCCCTCAACATGCGCTATTATTTCCGCGCCCGTGTGATCACCCCTGCCGGTCGCTCTGAATGGAGTGACGTGCGCAGTGTGTACGTGGCAGCCTAAGTCTGGGCTCCCTGGATTATAAAAAGCCCTCCGGACGCGGAAGGCTTTTTTTATTTTACAGTTACCCGAACGGGATGCCGGATCACACACATGCCCCGCGCTGGCTGTCCGGCATGACGATTAAATTGGAAGATGAGGTTTCATAATAGTCCACAGTTATTCGTTATCGGTGAATTGTTAATGGCGATTAACGGATAACAGATAAACGATTAACGTGTCCAGCCTAAGCGCATCATGTACCATTACGCTGTCACACCGGACGGGTTTTTGCGCAGTGGAAAGCGCGTGATCCGGTGCCCCTTTGAAGATGCTATCAGTTATTCGTTAATTGTTAATCGCGCGGATAACAATTAGCAATTAACAGATAACACGGTGCGTTCGACCCCTACGGGGTCGGGCCCTTGCCTCTACAATTATTTTTCTACAAAGCTTTGACCCCTATGGGGTCTAGACAATGACCGAATTTTGGAATGAATCTTGAATGATCAAGTACACTCCATTCTACATACTGTCTTCATTATGCAGGATACTAACTACTACAGACTAACCAATCCTGTGGTTCGGCGGCGTTGAATTAGAAAGTGGCGATGCGAAGTACTACGCGTGGCGATAGGGTTCGTTGGCATACGCCATCGCGCGTACATTTTCCAACACGTGCTTCATGTAAATGCGCCAGAAGGTTTTGGCAAACAACCAGTTGAACGGATACAACCACACACTATCCGAATGCAGGGTGTACGTGTATTTCACCGCGACTACACCGGGCTGGAGTTCCGTAGTCTGCCACTCGCCCACAAACTTGAAGAAGCCGAGCATCCACGACTTAAAATCGCTGACTTCAATTTTCCAATATTGATTTTCGATTCGCTCGATGACGGTATCTACCGACGCCCATCCTCCTTTTTGTGTAAGCGACGGCGCCACAAAAACCTTTTTGCTGAAGCCGGGCTTTCCCCAGTGTTCATCGTCGGTGCAGTGCGTCACCTTCGGCATCAGCCAAAACCCCGTATGCACTTTCGAAACATCGCAAAGCATTGGTGTTTTAAAAGCACGCTCCAATGAACAATTGAAGCGTGCGAAGATGGTAACACGGAATTGCATGATCACGGCAAAAGTCTTGGGGAATTACTTCAACTCCTTCTCTCCTTTTGCTTTCAGCGTTTTGTTGAAGGCAGGCAAGTCAACTTTTAAAAAGCTCTTCCAGGCTTCGTTCGTTTTCAGGTAAGTTAGTTCCTGATCACTCATGGCTTGCTTCGCCTGCGCGGTGACGGGCATGTCTGCTTCCTGCAATAAACCAAACAATTGGTCGCTGATGCGGTCCACCGAATTCCAGGATGCCGAGTTGTCTCTGCGGAAACCTTCGCTGCCTTTCACAGCAGTCAGTTTGGTTTTGAACTCGGCCACTGCTTTGGCCAGCGCCGGATTCTTTATCGCATTCAATTGAGACTCGAGCTTAGAAATCGTATTCAACGCGTCAAGCGCAGCTTTCCTTGCGTCGTAACACATCATCGAAAGGTCGTGCTGTTCTTTTAATTGTGCGAGTGTGGTAGTGACGCGCGGATCCATCTTCACCGTAAACTTCTGTGTTTGCGATTGTCCGTTCACCGTAAGTCGTGCGGAATATTCTCCCGGCATCACCCAGGGCGACGTGGGGTTAGGCGCCGTGTTCTGATAAATGGCCGACATCGGAAACGACACGTCAAGATCGAGCGGTGTGTAATGCATGTCCCACAGGAAGCGATGATGTCCCGCGTCGGCGGATAAGATCTGCTGCGGACGAATCCAATACAACGGAATGTTCAGCTCCGGAATTTTATATGGCTTGTCTGACGACGAAAAAGTACGAATCACCTTTCCTTCGGCATTCAGGATTTCTAGTTTCACGTCGCTGGCTTTCTCATTCAAATAATAATCGATCACCGCACCGTCGGGCGGGTTTTGTCCACCGGGTTCTTCCTGCGGCAGCGGCGTGTCGGGGTTCATACTCCAGCGGATGCGCATCGCCGTTTGTGGTTTATATAACACAGCTTGTGCCGCGAGGTCTTTCTTCATCTGCCGCAGGGGCGTGATGTTGTCGAGTATCCAAAACGAGCGGCCATGCGTACCCACCACCACGTCATCGTCTTTAATCACAAGATCGCGGATGGAAGTAGGCGGCATATTCAGTTTCAAACTTTGCCAATGATCGCCATCGTCAAACGAAACATTAACGAAACGCTCCGACCCCGCAAAGAGCAATCCTTTGGTGAGCGGATCTTCCTTCACGGAATTGATTGGATCAGCAGAAAGCCCGGCAACAATTTCTTTCCAGGTTTTACCACCGTCTGTAGTTTTATAAATGTGCGGCTTCTGGTCGTCGAGACGAATGCGGTTCACCGCCGCATACGCCACGTCTTTATCAAAGTGACTAGCTTCCATGATCGACACTTTGCTCCACGAGGTTATCTCGGGAGGCGTCACGTTCGTCCATGTCTTTCCGCCGTCGCGCGTTACGTGAATCAGTCCATCGTCGGTGCCGGCCCACATTAAATTAATGTCGAGCGGCGAAGGGGCGAGCGTGTACACCACGCCACGTCGCGGCATTGACTTCATCTTGTCGTCTTTATAGATGCCGATGTTCTCCGGCACGTCCCAACTTTCGCGCGACAAATCCGGGCTGATCACATCCCACGATTGTCCACCGTTTTGTGTTTTAAAAATAACGTTACCCGCGAAGTACAACGTCTTGGGATCGATGGGCGAAAACAATACCGGCGCCGTGCGGATGAAACGATATTTGCCGCTGCGTACTGCTTCGGGTGCAATGTTCTGCACTTGTCCGGTGCGTTTGTCGTACTTCGTAATCTTGCCTCCATAGATAATGTTTGGATCGAGTGGGTCGGCCGCGACGTATCCATATTCTTCCACACCTACAGGATGCCATTCGCGGAATGTAATTTGTCCGTCGTTGCCGCGTGAGGCAATCCCTACCGAACCATTCTCCTGCTGTCCGCCATACACATTATAGGGAAACGCATTGTCTGTACTGACATGATAAAATTGTGCCGTCGGTTGGTTGAACCAAGAGCTAAAGGTTTTGCCTCCGTTCACGGTGATGATCGCTCCCTGATCGAGACCGATCAACATGATGTCAGGATTGTTGGGATTAATCCAAATGCGATGGTAGTCGTCGCCTCCGGGAGCACCGCGAAATCCTGTCCATGTTTTTCCGCCGTCTTCCGATTTCCAGGTGACCACATTTGCGCTATACACAATGTCGGGATTGGTAGGATGCACACGCACTTCGGCGAAGTCAGAGCCGCGACTCCAATGCCGGCCATCCGCCGACACACGTGCCCAACTTTCTCCCGCATCTTCCGAGCGATAAATGCCGCCATAATCTCCCGCGTCAACCGTGGCATACATGCGGTTTGAATTGCTTGGAGCAATACAAAAACCCATGCGTCCAAGACCCTGATCTACAGTGGGTAATCCTTTTGTAATTTTTCTCCAGGTTGAACCGCCATCGGTGGATTTATACAGCCCGCTTTCCTTTCCCTGCCACGCACCGTTCTCCCAGGGCCCTTGCCGCGCCGCCCACAAGTCGGCAAACACAATGTTGGGATTATGCGGGTCGATAGTGACCTGAACTGCTCCTGTATTTTCATCCTTATAAAGCACTCGTTCCCAGGTGTTTCCTCCGTCTTTGCTCCGGTAAACTCCACGCTCGGTATTGGCGCCGTACGGATGCCCAAGCGCGGCCACGAATACTATATTTTCATTGGTAGGATCAATCGCCAATCCACCGATTTGCTGTGCATCGCGCAAGCCGAGATGTTTCCAGGTTTTGCCTGCATCCGTTGATTTATACACCCCATCACCCACCGAAAGATCAGGCCGCTGCACGCCTTCTCCACTTCCTACATAAAGCACATTTGGATTCGAAGGAGCAACGGCGATATCGCCAATGGAACCCGTGGGCTGATCATCAAAAATCGGATCCCAGGTACGGCCGTAGTCGGTAGTTTTCCACACGCCTCCGTTGTTGGCGGCCATATAAAATACATTGGGTTGCTGAGGTACACCCACAGCACCAATGGTTCGACCGGCGCGGTGCGGTCCGATCATCCGCCATTTCATATCATTGAAAAGCGAAGGACTGTATTGCCCGAAAGCGAAGGTGGAAATCAATACGAAACCAAAAACGGATAAGGTTCTCATGGTGTGAATTTTAATGCGATTCAAGATAAAAATTAAATACGCACCGTCGCAATGCTTTTTACTTTAATGACCCCGCATTTCCATCGTTTGCTTAAATATAGCCTCCGCTTCTTTCCCTCCGCTCCCATTCATTTGCTATCTTAGCACTCCCAAAAATTCATCAAAATGAAAACTGTAAACGACATCAATTTTAAAGGAAAGCGTGCCCTGATCCGGGTTGACTTTAATGTTCCTTTGGATAAAAGTTTTAATGTCACCGACGACAACCGCATTCGCGCGACGATCCCCACGCTGAAGAAAATCCTGGCCGATGGCGGAAGCTGCGTACTGATGTCGCACCTGGGAAGACCTAAGGAAGGCCCTGAAGAAAAATACTCGTTGAAACACACCATCAAAACCACCGAGCAACTGCTTGGCGTGAAGGTGAAGTTTGCCGGCGACTGCATTGGCGACGATGCCTTTGCCCAATCGGCAGCATTGAAACCCGGTGAAGTATTGCTGCTCGAAAATCTTCGCTTCTATAAGCAGGAAGAAAAAGGCGACCTCGCTTTCGCGGAAAAGCTATCGAAGCACGGCGACATTTATGTGAACGACGCGTTTGGCACCGCACACCGCGCCCACGCCAGCACCACCATCGTAGCGCAATTTATCAAAGACAAATGCGCCGGCTTTGTGATGGCTGCGGAACTTGACAACGCGAAGAAAGTATTAGAGCACGCCGCCAAACCTTTCACTGCCATCATGGGTGGAGCTAAGATTTCGGATAAGATTCTGATCATTGAAAAACTGCTCGATAAAGTCGATCACCTCATCATTGGCGGAGGTATGTCGTATACCTTCTTCAAAGCCCTGGGCGGACAAATCGGAAAGTCGCTGGTGGAAGAAGATAAACTCGACCTCGCCAAAGAGTTGATTCAAAAAGCTAAGAGCAAAGGCGTAGAACTGCACTTGCCTATCGACTCTATTATTGCCGATAAATTTGACGCTGCCGCGAATACTGAAATCGCCAACAACAACGCCATCAAAGCCGACTGGATGGGACTGGACATCGGCCCCCAAGCCCGCGACGTGTTTGCCAAAGTGATCGAAGGCTCGAAGACCATTTTGTGGAACGGCCCGATGGGCGTATTTGAAATGGAGAAATTTGAGAATGGAACCAAAGCGGTAGCCGAATCGATTGTGCGTGCTACTGAAAAAGGTGCCTTCTCGCTGATCGGAGGCGGAGACTCTGCCGCCGCTGTCGCGAAGTTTAACTTCGAAGACAAAGTAAGTTACGTTTCTACCGGTGGCGGTGCGCTGCTCGAATACTTTGAAGGCAAAGTATTACCCGGCGTGAAGGCGTTGGAATAATATCCATTAATCAATAGCATGAAAAGGAATCATCTCACGGTGATTCCTTTTTTGTTTTATACCAATTTTGCATCGGGCAGCGCTGATGCTAAATATTTGTAGCTTTAGTCGTTGTTTTTGAATCGATCGGGCATGAGCATCACTGCATTCTTAAATTCCATCATCCTCCTCGGATCACTGCAAGGTTTCATCATTGGCGGTTTGTTGTTTCGCTCTTCAAAAGGTAAACCAGCCAGGTTTATTGCATGGCTGCTACTGATTCTGGCCATGGCATGCCTGAAAGTTTATCTCCTTAACATAGGGCTTGTCAACTCAACCCTTGGGTCGTTGATCGATGCGTTCGTTCCCTTTATCGTCATCATGCCGGTGGGCCCACTGATTTATTTCTATTGCCTGTCGATGCTTCAGCCTGATTTCGCGCTAAGCAGAAAAGACAGATTCCATTTCTATCCGGTGATCGTCGATTTGTTTCCTCACCTTGCCGCCATCGTCTTTGTCATTGTGTTGTTGTTCGGGTGGGCAAATCCTCAGCACAACAACTTCGGGATTTGGTTTGATACCTATAATGTCTATGCGGATATTCCGCGGTGGATTTCACTGAGCGTTTATTTGGTACTCTCGTTCCGTATGCTGCGCCAGACGCAACTACAAAAAAGAGAAAGTCAACCCGCTACGGCCTGGCTCAAAGAGTTTCTGCTTGTGTTTGCGGCATTCGATCTTCTCTGGCTTGTGTATCTTATCCCCTACACCATTCCCCAATACACCGACAAGATTCTCAACGCCGTAGATTGGTATCCGATTTATCTTCCCATGGTCGCCATTATCTATTGGCTTGGGGTTCGCGGGTTTTTGATCGGTCGCAAAGAAATGAGGAAGTCTTCTGGGCCTATCCTTTCGGAGGAGCAAACCACTCAATTGCTGAATCGTCTACTGCACGCCATGGAACACGACAAGCTTTATCTTGATGCTGAATTAACCCTGGCCAAACTGGCCAATCACGTGGGTAGTTCTCCCAAAGTAATTTCAGGTGTGCTGAACCAAAAGCTGGAGAAGAGTTTTAATGAATTTATCAACCAGTTTCGCATCCGCGAAATCAAACACAGGCTCCTGAACGGCGAGCATAAAAAGTACACCCTCACGGCGCTGGCCTACGAGTGTGGCTTCAATTCGCAACCTACCTTTCAGCGCGCCTTCAAAAGCGTGGTCGGGGTTACGCCGAGCAAATTCATTCAAAAACAAGTTGAACCGGCGTAGTCCAGTCAAAAAAGGAAATCAGGTTAGTCAAAAGATGATTTGACTAGATTTTGACTTCCAGAGGATCGTGATTTGCATAAAAATCATATCCCAATGAAAGGTCATTTCCTTGTTCCCCTCACGCTGATCAGTTTGCTCGCCTCCGCACAGGTCAACCGAACTGATGACTATGCCGGTCATTATGCCGCCAAGCTCGATTCGCTATCGCGGATTGTGATCCGAAAGGAAGGCAAGGGATATACCATTGAGTTTGTCGGGCAAGGACGTACATCGCTAACCGCACTTGGGCCAGATCGCTTTAAGGCAAACCGGGTCAAGCCAAAGGCTACGGTGGAATTCATCCGCGATGGCAGCGGAAAAACTACGAAGGTAAAATGGAATCAAACTATTCCGAAAATGACCTTCAGGCGGATCACTCCTCCTGCCCAGGATGCTACGCCGGCTTATCCCGACTTAGTGAAATACACGGGCAATTACACGATCAGCAACCGCCAGTTTTTTAACGTGCGACTGCGCGGCGATCATCTTACAGCTCAAAGTAATAACGGCGGCGAGTTTGTACTTACCCTGACTTCGGGAAATCAATTCGAGTTGGCGGATGGTGATGTGAAACTGGTGTGGGATTTTATTCCCGACAAGGATGGCCACATCCAGACGCTGGTCTTTTCCCGAACAGGCAGCCCGGAGTTTCTCTTTACCAGAGAAACTGATTCCACGCCTGAAGTGGTGTACGGCTTCAACCGGCAGAATGGGTTTACCCGCGCGGATACATTGCGCGGGAAACTCACCCCGCTGCGCACGTGCTACGATGTGTTGTTTTATCATCTGAATGTAGATGTTAACCCTACGGCTCAGTCGGTAAGCGGATCAAATGTTATCCGTTTCAAAGCCGTTCATGCATTCGATAGGATGCAGATTGATTTATTCGCCAACATGAAAATCGAGAACATTCTATATCACAATGCGCCACTCTCCTTCTCGCGCGAATTCAATGCAGTCTTTGTTCAATTTCCCAATCTTATAAAAGAAGGCGTGATCGATGACATCAAGATCGTGTATCACGGGCGACCGCAAACACCGGACCTTTCAACGCTGGCGGGAGGAATCTTATGGTTACAGGATAAAGAAGGACAGCCGTGGGTTGAGTCGGTAACACAAGGATCGGGCGCGAGTTTGTGGTGGCCATGCAAAGATCATTTGTCGGACAAACCCGACAGCATGAAAATCAGCGTGACGGTGCCGCGCGGCCTCACCGACATTTCCAACGGGCGGCTGCTGCGCAAGACCGATCTGCCCGAAGGCAAGACTCGCTTCGACTGGTACGTGAGTTATCCCATCACTAATTATTGTGTTGTTATCAATATTGGGAACTATACTCAGACAACGGATCATTTGATAACGAGTCGCGATACGCTTCCAATTCATTACTATTACCTGCCACACGATTCCGCCGTAGCGAAAAAGATTTTTAAGCACGGGCGGCCGATGCTCTCTGTTTTTGAAAAGAGTTTTGGTGCATACCCTTTTCGTCGCGATGGTTTCACTGCCATGCAATCGCCCTACCCGATGGAACATCAGAGCGCGGTGAGTATTGGTGCGATTTTTACTCCATTCAACAGCGAAACCTACGACTCCCTCGACATGATCCGAACGATGTGGCACGAGTCGGCGCACGAGTGGTGGGGCAACAGCATCACCGTAAAAGACATGGCCGATCTGTGGATACACGAAGCCTTCGCCACGTATGCAGAAGTAATGGCCTACGAACAACTTTACGGCAAAGAAGCCATGCTGAAATATCTGAAGGATCAGAAGCCGGGAAACAAAGTGCCGGTGATCGGTCAATACGACGTAAACGACTTTCAGCTCGGCGACATGTATTCCAAAGGAGCGCTGATGCTGCACACGCTCCGAAACCTGATGGATGACGATGTCGCCTGGTTGGACTTGCTTCGCTCCATTCAAAGTCATTTTGCCTATCAGACTATCACCACCCGTGACCTTGTCGCCTTCATCAATGAAAAAACAAAAACAGACTACACGGCCTTCTTTGCCCAATACCTTACCAAAGCGTCAATACCTGTTTTGCAAGTGAAGTTTAAAAAGGAAGGAAAAAATACTATCGTCAGCTACCGCTGGAAAGCAGATGTCGACAACTTCAACATGCCGGTGAAGGTTACAGTAAGGCCGGAAGCATTTGAGTTCATCTATCCCACCGTAGCGTGGAAGGAGCTTTCGCTGCAAAATCTTAGTCCGAAAGAGTTTCGTGTTGACATCGACCGGTTTTACCTTACGGTGGAAAAGAAGTGATTAAATATCGCCCAACTGCGGCCGGATAATTACTTCTTCTACTACACTCCTGTCGGAAATGGAATAGGCATTGAAAATTACTTCTGCTACATCTTCCGGTTTCATAAAGCGGGTATCCGGCAGATCCACGCCATCCCAGCTCGCGGTTCGAGTGGCACCTGGCAACACCGCCGTAACGCGGATTCCGTGTTCTTTCAACTCTTCGCGCAGTACTTTCGAAAATCCCAGCAAGGCAAACTTGGAGATCGCATACGAGCCTCCGTTGGGATACGCTTTGATGCTGGCAATAGAGCACAAATTGAAGATATGCCCCGAGGCGTTTGCCTTCATGTGATTTGCCAATCCTCGCGTGACGTGGTAGGCACTGTACAGGTTTGTTTCGATCATGCTCTCCAGATTGCCGTCAGCTTCTTCGAGTGTAGCACCGGGGATAAACTTACCAGCATTGTTGACGAGTATATCCACAGGTCGGTCAAGGTGCAACACAAACTGGGCGAAAGCCTGGCATTCGGTCTTTACCGATGCATCCGCAACTTTTACCAACACGTTGATTCCATACTTTGCTTCCAGGTCAACTTTGAACTGCTGAAGTTCAGCTTCGTTTCGCGCACATGCCGCCACGTCAAAGCCGGCGGAGGCAAATCGTTCTGCTACAGCCCTGCCGATACCCTTCGAAGCACCCGTAATCACCACCAGCTTGTTCATGAGAATTTATTTTATCTTTGAGCAATATAGTTACATCCCGAATTGAATGAAAGGCTTTGGAAGGTACATGATGTTTTTAGGCTCCCTGTTTGTAAGGCGGGAGACCTTCGCTACCTACTATAAATTGATTCTTGAAGAATGCGTGCAGATCGGAGTAAACTCCGCCCTGCTCTTTATTCTTGTGTCCACCTTCATCGGTGCGGTGACTACCGTACAGACAGCCTTCAACATGGTAAGCCCGTTAATACCGCGGTTTGTCATCGCGCAGGTAGTGCGCGAAATGGTGGTGCTGGAACTGGCGCCAACTATCATGGCGCTGATCTACGCCGGAAAAATCGGATCGAGTATGGCCAGCGGTCTCGGCACCATGCGCATCACCGAGCAGATCGATGCACTGGAAGTCATGGGTATCAATTCCTCATCGTACCTGGTGCTGCCTAAAATCGTCGCGTCAATTTTAATGTACCCGCTTCTGGTGGTGTTATCGGGAGTGTGCGCCATTATCGGAGGATACATCGTGGGAACGTTCATTCACATCATCACTCCTACCGAGTATGTTTCAGGGCTTCGCTTTGGGTTCAATAGTTTTGAAATTGTCGTCGCCCTCACCAAGTCTGTGGTGTTTTCCTTTTTGATTTCTTCGATCTCTTCTTTCAAAGGATATTTTACCAAAGGAGGCGCACTTGAAGTAGGTATTGCCAGCACAGCCGCTGTGACCACCAGCGTCATTGCCATTCTACTGGCCGATTATATCATCGTAAACCTGCTGCTGCAATGATCAAGATTAAAGATATATCTAAATCGTTTGGCGACAAGATGGTGCTGGAAAACATCAGCTCTGAATTCGACAAAGGCAAGACTAACCTGATCATTGGATCAAGCGGTACAGGAAAGAGTGTTTTGCTGAAGTGCATTGTGGGGTTGATTTCTCCTGATAACGGACGAGTTTATTACGACCTGCGCAATTTCACCGAGGCCGACAAAGAAGAGAAATCTGAAATCCGTCGAGAAATTGGAATGCTGTTTCAGGGCGGCGCGTTGTTCGACTCCAAGAATGTCGAAGAAAATGTAATGTTTCCCCTTGATGTGCTCACCAAAATGCCGCTTGATGAGAAACTTGATCGCGCGAATCTCTGCTTGAAAAGAGTAGGCCTTGAAAACGTCAATAAAAAAGCTGTATCCGAAATAAGCGGCGGGATGAAAAAACGCGTGGGCATTGCGCGCGCCATTGTCAACTCACCGAACTATTTGTTTTGCGATGAACCCAACTCAGGTCTTGATCCACAGACTTCCATATTGATTGATGAACTGATCCACGAAATCACACACGAACTCGACATCACTACCGTGGTGGTTACCCACGACATGAACTCAGTGATCGGTATCGGAGAGAAAATCATTTTCCTTTACAAAGGTCACAAACTCTGGGAAGGTAACAATGCCGACATCACACATTCTGGCGTAGCTCAACTCGACGACTTCGTTTTCGCCAACAAAGTGATGAGCAAAATGAGAAGCCTTTAACCTGTGTTTTTCTATTCTTAGTAAACACCAGGAGATCAATCTTTTTTAAACCGGACGTAAAAAGTAGTACCGCTTCCTGGTCTCGTAGTGAAAGCGATGGTCGCTCCCATACGCTCAAGTCCTTGCTTTGAAATGGCCAGTCCAAGGCCTGATCCGGTTTTCTTGGTGCTGAAGTGTGGCAAGAAAATCCGCGCTTGAATTTCAGAAGCTATGCCCATACCCTTGTCTGTGATTGAAACTGTATACTCCGTCTGGCTACTTTCCACAGCAAGGTCTACCTCACTCCTGCCGTCTTTGCCGGCCTGCAAGCCATTAATGATGAGATTGGAAAATATGCGGGTTAGAAGTTTCTCGTCGCTACGGATGAACATCATTTCAGCAGGTCTTATAAAACGAACTTTCCCTTCCGGGTGATTTTGAAACAAGCTAGTCACGTTATTCAAAAGGGAATTAAGATCAACACGGGTAAGCTCAGGCTCAGGCATAGAAGCAAACGCACTGAACGAACTTGCAATCCCATTCAAAATCTCAACCTGGTCAAGCATTGTTTGCAGTGATTTCTTCAAACGGTCTTTGCTTATCTCTGTTTCTCCCATTGATTGCTCCATGTGCTGTAGCGTCAGCTTCATCGGGGTTAGTGGGTTTTTAATCTCGTGCGCCACCTGCTGCGCGATCTCCCGCCACGCCTGCTCCTTCTGTATCTTCACAAGATCAGCCCGGTTTTTCTCAAGTGTATCAAGCATTGAGTTATACTGAGATACCATCAACCCAATCTCATCATCACTCTTCCATTCGATAGGCTGATTATTCTGAAGACTAGTAGTCTTTAGTTTCTTAGCAATGAACCGGAGTGGGTTAGTCAGCGAATGCGTGGCACCAACGGTAAGAATTGAGAAAAATATAAACACTACAGCGAAAGTCACCAGAATGTTTGATAAGGCTATAATCCTTGCATTGTCAGACGAAGATTCGAAAAAAGGCAGCTCAAGCAACCCAATTAGTTTGCCATTCCGCGAAGACTTTATAGGGAAGAAAGAACTATAATACTCCAGCGAGCCAATACGGCACGGTGCTTTGTAATTGTTGAATTGTTCCAATACAATTTTTTCCCAGGCTCTTCGGTCCGCCAGAGGCATGATCAACCCATTTTTAAAAATGGCAGGCTGACTCGAGGCCATCAATTCACCGGAAAGGCTATATACATTTGCTTCCGTGGAATTCGACTGGGCTATCTCTGCCAGGCGCTGCTGAAATCCGCTGACGTAATTGCTGGAGTCAGGGAAGCTATGCTGCAACGCAGAAACATCTTCTGTAATCAACGATCCTTTATCCTGAATTTCTCTTTCCAACTGTAACTCATTGGATTGACCGATTAGCCGTAAGGAAAGGACACTCACTGCGATCAACGGAAGGATAAAAGCTGCATAGAAATAAACCTGAATACGCGTAGAGTAGTTGATGAAACTTCGGGGCGAAGAAATCCACCGGAAGACCAGAAAAACAAAAATGAGCATTGCTCCCTGCACAAAGAGAAATGAAAAATTGGCGACCATTCCCAACGTAGAATACGAAGGTGCCACTACCACAGCACGTCGGCCCGCATCATCTTCATTGCCTACCAGCCAGTTGCCTTCCCAATTAATTCCCTCGCGGTAAAGCCGGGAGTCACCCAATAGGTTTCGATCAAAATCCTTTTCGAAATTGAAATTTCCAAAACTGTTTACGATAGTGTCTTTCTCAAAAAAACCGTAACTAAAATCGCGAGCACCTTGGGCCTGCGTAAATCGCCCATCCACAAGAAGCTCTGGATAAACCTGATGAGGAATTACTTTCTTTAAAGACAGCGTCAGCAATGCATAGCCACTAGTCGATTTATGACGCATCACAGGCACCACCACAAAATAACGCTTCACTGCATCAGTCAATGAGCCATTGATAAGGTAGACATTGGCAAAGGTTGTCTTATTAGCATCATTTTCAAATTGCCGGATTGTCGTAGCGAAGTTTACATTCGTTTCCCTGTCGGCAGGGCTTCCGTCCATTGTAAATAAATCAACTTTCACTTCGTATCGATTGAGGTAACTGTTAAGATGTTGTTGCCGGATTTTTTGACGCACTCCGTGTTTGGTTAGTAGCGGATTAGAAAGGCTTGCCGCAATGAAAGGGTCCTCCGATATCTTGGCAGCCGATTCATTGAGTAAATATTCCGCCAGCACATCATGGCTATTCAGGTTTTCAGCCCAACGCGACATCGCCTTAATTTTCTTTTCCTCTGCAAAATGTTTTACACCCAAGGCGCTCTGCGTGCTGTACATGATCACTGCCATTAAAAGAAAGAGAAAAGACCTGTAATGAGTGGTGGTTACAGAAAATAAGAATGAAGCAAAATACAACAGCACAATGCAGGTAGCGCCCACGATGAGGGTTACCCAATAATCTAAATCCGATAAAATAAAATAAGTGACGAAAAGAATTGCCGCTGCCAATAAGCAAAGCATAAACTGCAGCGAACCGGAAACAAGCGCCTTTACCCATCGCACAAAAACAGTGAGAAAGAAAAAGGAACTCAACGTACCCAACAACAATGCGGCGTACGCCATTGCCCGAAGCCCAGTGAAGTATACAGTTGCTGTAATATCAAACGGAATTGCCGAATCGTGAAAAACAGATTCAACATAGAGGTAAGGGAAAAGAAAGGAAAAGAACGAAGCTGTAAGCAGCGTTATTACAAGGATAACTTTTTGGCGAGGCTGAAGTCGTAACGAATTTTTAACAAAATCACTTCGCTGGTAAAATAAAAATAAATAGGCACACGAAACTGTGACTATTAAAGTATTGAAAAACAAATCACCTAGCGAGGAGTTGAACGAGGAAGAAGCAAAAAAACGTGAATCAAAATACGCTGACGAAATCCATCGAGCCGGAAACGAAAATTGAACCATCAGAATTCTCAACCCTGCAAGGCAGGTAAACATCAACCCAAACACAAGCCAATACCGCCGCAGATTGTGAAGATGCATTAACACTCCACCCAGCGTCACTAAGAAAATCACTACGGCTAGTAACGTGAGTACAAGCGCAGGTCGATTTTCTATAGAGGGATGGTCAGGTGCTACTATTTTAAAAATACAATTCGACCGAACATCTATGCATATGCCTTTGCCATCCGTTGGCGCTTTGATTTCCACATCCTTTACAGGAAAGATTTCTTCGTTCCAACTTGAATTTAGGTAGCGATTCGTGATTTCATACTTTTTTTTCAACGGAATAATGCACACCAACCAACGCCTCTCCCCTGCTTTCTTCTTGTACACCAGTGCATCTGCGCGTGAAGTCTGCACGAGCTGTAACGAATCTGTGCCTTGCAACTGCCAAAAGTCGAGCGCAAGGTCATTCCTGCTCCACTTTAGAATAGCACTTTCACTTATTAAAAAGAAATTATGGTTCGCCAACGACCACGGATGGGCTACCGAATCATAAAGAAGGAGATTTCCTTCTTTGCTGATGACCTGAAAATCTCTTTGAAGATTGCCTGCGATTTTCTCAGCTAATACTTCGCCAGTGTAATTCTTTCCTTCGGAGAGACTAAAAAAAATTGCAATGAGCAAAAGGAGAACTGAAGCCGCACCCGAATAAAAATATTTAACCATGAGGTTATTTTGATTGAACCAACATGAATATTGAAAGAAGAGTTAAGGCTTCTTCGTTAACCCGCCGAACCAATACAAAAACAAAATGCGAGAATACCTGAAACTAATTGGGATAAAAAACAAAACCGACACCAGGGTAGATACCACGTAAACCCAGTCAGGCGGATTGAACAGAACATAGAGCGCCACCCATACAGCGAAAAACAGTGCTACTGTAAAGGCATAACTCACGTAAAGAGCACCGAAATAAAAACCTGGCTCGGGTTCAAAGCTTACCTTACAGTTGTCGCACACAGCATTCATCTGAGCGAATTTTCCCAGGCGACGAAGAGGGTATTTAAAAATAGCTCCTTCCCTGCACCGCGGGCATCTACCTTGCCAAATGGCTGCTAATCTGCTGCGCTGCATTCTTTTTGCTGGTTCGGTACCAAAAATAGGCCAATATGCTGATGAATAGATAAGGAGAAACGAACAAATAAAGTATTCCGAAGTTGATTCCTGCCGCGATACCAATATGTCCGTTGCTGATGTTATTTTCGAGGGTTGCTTTACACATAGCACATTGCGCCTGGGCTGCAACCACGCCTGAGAGGAAAATTAGAATCAATACAATTCTTTTCATTTCATTCGATAGTAAGGACTTATCATCAAATAAACCACCACACCGGTAATCGACACATACAACCAAATCGGGAAAGTAAATTTAGCCAATCGCCTATGCCTTTCAAAATTACCTGCTTGGGCTCGAGAAAATGTAAAGAGGACAAAAGGAATAACCGTTATTGACAACAAAATGTGTGAAATCAGAATGAAAAAGTACACGTATCGAATAACCCCCTCTCCTCCAAACTCAGTTGATTCGGTCGTGATATGATAAAGAACATACATGATCAGGAATAATCCCGACAAGGCAAGGCAAACTTTAATCAAGCCCTCGTGCGTTTTTCTATCTCCATTTTTTATAGCGATCAAGGATAATAGCAGAAGCACCGCGGTTACTCCGTTGATTGCTGCGTAAATCGGCGGAAGAAAGGTAAAGTCGTATCCGGGAATTTTAATGCCGAATAAAGCGGCAACGGCAACTGGAATTGCTATCGAGAGAATGATGATCAGCTTCTTATGCTGCTCAGGCTGGGGAGTCTCCATTTCTATTTTTTTAAGAGGATTTCAAGTTCAATTTCCAAGCGATCTAATTCTTCACGGCTTGACAACGAGTAATAGCCGCGAATTCTTTTTTGATCATCCGTAAGCACTGCATTCCACGGCTTCTTCATCAACAAGTCGCATGCCTTTACATTCTCCCATACACCTCCGCTCAAGCTGTCCAGATTTATCAATTGTAGTCCTACAGGCTTTCCGCTTTCCAATCCACGAATTAATTCCTTTTTCTCATCAGAAGTTAATCCGGAAATCCAAAGCGCTGCGCCCTTGGTCCATTTCACTTTATTTAGCACTGAATCAGAAAGGTAATATTGCCCTTTGGATGAACGATGACACTCCGTGGGAGCATCATTCAAACCATCTTTGTAATACACCGGAATGTCAAATTGATTGTTGCCGAATATCTTCAGGAATATGAAAATCAAACCTGGCAACACAAACGCCAGCACCAGTAAGATTGATTTTTTATTCATTGAAGTAACAACATAAAAAGAAGGCTAAAGTTCTTCGAACCTTAGCCTTCTAAAAGGATTTTGATTCGATCAGAAATGAAGGAAATTTATGTTCGAAAGTTGAAAGCCCTCATAAAGAAATGCTACCAACATCCAAACAATAAATATGATGGGGATAAGTATGGACCAAAACAATACTTTGGTCTCATAGCGTAAGTGCATAAACTCACCCACGATATATCCGGCCTTCACAATAGTCATCACCACAAAGATGAATGTCTTCATCACGCCATGGGCAAGTGTGAAGGCTACCACGAATTCAACCGCTGTGATAATACCGAGGATCAATGCCACCTTCCAGAGGTGAGCAATCTTTGCCTTATCGGGAGGAAGTACTACAACTTCCGGTTCATGAGAATGATGTGCCATGCTAATGTGTTTTTAAACGAGGTAAAAGAATGTAAATACAAAGACCCAAACCAGATCCACAAAGTGCCAGTACAAACCGACTTTCTCTACCATTTCGTAGCTTCCTCTACGGTTGTACACGCCAGTCACTGTGTTATAATAGATAAGGAAATTGAGCAACACACCGCTGAACACGTGAAATCCGTGGAAACCGGTGATGAAGAAAAAGAAGTCAGCAAAATCCTGAGGACCGTATTGGTTCATGTGCAAGTTGGCACCGAAAATTTTCACTTGATCCCACACGCCGGTAGATGTATTGAAAACATTTTTTATAGTCGGCGTTCCAGTACCCACGATGAAGTGAGTCCACTCCCAAGCCTGACAGCTTAAGAAAGTAATACCTCCAAGGATAGTCCACAACATCCATTTCTCAACAGCTTTGCGATCCATGCGATGTCCGGCCTCTACCGCCAATACCATCGTTACACTCGACATGATCAACACAAAAGTCATGAATCCTACAAACACAAGCGGCAATGAAACTCCATGAAGGAAAGGAACCGCCTCAAACACTTTTTCAGGAACTGGCCAGTATTCGGTGGAGAATACAAACGCTTCGTGAGCACCGGTAAAAGCCGGGTGCGAAGAGCGAATTAATCCATAAGTGATCAATAATCCTGAAAAGGTGAAGGCATCCGAAAGGAGGAAGAACCACATCATGAGCTTGCCGTAGCTAACGCCCATAGGTGATACCCCGCCATCCCAAACGCTTCTTCCCGGAACTGTAGTGGTTGTAGAATGTGACATGTTGATTAATTTACCTGTACAATAATAAGAAGATGAACAAATATAGCCAAAGACCGCCTAAAAAATGCCAATAAGTGGTGCACATTTCCATCTGAGCGGTGTTTGTTGAAGTAATTTTTCCTCTGTACGCCGCCAAACATACAATCAGCAGAAATACTACGGCGCTCACCACGTGCAATGCGTGAAGCCCAGTCAATACATACAAGAAGGATCCTGACGGATTGCCTACAAGATAAATGCTATTGGCCACCAACTGCTTCCAGCCATAAAACTGACCGACCAAAAAAAACAATCCCAGCACAGTCGTCACCAAGAGCAATGGTTTTACCGCAGCAAGGCGATCCTTTCGCGCGGCTGAAAAGGCCAGTTGTAGTGTAATACTGCTCACTACAATGACCACCGAGGTAACGTAAAACAAGGTTGGCAATTCAAAATAAACCCAGTTGCCTTCCGCCTGCCGCACGATGTAAGCAGACGTAAGTGACATAAACAGCATGGCTACACTGGCTAAAAATAACCACATCCCGAATTTCTTCGGATGCATTGCAATGGGCCTCTTAGGCTCTTCTACAATTCGTAAATCCACAATCTTTTCCATACTCAAATTTTATCCAACAAGTAAGCAATCTGCACAATCGGTAAATACAAAAACGAGCCGAACATAATGCGTAACGCCGCCTTACGATTCCCGGTTTTCATCAACGAGAAGGTCATCGCAAAGAAAATGACACCACATACAGTAGCCACAATCGCCGAATTCAATCCGGTTATTCCAAACTTCGCCGGCAGTAATCCTAGCGGAATCAAAAACATGGTGTAAATCATGATCTGAATCGCGGTGTTCAAATCTTTTCCACCTCCAGAAGGAAGAAGCTTAAAACCAGCTTTTTTATAATCATCATCGGCCACCCAGGCAATGGCCCAGAAGTGAGGAAACTGCCAGATGAATTGAATACCGAAAATAATCATCGCTTCGTGAGAGATCGAGCCGGTGGCTGCAATCCAACCCAACAGCGGAGGAAGAGCACCGGGAATCGCCCCAACAAAAACTGCGACGGGTCCTACCCTTTTCAAAGGTGTATAGCAGAAACTATACAGCACCATCGAGACAAATGACAATGCGACCGTCAAGGGGTTTGTGTACACTGCTAGAATCACAAAACTCATTATCAGGCAAGCCACCGAAAACCACACGGCTTCCTGAACCGATACCCTGCCTGTGGGCAACGGACGGTTCATGGTTCTGACCATTAATTTATCAAGATCGCGTTCAATGATTTGGTTGATGCAAACAGAAGCACCCGACAACAGAAAGGCTCCGAGGGTGAGCATCGTAAGGTTTACCCAATTAATATGACCCTGAGAAGCTAACCCGAAACCAAAAGCGCACGAGAATGCTACCAGAAAAGAAAGCCTCGGCTTCAAAAGCTCATAGTAGGCTTTCGCTTTCGCGGAAAGGTAGACTGAACCTGAATATGCCTGACCGGATACCATTATATCGACTTGGGGTTAGAAGAATCCATCTTTAAAAACAGCATCAGTTGTAATCCGAAACACGCCGTCGCAAACAATAAATGGAGCGGCTGAAAAACCGCCGGAATATTGAAATACGCCATAATTACACCTGTAGCCAAAGCGCACAAAATTAACAGGAACATGGCACCTGATAAAGTTTTAAGGGCAATTGTTTTTCTTATTTGGAAAAAGAAAATCCCATTCGTTAACAAAACCAACCAGGAGAATGATCGGTGGATGATAAAATCCATTCCAAGCTGTTTAATCCAGTTCTCCCGGGGCAATGAATTAATAAATACATCAACGGAGCCCCTCACCTCAGTACCAAAAAAAACTTGTATTAGGAGTACTATCATGCAAAGCACCAAGACCCACTTCGATGAGCCAGGCACCTGTACTTGCTGAGCTTCTCCGCTTTTATGAACCTGGTAAATAAGGAGGCCGGCGATTACAATCGCCAGAAGCATGTGTACAGTAATAGTCCAATGCGTCAGATTGGTGGAAACTACGATGGAGCCAAACCATCCCTGAAATATAAGTATCACCACATTTGCAACTGAAACCCAAAAGAGCACAGGTATCGTCTTTCGAAATTTTAAAGATCGCAGAAAAAGAACCGCGATAAGAATTCCAATTACCACACCCACCAATCGGTTACCATATTCAATCCATGTTTTGGTGGCATTGAAATCCGATTCGGCAAGAATTGACTGATCGTTGAGTATGCGATCGGCCGTTTCGTTCATGCCAATGTACCGCAGGTACTTGGCGAATTTCTTGTTCTTTTTGTCGCGGTAAGCGGAGTATTCTGATTTGTAATCAGAAGGAAGCTGGTCAACCGATGTTGGTGGCACATAAGAACCAAAGCACTTGGGCCAATCGGGGCATCCCATGCCTGAGCCGGTAATTCTTACCACACTACCTACCACAATTAAAAAATAAACAGCGACCAAGGTAGTCAGGCTAAGCCTGTAAAATCCCCTGGTCGCTGTTGAGGTCAATGGATTGAAATCTCGCTATTAATGATGCTTCTTGTCTTCCACAACGATAGGGCTACCGTTGTTTGATTCCAGTTTTATCAATTCATTCTCGCTAGGCAAGTTAGACTCAGGCGTTTCAGAGAACGGAATATGCTGAGGAATGTAATCCTCCTTAGCGCCAGGCTTGCTGTAGTCATAAGGCCAACGATACACAGTTGGGATTTCTCCAGGCCAGTTACCATGTTGTGGCACGCGTGGAGTAGTCCATTCCAATGTGTTTGATTCCCAAGGGTTGGCAGGCGCTAATTTTCCTCTGAAAATAGAGTAGATGAAATTGAACAAGAAGACGAATTGTGCCGCTAGCGTAACAATTGCAGCTACTGTGATCAAATGATTCAGGTCTGCAAATCCGCTGAAGGTGTCAAAGTTGGTCCAAGAATAGTAGCGGCGAGGGAATCCTGCTATACCGATATAATGCATCGGGAAGAACACGAGATATACACCGACAAAAGTAACCCAGAAATGCAAATAACCGAGTTTATCGTTCATCATCCGGCCAAACATTTTAGGGAACCAGTGATAAATACCAGCCACCATACCGAAGAAGGATGCGCTACCCATTACAATGTGGAAGTGCGCTACCACGAAATACGTATCGTGCAATTGAATATCAATCGCTGAGTTTCCTAAGAAGATACCCGTGATACCACCGGTGAGGAAGAATGATACCAGACCGATGGAGAACAACATGGCCGGAGTGAATCGGATATTTCCTTTCCACATCGTGGTCACATAGTTAAATATTTTCACCGCCGAAGGCACTGCAATAATCAGCGTCAGCAGCGTAAAGATCGATCCGAGGAATGGGTTCATACCTGTTACAAACATGTGGTGTGCCCACACCACGAAGGAAAGGATAGCAATGAACAACATTGATCCCACCATCGCTTTGTAACCGAAGATCGGCTTACGAGAGTTGGTTGCTATAATTTCAGAAGTAATACCGAGTGCAGGAAGCAACACGATATAAACCTCAGGGTGACCTAAGAACCAGAACAAGTGCTGGAACAAGATCGGGCTTCCACCCTGGTTAGGAAGAGCTTCACCTCCAATATAAATATCAGAGAGGTAAAAGCTTGTTCCAAAGCTTCTATCGAAGATAAGGAGCAATGCGGCAGCAAAAAGAACAGGGAAAGAGAGAATACCAATCACAGCTGTTAGGAAGAAAGCCCAGATGGTCAGCGGCAGCTTCGTGAACGACATACCTGTGGTACGCATGTTAATCACAGTAGTGATGTAGTTGATACTTCCCAGCAACGAGCTAACGATAAACAAGGCCATGGCAACAAGCCACAACGTCATTCCCAGACCTGATCCTGATATTGCCTGAGGCAACGCGCTCAATGGAGGATAAATCACCCAACCCCCTGCAGCAGGTCCTGTAGAAATGAAGAGTGAAATGAACATGATCACGCTCGATAAAAAGAAGAACCAATAGGAAAGCATGTTCATAAAGCCAGAGGCCATATCTCTCGCACCTACCTGAAGCGGAATGAGGAAGTTACTAAACGTTCCAGACAAGCCAGCGGTAAGAACAAAGAATACCATGATGGTACCGTGCATGGTAACTAGTGCCAGATAAAATTCGGCGTCGATCTTTCCTTCCGGGGTTAACCAACCTCCAAGGATCGGCTTCAGCCAGGAAAGATTCGCATCGGGAAAGCCCAACTGCAAACGGAATAGCACCGAAAGAATTCCTCCTATAAGCGCCCATGCCATACCAGTGATAAGAAATTGCTTTGCGATGACTTTGTGGTCTTCACTGAAGATGTAGTTAGTCCAAAAGTTACCATGATGCTCATGGTGCTCATGCTCATCGTGATGCTCTACCGAAGTGTGGGGATGAATATCAATTGTTGCCATGTGTTATCTTATTTCAGAGTTACTGAATTCGTTGTTTCAAGAGATGCGCTATTGGCCGGAAGACCAGCCTTGATAATGGCTGCTTCTTTCAAATTGGCAGGTACAAGCTTTAAATAGTCAGGGTTTTGTTTCAACCATGATTCTTGTGAGGCCATCCATTTTTCATATTCTTCAGGTTCTTCTACGATAACCGGGAATTTCATTGAGAAGTGACCTTTACCGCAAACTTCTGTACAAGCCATTTCATAATTGAAATTAGGATTGCCGGTTTCAGCTCTCATCTCAGCCGTTGTCTTAGTGGCTGTAAATTTAAAGTGAGTCGCAACACCAGGCACGGCATCCATTTTCAAACGGAAGTGAGGCAGAAAAACTGAATGTAAAACATCTTTCGCACGGATTTTCAACAGCACTTCTTTTCCTTTTGGTATATGTAATGTCAACGACTTAAAATCATCGAAAGAGTTTTTATCAGTCAAATCTAAACCAAACTCATTTGAGGCGTCAATCAACTTGTAGCTGTGATGTCCTAATTCCTTATCCTTTACGCCGGGATAGCGTGCTGTCCACGCGAATTGCTGTCCGATTACTTCAATCACTACAGCATCATTGGCGGCGGGGCCAGTAATATCGTTCCATGTTCTTAAGCCTTTAAAAATCAAAAGAGCAAGAACAATTGCAGGAACTACTGTCCAGGTGATTTCGAGATAGTGATTGTCAGCGAAGAATGCCGCTCTTCTGTTCTTGTCGTAGCGGTATGCGTAAGTAATCCAGAACATAACAATGAAGATGATCACAAAAGCAGCTACGGTTACCCACATCGTAATCCAGAAGAGGCTGTCTGTGATAGCCCCGTGAACAGATGCTACCGGCAGCTCATAGGCGCCAATTTCCTTGAAAGAATACCAGAAGAATAAAATCAAACTGCCCACCATGAACACCATGAATAAAACAGCATTAATTGTATTCCATCCGTCGCCTTCCTTTTTCTCTCTGACTATCCCTACCAGATTTCCGATACGGAAAATCATGTACAGGATACCAAACACTAGTACGACACCCAAGCCAATGATCATATTCATAATACTTTCCTTTAGTCTTAATTAAATGTGATGGTGTAAACTCTCTTCCATGAAAGGATGGTTTTTCGCCACCAACTGGATTTTTGAAAGCGCGTTAAGCACAACGTACAGGAAGACCGCTGCAAAAATCAATGCGAGTCCAATTTCAAGGAAACCAACTCCTCCGTCGTGCTTCATCACACCAGGAGTAATCATGTTGTAGAAATCAAACCAGTGACCAATAACTATGATCGGGCAAACCACTTTCAGCATCGACAAATGTCTCTTTGCGTCTCTTGTCATCAATAACAAGAAAGGAAGGACAAAGTTTAAGATCAGGTTGGCATAAAATATCCAACTGTATGGGGAGTTCTTTAGTCTTGAAATAAAGTACACTGTTTCCTCAGGAATGTTGGCGTAATAGATCAGCAAGAACTGGCTAAACCAGATGTAGGTCCAGAAGATACTGAAGGCAAACACGAATTTTCCCAGGTCATGCAAGTGATTGGCATTGAATTCTTTGAGGTAGCCAGCATCTTTAAGATTAACTACAATCAGCGTGATCACTGCAAGGCCAGTTACCCACCAGCTAGCAAATACATACCAGCCGAACATCGTACTGAACCAATGCGTGTCAATACTCATCACCCAATCCCACGCCGAAACAGAAGATGATACAGCGAAGATCACAAGGAATATCGCGGAGAATTTACGCGCTGTAAACCAGTGTTGAACGCCGCCATCAATGTCTTCGGCGAGCATTTCCTTTTTAATCCAGGTGAAGAACAAATACCACAACCCAAAGAACACGACCATTCTTACAATGAAGAATAACGGGAAGCTACCGGCTGCCAACGGCCAGAAAAAGAATCCAGACTTTCCTTTCAATGCTTTATCGCCATCAGCGGCATAGAGATAGCTGTGTGTCCAGTGGAACACATCGCCTTTAATAACGAACCACAATACAATTGTCAGCACGCCGGCGATCGGAATCCAATGACCGATAGCCAACGGGATACGTTTGATCGGTGCCGACCATCCTGCTTGAGCAGCATATTGAACCGCGATGAAAAACAAGCCGATGATACCAATACCAGTGAAGAAGATGTTGTTCTGCCACAGTGAGGTAAATATTCTTTTCAACCATACGGGGCTTCCGCCTTCATGATGCTCAGCCTTCGCCTCATGACCACCTTCGTGCTCACCCTCCGCCACTGGCGTTACGCTTGCGGTAAGCTGCTTGGTGATTTCTGTAGATGCGTGCTTTTCATGGCCTTCTTCCTTATGGCCTTCCGACCTCATGGCAAGGAATACGCCAAGAGCAAAAAGCAGAACACCAACTACACCAAGAATAAAGATGTTGCGCTTGGTTTCCGGCTTAAAAATGTATTTTTCTTCGGCTATCATTGAGTGAAAAGTTAAAATCAATTCTTCTGTAATTCTTTTACATACTTAGCAATCTTCCAGCGGTCTTCTTCGCTCACTTGCGAACCGTGTGCACCCATCAGCCCTTTGCCGTAGGTGATCACATGGAAGATATGTCCTTCGGTAATATTCTTGTATGCATCGCCGCGTAAGTTGGCGACGCCGGGGTACATGCTGTGATCAACTCCGTCGATCTTCACACCCTGAGCTACTTTGCCATCGCCACCACCTTTGGCTCCGTGGCAATGCTTGCAATACGTCTCGAACAATACTTTGCCTTGCTCAAGCACAGCAGGTGAAGCTTCAAAAGGATTCACCAGTTTGTTCGCCAAACGCAAGCCAGTGCTGTCGTTGGTACCGCGGTACGGAGTCCATCCATAGGCATTGCGACGCACGGTATGCGCTACCGGCAAACGCATATTCATATTGTAAGGATTGTATTGGTTGGAGTTATAAAACTCACCGCGTCCGTTGTCAAGTGCATTGGTAAACGTACCCGCATCTTTGTCTGTAATTTGACTAAGCGGCTCATACGCCACCGAGTGATACATGTTGGGAGCATACTCCAATCCCTGGTAATCACCACCGGCTTTACAGCCAGCCAGCAAACCCGCTACCGAAGCACCAATAAATAAATTCGTTATCAATCGCATATTCACGAATTAAAAGTTCTTTTCATTAACCTCAGAGGCGCCGTTGTCTTTTAGAATACGGCTAATCTCTTCTTTACTTAATTTGTTGGTCGCCAGATCCACCGCCATCACGTGCTTGTCGTCTGTGCTTCTCAAGTCAAATTGACGTGGCCATTTGTATGGCTTAAGGTTGCTTACGATCAGGAAGGTGAGTACCATTCCGTGCGCAGCCAACAATACCGTCATTTCAAAAGTCACTGGAATAAATGGAGGAAGTGAAGCGTGGTTTTTACCACCGATAATCATCGGCCAGTCGAAGCCGAGCATCCATATCTGCATGAGCAGCGCTAGTGAAGTGCCGGTCAAGCCGAACATGAAAGCAGCAATTGGCAAACGTGATCTTTTATATCCTAAAGCTTCGTCCAATCCGTGAACCGGAAAAGGCGAGTACACTTCATGAATTTTAATTCCTTTTTCACGGGTACCTTCTACTGCTGAGAGCAGAACGTCCTCGTCATCGAATACACCTACTACAAAGTTTTTATTGCTTTCCATGGTATTAATGCTTCTTTTCTGAGGTGGACTTAACAATACTTTTCACTTCGGCCATGTTGATTACCGGGAAATATTTTGCAAACAATAAGAATGCAGCGAAAAAGAATCCGAAGGTGAACACATACTCACCCACATCGTAAATCGTGGCATGGAACATCGACCAGCTTGAAGGAAGATAATCTCTGTGCAGTGAGGTAACGATGATCACGAAACGCTCAAACCACATACCGATGTTCACAATGATGGAAAGAACAAATGTAGCCACCAGGTTGGTTCTGATTTTCTTGAACCAGAAAAGCTGAGGCGAAATCACGTTACAGGTCATCATCGACCAGTATGCCCACCAGTAGGGACCGGTCGCCCGATTATAGAATGCATAATATTCAGCGGGAACCTGACCATACCAGGCTACAAAAAATTCAGTGATGTATGCGATACCTACAATTGAGCCAGTGATGATGATAATAATGTTCATCAACTCAATGTGATAGATTGTGATGTAATCTTCCAGACGGAACATTTTGCGGGTGATCAGCAACAGGGTCAGCACCATGGCGAAACCTGAGAAAATCGCACCAGCCACGAAGTATGGAGGGAAGATCGTGGTGTGCCAGCCCGGGATCACCGAAGTAGCAAAGTCCATGGATACGATCGTGTGAACGGAAAGTACGAGAGGCGTTGACAAACCCGCCAGGATCAAAGCTACTGATTCGTAGCGTGACCATGTGCGCGCAGCGCCGTCCCATCCGAAGCTCAGTGCATTGTACACCAACGCTCTCGTTTTGTGGCCCATGCGCACGGCTCTGTCGCGGATTACGGCAAAGTCAGGAATGAGACCCATGTACCAGAATACGAGCGAAACTGTGAAGTACGTAGAGATCGCAAATACGTCCCACAACAGAGGAGAGTTAAAGTTAGCCCAGAGCGAACCCCATGTATTAGGTAACGGGAACACCCAGTAAAATCCTAACCACAAACGACCCATGTGTACAAACGGGAAGGTGGCGGCGCAAATCACAGCGAAGATCGTCATCGCTTCTGCAGCACGGTTGATCGACATTCTCCAGCGCTGACGGAACAACAACAAGATGGCGGAAATCAATGTACCGGCGTGACCGATACCGACCCACCACACGAAGTTGGTGATATCCCAGGCCCAACCTACAGTTTTGTTAAGTCCCCATACTCCTACTCCATTCCACTGCTGATAGCACAAGCAATAAAATCCCCAAAATAAGAGTACTAAAGAGACGACCATGGCAATCCACCACAGCGAGGTTGGCTTGCCTTCTACCTGCCGGCTGATATCTTCCGATACATCGCGGACGGTTTTTCCACCGGTGATAAGAGGTTCGCGAATTGTTGACGTTGCTTGCATAGAGTTTAGTCCTGGTTTCTAAGAATATTTACTAAGCGTTTTCTTTTGCTTTGTCTTTGTTTCTGATCTTGGTGAGATAGAAAATATTAGGTTTCACACCTACTTCTTCCAACACGCGGTACGCGCGAGGATTTCCGATTTTCTTGTCGAAGCTGTAGTTGAATACCGTTTCTTCAGTACCGTCTTCCTTCTTGATTACTTTGGTATTGTCGATTTTCAACAACTTGCTGATACGGCTTTCCGGATTATTCATGTCGCCAAATACAATAGCGCCTGATGTACAAGAAGCCTGACAAGCTGTTACCACTTCACCGTCTTTCACTGGTCTGCGTTCGCGTTTAGCATTCAACTTACCAGCCTGAATGCGCTGTACGCAGAATGAACATTTTTCCATCACACCGCGTGAACGTACTGTTACTTCAGGGTTCAACACCATTCGGCCAAGGTCGGTGTTCATCGCAGGGTTAGACTGATAGAACTTCTGGTTGTCATGGTACTTGAACCAGTTGAAACGACGCACTTTATAAGGACAGTTGTTTGCACAATAGCGAGTACCGATACAACGGTTGTAGGTCATTTGATTCAATCCTTCAGTGCTATGGGTTGTAGCCGCTACAGGGCACACCGTTTCGCACGAAGCGTTGTTACAATGCTGGCAAAGCATCGGTTGGAAAGTCACTTCAGGATTCTCTGCTGCTTTTTCCAAACCATCATAGTCGTTGATTGCAGTGCCTTCTGGACTGCTGTAATAGCGGTCTATGCGCAGCCAATGCATTTCGCGGCGGCGAACCACTTCGTCTTTACCTACGATGGCCACGTTGTTTTCAACGTTACATGCCACCACGCACGATCCGCAACCTGTACACGTGTTCAGGTCAATCGCCATTCCCCAATGGTGGTTATTGTAATCGTAGCCTTTCCACAAGCTGAGTGAAGATGCATCTACGTGATCATCCCACTGTGTGATTTTAGGCTCGTCTCTTCCGGCTTTTGGATTCTCTTTGAATTCGGCCAACGTAGCTTCCTGGATCACACTTTCACGACCCATGTAGGTCTGGTGAATCTGTGTCTGTGCCAATTGGAATTCTTTGGAAGCCTTTTCAACTTTCACTTCCGATGCGCTATAGTTAAGCGAACCGTTGAGAAGTGATACTAACGGATAAACGTTAACACCAATATTTTCTGCTACGGCGCCAACTTTGGTGCGTCCGTAACCAAGGGCAACGCCCAAAGTTCCTTCCGCCTGACCAGGTTGAATCAACGCTGGCAGCGTGATTGATTTATTCTTAACCGTGAGGGTAAGATGCTGAGTAAATCCTTCGGCATCGTTGGTGATTCCCCACTTCTTCGCATCTTTTTGCGAGATGGTTACATAGTGATCCCATACCGCCTTGGTAATTGGATCAGGAAGTTCTTGCAACAACGGGTTATTGGCTTGCGAACCATTACCCACACCATATCCTTCAAAAATTACTAACTCATCGCTGTTGGATGAGGCCTTGTAATTTGAAGATATGGATGAAGCGGCTGCCTCCAGGTTTGCGGCAAACGCACTGATTTTGATTTCTTCGCTAGGCGCGGTGAACACACCATCGTAAAGGGCTTTGTCCCAGAAGGCTTGAAAATCAAGACCATCTTTCTTATCGTAGAACCAATTTTTCCAGTTCGCCTGAACTACGCTGAAGTAATCTTCGTTGCTTCCGCCAGCCCAGATCGAGAAACTCTCCTGTGCCTGACGAGTTTTGAAAATCGGAGAAATGGCTGGTTGCGACAAGCTGAATGTATTTTCCTTAGGCTCGAAGTCATTCCATGACTCAAGGTAATGATGATCGGGCGCCATGTAGGCCGATGCCGAAGCGGTTTCGTCAGGAGTGTAAGAAGTAGAAACGCTCAACGCAATATTTTTCAACGCAGCGCCAAGCTCCTCTCCCATCGGGTGATCGTACACAGGATTACAATTGTAGAAAATCACACCGCCGATTTTTCCTTCTTTCGCTTCGTTCACAAACGCCAGCATCGCCTCGTCATTTCCTTTGCGGAAATTAACCGGCAACTCGCGGTTGATGGTAACTCCATAATTTCCAAGTAATTCATTGATGGCATTCACCACTACCTGAACAGCTTTGTCATTGGATCCAGAAACTACCAATGAGCTTCCTTTATTTTCCCACAACTCGTTGGCTGCTTTTTCAAGATGCTCAACTTTGTCGATGCTCGCTGACAAGTTTCCTTTTCCGGCCTTAGCAGCGATGAGGTTGTACAACTGTACTACCACCAAACCTTCCTGCGAAGGACGGATCGGCGTGCGGTAGTCGGCGTTAGCACCAGTAAGCGAAAGGTTTGATTCAAACTGGAAGTGACGTGACATTTCACGTCTATCTTCACTCACCTCACGGGTTATTGCATATTGCTTCGTGAATTCGATCGGAGAGATCCAGGTTCCCAGAAAATCTGCGTTGATCGAAACAATAGTTTTTGCCTTGCTGAAATCATACGAAGGAATGATCGAAGCGCCGAATGATTCTTCATTGGCTTTCAGAATTCCATAGGCCGAAACCTGGTCGTATTGAATATGCTCGGTAGTTGGATATTTTTCTTTGAACTTGGCGATGGTTGCCAACGTGCTTGGGCTGAGCACTGTGTTGCTTACAATGCGGATAGCTCCACCTTTTCCGGCGATTTCTGCCAGCTTGGTGGTGATTTCTTTGTCGATTGTTTCCCAATCGGTGCTTGTCTCACCTTTCTTAGGACCGCGCAGACGGTAATTGTCGTACAGGGAAAGAACAGAAGCCTCTACCTGAGCGCTTGTTCCGCCCAAAGTAACTGACGAAAGGCTGTTTCCTTCAATCTTGATCGGGCGACCATCGCGTACTTTTACTACGATGCTACAATAGTCTCCACCATTTACATAGCTGGAGGCATAATAATTAGGAATGCCAGGATCGGCATCCACTGGTTTCATTACATAAGGAATAGCCTTGCGAATCGGAGCTTCGCAAGCTGCGAGTGAAGCAGCGGCTACGCTGAAGCCCATCATTTTGAGGAAATCCCTGCGTGAGTGCCCCGGATCTTCAGCAACAGCTAAGTCAACAAATTCCTTGTCGGCATGCTTCACATAGTTCGGGTCGTTCTTCAATTGGGCTAACCCTTTCCAGTATGTCTTTTTTGTTTCGCTCATAGAGTCAAATATCAGATCGAATGGATTTGATTCAATAAATTAATAGTGGCATTTAGAACACTCCAACCCGCCAATGTCTTCTACTTTCATTTTGGAGTTTTTGCCATTGGATGCCTGGTGCACCTGCATCAGTTTGTCATAGTAGGCATTGCCTTCGTTGTTCACGTTGGTCTTGCGGTGACAATCGATACACCAGCCCATGGTAAGAAGTGAATATTGTTTCACTACTTCCATTTCTTCAATCGGGCCGTGGCAAGTCTGGCACTCAATGCCACCCACATTTACGTGTTGTGAGTGGTTGAAGTACGCCAGGTCAGGAAGGTTGTGAATACGCACCCACTCGATCGGCTTTTGTTTGCCGGTATAAGAGGCTGTTTTCACATCGTATCCAATGGCTGCATAGATTTTTTGAATCTCAGGAGATTCTTGTT
Organism: Bacteroidota bacterium; assembly: GCA_018266055.1. Taxonomy (GTDB): domain Bacteria; phylum Bacteroidota; class Bacteroidia; order Cytophagales; family Cyclobacteriaceae; genus ELB16-189. Next base: position 31,120 of record JAFDYT010000011.1, read on the forward strand.
TGATCTGCGAGTGGCAGTTCATACAAATATTAGGTGACGGAATGTTGGCTTGCTTACCTTTCATCGCGCCGGTATGGCAGTACTTACAATTGATTTCGTAGGCGCCGGCATGCAGTTTATGAGAGAATGCTATAGGCTGCTTCGGCTGATAACCTTGCTGAATACCAATGGAATACAGTCCGTCGATCACGGTTTTGAAAGAGATGGCAGCTACTACAAATACTACTATAAATATGAATCCCGGGCTGCGAACAACACTTCCTACTGTATATGGAGAGTTTACAACTTCTCTATCTTCTTCAGACAGTTCTTTCTTTTCGTTCAGGTATTTCTTAAGAGCGGTAGTGATTAAAGCGAGGATCACCAACATCAATACTAAAATCAGGAACATTCCTCCGAGGATCACATCAAGGTACTGAGATGGGATTCCTGATTGGCCACCGGCGTTTCCGCCTGCTACCTGCGTGCCAGGGGCCGGTGCATCTGGTTTATCGGCTTCTGCCTTCACATAAGCAAGGATGCTCATGATCTGATCGTCGGTATAGCTGGTGAAAGCCGTCATCTGGCTTTTGTTGTACTCATTATAGAGTGCTACACCATATTTGTCGCCACTGGCAATTACCTTGGCAGAGTTACGCACCCATCCTTTGATCCAGTCGATGGAAGGGGCGCGGTCGTAAACGCCGGCCAGCGCGGGACCTACTAATTTTTGTTTTACTCTGTGGCACGACTTACAGTTGCCGTTGAATAGATCCTCCCCTGCTTTAATTACAGCAGCATCCTTCGAGATGTCTTGAGAAAAAGAAATGAAACTTGATAGGACGAGTAACGCGAGGAGGTGGAACTTGAGAAGACCAGATATTTTTTCGTTCATCATGGTACGTTTAGGTAACCGGTTTATTCGGAATCGCACAAATCTACACCTCCAAGGCATTATTTCAAATAAATTTTATCCACACTGATATTTTTGTGTGAGATTATTTACGATTTGGGAATATACCCTTAGATAATGGGTATTGATTAACCTGCAAATATTATCCGGCGATTTAAGAAATCCTAAAAAAAACTTACTTTCAGCAGAATTTAAATTAGTTCTAAATTCCTTGCATGATCAGCGCCTTTGAGTACGTCACCGTTTTTATTTCCATCATTCTTGGCCTGGGTGTTACACAGATTCTTACCGGCATCGCCGACCTGATTCATCAACACAACCGCGTGAAAGTGTATTGGCCTCATGGAGTATGGGTTTTCCTTGTGCTGATCCTCCATGTACAGGAATGGTGGGTCACTTTTCAACTTCGTGAATTTGGTCCGTGGAGGTTGCCGGTATTTTTATTCATACTTCTCTACCCCGTGGTGTTGTTTGTGCTGGCGCGACTGCTCTTTCCGTTCGGGCTCACCGACGAAAAGGTTGATCTCAAAGTTTTTTACTTCGCCAGTTACCGCAAGATTTTTTTATTCGGCGCGATGCTCGCCTTACTTACTGTACTCGACAATATTTTTATCCGCACTTATCAGCCTCTGGATATGATCGGACCGGTGGTGGTGTTCGTTTCCTGTACCTCTTTCGCCTTATTAAAACCTAAGCAAGCCTGGCTACACGAAGTTTTTGCCTTACTCATGTTTGCCCTTTTGCTGATAAGCATTGCTGTGTCGTGGGACCGGTGGCTTGTGGCCAATTAATTTACTATGGAACCCACTACCAATACCTTCGCCCCCAACTACACTTCTATTCTTAAAGGCATGTCTTTGGGATTACCCAAACAATCGCGCATTGCCGTAGTAGGTGCAGGGTCATTTGGTGGATGGTCCGCGCTTTATCTGTCGCGAGCAGGATATAAAGTCACACTGGTTGACGCATGGGGACCAGGAAACTCGCGAAGCAGTTCGGGAGACGAGACGCGCGTGATTCGCTCTACCTATGGCGCCAACGAATTTTATTTCTGCCTCAATGTGCGCGCCCTTGAGCTATGGAAAGAAAATCAGGCGCTATGGAATAAGCAATTGTTTTTTAATAGTGGTGTACTCTGGTTTTGTTATCAGGAGAAGAATCCGCTGGTCGATGATTCGATTCCGTTTGCTAAAAAATACAACGCCGCCTACGAATATCTTTCAGTGGAGGAAATACGGCGAAAGCATCCGGCCGTCAACACCGACGACCTTCACCACGCCTGGTTCGATCCGCATGGCGGATACCTGAAGGCCAGAGAAAGCTGCGCTGCCGTAGGCGAAGCATTCATCCGCGAAGGCGGAAAATACATTCAGGCTTTTGTGAAGCCAGGCACTATTGGTTCGGGCAAGATGGAATCGCTTAATCTATCAAACGGCGATAGCGTTTCGGCCGACGTCTATTTATTTGCCTGTGGTTCATGGCTCGGACAACTGTTTCCCGATTCATTAAAAGATGTAGTGACCTGCACCAAGCAAGAGGCTTACTATTTTGGAGTACCCAGGCAACTTTCACAATCATTTGATTCGATGCCTGCATGGATTGACCTTGACGGCAACGACTATTATTATGGTATTGCGGGAAACTCACACCGGGGATTTAAGATTGGAGTAGATCGCCGGGGCGAAATGTTCGATCCGACAAACGGAGACAGGATTTTAAACCCAGACACATTGGCGAGAGCGCGCCGTTTCATTGGCCACCGATTTCCGGCTTTGAAGGATGCACCACTTGTGGAAAGCCGCGTTTGTCCTTACGAAAATTCACCGGACGGCAATTTTATTTTTAGATCACATCCCGAAGCAAGTAATGCCTGGATACTCGGCGGCGGTTCTGGCCATGGCTTTAAGCACGGACCCGCGCTGGGCGAACTGGTGGCTCATTCATTCATGTGATTTTGAGATTAAGAAAATATTATCAGCTTTGCGGGGTTTAGTTGGCTGGGACACAGGTAATTCTATTTGAACTAACCCCATTTTTGTGAATAAAATTTTTCTCCTGGCAATATTGAGTTGTTTTTGGCTGACCAGCCAAGCGCAGACATCCGAGGCGGGTGTTACGGCCATCGACGCACGTGAATGGTCTCCGGCAGATTCACCATTTGCCATCGCAGGCACAAGTCATCTCTTCAAAGGGAAACTTCTTAGCCCTACAGAGTGCAAAACTCAATCGGGTGACGTCGTCAACTTCCCCGAACTATGGAAATTTAATGAAACTGAACCTGCCCAAACTGGCGTGGCCACGTATTTCATTTCGGTATTACTTCCCAAACTTCAAGACCAAACTATCGGGCTTGCGATTCCTCAGATGTATTGCAGCTACCGATTGTGGGCCAATGGCAAAATGATTGCAGAAAACGGAAAGGTGGGAATGACGGCAGAAGAAACGCAGCCGATGTGGATGCCGCAGACCATCTATCTCGATCACGTTACCGACTCACTTGAGCTTGTTCTTCAGATCGCCAATTTTCATCACTCCAAAGGCGGAATCAAAGAACCGCTATACCTTGGGTCTAACTCTCAGATGAAATTGAAGCGAGGATTAGCTATTGCCAGCAACCTGGCTGAATTTCTGGCGTTGCTTTTACTGGGAAGTTTTTTTCTTTACATCTTTCTCAAACGCGTACCCAAAAAAGTAGCGCTTTATTTTGCACTACTATGCCTCACGTGGTCGTTGCGGTCTTTGTTTTCAAACCTGTACTTGCCGATCTCATTTTTCCCCGGCTTTAACTGGTCGCTGATGGTGCGCATCGAATACATTACGCTTTACCTCACGATGATGTGGGCCATTCTTTTTGTGTCAGAGTTGTTTGACTATGAAGCCAACATCTTTGCCAAGTACGCCTTTGTGCTTTGCAATTTTCTGTTCACCCTGTTCACCATCTTCGCTCCAACAAAAGTCTTCACGCTGTGGCTTAACCTTTATCTCTCGGCGTCGGCGGCGTTGCTGCTTTACATCGGATTCACCGTCATCCGCGCGTGGGTAAACGAGCGTGTAGGCTCAGGGCTGATTACGATCTCCATTATTCTAGGACTCAATATTTTTGCCTACGACATTTTTGTGTACGAAGGTTTCTCCTCGTACGATCCGGTGATTTTTGCCGTAGGCTATATCACCATCTTTGCCCTCATCGCGTGGGCCTTGTCGATGCAACTGAATCTGGTAAAAAGCAAAACCGCCCAGAAGACGAGCCTCACCTACGACGATCTCTATAAAAAAGAGTAATCGGGTTCGTCGGTTTTTCGCTACTTTCAAACTTTTTAAATCCAATCCATGAAAAAGAATCTTTCTGTGGTCATGGCCTTGTGCATTTCGTTCGCGAGCGCAGCGCAGGCGGTTGACAAATACATCAAAGAAAAAGACGTAAGGCGCATCATTCAAACCTTATCGGCCGACAACATGATGGGACGCCCTGCCATGCAACCCGGGCGCATCGAAAAAGCTACCGTGTTCATTGAAAAAGAATTTAAGAAGATCGGCTTAAAGCCTTTGCCTGGACTGAAGAGTTTCCGTCAAGGATTTCAAAAAGAGCAGATGAGTTTATCGCAGGCCGACGTGACCATTGACGGCGAAAAGATTAAACCAGAAAACCTGGTGTTGCTTTCAGAAAAAACCGAGATCAACATCACCAAAGGACTAGTCATTCAGTTGCTGACGTTGGATAAAACTGCGCCCAACAAAGACCAGTATTTCTTTGACAAAGCTTTCTCGCTGGTGCGCGACACCAGTTCGGCCATTGTGCTGGTGGCTCCCGAATTTCAAAACAACTTCCACGAGTTCAAAGGCTATCTCACACGACGTTTTAAAAGCGGCAAAAAATCCACCAAGGTTTTTGTGCTTGGCAAAAGCAGTGCGTCATCGTATTCCATTATAGCAAAGCAAACGGTAACCACCATCCAAATGAACAACGTAGCCGGCATGCTCGAAGGAAAGACAAGGCCCAACGAGTTTGTGGTTTTCTCCGGGCATTACGATCACATCGGCATACAACGGCCCGTGAACGGAGACTCCATTGCCAACGGTGCTGACGACGATGCCTCGGGCACCACTGCCGTGATTGAACTCGCGCGTCACTTTAAGAAAACCAACGACAACAACCGTTCGATTATTTTCGTGGCCTTCACAGCCGAAGAAATCGGCGGCTACGGCTCGCAGTATTTTTCTAAACAACTCGATGCCGACAAAGTCATTGCCATGTTCAACATCGAGATGATCGGCAAGCCGTCGAAGTGGGGAAAAGACAACGCGTTCATCACCGGCTTTGAGCGCTCGGATTTCGGTACGATCCTCCAAAAGAATGTAAAAGGAACAGCCTTTCAGTTTCAGCCTGATCCTTACCCTGAACAAGATTTATTTTATCGCTCCGACAACGCCACGCTCGCGCGGCTTGGGGTACCGGCCCACAGCATCTCTACCGACCAGATCGACAGCGACAAACTCTACCACTCGGTGGACGATGAATTTGGATCGATGGACATTGACAACATCACGCGTGCGATCAAAGCCATTGCGCTTGGCGCGAAAAGCATTGTGGACGGAACCGACACACCCACACGCATCGACAAGGCCGGAGTGCGCTAACATTTTGCTTGCCGTTTCATTCCCGCGATTGCCAAGATTGAGTTACTTTTGCGGTTCATTTAATGAACCATGGCCGATTATAGCAAAGACGAGATCAAACACATTGAAGACAAGTGGCGCGCCGAATGGCAAAAGCGCGGGGTGTATAAAGTAAGTGAAGACACTTCCAAACCAAAATACTATGTACTCGACATGTTCCCCTACCCTTCGGGCGCTGGGCTGCATGTGGGCCACCCGCTCGGTTATATCGCCTCGGATATCGTAGCGCGCTTCATGCGCCTGAAAGGATTCAACGTGTTGCATCCCATGGGCTTCGATGCCTTTGGCTTGCCCGCCGAACAATACGCGATTGAGCACGGCGTGCATCCCGCCAAATCGACGGCCGATAATATTCTCAATTTCAAAAGTCAGTTAGGAAAGATCGGCTTCTGTTACGACTGGAGCCGCGAAGTGCAAACCTGCGATCCAAAGTACTACCGCTGGACGCAATGGATCTTCCTGCAAATCTTTGATAGTTGGTACAACCGCAAAAACAAGAAGGCTGAAAAAATTTCGTCGCTCACCTGGATTTTTGAAAACGAAGGAAATGCCGAGCATCCGTTTCCCAATTCAAAATTCAAACTGGACAACGGTGAAGTCACCTTCACGCAACACGAATGGAAAGCATTTAATCAAAAGCAGCGTCAGGAAATTCTGATGCAATACCGGTTGGCCTATCTGGCGTACACTGACGTGAATTGGTGTGAAGCATTGGGCACGGTATTGGCCAACGACGAAGTGATCAACGGAGTGAGCTATCGCGGCGGATTTCCGGTGGTGAAAAGACAGATGCGCCAGTGGAGTTTGCGCATCACTGAATACGCCGACCGACTGCTTAGCGGACTCGATCAGATCGACTTCAGCGACTCGATGAAAGAAATTCAGCGCAACTGGATCGGCAAGAGCGTGGGAGCTTTGATCGACTTTGAACTGAAGACGGAGAAATCGTCAGTAAAATCGCTGAAGGTATTCACCACTCGTCCCGACACTATCTTTGGTGTGGACTTTATGGTGGTGGCGCCTGAGCATGAAATCGTCAAAGAAATTACAAGCAAAGATCGCCAGGAAGAAGTTGACAAATACCTGAAGTATGTAGAAAGCCGCTCAGAGGTTGACCGCATGGCGGAGGTAAAGAAAATTACAGGTTGCTTCACCGGAGCGTATGCGATCAATCCATTCAACAAACGAAAAATTGAAGTGTGGATCAGCGAGTATGTGCTCGCCGGCTACGGCACAGGCGCGATCATGGCGGTGCCGTGCGGCGACGAGCGCGACTTTAAATTCGCAAAGCATTTTAATATTCCGATCACCAACATCATCGGCAATCATTTTGACGGCAAAGATGCTAACCCTACCAAAGACGCCACGCTTGAAAATTCTGATTTCCTTAACGGGATGGTGATGCACAAAGCGATTGATGTGGTGATCAGCAAACTGGAAGAAAAAGGAATTGGCAAGCGCCAGGTGAATTACAAAATGCGCGACGCGGGCTGGAGCCGCCAGCGCTACTGGGGTGAACCTTTCCCCGTGGTGTTCCGCGACGACATGCCCTACCCGATGAACGACAACGAGCTGCCGCTGACGTTGCCCGACTCCAACAATTTCAAATCATCGGGTACCGGCGAAGGACCATTGGCTAATTTAAAAGAGTGGATTAATTTTTCACCTAACGCCAAGCGCGACAGCAACACAATGCCCACACACGCGGGTGCTGCATGGTACTTTTTGCGCTACATGGATCCGCACAACGATAAAGAATTTGCCAGCCGCAAAGCGCTTGACTACTGGAATCAGGTGGACGTGTACATTGGTGGATCAGAGCACGCCGTAGCGCACTTGTTGTATTCACGGCTGTGGACAAAAATCCTGCACGACTTAGGCTACCTGAATTTTGACGAGCCATTTAAGAAGCTGATTAACCAGGGGAAGATTACGGGACAAACAAAATTCGTTTACCGATTAAGAGGAACCAACAAGTTTGTTTCAGCTGGATATTTTCAAAAATATGATGGTCAGTTGGATGAGATGCGAGTTCACATTAATCTCGTCGACAACATGTCTGTTCTCGACGTTGATGCGTTCAGGAAATGGAGACCTGATTTCGCTGACGCAGAATTTGAATTTGAAGATGGGAAATACATCTGCGGCACCGCGGTGGAGAAAATGTCCAAATCCTATTTTAACGTAGTAAATCCAGATGACGTAATAGAGACATACGGCGCCGACACGCTCCGCCTGTACGAAATGTTCCTCGGACCATTGGAAGCGTCGAAGCCTTGGAGCACAAGCGGCATTGATGGCGTGTACAAATTTTTGCGCCGCTTCTGGAACCTGTTCCACGACAATCTCGGCAACTGGAATGTGTCTGACGCTGAGCCTACCAAAGAAGAACTGAAGGCGCTGCACAAAGTAATCAAGAAAGTAGAGTACGATGTAGAGCACTACTCGTTCAACACGTCGGTGAGTGAGTTTATGATTTGCGCGAATGAGTTGTCGTCGTTGAAGTGCAACAAGCGCGCGATCCTCGAACCATTGACGATTGTGCTGGCAGCGTATGCGCCGCACATCACGGAAGAACTGTGGGAAAAGCTCGGCCATGCTGATTCAATTTTGAATGCGCGTTATCCTTCGTTCGACGAATCGTATCTCAAAGAGAATGATTTCGAATATCCAATTTCAATCAATGGCAAAGTGAGAGCGAAGATGAATTTCGCACTCGACATGCCGGTAGCTGACATCGAAAAATCGGTGCTCGCTTCGGAGGCGGTTCAAAAATGGACGGAAGGTAAAGCTCCGAAGAAGGTGATCATCGTACCCGGAAGGATTGTGAACATCGTGTTATAACTAAGTTATAATTCCTTTTCGTCACCTGCCCGTTACGTTTTGTCAATCGAATAACCTGTCTGAAAACTTTTTCTGGCGAATCCGTTAGATTGCGTCATGCGCATTCTATTCATCGCATTGGTGTTTGTCGAAACCTTTTGTTTCTCGCAAACGAAAAGTCAAAACACCATTCAAGGTAAACTGATCGACAGTCTCACACACCAGCCGGTTGCGTTTGCTAACCTCACCCTATCCGACGGGAGAACAGGAACAATGACGGAGATTGAGGGAAACTTCATGTTGAAAATACCGTCAGGGTATACCGGCCTGGTCTATATCTCGCACATCAGTTATCAACGACTGGAAGTCAGCATCGCCTACTTGCAGTCGCATGCGGTGATAGCCTTACGACCTTCTTCCACACAGCTTCAGGAGCTCACGATCACTGCCACGGAATTGGAGAATCCCGCCTTCGCCATTATCCGCAAAGCAGTAGCCCATAAAAAAGAGCATGATCCGTTGAACCTAAAATCGTACCGCTACATTTCGTACAACAAATTCCTGATCACCATGAGCGAGCCCAGCAAGCGCGCTGACTCGACAGTGAAAGCACTCCGCTCCCGACCCGACTCGGTAAAATTGAAAAAGAATCAAAAGAATTTTCTCTCGTTCGATAGCCTGTTGCAGACCACGCATCTCTTCCTAAGCGAATCAGTCACGGAGAAGCAGGTCATCAATCCCGACAAGGAAAAAGAGAAACTATTGGCGCTGCAGGTATCCGGTTTTAAAAGTCCGCTCTTCACCAACGTAGCTACCGACTATCAGCCGTTTTCTTTTTACAACGACCACATATCATTGCTGGGAAAAGATTTTATTAATCCCGTGAGCCGTGGCACATTTGGCCGCTACGATTTTCAATTGTACGATACCTCCTACCTGAATCAGGATACCGTCTTCATCATTCACTTCAGGCCTAAATCAAAAACATTTTTCAATGGATTGAAAGGCGTGATCTCCATCTGCACCGATGGATACGCCATCAAAAATGTAATTGCTGCGTCAGCCGATTCACTCATGCAAACCACTATCCGGATTCAGCAGAACTACGACAAGATTGACGACCATTGGTTTCCGGTGCAACTCAACACAGACCTGGATTTCGTCAACAATAAATTTTTCGGGCGGCACATGATCGCGCAACACCGGAGTTATCTAAAAGAAATTGAAATCAATCCGGCGCTAAACCGCCGAACGTTTGGCGACATCTCTACCGAACTTTCCTTACCGAAAAAGGAAGTGAATACCATGACTCTTGAGCGGTTCAGAAACTCAACACTTGACAAAAAGGAAACACGGACGTACGTATTGATCGATTCGTCGATGCGCAAATTCCGCTGGCTTGACAAAACGATTAACGCCTTGGCCACTCAGGCTGTGCCGCTGGGAATTCTTGAATTGGATTTAACAAAAATCAGCAGAGTCAACAACTATGAAAATGTAAGGCTCGGTGCCGGGCTCTACACCAGCAATCGGTTTTCAAAATGGCTGCGGCTGGGCGGCTATGCCGGCTACGGCTTCCGCGATGAGCAATGGAAGTACGGTGGAGAAGTGAAATTCACTTTCGACCCGAACAAAGATTTTCACGTGGGCTTCTCTTATGCCAAAGACATTTACGAAACCGGCTCGTCGCATCTTCAGCGCGAAGGCCAGCTCATCGGCAACGAAAGTTTTCGCACGTGGATCGGCAGTCAATTTGATAAACAAGAAACCTACAAAGGAGAATTCGGTTACCGCGTGATGCCCGATGTGCACGCTTCCTTTTTCCTGTCACGCAATGAAATTCAACCGACCTACTCGTATCAACTGCAACTTGGCAATGAACTGCTGAATCGATTTACGATTTCGGAAGCCGGTTTTACCTTACGCTACGTGCGCCGGGAAAACTACATGAGCCTTGGCGGGAAGAAAGTATTTCTCGGACAACAATTCCCGGTGTTCACAATAGGTTTCGCGCAGGCGATCTCCGCCTTTGATGCTCAGCCTTTCACCTACACACGATTTGACATCACGGCCAAAGACCAGATCAAGCATCGATACGGAGGGAAAACGAATTTCTTTTTTGCTGCTGGCGTGGTCAATGGCCTTGCTCCTTACGGAAGGTTGTACAACGGCCGTGGTGCAGGTTCTTCAAACATGTTCATCGACGGCTATTTCCAAACGATGGGCCTGTACGAATTCACAGCCACGAAGTACGCCTCGGTTTTACTGAAGCACAACGTGGGAAACATTTTGTTGAACAAAAAATTTACAAAGCCAGAGTTGGTGTTATACCAACACATGGGCGTGGGCCAACTCGACCACAAAGACCAGCACGTTGGGCTGGCATTGCAAAGTTTTGAGAAAGGATTTTTTGAATCGGGAGTTGGGTTGAACAACCTGCTCCGCGGAAACTATGCGAAAGTTGCGTATTGGGGATTTGGTGGCGGAGTATTTTATCGCTACGGCGAATACCGGTTTGCCAACGCCTCCGACAACGTGTTTTGGAAGGCTACCTTCAGTTTGGGATTTTAGCTTCAGCTCAGCGGGCACTGCAAAAAATTTCGCCTAACGTCCATTCGTAACAATTCGTTAACTTCACGTCCGACAAAAAAATACACCCATGTATTCTTCTAAGATTATCGGCCTTGGTCATCACGTTCCTGAAACTGTCATTACCAATCAATATTTGTCCAACCTGATGGACACCAACAACGAGTGGATTGTAGAGCGCACCGGCATCAACGAACGGCGGTGGATTGACCCCAAGGTGGATACGGTAGCCAACATGGCCGCCAAAGCCACACGGATGGCCTTGAAAAACGCGAAGCTCACCGAACAAGACATCGACTTCATTGTGTTTGCTACCATCACTCCCGACTACTTTTTCCCGGGCTCGGGTGTTTTGTTGCAGCGCGAACTTGGCCTAGACGGCCGCATCGGGGCGATTGACATTCGTAACGCGTGTTCAGGGTTCATTTACGCCCTTTCAGTAGCCGATCAGTTTATCAAGACCGGCATGTATAAGAACGTGCTTGTGGTAGGGGCCGAGATTCAATCGACTGCTCTTGACATCACCACACGCGGACGCAACACCGCTGTCATTTTTGGCGACGGCGCGGGCGCAGCTATCCTTCAGCGCTCCGATAAGCCGGGTGTTCTCTCTACCCATCTTCACTCCGACGGACATTTTGCCGAAGAACTGTATGTAAAAGATCCGGGCAGCAGCCGGCCTCACGCCGAACGGCAGCCTGAACAAATTCTGGATACCACGTCATTTAAGGTAGTGATGAACGGCAGCCAGGTATTCAAACATGCGGTGGTGCGGTTTAATGAAGTGATCAACGAAGCACTTGAAAAAAATAACCTCAAAAAAGAAGACATCAATCTGCTGATCCCGCATCAGGCAAACCTGCGAATCAGCCAGTTTATACAGCAAAAGCTTGCGTTGCGCGACGATCAGGTGTTTAACAACATCATGCGCTACGGAAACACCACGGCGGCCTCCATCCCCATTGCGATGAGCGAGGCCTGGGCAGAAGGAAGAATCAAAGAAAATGACTTACTTTGTTTAGCGGCATTTGGCAGTGGCTTTACGTGGGCCTCTGCGCTCATTCGCTGGTAATTTCGTTAATGGTGTTTCGTTGATCGTGTCATAAACGATGGCCGCAGACCATTAACTTTAACGATTAACTGAAAACGCAACGATGAAAACATCCTCATACAACCCAAGTCCTTTGGAAGTGGATATGGCCAACGCCCTTTTCATCCTTCAAAAAGAAATTCAAAAGCACCTGCAGGACAACGAGATCATCCATGTGGAAACCAGCATCACCCGCGACAATCCGATGGTGAAATTCAACCTGCTGGACAAAGATGGCGATCCCCATGAAATCGTCGTTCGCATCGTGCAGATACCCGACAAGTTTTAAATTTCAAGGGCGAAACGAAACTGAATGCTTCGCGACGCCGTTTCTGTTTTTGTAGCATGAGAAGAAAGATCATAATCACGTCTGTTGTTGTTTCGTTGGGGTTGCTTTCTTTCACGCCTCCCGCCGACCGTTTCTTTGAGTTGGCTAAGAACCTTGAAATATTCAGTTCGCTCTTTAAAGAAGTGAATGCGCTTTATGTGGACGAAGTGAATCCCAACCGCATGGCGCGTCATGGCATTGACGCGATGCTCAACCAACTGGATCCTTACACCAATTATATTCCTGAGGATGAAGTAGAAGATTACCGTACCATGAATACCGGTCAGTACGGCGGCATCGGTGCTACCACCATCAATCTCGGCAACCGCGTAGTAGTGAGTATGATTTTCGAAAACTATCCGGCGTTTAAGAACGGCCTCAAGATTGGCGACGAAATAGTTAAACTCAACGGGCGCGACCTGTCTACTCTGTCGCCCGATGAATCGACTCATCTGATGAAAGGGCAAATCGGCACACCGGTAAAAGCAAGTGTGAAGCGCTACGGCGTGGATAAACTGATTGAGCTTGAGTTCAAACGTGAAAAAATTAAAATCAACAGCGTGCCGTTTTTCGGAATGATCCCCGGACAAGATATCGGCATCGTACAACTCAATGAATTCACCAGCGAGTGCAGCAAGGAGTTGAAAAAAGGAATTCAATCTTTGAAAGAACAAGGTGCTAAGAAAATAATCCTCGACTTACGCGGAAACCCAGGTGGGCATCTCAACGAAGCGGTTGACATCTGTAACTTTTTTATTCCGAAAGGAAAATTAGTGGTTGCCACCAAAGGGAAAAGCGAACAACGCGATTACGAAACCCAAAACAATCCGCTTGACGAGAACATTCCTTTAGCCATCATCATCAATCGTGGCAGCGCTTCAGCTTCTGAAATTGTAGCAGGTACCTTGCAGGATTATGATCGTGCCGTGATTGTAGGTGAACGCTCGTACGGCAAAGGTCTGGTGCAAATGGGCAAGCCTTTCATTTACAACTCGTATGTGAAAATCACCACCGCCAAGTATTACACACCAAGCGGCCGGTGCATTCAAGTGCTCGACTACTCTCACCGAAGGGAAGACGGCAGTGTAAGCACTGTGCCCGATTCCATCAAAAAAGAATTCAAAACGTCGCGAGGTCGTTCGGTATTTGACGGCGGTGGTATTGAGCCCGACGTAGTCATGCCGCCCAATGAGCACCATAGTATAGTTAGTGCTTTGAACCGGCAGGGACTGCTCTTCGATTACGCAACCATCTATGCGGCGACACACCCCACCATTGCGGCACCCAAGAGTTTTTCACTTACTGCCGCCGAGTATCAGGAGTTTGTCAACTGGATGAAGACAAAGAAACTCGATTACAAAACTCCAATGGATGTGGCCCTCAAAGAATTGGAAGACGAGGCGGAACACGGTCATTACCTGCCTCAGTTAACTACGCAGATCGCGCAATTGAAACAAAAAATTGCTGACATCCATGGCGCTGACTTCAACACCTATCGCGAGCCAATAAAATTCATGCTCGAACATGAAATTGTAGCTCGTTACTATTATGAGAAAGGCGCAGCCGAGTTTACCCTTAGCAACGACGAAGAGGTAAAACGCTCCGTCAGCATTCTCAACGATCAAAACAGCTATAAGAAAATTCTTCGCGCGCAGTGATTCGCCACGGTAACACAAAGCGTAAAGTAGTGCTCTACTCCCTGCTGATCTTTGGCGGGCTGTTGTTTCTAATGGATTCATGTATGCAGTTCCGAATGAGCAAATCCGAAATTGATACCTTCTTTGCTAAAAAAGAGTACAAAGGAAATTTGCATGAATATAGCATTGGCAAAAACCGGGTGATTAATTATCTGCACGTGGGCGATGAGCGGTTGCCGCTTGTAATTTTTGTACACGGATCGCCAGGGTCGCTCAGTGCGTTTATCGACTTCATGGCCGACACGGCGCTATTGAAAAGAGCTCAACTCATTTCCGTTGACCGGCCCGGGTTTGGCGACTCGAACTTTGGATATTCCGAGAAGTCACTTAAAAATCAGGCGGCGTATCTCAAACCCATTCTTGAAAAATATAAGAACAACAAGCCCGTCATTCTGGTTGGGCATTCGCTCGGTGGACCAGTCATCGCACGCATGGCAATGGATTATCAGTCGCTGGTCGATGGGCTCGTGATTGTGGCCGGCTCTATCGACCCGGACCTTGAGCCCAACGAAACATGGTTCAGAGCGCCGTTGGCAACTCCGTTCCTAAGCTGGATGATGCCGCGGTCGCTGCGCGCTTCCAACTTTGAAATTTATAAACTCAAACCGGAGCTTCAGGAAATGGTGCCGCTCTGGAAGAACATTACTTGTCCTGTCAAAGTAATTCAGGGAAATAAAGACGATCTGGTGGCTCCCGCCAACGCCGATTTTGCAAAGAAAATGTTGGTCAACGCAGCTTCGGTAGATTTCATTCTGAAGGACAACATGAACCACTTTGTACCCTGGCAGCATCCCGAACTGATTCGCCAGGCTGTGCTCGAACTTCTCAGTTCAAAAACCAAACACGACTCCAACTAAATCAAATACAATTATGAAAATGTTAATCCCGGCGATTATCCTGATGTTTTCGGTAAGCGCATGTCATAAGGAAAGCATCTCTCCCACCCAGGCGCAAGTAACGGCATCAAAATTAAAGAGTGACCTGGCAGCCTACTCTATTAAAAACATAACAGTATACATCGGCAACAGCGGTTACGTTATTGATACCTCGTACGTCCTTACGGGCGATGGATTCATTCAGGTAGGTGGATACAAATTCAATCTTGAACAATTAAAATATTATCAGGTCGCCCCTCCTAACCTCACCATGTATTTTTAAATTGTAAATCAGCAAACAACAAAAATGGCTGCCTTTTGAGCAGCCATTTCTTTTTACCAGGTAGTCGGTTATCGTAAGAACAACAACTCTCTGTACTTCACCAATGGCCAATCTTCGTTGTCCACCAGCAATTCCAGTTTGTCAACCGAATCACGAATTACATCAAAGTACTTCTCTTTTATATCGTCGCAGTACGCGATGGCACGCTTGTGCGTATCGGCAATTTTGTTGACACGCTTGCGTTCTTCTACCATCGCACGAACATTTTTCTTGATGATATCAATGTGTTCGGAGATTTCCTTAATGGTTTGTACCACCGTCTTGTTGTCCACGCCGAGGCCTTTCAAGCCATTGGCATTGGTAATCAATTTGCTTTGGTAGTTGATCGCCGTAGGAATGATGTGGTTCATGGCCAGGTCACCCATTACACGGGCTTCAATCTGCACACGCTTCACATAGCTTTCCAAACGAATCTCGTTGCGGGCTTCCACTTCCTTGTGAGAAAGTACACCATGCTTTTCAAAAAGCTCAATCGACTTTTTAGTCAGGTAGGCATCCAGCGCACGAGGCATGTTCTTCACGTTGCCCAGTTTGCGCTTTGCAGCTTCCTTCACCCACTCGTCAGAATAGCCATCGCCTTCAAAGCGGATGTCTTTCGATTCTTTGATGTATTTGCGAAGTACAGTCACAATCGCCAGGCGTTTCTCTTCGCCTTTCTCAATGAGTTTGTTCACTTCGTCGTAGAACTTCACCAATTGGTCAGCTACGATAAGGTTCAGTGCAGTCATCGGCGTAGCGCAATTGTCGCTGCTACCTACAGCACGGAATTCAAACTTATTTCCTGTAAAGGCAAAAGGTGACGTACGGTTGCGATCGGTAGCGTCAAGAATGATTTCAGGAATCTGGTCGATACCCAATTTCATGTACATGTTGTCGCCTTTCTCGATCTTCACATTTCCTTTCTTCTCCAATTCATCCAATACGGCCGACATCTGTGCACCGATAAACACCGACATGATCGCCGGAGGCGCTTCGTTGGCACCAAGGCGGAAATCGTTGCCCGGTGTAGCGATACTTGCGCGGAGCAGATCAGAGTGCTCATGCACCGCCTTGATCGTGTTGATGAAGAAGGTCAAGAAGAGTAAGTTGTCGCGGGCTGAGCTTGACGGAGCGTACAGGTTCACACCCGTATCCGTGATCAGCGACCAGTTGTTGTGCTTTCCGTTACCGTTCACGCCGGCAAAGGGCTTCTCGTGATACAGCACTTTCAGGCTATGCTTTTCTGCCACACGGCTCATCACATCCAGCATCAGCTGGTTGTGGTCGTTGGCTACGTTTACTTCTTCAAACAAAGGCGCCACCTCAAACTGGCTTGGCGCCACTTCGTTGTGACGGGTGCGCACAGGAATTCCCAACTTCCAGCTTTCGATTTCAAACTCGCGCATGAAATCATATACACGTGAAGGAATGGCACCAAAATAATGATCTTCCAATTGCTGGCCACGTGCAGGAGCATGACCAAACACAGAACGACCGGCCATCACGAGGTCAGGGCGAGCGTTGAACAGGGCGGCATCTACTACAAAATATTCCTGCTCAGGACCGAGGGAGGCCACTACGTGTTGAATGTCTTTATCAAACAACTGACATACCTGGGTAGCTGCAAGATCTACCGCCTTCAATGCTTTCAGCAAAGGAGACTTGGCGTCAAGGGTTTCACCGGTATACGAAACGAATACGGTAGGGATACTTAGGGTGCGACCATACAAAAACATGGGCGACGTAGGATCCCAGGCTGTATATCCGCGCGCTTCGAACGTGCTACGGATACCACCACTCGGGAATGAAGAAGCGTCAGGTTCTTGCTGAACGAGTTCGCTTCCCTTGAATTTCTCAATTCCGGAAAGGGCATCAAAGAATGAATCGTGCTTTTCGGCAGTACCGCCGGTCAACGGCTGAAACCAGTGGGTAAAATGAGTAGCTCCTTTTGCAATAGCCCAGCTTTTTGCGGCTGATGCCACGGCGTCGGCGGTAGCTTCATCAATTTTTTCGTGGTTTTTAATAGCGCTGCTTACTTTTTTGTAAACCGCGGGTGCTAACGTAGCGCGCATTTGATCCATGCCAAATACATTCTCGCCAAAGAACTGGGAAATGTTGGGAGTAGGTAGGTCGACATGAATTTTAGGCCGCTCGTTCAGTTTTTTGAGTGCTTCAAACCTGAGTTTTGCCATAGTGGTTGTCGTTTAAATCAATTTGGTCGCAAAATAAATTATTTTTGACTACCATGAGTTTGATTTTTACCTATTTGTTAAAAAAAAAGAAACTTTTGGATTCCGGTGGGTCAAAAATCGATTGCGGCAAATAGGAAACCGGGTTGAATGGTTAAACGACCAGCTTATGGATTCAGTACGATATGCTTGTTCGTCAGGGTTTTAGTGCCAATTTCAGATTGTTAACATCCAAAATGATGCGGCGGGGGAAAGTAACTTACGCGGAGTCCGAGGCGAGACTCCGCTGGGAATGAATTTAACTAAAAACTGAAACTTTGATTTACTCTAAACCCCAAGCCGACATAAACACTTTGTTGGCGGTTCGTTGTTTTGCTCAACTATTCGTTATAAAAATGATTTTCCTGAATGATTTTGTTATTCTTCCACCTTTGAACTGAAAATCGGTGTCCCCTAAATTTCCCAAGCGATTTATGTTCGTAAGCATAATAAAAATTAGTGGCAGATAAATTATTCTCCGAGAGTAATGAAACTATTTCAATTGTCTCAATTATTGCATTTTCAATAAAATCCTTTGTTTTGGTTTCCAAGGAAGATATTCCTATTACGGGTGAATGTAAGTTGTCGGTTGAAACAATGTTGTTGTCATAAAATTTCAATGCTTCTATGAATTTCTGCTGTGAAACTAGTTGGTTAAATTCTAACGCCGTTTTATGGAAAGTCATATTAAAATTTATTTTAGTAGATAGTTTTTAATGCTTAAGTTATCTGTCTGCTGACTTGTTTTCTTTGATGTATGAAGTTACGCTCAGTAATTAGTTTTTCTTCTTAAATTCATAAACATTACAAGTCAAAATAAAATTTACTTTCCTTTTGTTAAAAGGATTTCGCCCACAACTGCCTATTGAACGTGGTGTGCAAAAAATTCAAAGCTTATATTTTAGAGTTCGTTACAATGACCGCCAACGACATGTGTTTGCGCAGTGGTGGGTCTTCGAAGCCGCGTCCTGTCCTTGGCACAAAACGTTGAACGAAGATAGCACTTTTCGTTCATACGGCACCCCACTATATCGCAAACATAATGTTGGCGGTTCGTGCGGATTCAAAGTCCCAACTCGGCTCAATCAAACTAAGCTGCGGCCTTGCATTTAGTCCAACGTTGTCGGGATGCCTATTATTTTTTCAGACTTTACTTCAAAACCGTAAAGCCTTGCCGGAATCCAATGGAGTTCTTTAACAGTATTTTTAATTTTCTCGGCGTCTGCTCCAGAAAGCCCCTTTGATAACACTTCACATTTATTCACCGCTCCGGTTTGTCCAATGACAAGATTCAGTCCAATGATTTTTCCTTGAAAGTCAAGTTTTGAAAAGTCTATTCTCTTATGAAGTTCCTTAACCAAGTTTGCATAACCTTCAATGTAGTCGGCCTTGTGGTCAACAATTTTATAAGTGAAATCAAAGTCTATGTACTTTTTTCTCTGTGCGGGTACCAGCGTTTTAAAAATCTTAAACTCTTTCTTAATTGAGTCTTCTGTTCTAATGAAAAAATTGTCTCCGTTCTTAGCCTCAATTATTTTCTGCATCCGGTCAGTGTAGCAATATTCAAAGTCGAAGGTAATACACCCTCTACCCACAATTTCGATCCCATATTTTGTGACCATATAATTTCGATAAAACCTTTCGTATTCGTCTCCGAATAGCGGTCCGCGAGCTATTCTTAGAGTATTGGCTTTACTGTCTATGTCCGCCTGAGTGGCTGCTTTTTCGCAAGTTGTTGAATTAGGAATAAATGGTGTGTTGTCAAATACAACTGAATCTTGGCCGAAAGCCGACCTCATTATTCCGATAAGAATTACTACAATGATTAGTCTCATTGTCATAGCTTTATATCCCTTTGGTCTCATTACCAAGTTAGCCTTTCACTCGCTCTTGTCAACCGAGTCTTTCCAATATTTTCAATCCTTCGTCCCAGTTTGTATGCCCCGAAGCTACATTGATGTGTCCTGCGTTGCCAATATTGATAAATTCGCTTCCCCAACTGTCGGCAAAAAATCTTGCTCTGGCCAATGACACCCAAACATCATCGGTACTTGCCACCACAATTGTTTTGAAGTTTATCTTTTCAAGCGGAATTGGCGCAAAACCTTTTGCCGGAAAAGTATAGTGTGCTGCTTCCAGGTCGCTTGGCGCCACTAGTAAAGCTCCTTTAATTTGTCGCTTGTACTTTTTTGACCAATGAGCAATTGTTGCACATCCCAAACTGTGCCCTATCAGCACCACAGTAGAAAGGTCAAAGTCCAACACCTTTCGATCGATAGTCGCTATCCATTCTTCACACGTAGGTGCCTCCCACTCTTCTTGTTCAATTCTGTAAAAGTTGTCTCCTGAATTTTCAAAATAAGTCTGCCAATGTTCTGGCCCTGAATTTCCAAGTCCTGGCACAATTAAGTAATTCGTCATTTTATCTGAATGTTCCATTTCTCTGTTTGCATTACCATCAACCTCGAACGACGCACTCTACAACCCCTAGCGAACCTGAAGCGAGACACCGCGGAGAGCAAAACGCGTCCCACACAATTCCTATTGTTGTAGCGTATTTTGTTTCAACACCCTATAAAAGTTAGTCTTATCTGCATTGTCCGGCAGCCCTGAAACTTGCCCGTCACCCAATTCCATTATTATCCAGTCCCCATCTTTCTTTTTTGCTATGTCCATCGTAAAGAAATTGCTTTTTATGGTTAGACCAATACTCTCAAATTTTTTTAGGTCTGGGGTTGTATCACCGTAATCACCTTCGTCCCAATAATTAAATACTTGAATAATTCGTTCGTTTAAGAAAAACAATCTGAATTCCTTCGTCAATGGCATTTGACTCTTTGAATGGTTTGTCAAAAATTCAAGTTCTTCAAATTTTCTAAAGACTAGTCCCACGTTTAATCCCTCGCCTTGCAAATCGATAAAATTAGAAACTACTTTCCTGACAGACTCTTTGTCTGATGCCTTTGGTATGAAACAAGCCTCAGTCCAATTGTGCTTTTGGGATTTAACGTAGTCCTTAACAATGATTGGTTGGTCATTAAAAACACTAGTCAGTTCATATACCTTGTCAAAGTCGACTCTTCCCTTTAACGCTGTCCAATTGGTAAAAGGAGTCAATTCTTTAATAAAATCATAGGACAATGGTAAGTAATGACAAGTCATATACTCCTCCGGGGAGTTGATAAGCTTTACTTTTTTCTTTAGTAGTCCTTCGTAGAGAAGTTTGTATTTGTCGGGGTGAATCATCCATCCTCTGTAAATAGCTAACTCTAACTCATCTGATACCCCTATCCTTGAAATTGATTTTGCAATGTTTGAATCGTTAAGATCTTCAAAACTTATTAGTCCAACCTGAAAACCATGAGCTACAGCTGATTTATATTCTTCTTCAAAGTCAGGATCAACTTTCCTGTCAATTAAATTGTCGCAAAAGATTATTCTCATCGCATTAAGGTTATGCGCCATAATTGCTTTATTAGTTGCTGGCCTGTTGTCCTGCATTAAAATATGATGCAACCAATTCTGTCCCGAATTCAGCAGGGGAAATAATCTTAGGTCTTTGGTTACGTGTAAAGAAAACTAAATTCCACGGTGGTAGATAGTCTTTTCTAAGTGTTAAATTCCAAGTCTTCTTTTCTCCAATCAATCTCAAATATTCCCCGCGAGTCGAAATAGTCTTTACCCCAACTGTTTCAATCTTTTCCCTAATCATGTCATAGTAGTCTCTGTTACATTGAACACTTTCGTCAAAGTACTCCTGTTGAATTTCTTTGTGATGTTGAAGTTGTTTGTCCGTTGGGAATACAATTATCGCGCAGTCAAAGTCAACGATCTCAGAGTTAGGTTTAAAATCATCTAATAAATAACTCTCTAGTCCATACTTCGCTCGATGAGCATCCTCGTTCAATGGCAGAGCAAAATAAAATGATTTGTCCATCAGTCAGTTTAATATTTTGTCCGAAAAATGGCAGCCACCCTATCTGTATTTATGACCACACAGGCAACGCAAGTTAAATGATCCTGATAAATATTGGGAGACTCGCGTTGTGAACTTCGGGCATAAAATTAAATGGCGCTTTGTCAGCGGTACACCAGTGCTCCTTCCGAGGGAACAATTGTTTTATTGCAGTCATCTCTGTCCACCTCTATAATTTTTCTAATTTTTATTTTGGCCCAGGATCCATGGGATTATATGCCAGAGCAAAAAATATTGACACTCCAAGGAGTCCGGCTGTTATTATAATTGAGGCTAGCCCGATTCCGAATAATCTTATCCAACGACTTTGTCCGGTGGCGACAGGGAAGAAACCGTCAATTGTAAATGTTAGAACAGGAACGAGCATGAGTCCGAAGGTGACATTACTCAACACTAAAATCCATGCCCATTCCAAAAATAATTTTAATCCAGCGATAAAGAGTCCGCCAAAACCTATTGTTGTTACTGTACTCCAAATTAAATTTTTCTTTGTCCCAAAGCCGAATTGTCCTTTTAGAACGCTAAAGGTCAAAATGAAAACTGAGATTGTCGGAAAAATTGCGAATGTCTTCATTAATGTCTAAGGTCACTCTTCCAATTTATTTAATGACTTGCCGCCAACATCCGAATATATGCACGTATTGCGCAAATCCCCCAGTCCCCCCTCAAAATACACTTTTGACGTTTCTTCTCCAACGCCGGCTGCTAGTCATTAATCAATACTGTGCTCTCCAGAGTGGTTTTGCGCGATGAATTACGCATTATCCGCTTGCTAATGGCTACCGGATGCAGCCCGTTAGCCAACTTCCAAGGCCAAATAAGCTATTGGGATAGGTATTTTGCCTAACTCCGACTGACTTCAACTGATGTCCGACGTATGTTCTCTGTTTCCTGACGGACTTCATCTAAAGTCTGTCGTATGTTCTCTATTTCCTGACCGACTTCATCTAATGTCCGACGCATGTTCTCTGTTTCCTGACGGACTTCATCTGAAGTCTGTCGTATGTTCTCTATTTCCCGTCAGACTTCATCTAATGTCCGACGCATGTTCTCTGATTCCTGTCGGACTTCATCTGAAGTCTGTCGCATGTTCTCTGATTCCCGACGGACTTCATCTAATGTCTGACGCATGTTCTCTAATTCCTGTCGGACTTCATCTGAAGTCTGTCGTATGTTCTCTGATTCCCGTCGGACTTCATCTAATGTCTGACGCATGTTCTCTAATTCCTGTCGGACTTCATCTGAAGTCTGTCGCATGTTCTCTATTTCACGTCAGACTTCATCTAATGTCTGACGCATGTTCTCTGTTTCCTGACGGACTTCATCTGAAGTCTGTCGCATGTTCTCTGTTTCCTGACGGACTTCATCTGAAGTCTGTCGTATGTTCTCTGATTCCCGTCGGACTTCATCTAATGTCTGACGCATGTTCTCCGTTTCCTTCTGGAGGGTGTCAAATTCAGACCAAAAGGCGGCTAAAGCAGGTTTGGAGTGGTCTGTTGCGGTCCGCAAGGTGTCTATAGTTACATGACTGATGTCAATTTTAGTGCGCCATGCAGAGAACTTCACCATTTCCCTGTCACACAGAACGGAAATGTGCGCTGAGCGGAGCGCGTTTCGGTGTCCCTTTGAAGATGCTATTGGTTATTCGTTAATTGTGAATAGCGTGGATAACAATTAGCAATTAACAGATAACTCAGCATGTTCGACCCCTACGGGGTCGGGCCCTTGCCTCTACAATTATTTTTCTACAAAGCTTTGACCCCTACGGGGTCTAGACAATGATTGAATTTTGAATGAATATTAAATGATCAAGTGTCACCCGAACGGGATGCCGGATCGCGCACTTGCCCCGCGCCTAGCTGTCCGGCAAGACAACTATACTATTAGATAATAGTTCAAATTGGAGTGCCCGACGAAGTATCTACTATCTACTATCTACTATCTACTACATACTATCTCCCACCTACTACCTACTAACTCCTTCTCTCCCGTATATTTGTGCCTTTATTTTAACCTCATCGAATGAATCCGCATCCTATTAAGCCCACAAGCATTGGCCTATGGCTGGCCGCTCTGGTCATCGGCCTTGTGGCGGTGTATCACTTGCCTCAGCTTGACTTTATCGCCTGGTGGCAGGATCCGGAAGCTACGGGTACGGTTCAGTTCTTTCAATTCTTTTCTGATTCGGTCAACTACTTCAGCATGGGAATTCCGTTGGCAATTGCTGTCGTGGCAGAATTCAATAAATCTTCAGATAAAAAGAAGAGCAGGCTGTCGCTGCTGTATGTATTATTAAGTATCGCCATCGCCGGACTTATCTCGTACGTGATGAAGCGCACGTTTTCCGAACCTCGTCCTTACGAAGTAGATACGCGGATTGTACAACTCAGCGTGGGCGGCGGATATTCCTTACCGTCCGGTCATACCACCGAAGCGTTTTCTTCCGCCATCGCACTTATCCTTTTGTTTCCACGCTGGACTGTAGCTATCCCCATGTTGCTGTGGGCATCGCTGGTCGCTACCTCACGGATTTACTTAGGTGTTCACTATCCTTTCGACATCCTTATGGGAATGCTCATCGGCTCGTCGGTGGCCGGAGGATTTTATTTCTTCTTGTTTAGAAAGTACGTCAGTCGTTCCTGAGCGACACCGCCGGGTTAGCATGCGCCGCGCGCAGCGCCTGTGTGCTGACGATGGCCAGTGCAAACGTCAACGCAATTAGTCCGGTGAGCGGAAATACCCACCAGCCGATTTCCACGCGGTACTTGTATTGCTCCAGATGACTGTTCAACAGCCACCACGCCACCGGCGACGAAATAGTGAACGCGATAATGACAAGTCGTGAAAAGTCTTTGGACATCAGTCCGACCAAGCTCGGCACCGACGCGCCCATCACCTTGCGAATGCCTATTTCTTTGGTGCGCTGCTCGGCGGCGAAGGCAGCGAGGCCAAACAAACCAAGTCCGGTGATCAGTATCGCGAGCAACGCAAAGAGCGACGCCAGTCGACTGGTCATATTAATGTCGGTGAATTTTTTGGCAAACTCCAGGTCGGCAAACTTGTATTCAAAAGGATATGCAGGACTGTATTTTTTAAAAACAGCTTCTACTTTGCGAAGTGATTCCTGAAGGTCTTTGGTTTTCTCTAACCGGATCGTAACCGCGCCTGCCCACTCCGGATTCAAAACAAAGAACATCGGCCTTGCCTGTTGGAAAGGATCTCCCATCAGCACATTGTCCACAATACCAATCAGCTCCCTTTTCCGTCCCCACAATTCCAGCTTTTCTCCAATGGGGTTTTTCAGTTGCATCAGGTCCAAGCCCGCTTTATTGATCATGATGGCCAACGTGTCGCTCTTGAAATCTTCCGAGAAGTCGCGGCCTTCCAGTATTTTGATGCCCATTGTTTTGGTGTAGTCGTACTCCGTAGCAATAGTAGCAAAGATTACTTTAAGCGTCTCCGGTTTTCCCGGCCAGCCGAGGAAGTTATTCGAGTGAATCTCCGTGATCGGACTGTTGGATTTGGTCACTGCATTCACGGCGCCGGACTGCAGCAACTCAGCTTTAATAGAACGGAAATTCTTTCCGATCTCTTCAGTGTAATCCACCGTGATCAGGTTTTGCTGGTCATAGCCAAGCGTTCTGCTTTTCACATGCTGAATCTGCTGATAGATGATGATCGTACCGATGATGAGGAAGATCGAGAACCCAAACTGCAACGTCACCAGCACTTTGCGCGGCATGCTCGCGTTTTTGCCTACCTGCACTTTGCCTTTCAACACCTTCACCGCCTGAAACGACGAAAGATAAAAGGCAGGATAGCTACCCGACACAATGCCGGTAAAGAAAATCAGGGAGGCGGCAAAGATCCAAAACTCCTTAGACGCATAATCGATGAAAAGTTTTTTATCGACCAGGTTATTATAGTAAGGCAACACCAACTGCGCCACCAGAATGGCGAGGACAAACGCCAACATGGATATAAAGAGCGACTCGCCGATAAACTGGAAGATGAGTTCGTGGCGCCGTGACCCCACACTTTTGCGAATGCCCACCTCACGCGCTCTTCGCTCAGACCGCGCGGTAGATAAGTTCATAAAGTTGATACAGGCAATGACCAACACGAAAATGGCGATAAGGCCAAACAGTTTTACAAAGGCCATTCTCCCCTCGCCTTCTTTTCCATTTTCAAATTCAGAAGTAAGCCGCCACTTGAGCAACGGATGCAGAAACAATTCCCGTCTAAAATCTTCGGGATCCTTCTTCATGATGACTTCTTTGATTGCCGTATTTACAGTAGCCACCTGAGCCGGATCATTCAACTCCATAAATATCTGGAAAGAGTTGTTGCCCCAGTTGGTCTTCGATTCTTTTACCCAGTTGTTGTTCTGCTCATTTAATTTCCAGGTCAACAAAAAATCAAATCGGAACGAAGAATTGGTTGGAACGTTTTTCAACACACCAGTCACCTTCAGGTCATTCTTGTTGTCCACCCGCACGATCTGATTGATCGGGTCGGTATCACCAAAAAAGGTCTTGGCCATCTCTTCGGTAATCACAATAGAAGTAGGGTCATCCAGCACGGTAGCGGCATCGCCTTTCACCAGCGGAAACTGAAACATCTCAAGGAATTCCTCGCTGGCATAGAAAGCGCGTTTGGTAATGCGTTTGTCGCCAACAGTAAACAGGTGATCTCCACCCCAGTCGGTGACGCAGGTGTTTTTAATATTACTATTCTCGGATTTCAATGCCTCATAGGCAGGGAGCGGCAACGATGTCCACGAATTAATTTTTCCATCGAAGGTGGCGTTGATCCACACCTGATAAAGCCGGTCGTTCTTAGGCAGAAACTTATCATACGACAGCTCGTCGAATACCCAAAGCAAAATCAACACACTGCAGGTAATTCCAATAGAAAGCCCGGCGATGTTGATAAACGAATAGGTGACATTTTTGCGAAGGCTGCGCAGGGTAACGAGCAGATAATTTTTAAGCATGGTCAAAGGATTTAATCAGGAGTACTCCGGTTTTGTGAAAAGGTAACAGTATAGGGAAATTTATTGTTTAAGACCACGGATATTCCGTAAGGTTGCACGGGAAGAAAGTAGATTTCATTAAATTGCACTAACCCTAAACCAACTACCTTATGCTCAGTCGCTTCCTTTCCTTTGTGCTTTTGTGTTTACTCCTCGTCGCCGGAGGTTGTAGTTCAAAAAAAACCACGGCTGACCTGGTACTCATCAATGGCAAAGTGTGGACGGGCAGCGACTCCGCCTCATTTGCAGAGGCAGTTTCTGTGAAGGGTGATACTATTTTTAGGGTCGGAACTTCGGAAGAAATAAAGAAGCTGGTTGGCCCCGAGACCAAAATAATTGACCTGCAAGGCAAGTTGGTCATTCCCGGATTCAACGATGCGCACATTCATTTCCTCAATGGCTCCATCGGCCTCACGGAAGTAAACCTCAACGACGCCCTTGACATTGCCGACGTGGTGAAGCGAATTAAAACCTTTGCTAAGGAAAATCCGGACAAGCTGTGGATCACCGGCCGCGGCTGGCAGTACACCATGTTTCCGGGAGGACTACCGACGAAGGAAATTCTTGACTCCGCCCTCGCCGACCGGCCTGTATTTATCAAAGCCTACGACGGTCATAGCGCGTGGGCCAACAGCGCAGCGTTGCGCATGGCTAAGGTGAACAAAGGGACAACGTTCACCGAGTTCGGCGAAATGGTGCGCAATGCCAAAGGAGAACCTACGGGTGTGTTTAAGGAAAAAGCCATGAGCCTTGTCGGCGATAGTATTCCGGCGCTATCCAAAGCAGAAAAGCTGTCGGCGCTGCGCAAGGGAATCGCACTGGCCAGCTCGCTGGGCATTACCAGCATCGGCAACTGCAGCGGGTCGGTAGATGAATTTTACCTGTACAAAGAATTGCTTGCTAAGAACGAGCTTCCGCTTCGCGTGGCGGCGGCGTTCTCTGTCAACGCGTCCACTACACCGGAAGAAATAAAAACCTATTCCTTTCTGAAAGACAGCGCCGGTCGCAATACGAGACTTACAGCGCGAAATGTAAAGTTTGTGTTGGATGGCGTGATCGAATCGCACACAGCAGGAATGCTAAAGCCCTACAGTAATCTATCGCCGCGTGAAGCGAACCCTACCGGCACACTTGCCCTTCCGCTAGACAAATACAACTCGCTTGTTACTGAGTTTGATAAACTAGGATTTCAGGTATACACACACGCCATCGGCGACCGCGCCGTGCGCGAAGCGCTCAATGCCTATGAACTGGCAGCGAAGACAAACAATTCACATTCGCGAAATCGGATCGAACATATCGAAACCATAAACCCTGACGACCTTCCCCGGTTCGCATCACTTGGCGTGCTTCCGTCCATGGAACCGATTCACGCCGAGCCCGGCACCGTAAGTGTGTGGGCCGATGGCGTCGGTAAGGATCGCCTGCCCTATTCGTTTGCCTGGGCGTCGATGCTCAAAGCCGGTGGACATCTGGTGTTCAGCAGCGATTGGCCGGCATCTGTAAACATCAATCCCATCCGCGGTCTGCACACCGCAGTGACCCGAAGAACAGTAGAAGGTGAACCGAAAGAAGGCTGGGTGCCTGAACAAAAACTCTCCATCACCGATGCACTGATCGCCTATACCCAGGGAGGAGCTTTCTCTTCAATGGAAGAAAACAAGAAAGGAAAAATCGCGGCTGGTCAGCTGGCGGATCTGGTGGTGCTTTCGCAGGATCTATTTTCCATTGAGCCGATGAAGACCTTCGAAACGAAAGTGCTTGTTACTGTTTTTGATGGCAAGGTCATCTACGAAGCGAAAGAGTAGCCGATAATTTATCGTTCGTAGAATTCGATCGGCAAATCATCAGGGTCGGCAATAAATGTAAATCGCTTGTTGGTGTTTTCATCGACGCGAATGGGCTCCACCGCTACGTTTCTTTTCTTCAGCAATTCGCAAACCATGAGAAGATCCTCCACTTCGAAGGCAATATGTCTCAACCCTGCTGCTTCCGGACGCGAGGGCCGTGCGGGAGGATTGGGGAAAGAGAAAAGTTCAATCACATACTGCCCGTGCAACGCGAGATCAAGTTTGTAGGAATCGCGCTCTTTGCGATAGGTTTCCCTCAGCACTTTCAATCCTAATATTTCCGTATAAAAGTGCTTCGACTTCTTATAGTCAGAGCAAATGATGGACGTGTGATGCACACGGTTCAACATGGAGGTCATAGGCGGGTCGGTTTAGGATTAGCTCATTAAAACACCAATCACTAAATATACGATGACAGAGCCACCTAAGGCAATCAACGAATACGGTAATTGTGTGAGAGCATGAACCATGGTGGGGCATTCCGTAGAGGAAGCTGATAAAATAGTAGAATCGCTAAAGAATCCCGTGTTTGAACCGAAAGCTCCTGCGCAGGTTACTACACTCACCGCCACCCACACATTAGCGCCTAAGCTTTGCGCCAGCGGAATCATCAGGGGAATCGCAATCACATACAAGTCCCACGACGAACCGGTGAGGAAGGCGATGGCCGCGAGTGTTAAAAAAGCGATGGCGGGAAATAAGGCTTTGTTCATGTAAGGCTCCACGTGCGAAATCACATACGGCACAAGATTAAGGTCATCGTTCACTAACTTCAGTGCAAACGCAAGAATCACCAGTATGATCGGAAACAAAATGGTATTGAATCCCTTCAGAATGGAATCCGACAAGTGACGCAGCGTCATAGCGCGATCAAGGAACAGATAAAAGAATGTAAAAAAGTTGGCGATGAGCGCGCCTTTCAGTGCATCGAAATCAAAATAAACCGTGGTCGCGAGCAACACAATTAGCGGCAGTAAAAAGTAACTCAGCTTGGATTTGGAGTTCAACTCGGTGTCTTTGTCAACCGGCTCAACCAACTTACCAGGATCGGGAGGAACAGTAACTCCTGTTGACGCGCGAAGTTCTGCTTGTTTCATTTTGCCGATGATCGGAAACCAGCCCATCGCTACAAGAAAAACCAGCGCAATTCCTACAAAGCCGAATACCATGTAGGGCATCGCGTGCATGTAGGCCTGCATGCCCTGACCCGGCGCAGCGATATTATTTTTTACCAGAATACCACTAATAAAAATCGACCAAGTGGAAATGGGAAGAAGAATACAAAGCGGCGCCGACGTAGCGTGAACGATGTACGCCAGCAGCTCACGTGAAATCAAATAGCGGTCAGTGATTTTCTTCATCGCAGCCCCTACCGCCAGCGAATGAAGATAGTCGTCAACAAAAATAAGGAGCCCAAGAACCCACGCGGCAAGCAAAGCCGTACGCCGGTTGTGAACAAATCGCAACAGAAAATTACTAAAAGCAACCGTGCCACCGCCGCGGATCATCATCGTGATGAGCGATCCGTAAAGCATGCACACCAAAATTACCCAGCCACTGCTTTTGTCGGTCAGCGCCGTAGTGATGTGTTCAAGGAACTTGGTCAGGAAATCTTCGCGATAGGCAATCACACATCCGGCGAGAATGCCGATCACGAGTGGCTCGAACGAGGAACGTGTGATGGTGGCCACCACAATCACCAACAAAACCGGAAGTAAAGTGAGTAAACCGTAATCGTGCATTGAGGTTAAAGATCAGAATTTTATGCCAACCAATTTCATTCAGAAAAAGTTATAAACCACCGATGCTGATCAGTTTTTTCTCCTGATACTCTTCGAGTCCATCTTTACCGCATTCATAGCCGAGGCCACTTTGTTTCCATCCGCCGAAAGGCGCTTCGAAAGCCTGCGGGTACCATTCGTTGATTCCCACCATGCCGAATTCAATTTGCTCTGACACGCGAATACTCGTTTTCAAATCGTTAGTCCACAGGTACGATGCGAGTCCGTATTCGGTGGCGTTGGCCATCTGTATCGCTTCCTCTTCCGAACTAAAAGGTAAGACGGGCATCACCGGACCAAAAATTTCATTTTGAAAAATCGGGTTGGTTTGTGCTTGCGGTTGAATCAACGTCGGTTGAAAAAAGTATCCCTTCGAGGTTTCTCCGCGATTTCCTCCGGTGAGAATCTCCGCACCATTAGTCTTCGATTGGTGAATTAGTTTTTCCAGATTATCGCGTTGTATCGCGTTGATCATCGGTCCCATTTCCGTTCCCTGATCCAAACCAAAACCTACTTTCATGCTTTTCATTTTCGCCGTAGCATGTTGCGTGAATTCCTTCACAATCGATTCATGCACGATGTAACGCTGCGGCGCAATGCACACTTGGCCGGCATTGCGAAGTTTCGCCACCACCGATTCTTCCGCCACTTTGCGCACATCGACATCAGGGAAAATAATAACCGGAGCATTTCCTCCGAGTTCAAGTGAAAGTCGCTTCACGGTTTTGGACGCACCGTCCATTAACAGTTTTCCTACGCGTGTGCTTCCGGTGAAACTGATCTTTCTGACTTTATTATTGATCAGCATTTCCTCGCCAATTTTTGCAGGTACACCATTGACTACATTGAGTACACCTTTTGGCAACCCTGCTTCGTGCAAACATTGCGCGAGCAACATTCCCGTAAGGGGCGTGTATTCGGAAACTTTGGCAACCACCGTGCACCCAGCACCTAACGCCGCCGACCAGCAGCGCGCCGGATTGTACGCGGGGAAGTTCCATGCTGTAATCGCTCCGATTACTCCCATCGGCTGATGAATCACCGACATGCGCTTGTTATTGCGGTTGGCCGGAATCACCATGCCATAATTTCGTTTCCCTTCCTCGGCATACCACTCAAAAAAATTAGCCGACACACGCCACTCACCGATGGCTTCCGCCAAAGGCTTTCCGCTTTCCAACACAGTGATTTTAGCGTATTCATTCAGTCGCTCGTGCATCAAGGCGGCAGCTTTCTTCAACACCACAGCGCGTTCATGCGGATTGGTTCTGGACCATGTTTTGAAAGCTGCATCAGCGGACTCAATGGCTGCGCGACAATCGGCATCATCGCCAAAAGGCACGGATATGATACTTTCCTCCGTAGCCGGATTGATTACATCCCAGGTTTTACCGTTGGCAGCGTCGAGCCACTCGCCATTAATGTATTGCTTCGCAGTAAGGGTTGGTGCTAATTTTTTTATATCGAACATAAAATCTTTGATTGTTGTATTTATTTCTTCCACATACAAACTCCATTCACGTGTGTCTCTTCGACAATGATAGAATCAAGTTGATCGTCACTTACATCAAATGGATTTTGATTTACGATTATAAAGTCGGCCAGATAATGCGGCGCGATTGAGCCTTTGAATTTCTCTTTGCCTTCGGCAAAAGCACTTCCCATAGTATAGGCGTACATCGCTTCCTTCAGGGATATCGACTCGTTCGGTGAAATCCAATTTCCTAACCTCGACTTTCGCTGAATCGCATTTTTAATATTGCTCCAGGGATTTACATTACTAACGACAGGTCCATCGGTGGAAAGAGCCACGGGAATATTTCTTTCCAGCAACGATCGGATCGGATAACAAAAAGAAAGGTAATACTCATCCAGGGCTTGAATAAAATTCTCGCCGAGCTCAAAAAGAAAAACAGGTTGTGGGACCGCTACAAAACGAAACGCCTCCATGTCATCGATATGGTTTGACTTCGGAAGACCGAAGTGCTCCAACCGGTTACGGGTATCACCAAACTGAGCGTGAAGTTTTTTGTATGTACGAAGCACTAGATCAATCGCCCTGTCGCCGATGGCGTGTGTGGCCACACGAAATCCTTTTTGTTGTGCTTCGCTCGCAAGCTGAAAAAACTGGTCGGGGTCGAGGCGAAGCACACCATAGTCCGTAGAGTTTTTATAAGGTCGCTCCAGCGAGGCTGTCTTGCCACTTAATCCACCATCGGAAAAAAACTTTACCGTATCGACCGACAAGAAATCGGATTGATGCAGCTTAGGAATTGGGAAAGGCTTGTCTCCACCGTCAGGCAAAAGAATGGGAAATACATTCAGGCGAATAGCAGGATTCTTCTTTGAAGTATAGCTATAGTACGCTTCCAGCAATTCAGGATGCGCGGCCGGATCAGTGACGCTGGTAATTCCAAGCTCCAGCATTTTCCTTATTCCTCCCTCGATCATGTTTTCATAATCCTTCTGCGACGGAGGCGGGATGTGCTTTGTGATTAGGCCGAGCGCTGTTTCATAAAAGGCCCCAGTAAGATTCCCCTTTTCATCTTTGCCGATCACACCGCCCTGTGGAGCGGAAGTTGAAGTTGTTACGCCTGCCATCTCCACCGCAAGGCTATTCACCACCGCGATGTGAGCGCACGTTCGGATGAGATAAATTGGGTGTTGATTACTAATGGCGTCAAGGTCTTCAGCGGTAGGCATTCTCTTTTCTTCAAGCACCTGTTCATTGAATCCCCTGCCCGTCACCCATGTTCCCGGTGTTACATTTAGTAGACTAGCTTTTACTTTCGCCTGAAGTTCGGGTATGTTTTTTACGCCACGTAAGTCGATGATGAACGATGCCAATTGTCCGATTTTCCAAAGATGAATATGTGCGTCGTTGAATCCAGGCAGTACGGTTTTTCCTTTTAAATCAATGCGTGTTGTTGCGGTAGTTGCGAAGTGCTCCACATCTTTCCATCTTCCTACGGCAACAAACTTTCCATTTTCGACAAGCATGGCTTCGGCCAAAGGTTGCTTTGAATTTTGTGTAAGGATGCTGGCGTTATGGTAGAGTATTGATTCCATTGACAGAGGCTGATTAAAGCTCTTTATTTTTTATCTATCGTTATCATTTTAACAAATTGTCGCCCCGCTGGGGCTCTATATTCCACTTTGCTTTGTTCTACCATAGTATCGCCCCTCCGGGGCTAATAACCTCTTTAATCATCCTCCATTTACCACCTTATCACCGCGCTTGGAGCCCTTTGATGTTTCAGGCCCGGAGGGCCGAAATTTTGGTAACTAGTCCTTCCTTTTTTCACCGAGCCCCAGCGGGGCGAAACTCCTACATTACTCGCCATAAAATTCAATATCGCCCCTTAGGGGCTTATTGTTCTCACACCATTTTACTCTACCATAGTATCGCCCCTCCGGGGCTAAATACCTTCCTTCATCCATATACCACCTTGTCATAGCGCTTGTAGCACTTTGATGTTTCAGGCCCGGAGGGCCGAAATTTTGGTAACTATATCCTTCCACTTTCTTCCGAGCCCCAGCGGGGCGACACCTATACATAAATTAAGCTCTACCAAAGTATCGCCCCTCCGGGGCTAAATACATTGCTTCATCCTTCCTCGTTCTCCACCTTCGATATTGTCACCCACTTGGAGCACTTTGATGTTTCAGGCTTGGAGGGCCGAAATTTTGGTAACCTTTCCTCCATCTTAACTTAGCCCCGGAGGGGCGACACCTTTACCCGTCATAAAATTCAAACAGATATTGATCATCAAAATCCACTTCAAAATCATTTAGCATGTTTAAGTACTCTTCTCTAAAAGATTTTATCCTATGATGCTCTTCCTGATTCATGATGTACTTGATGACTACGTCTCGCTGACTTTTTGAAAAAGAAAATGCACCATACCCCGACTGCCATTGAAACTTCCCTTTCACATAACCTTGCTCGTTAATCCACTTACTGCTATTGGCTTTTACTGCACTCATGAAGTCAGCCACCGACACGGTAACTGGTAGCCCGAATAAAATATGAACATGATCTTTCCAACCTCCAACAGCCAAAGCCTTGGCGCCTTTGTTGGTAATAATTCCAGCGATATATCGATGAAGCTTGTCACGCCACTCCACCGTGATGTAATTCTCCCGATTCTTGACCGCAAAGACCGCATGAATAGTTATTTGAGAGTACGTGTCCGGCATCTAGAGTTTATGAATGAATTCTATGAAACTTAATTTCTCAACCTTAAAACTCAGTTCTTCTTCTACATTACCCATTCTGCCCGCGTGCTATAGCCGCTTCCAACACATCAAGGCCTTCGTGCAATTGATCATCGGTGATCACCAACGGAGGCAACAGACGAATGCAATTGCTATACAAGCCTGCACGGATCAACACAATACCGTTCGCAACTGCATCTTTAATAATTTTCAATGTCAGATCAGGGTCTGGAGTCTTGGTCTTTCTGTCTTTCACAAACTCCACCAGCATCATCGCCCCTAAGCCACGCACATCCCCGATGATGCTGTATTTGTTTTTCCATTCTTCCAATCGCTGTTTCATGATCGCCCCTACATGTTCCGCCTGTTTCATAAAAGCCGGCGTAGTCATTTCCTTTATCACTTCGATAGCAGCCACGCAGGTAACAGGCGCACCTCCGTAAGTTCCACCGATCCCCCCGAGGTGAACGGCGTCCATAATCTCATCTCTTCCTACTGTTGCGGAAATCGGCATGCCTGCGCCAAGGGATTTTGCGGTAGTGATAATATCAGGTGCCATATCGTAATGATCGAATGCGAATAACTTCCCTGTGCGACCAAAACCGCTTTGAATTTCATCACCGATCATCACCGCTCCTGTCTCATAACAGATTTTTCTGATCTCATGTAAAAATTCAGCGGGCATCGGGATGAATCCTCCCTCGCCTTGTACCGGCTCAATCAAAATAGCCGCCAGATCAGAAGCATCGATTTGTGAAATGAGGGCATTACGCAAATTCTGAATGCAATAATCAATGTATTCTTTCTCCGTAAACTGATCGGGTTTTCTAAACACGTTTGGCGCCGGCAAGCGATAAATATCTCCGGCAAATGGTCCCATACCCTTCTTGAACAAACCGTACTTCGAAGTAAGACTTAGTGTAAGCAAAGTCCGACCGTGATATCCGCCTTCAAAACAAATTACTCCTTTGCGTTTAGTATAATATCGTGCAATGTTCACGGCATTTTCCACCGCTTCACTACCAGAGTTGGCCAGCAATGTTTTCTTCGGGAATTTCCCGGGGGTAACCTGATTCAGAAGTTCGCACAACTCCACCATGGGTTCCACAGTCGTCACCAGCGTACAGGTATGAATATATTTCTCCACCTGCGCCTGAATCGCCTTCACTACGTTGGGGGCACAATGCCCAATATTCATAACACCGATTGCACCGGCAAAATCAAGCAAGGTATTCCCGTCAACGTCGGTGATTACTGCACCTTTCGCATCGGCCACCACAACTTCCGTTGACTTTGCTAACCCAGCCGGAGCGGCATTGGCGCGACGTTTTAATATCTCCTGAGCTTTGGGCCCAGGCAATGTTCCATTCAGTTTAATTGTCTTTGTCATAAAACCTGTGATAAAAATTATTTTGTAAGCAGTTCATTTTTGCGGATCAGAAAAGCGCAGTAGCCCGCACAGACCGGATCATCTACATATCCGGCAACAAGTCCATGCGGCGTGAATCCATTTTTCATCTGACGTGAAACAGTAGGGTCTTTCAACTCATGGTGAATCACTTTCTGATAATATTCTTCGGCGCTCATCTTCTTTTGCACAGCACCATAGCCACTGAGCATTCCATACGTGAACTGGCCTTCCAATGAGAGCTTGTGTACTGTTGACTGACGTGCATCGTAGAGATAAGTGGCTATACCCTTACCACGAAAATCGGGATGCGTTCCGATGTCCATTCCGTAAAGCCATTCACCATTAGGCTCATGCGTATTAAGGAAACCTCCGTCGAGAACATCATTGAAGGTATGAAACGAATCCGTTGTCAGATGATAGCGAATGCTGGTGGTCATGCCGATTACCCGATCGTTGTAAAGCGCTACAAACTGTCCGTCCTGAAAGATGCGAATGTGATTGAGGTAATGTTCCCTGCGCATCAGAGACGTAGGATGCAACGTAGGAAAAACTATTTTCTGCAATTCCTCAAGAGCCACTACGTGCTCAGGTTGCGTATTCACCACTACAATCCCATCGCCCACTTCACGGCGATATAAAATCGATTCAGGTGCTGTCATGACTTTGAATTTATTTTCTTTGGCGACGAGGGTGCGCTCGTAAGCTTCATCAATTCATCACGAATAATCTGAAGACCTGTATTCAACTCATTCTTGCTGATTATTAACGGGCTCAATACGCGAACCACATTGCCCGATGTTCCGGCACTGATGATCAACAATCCTTTTTTTGCACACGCCTGAATAAGTTGTTTACAAAGATCGCCATCGGGTTGGTGCGCGTCGCCGTTCTTCACCAATTCAAAGGCTACCATGGCGCCAAGTCCGCGCACATCGCCGATGGCAGCACAATCCTTTTTCAGTTCATCAAAAAAAGACTTCACGGTCTTGCCTACCTCCGTGCCTTTTTTTTCAATGTTAATTTGCTTCATGTACGCGATCGTAGCGAGTGACGCGGCACACGCTACTGGATTTCCCGGATAGGTACCGCCTAAGGTTCCCTTTGTCGTCTTGTCCATGATATCGGCGTTGCCGATCACAGCGCCAATCGGCATTCCGCTTCCCATCGATTTAGCCCAGGTAGAAATATCCGGAACAATATCAAAGTGTTGATACGCCGCCCACTTGCCAGTTCGGCCGAAGCCCGTCTGCACTTCATCAACAATCAATAAAATTCCTTTTGCCTTACAAAGCGTCTTTAATCCCTGCACATATTTTTTGGGCGCCACTACAAACCCGCCTTCACCTTGCACCAGCTCAAGAATTACAGCTGCAACTTGCGATGCATCGACCATGTTGTGGAGATACGTTTCGAAAGCTTGTAACTCGCGATCAACAAATTCGTCCATCGACAGTCCATCATTGCGTTGGTAATGATCCGGAAACGGAAAGCGATACACTTCAGGAGCAAAAGGTCCGCATCCAATTTTATAACCAACCTTGGACGTCAAGGTCATTCCAAGCAAAGTACGTCCATGAAAACCTCCGGTAAAACAAATAATACCCTGGCGCCCGGTAGCCTGCCGCGCAATTTTGATTGCGTTCTCCACCGCCTCTGCGCCGGTATTGGTAAGCATCACCTTCGTTTTCTTTCCATGCGGAAACAGATCGGCAAGTGTTTCGCACAACTCTACATACGGTTCGTAGATCGCCACCGGAAAGCAGGCATGCACAAGCTTTTTGGTTTGCTTAATCATCGCATCCACCACAGGTTTTGGACAATGACCTGCATTCAGCACACCAATTCCTCCGGCAAAGTCGATGTATTCTTTGCCATCCACATCTTTAATTTTAGCTCCTTTACCTGACTCCACTGTGAGTGGACTGAACATTCCCATTCCTTCAGGAACTATTGCATTTCTTCTGGCGACGAGTTCACTTGATTTATTCATTCTTCTTTTTCTTAATTACAATTTCCAAATCAGATATTTTTTAATTTTTCAATTTGCGTTGCTACGATTTTTCCACTCTCCACCGCCCCATTCATAAATCCCTGATGAAGCACGCTACAATGTTCACCGGCAAAAAATATATTTTCAAAAGGTTCTTGTTCTACGCCAGCAAACTCTGACCACTGACCTCGTTTGTACGACGTGTAACTTCCCTTTGAAAAAGGATTAGTCGCCCAACAGAATTTTGCAATTCGTCCATTGTATTGTTCGGTGAGGCCAGGGTATAACTTCTCGGCACCGCCCAACCAGCGTTCTTTGATCTGCGCATAATTCATGTCCTGAATCTCGACCGACTCTTTGCCCCCAGTGACAAACGATAGTGAACCTTGCGGAATGTTCACTCCTTGAGAACTGTCCCATATTGTAGTGCGATTTACGTCGGTGTAAGTATAGCCCTGATAGCCTTTGTCGCGCCACACACGCTTCTTAAATCCCATCGCTGCTTTGGCGGCAATACCAAAGCCGAGATTGTCGATGCATCGTTGCTTCCTTTCGGGGAATTTAAAATTCATCTCAATAGAACGAAGCACGGTGAACGGAACCGTGAGAATTACCTGATCGGCTTTAATTGTTTCTGTCTTACCTTCTGTTTCAAAAACGAGTTGATACTCACTTCCTTCCTTGAGAAGTTTTTGCAAATGCCA
This sequence comes from Bacteroidota bacterium, assembly GCA_018266055.1. Taxonomy (GTDB): domain Bacteria; phylum Bacteroidota; class Bacteroidia; order Cytophagales; family Cyclobacteriaceae; genus ELB16-189. The sequence continues at coordinate 69,606 of JAFDYT010000011.1, forward strand.
ACCCGTCTTTATCCGATCCTTAACTTTGGCCGTCAGTTTATCTACTATGCGTTGGCTTCCACCTTTAAACTTGAATACTTCATGTTCCGAACCGAGCGCATGATACCGGTTGCCTATTTGAACCGGCAACGCGAGAATGTAAAGCAGGTTAATCGCCGATTGCTCGGAAGCCTCCATGGCATACTCTCCGGTAATCACCACATCAAAAAAATCATAGAGCCAACCCTTCACACCGATTTCCTTAAGATATTCTGTCACCGACTTGTTGTCAAGTGTTTTGAATTTTTCTCCTTCATTGTAATGCAACACATCAGGCAGCGAGTCAACATCTTTGGTCAATTGTCCAACAAAAGGTTGTAGTTCATTCACCAGATCTTCTTCCGTAAACTGCTTTCCGTGAAAATAATAATATCGAGGTTCCAGCGGGTCGGCCTGAAGGTCGACGATCTCTACATTAAGCTCGCGCGCCAGCGAAAGTAAATCCTCGTGTGTGGAGTCAATGTATTCGGCGCCAAAGTCAACATGGGCTCCGTCAATTACAGCATCTTCTACCGTAAGGATTCTTCCACCTGCTCTACCGGTAGCTTCGTAAATAATTGATTCGATTCCTTTTTTCTTCAACTCATACGCGGCGGTAAGTCCGGCGATGCCTGCGCCTATAATCACTACAGGTTTTTTTCGGTCATTGAAGCAACTCTGCAAAGGCAACGCCAGTGCAGCCGTGACCATCAGGCTTTGCTGCAAAAACTTTCTTCTTCCGGAATTAAATTCTGAAGAAGTCGCTTTCGCGAAGGCGCGTTTCAATAATACGGTACTCAACGACCGGCTCATACTGTTGCCTTTGAATTGAATTAGTTGGTCGGATAGCCAGGGTTTTGCGTTAACGCGCCCTTGGTAGCGATCATCTCCTGTTTAGGTATCGGCAAAATTGCATTGAAGTCGCTGACCGAATAATCGGTGGTGTTTTTTACCGGTCCAACCACGGCCGCAAATACTTTGTTGCGAGCCAGGTCAAACATGCGATGTCCTTCAAAGTTCAATTCAGCTTTTCGCTCGTCTAGCAAAGCCGTAGTGAAATCTGCCTCGGTGCTAATCGTGGCGCCAGTCAAAGGCGCCATGCCTCGATTCGCACGCAGCGTGTTCAGTTCTGTGAGACCACCACCGGCCAAACCTTCGGCTTCGGCTTTGATCAAATAAATTTCTGACATGCGAAGAATGAAGGCGGGGTTGTCGCGCGTGGTTTCGCCACGGTACTTCTGCGATCTTCCATCCGGTGTAATGCTAAAGTCATTGTCGTTAGGTGAAAAATCTACCAGTGCCGCCCGCGGGTCGCCGGGACGGTTGATAAAGAATGTGTCGAGATTAGCATTCGCCAGAAAATACACGTCAGAGCGTAGCGCACTTGGACGTAAATAGGTCAATGCATTCATGCCACTTTGATTTTGAATGCTAAACGTAAGCTCAAAGATCGACTCCTGTGACTGATATGGAGCAGAATAAATCTTTCCAAAATTATTCTGATCGAGCAAAGAAAACGTCCCGTCGTTAATCACAGAATCAGCAGCCGCTATAGCATTAGCCTTGTCTCCTTGATACAAATACGCGCGCGACAACAGCGCCCAAACAGCCACGCGGTTGAAGTACACCGGCGTCCGGTCTGCTTTGTCTACCAATGTCAATGCTGTTTTCAAATCATTGATGATTGCTGCGTAGGAAGAAGCAACCGAACTGCGAGGCACAATGTCAGTTGCTTTTTGTATTGTGGTCACCACAGGAATCCCGTAGGCAGAAGAAGTATTCCAATGTTCGCCAAACATGCGCAATGCGTCGAAGTGAGCCAGTGCTCGCACGGCCATTGCCTGACCTTTTATACTGTTGCGTTCGTCTTGCGTAAAAGTCGCATCGTTCACGCCGTCAATCCGGTTGATGATCGCATTCGAGGTAGCGATGGTATAATAAAGAGCCAGCCAAAGGTTTTCTACAATTGTATTTGACGTAGAGACACTCACATTGCTAAGTTCATCAAGTACGGTATTCTGATAACCACCGTCGATGCCCACATCGCTGTTGAGGTCGGCGGTTAACTGATAAAAACCTCCGTAATAATATTTCGCCTGCATGGAGCTGTAAAGCCCGACGAGTGCAGCCTCAGCCCCCGCTTTGGTGGTAAACACTTTCGAATCAGCTACGTCGTTGGGTGACACTTGATCAAGCACGTTGCAGGAGCTGATGAAAATTATCGTAAGAAAAGTGATTGCTATCTTTTTCATGATCATTTCTTTTAAAAGCTAAGGTTAAATCCAAGCATGTACGTTCGCGGCTGAGGATACGCTGCGTAATCGTAACCGGCAGTTCGTGGGTCACCGCTTCCGGTAGAACTTACTTCCGGATCAAAACCCGAATACTTGGTAAACACATACAGGTTCTGTACCGACGCATAGAAGCGGCAGCTTGTAAACCAGTTCACATTTTTTGGATGAAGCGTATAGCCCAACGTCACTGTGCGGATCCTAAGGAAGGAAGCGTCCTCAATGTACTGCGTCGAGAAGTTGTTGTAGTTCTGATTGATGAACGAGGCACGAGGAATGTTCGTAATGTCTCCCGGTTTTTTCCAGCGCTTCAATGATTCTACCGAATTATTTGCATACACACCATCAAGTCCACCGCCATTCGACCAGCCCAAATTCAGATAGGCCGATTTGATCTGATTGTACACATGGTTGCCCACGTTGAATTGCGTAGCCACAAGGAAGTCAAAGTTGCCCGCTGTAAGTGTGTTGTTGATTCCTCCGAAGTAATCGGGGATAGCTTTTCCCGCTACACCGGCCGCATCAAAAGTAATCGTAGCCGCATTTACTTTTGCCCCTGATTGATCATAATAGAGCGCATCGCCGTTAGCTGGATCAACACCGGCATACTTGATCGCCCAGAAGGTGCCCACCGATTGGCCCACCATCATCACGTGTGTAGGGTTGCCGTCGTTATAAGCGCTAAGTAGTAGTCCGTTGTTGGATAAGGACACGTACTGGTTTTTGATAAACGAAATGTTGAAGCTTGTATTCCAGCGGATTTTATCGTTGGAGATATTCACTGAGTTGACAGTGAACTCCCACCCTTTGTTTTCAATTTCACCGCGGTTGCGAGTGATGGTCGGAAAACCCGTAGTGCCAGCAATATAATCGTTGCTCAGTAAATTGGTTTTGTTCGATTTAAAATAATCGATCGAACCGCTGATGCGTCCTCCCCACAATTCCCAATCAACACCAATGTTGAAGGCGCGATTGCTTTGCCATGTAACCGGCACCGACAAGTTGCGCGGATCCAATCCAACATTGCCGTTGTATCGGGCTGGCTTCCAATACGAGTTGTTTTGAAAATTACCAATCTCCTGATCTCCTGTGAGACCATAACTCGCCCGAAGCTTCAGGTCGGTAATTGTTTCGTTGGCACCAAAGAAATTCTCCCGCGAAATTCTCCAGCCGAAAGAACCAGAAGGAAAAACCCCATATCGATTGCTTGGTGAGAATCGCGAAGAGCCATCGGTACGAATCGTAGCCGACAACAAGTATTTTCCATTGTAGTCATAATTCACGCGGCCGAGGTACGACACCAGTCCGTAGGAAGTACCCGTCGCAGAAGCGCTAGTGATCAGCGCCGCACTTGAAATATTTTGCAATCCACTTCCTTGCGGGAACCCCTGAGCCGAAATGCCCGAGAGCGACGATTTCGTTTCCTGCATGGTGTAACCCGCTATCGCATTGAGTTTTCCTTTGCCAATGGTTTTGGAATAGGTAAGAATGTTTTCATTAAGCCATGTAAGTTGCTCAAATACCGAGCGACTCGCTTTTCCACTCACCGCCTGCGCGTCTGTAGTAAGCGGTGAAAAGAATTGTTCATCGAGCACGTTGTTGTAGTCCGTTGACCAGCTCGTTCTGAATTTCAGATCCTTAGTGATTTTATATTCGGCGAAGACTGAAGCGAGCAGTCGGTTTGTTGTGGTGTAGGGAATAATTTCATTCGCCGAGCGAATCGGATTATCCGAAAGCCAGTTGGTGTGATATAAAGTATAATCGGAATAGTTGCCGTTGGCATCGTACGGAGGCATAAGCGGATCTGCGCCGAGTGCGTTGGTTACAATTCCGGTATAGGTATTGTCATTGAAACTACGACGATTGCGCGAATGCGAAACATTAACATTCAATCCAAACGACAACTTATCGGTAGCCTGATGATCGAGGTTGATGCGTCCGCTCAGTCGCTTATAAGCTGAGTTGATCACAATTCCCGACTGATCGAAATACGTTCCGCCGGCATAGAATTTCGTTTTGTCATTGCCACCCGTCGCAGAAAGTTCATAATTGCTGATGGGAGAATTTTTCAACACTTCGTCAAGCCATACGGTGTTCACTCCAGTTGTTCCGTAATGAAGTGGATCAGTCAGCTGAGTCGCATCAAAGCCCTGACCGAAAGCCGTATTGTCTTTATTATAAATGGCAAGGTCATTGGCACGTGCTTCTTGAATAAGATCGATGAACTGCTGCGAATTCAAAAATTTGATTTTGCGTGTGGGAGTTTGCACTCCGCTGTAATGATTGAAGCTGAATTTGGTTCTTCCGGCTTTGCCTCGCTTGGTGGTGATCATCACTACGCCGTTGGCCGCGCGTGATCCGTAGATGGCTGCCGCCGAAGCGTCTTTCAATACTTCAATAGATTCGATGTCGTTCGGATTGATATCAGAAATTGAGCTAATACTCTGGCCGCTCCCCACGGGCGTTCCGGACAAATCGAACGAAGTAGACATGGTCGAATTACTTTCGCTCAGCATCGGAATACCATCGACCACATAGAGGGGGTTGCTCGCTCCGCGAATGCTCACATTCAAACTCGCTCCCGGTGTACCCGAAGTGGTGGTGATGTTAACACCCGCCATCTTGCCCTGCAAGTTCTGCGCCACGTTGGTCGTGGGCTGATCCTTAAAGTCTTTGTTATTGACAGAAGTGATAGAGCCGGTAAGGTCTTTTTTCTCCTGCGTTCCATACCCTACCACAACAACTTCTTTCAGTTCAGAAGTTTCCTGAACGAGTTGGACATCGACCACGGTTCGATTTTCAATCTGAACTTCCTGGCTTTGATAGCCGACGAAGGAGAAGACGAGTGTTGAACTGGCGGGAACGGGCAAGCTATAAGCGCCGTTTGCGTCCGTGGTTGTTCCGTTCATTGTACCTTTCAAAACAACGTTCACACCGGGCAAGACATTTCCATCTTTTGAGTCCGTCACTTTACCCGTCACAACAACGGGCGTCTGAGCCCAAAGGGTCAGCGGCAGCAAAAAAGCAAGTAATAAACAGTAGCGATTTATCTTCATGCAATTCAGGGTTAGGGAGTGTTAATTAATTGTAACGAACATAGTAGAGTCAAATCCTCACAAAAAACCGTCATATCTTATTTTTTAGAGTATTTTAATTGTTGGTTTACAATACGTTAGCTCGGAACAATTCTATTGGCTAGATTTGACGGTCAGAACCAAGTCAAATCCGGGATCATGATTCCTCTTAAAATCCGTCAGGCCATTCAAAATCATCCGGAGTTAACCAAAGCCCTTGCGCAAGCCGACTTGAGTACGGATTGGAAAAAATTCAACCGCACTGTTTTCGATTTTATCGCTCGTCACATCAGCAAAGTGGTGACTCAACGCGCGCTGGAAAGTCCGCAATTAGTCCATGAAAAAATCATTATCGGCAAAGACCAATTGCAAAGACTCAGTGAAGAAAAGAAATTAAAAAGCGAAGACGATTTTCTTCAGTGGCTTAGCGCGACCAAAAGAACCTTTCATTGGATCAGTGGAAAGACGCTGCAAAGCTATTGGCAAAATGGCCAGCCGAAAGAAACTAAACTTAATGTGCTGCTGGTCTTTCTTGGGATACCACAAAAATCATGGGACGATTGGAAAATGGTAAAGGCCTCCTCTTCTTTTTTACTCAGCCCACCGCAAAAAACAAGTTCACGAAAAGGGAATCAGGAACTCATCCGGAAATATTTTCTGGGAAGCTATTTTCTATATTATTCAAAGTCGGACTTGAGTCCTACGCTGATTAAAGCACCTTTTACATTGGCAGAAGATGAACAGGGGAACCTCGTTGCCGAGACAATCACCGAGGGACACCTCTACCGCAGCAGTCTGATCGAGCTGCGTGAGGGCATTCTTTACATTCATTGCGAGAATCTCGTCTTCAACGAAAAGGAAAATCACATTTTCAACGTCGGTAATGAAACCAATCCTGAAGTATTATTTGGTATTTCCAACACGATCAGCGTAAAAAGTAAACTAGCTATTGGCATTCGAAATGTATTGATTCGCCAAAAGAAGCCATTCACTACCGAGACGTTCGCTGAAAAAGAAATCAATTTTGCAGAAAAGAATAACCTTAGCGACGAAGAAGCTACAGCGCTAGCGTATTTCAGAATGCAAAAAACAAACGTAATCAGCGCACATCACTGCTGTTCGCTTGAAGTACTTAAAAAGGAAATTATCAGGAAATAGCCGCTTTGGGAATCGACACGAAAAACGTGGTACCCTGGCCATACTGCGAGGTCACTTCAATGCGCCCATGGATCTTCTCAATGGCCTCTTTTACAATGAATAATCCCAGGCCCGTGCCTTCGGCGTGGCGGTGAGCACGATAAAACATGCCAAAGATGTTCTTCAGGTTTTCTTCACGGATGCCCGAACCATTATCTTCTATAACAATTACCAGAAAAGCGCCTGATTCTCTTATACTAATGCGGATATAAGGCTCACTCTTGGTAAAGTCGTGGTATTTGATGGCGTTTGAAAGAATGTTTCCAAAAATGATCTGAAGGCGCACTGGATCGGAAAATACTTCTGTCTTATCCGGCACTTCCATTTGCACTTTGATTTTTGATGCCTGTGGATAAAACCGAAGGTTTTCGAGGCTCTCCTTCATAATGGATTTTAGCATCACGCGCTCCATTTTTATCTCCTGGCGCGCGTTGCTACTGTACTCGCTGATTTTCTTAATGAAGACTTCGAGGTTCTGGGCGCGACCCTTCAGCATCGAAGTGTATTGCTTAAGTTCGTCTAAGTTATTGCTCACCTCCATCAGTTGGATCAAGCCTTGAATAGAAGTAAGCGGGGCACGAAGATCATGAGAGGCGCTGTAGAAAAATTTATCCAGTTCTGTATTTACCTTAATCAGCTCCTTGTTCTTATCCAGAATTGATTTTTCTTTCATGACCAGTGCATTCTCAGCCTTTAGGTTGGCCTGGAGAAAGTAGTATACAATGGTAATCGCGCCGATGTTGGCTCCTAAAAAACTAAATGCGAGATTTCGGTCAATATAATTTGGACTGGATGGGATCGGCAAATGATCATGCTGAAAGAACATGGTAAATATAAACGCCCCGGTAGAAATCAAAATTATTAAAATCGCAAGCTTCAGATTTTCCGATCCATAGACCGCAATCACGCCGATATTGATACAAATCGAAAAAATAAAAACGCCGAGATCGCGAACAAGATGGTAAGAAAAGTAAAGCGCGATGAAGTTGGTGGCAATCGTCAACACTATTTTGGCCGCGAGGAAATAGGAACTGCGATTTAAAAGCAATACTAAAACGCCTGCCAAAATACCGGCCGAGATTACAGGTAGCGGAAAGTAAAACCCGCTGATAAGATCCACAACTCCGAAGCATGAGAGCGTGACGATGAAGATCAGGCTTAATTGCGAGATCAATAACACACGTTTATATTCCTGCGGGGATAAAACGAATCGATTTATACCTAAAATCTTACGGACAAGCTGCTTCAAAAATTTTTATACTAAGTAATTTGAAAAATACAGGGTCGATTGCATCCAAACAATGACCAACCCCCCACCTAACCAAAAAATGTAGGCCTTATTGTTCGGGTCACTATATATAAAAAACGCAATCACCTGTTTTATAAGTGATTGCGCTGAAATTAAGTAGTCCGTACGGGAATCGAACCCGTGTTACCAGAATGAAAATCTGGTGTCCTAACCCCTAGACGAACGGACCATCCTGAAAACGAGCCGCAAAGATAGCCCTCATCTTTTGATATGCAAACGGTGACTGAAAATAATTACGGATATCACTACAATTTTCATTGGTTTTGGCCCGAATGAAATATAATTTTGGATCGTAAATAATCTTTAAACCAAGTAACAATGACAAAAGTTGGAATTAACGGATTTGGCCGCATCGGACGTCTCGCGTTCAGGGCTGCCATCAACAGAAAAGATATTGAAATCGTTGGTATCAACGATCTGGTTGCGCCAGATTACATGGCGTATATGCTCAAGTACGACTCTACTCATGGAAAATTTGACGGAACCGTTACTGTAAAAGACAATCATTTGGTAGTGAATGGAAAAACCATCCGCATTACCGCCGAAAAAGATCCTGCCAACCTGAAATGGTCTGAAGTAGGTGCTGAAATTATTATTGAGTCAACCGGTTTGTTCTTAACTCAGGCTGATGCCCAAAAGCACATTACCGCCGGTGCTAAAAAGGTTGTGATGTCAGCTCCTGCCAAAGACGACACCCCTACTTTCGTAATGGGCGTAAACCATAAGAAACTTACGGCACAGCACACCATCATCTCAAACGCTTCGTGTACCACCAACTGCCTTGCACCAATCGCCAAAGTACTGAACGACAAGTTTGGAATTGTAGAAGGCTTGATGAGCACCGTACACGCCGTTACTGCTACACAAAAAACCGTTGATTCACCCTCGGCAAAAGACTGGAGAGGCGGCCGTGGTGCGTATCAAAACATCATCCCTTCTTCTACCGGAGCGGCCAAAGCGGTGGCTTTGGTAATTCCCGAATTGAAAGGAAAACTCACCGGTATGTCATTCCGCGTTCCGGTAGCCGATGTATCCGTAGTTGACTTAACTGTACGTTTGGACAAAGCCGCAACCTACGATCAGGTAAAGGCAGCCATGAAAGAAGCTTCAGAAGGCGAATTGAAAGGAGTTCTTGGCTATACCGAAGACGATGTAGTGTCACAGGACTTCCTCGGTGACGCACGTACTTCCATCTTCGATGCCAAGGCTGGTATTGCGCTCAATGACCATTTCGTGAAGGTAGTGTCATGGTATGACAATGAGTGGGGATATTCTAACAAGTTGATTGACATCCTTCAGGAATTGGCAAAACTCTAACAGATTATTTGAATTATTCAAAAAGACGCTTTCGGGCGTCTTTTTGATTTTATTTTAATTGTATAATTAGTTAGCTTAGATATTATAACCTCCCGATAATCGCTTTTATGAACGAGAAAACCTTAGTTGATCTGGATAAGGTCAAGAAAAGTTATTTTAATCTGCTGGCCGTTTTAATGTCGAGCAAGCAGATCGAAAGCAAATACATCCGCTGCCTGGTTAAATGGGGAATTCAACTTGGCGTGAATGTATCTGACCTTAAAGAACTTGAAAAAGCGAATGCGTTAATTCCTTCTGACAAAGCCGGAAAACTGGAGGCTCTTTATCATCTCGTTTATATGATCTACCTGGACAAAGTGGTGGAAGATGTGGAACTGGAAGTAGCGTCTTCCTACGGAGTTCAATTAGGATTCAAAAAGGAATTGGTAGGCGACCTCTTCAAATCGATCGCCACAGTAGTGTATGACAACAATTCGATACAGGATGTCAGAAAAGAAGTAGAGGATTTTCTCAAACTCCAGAATATTTAACTCCTCCCCGGACTTACCGAAAAGGTAATATCCTGACAATCAATCCAAGAAGTAGCCGCCAAGAAAAGGCTTTATCTCTCTTTAACTTCCGAAAAAAGTTACGTTACGGATGTAGGTTTTGAGGTTCATTTGAACGATTCTCAGGCATTCTGCACGCCATCTTTGCATCACACAAACACAAAACTTTATGAATGCCATGAAGATGATTAACAATGCCGGCTTAAAAAGCCGGATACGACAAGTTTTGGTTTTGATTGCAGTAATCCTGATCGGGATTGTGATCTCAAATCTGGTGGACGCTAAAGCGTACAATGGAGCCGCTTCGTTTTTCAAATAATAGAAGGCGACTTTCCTGATTTATTGATCTATTCCCAAATCATAGCAAGTTAAATTACCTTTGCTGAATGGATTTCAGCAAAGAGATTTTTTTAACAAACCTCGCGCCAACATCGCCTTTTCCTTTTCTTATTCCCATCGAAAAAGCCGAAGGCGCGTACCTATATAGCCCTGACGGCAAAAAATACCTGGACATGATTTCGGGGATCGGGGTTAGCAATGTCGGCCATCGGCATCCCAAAGTAGTTAAGGCCATCAAAGATCAGGTGGACAAACATCTGCACGTGATGGTGTATGGCGAGTACATTCAGTCGTCATCCAATCGGCTGGCTCACAAACTTTCAACGCTTTTACCATCTTCACTCAACTGTGCTTACTTTGTCAATTCCGGAACGGAAGCCAACGAAGCAGCGCTGAAATTAGCCAAGCGGTTTACCGGAAGAACAGAAATAATATCGTGCAGAAAATCATATCACGGCAGCACGCATGGGTCGTTGAGTGTTTCAGGAAATGAAGTGAAGAAGCAAGCCTTTCGTCCGCTGCTGCCGGATGTCAAATTCATTGAATACAAGAATGAAGAAGACCTCCAAAAGATTACCACTCGAACAGCCTGCGTTATCATGGAGACGATTCAAGGGGATGCTGGCGTACGCATTCCTACAAAAGAATACTTGCAGGCTGTGCGCAAGCGCTGCGATGAAACCGGGGCTTTGCTAATCCTCGACGAAATTCAATGTGGCATGGGCCGCGCGGGTTCGTTATTTGCATTCGAACAATTTGGAATTGTACCTGACATTCTCACCATCGGAAAAGCCTTTGGTGGCGGACTGCCCATCGCGGCGTTTATTTCAAGTCAGGAAAAAATGAAAACGCTGAGCCACGATCCTATGCTTGGCCACATCACTACCTTCGGAGGGAACCCTGTGTGTTGTGCCTCTGCGCTGGCCACTTTGGAAGTGATCGAAGACGAGAAACTGTTAGACACAGTCGAGGCCAAAGGTAAGCTCATCGAAAAACTCTTAACCCATCCGAAAATAAAAGAAATACGGCGCATCGGGTTGATGTTTGCTTTCGATTTTGACACCGCAGAGCGCGTGAATAGAATTGTAGAATACTGCAAAGAAAATGGCGTGATTTGTTATTGGTTTTTATCGCATCCTTACAGCTTCCGGATCGCCCCTCCCCTCAACATCTCCGAAGGAGAAATACGCCAGGCTTGCGCAACGATTTTGAGGGCAATAGAAATTTCGTGATCTTTCTATCGTATGGAAAGACCCGGCAAAAACAAAATAGACCAGATTTACAAATCCATGGTCATCATGGCGCTGGTAATTGCGCTTCTGATCATAACCAAGGATATTGTCGTTCCCATTTCTTTTGCAGCATTATTTTCAGTGGTGCTGTTGCCTTTGGTAAAGAGACTGGAAAAAAAAACAGGCCGCATTGTATCGATTACTCTCGTGCTGCTGGGTTCGTTTTTGGTGGTGGGTTTGTTCAGTTGGTTTATCGTTTCACAGTTGACAAATCTGGTATCCAGTTTGCCAGGGTTGGAAGAGAAATTCTTTCAATACATCAGCTTTGTTCGTACGTCTTTACATGATCAACTCAATATCTCCATCGAAGAGCAAGGTCAGTTGTTGAAGGAAGGCGCTAAAAATCTTTCAGCCTACGCCACAGATTTACTTTTCTCAACGTCGTATCTCCTCTATTTTTTCATCCAGGTTCCCATTTATATTTTTCTATTCTTACTGTACCGCGACCGCTTTAAAGAATTTTTATTGGCCCTCCGTCCTGATTCTACCTTGCAGTGGAAAGACGAAATTCAGCGCATGGTGCGCAGCTACATTTCGGGGCTATCGCTGGTGGTATTTATCGCCGGAGCCCTCAACAGCATAGGCCTGCTTATTCTGGGAATCGATCATGCAATTTTTTTTGGCTTCCTTTCGGGAATGCTCACCATGATTCCTTATGTAGGCATCACCATTGGAGCGACGCTTCCCACCTTGCTTGCTTTAGTCACCAAAGACAGCGCATGGTCGGCGGTGGGAGTAATCGGCGTGCACGCCTTCGTTCAGTTTCTGGAAGGTAATTTCATCACGCCAAAAATCACTGGCTCGCGCATCAGTGTCAATGCGTTGGCCGCAATCATCGCGTTGCTTATCGCCGGAAAGATCTGGGGAATCGCAGGCATGATCCTGGCCGTGCCTGCCGTTGGTATTCTCAAAATTATTCTTTCTTACTCCAAAGAACTACGGCCACTGGTGATTCTCATTGGCGATGAAAAGCCAAGCGAACCCGAAATTATTTCTCCGCCAGCGGAGGAAATCAAAACTGAAAATCCACCCTCATGAAGAAGATACTCTTATTCCTTGCAGTCATACCAGCAATGCTTCAGGCACAAAGTCTGGAGGAATTGGCAAAACAACGTGTAGAGTATCAGGAAACACCGGGCATCGCAGTGGCTTGGTTTGAAGACGGTAAAGTCAGCTATTATTCATATGGTGTTCTGAACATCGAGAGCCGCGAACCTGTAACCTCCAAATCTCTTTTCGAAATCGGATCCATCACCAAAACCTTTACCTGCTCGGCATTATCTTACCTGGTTCAAAAAAAAGAAATAGACCTTAACGAAAAAGCGCAGGCGTATCTGCCGTCAACCATCTCGCTGCCAGAAAAAAATGGAAAGGCCATCCGCATCATCGATCTGGCGACTGCCCATTCAGGGTTATCACGCATGCCGGGCAATTTCGCCCCTGTGAATGTATCTAACCCATACATTGACTACACCGACAAAGAACTTGCCGTTTATCTCAACAACTGTGAACTCAATGCCGAACCCGGCTCGCACTACGAGTACTCAAACCTTGGCATGGGACTTCTCGGTTATATCCTTACGGTGAAAAAAAACACTACCTATTCAAAGCTTGTAAAGGAAATAATTTTTGCGCCCCTGCAAATGAAAGAGACCTTTATCAGCGGAGAGACAAAATCAAAACAACTGGCCACCGGATATATGGATAAAACACCGGTTGCCGCGTGGACGTGGGGCAATCAAAGCGTACTGACTGGAGCGGGCGGAATTGTTTCGAATACAGAAGACATGATCGCTTACTTGAAAGCCCAGTTAGCAACTACTGATCCGATATTAAACGCTGCCTTTCAGGATGCGCACAAAGAGCGAAGCGACGCCGGTAGCCCCGACATGCAAATCGGACTTGGGTGGCACATTCGTAATCATAAATATGTGTGGCACAACGGCGGCACCGGAGGGTTTCGTTCGTTTGCCGGATTTGATCCGGAAAAGAAGCGGGCTATTGTATTGCTCACCAACTCGACAGCGGGCGTTGACGACCTCGGCTTTCACTGGCTCGACGATTCCGTTCCGTTAAAAACATTAACCAAATCGGTCACGCTTGATGCGAAGGTAGTTGGTGAATATGCAGGCGTGTATCAAATCAGTCCTACTTTCAAGATTACTATCACCACACAAGGTTCAGACTGTTTCCTTCAGGCTACGGGCCAACCTAAACTTTCCATCTATGCGGAAGAAGCCGATAAGTTTTTTCTGAAAGTGGTCGATGCGAAAATCGTCTTCGGTCGCGACAGCGATGGCAAGATTGAAAAACTTACGCTATACCAAAACGGAGCCGAGCGGGTAGGAAAGAAAATTCAGTAATCAGATCAGCCGATCTTTTCAACCACCAGATTATGATTGGTGTAAATGCAGATGTCGGCAGCTATGTTAAGGCTTTCGCGCACAATTTCTTCCGCCGATAATTGAGGAGCGTGCTTCACCAGCGCCAGTGCCGCGGCTTGCGCATACATCGCGCCCGAGCCAATGGCAGCAACATGGTGGTCGGGTTCAATCACATCGCCCGTGCCGGAGAGCATCAATATCTCATCTTTATTGCAACAGATCAGCATCGCCTCCAGCCGGCGCAGATAGCGGTCCATTCGCCAATCCTTGGCTAACTCAATGGCCGCGCGTTTCATGTTGCCTCCATACGCATTGAGTTTTTCGTCGAAGCGGTCAAGCAGGGTAAATGCATCGGCGGTAGAGCCGGCAAATCCTGTCAGTACTTTCCCGTCTTGCAGCTTTCGTATTTTTTTGACGTTGCTTTTTGCAATGGTATTGCCCAAAGTGGCCTGACCGTCGCCACCAATGGCGACTGACCCGTTATGATGCACCGCCAGAATTGTTGTGGAATGGATTTTCTCCATGCGATCAGATCAGAATCCTAACCGGATCTTCAAGCAAGCCTTTGAGCGTTTTGAGGAACGCCGAACCAACCGCACCGTCTACAGCGCGATGATCGCACGAGAGTGTCACTTTCATCACGTTGCCTGGAACCAACTGACCATTTTTCACAATGGCTGTTTCCTTAATTCCGCCCACGGCGAGAATACATGCATCCGGAGGATTGATGATCGCCGTGAACTCTTCGATACCAAACATTCCAAGGTTAGAAATCGAGAAGGTGCTTCCTTCCCAATCTTTGGGTTGCAGTTTTTTGTCGTGCGCCTTTTGCGCAAGGTCTTTCACCTCAAGCGCGATGTGCGAAAGAGACTTGTTGTCGGCAAAACGAATGACCGGCACAAGCAATCCGTCTTTCACAGCCACGGCTACACCAATGTGAATGTGGTTGTTCTTGCGAATCTTGTCGCCCAGCCAGCTCACATTAATGTCAGGGTTTTGGCGTAATGCCGCCGCCACGGCCTTAATCACCATGTCGTTAAAAGAGATTTTCACCGGCGCAATCTCATTCATGCTCTTGCGCGCTTCAATGGCCTTGTCCATGTTGATCTCCATGGTAAGGTAGAAGTGAGGCGCAGTAAATTTGCTTTCGGCCAATCGCTTGGCAATGGTTTTGCGCATCTGTGATACCGCAATCTCTTCGTAGCTTTCCTGACCTACTACTTGCGGCAGTACTACCGGGCTTGCAGCCTTGGCATCGCCAGATTTGGCAGCCGGTGCAGCCGAAGGTTTATAACTTTCTACATCCTGTTTAGTAATTCTTCCGTGCTCGCCGGATCCGGAAATTTTGCTCAGATCATAGCCAAGGTCTTTGGCCATTTTCTTGGCCAACGGAGAAGCCTTCAACCGACCGTTGGTCGAGGCGCTTTGAGCCGTAGGTGCCGCCACTGCCGCCGGAGCAGCGCTTGCAGCGGTAACTGTCTTAGCCGGTGCCGAAGACTTAGCCTGACTTGCCTTGAGCAGCGTTTGCCAGTCGGCATTCTTTTCCCCGATAATAGCTAGTACGTCGTTTATCTTTACAGCTTCCTTTTCATTGGCACCAATGTACAACAGGGTTCCCGTGTTGTACGACTCATAATCCATGGTAGCCTTGTCGGTTTCAATTTCGGCAAGCAGTTCACCTGACTTCACTGAGTCGCCCACCTTTTTATGCCATTTGGCGATCACGCCTTCCACCATAGTGTCGCTCATTTTAGGCATGAGCGCGATTTCAGCTTTAATTCCCGAAGTATCAATGGCCGGAGCCTCCGCTACAGCCACGGCTGCTTCTGATTTTGTCTCTGTTTTTCCTCCGGCCGAAGCGGTGGTTTGAGCACCCGCCAGCAGCGCCGAGTAGTCCTCTCCTTTTGCGCCTACGATGGCCAGCACAGCATTGATCTGTACCGCCTCTCCTTCCTTTGCGCCGAGGTATAAAACCGTTCCGGTGTTGAACGACTCATAGTCCATGGTGGCCTTATCGGTCTCGATTTCAGCCATCAATTCACCTGATTTCACGGTATCTCCTACTTTTTTATGCCATTTGGCGATCACCCCTTCAGTCATGGTGTCGCTCATTTTGGGCATTCGTACAATTTCAGCCATCTCAATTTAAGGTTTTAAGAATTACGATTACGAGTTATCCGGTTGTACTCGGGACGTCAAAAATAACCGTATTTACCCGATTTTCAAGCGGGGTTTCTTTCAGGAATTATTAAAAATTAATGATGCCCACCAGCACTTCAAAAAGCGTGGTAGAAGGTTTTATACCCATAGAATAGCGAAAGCCGACATCCAGCTGCGGTAGCAAGCGCATGACGTTGATATCGAACTTCACCTCCACGCCTGTGGACATAAAAGTTTGGGTTTTTGGTTGCCCAAACCAACCGCTACCAAATCCATAATCCAAAAATCCATTGGCTCTAACCCGCTGTAAATTTAACAGTGGTCCGAGAGCGATATCGGGATACCAAACCGGCAGTGTGTAATTGCCCGACATGGAATAAAAGGTTTGAAATCGATAGTTGGTGACACCCCTGGGCAGAGGAATCTGATTTTGAAAAATGTAATTGTTCGGGTCTGAGGATATGGTCGGTGAGTAAGTGTATTGGTAGCCCCAGTAGCCCCAAATGGAATGATGTTTGAATAGCCCGGGGAAATATCCTATTCCATAAAACGAAAATTCTGTACCGTGAAAATCTCCTCCGTAGGGAGTACTCAACGCATTGAGGTAAATGGCCTGACCCCACTTACTGTAAATGTCTCTCCTGCTTTGTTTCAAAAGGCGGTAAGCGCTAAGCGAAAAATGATTGTAAACTAAATTCCCGTTGCTCTGATAATTCTGAAATGCGTACGCATAGTAAGAAGTATCATTTTTTACCGTATTGATATATATGTTGCTGGGAATATACCTGGATGCGTTAAACCCATTCGAAAATTTTGAGACCTGAGTTACTCCAACAGCGTTCCCAAAAGTTACGCTTCCATAATATTTAGAAGTCGTCGTGAGCAGCGGAATCCGCAGCCCAACTTCAAGATTTTTTTCTTGCCACTGAAAAGTATAATTACGAGTCACTGTAGAAAGTAATGAGGTGTCTTTGACAGCGTTGATGCCGTAGGTGTTTGTAGTAATCGTTCCTTCATTCACTTTTCTATTTCGTTGGCTCACCGAAAAATCAATAATCGGAAACAAGCCCTGGTAGCTCGCGCTGGCCTTCCACGCGCCCGTGTTTTCTGTTTTGTCAAACACATACCCGGCATTGATGGTCGTTGTGCTCAATAAATCCTGCGACGTTACGCCCACAAAAGCTGATGTGAGCGTCGTGCTCACCGTACCTCCCCAACTGTAGGGATTGATAATGCCTTTCCAGCGATGGTATCTTCTTGAGGAATAATTTTGCTGTGGCAGATTGCTTAACAACGAAGGGCTACCTTCCTGCTCGGCCAAAAACTTGAATCCGGTATCGGGTTGTACGCGGCTACTCCATGGCCTCCACGTGGCTGGCGCAAAGGGAATTTTCGCAACATCCAAACCATCTCGCCCCTGATTGTTGTAGTAAATCCATTTTCCATCTCTGGAAATGGCTGGATTGTAAGCGCCGTACTTACTGCATGTAATCTGAAAGCGTTTGCCCGACGCTAAATCGAGCGCATAAATATTGTCAATGCCGCTCACCGGCGAATTGTACAAAAGGTAATTTTCGGTCAACACTGGATATCCCACATTCTCATTGGAGAATTCAGTGAGCTGAGTAACCATGCCTGAAGCCACATCAAACTTGGCTACCGATTTTCCATTTTTGTTAGTCAACAGCGCCACAATCGCTTTCCCATCGCCAGACCAGCGAGGCATAGAGATAAAATCATTGCCAGGATTGTCGAAAGTCTTGATCACAGTGCCCTTGAAATAGTCAAGGATTAACAGCCGGGTTTGATAGTCCGTTCCGGTTTCTACCGTCGCCACTTTATAGCCGTCGGGAGAAATCGCCGCCGAAGCGTACCGAGATTTTGATCCGATTACTTTTTTGACGCCGGTTCCCAAATCATACCCCACAATCACAGAATAGTTTCTCACTAACCAACGAGGATCAAATCGAAATTCATTCCACACCACGCGGCTGTTGGTAGCCGAGAGCATGCCCGCTTCGTTGATAAATCCTTCGGTAAAAACTTTTCGCTCGTTGCCGTTCTTCAGCACCACAAGTTGTTCGATATCGCCAATGCCCGACTTCTGTACCAGTAAGCTTCCATCTTCCAATTCCTGTGGGTATTTGTAATCGGTGTATGCAGAAGTGGTTCGCGGGTTGACTTTTTCGTACGAAGTCAATGTGAGTGTATCCTGCTGTGCCTTGTATTCCTTTTGAAGATCCGCCGCCATTTCGTTGTACAGATCTTTTACATGCAGTCCGGTCTCCATTTTCAGCGCCGATGAAAATCGGAATGGGATGAAGGGAATATTCCACGACCGCGCGGTTACTTTATCCCAGATGGCGGGGTCGCCGGTTTTTTTTCGCAGGTAGGAAACCATGTGATACCCCAGCACATAATGGTCGTTGATATTGTTTTTGTATGACCGCAGATATTGCTTGTGGTAATTAAACACGCGGCCTTCCTGCAAATTTGTGCGAAGCACCAAATCGAAATTCGGGATTCGCCCGCGGCCCGACTGCGTGAATGCGGTTTCGGTAGCGACGGCATCTCCTTCCCAAAACCATTGCGGCGCCGCCACATAAGACATCCCCGCCAAGGCATTGTTTCCAAACACATACTTGATAATCTTATTTACGCCTCGGGTAGAATGCTGAAACTGCGCCATGTGCCGGTACTCGTGAGTAGCCAGCAGGTTTAGCCAATCGTTGTTTCCTGTAAAATTGTAATTCTGCGAAGGCATGGCGTAAAACTCTGCACGTCGTGGCGTGATGGTCACAAATGCATTGGAAAGAGTCGATTGACTTTGAAGAATAACGGAGATCTTTCTGGGCACACTGCCAATGGTTTTGCCTTCAGGCTCGCGAATGGTTTCAAGGGTGTTTGCCATGCGCTGCGCCTGCGTATCAAATCCCTTAGGATATAAAAGCCGGAAATGTGGTGTATTGATCTGATACCATTTTACCGAAGGCGCGTTTGTCTCACTCACAGTTGTCTCTTGTGCCGCTGCGGTTATCGTTGCTGCCAGAACCAGAAGGATCGTTACTCTCATGATGGCGGATAAAACGCAAAAGCTACATCCAAAATTGTGAACTATCAACAGCCTGTAGATCAGGGAAGGAAAGTCGGCTACTTTCAGTGTCAGGATTTTTCTAATTTTACGCCATGTTTAAGCGCTTAAGAGAGTTTTATCAGCAATACAAAGAGTATGTGCGTGTAGATCTTGTGATGTACGGGGTGATGATCCTTTTGATTATTCTTTACTTCATTTATTCTGTTCTCTTCTAAAGAAAAAAGCCCCGGCAAAACGCCGAGGCTTCAAGAAAAATTCTATTTGCTTACTTAGAATTTATAAATCAACTGACCGAGGAACGTCATACCAAACTGGCTAAACTGCGAGCCGTCGTAGGTAGTGTAGTGGTACCGGTTGTTGAAGGTAATGGCATTGGTAATCTGATCCAGTGTTGTGCCATCTCTAGTATCTGTGCCGCTGGCAAGCAACGCAGCACCCGCAGGGCTGATCGCCTTGTAGTGCCATTCAGGCAAAATATTGAAGATGTTATTTACATTCAACGACACCGTGGCGCGATCGCTAAGTTTGCACCCAATCGCTATGTCGGTAAGCACGCGGGTGTTGAATGTTACTTGCAAATCGTTGAGGCGTGAGATTCCGGCGCCATCAAAATCCGAAAGGTCAACGTTGCTGAACGTTGTCGGTCCGATGATGGTGTTGTTTAGGTTAAAGCTCAGTTTCTTCACTACATATTCTGCACCAACAATGTATTTGTATTTCGGCCTGCTGGTGAGCATGAGGGCTTCTTCCGTAGGCGTAAATATTTTTCCGCCCACAGCGGCAATTTGAGTCGGCGCGGTAGGTGAACCGATCAAGTCATTCGACATGGTATAGTTGCCGGCAAAGTTCAGGTTCAACGTATTTTCACCCAGACGAATGTTGCGGTAGCTACCCACGAGGTCAAGTCCTTGTGTGCGGGTATGAACTCCATTGATGAAGAAGCTGATACCGGTAGATCCTACTGAAGTAAGAAGCGCATCGAGTTGAGGATTCGCTCCGCCGGTTGGGCCCACTTTAGAGCTGTACACAATGCGGTCTGTAATATCGATGTAGTAGTAATCGAACGTAAGTGAAAAATCATGATTTGGATTGAGACCTAAACCCGCCGTAAAGTTGATCGACTTTTCAGCTTTTAATTTCGGAACTCCCAACAAAGATGCCTCGCGGCTATAGTTGTTGGCCAACCCTTGAATCACAATAGTTCCATTTTGGAAAGAGGCCTGGTTAAGCGACAGATACTGTTGTGCAAGCGTCGGAGCACGGAATCCATTGGAAAATGACGTGCGAAGCGTGAGTTTATCTTCTATCACTTTCAGGCGTGTACTGATCTTGCCTACATTGGCATTGCCAAAGTCGCTGTACTTTTCGCTACGGCCAGTCACTCCTACGTACCATGCATCGGTGATATCAAAACCAAAATCGGCATATCCACCAATGTTGAAACGAGTAGCAGTAATAGCATTTTTGCTGGAGTATCCAGGGAACGAGTTAGCACCCTGACCAGAATAAGAAGCTGTATCACCCGCAATCTCTTGCCATGTTTCTGACCTGAACTCAGTACCGAATCCAACAAATACACGGTGGCTTACTTGCTTGGAAACATCCACGTTGCCCACCACATGATGGAAGGCGAAACCACCTGGTTTAAATGAAACAGGGCTAGCTGCACCGAGTGAATGGTTAACGGTATTGTTCACCGTGAACAACATTTTATTTCCGCCCACAGTCAAACTCATGTCTTGCTTCCAACCGTTGTCAGAGGTAGTGCGAATACCGGCTGTCGCATTGTAGTCATTCAAATCTCCATCCATGGTAGGCTGGTAGCCAACGTATCCTTTATACAAAGGGTCGCCGGTGCCTGTATAATCCACACCATTTGGGTCAGGAGTGTGAAGCAATCCGTAGTCTACTTTCCAATACGGTGTGCGGTAGTTGGCATAGCTCAGTGCCTTGCGGTAAACGTATGCCGCATTGGCATAGAATTCAGTCTTTTCCGTTAACGGGATTGACATATTGATCAGGAATTTAGCTGACGTATTATCCGCAGAAGCATTTTGGTTTTTTGCATCAGGGAAAGCAGCAAGGAAATTCTTCACATTTTGAACACTCACAGGATCATTGCCAGTAAGACCAACTACCGGGTCAGTTTCACCGGCAAGGCTTACAGTTGAATTTCTCACCATGCGTTGTTGGCGGCTAAACGATACGTGATAGTTGATAAATCCCTTTTTACCAATGTTAGCGCCACTGTTGTAATTAATACTGTAGTTGGCGCCATCTCCTTTTGAAGAAACCCCGGTGTTTATGCGCAAGGTAGGCGTATCAAAGCGGTCTTTGAGAATGATATTCATAACCCCGGCGATCGCGTCTGATCCGTATTGTGCCGATGCACCGTCGCGAAGAATCTCAACTCGCTTGATCGCATCTTGCGGAATCGCAGAAAGGTCAGCACCTGTTTCCCCGCGGCCTGGCGAGGTTTGCGTGTACACCAGTGAACTGAGATTTTTTCTTTTTCCATTTATCAAAATCAGCGTGCGGCTTGGTCCCATGTTGCGCAGTTCATAAGGATCAAGCAATGAAGTTGCATCGTTTACCGGCGTCATAACCGTGTTGAAAGAAGGAACCTTAAACTGCAGCGCCCGATCAAACGTAGGTTGGCCCGTTGTGGCAAGGTCTTTCACAGTTATGTTATCCACAGGCAGCGGCGTATCGGTAAAGGTTCGCTCAGCCCCACGACCTACTGACACCACCACTTCTTGCAGCTCTTCGGCGCTCGCCGCCAACGATACTGCGACATAATTGGAGGCAGGAATCGTGACATCCTTAGTAGTGTAGCCGATAAAAGATATGATCAATGCAGTAGCATCGGCAGATACATTTAAAGAAAATTTACCTTCAGCATCTGTAACTGTCCCTGTGGTGCTGCCTTTTACGACTACATTCGCACCGGGGATCGGGGCATTATCAGCAGAAGAAGTAACAATACCTGTTACCTGCCGCGACTGAGCCTGCGCCCACACCATCGCTCCAGAAAAAACACAAAAGAGTAGTAGTTTTCTCATAGTTTTTTGGGGTTAGTTTTTAGAATATTATTATTTGTTTAAATCAATGTTACTAAAAAACATTCTTAATTTAACCGTCCGATTCCATATTTTTGCCTTGCAACCGATATAAATTGACTGAAATCACTTTTATGAAGCTCAGGAACCATTGTCTGGTAACTTTTTTTAATTTGTTTTTCATCCTCATTACCAATTCCCTTCAGGCGCAGCATGACTTTGCGGTGATGCACAAAGGGGATACCCTACGAGGAGAAATAAAAATTTTGTCCTACGAAATGATGGATAAAATTCAAGTCGCAACGAAAGAGAAAAAAACGATTTACACCGCGCTGCAAATAAAGACTCTACAAAAAGGGGAAGTGAGTTACGAGCCTATTCGCTATGATAATACTATTCGGTTCATGAAGGTATTGAAATCGGGATATCTGAGCTTCTATGCATTCAATCCTTCCAATCAGCTTACCTGGGATGGTCGCTATCTTTACAAAAAAGACGGCAACGGTGTTGAGTTACCCAACCTCACGTTTAAGAAAACGCTTTCTAATTTTCTTTCTGACTGCCCGAACATTCGCGACCGGATTAATGCCGGCGAGTTTTCAAAACGCGAAATCGAAAAGATCATCGACCTCTACAACGAATGCCTCCAAAGCAAAACAGAGGCGCTTAATATCCTGCCGGTACGTACTGACTCCCAGAACACTTCTATTGTAAAGGCGATTGATAACCTGACTGCCAAAATTGAAGGCGAGAATTTTCTAACGAAGAAAGATGCGTTGGATATGCTCAAAGACATCAGAACCAAGGTTTCAAAAAATGAAGCCGTGCCGCACTATCTCGTCGAAGGGCTCAAATCATACCTGCTCGATACTCCTTCCCTTTCGGGCGATCTCGATAAAGTGATTTCGTTACTGAAGAAATGACGGCAAAAACTTTTTAATAAAGGAGGGTAATTGACTTCGGCTTTGCCAAAACGAAAATAAGCCGCAGATCAAAACGATAACCGCATACGCGAAAAGCTGACCGCCATCGCCCTGAACTTCTACTCCCAATACGGTAAGATGTGATAGCACGGCTCCGGCCATTAATCCAACAGCGAGCAACGCACCAAGCCAAACGGTGAAGGGAACTAAAATTAAAATTGACGCAATGAGTTCCATCACGCCTGTACCAATTCTTCCCCACGGTTCCATACCCAGCTTTGTGAATATTTCTACCGACTCCGGCGCCGCAGTGAATTTGAAAAACAAGGTTTGAAGAAGAAGGAGCGCAGCGACAATGCGGGCGGCCCAGAAAAGGATGGTTGATGTTTTCATGAGGCAAAGAAAGTCATTGGGTTCATGAGAATGTGTCGTCAATAAGACACTGATTAAAATTACTAAAAACCAGCGACGGATGCTACGAATTAAACAAGCTCATGGTGCGCTCTGGCCCGATGGTACAAAACGAGAACACCATCTCCCCCGCCTTGTCCATCACTGTTGGCAAATCACGCAATTCGTTTTGTGAAAAATTTCCAAGCACAAAATCCACTTGCTGGCCCTTGGCAAAATTATTGCCCACACCAAACCGCAAGCGGGAATACTCCTGCGTGCCCAGAATCAACTCAATGTTTTTTAGCCCGTTGTGGCCAGCTGCGCTTCCTTTAGTTCGCATACGCAAGCTGCCAAAGGGCAAGGCAATGTCGTCAACAATCACCAGCAAATTCTCTTTGGGGATTTTCAAATCCTGCAGCCAGTAAGCAATCGCCTTCCCGCTAAGGTTCATGTACGTGTTGGGCTTGATCAGGTGCAACTGGCGCCCCTTGAATTTCAATTCCGCTTTATCTGCCAGCCGGGTAGTTTCGAATTTTACTTTATGGATGTCGGCGATTCTATCGAGGGTAAGAAAGCCCGCGTTGTGCCGTGTGAGTTCGTACTCCGGCCCAATGTTGCCCAGTCCTGCAATGAGATATTTCACAAAAGCGAAGAAACAAAAAATCCCGTCCCGAACGATATCGGGAGCGGGACTTTTAATGTAGGTGAAGAAATTATTTCTTCTTTTCGTCTTTCTTGGGGGCTTCTGCCTTCTTGGCATCGGCAGGAGCAGCACCAGCCGCAGGAGCAGCACCCGCTGCAGGAGCAGCAGCGCCTTCCGCCGGAGCAGCAGCAGCTTCTTCCGCCATCTTCGCAGCGCGAGGTACTTCCACAGAGGCAATTGCAGCGGCTTTCGGATCCAACAACTCAAGGTTAGGGATCTTCACATCCGATACTTTAATAGCGTGGTGGAAATCGAGCGATGAACAATCGATATCGATATGATCAGGCATGTCTTTCGGGAACGCATATACCTTCAGGGCAGCGCGCTTTCTCACAAGCAAACCACCTTTGGCAACGCCGGGAGCCTGGCCAACCAAACGCACCGGAATTTCCATTTTGATTTTACGCTCATTGCTGATGCGCAAGAAATCAACGTGAAGGATAATTTCACTTACCGGGTGAAATTGCACTTCTTGCATGATCGCCTGGCACTCTTCGCCTTCGATATTCAAAGAAACAAAGTGCGCTTCGTTGGTATACACCAGGTCGCGAAACAAAATCACAGGTGCATAAAAATGCACTTGATTGTCGCCACCATAAAGCACGCACGGCACATGACCTTCTTCCCTGATTTTTTGGGCGTCATTCTTGCCGAGATTTGCTCTTCGATACCCTATAATCTCAACAGTTTTCATAATTGTTAATTGTTTAATTTAAAATTGATACTAAAGTCTTAAAGTCGGATAAACAGTGAACTGATCGATTCATGATCGTGAATCTTGCGAATCGCTTTCGCGAAAAGATCAGATACGGTTAATACTTTTATTTTTGACGATTGCTGCTTGAGTGGAATAGTATCCGTCACTGCAATCTCAAGCAGTTCTGATTTTTCAATATTTTCATACGCCTTGCCCGACAATACAGGGTGGGTACAAACAGCTCGTACGGAGTTAGCTCCTTTCTCCTTCAGCAAGCCTGCGGCTTTACAGATTGTACCGGCAGTATCCACGAGGTCATCAACCAGAATTACGTCCTTGCCTTCTACTTCGCCGATAAGGCGCATGCTATCTACTTTGTTGGCTTCCTTGCGATGCTTGTCGCACACAGCAAGCTCGGCGTCAAAGAATTTGGCAAAGCTACGGGCGCGTTTAATTCCACCTACGTCGGGAGAGGCAAACATGATGTCTTTCAATCCCAGTGACTTGAGATAAGGAACAAAAATATAGTTCCCGTCAAGGTGATCCATCGGAATATCAAAAAATCCCTGAATCTGATCCGCATGAAGGTCGCAAGTCATGATGCGGTCGGCGCCGGCAGCGGAAATCAAATTGGCAATCAGTTTGGCGGCAATAGCTACGCGGGGTTTGTCTTTTCTATCCTGCCGTGCATACCCGAAATACGGAATAATAACATTCACATTTTCAGCGCTGGCACGTTTTGCAGCATCGATCATGAGCATGAGCTCCATGAAATTATCGGAGGGTGCAAAGGTGGATTGAACTAGGAAAACATCGTGGCCACGCACGGATTCGGAGATGTAGGGCGACATTTCGCCGTCGCTAAAATGTTGGTAATTTACTTTGCCTAACGGCTCGCCATACGCATCGGCTATTTTTTCCGCCAGGTACGTAGTAGCGCTTCCAGAAAATATTTTTACCGCCATTTTAACTAAAAAACCGCCCCTACAATTAAGGCGGTAATTTGTTGTCCTACTAGGATTCGAACCTAGAAAAGCAGAATCAAAATCTGCTGTGTTACCATTACACCATAGGACACTGAATTCCTTAAAAAGTGTGCAAAGGTAAAATTATTTTCGATACAGGAAAAGCCTCGGCGAGAGTTATTCGAGATTTGTTATTCGTTCTTTACCGACACGATGACTTACCCGGCTAAATGGTTCATTGCTAAACCTTTACCAATCGATATTTTTTACCAATAAGGCCTGAAGTTTAGTCACCTCCACCGCCAACTTCCACCTTATAATTGGTGAACATGGCCGAGAGGTATTCGCGGTTCATGCGGGCAATATTGGTCACCGAAATCCCTTTAGGGCATTCTGCCTCGCAAGCTTTGGTGTTGGTGCAAGATCCAAATCCTTCGGCGTCCATTTGGGCTACCATTTTCTCCACGCGTTCTTTTCTTTCTGCATGACCCTGTGGCAACAAAGCGAACTGCGAAACTTTGGCGCTTACAAACAACATGGCTGACGCGTTTTTACACGCTGCCACACAAGCTCCGCAACCAATACAGGCGGCAGCATCAAAGGCTTCGTCGGCTACTTTTTTAGGAATCGGAATCACGTTGGCATCAGGCACACCGCCGGTGTTAACACTGACATATCCACCTGCCTGCTGAATGCGGTCAAATGCAGTTCTGTCAACTACTAAATCTTTGATGACGGGGAAAGCTCCTGCGCGCCAAGGCTCGATGGTGATCGTCTCACCATCTTTAAACGTACGCATGTGCAACTGACAGGTGGTGGTTTGCAATGGCCCATGCGGATGACCATTGATGTACAAACTACACATCCCGCAAATACCTTCACGGCAATCGTGATCGAAATGAATCGGATCTTCTCCTTTTTTGATCAGGCTGGTGTTTAGTACATCCAGCATTTCAAGAAAAGACATATCGGTAGAGACATGGTCGGCCTGATAGGTTTTGAATTCGCCTTTCGCCTCTTTATTCTTTTGTCTCCAGACTTTAAGTGTAAGCTTCATGATTTGCGATCGTTATTTGTAACTTCTCTGTGTCAACTTAACATTTTCAAATTTCAGCTCCTCTTTATGCAATTCTTCGGGCTGATTCTCTCCTTTGTATTCCCAGGCGGAAACAAAAGCATACTCGTCGTCTTTGCGAAGCGCCTCTCCTTCCGGAGTTTGAGATTCTTCACGGAAGTGTCCTCCACATGATTCAGCACGCGCCAGGGCATCGTCCACCATGAGTTCGCCGAGTTCAATAAAATCAGCTACGCGGCCAGCTTTTTCCAACTCCATGTTAAGTTCGTTAGCGCTTCCAAGCACGTCTACATTTTGCCAGAACTCAGCCTTCAGATCTTGAATTTTTTTCTTGGCAATCTTGAGCCCTGCTTCGTTGCGCGACATGCCGCAGTATTCCCACATGGTCAAGCCCAATTCACGATGAAACTCGTCAACGGTTTTCTTTCCTTTGATAGACAACAATTTATTGACGCGAGCATTCACTGCATCCATCGCTTCCTTGAAGGCAGGATGGTCAGTTCCCACTTTGTCATTCCAGCCTATGTTGGCCAGGTAATCGCCCAGCGTATACGGAATAACAAAATAACCATCGGCCAATCCTTGCATCAGCGCACTGGCACCCAGGCGGTTTGCGCCGTGATCGGAGAAGTTTGCTTCGCCGAGGGCGTAAAGGCCAGGAATATTTGTGCTCAAATTATAATCCACCCAAAGTCCACCCATGGTATAGTGAACCGCGGGGTAAATCATCATCGGCATTTCGTACGGATTGTCGCCAGTGATTTGTTTATACATGTCAAACAAGTTGCCGTATTTCGATTCGATGGTTTTTCTTCCATCGCGTTTGATCGCGTCTGAAAAATCAAGGAATACCGCAAGTCCGGTTGGACCAACACCGCGGCCTTCGTCGCACATCATCTTGGCATTGCGCGACGCCACGTCGCGTGGCACGAGGTTTCCGAACGAAGGATATTTTCTTTCCAGGAAATAATCGCGATCCGCTTCAGGGATCGACTGCGCATCTTTGGCTTTCAATCCTTTGTGCGCGACTTTAGGCACCCATACGCGACCGTCGTTGCGAAGTGATTCCGACATCAAGGTCAGCTTGGATTGATGATCTCCCGACACTGGAATACACGTAGGGTGAATTTGCGTGAAGCAAGGGTTGCCAAACAAAGCTCCCTTTTTATGTGCGCGCCACGCAGCGGTTACATTCGATCCTTTAGCATTGGTAGAAAGATAGAATACGTTGCCATATCCCCCTGTACAAAGCAGCACAGCATGAGCGCTATGTGATTCAATTTTTCCGGTGATCAGGTCGCGGGTAATGATGCCTCTCGCCTTTCCGTCTACTACCACTACATCCAGCATTTCAGTACGGCTGTACATCTTCACTTTGCCGTTCGCAATCTGGCGATTCAAGGCGCTGTATGCACCTAGCAACAATTGTTGGCCGGTTTGTCCCCGTGCATAAAATGTACGTGATACCTGTGCGCCACCGAAAGATCGGTTGGCCAAAAGGCCGCCGTACTCACGGGCAAAGGGCACGCCCTGCGCCACACATTGGTCGATGATGTCGACGCTTACTTCGGCCAGGCGGTAAACGTTGCCCTCGCGTGCGCGGTAGTCGCCTCCTTTAATAGTGTCATAGAAAAGACGATGAATGCTATCACCGTCATTCTGATAATTTTTTGCAGCGTTAATCCCGCCTTGCGCGGCAATACTATGTGCACGGCGAGGGCTATCTTGAAAACAAAATGCTTTCACGTTGTAGCCAAGCTCACCAAGTGAGGCAGCAGCCGACGCGCCAGCCAGGCCAGTGCCCACAACTATAACTTCGTATTTTCTCTTGTTCGCCGGATTTACCAGCTTAAGATTAAATTTATGCTTTGTCCATTTTTCTGCCAGCGGACCATCAGGAATCTTGGAATCTAGCTTCATAGTGCAATGATTTCTTAGGTAATGTTTAATTAGTTAATCCACTTGAGATAAATCGCAATGGGCATCAAGGCAAAAATGAGTGGCACAACGATGGAAAATGCTGTACCCACAAACGAAATGAGGCCATTGTACTTTTGGTGATTCAACCCGAGAGTCTGGAATGCGCTTGCAAATCCATGCAATAAATGCCAGAACAGCGACACACATCCCGCCACATACAACACCACTATCAAGGGATTGGAAAACACATCTTGCATCTTTGAATAAAGAGGCAGCTCTTCGCCGTGCGCAAACTGATTCGCTCGATTTGGAATCCAGAAATGGGCGGTGTGCATAATCAGGAACAACAAAAGCAAAGTTCCCAACAGGCCCATGCTGCGGCTGTACCACGTGCTTTGTGGAGGAGGTGCGGCCACACTGTAGCTTACCGGGCGCGCTGCGCTGTTTGATTTAACCAGCATGAGGCCCTGCACAATGTGAAAGAGAAAACCAGCGACCAAACCAATTTCTAAAGTACGAATGATCGGGTTGGTTCCCATGAAATGACCCCAATGTGAAAATGTTTCGCCATTGTCATTATAGAATATCATTGCATTGATCGTGCAATGAATAACCAGGAAACTTATCAGAAACAGCCCCGTGAGAGCCATGATAAGTTTTCGGCCAAGCGAACTTGTAAAAAGATCAATTACCCATTTCATGTTGTTTGGAAATTTTTGATGCGAGCCAAAAATACTCGTCAAAGATTTACAAAACAATCAGGAATTGCTTTTAAATGATCTTTTACAATGATTCTAAACAATTTGTGTTCAGAATCTGTTGGTTAAGAATTGTGTTTCTTTTAGAGCACCTCAAACAGAATTACGATCAGGGCGATCGTGGCCGACATTATCAACAAGAACCATTCTTTTTTGATAAAGTCAATAATCTTTCCGAAAGGCGTTTTCATATGGTTGGTTGTGAACATGCCATGTACTAAGCCAACGAAATACCGAAAATTAAAATATTGTAAATCAAACATTTAACCAAGCGTTTTTACTCGAAAATTCCAGAATAAGAAAATTTATTCCTGAATTGGGATGAGCGGTTATGATCGCGATGCCCTATTTTTACACCCACAACCACACGCGTACATGTATTTGATTTTTGATACGGAAACCACGGGTATTCCGCACAATAAAACTGCCCCTATCACTGATCTTGAAAATTGGCCCCGGTTGGTGCAGCTCGCCTGGCAGCTCCACGACCACAAAGGCAAGTTGCTTTCGCAGCAGAATTTCATCATCAAACCCGATGGTTTTGATATTCCATTTAAGGCAGAACAAGTACACGGAATTTCTACCAAGCGAGCGCTTGAAGAAGGCCACGATTTGGCCAAAGTTATCGAACGTTTTGAAAAAGATCTGGCGAACACCCAAGTTCTGGTTGGCCATAACATTGAATTTGATATCAACATCATCGGGGCTGAACTAATCCGAAGTGCGAAGCCGACCGAAAGTTTCCTGGCGATACAAAAAATCGACACGGGAATTGCCGCTACTGAGTTTTGCCAACTGCAGGGCGGAATCGGCGGCAAACTAAAGATGCCAAGGCTCACTGAACTGCACGAAATTCTTTTTGGTAAAAAATTCGACGACGCTCACGACGCCAGCTATGATGTAGCTGCCACTGCGCGCTCGTTCTTTGGATTGATTTCAAAAAAAGTGGTTAGCCCACTCGATGCCACACCACTTGAAGAGATTACCTACGAAGAACCTAACTTGGAAGCCGGTAACTCTACCAAGCGTGAAAAGAAAGGAACCATTGACTATTCCGCCGGCGGCAAAAATGCCGAGCTGACCGATTACTCCTTTTGTCATTTGCATGTGCATTCTCAATACTCGGTGCTTCAGGCAACTCCGGACGTAGCCAAATTGATTGCGAAAGCGAAAGCCCAAAACATGCCGGCTGTGGCGCTGACCGACCTGGGAAACATGTACGGCGTTTTCGAATTTGTAAGTGAAGCGCTCAAGCACAACATCAAACCGATTGTAGGATGTGAATTCTATGTTTCGTACGACCGGAAGAAACAAAAATTTACGAAAGACGATCCGGACAAAAGATTCACGCAAGTATTAATTGCCAAAAATAAAAACGGATATCTCAACCTGGCCAAACTGAGTTCGCTGGGATTCACTGAAGGACTGTATGGATTGTATCCGCGCATTGACCGGGAGTTGGTAGAGCAATATCACGAAGGTGTGATTGCCACCACGGGCGGCCTCACCAGCGAAGTACCTCACCTTATCTTAAACGTGGGCGAGCGCCAGGCAGAAGAAGCATTCCTACGGTGGCATAAAATCTTTGGCGAGGATTACTACATTGAATTGAATCGCCACAACACGCGCGAAGAAGAGCGCGTGAACGAAACACTGCTGAAGTTCGCCGAAAAGCATAAGGTGAAATATTTCGCTGCCAACGAATGCTTTTATCTTGAAAAAGAAGAAGCCAACGCACACGATGTTTTGCTGTGTATCAAAGAAGGCGAGTTTCAATCTACACCGATCGGTTCTGGCCGCGGCACACGTTACGGTTTGCCCAACACCGAATTTTACTTCAAGAGTCAGGAAGAGATGAAATCGCTATTCAGCGATTTGCCGGAGTCGGTTAAAACGATTTCTGAGATCATTGAAAAAGTAGAGAAGTACGAGTTGAAACGAAGTGTGCTTCTTCCAAAATTTGATATTCCCAAAGAGTATTCTTCAGAAGATGAATACCTGAGACATCTCACCTACGAAGGCGCCAAAAAACGATACCCGGAACTTACTCCGGAAATAAAAGAACGCATCGACTTTGAATTGGAGACCATCAAGAAAACCGGTTACCCAGGCTATTTCCTGATTGTACAAGACTTCACCTCCAAAGCTCGTGAGATGGGCGTAAGCGTAGGACCTGGTCGTGGATCGGCGGCAGGCTCAGCGGTTGCTTATTGCACCGGCATCACTAACGTAGATCCTATTGCCTACGACTTGCTGTTCGAGCGCTTTCTTAATCCCGACCGTGTATCTCTGCCTGATATTGATATTGACTTCGACGACGAAGGTCGTCAGAAGGTGATCGATTATGTGATCCAAAAATACGGACACAGTCAGGTGGCTCAAATCATCACCTACGGCACGATGGCCGCGAAGTCATCTATCCGCGACTGCGCTCGGGTGATGGAATTGCCACTTGCCGAATCCAACACGCTGGCGAAGATGGTACCCGAACGACCGGGTACTTCATTGGCCAAAGCGTTTGAAGAAGTAAAAGAACTTAGCGACATCAAAAAGGGAACGGACAAAAGAGCCGATGTATTAAAACAGGCGGTGATTCTGGAAGGATCGCTGCGTAATACGGGCACGCACGCGTGCGGGGTAATCATTACCCCCGACGATCTGACCAAGTTTGTGCCTGTGGCAAAAGCCAAAGATTCGGACATGCTGGTGACGCAGTTTGACAACAGCGTGGTAGAAAGCGCCGGTCTGCTGAAGATGGACTTTTTGGGATTAACTACGCTGACGATCATTACCACCGCGCTCCGCAACATCAAAAAGCGACATGGCATTTCCATCGATATTGATAAAATTCCGCTCACCGACCCGAAGACTTACCAACTTTATCAGCGAGGCGAAACCACCGGTACATTCCAGTTTGAAAGTGAGGGCATGCAAAACTATCTGAAAGGCCTGAAGCCGGATAAGTTTGAAGACCTTATCGCGATGAACGCCCTGTACCGGCCGGGCCCGATGGAATACATTCCCAATTTCATTGCCAGGAAAACCGGACGCGAGCCCATCAAGTACGATTTGCCTGAGATGGAAGAATACCTGAAAGACACGTACGGAATTACCGTGTATCAGGAGCAGGTGATGTTGCTGTCGCAAAAGCTTGCCAACTTCAGCAAAGGCGATGCCGACGTGTTGCGTAAAGCAATGGGTAAAAAACAGAAGGATGTTCTTGATAAGATGAAAGACAAGTTCATCGCCGGTTGTAAAAAGAACAACCACGATGAGCGAGTCGCCGAGAAAGTTTGGAAAGACTGGGAAGCTTTTGCCCAATATGCGTTCAATAAATCGCACTCTACGTGTTATTCGTTAGTGGCTTATCAGACGGCGTACCTCAAGGCCAACTACCCCGCCGAATACATGGCCGCCGTGCTCACCCATGCACAGAGCAACCTGGAAAGTGTCACTTACTTTATCGACGAATGTCGCAAGCAAGGCATTGAGGTGCTTGGTCCTCACGTGAATGAGTCAGGCGTATTTTTCGAGGTGAATGCCAAAGGAGAAATCCGGTTTGGGCTTGGTGCGATCAAAGGCGCAGGCGATGCCGCCGTGGAGGCAATCATCCAGGAGCGCGATGCCAACGGCCCGTACAGAGACATTTTTGATTTTGCCAAGAGACTCAGCCAACGCTCGGTCAACAAGAAAACGTTTGAGTGCCTTGCGCTTTCCGGCGCGTTTGATTGCTTTACGCAATACCACCGCAGGCACTATATCGCGGCCAAAGACGGCGACATTTCTTTAACAGAAAAAGTGATCCGCTACGCCAGCAAACTGCAACAGGAAACCAACAGCGCTCAGGCCAGCCTTTTCGGCGGAAGCTCAGGCACTCAAATGCCGCAACCGAAAATCGAAGCGCTGGAACCATTCAGTGAAATCGAAAAACTTCACTTCGAAAAGGAAGTTGTCGGAGTTTATATCTCCGGTCATCCGCTTGACAACTTTAAGTTTGAACTGGAAACCTTCACCAATACACCGGTGGCTGAACTCAACGACCTCGACAGCAAAGAAGGCAAGGAATGCAAAGTGGGCGGCATCGTGTCATCGGTTGAGCACCGGATGACCAAAACCGGCAAGCCGTTTGGTAAGCTTGTGCTGGAAGACTACAGCGGTAAGTACGAATTCATGATGTGGAGCGAAGATTACCTGAAATACAAGTCATTCCTCATGCCGGGGCTATTCCTTCTCATCGAAGGGAATGTAGTTCGCAAAAGCTGGGGTGACATGAGCCTGGAGTTTAAAATCCGCACGATGGACCTGCTAAACGAAATCGGTTTGAAGAAAACCAAAGGCCTGCAGATAAGGATGAACTCAGCGACGATCAGCAAAGAGCTTATCGGTCAGATTGAGAACCTGTGCAACGAATATAGCGGAGGTTGCCCGCTGTACCTGCGGATTCAGGATGACCAGGAAAAAATAAACCTGGAGCTTTTGTCGCGTAAATACAGGGTAAAACCAGTGAATGAAATGGTAGTGAAATTCAAAAAGATCAAGGATATAGCGCTGGAAGTAGTTTCCTAAGGCCGACAATTTAAAGACTCGGTTAATTGTCAGGCACCTGATCATTAATCTCCGATGGACGGAACTATTTTCGTTTATATTTGTGTTCGATAATTGATTCTTAATTTTAAAACATAAACTCTATAGCCATGGGCAAAACGTTAGAACTGAGTGACGCAACATTTGATGAAGCAATAAAAGGCGAAAAGCCGGTATTAGTTGATTTTTGGGCCGAATGGTGTGGCCCTTGCAAAATGATCGGCCCACTGGTAGAAGAACTGGCTGGCGACTACGAAGGCAAGGCTGTGGTAGCCAAACTGAATGTGGATGAAAATCCGCAAATCACCGCCCGTTATGGTGTGCGCTCCATCCCTACCCTTCTGGTTTTCAAAAACGGCCAGATCGTAGATAAGCAAGTTGGCGCCGTACCCAAGTCGGTATTGGCCTCAAAACTTCAGGCACAAGTAGCTTAATTAAAAGAGTAATTAATCCACTAAGTATGATCCCGATCGGTAAAACCGGTCGGGATTTTTTATGAACTTTTCTAAAAGTCGTGGAAGTTCAATTTTATTTCCGCCCCAATTGTATAGTTTTGCGCCCTGAATTAACAAACTGAAACTGTGAAGCTGACCAACCTACTTTTCGTTGTGGTGTCGTTGCTGGCGCTGTCAACACCCTCTGAAGCGCAAAATGAAACCGAAACCAAAAGCGGCCAACTGTATTTTACCTGGGGCTATAACCGCGACTGGTATTCTAAAAGCAACATTCACGTCTACCGTCATGATGCCAATCCTGCCAACAGCTATGACTTTATGCTCTTTGACGCCAAAGCGCACGATAAGCCTGACATGTGGCGTTGGTGGTACCCTGAGCGCCTTACTATTCCTCAATACGATCTTAATGTTGGATATTTCTTCAAGAATAAGCCCAACTGGGGAATTGAAATCGGGTGGAATCATCTCAAGTACGTGGTCACCGATTGGCAAAACATTCATTTGCAAGGTCAGATTCACGGCATTGCCATCAACCGTGTGGCTCCGTTAGATCCTGACACCATTCACCTGCAGCATACCAATGGCAACAATTATCTTGTGATCAGCGCCATTCGCAAGCAGACGTTATACACGAAAAAGAATTTTCAGGTAAGTGCCATTGCCAAAGCCGGCATGGGCCCGATGATTTCATACACCATCGACACCATTCTTGGCGACAACGATCCGGGATATTTCCATTATCACGGCTATGTTATTGCGGCAAGCCTTGGCGTGCGCGCCAATTTCTCAA
This sequence comes from Bacteroidota bacterium, assembly GCA_018266055.1. Taxonomy (GTDB): domain Bacteria; phylum Bacteroidota; class Bacteroidia; order Cytophagales; family Cyclobacteriaceae; genus ELB16-189. The sequence continues at coordinate 104,951 of JAFDYT010000011.1, forward strand.
AACACTTTTTTGCGCAAACTGATTTGCAGGGTGGTTATGCCAACTACACTAACACTAAACTCGGTCACGAACATCTTGGTACGGCCGTACACCACTTCTATTCTCTGCAGTGGACGTACGAGCTTGGCTATACTGTCTTTATCGGAAAGAAATAGGCACGACCTGTTTACTCATTCTTTAGCGTTTCAGCCGGATTAAGCCATGCCGTTTTAAATGCGTGGTAACTTACTGTGAGCAGCGCAACGAGCGCACCAATCAGCATGCTTGCAGCAAACAGTTCCCAGCCAATCGTAATTTTGTATTGAAAGTCTTTGAGCCAGCGGTTCATTACAAACCAGGAGATTGGCGCTGCCACTACGAAGGCGATCAGCGCAAGCCATACAAAAGGACGATTCAATAAAATGAAAATTGTGTGAACGTTGGCGCCCATCACTTTGCGGATGCCCATTTCCTTAGTGCGATTCAGCGCATTGATTCCCGAAAGCCCAAACAAACCGAGGCATGAAATGAGGATAGCAAACCCCGTGGAAAGCTGCATGATGTTCATCCAGCGTTGATATACCATGTACTGCCGCGCTACATCTTCATCCAGGAAAGAATATTCAAACGGTTTGTCGGGCTGCAGTTCTTTCCATACGCCGCGCAGTTTTTCAACCTTTGTTGGGATATCACCAGGTGTCACTTTCACCAGCATAGTAGTAAGGTAGCCTAGGTTTTTATTCATCGACAAGAACATCGGTTCGATATTCTTTTCCAGCGAGAGGAAGTGATAGTCTTTCACCACGCCGATCACTTTGGCACCACGCCCAACCGAATCTTCATTATAGTTGAGGTATTCATTTAGCGGTTCTTTCCATTTCATATCGCGCACCAGGGCTTCGTTCACAATGATCGCATTGGAGTCGGCTGCAATGCGGGCATCAAAATTTCTTCCTTGCTCCAGACGAGCTTCTAGTGTGGTCAGGTAGTAAGCATCGACAGGATAAACGTAGGCAGCCTTCTGCTCTCCATTGATCTTATAACCATAGCGGGAGTAGCCTTGTGCAAATGAAATTCCTGTTCCCGCTACTGACATCACGGATGGTTCTTGCTGGAGGCGATTGCGAAAACGCTCTACAAGCGTATTGGACTCCGGACCGAAGCCCGCCTGTGCGGGCACGACCAGAATTTGCGCCTGATTGTAGCCGAGATCTTTTGTGGTTACAAATTTCATCTGGCGATACATGATCAGTGAACTCATGATCAGAAATGCAGACAAGGCAAATTGAACCACCACCAGAGGTTTAGTAAAACCTGCATTGACTTTGGAAGTAAAAGTGCCTTTGAGAACCGAGGACGGATTAAAACCCGAAAGAAACAACGCAGGATAACTACCAGCCAGCAATCCAATAAAAACAGTGAGGACAAAGCTTACCAGCAGCATCGGTGCCACATTGGCAAAAGAAATGGATATAGACTTTCCAGTGAATTCGTTAAACGGATTTAAAAACATAAACACCAGGCCAATGCCAATGCACATGGAGAGTAAGGCAAGCACCACTGATTCAATAGTAAATTGCCAAACCAGTTGTTTCTTTTGAGCGCCGGCTACTTTACGAATCCCGACTTCTGTTTTGCGCGAGGCCGAGGTAGTAAGTGCGAGCGATACATAGTTGATGCTGGCGATAATCAGAATGAGCAAAGCGATACCACCCAAAATCATTGAGTACTGTGGGTCGCTCACTTTGTCCCAACCGATTTCTTTTTTGAGATGCCACTCGGGAAGTTGTGAAAATTCAAGTTCGAGAAGCTTGACATCAGCCGGAACAGGCGTTACAGCCTCCTTCCTCCATTTTTCCAACTTGTCGCCCATGTGCTTTTGAAGAAGCTTGTCAAGATTAGATTTGAAGGTGACCAAATTCGCGCCGGGCACTAGCTGTACAAAAGTAGGCGTGTTGAAGTTGCCCCATTGATTCAGGTGATTCTGATAATACGCGGTGTTTTCCTGGGGCAACAGAATATCAAAATTCAAACTTGAATTCGCAGGAGGCGCCTCCACGATAGCCGTGACAATAAAGTCTTTTTCGCCTTCTAAGTCAATGTGCAAGGTTTTCCCAAGCGGGCTTTCTTCGCCAAAATACTTTTGGGCTATCGCCGGTGTAATGGCAGCCTCCAGTTTGCTCTTGAAGATTTTGTCGGGATTACCGGCTATCATCCGAAACGAAAACATTTTAAAGAAGTCGGCATCTACGAATGTGATGTTCTTTTCGGAAAAAATTTTGTCTCCATACTTGACAGCGGCATAGCCTCCGGAGTTGTAGCGCGTGGCGTATGTCACTTCCGGCAGCTCGTCTTTTACAGCCTGCATCAACGGTTTCATCAAATAGGCGGAGCGCAGGTATGGATCTTTCGGATTGAGATGCTGCCAACTGTCGTAACTCTTTTCCTCAAGTCGATAGATCAGATTTTTATTTGCGTGAAACTGATCGAAGCTTTTCTCATCTTCGATGAAAAGAAAAATCAAAACACAAAATGCAATACCCACACTGAGGCCAAAGGCATTAATGAATGAATACATTTTGCGTTTGAGAATATTGCGTGAGGCGACTTTGATATAGTTACCGATCATAATGGTGTTAATTAAGTGAAGAGTAAATGTGTTTCTCAGGATGATGCCTGGCCTGAAAAAGTTGATTGAGTTCCAAAACAAGTTTCGTTTGGCTTTGCTGAGGCCGACCAATTCAACATCTTCATCAAACTTTTCAAGCAAGTCGCCCTCAATACTTTCGTACAAATTATCCGGGCAAAACCACTTGAGCATTCGAAAAGGAAATTGCGGTGGGTCGATGGGCTTCATCTTTTCTGATTTATTAAGCTCCTACTATTTTCAACTGCGGGATTAGTTTCCATAACTGCAATTGCTGCTCCTTGCGTGCACGGAGCATAGCAAGACCGGCGTTTGTCACCTGAAAAATTCTTTTGCGTCTTCCGCCGCGCGCATTGGTGGCCCCGCCCATATATGATTTAACATAGCCTTTGTCTTCCAGCCGGTAAAGTGTAACATGCACTGCACTAAGATTCACTTTGCGCCCTACCCGCTTGTCAATTTCGTTGACCAAGGCGTTGCCATAAGCCTCTTCTTGCAATATGCCCACCATGGTCAACACCAGTTCTTCAAATTCTCCGAGGTATTCCTTGTTCATTTATATATACTTTGTAAAACAAACCTACCGATTATTTTATATTTTGTTAAAGAAATCAATAGATTTTTTAACATCTTCTGGTATTGAAACTTTTTATGGGAGATGTTTAAGCGAGAAAGCCTCTTGAAAGGTGTAAAAAAACAAAGAGTACTGCGATACCGGATTAGCTGTTAACCAATCGTAGGGTATTGCAGTACTCTCGATATATTCAGAGTTCAGGAACAAAGCTGCTCATCCATGGGATGGCAGTTTTTGTTACTAAAAGTCTTTACCAGCGCGTTTCGCTTTTTTCTCGGCGCGTTTTTCTTTGATTGTCTTAGTGGCTGGCTTTTTTTCCTCTTTCTTTTTGTCTTGACCTTTTGACATAACGGATGGGTTTTAGTTTTACCAAAAATAATATATGTTCCCCTATTCCGGAAATAGCCGGTCGATCGTTTAGCCTCAAAAAACATAGCCAAGGATTACGGGGCACGCCAATAGTTTCAACTCTTTCACTTATTTTTGCGGCTCATCGACAAAGACCTATGGGACGTATTTTTGAAAAACGAAAGCACAAAATGTTTGCGCGCTTCGACAAGATGGCAAAAGCCTTCACGCGCATCGGAAAAGACATTGCCATTGCCGTAAAACAGGCTGGCCCTAATCCGGACAACAACCCCAAGCTTCGGATGGCGATTCAAAATGCCAAGGGAGTGAACATGCCGAAAGACCGGGTGGATGCGGCCATCAAACGCGCCTCATCGAAAGAAGAAAAGGATTTTCAGGAAGTGATTTATGAAGGATATGCGCCACACGGCGTTCCGGTGATTGTAGAATGCGCTACGGATAACCCCACGAGAACGGTAGCCAACATTCGGCTACATTTTTCAAAAAATGATGGAAACATGGGCAACTCCGGCTCCGTCGCTTTTCTTTTTGAGCGGAAAGGGGTTTTCAAATTTGATCCAGCCAAACTGAACCTTGAGGAATTAGAACTCGACCTGATCGATGCTGGCGCAGAAGATATTCAACAAGACGAAGAGGAGATTACCATCTACACCAAGTTCACCGAGTTCGGTCATTTCTTAAAATTCCTGGAAAGCCGCAAGCTGGATGCAAAAAGTTCGGGTTTGCAATACATTCCCAATGCTACCAAAGAACTAAGCGAAGCCGAACAGGATGACGTACTGAAGTGCATTGCCGCCATTGAAGAAGATGACGACGTGCAAAACGTATATCACAACCTGGCTTAAAGAGATTTATCTTAAAAGAAAAGGCTGCCTGAACATCGGGCAGCCTTTTTCATTTTTACGTAACGTGAATCGCTATCCGATTTTGTATAGCTTTTCGTAGTACTCGGTGAGCATGCGCTTTACACCGAACTTGTCTTTGGTCGATAGCACACTCTGCTTCATCATCTCCTTCCATTTTGATTTCTTTTGGTAATAGGTAGGGATAACTTCGTTCAAAAGTACCTTGTACATGGCTGCCTGGTCGTGCTTGTCGAGTTTTTTCTCTTCTTTGTTTTCAAAGCCATCGCCCATTTGCCAGCCATTCACTCCGTGCTGACAGGCTTCGGGCCACCAGCCATCGAGAATGCTAAAGTTCAGTACGCCATTCATTGCGGCTTTCATTCCAGACGTGCCGCTAGCCTCTTGCGGACGGCGCGGGTTGTTAAGCCACACATCGGCGCCTCGCACCAGCGCTGCACCAATGGTCATATCGTAATTTTCCAGGAACACTACTGAGTTTGGATACTCTTTAGTTAGAGAAACAATGGTGGCAACGATTTCTTTTCCCCGATCATCCAGCGGATGGGCTTTTCCTGAAAAGATAATCTGGAGTTTCCCCGACTTGAAAAGCTTATCGACTTTGGCGCGGTTGCTGAAAATGAAATCACTGCGTTTGTACGGCACCGCCCGACGAGAGAATCCAATGGTGAGTGCTTCGGGATTCAGTACGGTGCCAGTACGCTCTTTTACAAATTTGAAAAGCTTCTTTTTGTTTTCCTGATGCAGATCCCAAAGATCTTTTCCGGCTTCAGCCGCCTTTACAATCCGATCATCAACCCATGTAGGCAAGTGAATTGCGTTGGTGATGGGAATGATCTCCGAGCGGCCTTTGACATTCTTCCACATTTTGTTGGCCGTCTTGGCATGAAGTTTTGCCACCGCATTTGACTTCCGCGACAAGCGCAAAGCACCGACAGTCATATTAAAGGGTGAGCCACCTAAATCAGCGAGACGCTTGGCTGTGAATACACCAACATCTGCGCCCATGTAAAGCAGTCGATCTATGTAATGCGACTCATTGCCCTGCACAACCGGTGTGTGCGTGGTGAATACAATCTCGTTGCGTGTAGCCGCGAGCGCATCTTTATAAGGAATCCCCGCTTCAATTTTTTCGCGTACCAATTCAAAGCCGGCAAACAGAGCATGACCTTCGTTGAAGTGATAGACATCGACGTCAATGCCCAACGCTCTCAGGGCTTTAACCCCTCCTATACCTAGCACCATTTCCTGCGCGATGCGCTCTTCTCCGAACCAACCGTACAATTGTCCGGTGATCCAGCCATCTTCATTGCCGGGCACATCGGTATCCAAGAGATAGATTGGCGCATTGCCAAAGGTTTTGGCCAACCATACTTTGCACTTCACCGGGCGTTTCCTTATCTCCACAGTCACCATCACTCCGGTGTCTTTCAGAAAATCATACTTATACACAGGAAATGTATCAATGGCTTTACCTTCAGCGGAAATCCGTTGATCGGTATAGCCTTGTTTCCATTTTATACCAATGCCCACCATGGGGTATTTGTAATCTTTTGCGCCCTTGAGGTAATCACCAGCCAGGATACCAAGACCACCGGCATAGATTTTAAAATCGCTGTGCAGGCCATACTCCATACAGAAGTAGGCCACATGAGGAAGTTTCTGTTTTGCCATAAGACATTATTTAACTTGGAACCAATCACGATAACAAAACCGTGTAGTGTAAAAATACGATTTTGAATGAAAGGTCAAAGAAATCCTGCAAAAGACTTCTTGCAGATTTAGCACAAAGGGCAATGATTGAAAAGGCTAGAGGGCCTCTTACTGCGTCTTCACTTTCGATTTCACCCAGGCAAATGCATTGGTGAAAGCTTCCATCCACGGGCTTACTTCATCGGTCTGTTTATTGCGTGTGTAGTGTGGCCAGTTCCACGCAAACAAACTGCGTTCGATGTGAGGCATGATGGCCAGATGTCGTCCGTCTTTTGAACTCAAGGCTGCCACAGAAAAATCAGATCCATTGGGTGTACCCGGATATTCGGCGTACGAATACGTAGCAGCAATTTTATAGAGCGAAGAATCTTTAGGTAACTTGAACTGCCCTTCGCCATGCGCAAGCCATACGCCCAATCGGGCGCCAGCGTAAGACGACAGCATCACTGAATTATTTTCAGGAATATCGATGGTAAGGAAAGTACACTCAAATTTGCCGGAGTCGTTGTGGTGCATCTTCTCTTGCCACTCAGGATAGAGCAAGCCGAGTTCCATCATCAACTGGCATCCGTTGCATACGCCAAGACTAAGCGTGTCAGAGCGTTTGTAGAAATTATCCAGCGCTGCTTTTGCCTTTGGATTATACAAGAAAGCCCCAGCCCATCCCTTAGCCGCGCCAAGCACGTCGCTGTTGGAGAATCCTCCTACAAAAACAATCAGGTTTACTTCGCTAAGGTCTTCACGGCCTGATACGAGGTCGGTCATGTGTACATCCTTCACATCAAAGCCGGCCAGGTACAATGCGTACGCCATCTCGCGGTCGCTGTTTACTCCTTTTTCACGAATGATGGCCGCCTTGATTCCTGATTTTGATTTACGCTTCGGATCAAGTCCATAAGTCGTCAATTTTCCATCAAACTTTGGCTGGAATTTGTATTCCAGTTTTTGCTTGAAGATATTTTCCTTTCTCTTTTCCGCGTGGCCTTTAGGGCGTTGGATTTTATCGAATTGATAAGAAGTTGAAAACCACTTGTCGCGCATGGCATCAATATCGATCGACAACCCCGCGCCTGTAATTTCTCTCTTTTCAATTACGTCGGCGATCAGCGTGGACTTAATTCCGCTTTTACTCAACAGAGCATTTACTTCTTCCAATTTTTCTACCTGAAGAACAACACCTGGGTTTTCGCTGAACAATCTCTTGATCAAATCTTCGCCTGCAGCTAAATGAACTTGCAAGCCCATACCCGGTGTAGGGAAACACATTTCAAGAAGCGTAGTAATCAACCCGCCGGAAGAAATATCATGACCCGCCAGAATCAAATTATTTTTTACTAATTGCTGAACAGCCCCAAAGCATGTTGAGAAATAATTCTCATCGACTATGGTCGGCGCTTGTCCACCAAGCCCGTTCACCACTTGCGCAAAGCTGCTTCCGCCAAGTTTTGATTCGTCTTTCGAGAAATCGATATGAATTAATTTTGACGAACGACTTTTCTTCAGGTCAGGAGAAACTGTTTTACGAATGTCTTCCACTTCAGCTACCGCCGAAATGATCACCGTGCCCGGAGACAATACTGTTGATCCATCCGGATACTTCTGCGCCATCGAAAGCGAGTCTTTTCCTGTCGGGATGTTGATGCCCAGCTTACAAGCAAAATCACTCACAACTTCTACTGCTTGAAACAAGCGTGCGTTCTCTCCTTTATTCTTTGCAGGCCACATCCAGTTAGCGCTAAGCGAAACGCCTTTCAATCCATGCGTGAGCGGAGCCAACACCAGGTTGGTCAGTGCTTCTGCAATGGCCAGTTTACTTCCTGCTGCCGGGTCGATCAATGCAGCCGCAGGCGCATGCCCCAGCGACGTTGCTACTCCTTTGTGATTCACAAAATCAAGCGCCATCACCGAAACATTGTTCAACGGAAGTTGTAACTCTCCACACGTTTGTTGTGTCGCTACTTTTCCGGTTACACAACGGTCGACTTTGTTGGTCAACCAATCTTTGCAAGCGACAGCTTCAAGTTGCAACACTTGCTCAAGATATGCGCCTAGTTTACCCTGCTGATAAGCTAATTCTCCAAAAGAACTCTTTTCACTTTGATCGACAAGAACAGTTTTAGGAGAAGACCCGAATAGATTTTCAAGCTTAAGGTCGATTGGCTTCAGACCGTCCTTGGCGTCAACGAAGACTAATTTCTTATCGCCGGTGGAAGTACCTATAACATATATTGGTGCGCGTTCGCGTTCAGCAATTTTGCGAAGTATCTCTACATCTTTCTCATGAATGGCAAGTCCCATTCGTTCTTGCGATTCGTTACTAATAATTTCCTTATCGGATAAAGTTGGGTCGCCGACAGGTAGTTTATCTATGTTGATGGTTCCGCCGGTTTCTTCCAGCAGCTCGGATAAACAATTAAGATGACCGCCGGCACCGTGGTCGTGAATTGAAACAATCGGATTGGTGTCCGCTTCTACCATCGCGCGAATGGCATTCATCACGCGCTTTTGCATTTCAGGATTCGATCGCTGAATCGCATTGAGCTCAATGGCATTGCTCATCTCGCCTGTAGCTACTGAAGAAACAGCGCCACCACCCATACCGATGCGGTAGTTATCTCCTCCCAGCAACACAATTTTATCTCCCGGCGTCAGGTGTTCCTTTTGGCTGTCCTTTTCTTTTCCAAAGCCAATGCCGCCCGCTTGCATGATTACCTTGTCGTATCCGAACTTCTTACCGTTTTCGAAATGTTCGAACGTGAAGACACTTCCGCAAATCAGCGGCTGACCAAACTTATTTCCGAAATCACTCGCACCATCCGAAGCTTTAATAAGAATTTCAAGCGGCGTCTGATACAACCATTTTCGTTCTTCAAATTTCTTCTCCCACGGTCTCCCCTTTTCAAAGCGAGGATAAGAAGTCATATACACCGCTGTTCCTGCCAAAGGCAACGAACCCTTTCCTCCCGCCAGTCGATCTCTGATTTCGCCACCAGAGCCTGTTGCGGCGCCGTTAAAAGGTTCTACTGTAGTTGGGAAATTATGTGTTTCGGCTTTAAGAGAAATTACCGAATCAAATTCTTTGGTTTCAAAATAATCGGGTACATCCTGACGCACCGGTGCAAACTGTTCAACCTTCGGTCCCTTGATGAAGGCAACGTTGTCTTTGTACGCTGAAACAAGATAATTAGGGTTTTCCTTCGACGTCTTTTTGATCATCTGGAAAAGAGTCGTGTTCTTTTCCTTTCCATCGATCACAAACGTGCCATTAAAAATTTTATGACGACAGTGCTCGCTGTTCACCTGCGAAAACCCAAACACTTCGCTGTCGGTAAGCTTGCGTCCCAGCTTCCAGCTCACGTCTTTGAGATAATCTACTTCTTCCGCGCTAAGCGCAAGTCCTTCCTTCTCGTTATACGCAGCGATATCCTCAATTTCTAAAATCGGCTCGGGCGTATGGTGAATTGTAAATAGCTCCTGATCGAGGGTGTGATAAATCCGCTGCAGCATGGGGTCATGCGCGGCGCTTGCATCGCTCACTTCATAAAACTCTTCCATGCGCTCAATGCCATTGATCCCCATGGTCTGGGTAATCTCTACGGCGTTGGTGCTCCACGGCGTAACCATTTCCTTGCGGGGACCGATGAAAATCCCTTTAAGCTCTTTGTCAGACAATGGTTTTGCCCCGCCAAACAGCCAGGTCAGTTTTTCATAGTCTTGATTTCCAAACGAATGTAAAGCGCTGATGGCGTAAACGGTAGAACCGCTGCCGCGGAAGAAAACGATCATGGGTACAGAGGTAAGCCCAAAATTAATATGATTTTCATGGAATAAGAACTTAAAAAGCAATTATTCCATGAATAATCAACCGGCCTGAGCGAATTCCTTTCGAATCCCTAACGGTGAAAGCTTTCGCTGATAAATTTCAATACTTCAGGAGGGCGGTGCGCCAGTACGTCCAGGTGTGGGCGCCTTCGCGCACGCGAAATTCGTGGGGAATCTTTTTGTCGATCAACGTCGAATGAAGTGCCATGTTTCCTTTGATCAGAAAATCGTCGTCACCACAATCGATATAGAAACGCACTTTCTTGAGGTCGTCGGCATTGGCTGTTTCGATAATCTTCAGCGGCGAGTTTTTATAATAATGTTCGGTGAGCCTGTCTTTGCCTTTCAGGTCTTTTCCAAACAGAATGCCGAAGATGTTATTCCAACGATCATCCGGGGTATTGACAATCTCATCGTCGAGAAACACCGCTGCACTTAACGGAGCTGCGGCCGCAAATAAATCAGAATGCTTGGTCGCCATGATCAACGTGCCGTAGCCTCCCATCGAAAGGCCGGCTACCGCGCGAAACTCTTTCTTCGGTCGGGTGTGATAGTTGGCATCGATATAGGGGATCAATTCTTTGATGAAAAAGTCTTCAAACTTTGTTTTGCCATCGGCGCTGTTGATGTACCAGCTTACACCTGCATCGGGCATTACGATAATCATCGCGGCAGCGTCACCCGACTGAATCTGTTTGTCGGCGATAGCCTGTACTTCGCCGAACTGCGTCCAGCCTGTTTCGTCGTCGGTGTAGCCATGCAGCAAATACAGCACAGGATAACTACGGCTCGACTTGTCGTAATCAGCAGGCAGGTAAATGCTGTACTCTACGTCTTTGCCGAGAATGGCGCTTTTAATTTTCAGACTTTCTTTCAACACGCCCTGCGCAAAGGCGGACGACGAAAGGAAAAAGAAAAACAGATAAATATTTTTCATGGTAAGCAATTAATTAGGTGATGGAGCAAGATAACAATTAACGGGAAACAGTCATGTATTTTTTACACGAAGAAACTCAAGCGCCTTTTCCACCACACCATTATGTCCTGTCTCAAGTATGTGAAACGTGCAGTGCGCTACCCTTTTAAGCATGGGCGTCATGTCGTTGGCCGACACAATCTTGTCATACTTGCCCACAAGAATGGTAATGTCAATCTTATTCTTAATAATCACATTCGCGATGGTCTTGATGTCAAAATTCAAATGCCTGAAGCCTACCCATGAATCGTACACGCGCTTTCTCTTTTCTTCGGTGTCCATCTGCGATTCCGCAAAGCGAATCACTCCCTTGTCTACCAAATGCAAAGCTCTTAATAGTTTAGTGACGCGGTGAAAACGGCCTGGATGAAGAATCAGGCTTTTGAAAAACACGCGCATAAGGTAAGGGTAAGTAGCCAACCGATACCAGAAATTAGGTTTGATGCCATCGGCGGCAAGCAATACAATTCTTTTCACCTTCTGCGGCAATGCCTCTACTGTCGCTAACGCAAACTTTCCACCCAGACTAAAACCAACGACTTCAAATTCGCTTACCTGCTCCTGATGAATAAAGGTTGTGATTATCTGTGTCCAATCTTTCTTTTCTACAGGCTCAGACGAAAGCCAGGTACTTTCTCCATGAAAGAAAAGATCGAAGGAATAAAGCGTGTATTCTCTTTGCCATGCATCGGCCCACGATTGAAACGCTTTGTTATCCTGACCAAAGCCATGAAACAACAACACAATCTTTTTCCCTTCCCCATACTTGCGATAGGCCAGGCGACTGTGTTTATATACTATGAATGAAGAATTCACCGTGATACAAGAAGTATCAACTTTACAGAAATTTTAGTTCTTTTTAAAATTAATTGCTGAGACTAAGGAGGACAAATAGCTGAGGTTGTGTTTAGCACCGCATCAACTTACTCTTTTTATAGTCGTTCTCTTCCTAGATGTTGAAGTTGTCCGTTTTGAAGAAGTTTTTTTTGTAGCAAGCTTCTTTAGTCGTTTAGCTTTATGCTCACGAATGAATTCACTCAATAGTTCTTCTTCTTTTTTTGTCAAGGGTCTGCTCTTAATTACAAAGTCTACTCCCTCCGGTTCTCTAATTAGTCCCATAGTCTAATTCTTTAACAATATCGATCTACTAAAATCTGTGCAGGGTCAGTTGCATTTACTCTACCTTTCTTATTTTAATCGTATCAACAGCCTCTTGCTTGGAATATAAAATCACAAGAGTCTCATCCGTTATCTGGTCAATAGTTACTGAGTCAATGTCCGCTGCACTTCTGTGATCTTTATTGAGTCTCGTCTCAAAGAGTCCTTTCTTTTCAAATATTTGTATGCTGGGTGGTGCCAATACACCCGTGAAGTTTGACTGAACTAATAATTTGCTGTCTTCATAATAAACTTTGTCCACTGGATAAACAAGTCTGAAAAACGACGAGTACACGATGACAAGACCCAGAAAGGGTATCATGCTTAGTCCAGCCGTTAAAATTGGCAAGTATGAGAATAGTTTAAAGTAAATTTTTTCCCGTTTCGTTTCATCTTTCCAATTATTTAGTGGGTAAACAAATATTCCTGAAAGCAAGAGCCCAGTTACAATAAATCTTGTTGTCCATTGTCCACGATAAGTAATGTTGTCGATCAGATATAACAGTATGCCAATAACTGTCAAAATAAGAAGTGAGTAATGTATGTGCTTTATTCCCTTTGATAGATTATTGGGCAGCCTCCAACTTACCTTCTTGTCCCAGAGATAAAGCCCAAGTCCGTAAAGAATTAAAAAGGGCCCAGATACTATTATCGTCCAACTCATTTGTCCGGAAAATTACAACCAACCTCCCCCCACATGCACCTTATTGCATAGCAAGATATTGTTTCACGAAGCTAATCCTTTGAAACAGATTATCCAACGGACGTAACGACTCGACACTTGCTAATACCAGAAGTATCAACTTTACAGAAATTTTAGTTCTTTTTAAAATTAATTGCTGGGGCGGCTAATTTGCCTTGAGTAAGCCTTGACTCGGGGAGCGAAAGATTGGTCAGGAAATCAATTATACCTTATGGTTTTAATGTCTTTGTCAACTTACGGTTAATCAGCTCAATCAACATCCGTGGCTCGGACTCGGTTTTTTGTTTAGTGTCCTTAATTTTAAAGCCCTTAGAATATATCTGTTCAGTTTCAATGCAGCAAGATTTTCCAATAGACCAAAACGAGCTTGCATTAAATCCAACTAAAAGACTGTCGAGATTTTTTCCACTTTCATCAACCACAATTGGTCTTGTATAAGTTTTTTCAAATGTCCATTCGTTAACATAACCGATTCCATTATTATCCAATTTCAGAATGTTCTCTTTCACATTCGAGAGGACTAAATCTACTTCTCCGGAATAATTATTTGGAACAACAATAGTCAGAGTAGGTGAATAAAGCTTGTAGTGAAAAATGCCGAAGCCTAGAACTGTCAACAGTAAGTAAATTGTCAGAAAGGATTGTCTTTTAAAGAATAGTCTGATTATAAAAGCAACTACTAGACAAGAAACTAAAATCATCGCTATCACCATCCCTCCCAAAAAAAGTCCCGATAGAATAAGTCCGCCTGGAACAGTTGGCAACTTAATCATTAAAGTTGTCAACAGCGCAAGAGACAAAACTCCCACTAATATGTTTATTGTCCGTTTTGACATTATTTTCACCAACCTCTCCCTACCTGCACCTTATTGCATAGAAAGATGTTGTTTCACGAAGCTAATCTTTTGAAATAGATTATCCAACGGACGTAACTATGCGGCAACCGCCAATGGCACGAGTCTTTCACCCAAAGGCGATTGACTCGCGCCTTCCCATCCGAACGCTATTCTATCACTGCATCCCAATCTATATCCTCGGGAGCATCCGCCTCTTTCGGAAATGCTTCTAACAACTTCTCTGAAGTTTTAAACCAGACGTCGCGCACTTCTTTGGTAAACTTTCGCTCGGTAAGCAAAGGAATTAACCGATCTCCTTTTTCACCCACCATCACCTGCAACGCACATTCCACACAGGTCAGAAAGTACGACGTTTCCATTCCGTTCATCGCGATATCTCCCTTCGCCATTTCCTCGCACTTCAGCCACAATGTATAAAACTTCATCTCCGGCACTTCTTTGAAAAACACTTTCCGGTTATGCTTACGATTAAACGACTCGTGGTAAAACAGAATCTGCGCCAGCACCGCAAACGTGAGTTTAAGGCTTGTGTACGATTGCATTCCATACTTGCGGGAGAGATGTATTTCTCTCATCGCCATATAGTTTTCCAAATCAAATGGCCGCATCACTTTATAATAGTGATCCTCCATGTCCTGACACATCCTGTCAATCAGACTATCCTCGGGCATGTAGCCTTTCTGCATAATATCCATATTGACTGTCAACTCATCCATCTTAACACGAGCCTGAAAATGCTCGATTGCTGTTTGTATGGAAAGAACCAACGACGACCGAACGATGGCGGCATCAAAAAAATCTTCCCACTCAAAGCCTTCCATCTTAAATTCATATTTGATCGCCGTAGTCTGCGAGATTACATCGGGCAAATAGATGCTGATGTAATAATACACCTGCCATTTGTGGTCGGGTAATTCGGCATAGTCAAAAGTATTGCCAATCGCGACTACGTGTCCGTCGCCCGGCGTTGCGTCTTGTTGAATTTGTTCTCCACTGGAACGGAAGTCAGGATAGGTTGGGCTGTACACTTCATACCACAATTCCTCAAAGGAAATCATCTGCATTTGCACAGGTTCCTTTTCGTCTTTTTCTTGATCATCCATATTTTCTATTCGGTTAGGTAAACAATACGTACTTCACTCCACTCGCCGGGTTGATTTTTGATGATGACCCGGCCGCGGTAATACAGCCGCGTGTTGATGGGCTGATTCTGCAAAACGGCGCTGCTCAGCGTGCCCTGCACTATGGTTTTCCAGTTGGCCGGGTTGGTGATGTCCAGGCTGATCTGAAACTCATACGCAGCTCTTGGTGCTGCTTTGATCTTCAGCTTTACTTCACCAGGGTGAATGGTAGCCTTAGCATCAAAGTTTTTTGTGCTGCGCGGCGATCTGCCTTTCACCAACATGCCGGCGCTGAGGATCACCGCTTCAGCGTTGGCCGGGTTTTGGTTGGCAATCCCTTCCACATAGCCGACCAATTGCTTCATGCACTGCTGAAACACTGCTATCTTGGCCCGCATGTTGGCCGTGGCATCAGGGCCTCCTATTTTGGCCTGCAGGTAGGCCGCCTCGGCATTGTTGATGCTCTGGGCACACGTGGTCAAGGTAGGCAAAGGCGAAGTGAAATTCGAATTGCCTGTCATTTTCAAAATAAATTCCCGCCCTCCGGCAAATTGCATGGTAAAGGGCTTTCCTGAGATTCCGGATACTGCTACATATTTCATAGTTTTTTTCATTTAAGGGCTAAGCGGTAGCCAGGCAACCCTGAGATTGCATCGCCACCACGTTGCCGTGGATTAATTTTTTTTAATGAGATTTTTAATAGACTACTACACACTCCTTTTTAAGGCGAACCCTGAGCACTACTTGCGCCGACGTCAAGCGGCAAGCATGGCATGGATTGATCAACCACCACTGAATACCGCAGGAGTGTGCGCGTAATTCGTGATGTTCCGGGAAAGGTATCTCATGGTGCACATGAAATGCCCTTCCTTGCAGGCGAAAGTTCACGTCATACACATAAGAGGTCTCGTTGTACACGCGAGATGTCTTATTGTACACGCGAGATATCTTATTGTACACGTGAGATGTCTTGTTGTACACGTAAGATGTCTTGTTGTGCATGCAAGATGTCTTGTCGTACACGCAAGATGTCTTGTTGTACATGCAAGATGTCTTGTCATACACGCAAGATGTCTTATCATAC
>JAFDYT010000011.1:120892-252958 GCA_018266055.1 Bacteroidota bacterium
TGTTGTACACGTAAGATGTCTTGTCATACACGTAAGATATCTCATTGTACACATGAGATGTCTTATTGCACAAACGAGATGTCTCATTCTACCTGCGGAGCTTCTCCCCTTGCCTGCGCGATTGGATACATCCCGTGCGTCGACATTCGCGGGTAGTAACTGATCTGACAAGTGTAGGGCGATGATGCTCATTTTTCTTTTTTTATCTATCGCGTTACTCTCTTTATTTTTTGTGTGCTGCGCGATTGATGATACAAGGATATGGATAAGGCTTTCATATCTGAAAGGATTTGTACAAGTATTTTTGTCGAATGATGCATTTCTTAACCTACGTCAAGTAGAATGCATGAGATTAGAAGATGTTTTTGACTTATGTCAAGAGAAATGATATGTGTGAATCACATTTATATATAGTCAGGATTGCATTTATATAAAGTGTAAGGATGACTATTTTGGTCTTTGGCGAAGCGAGGAAAGACCTACGGAAAGGATTGGATTAGGTAATGATTATTGATTGTCAATTACTAATGGTCAATTAATTTTTACCGAAGCAAAAAGGCAGTGTTTTGTATTTTATTGTTTGGAAGAGAGTCTCAGTCGTGGGTTCTGACCGTATAAAAAGGCTCAATTTTTGTTTACTTTTAACATGAGAATCAATTTGACTCGAAAATTCCATGACACTAATTAAAGGTGCAGATTTTGAACAAACAATAAAGAGCAACGGATCAACAGATAATTATGAAATTGTGGAAGATAGTCTTGTTCTTCATAATGTTCGGACGGTCCGTCCAATAAGGAATTGCAAGTTTAAAGACTTACACTTACAATCACCATTTATTGACCTAGAATTAGATAATTGTGAAGCTCTAAATTTAACTATTGTTGGAACCACTGGAGGCGGAGGATTAGGCAAAATCCGACTTACAAACTGCAGAATAAAATTCCTTCAAATCCAAATGGTAGTCAACGATTTAAATTATCAGCACTACACTAATCTAACTATTGACGGTAAGGAGAGTTTAATCGAAAGAATATTATTAAATCAAGGGGGGTATAAATCAATTCAAATAGAAAACACTGTACAAATAAAGGAGATAGAGTTCTATTTGATAAATGCTGAACAAATCCGGGTTAATAGTGTTTCAAACTCAAATCTACTTTTTACTGGAGCTAACGTTAAGAAATTTATTCAGCTACTAAGCAATACCAATACTCGATCTGTATTCTTTGATTGTGATGTTGGTAATATTTCAGTAGCTACATCTAAAGACATAGATATTGATTTTGTGAGTTGTGTTAGTAAAACAATAACCCTGTATTCTGGAAAGTATAAATCGATAACGTTAAGTGGGAAAGGCGAGTTTGATTTAGTATTTGCAGCTCCATCAACAGTTATAGCTGAAGCAGTTGTGTCGTCAATTTCTTTTGCTGATTTTTTTCTTATAAATAAAAGTAGAATTAAACTACGAGGTGCCCGAATAGAAGAACTGCTCCTTTCCAATTTCGACAATGACGGAAACTTCACATTGGACAACTGCACCATAAGGAGTGTCATAAGAATTAATTCTTCGAATCTTGGGAAAACACATTTCAACAACACCACATTTAGTGATTCATACATTTCAATACTCGACTCTAACCTTAGCGATTGTAATTTCACTAATCTGAAATGGAGATCCGACTACAAAATCCATACAAATGAAAATATCACACTCCTTCCAGCGATAAGAGAGACGTATCGACAATTGAAAGCAAACTATTTCAAAAACGGAAATAAGATTGAAGCGCTGGAATTTCAAAAACATGAGTTAGAAACTCATTATAAACTCTTAGCTAAACAAAAATTCAAAAGACCTTTATTTAGAAATCTAGGAAATTTCTTGGTTGTGGGTACTAACAAATGGTCAAGTGATTTTGGGCAAAATATTTGGAAACCGTTAGTGCTCCTCTTCGCATTTCATCTATTATTTTTTAATCTCCTTCTATTGTCTACTCCTGATTTAGGCATTACGATTGGAACCAGCTTTGACAAAGAGCTCATAGAGAAAGGCATAAGATTATACTTCCAAACTCTGCTGCCAGTTCATAGCTCTGAGATAAGATTTGATGCCAAGACTTTAGTCCCGATCGCAGGTTTTTGGGATTTCTTGATTAGAATATCATCTGGTTATTTCATCTACTACTTCATCAGCGCATCGAGGAAGTATCATCAATAAAATCCCTACGGGATTGTGGATACACGTTTAGTCAGTTATTGGTTAAATAGTTATTCGCGGTAAGCAGATAACAAGTAACAATTCACGGATAACAATCTTCGACCCCTATGAGGTCGTTCCTTCGCGGCTTACTTTATACCACAAAGCTTTAATCGATACGGGATTGTTTGATCCACTTCGGTCAGTTATTGGTGATTCGTTATCCGCGATAAGCAGATAACAAATAACTGATAACCGCTAACGGACGGCTATTTGTTACTTTTACAGAAATTTTGATTCTTTTTAAAATAAATAAGAATAGGCCCCGTCTTTACAGTCAAATGAGCGGGCAATGGACGTAGTCATGCAAGAAATACAACAGAACACATTCCTGAAGGAGAAAGACAAGTTGCTGGGATTTATCCGCAGTCGCGTGTCGTCGGTGGAAGAGGCGGAGGATATCCTTCAGGATGTGTTTTACCAATTTGTGGCTGGCTTTGGTGCCATTGAGTCGATCGACAGGGCAACCTCATGGCTGTATAGCGTAGCGCGCAACAAAATAATCGATCGCTATCGCCGTGATGCTGTGCGCCCCAAACGTACCGACTTCGAATTGCTTTCCGGTAAGGACGAAGACACTCCCCTCACCTTGCAGGAAATCCTCCCCGACCTCGATAACAGTCCGGAATCGACCTTGCTTCGCGAAGCTATTTGGGATGAGATCACCGAAGCTCTGGCAGAGTTGCCAGCTGATCAGCGGGAGATCTTTATTCAAAATGAAATTGAGGAAAAAGGATTCAGGGAAATTTCGGAAGAGACCGGCGTGTCGATCAACACCTTGTTGTCACGGAAACGCTATGCGATCCTTGCCTTGCGCAAACGACTACAGAAGTTTTATGATGATGTAGTGGGGAATTAAGGATTGAATGAATGAGTAAGAGAATGATTGAATGAAAAAAATTGTAAAAAATATTGAATTTTAAAGATATGAAAGCTGCAAAATGGATAGTTGGAATGGTAATATTTGGTATCTCAGCCATTGCGCTGCTGGTGTGGATAACCATGTCGTTGTGGAATTGGCTTGTACCTGAATTGTTTCATGGTCCGGCCATCACCTACTGGCAAACGTTAGGACTTTTAATACTTAGTAAGATATTCTTCTGGACATTCGGAAAGAAGCATCACGGCCATCGTGGCGGCTGGCGCCCGTATTGGAAAGAAAAGTGGACTTCGATGAGTCCGGAAGAAAAAGAGCGCTTCAAACAGAAGATGAAAGACAAGTGGTGCTACCGTGAAGAACCCACTTCACCGAAGGATTCAGGCACTTCAAACGGTTGAGGAAACAGTTCACGCAAAGACTGAAAAATAGTTCAACAAAAATCCAACCTCTTCGATAAAAATGCGTTGAAAGAAACCGTGGAAACTTTTGAAAGGTCAAAAGTTTCCATAGTTTTGCAGCCCTATGGAAGATCACGACATCAAAGAGAAAATACTTAACGGCTCCAAAAAGCTATTTATGAAATACGGTGTTCGCAGCATATCGATGGACGACATTGCGCGGCACCTTGCCGTTTCTAAAAAGACACTCTATCAGCATTTTGCCGACAAAGACGAGCTCGTTTTGATGGTTTCGAAAAGCCACCTCAAAGACGAAAAGAACCGCTACGAAACGATTACCTCTAATTCTTCCAACTCCATTGAAGAATTGCACAAAATCTCTTCGTGCCTGCGGCGCGACATGGAAGAAATGAACCCCACGCTGCTTTTCGATATTGAGAAGTTTTATCCCAAAGCGTTTGAAGTCTACACCGATTTCAAAAACAAATTTGTTCGTCACTCCATTGTGAAGAACATCAAGCAGGGAATTGAGGAAGGCTACTTCAGGCCCGAAATCAATCCAGAAATCATTGCTTCGTTACGACTCAATAATGTAGAAGCCGCCTTTGACGAACGCATTTTCCCTAAAGAGAAATTCAACCTGGCTGCCGTGCAAGTTCAGCTTTTTGAGTTTTTTGTTTATGGTATCTGTACCGAAAAAGGAAGAAAACTCTATCTCAAATACAAAGAAAACAACCTCCAATCTCAAATCAACAACGCGATACTATGAAGTCTATTTACAAACTATTTTTTCTTGCCGGTAGTTGGGTGTTAAGCTCGCCCTTGCTGGCGCAAACGCAAGCGGCCCAGTCGTTCACACTGGAGCAGTGTATTGAATATGCGATCAATAACTCAGTCAATATGCAGAACTCTGTGCTGGATGAGCAGATCGCCACCTCGAAGGTGAGGGAGACGATCGGCATTGGCTTACCGCAAATCAGCGGAAGTGTAAATGCTACCAACAACCCTCAGTTGCAACGGTTCTTTGGTACTAAGCAAAGGCTCTTTGGGTTCTCAGGATTGGATGCATCGCAATATCCTAACTTCTTCCCTACGTTGAAGGACGACGACGTGTTAGCTTCACAAAACTTCTTTCAGCTTAAAAATAGTTTGATGGGAAGTGTATCTGTGAATCAGCTGCTCTTCAATGGTTCTTACCTGGTAGGGCTTAAAGCATCGTCGGCCTACAAAGAATTAGCAGTCCGCACTACTACACAAACCAAAGAGCAGACCATCGTGCAGGTGACTAAGGCGTATTACGCTGCCATCATCAACAAGGAGCGGATGCAGTTGTTTGAAAATAACATTTCACGTGTAGATTCATTATTGAAAAACACCACCGCTCTTAACAGCAATGGTTTTGCCGAAAGTATTGATGTTGATAGAATTCAGGTTTCTTTGAATAATCTCATCACTGAAAAAACAAAATTCGAGCGCCTTCAGGAGCTAAGCATCGAACTCTTAAAATTTCAGATGAACTACCCGATGGATCAGCCTCTTGCAGTGAGTGGTGACATTACTTCTGTAAAAGTAGATGTGGCACTAGATGATTACCTGAAAGAATGGGATTACAAAAGACGCCCCGATTATCAGGTGTTGGAAACGAACCGCAAACTCCAAGAACTCAATGTAAAGAATAAATACGCGGCCGGAATGCCAGTGCTTAGCGCTAACGCTAACCTCGGTTACAGCAAGCAGTCGACAACATTTGGAAACTTATTTGCGGCTGCGCCTAGCTTCCCGGAGACCAATGGAGTTGGGCCTGGCAAACTGTATCCGTATAGTTCAATAGGCTTCACCTTAAGCGTACCTATTTTTAGCGGGCTTCAGAGAAGCTATCAGTTGCAACAAGAAAAACTAAAGCTTCAGAAAATTGATAATAGTTTCAAAACACTCAAGTCGGGCATTGATCTTGAAATCAAACAAGCGGTGACCAATTACCAGAACAGCGTACAATCTCTTGATTCCCAGAAAAAGAATATGGGGTTGGCCGATAAAGTAGCCCGTGTAACGAAGATAAAATACCAGCAAGGTATTGGCTCTAACATTGAAGTGGTGGACGCTGAATCAAGTTTAAAAGAAGCTCAGGTTAATTACTACAATGCTCTTTACGATGCACTTGTCGCGAAAACTGATCTCGACAAAGCTTTCGGTAAGCTAGTCAATACAAATCCTAACTAATCACAAAACTCCCAACGAATAACGATATGAAATCTCTACTTAACGTAAAAACTACCTCAGCCCTGATTTTGATTGCTGTGCTGGCTTCTTGCAGCGGCGCAAAACAAGGCGACAAACGAGCTGAACTAGATGCCCTAAATAAGCAACACAACGACCTGGCATTGAAGATCGAAGAATTTGAAAAAGAGCAAAAAGCCATTTCAGAAAAGATCGATGTGCTTGAAAAAGAACTTGCTAAGGAAGATCCTAAATTCATCAAGAGCATTGCCAAAGACATTCAGGTTACACCGCTGGCGGTTCGCTCATTCGATTATTATGTGCAAACACAAGGCACCATACTGGCCATCGACAACATTCAGATGAGCGCCAAGTCGGCCGGAGTAGTGACACATGTATTTGCTCATGAAGGAGAATCTATTTCGCAAGGACAAATTCTTGCACAAATCGACAACTCACTTATCGTGCGCAACATTGACGAATTGAAAGCTAATCTAGAATTGGCCACTACTGTATTTGATCGTCAGAAAAACCTGTGGGCGCAAAAGATCGGAACGGAGATTCAATACCTGCAGGCAAAGAGTAACAAAGAAAGCCTTGAGCGTCGCCTTGCCACTCTCAACGAGCAAAACGAAATGACGAAAATAAAATCACCGATCAACGGAACCGTTGAAACCGTGAATATTAAAGTAGGTGAAAACGTAGCTCCTGGTGTTCCTGCCTTCCGTGTAATCAATACCAACGACCTGAAAGCATCGGCGAAAGTCTCTGAAGCGTACATCACGTCCATTGAAAAAGGAAACAAGGTGACTGTATCTTTCCCTGACCTGAATAAGAGCATTGACGCGAAAGTTACGTTCGTAGGGCGCAACATTGATGGCCTTACGCGCTCATTCCCTCTGGAAGTGAAACTTCCTTCTGCTCAGTTCTTGCGTCCTAACATGACGGCTGTGCTTCGTGTTGTTTTCCACACCGAAGCGCAGGCACTTTGCGTACCCGTGAATGTGGTGCAGGATGTAAACGGCAGCAAGATTGTGTACATCGCCGAGAAAGACGGAGATAAAGTAGTAGCGCGCAAAAAGGTAGTTGAAGTAGCCGGCGTGTACGACAACTTGGCTCAAATTAAATCCGGATTGAAAGTCGGCGATCAAATCATCACCATCGGATATCAGGGACTGAACGACGGCGAATTGATTAAGCTGTAAAAAGACGTAAGTAGTAAGACACAAATAGCAAGACAATAGTAACAAGACTTACGATATGAAAGATCTCGAAAAAGAATTTAAACCCACAAGTTGGTCGATCGATAACAAGATTGCCATCTATGCCGCTACGGTGATCATCTGCCTTGCGGGGATGATGACATACAATAGTCTTCCGAAGGAAAACTTTCCGGAAGTTGTATTCCCACAGATTTTCGTGGCTACAGCTTTTCCCGGAGCCTCTCCTGAAGATGTAGAAAACCTCGTGACCAAACAGATTGAAAAACAAGTAAAATCAATTGCAGGCATCCGTAAAGTGACCAGCAACTCAGTACAGGATTTCTCTAACGTCATTATCGAATTTGAAACCGACGTTGAAGTGAAAGAAGCGAAGCGCGAAGTGCAGGAAGCCGTGGACAAAGCAAAGAACGATTTACCGCCGGTACCCACAAGCTTACCACAAGAACCTCAGGTTATTGACATCGACATCTCGGCCGTGCCGATCATGAACATCAACCTTTCCGGTGATTATGATCTGGTGACTTTGAAGAAGTATGCCGAACAGATGCAAGACCGCATTGAGGCATTGACAGAAATCCGTCGTGTGGATATAGTAGGTGCATTGGATCGCGAAATCCAGATTAATGTAGATATGTTCAAACTGGCGCAAGCCGGAGTTGATCTTGGCGACATTAACAGTGCTATCGGTTATGAAAACAGAATCATTCCCGGTGGGCAGCTGGCCATGGGTGGCATGAAACGTTCCCTTAGCGTGAATGGTGAATACGTGAATGCCGAACAAATAGCAAACACCGTGATCGGCTCTATCAAGGGCGGTAAGATTTACTTGAAAGATGTGGCCGAAGTGATCGACACTCACAAAGAACAGGAAAGTTTTGCCCGCCTTGACGGAAAAAATGTAGTTACACTGAACGTAGTAAAGCGCGGCGGTGAAAACCTTATTCACGCATCCGACAAGATCAATGCGATCGTAAAGGAGTTTGAAGACAACGTTCTTCCTTCAGGGTTAAAGATTACCGTAACCGCAGACCAATCGGATAATACGAGAACTACACTTCACGACCTGATCAACACGATCATCATCGGATTCGTGTTGGTAACCATCATTCTGATGTTTTTCATGGGTGCAACGAACGCGATCTTCGTAGGGTTATCGGTACCGATTTCAAGCTTCATCGCATTCCTGGTGTTCCCCTCGATTGGCTTCAGCCTGAACCTGATGACGTTGTTCTCGTTCCTGTTGGCGCTCGGTATTGTGGTAGACGATGCGATTGTAGTGATTGAAAACACACACCGCGTTTTCGACAATGGGAAAGTACCCATTCGCCACGCCGCTAAGATTGCCGCAGGAGAAGTGTTTATGCCGGTGCTTTCGGGTACATTGGTAGTATTAGCTCCGTTCGTGCCCCTCGCCTTCTGGCCTGGCACCATCGGTGAGTTTATGTTCTTCCTGCCGATCACATTGATTATTGCGTTGCTGGCCTCGTTGGTGGTGGCCTACATTATCAACCCTGTGTTCGCCGCAGATTTCATGGACACACACGATCACGATCACAGCCGCAAGAAGTTTACCAAAGGATATCAGATCGGCATGGTGGTATTTGCTGCCGTAGCGCTGGTATTTTATCTGACGAAATCCGTAGGACTTGGCAACTTTACCGTTTTCATTTTCGGCATCTACTCACTGCACCGCTTTGTGCTGGAAGAAGTGATTTCTAAATTCCAAACCGAAGGCTGGCCTAAAGTGCAACAAGGCTATATGAATATAGTGTCATGGTGCCTTAAAGGATGGAGACCTGCGATAGTAATTGGCTCAGTGATCTTCCTGTTTATTTTCTCTATCGTCTTTACTGGCATACGAAAACCGCCTGTAGGCTTCTTCCCGAAAGGAGATCCTAACTTCATCTACGCGTACATCCGAATGCCTATTGGTACCGACCAACGGGTGACGGATTCGGTAACCAAAGTAGTGGAGCAACGAATTACTGATGTAATTTATAAAGGTGGAAAAAACAGATTGGTCGAATCAATCATTTCGAACGTAGCGATTGGTGCAAGCGAAAATCCGTTTGACAATTCAGGCCAGTCAAGCCCTCATCTGGGGAAAGTGACAGTAGCTTTTGTGAATTTCGATCAGCGCAATAGCCAGTCGACCAAAGTATATCTCGACAAAATCCGTAAAGCGGTAAAAGGCATTAAGGGCGCAGCTATCTCGGTTGATCAGGAAGCTGGCGGTCCGCCTTCCGGAAAACCGATCAGTATTGAGATTTCGGCCGACAACTTTGATGTGTTGGTCGCTACATCAAACCGCGCCAAGAAATACCTCGACTCGTTACAGATTCCAGGCATTGAAGAATTGAAATCCGATTTCCAAAGTGATAAACCAGAGATTTCAATCAAGATTGATCGTGAAAAAGCAAATCGGGAAGGGATTTCTACCGCTCAAATTGGTGGCTTGTTGAATACTGCAATTTTCGGTACTGAGGTTTCAAAATTCCGTGACGAAAATGACGACTACCCGATTGAACTTCGTGTTAAACAAAGCCAACGCAACGACATCAACACGCTGTTGAATCTTCCTGTGACGTACCGCGACATGACCATGGGCGGCCAAGTACGTCAGGTGCCGCTTTCATCGTTCGCTAAAATCGAATACTCGAATACTTATGCAGGTATCCGAAGAATCGATCAGAAAAGAACGGTCACGCTCGAATCCAACGTGCTTACTGGTTTCAATGCAAATGAAGTGGTTGGAAAAATTCAAGCAGCGATGAAAACATTCAAACTTCCTGAAGATGTTACCATCAACATGACCGGCGAGCAAGAGAAACAAGCTGAAACCATGAGCTTCCTCGGCAAGGCAGGCTTAATATCAATAGGCTTGATTTTCATGATCCTGGTGATCCAGTTTAACTCCATTGGTAAACCCTTGATTATCTTGTCTGAAATTGTATTGAGTATCATCGGTGTGTTAATCGGGTTCTCGCTCTTCAAGATGGAAATCTCCATTGTCATGACAGGTGTAGGTATCCTGGCGCTGGCGGGGATCGTAGTTAGAAATGGTATTCTGCTGGTAGAATTTACGGACCTTCTCATCTCGCAGGGCGTAGAAGTAAAGGCCGCCATCATCGAAGCCAGCAAAACCCGTATGACACCGGTATTGCTTACCGCCATGGCTGCTACCCTGGGCCTAATTCCATTAGCCGTAGGATTAAATATCGATTTCGTAACCTTGTTTACCGAACTTAACCCGCACATCTTCTTTGGGGGAGATAACGTAGCCTTCTGGGGACCGCTCTCCTGGACCATGATTTTCGGGATTATTTTCGGTACTTTCCTTACGCTGATATTTGTACCTGTCATGTATCTGTTGAGAGTTCGGCTTAAAGCCTCCTTCTCACGATCACCCAAAAAAGGGATAATCCTTCCTGAAGAAGTAAACCCCGGATTAGTCGAATAAAATAAAATCTGCCAATGATCGTCCTGAACTTCAGGACGATCATTTTGTTTTATGATAAATCGAATTATGGTGCTGCTTGTTTTTATCCTCCTGTTTCTCCTCATCGATGCCTACGTATTTCAGGCGGTGCTTACGGTGAGCAAAAACTGGTCACCTTTATGGAAACAACTAGCGCGCTACGGATATTGGGTGCCTACCGCACTGTGTATAATCGCCCTGCTGTGGTGGACATTCGGCGATCCCTACAAAGCGCGTGATTCATTCAGAGTTTATATTTTAGCTGGTACTGCTATATTCTATCTCTCCAAGGTATTCGCTGTGCTTGTGCTTTTTATAGACGACTTGCAGCGGGGCGTGCGTTGGCTGGTGAAGTATTTCTCCAAATCGGCGTCCAACCTTCCAGGCGAACCAATCACAAGGTCAGAGTTTCTTTCCAAGGCAGCCCTTGTGGCGTCAGCGGTTCCTATGGGGCTTTCGGTATATGGAATAGTTTCCGGAGCACACGACTATCGTGTAAAACGAGTAAGTCTTAAGCTCCCCAATCTTCCCAAATCGTTCGACGGAATAAAAATTGGACAAGTATCTGACATTCACTCGGGAAGTTTTTGGAACAAAACTGCCGTGAAAGGTGGAGTCGAGATGTTGTTGAATGAAAAGCCTGATCTTATTTTCTTTACCGGCGACCTGGTCAACAATCAGGCGAAGGAAGTGAAAGATTACATCCCGGTGTTCGAAAAACTTAGGGCGCCGCTCGGAGTCTTTTCCGTTACCGGAAATCATGACTATGGCGACTATCACCCGTGGCCCGATGCCGAATCGAAACGAAAAAATTTCAAAGATTTAGTTGAGTCGCACAAGCTATTAGGTTTTGATCTACTGATGAATGAACATCGTATGATCGAACAAAATGGCGACAAGATCGCGATCATTGGGATTGAAAACTGGGGCGCAGGCAGATTTTCGAAATATGGTAAACTTGAGCAGGCCTACGCAGGCACGGACGAAGCTGCTGCCAAGGTTTTACTTTCACACGACCCTACGAGCTGGGATGCAATTGTACGCCCGAAGCACAAAGACATTGATCTCACGCTTTCCGGTCATACTCATGGTTTTCAGTTCGGAGTGGAAATTGCCAACATAAAGTGGAGCCCCAGTCAATACGCGTACAAGCAATGGGCTGGCTTGTATCAGGAAAACAACCAATACTTGTACGTGAATCGCGGCTTTGGATATCTTGGGTATCCGGGAAGAATCGGGATGCCGCCGGAATTGACCATCATTGAATTGAAGCGAGCTTAATTTAAGATTCCTAAAATAAGTGCGGGTGCATGATGAAGAACTCGCCACATCACACACCCGAGATTAGTTCTATTTTTTCTTCGCCTTCCTTTCTTCAATTAAGTAGGCTAGCCCGAGACCAATACCGCCGCAAATGAAAAGCATGGAGAAATATCCTACCTCATCTGCACCCCATTGACGGTCGAGCCAATGGCCAAGCAAAAGGCCCACACCTGACCCAATCAATAACAACGACCAACGAAGTACCGGCGCGGTAGTGCTTTCCTTTTTGAAATAATCCGGCGCTAATCCCTTTTCTATAATGGCCATCCTCTCAAGGTTCTCGAATTTCCGTACATAAATAAGCGTGATAAACACGCCGATTGAAATAATGATCGGGACCATAATCCCCATAATTGCTGCATCCATAGTTTTTGCGATTTAAAATTCAACCCTATGACGCCGCGGTTTTCAAAGCGGTTACAGCTCGCTGGAGAAATATCACCAGAATTTAATTGTCAATAATCTGTAACTTAAAAATCAGTAACTGCGTCCAACGGCCGTGATCACTGTCCATGAAGAAAATGCGCTAATTGACCGTATTCTAGCGGGTGAGGAAGCCTTGTATGCCCAACTGGTTGACAAGTACAAGAGCTTCGCCTATACCATTGCGATCAAGATTGTGGAAAACCGGCCCGAAGCAGAAGAAATTGCTCAGGACGCATTTGTCAAGGCTTTTCACTACCTCAAGAAATTTAATCGCGAAGCTAAATTCAGCACGTGGCTCTACCGGATCGTTTTTAACACCGCCATTAGTTATAAACGAAAAAACAAGTATTCACTTCACAGCATCGAAAATGAAATCATAGAATACCACGAGCGCGCCGACCACCAGATGGAGAAAGACGATAAACATATTTATATTGCCAAAGCATTGAACAATCTTTCAGATGCGGATAAACTTGCCGTACAACTTTATTATCTGAATGAATTCAGTTTGGAAGAAATTGCGGAGATGCTCACTCAAAATATCAATACCATAAAGGTAAGAGTACACCGGGCCCGCCAACGAATGGCCGATGAGTTGAGAAAAATATTACACGAAGAAGCGTTAACCTTGTAGCTATGCAAAATATCACAGACAACGAGTTGCTAGATTTCCTCGATGGAAATGGAGACGAACGTGATCGCGCGAGGATTGAAAAAAGTATTTCCTCAGACCTCACTGTGAAAAAACGGCTTGAAGAGCTTCGTTTGGTGCACCAGTTTTTGCAAGGCAATACACTATCATCGCCGTCCAAGAATTTCACACAAAGGGTGATGAGCAACCTGCATGCCCGGCCAGCGTCATCACTACTCTCACCCAAAAACGGTTTGATCTTATTAGCCGGGTTGCTTATTGCATCGCTTCTGGCGCTAACCCTTACCTCGTCAGGAGCCTTCGACCAATGGCATGGATTCCTTCCTTTCGATTCAAGCCCTTTAAAAAACAAATGGGTGACTTTGCCTTCATCGGTTCCATTTGATATTAAGGTGTTTGTTAAAGTTGTGGTGCTGATCAATGCGGCGTTAGCCTTACTCCTTCTCGACAGAACAATACTCCGCCCCTATTTCCAACGGAGAAAATTCTCCTGACAAAAGACTTCAACAGTTTGCCTTTACGAGAATAACCTTGCAACTTTCGTTTTCAAATAAAGAAAGTTATGAGAAAAATAGTGTGGATGGGTGTGTTGGCTTTCGCATTGACTTCCTGTGGTAATCGTATCATTTATTATGGTCGGTCGTATCAGCCAACGCAACAAGTTGAAATTTTCTTTCGCGAAAGCGACGTAGCTGAGCAGAGCGAAATCATGGGGAAAGTGGTGTACGAAGTTTCGGCACGCAAGCGCTCCGAAAAAGTGCAAAACAAATTGATGAACGAAGGGAAACGCAAGGGAGCCGATGCCATTATCTTTGACGACATCTCATTGACCAACACCGGTTCTAAAACAGGCGGCGCTGCAGTGGGTGCTTCGAAAAGAGGAGGTTTTCTTGGCCTTTTCGGATCGAGAACCAAATACGAAAAAGGCCAACAGGTAAAAGCTACGCTACTGAAGTACAAGAAAAATCTCTCTGGCAGATAGGTCTTATTTCTTTATGAACTTTGCGCCCCTTCCGCTCACAGCACCTACGTTAAAAAAACCTACCACTGTTGAGCCCTTAGGGTTTACGTTTTTGATATTGGTAGAAACATTGGCTAGCGGGCGTGAAAACAATTCCTGAAATCCACCGGGGCGATCGGTTTGCACAATTACTTCATTTAGATAGTTGAATGCTGCAAGTGAAATTGAATGAATCTCTACATACACCGAGTCGCCAGGCCAATACGGGGAAGGGTCACTTTTTTTCTCTGAATAATTAGGCGTGATTCCTCGTCGAATGGGTGGAAGAAATTCAACACCATCGGTGTCGCTGCCTGCGGAAAAGCCGCCATCATAAGCCAGGTTTTGCTCACTCGGTTTGTTGAGGAGCGTATCATTCTTAGTAGCTCTGATCCAATACGTATCGCCAGGCCCAATCGGATCAACCGCCCAAAACTCTCCCTGATAACGCTCCTTTCCATCTACACTACGTACGTCTTTAGAAAAGGTAATGCTATCGATTTGAGGTACTCGACCCATCCTAGTAGTAGATTCAAATTGTTCACCATTCACTGTGACGATCAATTTATACGTATTGCCCACCTTGCCGAAAGATGAAGCGCCAGGAGTCCATTCATACGAACCCTTCTTTGTTGAGCTTTCTACAAAAGAATATTGCTTCCCTTCGGTGAGGTCTTGAATTGCAACTGCAGCGCCAGATACTCCTGTGGGTTGAGATGAATCGAAATACGATTGAGTTTGCGTGAGCAACACAGTTTGCTTTTCAAGCTTATCGTTGATCCACGCATCCACAACCAACACCGGACTCGCATTTTGCAAGGTCGGGTTGATTACAGTTTCGCAGGAAAAGAAGACCACGCCAACAGCCATTGTAAAAACGGCTTTAGAAATCAGATGATTATATTTTGTGAATTTCATGATGCTCCTATTAGAATTTTAAGTTGTACGAAATGGCCGGAACAAATGACCCAATGATCGACAATTGCTTGGCCTGTGATACCATCGGCTGACCTGCCAACACATGACTGTCGAGCTGTGAAAAATAAATCGAGAAAGGGTTTTTGTGTGCGTACAAATTGTAGACCGAAAACACCCAATAGTCCTTGTTCTTTCGCTTTACGCCATGTTTATATTCTTTTCCTTGCAGCGTGAACGCAATATCCAGCCGATGATAGCTCGGAAGGTTCACATTATTTCGAGCGTTGCCTGCTTCATACGGAATCAAGATTCCCTGCTGCACATACCGCGACGTAGGGAACGTGGTTGGCGTACCTGACGAAAAAACAAAGTTGGAAGAAAATGACCACCGCTTATTGATCTCATAAAAAGCTACCAATTTCAAGTTGTGGGTTTGGTTGTAGCGCGTTGGATACCAGTTGCCGTTGTTGATTCCTGCTACCTGCAATTCGGTACGAGCCAAGGTATAACTGATCCAGCCGTTGAATCGTCCTGTTTTTTTCTGAGCGTACAACTCCAGACCGTAAGCTCTGCCTTTTCCGGAAAGCAAATCCCCTTCCAGGAATCGGTTGATCAGCAAGTCAGCTCCGTCAATATAATCGATCTGGTTTTGTGTGAAGCGCAAATAGGTCTCGGCAGAAAATTCATATTCATTGGAGCCTTTGGTAAGCGAGTGAAAATATCCTACCGTAAATTGATCACCTAATTCCGGTTTGATGTTGCGTGTGCTTGGCGTCCACACGTCAAGCGGGTTGGAGGCGGTAGTGTTGGAAATCAGGTGAAGATACTGCACCATGCGGTTGTAACTTCCTTTGAATGACGTTGCCTCATTGAGTTGTACTTTGAAGGAAAACCTCGGCTGCCAGTTGTTGTAATTTTGAATGACTTGTCCGCGAGTAAACAACAGCGTGTCGGCAACACGTTTTCGTAATCCTGGAATAGTATCGTGATAGGTGTATTGCTTGCCTGGACCGTACAAGGCAAAGTTTGAAAACCGCACACCGTAATCCACAGATAAAACCGGGTTGATACGTAAGCTGTGGCTCAGGTAAAGTGATGTTTCCAGGTTATACTTCTTGTCGAGACTTATGTCCACGGGAGTTCCGTTGGTAATTCCTGAAGCATTGGCCGGTTCAAACGTATAGTAAATCGCTTCCCCTCCAAAATTCAATTCACTGTTGCTGTTGATGAAGTAACTGAAATCCGGTTTGAAGATGTAATTGTTGATGGCCGAGTTCCATACGAACCTATTGCGGTTATCATTGCCAAACTGAAGATGATAATCGTACTTACTGAACAAAATAGTTTGGTTCATGAATAGCCTGTCATTGAAAAGGTGATTCCACCGGAAGGTGCCCGTGGCATTTCCCCAACTGAAGCCCTGATTTTTGCTGAACAAAAAATTATCTCGCCCAAAATAACCGGAGAGGTAAAATTTGTTTTTTGAATTGTAATTGTAGTTCGTTTTGAGCGTGAGATCATAAAAATTCAATGCTCCTCCATCTTTAAGAATGTTGACGAACGGCCGCGCCAGCACATCAATGTACGAGCGACGCGCTGCGATAATAAACGAAGCTTTGTTTTTAATGAGCGGTCCCTCAACGGCAAGCCGACTGAAAATGGTTCCTATTCCGCCGGTCACTTCCACTTTCTTGCTGTTTCCTTCTTTCATCCTCACATCGAGCAGCGAAGCAAGGCGGCCACCATACCGTGCGGGAATAGCACCCTTATATAGCTTCACATCTTTCACCGCGTCAGGATTGAACACCGAGAAAAATCCAAGCATGTGCGAGGAATTATACACCGGAGCCTCGTCGAGCAGAATAAGGTTTTGCCCCACATTACCACCACGCACATTAAAGCCGGAAGCACCCTCGCCTACCGTGCTTACGCCTGGTAGAAGTTGAATACTTTTAATGATATCGACTTCTCCTAAGAAAGCTGGGATCTTTTTGATGATGGAAATATCCAGTTTATTGGTACTCATTTCGGGGTTTTGGGCAGCCGGGCGGTCGCGTTCGTCGGTCACCTGCACCTCCTGAAGCTGAGTGGCCTCCGATTTCAATTCCGTATCTATTCGGATGTTTTTATCCAACATAATTTCCTGGGTAGACACGGTATATCCCAGATAATTAAAGACAAGCACATATTTTCCAGAAGGGACGGTGATTGAGTAAAATCCATACTCGTTGGTGGCCGTTCCCACCTTGAGTTCCTGAATGTAAACGGTTGCGCCAATCATAGCCTCGCCATTGGCAGCATCCTTGACGTATCCGTTCACAGTGAATTTTTGTTGGGCCGATGCCCCGATAGTTACGAAGAGAAAGAGCAGGAATAAAAATCGCATTGGTAAAAATTAAAAATAAGCATTAGGAGTTAACTGCGGGTTTGAACGCACAAAACTGGGAAAGGATTTGCCACAAATGATCTAATTTATAAAACTGAACGACTTTCCAGTATGGATTTATAAACCAGAAATGGTTTGAATTGTTTCTCTTGTATTGCGTTCGTTCTGAACTAAGCGGGCATTAACCTAGCTTTCGTTTCATGAGCCAGTCGATCTGAGGATCATCGCCCATTTGAAAAACATGCTCGCCAAAACGCTCGAAGTCCCACTTGGAATAAAACTTCTGAGCCTTGAAATTCCGTTCCCACACACCAAGCCATATCCAGTCGAACTTATTAGCCTCCGCATAGGCAAGAGCCTCCTCCATCAGCATGCGTGATACTCCGCTGGAACCGTGATAGTCGCGGTGAATATACAAGCGCTGAAGCTCGATGGTATTTTTTCCAAGCTGGTCCTCCACTTCGTGGCTAATCCGTAGTCTCAGAAACCCAATTATTTTAAGATCATCAAGAGCCACATATAACACCGATCCCTCCTCGGAAAATTCAGAAGTAAATTTTTCGAGTGTGTACGTTTCGTTAAAAAAAGCCTGCAGATTTTCTTCTGTATTGTGCTCTGCAAACGTATCGGTGTAAACCTCTATGGCAAGTTCCCGCACCGCGGGCATCTCTTCAATTCTGGCTTTTCGTACGCGTATCATTCGTGCAAAATAATAAAAAAGGCGGTGTTAAGTTAAAACACAAATGCCCCGCAAAGCAGGGCATTTGAATAGTGTTGGCAGATCTGAAGCTTACTTTTTTGTAGCGGTTGAATCTGCTTTGGCAGGTCCTTGCTTTTCAGTTTTGTATTCGTCGTTGAGGCCTTTGATCACATCCTGAGAGATGTCGATGCCAGGGCCGCCAAATAACACATCACTTGACGGATCGTATTTCAACACAACCTGAAGGCCACTTCCTTCGCTGTATTTTTTAAGGAACTTGGTGATACGGCCATAAAGCGCTTCGTTCATTTTAGATTGATCGTTTACCAATTCCTGCTCAAGGCTTTGTTGGTAAAGGCGGAAGTTCTGTTGTTTTTTGCCGAGATCTTCTTCCAATGCTTTGGCCTGGCCGATGGTAAGGCTGCCGATGTTTCTTTGGTACGAATTGATATCGTTTTGGAGGCTTTGGGCGCGGTTTTGCAGATCCTGATCGAGTTTCTTGTTCTTCGCTTCAAGGATCGTTTTCATTTCCTTAAAGTAATCGTAATACTTCAACACGGTATCCGATTTGATGTACGCGATTTTCAGGTCAGAAGGAGCCGTTACAGACGATTCACCGCCAGCCTTTTTGTTGGAAAAGAACAGGAAATACAAAATGCCTACGGCAACTAGCAGTACCCCGTTAAGGATGAGAGAAATGTTTTTCATTGGGTTATTAAATTAATTTTGGGTCACAGCCTTGGCTGAACTGCAACGGGTTTAAGGTTTTTAAGGTCGCAAATATAAGAGGTTTAATGAATTATGCCTCGTCTTTAAACCACTCGGCATACATGGGATAGTTACGGGCGGTGCGTGCAATCACTTCCTTCATTTCAGGCCCGGTATCCTTGATTTTTCGTGCTGGCGCCCCTGCGTATATACTTCCCGGCTCCACGCGTGTGCCAGCCAGCACTACCGCGCCGGCAGCAATCACCGATCCGGTACCCACCACGGCGTCATCCATGACAATGGCGCCCATGCCGATCAGCACGTTGTCCTCAACGGTACAACCATGCACAATGGCATTGTGCGCGATGGAAACATTGTTTCCGATCACGGTCTTAGCTTTCTGGTAAGTACAATGGATAACCGCCCCGTCCTGGATATTGGTATTATCGCCGATGGTGATAGAGTGCACGTCGCCGCGCACTACGGCATTGAACCACACGGTGCAATTATCGCCCATCTTCACTTCGCCAACTACGGTGCAGTTGTCAGCAAGGAAACAGTTTTTACCAAATTCTGGCGAATGCCCCCGAACGGATTTTAGTAATGCCATAAACTAGTAAGGTTGAGTAGGAAAAAGCTAAAAGTAAAAAGTTTAAAGTGAAAAAGTAACGCTGGAATTCTTAACGGAGAAATGAAATCCGTTGGGGAAGAATTTCAATTTTCATCGGCAGCCAGCCCATCCATTCTCCTTCCGCCTCAATGGCGCACGGCTCCGGTGAGGTCACTTCCACTTTTCGGGTCTGGTGATAGTGAATGCGTGGATTATCGATCTTTTGTTTGCCTTTGATTTTCTGGAGGTACAACAAAAATTTAAGCAACGGCAACTCACCGGCAATGAAACTGGAGAATACTCCGTCGTCGGGCGAAGCCTCGGGGGCGATATACATTTCATTGCCAAACGATATTCCATTGGCGATGGCAAACACACGCATCTTTCCGCTCCACTCCCACCCGTCGCACCGGGCATAAATCTGTTGCGGCTTATGACTAAAGAAAGTTTCGGTAATCGCCTTCAGATAAGTCATAGTCGGCCCCAGCGACCTGTCACTTTTCATTAGGCGTTTTACTACTTCCGGCCCCATGCCGAGGCTGCACACATTGATAAAATAATTAGTCAGTGGCTCGCCGTGTTCTTCACAGCATTCAATCCTTCCTACATCGGTGGCTTTTGGCTGATTTCGGGTCAACAGATCTGCAATCTGCTTTCCGTCGATTTTGATGCCGCACATTTTTGCAAAGTCATTGCCAGTGCCCAGCGGGAGTATTCCGATGGCGGGAAGCTTCGTATGAGTAGCGTGCTTCATCACACCATTCAACACTTGATTTAGGGTTCCATCGCCACCAGCGGCCATGACGTAATCAAAATTCTCTGCACAGGCTAATCCTGCCAGCTCCACTGCATGCTGTGCATATTGAGTTTCAAAAACAACGGTTTCTACACTTTGCTGAATGGGCGGCAGTAGTTGAGAATAGAAGACTTTCTTTTTTCGGGAGATGCCGTTGATGATGATCGCTACTTTCATTTTATCCGGATGGATTTTAAAGTTATGATTTTTATAAAATTTCAATCTATCCCGTGCTTTGAAAGCTAATTTTAGCCCTGCCAATCTGTCACCTCTCTACAATTTTTTTGTTTAAATTTGTGGTTTGAAATTGAGGAAGATGGAGAATTTGATTCCCGACCTGGATATTCTGGATAGAAACAAAGAATTGACCGAAGAAGTCAAGACTACTGGCGACTATAACTCCGGCAAAAAGCGGAAGCTATACATCGAAAGCTACGGCTGCCAGATGAATTTTTCGGACAGCGAAATTGTGGCTTCAATCCTTCACAACGAAGGTTTCGACACCACATCGGATATTGCTCAGGCAGACCTTGTATTTCTGAATACCTGTTCCATTCGCGAAAAGGCCGAACAAACCGTACGCTACCGCCTCAACCATATCAATGGATTCAAAAAGAAAAAGCCTGAACTTATGGTGGGCGTGCTGGGCTGCATGGCCGAGCGACTGAAGACTAAATTACTTGAGGAAGAAAAGATCGTAGACCTGGTAGCAGGACCTGACGCTTACCGCGATTTGCCTCAGCTGATCGCACAGGTGGACGAAGGCGCCAAAGCCGTCAATACATTTTTATCGCGCGAAGAAACCTATGCAGATATAAGTCCGGTGCGCCTCAATTCCAACGGCGTTACGGCATTCATCTCCATCATGCGGGGTTGCGACAACATGTGCTCGTTTTGTGTGGTGCCCTTCACTCGCGGGCGCGAGCGGAGCCGCGATCCACACTCCATTTTAGCCGAAGCGAAAGATTTATTTGACCGCGGTTTTCGCGAAGTAACCTTACTCGGCCAAAATGTAGATTCATACAAATGGAGCGAAGAAGAAAATAACAAAGCACGACTCGAAAAGAAAGGCGTTGATCAGGTGGTGAACTTCGCCAACCTGCTGGAAATGGTCGCTCAGGTAAACCCTGACCTTCGCGTGCGTTTCTCTACCTCGCACCCCAAAGACATTACCGACGAAGTACTTCACACCATGGCGAAGTACGAAAACATCTGCAAAAATATTCACCTGCCAGTGCAAAGCGGTAGTTCGCGTATCCTTGAGTTGATGAACCGCGGTTACACACGCGAGTGGTACCTGGAGCGTGCCAAAAGCATTCGCACCATTCTGGGTGACGACTGCGGCATCACGTCCGACAT
Source organism: Bacteroidota bacterium (assembly GCA_018266055.1). Classification (GTDB taxonomy): domain Bacteria; phylum Bacteroidota; class Bacteroidia; order Cytophagales; family Cyclobacteriaceae; genus ELB16-189. The sequence goes on from JAFDYT010000011.1 coordinate 142,222, forward strand.
GATTGCCGGGTTCTGCACCGAGACCGAAGAAGAGCACAAGGAAACGCTCGCCGTGATGGACGAAGTGCAATACGATTATTCATTCATGTTCTTCTATTCGGAGCGTCCCGGAACACTAGCTGCCAAAAAATTTACCGACGACATTCCGGTGGACGTGAAGAAAAGAAGGCTTGAGGAAATTATCGCCAAGCAATCAGAAACATCATTGGCGCGGTACACTAAAGACATTGGAAAAAAATACAAAGTGCTGATCGAGGGAACTTCCCGGCGGTCGGATGACTTTTTACAGGGAAGAACTTCCTCCAACAAGGTGGTCATCTTCGCGAAGGAAAATAAAAAGAAGGGCGAATACGTCAATGTCTTGGTGGAGAGTTGTACGCAGGGAACATTGTTGGGTAAGATAGTCGATTGATTATGGCAAGTACAGAAGAAGAGTTACAAAGCATAAAACAGCGGTTTGGCATCATCGGCAATGCACCGATGCTAAACCACGCTGTGCGGGTGGCGATACAGGTTGCCCCTACGGATATGTCGGTGTTGATTACCGGAGAAAGTGGAAGTGGAAAAGAATCCTTTTCCAAGATTATTCATAACATGAGCCACCGCAAGCACGGCCCGTTTACGGCCATCAACTGCGGTTCTATTCCGGAAGGCACCATCGATTCAGAATTATTTGGTCATGAAAAAGGATCCTTCACCGGTGCACACGAAGCCCGCAAAGGATACTTTGAAGTAACGAACGGCGGTACCATTTTCTTGGATGAGATCGGAGAAATGCCGCTGAGTACACAGGCGCGCCTGCTGCGCGTGCTTGAGTACGGTGAGTTCATTAAAGTTGGAGCCTCGAAAGTGATGAAGACCGACGTGCGCGTGGTCGCCGCCACCAACGTAAACCTGATGAACAAGGTATCGGAAGGACGCTTTCGCGAAGACTTGTATTACCGGCTAAACTCCGTGCCCATTTACGTACCACCGTTGCGCGACCGCGAAAAAGATGTAGAGTTGCTGTTCCGCAAGTTTGCTTCTGACTTTGCTGAGAAATATAAAGTGAAACCCATCTCGCTGACAGAAGAAGCTAAATCGGTGTTACTCAAATACCGGTTTCCCGGAAACATCCGTCAGTTGAAAAATCTGGTGGAGCAGATTTCCGTGCTTTCGCCCGAGCAAAAAGAAATTGATGCGGCCACGCTCTCCCATTACATTCCGAAAGAATCGAATTTACCGGCCGTGCTTAACGGACAAGGTGGAAAAGATATTTCCGAAAGGGAAATTTTGTATAAAGTCCTTTTCGACCTGAAGAAAGATGTGACCGAAGTAAAACGATTGGTCCTTGAAATTCTGGCCGATCCATCGCAGGCGCAACAAATCATCCAAAACAATACACATTTGTTTGAAGGGATTGAGGAAACCAAGCCGCAACCCGATCAGCCGGTGGTATTGAATATCAACCCGGCACAAAACCAGCCGGTGGAAGAAGATGATGACGTTCAGGATATCGCACACGAGGCGGAAGACGATTCACTTTCTATTCAAAAGAAAGAGAAAGAACTGATTGTGAAGGCGTTGAGCAAAAATAAGAACAAGAGAAAATATGCGGCACGGGATTTGGGGATTTCAGAGAGAACCCTTTACCGTAAAATTAAAGAGTACGACCTCGAAAAATAACCCGTGAAAAAGACCCTTTATTTTCTTTCCATCAGCGCCATCGCCTCGCTCCTGCCATTGTCAGGATGCCTGAAATATTCCCTATCGGGAGCTTCCACCAATGCGAAGACCATTCAGGTGGACCCGTTTTTCAACAATACCGAACTTGGGCCTGCCAATCTCGGGCAGACTTTTACCAACCGGGTGAAAGATTATTTCCAGCAAAATTCAAGTTTACGTGTAGTGCCCAGCAACGGCGAGTTACAAATTGAAGGCACCATAGTGCAATACGCCACCGCGCCGATATCACCGCAGGCGAGTACTGGCACCGGCGCTAACGCTACGCCAAACTACGGGGCGCAGACACGCCTTACCATTGGCGTTCGCATCAATTATGTAGATGGAGCTGAACCCAAAAACAGTTTTAAAGACAGAACCTTTACGTTCTACGCCGATTTTAACAATGATCAAGACTTTTTTTCGGTGCAGGAATCGCTCGAAAAGAAAATCTTCGATCAGATCCTGATTGATATCTTCAACGCCACCATCGCGACCTGGTAGAGTATTGTTTCAAGTGGGTTTTTCCATTACATTTACTTTGCCACAAAAATTTTACGCGTGGAAAGAGAGCATTTTAATAGTTTATTGGTCAATTATACCTGTCTTACAGAACAAGAAGCTCTTGAATTAGCAGGATTAACCAATGAATTCCCTTTCAGCCAGGTAATCCGCAACTTAGCGGCACGCGCAGCACAAGACGCTGACCTTCCGGCGAAAGAAAAAATGCTCCACCAAAGCGCAGTGTACAGCACGGACCGTCAAGCACTAAAAGAAGTGATGACCTCTCCGCGTCAGAGCCGGATTGAAGTCGTTTACGCTGAAGATAAACCAGAGGCTCCGGAAATTATCCTTACGGAAGACATTGACGACCTGCGCAACCAAGTGGTGCAAGACCTTGCCAAGCTGAAAGAATCAAAGCTTTTATTCGAATCCACTATCGAGCGGTTGGAGAAGGAAAAAGCCTTACCCCTGGCGGAGAAGAAAGTGATTACGCTGGAACCAGAGTCTGGGCGCACTGAAACTCTGATTGAGGAGATTAAGTCTTCAAAAAAAAAAATAAAGCCGGAGGGTGAAAAGCAGAAAGAACAGATCGAGATCATTGATCAGTTTATAAAGACACAACCGGCCATTTCCAGGCCAAAACCCACGGTTTCTATGCAAACCAGCGACTTGTCTGAGCCCAGCGGACAATTTGGAGAAAACATCGTTTCCGAGACTCTGGTGGAGATTCTGTTAAAACAGGGGAAGAAAGAACGGGCCATCGAAGCCCTGAAAAAACTGATTTGGAAGTTTCCCCAGAAAAAGGCTTACTTTGCAGCCCAAATTGAAGAATTAAGAAAATAAACTATGTACGTATTATTCATCAGCCTCGCTATTGTTAGCGCCATTCTGTTAGTATTAGTCGTTTTGGCCCAAAACTCAAAAGGAGGAGGACTTTCCAGCCAATTCGGAGGCTCAGGAGCTAGCAACCTGATCGGTGTAAAAAAGACCGGCGACGTGCTTGAGCGATTGACCTGGGGCTTTGCCATAGCTATTATTGTGTTTTCGTTGGCCACCAACTTTACCGCGCCAACTACAAACGCCATACCTACCGATGAAATCATGGAGCGGGCTAAGCAGCAACAAAGCGCACCAGTAGCGCCAGCCCAAACCACACCTAAGACCGATACCACCAAGAAGTAGTAATCATCCTACTTTAGAAATTTCCTTTACCAGCAGACGCTTGGCCACAGGCATAAGGGTTTGCAGGAAAGGAAATTTTATTTTGGAGTTCACCAGATAAACCGCAGGGTTGGGCAATTCGGTAAATCGCCGGATGAGGGAAAGCTTCAGGTTTTCGTAAGTGCTCACCAGGTTTCGTTCAGACGTTTCCACAAATGTGGTGTGAATGCCTCTCATGGGCTCGCTGCTTTGCTCAAAGAAAGTTACCTGATAGCGATAAATGTCTGTCTCCTTTTCGGGAGGCTGCGACACAAAAAGATACCCCTCGTGCGCGTACAGGGAAGTAAGGCCTATCGGCGAAATCTCGCATTTCGACTCCACGTAATCATAAATGTAAGAGCCTTCGTCAAGCGAAGCTTTGAATTTGGGGAGTGCGTATTCCATGATCGACTCCAGTTCTCTCATCACGCTATCGTCTTCTATAATTTTACGATAACTGAGTTCCAGATTCTTGAGCCGTTCGGCAGAAATCTCCTTAGGAAAGGACTCGGCCATAAGTAGTTTATTTTCGCGAAGGGTGATCAGGTTGCGGTAGTGAAAAACCAAATCCGAAAGAAACGGGTACAACTCCACCCGCTGAAAGGAGTCCTTCACTTTTTTCAAATAGGCCAGCAGCACATATTTTTTGTATTCAAAATCAATTAATCCATCGGTAAGCCAGTTGTCTTTTAGTTTATCCATACGTATTGATTTTACATCCTGAATATACTACATCAAACAAAAGATTTACAAATGCAACCGGAGAGGCGGCAAATCCTGTTCAAAGGATTTTTTTCAAACGCTCCACCATTTCTAATACGGCAGGACAGACCATCGTGTTTTTGGATGTGAGCTCGGTGATCTGAACCATTTTCTTACGGTCGGTGTGGGGGTATTCGCGGCAAGCCTTAGGGCGCGACTCGTAGATCGAGCAATAATTGTCGGTATCCAAAAACGGACAAGGCGATGATTTCAACACATAGTCTTTGTCTTCATCGACGCGCAAATATTTTTCAATAAAATCACCTGGCTTTACGCGGAGCGCCTTGGCTGCACGCTCAATGTCAGTTTGATAAAAAATTGGGCTTGTGGTTTTGCAGCAGTTGGCGCAGGCAAGGCAATCGAGTTCCGTAAAGACTTCGTCATGCGCTTCGTGAAAAGCATCGTCCACCTTTCGGGCATCTTGCTTCTTCAATCGCTGGAGAAATTTCTTATTCTCGTCTGCTTTGTTTTTAGAAACCGCTTTAAAACGATTCAGGTCTATATCCATTCTCGAAGCTACGCGGAATTACGCGCCGCATTAATAATTCCGAACATGCACCGAATGATGAGCTTGCGTAAGCGCTGCTCGTAGATTTTATTTTCGTCGCTGAGGTAGCGAATGTGCATCAACGCATATTGCTGAATAGCGATCAGCGGCAGCACTATGCGCTCGCGCAGCCTCACCGATTCGCCAATCATGGGGTTGTTGCCCATCAGTTCACTTAAGCCTGAAATCTTCAACACCATCTCCTTCGACAGTACATATTCGTCGTACATCTTTTTCCAGAAGTCGCCAAACTCCGGGTCTTTGCCGAGATACGTGGTGGCTTTGTAATACGTTTTCGTAAGCGACATCATGCTATTGCCCAGCAGCGTGCGGAAGAACAACGAGTTTTGATAAAGCGCTTTGAGTTCTTCTTCATGGCCCTGCTGACAGAGTTTATTCAACGCCGTACCCACACCATAGAATCCGGGAATATTTTGTTTCATCATGGCCCACGAGCCCACGAAGGGAATCGCGCGCAAGTCTTCGAACTTAAGCCCTTCGCCTCCACTCCGTTTTACCGGACGTGAGCCGATGTTGGTATCGCCAAAGGTCAAGAGCGGTGTTACCTTTTCGAGGTAAGGCACAAACTTAGGATCGTTTTTCAAGCCGAGATAAGCCTTATATCCTTCATCGGCCAGTGTGTCGAGAAGTTGTTTATTCTTTTCCGTGAGTTGATTTTCGGTACGTTTGAAAACCGTTCCTTCCAAGCCGGATGAAAGCAGTTGCTCAAGGTTGTATTTGCTGGATGCCGGTCGTCCGAAATTAGAGCTAATGGTTTGTCCCTGAATGGTGATTTGTACTTCTTCGTGTTCGATAGTTTCGCCCAACGAAGCGTAGAAGTCGTGCGTGTTTCCACCGCCGCGTGCTGGTGGTCCGCCTCGTCCGTCGAAGAACAGCGCTTTTAATCCAAACTTACGCGATGTAAACGTGAGGCTTTCTTTGGCTCGGAAGATCGACCAGTTGGCGCGAAGATAGCCACCGTCTTTTGTACCGTCAGAAAATCCAAGCATGATCGACTGATGATCTTTGCGGGAAACCAGGTGCTTGCGATACACAGAAATCGAGTAAAGTTCTTCCATAATCGAAGGCGCATGCGCCAAGTCACCAATCGTTTCGAAGAGAGGCACTACATCCAGTTCGAGGTGATCATCCTTTCCGATCAGCAAGCGCGCCAGCGTAAACACTTCGATAATGTGAAGCGGACTCTGGCAGTTGCTGATTACATAGCGATGGCTGCCCAGCAGTCCATTTTCTTTCTGAATCGTCGCGATAGCCAAAATACTCTGAATAGTTTCATTCACGAGCGAATCTTCGAACACGTGCGCCGAGAGATCGACATTCAAATTCAGGAGATATTCAATCTTGTCGTGGGCCGAAAGGGCTGCGTATTTTTCAGGCGAAAGGGAAAGGTTCTTCTCCGAAAGAGTTTTTAAAATTGAATCCCACACAGCATCATGCTTGCGGCTATCCTGCCGGATATCGAGGCTGGCGAAATGAAATCCAAAGAGTTTCACTTTTAATATGAACGAATCGAGCAGCTCTAAAAACAAGCCGCCGTGGTCGCGCACCAAAATAGTTCGGGCTTCATTCAATTCGGCAACCAGTTCATCGGGCGATGCATAATTCTTTTCTTTGGAGAACACCAGCGAGTAAATCTTCTGTTCTATCTCCGTAATAATCTTCGACACGCCGTGGAACGTGAGTCTGCGGCGAAGCAATCGCAAATCGCGGTAGTAACATTTTAAGATAGAGTCTTTCAGCTTCGCAGCCACCTTCAGCGTAATGTCGGCGGTGACAAACGGGTTGCCATCGCGGTCGCCGCCAGGCCAAAAACCAATCACTACGAGCCGATTGTTTTTCCATTCATGAAGGTTCATCTTCAAACCTTTCACCAGCGATTCGATCGTCTCAGGAATTGAAGTATAAAACACGTTCTCCAGAAACCAGCACAAGCTCACGGCTTCGTCATATGGCGAGGGCTTGGCCTGATTGATAAACGCCGATTTGCCGAGCTGGCTTAACAGAAGATTAATCTGAGCGAGGTCGTTTTCACGTATTGATTTTTCAAGATCAGTCAAAATACCGAGCACATACCCGGGATAAAATTGCGTAGGGTGCGCGGTAAGCACCAGCCGCAAACTAAATTCGTCGAGGCGCGCTTTCAGTTCTTCGGCTTTCTTTTCAAATTCCGTGCGCAGTAGTAGTGCAGGCACAGTTCCTTTGCCGGCAAGGTCGTGTACTTGCTCAAAGGCTGAGTCTTCAATCGAGTCGAACAACGCCACCTGGCGCTCTACATATTGAATAAAATTGAAGAGCATGTCAAACTGCTCTTGTTTTGAAGTGTTGGGAGCGTAATCGCGAAAGAACGTTTCAATGATTTCGATGGCGGAAGCGCCTCGTTCAAAACCACTTTCGCATTCGCGCAACAGCAGCGGCAGCAAAGTGCCGGTACGCGAAATGTTTTGAAACGGCAAGTTGAGAAACAAGCTGTTGTAAATATGAAACCGAGATCCAACCTGCTCTTCGTATTTTGAATACATAAAAAGGATAAAGAAGGTCGAAAATACGGCACTTTGCGGAGATGGGCAATTCTCTCAAAGGCAAAACAGTTTCACACGATTGCACGCCGCAGCATCACTACCTTACTGACGTTAGTCCACCATCCACATGCAAAATTTGACCTGTCATCCACGACGACTCTTCCGATAAGAGATAGCACGCTAATGACGCAATATCAGCCGGAGTGCCAATGCGCTTGAGCGGATGACGTTCGGCCGACGCTTTCAATTTTTCTTCGGATGAAATAAGCTTGGATGCCAGCGGAGTGTTGGTGAGCGACGGGGCGATTGCGTTCACGCGGATTTTTGGTGCAAGCTCTGCCGCAAGAGATTTGGTCAGCCCTTCCACGGCACCTTTGGCCGCAGCAATAGATGCATGAAATGACATACCCTGATTCACGGCCACCGTACTGAAAAGGACCACCGAAGCATTTTCTGAATTTTTTAACAAAGGCAAAGCCGCGCGAATGGATCGTGCTGCGCCAAGGCAATTCACCTGAAAGTCGTCGAGAAAATCCTGATCTGAAAGACGATGAAATGGTTTCAGGTTGATGCTTCCGGGGCAATATACCAGTCCGTGCAATGTTTCCGGAAGTGAGGCGACCGGCAATTCATCTTTTACCGCATCGAAAACGAGATGATCCGAAGTTTTATCCCCCATTTTTCTGGAGGCGGATAAAACCTGATATCCTTTTTGCCGCAGGTTGTCTGCAATAGCCAACCCGATACCCGAAGTGCCGCCGATTACGAGAATGTTTCGATTTATACTCATGCATTCAGAAACAATGAATGTCGGCGTTTGTTAAAGCGTAGAAGCGTTTTTTTGGCAAAGGACAAACAAAAAATGACATTCAGGGGTCAGTTTTCTTTTTAAAAAATTAATCGATTGCGTTTCATTCGATTGTTCAGTAAAAAAGTTTAATTTCAAAGTGCTAAATCTACCTTATGAATAAACTGTACCTGATTCTTGTGATGGCTTTAGTTTCATCTTGTTTAGGATACCGCGAGCTTCCCGTGGAGTATGACTATAGCTATAAAGGTAATTTCAAAAGATACAAAACGTTTGATCTGATGCGGCCGGTTTTTGAAACCGACAGCTCGATGCGGAGTGAAATCGTAGAAAAATCAATCGCTGCGCGCATGAAATTTCTTGGCTACAAGAAAACTACAACACGGCCGCACCTCATTATTTCTTACAAGATGTTTAACGACAGCCTTCGTCTGAACGGATACGTACAGCCAGAAATGGACGTATGGATGAAATCTACCAACGACCACCTGAACTATGATAAGAAGAAATACAATTTGAAAACCGGTACCCTGCTTATTCAATTTTACGATCGCCGTCAAAATCAATCAGTGTGGCAAGGGTACTCTACCATGTTGTACGGCGACATCAACTTCAGTAACAACAAGCAGTTGCGCAACGCCGTGATTTCTATTCTGGACAAGTACCGCGTCTGGGCCGATGGGTTTCTTGAAGAGCAGGCAAAAAATCAGCAGTTGAATAACCCATAAAGGGTTATTTTTGCCTTCTCAAAAGTACTTCTCGATTTTACATGGCTTCTAAGGAACAGCTTCTTATTGATCATTTCGCTCAATACATTTCCGACCACAAAAAACAATTCATTGAACGCGTTCTTGCAGAGCGAACGCGGTATGTAACGCTGGTGCTCGAAGATATTTTTCAATCACAAAACGCAAGTGCAGCCGTGCGCACGTGCGAGTGCCTTGGCTTGCAAGACATTCACATCGCAGAGACTGAAAGCCAATATTCGGTTAACAAGCGGGTACTAAAAGGGTCAAACAAGTGGATCGATCTCCATCGCCACAAGCTGAAGGGATTCAACAACACCGAAATTTGCTTTCGCCAACTTCGTGAAAGTGGCTATCAGATCCTGGTCACAGATCCCTCGCCCGATGGCGTCTCTATCAATGACGTAGCCATCGACAAAAAAATAGCCATCGTCATGGGCAGCGAATTGCGCGGCACTTCTGATTTTGCTTTGGCGCACGCCGATCAGAAAATTTTCATCCCTATGTATGGCTTCACCGAAAGCCTCAACATCTCTGTAAGTGCCGCCATCTGCCTGAACACCATTCTTACTAAAGTCCGGCAATCGCCAGTAGCCTGGCAATTGAGTGAGGAAGAAAAGGAGAGCCTGCGTCTTAAATGGTACAAGAAAATAGTGCGCAGGTCGGATCTTATTGAACGCGAATTTCTCCGCACGATTGAGTAATTTTACCTGGCTTTAATCTGATTACTCATGAAATGGTGGCGAAGGCTGAGAAATCTATCTCTGTATCTAATTCTCTTTACACTCCTGTTTGTAGTCATTTCCAATTGGTGGGTAATCCGAAGCACTCAGGGTAAAGTAGTCACCGACATCAGTTCATTTAATGGGCCCAACGTGGCGCTGGTGTTAGGAACGAGCAACAAGTTGCGCAACGGATCGACCAATCCTTATTTCGAAAATCGCATTAAAGCAGCCGCGGAATTATACCACGAAGGCAAAGTCGCTCATTTTATCTTAAGCGGCGACAATCGTTCCATTTATTACAACGAGCCGATGGACATGAAGAAAGCGCTGATTGTGCTCGGCGTGCCCGATAGCACTATTACGCTTGATTACGCAGGCTTACGCACGCTCGACTCCATTGTGCGCAGCAAAGAGATTTTTGGCCAAAACAAAATCACGATTATCACGCAGCCCTTCCATAGCTACAGGGCGCTGTTCATTAGCCAATTCTATGAAATCGAAGCGGTAGCCGTAGTGGCGCAAGAACCTAACACCGATGCGGCGATCAACATTTATTTCAGAGAATATTTCGCTCGAACCAAGGCCGTTCTTGATTTATACATTCTTAAAACCGCACCTCGTCACCTGGGCGAAAAAGAACCGCTAAGCATTTGAGAATCCTCATTGCCTCAGATAAGTTTTTCGCGTAGGTTTAAGACAAATTAATACTATGCTCTCTCCCATCGACAGCGACATCGCTCAGGCAAAAACACTCGATACCAAGTTTTATCTAAGCGAAACCCTCTTTCAGGAATCCAAAGAAAAAATATTTTCCGCTTGCTGGCATTTTCTGGACGACACGGATAAAGTGAAGGAAAGCGGGCAAGTTCTGCCATTGACTCTCTTACCAGATTTTATTGACGAGCCGCTGTTGATCAGCCACGATAAAAACCAACAGTTACATTGCCTGTCGAACGTATGCACTCACCGGGGAAACTTGCTGATAGAAAAACCGTGCAAACTCAACGACATAAGGTGTAAATACCACGGTCGTCGCTTTCACCTTGATGGGAAATTTCTGTCGATGCCAGAATTCAAGGAAGTGAAAAATTTTCCGTCTCCTTCCGATAATCTCCATGCATTACCCCTTTTCACCTGGGGGAAATTACTGTTCACTTCTCTCGGTAATAAATTTAAAGCCGAAGATTTTCTCAAGCCGATGATCGACCGCGTTAGCTGGCTTCCACTCGACCGGTTGGTGTTTCGGGCCGACCGTTCCAAGGATTATGTGCTTGACGCCAACTGGGCGTTGTATTGCGAAAACTATCTCGAAGGATTTCACATCCCCTTTGTGCACGCCGGATTAAACTCGGTGATCGACTATGGAAATTATGCGGTGGAACTTTATCGCTATTCGAATTTACAGATCGGCATAGCCAAAGATGGGGAATCGGTATTTGATATTCCGTCAACCTCGCCTGACTATGGAAAGAAAATCGCCGGCTATTATTTCTGGGTTTTTCCCAACATGATGTTCAACTTTTATCCGTGGGGGCTTTCGATTAACGTCGTGAAGCCGATGGGGGTGACTAAAACGAAGGTCTCCTTTTTGTCATACGTGTTCGACGAAAGCAAACTTAATCAGGGAGCCGGCGCCGACCTTCACACGGTAGAAATGGAGGACGAAGAAGTCGTGCTCAATGTGCAGAAGGGAATCCGGTCGAAATTTTATACTCATGGTCGCTACTCAGTCACACGCGAGCAAGGCACCCATCACTTTCATCAGCTTATTACTGAGTTTATGAAGTAAGTGGTTCTAAAAAATTCAATTTCTTTTAACTCCTCCAATTCTATTACTCTCACAATGAAAAAACTCATTCTTCTTTTCATCGTCCTTTTTACAGCCACTCAATCCTTTGGTCAGAAAAATTTTCAGAAAGGTTATATTATTCAACTGAACGGCGATACAATCCGAGGTGCCATTGATTATGCTAACTGGGAAAAGAACCCAAAGAAAATAAATTTCAAGAATTCAAACGGAACCGTTACCGAGTTTTCACCGATAGACATCAAAGAATTCAAAGTACTGGACGAAAGGTATTTAGGTGCAATAGTAGAAGCCGTTAACCCTTTTAACCTGACGGAATACCAGGCTTCACCTCAACTAAAAATGGATACAGCGTTTCTACAAACCATGATTGATGGACCGAAACAACTATTCTATTATCAATCTCCTTTTGGTCAGGAACATTTTTACATCAGGCAAGACTCAAAGTTTGTGCTGCTGGTTTTCAAGAAATACATAAAAATGCAAAACGGTTTTCCAACGGAATTTGAAAACAACAAATACGTTGGTCAACTTACTTACTATTTAGACAATTGCCCCTCCCTCAAGTCAAAACTTAATAATCTAGATTATGTAAAAACCAGATTGGAAGCCCTCTTTAATACGTACTATGAAAACTGCACTTCCAGTCAAATAAAGTTTCAGAAGAAAACAGAAAAAATCAAAACACAGATAGGAGTGCTCGGCGGATTAGCACTAACTTCTTTGGTTTTCAAAACTGACAATCAGGCCAGCGCCTCATTTAACTACATTGACAAAGCTGATTTCAAACAATCTGTTGGAATAACAGGTGGAGTATTTGTAGAATTTATCTTACCACGAAGTAAACAAAAATGGTCTATCAATAATGAAATCACCTATAGCAGTTATAATGCTAGTGGATTCTATAATGATTACATGAATTCGCACCAATACACAAAAATTTATTCTACGCTAAACTATGCCTATTTAAAACTTGGGAATATGCTTCGCTACAAATTTCTTCTCAATAAAGGCTGTGTGTTTATTAATTTCGGAATCACGAATGGAGCAGCCATTAGCGAAAAAAATTCCCAGCACCAGGAAACAACTTTTTTTACAACCTACACTACCAGCGACGGCAACGCGCTGGGTAGAACCAGAAGATATGAAGTTGGTTTTCTCGGAGGCATTGGTACAAAATTCAATAAATTATCTTTTGAGACTAGGTACGAAAGCGGCAACGGAATGTCTGACTATACGAATTTAGCAGCGACCACCAATAAACTCTATTTTCTGATAGGTTATAATTTTTAAGTCAGGTAGCCCAATATGGTTTCTCACCACCCGACGATAGAAAATATTCTGCATAGTTATCGCGAATCCCTCGGCACAAATTTTTCATGCTATCGAAATCACGTTTACCGGGTTTATAATTTTGTCGCGACCGGATTCACAGATCCTCAAGACCTGGAATTGCTTGCCGTTGCTGCAGCCTTTCATGACTTAGGAATTTGGACGCACCATACATTTGATTACCTCCAGCCTTCGAACAAGCTGGCGGAAAAGTATGCAATTGAAAATCACATTCCAGCCGACAAAGCGAATACCCTCTTTCTGATTATCGACCAGCACCACAAGCTTTCAAAAATAAGCACTTCGCCACTGGCTGAGGCCTTTCGGGTAGCAGACCTGGTTGATCTTTCACTTGGCTTAATCCGAAAAGGAGTCAATAAAAAATTCATTCAGGAGGTAAAAAGAGAGTTTCCTAACCAGGGATTTCATATATTTCTTATCCGGATATTTTTAAAAAACTTGTTCACCCATCCGATGAAGCCACTTCCTATGTACAAATGGTAACTTACTAATTAGTTGACTGCATGAATTATCTTTTGAAAAATCAAGAAACCCCTCGGCTTAAATTCCGGCCCATCGCTACTGAAGATTATGATCAATGGCTTCCATTTTTTCAACACCCTTCCTCTTTCAAACATTGGGTAGCGCCAAAACAATCGCCGGAAGAAGCATGCAAGGAATGGTTTGCGCGCCAGACGCAGCGCTACAACAATAACGAAGGCGGTATGAATGCATTGATTGAGAAATCGTCTGGGCGATTAGCAGGATACTGCGGATTGTTGGTTCAGCATGTTGATGGAATTACCGAACTGGAAGTAGGATATTCACTCCTACCCAATTTTCGAGAAAAAGGTTATGCCACAGAAGCCTCCAAGCGATGCCGAGACTTCGCTTTTGAAAACAACCTGACTGAATCGCTCATCTCGATCATCAGTATTACCAATGTGGCCTCGGTCAACGTGGCTATTAAAAATGGAATGAAGCCTCACAAGAAGACGGTGTACAAAGAAGTGGACGTTAATATTTTTCGCATTTCGCGAATGGAGTGGACGCAGATTATCTCCTTTGGCGGCTAAAGCGCTTTCAAATTTGACCGATGAATATAAAAAATACTTTGCTTGGTTTGATCATTGCTATCGCCGCATGCGTGGCAGCGTACGTCTATCTTTCGTCTGCCCGTGGTGGTCACGTTCCATTTAACCCAACCTTTCGGTTGATTGAAACGGAGAAATTTTATTTCAACTCCTTTGTCGATTGCAATATGGCCGAAGCATGGATTGGCGACACATTTCGAATTTTTCCCGGCAAATATGGAGAAGACCCGTTGTGGGGATATTCCAACAATCTGAAATATGCCAATGGCAAAAATGCTGACGAAGCCTTTCTTACCAAAGAGGCCGACTTCACAGAACCTAAGATGCCCGCCAACGTGGCGCCCGGCAAGCCTGGCCTTCATGGTGCTGTTTGGTTTGAAACGATTTACCAGGACACTGCTGATACTTCGGGCAAAACACTTTTCGCCGTGTATCACAACGAGAATTATCCAGCTACACTTCCCTACGATTCGTTGAGCGGAGAAGGATACATCGACAAGAACTGGCCGCAAGGAATCACTGGACCCCAATCACCGGCGGCTGTGTGCCGGATCGGTATAATGAAATCAACCGACGGTGGACTAAGCTGGGACAACAGAGGAATTTTCATTGAAGACAAGCAGCCGCGCATGATTCTGAAACCCCACAACACTTCCAAAACATTTGCCGGTGGAGTGGGCGATCCGTCGGCAGTAGTAAGTGGTCAATACCTTTATTTGTTTTACGGTGAGTACGGATACCCCGGCAAATACGAAGAGAAAACGTTTAATCCTGAAACCGAATGGCGTGGGCAGTGCATCAGCATTGCACGCATCGCACTAGGCGACCTCGATCATCCGCAAGGAAAAGCCCAGCGTTGGGATGGTCGTTCATTCAATGCAGCTTACGACGGAGTTGGTGCACCAATTGATTCATTGCGCATCAATCCAGCAGAGGGTGGCGGACCAGCCTCCTCTCCTACCGGATCATTTCATTGGGGCCCTTCGGTCAGTTGGAATACTCATCTCAATTGCTGGGTTATGCTGATGGCACGAGCAGAAGGACCTTCGTGGGCTGGTGATAAAATTTATATTTCATTTAATCCCAACAAAGCGCTCGGAGTTGGCACAAATTCGCAAGCCTGGACAAAACCCAAACTTCTTTTACAGAAAAAAGGATATTTCCTTTGGTATCCATCACTTCAGCCACTGAACACCGCCGAGAACATTGCTAACCGCAACACCTGTCTTCGGCTTGGACAACGCGCCAGGTTATTTGTAAAGAATATTAAACCAGAGAAAAGCGACTATCTTTCCGAATATATTGTTGAGTTTGAAAAATAATGAGGTAAGAAAAGTGAAACGGATAAACTAAAAAAAATCAACATGAAACTAACTGGAAATAAAATTCTCATCACTGGCGGAGCTACAGGCATTGGTTTCGGGCTAGCCGAGCGGTTCATCGCTGAAAAAAATACCGTGATCATTTGCGGGCGTCGTGAATCCGCTTTGAAAGAAGCCGCGGCTAAACTTCCAACCGTTATCACGCGTGTGTGTGACCTGTCGTCGGAAGTAGAGCGTGAGAAACTAGTGCAATGGGTTGAGCAACACCATCCTGACACCAATGTGCTGATCAACAATGCGGGAATTCAGCAATGGATGTCGATCGACGACGCCAACTTTGTCAAACGAGCTAAAGAAGAAATCACAACCAATGTAGAAGCTCCTATTCATCTGACTACGCTATTCATCCAACTTAAATCACTTACTACAATCATTAATGTTACTTCAGGATTGTCGTTTACACCGCTCACGAAAACTCCGGTATACTCGGCCACGAAAGCTTTCTTTCATTCCTTTACTCTTTCGCTGCGGTATCTGCTAGCACCGAAAAATATTGAGGTTATCGAAATGATTCCTCCAGCACTGAACACAGACCTTGGAGGAAAAGGACTACATGACCACGCACCTCCGGTAAGTGATTTCATCCAATCAATTTTCGAGCAACTCAAACAAGGCAAAACCGAACTTACCTTTGGTTTCAGCGAAGCCATGGCCAAAGCCGGTCCAGACGATCTGCGCGCCGCCTTCAACAGAATGAATCCTTAAACTAAAAAACTGATCCCATGAGCAGTGCTGGTTATTCAGGAACTCCTCTTGCAAAAAAACTAGGGATAAAGACGAATACTGCGCTGCGTTTCATCAACGCGCCGGACTATTATTTCAAACTATTTACAGATTTTCCTCCGAATACTATTACCGTTAAGGATCGGCGAAACAAAGTAGATTTCATCCACTATTTTGAAACTAGCTTTGTTACCCTAAAAAGTGAAATCCCGGAACTTAAGCGTCAACTGCAACCCAACGGAATGATCTGGGTATCGTGGTATAAGAAATCAGCCAAAAAGCCAACCGACATCACCGAAGACTTGATTCGAAGCGTAGCGCTTGAAAACGGACTCGTGGATGTGAAAGTGTGTGCCATAGATGAAATGTGGTCTGGGTTAAAGTTGGTCATTCCTGTAAAAGATAGAGGCGCTAACGGTTAATGCTCTGGCATCAATACTGTTCATGCCAATCGAATACATTTTGTATTATCGATGTCTTTTCTTTTCGCACAAACTCTAAAAATGCCTTGGCTACCGGAGTGTGTCTTTTTTCTTTCATCCAAATTAATCGCCAAACAGTTTTGATGGGCAACCCCTTGACGGGAACGATCTGCAGGTCTTTATTATGAAGTTCGTTTTTAATACCGATCAGCGGCATGATTGAGAAGCCCAGGCCCGCGATCAGCGCTTGCTTCACCGCTTCGTTTGACGTCAACTCCATTTTCTTAATGACGGGAATATGGTTGCTGTCGATGAAGCGCTCCATCACCTGGCGGGTGCCCGATCCTTTTTCGCGGTAGATTAAGGGAAGCTCTTTAAAAATTTCTTTGGAATAAGGTCTCTTCTTAAAACGCTGTGCAGAAGAGCCCACCAGATAAAGCTTATTCTGAAAAAGTTCAAGTTTCTCTACCCCCAGATCATCAGGAATAACCGACACCAGCGAGAAATCCACTTCATTATTCCGAAGGCTTTGTACCACCTGGGTTTTGTTGGTCACATCCATCAGCAACTCCACCCCAGGATGTTGCTTTAAAAAGGGAGAAAGAAAATAGGGCATCACATACTTGCCTGTGGAGGCTACTGAAATTTTCAGCCGGCCTGCAAGCTGTCCTTTATGAGAATGAGTTTTATAGTTAATCGCATACACCTGATTCAAAATATTCTCGGCCAGGGAAGCGATCTCCATTCCAAAATCAGTAATGTAAATTTTTCTGCCGACTACTTCGGTCAGCGCGATATCAAATTGATCCTGAAAATTTTTAAGCTGAATAGAAACCGCAGGTTGGGTAAGGTGAAGTTCCTCGGCCGCTTTGGTGATGCTCTGCGTCTGCGAAATTTTTAAAAAGATCCGCAGTTGATTCAAGGTGTAATTCATAAATATGGCTAATGCTTTCGATTATAAATATAAATAAAAATTGATGGTTTCAAATGCACAATTTTACGGCGCAAAAAAAATTCTCCGGGGAATTAACGCAAACGAGCTGTTTAAAATCTTTAAATCTAAACCATTTGTTCTATGCATTTAAGTGTAGTAATCGCCTCCTTCGTGTTTCTCTCCTCCCTTCAAGGATTCTGCCAAACGTCCACTTCTCCGGACGAAGCTCTTATCCGGTTAAAAGAAGGAAATCAGCGCTTTGTCAATGGAAAATCCACCAAACCCAGACAAGACTTCATGCGCATTAAAGAAGTAGCCGCAGGGCAAAAGCCTTTTGCTACGATTGTGGGCTGCTCCGACTCGCGTGTGCCGAGCGAAATAATTTTTGATCAGGGATTGGGTGATCTGTTTATCGTGCGCACGGCAGGACAAGTTTCTACCTATGCCTCCTGGGGAAGTATAGAATTTGCCGAAGAAATCCTCGGCACCAAACTGATTGTGGTGCTTGGTCATACCAACTGCGGTGCTGTCGGCGCAGCCGTGAACCTACCGGAAGTACCGGGCCATATTGTTACGCTGATCAACGCGATCAAACCAGCCGTGGAGAAGGTGAGGAAAAAATCGCCGGATAACTTATTGAACGCTTCAATTCGTGAAAACATAAACATGCAGGTAGAACAACTGAAAAATCTGGAACCTATTTTGGCAAAACGTGTGAAAGAAAACTCAGTCAAAATAATTGGGGCGCTGTACGACCTTGAGTCGGGCAAGATCGAATTCTTTGAAAATTAAAACCTAGCCTAAACCCAAATGTTCACCAGCATATTATCACCGATGGTGCTCGCATTTCTGCTGGGCATCATCGCCTCACGAATAAAAAGTGATTTAAAGTTTCCTGACTCGTTGTACCAATCGCTCACCATTTATCTGCTGGTAGCGATTGGCATGAAGGGCGGCTACAAACTTTCAATAGCCTCCTTTTCGGAAGTGGCCTTCCCCGCCATGGGGGCCATTTCATTGTGTTGCACCATTCCATTATGGACTTACTTTCTGATGCGGCGAGTGGGAAAATTCGATGTGCCCAACGCTGCGGCTCTTGCTGCTCACTACGGTTCCGTTTCCGCTGTAACGTTTAGTGCGGCCCTCGCCTTTCACGAAACATTGAAAATTTCCTTTGAAGGCTTTATGCCGAGTATGCTTGCCATCATGGAGATTCCGGCAATATTAATTGGTATTTCGCTGGCGCGGATTAATGCCACCTCAGGCGAATCGTCACAACAGGTTCCCTTGAAAGAGATTGCACGAGAACTGGTGGCCGGAAAAAGTGGGCTATTACTTCTCGGCTTTTTGATTATCGGCTTTCTGGCCGGCAAAACCGGATGGGAACAAGTTTCTCCGCTTTTCGATGTTCCATTCAAAGGAGTGCTGACGCTTTTTCTTTTGGAAGCCGGACTCGTCGCAGGGCGCAAGCTGTCAGACCTTCGGCAAGGTGGACTTTTCCTGATTGGTTTTGGAATAATTTTCCCGATCATTCATGCGGTCATCGGAATTTCGCTGGGGCACCTGGCCGGGCTGTCGATTGGGGGAGCTACCATTTTAGGAACACTGGCTGCCAGTGCCTCGTACATCGCCGCTCCTGCGGCCTGTCGGGTGGCGCTGCCCGAAGCCAATCCGAGTTATTATCTCACGGCCGCACTCACCATTACCTTCCCGTTCAACATCATCATCGGGTTGCCGCTCTATCATGAAATTGCGACCTTACTTATTCAACCGTAAATTCTTTAGTATGGACAATTTACAATTGCTCACTATCATCGCAGAAGAAGCGCTTACCACAATGCTTGAAAAAGAAATCGCGCAGCTCGGAGCAAAAGGATATACCGCTTCGGTAGTTACTGGGAAAGGGCTAAAAGATACACGCAACAATCTGTGGGAAGGCGAGAATATTAAAATTGAAACAGTAGTGTCAGAGGATACTTGCAATAAAATATTGGCACACCTGAAGTCAAAATATTTCGAACGGTACGCCATGATCGCGTTCCACCATCCGGTAAATGTAGTGAGGTCATCGCACTTTCAATAAAATCTATAAAACAATCTTACCAGCCAGATTGTTATTCTATATTAGTACTTTTTATACACCCAATAAGTTGCTGACTCTTGCGTTAAATTATGGCCATGAATACCGATCAATTACACAGCATTTTGCAGGAGTCAGCCACCTATTTAGACCGGTCTATCAATTTATCAGAGATAAAAGGCGACCGGCTTACCCACCGTCATTATGAGGATGCCGAGCTAAACGAATTCATCTGGGATCTTATCGAAATAGCTAACTCGCAAAATATTCTCTTTGCCGAGTATGCCTTAAAAAAAGAGACCTTCCTGAAGTTACTTTCGGAAATTAAATACCCGGTTATTTTTTTCAGTCAGGAGAATTCTATCACTCCGCAGCTTGTAAAATTTTTAGGAAAGAATAAGTTTGAAATTACTTCCTTCGAATCAGATCCTGGCGCCAAGCAAATCATTTCAGAAAAAGACCTTGATGATTACCTGACCCGTGCCGTTGGTGATTCGTTCTTCGCCATGGCGTCTTACGATAACCTCGTCAGCGAACCGGCAGAAGAAAATGAAAGCAAGGAGATATCTCCCCTTTCAAGATTGTTGCGCCTGCTTAAAGGTGAAAAGCGCGATATCCTTTACATCCTCTTTTACGCCGTCATCGCGGGTTCAATCAGTTTGATTTTGCCGTTAGGGATTCAGACCACGGTTGAAATGGTTTCGGGTGGAGTGTTTTTCAGTTCGATTTACATTATGATCGGACTTATTATTGCCGGTGTAATTGTAGCCGGAGGCTTGCAGATTGTGCAGCTTAGCATGGTTGAGTTTTTACAGCAACGCATTTTCACCAAAGCTTCTTACGAATTCGCCTTTCGGCTACCACGTCTTAAAACCGAAAACCTCCACGGCCATTATCCGCCGGAATTGGTAAACCGTTTTTTTGATATTCTTACCATTCAGAAAAGTCTGCCCAAACTACTGATCGACTTATCTTCCGCTTCGCTTCAGATTTTCTTTGGGCTTGCTTTGATATCGCTTTACCATCCCTTTTTCATGTTCTTCGGCTTAACGCTGATGCTGGTGCTGTTCTTTATTTTCTTCTTTACAGGATCCAAAGGATTATCTACTTCCATCAACGAGTCGAAGTACAAATACAAAGTAGTGTATTGGCTTCAGGAATTGGGTCGAACTATCAACTCTTTTAAAGTAGCGGGCAAATCCTTTCTTCCCATCCGGAAGACCGACAGCCTGGTCAATAATTATTTAAAATACCGCAAAGGTCATTTCAATATTCTGATCACGCAATTCTGGTACATCGTATTGTTTAAGGCCGCCATTACAGCCGCGCTGCTGATCATGGGTACTATTTTGGTAGTGGAACGGCAAATTACATTGGGCCAATTCGTAGCCAGCGAAGTAATCATCATTCTTATTCTGAATTCGGTAGAGAAAATCATCGCCTACATGGACGTGGTGTATGATCTGCTCACGGCAGTTGACAAAGTAGGTCATGTGACTGACATGCCTCTTGAGAAATCGGGCGGCATCGATTTACCGCATGCCACTGCGCGCCTGCCTATCTCGATCGCCATCAAAGACCTGAAGTACAAATATCCCGACGAGGAAAAGTACAGCCTCAATGGAATCACGATGACCGTCGCAGCCGGTGAACGAATTTGTATTTCCGGAGAAGGTGGTTCTGGCAAAAGTACATTAGGAAACGTAATCGCCGGACTCTACCATAACTACGAAGGGGTAGTTTCATTTAATGGGCTTTCTTTACGCGATCTTGATGTGACAAACCTGCGCGACAAAATCGCCAAAAACATTTCTCCGGAAGATCTTTTCGAAGGCACCTTACTGGAAAATATTACCGTTGGAAAATTAGGAACTACCACCGACGATGCGCTGGCAGCGATTGAACAAGCGGGGCTTAAAGATTGGGTTGATGCTTTGCCAGAAGGGCTTTCCACACGAATCCAAAGTCGGGGGCTCGGGCTAAGCGCTATCACCATTCAGAAACTAATTTTATGCCGTTGTCTGGCCGAGCGCCCTACCCTACTGGTGCTCAAAGATCTTTTCTATGGATTACAAAAGAAGGACAAGCTTGGCATGATCAGCACGGTGATTCAGGAAAATAATCCTTGGACGCTGGTGGCTGTTTCCAACGATCCGATGATTATGTCAGCTTGCGATCGGGTTATCCTTTTGCAGGAAGGACGAATTGTAGCCAATGGACCCTTCGAGCAATTGCTTCAGTCAAACCAATTAACGCACTTCTGAGTATGCTGGGACTATCGAAAAAAAGTGTGGAACACCTGATGCCTACTGATCAGCTTTATTCTTTGCGCGCGCTAAGTACGCCAAAAGCAGGCCGGGTGCTGGCTCGTTGGTTCCTGGCCATCGGGATTGTATTTCTGATCGTTCTATTTTTGCCGTGGCAACAAAACATCCGGGGAAAAGGAGCGGTGACAACACTCTCGCCTGCCAACCGACCTCAGGCCGTTGAAACGGCTATCGCTGGACGCATTGCCGAATGGCGCGTGCGCGAAGGCACTCACGTAAACAAAGGAGATACGATTTTGCGGTTAAGTGAAATCAAAGAAAAATATTTTGATCCTCAAATGCTCGAACGGTTGCAACAACAACTCGACGCCAAAAACAAGAGCAGCCGATCGAAAGAAGAAAAGACAAAGGCGCTGCAGCGACAAATAACAGCGCTGCAGGAACAGCTCCAAGGAAAATTGGAACAATCTAAAACGAAACTTGAAGCGGAGAAATTCAAATTTCAGAATGCAGAAAATCTACACGACCGCAATAAAAAATTATACGAATTGGGTAACATTCCACTGACCAAGTTTCAGGAGATTGAATACAAATACCAAAGCAGTAAAGCAGAATATCTGAACGCACAGATTGAAGTGCAACGCATTCAGGCTGAGTATCTCGACAAAATCAACAAAGCCGAGTCAGAGCTAAACAGTACGTTCGCTGATTTTTACGAAACACAAGCCGAGGTTTCGAAAATGCAAAACGAAAACGCTAACATGCAAATACGCAACGGGCAGTATCAGGTTATTGCTCCGCAAAGTGGCATCGTGGTAAAGACATTGAAAGCAGGAATTGGTGAAACCATTAAAGAAGGTGAAGCCATTTGCACGATCATGCCTGAAACGACCGACCTGGCTGTAGCGCTCTATGTCAAAGCGATGGATGTGCCGCTAATCACCAGAGGTAGAAAAGTAAGAATTCAATTTGACGGATGGCCAGCGTTGCAATTCTCCGGATGGCCCAGTGTTTCAGTAGGTACATTTGGTGGCGTGGTTGAAGTGATCGACTATGTAAATTCAAAACCAGGCGAATTCAGAATCCTTGTCGTGCCCGATCAGGCACAGGAAGCCTGGCCAAAACAATTGCGTATGGGCTCTGGAATAAAAGGCTGGGTGATGCTCAACAACGTTCCAGTGTGGTACGAACTGTGGCGGCAACTCAACGGATTTCCGGCCAGTATTTACGAAGAACCTGAGCACCCCATGGAAGAAGTGAAGAAAGCTAAAGAGAAATAAAATGCGCTCACTTACCTCACAGGCTGTCGCTCTCCTTACGCTCATTTTTTTCTCCTTTACGGGAATGATCGCTGTTGCCCAACCCATATCAAGCAACGCTGCTGACACTACAGAAAAATTTTCGTTGGATGAATTTTATCGCGTGGTGCTGGAGTATCACCCGATGGTTCGTCAGGCGAGGCTGCTCAATGAATCGGCCCGGCAAGAACTAAGGTTGGCCCGAGGAAGTTTCGATCCCAAAGCCGAAGTTCAGCTCGACAAAAAGGAATTTCAAAACAAAAGTTATTACAACAAGCTGGACGCGTACTTGTCTTTTCCCACTTGGTTTCCAGTCAACCCAAAACTAGGAATGGAGAACAACACAGGCCAGTTGCTAAATAGTGCCGAGACAATTCCAGGCGGACGGCAGTATTTTGCAGGCGTGAATTTACCGATCGGCAAAGGCTTGTTTACCGACGAGCGCCGCGCAATGGTAAAGCAAGCGTCGCTGCTCACTACATTATCTGAAGCGGAGCAGGTAAAGCAAATTAACAAGGTGCTGCTGCAGGCAGCGAAGGATTATTGGCAGTGGTATAACAGTTATCACAATCTTCTTCTTACCGAAAAGGGCGTGACTATTGCTCAGGAAATATACCGGAGAGTAAAGCTCAATCATCAGCACGGCGAAGCCTCACGTATCGATACGATGCAGGCGAAAATTATTTGGCAGTCGCGCAAGGTGGAGCGAATGGAGGCCCAGTTGGCTTTTCGCAACACGAGCCTTGCCTTATCAAACTACCTGTGGGACGCGGCCAGCCAGCCGTTACAACTTTCCACCAAGGTTTCCCCCGTCATCCGCGAAAGCGATCAACTGAAAATAGATGACTCAATGCTTCAATCCCTGATTGAACGGGCGAGACAAAATCATCCCGAACTGATCAAATACAAAACGAAGTTGAACCAGCTTGGAGTTGAGCGCTCGCTCGCCAAGGAGTTCTTGAAACCAAAACTGGACCTTAGCTACTATGTATTGACTCAACCGGGTGCACCGCAGGCTATTGATTTTTCAAGAGATTACAAATTGGGCGTTGACTTCTCCATGCCCATCTTCCTGCGAAAAGAACGATCGAAGCTCGCGCTCACCGACTTGAAAATCAGCAGCACGGAATTTGAACAACGACTTGCCGAACGTGAAATCATCAATGAAATCACAGCCACGTACAACCAAATCACTAACACGGGCCAGATGATTGAGCAACTTGCCGAGATGGTGACGTTGTACGACCAACTGCTCAATGCAGAGATGATGAATCTTGAGCATGGCGAAAGTGATCTTTTTAAAATAAGCCTTCAACAAGAAAAATTAATTCAGGCTCAAATCAAATTACTCAAACTCCAGGTGGAGCAGCAAAAAGCAAAAGCCTCGCTTTACTGGGCTGCTGGCGTTAGGAATCTTAACTTCGAATAAACCGCATCATCTAGGCGATTGCATAGTTACGGCCATTGGCAGGTTCGATAAAGTTCTTTATCTTTCTTCGAATCCATGGCAGAAAAATTAGAACGTACACTCGGTTTACAGTCAACCGTTTCTTTGGTAGTTGGAGGCATCATTGGTTCTGCCATCTTTATGAAGCCGGCGCTGATGGCTTCGCAACTCGGATCGCCGCTATTGCTAATTGCTGTGTGGATAATCGCTGGCGGAATCACTTTTCTCGGCGCACTTACCAACGCAGAGGCATCGGCGATGATGCCTGAAACCGGAGGCCAATACATTTTCTTTCAGCGGATGTTTGGCGACTTCGTGGCCTTTCTTTACGGATGGTCGGCTTTTGCTGTATTCAATACAGCGGGTGCGGCGTCCATCGCGTATGTGTTTTCCATTTATGCCGAATACTTTGTGCCCTTGCCGCGCCTGCCAAAAGAAATGGAGCATCTCTTCTATTTGTATCTGCCGGGCATTGGCAAAATTTTCCCACTTGAAAACATTGGCATAAAGTCGTTGACAATTTCATTGATCTGGCTGCTGACGTGGGTGAACTACCGCAGCACCAAGTCAGGCGACTTTGTGCAGGTTCTGTTTTCATTTCTAAAAGTTGCAGCCATGATTTTTTTGGTCGTTGGCATTTTTCTTTTTGGTAAAGGATCCTTCGCAAATTTCAGTCACGCATCGCCGCATGCAGGATGGCCCATGGTACTAGCTATTGTTGCCGCCACTTCGGGTGCATTCTGGGGATACGATGGATGGAACAACATTACCTTCATGGCTGGCGAAATAAAAAATCCAAAACGCAATCTTCCGCTCGGACTTCTGCTCGGGCTCTTCATCGTCATACTGATTTACGTTTTGTTAAACCTGGCCTACATCTACGCCTTGCCGATATCCTCTATCGCATCTTCATCCTTTGTGGCGTCCGACGCTGCGTCAAGTGCCTTTGGCTTTGGTGCGGGCGCACTGATTGCTCTCATGGTGATGATTTCTACGTTTGGGTGTACCAGTGGAAATATCCTTGCCACTGCGCGCGTGACCTTCGCGATGGCGCAAGAAAAAAAGTTTTTCAGTGCGATTGGAAACGTTCATCCTAAATTCAAAACCCCCGGCAACGCCCTGCTCCTGCACGGCGTGTGGACGTCGATGCTGATTCTCAGCGGTTCATTTGACATGCTTACCGACATGCTGGTATTTGTAAGCTGGCTGTTCTATGGGCTTGGCGCCGTAGGCGTAATGGTGCTACGAAAGAAATTCCCCGACGCCGAAAGGCCGTACAAAACCTGGGGCTATCCGTATGTGCCTGTTCTTTTCATCAGCATTGCCGGTATTTTTCTGTTGCTCACGCTCTACAACGACATCAAAAATTACTACGACGGAGTGTCGCCTTTAATCAATTCATTGTTTGGATTAGTGCTCGCCTCATTGGGCATTCCGCTTTACTTCTATTTTAAAAAGAAAAATCAAGCAAGCTAACCGATGGCACATGAGCGCAAATATTGGTACGTAGCCATCGCCGTTGCCTATGGGTTGCTTCTGGTTTGGTTGTCGTCAGTGTGGTACAGTAGCTACACGACTTTTCATTTTTTCGACGATGTTTTTGAATGGGCGTATCTCGACAAATGCGGGCACTTCTTCGCCTCCTTTCAGCTTGGGTTATTATTTTACAAAATCAGCGATACCAAAGGCCTTCCGAACTCATCGTTCTCAAAAAGGTGGATTTGTTTCAGTGGGTTTTTCCTTCTTCTTCCTATTGAAATTCTGGATGGCTTCTCGCTGAACTATGGCGCCTCCCCGGCTGACCTGCTTGCCAATGGGATGGGAAGTATTTTCTGTTTCCTCTACGTTTCCAACAAAACGGTTTCATGCATCTCACCTAAATTTTCGTTTCACGTCACACCATTTAGTTTGCTTCGGCCAGAACTGCTTGGCTCCAATTTTTTGCAGGAAGTGGTGAAGGATTACAACGGGCAAACCTACTGGCTTTCGTTTGATCTCAATGCGATGACTGGCAAATCGATTTTGCCTTCGTGGTTATTGCTTACCATCGGGTATGGCGCAGAAGGTTTGTTGGGCGGCCACGACAACGTATGGCAAAATGCAGAAGGCGGAGTAGCTGATTATTCGGTGGTAGCCAGAACCAAACGGGTTTTTATTTCGGTGGATATCAATGCGGCGGTACTACGAAAAAAAAGCAGGTTGTTCAGTTATCTGTTCGCTCCTTTTGTTCTCATCAAATTTCCGGCGCCGGCCATTGAATTAAATTTTGACCGTGGAATTATTTTCCATCCGGTTTACTTCTGATCCGCAGAAGAAATACCCAAGTCACGCATGGTGATTCTTTTCACAAGATAACCTATGGTAAGTCCGAAGAGTGCAAACCCTAGCATGATGAATAGAAAATTATTTTCGAACGTCTTCACTTCGATGGTTAACAAACGTCCGGCCCAATAGCCTGCAGTGCTTATCGTGGTCGCCCAGATCAAACCGCTTACGATAGTGTAGAAGAGATAACTAAGAGGCCTTAGCCCGCTCATGCCTATGACTAGAGGAATGATCACGCGGAAGCCGTAGAGAAAACGATAGCTGAATAAGATTTGGAATTTGTGCCGGTGAAAAAAATCAGTAACCGGCTTTACTTTGGCTTCAATCTTTGGCCGCTTGGCAATGAATATTTTTCCGTTCAGCCGGCCGATCAGGTAATAAATCCAGTCGCTGACAAAGGAACCAAAGAAACCGGCGAACACCGTAAACGGGAACTCAAACAAGCCGCGATAAATCAATGAAGACGCCGTGAGGATAGCCGTTTCACCTTCAAAGAAGGTGCCCACCATCAGCGCGAGGTACCCAAACTCATTGATAAATTTCTCCATATCACTGTGCCACCGTCACTGCATTCTCCCGGGTGATATAAACTTGTGTCTGCACTTGCTTTCGTACTTCCAGATAGCGCGAATAGTCGGCGCCAAACTCGCTGCGCAAGCGAATCGCGTCGTCGTATTTTTCCTGAACGCCTAAAAGTAGTTCGCACACTTCGCGCACGCCGTGGTCGTCGTGGGCAGTGATGTAATCAGCAAGGTCGTTTTTCATTGCATAGCCTTGAAAGAGAGGTGCAGCCGCGTGGTACACCATCAGACGAAGGCCGCAGCGCCGCGCTACGCCAAGGTCGAGCACATCGTCATAAACAAAAGCCACCTCGTCTTCCTTCAGGTTATTCGATTTTAGAAAATGATCAAAGGCGATCAGCTTGTTCGTCGATTTAAAATACAACGCATGAAAGTGTTCGCGTTTTGCCAGGTACGAGGCTACCGGGTTTTCCTCACCGGTAATTATCGCCACCGCCGGGAGCTCTCCCGTTCTGAGCCAATGACCGAAGCGCAGCATGTTGGTGCCCATGGCATCCACTTCGCTAAATGGGCTTCCTCCTGACTCAGCTTTAACACCGTTGTTGAATACCCCATCCCAATCGAAGAGATAGGCCTTGATATTGGCCAGCCGCTCCTCGAATTCAGCAAAAGGGCGGCAAAATGTGCCGCCCAATTCCATGAATATATTTTGTGTAGGATTCAAAATTGAATCTGCTTAATCCACTTCAAGATCCTGAATGTCAAGCATGCCTGCAGGCTTGCCAGCTTCAGTCACCAGAATAGTATCCACCTTCGACTTCTTGAAGATATCAGCTGCTTCAGTCAACAACGCGTTTGAGTCAATGGCAATCGGCGCATTGTATTTGAAGTCGCCCATCTTTTGACCCAACACGTTTCTGCCGTCGGCCTGCAATTTTCTGCGCAGGTCGCCGTCGGTAAACACGCCAAGTACTTGACCGCCGGCGTTGGTCACAGTCACCGCACCAAATCCGAACTCGGTCATCTTCACAATTGCGTCAGCCAATGTAGTATCGGCTGTTACAATAGGGTTTACTTTATTGATGGCATCTTTCACCTTCACCGTCATCAACCGGGTGTGCTCAATGAATTGCTGTGTGCCTAACGTGGTGAAGTTATTTTCAGTCAAAGACTTCATGATCTTCCACGGCACAGTGATGGTATGAACGCCTGCGTTGATGGCGTTGCGCACGTGCTCAGCATTACGCACTGACGAGAACATCACTTTGGTGTCGTATCCATAGTGGTTAACGGCAAACACACACTGATCAACCAGATCAAGAGCATCGTGACCCTGATCCTGCAGGCGACCTACCAGCGGACACACGTAGGTAGCGCCGGCTTGCATCGCCATATAGGCTTGTTGCAAAGTATAAATCAGGTGAACGTTCACCAGCAAACCTTCTCTTCTCAATAAGTTACAGGCTTTAACACCTTCCAAAGAAACAGGGATTTTGAAAACTGTTTTCTTCGGGTCAAGACCAAGATCAAGTTGGCGCTTGGCTTCGTTCAACACATCCTTTGCTGTATCGCCCAGCGCTTCGATCTGAAGAACAGGAACAATTTTTGAAAGCTTTACAATCAGGCCATCCACGTCGGTAATACCGCCACGGTGCATGAACGTAGGTGTGGTAGTAAGGCCGGTGAGGAACCCTAGTTGAAATGCGTCTTCAATTTCTTTAAGATCGGCTGAGTCTAAGTATAATTCCATAAAGTGTATTTTCGGTTTTTAAGTTATTCTTATTTCAAAACAGGAGTTTGCTCGCGGTATTTTACTTCAATCGCGTGAAGCTCAATCAGCGGTTTCAAAAACTCTTCGAGGTCGTACACGCACAACTGGCTGGCAGCATCACACAGTGCCTTCTCAGGTTCAGGATGCGTTTCAATAAACACGCCGTCTACACCCGATGCCACACCCGCGCGTGACAGCACAGGCAGGAACTCGCGTGCACCACCTTTAGCATCGGCGCTTGGGATACCGTACTTGCGAATAGAGTGTGTAATATCAAACACTACAGGGTAACCAATTTTGCCCATGTGGTAGAAGCTGCGTGGGTCAACAATCAAATCGTTGTATCCAAAGGTATAGCCACGTTCCGTAAGGATGATCTGGCTATTGCCGGCTTCTTCGCATTTGGTGACCGGATGTTTCATGTTGTCAGGTGCGAGAAACTGGCCATGCTTGATGTTGATAACACGGCCTGTTTTTGCGGCAGCTACCATCAATGCAGTTTGCATACAGAGGTACGCCGGAATCTGGAGCACATCCACCACTTCGCCTGCGGCAGCAGCTTGCTCAGGGTAGTGAATGTCGGTCAGCAGCGAAAAACCAAATTGCTCTTTCACTTTAGCCAACAGCTTCACGCCTTTGTCCAACCCGGGGCCATTGTAATACTTCAAACTACTGCGGTTGTCCTTTTGGAATGATGATTTGTAGATGATTTTGATTTTCATGCGCTCGGAAACTTCCTTGAGCTTCTCGGCTGTCTTCATCATGATCGACTCATCTTCGATCACACAGGGGCCGGAAATCACAAAAAGCTCATCCGATCCACATTCGATATTCCCTACACGTACTATTTTTTTACTCATAATGATTTTCTATTTGAATGATTTGATCTGCCATCAGCCTAACAGTTGGAAGGCAGAATTAACAAAAACTTTGCAAAGGTATTGACTTATTTAAAATTTTAACGCTTAATTTTGCATAAACAACAAAAACGGAATGCCTTTTATCTAACGGTAAAACCACTAACGCGAATTGGAAAAAGAAACTATCACCCACGGAATCAGCCTCTTCAACAGCGATTCCATCAATTGCCGCCAGGCATTGAACAAAACGCTACTCACCGTTACACGCGTGGGAAGGCGACCCCATAGGCGCATCCGAATCTGATACCCCATACCATTTTATGTATTTAGCAAAATGCCGAGGGTGTTTTGCTGGTAGTACTTTTTAGCGTTTTTCTTACTTTATTCAACTTAGACTAATCGTGAACAATACTATTATTGTGCGTGAGGCTACGTCGGCCGATGCACACTTTGCGGAACTGATTACTACGGAAATGGCCGAATCGGCTAAAGCCAGGGGCACCGGTATTGCCAAACGCTCTCCCGACTACATCAAAATGAAGATGGAAGAGGGAAAAGCGGTCATTTCGCTGACCGAATCGGGCGAATGGGTGGGCTTCTGCTACATTGAATCGTGGGAACACGAAAAATTTGTAGCCAACAGCGGACTTATCGTATCGCCTCCATTCCGCAAGAGCGGCGTTGCTACGCTTATCAAACGAAAGATCTTCGAGCTGTCGCGAAAGAAATATCCACACGCCAAAATCTTCGGGCTCACCACAGGTTTGGCGGTGATGAAAATTAATTCGGAACTGGGCTACGAGCCCGTGACTTACTCAGAGTTGACTACCGACGAAGAGTTTTGGAAGGGCTGTCAAAGCTGCGTGAACTATGAGATCCTGAAAAGTAAGGAGCGCAAAAACTGCATGTGTACCGCCATGCTTTATGATCCGGTGGAAGTGGCGCAAAAGCAGGCCGAGCGCAGCAAAACCGTGGTAACTCCGGAAGGAGAAATCGAACATCATAAAAAGAGAGAGTTTCAGGGTAATTTTAAATTATTCGAGCGGTGGACACGCTTTAAGCAATTCGTGTTGCTAAAAAGCTGGCGAAAGAAAGACGAAACGAACGAGCCCAAGAAGCCAGGCTTCCTGAGTTTTTTGTTTTGGTAACATATTCTGATTTCTAAACTCTCTATTATAATAAAATGAAAAAAGTAGTTCTTGCATTCAGCGGCGGTTTGGACACCTCGTATTGCGCTATCTATCTGTCAAAAGAGTTGGGCTATGAAGTGCACACGCTTACCGTCAACACGGGAGGCTTTGACGCCAACGAAGTGAAAGACATTGAAAAGCGGGCGCTGAACCTCGGCGTAAAGTCGCACAAGACAGTGGACGAAACCAAAAATTACTACGACAAAGTAATCCGCTTCCTGGTGTATGGCAACGTATTGAAAAACGCGACGTATCCGCTCAGCGTAAGTGCCGAGCGCATGTCGCAGGCACTGGCTGCAGCGCTGTATGCCAAAGAAATTGCCGCCGATGCCGTAGCTCACGGAAGCACAGGCGCCGGCAACGACCAGGTGCGCTTTGATATGGTGTTTCAGATTCTCGCGCCGGGACTCGAAATCATCACACCAATCCGTGACAAAAAACTGAGCCGCCAGGAAGAAGTCGATTACCTGAATAATCACGGCTTCTCTTTCAGCGCCGAAAAAGCAAAGTATTCGATCAACAAAGGAATCTGGGGAACATCGGTAGGAGGAAAAGAAACACTCAATTCATTGGGCATGCTGCCAGAAGAAGCGTGGCCTACTCAGGTGACCAAAAAAGAAAGTGAAGAAGTAACACTCGGTTTTGAAAAAGGAGAGTTGGTCCGAATTAACGACAGACGATTCGCGCACCCTACCGAGGCGATTCAATATCTTCAATCGATCGCCGGGCCTTATGGCATTGGCCGCGACATTCACGTAGGTGATACAATAATTGGTATAAAAGGAAGAGTTGGCTTTGAAGCGGCTGCGCCAATCTTAATTATTAAAGCGCATCACGCCCTGGAAAAACACGTGCTCACCAAATGGCAACTGAGCTGGAAAGATCAGCTTTCGCAATTTTATGGCAACTGGCTGCACGAAGGTCAATACCTTGATCCGGTGATGCGAAACATCGAAGCGTACCTTACCGACTCGCAGCAGCAGGTGACCGGTGATGTTTCCGTAACTCTCCTTCCCTATCGCTTTCAGATCAACGGCATTCTTTCTCCGTTCGATTTGATGTCATCTCGTTTTGGAAAATATGGTGAGATGAACCTGGGTTGGACCGGTGACGATGTGAAAGGATTCACCAAGATCTTTGGTAATCAGGTAGCGATCTATCATCAGGTAAAAGAGGAAGGCGAGAAACTGCAGGTGCTGAATGACGAGTAGTAGTGAAAAGTGGAAAGCAGAAAGTCTTATGCCTAGCGTCTTACGTCTTGTGTCAAAAATCTAATGTCTGATTAAAGTGAAAGAGAAAATTAAAGTGGGGATAATCGGAGCCGCAGGATATACCGGCGGCGAAACCATACGGCTGCTGCTGCGTCATCCTCACGCCGAACTTGTATTCGCGCAAAGCAGAAGCCAGGCCGGAAAGCCCATTGCCAACACACATACCGACCTGATTGGCGATACAGACCTTAAATTTTCAGAAGGCTTTAACTACGAGGTGGATGTACTTTTTCTTTGCCTCAGCCATGGTGAAAGCAAAAAGTGGCTGGTCGAAAACAAGATCAATCCTTCTACCAGAATCATCGACCTTGGCAACGACTTTCGCCTGGGCGACAAAGCCGGCGATCGTGAGTTTGTGTACGGACTTCCGGAGTTTCAACGCGAGCAAATCAAACACGCAAAAAACATTGCCAATCCCGGTTGCTTTGCCACCGCCATACAGGTGGGACTGCTGCCACTCGCTCAGAAAAATTTGTTGAGCGAAGTGTACACCACGGGTATCACAGGATCAACCGGCGCAGGACAAAAGCTGCAAGACACTACGCACTTCACCTGGCGCACCAATAATATTTCGGCTTACAAAACACTCACGCATCAGCATCTCGGCGAGATCAAACGCACGCTGCAATCGGCTCAACCGGGGTATAACGAATCGATCAACTTTGTGCCGTGGCGTGGAGATTTCGCACGCGGAATTTATGTGTCGTCGGTGGTAAACTGCGCACTGACTCTGACCGAACTTTACGAACTATACAAATCGTATTATCAATCGCACCCCTTCACTCATGTTTCTGAATCGATGATCGACCTGAAGCTGGTGGTCAACACCAACAAGGCGCTGATTCATTTGGAGAAGGTTGACGACAAACTCGTGATCCACTCCGCCATCGACAATTTGCTCAAAGGCGCCAGCGGGCAAGCGATTCAAAACATGAACTTACTTTTTGGAATAGACGAAACGGCAGGGCTTCAGCTAAAATCAATCGGATACTAATATGGCAAAGAAAATTGCAATCATCGGTGGAGGAAATCTTGGAACGGCCATCGCACAAGGTCTTGTAAAATCTAAAATCGCGAAAGCCTCAGCGATCACCATCACCCGAAGAAATCTCGCGAAGCTTGATCATCTAAAGAGCGAAGGTTTTGTACTAAAAACGGATAACCTTGATGCGGTAAAAAAAGCCGAGCTGATTATTCTGTGTGTGCAACCCAAGCAACTTGCGCCACTACTCGCCGATATTTCGCCGCTACTTTCTTCAAACCATATTTTGGTTTCTACCATCACTGGAATCAGCACTGACGAAATTGCATCGCAAGTGCAAAAGAAAATTGCCGTGGTGCGCGCTATGCCTAACACCGCCATTGCCATTGGCCAGTCGATGACTTGTCTTTGCGCCAAAGATGCCTCTGAAAAGCAATTGGCCGAAGTGCAGGACCTCTTCAACGGATTGGGCAAAACATTGATTGTTGAAGAGCGCCTCATGAAAGCAGCCACGGTGTTGGCCGCGAGCGGCATTGCCTTTTTCATGCGCTATGTGCGGGCCGCCACGCAAGGTGGAATACAGATGGGCTTCGACGCTGAAGAAGCACAACTGATTGCTGCGCAGACTGCCCGTGGTGCTGCTTCACTCCTGCTCTCGCGCGAGTCGCACCCGGAAATAGAAATCGACAAAGTGACTACGCCTGAAGGCTGCACCATCGCCGGCTTGAACGAGATGGAACATCAGGGATTGAGCTCCGCGCTGATCAAAGGGATAATCACTTCATTTGAAAAAATTAATAACATCAGGAAGTAAAGTTGACAACATTAGTTTCGATAATCACAACACTCCTCCTGATTTTGCATTACACATTACTTTCACTTTAACTTTTAGAACTTGAAACTATTCGACGTTTATCCTCTCTTCCCCATTGAACCGGTAAAAGCCCAGGGCTCATGGCTTTGGGACAAGGAAGGAAAAAAATACCTGGACCTCTATGGTGGTCATGCTGTGATTTCCATTGGGCATAGCCATCCGCACTATGTTGATGAACTAAAGAAGCAGCTTGATAAAATCGGGTTCTACTCCAACAGCGTGCAAAATTCTCTTCAGGAAAATCTATCTGAGAAACTAGGGAAGATTTCAGGGTACACCGACTATCAGCTTTTTCTTTGCAACTCCGGTGCTGAAGCCAACGAAAACGCGTTGAAGCTCGCCTCGTTTGTAACCGGTAGAAAAAAAATAATTGCGTTTAAAAAATCATTTCACGGAAGAACGTCGGGCGCGGTGGCTGCTACAGATAATCCCAAGATCGTAGCTCCGTTCAATGCAGGACACAGCATTGAGTTCCTGCCGTTGAATGATGCCGAGGCTTCTTCTCAAGCTATCAGCAGCGATGTAGCCGCCGTAATCATCGAAGGAATCCAGGGTGTAGGCGGAATTCAATTGCCTGACTCAACCTTCCTTCAGCTCATTGCCAAGAAATGCAAAGAAGTTGGCGCGTTGCTGATTCTTGACGAAGTGCAGTCAGGATATGGCCGTACAGGAAAATTCTTTGCTCATCAATTCTCGGGAATAAAACCTGACCTGATCACCGTTGCCAAAGGAATGGGTAACGGCTTTCCGGTAGGTGGTGTTTTGATCGCACCGGAAATAAAACCATGGAGCGGTATGCTGGGCACTACCTTCGGAGGCAACTACCTTGCCTGTGTGGCGTCGCTGGCGGTGCTTGAAGTTATTGAAAAGGAAAAACTCATGGCTAACGCCGAAGCTCTGGGAAATTACTGGATGGAGAAATTACGCGAGTTTAAGGCCATCACGCAAGTTCGTGGCAAAGGGCTGATGATCGGCTTCGATCTGCCGGAAGAGTTTGTCGGCTTAAGGAAAAATCTGCTTACCACGCACCGCATTTTTACCGGCGAGGCTAAACCAAATACGGTCCGCTTGCTGCCGTCGCTGGCTCTGAAAAAAGAAGAAGCCGACTTACTGTTGAACGCCTTAACCACCGAACTGAACTAACGATCATGAAGAAATTTCTGTCCGTAGACGATGTGCCTGACATCACCGCACTCATCACCAAAGCCCTTGCCTACAAAGTAAATCCCCTGGCCGACAAAACGCTTGGTGCTGGCAAAAGCATGGGGCTTTTGTTTTTAAATCCCAGCATGCGCACACGCCTGAGCACTCAAATTGCCGCTCAGAATCTTGGCATGGAACCAATCGTGTTTAACGTTGGCCAGGATGGGTGGACGCTTGAGTTTGAAGAAGAGGCCATCATGAGTGGCAACACCGTGGAGCACGTAAAAGAAGCCGCTCCGATCCTCGGAAAATATTTTGACGTGTTGGGAATCCGAACTTTTCCTTCCCTGAAAAATAAAGAAGACGATTATTCGGAATTGTATATCAACCAGTTTGTAAAATACTGCGGCATCCCCGTAGTAAGTTTGGAGAGCGCCACATTGCATCCATTACAAAGCCTGACTGATTTAATCACGATCACAGAGCTATTCAAAGAAAACAGGAGGCCAAAAATTGTGCTGACGTGGGCACCGCACGTAAAGGCGCTGCCGCAATGTGTAGCTAATAGCTTTGCGCAATGGGTAAACGCCTGGGGAAAAGC
Source organism: Bacteroidota bacterium (assembly GCA_018266055.1). Classification (GTDB taxonomy): domain Bacteria; phylum Bacteroidota; class Bacteroidia; order Cytophagales; family Cyclobacteriaceae; genus ELB16-189. Next base: position 178,079 of record JAFDYT010000011.1, read on the forward strand.
CGACTTTGTAATTGCCCATCCGGAAGACTACGAACTCGATAGAAAATTTACGCAAGGAGCACGTATCACACACCATCAGGAAGAAGCGCTAAAAGACGCTGACTTCGTGTACGTAAAAAACTGGAGCACCTACACCGACTATGGAAGAATCTATTGCAATGACCCCGAATGGATGCTCACCAACGAAAAATTAGAAAGCACGCACAATGCAAAGGTCATGCACTGTTTGCCCGTGAGAAGAAATGTAGAGCTAAGCGACGAAGTGCTAGACGGCAGTAACAGTCTTGTAATCCATCAGGCGGCCAACCGCGTGTGGGCAGCCCAGGTCGTGTTGAGTGAAATTTTGAGAGGCATTAAAAAGTAAAACCCGTCGTCATCTGTTATGAACAAACTTTACATCATAAAAATCGGAGGTAACGTACTTGACGACGAAAAAGCGCTCGCCTCTTTTCTTACCGATTTTGCATCCATACAGGCGCCTAAAATTCTCATTCACGGTGGCGGAAAAATCGCTACGAAAATCGGAGATCAGTTGGGTATCAAATCCAATTATGTAGATGGCCGGAGAATCACGGATGCGGCGACGCGCGATGTAGTGACGATGGTGTACGGCGGCCTCATCAACAAGCAGATCACTGCGCGCCTACAGGCCTTGCACTGCAACGCCATGGGCATGACTGGCGCCGATGGGAATTTGCTTAAAGCCACGAAACGTCCCGTCGGAAAAATTGATTATGGTTTTGTGGGCGACATCACAGCCGAAAATGTCAACTCTACTTTGCTCTATTTTTTATTGAAGCAAAATGTCGTTCCCGTATTCGCACCACTCACTCATGCCGCCGGGGAAATCCTGAACACCAATGCCGACACGATTGCGTCTGTTCTGGCGGTAGCGCTGAGCAAACACTTCGACATCCGACTCATTTTCTGTTTTGAAAAAGCTGGCGTATTGAAAGATGTGAACGATGCCGACTCGGTGATTCGCAACCTGAACACCGAACTATATCAGAAGCTTTTGAAGGAAGGCTCCTTTCACGACGGGATATTGCCTAAATTGGAGAACGCTTTCAACGCCATTCGCTCAGGCGTAAAGGAAGTATTGATCGGCGAGCACTCGCATCTGGTGGCCAATACCGGCTACGAAACAAAAGGAACACTGATAACGGCATAGAAATGAAAGAGCATCTCACACCGTTGGCTATCGAATTATTGCAGCAGTTGATCAGCATTCCTTCGTTCAGCAAAGAAGAGAATAAAACAGCATCGCTAATCGAAAGTTTTTTCAAGCATTACGAAATCGAAACGTCGCGCAAAGGAAACAACGTGTGGTCGAAAAATAAATTCTTTGATCCCTCTAAGCCTACGCTCCTTTTAAACTCTCATCACGACACAGTTAAGCCAAATCCGGGCTATACACGAGACCCTTTCTCCGCCGATATCGAAGACGGAAAACTATTCGGCCTCGGCAGCAACGATGCCGGTGGCGCACTGGTGTCGCTCATCATGACCTATTTTTATTTCTATGGCGAGCAAAATTTGAAATACAATCTCGTATTGCTCGCATCAGCAGAAGAAGAAATTTCAGGAACCGGCGGTGTGGAGTTGGTGTGGGATGAACTTCCTAAAATAGATTGTGCTATTGTGGGTGAACCCACGTTGCTTGATATGGCCATTGCTGAAAAGGGACTGATGGTGCTGGATTGCGTTGCTAAAGGAAAGGCTGGCCATGCGGCGAGAGAAGAAGGTGTAAATGCCATCTATGAAGCCCTCTCAGATATCGAGTGGTTTCGAAATTATCAGTTTCCAAAAATATCGCCAACACTGGGAAAAGTGAAAATGAGTGTCACCGTCATCCACGCCGGGCAGGCACACAATCAGGTGCCACCAGAGTGTAAATTCACCGTCGATTGCCGGGCTACAGATGCCTACTCGCTGGAGGAAATCCTGGAAACAGTACAACAAAACGTGAAGTGCGAAGTAACGCCAAGATCATTGCGCCTGCGGCCTTCGGGTGTTGATGAGAACCATCCGCTCGCGCTGTCGGGCAAAAAACTTGGACTGCAGTTTTACGGCTCGCCTACTACCTCCGATCAGGCGTTGATTCCTGTGCCGTCTGTAAAAATCGGGCCAGGAGATTCTGCGCGGTCGCACAGTGCCAACGAATTTATTTATGTACAAGAAATCGAGAATGGCATCGAAACGTATATCGCATTAATCGAAAACCTCAACCTGCATGAAACTCTGGCAAAAGGATAAAGACTCGCTCAAAGAAGTAAGTCAGTTTACGGTGGGCAAAGACGGCGAGATGGATTTGTTTCTGTCGCGCTTCGATGTGCTGGGGTCATTGGCGCACATCACCATGCTGGAGTCGGTTGGTTTGCTTACGAAAGAAGAACTCATTACACTTTCTAAAGAATTAAAATCAATTTATCAGGAAATTGAAAATGGAAAGTTCGTGATTGAAGAAGGTGTTGAAGATATTCATTCGCAAGTAGAGGTTCTTCTTACCCGTAGAATCGGAGAAGCTGGAAAGAAAATACATAGTGGCAGAAGTCGCAACGACCAAGTACTGGTAGACATTAAGCTTTTTCTTCGCCACGAAATTCAACGTTCGGTTGAGCAAATAAAAAATCTTTTTGATATCCTCCTCGCCAAAAGTGAAGAGCATAAGCATCGGCTTTTGCCAGGTTATACCCACTTGCAGTTGGCCATGCCTTCGTCATTCGGACTTTGGTTTGGTGCATACGCCGAAAGCCTTGCCGACGATCTGATCACTCTTCATGGCGCGTATCAGATTGCGAATAAAAATCCGTTGGGTTCAGCTGCCGGATACGGGTCGTCGTTCCCGTTAAACCGCACGATGACTACCAAACTCCTTGGCTTCGACGACTTGAACTACAACGTAGTGTATGCGCAAATGGGCCGCGGCAAGTCTGAGCGCATCGTAGCGCAGGCCCTGGCTAACGTTGCCGCCACGCTGGCAAAACTAGCCATGGACGCATGCCTATTCCTTAATCAGAATTTCGGATTAATTTCCTTTCCAGATGAACTTACTACGGGCAGCAGCATCATGCCACACAAAAAAAACCCTGATGTATTTGAATTGATTCGCGGAAAATGCAATGCACTTCAATCTCTTCCGAACGAAATTGCCATGCTCACTACCAATCTTCCGTCGGGATATCATCGCGAATTTCAACTTCTAAAAGAAAAAGTGTTTCCTGCTTTTCAGACGCTGAACGATTGCCTGAGTATGACCGGCCTGATGCTCTCCAACATGATAGTGAAAGACAATATTCTTGAAGACGAGAAGTACAAGTTCCTGTTTAGTGTGGAAGAGGTAAACAAGCTGGTGCTGACTGGCGTGCCGTTCCGTGACGCGTACAAAAAAATCGGGAAAGAAATTGAAGAAGGTAAATTCACCTATTCAACCAAAATAAATCATACCCATGAGGGAAGTATTGGCAATCTTTGCAACGATAAGATCAAAGCCAACTTTGAATCGACGCTAAGTTCATTTCATTTTGAAAAACCGGAGGCGGCAATTCGCCAATTGTTAGCTCTCTAATTTTTCCATGTCTTTCAGCTCAATCTCCAGCGCTTTGGTGCTGATGGTAATTTCATTGAGTGAGAGTGCCAGCGAAACCAAAAGAAAGCCCAGGCTAAGGCCGAAGGTAGAAAACGCCAGCACATCGTAACCGAAATAGAGGAAGAGCATGCAAAGCACGCAAAGGAAAAAGCTAATAATTCCGGCGGCCTGCATTTGCTTTACCAGAACCAGCCTGCGCTTCAGGTTTTTGATTTGTGCGTGAACAACCTCACGCTCTTCGGGTACCTGCTTGTACTTCGTATGAAGGTTTCTGATCAACGTGGCCAAGGCCAGAAAGCGATTGGTGTACGCCAGCATCAGCAGCGTAATGGCGGGAAATAACAGCGCCGGAGTATTGATTGCAAATGACATAACTACTCGTGAAAGATGTACCTTTGAACAGCAAAAATACTCGATCTGTTCATGACGCCGCAAACTATTTTATACCTCATTCTTGGAATCGTCAGCGCTGGTTATCTCTTCAGCCAGTTTCTTGATTTCCTAAACCTGCGCGCACAGCGTAGGGATATTCCTGACGAAATCGCTTCATTCTACGATAAAGAGAAATATGGGAAGTCGCTCGATTACCATCGTGAGCAAACGTATTTTTCATTTCTTACCTCCGCATTTAGTTTCGGTGTTTCAATCACCATGCTGCTGCTTGGCGGTTTTGGATGGCTGGATCATTTGCTCCGATCATACATTCACTCCGAAATTCCTTTGGCTCTTTCTTTTTTTGCGATCCTGGCCGTCGCATCCGACCTCATCACTCTCCCCTTTCAATGGCATTCTGTGTTTGTCATCGAAGAGCGATATGGGTTCAACAAGACAACCGTAAAAACATTCTTCACTGACAAACTGAAAGGGTATCTGCTGGGCGCAGTAATCGGCGGAGCGCTTATTTCATTGCTCATTTACCTGATGCAGCAGATCGGTCCGGGCTTCTGGATCTGGTTTGGATTAGTCGCCGCGCTGTTTATTTTGCTAGTGAATTTGTTTTACACCTCACTGATTCTTCCCTTGTTTAACAAACTCACACCACTGCCGGAAGGGGAACTTAAAAACGCCATCAACGACTTTTCTAAAAAAGTAAATTTTCCACTGGATAATATTTTCGTCATGGATGGTTCGAAACGATCAGCGAAAGCCAACGCCTTCTTCGCCGGCATTGGTAAGAAAAAGAAAATCGTATTGTTTGATACGCTGATCACCAATCACACGACACCTGAATTGGTAGCCGTGCTGGCGCACGAAGTGGGACACTTCAAAAAGAAGCACATCGTGTTTGGGTATATCCTTTCTGTGATTCAGATTTTCTTCACCCTTTGGGTACTTTCGTTAATGGTGTTTAATGCCAGCGTTTCCTTTGCCTTAGGCGGAACTGAATCAGCCATACACCTTAACCTCATCGCATTCACTATTCTATTTGCCCCGATCTCGGGAATCACAGGTTTGCTAATGAGCATCTTCAGCCGCAAAAATGAATTCGAAGCTGACCGTTATGCCAAGGAAACTTACAGCGGAGAAGCTCTCTCGGCTGCCTTGAAAAAACTATCAGCCGATTCGCTCAGCGATTTATACCCGCATCCGGTTTACGTGTTCTTCCATTACTCACATCCGCCGCTGTTGCAGCGGTTGGAAGCCTTGAAATAAAATCTATTTCTTCGCTGGAAGTTTGTCTTTGAGTTTAGGGGTACCCAGATATTTTCCGTACCATTCCAGATAACGGGTGTACCGATCCTTCTGGTAGCTCGGCACGCCAATGCCATGATGTTGCCCGGGGTACACGATGAATTCAGTAGGTACGCCGAGCGATTTGAGCGCCTGATACATCTGCTCGCCGCCGATGGCCGGAACATTAAAATCCTTTTCACCCACCATATACAAAGTCGGCGTCTTAATTTTTTCCACATTCAAAAACGGGTACGACACCTTCATCCATTTGTCCATATTTTTCCAGGGTACGCCGAGTTCGTTCTCGTACTGCAACACATATTGATCAGAGCCATACATGGAGAGCTGCAAAGCGCTGCCTGCACCACTAGCGGCTGCCTTAAACCGCGGATCGGTAGCGGTGACATAATCCGTAAGGATACCACCGTAGCTCCACCCACCAATTACCATTCGATCAGGATCGACTGTATTATTTTTGATCAGATGATCAACCGCTCCAAGCAGATCAACCACTTCTTTATTTCCCCAATCTCCTGAAATAGCCTCTGAATACTTTAGGCCGCGGCCATTGCTTCCCCTGTAATTAACACACGCCACCACGTAACCTTGCGCGGCGAAAACCTGTGGGATAAAATCAAACCCGAAGTCATCCTGACCCGTTGGTCCGCCGTGAATCCACAACACAAGAGGAAGCTTTTCACCTTTTAGTTTCCCGTAAGGGCGGAAAAGCAAAGAGCCCACGTCGGTGCCGTCTTTGCTGGTTGAATTAAATGCTTCCACAGAAGCAAACAACCGAGACTTCGAAAACTCGTCGTGTACGTGTGTGAGCCTGCGCAAGGCTCCATTTTCAATAGCAAAAATTTCAGGAAGCGAAGACGATTCGGAAGACATTGCCACCCACTTACTCGCCGCATGACGCAAAGAATGAACGATCCTATCTCCACCGGTAATTTTCTTTACGTTTCCTTTTAAATCAAAAGAAGTCAAATAACTTCTTCGGTCGTCTTCCACAGTGGTAAAAATAGATTGGCTGTCGTCAGCCCACTGAGGGCCCGCTACATCGCGGTCCAGAGATTTGCTAATTACTTTTGGCTCCCCCCCTTCTGCCGAAATAATTGTGATGTGATGCTGATCGTACATGCTGTATTTTTCATACTGCGATTGAAGATACGCGATCGACTTGCCGTCGGGACTCCAAGCCGGGCTATGATCGGCGCCAGCCCATTTGGTGAGCTGGTTAAGCTTCGCTCCTTTTTTTACTTCGAGAACCCACAAGTCGGAGTTACTGTTGCGATCAGCATCGGCAGTGCGATTGCTTACAAAGACAATTTTTTTGCTGTCAGGCGACCACACCGGATTTTCATCATCGTAATCGCCGGTGGTGAGCGTATCCAGTTTTTTGGTTTCTACAGTAAATAAATAAAGATGATTTCTTTTGCGCTCAAGGTACCCGCCTCCATCAGATTTAAAATGATAGCGATCCATCACAATGGGCTTGGCATTTTTTCTTTTGTCGGCCTCGTCGGGCGATTCCTGATCCTGAATCACCAAAATAATTTTGGACGCATCGGGACTCCACACATAATCGCTGATGCTGTATTTCAACTCAGTTAATTTTTGTGCCTCACCTCCGCGGCGATCCATCTTCCAGATTTGCGAAGATTTTGTTTCATAGCGCGAAGAAAGAAACGTGAGGTATTTTCCATCGGGCGACCACCGTGGTCGGCTTTCACCTTCCGGACTTGCAGTGAGTTTGATCGACTCATTTCCATCCCAACTCACCATCCAGATGTCAGCATCCGATTTATCCTTAGCCGAATCGGGCGTCGATAAAACATAGGCCACCCACTTACCGTCAGGCGAAAGTTGTGGGTCAGACACGGATTTGATTTTGTACACATCGGAAGGCGAAAAAGGTTTCTGTGAAAATGAAACCGATGCAATACACGATAGGATTAGAGCAGCAAATTTTCTCATTTTAAAACTCAGGATTAAAAGGTTCAGGTTGTTGGGTTAAGGTGCTAATCAAATTATTTATAGAACGATCGAGAATTTGAAATACTTCGTCAAAGTCTTTCTCTTGTCCGTAGTAAGGATCGGGCACATCGCCGTCCCCTTCGGGATCAAATGCGCGCATAAGTTTTACCTTGTGATGATGTTGCGAATGCGAAGAACTTAAAATCGAAGAATAGTTATTTTGATCCATTGCCAAAATCAGGTCGAACGACTCAACATCAGATCGTTTCAATTGTCTTGCTTTATGCATCATCGGAATATTATTCTTTCTTGCATTTCGCATGGTTCGCGGATCAGGATCGTCGCCAATATTGTAATTGCTGGTACCGCATGAATCCACTTCAAAATCTCCGGCCAGGCCTAAGGACTCAATTCTTTCCTTGAAAATTGCTTCTGCCAGTGGCGAGCGGCAAATGTTTCCAAGACAGACAAAAAGAACTTTCATGAATTATCCGGTTTTTTTATAGCAAGATGGTTACTTCTCAGAAATTTACTGTATTCATCATCGTGTTAAAAGCACAATTTTTTTTGGCCTTTGGTTAGGGATTCCCCTCTTTACGGAGGGGTTTTTCTTTTTACGCCCGTCTCTTTTCCTCTTCGGTTTTTAAAAGCTTCCAATTCCTTTAGATTTGTAGCAAATCAACAGCTATGGAATTCATAAAAGTGACTGAACAAAAGGAGCCTTACGTGGCCCTGGTGGAACTTAACCGTCCGAAAGAATTAAACGCATTGAATCGCCAACTGATGCTTGAACTTCTTGAAGCATTGCAGGCGCTCGATAAAAACGAAAATGTAAGAGCCATTATCCTTACGGGAAATGAGCAGGCCTTTGCCGCTGGCGCCGACATCAAGCAAATGGCCGACCAAAGCGCCATTGATATGCTCACTATTGATCAATTCAGCACATGGGATCAGATTCGTAAAACCAAGAAGCCGCTCATCGCCGCAGTAAGTGGTTTCGCCCTCGGGGGCGGATGCGAACTTTCGATGATGTGCGATATCATCATCGCTTCGGAATCAGCCAAATTCGGTCAGCCCGAAATTAAGATAGGAACTATCCCCGGCGCAGGCGGTACGCAGCGGCTCACCAAAGCGCTTGGTAAGTCAAAGGCTATGGAACTCATCCTTACGGGACGGTTTCTTTCGGCACAAGAAGCCCATTTCTACGGATTGGTTTCCAAAGTAGTGCCCGTAGAAGTTTACCTGCACGAGGCCTTACAATTGGCAAAAGAAATTGCGCAACAATCGCCGGTGGCTGTGCAATTGGCCAAAGAAGCGGTTAATCGTTCGTTTGAAACTCAACTTGACGAAGGTCTGGCCTTTGAGCGAAAGAACTTTTATCTGACGTTCGCTTCGGCCGATCAGAAAGAAGGTATGAAAGCATTTGTCGAAAAGCGAAAGCCAGTCTATCAGGGAAAATAAGGCCCTAAAACAAAAGAGGCTGTCTCTCGCGAGGCAGCCTCTATTTGTTGAGACTATGTGGTTTAGCGGACAGAAATTCCGAAACCCAGTGTAACGGTATTGTATTTCTGGAGAGTGTACTCCCCATTGAAATTGAAAATTGCAAGTTTTAAACGTAAACCAAACGTTGCGCGCGGACCACTTGAAGACGCTGTGAAATTTACGGGATCCTTTACTTGAATTGGTGTGCCATTGACGTCAAGCAGCGTATATGTTCCAGAAACAGCTAGTTTAGATGAGGCAATATTATATCCCAAGCCAGCATATCCCGTCAATACAGAAACCTTCTTTGAAATTACTCCCTGAATTGTCGTTGCGCTTGTAGACAAGGTTCCCTTTTGATCAGGGTGATTCTGTGCATCAATTGCTACATTGAGGGAGAGCTTTGTATAGCCAACAAAACCCGATAAATCAAAAGGCAAAGATTTAATCCCAGGAATATATTGCTTCACATCGTGCATCAAGCCGATTCCGAAAAGGCTGAAGTCACTGCTATTCTTATCACCAAACTTGATTGCAGGAACATACCTAAATTTTAGTTCGAATCCTTTCGGTAAACCAATCCCCGCTTGTAACATAGGCACTGGCATCGTATTCTTAATCACAGGTACCTGGCTCAGATCAGCACCTGGAGCGCCTTGAAATCCGGAAAGTGGAACACCTTTATAGTCATAATAAGGAGCTTGTTTAGAGCCAAACACAGACGGTACAAAACCGCTTTGAGGATTTCCGTTTGGACCGGTAAGCCGCTCAACAGATTTCATTTTTGAATTGTCAACATAATACGATAAATCCGAAGTTGGAATATTGACAAAACTTCCTGTGAACGTGATATCAAAACCTGCGATTTTGTGCGGTTTAGCGGTAGTGTACCATCCTTGATTTAAGCCGTACCCTACAGCAGAAAGTAGAGGCGACATATATCCTTTAACCAGAGTATTGGCATCTTGAGAGGTTCCTTTAAGAAGCTGCCCCAAATCGCTTTGAGCAACCGCCATCATGTTACCGGATAAAAAGAATGCGGTAAGCGCCGAGAATACGAGTTGTTTTGTTTTCATAGTTGGTTTTATTCCGATATAAATGCCAAGATAACACTTTTGGTAAACATTAAAATGATCACAATCTGAAATAGCGAGTTGAATTGGTTTTGGTATTTTTGCAATTCAATGCAGAAATTTCTCTATACGTTTTCAATTCATTCGTTACGATTTGCCTTTTTATTGGCATCGTTGTTCAATTCAAAGGCGAGGCTTTTCGTTGCCGGGCGACGAAATTATTTCTCAAAACTGAAGTCAGCCTTTGCTGGAAATAAAACGAAACTAGTGTGGGTTCATTGCGCATCATTGGGGGAATTTGAACAAGGGCGACCGATTATCGAATCGTTGAAAACAAAATTTCCTGACGTCCGCATATTGCTTACCTTTTTTTCGCCTTCGGGTTATGAAGTCAGGAAAAATTATCCGCTGGCGGACCATGTATTTTACCTTCCGTGGGATACATCGGCACAGGCGAGAAAATTTCTTGAAATCACCAAACCATCACTCGCTATTTTTATCAAATACGAGTTCTGGTATTACTATAGTCTCCATCTGAAAAAAGCTGGCGTGCCGATTATCTCCGCCTCCTGCATTTTAAGGCAAGACCAGATTTTCTTTAAAAGCTACGGACACTTATTCCGTCAGATTTTGAAAAACTTCAGTTATTTTTTTACACAAGATCAGGAGACTAAAAATCTATTGTCATCCATCGGGATTACCAAAAGTAAAGTAGCTGGCGATACTCGCTTTGACCGGGTGATGGAGATTATTGAAAGTGGTGAAGAAATTCCACAAGCCAAAAAATTTAAAAACGATCAGAAGGTTTTTGTGATCGGAAGTTGCTGGCCGGAGGATATGGAAGCACTGGCTCCCTTCATTAACGAAAGCAATTCGAGTTTAAAATTCATCATCGCTCCCCACGAAATATCAGAATCCTTTCTTCGGGAAATAGAAAATTCACTTCAGGTGAAATCGGCGCGCTTTTCACAGCAAAAGGAAAACATCGAAAATTATCCTGTGCTTATAATCGACAACATCGGGATGCTGTCGCAACTTTATCGCTATGGCGAATTTGCTTTCGTCGGCGGTGCGTTTGGTAAAGGCCTTCACAACATCCTTGAGGCCGCGTGCTACGGAGTACCGATTTTTTTTGGCAACAAAAATTATGACAAATACAAAGAAGCCAACGACCTGATCATGCGCGGTGGCGCTTTTGATGTGAGTGGTTATGCCGAGTTAAAAGCCAAGTACGAGTTGATGATTACTCGCCCGGAAAATTTTCTTCTGGCTTGCGAAGTGACACGCTCGTACGTGGAAGAAAACCTGGGTGCTACACGAAAAATAGTTGAGTACTGCGAAACGTTTTTAGCATGACCGGCATCGTGACAAAATCTACCGGATCGTGGCATGATGTGCTCATCGATGGAAAAAAATACGAATGCCGCATTCGCGGAAAAATCAGGCTGGAAGGAATTAAAGAAACGAATCCGGTTACCGTAGGTGATTATGTAGAAGTGGATATTGCCGAAGGGGCGCATGCGATTACCAAAATTCTTCCACGAAAAAATCACATCCTTCGGCAGTCAGTAAAAAAAACCGGACATGCCAACATCCTTGCGGCGAACGTTGATCTGGCACTTCTTGTAGCTACCGTGCAACAGCCACGAACCTCCACCGGGTTTATCGACAGGTTTCTGGTTTCGGCGGAAGCATTTCGAATTCCACAAGCAATTGTTTTTAATAAAGTCGATCTCATGGACAAAGAAGGCCTTGAGACGATTGACCGATTAACTTCCATATACAAAGCAATAAATGTTGAGGTGCACAGGATTTCTGCGCTGAAAGGAGAAGGTCTGGAAGAACTGAAAAAATTAATTGAAAATAAAACTACCCTCGTGGCCGGGCATTCCGGCGCTGGCAAGTCAACGTTGCTCAACCAATTATCACCACATATAACGCAAACAACTGGTGATATTTCAGGTTACTCCGAGAAAGGCACTCACACTACTACTTTTGCAGAAATGTTTTCTCTTGACAAGAATACATTTGTGATCGATACACCGGGAATCAAAGAATGGGGATTGGTGGACATGAGTCAGCAGGAAACGTCAGACTATTTTCCCGAAATGCGTGAGCTTAGGCTGCAATGCAAGTTCGGCTCAAAATGTCTGCATCTTCATGAGCCTGGCTGCGCCGTACGGCCTGCAGTAGAGAATGGAACAATCGCAAAAAGTCGTTTTGAAAGCTACCTTTCCATTGTAGAAGGAAAAGACAATAGAAAATAAGTTTGAATAAACCATTCCCATGAAATACAGACTCAACGAAAAAATAGTGGAGTACGTAGCTGAAGGGAAAGCTAACGCGGGAGATGATACGATTCTTCTTCACAAAGCAATTGATCTTTCGAAAGGAATGCCGTGGAGCAGCGACGGCTTTACAATTGCACCCTTGCTTGAAAACAAACTCTTCCCTACTTTTCTTTCTGAGACTAAATCTCTTTTGATTTCTCTATGGAAAAAAGCGGGAGTTACCTTATCCTCTGATTTTAATCCCTCCCACTACCACACCATTATAAAAAATCAGGAACAACACCTCGCAGCGGTGGAGCAAACTAAATTAATCTCCACCGAGGATTTCCCGATTTCAATTCGTCTGATAGAGCAGAGAATTTCAACGATCTGTGGTACCGAGCTTGAAGCAAAAAATCCATGGGATGGCGCTTCTGTTTTTCATTTTCGGGTAGTGAGGCCTAACGCTGGTGATAATAACCCCCTGCACCGCGACGTATGGCTGGAAGATTATACGAACTGTATCAATCTGTATATTCCGATTGCCGGGAGTAACGAAAATTCTTCGCTCGCAATTATTCCCAGTAGTCATCTATGGCCTGAAAATTCAGTGGTACGCACAGACGGCGGAGCTATAATTAATGGAATCCGATTCAATGTTCCCGCTGTAATGGAAGTGAACAGAGATTTTCAGGTTGTGCGGCCCAATCCAAAAGAAAATGAAGTCTTGATTTTTTCACCGTACCTGATTCACGGCGGCGCTGCCAATCTGAATACAGACATTACGCGCATCTCGATCGAACTTCGGCTCTGGAAAAAAGGTCAGCGGTAAAAAATACGATGATAAAAAGACCGCATCTGTGACCAGGGAAGCGGTAACCATGAGGCGGCTCTAACCAAAGAAAATGAAAAAGGAATTCTTCCCAACGTTTTCGCTAAGGTGGCGAATTGTTTTGCTTCTGTTTTGTTCTCAGAAAATACGGCTTGTCTGAATTCGTAAAGTACACGATGACGAAGAGCAGACAGCTCAACCTCATTACGGCAAAGACCTTTCGCCTTACAACAAATCAGATAGGTGGAGTGCAGCTGAGGATCACCTTTTTTGTACCATCCTGCCGACATAGAACCGGAAGACTTTCGCACCAGCGTGAGAGTCTCATCGAGAAAAGCAAATTTGTAAAGCCGGGAAGCCCTTACCCAAAAATCAAAATCCTCGTAGGCCAAAGATTCGTCGTAGCCATTAAGAGCAATCAGCACTTCCCGCCGGATCATCATAGTAGGACTACAGATGAAGTAAGTAGTAAGCACGTCGGGAAATACATTTCCGGTTGGAATACGATCAATCAGTTTTTTTTCCTTTAAGTATTCAAAGTGACTTCTGATCTGATTGCCCTCAACGTCGATGTAGATTGCGTCAGTAAAAACCACGCCCACACTAGGGCGTTGCTGAGAAAAAAAATCCACTTGCTTTTCAATACGTTCCGGTTTCATCACATCGTCGGTAGCAAAGTCGATAATGAAATCGCCGGTTGCTAAAGCGAGTCCTTGATTGAATGCCTTGCAGTTACCAAGATTGACTGGCAGCAAGATAGATTGTATCTGTTTGTATTCTGTGACGAGCTGCTGAACCAATTGGGCGCTACCATCGGTACTGGCATCGTCCACCAAAATGATCTGGATATTGCCATAGGTTTGGCGCACCACCGACTCCACAGCTTCCCGCAAGAAGGGCTTGTGATTGTAGCAAAGGCAGATGACTGAAACCAGCGGCTGATTCATGAAAGTGTCTTTTCAAAAATAAGTTTACGGGTTGTGGTGCCGCCCACATTTTTTTTAAACTGCAACAAAGGTTGATTTATCGTAGAGCCAGTCATTGACGTGCCAAGGTCAATCAGCTGGTAATTATTTTCTTTCGCAAACTGATAAATTCCCGAAAGGAGAAAAACAACGGGGCTAATCTTATCGAATGACTTGCGGTGAGCATAATAAAACGTGTACACTATTTTTTTATTAACCCGGATAACAATGGCCGCCGCTGCGATAGCTTGTGAATTTCTCACCGCAAACAAAAAAAAATGGTCAGGAAAAACATTTACTGTTTTAGTTAGCTGCGCCAATGACATCGACAGCAATTGATTTCGTTCCTGACGGCACTCGTCAATAAAAGAATAGATTTGCTTCAGGTTTTTAACAGGTTGCTGCTCGAAAACAAATTGAGCCCGCGACTTCTTTAGCTTTTGCCGCTCAGAGAGCTTTATTTTTCTTTCGTAATCAATTTCATCCACTTCGATCACACTCGACACTTGTTCGCTTGTCGCAAAGCCATTCGCCGTAAGGCACTGCGCGATCAACGTACTTTGTTTTTCATGATACAAAGAGGGAAAGTTGGTGATCGTAATAGAACTAATGCCCGATTCAGCCAGAGAGGCCAGAACCTTTTTCACAAAGTAATCCAACTGCGTAGAGGAAATACCATTTGCCATTTGCACTGACCCAAACGGTGCGCGCAAAGGGCTGGCCGCCTTCTTACCAGAAAGATGAACCGGAAATTGCGCGAGGATCTTTCCTTTCGATGCCAGGACAAAAACTTTCCAATGCTTTCCGGACTGAAGCATTAAATGGTCGGCCGTGGAAAAAATAAAATTAGAGAAAACCAGATCGAGGTTTACCGCAGGATCAAACGAATAAAACTCAAGGTCGCTCACCTCAATAAGGAATTCCCAGTCGTTTGTAAATAAAATGCATCAGCCACGCCGGGCCAATCAGTAAGAATTGGATGTCTTTAAAAAACGATGGCTTCTTGCCTTCCACTTTATGTCCGTAAAATTGACCGATCCACGCAAGCACAAAAATCGCGAGGCAGACTTGCCATAAAGGAAGCGACACTGAAATGGCGATTTCGCGAGCAAGAAACAAACATACTACTGAGAATATGGCCATACCAAGGCTCAACGGAATCGACAGAGAGATATAATAAATCAACACAAAAATCATGGCAACCGCAGCCCAGTTCGCAAAAGAGCCAACATTACTTTGCAAAAAACCGGACGGGATCGACGCGATCATGCCTACAATGCTGAAGAATATAAGAGGCACGCAAATCCAGTGAATTGTTTTGTTGGTTGCATTCTGATGGCTCTCGCCATATTCTGCCAGGAGTTGATCGATCTTTCGCATAGTAACTAATTAATGATTTGTCAAATCCGATTCATAACAAATTTAATGAATTCGGTCGCTTCATGATTGCGTTTTTACTTTGGCCCAATCTTTAATCTGCCAGGTGGCGCGGCCGCTGGTCAGCTGATTGCCCAAACTATCAGAAATCTTCACTTCCGATACCACCTCTACCGACTCGGCCGACTGCAGAGGATGGATCACGTGCTCATTCATCCATGCCTCGGTAATCCTAAATTCGCCAAAGGCATCGGTCTTGCCTTGGTAGAGATAATCCACCTCCAGTTTTTTTAGAATAATCCTGTATTTTTTGGGATCGAGCCGGGTGACGAAAATAAAACCGCCCGTGATCTCGGTAATCGTTGCCAGGGCACAGGCGTGAAGGCCTTTCAAGTGATTGAGGTTCTTGGTTTTATAGGGAAGCCGGGTGCGCAGGTGATAATCGCCGATTTCGATCACCCTAAAACCGTGAGGCCGGTTGAACGGAATCATCCGGTCGAGCGACCAATTCAACAACCACAAATAAAACGAAGAGGTTTTTGCTTTTTCGATTAACTTGGCAGGGTTCATGGTAATTCCGTTAGGCTTAACAATATTAACCATTAACACATAACATTGACATGAAAAATTAATTTTTACCTGAATGAAGAAGAAAGTGATCGTACTCGGAGCCGGCCTGGTGGGCAAAGCGATGGCCATAGACCTTGCAAAGAAGTTTGACGTTACCTCCGTGGACATAAATCAGGAGGCGTTGAAGTCGGTCGCTTCGTTTGGCATCACTACCCTGGCGCTGGATTTCTCCGATGCTCAAAAATTATCGGCGGCCATTCAGCCGTTTGATCTGGTAGTCGGAGCTGTGCCGGGTTTCCTCGGTTTCAACATGGTAAAAACGGTGATCGAAGCCGGCAAAAACATTGTAGATATTTCGTTCTTCCCTGAAGATCCATTTTTGTTGGATGATCTGGCCAAGAAGCACAACGTTACCGCGGTGACAGACTGCGGCGTGGCACCCGGTATGGGCAACATCATTTTAGGATACCATCATCAGCGCATGAAAATCGACTCGTACGAGTGCCTGGTGGGCGGCCTTCCAGAAGTGCGTGAGTGGCCGTATGAATACAAGGCCGTGTTCTCCCCTATCGATGTGATTGAAGAATACATTCGCCCGGCGCGGTATGTACAAAACAAACAGATCATCGTGAAAGAAGCGCTGTCTGATCCTGAACTTATTTCCTTTGATGGGGTGGGCACTCTTGAATCGTGGAACTCTGACGGGCTTCGGTCGCTGATCAAAACCATGCCCGACATTCCCAACATGATCGAGAAGACCTTACGTTATCCGGGCTGCATCGAATACTTGCGTGTGCTTCGCGAAGGCGGGTTCTTCTCGCACGAAGAAATTGAAGTGAAAGGAATGAAGATCAAACCCGTGGACGTCACTGCCAAGCTGCTCTTTCCGAAATGGAAGTTAAAGCCGGGAGAACGCGAGTTCACCGTAATGCGCATTCGCATTCACGGTGAAGAAAAAGGAGCAAGCAAATCCTACGAATACAACTTGCTCGACCGCACCGACACGGCCACCCAAACGTTGTCGATGGCCAGAACTACCGGTTACACCTGCACGGCAGCGGTGAACCTGGTGATTGATGGCAAGTTTGACCGCAAGGGAATAAGCCCGCCGGAGTTTTTAGGCGAGCAGGAAGATCATTATAATTTCATTGTAAACTATTTGAAGGAGCGCGGAGTAATTTACTCCGTTAAAATCAGCTAGCGAATCACCGATGCCACACCGCGAACCTTTCGAAAAAAAGACGATCACTCACGAAGAGATCAACGAACTTCCGTTGCAAGCCTATGAGGGAAAAATTGTGGTGATAAGCGATCACACTCGCCTGCCGAAAGTTTTTGATGAAATTAAAAACTATAAAGTAGTTGGGTTCGATACGGAAACGAAACCCGTATTTGTGCGCGGCCATCAAAATAAAGTGGCGCTGATGCAAATTGCCCTTCCTGAAAAAGTCTTTCTGATCCGGATTAACCATACCGGCCTGAGCAAGGAGATCATTGATTTTCTGGAAAACGAAAACATCCTGAAAGCGGGGGTTGCTCTACGCGACGACATCAAAGCATTGCAGCGTCTGAAAAAATTCGAACCAAAAGGCGTGATTGAAATCGGTGGGCTGGCAAAAAACGCCGGCCTTGAAATTGAAGGGGTAAAAAAACTAGCCGGCCTGCTTTTAGGATTCCGTATTTCAAAAAGCGCTCAAACCAGCAATTGGGAATCGAATGATCTGAACGAAAAACAAATCAGCTACGCCGCTACTGACGCGTGGGTTTGTCTGGAGATTTATAAGAAGTTGAAAATCTACCGAACGAAGTAGATTATTTCTTTTTGGCGGCTTTCCTAAATTTTTTGAAGCCCTTCACCACAATCAAATCGATGGTACGCTCGGCGCTACTGCCCATCACATCGGCGTTGGCATTGATACGCCACACCAGAAAATTGCTTTTGTTGTTTAAATCAATGATCAGGCTAGTTTCGGTATAGTCACGTGACCAGGTGCGGTCGTTGGAGCCTGGCGTCATCCCGGCAGGACCAATCGCCTGGATATCAAGACGTGGGGAAGATACCAGCGCATAAGTCACCAGCAAGTCTGCAGTTGAGTCAACCTCAGTAAGTCCTTTATATTCCAGTTCTCTTTTGATTCCCTTTCTGATCCACTTGTCGATGGTGGCGTTCGTTACTTGTTTGTCGTCGTTGGTAGTAACCACTTTGCTTTCGCCGAACTTAAACGTTTTGTAGCGCGACACGTCGTGCTTTTTATCGAACTCCACTTTAATCTCCTGCCCTACTGCACGAAGACTAATCAACAGCAAAAAAAAGATTACAAATCGCATAGTCAAAGGTAACGAATCAAAGGCATCTCTGAAAACCGTTCATCATATTGAAAGGATGATCTCGAATTATCCGCGCGGATGAAACTCCTGCACCACCTGACGCAAATAATCGCGATCGAGGTGTGTGTAAATCTCAGTGGTAGTAATGGATTCATGGCCGAGCATCTCCTGTACCGCACGCAAGTCGGCGCCGCCTTCAATCAAATGAGTGGCAAACGAGTGGCGAAACGTGTGAGGGCTTATCGTTTTCTTCAAGCCAATTTTTTCGGCCAGCGCCTTGATTACTAAAAAAATCATCACGCGTGATATTTTCTTCCCTCTGCGGTTTAGGAACGCATGATTCTCAAATCCCTTTTGAACCGGAATGTGCACGCGCACTTCTTCTACGTAAATTTTCAGAAACCTCAATGCATCACGGCCGATGGGCACGAGCCTTTCCTTGTTGCCTTTGCCCACCACGCGCAAAAAACCGACATCAAAAAAAATATTGGACAGGCGGAGTTCAACCAGTTCGCTTACGCGAAGGCCCGAGCTGTAAAGCGTTTCAAGCATGGCGCGGTTGCGCGCCCCTTCCGGCGAAGAGAGATCGATTGCGTCGAAGAGTTTGACAATCTCTGTATACTCAAGCGTATCGGGTAGTTTGCGGCCCAGCTTCGGACCTTCCAGTTGGGCCGCCGGGTTATTTTCAATCAGTTCTTCGAATTCCAGGTATTTAAAAAAAGCTTTCAACCCGGAAAGAATTCGTGCCTGGCTGAAGGCGCTCATCCCAAGTTCGCTCACATACTGAAGGAATTTTTCAATTTGTTTGGAGGTAATCTTAAGCGGACTAGTTTTCATACCTGACAACTCCACGAATTGCTGAAGCTTCTCCGCGTCACGCACATAGGCGTCAATGGAGTTTTGGGAGAGCGAGCGCTCAATCTTCAGGTATTGACCAAATTGCTTTATGTAGGTATCCCAATTCAAAATCAACGAGGTATGGTTGGCAGTTCTATAGTTCGTATTAACTTGCAAGTTACAATTTCGCTGCTATGAAAATACAAATCGTAAACGGGCCCAACCTTAACTTGCTGGGAAAGCGTGAACCCGAAACCTATGGCAAAGAGAGCTTTGAAGACTATTTTGAAAAACTTAAGAGCCGGTTTCCGACGGCTGAGCTACACTATTTTCAATCCAATGTAGAAGGCGAACTCATCAACAAACTGCACGAAGTCGGTTTCTCCTTTGATGGCATAATCCTTAACGCCGGCGCTTACACACACACGTCTGTAGCCCTCCACGACGCAATCGCCGGAATCAAAACACCGGCGGTAGAAGTACACATCAGCAATGTATATGCGCGCGAAGAATTCAGACACAAAAGCCTGATCACTTCCAAGTGCGCTGGCCTCATAACCGGCTTCGGCCTGGAAGGATACGCGATGGCACTTGGCTACCTTCTGGGTAAAAAATAAATAGCCCCTCACCAGGAGGAGCTATTCAATTTGAACATAAAATAAAATCTTACGACGAGCGATACGCCATCTCAAAAATGGATTTCACGTGCGGCCCCATGAACACACGGGCATAGATGCGAATGATCGCCAGACCATCGAGAATAAAGCTTAACGAAGTGATGGAGGCAAGCAGAATCTGGTCTTCATGAATGTGCGTGAAAATCAAATCCTCTCCGATAAACGTTGGCGTAATAGGAAAGCCCGTGGCAGCCAGGCAACAAAAGAAAAATACGAGAGCTATTTTAGGATGTTGATAGGAATAGCCGTGAAACTGGTGAAGCCCGATACTTCCCTCTAGTTTGCGTAATCTCACTAAACAGAAAAAGCCAATAATACCGGCCACGATAATTCCACTCAGGTACAATACCGGTTGGCCATATTTAAAGGCTTCGTTGAATGAAATAGCCAACGCGATCCACAGGTGATTCATGATAATCAGCAGCCAGCTTTTCCTCGCCCATCTCCTTTCCGTAAAGGATTTTAAAATCATCACCAAGCCCATCAGCGAAAACAACACCGGAAGCTTGTCGAGAACAGACTCGGGCAGCGCATCTTTATAGAAAAAACAGATTAACCCCACCGAATACGTAGCCACAAAAAACCACACCGCGCCATACAAAGTCAAGAAATTAAGGCGGCTTCCAACCCACTTCAGCGGATTCCATAAATACCGGTACATCATCGAGTCAAGGTTCCATTCTTTCACACAGAGTGTGTATAGCGTGTATTCCAATTTCTTCGAGAACGTTACCTCAATCGACCGCTCGCGGGGCGAGAAATTATAGAACTGTTCACGAATTAAATAACTAACCACCGACGGCGATACCAGCAACTGATAGGTGCGCAAAAATGCATTACCCGCAAAATGAAACAACGCCAGGTTCTCAAATCCCGCCGCCACTTCAATAAAGATCAAACCGATCTGTGCAATGGAGGCATACGCGATCTGACTTTTCACCGACGACTGCACACGGCCAATACCGGTAGCGATAATTGCCGTAGCCAACCCGAGGACCACGATAAATATCCTCACAGAAATTTGTTGTTCCCAGAAAGGAAAAGTTCGCAGCATCAGAAACACACCGAGATGAACGGCGAGCGAGCCATAGAAGATAGCACTCGATGGCGTTGGGCCCTCCATCGCGCGGGGCAACCACGACGAAAAAGGAAGCTGAGCCGACTTGGCAGCAGCCGAAAGTAAAAACATCATCGCGATGAAAACACCTACTACTGTGTGGCTTTGCAACTGGTTGTGCACCAACTCAAGGTTGCTCAGTTTTTCAAACGTAATATTTTCATGCCACAGGTGATGGCTCATCCACATAGCCAGAATCAGACCCACGTCAGCCACGCGGTAAATGGAAAATACCTTCACCGCATTCTTCACCGGCAAATACCGATGCTTATAAAATGAGATGAGCAGGAAAGAGGATATACCCAGTATCTCCCACCCGATGAAAAGGGTTTCAAGATTACCCGACATTACCGCGATAGTATAGCCGAGATAGAAAAACAAAACGGTATTGAAGAACCGCTTATAGCCGGTTTCGCGATGCAAATAATAGCGGCTGTAGATCGTCACCAAAAAAGTAAGTAGCGCTCCTACCAACAGATACACCGCCGTAATTTTGTCGAAATATAAATCAATGAAAAAATCGTAATCATTAATCTGATACAGCGAGATGTATTGATGATTGAGCGTTGGGGCACCGTTCCACAGCCAATAAGTAATAAACGCTACTAAGCCATTTAAATGAAGCCCCACCGCAGAAAAAGAAAATGTAGAAATCAGGTCCTCGTTCCGCTCGGAAATCAACAAACTAATCGCGAATCCTGCGAAAGGGATGTATATAAAAAACTGAAGAAATGAATCCATGGTCATAGCTATGCGATTTCTAAGATGGGCAAATTTTCGTGAGAAGATTCAAACAAAGCAAATACGTCTGTTACCGAATCGACCTTGGAAGTCAACGGCTGATACGGATGAAATGCTCCGTCTTTGAAAATGGAAACTTCGTAGGTTTCCGGATTGACCGCAGCAAGATGCACCCATTCGTTAATAAACCACTCGTACGTTTCCGGCGAGCGCTGAATGGTATCCAGCACTACCAGCGGGAAATGCTCAACAATGATCAGCAACCGTATTGGATCATGCACTTCAATCATCTGACTCGGCAATCCGGGACGCAAATCACCGTCAATACCGTTGGCCACACCAAACAAACCCATAACGTTGTGCGGCAATTTTGTTCCCGCACCAAGTTTTTGATTGTCCACTCTCGAGAAGAAATATTCGAGGTTGATACCTCCGCACACCGGCGCTGCCGGGCGAAGAATATTCAGCAGATATTTACCGTCAGGATCAATCCTATAGTCGTAAGAATTGTGGAATGCCCGACGATCCAGGAAAAGTCTTTTTGAGAAATCTCTTCGAGCTACAACACAAAGTGCATTAGTAGCATGGTTCAACTCGGGGCGAGGTTCAAATAACGAAACCGAACGGCGCCGCACTTCTTCGTGTACTTTAGCAGAAGGCTTATGAGTATCGACTGAGAGGAATCGACGCGAGCGTTCTTTGGAGTTATCATCTAATGCTCGCGCGAAGATTTTCTCATTCTGATGATGCAATGCGCGGTTTGTTTCTGAAAGCGAATTTTCATCGAAGAAAACAATATCATCTCGGGTAGTATCGTGAAGCGCTCCCATGAATTGCGTCTCCGCCGGAATGTCGATGCCTTTGGTTTTCAGTATCGCGCGCACACCCGGGTGATTAGCCATGTAACAGGCCACACGGGCGTTTACCGACCCGGGGCGACCAGAGCACGCGCCGCAGTCGTACGCGGAATAGTGCGGATTATTTACACTACTGGCCCCATGCCCTACAAAGTAAATAATGGGCGCAAAGTCTTTTACAAGGCCAATACTCATCAGTAAGCCCTCAAGGCGTTGTGCCATTTCAGGAACGGTAAATCCTATCTGCAAGCCTTCCTCTTTGTCGTTCAGATTTTTGTTTTCAATGGTCAGCTCCGAATACTTGTCCATGTGTTGAAACGAAGAAGCTGTAGCAGGTCCAATGGAAGGGCGGAATATATTGATAAACAATTTCAACGCCGACCAAAAACCCAGGGTCTGAGAAAATAACCAGCCTGAGTAAAATGAAGTCGCATGCTTCGAGAAGTGTACGTCTTTTTCGCGCTTCTCCTTACTGTTTGAACCTTTGATAAGATACTTCGGTGTCACCGGTGCTGGGCAGACTTTAGTAAAGAATTTTCCATCTTCAGGCTGATAGAAAAATTCAATACTAAAAAAACCAGGCGTAGCAAACGTTTCACACTGCGAATCAAGGCGCTCAAGATGGCGACGCAACGAATCCTCGCGATCATCAATGCAGAAGAGTGATTGAAAGGACTTTGTATTTTGCTTTTCAGTTTTAGATTTTTTATTCACCTGAATCACGCCGGCAAGCACTTGATCGTAATACGACCACTCAAACGCATCTTGCCACAGAGAAAGAACCTGATGCAGTTCTGTTTCATGCACCTCATCAAAAAGGTCTATCGGCTTCTCCTCAATGCGCGAACCTAGCGGCTGCCACTTACCTTCGCCAAAATGAAAATCAAGAGCATCGATTTCGAGAAGTAAATCAAAAACGATAAGGTCGCGTAGCGTAATCTTTCGGTTATCCAGCAGCGTAGCGGGGTTGCTTTCCACCACCGACACAATACCAGACCAACCCATGTGCGCAAACTGCTGATCAAAAAGGTACTGACCAAAAAGTGTTTCATCGCCGATCAGTATCTTCAGTAAATCTGAAATGTTACACGCCCCTTTCAACAGAAGATCTTTCGCCCTTTTGCGGCGGAAAAAGCTGGTAGCACTGAATTTTTCAATCTCCTGAAGTGATCCCAGAAAACCCTTTTCACGGTAAGGGAAACTCCAGATCGCAATTCCCTGATCGAGGTAACTGCATAAAATACGAAACAAGATGGGCTGCGTGAGCGAGTCCATGTCCATTTGATACTGCTTTTTCCAATTGGCCCGAAGTTGACCAATACGCGGCAAGCCGGGCACATCGTATTTTTTGGAAAGTAACTTCTCGGTCCACTCGGCTTCCGCGTTGACGCCTTTTCGATAAACGATTACTCTTTTTAATATTTCAGGACTAATCTGTTTGTTTTCATACAGTTTTCTGTATTCGCTCAGTTTAAAACATACTTTATAACCAAATACTTCTGAAGCTTTTACCAGCGCATTATGAAACTTTAGTTTCTGAAATGCCTGCAAAGTGTTTTGATGAATAAAATCTTTGAGCGCCGCCTGTTCCGGCAAATAATGCTTCAATTGATGAAGCACTTCATGCTCATTAAATAATGGAGTTTGAATTTTCATTCAAAGTAAAAATTATCTGTTAAAAAAAGGCAAAAGTTCTTGAGGATGGACCTAAAATGGTCCACTTAGAAAGGCTATTATCAAATGCGCAGAGAACGCTCGGTAAGATAAAGCGGGTTCTCGACGACACCACCTTTGGGTTTGGGTATTTCTTTCGTGCACGCTTGTTCGCTATCTTCAATCCGGATTGTGACCGGAGCAACCGACAGGAAAAAGAATACAAAGCTGTCGAGCAATTCATCATCCTTTTCTGTCTCCTTTTCTTCGTATAAAAACTGACCATCAGCTTGTGCTGGTTGGCTGCTATTCTTAGAATAGAAAAAAACGTCATCAGAGGAATCTTGAATAGATGCTGCAAAAGAGAGGTTCACATCCAGCATCAGTAAAAACACAACCATCAGTGTGTAAAAAAAGGAGGCGAATGGCTTTAGTGTTTTCATTTACAAACACAAATTTAGAAAAAACCATCACATGCAAGTGTGTTTCCTCCATCCGTTATTTTACTAAATAAAAGCTAGCCGGTAATTTTTACCTATCAACACAAACTCAGTAAGTGCAACTGTTTTGCTGAAAAAGATGAAACCTTGGCCGCTAGTGTGAGGCCATGCGCTTCTTAAAAATGAAGCCGAACCAACTCTATTTTGTAGTGGTGCTGTTTCTGTCAACGATTGCGAAAGGCGTGATGAGGGCGGAATGTCTCTTTTCTCTTTACGATCCAAATAAAAATTTTGAAATCTGGTAATTTTCTTCCAACCTTTATGGCATATAGAAGTAAGATGCTCAAAAAAATAAATCAGTCATTGAAGCTTTTTGCGCTTTTCATCTTCTCTTTTGAGTTGCTGACACCCTTGTTTGTGGACGGCAATCTCATCCACGGTAAGAGCACCAAGGAAACTCAATTCGTTAATCCTACCGCATCACAAAGCCAGCTGTTTGATCTGCTGGCAGAAGAAAACGAAGAGCGCTCTGAAAATAATAAAGAGCTTTCGCTGATCTTCGACGTAGATCTCTCCTCTATTTTTACCTTCTATATTGACAACAAGGTTTCCTCTAAAGCCTATATTCAGCATACCTACGGATACCTTGCAGCCAAACCGCGGCTGTATATTCTGCACAACCTTCTGCTCATCTGATTTTATTTTCTATTTCATGTTTTAGTAATGTCCGCCAAGGCGTGCATTATTTGATTTAGTATTTAGTAAAATAACTTCAGTAATCCTTTTGTTGTCTGGCAAAGTCCATAGAAGAGGACGAAAGGCTTACCTAAAATTTTCAACATGAAAACTCTTGAAATCCCTAAAGACGGATTGGAAGGATTGAAACAGAATTGGAAGTCGGATATAATTTCTGGTTTTTTGGTATTTCTTCTGGCGCTACCGCTAAGTCTTGGTATTGCCAAAGCAAGTCAATTCCCTGCGGCAATGGGCGTACTCACCGCAATGATTGGCGGTATTTTTGTTAGTTTCTTTGCCGGCTCCCGCCTTACGATCAAAGGCCCGGCGGCTGGTTTGATTACCATCTGCGCAGGCGCAGTGACCGAATTGGGTGGTGGCGATACAGGCTGGCACCTTGCGCTCGGCGTGATTGTAGTGGCAGCGGCCATTCAGATTCTCTTCGGCTTTCTGAAATTTGGAACGCTGAGTGATTTCTTCCCTCACTCAGCCGTACACGGAATGTTAGCAGCAATTGGCCTGATCATTTTCTCAAAGCAAATTCACGTGTTGCTTGGTATTGATCCGGCAACGCTGAAAGGCCTTGAGCCGATTGAACTTTACGAACTCATCCCACACTCAATTGCTAACGCCGATCCGCGCGTAATGCTTGTGGGCATTGTCAGCCTGGTGATCATCTTTGGTATGCCGCTGATCAAATCAAAAATTGTAAAGAGTATTCCTGCCCCGATGGTAGTGCTTGTGGTAACAATACCCATGGCGTTGATCATGGATTTTAAACACACTGAACCAGCATTTGATCTTGTGAAGATCGGCAACTTCTGGAGCGAAGTGCGATTCAATGCTGACTTTTCTGCTATAGGAAATCCCATCTTCTGGAAATATGTGTTCATGTTTCTCTTCGTGAATAGCCTTGAGTCATTGCTTACTGTAAAAGCAATAGACGGTCTCGATCCTTGGAAGCGCGCCTCTAACCCTAATAAAGACCTGGTAGCGGTGGGCATGGGCAATGCACTTTCAGGTTTACTGGGTGGCCTACCTATGATCTCCGAAGTGGCGCGTAGCTCTGCCAACGTGAACTTTGGTGGCCGCACCCGGTGGGCTAATTTCTTTCATGGGTTTTTCCTGTTGGTTGCTATGCTGCTCTTCATACCCGTTATCGAAATGATCCCGAACTCAGCATTGGCTGCACTACTGATTGCTGTAGGATATCGCCTTGCTTCACCAAACGAGTTTTTTAAGACGTATAAAGTCGGCGCCGAGCAACTTGTGATTTTTGTGGTCACCATTCTTGTTACAGTAGCTACAGACTTACTGATCGGAATTGGATCAGGTATTCTTGCGAAATTTTTCTTTCATATTCTTAACGGCGCTCCGTTCAAGGGCTTGTTCAAGCCTCGTTATGAGTTTGTAGAGAGCAATGATGAGTACACGATCTCGATATCAGACGCCGCCATTTTTTCAAACTTGATTGGTTTCAAAAAAATGTTTGCACGCATTAAACCGGGTAAAAAAGTGATTCTGAATTTTACAGACGCGCGAATTGTGGATCACACATTCATGGAGGAGCTGCATCATTTCGAGGAGGAATACCAACACACCGGCGGAAGTGTTTCTATTTTGGGTTTTGATCACTTCGAATTTTTCTCAGGCCATCCGCTGGCCGCACGGAAAGCAGGCAAAGGAAATAAATTCGAAATTCAGCTCAACACGCGGCAAGTCGCACTGCGCAAGTTTGCCCAGCTCAACGACTACGCATTCAACCCGATGAAGGTTCGCACCGCCTTGAAATACAAGGATTTCCCGATTGCGTCAGGAAACAAAATCCAATACGAGGAAAACTTCATGGAGAAATACAGCGAGGTCGGTAAAATAAGTATCTCTGACATCACGCTAACCCAGGTAGGCCGGCCGGAAACGAGCGACACACAAATTACGGTTGTTCAGATCAATGAGATGGACGTACGGATCCCCGATTTTGCACTTGAGCCCGAAGGCATCAGCACCAAGCTATCGGAAATCTTCTCCGGAAAAGATCTCGATTTCCACGAACACCCCGAGTTTTCGAAGAAGTATTACCTGCGTGGACTTGCGGAAAATGAAATCCGCGCCTTCTTCTCTGGTAAGGTTGTGTCCTTCCTCGAAAGTCACGAAGCCATTCACATCGAAGCACACAAGAACAGGCTTCTCTTCTACCGAAGACTGGATCTACTTGAGCCCATTGAGATTGAAAGCCTGGAGAAATTTGCGGAAGAATTTGCTCAACAAATTCAATCCTAGTAATAACGTAAAAAGAGGTAAGGTCATTTACCTCTTTTCTTACTTTTCAAAAATAAATTCATCATCATGAAAAGAATATTGCTTTCCATTTTGGCAATTGGCATAAGTTCGCATTACAGTGTACAGGCTCAAACCAATACTGCACCATCAGAAATTAAAAAGGAGGAGAAAAAACCGATCGAAGAACTTCGATTAAATCTCAAGGAAGATGGGAGTCATTTTATAAAAGCTACTTTCCTAAATCAAACTTGGTTCCGGTATGCCGATTACAATCCGGGCACCACAGTACTTTCAAGCCCCGCATTTAATGGGTTTGACATCGGCTTACGCAGAACACGGTTTCAGTTGTATGGCCAACTCACTGACCATGTGACGTTTTATTTTCAAATGGGGCAAAACAATTTCAATTTCCTTTCTGGAAATGGTGGAGCTCCCGATAACAATTCGCCCTATGTAAATCGGAAGACGCAGTTTTTTATTCATGATGCGTTGGCTGATTACAGGATTAAGAAAGGAAGTGATTTACTATTCCTTGGAGGCGGCCTTACTATTGCCAATGGACTGTCAAGATTTAGTCAGCCAAGCATTGGTACGATCATGAGCATGGATGTCCCTGTATTCGCTCAAGCAACAGTTGATCAGACGGATGAATTCTCGCGTAAGTTAAGTCTATTCGCACGTGGACAACTCGGAAAGCTCGACTACCGCCTTGTGTTAACCGATCCCTTTCCTGTGAATACCAATGGCACAGTGTCAGCACCACTCACTGCGGCGCCTAACAGCCCCAATGCTACATTCGCGCAAGTGGGTCATTACAAACAATACCAGGGTTTCTTCTCATGGAATTTCTTTGACAAGGAATCGCACGTGACTCCTTACATGACGGGCACTTATCTCGGCAAGAAAAAAGTATTGAATCTTGAAGCCGGGTTCATCACTCAAAAGAATGCTACCTGGACGGGCGATGGTACTACTGCCGGGACAAAATACCATGATATGAACCTTTGGTCAGTCGCTATGTTTTACGATTCACCAATCAATATAGAGAAAGGCACTGCATTGAATGGTTACGTCGGGTACTTTCATACCGACTACGGACCAGGATATCTTCGGTATAACGGAATTATGAATCCGGCTAACGGCAATACAACACCGGGCGCTCTGGCCAACAGTCAGGGCAATGCTTTTCCTATGTTTGGAACAGGAAACGTTCTCTACATTCAAGCCGGTTATCTCATGAAAAAGGATTTACTCGGGGAAGGCAATGGCACGCTGATGCCTTACTTCACTTTACAAAGTGCGAAGTACGATCGCCTCGACAATCAAATGAATGTGTGGGACTTTGGCGTGAATTGGTTTATCAAAGGGCACACGTCTAAAATCACGCTCGACTTTCAGCTTCGCCCTACCTACTCCATCAATGGCACGGCGCTCGCCCTCGACGCCAGCATGAAGAGCCAGGCTGTGCTTCAGTACCAGTTTTTCTTTTAAATAGCTTATGTACCTATTGTGATAGGCAGCTCAACGGCTGCCTATTTCTTTTTGATTAATTTTGTCACTTAAATCCTACAAATGGACTTAAAAGAAATATTCTCTGTAAGCCTGATTCTCTTTTCGGTGATTGATATCATCGGTTCAATCCCCTTTATTATTCTCATTCGCAAGCGCGAAGGCAGAATTTATGCTGAACGTGCCACTGCCATCGCAGCCGCGTTGATGGTCGCCTTCCTCTACTTAGGCCAATCCATATTGAATTTATTTGGATTGGATGTAGGTTCATTTGCAGTGGCCGGTTCGATCGTAATGTTCATCATCGCTATGGAGATGATTCTGGGTATCACCCTGATCAAAGATGATCCTGACGCAAAAGGTTCTGGTTCAATTGTACCTATCGCTTTTCCGTTGATTGCAGGCGCCGGAACGCTCACCACCATCCTTTCGCTACGCGCCGTTTACCAAGAAGGCGATATCCTGATTGGTATTGTGCTCAATCTCATTTTTGTGTACATCGTGTTGCGCTCCAGCTCATGGCTTGAACAAAAAATAGGGAAATCAGGTTTTGCCGTGCTGCGCCGTGTATTCGGTGTTATTCTTTTGTCGATTGCGGTGAAGATCTTCAAAACCAACGTATTATTATCCTAAGCATTTGATCATTTAGTAAAGCAATGATTCGCATTTATACCGACGGCGCTGCACAAGGCAATCCTGGCCCAGGAGGTTATGGAGTAGTATTGAAATTTAACGGAGCCGAAAAAGAATTAAGTGAAGGGTTTCGCTTAACTACCAACAACCGAATGGAACTGCTCGCGGTGATCAAAGGGCTTGAGGCGATCAAGAAAGACGGTCTCCCTATCACAATTTATTCAGATTCAAAATATGTAGTTGATGCCGTTGAAAAGGGTTGGCTGTGGGGCTGGGAAAAGAAAAATTTCAAAGACAAAGCCAACGTTGATCTGTGGAAGCGGTACATTCCCTTACATAAAAGATTAAAACCAAAGTTCGTCTGGATTAAAGGTCACGCAGGTCATCCGGAAAACGAACGCTGTGATTTTTTGGCAGTTCAGGCAGCCTCAGACAAGCAACTGTTGGTGGACAAAGAGTATGAAGTGGGCAACCGCTAGCTAGTCCAAAGGATTCTTTTCAAACTTATACACGTCAGGCATATCTTCATCGCTGTTCATCGATACTTTCAGATCTTTGATCAAGCCATTGCCAATGTCATACACCCAACCATGCACAATCGGACCTCCACGTTTCTGCCAGGCATTTTGAATGATTGAAGTTTTTCCTAAATCATACACCTGCTCTATTACATTAAGTTCAATAAAACGGTCTTGTCGGGCTTTTATATCGCTGATGCGCTCCAATTCATCCTGATGCATTCGGTACACATCTTTGATGTGCCGAATCCAATTGTCAATCAAACCGATTTGTTTGTTTGCCATGGCCGCCAGCACGCCTCCGCATCCATAATGTCCGCACACCACCACATGTTTTACTTCGAGCACATTGACGGCATAATCAAGCACGCTTAACATGCTCATGTCAGTATGCACCACCATGTTGGCAATATTCCGATGCACAAATACTTCGCCAGGAATTGTTCCAGTAATTTGATTAGCCGGCACACGGCTATCGGAGCAGCCGATCCAAAGGAACTCTGGTTTCTGCGCTTCCGAAAGCTTCTTGAAAAAGAATTTATCCTCACTATTCATTTGTTCTACCCACGCCTTGTTCTGCTGAAGAAGGCGTTCGTACGACTTTAAAGAATTATCCATAGTTGGTGTGGATTGATGAAATTCGTTTTCACCAAAGATAAGCCGCACAACACGAAAACAAACTATGATATCACTAATAATAACAAGAGCTGATTTGATGTGATGAAAGGCAAAATTGTGTGTCTTTAGCCAATTCTCTTCTCTTCAGAAATAGTTAACTAAAATGTGGAAATCATAAAAAAATCCGGGCTGGTTATTGCCCGGATCTTGCTGGAGAGGGGTAGATTATTTTCCTGATTTTAATTTAT
Source organism: Bacteroidota bacterium (assembly GCA_018266055.1). GTDB lineage: Bacteria > Bacteroidota > Bacteroidia > Cytophagales > Cyclobacteriaceae > ELB16-189. The sequence goes on from JAFDYT010000011.1 coordinate 209,079, forward strand.
CTAATTCTGCCTGATAGGTTTTTATAAATGGTTTCTGATTTTCAGGAATATTTTTGATCGCTTCTTCCCAATATTTGATTGCATTTTTCTTGTCGCCGAGCGCTGTATATCCTCTAGCCAATCCAACATTAGGAGTGAATTTATCCGTAGGATTTTTTAATGCATTGTACTTGAATACTTCCATGGCCTTTTCGTTCTTGCCTGCGTTGAGCAGCGAGCGGCCATACTGATGAACGATGATGGCGGTGGCATCGGGTAGACGAATTGCTTTTTGCATGGCTTCATCAGCTTCCGCATCTTTTCCAATGGCTGTAAGTACACTCGATTTTGCCTGCAGGGTAGCAAATTCTTCACGTCCGCCGATGGTTGGATCCATCGCGCGATTAGCCCACACGAGTGCTTCCTCAAGATTGATTTTATTCTGTGCACAAAAGTTAGCGGCCGTTGAAAAATTTCGATAATCAAAACCTACGTTTGAGCGCAGTTGATTTCTCATCATCGAAACGTATACGTCATTCACGTTTGGAACTGAAATTTTAAAAGGAATGCGTTTGTTTTCCCATTGCAAAAATGCCGTTGCTCCATTCGCCTGGCGGTCAGCAAAGCCGTACGTCAGGTCTTCGGTGAATGGAGCGTCCGTTGGTGTTACATCCACACGAAGCACATCTTCATTTTGATCATAAAAAAAACTTCCCCAACTGGTCGAGTTGTTGCTGAATATCCATGTCCATGAGCCTTCTTTCGCGGTAGCTAGAAACAATCCGTAAGTACCTGCCTTTAGGTCTTTACCTTCCACCTTGACATCGTGAGAAAAGGTGATGACGGTGTTTTCATTAGCCCCGGCGCGCCACGGCGCCGATTTAACACCAAAACCTTGATCAGCAAATCCATAATGCACAAGTTCGCCCCAGATCTTACCCGTACGGTCAACACCTTGCGCGGTATGCACATGCGGACTGCTGTAGGTAACTGAAACTTCAACAGGCCCGATGTACTGTGTAACTTTTGCTTTCTGGTTGTTGCCACTTGGTGGTGATACTAGCCCTTGGGCAATACCCGCCGCCGCTACTCCTACAAGCACGAAGAGCGTAATAATTTTTTTCATAAATTTTAGGATTAGTTAGAGATGAGAATGAATTCTCTAACGGACAAGAAACAGAAAGGGGTTTCCCCCCAGACGAGGTATTTTACTAATGGGAGGTTTTGTGGATCGGGACAAGCATTTTCAATGATGCAGGCTTGATCTCAACAGAAAATTTGTCTGTAGCAGGCATCGCTTCGCCATCAATATGATAAGCGATGGGACGAGCCAGGTTTATCAAAAGTTTGTCGGATTGAACCATCTCTACAAACCGTGATTTATGAAGTGTACCGGTGAACATTTTTCCGGCGAAGGCTGCGGCTTCCGTCAATGGTACTTTTTTTATAAAACACACATCGATCAGTTCGTCACAAACGGATGCCTTCGGAGCAACGCGTGCATTATTCCCAAACTGTGAGGAGTTAGCAAGAGCAATAATGAATGACTTTGAATTAAATGTCTTTCCATTTAATTCTACGCTCGCTTCAAAAGGTTTGAACGTGAGAAACTCTTTCAATACCAACTTGGCATATCCTGTCAACCCGCGCTTTGCCTTATTAGCAAACAGTCCAGCTACATGACCATCAAATCCAATCCCCGAAACATTTACAGACAGTTTATTATTGATGACCATCGTATCAATCATCAATTCTTTATGATTGCCTAGAACAGTGAGCGCTTTTTTGAAGGCCATTGGTAAGCCGAGGTGCCGCGCGAGACCATTGCCAGATCCTTTCGGCAAAATACCCATCGCCGTAGAAGAGCCCAGCAAACCCTGTGCAACTTCATTCACCGTGCCGTCACCTCCTACTGCAAAAACGAAATCCATTTTATTGGCAACTGCCTGTTGCGCGAGTTCAGTGGCGTGGCCTCTGCTTTGTGTAAACTCGATGGTCGATTCAATACTCAACTCTTTGCACCGCTCAATAATGCGACCTTCCACTTCAGGCCGGTATCCTCCGCCTGAAAATTTGTTGATGATGAAAAGTGATTTTTTATTGCTTGTCATGATTACCGACCTAAATCCACGTGCGAAACCTTGATCGTAACAAATAATTACACGTACTTGTCAATGCAAATTCAAACCTACCTAAATTCAGAATCTTCACAAACGGAAAATTCAATTATGGATGATTTTGTTCCCCGTAAAATAAAATTCAAAGCCTGGGATCAGGAACACCGCCTGCTGATGCGCCTGAACAGCATCGAATGCAGCAAAGGTGAACTGATCAAAAAGAATCACATATTACTTCAATTCACTGGCCTGCTAGACAAAGAAGGTGAAGAAATTTACGACATGGACATTTTGCTCGTGTCGCTTGATAAGTACATCGTGTCGTGGAATGAAACGAAAAACGGATGGTACTATTCACCGTTGGCCAACCGGCAAAACCTGACTCCTTTTCTTGCCAAAGATGCTGAGCGAATGAAACGGTTCGGAAATTACTTCGAGTTATCGAAGGAAGGGCTTGAATTTAAAAAGACTACTTTTTGATTTTCGTTTCGATGTAGGCAATCGCCTGGCCGATAGTTTGCATTTTCTCGGCGTCGTCATCAGGGATTTTTATATCAAACGTCTGCTCGAACTCCATGACCAACTCCGCATAGTCCAACGAGTCAATTCCAAGGTCTTTTACAAAACTCGCATCGGAAGTGATTTGAGATTCAGGGATTCCCAGCTTCTCGATCAGGATGGCGTTGATTTTATGTTTTACGTCTTGCATGAAATTCAATTTTTCAAAGCTAACCCTTTTCCGATTTTTTGCCAACAGTTCGGGTCAAAACCGAAGCAGAAACTCTGTTCCTTCGCCCAATTTTGACTTCACCGTGATCTGGCCGCCGTGCTGGCGCATGATCTGGCGCGACAAGCTCAGGCCAATGCCAGAACCCGTTTTTTTGGTGGTGAAGAAAGGAACAAAGATTCGCTCCAGCGCATCAGGATCAATGCCATTTCCGTTGTCCTTTACCGAAATGATGACGTGTCCTTCGTTGGAATACGAGGACAAGAAAATCTTCTTCTCCGCCTGATTGTCAAAAGCCTGAATGGCATTTTTGATCAGGTTAATCATCACTTGCTCTATCATGGTTTTGTCAGCCTGCATACTCAACTCCTCCGATTGGATCGATACAGTAATCACAACCCCGTGATCGGCCAATTCTTTTTTGTGCAGCATCGCCATTTCTTCCAAAAGATCTTTGACTTTCACTTCTGACAAATTCGGCTTGGGCACATGCGTCAGGTTTTTAAACTCTTTTACAAACCGAATCAGGCCGGCGCTACGCTTGCCGATGGTTTGTACCGACAAGTGAATGTCTTCAGCTTCATCTTGTTTTAACAACAGCTCATTGTTTTTCAACCTCGTTTCCAACTCTTGCTCCACTACGCCTGCCAACGACGAGATAGGAGTTACAGAATTCATGATCTCATGAGTAAGCACGCGCACCAGATTTTGCCAGGCCTCCATCTCCTTCTCTTCCAATTCACTTTGGATGTTGCTCATCGAGATCAGTTTCATCACTTCGCCGCGCAAGGTGAGTTCAATCGCATAGAGCGAGAGATAAAGTGTTTCATCGCCCAGTTTCAGTTGAAGCAATTCGCGACCGCCGGTTTTTAATTTCAGAAAGGATTCGACCAACTTCTCGTCCACCGACCGCAGATCACTTAGTTTATCCACCTTATCCACGCGCAGCAATCGTTTGGCCGCCGTATTAATGATTTGAATGGATCCTTGACGATTGAACGTAAGGATACCAATGCCCACGTGCTGTACGATGTTCTTAAAAAAAAGTGCGACATCGTCATTCTTAGGATGCTCCGCGGCTGTAGGCTTCTCTACAGGCTTTGCAGGAGGAATAATCGGAGGCGCTTCCATCTGACGAAGCAGTTGCACCACCTGGAAAGCAATCGCAATCAATAGCACCATGGTGACGGTGAAATTGAATTTGCCGGCCATCGAGTAGCCCAACACAAACACTGTTGCTACCAGAATAGCAATGCGCGTGAAGGAAGGCGATCGCCAATTAAAGTCCATATTTTTCCATTCTGCGGTAGAGGGACGCACGCGTAAGCCCAAGTTCTTCCGCCGCTTTCGAAATATTCCCTCCGTGCAATTGAATGGCTTTCATCACGGCCGACTTTTCTACCTCATCAAGGTTGAGTGTGTCTGCCGACGCACTTTCGTTTCCCTTACGGTTGAAAAGAAAATCAGTATCCTGCAGGGAATTGGAGTCGGCCATGATCACTGCCCGTTCGATAGCGTGCTGCAATTCGCGCACGTTGCCAGGCCAGGCATACTTCTTCAGTTTGTTCATCGCCTCTGGTGAGATCGATTTTACATCCTTGCGGTATTTTTGAGAATAGTAATTCAGGAAATGCGTGGCCAAGGCTGGAATATCATCAATCCGCTCGCATAGCGGCGGGATGTTAATTTCCACTGTGTTGATGCGGTATAAAAGGTCCTGACGGAATTTCCCCTCCTTCACCATTTCGTGCAAGGGCATATTCGTCGCGCAGATCAAACGAATGTCCACCTCCACGGGATTATTCGATCCTACTCTGGTGATTTGACGCGATTGCAAAGCACTCAACAATTTGCTCTGCAGACTCATGCTCAGATTGCCGATTTCGTCAAGAAAAAGTGTGCCGCGGTTTGCCAACTCAAAACGACCAGGCCGGTCTTCGCGTGCATCGGTGAAGGCTCCCTTCTTATGCCCGAACAATTCACTTTCAAAAAGTGTCTCCGTAATCGCGCCCATATCCACCGCCACAAAGGAGTTATCCTTACGCAACGAATTCTGGTGAATAGCCCGCGCCACTAATTCCTTCCCTGTTCCGTTTTCGCCCAGGATAAGAATGTTGGCATCTGTCTTTGCGACTTTATCGATCATGGAGAAAACCTCTTTCAGCGCACCACTCTGGCCAATAATGTCGCGGAATGGCTGACTGATCTGTTCCTCCAGCATTTGCTTGGCCTTGCGAAGTTTATCGACTTCGTTGTAGGATTTTTTTAATTTAATCGCCGTTGAAATCGTGGCTACCAGCTTTTCGTTTTGCCACGGCTTGAGGATAAAATCCGTAGCTCCTTCTTTCAAGGCGCGCACGGCCATCTCCACATCGCCAAACGCAGTGATCATGATGACTACCGCTTGCGGATCGCGCTCCTTGATTTGCTTCAGCCATTCAAATCCCTCTTTCCCGCTCGTGGTATCCTTACTGAAATTCATGTCCAGCAGGATGACATCGTAGGTGTCGTTATTTAAGAGAAAAGGAATTTTGTTTGGATTCTTTTCAATGATGACCTGATGATTCGATTTCTTCAGGAGCATTTTGGCGGCGAGAAGAACGTCTTCGTCGTCATCAATCATCAGTATTTTACCGCTATCGTTCACAGGGCTTGGGTTAAGGAGCTATTGTATATCTAAAAATTATGCCAATTGAATTGGCGTCAAATTAAACGGTTTATGCGTCCGTCCGTGTGCTTTAACGCACAAAGATGTCCAAATTTGAACAGAGAAGAAAGCTCATTGTTACCGCAGCTCAACGGGAAACTTTTGATCTGAAAACTCATACAAAATCACTTTTCCGTTCTTCATCACCGTCAGTATTCTTTCGTCGGTCACGATGGCAAAGATGGCGCTTGGGCATTTGATCTCGCGGGTTTTTTCCGTGTACAAATCATAAAACACAATCTTGTCGTCCTGAAGATAAAAGAGCTCTTCACCAAAAAAACCAAAATTTCCAGAAGCGGTTCTGATCTGGTTCACCAATTTGCCCACGTTGCTGTATATAAAAATCCCTGAGTTCTTATCCTGCATAAAGATCAGGTTTTGATACTCGCGCATGAATATGAAATCAGGCTTTGCCGACTGAGTGGTGTCAATATCAAATTCCGTGATTATCTGGTGTGTAAACGGTTTTACCTTCTTTACGCTATAGTCGGCTTCGTCAAACACCAGCAACTTATTGTCGTTGGTGGGGCAAACCAAGGAAGGGCTAATCGCGATGGAAGGGTCCAACCTGACTTCGTCCGATAGTTCAAGGTTGCGGTCGTACGTAATCAACTGATGATTGTCTTTCCGAAAAACAAATACCGAGGGATGAAACCACGGCTCGATTAAATCCGGAGTTTTATGATCAGGTTTAGCGGGTAGCGCCGCCAGAACTTTTCCTTGCGGATCATACTTGCGGATCGCACCGTTAGTGAAGACTAAAAAGAAATTTCCTAGACGGTCAACCGAAACCTTTTCAATTTTGCCAGGCTTAAATTCTTTGACCTTCACTGCTTGCTGCGCCTCTACCGATGGTACCGCAACGCACATCACCACCCATGAAATTGTGAAACCAAAAACCTTTCGTTTCATTTTTCAAATGTCCTTAGTTCTGCCTTCGCACCATCCAGCACTGCGTAGGTGGTAAAATGGACCCACTCACCCAGATTAATATAGCGGCTATTCTCCCCTACTTTCAGATCTAGCGGCAAATGACGATGACCAAAAATATACAAGTCATGATGCTCGCGTTTCTCCAGCTCTTTGCAGTACGCCAGCAGAAACTCATTCTCTTCCCCTTTGAATTTTTCTTCCTTCGCATTATTGCTGATGCGGCTCTGGCGACTCCAGAACTTGGCGATGGCTATGCCCAGGTTGGGGTGAATGCGCGCAAACAGCCATTGGCAAACGCCGCTGTTAAAAAAGCGCTTTAGAATCTTATAAGTAAAGTCGCCATGACCCAGGCCATCGCCATGACCGATCAGGATTTTCTGATTGCCCAGCGTAAGGATCTGCGGGTCACGGAATATAATCACACCCAACTCCTTTTCGAAGTAATCAAACATCCACATGTCGTGATTACCGGTAAAAAAATAAATAGCTATGCCAGCGTCGCGCAGTTCGGCAAGTTTGCCCTGAAAGCGAATGAACCCTTTGGGTATAGCCTGGCGGTATTCAAACCAGAAGTCAAAAATATCGCCCAGTAAAAATACGGTGTGCGCATCGCCTTTGATCTGATCCATCCAGGCCACAATCTTTCGCTCGCGCGCCAGGCTTGAAGCGTCATCCGGCACGCCCAGATGAAAATCGGAAGCAAAGTAAATTTTCTTTTCGGGCGGAAGGTTGATGAGCATAGCCACAAAAGTAAAAAACCTGGCAGGTATTAAAAACCTGCCAGGCTTTGTCATTAGATCTTAATAAATCATTTCACTGCGCTCGGAACTTCGTTGCCTGACCCTACTTCGGATGAGGTTTCTTTCGCTCCTTCTTTGTCTTCCGGTTTGGATGATCCGCTGGTGAATTTCTCATAAGTAGTCTGATGCGCAAACGGACGCTTGCCAATCAGTCGCTCTAAATCCGACTGGAACAGAATTTCTTTTTCCAGCAATTCTTTGGCGATGATTTCAAGCTTTTCGCGATGATGGCTCAGCAAGGTCTTCGTACGTTCAAAGGCGCTGTCTATGATCTTCTTCACTTCCTGGTCGATCCGCTCGGAAGTCGCTTCAGAATAAGGTTTATTAAAGGAATACTCAGACTGCTTGGAGTCGTAAAACGAGATATTTCCAATCTGTTTGTTCATCCCGTACACCGTTACCATGCTGTAGGCCAGTTTGGTGATGCGTTCAAGGTCGCTCAACGCGCCGGTAGAGATTTTTTCAAACACCAGTTCTTCCGCTGCTCGTCCACCAAACGCCATACACATTTCGTCAATCAATTGCTCGGTCTGGTAGAGGAACTGTTCTTTGGGCAAATACTGGGCGTATCCAAGCGCGGCAACTCCGCGAGGCACGATGCTCACTTTCACGAGTGGATCGGCATGCTCCAGGAACCAGCCTGCAACAGCGTGGCCGGCTTCGTGATAAGCCACAATTCTCTTCTCTTCCGGTGAGATGATTTTGTTCTTCTTTTCAAGACCACCGATCACGCGATCGATCGCATCCTGAAAATCAACCATCTCCACTTCTTTCTTGTCTCTGCGGGCAGCAATCAGCGCTGCTTCATTACATACGTTGGCGATCTCAGCTCCGGCAAAACCAGGAGTTTGCGCCGCCAGCTTTTTGATATCAAGATCCTTGGCCAGTTTGATCGGCTTCAAGTGTACTTTGAAAATATGTTCGCGGCCGGCGATGTCCGGCTTATCGATGCTGATCTGACGATCGAACCGGCCTGGACGTAACAAGGCAGAGTCAAGCACATCAGGGCGGTTGGTGGCGGCAAGGATGATTACACCGCTGTCGGTGGCAAAGCCGTCCATTTCAACCAGCAGCGAGTTCAATGTATTTTCACGCTCGTCGTTCGCACCTGGCAATTGCCCGCGTCCGCGTGAGCGACCAATAGCGTCGATCTCGTCGATGAACACGATACAAGGCGCCTTTTCTTTGGCTTGTTTGAATAAGTCGCGTACACGCGCTGCGCCCACGCCCACAAACATTTCCACAAAGTCAGAACCCGACAGCGAGAAGAAGGGCACGCCCGCTTCTCCGGCTACGGCTTTCGCCAATAAGGTTTTACCAGTTCCGGGAGGGCCTACCAGCAAAGCTCCTTTCGGGATTTTACCACCGAGCTTGGTGAATTTTTGAGGCGTCTTCAGGAAGTCAACGATCTCTTTTACTTCTTCTTTGGCTTCTTCCAAACCGGCCACGTCTTCGAAGGTGATTTTTACTTTGCTTTCAGCATCAAACAGTGCAGCCTTAGATTTTCCGATGTTGAAGATCTGACCACCGGGTCCGCCGCCGCCTGTCATCCGGCGCATCAGCATCCAGAATCCGATCAATAACAAGGCCAATAAGCCCCAGCTCACCAAGTTGTCGAAACCACCGCCTTTTTCATATTCAAGGTCAGGTGCATTCGGGTATTTTGCTTTCAGTTGCGCATAGCGGTTTTCAAATACTTCCTGACTACCGATTTTGCACACGTAATGCGGGCCGCTGCCATTGAGGCTCAACGGTCCGTTTTTCTCCAGTTCGTTTTTATACTTGGCGTTTTGAAGCGCTTCGGGTTTAAGCGTGATCTGAATTTCTGCATCCTGTTTATAGAGTTGCACGCGCTTTACGTCGTTGCTGGCGATCATCTGCTCAAACGCGGAGGTTTGCACGTCAATCAGTCCGTGCGCACCTTTAATAAATGTAATGCCCAGCACGATTGCCGTAAGCACGAGGATAACCCACATCTGATAATTGGGCTTAGGTACTTTGGGCGGAATAATTTTCTTGTCTTTGTCAGCCATTGAATTTATAAATTAAAAAAATGTTCAGTTCAGCCTACTCTTCTATCGCTGTAATCTTTGAGTCTCCCCAAAGCTTTTCCAGCCCGAAAAACTCGCGGCGGTCTTTGCGAAACAAGTGAGCTACTACAGTGATATAGTCGAGAAGCAGCCACTCTTTATTGTTTTGTCCTTCCTTATGCCAGGGATTTTCTTTCATTCCTTTGTACACAAATTCATCGATGGAGTCAGCAATAGCACTTAACTGCTTATCGGAATTGGCCGAGCAAATCACAAAAAAATCTGCTACGGCGTTTTTTACTTCCCTCATGTCCATGACTACAATATCCGATGCCTTCTTCTCCTGCATTCCTTTGACGACCAGATCTGCCAGTTTTTTAGCGTCCTGCTGCTTCTTTTTTGCCATTAATTAATTTAGGATTTTTGTTTTTGCTTTGAGTCACCTTTGGCCATTAGCCTGTAACCCAACCTGCAAATCTAACCAAAATCTATTGTATAAAATCTTTGCCAAAACTCTTTTCGTAGGCCAAAACCTCATTTCAGTGCCAGAATGTCACTCTACCAATACGCTGGCTTCTGAATTGTCGGATAAAACCAACCTGCCAGAAGGTACCGTGATCATCACCCCCAACCAAACCGCAGGGCGGGGTCAACGCGGCAACTCATGGCAAGCCACCGAAGGCCTGAACCTGACGTTTTCCATCCTGCTGAAACCCACCTTTCTACCGGTGAAAGATCAGTTTCACCTTACCCTGGTGACTTCGCTGGCCGTTTTCGACTACCTCACTTCCCTTTCCCTTAACGGAATAAAAATAAAATGGCCGAACGACATGCTGATCGGGGTAAAAAAGGTGGGAGGTATCCTCATTGAAAACACGCTTCAGGGAACGTCCATTCAAAAAAGCATTGTGGGAATCGGGTTAAACATTAATCAGCAGGAGTTTCCTATTGCCTCCGCCACGTCTGTTTCGCTGCAGGCCGGGAGGGCTTTCGATTTAAATGATGCGCTCAACTCACTTCTTAGCTATTTTGAGCAACGATACCTTCAACTCCGCGCCGGAAAGTCGGCTGCGCTAAAGGAAGAATACCTGACTAACCTTTTTGGAATACACGAAACCCGCGTCTTCATCGCCAATCAGGTGCGTTTTGAAGGCACTATTCAAGGTGTGAACGACAATGGCGAGCTCGTGGTGCTAACCAACGGAATGCATAAGACCTTCTCCCTGAAGGAGATCAGTCTCGACCTGACTTCTTAGGCCGTTGCGCGATTATTTGTTCGGCAAGATTCTTTCTCTTCCAAACAACATGTAGTGCTGCTTGCGGGTGCTCCAGTGGTAGCCCAGCGAGAAAGGAAGCGGTTGCGATCCTTGTTTAAACGCTTCATCCAAAGATTTCTGATAGAGCCCACGGCTGAAGTCTTCTACCGGCGCCACGTACTCACCAAAGAAGGTAGCGTGCCACTCGGGTTTCTTATCAAAAAACCAATACGGCACACCCGTGTCGTCCTGAAACAAGGTGACGGTATTGTCAAGCACTACGCTGCGAATCGAGCTGAACTGCTTGCCGTCGTGCATGCAGTACGAAGCAGATTTCACGAACGTGTTAAACGGTGCACGCGCTTTGATGAATTTGGTCAGGCCGGGGCGTTTGGTCATCCCGCCATTCGAAATATCGGTAGAGAAGTAATAGACTGTTTTAATCTTTTTGGTTTCAAGATTGCGCAGCGTGAATTTCACTCCCTGAATTTTATTCTGATTTAATTTTTTGATATCCACTTCAAACTCGTTGCCAGCAGAATCAACGCTGATGAATTTCTGTTGCAGCAACTCGTAGCCTGAGCGCTCCATAAAGAAGTAAAACAACGGGAGCACTCCTTTTATCTGCCACAAATCTTTCTGCATGTGGTTGGTGATGAAATAGCTCTTTCCAAAAATGTCGCGCAGCGAGCGGCCAAGGCTGTCGAGGAAACGATCGCGGTCTTTTTCTGAAAGCTTCTCCATAGAAGGCACTTCACGAATAGGTTCCAGCGCGCACATCACATACTGCTTGGTGCGGGGATAAAGAAAGTTCGCATGAAGAAAATCAGGACCCGAGAAAGGGTAGAACAGATTGAGTGAATCGTTGACTGATTTAGAAAACACATCCTGCTCCCACTGGGCCATTTTGGTAAGGCGTGAGTCGTGCATCTTTTTCCAGTTGGCATCCATCGACGTCTGGAAATCTACCCAGTACTTATCCTTTTGCAATGCGGCAAGTGAGTTGTTGGTCAACTGAGGCAATCCGGCGATAAACCTAGCTGTGTTGTCAAGCGCGGTGTCTTTAGGAACAGCCAGTTCGGCTGCCTTGCGGATGGAGTCTTCTTTGGCTAACGAATCCACCTTACGGAGTGAGTCAGCCACAAGCTTGGCCTTTTGGTCATCCTTTTTGGAACCGCATGCCGCTACACCGAGCAAGGTAATGATCACTAAAAACAAGGAACTTAACTTCTTCATGGTTTTACAAATTGTGGCGCAAAGATATTTAAATCTTCAATTCTGTCACTGAATAAATGAAATTGGCCTATTTTCTTGAAACCGCCTTGTACACCAGCAATCCGCTGGCGATGGTGCCCAGCGAATACCAGATGACCATCGGGTTTTCAGTAAATTCAAAGTAAATCATCCAGCAGGTGACCACGATAAAAAACAGCGGTGGCAACGGATACAACGGTAGCCTGAAAGAACTAAGCGGCAATTTCTTTCGCACTACAAATATCCCGATCACGGTAAGCATGGAGAAAAGGGAAAGACTTACCGAGATATATTGAATAATCTCTTTGAACGAACTGACCACCACCAGAAAGATAGACCACCCGCCCTGCGCAATGATGGCGAGGTACGGCATCTCAAATTTGTTTTTTGACGTGAACGTTTTCAAGCGGGGGTAATCCTCTCCCATCGCTTCCATTACGCGCGGTCCGGCGATGGTCATCGCACTCAGCGTGGAGAGCAACGCCGTGCTAAACAATCCGGCGAAGACCGCCCCTACCGTCGGGCCAAAAAGTTTGAAGGCCACCACGTTGCCGATATCGTTCTTGCCATTCAATTCGCTGAAGCTGGCCACATACAGAAATGTGCCGTTGAGCAAAAGATACACCAGCACCACCACGAGCGTGCCGATGATTAGTGATTTCGGAAGGTTCTTCTCCGGGTTCTCAAGGTTGCCAGTGATGTAGGCGGCAGCATTCCAGCCGGTGTAGGCATACACTACATACACCAGCGAGATGGCAAAGCCTTTACTGAAAATCAAATCGCTATCGCCGGGCTGCGGCAGGAAAGAAAGATGAGAGAATGAAATTTCGGACACGAAAAATGGCGCGAGACAAAAGACGGCGATCAATCCCAGCTTTAATGAAGTAAGAATATTCTGTGCGATGCCACCCGTTTTCACACCAAACCAGTGGATGCTAGAAACCAGCACGATGGCGGCCACGGCAATGACCTTGACGGGAATGCCTACCAGCTCATGCGCATATTCGCCAATGGCGATGGCTACTGCAGAAATCGCTCCTGCAAAACCTACGAGCAGACTGATCCAGCCTGCGGCAAATCCCAATGATGGATGAAAAATCTGTCCAAGGAAATAATACTCACCGCCCGACTTTTTAAAACTCGACGCAATCTCCGCGTAGGTAAATGCACCGCACAATGCCACCACGCCGCCCAGCGCCCACAAGCACAAAATCGCAAACCCCGAAGGAAGCGGCCCTACCTGATACCCTAATGATGTGAAGACTCCAGTGCCGATCATGTTGGCGATCACCAGCGTGATGCCTACGGAGAGTGTATATTTTGTTTGCGAACTCATGGAAAATTATCAGTCGGAAAGATGAGAGTTTTTTTGCGAAGTAAGAAACCAAAAGTGCAGGCGCAGAGCCTAAAGTCTGGTAAGTAATTCGCCGGCAGTTTTGCATCCTCTTATAAGTCTCACTATTTTACTGCCTCAAATTCTACCTCATGCTTCGTTCCCTGTTGCGAAAGAAATCATTGCCCGACATTTTAAAAGATGCGGAGTCGGGCCACAGCGATGGTCATCACGACCCGGAGTTGCGGCGAATCTTGTCGGTTCGGGATCTTACGTCCATGGGAATTGCTGCCGTGATTGGCGCAGGCATCTTTTCTACTATCGGCCAGGCAGCGTACAACGGAGGCCCTGGTGTAGTCATTCTTTTTCTGATCATTACGGTGACGTGCGGTTTCACTGCCTTGTGCTACGCCGAGTTTGCCGCGCGCGTACCCGTGGCAGGCAGCGCCTACACGTATTCGTATGTGACCATCGGCGAGATTGCCGCGTGGGTCATTGGCTGGGCGCTGATCCTTGAATATGCAATCGGCAATGTGGTCGTTTCCATTTCGTGGAGCAGTTACTTTGTCAACCTGCTGGAGGGAATAAATATTCATTTGCCTTCCTGGATGGTGACGGATCCTAAAACCGCCAAGGCCCTGTACGAAGCCGCGGTCGCGCAAGGTAAATCCACCGACGGAATGGCGTGGACTACAGCACCAGAACTGGGCGGACTAAAAATGATTCTTAATATTCCTGCCTTTACGATTGTGGTGCTGATTACCATTCTGGCTTACATAGGCATTCGCGAAAGCAAGAAGAGCGCAAACTTTATGGTGGGCCTCAAACTGGTAGTGCTCGCCTTCATTGTGGTGATCGGTGCGTTTTATATTAATACCGACAATTGGACACCTTTTATGCCCAACGGATTTACCGGTGTACTGCAAGGAGTATCAGCCATCTTCTTTGCCTACATTGGCTTTGATGCGATTTCGACTACAGCAGAAGAGTGCGCCAACCCGCAACGCGATTTGCCCAAAGGCATGATCTACTCGCTGCTCATCTGCACGGCCATTTATGTGGTAGTCACACTCGTGATCACAGGCATGATCAACTACAAAGAATTTAAAGACGTAGCCGATCCGCTGGCGTATGTTTTCGAAAAGATCAACCTGCAAAAAATAGGATACATTATTTCCGTGAGCGCGGTGGTGGCCGCCACCAGTGTGATGGTGGTTTTTCAAATCGGGCAGCCGCGCATCTGGATGAGCATGAGCCGCGACGGACTGCTGCCTCGCAAGTTCAGCACCATCCATCCTAAGTTTCATACTCCTTCGTTTGCCACAGTAGTCACTGGCTTTGCCGTGGCTATCCCGGCATTGTTTGTCGATATCACCATCGTGACTGACCTTACCAGCATCGGTACGTTGTTTGCCTTCGTGCTCGTGTGCGCGGGTGTGCTCAACTTACCTCGTCGTCAAAAACTTCCCGGTGACAAATCCTTTCACATGCCGCACATTAACGGGCAGTGGATCATCCCCGCCTTGTTGCTTTTGTTCATGTACGCGTACTCTACGCGCATCACCGAGGGCATGAGCAACATCGTACACGAGTCGCATCAGGAAATATTATTTCTGGTGTTTGTACTGATCGCCATTTTCATCGCGGTGATGACCTTCATTAAAAAGCTTTCGCTAATCCCCGTAATGGGAATGCTTTTTTGCCTTTATCTGATGATCGAAATTCCCGCCAAAAGCTGGATGGTCTTCTTCGCGTGGATGGCGCTGGGGTTACTGATCTATTTCAGCTACGGACGAAAGAAGAGCAAACTGGGGAGATAAGTTTTAATTTTTAAGTTGTGAGATGTAAGTCCTAAGTCTCGTGTCTTACATCTTAAGTCTTACGTCTTTTGTCTACCGCCTAAGATCTAACTTAAAAAGCACACAATCTTTCGGCTGATTCTCCTGGTTAGGAAAGCGAAACCATTTTTGGAGCAAAGCTTCTTCTTCAAGGCCACATTTTTTCAGTACGTGAATAGATGCGGCATTGTCTACATCGGCAAACGTATTGATGCGATACACTTCAGGCAGATTTCTCACCATCGCCAGCACCGCGCGCGTTGCTTCAGTAGCATACCCGTTTCCCCAATGCACGGGTCCAAGGATGTATCCAAACTGAATCTTGCCTTCGTCGTTCATGATGCCGCTCGCGCCAATCAGCCGGTTATTGGATTTCAGGCGGATGCCAAAAGAATAGTCGATTCCCTGACGCCACGCGTTTACTGCAAAACTCAGAAAGTTGCGCGTATCCTGAATGGTCTGATGCGTGGGCCAGGCCATGAACCGTGTGGCATCGGGCTTGCTTGCGTAGGTATAAAAAACCTCCTCAGCGTCTTCGGGTCTGAATCGTTTCAGCAGCAGGCGATCGGTTTCAATCTGTTCAGGAATAGGTAAGACCATGAAACGACCGCGTTGAACTGAATTTTATTTGCCGATCTTTTTCAAGCGATACCCCAGCGACACCTGGATCACCTGATTCTTTGCACTTGAGGTACTGATCGACGGCGTAGAGGTACCGGGCACCGTGCTGTCTGTATATTTATTCACATCGGTCAAACCGAGATTATACCGCACGGTAAGGCTGGCGCCGAACGGAAGATCAAGGCCTGCACCAAAGGCTACTGAAAAATCAATCGGGTTGACATAGTCTTTTAGATTTTGGTTGGAGCCGACCAAACCTTGCACAAGACCTTTATTAACAAGGTCGCCTTTGGCGCTCGCCAGAATTCCCAACTGCGGCCCCACCTGCACATTCAGTCCGCCGACGACATAATATTTAATCATCACAGGGATGTTGATGTAGTTAAGTGTAGTGGCGAGGTTACTGTTAAAGGGGGTAGAATAGTATTGGCCCTGACGGGAGAATACCAGCTCCGGTTGAATCGCAAATTTTGAAACTTTCATCAGCGCATAGCCACCCACATGAAATCCAGCACCAGAGTTGTAGTTGGTGGTACCGAGTTTTCCGGCCGAGCTAAGGTCGAGTCCATAATAATTAAATCCGGCCTTCACGCCAAGGTCCAGTTTAAGCTGCGCCATCGTAGCTTGTGAGGCCAGCATCACTCCTATCATCACGATTCCTCTGAAGAATTTCATAGTCATTTAAAATTTGACGCAAAAATACAAAAGAGTGGCAACCCCAAAAACACAAAGCTACAGATACATGAAACTCGTCGATGTATCGCAAATCGATTAAATTCTGTATAAAAGGATGAAGGAGACTGAGGAATTTACACCCAAGTTCATCCGCTTAGACTACGATGAGTCTATTCCGCTGTGTGACCGATGACAGTACGCTGGTAGAATTTGACATCCACCGACATGACGGGAAATTTCTCCGGCAAGCTGCGCTTCTCTATCTCCGTAAAATTATTCTTTTCATAAAACCGCTGCGCTCCCACAAACTTCGCTGTGGTGCCCAGGAAGATCTCACGGATTTTTGTTTCTCTGGCATGATCAATTAAAGTATCGAGCAGGCGCTGTCCTACTTTGAATTCCTTCCCTCTGAAGTTACGGTCGACGAACATTTTTCGGAGCGCTGCCTGCGCGTTGCCGATATCAAGAAGAGCAATGGTGCCGATCGCCTTCCCCTCGGATTTTGCCACCCAGAAATTCCCTACCCCGTTTTGGTAAAACCCAAGGATGTCGTTAAGGTCAGGTTGTCGCGGCAAGTCGATGTCGATTCCGAATTCATCGCGCTGAATACTCACAATCAATTGCTGGACTTCCGCTTTGTCTGCGTCGGTGTATGGGGTAATGGTGATTTGTTTCATGCGAAATGGCTATCAATGAGGCTTCATGAACAGCCGTTAAAGATAATCAATTGCGATTAAGACGAAGTGAAAGTAGCTTGGAGTAAGCTCATCACCGCAGCTTACTCCAAACTACTTTTTACTTTATACTTCTATCACTCAAATTTTTACTCCCAGCGAAATGTAACAAGTCCTTCCGTCGGCGGGCAGAATATCAGGACCGGGATACATGTTTATCCGTCTGCTAAAGTACATGGCGTTCGTCAGGTTATTGATTCCTGCGGAAAGATGATATTGATTTAAAAACCGGTAGCTGATCGCCCAATCGTAAACTGTGTACGCCGGCACCACACCCACTACGCCGTTGGCACTGAACCGTGTGTTGTTGGCGTCGTTGTACTTCAGGCTGGTGTAGCTTGCCTGAAACGTGGTCGAAAATCCTTTGTGCGTAAATACCATCCCCATGCGGTTTACCCAATCGGGTACACCTTCTACAACATTCCCTGCCAGCGAGAGATTGTCGGTGCCATTGCTTAGCTGCCCGTCAACATAGCGTGCGTGTGTGTACGCCAGCGACATGAACGTGCGAAGGTCAGTATCTCTTATCGCACCGTTGATTACTTTAAGCCACGACAGGTCGGCATACGCTTCTATCCCTTTGACCACGGCATTGCCGATGTTAGTAGTAAACAGATAAGAACTTGCTCCATTGGTTTTGGTAAGATTACCTATCCTGTTGCCGTAATACAGGTAAAATCCATTGACATCGAAATGAAGCAAGTCGCTGATTTGTCCGCGATAGCCCACATCGATGTCGTAGCCGCGGCTGTCTTTCAAGTTAGGGTCAATGATGCCGAGTTGATCTGCGGGTGTAATGTTCGCATACAGAAAAGGACGATATGCCTGCGACACATTGCCATACCACTGGCTATGATCTGATACGGCATATTGCACGCCTATCCCCAGCAGGGGAAATGTACGCGTGCTCTTGTACGACACCGGAAACGTAGCCTTGTTGATTACACCGGAAAGATCAGACTGTATGACTTCGTAGCGGATGCCGGGCGTCACCGAAAGGCGGCGACTTACCTGAAAAAGGTTTTCTGCAAAGACCGCGTAATTCACCGTGTGAAAAGTAATGTCTATGCCGTAAGGGCCGGCAAGGGTCATGTCATAATCACTACCCGTAGTACCCTTTCCTTTTTGTCTGCGTTGCGTGACTTCGTCCGAGTAGCGAAAGCCTGCCGCCAGCGTTGACGCCACAGCGCCTATCGCAGCACGGTGTATCAACCTTCCTTCCATCACAAAGCCATTGTAAAAATCACGGTCTACCTGGCGCGGATTGTAACTGCCGGTCGTGGTGTTAATCGTATCCATCACATTCGGCGTATTGATAAACTGCACACTGCTGCGCTCTCCCCAGATTCCGTTGGCGGTCAACTTCACCGAGGTGCGGGGCGAAAAGCGATAGCGAAAAATCAGCGCCGGAATGTTGATCACAGGGCGGAAGAAATTGCGCGCGCGAAAAGACTGGCGCGGATTCTGATTAAACTGCGCGTCGGTAAGGCCGCCGGCAATCTGCTGCCGGTAGTCCATCTGCGAAAACTGAAACGTCAGGTTCCCTTGCTTCGAAAACTGATAGCCGACCGACGCATAGAGCGATTGATAATTAAACGCCGCATTGGGTCGCCATCCGTCGCCGTGCCGGTTGTCGTAGCCGACATAGTAGTTAATTTTTCCGGCGGTGCCGCCCACCGCCATATAGGCGTTGTAAAAATTATTCGAACCCACCGTCTGCTCGGTCTCCGCTGAAATTGTGCGGGTGCTGTCGCCTTCTTTCATCACAAAATTCATCATGCCGCCAAACTGACTTCCAAACTGAAGCGCTGCCGACCCGCGAATCAGCTGCACCTGTTTCACCGCCTGCATTGGCACGGTGTAGTGATTTTCAGGATAACCGAACAAATCGCTGTTGGTGTTGTATCCGTTTTGCCGCATGTTCATTTCGATAGACCGGTGTGCGTCGGTGCCACGCGTACCGATGTTCAGCTGCGTTCCCGCGCCGTCCATCTCCCACACGTTGAGGCCAGGGATTTTTGCAAAAATCATGCGGCTTAGGTTTTGCGCCAGGTTTGCCTGCCCTTCGTCTGGGCGCACCTGATTTGTTTTCTTGCCAGCAAAAATACTGGCGTCCTGCACGTCGGGCAGGTATGTCTTTTGCGAAGTGCCCTTAATAATAATAGGCTGCAGCGTTCGCGCCTCTAGTGTATCATGTGCTGAGCGCTGTGCCATGGCACGTGCGTACAGACCAAGACACACGAATAGTATCATTGTCTTTTTCATAACGGTATTGGTTAATAGGAATATTGACATGTCAATCTCACGGTGGAGACTGATCACGCGTTTTTTTAGTACTAATGTCATGCACGCCGTGGCGTGCCGTTATGAAAATTGAGGAGGGCGTAACAACGTAGCACGAAATGTAAACCGATAACGGTTGACCCACGCCGGAGTCAAGGTATTGCAATGGCCGGGTACCCGCGGAGAGAACGAAAGTTGTTTTGAAAAGTAATCCTTGGCAAAGGCGTTGATCATTTTGAAACTGGTGTTAGCACGGTCGGCATGCTCACCCGAAAACAGTTTGGAAAAGTCGGCAATGGCGGCGGGCGTATCTTCTTCCAATGCTTCGCGAATGCAAACCACATACAGGATGTTGCGGTAGAATTTTTGCTTCACCATGCGGTAGTTTTCTCCCTGATATACAAACTGACCATCCACCCGAGTGTACTCTTCCGTGGCGGCTGCATATGGGTACTCCAGCGGAATAGTAAGAATAAGGTTACCGCCCAGCTCGTCGGAATTGGCTTCAATGCGTTGCAATACTTCCTCGGTGAGTTGCCTTTGCGCCATGAAGATGAGCGCATAGTACTCCACCGCACTACACGCAATCAGAAAGATGCCAGCAAATGCAATAAACCTTTTCATGAAAAGGCAAATATAAGTAGTAAGTTGTAAGAAGCACCTCAAAGACCGCACGCAGACTTAGCAGGCTTCCATAAAATAGCGTGCGACGAAAGCTCACTGGTTTGGATTGGAATAAGCGTGCTTGTGCCCAGGTTTAGGGGCTTTGCGTCGCGGGTGACTGCTACAAACCCTATTGCCTTACCCTCGCAGTTGTATATTACCGTGATGGTGTTGCAAAGCGCACAGCAGTTTCAATCATAAATATAGTGTTCCCCCGATACCTGGCCTTAGAGATATAAAAATATGGCGCCAGCGTGGTGGATGATTCTATCGAATTGATTTGTGTACTTAGCCAAGGTAGCTGCTCAAGCGGGTTCTTAACCGTACAATTATCGATGCTCTCCTTTTTACAGGAACACACAATAAATACAATCGCTCCGATCAGGTATTTTTTTATCATGGTACTGCGCCATGAGTAAGACACATTGATTGTTTGAAAAGTTGGATCTAGTGGTGCGACTGTAGCTTACCACTCATCAAGTATTCACTACTCTCTTGTAAACTCTTCAATCACCTCTTTTAATGTAGGAAACTCCGACACCAGTTCACTCCTTTTGGCCAGTTCAAAGTCAGCGAAGTCAAAGCCGGGAGACACCGTACAGCTAACCAAACCAGCGCCTTTACCATCTTTCACGCGCGCAGCAAACCACAGACCGGCACGAACACAAAAAGAAGGAACAGCGCCATGTTCCACCTCATTACCTAGTAACACCGAGTGCAATTCACCGTGCTCGATGTACAAAATCTCCAGCGGCTGCCCCTGGTGAAAGTACCAAAGCTCATCCGACTGAATACGGTGAAAGTGTGACTTGTCGGTATTCTCCAATAAATAATAAATGGACGTACACACATGACGCCGCTGCCCATGACGCGTGGTGATCACTTCTTCTGACCGATATGTCTCGAGGTAATAACCGCCTTCGGGATGTGGTAGCAAGTGGAGATGCTGAATGAGTTGCGAGGATTGCATACAAGTTTATAGTTCGTGACGATTCTATTTAGCAATGTTGATCAGCACTAGTTTTTTCTCGTGGTAGTTTTCCATCAGAACAAACGCACGAGCCTGGCTGACCAACAGCGAACCACAAAAATGATATCGCGCTCGCTGGTGTTGTATTTCATACTCATCCATTCTCTTGGAGACCGCATTATCCGATTTATTAGTATCGATCTCATGTCCATCAAAGGTGGCAAACAAGTAGCGGCTTATGCCTGGCCTCGGTCGTGCCTGCCGCGCCGCACTCCAAAGAATCGTACCTACGACCATCGCCAGCGGATTAGGACTGATCACGATCCCCGGTGTGTTTTCATTAAAGGTTGTACCATACACAATGCTATAACTGCCGAGCGGTGTCTTTTGTGCCACTATCGCGGCGTTGGTCATCGACGACACTTTCATCGTATGCCATAAGTTTTCCTTCATCGACCTTCGATGCTTTCTAGCCTCATGGAAATAGACTTTCGTGTCCTTCATGGCCGGATTCAGCGACAGCTCTCGGGTGGCGATCACAGCACCTGTAATCCGGTGATGCACTGAGAGTACAAACTTTGACTTAGACGTAGCCAGACTGAACACCAGTGAATCTACAACAAACGACTTTAAGTCCTCACCCGGGCTGGCAGTGACACTACAGATTTTTTTATCTCCGGTGTTTCTGTCGTAGGTAACCGCCAATGTGCTGTTCTGACCTTCTTTCATGCAGAGTATTACCGTTGGCTTGCTCACATAAATCTGAATACGGCCATAGGTCTCATAAAAGCCTACGCCTTCGCCAGGGCGCAACACATCAAAATCTGTGGCTTTCAGATTGGACAGGACCAGGATCGATTCTTTGCCCGCCACCACTCCTTTGCTCACCCGCGTCAGCTCAAGTGCATTGGATGCCGTATAGGTTACTACCGTAACTCCGTCTTCGTTTACTACGCCTACTACTGGCGACTCAAAGACTACGGCCTGCTTCACTATTTCTCTCTTCTTTGTGGTGCGATTAAGGTGTACAGTGGTGAGACTAACGCTGTTTTTTTTTAACCTTTCTATAAAATAAAAGTACTCATCACCGTGATCCACCTGATAGCCGCAAAGCTCTGCATCCACAATATCTTCCCGGTACACCATCTGCGTTGTGCCATCGGGAAGTATCCGCGCCATCTTCCACTTGTTATCCCGCTCTTTGAAAGTGATCAACACCGTATCCTTTGACATGAAGGCCTGCAGTTGACTAACCCCGCCTGCGCCTAGCGATACCTTCGCAAACTCCTGCTGCCCTTCCACCGCGGCAGTACTGAAAATCAAGAACACTATTATCCATATGCTTGTCCTATTTCGAGCGCTCATCTACATCTATTTTTTTTATAAGCTAATGAATCACAATTCGCTATACATTACCTCTACCCCTTGCCATTTTCCATAAAATCATACAACTCCCCTGTGGCAAGGTTTATCTTCATAGAAAAGTAGCAGTTGCCACCATCGTTGGCAATAACAAGTTGTTTTTTTCTGCGTTTATACCAAGTTGGTTCACAAAAGAAGTTGCCGTAAACTACCTTTTGTCCGTTTTCTATGGCGGCTATGTATTGCCTTCCATACTCATGAAGTTCTATGGTAAAGCTCTCTTTTATAAAATTCATTCCCGGATTTTCCTTTTTCATTTCTTCGTATCGTTCTAACGCCAGGATGTTGTAGCCTTCCACATATTTCTTTACCAGCCGCTCACACACCAGCAGCTCAGCTTTACTCAGGTCTTCGTATTTTGCTGCATACGGAAAAACGTAGTTAAGCACCGAGGTATCCGGCTTGAGTACATGTATGTCCAAGGTATCAAGGCTTGCTTCCGTAAGGCCATCAACATTTTGTTGTACCACCGGGTGATGCCCCCTGCACGATAATAAGGCAAGCGCGATAAGAGCAAGTGAGAAGAATTTGGACATGCCAGTCAAGATAGTATTTTATTCATAAACGGGTAGCTTACTAAATTCAAAATTACTAAGTGACTTGAATTCATTTCAAACACCTGACATGCCTACTACCTGTCGGTGAAGAATCGTCACAGGCGATACCCTAATCTTTACCTCCCCACCGACACACTCACCGCCTCACCCGGCTTTACTTCAACGGCTATCCAGGCATAGGGTCTGCCATGATCCTGGCCCGGATTGCATTTTTTCTTTACCCCATTTACCCATAACGCATCGTACTGGCCGGGTAAACCCGCACGCCAGGTAAAGGTATTGCCATGATGGTTGGTCATTGTGGTAGTGGTGAGGCCATCGTGTTTTACGGAAATGACATTCGAAAGAACCGGAAGATTTTTCAGTTCAGCCCAATCGCCTTTGGCCACTCTTGGCAAGGTAGTGACTGTATTTGCCGATGCATTGACCTCCACACCCATCAAGCCGCGTGTGATGTGCTCCATCACGGTGAAGGAATTTTCCGGATAATCACGCCGCGCATTTTCCGGCGCACAAAGATCGATGATCATTTGAGTGGCGGCCTGCGTGTCGCCACTTTCATAAAAGAGAACCGGCAGATACGATTTTAATTCGACAATCAGTTGACGATAATGATCACGATACTGCGCCACCAGCTTCGCCCTCTGCTTTTGATCTTTCACCACATCAAAGTAAAGCAGGTAATGCAGAAACGCCTGATCTTTGCCTACCCAAAAGTAATCGAACGACTGATCGGCATACTGTACCGACCGATACTCCTGCCTTGCATCATCCCACCAGAAATCGTTTAGAAACTCGTGCTCCCGGTCGGCTTTCGCGAAGTACGTCTTTGCTTTGTCATACTCGCCATTCCTTTTTAAAATTTCTGCATACCCGCGATAGGCCGCTAGTAATGACGCCGTCAGGTCGATACCCAGTTTGGTTTCGCCCCGACCTCCTTCGTTGTAGGTGGGGATACCCCGACTGGTACCAAACCGCTGCGCCTTGCTGCTGTACATTTTGCGATTGCGTTGAGAAACGTTGGTATAGCCCAGTTGCCAGTGTGACACGTAGGCATCCATACTAAGTTCATAAAACCGCTTAAATACAGGATGCCTCAGGTACGTAGTATCACCCGTCCACTGATAGAGACGCCAGGCATTATACACCACATCAAAATTGGCCGGCAGGTTATACCAAAAGTCGTTGTCGTTCTGGAAGTCCACCGGGGCGGGTTGGTTGTAGCGGTTGATTTCCCAATACGAGCAATAGTCTTTTTCGGCGCTGATGTTGGCAGCGAATTTTTGAAACATGTTGAGGTTGTGGTTGTGCAAGCCCAGGATCTCCGCGCCGATGGCCTGATGCGAAACATCGCGCATACAAAACGCTTCGCGCTGCGGCAATGCTGCTTCATACCAGTAACCTACGGCATCGCTCCCATCGTGGGCCAACGACAGTGCTTTCTTTTTTGCCCAGGCAAAGGCGCTGTCCAGGCGGGCATTGTTGCTGGTAAACGTAACTTGCGCATGTGCGCCTGAGGCAACGAACAACAGCACAATGGCAAGCCTAAATTGCGATGCAAATTGAAAAATAGTCATGGCGTTAAAGATAGCGACATGCGCTAAAAAAGAGAAAGACCGATCGATCGTGTTGAGTTTATATTGACATGTGCGATACAGCGTTAGAATAGCGCTGACACATCAACGGTAACAATCAAGAGCGAGGGCCCGCACTCAAAACTTCGGAATAATCGCTGTGGCTTCAATTTCTAATAACAAGTCATCTCTCACCAATTTACTCACCTGTACCAGCGTACTGGCGGGCATCTTTTTTTGCGTGAAGAATTTATCCCGCACATTTCTCACCGTCTGCACCTGCGACGCGTCGATCATGAAGATCCCCAACTTCACCACATTCTCTAATGTCCCTCCGCTTTCGGCAACGATGTTTTTAATATTCGTAAAAATCTGCGTTGTCTGTTCGGCCAGATTGTCTTTACCAATCAGGTTGCCTTTGTTATCCAAGGCAATCTGCCCTGAAATAATAATCATTTTGCAGGTACCTAATTCTATTTCGGCGGCGTGGGAATATCCTTTTGTTTTTGATACCGAGGTGGGATTACTAAATCTCACCAGCGACGTGTCGGCTTGCGAATACCCCGCGAAGGAAATCAGGAGTAAAACGAGGGAATGTAGTTTTTTCATTTTGTGTCGGGTTAACCAGAATTAACGATAAAGCTGAACTCTTTACTCATTCATCTTATTTCTCACGGCATTAATAATTTCCAGTTTATCCATAATCAGCAATAGGATAAAGATTGTGGCTGCCGATACCAATGCAGCAAATACGATGATCGCAAAATATTTGATCGCCCACTCTAGCGCGACCTTCACCCGATGTATAAAGCTAATGCTCATCTCCGTCGCGCCTTCATACATCGAAAGTTTAACCGTACAGAATTCATTTTCAGAATCAAAGTTTCCCAACTCCACACCCAGTGCTTGCGCACGTTCTTCTATCTCCAAAATCTTATCGTTGAGCGAAACGAAATCGGCGATTTGCCCGCCTTTTGTTTTCAGGTCATTGAGTGATTGCAACGTCTTTTCGATCGACGCCTTTTTTGCATTGAGTTGCCGGTATTCATTGGTTTTATCCACCTTGGTAATCTCTGTTGCTTTTAACACGCCGACTTCTTTCAATTCTTTATATAAGCTATCAAACAAAGTCGGGTTCACGCCGATGAGCAAATGGATTTGTCGACTTCCCTTTTGTCCTAAGTTCTGCTCGTATTGAATAACCGCATTAAATGATTTGGCTTTTCCCTTCACCAATTTTTCATCCTTTTCAAATTCAGAAGTCTTTGTTTTTATCGAGGCGGTCTTCTCGTATTTCTGATTGGATGCCATAGCCGTTGCGAGCTGAACGTCACCTTTATTAAGTACCAATTTTTCAGTCGCGTAGTTCTTTCTTAGGTTATCAATGCTACTGAAGAAATTATCGCTGTAATCCCCATTGGTAGTCACGTCGGTGGCCACATACCCATAGACGAGTCTAAACAAAAAAAGCAAAATAAAGAGACCGATAAACCATCTGCTGGTTTTCCAAAATCTTGCTTTAAAAGGTGTCTTCATATTAATTTCTTTTTTTAAGCAGTGCAATCTCTAAACCCTAAAATACTTTTTCAAAACCGATTATTCAAACTCCGACAAAGACGGCATTCTTCACCGTCAATCAGCACAAGCTCAAAAAATTGAAACTCAGTCAAAGAAATCAACACCAGACATGAGGATTATGCATGGCGGCAGAACATGGGAAAGCGGCTAAAAACACCTGCGATGGCTAGGCGTTGATAGTGGATTTATTCCTTACACTTCAATACTTTTTGGTCATTTTCCCAAACATAGTAGCATCCATTTTTGCATTTCGGAGGACAGTCAAAATGGGTTTGATCCCCTTTAAATGCGACACTATGAAGTGTAACTCCTTCCAGCTTGTGCTTCACAAGCAATTGATTAATTCCAGAAATAACTTTGTCAAGCTTGTCGCTGCTTACCTTACGCGCCTCAGCACTGCCGGGAGCTGCTGCTTTTTGTTTTCCAGCCTTCATTACAGTTTTCTTTGCCATTGGTATTTTTATTTAAATATTTTGTCTGTCACACTAGATACACCTCCCAAAAATCCGATATCAATGGAGGTTGAAATATAAAACCCCGGTACGATCGAGGAATTCTTTTGCATGATCACACTTCCAAGCCCCCAGCGCCACACCGAACTTGTGCGATAGTTCAGTCCAAGCAACAAAGAATAGCTGTTGTTCACCAAATCACTAAACCCCGCGGTTTGTATTTTATTCATGGTAACGCCAAGCAGCACCGACGCCTTTTTCTTAAAACTTTTGTTCGGTAATTTTTTTAACCGAATGGTGTTGTCAATGGGAAGGAAATTAAAGTTAACTCCTACATAATAATTGTACATAGGATAACAAGTCCCATGATCATATCCCAGCACAGTGGCGATGCCAATTTCTGGAGTAAATTTATAGCCCGATGACGTAATAATATTGGGGTTGATGTTCGAGCCAGCAAAGACCCAGTTACCATACCTTATTTTACTATTGTTGGTGACTAAGTCATTGATTTCCTCCGCTTTCTTGTCAATCAACTTCTTATTATTTTCCAGTGCTTCTTTCAGTTTGGTGAGGCGCGACTCCATTTCTATGCTTACCTTCTCTTTGATCTCCAGATGTACGGCCGCCTTAAAGAATTCAATAAAGTCACTCAACAGACTTATCGATTTCGCCAAGTTGGTAGTGCGGCGATCCAACTCAAATTCAGAGCAGTTTGTTTTGTGGTCTAGTGCACCAAGCATATGAACGCCCTTAGCGATGGAAGTTAAGTCCGTGGCTTTATCAATCAATTGAAATAAGGAATTCGTATTTTGAACTTTCAATCCATATGAATTTGAGGTCAATAAAATCTCTTTGATGTCCTTCGGGTCAAAGTCATGAAATATGGGTATAGTCTTGATTTCGAGTTCAGAAATGGTTGCTCTATAATGCGACCCTAGTTTATCATCCAAAAATTGTTTGTATTCTTTAAACGTTACTCCGTTGGAAGACTGCTGCTCACCGTTAATTCGTGGCAGATGTTCTATCTGATCAAACAGTGCAAAATACTCATTCACAAAAGCATCTTTTGCCGTAGAATCAAGTGCATGATCTGCTCCTTCCTTCTGCAATACTTTCGCATTTAGCTTTATAAGTGACGCCAATTCTTTGCCTGCCAGTCGTTTGAAAATATAAATATTGAATTCCTGCGTTGGGGTAAGCGCTTCCATAAACAAGTATAAAGTGGTCTTGTGCTTTTCGAAACGCACGTTTGCAAATCCTTTAAGCGAAATGTCAGTTGGTGATGCTTTCCCTATCATTACACTTTCAATCACTGCCGTAGAGTCAATGTCCATTTGAAGGATAAAAATCCGATCGAAGGGGATTTGCGAATCAGGTCGCCTGAGCACTGAGTCAATTTTGATGATCGGTGCCTCGCTCCAACTTACGCTCTGCGAAAGCGAGTTAAAGTTGATAAGCAGGGCAACCACGCTGATTAAAACATATTTAGATAATCTGACTTTCATTAAAGTTGGTTTATTTTAAATATATAACATTGTTTTCCGGCAATCAAGGTGTCAATCTTGAAAATCGGGTTAGCGATTCTTGAAGCTAATGCTAACATTGATGAAGACTAAAGGTATAAATCCGTGGTGCGCTCTGCCATTGACGGTGTTCTTCACCGTCAATCAGTTCGAACTCAAAAAACTGAAACTCTGTCTACGAAAATTCTTTAACACCTGACAACGCCAAAGCTCAATTCATTTTTGTGACATATGCTATTATACCTTTATAATCACTATATGAATACTCAAATGATTGCTTGGGCTTTTTGAATTCCTTTTGTTTTACAACTTTAAATGTAGCCCAGTTTTTCGCTTGAACTGGGACAACAGGCATATCAAATCCGGAAAAAGATATCAATTTTCCATCAGCGGATTTGAAGTTAAACACGAAATCACTGAATAAAATGTTTAGCGGAATTTCAGAGTCATTAATGACTTTAAAATTTACTGTAACTTCAAATACACCTTTAGAAATAGTATTAATCTGTGGGACATCAAAAATGAACGTAACTTTTTCTAACAAAGAATCAACTGATGCAGTTTCAGTTCTTTTCTGAGCCTTACCCGAGTTCAATCCTAGTAGGGCAAACATCAAGAAAATTATTATTCTCATATCGGCTTGAAATATTCCTATTTAAAATTAAGATAAATTTCTTGTTATAAGTAACTACTTCCCCCGCCATTGACGGTGTTCTTCCATCAATCAGCCCGAGTTCAAAACATCAAAACTCTGTCTACGAAAATCTTACAACACCTGACATGCAGACTGGCAACACGAGGCAATACATTTTTTGCTCATTTCTTTACCCAGGCGGTGTCGGATAAAATAATGGGAGAATTATCCGTCTTAGACCTAAATAAATAATAGTCTCTGGTAGTACTAACTATTTCTGTTTTAATGATCATAGCATTTCTTATTTGTACTATCGAGTCCGGCAAATGTTTGGTAGTCCTCAATATTCTCATTTCGCAATTACAATCATCGATCCAGCGTACCGATACCCAGCTAGTATCATTGGTAAGGGCATTGACTTCGATTTGAGTTGAATCCTTTCTGGAAATAAGAAATGTATTCATGTCCTGCTTTCCTTTGATTCTGATAATAAAATCTCCCGACCTGAACTGGCTACAATTCCTGTCGCTTTTATCAGAGGTGCACGCTGCCACAAGCAACACCATTACCATCGCCACTAAAAGGGATAGTCGGGTAATAAATTTTTCTTTTATTTTCATTCTTCAATATATAAAGTTATTACCATAAACTTGGCTGTGAAGGACTCCGACACGGGCGAGTATAATCCAGCACGAAACTCAGAGCGTAAATGAGTGCACACCTTATATCCTCACCCATCCTTGTTTCAAAAATGTTAAGGTTGATCCTTTAATGAATGTCTTCCTGTCGGTGAGCGGGGTGGCGGCGTTGTTTGTCAATTCAAAAAACCAAACGATAGGATTGACAAAGCCTTTGTGATGCAATAAAAACCTGATTCTCTTTACGGTTGGCGGCGGATTTAAGGCGGTTAGTTCTTCCATGTCGCTAATAGTTGTTCCGCTAGCCCAGGGTTGTAAGAGCCCTTCTTCCACTATCATTACTAAATCAGGTGGAGTATTTACCACCTTTAGTGTAACGGTGTCAAACTGAAAGGTGTGCTCGTCCAGTCTTTTTATCTGACCTGTAAATCTGGAATGCTTTTGGCGCCTGTACTCTTTCTTAAAAAATTGCTTTGTCCAATACTCCTCTTGCTCTCCGGCGGTTTCAAATTGCGGTTCCCTTTTCTTTTGACTGTAGGCCGACATGGTCAGCGCACTCAATAATATGATAAGAATGAATTTTTTCATCAATTATGTGAACTCTATAATCCTGTAAATTCTGATCCATATTCTTTTCTTATCACCGCCTGCAGGTTCAGGGCTTTGCGTTTCATCCTATCGAGCATGTTGATGAGTTGGGCGTTGTTACGTTTTACAAAATGCGCTTTCATCAGCAGTTCGTTGAGCAACTCTTTCTGCTGCGAAAACAACGGCGGGTTTCCTTTGGGCCGCAGGATCGTCTCTCCCACCACCATCGTTTCCAGTACGCGCACGTCAAACACCTTGCTCATCAAATCGCGGTAGTTGATCAACTGTACTTCTTTTAACTCCTGCCCTTTTACAATCTCGGCATAGAGGTACTGATACTCCTGCAGACTGTCAACCACCGGCTGGCGGGTGATGAGCCGAAGTCCGCCGGCATTGTTAAGTTGTTTTAAAGTACCGTCGGTCAGGTTAAAATAGCTGCGCGACGAATACGTTCTTCCCAGGTAATAGATGGCGTTGGTATGTTTGCTGAAGTCGGGCAGGGTGAGGAGCAGGAACAGCGAGTCGCCGGTTTGTTTGGCTTCGTGGTTGCGGGCCTGCACGGCGTCTATGTTGTGCACGTCGGTGGTGAGGTCGTTGAGCAGCGACACAATGTATTGCTTTTCGGTTTCGCGCTCGCCGCTGCTTTCCCTGATGTTTTCTGCCACGAAACCCAGAAACACCGCCATAAACAGCATCAAAAACTCCAGCACATAGTTCACCCAACCCTGTTTTGTTTTGGCCCCGGTTGAGTTTTCCGTTTGCCTGTCAGCGTGCGATGTTTTCATGGAGGGATTGGGTTGGGGAGTTAGAGTTTACAATAGCAGCAATACTTTCCTGCCATTGGGTTATGTTATTTTTAACAGCAATTTGAACAACAATACATTCACGATCAGAAAGATTTCCTTCTGAATCAAAATACTGACCTGGCGAAGTCTTGGTTTCTTCTCCAGGGTATATCAACATAGTTCGCTTAGCTCCATAATAATGAGAATACGCAAACATTTGCCGTAAATCTTCTGGTGAAGGATTATACCCATTCAGGTTTTTCCATTTCGTATCCAGCACAATGCAATTTTCCTTGTCTTTATTAATTACTATATCCGGTTTCATGCGAACATTCCAGCCACTCTTTGGTTTCCAGAAATCTTTGCTGGTTTGCGCCTCAATGGTTTGGTTTTCGTGTGGATGCTTCCAAAGGCTTTTATAGACAAATCGTTCCCACAAGAAATTCATGTCAAACATCAGTGCTAACACATCGTTTCTACCTCGTCTTAGGTCAGGATGATAGTGCAATAAAAGAAGTCTGGCAATTTCAATAGCCCTGCGATACGATTCCGTCTTTCGCGTGTAGACAATCCGGTCAAATAGTTCGGCATTCACCTTAATATCTGACAGTTCAGGGAAATCGATAAGCGCAGAAGAAATTCTACTTGAAAGCAGAACATTGGTATTAATGCGGCTTAACAATTGCAATGTTTTATAAAGAATCTGGTTCAGTTTATTTTCCTTATTATAAACCGTATAGGTAATGTAGAAACGTTCCTGATGAACAAGATTCCGTTGAACTTGCTTTCCAAATTGAATAGCTCCGCGCAGCGCAGACTGATTACCTTCTGCTTTTCTGTATTTCTTAGTAAGGCCTGTATGTAATAGACTTTCAACTTCAGCAAGAAACAATTCAAAATACAAATCAAGGATAGAGTTTGGTTTCAGGCTTAATGCTGAACTCGATGGCGCATATACATCAAGATGACCAATTGCCCGTAACATGCCCACCAATAATTCTTGCCATCGTTGATTTTCGCCATTATCTGTTTTTGGCAACACTTCAATGGTAAGCCCCCCTACCTGCAGAACCCCAACAAACTCATTGAACTTAACTCCATTATTAATTAATGTAAAATAGGGAACACCTTTTCCATAAAATGCCTGAAGAGCATCTAAGTGATGTTTCTCAAAGTGTCCATCATTGGATTCATAACCTACCTGAATCGATTGGTGCTCTGAGACTGTAATCCTATTTTTGGTTTTGCTAATCAAGCCTACGGAAACATTAGTGATTTTACTGCAGAAATGATTTCGAAATTATTATCAATGGTTTTGAGGCGGTAAATTGGTCTTGCTACCAGTTCGGTTGCATCGTACGTCTTAAATGAGGCGAAGAACTTATCTGAGGTCTTTACCTCTTCTACTTCATCAACAAAGCCAGTACCCAGCACTAATCCAATTTTCCCGAAATCACCATAAAAATACTCTTGAAGCAAGGGTATGATCTTGTTTTTAAATGCGTTTCTTAGTTGATCTGCATTTTTGACAGAGACGAAATAACTATGCCCAATCAAGTGATCTTTGGAAAGTAGTTTCTCCAATCTCTTGTTAATTACCTGAAGCAAATCTGAAAGCTTAATTCCTTCGATTTCAACTTCTAGCTCCTTCAAATCATAGCGGGGCGGCATCTCTACAAAATCAAATCTTCTTCGCAGCGCAGTATCTAAAGCTTCCACGCTTCGATCTGCTGTATTCATTGTGCCAACAATGGAGAGATTATCCGGAACTGAAAATTGTTGCTTACTGTACGGCAACTCCACACTTATTTCCTCCGGTTTGCCTTCACGTTTATCTACTTCAATTAATGTAATTAATTCACCAAAAGCCTGCGATACATTGGCTCGGTTAATCTCATCAATAATCAAAACGTAATTCTCTTTCTCCTTCGTTTGATTTGTACCCCTCACTAATTTATATTCTCTTGCCATGAAGTTGATCACTTCACGTACATAAGTAGGGTTATAAATTCCATCGTAATTCTGAGTTTGAAAAGCCTTTCTGATGTTCTCAATATTCACAGGATACCACGGATTCTCTTTTGTAGAATTTAGGGGTTGCACATAAAATACATTAGTACCGCGATAAACTATATCAAATGTGGTTCCCTGCCCCTTTATGCGAATGGAATTTTGACCTTCAGGCTCTGAAATCGCAGCCTTAAACTTTTCTAATACTTCGTCAAAATTACCATCAATAAATCTTGCCTTACTGCACATTCTTTTGAAGATGCCATTTTCCACTTCATACACAACGCGACTACTTTCTGTTTTTGGCTTTATGCCTTCAATAAAATCCTCGTAGCTCAAACTTTGATGAAATGTGATGAATACAATTTTACCATTGGTCACATATTTATCATATCTGATTTTTACGTCCTTACGCTCTTCTTTGTACAATTGCTTGATATCTCTATTCTCTACGATAGATACGGCGTGATAAATCGAATTGAATGTTTTACCGGTACCGGGAGGCCCAAAGAGTATAATGTTCTTAGCTTCGGTATTTTTTGAATTTTGTTGCTGTCTATTTAGTGTCAATCCTCGGCTCCATACTTTTTGTATCTTCTCCCTAACTGATTTGTCTTGTATCTGACGAATACCTGCTTGAAGTTGAAAATTAAAATATTCACTTTCCTTCAATTCATACCAGTCAGCGTTTGCGTAGTTGATCCGATCCGAGTATTCGATTTCAAATTCTTTAAAACGTGGTTCAAACTCAGGTTTCTCAAACACACTTATAGGATCGTGTAACAATTTCGCGATCGCCTTAACAGTGAACCCATCTGTTAGAGCCACTAAGTCACCCTTATTGTATAATCTAGTCTCAATACCTATTACTATTTTCTCCTCCTTTATGAATTCATAAAAATCCGGAGCGTTAGTGCCCCATCTGCACCCCAATTTCCAAATGGTACCAGTCAATTCATTAGACACATTATTATTAATGGGCTTTTTGATAACCTGAATTCCCAACTTCCTCAAATATTTATTGGTTGGTTCACCGCCCGCAATCAACCAAATCCTCTCCCCGTTTAATATGAAATGAGCATACCGAAGTATATCCTTCGGCGGATACGCCTTGCCGTTTATTATTGCATCATAACCTGTTGATGGCTCAAGTGAGATTTTTTCATTCTCTACTTCTTCTACGGCCTTGAGCAAATGCTCAAGAGTAATTCTTTCGGGTTCAAAAGCCATGACTATTTTGATTTTATTCGTGTCTCCATCTCACTCACAAAATTCTCGAAAGTTTGATCCTTAAAGCTCTTGAGTTTGGAATTACCATTTTCATCAGCTTCAATCCAGGGAACCATTTTAGCAAAAAAGAATTCATAATTGCTAACTTTAAATTCTTCAAAGAACTTCAACATTACTTGAAATTCTGGATTGACCTTAGCACGTTCCGTCAAAAAGCTTTGAAAATTATCCCATGAACCAAAATATTGAGGCGTAAACGGCTCAAACGTATATTGTTCATCTAGATGTGGAGTAAATTTTGATCTGATAGTAAATCGAAGGTATTCATCTGGAAATCTAAGTATATATTTCAAGATGATATCATTTGCACTGTCCAAAATTAATACTCGATCATTTTCAGTTTTTGCATACCAACAATTGTAGTAGAAGTAATTAAAAACCCTTACATCAAATTCAGAGCGAGACTCAATGTATTGCCTCAGTCTTTGAACAGATATACTTTGTAATGTGGCTTTATCTAATGGAAAATAGAAATCGCTAGGCTTGTCAATATATCTACGCAATAGCAACCTTATTGCATAGGTATCAAACAGGAAAGGATTTTCATCCGGGACAAATAGCGATTTAAAGAATGAATAATCACCTCCGTACAGTTCTTTGATTTTAGCTTCATGTTTATCAATTGCGTTTATCCAATTAACAAGAATCGATTCAGAGCGAATACCTCTATTAACAAGAGTTATTATTGTATATGTAGCTTTTTCAAATCTATCTCTACTTCCGAACATGTCAATTTCATCAAGATTCGCAATAAGGTATCCTTCCTTCCCATCCTTCAACCAATTTTCGATATACACTTGCATTTCCGTCCATGACTTTTCAAACAACGGCATAAACTCCCCAAACAAAATGCCTTTATTATCTAACTGATTACTAAAATATATATGGAAGTTATCCGAATAAATAATTGACTTTCTACTCTTTTCCATAATAGAACCCCCAAATAAAATATCAAAAATCTTCCTTATTGCTCCACCATGCCGGCCCGGAGGAAGTTTACTGATAAGGTCTTCAAGACCATTTTCTTCGCTTAATTTGAGCGTCCCTTTTATAATATCTTCATCAAAGATTTTTTTCATATTCTTTCAATTCTTTAATAAATGCTGGATACTTAAATCTGATAAGGCAAATAATGAAGTACTCTTGAAAGTCGACTTCAGTCGAGACCTGCTTGAAGTTCAGTGCAAAAAAATTTGAGAATCTTTTTACATCCCGAAGGTTATCCAAAAATTCAGGCAAATAATCACTTACATTAATTTGACTTTGCCCTACACCTACATAAGGACTTATCGATTGAGACTTATAACCAGAAATCAAATTAATTTGGTCTAAATAATCTGGAAGCAACTCATTAAGATGCTTCTTTAAATTCTGAATTATTACTGAAGGGGGAATACTATGCAAATCGATCTGGATTTGAAATATCTTTTCAAGAAAATCATCTTTACCGTATTTATTGTGTTTTTCCAGCGCAACCTTCATATATTCGTGATCATACCCAACTACAAAAAAAGTATTGCGAAAACTTGCGCTATTCCTGATAAGCTTTACCACTTCCATGATTTCATCAGTAGAAAGGCGATCAAGGTCATCAACAAACACAACGATTCGCCTATCGAGTTTTTCAAGTAATCGATTGATTATCACAAACTGGTTTTCAATATTGTCTTCTGGATAAAATATTTGCTGCAAAAGAGAACTCCACCAACTATTCGATGTTGCAAGAAGTTTCCTTCCATAGATAGAAATCTTTTCGCCAAGCCGAAAATCTAATGCACGCACCGTATCGCTAAAAAGTTCAAAAAAGTCACTAATGATTTTCTTCTCGTCAATACTTTTCCACGGATTAAAAGCAAATATTATCGCACTTGAATCTTTTATTTTGATGTGATTACCAATCAAGTTTTGAAACGAAGTTTTACCATCTCCCCATTGAGCATTGATTCCAATTGCAAATGAGCCTGAACTAAAATTATTTACAATGTGATCAGCCACAAATTCCGCAAACTCATTCCTGTTTAGTTCATCCTGTCTCGAAGAATCAATAGGTGAATCATTCAGCAATTTAAATTGATCATTTAATTGATTTTTAAAGTATCCTTTTTGAGGAATCAATAAATATACAAGTAGAATAAATGGCAACACTAATAGGCAATCAACATAAGCCACATTTGTCCACAGTTGCATTTTATAGAACTGCCAATGATCAAAGCCAAGCCAGTTGGCACGATACAAAAACAAATACGATGTTAATAAAAAGGAGTAAAATACATCATGCCAATCCAATCTCATTTTTCTCAATTTGTTGAGAACAAACTGAACTAAAACGAAACAAAGTACTGAACTTAAGACAACATCAATAACTAATGATGACTTGAAGGTTGAGACAAAGGGTGTAACCCAAAATTTATCAAGGAACTGTTCAACATAACTCTGAAAGGCAATTGGAGTTGCCCAGAGAATCAGAAAAATGCCATATCTAAGAAAGCTATTTCGCATTAAGGTTCTGCAGCGAGATTAAAATGTTCTTCTTCAATCGTATATTTCTTTATCTTTTTATAAGTGCCTCTATCACGCTTTATCCTCTCCAACAACACACTAGCTGGCTCATCATTTTCATCTTGGGGCACCAGCTCACCGCGGAAGGCTTTGGCCAGTAAGGCTTGAGGCAGTCTATCTAACTGCGCTTTCGCCTTGTTGTAACGGGCTTCGATTTTATTTGCCAACTCAAATAGTCGATTGATGGTAGCTGCAATTTCGAATTGCTCAGGCTGTGATGGTAATTCAATAACTGAATCCTTGATGCCAGACATTCCAACATTTCCTTGATTCACATTACCTGTCTCGCCAGAAAAAAACTGATTCTTAAATGCATCCGTCTGAAGCCAATGCAAAAGGTAATTTGGATCCATATCTTTTTTTACTCTGACAATTGATACACGTTGGTTAATAAAACTATTTTTCGAGTCTTTTCGTGCAATACAAGCATATCCATAATCTCGTTTGTACTTCGTGCCAGTCATTGATAGCAATATGTCGTTTTCTTGAACTCGAAATTTGTCTGTATCTTCTGCAAGTTCATTATCTACATAAACCGGTGAATAATCGAAATTAATCTCATAAGGTTTTATGTTACCTATACGTAACACTTGGTTATTCCCTTTCTCAAGGAACGTTCCACTTTTGTACGCATACCCACCGATAACGTCCACCAAATCGCTCAATCTATGCAGCTGCCACTCCTCAACAATTCCATTCTTGCCTCTCCACTCCTCTGTTAACTTACCAGTAACTGCAGCAGAGAGAATGCTTTGGCGGAAGCGTTTTAAGATTTTGGGTATGCGCTCCAGGCGCGCACGGCTGCGGTCTATTTTCTCCATCAACTTATCCAACTTCGCCACAATGCGCTTCTGTTCATTGGGCGGCGGAACAGGTATAGAAAAAAGTTTTATATCCCTATTATTGAATCCAGGCTGTGCAGTTCTTTCGCTTATAGACCACATGAACTCCTTGAACTCAAGCGTCAAGAAATAGTAAAGTAATAATTTAGGCAAATACAATTCATGATTAAGAGATATTTTGCCAACCGAAGATGTTGTATTGGCTTCAGTTACATCATCCGGCACAATACAACATTTACCAATTGTTGCACCAGTCTTAGCGATTAAAACATCACCTGGTTTTAGTTTACTTTTCAAATTCTGTTTATGTA
Source organism: Bacteroidota bacterium (assembly GCA_018266055.1). GTDB lineage: Bacteria > Bacteroidota > Bacteroidia > Cytophagales > Cyclobacteriaceae > ELB16-189. The sequence continues at coordinate 246,765 of JAFDYT010000011.1, forward strand.
CTTCATTTGAAATATAAACTACCTTACTTAAATCGAGAGTACCCCACCCCATGTCAGAAACTCTTATATAGGGTATACCATCACTTTGATACATTGATGGCTTAATTTGACCATGATCACCGTCACCTATCGGATATTCAGAGTTTTCAGCTAACTCATCCAATCTCTGAGCTGACCAGCCTTTTGGTAATTCACTCTCCATTATTTTCTAATAATTCCAAAACTTCTCTTAAATCATCTACCACTGCTTCTAACTCCGTAATGGCTTCAGTAGCCAACACGTTGGGTTCGGGTAAACTGTCGGCATCTTCCAGGCTTTCGTCTTTCAGCCAGGTGATATCCAGTTTATAATCGCGCTTCTCTACCTCCTTTATATTAAACTTTCTAAAGCGACCTTCTTCACCTGAGTCTTTGCGTTTGCTTTGTCCGTTAGGGTCGGCACCGTAGCACTTCTCAAATTCTTCAAAGTGCTTCGCGCTAAGCGGGCGGTCCTTCTTGGTAATGCCTTCCACGTTGCTGCGTGCATCAAATATCCACACGTTTTCGGTGGGCAATCCCTTCTGTAAGAAAATCACATTCGCCTTCACACCTTGTGCATAGGGTGTAAACGTGCCGCGGGGTAAACGCAAAATGGTATGCAGGTTGCAATCTTGCATCAGTATCTTAAACACCTCTCCGGCTTTGTCTTCAAACAACACATTATCGGGCAGCACCACAGCTGCGCGGCCACCGGGCTTTAGTGCGCTCAGATAATGTTGCACAAAGTTGAGTTGCTTGTTGCTTGTGCTAATAGTAAAGTCTTCGCGCTCGGGTGCCTGGTTAGCGCCTTTGGTGCCGAATGGTGGATTGGTGAGAATGCAATCGAACTTCTTGCCGTCAAACGGTTCGTAAATAGTGTCGCCGATTTTTATCTCGCTGGTTACGCCGTGCAAAAACAAATTCATCATGGCCAAACGCGCGGGGCGTGGTACCAGCTCTTGCCCGTAATAGGTTTTGTTTTTGATACGCTTGATGGAGTCGCGGTCGAGAGCGCCTTTGGTTTCCTTCATCAGCCATTCATACGCCGCAATTAAAAAACCACCGGTGCCACACGAGGGATCGCAGATCGTGAAATCACTCTTAGTGCGTGGGTCAGGCCTCATCACGCGCACCATACTCTGTATAAGTGGTCGTGGTGTAAAGTATTGTCCTGCTCCTTTCTTTCCTTCACTCGCGCTCTTCTCCAGCAGCCCTTCAAAGGCTTCTCCCTTTACATCCACATCCATGCTGCTCCAGTCTTCCTCGTCAATCATGTTAATGAGGCGCTTGAGGTTTACGGGGTTGTTGATGCGCGGCATGGCTTGCGTGAATATTTTGCCAAGTATGCCTTTCTCTTCGCGCAATTTGCGCAGCACTTCCTGGTAGTGGTCGGTGAGGTCGGTGCCGCTGAGTTCTTTCAGGCTATTCCAATTGTACTTTTTGGGAACATCCACACTGCGTTCATCAGCCATTTTTAAAAATAGCAGGTAGGTGAGCTGTTCTATATAATCGCCATAGTCCACCCCATCGTGGCGCAGGGTGTGGCAAAAGCCCCAGAGTTTGTTTACTATATCACTCATACTTTTTTATGCAGCGATGGCTGCATTAATCTCCTCAATTAAAATTTTATAGTCTTGTTTAAATAGTCTTTTAAACCTACCTAACCCTCCATGATTTTCGAACACAGGCATGTCATTAAAGTCGTCTTCTTCCAAAGTGAGATTTGTCACTAAGTGTTCTTTAATATAGCTAATCCATTCTTGCTGCGCGCTATCTAAAATCTTATCCCCAAACACTTTTTCAATTGCTTTGTCGATACGCTCATTCACACTGAGTAAAGGCTCCTTTTTATCGGCATGTTTTATCATGCTGATAATATCAACGAGGCTTTTGTGATACACCAGATTGTGGGCTTTGCGCAGGTCAGGCTCCTGAAAATGATTTTGAAGCAATAGCTTGCGCAAGTCGCGAAGAACTTGTGTATTCCACCCCTTCGGTTTTTCCAGCACTACCTTCATGGCATCAATGTCTGCCTTATGTGTTTTTACAAATTCAGAAAATGCCACCAGGTATTCTGCCGGCTTTAGGTATCGGTCGCCCACATTAAAAACGGGTTCGGAATACACGGTATCCTCCTGCTCGCGGGCTACATAAAAGGTTTGGGGTGGTTTTTTGTAATTAACCAAAAGCCGCTGAAAGTCTTTATTGTTTAGCAACTTCATGGTTGGCCCAAAATCGTTTTTAATCAGTCGCGGCACTGCATTGGCAAATGCGCCAATATCACCGTCAGGAATGTACACTGCAAAATCAAGACGTGCATCGGCACTCATGGTTTTCTCAATTCGTCGCAGACGCTTGACCAATACACCTACATTATACTCACGGTCTTCGTTGTTGTAAATCCGGCGAATTATTTCTTCAATAGGTACCGCAGGTGTGCCCGGTGCCTCGAACTTAAAATTGGAAACATTCTTAAAGTATTCAATCAGTGTGCCATCAAAGCAGTCGAAAACAGTAAATGAGTCTTTATTAATGTCATTGCACCGGCGCGTACCGCGGCCCAACATCTGCTCCCATAAAATACGCGACTTCACCGGTCGGAGAAAGACGATGAACTCCAGTGCGGGAATATCCACACCCGTGCTCAACATATCCACCGTCACCACCACTTTGGGTTCAGGTCGGTTACGGAACATTTTGATTTTCTGTAGCGGTCTGTCTACGTTGGCATTGCCAGTAATCTTCACCACAAAATCATCGCCCCGGTTAAATACCTCTTTGCAGATAGAGACGAGCTGATCCGCATGCGACACATGGCTCACGTCGTTTACAGCAAAGATTAGCGTTTTAGGAAAGCGACCCCGCTCTCGCTCAAAGTCAAGCGCATATCGGGCAATCTCTTGAATTACTTTCTTATTACTGTCGGGTACCGTTACTTCACGCTCCACTTTCGATGAGTCGTACGCGCGCTCATCTTCCAAATTCTCGATGCTTAATTGTCCCGTTTGTGGGTTGATCTTCTCTACCTGTTCGCCTTCTTTCAAAAAGACTCCTGTCATACGCACACCAGAGTTCACCTTTACCGCATTGTAATCTACCAGATAGCCATCCAGAATTGCCTCTTCAATGGGATACCGGGAAATAGGTTGATCAAAGTAGGCCACTGTGTGAAGTGCGGGTGTGGCCGTGAGTCCTATCTTAATGGCATCAAAATATTCCAGCACTTCCTTCCATACGCTTGCGTCTTGCGACGTGTACCCGCGATGACACTCATCGGCAATAACGATATCAAAAGCATGAATGGGAATATCGAGCTTGTCCGCTTCTTCATGCTCGGAATCATTATTCTCATCCGCAAATACAGCCGACTTGCCAAGCAGGTTGATGGCCATGCGTTGAATGGTGGCTACATAGACAAAAGTCTTGGTTGCATCAGGTTTGGTCAGGTACTCATTAGGCAACACGTTGATATCAAACTTATCGCCCTCCTCAAAGTCTTCTTTTCTAAAGCGCTGGCTAAACAATTCATACTCCTGATTAAACTTATTACCTGCAGGCGTGGAGTAAGCAGAAAAAGAAACTGCCGTTTGTGCGGCCAACGATTTTCGATCTACTAAAAACAAGATTCGCTTTGCCGCCCCTGACTTTAACAAGCGATACACTGAGTTCACCGCCATGAATGTTTTACCTGTACCGGTAGCCATGGCTACTAACATCTTGCGTTTGCGATCGGCAATGGTAGCTTCGATAGCATTCACTGCTTTCTTTTGGTAGGGTCGCATGAACTCACCATCATTGGGTGTATCATGCAGTCGTTTTAAAGCAACTTCAAAATTTCTGTTGAATGATTCCTTGAGTGCTTGTGGTGTATGGAAATCTGCAAGTGGTCTTGGTAAATTTTGTGTATTGCGCACATCCAGGAAAGAAATCTGCTCACCATTGCTGGAATACAGAAACGGAACCATATAACCGTTCCACGTTCCAATCGAGTGGACTAATCCTTTTGCATAGCGCTTTGCTTGTTCCAGAGTGTTAATAGTGGCCACGGTTACTTTCTTGGCCTCAAGTATTCCTATTAACCTGCCATCCACAAAAAGCGCATAGTCGGCAGGACCATTTTCAGTAGGATATTCTTCAACTGCGTGATTATTGAGCTGGGAAGTGTCCATGCCCAGAAAATACGGTGTCACAATCCACCCCAGATGTTTAAGCTTAGGGTCAATTCTTTTTTTGCGAGTAACTCTTTCCGATTCTAAAAATGAATCACCCATTGGGCAGGACTTCGGTCAATTTTCAACTTGATAAAGATAAAGACTTTTATCAAATCATGGGATTCCACTTAGAATCCGGCGGTTTTTGTCGGGTAAGTGGTGGGGATGGGGAAGAATTCGGAGGAAATCAATGAATGAATGATTGAATTATTGAATGATTGAATATGGGCGGATGCCTAATTAATGATTGAATTTTGAATGATTGAATGACAGAATGTGGCAGATGCCTAAATTAATTAGTCAATTATCAATTAGCCGATTAATCAATGATTGAATGACTGAATGATTGAATGACAGAATATGGGCGGATGCCTAATTAATGTCTGAATGATTGAATGATTGAATGTGGGCGGATGCCTAATTAATGATTGAATGATTGGATGACTGATCCTTATCGCTTAAAGTAATAGGCAACGCCAAAGGTAAAGGTGCCGACGTTGAGGGTAAAATTATTGGCCGAGTACACGTTGGGCAGGTAGCGTGTGCGCGTAAATGAAAGGGTGCCCACGCCGCCCTCTACACTCCACCGCGGCGAGGGGAAGAACACAAACGCTGGCCGTACCGACACACCCAACGAATACGACGGCGTGCGCCGCGTGACTTCGTCGAAGGTGTTGCCGTTAAAGCTCGGATTGGTTTGATCAAACGCCGAGCGCGTAAAGGTAAGATCTGCCTGTGCGGTGAAATAAAAATTGGTGGCTAGCGGCACATAGTACCGGGCAAACGTACCCACCTGCAAACTCTTGTTCACCGATTTGATCGACAAGATGGTATAGGCAAATGTATTGTTGGTAATGTACGAATAGGGATAGTCGTAGTCGCTGGAGGAAACGGCATAGCCGAGGGATGCACCCAGCGCGAGTTTGGGACTGACAAAATACCCCGCCGTAGGTGCAAAGGAAAATGACGTGGTCTTGAGCGGCGAAGAGCTTCCAGAGGCCACCACATAATTGCTGTTGTTGATCGAGGTAGAAAGGGTACCTCCCAGATATACTTGACCTTTGGTAAACTGTGCGATGGCCAGCGAAGGGGCAATCAGCATCAGAAGAGCTATGTATTTTTTCATGGTCGTAGGTTTCGGGTATGAACGAAGGAAAGGGGAATTTGTTGGGAAATTGGCCGGAATGGATGATTGAATAAAATCAATAAATAACAGAATGATGGAGTGGATTAATCAATGAATGAATGATTGAATTATTGAATGAATGAATGAATTATTGAATGACTGAATGAGGCCCCCGTCACTCTATATATATAGTGCAATCCAGCACTGAGAATCCCTACGGTGTACTTTACCTCGTACCTCCAAAGTAGTCCCTAGTCATTAGTCGCTAGACTTTAGTTGTTAGTTGACGGTGCTTAGTTGTCAGGGGCTCTACTTTGTACTGCGACCATTAACCAATAGCAATTAACGGATAACAGTACCCCTTTTTCGTTTTATTTCGTTAGTCGTTTCGTTGTATTTCGTCAAAAATTTTTATTTCGAAAGCAAAATCGTTGATTTCAGCGTGATTTAAGGGTTTCCTCGGTTGGCATAGTGATTGTAAAGTATGCCAACTGTATGCAAAGACTTACACTATATAATTCCTGCACTGTTAAGACTACCCTGGCGTGTGGTTTTATACCAACGGCACCGGCTATCGCCAGCACGGCGTCGGTCGTGACTAAGGCTGCACCGATCGTAAGGAAGTCAGCGCCGTCTAAACCAAAGCACACGCTAAGTTTTTTATCGTCCACGCTGCTTTCGTCATTATTTCGCCGTTTTGGTTGGGGTAATGCTGGTTATAATTATCTCACCACCTGTTATAACTTTCTCACGACCCGTTATAGTTATCTCACCACCTGTGATAAGTATCTCACTACCCGTTATAATTATCTAGGCACCCGTTATAATTATCTCACCAC
>JAFDYT010000012.1:0-149002 GCA_018266055.1 Bacteroidota bacterium
ATTCTGAAAGAGTTCATGGTGCGCAATACCTACATTTATCCGCCGGCTCCGTCGATGCGCATTGTGGCAGATATCTTTTCGTATTGTTCGCAGCACATGCCTAAGTTCAACAGCATTAGCATCAGCGGCTATCACATGCACGAAGCGGGTGCGCCTGCGCATCTCGAACTGGCGTATACCCTTGCCGATGGCCTTGAGTACATCCGTGCCGGATTAAAAGCTGGAATTGCCATCGATGACTTTGCTCCGCGTCTTTCTTTTTTCTGGGGTATTGGCATGAATTTTTTTATGGAAGTAGCTAAGATGCGCGCCGGGCGATTACTGTGGGCGAAACTCGTGAAGCAATTCAATCCGAAAAATGAAAAGTCGATGGCGCTGCGCACGCATTGCCAGACCAGCGGATGGAGTTTGACGGCGCAAGACCCCTACAACAATGTGACGCGCACATGCATCGAAGCTATGGCCGCTGCGTTGGGAGGGACACAGTCGTTGCACACCAATTCACTGGATGAAGCAATTGCTTTGCCTACTGATTTTTCCGCACGTATTGCGCGAAACACTCAACTGTATTTACAAAAGGAAACGGGCATCACCGAAGTGGTAGATCCACTCGGTGGCTCGTATTATGTAGAATACCTTACGGAACAACTCGCTGAAAAAGCCTGGGCTTTGATTGAAGAAGTGGAATCACTTGGTGGAATGACAAAAGCTATAGAGCGAGGTTTGCCAAAATTACGGATTGAAGAAGCTGCGGCTGCAAAGCAAGCACGCATCGACTCTGGCGACGAAGTGATTGTAGGCGTGAATAAGTATGTCACCGATGAAAAGGCTGATTTCGCCATCCTGGAAGTGGATAATCTGGCCGTACGAAAAGAACAAGTGGAGCGGCTCGAGAAACTAAAACGCGAGCGCAATGCCAAAGCAGTGCAAAAAGCGCTTGACGCGATTGAAAAGGCTGCAGCCGGCCACGACAATTTGTTGGAGTTGGCCATTGTTGCTGCGCGCGAGCGTGCCACGCTGGGAGAGATTTCGCTGGCGATGGAAAAAGTATTCGGGCGTTACAAGGCTACCATTCAAACTGTTTCGGGCGTATATTCGGGAGCGATGAAAAACAAAAAAGAACTCGAGGAAGTACAAAAGCTTTCGGATCGCTTCGCGAAAAAGGACGGACGACGGCCGCGTATTCTTGTCGCGAAGATCGGGCAGGATGGTCACGACCGCGGTGCGAAAGTCATCGCTACCGGCTTTGCTGATCTTGGTTTTGATGTAGACATCGGCCCGCTGTTTCAAACACCAACTGAAGTTGCAAAGCAAGCCGCAGAAAACGACGTACACGTAGTGGGCGCCAGCAGCCTTGCCGGTGGCCATAAGACGTTGGTTCCAGAATTGATCGGCGCGCTGAAAAAAATCGGACGACCTGATATTCTTGTGGTGGCAGGTGGGGTTATCCCCCCCCAGGATTATGATTTCCTTTATAAGGCAGGTGTAACGGGTATCTTTGGCCCGGGTACTTCGGTGGCACAGGCAGCCAGAACGATTTTGGAAAAGATGATGAACTAGTTTTCTCCAGCTACTAATAGCAGGCTAGCTGCAATCGAAAATTGGAATTGAAATCAGCTTTATGCTGCTTCTACAATTTTCTCCAGGCGAGCGTTGCCACTGATCGAGTAATTGTGAATTACCGCCTGGTTTGGGTAACGCACATAGGCATCGTTTTCCAGCACAAGTTCTTCAATCACGCGTGTCCGACCGAACAAAATAGTTGATTTGCCGGTGGCTGACAGGCAACGCACTTTGCGACAGGCCAGATCGGTCAGGTTAAGGGTGCAATCGCCACTGAGATTGTGAATGAGCAACGTCTTGCAATGCCCGTTCAACGCCACAGTGCCGCTGCCTTCCAGAAAAATTTCAAGGGTACTTTTGCGGCAAAGTACAATTCCCGAAAGGTTGAAGTTTCCTTTGGCGGTGATCTTCGCGTCGCCAAAATCGCCCAGGAGGATAGAATGATCTTCATGTTGACCAATGAACTCCAGATTTCTCAACGGGGGCGGTAGCTCAACCGAATTCTTTCGTTTTTTTGGTTTTGAATTTATCATGTACAAATCACTCCCTATACCACACCATAGTCAAATTATCAATTGAAAATATAGACGGATTTGACTCTTTAAATGAGTAAGTCGCTGATACTGTGAGTTTTTAAGAATCCGTTTTCGTAAAAAGTATTAATGGAGTATGAACGTAGGCACCGCCTTATACCGTTTTAATCTCTTTGATTTGCGCTTCAAACTCGTCGTTGGGGAGTAGGGATTTGCTTTTTACCTTGGTTTTGTAGGCATAGATGGTATTCACAGAGTAGCCCAGAATTTTGGCTATTTTTTCAGTGTCGTTGATGCCCAGCCGGATCAGGGCGAAAATTCGCAGTTCAGTATTTAAAATCTGGTTGTCTTTCAATACGATTTTGTTCTCCTCGGTGAAAAAGGAGTTGAATGTGGACACAAAATCCGGAAACAACTTTAGAAAGGTATGATCAAATCCACGATACAGTTCTTCGCGCTCGCGCTTCATATCGAGGCCATCGATTACTTTTTGTAAGTCATCAAATTTTTTGACAATCAATTTCTGATCAATTGATTTTTTTACCGACTCGATTTTATCCAGAAAGTCGGAGTTGATATTGAAATAGTATGCAATATATTCTTCCTTGATTTTTTCTGCTTCCCGCAATTTTTGGTTGATCACCTGCAGGTTTTCATTAGCGTCAAGGATTTTGCGATCAGCTTCTTTTAATTTTTTGTATTGCCGTATGATGATGACTACAAAGCCCAGGATAATGGCTGCCAACGCAGTTAGCGTTATCGAATAAATGAGCCAACGCTGCCGCTCTGATTCAGATTTATTCAGTCGCTCGCCGGCAATAATCGGTATCAGCGACCCGATCCTTACTTTGCGTTGCCTGGCGCCGTAAAACACTGCATCTTCCATGGAGTGGCGGATGAGCAAGTAGGCATTTTCAACATCGCCTTGTTTGTAGAGCAAATCAGCAAGATCGGTCATGGCCGCCGTCTCTTTGGTGGCCGTTCGGATATCGTAAATGGAAGACACCGCAAAAGCATTACGCGCTTTTTCAAAATCATTCTTTTGCAGGTACAACATGCCCAAGTGATGGTTGGCAATTGCCCGCTGGTGAGCGCTGATAGGCAACTTCAGTAATTCGATTACGTCAGCCAGACCTTGATCGGTGGCCCGGTTCATTAGGTTTTTGTAGTTGGAGATGTCGAGCCGCTGAAAAGAATGAGGTTGACACAAAGCCATTCCGGAATCAAGATACGTGTTGGCGGTCGGGTAATACTTACGGTGGAAAAAAGGATCGTTGTCAAAGTCGCTGAGATCATAATTAGCACGAGCCATTAAATTATAATACTCAAGCCGCGAGCTATCGGGAAGCAATTTCGATTTTATCAAATGCAGAGAGTCGAATGTCTCTTTAAATAAGCCAGCGGAAATCAGGATGAAAGAAATTTTTAGTTTGGCATATTCTTTCTTTGGATGGTCATTCATCCGCGAGGCCAGGCTTGAAAGCCGGTGTGCATAAGCAATCGCCGAATCGTAGATGAAGATTTTATACTCGTGGTAGAGCTGATTAGAAATGGCAAATTTCTGTTTCAATGAATCGGCCGGTGTTGCGTAGAATTCTTTTCTTAATTGAACGATTCGCGCTGTGCGCTCGCTCACGTATTTATCCTTTTGCTCAATTTCTTTTTTTAAAGATTGAAGCAAACTGTCTTGTGCTGAAGAAAGGACAGCAGTACCGACAAAAAACAAAACCCCGATAACTCGTTTCATACGCTAACCGGCTATTAAGCTACTTTAATTTGAATACAAGAACAAGAACGAGGATAATGATTAATCTCATTAGGTTGGAATAATCGGAATGCTTTGTAATCATCAGATTGAAGGTTACCACCCTCACACTATTCCAACCGCTCGCTGCCACTTCATTCATAATCCTCATGATTTTGTTGTATCAGTGAGATACATACGGTAAATTCATTAACCTTAAACCCCTTTACCATGTTAAATCAATTTCTTTCGAATGCAAACTGGCTTGCTATTATCGTGGCGGCGGTTGCTTATTTCGCGCTAGGCTCCTTGTGGTTTTCTGTGTTGTTCGGAAAACAATGGATGGCCTTGAATAATATTCCTGAGCCAACTCCTGAAGCACGCGCGCAGATGAAGTCTATGATGGCCATGATGATGGCGAAGACACTGGCAATGGCGCTTGTCCTTGCATTTGCCATCGGTGTATTGAGCATGGGGCTTTCAATTCATCAATGCGTGCCGGGTATAAAACTTGGTCTTGCCCTTAGCGCTATAGGTGTTATCCCTTTGGTCATGGCCGACATGTATCTGATGAAGCCGACCAAACTCTGGTTTATCGATGCGGGCTATCATGTTATTGGAATTACATTAATGTCCATCATCATCGCGGTGTGGCATTAAAAAAATAGAGACATAAAAAAACTCCAGCGCATTCCGTTGGAGTTTTTTTATTTCCTCTAATACCGGGTTATCCTTTTGGTACGGTGAAATAAAAGGTTGATCCTTTACCTTCAGTACTATCTACGCCAATCGTGCCACCGTTTTTCTCAACAAAGTCTTTACATAGCACCAGTCCTAATCCGGTGCCTTTCTCTTGCGCTGTTCCTGTCGTAGAATATTTTGTTCCAATCTTAAAAAGCCTTTGAATGGCGGCTTCGCTCATGCCTACGCCGGTGTCGGTGACGGCTACACGAAGAAATTTGTCTGTCGACTCTACAAGGAGCGTGATGCTTCCGCCCTGCGGAGTGAACTTGATGGCGTTTGAAATTAAATTTCTCACTACTGTATTGATCGAATGGCGATGTGCTTTGGCCGGCAGCGGCGAAGGATTGTTATTCACCAGAGTGATCTTTTTATTTTCGGCAAGTACTTTTAGCAACTCCTGATTCTCTTTCAGCACCGCAGCGAGATCAAAGTCTTCTGCTTTGAAATCGATGTTTCCGGTTTGCGACCGACCCCATTCCAATAAGTTTTCAAGAAGTGTGAATAAATTTTTTAACGATTTATCCAGGTCGAGTGATAGCATTTTGATTTCGTCTTTCGACAAGCTATCGGTGTGGTGAAGAAGGAGAGAAGAGAAGGCGGTGAGTGAGTTGAGCGGACCTTTTAAGTCATGACCGATGATAGAAAACAGTTTGTCTTTGGTGGCGTTGATCTCCTGAAGTTTTCTGTTAGATCGTCTTTTTTGCAAATACAAAAACAGTACGAGCACTACGATAATCAAACCAAACGCCATGAGCAGAAAAAGAAAATCGCGCAACTTTGTTTGAGCTTCAATTACTTTTTCGCGTTGCTCGCGGTCTTGCTCCAACTGATCGATTTCTCCTTCCTTCTTTTTCATCTGATACCGATTCTGGGTTTCCAGCAGTTGGCGTTCATTTTTATCATGCTGAATGAAATCCAGAATTCCCAACGACGATTCCTTCGCGGCGAGCGCTTTTTTATAATCTTTGAGCTCCTTATAACATTGGCTTAGGTAATCGTACGTTTTCAATGTTTGTTCCTGATCTTGTGCATCGCGACCGGCTTCCAGAGCGAGTTCAAGATTGGCAATGGCTCGCTTGTAATCTTTTTTCCCGATGTAAAGTGCACCGATATTATTGTACGATTCTACAAGCGCGGCTTCGTCTTTTAGCTTTTGACGGATTTCCAACGCAGCGACATGATTGGCCATCGCCCGCTCATAATTTTTCATGCCGCGATACAGTTCACCGATTTCATTGAGCGACATGGCTTCTTTGCTTTTGTCGCGCAGTGACCGGCGGATGGCCAATGCTTCTTTATGACTCTTTAGCGCTTCGTTGTATTTCTTTTGTTTGGTAAGCAGTCTTCCTAAATTAAAGAGAGCATCGGCTTCGCGCGAGCGCAACTCCAATTGGCGCGTGAGCGAAAGCACCTGGTTGTAATCGCGAAACGCATCCTCGGTATTGCCGTGTGCAGCGTTGATGCGTCCTGATTCATTGAGAATTAACGAACGCAATACAAGATCTTCTTCGGTAGCATCTAGATTTTTGGCTTCTTTCAGAAAGTCAGCGCTTTTGTAGTAGTCGCCAACTTCTTCAAACACACGCGCCATCGCGATGTATGTAAATATTTTTTCGTGGTACAGGCTCAGCGAATCTTCTATGGCCAGTGACCGGATCAACCAGCCCAAGGCCTGTTCGTAATCATTCACGCGCGACAAATGAAGAACGCCAAGCTCAATCAGTACCCGCGCTTCTTCTTTTTTGTCGTGCGTTTCCTGAGCGCTGCGTCGCCGTTGTTCGGCCATCCGATTTTCTTCGTCGATCGATTTGTTTTTTGGAATGACAAATAGATTTTCAAACCAGCGGACATCGGTATCGTCTTGTGCATTGGCCAATGCAGTGGTGCCAATCCACAATACCATGAATGCAAAAAATACTTTCATTGAGGAAAATACATTATGATATTTCCTCAAAGGTGAGGAAAAGGACGGGCACAATTAATAAAACCTGAAAAGAAATATTACATCACCGACGACTGGGCGATTTCGTCTTTATTTTGCTTCCTTCACTTCGCTGAGTTTGGATATCCCATTTTCGCTGAAGGCCTCCACTGCAAAGAAATACCGTACTCCTACGTTCAGTGCCCGTATTTCCTTGATGGCCGGCTGGTCGGCCCACACCTGAAAGGTTTGGTACAGCTTGTCAGGAGCAATTCCCCAACGGATATTGTAACCAACGGCGTCTTTCACTTTGTCCCATTTTACAAAAGCATTGCGCGTGTCTGTATCACGCACAGCCGAAATACCGGTTGGTGTTTTCGGTGCGGCGCCGTTTCCTTTGCCGAATATGCGTATGTCGCTAATCGCCAATTTTGGCGAAGCCACATACTGATGTTCGTATTTTATCCACCGCGCTTTGGTAGCCGATGCCAACTCGATGTACGCATTTGGCCGGTCGCGTTTTTCTTTGGTCAGGTCAGCAATCGGGTTCCATGTTTTGTTATCGGTAGAGGCGTACAGTTTAAACTGTGTATAAACTTTGTTGGGATCGTTGCTGAAGATATCTGATTTGTAATCAGTGTAATTTACCTGTATCGCGTTCACCTCAAATTCTTTCCCAAGGTCGATAGAAAGCCACTCGCCGGGTTTGTTTTGTTGCGCTACCCAGAACGTGCGCGGATTCTCGTCCGTTACTTTTGCTGCCTGCATGGTGTCAAGCGACGACGATGCCGTGGCCGTTTTTTTGTAGGAGAGCAGCATCCATCCTGCAAACAAGTCGTCTTTGTCGTTCCATTTTTTGGTGGGAAGGAGATGTGGGAAGTCGCCAAAGCGCGTGTTGGAATACATTTGTCCGTCGCGATCAAACCCTGCCGGGAACATGGCGATGCGTCGCTCGAAATTCCAATTCACAGCTACCCACGGCGTACCGGTGTTCCAGTAATTGCCGTAGTTATCCTGAAAAGTATTGCCGTGACCAGCGCCTTGCACAAATCCGCCCGGCTTGTACGACACCGGATTGTAAGGCGCATAGGTGAACGGCCCGAGTGGATGATCGGCCACATAGGTACCGTTGCCGTACACGTTGTACTCCGTGCCTGGCGCTCCGTATTGAAGATAGTATTTGCCGTTGTGCTTAGTCATCCAGGCGCCTTCGGTAAAAGGTTTTATCGTTGAGCGATGGTCTTGCCCGAATCGCTCCCAGCCGTGCTCTTCCGGATGAAGGTAGAGCAACTCTTTGTAATTGTCTTTTTCTTTGTACGTCAGGTTTCGCGACTTATCCAACTCGGCGCCGTAGATGGGATACACATTAGATGACCCCCAATACATGTACCACTTGTTCAGCTCCTCATCGTAGAAAATAGCAGGATCCCATGGGCCAACATCTTTTGGAAGTTGCGGCAACCAGCGATTAAAAAATTCGAGTTTTCCTTTCTCCGGCTCCAGTGAATAAAAAATCGGACGCTGCAGAAACGTCGATTGAAATAAATAGAGTGTGTCGCGCACGGAGAGCGCAGCGGGTGCGCACATGTCTTCCATCGGCCACTTATTAGGTGTTACAAAATCCCAATGCACCAGATCTTTCGAATGCCACCAGCCACCGGAAATCGTGACGAACAAATAATATTCACCCTTGTGGTTGACAATGACTGGATCGGCTCCACTTCGGTAAGAAATTTTTTCATTGAGTTGCTCGAAGTTGTACTTGTAATCGATGTCCATCGGATTGCAATACGTCTTCTGCTGAGCTTGCGCCATTACAGCTGCTGTGCAGAGCGAGAGAAAAGTGTATAAAAGAAATCGCATGACAGTGAAAAGAAACTAGGTTAATACTTAGTCGATGATGGCCTGATAAACTAATGTTTTGTAACGGTCGCCGATCGCCCAATGCGGTGTGTTGTAAATATTAGTGAAAATGAGCCCGATGAGTTTTTCTTTCGGATCGGCCCAATAGTGGGTGTTGAAGGCACCGCCCCAGGAGAATGTACCCAGGCTATACACGGATTGATAATCATTGTCAGCTGTCTCCAGTCCGAAACCCAATCCGTAACGGGTAGTGATCGGCGCTTGCAGTTGGTTGGTCATAATGAGTTCCACGGTTTTTCTACCAAGCAAACGAACGCCGTTGTACTCTCCTTTATTCAAAAACAGTTGAAGAAACTTGGCATAGTCTTCTACAGTAGAAGACAATCCAGCGCCACCGGAAAAATATTTCCCTTCCGTGTTCGGATAGTTTGGATCTACTTTGTCGTACACGCGTGCGGCTGCTTTCACCAGCTTTCCGTCTTTGCCTTCGTACAGACTTACCAGACGATTGTGTTTTTCTTTCGGTAGATAAAAGTAAGTGTCGTTCATGCCCAGCGGTTTGAAAATGCGCTGACGAAGAAATTCATCGAACGACATTCCGGAAAGTATTTCTACAAAGTAGCCGAGTACGTCATTATTTAAACCGTAGGTCCATTGTTCACCGGGATTGTGCTTCAGCGGAAGTTTGCCCAGGATTTTCATTTTGTCGCCAAGCACCATGTCGTTGTTGCCAATGCCGCTGGGCACGCCTGCTTTTGCATAAATGGCTTTCATCTCCTTACTGCCGATGCCGGCGTAATCAATGCCCGACGAATGCGTGATCAACTGGCGAATGGTGATTTCACTTTTTGCAGGAGTCGTCGTGTAGCTCGAATCTTTTTCGTTGAATGTGGCCAGCACTTTTGGATTTTTGAATTCGGGAATGAAATCACTGATCGGCTGATCGAGTGAAAATTTTCCTTCTTCCCACAACATCATTACGGCCAGGCTGGTGATGGCTTTGCTTTGCGAGGCAATGCGAAAGATGTTGTCATTTTTTAGTGGCGTTTTGTTTTCTACGTCGCTGTAGCCGAATGATTTTTCATAGACGATTTTTCCGTTGCGCACGATGATCGCCACGGCGCCGGGTATGTAGCCTTTGTTCACATACTCATTCAACGTTTGGTCGATACGTGTGAGGCGCTCAGGCGACAAACCGTTTTCTTCCGGTTTGCCTGGGGTAATGTTTCTTTGAGCGGACGCAAGGGTAATGGCAAAGCCTGTTACCAAAAGCAGGAATATTTTTTTCATAGTTTGTGGGAGAAGTGTGAGTATTAAATGTACTAAAAGTAACAATCAGGCGCTAGCACAAATGCTTGGCTGGTCACAGGCCTTTTACGCCCATTCCGCCATCCACCGCTATATCCTGTCCGGTGATGTAACTGGCTTTATCCATCGCAAGAAATGAAACCAAACTTGCTACTTCTTCCGGTTGACCGACCCGATTCATCGGGGTGCGGGCAAGAATTTTTTCCAACCGCTCGGGATTGGTGAGCACAGGCACGGTGAGAGGTGTGTCGATGTACCAGGGAGAAACAGAGTTTACACGAATATTAAACTCAGCCCACTCGGCCGCCAGATGGCGAGTCAGCTGGATGATTGCTGCTTTGGTCATACCGTACGGAGGTCCGCTCTGTACATCCAGTTTTCCTGCTACTGATGCAATGTTGATCACGCTGGCGGCTCCCGAGTTTTTTAAAAACGGAAAAAGTCTTCGCGTAATTTCAGTCATGCCAAACAAGTTGGTCTCAAAAAGTTTCCGGTACTCCGCTTCCTCATAGTCCACAAACTTTTTGCGGATGTTGGTGCCGACGTTGTTCACCAGCACGTCAAGCTTTCCCCAGTTCTCGGCAATTTTGTTTTGCAGCTGCAGGCGAAAAGCTGCGTCGCTGATATCGCCATCCATAGTAAATAGGTTGGCAGAGTTCTTCAATTTACCCTGAATCACTTTCGTGTCGCGTGCTACCACGAGCACCTCAGCACCCAATTCCAGAAACTCTTTGGTAATCGCCAGGCCAATACCTTTGGTGCCGCCGGTCACCAATGCTTTCTTATTTTGTAAATTCCACATCATACAAGATTGTTCAAGGAAGGCAATATGCTTAATGAATCGGGTTAAACCAAGCCACGACCGTGAATACTTGATTACCTCTTTATTAACCGTAATGAATTTTAAAGTGAAAAGAAGTACCTTCCTAAACTAATTTCGCAGGCATGAAATCATTAATGGATCGAATTAAGGAGTTTCATCGCGATCGCACTGAACCGACGCGCGAGCTGAAGTACAAACTCATGACCGACAATGAGTTTACGTTTTATCGAGCCACGTGTCATTTGTTTTACGAAGACCTGAACACCAACTCCTCTTTGCGCGAAGGGCCGCCAGTGTGGGCATGCGGTGATCTTCACCTGGAAAACTTTGGAAGTTACCGCGCCTCCAACGGTCTGGTTTATTTTGATATCAATGATTTTGACGAGGCTATGCTGGCGCCCGCATCGTGGGAGATTGTGCGCTTTCTGTGCAGCATTGGCATGGCTTCAGAGCAATGGAAATATTCTTCCAAAGAAGCCGAAGGGCTGATGATCCTGGCATTGAAAGCGTACACCAAACAGTTGGCTGGCGGTAAAGCCTATGCCATCGAACGGGAAACAAGCCCGCCGCTGATTCAGGAATTTTTTGAAATGGCCGAAAGCCACAAAGAAAAAGAATTGATCAAAGCGCGGGTGGACAAAAAGAAAGAGAGATTAAAAATCATCAAAGGAAAAACCTTGCAGGTATCGAAAAAAACTTACGACCTGGTGAAGACGAGTGTCAATGATTTTCTAAAAGAAACGTACGGATATCTCAAAGTGAAGGATGTGGTCTTTCGTATCGCGGGCACTGGCAGTCTTGGCGTGAAGCGGTATGCTGTGTTGGTAATCGACCAGCGGCAGGATAAATTCAGACTGCTCGATGTAAAACAGTCTTTCCCTTCGTCGCTTGCTCCTTACAATAAAATAAAACAGCCAGCATGGTCGTCGGAGTCAGAGCGAATTGTCACCGTGCAGGGATTGATGCAGTATGCGCTGCCGCGCTTTATGGGTACACCTGCTCTCGGCGAAGAATTTTTCGTACTGAAACAATTGCAGCCCACGTCGCAGAAAATCGATTACTCGCTTTGTCATAAGAAAATGAAAAACGTAGAGACGGTGATGACTACTATGGCGCAGGCGATGGCGTCAGCACAACTGCGCAGTGCTTCCCGCAAGGGTTCGGCTGACGTGGAATCGCTGATTAAGTTTTCGACGCAATCGCTGTGGCAGGCGAATCTCATTCAGACGGCCGTGGAGTACGTCGACACGATGAAGAATTATTTTAAGGAATATTGCGCGGACTATAAAAAAGGAAAGATGAAGGATTAGTTCTTCTCTTGCCGAACCACCAGCAAAAACCAGTCTTTGTCGGTTTGCAGATAGCCTTGTTCATAGCAATAGTGATATACGCCTCCCTCTTTCGTGGTGTACAGGCTGGTGAAGTATTGAAAGTCAAAGCCTTTGGCCAGCAATTTCTCGCGGGTGGTTTTTGTTTTGCCAGTGGTGTTTAGCTCCATCAAAATGCGTCTGTTTTTTCGCAGGGCATTATTGATGTTGCGCACCAGGTTGGTGGCGTCGCTATTGAGTTTGTTGTTATATGAAATGCGGCATTGATCACTGCAGAATTTTTTGTCAATCCGGCCCATGATTTTTCCGCCGCATTCCAAACATTTCTTCTCAACGGCCATACTACTAGTGCACTACTTCGCTGCCAACATCGGTTTGTAACGTTCACGAAAGTGATAAGCCAGAAACAGATTGCTTGCCAACACAAAGATGGCTACCGGAAGTGTGGCCTGATCCACGAAAGCGTGAAACAAAAATATATTTAAAGTGATCGGGAAGAGTACTACCGTAAATAGCGGTACATAGCGATTGGTGAGCAGCGAGAGCGCACAGATCAGTTCAAAAATCTTGAGGGTGTACATGAAATAGCCCGTCGCCTCAAGCCCCTCTGTAAAAAGCTTTACAGTGCCCGTGAGTTGGGGTTTCTCATACAAATGAAACAAGTAGGTAATCGACGCAAACAAAAACAATAAGCCCATTAAGACACGAACAATGATGACTGCAATTTTCATTTTTGAATTGGTTTTGAATTAAAAATGAAATTACAAATTATTTTTTACCGTCCGATGACGCAATAGAATTTTTCCATGAGCCAAGTCAATACAAGTTGAATCCGATGAGAAAGTTGATGGCAAGGCCGTGGCGCATGCCGCCTGGAACAGAGGAATATCCCCAATGCACGCGACTTTGGATGTCAATAGTGTTTTTGCCTTTGCGCCACACCTCATAGCCTGTGCTCGCAAGTAAGGCTGGGCCGAAATAAAAATCGTGTTCGTTTTCGTTTTTGATGTCATAAAAAGCAGGAGCATCCATGGTCAGGCCTGCGCCAACCAAAGCCCACCATTTGTCTTTGATCCAATATTGAAAAGAGGGAATGATTCCTTCGAATCCCCTGTCGCGTGAGCGACCTGTGCCGCTGTACCGATAAATGCTGCCGGGAAGGTGCAACAGCAAAGCAGACCGGCTTGAAATCATTTTCCCTACTTTGATATTTGGAAAAGATAAAGCGGTTTGTTGCTCAGCGGGTTGACCCGACATAGCAAGGTGCAGTGATGACACACCCAAGGAGGCACTGAAGAAGAAGCCGTGACGTTCAAACTTTTGCTCTTGTGCGAACCCGGTACACCAACAAAAAATAATCACGTAAACAGAAAAGATGCTTTTCATAAATTGAATGATTAAGTTAACGGAGGGCTCAAAGTTCACAGTAAGTGAACTGAAAAAAGTTACCAAACGGTAATAAAATCAAAGTCAAATATTTTTTCTAAGGCGACTCAAACTTTGAGTGGTAATCCCGAGGTAAGAAGCAATGTGTTTCTGTGGCGTGCGCCGGATAATATCGGGCCGATGAGTGATAAGGTCAAGGTAACGTTGTTCAGCTGTTTTTAACAGTAGATCTATTTGCTGTTGTTGTTTTTCTACAAACGACCATTCGGCGGATATCAGAAAAATAATTTTGCCAATCTCCGTTTGCTTTAGCCGGTCAATGTTGGCTCGCGAGATGCGCAGCATTTCTGAGTTTTCCAATGCGATGGTTTCGAGCGGCGAGGGTTGCTGTGTAATGAGCGACATGTAGTCGGCAAAGAAGGTGTCTTCGTACATCAGGTCGAGGCACACGTAGTTATTCCCTTTCCACACAAACACACCACCGCTTCCCGAGAGGATAAAGTATCCGTTTGTCTCGGCCTTTCCGTAGGGTTTGATCACTTCGTTTTTCTTGAATTTGACTAGCTCGCAATAACGAGCAAATGATTTCCAGGCATCCAGGGGTGCATCAAAGTATTTATCAAACGCTGCCTTGAGCCGGTTTTCCATGGCTTACTTCTTTAGTTGGTGTTCAATTGATTTTATCCGCGCATTAAGGGAAGGTATGTTTTCCTTTTCGATCTCCGCGATGAGAAGAGACAACTCTGACGCGGAGCCTCGTTTCTGCGCTACCAAATCGGCCAGACTTTGCACGGCGTTCACACGCACAATCCGCGAATTGGATTTATCTCTTGCCCACGTGGAGAGCAACGCCCACGACTCCTTAAACTCAGTAGCCGACAACGGTAAGCGCGGCACAAGCTGGGCGAGATGCCACTTCAATTCTTTGTGCGTTTCCTGATGACAGAGCCTGAGGACTTCCTTTTTGTGTGGAGCCAGGTATTCGTGATGGTGGGCCGACAGTTTTTCTACCGCATCGGCGGCACGCATCACCACCAGACGGTCGGTAAGCAGCAGGCAGGAAAAAAGCTGATCAAAATCTTCCTGATTTTTTGTTGCCTTCACTACGGCGTTAGCTTTACCCAGCGAACGCAGGTCGCCACCGGTTAATATTTTTTGATACTCCGACTTCTTCATCGCGTATCCTAAAATAGAAAGAGCAATGATGAAGTGCAATGATTTTACTCATCCGGTAACAAACGGCTGGCTTGAGTCAGGATCGGTGCCAAACCTAAGGACATGACCATCGGGGTCTTGCACGTGCATTTCAAAGGCCCATGGAAAATTGGTAGGAGGGAGTTTGATCGTTATGCCCTTTGAAATCAGGAATTGGTGGAGTGTCTGAATGTCGCCGTCAAAGCCTATCCACACCCAGGTGCCGGGTTGCCCCTGGCCGCCTTTGCATAAATAAATGCCCGACCGGTCGCGGCCAATACTTGTGAAATTTTCATCGCCCCACTCGGCTTCGGTAAACCCTAATACGTCAATGTAAAAGGCAAGACTGCGAGCCATGTCTTTTACATAGAGAACGGGCACGATGTTTTCCACCCGAAATTTCAATGCATCGATTTTTGACATAACAAATATGTTGGTTTTATTTTTCTCCTCCTGAGGGCCCGTAAAAAAATACCCACGTCGCAAAGTCGTCCGAAAAATTTTCAAACCGGTGCTCACGGTCGGCAGGGACAAAAAGAAAATCCCCAGCGTTGACGGAGAGACGGCGCTCGCCGTTGAAAAAAGTACCTGCTCCTGAGGCGATCACATAAATTTCATCGCGGTCGTGTGGCTTCTGGTGATCGATTTTTTCCGGTTTGTAATACTCTACTACCAGCGAGCCGTGCGCAAATACCTGAGCAAACAGCGATTTACTTTCTTTCAAAAAAGTGGCGGCTTGCGCAATAGAAACTTCAGGTTGGTTCATGGAAGATTTAGTTAATCACTTGACCGATAAACATCAGCGTTTTTGTTTCCGGGATTACGATATGAATTTCACGCATGCCGTATTCGCGGTTGAATGGCGGACGCACCTTTAGCCCTTCGATTTTACCTTTAATGTCGTTCCAAACAGAATCTACGTCGTCTACTTCCAGGTAGAATTCCATTTCACCAATGTCGGTGCCGGCGCGAAGAATATGAACCATCGCCTGGTCTTTGTATAAAATGAAATAGGTTTTATCGTCCCGGCCAATAGTAAAACCCATCACATCCGTAAAGAAAGCTACCGTCGTCTCCAGGTGAAACGACTGGATCATCGGGCTGAGGTGTTTGGCGGAATACATAATTATTGTCTAAGGATTTTCAAATATGCAATCCACGGTCCGGTTTCCGTTTGATACTGTTTTGCCATCACGCGTGCAATCTGTGATATGTGGTCGAGATCGTGCACTACCCACGTAGCGAGCAACTGCGCCAGCGTGACTTCCCCAAACGACGGGTGAACTCCGGTCTTCGTCAGGTCTTGTTCATTAATTTTTAATGCCTTCAGTCTTTGAAGTGAATTGTTTCTGGCAATTTTAAATTCGTGTAACAGTTGGCTGAGGTCTTTTCCTTTTGAAAGTTCGGCTTGTGCAAAGCGATCAAAAGGAGGGAAGCGCTTGTTGGTGTTTCCTGACAAAATGATTTCAGCGCGGGGAACCCAGTCGGTATTTTCTCCGTGGATCAAATGCCCGACGACATCAAACACACTCCAAGTTTCTGGTCCTTCGTTGGTGGATGTCCATTCGGGCGACAACCCGTTTGTGAGTTGAAAAAGAACGTCGGGTGTTCGCGACAGTAGCTCTATTGATTTTTCAAGCGAGAATTGCACTGTGTTTTTGTTATAAGTGAATTATAGAGATGTGATCTTCGTGTCTTTTGGCGACAAACGATCCGACCGATCGATTCGTTGCCGCTACGTCAGATAATTGTCCAATTGTTCCTCACCTCATCAAGCCTTGAAATCAACGCTGACTTAGATTCATCTTCGGGCAACACAAATATTTTAATTGTGTCGCCCGACT
Organism: Bacteroidota bacterium; assembly: GCA_018266055.1. Lineage (GTDB taxonomy): Bacteria > Bacteroidota > Bacteroidia > Cytophagales > Cyclobacteriaceae > ELB16-189. The sequence continues at coordinate 16,252 of JAFDYT010000012.1, forward strand.
TTTTGTGGTTGAACAAGCTCACATCGCTGGTTTCCTGTTCGCCCAAAATTCTTTCACCACGTGTAGTTGTGTATTGATAGTGCACCACCAGGTTTTGCCGGAACGTAGGCGCAATGATGCCCGAGCGTGTGTTGATGGAGATGAGTTCGGCATTACGAATATCTCCGTAGCGGTAAATTTTTACTTCGCGGTTAACCCGCAGGTACAAGAGCGCCAACACCAATAAGCCGATGAATAATATCGGTGCGAGAGCCATCACAACAATGCCCAGAGGCAGTGATGCGGATTCCAGGCCTGTAATTATAGAGGCGCCATTCAGATGCCTGATCTCAACGGAGTCGCCCACAGAAAGCCGGCTTACACGGTTCGACGAGAGTACTTCCACACTCGACTCGATTTCTTTTCCCTCCACGGCATATCGATAATGGATTACCGATGGATGCTCGTCGTTGATCGTGACATTTTCCTTCGTAGTGAGACTGGTAATTTTGGCTTTGGCAACAGCTCCCTTATGATTGAGAAGATCGTAGTCTACGTTGGGCACATCAGACGCCATCAACGAAAAAATAAAGAAGAGAACCAAAGATGCAAACAGCGGAATTGCCGTGAGTAGGGCTCCGACAAACAGATGCGTTGGCCGCCGCTTTACAAGATCAACAATGGTTCTGAATCCTACTTTTCGTGGCTGGCCAAACATGAGGTCTATTTGTTTTGCTGCCTAAGATAGCTCATTTCCATGAGTGCCAACCAGCTGCGCTATCGCAATTTATACTTTTGAGGTTTAGTGGTGGTGCGTTCAATCACGTGTCGTGCTTCGAGGTCGAGCTTTACGGTTTCGCCATACCATTGCACGCCACCTTCAAAAGTATCTTTCACCTTTTGATAAAGCGCCTCCATCAGTTCGGTGTGCGTCAGTTCTTTTTTGGCGAGGATGGCCAGCAGATTCTTTTTGATGAACTCGTATTTATCCAGCGCGATGCGCTTGTTCTTTTTTAACGGATCGGGATGAAGAGTTTGGATTTGCTCAGGCTTCATTTGAGTTTTCTGGTTCGCTAAACTGCTGGTGATATGTTAAGTTAATCAACTTTTCGCGGCCACCGCCATGCGTAGATGGTGATCGCCATTGTGAGGCAGCTTTCGACCACCGCCAGGAAAACATAAAATGCTCGCCACGGTGTAATCGAAGTTATTGCAATCAATACCATGATGGCTGTGTAGAAAAAACCAAAGGCAATATTCAACGTGCGGTTGATCGAAGGCTTTAATGCCACAGAAAGAAAAACCATAACGGCGGGAATGGCGAGGAGCAGCGAGGCGGCGAACAACTTGATTGGGCTATCCAGCATATTCACACCGTCTACCAGTCCTTTGGTTTTGAGAGGAACATACAGTTCAAAGTAGTCGCCGTACAAATAGCATAACGTCACCGATGTCCAAAGGGCAGCGAGCTTGAGTTTGATGTTGACAGGAAAGTCCTGGTATAGAGTCGTGTTTGATGACATCAAGCTGCTGATTTTTTTACATCAATCACCATCGTATCGTTCCACCGGTCTTGCCACGGATCGCACGGTGAGCCCAAGGCACTAAATGCGCAGAACGGAACCGCCCGGGTAAAGCCTCTGCGGAAGGCTGTACTCGCAGAAATATTACTTCCATCCAGGTTTACGGCTTTTGTGCCGGTTATGAATTTACCCACCGACCTTCCGTTGAAGATAGCCTCAGCAATACCCATGTACACAGCATATAGTAAAAGCGAAAGGATACGGTCAGCCAGATCAAAACCAGATGATTCTGTATCCAATGCATCAATAGTATCGGGAGATATGATCGCGATGGCCACGCCCAGCACGATCATTAATAGATAAAAAACAATTACGTCAATAATGTAGTTGGCCAGCCGTTGACCAGTCGAGGCCCTGGCTAGTTGAGGTTCATGTACTATGGTTTCTGAGGCAGATAGTTCATTTTCCATAAGTTGGATTTGGGTTTAGAAATTACTCACGTCCAGGTGTCTTAAAGAGCATGAGTGATGACAAATTAGTCAAAAAACTCCCCAAAAACCTTACACTCTTCTCCGATTTGCCTTCACCACAAAAAAACCAACTACCAGAAAGGGTACTGTGGATAGTGCAATCCCTACCTTCATGCCCATTACACCGATGAGCAGCAACATGGCCATAATCACGCCGATGCAACCCATGCCAAGAAAACTCAACCACCGACTCGGCTCTTTTTGAAAAAGAGTAACCACCAATATTAATTGACCCAGAAGAGGCAAAACCACAAAAGGATGCATCACGGCCATAGGGTCAACTACAGCTTTCGCGAGCACTTCCGCCTCGGCTTGAAATAAAAACGCATGTTGCTCTTTGCCCCACGCCAGATAACCGAACAAGGAGGTAATTAACAACCCCGCATTCAATAGCTTTTTCATATATGTACCTGTTTGTTTGATTCAAATTTCATGAAAACTTCACTTCGTAATTCGTTTTCAGGGATGATAGAAATCATCTAAAACACTGTTTTTTGTATTGAAATGGCTGCTTATCCGTTTGCAAGCGATTACACCCAAGTATAACCGGAAGTAATCGATTAACATACAAGTCGGCCCTTTCACTCCCTCCACCTTTGCATCGTCAATCGGCAAACAACCCGGTGGCAAAAACGAAAATCAATTCACAATCTAAATTTTACAACTATGAAAAGTCTAAGAAACAGCGTGCAACTCATCGGTCGTCTCGGCAAAGATCCTGAAGTAAAAACCTTCGGCGACAAGAAGAAAGCGTCCTTCTCCATCGCTACTACCGACACGTACAAAAATCAGAAAGGCGAAAAAGTAGAAGACACGCAGTGGCACAACCTGGTGATCTGGGGTAAGCTCGCCGACGTGGCAGGCAAGTACCTCAAGAAAGGAAGTGAAGTGGCCATCGAAGGAAAGCTGGTGCACCGTGTGTACGAAACAGGCAAAGGGGAGAAGAAGTACTTCACGGAAATTAATGTAAACGACCTGATGATGCTGGGCGCCAAACAGTAGTCTTGCTGTTACGAAAAAATGAAGAGGCTGTCTCTGACGAAGGCGGCCTCTTTTTTTTTGTGGATGAAAAAATTGGCACTTGGTCAACGATCAGCAGCACTTGGTCAAAGGAAATAGTTTTTATTCAGAGTCAATCCCTATTTTTGAAATCGTATGAACTCCTCGCGCTCATTCTGGCAGCAATTCTATAAGTATAAAATACACCACGTGTTGGCGTGGCTGATGTACTACACCTTCTTTATGGTGTTGTACCGCGACTTCTACACCAGCTTCTGGCCTTTGTTTGGTGTTACGTCCATCTACTTTTTCTTCAATGCTTCCACGTTTTACATCATCGCCTATGTGTTGTTTCCGCGCTACCTGCACAAGCAGCATTACGTGCGCTTTGCGCTGAGCCTGATTTTGGTGATCATGTTTTTTTCAGGCGGACTAGCTACGTGCATGCACTTCTTGTTTCAGCGGTACGACAGCAAAGTGGCCAACGATTACTCCTTTTTGTTTCTCAGCGCCTTCTTTGCCATCATCGCCATTGCCGGTGTGTTGTGTGCGATAAAACTCTTTAGCGACAAGCTTCGCAGCGACCGCCTTGCGCGGCGCAAGGAAAGCGAGCGGATTGAGTCAGAGTTGCAATACCTCAAAGCGCAGGTAAATCCTCATTTCCTTTTCAATGCCATCAACAGCGTGTATTTTCTCATCAAAAAAGATCCCGACGTAGCAGCCAATACATTAATTAAACTTTCTGATTTGCTGCGCTTTCAATTGTACGATTGCAGCGAAGAAAAAATCGCCATCGAAAAAGAAATCGAATACTTGTCGAACTTTGTGGCGCTGGAAAAAATTCGCAAAGGCGACAAAGTGAAGATCGACTTTATAACATCTCCGGAGCTTCAGGGTTTTTCCATCGCGCCGTTCATGCTTATTCCGTTTATGGAGAATGCGTTCAAGTACATTTCCGGCTTCTCGTCGATGGAAAATAAAATCATTGTGAAGATGTGGAGGGAAGACAATCGCTTTCACGCGCATTTCTTCAACACTACCGACAATCTCGTGCGCTCGCCCGTAGGAGGAATCGGCCACAAGAATGTAAAACGCAGACTCGAATTAATTTATCCGGGCAAGCATCAGTTGGAAATTATTGAGCGGCCCGGCACATATAAGGTAATGGTATCGATGGACATCGCATGAGCATGAAAATTAGAACGCTGGTTGTAGAAGATGAACCCCTGGCACGCGAAGGACTGCTCACGTACCTCAATGCGATTGACTTTGTGGAAATTGCAGGCGTATGCGAAGATGCCTTGCAGGCCAACGTAGTGCTGGCCACCGGCGCCGTCGACGTAATGTTGCTCGATATTCAGATGCCGAAGATTACCGGTATCGAATTTTTGAAATCGCTGAAGAATCCTCCGTTGGTAATTTTAACAACGGCCTATCCCAACTTTGCGCTGCAAGGCTACGAACTCGATGTGCTCGATTACCTCGTCAAGCCATTTCCGCTGGAGCGGCTTATGAAGGCAATGAACAAGGCCAACGAATTTATTCAACTCAGGAATAAGCCTTCGTCTTCCTCTGTGAGTAGTTTCTTCTTTGTGAAATCCGACCATCGCTACGAAAAAATAAATTACGACGAGCTTTTGTTTGTCGAAGGCATGGAAAACTATGTGGTCATGCACACCTCATCCAAAAAAATAATTACGCTGATGCGGATGAAGGAAGTGGAAGAGGTTTTGCCTGCGTCGGCGTTTATACGCATTCACAAATCGTACATTGTGGCAGTGAAAGCCATTACTTCTATTGAAGGTAGCGACCTTATCGTGACGGGTAAGCCATTGCCGATGAGCCGTGAGAAAAAATCAGAAATTCTTGAACTGCTGCTGAAGCGATGATCAGCGTTTGTTTTCTTCCTCGCGCTTCTTCTTTTTCAGGTCTTTGATAAACTTCACCCAGTTGAGCGGATTAAGAAACGGATTGTAGATCGGGTGGAATTTGTCGCCCGCTGAATTTGAATACTGGTTGATATAGTAGCGATAGTTGGCATTTCCATCCATCGGCGTAGTGCGCACCATAAGTGCAAGCAGATCGGCATTCAGGTTTTTCGAATCAATTCCGGTATTGTCGAGCGGTACATTCAGCGCCAGAATAGCTTCTTTGAAAAGTTCTTCCGTTGGCATGGTCACCACCACGTTATCAAGGAAAATATTGTCTGTGTGCATTTCAAAAATCACTGACGTAAATTCTTTGGCGTCGTCTGGCACCACATACGTCTGACGTTTGTAGCCTACCGAGCTGATCAACACAGTGTCACCCACCAGCAAAGGCAATGAAAAAAATCCATTGTTGAGTGAAGAGGTTCCGCGGCCTGCTTTAGGAACGTAAAAATTCACTCCGGGAAGAAAAGCACCCGCCGTATCGGTCACAATACCGGAGAGCTGAATCACGCGCCTGCGCTTTTGAGCAGATGCATTTTCTATTGCACCAAAAAGGAAAAGGACCAGAAAAACAAAAAGTAACGTATTCTTTTTCACAGGCAATCTTTGAAGCTCACAAAGGTAAGAAATCGATTGAAACATGCCTAACGGATAAAAATGGTTAATTGAAGCCGATTCGAGGGAATAGATGCATCCTACGGGAGTTTAGTTCTACTTTCAGGCGCCTTCACCAACTTTCTTTTTGTAATTTGCTGCCGTGCGGCTAAAACACTTTAACCTCGACCTTGGCGCGCAGATTTTTCTGGCGTGTAGCGACACCTCGCGGCTCCGGATTTTACATCTGATCATGACCAACGGCGAAATGTGTATTACTGACCTGGAGAATATTCTTGAATTCACCCAGACCAAAACCTCCCGGCATTTAATTTACCTGAAAAACTCGGGCATCCTTACCTCGCGCAAATTCAACCAATGGATGTTTTATCAAATCAAAGACGAAGTGTTTGATATCACCCAACAGATCCTTCAGTTTTTGCGACGCGATCCGGTACTTCAAAAAGATCAGTCGATCTTTCAAACCATGTACACCAACCGCGAGCTTACGCTGAACAAACTAAAGATGAAACCCCTCAGCCAGGTGTAGCTTCCGATGACGAATGGCCACTAGCGAATAACGGATAACCGATAACGTACCACATGAAAAGCTACAAGTGCATTTTGTTCGACCTCGACCACACGTTGTGGGACTATGAAACCAATTCGCGTGAAGCGTTATCGGAATTGTATGCTGAGTTCAAATTGAACGAAAAAGGAATCGAAAACGAGCTGGCGTTTCTGGATACATTTTATGTGGTTAATAATGAGTTGTGGGATTTGTACGACCGTGGCCAATTGCATCGCGACGTGATTCGGCTGGAGCGCTTTCATAAGATTTTCCTTTCGCTGGGGCTGGATGATTATGAGCTGTCGCTTCGCCTTTCGGCGGAATACCTTGAGCACTCGCCCAAAAAGAAAAACCTGATTGCTGGCTGCAAGGAAACCCTCGATTACCTTAAAGCGAAATATCCGCTCGTGATTGTGACCAACGGTTTCGACGAAATTCAATCCACCAAACTGTCGTCGTCGGGCATTGCTCATTATTTCACCGACGTCATTACCTCGGCGCGTGCCGGTCATAAAAAACCTGCCCGCGAAATTTTTGATTTTGCCCTCCACGAAAATAAGGTAGCCTCGCACCAGGCGATCATGATCGGTGATAATTTGCTTACCGATATCGCAGGTGCTCGCAACGCCTCTGTCGATACTGTTTTTTTTAATCCCGCCAAGGTAAAGCACGAATCGCAAGTCGATTACGAAATCCAATCGCTCACGGAATTGATGAACTTTCTGTGATCGATAATTTGTTAATTTTGAGCCTTCAAAATTTTAATTCTTAACGCTTAATCTATACCACCATGTCCAACGGATTTTTCAAAGTTCCTGTCCCCAAAAACGAACCCGTGCTGTCGTATGCGCCGGGCACCAAAGAAAGAGCAGCTTTAAAGAGTGCATTGGCGGAAGCCCGCTCCAAAGAACTTGATATCCCGATGTACATCGGTGCCGAGGAAGTGCGTACCGGCAACAAGAAAAAATTATCGCCGCCGCACGATCATAAGCACGTGCTTGGTTATTTCCACGCCGGCGACAAAGGCCATGTAGAGCAAGCCATCAACGCTGCGATGGCCGCCAAGGAATTGTGGGGAAACCTTAGTTGGGAAAATCGTGCGAGTATTTTTCTAAAGGCCGCCGATTTATTGGCGGGTCCGTATCGGTATAAAATCAACGCGGCCACCATGCTCGGCCAGTCGAAGAGTGCCTTTCAAGCAGAGATCGATTCAGCCTGTGAGTTGATCGACTTCCTTCGCTTCAACGTGGCGTTCATGAGCGAGATTTATAATGAACAACCCATCTCATCACCCGGAGTGTGGAACCGCATTGAATACCGTCCGCTTGAAGGGTTTACTTTTGCGCTTACGCCGTTTAACTTCACTGCCATCGCCGGCAATCTGCCGACGAGCATGGCCATGATGGGCAACGCCGTGGTGTGGAAGCCAAGCAACACGCAGATCTATGCGGCCAACGTAATCATGCAGGTATTGAAGGAGGCAGGTTTACCCGACGGCGTGATCAATCTGATCTATGTGAGTGGCCCTGATGCCGCGGAGGTAATTTTTACACACAAAGATTTTGGAGGAATTCAATTTACTGGAAGTACCGGCGTATTCAACAGCATGTGGAAAACGATCGGAGAAAATATCAGCAAGTACCGTTCGTATCCGAGAATTGTTGGGGAGACGGGCGGAAAAGATTTTGTGATCGCACACAAGAGCGCAGACGCGAAAGAAGTGGCTACGGCGTTGGTGCGTGGCGCATTTGAATATCAGGGACAGAAATGTTCGGCAGCTTCGCGGGCGTATGTTCCTTCCAACCTTTGGGAAGAGGTGAAGAAAAATATGGTCGCCGACCTGGCCAGCATTAAAATGGGACCGGTAGAAGATTTCGGAAATTTTGTGAATGCCGTCATCGACGAAAAAGCATTTGACTCTATTGCCGGCTACATTGAGAAGGCGCGGCAAAATCCTTTGAACGAAATTATCGCAGGCGGAAAATACGACAAGTCGAAAGGGTATTTTATTGAGCCCACAGTAATCGTCACCAAAGATGCTTCGTCCCTTACCATGTGTGAAGAAATTTTCGGGCCGGTGCTTACGATCTATGTGTATCATTCCGAAAACTTCGAGCAGACACTTGAACTGGTTGATCAAACCTCACCGTACGCTCTTACTGGTGCTGTGCTCGCTAAAGACCGTTATGCAGTAGAACTGGCGACCAAAAAACTCGCGAACAGTGCGGGAAATTTTTATATCAACGATAAGCCTACCGGCGCCGTAGTGGGGCAACAGCCTTTTGGTGGCGCACGTGGCAGTGGAACTAACGACAAGGCCGGAGCGAAGGCCAACCTGATGCGTTGGGTGTCGATGCGCACGATTAAAGAGACATTCGTCACGCCGACGGACTATCGTTATCCGTTTTTGGACAAAGAGTGATCTTTTCAAATTAATGGAATAACACATGCGGCATACGGGGATTTCCTTTAAATTGTAAAGACTAAATTTCTCCCTTTGTCCATTCGTCTGCTTTTTGGTTTATTACTCACTACTGCGGTACATGTTGTAGTCGCTCAATCTGTGCGACTGGACAGTCTTCGCCAACTCGCCGAAAGCACTACGGGTGAGAATCGTGTTGATGTGCTGAATGAATACGGCCGCGCGCTGCTCTCGTATGATAACGTTACGGCAAAGGATGCGATTCGCGAAGCTTACGAACTCAGCAAAAAACTCAATTACGCCAAAGGAATAGCGACATCGTTGATCAGTGAAGGTGTTTTGGAGGCGAGCCTCGGCAAGGATTCCCTCGCTCGCAGGGCATTTCGCGAAGGACTTAAGATCAGCCGAAGTATCAACGAGAAACGGTTGGAAGGAAATGCCCTTATCCGACTTGGGCAGGGTTTTCAAAACGAAAACCACATCGACTCCGCATATGTATTTTATACCCGGGCGCTAACCATCGAGAAAGACAGTTTGTTTCCCGAAGACCTTTCTTTTCTTTATTCCTGCCTGGCAAAATATTATGAATTGCAAAACAATTCGGCACTTCAGTTTTCTTACCTGAAGCGTAGCTGGAATATCGGTCGTGCCTTGAAAGTACCGAGAGACGTGGTTTGGTCTGGTGTTGCGCTGGTATCCTATTACACTCAGCAAGGGGATTATGCTACCAGCCTCAAGCATCTGAATGAAATTCAGGCAGCTCTTGGCGCCGACACGCTTGACAACGAGTACATCAACCTGGTGCGAAAGCAACGTGGAATCATTTTGGCCAATCAGGGGAATTATAAAATGGCGCTTTCACTGTTTGACCAGGTGAAGAAATTTTATGAACGCAACTCCTATCCGCTAGAACTTAGCAATTTGTTTGGTGAAATCGGTTATGTACTGGCCGATGTGTCGAACTACGAGACAAGCCTGAAATATTATTACAAGGGATTGAGGTTGGCGGAGGATAATAATTACATGGAGGAATTAGCCAGGTTGAATTTTCGGATCGCCTGGGTTTATTATTTGTTAGAGCAGAATACTCTTGCTCAAGAATTTTGCTCGAAAGCCTACCGGATTGCACGCGGTCATCATTTTTCATTCGAAGAATCGTCGGCACTTAACCTTTTAGGAATGCTCGCCGACCGAGGCAATGAAAATGAGAAAGCACTAAGCTATTACAATCAATCACTTGCGCTGCGGGAGAAGAATAATTTTCGCGATCGTGTGGCGAGCACGTTGCTTAACATCGGCATTCTTTATGAAAAACTAGGCGACTACAAAAAAGCTGAGGACTACGATTTTCGTAGTCTGGCCATCGAGCAAGAGATCAATCATACTATAGGAATTTGCTACTCCTATCAAGCCCTCGGTCAGCTTTTTATCCATAAAAAGAATTTTAAAAGTGCAGCTGAATTTTTAGCCAAAGGGGAAACCCTGGCAAAAAAATTGAAAGCAGCCGATGTGCTTCGCGATATCTATAAAAACAAGCGGGATTTTTTTCTTCTACAGTCAAGATATTCGGAAACGGTGCGCTATTCTTTGCTCTATGAAAATATCAAAGACTCTCTCTTCAGTCAAAGTCTCAGCAACCGGATTTCAACCATGCAGTACGACTTTGAATTGGATCAGAAAGACAAGGAGATAAAAATTCTGAGCCAGCAACAAGAACTGCAAAGCAAGAAGCTGGAGTTGCAGCGAGCCGAACTAAAGCAACAGCGATTTATTCTGGCGATTGTGTTGATTATTCTGGTGAATATTTCGATCGGCGCGTATGTCATCTACCGGTTTTACAAACGGGTGAAGAAATTGAATCAGGAAGTGGCCGAACAAAATGAAGAGATCACCGCGCAGTCGGAAGAGCTGATGGAAGCCAACGTAGTACTCAGTAAACTTAATCGTGAGATTTCAGAACAGAAAGAAGAAATACAAGCGCAGACCGAAGAGCTTGTTGAAAGCAACCAGGCGATTTCGAGGGTGAACGAAGGACTGGAAGAAAAAATCAAAGAGCGCACGCGTGAACTTAAAGAAGCGTACACTGAGTTGGATACTTTCTTTTACAGGTCGTCGCACGATTTTCGCCGGCCGCTCACTACGTTCATGGGGTTGGCCGAAGTTGCCAAGGTGACGCTGAAAGACCGATCGGCGCTGGAACTTTTTGAAAAGGTGAATGAAACCGCGCACAACCTCGACAAGATGTTGATGAAACTTCAATCGATAAGTGTGGCAGGTTCGCAGGAACTGATCTATAACGAAGTAATGATCAAACAGATTTTTGAGTGGGAACTGGATCATTTCAAAAATGAGATTGTAAGCAAGTCGATCCAGGTGCTCACCGAAGTCAGTTTAACCCGACCTTTTTTTTCTTATCCGGTACTGATCAAGTCGATCGTACAAAACCTGGTCGAGAATTCTATTTATTTCTGTACCACGCAATCACCAGTTATTAAGTTGAAAGCGTTTGAGCTGATCAACGAAGTGGTGATCGAAGTAGCCGACAATGGCCAGGGAATTGATCCAATGTATCTTTCGCGTGTGTTTGACATGTATTTCCGCGCCAACGAGCGAAGCCGCGGCAACGGTCTGGGACTTTACATCGTCAAAAAAATGGTGGACAAGCTCAACGGCCGGATTGAACTGAAGAGCGAGTTGCACTTCGGCACCACGATCCGGATTTTCCTACCGAATCATTTCCGCGAAAAGTAAATTGATTTTTACTTACGGTAATCCAACGCTGGCTTACGGTCGCCGATCAGTGGCTCGTACTTGAAATTTTCGCCTCTCCGTTTTTTCAGTTCAGCCCACGCCTCGTCAATCATCTTGGGATTGCTGAAGGCATCGATCATCGCGCCAGCCAGTGTTTTGGCAGCCACCATCATACCTTTCGAACCGATCGTGGTTCCTCCGGCAGCAACGGCTTGCCAGCTATGCGCTGCGGTGCCAGGCACCCAGGTAGCAGTACTTAAGCCAGCTGTAGGCACCACCCAACTGATGTCGCTTACGTCGGTGCTTCCGCCTTTGTCATCGTCAGCGCCAAACTTCTCTACCTGGTTGGTTGTTTCAAGCCCCGGTTTTCTGGAAAAGGTAATTTGAATTTTTTCCGCAAACGCTTTCTCCTCCGGCGTATAGGTGTAGCCACCTACCATGCTCAGGTTGTCGTGCACTACTTTGGCTAGCACTTCGTTGGGCATCAGGTTGTATACGCCGCCAGTCACTTCCGATTCATAGCGCGTTTGTGTTCCCATCGCTGCACCTTGCGCTGCTTTGGTTACCCAATCCCACGTGGCTTTAACTTCCGCCGGATCGGGATGACGCACGTAATAATACGCTTCCGCATACGCGGGAACTACGTTAGGCGCTTCACCACCGCGCGTGATCACGTAGTGAATGCGTGTGTGCTCGTTTACGTGCTCGCGCAGCATATTCACCATCATGTCCATCGCTTCTACTGCATCAAGTGCGGAGCGCCCGCGCTCAGGCGATGCAGCGGCGTGTGAGGCTACTCCGTAAAAACGAAACTTGCCTGACTTGTTGGCCAATGATGAGCCATAGCTGGCCGAGTTACGCGCACCCGGATGCCAGTGAAAAACTACATCCACATCACTGAAGAGTCCGTCGCGCACCATGTACACTTTTCCCGAGCCACCTTCTTCGGCAGGTGTTCCAAAAAATTTAATGGTTCCTGATTTTTTATTCGCGATGAGCCATTCTTTTACTGCGATGGCCGCTGCCGAGGAAGCAGTACCAAACAAATGATGACCGCAGGCGTGCCCGGCTTTTTGTCCGGCGATAGGTTTGAGTTCAGGTATCGCTTCTTGTGCTACACCGGGCAGCGCATCAAATTCTCCTAAAATTCCGATCACCGGTTTTCCGGATCCGTACGTCGCCACAAAGGCAGTCGGCATTCCTGCCACTCCTGCTTCCACCTGAAAGCCTGCGTCCTTTAAAGTTTGTTGCAACAACGCTGAGCTCTGAGTCTCCTGAAACCCGACTTCTGCAAAGCCCCAAATTTTCTGGGCAATGCCTGAATAAAGGTCTTGTTTGTTGTCGATGGATTTGAATACTTCGGGTTTTGTCTTTTGTGCGAACGTAAAGTTGGCAACGACAATCAGAAGCAGTAAAGAGCGCAGCAGTGATTTCATAGGAATGAGTTTACTGGTAAATATAAACAAGAGCGCCGATGCATGACACCTAAATTTAGGTGAATGGCAAAACAAAAAGCCCGGCGAACCGGGCTTTATATACGAAGACTGAAAAACTCAATTCTTATACCATGCAATCTTCCGCGCGAAATACATCAGCGACCCTACGATGAGGAAAAGCCCGATGCTGCCCAGCAACAGCGAGTAATCCTGCTGTAGCACGATGATGAAGATGAACGTATAAAAAACGATTAGAAGGCTGGTGAACAACACCACGAGCGACCGGATTTTAAGGAACGATACAGAATAGAAACTAATCAGGCTTGCGGTGGCCAGCGAGGCGATCCAATAGGCTATGTTGTAGCCCACCTGCTCCGAGAAACTCAACAATAATGTGTAGTAAATGATCAGCGCTGCTCCGATCAAAATGTATTGAAAGGGGTGAATCCTGATCTTGCGCGTGATCTCTACCAGGAAAAGCGCAACGAAAGTGAGTATGATGATGAGCTGGCCATACTTCGAGGTGCGAATACTTTTTTGGTACTGATCGGCCGGGACAATCAGCTTTACACCAAACTCTGCGCCGCTGAGCTTTTCACCACCCTCAATCCACTGCTGTGAGAAAGGTCTGTTGTAGTGAAGGATTTTCCAGGTAGCGTCAAAACCGGAGTCGGTGATAGTGCGGCTTTCAGGCAGAAACTCGCCATCAAAGCTCGGATCATTCCATGTGCCCGCAAGTTGCACTGTAGTTGTTTTTCCTACCGGATTGAAACTTAGTCGCTGACTTCCTTTCAGTTTAATTTTAATCACGGTATTCCCAATAAAGTCTTCCGCAGTTTGCCACCCAAGTTTGGCGATGATGCCTGTGCCCGAAGGATCGTGGGAATCAGGAACCGGGATTGATCCATCGTTGTCGTTTGACGAGGAGTTATGTTTACGCACGGAGATCCCCAGATTGCTCGACGGTTCCGTGGATTTACCCGCACCACCTACCGTAAACGTTGGGTTTTCGCTGATGCCTCTCAGGTCGCTGATGGCAAAGATCATGTACGCATCTTTCCAAAATACATTGGCTTCGTCGATATTGAGTGAGGCAAAGTCAGGGCGCGAAAAGTTCGCTTTGGTTTCCAGTTCGGACGAATACACGGCCACATCAAAGATGCCCCGGTGCAGCAGGGTAGGATCTACTTTGCCGTTAACAGACAATGTCTCGGGCAAGAGGAAATACCTTTCGGTGTATTCTTCCAGCGTAACCCCGTCTTTGCCATGATCGATTTTTTTGATCGCCTTAAACGGGATTACCAGTATCGGGCCAGAAAGTGTTTGGCTTCCCGACCATTTGTTAGATACTTCCTGCATCACTTCCTCCGCACGAAATTGTCGTTCGCGAATCAGGTCTTGAATCCACGACGAGGGAATAAGCAGGACAAGTACCAGAAAGCCGATCGAGACAAGCTTTACCGTAATGGATTCTTGAATCCACTGGTTAAGCCGCTCGAATACATTAAGTGAAGGTTGGTTTGTTTCCATAAAATATAAGTTAGTGATTAATGAGATTGATAGGGTAATAATGTAGAGGAATGAGCGATCTCCTTTTTGGAAGGTCGAACTTTGGATAAAATCGACTCCAGCACGGGGAGCATGTTATTTAGATTCCTTGTTTTGATGAGCAGATTCCAGACTGCTTCAAATTTTTTCCACCCGCTGGTATAGAAAAAGTGTTTGAGCATGTGCTTGAGTGAGTCGTGCTGCAGGCTTGATTTGTAAATGTTGCTCCACGAATAAAACTCTTTGTAGGCCCAATGGTATCCGTGCTCAAGCGCTTCAGCCGAAATCTTTTTTGTTTTGAAAACAACATGTCGTGTGTCGTAGTCATCCCAGTTATGGGAAAGGATTCTGTTTTGACTGACAAAGTCAGAATATAATTGAGTGCCAGGATACGGTGTGAGAATATGATACGTGGAAGTAGTTATTCCATTTTCTACTCCCCAGTCGACCGTGCGTTTAAAAACATCTTCGTCATCATCATCAAGCCCGAAAACAAAACTGCCGTTGATCATTATCCCCAGACTGTGCAACCGTTGAACCGCTTCCTGATAATCCCTTTTCAGGTTTTGCTTCTTGTTGCTTTGCGAAAGATTCTCAGGGGAAAATGTTTCGAAGCCTACAAACAAACTGCGCAATCCGGCGTCGGCGGCTTTCTCGATCAGGTTTCCACGAAGAATTGAATCCACCGTTCCCGCCGATTGAAAGACGCGGTTCATCCCTTTCATTCCTTCAAAGAGCTCGCTGGCAAATTTTGCGTTGCCCAATAAATGATCGTCCAGAAAATAGAGGTGCCTTCCGGGCAACCGGTCAATTTCTGCCAAGGCATCGTCCACACGCTGAGTGTAAAAAGACTTTCCATTTTGGAAGAAGGCGTCTTTGTAGCAAAAATTGCAGTGATGCGGACAACCACGCGATACAACAATGGAATTGGGAACCAGATACAGATTTCTCTTAATCAAATCCCGGCGTACCGGCGGAATATTTTCTATAGTGCGATGGGTGGAGTAATATCTTTTTTTAGGAACTCTATTTTTAAAATCGAGGAGGAACTGCGGAAAAGTATCTTCGCCTGGCCCGATGAAAATTGAATCGGCATGGGGTTCGGCTTCTTCGGGCAGCGAAGTCACATGCAGCCCGCCGAGGATGACGTAAGATCCTAACTGTCTGTAATGATCGGCGAAACGGTAAGCCCGGTAGGCGTTTGTGATGTACACCTGAATCACCACCAGATCAGGATGGTCTGTAAGATCGACTTCTTCCACATGCTGGTCTTGTAAAGTCACGCTGTCGTCGTCTGATAAGTAGGCCGCGAGCGTGGCTAAACCAAGTGGTGGGAATAAAGAATATTTGATGGGCCTCCAGAAGGGACTCTCTGCTTCTGTCAACGCCGGCAAGATCATTTTTACTTTCATTAAAAGTACTTTTAAATTAAAAGTTAATTGACAAAAAAAAATTATTTCTTCTGTTGTTTGATCAATTGTTCCAATCCTTCCAGGTGTTTTTTAAACACTTGCCGCCCGCGGTCGGTGGCCTTGTATGTCGTGTTGGGCTTCCTGTCTTTAAACGACTTAATTACGCTGATATATTTTTCGCGCTCCAGCGCCTTCATGTGCGTGGCAAGGTTACCGTCCGTAATACCCATCAGCTCCTTCAGTGCATTGAAGTCAAATGAGTCGTTGGCCATCAGCACCGACATGATCTGAAGTCGGGCACTGTGCTCAAGTACTTTGTCTAAATTTTCAAATGGATTTTTCACCGCTCGTGCCTGAAATACATGACTGATCCGTAAACGATGTGCATCACGCCAAAGCCAATGGCCCAGAAGATTAAACCGTAACCGGGCAATGCAGCGCAGGTAAGCCCTAATGCTATTTCGGTAAGGCCAAGGTATTTTACTTCGGTGTATGTGCTGCGACTTCCTTGCTGCAGTGCAAGTCCGTAAAACACCAGACTTGCCGGCGCAACGATTCCATAATATCCCTGCACCAACAGAATCACGATCAGCAACCCGCCAGAAGCCAACGGAATCATCAGATCGATGAAGAGTTGCTTGCTCGCTGTGTTCCAGATAGTGGTATTCAATTTTTTGGCTTTGCGCATACTCAGAAAATAACCTGTGCTCAGCGACAGAATCAAAACGGACGCAGCCACAATTAAAAGCTGATCGACGACGGTGCGCTCGTCGGCATAATGAAAATGAAAGTCGATGGGAAAGTACGGGTAATAAAGTATGGAATAGACGATGGCGCTTCCAATCAGCGCATAGACGCCAGATAATACGCCTGAAAGACCACTAAGTGAAAGAAATTTCACGGATCGCTCCATGATGGCCCGAATGGAGATCAGGTCTTTTTCATAGTCTTGTAATTCCTTCATTTGAAAGTACTTTTAAATACAAAGTAAACGAACGGAATCATCCGGTCAAAGGTTTTGATGAAAATTAAATTCATGAAAAAGTAAAACGCCACGTGGAAAAAATGGGAGATATTTGCAGGCTATTACAAATCAATACGACTATATCATTGTGGGGCAGGGATTGGCCGGCTCGTGCCTGGCGCTGCACCTAAACCGTATGGGCAAAACTACCTTCGTAGTAGATACGCCCCGCGAAAACCGCGCCTCGGCGGTGGCCGCGGGTTTGTTTAACCCAGTCACTGGCAAGCGAAACGTGAAATCGTGGGAGGCCGACCAGTTGTTTCCTTACTTGTTCAAATTTTATTCTGAAGCGGAGACATTTTTGAATCAACGATTTTTTTATCCGCAGCCAGTGTATCGTCCATTCATTTCTATTGCCGATCAAAATGAATGGATGGGGCGAAGCGAAGATCCGTCGCTCAAAAGCTTGATCCGTAAAGTATTCACGTCAAGTGTTTATGGCGATCAGACGTTTGATGAATTTGGAGGCGTAGAGATCAGCCAGGCCGGCTATCTGGATACCAATGCATTCATGCGCGCCGTGCGCGAATTTTTGAAAAGCAGGAACAGCTTTGAAGAAGCCGCTTTCGATTACGCCGCAATGACGGTTTCACAGGAAAGCATTCGCTATAAAAATGTGACGGCTTCGCACATTGCTTTTTGTGAAGGATCGAAATCCAAAAACAATCCCTGGTTTGACTGGGTGCCGATCACTCCGCTGAAAGGGGAGACACTGACAATTTCTTTTCACACACCACCCAAAGTAATCTTCAACCGCAGCGCTTACATTGTGCCGACCGGTAGAGACAACGTCTTTATGGTGGGAGCAACCTACAAGCCCGGTGACAATACCGGAGGAACTTCTGCCGAGGCAAAAGCGGAGCTTGAAGAAAAGGTAAATGGCCTTGTGCGACTTCCGTATAAAATTCATGACCAAAATTGGGGGATCAGGCCAAGCACGCACGATCGCCGACCTGTGCTGGGCGCACATCCGCAGTACAAGAACATGGTAATGCTCAATGGGTTAGGAACCAAGGGCGTGAGCCTGGCGCCGTATTTTTCAGGGATGTTAGTGGATTGGCTTTTGGGCCAAAGCGAAATCCCCCGCGAAGCAAATATTGAACGCTATAAATCGTTATATTCGAAGTTTAGTAAGACATAAAATACTATGATGAGAAGGATGTGCCGACTGACTGGGATAATAGCTTTGTTGTTTTCGTTTTCTTCCCTTTTTGCCCAGCGCGCCTACGAAACGTTTGGCCGCAACCGCGTTCAATACAAATCCTTCGACTGGAAGTACCTAAGCTCAGAAAATTTTGATGTCTATTTCTACGGCGAACGAAAAAAGCTCGCACAGGAAGCACTTCAGTACATGGAGTCGGAGTTTGACCGCATCACTGACTTGCTCGGCTTCTATCCTTATCAAAAAACAAAAGTATTTCTCTACAACTCCATCACCGATCTGCAACAAAGTAATGTTGGCTTGAACTACACACGCTACAACGTGAGCGGTGAAACCGAATTCATCAAACCGTATGTTGAAATTGCCCACCCCGGCAACCTGGATGAGTTTAAGAAAGAGCTCGTCTTCAAAATGTCGAACCTGCTGGTACACGAAATGATGTTCGGCGGCAGCCTGAAGGAAATGTTCACCAACTCGGTGTTATTGAATTTGCCCGAATGGTTCATTGACGGTACATCGTATTATGTAGCCTATGGCTGGAACGATGAGATGGACGACTATGTGCGTCAACTTGTGAAAAGCAAAACCGTGAATAAAGCGCTTCGCTTTCAAAACCGTGAAGCGGCCCTCGTGGGCCAGTCGATCTGGAATTACATTGTTGAGAAATATGGCAAGAGCAGCATCAACAATATCTTGAACTACACGCGCATCATCCGCAACGAAGAGAAAAGTATTTTGATCACACTCGGTGTTCCCTTCAAACAATTGATGGTCGACTGGCGTGAGTATTATAGAGGAATGGAGAAACGGGTGTCGGAAAACTATGAACCGCTTACCGACTCCACCCAATTCACACGGCAGCGTCATCATCAGGTGACATTCACTACCGTGAAAATTAGCCCTGACGGAAAGAGTGTAGCCTATGCCATCAACGACCGCGGAAAATTTACCGTCAAGGTAAAGTCGCTTGAAAACGAAAGCGAGTCGGTGATTCTGGAAGGCGGAAACCGCGTGATCAAACAAACGGTAGATTATCGCGTGCCTTTGTTGAGTTGGGCTGATGCCAACACCTTGGGTGTGATTGGTGTGAAGGAAGGGCAATACATTTTCTGGTTGTATGACCTGAAGACGAAATCGAAAATCCCGCGTGAGCTCGACAAGTTCAGTAACATTCGCAGCTTTAGTTTTTCAAACAACGGACGACTGGTTATTGTCAGCGCCGATTTTGAAGGACAAAACGATTTGTTTCTGTTGAGTAGTCGCCGTGACCGCACCAAGCGTCTTACCAACGATGCCTACGACGATCTGGATCCTGCCTTTATCCCCAATTCCAACACTATTGTCTTTAGTTCAAACCGCCTGACCGATTCACTCACCACCGACACGAAGGTGTTGCAAAAACTGTCGCCGTATTACAATCTTTTTCTGTTCAACATTGATACCACCACCAACCGCCTTACGAGGGTGACGCATACGTTGAGCAAGGATTTTCACACGCGGGCAATGGACGAGCATAATTTCTTTTACCTGAGCGATCAGCGCGGCATCGTCAATCTGTTCCGGTTTAACATTCAAACCGGCACGTATTATCAGGTGACCAATTTCAACTCGGGCATAAAGGATTACGACATTAATTTCGACAAGCGGATTTTATCCATCGTGACCACACAAAACCTACGGGAGAATATTTACATCGACCAAGGATTTAATTTTGACCGACAAGTATTTACACCGGCTACGCGCAGAAAAGAAATCTTGCAGGCGCGCATCCTTACGGAAAGAAAAAAGAAAGAGCCTGTAAAAACCGGAAAGACTACTTCGCTGAAAGACCTGATCAACCAGCGGTTGGTGGGTAAAACGGATTCTGCCAATAATGTGATCAAGTCGCCGCGTGTGGAGGTAAAACCCGACACCACGAAAGTGATCAAGAACCCGAACGGGGAAATCAGTACCGACAATTACACCTTTGAGGAAGTAGCGCCAGTGGAAAAACAAAAGCCGGGGGAAGACCCGAAGGCTAATACGCAGACAAAGCCCGCCGTCAAGTCGCTGAATACCGATGACTATGTTTTTGAAGACGAGGCGGTAAGACAGAAAACACAACCGAACGAGACTTTCCTGACGCGGTACATGAAGGCCCGCGAAGTGAGCAAAGTGTTGGGTCCTTTTCCGTATCAACCCAAATTCAGTTACGACAATGTGGTGTACAACTTTGTGGTTGATCCCTTGCGGGGATTCAGCATGAAGCTGGAAACACAGATGAACGACATGCTTGAAAATTACCGCTTCAACGGCGGCTTGCAAGTATCGCTTTCAGATTTAAAGAGTGGCGATGTCTTTGCCGAATTCCAATATTTGCCACACCGCATCGACTTCAGTGCACGTGTTGATCGTAAGGTGATCTACTGGCAAACACACAACTCCGACCAGACCGGAAACGGAATCTCTGAAAACCAACGCTACACGTTCCAGAAGATTGAAGTAGGTGCGTCGTATCCGATCTCGGTGAGGACACGTGTTAGCGTGAAACCGTTTTTCGGCAATACCGACTTTGTTGACCGCGGCTCAAGCATTCCTACTTCTGCCCCAAG
Source organism: Bacteroidota bacterium (assembly GCA_018266055.1). Taxonomy (GTDB): domain Bacteria; phylum Bacteroidota; class Bacteroidia; order Cytophagales; family Cyclobacteriaceae; genus ELB16-189. The sequence goes on from JAFDYT010000012.1 coordinate 36,725, forward strand.
CTTTTATCCGTCGCGTCAGCAGTTCTATGCTGGTGCAAGAGTTGATCTTGTGTACGACAACTCCATCACCACTGGCTTGAACATCATCGAAGGCAACCGCGGGAAGGTAAGTTTCATTAATTACGAAGGACTGGGCAATACCAAAAAGAGTTTCTCGCAAGTGTATGTAGATGTACGGCATTATCAGAAAATCTATAAAGAGATCGTCTTTGCCGTGCGCGGATATGCCGGCACTTTCTTTGGCAATTCGCCCAAGAGCTATTTGCTTGGTGGCGTAGATAACTGGGCGTTCAACAGTACCAATTATTCCGGTACAAAAAATCCGCTGGTCAACAGTTTAAATTCTTACAACGAAAATCTTCTTTTCGCTGAATTTGCTACCGGGCTTCGTGGCTTTGATTATGCTACGCAATACGGAAGCAGTGTAGCATTAGCCAATGCTGAGTTTAGAATTCCTTTGGTGCGGGCGCTGTCGAGTGGGCCAATCACATCCAACTTCTTCCGCAACCTTCAGTTCACTGGCTTCTATGACATCGGCTCAAGCTGGACTGGTGCTATCCCGATCGGAACGGCCAACACCGGCCGTGTGCGTGAGGTTGTGTATGGACCCTTTGTGGCCGACATCAAAGAATACCTCAATCCATGGCTTTATAGTTATGGAATGGGTTTCCGCTCTATGATCTTCGGGTATTATCTGAAGTGCGATCTTGCATGGCCTGTAATTAATTACCAGGTGCAAGATCCTCGCGTGCAGGTAAGCCTTGGGTTTGACTTTTAGCCATCGGCTGAAAAAATCTTTACCTTCGCGTCAACATTTATTGTATGATCAAATCCATGACTGGCTACGGCCAGGTGACTGCCAATGTTGACGAAGCCAATATCGTTATCGAAGTAAAGTCATTGAACTCAAAATTCTTTGATCTCACCCTTCGGTTGCCTAAAAAGTTTACGGAGAAAGAATCGGAGGTAAGAAACCTGCTCACCGACAAACTTGAACGTGGCAAAGTTTCTGTTTCCATAGATTATCAAACCAAAACCGGTGACGAAGCCACACAGCGCTACGATGAGAAATTGTTCGTGGCGCATTACGCTGAATTAAAAAAACTGGCCGACAAAGTCATGGCTGGATACGATGATCTTTTTCAGCTGGCGCTGGATGCACCCGGCGTAAAGCAGACCAACGCGGTGGAAGCCATCGACCCGAAAGAATGGGAGAAGATCACTCCGCTGTTGAAAGAAGCCATCGACGCATGCAATAAATTCCGTGAGACCGAAGGAAAAGTATTGGGCGAAAAACTGGAAAGCTACATCGTCAATATTCAGCGCGGCCTTGATCAGGTGATTTCGATTGATGCAGGTCGCACCGATAAAATCCGCGCCAAGCTGAAAGAAAATATTACAGCGGTGTTGGGCACCGAAGGCTTTGATGCGAACAGGTTGGAGCAGGAGATGATCTATTACATCGAAAAGCTGGATATCCAGGAAGAGCGTGTGCGCCTGGCCACGCACCTCTCGTACTTTTTGAAAGTAATGAAAGAAGATAACTCCAACGGAAAAAAATTAGGATTCATTGCGCAGGAGATCGGCCGCGAAATCAACACCATCGGCTCCAAAGCCAACGACGCCGGCATGCAAAAGTTTGTGGTGGAGATGAAAGACGAACTGGAAAAAATAAAAGAGCAGCTGAACAACGTGATCTGACTTTACCTCCGGCGCCGCGCCGCAGGTTTTTTTCCGCCGCCACTGTTTCCAGTAAAGATTAGTCCGATGGAAAACTCAAGTCCGGTAAAATCCACTTTCGCATCTTTAAAGTCTGCCGCAACGGACTGCAGCGGTCCGGAAAGATTTCCTCCTACATAAGTTCCTTTCAGTGGCATACTTGCCATGCCCATCAGGTAATTCGTTTCGAAGGAAATGCCAAACTGATCCGTCACGTACACGGTAAGTTCGGCGCCGAAATGAGGACCAAAGCCAGGGTTATTTTGAAACGATAAATCGGAGTTGGCAACGTCCCACTTCTGGTACGTGCGCAGCGCCCGATCAATGTTGCCATTGTCAAGCTTTTGTGCAAAGCCGTAAAAGAAAAAACCTCCGCCTTTGATGTCGAACTGAACTACGCGACCGCGCAGTTGAAACACCAATTCGGCAGGAACCAGGATGGTAAAGTTAGGGCCGAGCAGCGGATCTTTTGAATCGAAGGGCAAGCCCGTCATGTTCAAGCCAGCCATGCGATAAAGTGACGCGCCGGTTTGAAGCGCGAAATACCGCCCTAAGTTGACGCCCACACCGCGCAATGAAAACGGACTGATCGGTGTGGAGAAATAGCCATTGCGCGGAACAAAGTAAGAAAAGGAAAGTCCCACTTGCTGTGCCTGCAAAGCAGAAAGGCTAATCATCCAGACAAGGCCGCACACCACTATTTTTTTCATAGCATAAAATTATCGTTCGAAGATAAAGTGAATCTTTCTATTTTTAAGAAATACCATAACGCCATGAAACACTTTGTTGTATGCTTCCTTTCCATTCTTGTCTTTAGTTGTGCGCCAAAAAGCCCCGAAGCCGACGTGGTGATCTCGGGCGGCACGATTTATACTGGCAACGACAACAATGCACAGGTGGAAGCCGTAGCTGTGAAGGGAGAAAAAATTCTTTTTGCCGGCACGCTCGCGGAAGCGGAGAAATTCGTGGGAAGCAAAACGCAGCGCATCGATCTGAAAGGAAAAACCATGACGCCCGGATTTATTGAAGGGCATGGTCATCTCACAGGACTAGGCTTTGGCGAGCTGACGCTGAATCTCGAAAACATAAAAAGCTATGCCGAGATGGTAGAGAAAGTAAAAGAGGCGGTAGCCAAAGTGCAGCCCGGCGAGTGGATCATCGGGCGTGGCTGGCATCAGGACAAATGGGATTCAAAACCCGACAAAATGGTGAAGGGATTTCAGACACACGAGTTGCTTAGTGCCGTGTCGCCCAACAATCCTGTGTTTCTTACACATGCCAGTGGTCATGCTGGTTTTGCCAATGCCAAAGCCATGCAGATCGCCGGTGTCAATCAGCTTTCGAAAGAGCAGGTAAAACAGACGTCGTCGGAGGGAGGCGAAATCATTCGCGATGCGATGGGCAACCCGACAGGAATTTTTGTGGAGAACGCACAGTCGCTTATTGAAAAATATATTCCGGCTACGGACAAGGAAAAATTAATGAAAGCCATTGAACTGGCACAAGCTGCATGCCTTCGCAATGGCATCACCGGATTTCATGATGCCGGCGTAGGCCGCGACGAACTGGAGTTGCTCAAACAACTGAAGAAGGAAAACAAGCTGAAGGTGCGGCTGTATGAAATGCTTTCCGGCGCTGATCGCTCGCTGGTGGTTGACTACTTCAAGCGCGGCCCCGAGATCGATACGACGTATTGGCTCACCGTTAGGTCAGTAAAGTTGTACAGCGACGGTGCACTCGGCTCTCGTGGCGCATGGCTGTTGGAACCATATGGCGACAGAAAGGAAACATCGGGTATGCCGCTCATGCCGATGGATACTATTTTGAAAGCGTCACGATTAGGATTGAAAGCAGGTTTCCAAGTTTGTGTGCACGCTATTGGCGACCGCGCCAACCGTGAGATCCTCGATCGCTATGAACTTGCCTTCTCCGAAAATCCTGACAAAGCAAAAGACGCGCGCTTCCGGATTGAACATGCACAACACATCAGTCCACAGGATATCCCTCGCTTCGGGAAGCTGGGTGTGATTCCGGCCATGCAGGCGATTCACCTTTCTTCGGACAGACCGTGGGCGATTGATCGGCTTGGCGAAAAGCGAATCAAAGAAAGTGCGTACATGTGGCAGTCGCTGTTGAAGTCGGGCGCGCACATCGTGAATGGCACCGACGTGCCGGTAGAGCCGATTAACCCGATTGCGTGTTTCTTTGCTTCGGTAACACGGCAAACGCTGAAAGGCGTACCGCCCGGTGGTTATGAACCCGACGAAAAGATGACGCGTGTGCAGGCGCTGAAATCATACACACTTGATGCCGCGTATGGTGCGTTTCAGGAAAAGGTGAAAGGTTCTATTGAGAAAGGAAAGCTGGCCGACTTCACCGTGTTTTCGAAAGACCTGATGACCATTCCCGACGATCAGATTTTATCGACGGAAGTCATGATGACGATCGTGGGAGGGAAGGTGCTGTTTGAGAAATGAAACAGCTATAAACAAAAATGTCCTGACGTTTCCGTCAGGACATTAAACTTCCTATATATCGATACAATAATTAATTGAAATCGTTTCTGCGGAAGCCACCTGAACGAGCAGGGCGCTCCTCACGAGGGCGGGCTTCGTTCACCACTAAGCTCTTTCCAAGGAAGTCACGACCATTGAGTTCTGCAATGGCTGTACGGCCTGAGTTGTCATCGCCCATCTCTACAAAACCAAAGCCACGGCTACGTTGCGTTACTTTGTCCATGATGATCTTTGCAGAAGTCACTTCGCCGTATTGAGCGAATAGATCCTTCAGCTGGTCCTCGGAAGCCTTCCAGGGAATGTTGGCTACATAAATGTTCATTTGTTTTTTTAATTAAGTGATAAATGTTGCTAAATAGATAAAAGCCGGACTGACAATAAACAGGAGTTTGGATTGAGTACTACCAGGTAGGATTTATTTTTTTAACAGTCTCAAAGGTAATAATAAATAATTCTAATTTCCAAAAGCCTTTTTTTGACCGTCGGCCTGGCGCTATTCGCTGTCCCTCACATGAATAGGCTAATTATTCCCGCCAAGGTTTATCTTTGGTAATCATCCCTAAACATTCTAGTGCTTATGAAGAAATTAATTTCTGCTTCGGCGTTCTTGTTTGCGGCTTTTATGGCGTTCAGTCAGTCGTTTAATGCCCGGCCGGGCGGAACCCAGAAACCCCCGTTGCACGGCAAAAACTGGATGGCGATTACCGGCAAACCGCTGGCTGCCACCGCCGGAGCCATCACCTTTCAAAAAGGGGGAAATGCTGTAGATGCAGCTTGTGCCATGCTGGCCGCTACCTGCACCATGTGGGATGTGCTGAGCTGGGGAGGTGAAACCCAGGCCCTGATTTACAACCCGAAAACGGGAAAAGTTATTGCCATCAACGCGCTCGGCGTGGCCCCCACGGGTGCTACCCCCGAGTTTTATAAAAGCAAAGGATACCATTTTCCGCCCAACTTCGGGCCGCTCGCGGCAACCACCCCAGACACCGTGGGGGGCTTGACTACCATGTTGGCGGAATACGGAACCTTAAGTCTGAAAGAAGTGCTCGCCCCCGCCATGCAGCTCGCCGAAGGATATCCTATCGAAGCACAGACAGCCAATTCCATCGAACGAAATAAGGACATGATTAAAAAGTGGCCGTACTCGAAAAGTGTTTTTCTTCCGCACCTAGGCGAAAAGCGCGAAGCGCCCGAAGCCGGCGAAATCTTCAAGCAACTCGACTTGCTGGAGACACTGACGAAGATGGTGGAAGCCGAACAGCAGGCATTGAAAAAAGGGAAGTCGCGGAAGGAAGCCATCTATGCGGCCTACGACCGCTTTTACAAAGGCGACATCGCCAAAGAAATTGTGCGCGGCAATCAGGAGCAGGGCGGCTTGTTTACCGAAGCAGACCTCGCCAACTGGAAAGTGAAAATCGAAGAACCGCTGTCGGTTAATTACAAAGGCATCGATGTATATAAGATGCAGCAGTGGACACAAGGTCCGGTGATGTTGCAGGCGCTGAACATTCTTGAAAATGTAGACCTCAAAGGCATGGGTTACAACTCGGCCAAATACATCCACACGATTTATCAGGCCATGAACCTTTCCTTTGCCGACCGTGATTTTTATTATGGCGACCCGGCCTTCTCGTCTGACCAGCCGATGAAAGGATTGCTTTCCAAAGAATATGCCAAAGAACGCGCGAAGAGCATCAACTGGGAAAAGAACGACGCGAAAGTTGGCCCCGGCGATCCGTATCCCTTTGAAGGAAAAGCAAACCCTTATCAAAATTATTTGAAGGAATGGAACCAGGCCATGAACGTGCATGTGCCTACCCCGCTCGACGAAGCTTATTTAAATAACGTGTGGGCTGGCACTACTTCGGTGGAGGCGGCCGACAAAGAAGGATGGGTAGTGTCGATCACCCCGAGTGGTGGATGGATACCCGCCTGCATCGCCGGCAAAACCGGCGTGGGCATGAGTCAACGCATGCAAAGCTTTGTACTCGACGCGAAACTTAATCCTTTCAACGTAGTGACACCGGGCAAACGTCCGCGTGTGACACTCACCCCCTCAATGGCGCTGAAAGACGGCAAGCCTTTCCTTGCCTTTGCGGTGCAGGGTGGCGACACACAAGACCAGAACTTATTGCAATTCTTTCTTAACATGGTGGAGTTTGGCATGACTGTGCAGGAAGCTACCGAAGCGCCGAACATCAACAGCTATCAGTTTTATCTTTCACTCGGTGAAGGAGAAGATGGGCAAGACCGCAAGCCCAAGCCAGGGTATATCCTGATCAACACCAACACCCCGCCGTACGTGCAGAAGGAGTTGTTGAAGATGGGCTACAAACTCAGCGTCGACGAGCGCACCTCTGGTCCCATCAACGCCATCTGGTTTGATACGAAACACAACAGCTTCTGGGGCGGCAGTAGCAACCACGGCGAAGATTATGGCATTGGGTGGTAACTTGATGTGAAAAAGTTTTAGTTAAACTGAATTAATCGTCGTCGGCATCAAGATACCATCCTCTTATTGCAGAAGTTTCTGACTAACGCTTTTGGCAGGATGGAGCTTAACCTTGTTAGGGATTGTGATCAGCAACGTGGTGCCAATACCGGGTGCTGATTTGATGCTTACTTTTCCACGTAATTTTCCAACGGTTTTCTTCAGAATGAACAGACCCAGACCTGAGCCTTTAGAGTTATAATTGGCGCGGTAAAACATTTCAAAAATTCGCTTCTGATGTTCTTGCTCTATTCCAATCCCATTGTCGCTAAATATAATTTCGATGTCTCGCTCACCTATTTCTACGATCACATCAATGCGAGATATCTCTTTTTCCGGATCTGCGTAACGGATAGCATTTGATATGAGGTTATTAAAAACGCTTTGAATTCGTGCGCGGTCGGAATAGATTTCATTGCTTCCATGAATTTTTATAGTAAGAGCTACAGGCCGCTGTTCACTATATCTGTGAGCTTCAAAAATTTCACGAATAAGATTCTCCAGTTGAATCGGTTCTATAACCAGTCCGAGTTTTTTGTTTTTGGTGTAGCCTGCAATTTGTGTGATAAAATCTTCCTGACGCGCTACACTTTTTTTCATACGATCAATGTAGTCTTTCAGATTTTCCTGTTGGTTTTCTATTTCGGTTAACCGAATCAAACCCGAAAGCGAAGCTAACGGTGACCTAAGGTCATGCGCTGTGCTATAAAGAAAGGCGTCAAGCTCAGTGTTCAATTTTTTTAGCTTGTCATTTTGGTAGCTCACTAACTTTGACTTAGCCTTTATTTCCTTTAGTTGTTCCTCTGTTTTGAGCATGAGTTTTACAAAGGAACCCATGAGTGCGTTGATTTCAGTGGCTGCACCCGGAGAAACTTTGTAAAATCGCGCATAGGCGTAGGCGTTAGCCGGATCCGTCATTAATTGCGAAAGTTGTGCTATAGGTTCTGACAATCGTTTTGAAATCCATAACGCAGAACCAATGGAAAATACCAGGGCGCCGATCAGTGTAAGCAAATAGAAGTAGTTGATGTTTTTCTGCTCATCATTTGTGAGTTGTGTTGAATACTTAGCGAGGCTGTAAAACTGATCTCCGATCTGAAAGGCGAGTGAATTGAGTTCATTCCGCAAACCTCTGTGACTATTTAAGCCAATTAATATTTCAATTTCAGCCAGTTGATTGAAGAGTTGTTTATACATTTTCAAATGACCAACCACAATGCTATCCCCCGATCTTGTTCGCTGGATAATGAGCTGATCGGCCAGTTGATTGAAACGCTGCAGATAAGAAGTATCGTGTCTAAGCAGAAAGTCTTTTTCATGTCGCCTAAGCGTGAGTACATAATAGATGTTCAAACTGGAGCGCTCCAACCGATGTGCATACTCCCTCATTCTTCCTTCCAATCCAAAGTCTTTATACCCGCGCGAAAAAGACAATTTCTCTAGCGCAATAAACTTTTCGGTGTAATTCTTTTCCAACCTATACACGTGCATAAGTTTATCGCGTACTTTATAATTGATTTCTCCACTCGCTTTCATGATGCTCTGAACGCGCGTCTGAATAATGAAGTTAAGACTGTCGCGCTGACGGAGCAGCGTGCTGTGGCCTGTTTTGAAATAATTTTCGTCGCTCAAATCAAGATCAAAATAATCATTGTCTGATTTGATAAGATCGAGCGTGAGCACTTGCAACTGATTAATGGCCAGGTTGATTTGATCAATTTTCTTGGTCTTGCGTAGTACGGTAATGGATGCGACTGCCGTAGCGATAAGCAAAAGGATGAGAAAGAGAAACCCTGATAACATTCTGATCCTAATCGAGTTCATCTGAATAAGTGGTGACATATTTAGAATTAACCGTACGGTGCCTGACTGCCTTTAATGGCGACCAAACTTATACAGAACTAAAGGGAGATGTTTTACTCTAATGTTATGTTTTGGATTAGCGAAATACTGTTTCGTATAAAAACTTACATCTTCTTTTATTCATTGAATCAGTACGTAAAACCCTTCTATTAATTATTGGGAGCTCCTGCTTTTATCCACTTGTCGATGGTGCCCAATTCACAATTGTTAAGCTTATAAGTTGGAGGCATATAGAGCAAATACCCTTGCTGATGGATGGCGTGTGAAAACTTTGACCCGTAAATTCCATCACCGGCGTAGCTTATCGTCAGGTAGTCTTTTAGTGAGGCGAAATTCTCCATGTCGAAACCATTGGTAGCTGAGGTCACTGCGGTGGAATGGCAACTGTAGCAATTGTTGATGAAGATGGGCTTGACTGATTTGGTGTAGGTCACGTTCACGCTATCGCAACCGTGCCGATTGCCTGCCGGCGTTTTGTACAAATGGTCGTACTGACAGGAAAATAATAACAACCCAACCAGGAAAAATCCGAGGCCCGCCACAGCTTCACCGCTTATTATGTTGAGAGAAATACGTTTCATCGTGAGGATATTAAACCTGAAAGAGAAAGAAAAACCCCACACGGGGTGGGGTTTTAACTAGTGTAAGAAAGTTAAGATTTAGTACGCGTCACCGTAGTCAGCGTTGTTAGGATCCCAGTTGGTCCACTGAAGTGTCCAGTCTGTTCCTCCAAACTTAAAGGCTCCGATGTAATCCACTTTATCAAAGAACGCATCAGCTGCGGCTCCGGTAAAGTCAGGCACCATTTTAGGAGGGCCACCAGCGATACCTACGGTGATAGGCGAAGAGCTGGAAGGGAAGAAGCTTGGGTTTGTTAGTGTGAAAGGGTTAACCAAGCGGATACCGGTTTGCTCAGTATAAACAAATACGTTGTTCAAAGCTGTATTCACGTGCGCGTTTCCACCGATCCAACCGTAAGGGCCACTGTAGTTCGTACCACCGTTTTGGCTTTGGAACCAGGTAGAGAAATTGGCAGAGTCAAGGTAAGGAGCAATTGACGATTTTCCTGCGGTGCCTGCTGTACCTGCAGTTTCATACGTTGGAGTTCTTGAACGAGTGTTGTTGGTAACGATCACTACGTTCTTGTCAAAGTTGGCGGTCGCTGTTCCGTTCACAGGAGTGATTCCGTAAATCGTTTTTGTTTGATTGGTAGGGATGCCACCAAACAAGCAGCTTTTCAATACCACTACATCAGGCAACGACTTGTTGAGGGCAGCATAGGTATCGCCACTAGTCGATCCGATTTCATTGCTGATCAAAAGACCAGCAGGGTATGCGGCAAAAACACAGTTGAAATATTTCTGCTCACTGCCTTTGCGGTTATGGATTGCAGATACGAACTGAGGATCGTAAGCGGTAGAGTTAGGATTCACCACACCACCAATGATAGTTACGTTTGAGAACACAGCCGTAGTCGGTTGAGTCTTGTTGGTTGAAGATTGATAGCTGTCAGATTCAAAACCTTTTGATCCGGATTGATCAGCTACGTTGGGATCGCGCAATCCAACAGCGTACTGTACTTTTCCTGAGAAACCGTTGTCTGTATCGAAGTCATCATCCAAACCGCGGTGAGCGATAAGGTATTTTCCGTTTACGCTTCCACCGAACCATTCGTAAGAGTCATCTCCGGCGAACGAAACCTGAATGTGGTCAATGGCTGTTCCGTCACCAACACCGCCCAGTGTCAAGCCGTTGATTTCGTTGTCTTGAGAGAAAGCTACACCGCCAAACTCAATACGCACATAAGAAAGCGCACCAGAGTTGTCGTGAACATCTGTTCCACCATAGAGTGAGCGAGGGCCACCTTCAATCTGACCAAAGCCAGATGGAACGGTACCGCTTGTACCATCGGTCTTAGGAGCGGCTGTCCAGTTTACAGGAGCCTTACCGCACAAGATCACACCACCCCAGTCGCCATAGTTACGCTGACCTTGTGGTTGGTTAGAAGTAAATACGATAGGTTTAGCGGCCGTACCAACAGCAATGATTTTCGCACCTTGTTCGATGATCAGGGCTCCTTTTGTAGCCTTGTCACCTTTGATGATTGTACCGGCATCGATCGTAAGGGTGTGTCCGCTGGTTACATAAACGTAGCCAGAAAGAAGGATGTGCATGTCGGCAGTCCAATGGGTGTCGGCGTTAATTTCACCAGTTACAACCGTAGTTGTTACCGGCGGAACTGCAGTTACCGAGAAATTGTCGGCAGAGATTGCAGTTAATCCTCCGGACGTAACGGTGATCTTACCGGCAGTCCCTGCAACGGCACTGGCAGGAACAGTAGTGGTTAATGAAGTTGTTGACGCCGCAGTAACGGTGGCTTGTAATCCATTAAAAGTAACAAGGTTGTTTGCGGGGTTGGCATCAAAATTAGTACCTGTGATGGTTACTGTAGCTCCGGGCAATCCGCTAGTAGGCGTAAAGCTGGTGACGGTAGGTAATTTTAATGCGATCTGTTCCGTCTTGGTACACGACTGCAAGTAAAGCAGAGCTGCCACCAGAGGAATGGTAAGAAGTAAAAGTTTTTTTCTCATAATGATAGAGGGGTTTGAAATTTAGATCAAATCTATCCCTCTACCATGATGCCGAGGTTTGGTGAATATTTCTAAATCGTTACCATCAGAGCGTTAGTTTGATGCCAATGTTAAAGTACTGGCCACGCTTGTATTTCTGGATAGTAAGGTCGTTTTGTCCATCACGCTCAAATTTGCCATCGGCGTTGGTATCTTGCACCAGTTGTACCGGTTGGTTCAATAAGTCCTGCGCAGCAAACGTGAGCGATAATTTTGGATTCACCGGATAGGTGATGGCAAAGTCTACGGTGTTGCGTGGCAACTCTCCCCAGGAACCATAGTCTTTGCTTCCTACTAGAAATATTCGCGGACCAAACACATTGTAAGTAAGCGAAGCATTGATGCCATTATCAAAATTTTCATAGTAAAAACCGGAGTTGATCACGTAGTTTGATTGCCCTTGTAATGGGCGCTTTTCTACTTGATTGATGCTGTTGTTGATTTGAATTTCACTCTTAATAAAAGAAGCATTGGCAACCAGGTTAATGTCTTTGAAAAAACCGGTCCCAATGAAACCCAAATTCTTTCTCAAATCAACCTCTACCCCTGCGGAGTAGGCTGAGTTTGCATTGGCGAAGGTATAAATCCGATTCGCCCCTGGTAGAATGTACTGTTCAATCGGGTTAGTAAAATTTTTATAGAATACGCCGATATGAAATAGCTCTTGTGCAGAAGGGTAAAGTTCATACCGCAAATCAAAGTTGTCAATGGTAGCTACTTTCAATGGCGCTCCAGCTGGATTCAATACCGATGGGAATAGGGACCCGAGTACATTTACGTTGAAGTTAAAATCGTAAAACAGAAACGGAGCCCACTCTCTGAACTCTGGCCTGTTCAACGACTTTCCGTACGTGGCCCTGATCAATGATTTTTGCGAAAAATTATAGCTCAGATTAGCCGATGGCAAATAATTCACTCGCTCTACATTGGCACTGACAGGTTTGTTGGTGGCATCTTTAGTCACCAGAGATTGTTTGTTGTATTCTCCACGCAAACCGCCAATCAATTTAAGTTTAGAGGTAAACGGTATTCCAAGTGAAAGATAGCCTGCCCCCAGTTGGTTTTCCGCATGGTAGGTATCGCTGCCGTTGGTAATTTCATTCATGGCAAATCCACCGAAGCCAACGTACTGACTGGAGAAAATCTTGTCAATCGGAAGCTGTTTCAATCCCTGATCACCCAACCCGTCGGTCCTTGTGGAAGAAGATCCGGGAGGCAAAATGTATCCAAGTGAGCGTGCATTAAAGTCTCTTGATTTGTATTCGCCATACCCTCCGATATTCATGTCAATTCTCACGTTGCCAACGTCAAACTTCTTCAGCAGATTAGGGGTGAACGAGTACACATTTTCAGTAAGCTTTTGGTAGAACCGCCCACCGTATCGCGTGTCTGCGCTGCCCGGCTGAATGGATGCTGTAAACTTTTGATCGTTGGGATCCTGAAAGTAACCAATGCGCTTTAAGTCAGGATCATTTCTGTTGGTATAGGAATATCCACCGGTCCAGGTCAACTCCAATTTTTCGTTGAACTGATGCTTACCATTAATTTGAGAAGAAATGATGTACCGCGATTGATACGATTCAAGATAACTGTTTTCGTAAGGAGCCAGGACTCGTCCTTGTCGTACGGTAGTTTGATCTGTACCAATCTGATTGAATAGGTTTCTCCACTCTACTTTGTGTTTTTCGGTAAGGCGAATGCCAAAGTTTTGCATCGCGCCCAGGCGCACTTGATTCGTGCTTTGATTGTCAAACAGATTTACATCGGGGTCGGCATCTTTTCGTTGGATGTCAAATACTGTATTGGTGTTTGAGTAATTAAGCAGCGAAACGGACTCTATGTTTTTCTTCAGTATTCTGAACGAACTACCTTTGGTCATGCTAAAGCGAAGATCAGGCAAAGCGCTGGTTTTATTAATGCCCCACGTATTTTTGAAAGCTCCTGCTGCAACGCGCTCTTCATTCAGCGACGAGCCAATCCTATTCGGCAACGGTATGCTTCGTGTGCCATCGTCAAAGCCCAGGAAATCTGTTGAGCTTCGCGTATTGTAATTCATGCTGCTGAAGGTTGACCCATTGCGAAATCCTTCCGACAGGGTGATTATCCAATTGGTGGTAGGCATGGCGGTTCGGGTGTAAATCTTTACCATCCCGCCCGCAAAGTCGCCGGGCAATTCCGGGGAAGGGCTTTTGTACACCAGAATACGATCAATTACAGAAGTAGGGATGATGTCAAAGGAAAATGATTTCTTATCGGTTTCTGTACTTGGGCTGGCGGCGTCGTTGAGCCATACTGAATTATAACGGTCGTTCAACCCGCGCACGTTGATAAAGCGGCCGTCAAAAATAGTAACACCCGGTATGCGGCGAACTACTTCGGCGGCATCGCGGTCCTGGGTTTTGGATATTTGCATTCCGGAAATGGCCGATACAATAGCTTTAGCTTCCCGCACATCTTTTACAATGGAAACCTCTGTGTTGGTCAGCCGGGTGACCTGCAGCGTTACACCCTCCAAAAGAGTGGCTTCTTCGTCTAGCGACGAATTTACTACAGTAGTATTGCCACTTTCGATCGTGACGTTATCAATTTGTTTAGGGGCGTATCCGATGGATGTGATTTTTATGCTATGACTTCCGGCCGGAATTTGATGGATGTGAAAATCTCCGTCAATACCCGTGGCGGCACCAAGGGAAGAACCAACCACCACCACTGTCGCGCCGATGATGGGTTCCTTCGTTTTGGCATCTGTAAGAACTCCTTTAAGAGAACCTGACTGCCCGAATGTGGTAATAGAAAAAAGTGAGCAAACGAGTAATGCGTAGATAAGCCTCATGGGTATAGATTTGTGAGCAAAGGTCGGGCGACCGCATTAAGGCTGAGGGTGCATAATATTATCAAATCATTACTAAATTATTTTCGGGGCTTAATATCTTTTATTGCCTAATAGAGGCAGGCAACCCCTTTCGTATCTTGTTTATTGCCGACCCATCGAAAATTACAGGACTAAATTATTGGTAAGTCGCTTTGACTTTTCCTGTCAGTGTCAAATTGACTTAATAATTTAGTAATCGGTCGTCCGATTTTTTCTCATTTTTTAGAGGCAAATAAGGTCTATTACTCGGTTTATTCCCATGCGTACGTCAGGTAACGAAAATCCAAAGATCAAAGCAAGAAATAATTCTATATATGGAGTGTGGTTTGAAAAGGCCGACATGATAGAGTTTAAGATTTCACCCATGGGCCAATTCACGCGCATTAAAATCATGAAAGTGAAAAACCCACTCATCTTTGATACGTTGTCGGGTTACTGCGGATTAAAATTTACTCCGCGACGGGTTGACTGGAAAGGCTTTGATTTTATTACGCACCTGGAGCGGGCCGATGAGCGATCGCTGAAGGGTGGAACCGTACATCTGCCACATGCCACCAGAAAGACAGTGGCCGATGTCACGTTGCTGGATAACGAGATGATAAAACTGCAGTTTAATGCACTTGAATGGACGGAAGGGAAACGACAACTGTATGATGCAGGCTCTATGGTGCTGATCCGGAAGACAGAGGGTGATCAAGGGTGAGCTCCTTACGCAAAGGTTTGTCCTTAGAAAAGGAACAAGTGCCAGCACCCTAAGGTAAGGCCAGATTATTTACCATTATTTGGTAATACTGTCATAACTTTTATTCGAAGCTGGTTTGCCTACTTCGTGGCATGGAAAGTAGTCTTCAAAAAAGTAACGTATTACCAGACGGATGGTGGCCGATTCTTCTAGCGGCTTGCATCGCCGTCAATTTCTTTGGGCTGCTTGTGCCAATCATTGAACCCGATGGCGCACTCTATGCTACGCTTGCCAAAACCATGGTGCAATCGGGCAATTACATTGACCTGATTTATAATGGAAAGGATTGGCTCGACAAACCGCATTTCCAATTCTGGATGACGGCGATCGGCTTTCATGCTACTGGCGTGTCAACCTTGGGTTATAAAATTCCGGCGCTCTTGTTTTGGTTGATGAGCCTTTTTTATACTTATCAACTGGCGCGGGTTTTTTACCCGAGAACGGTGGCGCGACTTGCCGTATTAATTTTGGCTACCGCCTTGCACGGCATTATCTCCAATACCGATGTGCGCGCTGAACCTTATCTGATGGGCCTTGTTATCGGCGCCGTGTTCCACCTCTTTAAACTGTCGCGTCGCCTCAATTGGTTTGACCTGATGTTAGGAAGCCTGATGACTGCCTGCGCCATCATGACCAAAGGAATCTTTCTGGTCATTGTCATTGCTTCCGGCCTGTTGGTGCATGCAATGATTAAAAAACGTTGGTCGCTGGTCTTCAACCTGAAGTGGTTAGTTGTCGTGGTGCTAGTGGTGATTTTTGTCTCACCAGAATTAATTTCTCTTTACAAACAGTTTGATCTTCATCCGGAGAAAACGGTATTCGGCCAACAGCACGTTTCGGGGCTTCGCTTCTTTCTGTGGGATAGTCAGTTTGGTCGCTTTTATAATACAGGGCCTATAAAAGGAGAAGGTGATCCCTTCTTTTTTCTTCACACTGCTTTGTGGTCATTCTTTCCCTGGTCGATTGTCTTTTTTGTGGCGGCAATCCGGGCTGCCACGATAAAGTTTAAGGAACAAAAAGAATATATCACTCTCGGCGCGGTAGTCGTTACATTTCTATTATTCTCTATGTCAAAATTTCAATTGCCGCACTACCTCAATATTGTTTTTCCATTCATGAGCATTTTGTGCGGTCATTACCTTTGTGAGTGGAGCCCAAAGTCTACGCCTAAGGTTTGGAGTTATGTTTTCAATGGTCAGGCGATATTAGCCTTTGCAGTCATGACCATTCTGATTATTTATTTCCGCCCCTCTCCCTGGGGAATAAGCGCATTCTGGATTTTTGCGAGCGGAATAGTTTTATTCGTCAGCTCAAGAAAACTGGACTCCTTTCCGGCGGCTATTGTTCGCAACATCATGAGCAGCCTGATGCTGTATGGTTTTATTTCCTTCTTTGTATTGCCGGAAATGGCCACGTATCAATCCGGCCATCAGGCGGCGACATACTTTCATGAAAACCGCGGGGAAGAGCCGTTCATGCTGGCTGACGACATCTCCTTTTCATTTGATTTCTATTGCCCCGGAGAAGTAAGGCATGTAAGCCTGGATGAGCTTCGGCGTCGGCAAAAGGCAACCCATCTTTTTTGCAACGAACGATTTCTTCCTGTGCTGCAAAAGGAGGGCTTTACCATAACCACGGTGAAAACTTTCCCGCACTTCCACATCACGGAGCCGCGGTGGCCGTTTATCAACCATGAAACACGCCCACAAAGTGTTGAGCATTACCTTTTAGTGAAAATAATTTAACACCTCGTTTACTAAACGCCTCATTCGATAAACTTTACAAAAAAAAAGTATAACGAAACCATAAATGCAAACACCATAACGAAAGCGAACGTCAACACTATCTTCGTTGCAAATATGCTTCGCCAATGAATACCAGAAGATACCATCACTTCGTCATCTCTCTATATTGGTATGCTTTGTTACTTCTTGTGTTGCTTACCCTCGCATTTCCGAAAATCGACTTGGTACTGTGGATCAATCAAAGCCATAACGACTTTCAGGATTTGTTTTTTAAAGTGGTCACTTTGGCTGGTGAGGGATGGCTTTTTATTCCTTTACTAATTTACACACTATTCATCCGCGTTTCTTTGTCTTTGGCCGTTACCGCCATTGCCGCCGGGCACGGCCTTATTTGCAGTGTGATAAAGCGAGTCTTTTTTGCGCATGAACTCCGGCCGACGGCGCTGATCAACAATGACCTTTTGTATTTGATTCCCGATGTCTCTTTTCACAGCCACTATTCCTTTCCATCGGGGCATACCGCAACCATATTTTGTTTCGCCGTTTACGTTTCTCTGCTGATCAAAAACAGAGTGCTGAGTGTGTTTCTCCTGGTGCTCGCCCTGGGCGTAGGGTATTCGCGGATTTATCTCCTTCAGCATTTCCTGATCGACGTAACCGCCGGAGCATTCATCGGCACGCTCACCGCTTTTGCTTTCGCCTATTATTTTGACCGCAGTAATTTTCCTTCGTGGGCTAACACTCACATTCAATGGAGATAGTAATTTATCCGACGCCTGGCAGGTGAATCCAACAAGTCATATGTCAACGCTTTCTCTTCTCTTATTCGGGAGCCTGAACATCGCCATGGGATTGGCCTGGAATGCACGACGCAGAAAACTGACACAACAATTCTCTCCTAAATACAGAGCCATCTGGGTGATCGGCATCGTTGAAATTGCAGTGGCTACAGCCATGATGCTAAAATAAAATGGCCTTATGTTTTTAAATCATTACCTCACTATTTCATGGGTGTTAAGTTTATTTTAAACAAGTGGTTTCATTTGTGTTTTATGAGTTTTGTCATGAATGCAATACACACCAGGCCATAGATTGAGGGCTCACTAGTTACATCACTGTCATGAGCATAAACCATCTGGAGAAAGCAAATTTGGTAATTGTAGGGGGAGGAGTTTTTGGCAACTCCATTGCATACCATTACATCAAAAATAACCCCGGTAAAAAAGTAATTGTCCTTGAACGCAATGAATTATGCAATGCGGCCACCAGCAGAGCTGCAGCGATGATTACCAAAGTGCGCGCCAAAAAACAATTCATACCGCTGGCGCAACGTACCTATGCAGCGATAGCCGAGATGGAAGCGCTGCTGAAGGAAAGCATGGCGATTAAAAAAGTCGGGATCATGTACCTGGCGTCTTCTTCTGCCAAAGTCAATGAGCTGAATGAACTTGCCAGGACCGCTGATGAGTTTGGCGAACGTTGGGAATTCCTCACGCCTCATCAGGCCGAGCGCAAAGCACCCTGGTTGAACGCCTCTACCGCGGAACAAATTATTTTCACACCCAATGAAGCCTACTGTGATCCCTATTTGCTGGGTACATTTTATGCACGCAGTGCCAGACTGCTAGGTGCCGACATTCGTCAGGGTGTTGAAGTACACGACATCCTCGTTCATGAAAATGTAGTGCACGGCGTAGTCACTGATACAGGAATCATCGAAGCAGATTGTGTGGTAATTGCCTCGGGTGCATGGGCACCTATACTCGCTAAGAAAGCCAACGTAAGTCTTCCTTTGGCTCCCGTGCGCAGTCAATACTGGATCACCGAGCGCAGTGAACTGTTTCCAGAAAATTCGCCCATGGTGGTGCTCCCCGATGTCAATGCTTATCTCCGTCCTGAAAGCGGCGCGTTATTATTCGGCATTCGCGAGCGGAAGTCAATCGCCGTGTCGCCGCACAACGTACCGTCAGACATAAGTGATTTTCAATTTAGTGCCGATCGCGGGATGACAGATCTTGCGGAGGTGATCGATCCGCTGGCCGATTTTTTTCCGGCGGTAAAAGATATCGGGTTGAAACATTACATCGCGGGTTTCTCGGCCTACACACCCGACAACTACCTGAGCATGGGTACTTCCTCGTCGGTGAAAAACATTCTGTTTGCCACCGGTTGTGTGGGTGCCGGCATCGCTGTGTGTGGAGGAGTGGGTCTTGCGTTTGCTGAATTGGCGGCTGGCAGAGCCAATCCATTTGATTTTTCTGCCTTCTCGATAGAGCGCTTTGGAAACATTGACCCCTTCAGTGAAGAGTGGCTTCAAAGTTGCGCACGGGCACGGTCGGTGAAAAATAGTGGGTAGGTGTTATGAGAGCAATTGGCTCTTCAGGTGATACACTTTAATTCAATACACCATCGTGTTTCCTTAATGTAACTAAACACTTCAACATCACGCTGATTTGGTAGCACTTCCTTAGTACTGTTGTAGCGATGAGGTAACAGTGTACGCGCACATTTGCCAGACTAAACGGAACCTGTTAACGGCATGATTAGACGACTACTGATTGTTAGTTTTATTATCTCTTGGACATTCTCAGGATTCAGTGCTGATGTAAAAGGTTTTGTAAAGGAAAGTAAAACCGGTGAGCCTCTTGTGGGCGCCGCCGTCTATCTAAAAAATACCACGATTGGAACTTTCGCCGGGCTGGATGGAAGTTACCACCTGAAAGACATCGCTCCGGCTACCTATACATTGGTCGTTAGTTTTGTAGGCTACGGCTCTCTGGAGCGTGAGGTAACGGTGGACGCCACGGGAACAGTAGTGAATTTCGAGTTGGAGGAAGGATCGCACCAACTCAATGAGATTGTAGTGAAAGGCGTATTGGACAGAGAGTCGGAGATGAGTGCGTTACGCTCTGAGCAAAAGGCTGACAACGTACTCAACATCATCAGTGCTAAGACGATTCAATTGCTTCCAGACATTACCGTCGGCAATTTGCTGCAGCGTGTATCAGGAGTATCTGTCGTGCGCAACGGTAGCGGCGACGGCCAGTATGCGATCATCCGAGGAATGGACAAGCGCTACAACTATACGCTTATTCGTTAATCGTGATCAGTAATTAACCAATAACGGATAACTCTATTCACAATTAACAAATAACGAATAACGGATAGCATCTCTAAACGAGACACCGGATCTCGCGCATTCCTTCGCACACCCGTCCGGTGTGACAGGTTTGATGATGAGTCGCCTCTACGAAGCACTATTATGAAACCTTTGTCCACCTGTTGCCTTTACGCGGAGTCCGAGGCGAGACTCCGCTGAGAAAAAGTATGCGATCATCCGAGGAATGGACAAGCGCTACAACTATACGCTTATTCGTTAATCGTGATCAGTAATTAACCAATAACGGATCACTATTCACAATTAGCAAATAACGATTAACGGATAACGTTCAGGAAAACAAAAAAAGCTCTCCGTTTCCGGAGAGCTTTACTCGACAACCCCTCTTAATAAACAATTCTATTTAATCAAATACACCGCTACCACATCGCTCCACTCGCTGGTGCCGTCGGCGGTGATGGTGCGACCCTGGAAATAATACCATGCTCCGGCAGGCAAGTCTGTGACCAGAAACCGTCCGCGTGTGCCGCGGTAGATTGTCTCCCACAGCGCCTTCGTCAGGTCGGTACACATCCGAAACTCATACGAGCCGCGTTCTATGCCTTCGTGCTGCAATCCAATTTCTCCAGGCCTCTTCGTAGTCTTTCCTGAAAACAGGACAGTCTTACGGTTAGCCTTCGCTCTCAGGTCAAAGCCCGAACTCAGAATTACCGCTTCGGCGGTGGTCCCGTTGGCGTTGGCTACCCCAAGTACATACGCGGACAGTTGCTTAAACAGTATGTCAAGCTCGCGTTCTTTGGCGCGCATGGCCGCCGTATCGCTCTTCGTTCCTTCTTTTGCTTTCAGGGCCAGTGCCTCCAACTGATTGGTGGTCGTGTTCATCAGGTTGAGCGAAGGATTGGGCGATGTAAAGTTGGTGTTGCCCGTCATCATCAAGGTGATGTGTCGTGATTTTTCAATTTTTTGAAAGATGGTCAATAAGGCCAGTGCTAATTTAATTACGTATGCCATTTTGTTTTGGATTTAATTGTTCTAAAATTTTTTTGTCTTTACTACTATGATTTTAAACTATTCGTCAGGGTGGTGCATGCCGATAAAATCTCCACGGGCAGGGTAAAGTATGCCTGAGCCTTGCGCGGCGGCTACACGTGCGCAGACACTATTATATAGTGTGCGACACCGTAGCGCCTTAACGCGATGCCCCTTCGGCGTGCGGCAGAGTATCCGGAATACCCACCGTGGCCTGGGGAAACAAAGGCTTACCGCATAGCCGATCACGCCTAAGGTTGTGTTCAACCATTGCGTTTTTCCGTACCCGTGGGTAAGCTTATGAATAGAAGAAATATGTACTGTGCATCTTTGCATATAGCTGGCATACCTTTCAATCACTATGCCAACTCAGGAAACCCTTAAAACAGCGAGAATTCGCGGTTTTTGATTTTGAAAATAATTTTTTTGTTGATAGGCAACGAAACGACTAACGATATATCACGAAAAACAGCAAAAGCTATAGTCAAGAAAAGTAACCCCCTGCCGGGAATTATTTTGCGAAAAAGACATGGAAAGCAAAATGCAATTACTACTACGCAAGCTTCAAGGCTAATAAAAGACGTACTCGGCTTCTATAAGCAACCCCGTATGACTAAAGTCAATTTGCAGCCTGCTTGAATTATGCCGTCTACCATCGCAAACCGGCCGCTACCCCGTATAGTATGCGTTTTACCTATTAATATAGAGTGGCGAGGGCCTAAAAGTGATTTTCCGCGCCCTATAATTATAAACCGCGCCGTATAATTATGTCACGACGTACTATAATTATAAACCGCGCCCCATAATTATGCCACGACGCGCTATAATTATAAACCGCGCCGTATAATTATGCCACGACGCCCTATAATTATAAACCGCGCCCCATAATTATGTCACGACGCGCCATAATTATAAACCGCGTCCCATAATTATGCCACGACGTACTATAATTATAAACCGCGCCGCATAATTCTGCCACAACGCCCTATAATTATAAACCGCGCCCCATAATTATGTCACGTTGCACCATAATTATAAACCGCGCCGTATAATTCTGCCACGTAGCGACATAATTATAAACCGCGCCCCATAATTATGCCACGTAGCGCCATAATTATAAACCGCGTCTCATAATTCTGCCACGTAGCGCCATAATTATAAACCACGCCGCATAATTATGCCATGTAGCGCCATAATTATAAACCGCGTCCCATAATTCTGTCACGTAGCGCCATAATTATAAACCGCGTCTCATAATTCTGCCACGTCGTGCTATAATTATAAACCACGCCGCATAATTCAGATCAGTCGTGCCAGAGTTATAAGCCGTCGTCCCACGATTTTGTGCCCACGGAGCGCAATTTTGAGGCTTTGCGCCTGAAGACGAATGCAAAGTACGAGGATTGAGGTACGAGGTACGAGATTGGAGGTACGAGGTAGGAGGAGAGAGGTACGAGGTATGAGAGTAGAGGTACGAGGTTGGATGGTTGAAGTACGAGGCGGACTACATCAACAACCCATCACTAACGACTAAAGACAACTTCACACTGTGGAAGCGCGGCTTTGATGCGGGCAAGTTCAGCGGGGCTTATAGTATTCCCTGTCAGCCCTAGGTATTTGAGTTTCTTCAATTTGCCAATGTCTTTGGGCAGGCTATCCAGATAGCAATCGTACAAAACCAGTTCTTCTAAATCACTAAGTTCTGTAACGATCGCTATATCACTAAGTCCTAAATTCTCGTCTAGGTCAAGCACTTTCAAATACTTTAGCCGTTTAAGCTGCCTTGGGAGCTTGCGGATTCGACTCAGCGATATTCTCAAGACTTCCAATTTTTTTAACCGTTTTATCTTTTTAGGAATGATGCTGATGCACCAACAATTGGCTCGATCAACGGCATCGCAGTCCATACCGCCGATGCCTAGCACCTTCAGGTTTTTTAAAGTAAACACCGAATCCGGTATTTCTTTAAACCGGTAGTACTCTGCCGACTTCGTGTAAACTGTAACCGTATCGCGCGGATTGACTTGTGCGTGGCCTGTTAGGACTAGCAACACACCAGGAAACCAAAACAATAACCACTTCATAGAGGAGCAAGGATTACTCAAAGTACGAAATACAACGTCAACAAGCCCTGGTAAGTACGTTGCAGAGGTACGAAATACGAGGTACGAGAGTAGAGGTAAGAGGCTACATTCAATCATTCAATCATTCAGTCATTCAATCATTGCTTCTTGCCGAATTCTACCCCAACTCCACCAATTACCCGCCCAAACCCGCCGAATGCTAAGTGGCGATACTATAATAGAGGGTAAAAAAGTACTTTATGCGCGAAATCATGCCCTCGACCGTATAGGGAATTCCTGATTTTTCATAGGGGATGCCTTAGGCGAGAAAATGAAAATGTGGGTTTTTGGGGTGGGATGGGGGTGTTGCTGACATTGATATGGCTTGAAGCCATAAGTGATGATTTTTTTGGGGAGATAAGTGGTATGTTCAAAAAAACGATCAGATTTAATAATGTTTAAAGACTTAGTTCATTGGAGGCCACTTCTCTTGCTCGAAATAGTTTATGGAAGAGGTAAATTAATTGCTGATTAAGATAATTATTTTACTAAATCGTCAATATCTTTACGTAAAACGCAAAGATTTTGACAACAAGACAGCTAAATAGAATAAGGGTTGTATTGGCAGAGCTAAATAAGAAGAACAAGTGGCTTGCAGATGAACTTGGAAAAAATCAAGCAACAATATCACAATGGTGCAACAATGTGAGGCAACCTTCAATTGAAACACTTGCAGAAATAGCCAATGCTCTTGATGTTGACATACGCCTATTACTTAATTCCACAAAAGAGAAAATAAATCATGCTGACTAAAAGCACATACATTGACTTATTTGCAGGTTGTGGAGGACTTTCATTAGGGCTACACAATGCGGGATGGCATGGCCTTTTCGCGATTGAGAAAAGTAAAGATGCTTTCAACACACTTAAGCATAATCTCATTGAAAAAAAACATCATTTCGACTGGCCGAACTGGCTTCCTCAAACCAATCTTGAGATAGATTTTGTGCTAAAAGCTTATGAGAATGAGTTAAGGCAATTGAGCGGAAAAGTGGATTTGGTTGCTGGTGGTCCGCCATGTCAAGGCTTTTCTACTGCTGGCTTACGTAAAGAAAATGATGTCAGAAATGGTTTAATCAAATCCTATTTAAGATTCATAATCTATGTTCGTCCGAACATAATTTTCTTTGAGAATGTTAAAGGCTTTACGCAGAAGTTTCATAAAAATAAATCTAAAGGCATTGCATACTCACAATACGTAGTTCGCGCTTTGAAATTTATGGGTTATGAAGTGGAAGGTAGAATGATTGATTTTTCAAAGTTTGGAATACCCCAGAAACGCACTAGGTTTATTCTGGTAGGTATTAAAAAAGAAATGGCAAAAAAAAACAAGATAGACCCTAGATCATTTTTCAAATTGATAATCGAAAATAAAACTAGATTCCTATCAAAAAAAGGACTTCCGCAAAAACCTTCACTTGGTGCTGCAATTTCTGATCTACTAAAATCTAATGGATTGGAAAGTACACCAGACAGAAAGAGCTTTTCAAGTGGTATTTACATACGGCCTAAATCAAGTTATCAAAAATATTTTCGCAAAGATTGTGACTTCAATATTCCAGACAGCCACAGCTTTCCAAAACACAAAAAGGAGATTGAGGCTAGATTTAAGTATTTTTTAAAACATCAAAAGGCTAATAAAAATATTAGTGAATCAGCTAGAGTGCGGTTTAATTTAACTAAACATACAATCATTCCTTTAGACAAAAATCATTGCACGCCAACAATAACAACATTACCGGATGACTATGTGCATTATTCCGAGCCTAGAATTTTAACGGTGAGAGAGTATGCGAGAATACAAAGCTTCCCAGATTGGTTTGAATTTAAAGGTAAGTATACAACTGGAGGCAAACGGCGCACCCAAGAAGTACCACGATATTCTCAAATTGGAAATGCCATCCCTCCATTATTTGGTGAACAAAGTGGTGTTTCATTAAAAGCCCTTTTACTTAGCAATGGCTGACAATCAATTATCATTCAAGATAAGTACCGGTCTTAAGAATATTATTGGCCGGGATTTAATTACTGATGACTATGTGGCGGTTTTTGAACTTGTAAAAAATTCATTTGATGCCTACGCAAATAAAGTTGTAATAACTTTTGAAAAGGATAAAATCACTATTGCGGATGATGGCAAGGGAATGGATCTACACGATATTAATAACAAATGGCTGTTCGTAGCTTACTCAGCAAAGAAAGAAGGCATTGAAGATGATGAATTGGAGGAAAAGGAATTCAAAAGCTATAGGGACAAGATTCAAGCAAAGAAATTTTTTGCTGGAGCTAAGGGTATTGGAAGGTTTTCTTGCGATAGATTAGGTAGCAAACTGAGACTAACCACAAAGAAAGCCCTAAGTAATTCATCAATCGAACAAATTGAAGTCGACTGGAATGACTTCGACAAAGACCCTGAGGAGAAATTTATTGATATAAAAGTTAAACACAGGACACTCCACTCTTTACCAAAGCAATTTATTCAAAATGTACACGGAACGACATTGGAAATATATGGTCTGAATTCGACTTGGGACAGAGCAAAAAAGCTAGATTTAAGATACTCTCTAGAGAAACTTATAAATCCATTCGAAGATAATCCCCTAAATGGATTTTCGATACGCATTGAGGATGAATCAGAGAAAGATATTGATAACCAAGAAAAAAATAGGCGTAACAAAATCAATGGAGTAGTAAAGAATTTTGTTTTTGAGACTCTTGGATTAAAAACAACTCAAATAGTAACCGAAATCGATCCAGATGGTGAGTTTCTAACTAATTCATTGTTTGATCGAGACGTTTTAATCTACAAGATTAGAAGAAAGAACCCGACTAGTCCGATATTAAAGAACATAAAGATTAGTCTATTTTACCTCAACAGGTCTGCAAAAAATAGTTTTACAAGGCTCATGGGAATCCAACCGGTAAATTTTGGTTCCATTTTTCTTTACAAGAATGGATTTAGAATTGCCCCATATGGTGACTATGGAGTTGACTACTTCGGCATTGATAGTAGGCATACTCAAGCATTGTTTAGAACTCTTGGACTAAGAGATTTAATAGGAAGAATTGAAATTATTGGAACTGAAAAAGGAACCTTCACCGAAATATCTAATAGGAACGGAGGATTAGTTAAGAACGATCATTATATAGCACTTGAGCGTTTGTTCATTCGTTTTAGTCTTTCAAAATTGGAAAATTATGTCACTGGTGTCCAATGGACTTCTAAAGAGGATAAGGATCAAGAAGATTTATCTGCTTTAAATAACATTCAGGCTAAATCTGCTCTTCTAAAATTGGTTAGTGGCGAGATTGCTGATGGGCAAACTGAACTCATTGATGCGGACACAGAAAATTTGAATATTAGAACTCAAGAGTTATTGTCTGAAGCATCACTTGTTGATATTGAAGCCTTAAAGATAATTGCTGACAAATTAGGCAATAAGATATTCTTGAAAGATGCCGATAAGGCAGAAAAAGCTCATCAAAAAATAATAGAGCTTCAGCAAAAGCTTGCTAAAGAAGAAGAAGCACGCAAAGGGGTTGAAGAAGAAAGAAATAGAATAGAACAAGAATTAGCTCTTGAAAAAGAAAAAAATACATATTTAAGGACATCTTCCCGCTCGTTAAGTGATGATGCAAAAGGGCTTGTCCATAACATTAAGATCATTACAAAAACAATTAACTCTAATGTTGATACACTTTATGATAAAATTCTTAATGGAAAAGTAAAACAAGATGAAATCCTTAAGAGACTAGGTGTTATTAAGTTCAATTCAGAAAAAGCTCTAAAAATTAGTATGTTAATTACACGTTCTAATTTTAAAACTCAGCAAAATGAGCAAATCGTTGATATAGCTAAGTATGTAACACAGTACATAGAAGTTTACTCTGAAATCTATGAAAAAACTGATCTGGAATTTATTGTAGATAATGAAGAGGCGTCTTTGATAAAAAAAGCAAGTCTTCTCGATATATCTGTGATTCTTGACGATCTCATATCTAATTCGGAAAAAGCAGGTGCTAAGAGAATTGTATTCGAGATTAGCAATCCGAAAAAGGACAGCTTAAAAATTATAGTCTCAGATGATGGTAAAGGAGTACAAAAGCAGTTTCTTGAGGACCCACAGCAAATTTTTGAGCTAGGTGTAACCACTACGGATGGTTCTGGTATCGGATTAAATTCAGTCAGGACTGCCCTCAAAGCAATGAAAGGCACAATCAATTTTGTTGGAAATGGAGTTAAACTTAGAGGGGCATGCTTTGAAATTCTTTTTAACTAGTTATGGAAAAGAGGTGCTTAATAATTGACAATGATGATCAATCGGCAGAGATTGAAAAGTTAAAAAGGGATGGCAAGGCTCGAGGGATTGAAATTGAGTGCGAACAATTCAATGTAGGTAGCACATTTGAAGATGATTTATTATCTCACGGCAAAATAGACATTGACAAAGTTGTATCTGAGTTTAGGAAAAGGTTTAAGCATCAAGTCTTTCATTTGGCTGCGTTCGATTGGGATTTAAGCGATGAGGATGTTAACGGTGTTGAGCTGATGCGTCTTTTTGAACACCATAAAATTCTGAAGAATACGCCAAAGCTCCTCTACACTGGTTTACTTGAAGAGCGCCTTTCTACAATGCTCGATGAATTTAAAGCAGGAAACGTTCAGAAGTCTCAATTAAAAAAACACATTTTGATTCTTATAAAGGCAGACATTAAGGACTTTGTGGCCAGAGAAAATTACGAACAAGATATCCTGCGATTGATTGAAAGAACTGATGAAACTATTGATTTGATCATTGAAGAAGAGCTAAGCAAATTTCCTGATTTTAAATTCAATAATAGTTTCACGTCAGATAATTTTAAGGGGAAAACATTTATGGAAATTTCTTCAATTTTAGAAAATGATGATCGCCTTAGAAATGACTTTAAAAAGGAAATTATTCAGCATGTAATTGCTTATCTAACAATCAAAATATAATATGCGTGATAGGCCAATATTAATTGTGCATCCAATTGATAAGACCACTAAATTCCTGGACCGGATTAAGAATCATCTGATTGGAAATTTTGACAATCAAGTTCATCACTTTAACATTCATCCCAACAAAACTTCACACATTGACTGCCTACACAGAATCAACGAACATTCTCTTGATGGAATAATTGTTTTTCTTGGCCATGGCAGAGGCGATAAACTCTATGGTAGTAAGGGTGACTTATGGGAAAATCGCGAGTTTGTGAGCCCAGAATCCATAAGTGAAAGACCAGATAAGTATTTTTACAATGATGATTTTATCAACGATCAAAACGTTAATATTTTTAAAGGAAAAAAGGTGTTTTGTCTAAGTTGCAATTCTAGGGAGAAAATCGGGAAATTGGCAGTTGAAAATGGCGCAATATCGTTCTTTGGATTTGGAGATATTCCAACGTCAGTAGGGGAATTTAAAGAGAGTGGTGTAAGCGTTGGGCATAAGGTAGTGATGAAAATGAAGTCAGAATTAACCTACATTATCAAAACAAGTTTGACATATTGTATAAATAGAGGGGATTCGTTTCAAGGGTTATTAAATACTATTAGGTTTATTACTAATCAGAGAATTGCAGAGGTTTTGATGAGAGATAAAGGCTTTAAGGAGCGTTCACTTTTGGCAGATTATTTATATTATTTAAAGACTGACGCAATAGTTCATGGTGATGGATCAATTAAATTGATAAATAAATAGTCCAAACTAGCGCAAGTCTTATGCAAGCGCATGAGCATAAGCGTTACTTGTCCTCCTATAATTTTCTTTATCAGCAAGCAGATTAGTACATTTTACTCCTTCTTTTTAAATTACATCCATAGTTTATTGGCAGCCCGTAAAACCATAAGCCACGATGATTCAACGGAGCATGTACGTACTCTTTGCTGTACTGTTTTCCGTTATCAGTCGGAACAGCTATGCACAAACTTACGAGGTAGATACCCTGAGCATCAGAGAGGTGATAACGCGGTGGAACGCGGCGCACAATCAAGTCAGTGAAGATGCCTTCAATGAGTTATATGCTTCTTCAATTCTCTTCTATGCCAACGAACTGGATAAGAAAGTCTGCCTACAAAAGAAGCTTGCCCTTCTTCACCGCGGCTCTTTTGTGCAGCGTCTCGGCAACGATCTTCACCTGTTGTTTTATGAAAGCGGCGTGGTGTATTGCGGCTTTACCAAAGAAGTGTCAATGGGAGGAGATACAAAAAGCTATCCTTCGTATCTGCTGTTGAAACGTTTTGGCGACGAATACCTGATCACCGGCGAGAGCGACCTGATTACAGACAGGAATCTGAAATTTAATCTTACACTCGGTGTTCAAGTTCCTATTACCGCGTTGTCGTATGTCTCCTTTCCACGCAAGTCACAAGAGCATTCATCGTTTTGGATCAGGTTGGCGGTTTTATTATTCACCGCAGGAGTTGTAGTTTATTTTGTAAGTCGGCGGCGAGTGAGCACTACACGCGCGCGTAAA
This sequence comes from Bacteroidota bacterium, assembly GCA_018266055.1. Lineage (GTDB taxonomy): Bacteria > Bacteroidota > Bacteroidia > Cytophagales > Cyclobacteriaceae > ELB16-189. The sequence continues at coordinate 66,071 of JAFDYT010000012.1, forward strand.
CCTTCACAAAAAGAAAACGGCGCACCGACACCGTTTAGAGAATGGTTAACTACCGAAAGACCATTTGAGACCAAAAAAAATACGGAGGATTACTACCGTCGCGATGAGGTGGAGTTGAAGAAGGGCCACACGTTTGAGCATTATGTAGTAGAGCGATTCAAACAGCGCGGCGAATTCTTCAAATGGATATCTGCCACTAGCGACAAAGGCACACGAGATTATTACCCGGAGTCAAACCAATACCCTGATCTTCACTATGAATTTCGCATGGGTGGTAAGTCGTATCCATTTGCTGTGGAGTGCAAATATCGTTCGATGACCACCGGCACGATTAAGATTACCAATGATGGACAGATTGAGCGGTATAAGAAATTTGGTATTGAGAAAAAGATGGAAGTATTTATCGTGCTTGGGTTAGGAGGGAAGCCGGAGAAGCCATCGGAATTGTACGTGATACCACTCGATCACCTGGCGCAGTGGATGGATAAGCAGACGCTTCAGGCATACAAAGCAGAAACTAGATTTTATTATCGGGTGTCAGAGCGGAGATTGTATTAGAAGAGGTCTCCCGTAAATGGGATTTTTTGGATTCGTTTTGATTGATGGTAGCATCGTTAATGATAGGAGCAGGCAGCGCTGAGTTCCTCAGGTGAATAACCCTGGTAAGAAATATACTTCCCGCCGAATTCTGCCTCATCCCCGCCATTTACCTGCCCAAACCCGCCGAATGCTAAGTGTTGGTGTTATAAAGAATAACGAATGATTACTTTTGAAAGAGTGCAATGGAGGATATTAATGTAAATTAATCTTAAATAATTAAATCATTATAAAATTGTAAGGAGTCAGCTAGAGAACTTTAAATCATTTATATGATTTTAATCATGTCTATAATTCAGCTGCAAAATATTAGACTTAACAAAATAAATTAAGTAGGAATATCCCTAAGAGTATAAAATAATTTTTAACGATAATCCTATTTTATACATTAAAGTATAGAGAAGAATTATAATTTTAACCAACAAACTCGCTTTACTTACTAGAAATTATTACCTCTTTAAAAATAAACACAATGAGAAAATTATTTACGCTCCTGGTTTTCATTTCCTCCTTTTGTAGCCTGTTCGCGCAAACTCTTTTTGTTCCTAATGGTTTTAGCGCAACCGGGATCGGGTCTTCGACCGTATCCGGCCAAATCGGAATTGGCACTTCAAGCCCTAACTCATTACTTCACCTTTACTCTGCAAGTCCTAATGGAACTGTTGCTCGGTTTGAGAGTGCATCAACCAATGGAAGGATTTATGGAATCGGAAGTAATTTCATTACCGGAAATGGTGAATTTGGAATTTATGACTACACTTCCTCTGCTGAGAGGTTTCGTATTAGCAGTGCGGGTTTCGTTGGTATAGGGAACAATAATCCATTATTTGCATTAGATGTGCAAGGATTCGGATCTCGTGTACTTAACCCTTCTACCTCAGCGAATGCCTATACTACATTCCGACTTCAAGGCCCCAATTACTCGAATGGACTTGAAATTGATTTTTTCGGAAACAACAACATTCCAACGGATCCAAACTGGACTTATGGAGGAGGCGTAGGTTCTGTGGCGATAGTAAATGTAAACCCTAAGCCCCTCACTTTGGGGACGAACAATGTGGGTAGGGTACTCATCGATGCTGCTGGCTTTGTGGGCATAGGCACCTATACACCAGGAAATCTTTTAAGTGTACAAGGAACTGCTTCACTAGGAACCGTTTTTCAACAAAAAATAACAACAGGCGCTCAAACTTTGGCTTTGGGGGCTAATTCAACGGCTGCTGAGATACAATCACAGGGCGCAGTTCCACTTTATATTAATTATGGAGGAAATAATGTAATAATGAATGCTACCGGAGGCAATGTAGGGATAGGCACCGCAACCACTGGGTCATATAGGTTGGCTGTGGCAGGTAAAATTGCTGCTGCGGGGGAAGTTCGTGTGTTTAACACAGGAACAACGTCATTCCCCGATTACGTCTTCGCGCCTGATTATAAATTGCCTACCTTAGAAGAGACTGAAAAATATGTTCAGGAGAATCATCACTTACCTGATGTACCTTCTGCTGCTGAAGTAGAAAAAGACGGAATGAGTCTCAACGATATGAATGTTATCCTCTTAAAAAAAGTTGAGGAATTGACGCTCCATTTGATAGAGATGAAAAAGCAAAATGAAGAATTAAAGCTTAGAATAGGCAATCTTGAGAAAAAGGGAAACTAGATAATGAATATTAGCCCTTGTATAAAAAAAATAACTACCCTAGCCATAGGTAGCTTGATCTGCTTGTCTGCGCTTTTGTTTAGCAATGGTTGTTCTGAACACCATGAAGATCCATGCAAAGCATTGAGTGCGACGTCAGCTGATTTTTCTATTATGGAATATCACGGCTATGCCTACCCACTAAATAAACTGTGGAAATATTACCCAAGCGATACGGTTAGCTCCTTGTATATTCAGTTTGTTGCCAAAGATTCAACAGCAGATTCGTATGAGTGGCATATTGGCACAGGTGTTTACTCAAAAAGAAGTGTCTCTCTTTCTTTCCCAAATACCATTGTAGGGCAATCTGTGCCAATCACATTAATCTTATCAAAAAAACCCAACCTCAACTGCTTCCCGAATAACCGGGGAGTTGATACACTTACTAAAAGAGTTTATTTTTTAGACGATTGTGTAAGCCCGCTGGTGAAAGGAAAATTTAATGGATATAACACCAATGCCCCAAAAGATACATTTAGTATAACGATTGACTTGTGCAAGTATAACCAGTTTAATATTCGGGGCACCAACATGACTAGCCTATTCAGAGATAGAGATTGCCCAACTATATTTTACTCTAACGCTGTGATAGGTTATAGAGAACTCTATTTTTCTTCTGACGGATCGCTCTGCGGATCTTCTGGCATTGGTGGAACAGCCATGATTGGTCCCGGAAAAGATCAAATCACAGTTGACTACTATTATTATCCTACTATTGATTTAACCACACCGGTACAGCGTAAGTTCATAGGAAAGAGAGTGAATTAAGTAAAAGAAAAAAACATGAAGATTTTTATTTTGACCTTGACAATTTCTCTAAGCCTGCTCAACACAACGTGGGCACAGCAAAAGGATTCGGTAGTTTATAAGTATGCCAGGATATTATACAACAGGCATAAAATAAAATTATTTTACGAGAACGGAGGTTCTGAAGATTTAAAAACTGTTTTAAAACTTCCATCTACGCCATATCAAACATTATCAGACTCAGTAACCTCTGTAATTTTTTTTAAGGTTAATAACTACATGCGGTCTAAGGGTTACGAACTCATTTCAACAACCGGAATGTATGACCCTTCAGAACATTTTTACAGAAAAAGGATGATTTATAAATAAAAACATAATGCATTTATGCGACTCATTTTAACAGTTACGATTTTATTTTCTCTACTTGTACTTAGTAATGGCCTATTCGCTCAGTGCCCGCCTAATAATATTACTACCAATCCGGATAATACTGTATGGAACAACCCACCCTATAATACCTTATATAAGCAAAATACTGGCACGAATAAATTTGATTGGAGGACTCAACGCTTCAATTTGAGTATGCCTGGATCTGCGGCGTATCATGGCCTTTCCTCCTTATTATCTCCATTCTATTTTGGATTGGATGCAACGAATCTTGCTAACATCGTAGCATTTCCCGACAACAATGGAGTTGCCAATGATTTTAATCCGGAAGACGGCTGGGAGTTGATTAAAAGAGACTTTGGATACAATCCTGACGGAAGTACGAATACAAATGAGTCGCTAGTTGGCCCGTATTTTATATTGTACAATAAATTCACTGGGACTTTCAGGGTATTTGGCTATTTAGCTTCAGCCAATGGGGATTTTCAAACGGTGAATGTGAAATTAGGATTCCCCGCCAACCAAAACGTTACTGGAATTTTTTCTTATTATAATCAGATTGCACAACCACTGGATGTACCATCAGCTAAACTTTATGCTTCAACACCTGCTGCCTTGCCTGCAGTTCCAGAAAGACCATTTTTTGCAGACTTCAAAATCGCCTACGACCCTTGTACATGTAACTCCCAAACAAATCTTACTGTTACATTCGAAAAAGTACAACAAATGGATATCACTATGTATGGCCGAGTATTAGCTACTTCTTCCCCAGTTGATTATTTGGTTAATACAAGCACTAATACCTATGACTTCAGTAAATACCTGACCTCTGTTTATAATTTAGGAAATACAAACAACTCAACTACGGATTACACCTTGACTGCCGGTCTTATGACCTATTCAAGTATTAATCAAATGATTTCTGATTATATAGCATCTGCAGATGCAACAGCTAATTCAGGTTTTTTAAAAGATGGTTTCGATATTTTAGGTAAGGCGCTTTCTGTTGCTTCAACGTTCACTCCAGCAAATAAAGACAAAATTAAAAATGCCCTTGATGCCGCTTCTACAATTTCCGATTTTCTTTCTGGTAGGTTTGGCTCTACCACTGCCTCACTTCCCTCTGTTATTCAAGGAGAGATGTCTCTTGTTGGGCATATTCAAAATAAAGTAGATCAATATTATAGTATACCGATTGCAAACCCAGGCAGCGTGGGCAGCGATTCCGCTCCAGTGTGTTGTTCTGGGTCCTATTACTACCCACTTTATAATGAAGTTCTTGGCGTTTTTGCTTTACTTTCTACGCCTCAAGTATCGGTAAAATATGACTTTTTTGATGTAGATCCTTATCATACAGGCGCAGACAGGTATGTGAAAAGTCAATATAAGCTTTCGGCACCTCTGCAATATGTTTTTAATCCAGCTGCAAAAGTAAATTTAGCTAACTCTAGAGTATATGCTTCTTTTGAAATTGAAACGGCCGGAGCCAATTCTGTTAATTGGATTAACCTTTTTCAACGATACACAACCACAAAAAATGGGATTGGTTTTTCTAAGTTTACTACAAGTCCTGTTCCAGTTGAGTCCCTTTCATCTTTTACTTTTGAGTTTGATGGGTTGAAGCCAACAGCAAAGCCTACCTTAAGTTTACTTCTAGATTTGGAGTTTCAAGACCTAAATAAAAGTGGCGTGCCTAACAAAGCTTTGTATGTTTTAACCTTCCCGGTGAACATAGCTTCTTCCACACTCGGCACAGCAGCCTTTCCGAGTTACTCTGAAAACCTGACTGTGAGTACGGCTAATTATGCCACTACAACTAATTTATCCGCATGGAAGGATGTTACTGTCACGGGGAATCTGACCACAAGCAATGGAGCTATAGCGACCTTTAATACAGGTGGTAACTCCATCTTAAATCCAGGTTCTTCAATCGGTCCCGGAATAGTAATGGAGGGGGGTAACTATCCTTTTCCTGTAAATTATGCTGTTGTTCCTCAATCTACTGCCGCAGTGAACGCATTTTGTACAAGCGCAACGTACAAAGCCAATACTCCTGCTGCATCGGCTAAAAAGGGAACTAACTCAATTGAGAATCTGGAAAGTGCCCCTGAATATAAATTCATGCAAGCTTCTGTCTACCCCAATCCAGCCCAAAACAAAGTTTCCTTTCAATATACCCTTGATGAAGCGTCCAACGTAAAGCTTGTGATACAAGACCTGACCGGACAGGTTATTTCTGTGGTTACGGATTCTTATCAAGAAGCAGGGGCATATAACCTGAACTTTGAAACTAGCGTCTTGCCTAACGGCATGTATATTTATACACTTGAAACAAATTCGGGCAAAGTTTCGAAACGATTATTAATAGCCAAATAATATCACTCTGCCTTTGGTCGGTGATATCACCGACCAATATTAAAAAAGAATTGAAATGGTTGGTGATAACACCAATCATGAGCAGATGGCAGGGGTGAAAATGACAACTGTGTATTGGGTGAAATAATTTTTTATTTTCACTATCTTCCTTAGATGAAAATTATCGGGAAGCTTCTTTTCATTTACCTCTTCGCTTCTATACACCCAATTTTTGCCCCCGCCCGTGTCGGTGTTCCACCGACACGCAGTCTGCACATATCGTCAAGGGAGTTTTTGGATTGGTTTGAGTGATGGTAATACCGTCAATGGCATGGAGGCCTTTCATGGGTGGTGAATCTGTTAAATCCTCTTCAAAAGAACTAACTTGGTAGAGAATGAGATATGTCTCGCTTTCATTTTTATTAATCAGTTTCGTCGCGATAGGACAAAATCGCCCTTCCAAAAAGCAGGTTAGAAGTTTTTTGAGTACCCCGAATAGTAGTTATGATCAAAGTGTACTGTTAACTATTTGTAATACGAATGATGCGTATTTCAAAAGTGATACTGTTAAACTTTACAATGATTACAAAGCAAATTGGTTTAATTCCTGCTGTCAGTTTGTAGACTGGGACTTTGATGAGAAAAAACTGACTTTTAATCTTATCAAAGGAACAACCTGCACCGAACCATCACGGGCAATTCCCGGACATCTTTATGAGATCAGAATAGTAAAAGAAAAGAGCCTAAAGATTATAGTACTAGATGTAGCTGGTAATCAGGTGGACAAATTTAGAGTCATTGAATTGAAACAATTAAAAGTTGACAAAACAAGGGACTTGAGCCAGGTGTTAATATTAGTGAGGGAGATAAAACCAACCTATCCCAAAAGCTACGAGCAATTGCTTAGGTAATCTGCCCTGATTGGTGATAAGAATTAATCATGAACAATTCTTTAAATTTAAGTGATATGTTACCACTACTTGTTTCTGGTTTATTGGCCGTGACAGCCATTGATATGCTTGGCTCAATTGCGTCGAGAAAATTGAATTTTAATTATGCCAACCTGACCCCTCTGTCAATCTTGGTTTATTTTTCTTTAGGGTATCGGGGGCACTTTTTGTCGAGCTTACCTTGGATACTCATTGTTACATGGTTGACCGGTGTTTATGATGCCACCGTTGGCTGGAGATTGTCTATTATATTGAGAGCAACTTTGCTGACAAAGAAGAGTACGCAAAGACGTTAAGCCTATCAACTCGCCTCACGACCATGCTAGTACTGAGTGGTGTTTTCGGATTCTTAGGTTATATAGGTGCAGGGTACATGTAAAGACGTCGGTACTCTTATCACCGACTAACAATCAAAACTTGCCTTTGGTCGGTGTTATCACAGACCAATGTTAAAAACGAATTGAAAGTCTGTTATCTTTAATACAATGGAGCCTGTATAAGAAAACTTCAATGACATTAAAACAAGCGTATGACTTCACTTAACCATATCGTCGGCTATTTCAACTTAATTCTCGGAGTGATTTTTATCTTGATTGGATTTAAAATCTACAAGCCGTTTTCAAAGGAGCGGGAGGAAATGAATAAAAAGAACATCGACCTTTACAAGATAGGAGGTATTGGTCTTGTGATTTGGGGACTAGTAAAAATTCTTTAGCCTTGTCCTTGGTCGGTGCGATAACCGACCAACAATCAAACCCCCGCCCGTGTCGGTGTTCTTCACCGACACGCAGTCTGCACATATCGTCAAGGGAGTTTTTGGATTCGGTTTGAATGATGGTAATACCGTCAATGGCGGAGTTGTGACTCTTGTACTTCCTACGTTGTACCTCGTATTTCGTCCTGGCTGAAAACAAGGAATGGTAACCTATCCTAACTAGAATATTTATATTTGCTATCTCCGATTATGCGACACCTGTTAGGTCATTTTCTTTTTGTTTGTGTACTCATCAACAAATCCTTGGCGCAATGTGCTACCCCACCTCCTGCGATGAACCTTCCGCAAGACTGGAAAATGATCAGCGTCGGTATTGGCGAGCAATATGTATTTGCCATCAAGACCGACGGAACGTTATGGCAATGGGGTTATGAATTTACATTGCCCAATGCACCCATGCGTAGAACCCTCGTTCCTAAGCTGCTGGACAACGGTTTGTGGAAGACCGTGAGCGCCGGTTACCAGCACGTAGCGGCCATAAAAAATGACGGCACGCTCTGGACAGTCGGTGCCAATGATCAGGGAAGTTTAGGCGATGGAACTACGTTGATGAAAATCGACCTGGCTCAGGTGGGCAACTCGTCGGATTGGGCTCAGGTGGACGCGGGCAAAGGGTTTACGATTGCCCTTAAAACAGATGGCACCCTTTGGGCGTGGGGTGCAAATGATGCTGGCCAGTTAGGCGATGGCACAATCACTTCGTCCTTCGTGCCGAAACAAATTGGGTCGGCTTCCGACTGGGTGTCAATATCATGTGGCATAGCTCACACGTTAGCAATGAAAAGCGATGGAACCTTATGGGCATGGGGAGATAACAAGGTAGGGGAAGTAGGCAATGGAACAACCCTGCCAGTGACCACGCCCGTGCGCATTGGGAATGACAATACCTGGAAAACAATTTCTGCTAATTGGAATAATTCCTCGGCGGTGAAAATAGATGGTACACTTTGGTCATGGGGATACAATGAAGTGGATTCGGGGAATCTGTATCCATCAACACCTCAGCAATTGGGAGCCGATCACGATTGGAGCTTTATTTCTTACGGCGCATTGCATGTGCTCGCGCTAAAAAATGACGGAACACTTTGGGCGCGCGGATCGAATCAGATGGGGCAGTTTGGAAATGGAACGGTCACCACTCCTTTCGTTAACGATTTTCTTCAGGTAGGAAACCAAACGGACTGGGTGTATGTCGTGGCGCGAAACGGTTTCTCCTTTGGTCAAAAGAAAGATGGAACGGTATGGTCGTGGGGCGACTATGATGCTCCCCTGGGCACCGTTAATCCGCCATCCATGATCAGTTCTCCAAAAGTAGTAAACACGCCGGCGGTGGTATCGTTGCAAGGATCATGCTCTGCCGCCACCGTCAGCAACTTGACGGTGAGTGGGACTTCCGTTCAATGGTATGATGTGCCGCAAGGTGGCAATGCTTTGCCGACTTCAACCGCGCTGGTATCGGGTTCACATTACTATGCTTCGCAAACCATCGCCGGTTGCGAATCTACGGACCGACTTGATGTGTTGGTTACGAATGCGGGCATGACCGCTGCGCCGGCGTATCTTTCTCCAACAGTATATTGTTATGGTGCTACGCTGGCCGCCTTGCCTGTGATTGGCAATAGTTTAAAATGGTACGATGCTAGCCTCGGCGGTAGTGTGTTGTCCAACTCTATACTCCTGGAGCCTGGCAAGCACTACTTTGTTTCACAAACCATCTCCGGTTGCGAATCGGCCCGATTGGATGTTGCGCCGGATGTACAGCATACCTTGCCGCCTGCAGGCGATGCAAATCAAACCGTGTGTGAAGGCACAGTTATTAATCAACTGACTGCCCAGGGAGATAACATTACATGGTACTACCAGCCGGGCGGAAGTCCGATCCCTGATCCTTCTATTGATCTTGTGGATGGAAAGCATTACTACGCAACCCAGACGCAACAAAATTGTGAATCAACCCCACTTGACATACACGTTAAAGTAATTGTAACACCACCACCCACCGGCAAAACGGATTACTCTTTCTGCTCCTATTTTACGATCGATAGCCTTACCGTAACGGGACAAGAAATCGCGTGGTATTTTAGCCGACCTGACAAAATCGAGTCAGGTGGTAAAATTGATTACTCCACGTTTTTGAAAGCCACGCAGACCGTGAATGGGTGCGAGTCACAGGAGAGCCTTTTAGTAAAGATCAACGTTGTAACGAATAAGGTGCTCGCCCCAACGTATTCCGTTCCCAATACCTGGAAACAGATTGCGGCGGGAGCGAGACATGCAGTCGGTATAAAGACGGACGGAACGCTTTGGGCCTGGGGTGATAACGCGTACGGCCAGCTTGGAAACGGAACAACAAATCATGAGCGCTACCCCATTCAAATTGGTACGGATCGCGACTGGAAAAAAGTAGTGCCCAGCAGAAGCCAAAGCACATTTGTGTTAAAGGAAAATGGAACGTTGTGGGCATGCGGCCTAAATGAATTTGGTCAGCTTGGCGACGGCACACTATCCGATCGTTCTACGCTGAGTCAAGTGGGTAATGATGCTGATTGGCAGGAGGTGAGTTTTGAATATGGACACGTTTTAGCCCTAAAGAAAGAGGGCACATTATGGGCATGGGGAAACAACGAGTTTGGTGAATTAGGTGATAGTACCTATACCAACCGTTTGGTGCCAACCCAAATCGGAACGAAAAATACATGGTCGGCCATCAGCGCCGGATTAAAACATTCATTGGCACTGCAAAAGGATGGCACGCTTTGGGCATGGGGTGATGACGCTTATAATCAATTAGGTGATAATGATCCAAGCTTCGCTAAGAAAAACAAACCTGTACAAATTAGTATCAACAACGATTGGAGTGTTATTGATGCATCGGCATTCACCTCTTACGCAATAAAAAAGAATGGAACACTCTGGGGATGGGGCGGAAATATTTGGGGTGAGTTAGGAGACAAATCCAAATCAGGAGCGAAACCAATTCAAATTGGCGCGGACACGAATTGGAAAAAAATTGCAGGCGATGGTGAAAATGGCTTTCACAATTTTGCGATTAAAACAAACGGCACGCTCTGGGGATGGGGTTATCAGCAACGAGATATAGCCGTAGGAAATCTTGTGGGCGGCCAACTCGGTGATGGCGGTAATTCTTCCGATTATCAATCGATTAAACAAATTGGAACTTCTACGAACTGGCAGTCTGTTACAATCGGTGATTTCTTTTCGTTGGCCATTGACAATGGCGGCGGATTATGGTTTTGGGGAAGTAGTTATTACGGTTACTCAGAAAGGCAGATTTTATCCTCTTCATCCGTACCCGTTATCGTACCCTCGGCGCAGGCTCACATTTCGCAAACGTTTTGCCCGGCGGCAACCGTAGCCGACCTTAAAGCTACCGGGTCGGCAATCAAATGGTATACTGCGGCGGATAGCTTGAAACCCTTACCGCCTACCACGCCGCTGAAAAATGGCGCCTACTATTATGCGACTCAAAAAGTAGGGCTTTGTGAATCTATTCCGCGATTAGAAATGCTGGTGTTCGAAAAGAATTTGAATGTGACAGCGCCCAATGCCTCCGATCAGGATTTATGTTCAGGTGCGTCTGTTAAAGACCTTAAGGCGTCCGGCTCTGACATCCTGTGGTATTCCACCCAATCCGGAGGAACCCCACTTCCCGAAAGCACGCTTCTTTCGAGTTCATCTTATTACGCCACACAAACAAAAGAACAATGTGAGTCAACCGACCGAACGAAAATTGCCGTCGCGGTTTATCCCATCCCGGAAGCGCCCCTCGGGTCATCAGAGCAAAATTTTACCGAAGGAAAAACAATAGCTGACCTTACCATAACGGGTGAGAATATCAAATGGTACCCTTATGGATCACACACCACGCCCCTGAACCCGGGTCGTCTGTTGCAAAATGACTCGAGCTACTTCGCTTCGCAAACAAAATTCGGATGCGAGAGCAACGGATATTTGAAAGTTCACGTGTCGCTCATTACCGCGATAGACGATCACAGTAAAACAGTCGCCTACTACCCCAACCCAACCACAGGCCAGTTGAAAATCACCACCCATTCTTCGTTGACTAAGATAACCATCTTTAGCATGCTGGGCGAGATTTTGTATTCTTACGAAACAAGCAATCAGGAGATCGATCTCAATATAAAAGATTTTAGCGCCGGTGTCTATCTCGTTCAAGTGGACACGAACGATGGTGTCTCGAAATTCAAAATTGTTAAAGAATAGCTCAAATTGGCAAGCCCACGTCCGTGTCGGTGTTCTTCACCGACACGCAGTCTGCACGTTTAAGCTGAAAGATTTTCTCAGGCTATTATCTTTAGAGAATGATTTCTAAATATCACCCTGAGTTTCTTACTGTGACTTGCTATGAATGGTATCCATTGCTTCAGATAGAGGATCATAAAAAAATAGTGGTCGGAAGCTTAAAGTTTTTGGTAACTGAAAGGAGAATAAAAGTAGCTGCTTTGTTTTGATGGATACTCATTTCCATTTGATATGGCAGGTAATGGGTGATCATAAAAGAGAGGATGTGCAACGTGATTTCTTGAAATTTACATCACAACAAATTTTGAAATTGTTACGGAACCAAAAATCTCCTTTGCTTGCTCGGTTGCGTGTTGATGCATACGATAGAAAATATCAGGTTTGGGAAAGAAACTCCCTGGCTATTGAACTTAGAACAGAGAAATTTTTCAAGCAAAAAATGGATTATACCCATTATAATCCAGTTGAAGCAAACTTATGCAAGTTTCCTGAGGAGTATCTCTATTCGTCAGCCCGCTTTATGAAACGAATGAAAAAGACTGGTCCTTCTTAACACATTACTTGGATTGAGATTCAATTCTTTAAGTACAGACTGATTGACGGTGAAGAACACCGTCAATGGCGGAGGAAAAGCACCGACGGTTGTGTCCATTGGGTGCTTCACCCGCAGTGACCTTCGCCTGTGTCATTACTTGGATTGAGTTTCCATTCTTTAAGTACAGACTGATTGACGGTGAAGAACACCATCAATGGCCCTGGGACCGAACATGAGCCATTAGTAGCAGTGATTTAAAATAAAATGGTTAGTGAAAACACTAACGATAAGCAGTGGTATACTATCACTATCTTAGCGCTGAGGAAACTTCAGGAATAATGAGTAAATGTTATATGAAATCGGCGGCAATGCTAATATTTCTGCTGCAGGCGATACTGTCCTTTTCTCAACTAAAGCCGGCGTCGAATAAAGCCTTCTTTAATTATCCGTCAAAAGTTGGATTAGTATTAGAGGTAGGTCCCATTGAATATATGAAGGAGAGTGACATTCCTGTAAACTATTTCTCCAGCATTCGGATAAAAAAGAAGAAGCAAGAGAGTAAATACGACGAAGCGTTGAAGACGATTGAACCAGCCGTAGACCCCACGGATGCCATTCGAAGACTCTACCAGGATTTGTACGAGGCCAGGAAAAAGACAATCGTACTGATTAAAGAACCCATTGACTCGGGCCTTGCGAAATTCAGAAATTATGGTCAGCACGAGAAGACCTATTTTGCCAGGGACTTACGTCCACTTAAAGATAAGCTGCAGGTTCATCATTTGCTTATGGTTTCAGTAGACTATGGACTGATCACGGGTGGGCCATTGGGCATAGAATTCAACAAAAAATGCTTTGTCTTAATTAATTCGGTGTTGGTTGATTTGCGCGACAATTCCATCGTCTTTAGAACCAAATCAGACGATGTCGAATTGGTGTATGAATGGAATACTCCGCCGGAGTATGGGCAACTAAGAAGAGCAGTTGAACGAGCAACCTTCCTCGCCATTCGCGAAGAACAAAGGAAATATGAGTGGTAATCATAGCTTGGTTTGTCACTCACGAGGTACTGTACAATTAAATAGTGATTGTGCGATCATTTAAAATGAATGCTGGATATCAGTTTTTTATGAAAGCCTATTGGGATTGCCGAAGTATTGTGTTTATGGTTACCCTAATTGCCATTACCCCTTACGCCAACGTTTTTTCACAAAAGAGAACTGAGAGTTATCTCGGGTATTCGAAAGATGTCAGGAAAACTCTCAATCCGTCGACGGGCATGTCAGAGATTGATACCCTATTTGTCTTGCATGATCTTGTATTAAAGCGTGGATCGAAATGGGTTAGAGAGGAAATATTTAGCCTTGATGCAGAGTTTAAAGTCGAGCTAAGAAAGGTGGGTAACAAAGTCCATATTATAGCTGGCGATACCACGGAGGCTGTCATCCTAAGCGATTCTGTGATTCATGCCCCGGCGTACATTAACTATGTGTTGGTTCCCCTTGGGCAAGGCATAAAAGTAACGCCATTCAACGAGCAACTGCTACTTGAGCAGGAAAACGTAAGACGAAAAATACTTTTCGAACCTGCCATTACAAAACGCGAGGGAAAAAGATACGCACAGAACGCGTGTGCTATTTCGTCCTACAGACTGTCGGATTACTACATGCAATACGGAGAAATCGTTTACGGAAACAAACGTGAGAGTAACGTGATGGTAAACCTCTTGATTAATGGGTCAGTGATGCAAGTCGTAAACATATCTGACTCCACTCTGATGGCAAAAGAATATTCGTGGAAGGTGCCTATTGGTGAGCTGGTTGTGCAGACGTCAACCTACAAAAGAAAGCCCTATCCAGATAGCACCCGGGCAAATGCGGTGAACAGGAAGTTGGAAGGCCGATGGACTTCCAGCAAAGTCACAATGTGGCAGAAAGGATTGGAACGATTGGACTGCTCGTACAATTTCTGGTTTAAAAAAGGAGAGTTGCTTGTATCTAAAGATGTAAAAAATGTAACAAGCAGGGCTACGTGGGATAGTTTGGGCTACATTATTGACAAAGAGGTGCGGTTTAAGAATTCAATCGACACTGTGTACTATTCACTCAATTCGTCGGGTGATTACTTTATTTCTGACTTTAAGAAACACAGGGCAAGCCTGCGTGCGATGATGATAGAAAAAGTGGACGACACCAATCTGGTTGTGTTAGTGAATGATCGATGGCCTACTGCCGATGGAGCTACAGGGTATATGCACTGGCTCAGGATTGAATTGAAGAAGGAATAAGAGATTAGGCTTGAGATTGCATGGTTGAAAGCGAACGAGCATCTTTAGGAATGACGCCTGAGAACAAAAATAACGGAGTTTTTGGAATCAGCAGAACGACTAACCACAACCCATAATAGCATTACCATGACAACCACCGCTCAAAACAAATTGCCGCAATGGATTCTGATTGTATCCGCGCTGTTCGCCCTGATGGAAATTGGCGTCGGCGTTTCTTTGTTTTTCAATCCACAGTCGATCGCCGATAAAGTTGATCTCACAGCCAAAGGAGTCAACTTCTTGATTTTGATGTGGGCTACGCGCCAATTTGCACTGGGTGTTATCTTCGCGGTCGCCGTGATTAAAAAATCACGCCCAATGCTCACCCTCGCGTATGTGTTCTTTGCAATCATGTTTGCCGGTGATGCCATCGTGGGTATGCTGATGAAAGAGACTCCGCTAATGATCAGTGGAGTCATGATGAGCCTGGTCGCCTTGACGATCATCCTTTTTGTTAACAAAAAGGACTAGCCAAAGGCCCGTGTAGCTGTTCTTCTTTAATACATCTTCATTGCTCAAAAACAAAAAAGACTACAGTAGACCTTTTGCTTATCTTTGGGGAGTACATCAATACAGCCATGTGTTATAACAAAGCGTACCTCACCAGACGAGCAGAACAAATGGCCAAACGCTACGGCCATGATGAGCAAGAAGTGGAGTTTATCCGTACGCAACTAGAGCAGCTAAACGTTGGCCCGGCGTATCACGCCTCGGGGTTTGACCATCCCAGTGTGCCTGTCATTATAGACCGCACTAAAACTATCCATCTGTATTCGTGGGGCCTCATCCCCAATTGGATAAAGACCTCGGCGGAGGCGGTGACCATGAGTAACAGTACCATCAATGCGCGGGCAGAAACGATGTTTGAAAAGGCAGCGTTTCGTGAGGCGGCGCGCGAGCGAAGGTGTTTAGTGCTGGTGGATGGCTTCTTTGAGCATCATCATAAAAACGGCAAGGCGTTTCCTTATCACATCGCACTGTACCAAGATGAGCCCATGGTCATGGCCGGCCTGTGGGACGAGTGGGTGGACAGGAGTACGGGTCTGGTGAGAAGAACGTACACGGTAGTAACCACCACGGCCAATCCGCTGATGGCGCGCATACACAACAACCCCAAAGCGAGCGAAGGGCCGCGCATGCCGTTGCTGCTTCCCAAGTCGGCGGAAGAGGAGTGGCTCAAACCCATCAGCACTACGGCGGATAAGGCGTTCATCGAAAGTCTGGTGCAACCGTACCCGGAGAAGGCATTGATTTCATACACCGTAAAACGCCTGACGGGCAAAGAGGCTGTAGGCAATACAGCGGAAGTGTTGAAGCCGCACCGCTATGCGGAGTTGGAAGAGCAACAGGGAAGTTTGTTTTGAGTGGTGTTTTTATTTTTGGTAGAAATAAAAAGCAATAGCGATGAGAAAACGGTTTATTAATTTATCTATCATACTGCTGCTCGCCGGATGTCATAGAGATACTCCTGCTACAACGATTTCAAATGAGGCCAAGAGTTATCTTAACGTGTTGATCTCATTGATGAAGCAAAATTCAATCAACCGTACGACCATCAATTGGGACGATTTTACTTCAAAGGTTTTTAACGTAGCTGGAGCGGCTCAGAGCATTGCAGATACGTACGACGCGATAGGATATGCTATTTTGCATCTTGGCGATCATCATAGTTTTTATGTGAAAGCGCAAGGTCTTGGTACCATCTATAACGATTCTCCTGCAGGATGCGGAGGATCAGTGCAAGCGGATGTTGCTTCTCCAGATTCAATAGGATACGTGCGTGTGCCGGCATGTAACTTAAACAGCGCTACGTCGCAAGCTGCCGATTTCGCGCAAGCACTTCAAAATTCTATAAAGTCTCAGGATCGCCCGTACCTTAAAGGATGGATTGTTGATTTACGTGGAAATATAGGCGGCAACATGTGGCCAATGCTCGCCGGGATTGGACCATTGCTTGACGGTTATGTGACAGGGTATTTTATTGACACGTATGGAGGCAGCACTTCGTGGGCGTATCAAAATGGCGCAGCGCTTTATAATGGATCTCCCGTGGTGACTGCATCCGAACCTTATTTGGTGATAAACGCCAAAAATAAAATAGCCGTGTTGATGGATGGGTTGACAGCCAGCTCCGGAGAGGCAATCGCCATCGCTTTTAAAGGACGGTCTAATACGCTTTTTTTTGGTACACCAAGTTGTGGGCTCTCAACGGCCAATCAAGAGTACTCACTTTCCGACGGAGCTCAGTTGTTTCTGACAAGCGCCGTTGATGCAGATCGAAATGGAAATAAGTATGGCGGGCAGCTAGCACCCGATCAGTCATTTGAAAACAATCCTTCCGGAGCCGTTCAGGCTGCCATCCAATGGGTATTGCACTAAGAAAGGCAAACTTTTGAGTGGTATTATCGGTCTCCTTAATGTATTTAAAATTTATCTAGAAAATCATGAATCTTACTATCAATCATTTGCAACATACTGGCATCCCGGTAACGGATTTAAACAGATCAGAAACGTTTTACCAAAAACTGGGATTTAAAAATGTGATGACCTCCGGGTTTGAGTTTAAAGGCGATAAGGGAAAGGTGGCTATGATGCAAAACGGAAGTGTGATCATTGAAATTTACCAGATGCCGGAAAAAGAGCTGGCGGAAATACGAAGCAGGAAAAACGGACATATTGATCATGTTGCATTTGATGTTTCAGATATTGATAAAGCGTTTAATGAATTGAAAGGAAACGGTTTTCAGATAGTGGAAGACGCGCCCATATTTCTTCCGTTCTGGAAAAACGGGTGCAAATATTTTAATATCCTGGGACCGGATGGCGAAAGACTGGAGTTCAACCAGATTTTATAAAGATCAAAGTATGATCAAATGGATGTAGATGTCATCCGCTGTTTGAGTTTACGAATATCCTGTTCAGCGAAAAACGGATAAGCTAAAAAACACCGTGGCAAGCTTCTGCTGACGATCCAAAGCTTGCCACGGCGTGTAGTGTAAGAATAGGATTAGTCTTTGCGCATCATCACAGCGCGCTCCACAAAAGCATCGGCCCATTTTTCAACGGCGTGAATAGCGGCTGCCTTATATTTCTCACGTGTGGTTTGAATAAGCATGGGTGTCAACTCTTTGCGAAAAGCAAATTGCTTGGCAAGACCGCTTCTTGCTTTGGAAACATCTTCCGTCATCGACGTGGCGTAGTTGCCTTCTACCGGTATGTCGTTCCACTGGGTTAAAAACTCAGGCCAACCTTTGCTTCCCCACAGATAGGTAAACTGATTGTTGTCCTGATCGCCCACCATCATCTGTGCGTGTACTCCCCAGGTATATTCTTTAGAAGTTGTTTCAGGATAATACCAGCCGTCGAATAAGTTCTTTCTTTCCGTCGTTTTGAGCTGCATGTTTACGATCACATCGGCGAAGTCCACATTTACTTTGAAGGATACCGCGGTTCCAAATTCTTTGGCAAATTCCATGGACCGTTTTCCTTTTCCGCCGGCAAAGCCGGCAGCGCCACGATGCACAATCTTTCCTTTCTTAGCCGTGCTCACCACCCACTCGTTACCGCCGCCTTCTTTTTTTGCGTCGTCCTTATCGTCATCATCACCAATCTTTTGGTAAAACTCAGAGGCAGTCATTTCATTCCAGCCCACTGTGTCAATTCCATTGGCCTTAAGTTTCTTCTGAAAATACGTGTAGAAGTGATCGGTGATTTCCTGGAAGTACTCTTGGGTGGGTTCGCCATCGGTAAATTCAAGGTAGGCGGAAACTCGTGCCCCTGCGATTTTCCGAGATGTTTTTTCCTGCACAGTGGTTTTCGCTGTGGTGGAGAGTTTATAGTTAACTGTAAGTTCTGTGATCGCCAGCTTTTTGAGTTTGGGCATCAGCTTAGATTGGTCCCATTTGAACCTGCTGGCATCTGTGATTTCTTGCGGTCCGTCTTTTTTCTTTTGTGCTATGGATAGGCTCAGGACGAATAGCGCCACAATGGCCAGGAGAATTTTCTTATTCATGATAGTGGGGATTTGTTTACTGTTTTGGGTACCAAAGAAAATGGCGATAACGACTCTCCTCAATCCCTACATTTTGGTAATTTGCATATACCGAGAAGTACGTATATGATGGACCGCTATTTTTTGCACCGTGCTGTTAAAAGATTCAGCGTGCTGATGTTCGCCTTCATTAGCTTCCATTCGTTTTCGCAAAACCAAAATCTGGACAGCCTTAGGGTGGCGGTGAAACATGCGGAAGGAAAAAGCAAAATCTCGACACTGCTGGAATTGGGATGGAACTATCGTTTCATCAATGCCGACTCAGCCAGGAAATACGGATTCCTCGCCCTGGAGCTGGCGCGAAAAAATAACATCGAAGACTATGAAGCGGAGGCGCTCAATACCATCGGCGTAACCCACGAAGCACAGGGAAACTACGAGGAGGCAATGACCTACGAACTGAAGGCGCTTGAAATTCGCAAGCGACTTGGCAATGCGTTGAAAATAGCCAACACCCTGAATACATTGGGCATTATTCACGACGAGAAAGGCGACTACCCCAAGGCATTGGCGTATTATTTTGATGCCCGTAAAATCTATGAATCACTGAAAGAGGAGAACAAGATTGCGATGGTACTGACCAACATCGGCATAGTACTTCGTGCGCAAAAGGAATATAAGAATGTCGTGACCTATTACCGCCAGGCGATGCGTATTTATCAGAAGCTGGGCAATAAGTTTGGGCTCGCTGCTTGCCATTCCAATCTTGGGGCCGTGTATTTGAACATCCCCAACTATGACAGCGCAATTTATTATTCACTTTTGGCCAGCAAAGAATTTGAAGAACAGAATATCCGTCAGTTTCTCCCTACCACGTTGAGTAATTCAGCTATTGCGTTTGACCGATCCGGGCAATATGAAAAGTCAAGGAAGTATTTTTTGCAAGCGAAAAAATTTCATGAGGAATACCGCAACCAAAAAGAATTGTCATTCACGCTGTCGCAACTTGCACGGTTAGAAAGTAAACTGGGTAATCATACGGTAGCGGTTCATAATGCAGAGGAGGCATTGGCCATGGCAACTAAGATCAAAGCGAAGGAACAAATAATGCAGGCACACGAAGCCTTGGCGGAAGTTCAGGCGAGAATGCAAAATTTTAAAAATGCTTATGCCGAGCATGTGCTTTTCATGGAAGCAAAAGATTCTTTGTTTCAGAAAGACAAGGCTAAGTCCTTACAGGAATTGCAAACCAAATACGAAACTGAAAAACATAAACAAGAGATTGCACTTTTGAATCAGGAAAATGAGTTGAAGTCAACCGTGATCGAGCGAAATTATTTGGTCATCGGCGGACTTGTGCTGGTGCTGGTACTGCTGGGAATGGGCTTTTACTTGTGGCGTGTCAGAAGCATTCACCGCCAGAGAGCAATTGCTCAGGAACAGAAAGAGCGATTGCGTGAAGCCCAAATCAATGCGGTGATTGAATCGCAAGAGCAGGAGCGAAAGCGCTTTGCGGCCGACCTTCACGATGGCATGGGTCAGCTGGTAGCGGCGTTGCAATTGAATATTCAATCCATTAAAAATAAGAACGATCAGGAGAAGACAATTTCGTTGGTCGAGAATTCTGAACAGTTACTCCAGGAGATTCAGCAAGAGATTCGCAATACCGCATTTAATTTGATGCCGCCCATACTGGGGAAGGAAGGATTGATTCCGGCGGTGGGCGAGTTGATCCGGCGAATTACAAAAGGTTCGACCATAAAAGCTGAGTTTACAGCGCACGATGTGGCTTCGCGTTTTCCAGATGTCATTGAAATTTCGGTTTACCGGATTATCCAGGAGATTGTTTCCAATATTTTAAAGCACGGAAATGCATCGCATCTCATTATCTCATTTACTGGATTTGAATCGGAAGTTGTGCTGACTATTGAGGATGACGGGGTGGGGTTTGATCTTTCACGATTTCAAAACAGCAGGCAGAGTAATGGCTGGCGTACTATCGAGACACGGATGAATCTCATCAAAGGGGCGATTGAATATGATACGATG
Source organism: Bacteroidota bacterium (assembly GCA_018266055.1). GTDB lineage: Bacteria > Bacteroidota > Bacteroidia > Cytophagales > Cyclobacteriaceae > ELB16-189. The sequence goes on from JAFDYT010000012.1 coordinate 86,766, forward strand.
GAAGGACGAAAAAATAACTCTGTTGTCATTCGTATTCCTAATGCTACGTGCGAGCCAGCGAATACGCCAACTCAAAATCAAAATACCGAGTCATAGGTATTCCACCCGCCGCATTTATAGTGTTGGTTTGTACACATTATGATCGCTGGAGTAACTTGGTTTACTAATCGGTTTGACCGAATTTTACTACCCATGAAAAAATTCTCTGTCTTATTGGTGGATGATCATCGCATTTTACTGGAGGGGATGATAAGCCTGATTCAGGAACCTTTCTTTACGAAGGAAACGGCATCTTCCGGCGAGGAGGCGCTCCGCTTTATCAAGTCCACCGATTTTGACGTGATGATTACCGATTATGAAATGCCGGGCATCACAGGACTTGAATTGGTGAAGGCTGCCAGAGCTGCTCAGCCTGAAATGAAAATAATCATGCTCAGCATGCACGATGATCCTTCCGTGGTACGTGAGGTATTAAAGACCGGAGTGCTCGGATACGTGTTAAAGAAAGACACCCACAAGAGCCTGACGGAAGCATTAACTAAAGTGATCGAAGGAAAAAGATTTCTCAGCGATGAGATCGCGGAAATATTGATCCACCAACCGATGGAAGAGGAAAAGGGTGTGCTTACGTCGCGCGAAATTGAAATTTTGAGGTTAGTAGCGAAAGAGTTTAGCAGCCGCCAGATTGCTGAAATATTGTTCATCAGCGAACGCACAGTGGAAACACACCGGAAAAATATTTTGAAGAAGACAGGGGCAAGCAATCTTGTGGGCTTAATTAAATACGCTTACGCGAATAATCTGATATAAGATAAGATCGGGCCAGTTAGTTTCAGATGCTATAATTATGTCACAAAAGAAAAAGGGACAGATGGCCAAATCGCCGGAGAGAATGAAGCATCTTCGGCAATTCCTCAAAAGATACTTTTGGAAAAAAGAAAGACGGGCCGAGAATAAGGAAATAAACAGGAAGCTGAACGAGGAATAGAAATAGCGGGCTAAAAACCGACGGTTACCTAAAGCGAATTCTTGGTTTATTTATCTTTTCACTAAACATTTAGCTGTGTCGTCACTACGACTTTTCGCGAGCGAGTGAGGTGGTATGTTTGCCGTGTGGTAAACGACCAATGAAAAAAACTCAACTTACACTTGTAGCAATACTCCTTATTTTTAGTAATGCAATAGGGCAGACTAGTACGCGGCAATCGCTTGATTTCAGCCTTTCCGGGGCACACTATCAGGGCGCTTTGGCACTTTCGTTCGTCAACGACTGGACGCTGGCGAAGCAAAAACTATCTGTGGGAGTCGGGCTGCGGTACACCGGTTATCTCGGCGCCAACCAATTTTATTCTACAGCGCCAGCGGAGCTCACGTCGGGAAGTACCAGTCCGCTGATTATTTTTCAAAACAACATTGCTGCCAACATCGATACTTTTTTGGTGAAGTCGCCGCTGGTGAATTCACTTAACGTAAGCATTAACCTGACCTACCATATTAACTCCAGGCTTGACGCCGGATTTAACATCGACGCGATTGGCTTTTCGTTTGGCGGTAGCCGTGCCGGAAACTACATCAACGGTCCTTCTGGCCGGATGCTTCGTGCTGCGCCTACATCCTTTAATATTTTGCTGGTGAGCGACAACGACAGAGGTACACTCAACTCTGAGTTTTTTCTTCGGTATGCGATAGACGCGCGCTGGGGAGTAAAAGCAGGCGCTACCTTTTTGTTCACCGAATACACCACTGATACACCGGTGCAGCAATATCCACAACCGAATGACCGCTTTCGCAATAAGTCTTTGCTAGCGCTTATTGGCATTCACTATAAACTTCATCGACGATGAACCGCAAAAGAAAAAGTAATCTCTTTGGCATGTTGACGCTGCTATTGCTCTCGGCAGCGTGCGCGCCACAAAACACTACGCCCACAGTCCCGAAAGGAACAAACTCTGGTCTTGACACCACGAAAGCTGTACTTCTCAAGTCTGGGATGTTCGTGGGGCTTGATGGTCCGACGAGCGGCACGGCAAGCATTTATACCCAGGGCGGGATGATTTATATTCTGCTCAATCCATTCCAGTCGCACGCCGGCCCCGACCTAAAAGTGTATCTCAGCAAAGACTCTACCGCGAGTGATTACGTCCGGATCGGAGCCTTGCAGGCGGTGATGGGCAGACAGGTGTATGCAGTGCCTAGTGGAGTAATAATTGGGAACTATAACTATGTGCACGTGTGGTGCGAGAAGTATTCGGTAGATTTTGCTCGTGCCGCCGTGAGGTAATGATTTTTCATTTATTTTTCTTCCGAAGAACGATCTGGTCCGACATCTTTGAGATCAGATGAGCATAAAACTCCTTTAGTGCCGGATATTCTTCTTTGAAAAAAAGTGTTTTGCTTAGTAGCAAGTTATAGGTCACGAATACTTTGGAATTGGCAGTAGAAAAATTAAAAAATGCCCGGCCATCGTTGTTGGGCAATTTGATGACTCGACTTTGTGGAAGCTCTTCCACGACATAGCCTTCAGGTATCTGTAGTGTTAATACATAAGCACGTTCTAGTGGTGATACAAAGTCAATCGGGTACTCTCTTGTCTGGGCAGCAAACGGGTTGCTTTCTTCTTTTAACAGAAGTATAGGGTTAACGTAAAGGATATCGCCAGATGCTGTGGCTTCGTCGTTGATCTGAACGACATACTCTTCTTTTATTGCTTTGTTAGGATCCTCGTAATTTTCTATTTCACTTTTTTCGATTACCCACGATTTCCCTGAAGCTAATTTCTTTTTGTATTCTTCCGGTCCGCTTTCTTGATACGATTCCCTGGCCAGAAAAGCATCGTAACCATCTTTTGAAATTTTTAAAGTTCCGCTGATCACCCCGGCTTCAGTCACCGCCAAGCTGGCGTTAACAGTTTTTTTGACTTTTGTAGTGGAATTAATTTTTATCCACTCGCCGCCTTGCTTGTCAACCGATAAGCCGTCGTAGTTCAAACACCGGATGGGAAGTACATCAAAGGGAAGGTTGCGTTCGGTGGCATCCAACAGATAAGTAGTGTTTTCTAGACGTGCCATGCAAATCACATAGTCAAACTGATTGCTTGACGGAAACTGCTGAAAAACTAAACCATGATCGCGGGTGCTGAGCAATACCATTGTCACGGAGATTCCAGCTTGCTTCAATAGTGAACCAAAAATCAAATTGATATCGCCGGCGGTGCCTGTTTTTCGGTTGAGCACATCCATGGGCAAGTCACTTAGGAAATCTTTTGTGCCGTCCCACTTGATGTTACTTTTTACATATTTTGAGATTGCCTTTATCTTTTCGACCGGTTCCGATATCCCGGATGTAATCTGTGCCGCTGTATTTTTTAGAAACCTGGGATACTCAAGGATGCCGCCAAAGCTTTCGCTTTCATAAATATCTGTGCAAATGGTGCCCCAATTTAATCCCCTTCGCCAAAAGCGAATCGCCGATTTATAGATTCCTCCGTTTGGCATTAATGGCTCACCTTTAAATGCCGGGATATCGGTCATGACCCACGTCTTTGTGTTTTCTTCTTCGGTGCTATATTTAGTATTGAGTCCTAAACTACCCCGGATTTCTTCCTGATATCGATTGACTTTGCCAATCAATTTAAAACTACTCCACAAGGTTGGCACACTGCTTTGAAATCCCCAGGGTGGTATTGCCCAACTTTTTAGTCGAATGATGTAGGAGTACTCTACAACTGAACCCTCCTTGAGATTTGGAAAGGTAAAATTGATGGTCTCGAAGTGTTTTCCATCTTTTGCTTTGAAGATATGATCTTCCGACAATTCTATCTTTTTGATCTGCCCCTCCTCAAGATAATAAGTAGCCCCTTTAAGTTTTGATACTGAAGATCGCAGCGCCGAAATTCTCACATTGCCCCAATCATTGTAGGCGCTGGCGCGAAACAGTTTAATGCGTATATGGATCTTCAGGTCGGCAGTGCCATCGTTGAATTGAAGAAGTTCTCCTTTGTCGAAAAGGACTACGGCATCGGCAGTAGTATCAATACTGCACACTTTCAACGATAACTCTTCCAGAGTCACAGAGCCGAAAGAAGCTGTATTTGTTTGTGCGGTAACGCGACTGTACAAGAGGATTAGAAATGCAGGGAGCAAAAACCTCAGGATTCCTAAAGCAAAGGTGGTGTGACGGAATAACGCTAGCCGAATGATGACTTACAAATTTGAAAACAAAAGTAAAGGGATTTAATGATTTGGCCGAGGGTTGCAATTTTTTTTGACCTTGGTTAGGAGAAGGTCGGCAATCCTGAGTTTTGTTTGTCAACCCAACTGAATTACATCAATGCCAATGCACAGGCACCATTTTTTCCCGATTAGTGACCAATCACAATTAACAATTAACGAATAACGGTTAACCAACAAACTCAATACGCCCGATCTACCGAGCCTGAGCCGTACACTTTTTTGTTTACTTCTTTGGTGTTGCCTTTGTGTTTCACGATGCCGCTACCCAGCACGGTAGCTTCGAGTTTGGCAGTAGCGCTCAGTTCGCAGAGGCCCGAGCCGCTTACTTTTACTTTGGCCGATTCCAGTTCGCAGGCAAAGGCATTCAGGCTGCCGCTTCCGCTGATGTAGATGTCGTTGGCGGTGGCATATCCTTTCAGGGCTACCGCACCCGAGCCACTTACTTCGGTTTTAACATTGTTGCCTTTAAGATCCAGGTCCATGGCCCCGCTTCCGGAAACAGCAAGACTGAGATAGTCCGCAGCGATTGAGTTTTCAGAAACGATCTTGCCACCTCCGTTCACTTGCAGTTCGCTGATATTTTTTACGCTTACATATACCTTCTGTACGGCTTTCAGTTTGATGTCGTCAATCTTCGCCCAGATACTTTTGTTGGGCACGTCGGGTTTGCGCTCAACGTTGATCATGAGAACGCCGTTTTCCACGAAAATTTTTGTCAATGCAAAGATGTCGGGATCGGCTTCTACGTTCACTTCCTGCTTGTTCGTTTGTTTCAAATACACCGTATAGTTGGAGTTCACATAGATACTTTTGAACTCGGGAAGTTCAAGGGTTTTCTTGGTGGATTGTGCAAAGGCGATGGATGCGGCTGACAAAATCAGCAGCGATAACACTATTAAAACAAGGAAAAAGTTTAGTTTTCTCATGGTTAAGGGGTTGAAACACAGAAATTTGAACACCTTTACCCATAAAATAAGTTGACATTCGTCAAAATTACAAGGATTCCGACGAAAAGATTAAACAAACCGTCGAGTTACTTCTTCGGTTTCCGGAATAGCAGGCGAAACACGATCATAAATACAACCAGTCCGACGCAAAGCATCCAAAGCACGCCCGATGTGACAAACTCTACTCCATGCATAGTTAAAATCGTATACGTGCCTGCAATTTAACATCATTCCGGCTATCGCCCGCTATGGTTTCTCCGCCGGAGCCGATCATATCGCGGTCGGTATATCGTGTCTGACTCCACCGCAACCACAAGTCAGCCTTTCGGCCAAGACGGTAGCGCATCATCACATAGCTACGGATTCCCTTGCCGTAATAGGCGGGGAAAGAAAAACTCAGCCAGGCATCGCGTTCGTACACGTATAGCCTGTTATCATAATCATCGGTATCAAACAACGCGTATCGGGCCGCAAGGCTAATGCGTCCCAGGTTATAGGCTACGTCTTGAAGTATGACCATGCCGCGCGTGGTTTGCCCGGCGATAGCATACGTGCTGAACTGAAGGCGTGTACGGAAGGAGAGACGCGTATTGGCAGCATAATCGCAGTTGATGGAGTAGTTGCGTTTCACACCCTGAGCAGTAAGAAACAAGTTCGCGTCGGCGCTGGTGTTTCGTTGCTTTGATTCTTCGCGTGCCTGCGCAAAGAAGCTGACTGTTTTGGAAGGTTTGTAATTGAAACGGATTAGCCATTCGCTGCCCTCCGACGGCGCGTAGCTGCGGTACTTGAGCCATGGAAACGAGAAGAGATCGACGTAACCAGCCAGCGAATACTTTTTACTGAACGAATATTTCCAACCCCAGTACACGCCCGATTCGTTTTGCGGAATGGAGTTCTCTGCGATGGCGTTGCTGTAAAAACTGTAAAAATCTTTATCAAATCGTCGCACCACGAGCGAAGCATCAAGCTTTGGCGTAAGACTTGCCAGTACTCCTGCGATCAGCGCGTTGCCGTGACTCAGCGTTTGGGTGAACTCACCGAAGAAGGCGTAGTTGCCCGCGTTGTAGTTGATATAGCCACCGGCGTTGGTATTGGCGTTGCCGTTAAACTCAAACTGATTGTAAAGGCTGGGAGTGCGCTGCAACGACAAGCTGAATTCCGTATGATGAAAAATCAATCCGGCGTCGAGCGATTGCTTTTTGTATTGAAAGATTCCCGCCAGGTTGGTTTCCGAAATTGAATTTCGGTTGTCCAGTTCAGTGGTTGTGCGATGAAGTCCGGAGTAGTTGAAGGAACTAAGGTAATCCGAAGTAGATGCCAGGGTGTCCTGATTGACAGTTCCGTCTCTTCCGCGAAAGGAAGCCATCGTGTGGACAGTGATATTCTTTGTGCATGCTGTTGACAACGCAATGCCGCGGAAATAACCTGCTTCATAGAGTGATGTATAAGGCATGAAGCCGAGGTTGGGTTTTCGCATAGTGGTCACCGCTTCTGCATTTTTGCCGATGCCAAAAGCTGAGCCTAACGCAATGCCTTGTCCGAATTGAGCCTGATAATCGCCAACAATAATGTTTTTGATTCGGCCTTTGTTGATGGCCTGTAGGTGGAGAGAGAGGTAATCAAACGCATAATATTTTTTAGCCGGATTCCATGTAAGCGCTTCTCCGGCATCTTTTTTTAGCGTGAAGCCAAGACTGAAATCGCCTGCTCTGCTAGTGCGAAAGCGCGCATAGGCATTGTCAGGCGAGCCGAGGTATTTGGTAGAAGGAGTTGCCGCGCTGGAGTAACCCAATTGAGGTTCGAGTGTTTTTCCCCACCGAAGGATCAGGTAATTGTTTTGTTCCTGCCCGATCCGTTTGATGATGCTTTTGTTGAACTTCTCATTGGCGTTGGCCACGGTGACGAAGGGTAGCAACTTCTCTACAATCTCCGCGTCAAGCAAGGTCTGCAATTCATTCACCGAAAGGAAAGGCCCTGAGTTCTCTCTGTATTTTAAAATCGCGGCGATTTGTTCCTGTCTTAAAATATAAAGCGAACGAAGTTGTTCGTCGGTCACCGTGTTCAGGTCGAGCGGATTTGAGATGAGCTGAAGATAATTCTCGTACAGATCCTGATAGTTGATGTCGAGATCTTGCGTGGCAAAAATTTCATCCACCAATGAAGCGGGGTCGATTTCTTTCTTGGGTAACTCTTGCGCGTGAAGCGATGTCCATGAAATAGCAACCAAAAAGAGAATTGTCTTTTTCATTTTTTGGAAGCCAACGAATACACCAGCGAAGCCTGATGCGCCACACCCAGCAGCTGACTGAAGCGGAGCGCATAGTCTAACTTCAGATTTTTCTTGTGCGCACCCAAGCCAAAATAAAAGGCACTCGGATTTAGGTTGAATCCTGTTCTGAAAAATATCTTTTTGTACACAGCATATTCCATCCCCCCGCGCCACGTCACGGCGTACGCAAGATCTTTTTCTATTTCGGTGGCGACGAATACACTTTCTGAAGGTTTGAATCCAAGCCCGGCCACCATCTTTGTAGGCAATCGCTCGCCACTGGCGCCCTTGAGTTTGGATTGGGTGAGATTGGTGATGTAGGCGCCGATTTGTATTTGCGGAGTTATTGTGCTGATGCCACCAAAGTCAACACTTATCGCTTTGCTGGTACCAAAGCCTTCGGCCCGGTATTGAATGTAATTGATCTTCGAGCCAAGCGAGGTGTTGCCGATTTGATTTCCAAAACCAAAAGACGCGATCTGTTCACTATAAATGTCATCCCCAAATTTGAACACGCCGACACCGAACGTGCCGGCCTTCACATGTGTGACTGCACTCGCAGCCATTCGGTTGGCGCCATTAAGCGCCGGTTTTATTTCGTAGGCAAAGGTGGCGCTGGTTTGTTTTGCTTTGCCAAGCCCGCCCACATTATTAAACAGTGACCATTCGTCGGAAAGGGTGGAGGAAGTGTATCCAAGCCCGGCAGCACGAGAACCCATGAGTGAGGAACTGCTCTGCGCATTCACTAATTTCGCACCATAAAATGCGAGCAGCAGTACAATGGTAATGCGCTTGTTCAAATGAATTGGTTGGATTTTAAAAGTAGAGAAATGACCAAATATTTACTCTTGACAGTGATCATGAAATTCACACTCCCTTCTTTTGGTCAGGAGTTGGTGAAGGAATATTATTCCTCGGGAGAAATGAAAGCCGCCGGAAAAATGGTGAACGGAATGAAAGAAGGTGAGTGGATTTATTATTACACGTCGGGTGCGAAAAATTCTATCGAGAATTATAAGCAGGGAAAATTGCACGGTCATGTGATCTACTTTTATCCGACTGAGACAAAGCAAGGACACGAGCAATGGAACGAAGGGTTGATGAATGACTCGGCGTGGTACTATCACCCGAATGGGAAATTAAAAAGCAAAGGCATTTACCGGCTTGGCCAATACGAGGGAATGTGGAAGCACTATTTTGAAAATGAAAAGCTAGAGCGAATGGTGAACTACCGTGATGGCTTGCCGGAAGGAAATACCTTTGTGTATAATGAGCATGGTGTTTTGTTGCAGGAAGGGAATTACCATCAGGGCACAGAAGACGGCGAATGGAAATTTTATTCCGACGAAGGCAAACTCAAGTGGTTTGGCGCATACCAAAACGGAAAGCCGGTGGGCATCTGGTATGAAATAAAAAACGGAAAACAGAAGGTCTATAAAAAGTACTGATCAGAATTCTTTCTTCACGCTGAGAAAGAACCCGCGGTGGTTTTGATTGGTGAACGAATACTCCATGCGGATCACCATGTCGTACACCGTGACGAAGTCGAGGCCTGTACCCCAACTGCCGATGAGTTTGTCGGTGAGGCGGGTGTTAAGTGCTTGCGGTTGAAAGTTTTCGTAGTACGGAAAGTTTTGTGCGTAGCCCCAGTCGGTATATGTCTTCAGGTAAATTGACAAGGGAAAATACTTTAGCTGTTGACGCGGCATCGCATCCAGGTTCCAGACTTTATAAAAAATCTTTTTCTTCAAGGTGGATTTGAACAACGCATACCACGGCGATTCGATGACATACGTTTCGTACCCGCGCACCAATTGTCGGCGGTAGCCCATTGCGTTGTACAAGGCGTACGGTTGCGTGTTGGGTGTGGAGGCGTAGCCACCTACATAATGAGAGAAAAAGAAATTGTTTTTCAAGGCATAATGTCGGGCGTAGGAAAGCCCTACCTCCAAAAGATTTACTGCACTGCCAAAACCTAGTCCGGTCTTTTGAATGTAGCCGCTAAATTGATAACCACGCAACGGATATTGCACCACGTCGCGGTGCTCGGAGTTGAAGGTGTAGCTGGCAAATCCGTATTCGAGTCGGAGACGCTCACCGTTGTCGCCGAAATAATTTTTGTTGAGAAACGCAATCGTGTCGTTGATCTGGCTGTTGCGATATCCTACCATAAATGAATGCGTTTCAAAAAAAGACCTTCGATAGAAATACGTCACCGAAGCTCCCTTCGTAATCTTCAACGGCTTGGAATAGGGATGAGGAAAATATTGCAGCACGTGGTTGTTGGTGAAGTAGGCGATGTTTTTCGGATTGGTATAGTCCAGATTAAACGCAAGTCCCTGCTTCTGATTGGCATCGATATAAGGGATGCGGTACGAGAGTTCAAACCGTTCGGTAAAACCAAATTGCCCAACGAGTTGAAGCGTCTCATTCCGGCCACGGAAATTATACCGGGTAAGGCTAAGCCCGTAATTCACGCGGCTGATATCGTGATTGTAATTCTGCCACCACTCGCTAAAGTTGCGGTCAGACAACTCAAAGATGGGAATCGGGAACGTGTACCATCGCTCGGTGACTTCCACCAGCAGATCAATCCGATCGGCACCCAGCTCAAGGCTCTTTACGCTGACGGTGTGAAATAAACGCAGGTTGTAGATGCGCCGCTTGTCCCACACGAGTTCACGCTGCAGTCGCTTCAGGCTTACGGTATCACCCACTTTCAGCGTAAGCTCGCGCGAAATGATGCGGTCTTTGGTGATCCGGTTGCCAATGATCAGAATCCGGTTTACCGTGAGTATCCGCGAAGAGTCGGCCGCGGTGATCACCGTATCCTGATCGGCATGACTTCCACTGAACAATCCCAGAAATCCAACGATCAGTGCCAGCATGCTACACGGTAATTGTAAATGAATGTTAAGGGGTTACGATGCGTTGGTCGTATCGGTCGCTTCCTTGCGGTACGAGCGAATCAACACCACCACACCCACCAACACCATCGGGATACTTAATATCTGCCCCATGTTGAGCGGAAGATTATCTTCAAACGACACCTGATTCTCTTTCAAGAATTCGTACGCGAAGCGGAGTGTCCACAACAGGATCATGAAGATTCCGAAGATTCTTCCTTCTGGTAAATTGATTTTGTAGCGCGACCAATACCAGAACAGGAATGCAAACAGCACGATACATGAAAATGATTCGTAAAGCTGTGCCGGATGCCGGGCGATACCAAACGTGCGCACACGGGCGGCAAAGTTGCCTTCGCTTTCTTTCACCACCTGATATTGCAATGTGTTGTTTACTGGCTCGTCGACAAACTCGGTCATTTCGTTAAGATAAAATTTCACGTTGTTGGCCACGAACGCATAGGCTTGCTGCTCGCTAACGTCTTTCTTAAACACCATCATGATGTCGATCGGAATTCTACCGTTTTGTCCTTCCGGAAGATCAGTGCGTTTCACACTCAGGTATTCTACCGGATTGTTTTTATTGCCGTCGTGCTGAATGGCTTCCGTAACGCGGTTGATGAACACCACACTCAGCGGGTTGTTCGACGGCTTACCAATAATTTCAGAATTGAAGAAGTTTCCCAACCGGATGAATGCGCCTACCAGACAAACCAAAATGACAATCCGGTCTAATACCTGAAGGTAGCTTTGATTTGGTTTTTTCTTGCGGCTATACAACCAGAGCCCAAACAAAATCCCGATGGCGGCACCGTGGCTCGCTAATCCTTGCAATCCGGTAAACCGGAACGGACTAAACTCAAACGGAAGAAAAATACTCAGCGGCTGCTGCCAGATCATTTCGGGCTGATAAAAAATAACGTGACCCAACCGCGCGCCAAGAATGGTAGCTACCGCCATATATATCGTTAGCGTATCTACGTCTTTTTCGGGCTTTCCTTCGTGCCGGTGGATGTAATAAAGAATCTGCTGCGTCACTAAAAAGCCCAGTGCGAAAAGCAATCCATACCAACGCATCGTAAAAGGCCCAATGCTAAAAATTTCGGGGCTGCCATTCCAAATGATAAAGTCGATCATAAAAAGGAAAATGATTAGATAGAGATTGAATCGAAAAGTTTACGATCGGCAAAGATAATGCTTACAAATGAACGGCCAAGCCGCGCATTTTATTGCCGCGCCCTGATTTTATAAAAGGTCAAGCTCGGCAAGCTCTTCGGCAAAGCTCCCGCTAAGAATGGGGAAGCGACACCAACTGCGCGGGTCAACGTTGAGGTCGTCGAAATGAAAGGAGGGGGCCAGGCGCTCGCGTTTCCATTGATTGGCCGACCACATCCGGTAAAACTTCCGAATGTAATTTTTCAGTGCCGCATGATCGGGGTAATGACCTTTCATATTGAGAAACACTTCCGAGGGTTTCTGACGGTCGCGGATCGCGTGCTTTTCAATTTCCACCAACGTGGTGTACGGCATCAGGTCTTTTTCGTCGGTTTGGGCGCGCTCCAGAGGTCGTAGCTCTGCGGTAGGTTGCAGGTTATTGACATACGATAACCCCGAGTAGCCCAATTCTTTTTCCGCCCACTTCAACCATTGAATGATAAAGGGTTTGTCCACGCCGGCAATCGGTGCGAGACTCCCACTGGTGTCGCCATCCATGGTGGCATAGCCTACATCGCCTTCGCTGCGGTTGGAAGTGGTAAGCAGTACAGCCTGCTTCACATTGGCCAGCAGCCAAATGATCGGCGAGCGTGAACGCGCCTGAATATTTTGTCTGGCGATGTCATCCGTTTCCCACGTCAGTTTGCGCCCCAATGCTTTTTCTACGATTTGCTCATAGGCATTTACTTCCTCGTCGATCAGCCAGTGGTGAAATCCTGCGCCGATGGAGTGGGCCAACTCACGCGCTGCTTCGAGAGTTGTGGTCGAAGAGTTTTTTGTTCCCTGATAGGCGCAGGTGAGTAACGAAGCCATGGCTTCTTTTTCACTTTTTAAATCCGGGCGATGAATGCTAGTGCTGAATTTTTCAAAGCCAAGTTCTTTTGACGCCCGCCGTACCATCTCCGCTACAAGTACAGCACAAAGCGATGAATCGGCGCCGCCGCTCAGACTTAGTACAAAACCTTTGGCTTTGCTTTTTCTGAGGTAGTCATACAAAGCGAGTGAGGCAGCGCGCGCAAACTCTTCGTTTTTTTCTTTTCCGTCATGGAGAGGTTGTACGATTGTTTTTTCCGGCTCGTCGAAATGAATGTCGGCAGAAAGCAAATTGAAATTACGAAACGACAACCGCGTGTTGACGGCGATGGTTTTTCCGCGCTGCGCAATCATGATGTCGCCATCGTAAATCATTCGGCCGGCTTCGTTGCCGAGATGATTCACAAACACGTACACACTTTCAAAAATCCGTGAACCATCGACTACGACTTCCTTTTCGCGAATCTCACTTTTGCCAAACGCAAAGTGACTTGCACTGGGATTTAAGATAAGTTCAACGCCGCGTTGCTTCAGTCGATAGCCCGGCCGTTTTTCTTTCAGCCAGCTGTCTTCACAAATTTCAAATCCGGTTTTTATTCCCGAAAGGTCATAGACCAAATCACCGACCGTCACGGTTTTTCCTTCTATTGAAATTTCCTTCGTCTCGTTGGGCCTCCAGGCAGTAAACCAACGAGGCTCATAGTGCACGCCATCGCGCGCCAGATTTTGTTTTAAGGTGATGCCTTTGATTTCACCGTTGTCAATCACCGCGACACCGTTGTAGGTAATGCAGTCAAAGCGCACGGGCAGCCCCACACACACCGCGATGTTTTTGCAATGCGGCACAATGGTTAATAGTTTTTGAAATGCTTTTTCAGAAAGCCAGTCGCTGAGGAACAAGTCTTCGCATCCATATCCCGTAAGGCACAACTCGGGAAGGCAAAGAATTTTCACGTGTTGCTGCCGCGCCGCTTCTACCGCTTCGAGTATGTTCGCTACGTTGTTGGTCCAGTCGAAGGGAATCTGATTCAGCGTGGCTCCACCTAATTTTATTGTTCGTGCCAAAGTACTTGCGTTAGGATTTCGTTTTATTCTTACTAAACCAATCGTGTTCGTTTTGAGTTCGAACTTCAAGCGTAACGGAGGAAGAAAGTTTTTCACGTGCGCGCGCTATCGATTTGGTGATCATGGCGTGCTCCAGGCTTTCTTCTTCGCTTAGTCCGAGTTTGTCGAGAAGACTGGTCAGTTTCTCGCCACCAAAACTAATGAACAACTCATCGTCGAGCGACTGGCAAAACAAAACCGGCGCTAGCGATTCGGTGCTTCTCAGTTTTTCAAGGGACTTGTTTTCTACTTCTACCAAAGGATAATGTCCGTCGGCAATGAGTCGTATTGATTTATCTTTCAGTGTAGGGTTGAATGGCGCCAGCGCATCGATCAGAAAAATTGTTTTCTCTTCCGACAACTGCACAGAGTCGCCAACAGCCATGAAAGGCACATTGTATTTTTCCAGAAATTCGATCAATGATTTTTTCCGGTCGTCAAACCAGCAAACGATAACCGGCTTTTCGTTTTTGGTGATGGCCTGCATGGCCTCTGTCATCATTCCTTTCAGACAGGCTTGCCTGGTCTTCCACACTTTGTCGGTGTGGTTAGGGGCGGACGACTTTTTAAAGAAGGAAAACATGCTTCGGCGATTCTTGCAAAAATATCAAAGCCAAAGCAACACTTTCATATAATCCATCGCTATTTTTATAAAACCGAGAAATCGAAATAAGTAAAATGTCCGCCGATCTGCTTCCCGATGAATTATCGCGCTATAGCCGTCACCTCGCGTTGCCCGGCTTTACTACAGAGCGACAGCGCGCGCTGAAGGAAGCCACCGTTGCTGTGGTGGGTGCCGGGGGCCTGGGTTCTCCTGTACTGCTTTATCTGGCAGCTGCGGGTGTGGGTCGTTTGAAAGTGATTGATCACGACAAGGTGAGTACCAGCAACCTGCAGCGGCAGATTTTATTTAATGAGGCCGATGTTGGTAAAAGGAAATCGACCGTGGCCATCAATAAACTTTCTTCTTTAAATCAACATACCATCTTTCATGAAGTACCGTATCCGATCCGCAGTGCAAATGCGTTTGAATTGCTCGCCGACGCAGATGTAGTGGTCGATTGCTCTGATAATTTCCCCACGCGCTATCTGGTGAACGATGCCTGTGTGTTGTTGAACAAACCTTTGGTGTACGGTTCGGTGTTTCGATACGAAGGGCAAGTTTCAGTGTTCAATTTTAATCAAGGAGTTAACTACCGTGATTTGTATCCCACGCCACCGGCGCCAGGTTCCGTACCCGATTGCGAAGAAGGCGGCGTGTTCGGTGCACTGTGTGGTGTGGTCGGTAGCTTGCAGGCGAACGAAGTGATTAAAGTGCTGACCGGAGTAGGAGAAGTGCTGACCGGCAAATTATTGATTTTTGATTCGGCGTATATGGAGACTACCGTCGTGGAAATTCCGGATCAAATGCAGCGAGAAAAAATTAAAAATCTCATCGATTATGACGAGTTTTGTGGAGTCACTCAAAATAAAAAAATCATGAAAGAAGTAACTGTGCAGGAATTAAAAAAACTACTTGACAGCAAAGCCGATATTCAATTCATCGACGTGCGCGAGCCGCACGAATACGATATCTGTAACCTCGGAGCCGAGCTTGTTCCTCAAGCGGAAATTCCGGGTTATGCAGACAAGATTTCGAAAGACAAGCAAGTGATCATTCACTGTCGCAGTGGCGCACGGAGTGGCAACATGGTGCAATGGCTGGAAAAAAATCATGGGTTTACCAACCTGTATAATCTCAAGGGAGGCATTCTTGCGTGGGCGAAAGAAATTGATCCGACCATGCCCACCTATTAAGGAAGAATCGGTATATTTATAATACCTCAAAAAATGATTGCTGCCATAAAGAAATACTGTGTAGTGACGTTTGTGTGTGTGCTGATCTGGTCGTGTGCATCGCACACTACGACGACCGGTTATCAACCGAAATATAAAAAGCCCAACCCCAACAAACCTTTACCTTGTCCACTGAAAGATTGTTAGCGTTATGAAAAAAATCATTATCGCGATCGATGGATATTCCGCTTGCGGAAAAAGTACAACCGCCAAACAAGTTGCCGCCGTGCTCGGGTATCGGTACATCGACTCAGGGGCAATGTACCGCGCAGTGACGTTATATTTTCTTGACCATCACGTGGCGCTTACTAACCCGAAAGAAGTGGAGAAAGCCTTGGTGCAGGTTCAGCTTACGTTTCATGTGAATTCCCATGGGGTTACGGAAATGTTTTTGAATGGCGTAAACGTGGAGAAGAAAATCAGGAAGATGCGCATCTCTGAAAACGTGAGTCCGGTGAGTGCCCTGAAAGAGGTGCGTGTGGCCATGGTAGATCAACAACGAAAACTCGGAAAAGACAAAGGCATTGTGATGGATGGCCGCGACATCGGCACCGTGGTATTTCCGGATGCTGAACTAAAACTATTCCTCACGGCCGACATGCAGGTGCGCGCCGCACGCCGCCAACAAGAACTGTTAGAAAAAGATAACCTCGTGGATCTTGACACCGTGATCGCCAATATTACCGAGCGCGATCGTATCGATAGCACGCGTAAAGAGAGCCCTCTGGTGAAAGCCACTGATGCGGTGGAAATCGATACTACGCATATCACCATCGACGAGCAGGTAGATGAAGTACTCCGTCAGGCAGTATCCAAAATGATGCGGAAAAAGAAATGATTTTTCTTCTCGTCATCATTAATACTTCCATTTTATTTCTGTTATCCTTTCTTCATATCTATTGGGCCTTTGGCGGACGATGGGGATGGGAATCAACCTTGCCTACCCGGGAGAATGGAGAGTTTCTTTTTCATCCCGGGATTGCGCCTACATTAATTGTGGCCTTTGGTCTTCTAGCCTTCGGCGTGGTTACCCTCGGCAACCTTGATCTTTTCGCAGTTTGGATTCCGGTGAGGTATTTTCACTATGCTACCTGGGCGGTAGCGGCGGTATTTGCACTTCGGGCTATTGGCGATTTTAACTACGTGGGCTTCTTTAAGAAAGTAACGCACACCCAATTTGCGACGAGCGATTCGCGGATTTACTCGCCACTTTGTGTTCTTCTCTCTTCGGGTAGTGTTCTGATCGCAATTTTCTCATTAAGAGGAGTAAATCCTTGATTTTAGCCTGATTTCCTGCTTTATTGATTTGGAACAGCCGCTGGAAGGGGTTGACATATATGTCTTATGTCAACTTTCATACCGGCCAAAGACCTAGTTGTAGCGATTATATCGATTCCTGTAGCGAGTATATCGATTCCCGTAGCGATTATATCGCTACCCGTAGGAAGTATATCGCTACCCGTAGCAAGTATATCGATACTCGTAGCAAGTATATCGATACTCGTAGCAAGTATATCGATTTCCGTAGCAAGTATATCGATACTCGTAGCAAGTATATCGATACTCGTAGCAAGTATATCGATTTCCGTAGCAATTATATCGCTACCCGTAGCAAGTATATCGATTTCCGTAGCAAGTATATCGCTACCCGTAGCAAGTATATCGCTATCCATAGCAAGTATATCGATACTCGTAGCAAGTATATCGATGCTCGTAGCAAGTATATCGCTACCCGTAGCAAGTATATCGCTACCCGTAGCAAGTATATCGATACTCGTAGCAAGTATATCAATACCCGTAGCAAGTATATTGATACCCGTAGCAGGTATATCGATACTCGTAGCAGGTATATCGATACCCGTAGCAAGTATATCAATACCCGTAGCAAGTATATCGATACTCCTAGCGAGTATATCCCTTCATGTAAAAAGGTACTCCTACACTGCCGGCAGTAAGGAATTTCTCGTCACCACCGCGACGGCATTGCTGACGGACAAGGGAAATTCTTATAGCTTAAACCCGCTGCCTGCGATATGATTTTAAATGTGCTTTACGCTGAGCTTTTATTTCAACCCGTAGCGGTCGATCAGGAACACGAGCGCAGCCATTGCCGCCGAGCCTAATTCCAGTTCACGCTTATTCACACTGTCGATAGTGTCGGCAGGTGTGTGGTGAATGTCAAAGTACCGTTGCGAGTCAGGGAGATAGCCGATCATGGCGGTGCCCGAAGCAGCTAGCGGTCCGATGTCGGCGCCACCACCTTCCTGTTCAAAATCAGAAAGACCATACGGTTCGAGCAAGGGCTTCCAGCTTTTGATTTTTGCTTTCACCGCGGCTGTACCACTCATGGTGAAACCACGCGGAGTAAACCCTCCGCGATCAGACTCAATGGCAGCGATGTGATTTTCATTTTTTGCTTTGGCTAGCTCTGCATATTTTAATCCACCGCGCAATCCGTTCTCTTCATTCATAAACATGACCGCGCGAATGGTGCGTTTGGGCTTTATGCCCAACGCTTTAAAGAGACGAAGTACTTCGATGGACTGTACACATCCTGCGCCGTCGTCGTGCGCACCTTGTGCAAGATCCCATGAGTCGAGGTGCCCGCCAATATCAATAATCTCGTCTTTGTATTCGCTACCAGTGATCTGGCCAACGACGTTGTACGAGGGTGCGTCATCCAAAATTTCAGAGTGATTTTCAAGATATACTGTCAGCTCTTTTTCATCTTTCAACAGTTTAGATAAAAGATCGGCGTGTTTGGTACTTACGGCCAGTGCGGGGATCATGGGTACCTTCGGTTCGTAGTGCATCGATCCTGTGTGCGGATAGTCTTCCTGGTTCAAGCCCATTGAGCGAACGATAACCGCTACCGCACCCAACTTCGCTGCCTCCACAGCTCCGCTTCCACGCTGGTTCACGGCTCCACCGTATGCGCCGAAGGTGTTGATTTGGGTAGGATCCATGGGGCGATTGAAGAACACAATTTTTCCTTGCACAGCTTTGGCGCCAAGCTGCTTCAGTTCGTCAAAACTCTTTACTTCAATCACCGACGAGGTGATGCCGGAAGGACCCGTACCAATCGATCCGCCCAGCGCGCACACCGACAGGTTTACCGTTCCTATTTTTTTCGAGTTTACAATGCGCCCGATTTCCTGCTGACCGCGCACCCAATGTGGAACCATCACAGGTTGCAGCCACACCGAATCAAAGCCATAGGTTTCCATCACGTGACGACTCCACTCTACGGCAGCAGCAGCACCTGGTGAGCCGGAAAGACGCGGCCCAATATTAATGCAGAGATCACGCAGCATCTCGTACGATTTTCCACGACTCAACGCTTCGTTATAAATTTCTTTTACCCCTTGTTGGTCTTGCACGTTTTGGGCGTGAAGGGTAACTGTTCCTAAGCCTAGAAGAATGAGTAGCAGCTTGTTCATGATTCAATTTTTTTGATCGACAATATTGCGAAACGGTTTCAAAAAGAAAATATAAATTTTAGGCAGACGTTTCTTCCCATGCCGTAAATTCCATAGCGGCCGTTGGGCGATTGCTGATAGTATTCAAAGTATTTCAGCCTGCTCATGTTCGATTGATACACGGCATCAAACACATTATTCACTTGCAGTTGCACCTGCCAATTGCTTTTTTGACTTTGCCCGAAGGTTGCTCCTGCGGCAATATTGAATAGCGCGTAGCCGGGTGTCGGTGTTTCCGTATTATACAGCGCCATATAGTTGTGTTGCGCCGCATTGAAATCCATCTCTACACTGGCGTGCATGGCCGAAATCTTTTTGGAATGGATGACAAACTCTTCCGTGAGATTGCTCACTAATCGTGGCGGCGGAATGAAGGGAAGATACTCCCCCAATGTTTTTTTGTTGGTGAACAAAGGATTTCTGTTAAATCCATAGCACACCGCAAGTTGATTGTTGAAACTGAATCCGCGAATGGAATTCGGCTTCCACGCCAGTGTAGCCTCAAGGCCGTATAGCTGTGCTGACGACTGCTGATATTGAAATGTTTTGTTTCCCTGCGCATCGGTAACAGGCAATCCTTGTGCATTCGTAACCTGGTTGAGGTAAATGTAATTCTGGATGTTCTTGTTAAACAGGCTAAGTGAAGCCGAGAGCTGTGCGAAATCGGCAAACAACCCAAGGTCTTCCTGCCAGCTGAATTCAGGAACAAAGTCAGGATTGCCGATGTAAAGAATGTGCGCTCCTGCATCCAGTCCGTTGGAAGCAATTTCTGAAATGCTCGGTGCGCGGTAGCCTCGCGAAAAATTAATCTTGAGGTTGAAAATATCATTGAATTTATACGCCGAGCCAAGACTCAATGACATGCCGCGAAACGACTGATGCAACGAAGAAAATTGCAGCGTGGCTCCCACCGTATCCACACCAAATGCAGGTTTATCAAACCCGGTTTGAGGGTCGGTGCGTGAATAAAACTTATACGTTTGGATTGTACGCGCATCAAATCGTGCTCCACCCACGATGGTCCAGTTTTCCTTTTGCCAGGTGGCTACGGCAAAGGCACCAAAGTCGGTAAGGTTATAATCAGGTACCGGAAAATTGGTCGCCTCTTTGATCTTGTTGTTCTGAAACATTCCATTGACACCAATCGATGTTTCCAGGTGGCCAATCTGCCGAACGTTGTAACGCACGCTGTAGTTCACTGTATTCAGCCGGAGATATGTGCCCGCTTGTTCCACCGCCGTGGGATGGTTGAACTCACGGCGAATGTTTTGTGTGAAAGCGATCAGAAAATTTACATCGCCGGCGTCGAAGTGATAATGGTTGTTGGCGTAAAGGCGATAATGCTGTATGCGTTGGTGTAGCGGATTCAACGAGTAAGAATTGAGTTCAGCATTAGATACAATCGGCCTGTTTTTAATATCGTCATAGGCACCTTCAAAAATTTGCTTGGTGAATTTTCGGGTGAGGGAATCCCGGCTGCCGTCGGGAATACCTTGCAGGTTGTCGTACAACGAAGCATTGAGATGTGAATACCCGCTTGTGCTTTTATATCCCAACAGGGCAGAGATATTTTTTTCCTGAAAGCCGGTGTTGAATACTCGCCCGTCGGTGGCGTTGGTATAATTCTTCGCGAGTCTGTACGCGCCGCGCACTACCCAAAGCCAATGATTGCCGCCCGATGAAAGCCTGAAACCATTGCCGATCAACCCGTTGTTGCTTTGGTATTCTGAAATCCAACGGCCATCGATTTTTCCGTCCGTTTCTTTCGGCACATAAGGAAATAAGCTTACTACGCCAGCCAGCGCATCCGCACCGTAAACCAAGCTGGCCGGCCCTTTAATTATTTCGGCACGCTCGATGTTGTAGTTGTCAATTTCAAGTCCATGTTCGCCTCCCCATTGTTGCCCTTCCTGGCGTACGCCGTCATACAGGGTAAGTACACGGTTGAAGCCCATGCCGCGAATGAACGGCTTCGAAATGTTGGGCCCTGTTTTGAGTACATTCATGCCCGCCGTACTTTTTGAAAGCACATCAATGATGTTGTTCTCATTCGCCCGGTCGATCGACTTTAAAGAAACTGCCGAAAGAACGATCGGGTTTTCAAGGATGCGATTGGCTTTGGTTGCTCCGCGAATAATTACCTCGTTCAGCATTTGACTCGTTTCTACCAGGGTAATTTCTTTCCACAGCGTATTGGCATCAATACAAACGGTGTCGGGACGATATCCTGTATAAGAGAAAATGAAGCATTCGCGTTGCCGGATGGATATTGAGAATTCACCTGAACTTCCGGTGCTGTACTCCAGGCTATCCGTTACTGATTTGATGGAGCAGCCGGCCAATACACGCTTTGATTCCGCATCCTTGACAACCCCTTTGACGATGCTTTGCCCCAAGGCACACTGACCTGCCAGCCAAAGTAGGATGAATAAAGTATATTTCATGTTGCATAAATAATAATTTAGATAAGTCTAAAATATTACTTATGCAATGATAGTCATGAAACGGCGAATTCAAAAATTGCCTTTGCGTTCCTAGAAATTCTTAACCAGTTTGATGCTGATGTTCCGCCCCATATTGAATATACCCAGACGGCCGTTGGGCGAGGCAGCGTACTGTTCAAAGTATTTTAGCCGGCTTAAATGGTCCTGATAGGCGGTATCGAAGAGGTTGTTGGCCATCAGATAGAAATCGACGATGGATTTGCCGGATTTATTTTTTATTCCGGTGCCAGCGCCCACGTTGATGAGCACGTATCCCGCGGTGCGGCTTTCGGTGTTATCGAAGGTAAATACCCGGGCTTGCGTGGCAGTGTAGTTCAGTTGAACTTTGACGAATGGTTTATCAAAAAAAGCGCTCTTTTTTAACCATTCGTATTTCAATTCTGAAATGTATCGGAAGGGGGGCATGAAGGGTACATATTTTGTTTGGTCTGTTTTCAGTGCGCCGCTGTAACTGTTGTTGTCGCCAAAAATGAGCGAAGCTGAGTTATCGAAATGAAGTTGCTGCACCAGGTGAAAATCGATGTTGGCTTCAAGTCCGTATAGCAAAATTTTTCCTTGCTGGAATTGGTACGTGGGATAGGCCACGCCGCCGTTATAGCTGAGCGAGTCTTTTCCGCTATTCGTTAGCAGGCGCTGGTTGAAGATGTAGTGATCAATTTTGTTTGCAAACAAGCTGATGCCGGCATTTGCATTCCGCGAGGTAAAGGATGCACCTACATCAATCTGACCGCTGAACTCGGGCTTAAACTGACTGTTTCCGATTTGGTAAAGATTGGTACCCGGATGTACTCCGTTAGAGGATATCTCCGAAATATTGGGAGCACGATACCCACGGGAAACATTGAGCTTCAGTGCCAACGCGTCGTTCACCAGATAACTAAGGCCGGCACTTCCGGTAAACCCGTTGAATGTGGTGCTGTATTCATTGAACGGTTTGTCAGCGCCCACCGTATTGATGCCTGTTACTACTTCGTCAAATCCGCTTACGGAGTTTGGTTTGGTATATAATTCATGGTTGTTGAAACTCCGGCGGTCGTAGCGCATGCCTCCGGCAAGAGTGAGTTTACCAAAATCTTTTTTCACGGTAAGGAAACTTCCGAAATCGAATTGCTGGTACGAGGGAATTAAAAACTCGGTGCCTTGGGTAGCGTCATTCACCTGATACATTCCATTTATTCCGACCGCTGTTTCCCAGTGATTGAATTCCGGAATGAAGTACTTGGCGTCGTAGGTGAGTGTATTTAACTGCAGGTACAATCCTGCCAAATTCTGGTAAGGAATTTCCGGGTGACTGAATTCACGACGAACGCTTCGCTGAAAACCAATGTTGGCATCCAGTCGACTGTTGGTAAAGAAGAAACTGTTTTTAAGGTAAGCCCTGTAATGTTGCACCCGTTGGTGAAGCACTGAAATCGTGTAAGTGTTGAGCTCACTGTCAGTGACCACCGGCCTGAAACTATCGTCTTCGGTGATTTGCTTCGTAAATCTTCGCGTGAGGCTATCCCGGCTTCCGTCGGGGATTTCCTGTGTGTTGTCAAACAGAGAGAGTCGCAAGTGCGAGCCGCCCCATTTTTTATGTACACCAAAGAATCCGTTAACATCGGTTTCTCTAAAAGCTGTGTTGTACACTCTGCCATCCACCGGGTTTTGAAAATTTTTAGCCATGCGTTGCGATAAACGCGTTCCCCATTCTATTCCGTTATGGCTGCCACTGACAAAGGCAGAGCCGCCGATCATGCTATTGTTCGTCTGGTATTCAGTGGTCACGTTCCCCGAGATTTTATTTTCGAATGCGGGCTGATTAGGGATCAGATTAACTACCCCTGCCAGCGCGTCCGATCCATACATCAGGCTTGCCGGCCCCTTGATTACTTCTATGCGGTCAAAGGCATAGTTGTCCATTTCTATTCCATGTTCATCGCCCCATTGTTGACCTTCTTGCCGCATTCCATCGTACAACGTCAGGATACGGTTGAACCCCAATCCGCGGATTACCGGCTTAGAGATGTTGGGGCCTGTGGTAACAGCGCTAACACCGGGAATTTTGGCAATGGCATCAATGATGTTGGTCGACAAATTTGTAGTAAGGTATTGCCGGTTGACCGATACAATCGATACGGGCGATTTTTTTATTTCCGTTGCTTTTGATGATCCGGTGACCACCACTTCAGCCAACTCAGTGGTACTTTGGCTCAACTCAAAATCGATTTGTGTAGCGCTGCTCACCGAAATCACTCTGGAGTACGTTTGATACCCAATGGCGCTGATCTGTACCTGATAAGTCGCTGCGGGAAGTTTATCGAAATAATAATTCCCGAGGGAATCGGAAAGGGCATACGCATGCAAGTCGGGTATAGCGATGCTCGCGAAGGGCATGCCTTGTTTGGTTTCTTTATCTCGTATTTTTCCTGATAAGGTATGTTGAGCCTGTCCTACAATGGAATACAACAGGATGATATATAAAACGATTGAACGTAGTTTCATTTTTTTTAAGCTTAGATTTAAAACGGTCTGTGAAGATGAGTCCCGCTAGCAGCAGGACATTCCGCCATGCGGAACCCCCGGAGATTCCCGGAGACGCTGACGCTGACTGGCGTTTTGACCAATCAATTCAGTAGCATTCAGACTGTTGCTGGAGGCGATCTGCCTTTTGAAAAGGAAAGTGAAATTAACTCAATGCTAACGACAAAGTGCTCTTCAGGAGAAGGAAACAACACTTCATCAAAAAATAACGAAGAGGTAGTGACGAACGCATTGTTAAAAAAATCGATGGAGCAAACCTGACAATGCTCGTCGTGTTTTTGTACACCGGCGGCGCCGTCTTTCAATGGCGCAGTAACCGATTTTAACTGATGAACGTCGTGATTTTTGTGAAAGAAATTCACGCCCACTTGCACAAACAAGAGAGAGCCGATCAAGAAAACGGCGGAGGCAAAAGGGAGCGCTCTGAATTTCATCCAGAAGCAAAAATAACAAGAGCGGCGGTTTTGGCAACATTATTTTATTGTGATTGACCTTCGGTCTACGCTAATGTCCGGTAGGCTAATGCGCACTTACGCGTTTACGCGGGAGTTACTACCTTGCACTCCGATTAAAACACTAAAGCCATGGCTTACTTGTTTGATTCCTTTGCGGGATGGAAAAAATATTGCGAAGAAAATAAGTTGTCGCTTGCACAAACGGTGCTCGAATACGAGCACGAACAGAAAGGGCGCAATCAACAGGAAGTTGAGCAAGGATTAATGCGTGCCTGGAAAGTGATGAAAGATGCCGTGCGCACCGGACTTGAAGAAGACATGACCTCGCGGTCAGGAATGATCAACAACGGTGCGAAGAAAGTGTACCGCTATCCGAAGGCAGTATTGTCTGAGGAATTTCAAAAATTGGTTTCCCGCGCGCTGGCGGCAAAGGAAGTTAATTCATGCATGGGCCGTGTAGTGGCGGCGCCTACCGCCGGTGCGAGCGGGATTATGCCTGGGGTTCTCTTTACCCTTCAGGAGATTCATGATCTGAGCGACGAAAAAATAATTGAAGCCATGATGGTGGCGGCTGGTATTGCGATCATCATTGAACAAAAGGCATCGATAGCCGGTGCCGTGGGTGGATGTCAGGCGGAGACAGGAACTGCCGCGGCGATGGGCGCTGGAGCTATCGTGTATTGTCTTGACGGCAACATCGATCGCGTATTCAACGGCGTGGCGATTACTATTCAATGTATGCTTGGGCTGGTCTGTGATCCGGTAGCAGGATTAGTAGAGATTCCTTGCGTCGTCCGCAACGCCAGTGCCGCGGCTATTGCAAATAGTTCTGCACAAATTGCGCTCGCGGATGTAAGCAGCGTGATCCCGGTGGACGAAGTGATTGAAGCCATGGGCGAAATAGGGGCAAGTATGGAAACGCGCTACAAAGAAACTGCGTTGGGTGGACTCGCGGCGACAAAAACAGGGCAAGCAATTTCA
This sequence comes from Bacteroidota bacterium, assembly GCA_018266055.1. Classification (GTDB taxonomy): domain Bacteria; phylum Bacteroidota; class Bacteroidia; order Cytophagales; family Cyclobacteriaceae; genus ELB16-189. The sequence goes on from JAFDYT010000012.1 coordinate 112,030, forward strand.
AAGCGCGTACTGATCAGAGATATCGAGGTGTTGCCTGACGAAGGCGTGTAAATCAATTGTTACCTCAGAAATTCGGGAACATCCAACCGGCCCAGCAGGTAAACTGCTGTAGTGAAAACCAAGGCCCAAAACACCGCGCTGATAAACATGAACAGCAGGATTTTGTTTTTCGGCTTGCCTAAACCTACTGCGATAATTGTTCCTCCAATAGGCGTAAGAAATACCGGAGTAAGAAACGCTACACCTCCCAATCCGTATTTTTTTATAAAACCGCTGAAGCGATTTGGTTTTTCGGGAGCATTGGCGTTCTCCTTTTTCTTATTGAAGAGTCGATTTAAAAACCGATGCCTGAGCCAATCGCCAAAATAAGTAAAGGCAATTACGCTCACCATCATTCCAAGAATTGTAGCCGTAACGGTAGTAATAAAGTGTAAACCCAGGCCATAGCCTTCCAGCGGGCCCAGGATAAACTTGAGCATGCTCGATAAAAACACAGGAATGGATTTTAGAAGTTCTTCAACCATTTACAAATCGGATCAACATCACCACAAATCAGGTTAGAAAATTTAAATTTGTCAAAATTTAAGAATAAAGTTAACAACCCTTACCGTCTTGAAAAAAAATAAAAAACAAGAGAATGCATACGATTTGCTGAAACAACTCTGCGAAATCCACGGCCCATCTGGTCACGAAGGCTCTGTAAAGGACTTTTTGATCCGTTATATTAAAAAGGAGAAAAAGAATTGGCAGGTTCAGCCTGAACTAATTGAAGGAAAAGAGTTTCAGGATTGTTTGATCCTTAAGTTTGGAAAGCCGCGCACTGCCATTTATGCACACATGGATACCGTAGGATTTACGGTGAGGTATTTCAATCAACTGGTGTCTATTGGAAGTCCGGATGCGGAGGCGGGAGCAAAGCTTGTGGGTCATGATTCGTTTGGACCGATTGAGTGCGAGCTGGAATATGATAAAGAAGATCACGCATTTTATAAATTCGGACGGGCCATCGACCGCGGCACTACTCTTACATACAAAATCGATTTTCGTGAGACCAAAGAGTTTATTCAAACTCCTTATCTCGACAACAGACTTGGCATCTACAATGCCTTGCGTGTAGCCGAAACATTAAAAGACGGTGTGATTGTATTCAGTTGCTGGGAAGAGCATGGCGGAGGTTCGGTACCGTATCTGGCGGATTATATTTACCGAAAATGGAAAGTAAGGCAAGCCCTGATCTCGGACATCACGTGGGTATCCGATGGGGTAGAGCACGGCAAAGGAGTAGCTATTTCTTTGCGCGACAGAAATATTCCTCGCCGCAGTTTTGTCAATGAAATAATTGCGATAGCCGAAAAACATAAAATCCCTCATCAATTAGAAGTAGAGGGCTCTGGCTCCAGCGACGGCGGTGAACTTCAACGGGGTGTATTGCCGATCGACTGGTGTTTTGTTGGTGCGCCAGAGCATGGCCCACACACGCCACACGAGAAAGTGCATAAAAACGACATCGTCACAATGATTGCGCTGTACCAAAAAGCCATGAAAGAACTTTAATGGCGATTTTGACACAACGTAATTTTTTCTTCCAATGGCAATGCCATCCGTTGTCAAATTACTCTATGTTTGCAGTGTTTTCTTAATTTACTTACCATGAAAGATTTTGGCATCAAAGAGGCGTTGCAATCGCTGAACGTTAAAAAATCAAACGGAGGAACTTCCACCGGTAAAAAATGGATGAAATCGTCCGGTGTGGCGATTAACTCGTATTCTCCGGTCGATGGAAAACTGATTGGCACTGTCCAATCTACCGATGAAAGATCTTTTGCTAAGGTAGTGGAGCAAGCCGAAAAGGCATTCGCCGAATGGCGTCTTGTGCCAGCACCGAAGCGAGGCGAAGTAGTTCGCCAGATCGGCGAAGCGTTGCGCGCGAAAAAAGAACATCTTGGAAAGTTGGTCTCCTACGAAATGGGCAAATCCTATCAGGAAGGATTGGGCGAAGTGCAGGAGATGATTGATATCTGCGACTTTGCGGTGGGGCTTTCGCGCCAGCTTAACGGACTCACCATGCACTCTGAGCGGCCGTTGCACCGTATGTATGAGCAATATCATCCGCTTGGATTGGTCGGTATCATTTCAGCCTTCAATTTTCCGGTAGCCGTGTGGAGTTGGAACTCGATGATCGCGTGGGTGTGCGGCGACGTGTGCATATGGAAACCTTCTGAAAAGACGCCATTGTGCAGTATCGCCTGTCAGAATATTGTAGCCGAAGTATTCGAAAAGAATAATGTACCTGAAGGAGTTTCGTGCATCGTCAACGGCGATTATAGAATAGGTCAGCAGCTTTGCGCCAGTGAAAATATCCCCTTAATCTCCGCGACCGGTTCCGTACGCATGGGTAAAGCCGTAGGTCAAACGGTGAGTGCGCGCCTGGGCAGAGCCTTACTGGAGTTGGGCGGCAATAATGCCATCATCATTACCGAAAACGCAAACCTGGATATGTCCATCATCGGGGCCGTGTTTGGCGCTGTGGGTACAGCGGGGCAGCGCTGCACCACTACGCGCCGGCTGATCATTCATGAAAAAGTGTATGAAGAAGTAATAGGCCGCCTGAAGAAAGCCTATGGTCAGCTGCGTATCGGCAATCCACTGGATCAGCACAACCACGTCGGGCCGCTGATTGATACCCTCGCAGTAAAAACGTATAAAAGTGCACTTTCAAAAATTAAGAGTGAGGGTGGCACATTTGTAGTACATGGTGGCGTACTTACCGGCAAAGGGTACGAATCAGGTTGTTATGTAAAACCGGCCATTGCCGAAGTCTCCAATCGTTTTGAGATTGTGCAAGCCGAGACGTTTGCGCCGATTCTTTATCTGATCAAATACAAAACACTGGATGAAGCCATTGCGCTACAAAATGGTGTGAAGCAGGGGCTTTCCTCAGCGATCATGACTACTCGTCTTCAGGATATGGAAAAGTTCTTGTCGCACGCAGGGTCGGATTGTGGTATTGCGAATGTAAACATAGGTACCTCCGGGGCCGAGATCGGAGGGGCTTTTGGTGGTGAAAAAGAAACGGGCGGCGGCCGGGAGTCGGGCTCCGATTCGTGGAAGGTGTACATGAGGCGACAAACGAACACGATCAACTTTGGCGACAGCTTGCCGTTGGCTCAGGGAATTAAGTTTGATTTATAAACGCGTTTGGAAAACCAACTTATTCGGCCTAATTTTAGCATATACAACCTATCTGAACATGACATCCAAAAAATACCGCGCTGTAATGCTCATTGACGACAATGAAATAGACAATTTGATCAACCAGAAGATGATCGAAGCGGCGGCTATCACGGAGAACATCTATACTCATACAGGGGCAAAAAGTGCCATTGAGTTTCTCAAGAATATGGAGAAAATGGACGTGGCAGAAAAGGTTTTACCCGATGTGATTTTTTTGGATATCGATATGCCTTTGATGGACGGTTTTCAGTTTCTGGATGAATTTGAAAACCTCTCGCCGCTTACCCGCAAGAAATGCAGGATTGTGATGCTAACATCCTCCATTAACCCACAGGATTTCAACCGCTCGAAGAAATACAACAACGTAAAATTGTATCTCAACAAACCGCTTTCGCACGAAAGCATTCTGAAAATCGAGGTTTAATTGTGGCTTAATTCTAACAGGAATTCCTAGCTGGCTGCTCTTAGGCGTCGGCAGCGCCTTCAATTGCAGCCAAAGCGTCGATGAAGCCTTCGTCCATTTTGATCAACGCCGTCGGGGCGAAATAATTCACCGTTACTTCTTTGAATTTTGGAATGATAGCGGCGATCTTTTTGGCCTTCTCTTTCTTGGCTTCGCTAGTAGCCACACGCAGTATTTTAAGGAACAGCAATACGTTTTCGCAATCGTCCTTGCCAAACATCCTGATCTGGCGTTGCACACTGTTGGTAAGCTGGGTAAAGAGTTCAAAATCTTTCAGCATGCAGTATTGAAGCGCCAGTAAGGCTTTAACCTCCATCTGCACGAACGGATATTTTTTCAGGCTCACTTCGTTGAGCATGTTATTAATGATCTTGGCGGCTTCCTCATAGCGGCCCGCATAATAGCAACTGATGGCCCGATAGCAGACATACACCACGTGCTTGGGGATATCATGCGTTTCGGTTTCGATATCCATCAGCAGGCTTTCGTTGTCGGCGTATAGCGTTTTTTCAGTGTTGTTGCGCAGGTGCCGCTCAATCTTCGAGATCAAAAAGCGCGCCGTGAAGGTGTAGTTGGAGTAATTGACGAGCAGCGTGGCGATGGCATCGTTTACTTCTTCGTAATATTTTTCAGCCTGGCGGTACACCTTATAGTGGTTGTAATACTCCAGACGCAGAAATTCAAAAACAAGATTAAGGTGATAGTAGAGCGGATCAAGATTGTAGGTCTCGAAAATTTTCTGAACGCGTGCAAAAATATCTTCTATGGCTTCTCCTTCATGCGCCATGTCGTCTTGCTCTACAAACAGCCGGTGGAAGATCATCATGCAGCTTTGATACACATAGAGCCGGTGCGATTCGTACAGCTTAGAAACATTCTGCATCTCCTTCATCACCAGGGTAAGTCCGAGCTTTTCAAGCGGGTCGCCAGTGAAATAGTAGTTGCCGTATTTCTTAAAATAATCGGCCAGCAAATCCTCCGCTTTGTCTACCGCCAGCATAAAGGCTACGTGGCGGTTGTAGAGCTGAGAATAGTTGTAGTATTCGGGCGAGTGAACGTGCAGTTTTTTTAGCGATTTATACACCACGGTCAGCTCACTGGCCAGGTCGTAATCCTGCAATTCCTTTTCCAGTTTACGAAGGGTGGCGATGGAGATCGTTCTTTTCTTGGTGAAGAGCACTTCGTTAAGGTTGGCCACCTTGCGAAGGATGTCCGTGCGTGGACTTTCCATCTGCTGTAGCAGGTGTTCTTCTATTTTTTGATTTAGGCGGGAGCGAAGTGTGTAGTAGGCGTTTGCGTTTACGTCCAGCTCTACCATGATTTTGCTATCCGATAGCTGGCGTTCGCGCAGGGATTTTAACACATAAGCAGACTTTTCGGCATTACTCTCCATGAGCGAGTCATGGATTTCTTTGTAGTCCTTTTCCGATAACTGCTTTATGATATTTTTGAGTTTTGCCATGGATAGACACTTATTGTTTTAAAGTTACAAAAATAATAGGCTGGTGCAACTTTCCATGACTAAGACATTACGGCACTTTTACGTGGTCTTTTCCTGTCAACCTATCTTACTTTATCGACTGGTTTGCTTTTTGCCAACCTACCGCCAAAAAAGTTAAATGGATCCTTATTCGCAAATGATAATTGATGCGGTTTCTAAAGTGAAGAATGCCGTAGTGAAGATCGACGTGTACAAAAACAAGGAAGGGAAGCTGCGTCCGGCAGGCTCAGGCTCCGGGTTTATCTTTTCTTCCGATGGGCTTTTGTTTACCAACCATCATGTGGTGCGTGGCGCCGACAAGATCATGGTTTCGTTGCTCAATGAAAATGAAATTGAAGCTACTTTGATTGGTCAGGACCCCGATACCGACCTGGCGATTCTGAAAATTTATGCTGACGGTTACTCTGTTTCCAAACTCGGCGATGCCGAAGCGCTTCAGATCGGCCAGCTGGTGATTGCCATCGGCAACCCGTTGGGATATCAGCACACGGTCACTACGGGAGTGGTGAGCGCGCTGGGCCGAAGCTTGCGTGCCCAAAATGGAATGCTGGTGGACGATGTCATCCAGTCGGATGCAGCGCTTAACCCAGGAAACTCAGGAGGCCCCATGATCACCACCGACGGCGAAGTAGTGGGCGTGAATACAGCCATAATCCAGGGCGCACAAGGCCTTAGCTTCTCGGTGAACATCAACACGGCCAAGGAAGTGGCCAGCCAGCTGATCAAAAACGGCAAAGTATTTAAAGCATACCTCGGTTTTCAGTTGCAGGAAGTGAACCTCAATCCGAAAGTGAAGCGCCATTATCATCTCGCCAACGACAAAGGTCTTTTTGTGACAGCCGTGGAAGAAAATTCACCCGCCGCCCGATCGCAGGTCAGGCCTGGGGATATCATTGTGGCATTTCACAACAAACCCATTCAAAGCCTGCATCAGTTATTTAAGGAACTCACTAAAAAGGAAGTGCTCACCCTCGTGGATATTTCAGTGGTGCGTCACACCGAATTGCTCAACGTCGGGATATTCCCAGTGCAAAGGGCTGCCTAACCTTTTGGATAAAAAGTGTAGGTAGTGTCTCAAGCCTTTCTAATTTTGGAATCAAATCCCAAAATCAATGAAACGGCTTATTTTTCTTTTGCTTCTCATCCCCTGCGTAGTCTTTGCTCAAAACATACGCTGGGCAAAAGACGGTTCCTCTTATTTTAAAAATGAAGGAGGTGAAATATACAAATACACACTCCCGGCAAATACCAAGACTACGTTCTTGGCGAAGGCAGACCTTACTCCTTCTGGCCAAAGCAAAAGTCTTTCGGTGCGGAGTTTTTCAATTTCGGAAGATGGCACGCAGGTTCTTATCTATACCAACTCGCGAAAAGTGTGGAGGCTCGATAGCGAAGGTGACTATTGGGTGCTTAATCTTTCTACCAAAGCCTTGCGTCAGGTTGGAAAGAATCATCCGGCGTCTTCCCTTCGCTTTGCTTGTGGCTGAACAACAAGAAAGAATTTTTGTGGATGAGTGAGAAAGACGGATGGGCGCATCTTTACCGCATCTCTACCGACGGAACGAAAGAGACGTTGATCACCAAAGGCGATTTTGATGTGATTGATTTTCTTGCCGCCGACGAAAAGAGCAACGTGGTCTATTTCCTTGCGTCGCCTACCAACGCTACCCAAAAATATTTGTACAAGACCAAACTCGACGGAAAAGGAAAGGCCGAGTTAGTATCGCCAGCCGCTCAGCAGGGCTCGCACGACTATAACATTTCGCCGACGGGCAAATACGCCATGCACTCGTTCTCCAATTCATACACCAAACCGGCGAGCGAGCTGATCGAGCTCCCCGCACACAAGGCGCTTAACGAAAGCGAAAGCATTGCTTCTAAGTTGGCCGGCGCTACTCCAGTGAAGAAAGTTGAATTCTTTAAAGTGAAAACCGAAGAGGGCGTTGAGATGGACGGCTGGATGGTAAAGCCGACCAATTTTGACCCGACCAAAAAATACCCCGTACTCTTTCATGTGTACACTGAGCCCGCCTCACAAACGGTGCGCGATTCGTATGGTGCCGGCATGAACCGCCTGTTCAATGGCGACATGAGTGCCGAAGGCTACATCTATATGTCGCTGGACGGTCGCGGCACTCCGGCGCCCAAAGGTCGTGAGTGGCGCAAATCTATCTACCGCAAAATTGGACAACTCAACATCAAAGATCAGGCGCTTGCGGCCAAAGAAATTTTGAAGTGGCCGTTTGTCGATGCCGACCGTATTGCCGTGTGGGGATGGAGTGGCGGCGGCTCAACTACGCTCAACCTGCTCTTTCAGTATCCTGATATTTATAAGACAGGAATTGCCGTGGCTGCGGTAGCCAATCAGCTAACGTACGACAACATTTACCAGGAGCGCTACATGGGTCTTCCTCAGGAAAATCTGGAGGATATTCAGAAAGGATCGCCGGTGACGTATGCGAAAAACCTAAAGGGAAATCTGTTGTACATCCACGGCACCGGCGACGACAACGTGCACTACAACAATGCCGAGATGCTGTTGAATGAATTAATTAAATACAACAAACAATTTCAGTTCATGGCGTATCCTAACCGCACACATGGCATCAGCGAAGGCGAGGGGACTTCAAAACACTTGTCTACATTGTTCACCGAGTATCTCAGAAAATATTGCCCTCCGGGAGCCAGGTAGTTCGTATAATTTTTAAAAGTCTGAGGCCGTTACCTGCGGCCTCACTTTTTTTTGTAGGCATAGAAAGAGAGCGAGCACAACCGGACGCTTCGCCGGTGTATTCAGGATTTAGATTTTTTGACGAAGCAGAATAGCGTATTTTTAATGTTTAAAATATTACCTCGTTCATGAAAACATCGCGCAGAAAATTTATTCAAACCTCGGCCGCTCTGGCCTCGATGGCCACTGTGGGCAATCTGCTGGCCAAAGGAAACGCCAAGGTGACCAAACCTTTGGTAGTATCGACCTGGAATTTTGGAGTAGGTGCCAATGCGGAAGCCTGGAAGGTGCTGTCGAAAAATGGAAGAGCACTCGACGCGGTGGAAGCTGGCGTGCAAGTGCCGGAAGGCGACCCCAAAGAAACTTCCGTGGGATTAGGAGGATTGCCTGATCGCGACGGCCGTGTCACGCTCGATGCCTGCATTATGGACGAGCAAGCCAACTGTGGAGCTGTCGCTTGTCTGGAACACATTGTGCACCCGATCTCCGTGGCGCGCAAAGTAATGGAGAAGACGCCGCACGTCATGCTCGTGGGCGATGGCGCACTTCAGTTTGCACTGGCCAACGGATTCAAAAAAGAAAACCTGTTGACGGAAGAGTCGGAGAAGGCGTGGAAAGAATGGTTGAAGAAAGCGGAATACAAACCGATCGCCAACATTGAGAATCACGATACCATTGGAATGATCGCGCTTGACGCGAACCAGAATCTCTCGGGCGCCTGTACTACCAGTGGCATGGCGTATAAAATTCACGGACGTGTGGGCGACTCGCCGATCATCGGCGCGGGACTTTTTGTCGATAATGAAATTGGCGCGGCTACATCAACCGGCGTGGGCGAAGAAGTGATTCGTATCTGCGGTTCGCATCTGGTAGTAGAACTGATGCGTCAGGGTAACTCGCCTCAGCAAGCCTGCGAGCTGGCGGTAAAACGCATCGTGAAAAACCAGCCGAAGAAGTCGAAGGAAATTCAGGTAGGATTTCTCGCCATTTCAAAAAACGGAGAGGTTGGCGCCTATGCGTTGCAAAAAGGATTTACCTATGCCGTCTATTCCAATGAAATTCCCAATACCATTTTTAACGCCAAGAGCTTTTACTGATGACTTTAGAAATTGTAGTGTATAATATAGAGTCTGCGCTCAAAGCGCAGGAAGGTCGCGCCGATCGGATTGAACTATGCGATAATCCGGGCGAAGGCGGAACCACGCCGTCGTACGGCACTATCGAAAACGTGCGCCAGAATGTAAACCTCGACGTGTTTGTGATGATCCGGCCGCGCGGCGGGGATTTCCATTATTCGAATTATGAATTCCATTCGATGAAGCGCGACATCGACCAATGCCAGAAGCTGAGCGCCGACGGCGTAGTCTTTGGTATTTTGAACGAAGACGGTACGATCGACAAAAAGCGTTGTGCGGAATTGATTAAGCGCGCGCGACCGCTGAAAGTAACGTGCCACCGTGCCTTTGATATGACGCGCGATCCTTTCGAAGCGCTGGAAGATTGCATCGAAGTTGGCTTTGACCGAATCCTTACCTCGGGGCAGCAGCTGCACGCAGTGAAAGGGGTTGACCTGATTGCCGAGCTGATCAAAAAAGCCAATGGCCGTATCGCCATCATGCCCGGCTCGGGAGTGAATGAAAATACTGTGGAAGAGATCGTCTCGAAAACAAAAACAAAAGAAATTCATTTTTCGGCAACGGCTTTTCGCGACAGCGCAATGATCTACAAAAATCCGAACATCGCCGGCATGGGCGACGAACAGGGAAGTGAATTTAAACTTCGCACTGTCGACCCTGATCGAATTCGTAAAATGAGAGAGCTTGCGACAAAGGCGAGTTCGATAGCCTAACCTTTTTGAATCATGAAGAAATTTATTGTCACCCTTGCCGTCCTGGTATCATTACATTTTTCATTCGCGCAAAGCAAAATGGAAACATCATCGGTGAAAGTGCCTGACGCGGGTATCAATTCATTCTACATGACCAATCAGGCGCCGTTGCTTCCTCAGCATCTTGTGAAACTTCCGGTTGGCGCGATCAAGCCGGGTGGATGGCTTCTAAAAAATCTTGAATTGCAACGCGAAGGACTCACCGGTCACCTGAGCGAAATCAGCGCATGGCTCACCAAGAAAAATAATGCGTGGCTTAACAAAGATGGCACCGGCGACTGGGGTTGGGAGGAAATGCCATATTGGTTGAAAGGATATGCCAACATGGGCTATGTGCTCAACGACAAGAAAATGATTGAGGAGTCGATGGTGTGGATCAACGGCACCTTGAATTCACAGCGCGACAACGGCGACTTTGGTCCGTACGTGATTCGCAAGACTACCGGCAAGCGCGACTTGTGGGCGCAGATGCTCATGCTGTTTGTGTTGCAGTCGTATTACGAATACAGCCACGACGCGCGCGTGATTACCCACATGACCAACTACTTCAAATGGCAACTCACCATTCCTGAAAATGATTTCCTCACCGATTATTGGGAGAACAGCCGCGGGGGTGATAACCTGTATAGCGTGTACTGGCTTTACAACATCACGAAGGAAAAATTCTTGCTGGAGCTGACTGCTAAGATTCATCGCAACACGGCGAACTGGAAATTAAAAAACTGGTTGCCCAACTGGCATAATGTAAACATTGCGCAGTGCTTTCGCGAACCGGCTACTTTCTATCAGCAAAGCGGCGACCCTTCTGACCTGCAGGCGAGCTACGACAACCAGAACTATATCCGCGAGATGTACGGACAAGTGCCGGGCGGCATGTTTGGCTCGGATGAAAATTCCCGCAAAGGATATGACGACCCGCGGCAGGCGGTGGAAACCTGCGGCATGGTGGAGCAGATGACTTCCGATGAAATTATGCTGCGCATCACCGGCGACACCTTCTGGGCTGAAAACTGCGAAGATGTAGCGTTTAATACCTTTCCTGTTTCGTTCATGCCCGACTACCGGTCGCTGCGTTACCTCACAGCGCCGAACATGGTGGCCAGCGACAGCAAAAATCATAACCCCGGCATCGACAACCCTGGTCCGTACTTGATGATGAATCCCTTCAGCAGTCGCTGTTGTCAGCACAATCATGCCGGAGGTTGGGTGTACTATGCAGAGAACCTGTGGATGGCCACACCCGACAATGGATTGGCGGCGGTGTTTTATTCCGACAGCGAAGTGAAAGCCAAGGTAGCCGATGGGAGTGAGGTTTCGATCACGCAACAAACGCACTATCCTTTTGATGAGTCGGTGAGCATGAAGCTGCAGTTGAAAAAGGAAAGCAGATTCCCTTTGTATCTGAGGATACCTGCATGGTGTGCGGCGCCGGTGATTCAGGTGAACGGACAAACCATTTCGGGTGCCGCAGCAGGCGGCTATGTGAAGATGGTGAACACCTGGAAAAATAATGACGCGATCTCGATACAATTCCCGATGAAACTGAATGTGCGCACCTGGACAAAGAACAAGAACAGCGTGAGTGTGAACTACGGACCGCTGACCTATTCGCTGAAGATCGACGAGAGGTACATTCGCTTCGACAGCAAAGCGACCGCCCAGTATGACTCCAAGTGGCAAGCCAATGCTGATCCGTCACAGTGGCCGTCGTTTGAGATTCAGCCCGGCAGCGCCTGGAATTACGGACTGGAAGCGGAGGTGAATCAACCGGAGAAATATTTTAAAGTGGTCAAGAAGCCGTGGCCTACCGACAACTATCCGTTTACGACTTTGGCCGTGCCGATCGAAATCAAAACCAGGGGAAAGAAAATCCCGGCGTGGACCATCGATCAGTATGGGTTGTGCGCCGAGCTTCCCGTGAGTCCGGTGAAAACGGATGAGCCCGAAGAAGAAATCACGCTGGTGCCCATGGGTGCGGCGCGGCTGCGCATTTCGGCTTTTCCGGTGGTGAAATAAATCGAATCGTGACGGATGAGGTGTTGCTGACTTAAAAAATTAAAATATATTTGCAGCCTTTCCGGGGGATTAGCTCAGCTGGCTAGAGCGCTTCCATGGCATGGAAGAGGTCATCGGTTCGAATCCGATATTCTCCACAAAAATCTAACCTAAGAGGTCATCAGTTCCCCCGATAGCTATCGGGGCGATATTCTCCACAGATATTCTCCACTAAAATCTCATCGTAATGGTGAGATTTTTTGTTTTAGGGGCTGTCGGTTTTAAAGTTTTTACCTTTGAGGTCATCGCCCCGATAGCTATCGGGGCCCCAGGCAATCGGGGCGATATTCTCCACAAAAATCTCATCTTCATCAGGTGGGATTTTTTTGTTTTAGGGTATTCATTAACCGCAGAGAACGCAGCGAAACGCAGAGGATTTTTTTCATTCAAACATCCAATCATTCGATCATCATTTTGCTGCGGCCGACCCCGTAGGGGTCGAAGCTTTGTAGAGAAAATTATCGTCATCCCCACGACCCCGTAGGGGTCGAACATACCTCCTGTATTTATTCATTCAATATTCAATCATTGTTAAGAGAGGAATGCAGGATATAGAATACAGCATACAGAATGGATTACCCTCGATCATTCAATCATTCGATCATTCAAAATTCAATCATTGTTCCGTGTCGAACCGTTTCGGTAGCGATTGGTACCCTTTTGATACCAAGCGGAACCAAAACGGTAGCTATTCCTTCTAATTCAGACCAAGCCGAACCAAAACGGTAGCGATTCCTTCTAATTCGGACAAAGCCGAATGAAATTCATCCGACTTCCTCCTGTGTCAGACAAAGCCGGGTGAAAATCGTCCGGCGTTGTACCTCCGACATACCAAGTCGAACCAAAATCACTCGATTTTCTTCTAATTCAGACAAAGTCGAACCAAAACGGTAGCAATTCCTTCTAATTCAGACCAAGTCGAACCAAAACGGTAGCGATTCCTTCTAAATCAGACCAAGTCGAACCAAATTCATTCGACGTCGAACCAAATCGGTAGCGATTCCTTCTAATTCAAACCAATTTGTCTGATTTTAATTCGAATCGCTACCAAATTCAGACGATTTGGCAGTTTTAGCTTATCGCGTCGGGATTGAAGCTTTGTGGAATGGGAGGAGAACATAGGAGGCAGAATACAGGATATAGAATTCAGGGCATTGAATCATATCCAAATCAATCATTCACTGCCTGCTGCCAATCCCGTAGGGATTGAAGCCTTGTAGAAACTGATACAAGTAATCAAACCGGCCCCGTAGGGGTCGAACATGAGCAGCTGTATATTAAGGCCAGCGATTCATTTACGGCGGAAAGAAAAGTGAAATAGAATTACGCTATGTTTAGGGGCCAAGTCAGTGCTACGAATTCAACCACACAAGACTTGAGATTTTCGATGACCAATTAATCTATTCAATTCCTTTAATACACTATGATGAATGATAAAGAAATACTTTCAGATTTGGCAAGAAGGACTGGAGCTATTGCCACTGACATTTGCAAACAGCTAAACAATATTGAAGTACAATTGCGTGATAAGTACTTGCTAGGAATCATGAATCGACACTCAATTATTTTGGAAGATGTTGCAAATATTCTTAGCCAAAAACATGAAAGCAGGTTAATGTCTGCGTTTATACTTTCAAGATGTTTGCTTGATGATTTTCTTACTATTCTTTACTTCCATAATAAACAGTATGATAATTCAGTCTTTATAAATCATACCTCAGAAGCGTATAAGCAAAAACTAAAAATGGTTACCGAATCACGAAAGATTAATGAAAAATATTTCGAAGGAAAACAAATAGGAATGGCAACAAAAGAGATAGAGCGAGGGCAATACGAATCATTTTGCTCAATAGAGAGTAATAAGATATTATTCAAGAATTTTAAGAAACGGGAGTTCAAATCATTCCCTAAGACAGGGTCAGCCTTTGCTGAGTTAATAAAATCGGATACAAATGCTGCGAGCGCTAATTCATATGTGCTATGGAAATTCTTTTCTCAATACGTACACTATTCATTGGTCACTTACGAACTTGAGCAAGCAAAGGGCGCTAGACAAATTGAAGTTCGGCAACTAAAAGAAGTACTAAGTTACTGCTATAAGACAATTTTCATGGCATCTTCGGCATTGGTCCAGTTTGGTCATCCACACATCTTTAATGATCCAACAAATGTTTTTGAAGCAATTATGAAGGGGCGAGAAGTTCCTAAAACTTAAGTTAATTTTTTTAGAGCAGTATATTCATAACGGCCAAAAATCCTAGTCAAGAGTATGAAATAGAATTAAGTTATGTTTAACGGAGCACAAGTCAGCAGCCGCACAAGACTTGCGCCAGAGCGGGCGAAAGTCTTCGGCAAGCGTATGAGAAAGAAATAAGTTATGTTTAAAGAAGCACAAGTCAGCCCCGCGCATTCAAACCGCACAAGACTTGCACCAGAATGGAAGTGGCTGAAGATGTACAATCTTAGAAAAGTTCAATACCTGGCTGGTCATCGCTACATCAGTGCGACAGAAGCTTACCGGCAAAATGAAATGTAAGGACTGACCGAAGAAGTAAACAAGTTTCACCCTTTAGGGTAAAACCAGAACTATGAAATCACTAACTTTAAGGCCGCAAAACCGAAATGATATGAACATTGCAGCAGAGAAAGCGGAAGTATTGAAACGTTTTGAGAAAGTCTCTGATCCATCGTTGATCAAGGCGATTAAAAACCTGTTGGACTTTGCACTGAGCAAGCAGACGGAGGAAGAAGACATTGAACTTTCATCTGATCAGAAAGATGAGCTTAATCGCAGGCTGAAAAAATATGAACGAGGCGAGATGAAATTTAAATCCTGGGACGAGACCAGGGCAAGCATAAAAAAGCGAGCCAAGAATGCCCTTTAGTTACAACCTGTCCCGTGAAGCTGAGGACGACATATTGGAAGCTTACATTTGGTACGAACAGCAAAAATCAGGATTAGGGGAAGAATTTTTAGATAGTCTTGACAAAGCCCGTTACTCGATACTTCAAAATCCAGCCACTTACCGAATCCGGTACAAGAAAAAAGTGAGAGCATATTTGGTTGACCGTTTTCCCTACCTCATTTTGTATGTGGTGGAAAAGAATGAGGTAAATGTAATCTCGGTGTTCAACACGAGCCGCGATCCCAAAGTCTGGAAAAAGAGAGCCCGATAAATCTATCCGGTCACACGGCCAGCGCACAGACCTGCTTGCGCTTGCCATCCTTCGGCATGGCACAAGGAAGAAGCGGTGTGCTGTGCACAAGTTGTTCAGACCTCGCGGCAGGTAATGCTTCAGAAAAGCGGATGATGAGTTAAGAGAGAAATAAATTGAAACGCGCTCTGCGGCAGGGATGGCAGTGAAAAGCCCGGACCCCGATAGCTATCGGGGGAGGACTTGTAACGAACAGCCCGGTGCGCGCCTCGCGCAGCCGCCCAACAACTAATAAGGAACATCAAACAACTAAATGTCCTAATTAATCATCCTCCTTGCCACACGAAAGCGCTTCTTAAAATAGTCGGAATACAAATTGGTCTCCACCACACCCAGCGACGTGGAGGCGTGAATGAACTTCACATTGTCTTTTCCTTTCACTTCGGTCACGATGCCCACGTGGGTGATTTCGCGCTTCTTTTTTCCGGTGGCAAAAAAAACGAGGTCGCCGGGTTTGAGGTCGCCGAGCTTTACCTTTTCGCCTTTCAGCGCCTGCGCGTCGGCGGTACGTGGCAGCGCTACATTGATAGACTGAAATGCATTGCCCGTAAGGCCAGAACAATCGATGCCGGAACGTGTGGTGCCGCCCCATTTATACGGAGTGCCAGTAAAACTGCGCGCCGCCCGGATCACTTCGGCAATCTGGCGGTCTTTGGCTTTGGCTTTACGCGATGAGCCGCAATTGGTAAGCATTAAACTCATCGCCGCAAGGGCGAGGAAAAAGGATAATTGCGTAATTTTGAGTCTTCGAATAAAATCCATCAGAACAAATTTAATGCAATGGCGCACGTGAATGAAATAGACGCTCCGGTGAAGGCGTTGGTAACGGATGAACTCATTGGTAGTTTCAGAGCGATTGTCGGCAACGACTTCGTGATTGTAGACGAAGAAAACCGCACCGAATACGGCCACGACAAAACCGAGGATTATCAGTTCATGCCCGACGTGGTGGTAAAACCCGCCAACGCACAGGAGGTAAGCAAGCTGCTTCAACTTTGCCACACGCACCACGTTCCGGTTACTCCACGCGGAGCCGGAACAGGGCTGAGCGGAGGTGCACTTCCGGTGAAAAAGGGAGTGGTGATCTCCATGGAGCGGTTCAACAAAATTCTTCACATCGACGAACTGAATCTTCAGGCGACGGTTGAACCCGGCGTGATCACCGAAGTATTTCAAAATACATTGAAAGAAAAAGGTTTATTCTATCCGCCCGACCCGGCGAGCAAAGGCTCGTGTTTCCTTGGCGGGAATCTGGCGAATAATTCAGGCGGACCGAAAGCCGTGAAATACGGCGTGACCCGCGACTATGTGATCAACATGGAAGTGGTGTTGCCTACGGGCGAAATCATTTGGACGGCAGCCAACGTGTTGAAAAACTCTACCGGCTATAACTTGACCCAACTGATGTGCGGCAGCGAAGGGACGCTGGGCATCATCACCAAAATTGTTTTTAAGCTGCGCGGACTTCCGCAGAAGACGGTGCTCATGATGATCCCTTTCGTCACCAACGAAGAAGCATGCGCGGCCATCGCGTCGATATTTACGGCGGGCATTGTACCATCGGGAATGGAGTTCTTTGAACGTGAAGCCGCCGCCAAAACCTTCGACTACTGCGACAAGGTATTGGGCAGCCCAGTGACCACCAAACTCACCGACGGCATGGACGCGTACCTGCTGTGCGAACTGGATGGCAACGACGAAGAAGTGCTCATGCGCGACGCCGAGCGCGTGATGGCCGTGGTAGAGAAATTTCAGTGCGGTGAAATACTGTTTGCCGAAAGCGCCGCGCAAAAAGAAGAGCTGTGGAAGATCCGGAAAAATATTTCGCCGGCGGTGAACTGGTACACGCTTACGAAATCTGACGACGTGGTGGTGCCGCGCGCCAACTTGCCAAAGCTGATTTCGGGGATCAAAGAAATCGGAAAGCGCTATGGGTTCAATACGGTGTGCTTCGGCCACCTGGGCGACGGCAACCTTCATGTGAACATCCTGAAAGAAAATATTTCGGACGAGCGGTGGGAAAAGGAAATCCCAGAAGGGATCGGCGAAATCTTTAAACTAACGGTAAGCCTGGGCGGCACATTATCGGGCGAGCATGGCATCGGCATTGCCAAACGGCCTTATATGCCCATTGCAATGAGCGAAGTAAACCTTAACTTAATGCGGGGAATCAAAAAAGTATTTGACCCCCATGGCATTTTGAATCCCGGAAAAATATTTTAATCACACCCAAAAACCATCTGTGCATGAAAAAGATCTTTTGCCTTTTGTTTGTCGTGGCGGCATGTTCGCCGGCTAAAAAAGAGAATCAGGAAGAGCAGGCAGTCACCCCTGTGGCAGAAGAATCGGCTGCGTTGCCCGAGCTGACCGACGCACAGAAAACGGAAGGATGGAAACTATTATTTGATGGAAAGACGCTCAACGGCTGGCAGAATTTTAAAGGCCGTAAAAACAATACCTGGGAAGTAGCGAACGGCACGCTGCACTGCAAAGCGTTGAATGAAAAAGTAAAAGGCGACGGCGACGAGCGCGGCGACATCATGACGGCCGACGAGTTTGAAAACTTTGAATTCACCTGCGAGTGGAAAATTTCTCCGAAAGGAAACAGCGGCATCATCTACCGTGCTACCGAAGAGTTTGATCAGCCGTATTACTCCGGCCCCGAATACCAATTGATCGACGACCTTGGCTATACGCCACAGCAAACGGACGTGCACCTTACCGCTGCCAATTACGACATGCACGCTACCACACCAAAAACACTGAAGCCTGTGGGCGAATGGAACTCTACAAAGATTGTGGTAAACGGAAAGCACGTGGAGCACTGGCTCAACGGACAAAAAGTGGTGGAGTACGAATTAGGTTCACCCGACTGGACCAAGCGCAAGGAAGCCAGCAAATGGAAGGAAGCCAAAGGATATGGTCTTGCCACAAAAGGCCACATCGACTTGCAGGATCACGGCAGCGAAGCGTGGTTTAAGAACGTGATGATTAAAGTGCTGTAAGGTTTGTTAGCCGACTGGCGAAATGAAATTTCTGCAAGGGTAGAGAATAGGTAGCGATTGTCATGTGCGGCATCACCGGAATATTTGCGTTTAACCTCGTCGGCAAGTTTAACCTCGTCAATGTCACGGCCGCCACCAAGGCTTTAGAGAAACGTGGGCCCGACAATCAAACTATTTATACCGATGAATTTGTAGGCCTTGGCCATCGCCGCCTGAGCATCATCGATACCAGTGCCGTTGCCCACCAGCCGATGTGGGACGAGTCGAAGCGTTTTTGCATCGCGTTCAACGGCGAGATTTTCAATTTCCCCGAACTTAAGAAGGAGTTGCAGCAACGCGGAGTCACTTCTTTCTTTTCCGACTCGGACACCGAAGTGCTGCTGAAACTTTTCATCCTGGAAAGAGAAAAGTGTCTGAACAAACTGAACGGCTTCTTTGCCTTTTGTGTGTACGACAAACAAGAGCAAAGCTTTTGTGTGGCGCGCGACCGTTATGGTGTGAAACCGCTGCTCTACCAGTTCGACGACGATAAATTTTTGTTCGCGTCAGAGATGAAGTCGATCGTGGCGTATGGTGTGGAAAAAGAAATTGACTACACAGCACTACACACCTACCTGCAACTCAATTACATTCCAGCGCCGCGCACCATCTTTAAAAATGTAAAGAAGCTGATGCCGGGGCATTTCCTGGAAGTGAAGAAGAAAAGCTTGCAGGTAAAAAAATATTACAGCATTCCCTACACGAGCAACCAGCAGCCGTCAACCAACAGCTACGACGACGCCAAAGACAAGTTCAAGCAACTTCTGGAAACGTCGGTGCAGCGTCGGCTGATCTCAGACGTGCCGCTCGGTTCGTTTTTGAGCGGAGGTATCGACTCGTCGGTGGTGACGGGTCTGGCCGCAAGGCACAAACCCAATCTCCATACTTTTTCGATTGGCTTTCGCGATGAAAAGTTTTTTGACGAAACCAACTATGCTCGTCTTGTAGCCAAACATTTCAACACCGAGCACACGGTTTTCTCGCTCACCAACAACGATCTCTACGAGCACGTGCACGACATTCTGGATTACATCGACGAGCCGTTTGCCGATTCGTCGGCCATCAATGTTTTTATTCTTAGCAAGGAGACGCGCAAACACGCTACCGTAGCGCTGTCGGGCGATGGCGCCGATGAATTGCTGGCCGGGTATAACAAACACGCCGCCGCCTACCGTGCTATCCACGCCGGATGGAAAGAATCGGCAGTCGCCGCGCTGTTGCCGCTCTGGAAAAGTTTTCCGCAGTCGCGGAATAGTTTTATCAGCAACAAGGCTCGGCAACTTCAGCGTTTTGCCGAAGGCATGAAGCGCACTTCAAAGGAACGCTACTGGCGGTGGGCAGGCTACGCCTCGCACGAAAGTGCACTGGCCTTGTTATCGACTCAGGCAAAGGAGAACACCAACCTTCAGGAGTTCGACGCCTACAAGGCGGAACTGCTCGCCACGATCCCCGAAAGGGAAACGATCAACGACGTGCTGCTCACCGACATGAACATGGTGCTGCCCAACGACATGCTCACCAAGGTAGATCTCATGAGCATGGCCAACGGACTTGAAGTGCGTACGCCGTTTCTCGATTTTGAGTTGGTGAATTTTACCTTTGGCCAACCAGACGAATTTAAAATAAACAGCTCGCTTCGCAAGCGCATTGTGCAGGATGCTTTCCGCGATTTCCTGCCGGCCGAACTTTACAATCGACCGAAGAAAGGATTTGAGGTGCCGCTGCTCAAATGGCTACGAAAGGAAATGAGGTCATTGATTGACGATGAACTTCTTTCTGAGAAATTTATTCTCGATCAAAATATTTTTAATTATCCGGCTGTAGCCGAATTGAAAAAACAACTGTTCTCCTCAAACCCCGGCGACGTACACGCCCGCATCTGGGCACTTCTGGTATTTCAGTGGTGGTGGAAGAAGTGGGGGAAGTAGGGAGTTAGCTCTCAGTTTGTAGATTGTTCTGGACCTGCCAGTCGTTTATCTTCGACGATGTTGAGACCGATGGTGAAAATAGTCGTAATCAATATCACAACCATAACCTCATCTATGTTGAGGTAATAATTCTTTAAGAAAAGATAAAGTACCAATGCGGAACTGGCCAAGGATAATAAGATAAAGATTATCGCGGCGATCAATACATTAAGCACCTTCCGTTTTGTCTTCAATAGGTTTAGCAGCAAAATATTGATCATGCAGAATGCCATAATGATACACACAGCGGGAACCAGAGTAATTTTTGAAATGAATTTCTTTTCTTTTATTTGATTGATAATGATTGCGGAAATGTCAGTGTCAAACATGTCAGGTGAAACTTCTTCAGTTTGCAAAGAAAAGTTCATGGGTGTTACCCTCCGGTCTGTCTGGTAGTGATAATAGCTTGAGTCGGCGAGATAGTCGCCGAAGTAGCCGAGCAGGATGGTACGCCCTTGAAAATACTCTGGCAAAATGGCGATGTCGGCCAGATCATAATGATAGAATTTTCTAGCCGGGTCGGTGTAAACGATAATCTCACTTTCGTTTCCCCTGCTATAGAAGGGGTAGATTTTGAATTCAAAATAGTCATCACGATCTGTCCTAAAATGGTTCACGGAGTTATCGGCCTCAATTATTCTGCTTAATGATCGTGGCTCACCGGCTTCACATTGCGCAATGACAACTTCTTTGTGCCTCTTATAATAATCCGCATAGTCATTCACGTCCACTTTGAAGTGACAAAGGTTGACACCCACCTTTTGCGGATGGCACGATAGGATGGAGTCGAGCTTTACTTTTAGTTCGTCGGGGTTTAAGATGCCGATGTTTAGCAAAACGATGGACTCATCAGGCCTAGGGCTATCTGCAAGCCTGAACACCGCCAATCGCACTCGCTTAGCAATATCAAGGTGAAATAGCCGAATTGGAATCGCTGAATAGACAAGTGTAACAATCAACGCAGCGAGTAGCGGCAATACATAGCGCTTGAACCAGACTCTGTGATACATAATAGAGGATATTTTGTATTGTCAGGAACTAACAACATCCAACAACCAACACCTTACTTACTTTCTCTGAGCGTCACAGTGCGGTTGAAGATGAGCTTGCCTGGTGTTGAATCCGGATCGAGTACAAAATAACCCATCCGCAGGAACTGAAAATGGTCACCGAGTTTGGCGTTGGCCAATTCGGGTTCGGCATATACTTTGGAAAGCACTTTCAGCGAATCCGGGTTCAGGTGATTTTTAAAGTCGTCTTCAATGGCGTTCATGTCTTCGGTTACGAACAGCTTGTCGTACAAGCGTATCTCGGCCGGTACGGCGTGCTTCACACTCACCCAATGAATTACTCCCTTCACATGAAGCCCGGAGGTGTCATGCCCGCTGCGGCTTTCCGGGAAATAGGTGCAATGCAATTCGGTGACTTCGCCCGCGGCGTTTTTAATGGCTTCGTCGCAGCGGATGATGAACCCGCTCTTAAGGCGTACCATTTGTCCGGGCGCAAGACGAAAATATTTTTTTGGAGGGTTCTCCATGTAATCTTCCCGCTCAATCCACAGTTCGCGGCCGAACGGCATGTGGCGCACGCCGGCGTTTTCGGCTTCGGTGTTGTTTTCGGTGGGCATCATTTCTTCCTGCCCTTCAGGGTAGTTGGTGATCACTACTTTCAGCGGATCGAATACTACCATGCGGCGATCAGAAATTTTGTTGAGATGTTCGCGCGCGCAGAACTCCAGCAGACTCAGGTCGATCAGGTTGTCGCGCTTGGCTACGCCAATCTTTTCACAAAACTCGCGCAGACTTTCCGGCGTGAATCCTCTGCGGCGAACTCCGCTTAGGGTTGGCATGCGTGGGTCGTCCCAGCCATTGACCAGTTTTTCGTTTACCAGTTGCAGCAGCTTGCGCTTGCTCATCATGGTATAGGTCATGTTGAGGCGGGCAAACTCATATTGTTGCGACGGATAGATTTCCAGGTTTTCGATGCACCAGTTGTAGAGTTCACGGTGCGGCACAAACTCAAGGGTACAGATGCTGTGCGTGATCTGTTCGATGGAGTCGCTCTGGCCATGGGCAAAGTCGTACATCGGGTAGATGCACCACGTGTCGCCGGTGCGGTGATGGTGCGCGTGTTTGATGCGGTAGATCACCGGGTCGCGCATAAGCATGTTCACGTGGGCCATGTCGATTTTGGCGCGCAATACTTTTGAGCCGTCGGGATATTTGCCGTCTTTCATTTCGGCAAACAGCCTTAGGTTTTCTTCGATCGGCCGGTTGCGGTAAATATTATTTCTTCCGGGTTGGGTAGGCGTCCCTTTTTGTTCGGCAATTTCGTCGCTGGTGCTGTCGTCTACGTAGGCAAGGCCTTTCTTAATCAACCGCACGGCAAACTCATACAATTGCGGAAAATAGTCCGAGGCATAAAGTTCTTCGGCCCACTGAAAGCCCAGCCATTGCACATCGTTTTTGATGTTCTCCACATACTCGGTTTCTTCGGTGACCGGGTTGGTGTCGTCGAAGCGCAGGTTGGTTTTGCCGCCGTACTTCAGCGCCAGGCCGAAGTTGAGGCAAATGCTTTTGGCGTGGCCAAGGTGCAGGTACCCGTTGGGCTCGGGAGGGAACCGCGTGGCAATGGTTTTGTATTTGCCTTCTTTCAAATCGTTTTCTACGATCTCCTCCAGAAAATTCAAACTCTTCTCGTCTGCCATAGGATAAAAAAATCGGTACTAAAGGGATAAAACTATTTCCTGCCAAAGGTAAATAATGGGCGCCAGAATTAAGATGAGCGGCATCGATAGATGTGAAAAATGTTTTTTGCTCCTACCTCTTCTCCACAATCGTTGCCGGTGAACAGAAGAACTAAAGAATTTTTCCCGGGAAAGATTATCTTTATAAAAGCGGCCGTTGCCAACTTATCTTTTTTTCTATGAGAAAACTCTTTTTTTGTGCGCTTCTCCTGGTGGTTTCTTTGGTTAAAGCGCAAACTGCGGAGCAATCCAAAGTGAACCAATCGCTCACCAAAGTATTTGATGCCCTGGCCGCGCTTGATCTGAAAGGAATCACGGATTATACAACAAAAGACTTTACTGTGCTGGAAAGCGGTGTGGTTTGGAACCTGGACACGCTGTCCAGGAAAATTGATAACCTAAAAGGCACGAGCTATGCCCGTACCAATCACCTTGACTTCGTGAAAACTGAAATTCAGGGAAACACGGCGTGGGCGGTCTATCACAATTCAGCAGACATTGTTATTAATGGTGAAGAAATTCATGCGCGATGGCTGGAAAGTGCCGTGCTGATAAAAGAGTCTGGAATCTGGAAAATTAAACTGCTTCATTCAACCGTATTAAAACGGAAACAATAGAAATCTAACATCTGAAAAAGGTCCTCAACTAATTATTATGACAATCACTATAAATAACAGCTACCGCCCCAAGATTGTCGGGGGGTTAATTCTAGGACAAAGCATTATCGGCTTTCTGGTCAATGAAGTGCTTATCGGTCCGTACACATTTTCAAAAGACTTTCTAACTGTGATGTCGGCTCATTCTTTTGAAATAACTGTGGCGATGGTGCTGGCGCTGATCGGCGAACTGATGTCGATGACAGCAGCGGTTTTGCTCATCCCTGTTTTCAAAAAACAAAATGAGACGGTAGCCTACGCCTACCTGGTGCTGAGCGGTGTTACGTTTGGTGCAGTAGCGGCCGATAACATTAATATTCAATCGTTGCTTACATTAAGTAAAGACTACATGGCTGCAGCCAATACTCAATCACATTACTTTGAAACCATGGGCACCGTGACGCACGCCGCCCGGGTATGGACCCACCTGATGACGATATTAGTCTCGTGCCTTCCTTTCACTTTATTTTATTTACTGATGTTTTCATTGAAGCTGATTCCCCGGTTTATTTCCATTTGGGGGTTTATAGCCATCGCCCTGATGGCCTATGTTACGCTGATGCTCATGTTTGATAAGGAAGCCAGTCTGCTGCTGCTTGTACCCATGGGACTTAATCAGCTGGTTTTGGTGGGCTGGCTTTTGGTTAAAGGGTTTCCCCCCACAGCCACAGAGTCAACGTCTGATTATTAGAGCGTAGTCAACGCTGTCTTATGAAAGCACTCACCTTCCGGGGAATCGAAGATATTCAGTATGAGTCAGTAGCCGATCCGGAGATCGCAACACCCACCGATGTGATTGTAAAAGTAAATTGCTGTGCCATCTGTGGCTCTGATCTTCACGTATATCATGGCCGCGAGACTGGCATCGACGCGCACACCTGCATGGGGCATGAATTTGCAGGCGAAGTGGTGGAAACAGGAAACGCAGTAAAGAATTTTGCAAAAGGCGACGTGGTAATCTCTCCGTTTACCACCAGTTGTGGTCATTGCTACTATTGCTCCATCGGGCTCACCGCGCGCTGTATTCAAAGTCAGCTTTTTGGATGGGTGCAAAAAGGAAAAGGCCTTCATGGTGGACAGGCTGAGTTCGTTCGCGTTCCCCTGGCAGATTCTACGTTGATGAAACTCCCTGACGGCATTTCGCTGGAAGAAGGCGTACTCGCTGGCGATATTATTTCTACCGGTTTTTACAGCGCGAAGCAAGCGCAGATTAAGCGGGGTGGGGTGTACGTGGTGATGGGCTGCGGCCCGGTAGGCTTGATGGCGATTTTAGGAGCACGCGAATACGGTGCAGAAAATATTTATGCGATTGACCGCGAGCCAACCCGACTGGAGATGGCTCGCCGCTTCGGCGCCATCGCGGTGGATGCCTCGAAGGAAGATCCGGTGGCCGTGATTCACGAAGCCATGGAAGGGAGAGGAGCGGACGGCGTCATGGAGGCCATAGGCAATGCCTTCAGCGTGCAGCTGGCGTATGATCTTGTGAGGCCGGGAGGAATCATCTCGGCGGTGGGTGTGTGTACCGAAAAATATTTTCCGTTTTCGCCGACACAAGCCTATGATAAAAATCTCACCTACGTGACCGGTCGCTGTCCGGCGCGAGCCATGATGCCGTTGATCATTCCATTGCTTCAACAGAAAAAATATCCATTTCAATCCATCATCACACACCGCATGGCACTGGCCGATGGAGCGAAAGGCTATGAAATCTTTGCTCATAAAAAAGACAATTGCCTGAAGGTGATGCTGCAGCCTTGAGCATTTCTTATTCAAAGTCAACGTTCATCGTTTTGTCGGCTCAGAGAATATGAATAGTTTGCGCCGATGGAAGATCGGTTACAGGCGGCAGCTCAATTTATCAATACGACGGCCAGTCATATTTTTCTGACCGGCAAGGCGGGCACCGGCAAAACTACCTTCTTAAAAAATCTCGGATCGGTTACACATAAAACATTTATCGTCGTCGCTCCCACAGGTATCGCCGCACTAAACGCCGGTGGCGTCACTATTCATTCTCAGTTTCTTCTTCCTCCAGCCACGTTCTTACCCGATCGTTTCCTTCCGGAAAATATCACAGAAGGTGGACGATTCATCAACCAAAACTCTCTCGCCCACAAGCATCCGCTCAATAGCGCACGCAAGCAAGTGCTGCGCTCCATCGACTTGCTGGTGATCGACGAAGTAAGTATGCTGCGTGCCGATTTGCTTGACGCGATCGACTACCGCATGAAAGCGGCGCGGGGAAACTTCAGGCAAAGCTTTGGCGGCGTGCAGGTGCTTTTCATCGGCGACTTGTATCAGCTTCCGCCCGTAGTGCGCAACGATGAAAAGGAGATGCTCGGTCAGTATTACAACAGCGCGTGGTTTTACGAAGCGAAGGCGCTGAAGGATAGCTCGCTGGTGTACATCGAGCTGGATAAAATTTTCCGTCAGCATGACGATGCGTTCATCGGTTTGCTCAACAACCTGCGCAACAATACGGCTTCTGCCGAAGACATAGACACGCTCAACGCCCATTTCAAAAGCGCGGATGAGATCAGCGCGTTGCAGGAAGTGATCACCCTCACCACGCACAATGCCCGCGCCGACGAAATCAATCAGCGCGAGCTACAAAAACTCTCCACACCGTCGCACACGTTCAAAGCCTACATCGAAGAAGATTTTCCGGAAAACTTATACCCGGTGTTGTCGCGGATTGAATTGAAAGAAGGCGCGCAGATCATGTTTACCCGCAACGACAACGCCGACCAGAAATATTTCAACGGCAAGCTCGCTACCGTAAAAGAAATTTCCGGCGACAACATTATTGTAGAAATGGCCGAAACCCACGAGCGCTATACGCTGAAGCGCGAGCGGTGGGAGAATAAAAAATATACCGTTAACAAACAGACCAACGACCTTGACGATGAAGTGATCGGCGCCTTCGAGCAGTTTCCCGTCAAGCTGGCGTGGGCCATCACCGTGCATAAGAGCCAGGGCCTCACGTTCGACAAAGCGATCATCGACGTGGGGCAGGCTTTCGCCGACGGGCAAGTGTATGTGGCGCTGTCGCGCTTGCGCACGTTAGAGGGGCTTACCTTACGCACCCGCATCAACCCTTCGGCCATCAGTACCGACCAGCAGGTGGTGGCGTTTGTGAAAAGCAATCACTTTCCCGATCAGCTCAGCGAGGTGATGAAGAAGAGGCAGCAGCACTTCATCGATCATCTCATTAGCGCGACGTTTGATTTTTCTACGCTGATAAAAGACATGGAGTACATCCTGAAAGATCAACCGGCAGAATCTGGTTTTGGTGAAGAAACGATGAAGCCCGTGTTGCGCCAAATCGCTGACGCGCTGGAAGCAGAAAAAGTAAATACAGAGAAATTTAAAAATCAATTGGTGAGCCTGCTCGCCGCCGGCGATTTTGGCAAACTGCTGGAACGACTTGGAAAGGGCAGCGACTATTACAAAAATGTGTTGCTGCAACATTTAGAGAAACTGCTTTTTCATATCGAAGAGATGAAGCAGCACGCGCGTGTGAAAACTTATCTCAATCAACTCGCCGACACCGACGTGGCGCTTTCCAAAAAGATTGAAGAAGTTGATAAAGCGTCACTATTGGTGAGCGGCATACTTCATGGCGAAGCGAAGTTTGATTTTGAGCCCTTGCGAAAGCGGCGCGCCGAAGAACGATCAGCCCTGTTGGCCCGCATCCGCAAGGAAGTAGCCTTGCTGGACAAACCGACGAAAGCCAAATCCTCCAAACCAAAAAAAGCAAGAAAGAAAGAAGGCCCATCGACGTATGATGTCACGCTCGAAATGCTGAATAGCGGCATGACCATCGATCAAATTGCGGCCGAACGGAGTCTTGCACGCGGCACCATCGAAAGCCATCTGGCCAAAGGCGTAGAAGCGGGGACGATCAGCATTTATAAATTCATGGACGACCAGTCTGTTACCGAGATCAGCAACGTGATGAAGGAATTGCAGGAAGGATTTTCGTCAAAGGATTTATTCGGTGCGTTGCAAGGCAAATTCACCTACAATCAATTGCGATCCGTGATGGCTCACGTGAAAAAAGAAAAAGCGTAATCAGGATTTTCGTTTTGCTACGAGCTTAATGGTGATGAGCACTTCGTCGTTGATCAAGTCGTCTTTCAGTGTGCCGATTACTCCTGATGAATACACAATTCCCCAGCGCGTGCGGTCGATCGGAAATTGCGTTGACTCGGCCGTGATCGTATTTTCATCGATGCGCAACGTCACGGGGATTTCAATAGAATTTGTCTTCCCTTTTAACGTAAGGTTGCCGATTATTTTTTGTCCGGTACTGTCAACCTTGGTTTGGGTGATTTCAAATGCGCCGGTGGGGAATTTCTCGGCTTCAAAGAAGTCAGCATTCTTCAAGTGATTTTCTAAATCAGTTTTATCCTGACCGGATTGATCGGTGTTGTTGATCGACCGAATGTTGATTACGAAACTTCCACCCGTCAGCCGGTTTTCGTTGGCTGTTAATTTTCCTTCACGAAGCCGAAGGTTTCCAGTGTGCGAATGATTCGTTGGTGTACCTCCGACCCATTCAATCACGCTGGCGACGGTATCTACTTCGTAGGTTTGGCCAGAGCCATCAAGCGTGTTGACGGAAATTGAATTTTCAGTCTGATGATTTTTTGTGTTGCATCCGTGAATGCCGATGCCTAAGGCGATCGCAATACCAAGCGCCAGTACAATAGATTTATTTTTCATGTCGTAAAAAAATGACGGCGTAAAGATCTTTCTCTTTTCGAAATCAGAATGCAAGGAGTTCTTAATAAGATGTTAAAGATCTGTTAATCCATCGAGGCCAGCACGCCTTCCTTCAGCGAATAGGAAGACACGCGCAACTTTCGGAACGAATGGTGGGAGAGAAGAAACTGAATGATGCAACAGCCCACCACAATCATATCGACGCGCAACTCAATCATACCAGGTATCTGCATTCGTGCGGCGCGGTCTTTCGAAAACAACTCGCTGGCAATACTGTGAAAGGCGTCGATGGTGAGCGGCGTTTCGGGCTCGTCGGTGTAGGGGATACCTTTTTGGGCGCAATAGATTTCGCTCAGCGTATCGAACGATCCTGACGAACCGACCATTTCAGCCGGATTAAATTTTTTCAGCGCTTGCAAAAGTGGTTGAAGTTTTTCGTCGAGGTAATGGGTGGTGCGGTTGATTTCTTCGGGAAGGATCGGATCGTGGTGGTGAAATAATTCCATCAGCCGTTGACCGCCGATTTCGAAACTTTGTTTCCAGTAAGCTTGCTTTGCATTGGCGAGGATAAACTCTACACTTCCTCCACCGATGTCAACGATCAGCGCGCCTTCGTCAGGTAATTTCACAGCCTGACGAACGCCTTTATAAATTAACTCCGCTTCTTCTTCTCCTGAAATTACCTTTACGCCAAAGGAAGTTTCGGCATTGATGCGCGCGAGCAAATCTTCTTTGTTTTTGGCGTTGCGTATCGCGCTCGTACCGATCGCCAGCGCACGACTTACGCTAAATTCTTTGGCCTTCAGGTCAAACATTTTCAGTGCGTCCATGGCACGCTCAATGGCGGCTGCGGTGATAACTCCGTTGTTGATGCCACCCATGCCGATTTTCGTCGCAATCCGCTGTTGGTAAAGGGTTTCTATACGATCGCCCTGGCGCATTGCGATCAGCAGCAGAAACGTATTCGTACCCATATCTATAATAGCGAATTTCTCCATAAAAAGGTAATTCAACACTCAGTTTCCCGGAGTATAATGATCATGTTTTTAAGTTATAAATATCTGCTATATTTCGACAAAGCCAATTGAAAATGGAAGCCAACGATAAATCGATTCAAAAAAAATTTGATGAGCTAAAAAAACTCAACCGCGAAGCTTTGTTAGGCGGCGGTGAGAAAAGAATAGAGCAACAACATAAACGGGGAAAGCTTACGGCGCGCGAGCGCGTAGAACTTTTACTCGACGAAGGGTCGTTTGAAGAACTCGGCAAACTAGTCGTTCACCGCGGCCGCGACTTTGGTCTCGATGCCGAGCATTACCTGGGCGATGGTGTAGTTACTGGCTATGGTACTATCAATGGCCGGCTGGTGTATGTGTTCTCGCAAGACTTCACCGTCTTCGGCGGATCACTTTCTGAAACACACGCTGAGAAGATTGTAAAGGTGATGGACCTGGCCATGAAAAACGGAGCGCCCGTCATCGGGCTGAACGACTCGGGTGGTGCGCGTATTCAGGAAGGCGTCGTGTCGCTGGGTGGATATGCCGATATATTTTATCGCAACGTAATGGCCTCCGGCGTGGTGCCTCAGATCTCCGCCATCATGGGCCCTTGCGCCGGTGGTGCGGTGTATTCTCCCGCCATGACGGATTTTATTCTGATGGTAGAAAACACCTCGTTCATGTTTGTGACCGGCCCCAACGTGGTGAAGACCGTGACGCACGAAACCGTGACCGCCGAAGAACTTGGTGGCGCCTCTACCCACAGTACGAAGAGCGGTGTTACACATTTCTCTTGTGCCAACGAAGCCGAGTGCATCAACGACATCAAAAAACTGATGCGCTACATTCCGCAAAACTGTGAGGAAGATGCACCGCGCGTGCCGTACACACCGGGCGACGAAAAGCGGCCGGCGCTGAACGACATCATTCCTGCTAACCCCAACCAGCCTTACGACATGCGCGACGTAATCCTCGGCGTGGTTGATGAAAACTCATTCTTTGAAGTGCATAAAAACTTTGCCGAAAACATCGTGGTTGGTTTTGCTCACCTGGCCGGTCGTAGCATTGGTATTGTAGGCAATCAACCTGCCTCACTTGCCGGCGTGCTCGACATTGATTCAAGTGTGAAGGCTGCACGCTTTGTGCGCTTCTGCGATTCGTTTAACATTCCGTTGCTTGTGCTGGAAGATGTACCTGGATTTTTGCCCGGCACCGATCAGGAATGGAACGCCATCATCACCAACGGCGCCAAGTTGCTCTACGCATTCAGCGAAGCGACAGTACCCCGCGTGACCGTGATTACCCGCAAAGCCTATGGCGGCGCATACGACGTGATGAACAGCAAACACATCGGCGCCGACATGAACTATGCGTGGCCAACTGCCGAGATCGCCGTGATGGGTGCAAAAGGTGCCGCTGAAATTATCTTCAAGAAAGAAATTTCTGAAGCCGCCAATCCGGAAGCGAAACTGAATGAGAAGGTGGACGAATACACGCAGAAGTTTGCTACGCCGTACGGCGCTGCGCAACGCGGATATATCGACGAAGTGATTTTCCCGGAACAAACCCGCGAGAAACTGATTCGTGCGTTCCAGATGTTGGAAAACAAAGTGGCCACACTGCCGAAGAAAAAGCACGGTAATATTCCGCTGTAATGAGGGTGCATACTCTCTATCATCGACCATCAAGTGTGAAGCGCTTGGTGGTCGTTTTTTATTCAGCAATTTCAATTCAAAATAGAGTGTAAATACTTCTTGAATTTTGAATTGATTTTATAGCCGACACATTCTTTGTCAGCGCCGTTTTCTAATCGATAGTCTAACTTTAGAAAACCGTATTTTTTACAATAGAGAAAACCAGTCATGACGGGGGCGTGGGTAACTCCACGAACCCCATCCAGGGTGTACTGATATAATGTATCTTTCATGACTTCGTTATATTTTTTAGAAGTAAGAGTCGAGCTAAATTTATCATAG
Source organism: Bacteroidota bacterium (assembly GCA_018266055.1). Taxonomy (GTDB): domain Bacteria; phylum Bacteroidota; class Bacteroidia; order Cytophagales; family Cyclobacteriaceae; genus ELB16-189. The sequence goes on from JAFDYT010000012.1 coordinate 143,233, forward strand.
TTAAAATACCCGATTCCCATTTTTTTAACTCCAATCTTGTCATTCGTATTAATCAATTCAAACTCGTTGGGGAACTCAGAAGGAAATAGGCTAAAATATTCTTTATTGTAGGAAATAGATACTTTACTCCCCCAGGTCTTTAACTTCATAAAATAGGTACTGGCAGAATTAGTCCCTTGAACAGCCCAGCCATTGCCCATTTCATCCCATTGAAGAAAATATATCGAAGTGTCCCCCGCGGTACCTTGAAACTTTATCCTAATAAGGTCTCCGCCTCGAATGTTCCACGTTCTTAAATTCCCGAAACAATCGGTTAGTCCTTTCAACTTTATGGTGATATCTCTCCGGGAAAAAAAATCTTGACTGAACGTAGTAGTGGAATAGCAAAAGAGAATGACGAAAATTAATTTATTCATGGAAAAATATTTTATGCGAACATTCCTCGATAGCTGAATTCTCATTTCTCCTGTTGACCCTTTTTTGCAATATCTAACAAACACTAAATCCCCTTCAAGATAAATCTTTTCATTGTGAATAATAACAGACAGAACCGTCGTGAGCAAGTGGTCTGATGGTCGAGTATTTGGCAGGGTTAGTCTAATTCTGAATGCATTCCTTTTTTAAAGTCCTCGCGATTGAGTTAAATTTAGTGATCTAAAACCGCTGTTATGAAATCACTACTTACGTTGTCGGCACTTCTTGTTGTGGCTACTGCCTTTGGCCAGTGGACTGAGCAGAAATATGAAAACTTCTCTCTTGTAACTACACAGCCTAAAGGACAAACACTTGGCTACTCCCCGTCGTCGGGGGTAAAAATCCTTACTGTGGATGGACTTGCCTTTAAAGACCTCAACAAAAACGGAACCCTCGACAAGTACGAAGACTGGCGCTTGCCGGTGGACGTTCGTGCGAAAGACCTCGCCACCAAAATGTCGGTGCCGCAGATCGCCGGACTGATGCTTTACAGCGGGCACCAGTCTATTCCCGGAAGGGTAGCGGGCTTCGGCGCCGCCACCTACAACGGTAAACCTTTCCCCGAAAGCGGAGCGCTCGCGTCTGATCTGTCGGATCAACAGAAAACATTTCTCACCAACGACAACCTGCGTCACGTGCTGATCACTTCCGTGGAAAGTCCCGAAGTAGCCGCACGCTGGAACAACAACATGCAAGCGCTGGTAGAAGGTCTCGGGTTAGGTATCCCTGCGAACACCAGCTCCGACCCACGCCACGGAGTTGTGGCCAACACTGAGTACAATTTGGGAAGCGGAGGAAAAATCTCAATGTGGCCGGAGTCGTTGGGATTGGCCGCTACATTTGATCCTGCCCTCGTGCAAAAGTTTGGTGAGATCGCGGCGAGCGAATACCGCGCTCTGGGAATTGCGACTGCACTTTCTCCACAAATTGATCTCGGCACTGAGCCACGGTGGAACCGCATTAACGGAACCTTCGGGGAAGATCCTCAACTCTCTGCCGACATGGCGCGCGCCTATGTCGATGGTTTTCAAACATCAAAAGGCAGCGAAGAAATTAAAGACGGATGGGGTTATCACAGCGTGAACGCGATGGTGAAACACTGGCCCAGCGGTGGCCCTGAAGAAGGTGGACGCGACGGCCACTTTGCGTACGGAAAGTTTGCAGTCTATCCCGGCAATAACTTCGAGACACAAATGATTCCGTTCTTGAAAGGCGCTTTCAACCTTTCGGGAAAAACAAAGATGGCGGCGGCGGTGATGCCATACTATACGATCTCTTTCAATCAGGATAAGAAGTACAACGAAAATGTAGGCAACGGTTTTTCAAAATACATCGTCACCGATTTGCTGCGCAAGAAATATGGCTACGATGGTGTGGTATGTACCGATTGGCTGATCACCGGCGACGAAGGCAAAACCCCTGACCAGTTCATGGGCAAATCGTGGGGCGTGGAGGCGATGACAATTGCACAACGTCATTACAAAGTGATCATGGCGGGCGTGGATCAGTTTGGTGGTAATAATCTGGCCGGTCCCATTCTCGATGCGTATCAGATGGGTGTGAAAGAACATGGCGAAGCCTTCATGCGTGCCCGCTTTGAAGAGTCTGCCGTAAGGTTGTTGAAAAATATTTTCCGCACTGGCTTGTTTGAAAATCCTTACCTCGACATACAGACTTCGAAGAGTACGGTAGGAAAACCCGAGTTCATGACGGCTGGCTACGAAGCGCAACTGAAGTCGCTGATCCTGTTAAAGAACAAAAACCACGTGCTGCCGCTGAAGAAAAACATCACTGTGTACGTTCCGAAGCGTACCATTCCGTCAGGTAGAGATTGGTGGGGCAACGTGTCGCCGGAGCGCATTGAATATCCGGTAAACCTGAACATCGTAAAGAAATATTTTAACGTGACAGAAGATCCTTCCAAAGCTGACGTCGCAATCGTGGTGGTGAAGAGTCCGGAAGGAGGCGTAGGGTATAGCAAAGAAGACCGCGAGAAAGGTGGCAACGGCTATGTGCCGATCTCGCTGCAATACGGTAAGTATGTGGCGACGCTGGCGCGCGAAAAAAGTATAGCCGCGGGAGATCCTGTCATCGACCCGACGATTACTAACCGCTCTTATAAAGGAAAAGAAGTGACGGCCTCTAACGTGACCGACCTGAAGACGATTCTTGATACACGCGCGGCGATGAAAGACAAACCAGTGATTGTAGTAATTCAAGGCAACAAGCCGATGGTGTTTGCAGAGTTTGAAAAACAAGTGGACGGCATTTTGTATGGCTTTGGAGTAATGGATCAGGCGGTGATGGAGATCGCCACAGGTGGCGCTGAGCCTTCGGCGTTGCTGCCCGTGCAGATGCCCGCGTCGATGGAAGCAGTGGAAACACAACAGGAAGACGTGCCTCACGACATGAAAGTGCATGTGGACAGCGAAGGAAATGCCTACGACTTTGCGTTCGGGCTGAACTGGAAAGGAGTGATTAACGACAAGCGTGTAGCGACATACAAGAAGAAGAGTAAATAGCTGTGTTTATGAAATACGCCCTTCCTTTTCTTTTTGCGCTTTTCGTTCTTATTGCCTGCGGAAAGAAGTCAGCGGAGAGGGAAACAAAATCCGCTGACAGTGTGATGGTGAGTGATAGTGTTCCTGCATCGCGTGTGTTAGCAGTTGACTCCCTTACCGAAGATGAAATCTTTGACATGGTGATGGCGTTGCCTGAAGTTAAAGAGCGCAGTGCCTACGTTGATAAAGAATCTAAAGGCGAGCGGCACCTTGCTCCTTTGTTGTACGGCTCTCCCGACGCCAACGATAATTATTATTGGGTGAAAGTAGGTGAAGACAACGGCACCAACTTCGTTACCCATTTTCATTTTTATGTTTATCCCAACCGCAGCATCCGATATTACGATGCGGCCAACGACACCGTCATGGACTTGTCTGCCTGGCGGGAAAGACTGAAGGCTAGTAGCGACAAATCAAAGATTTTGAATTGATGCCTGACGCATTGCTTGCTCACGTACGCCGGTACGTGTCCCTGCGCGAAGAGGATATCACATTACTACGCACACGCTGTACACTTCGGCATGTTGGTAAAAAACAAAACCTGTTAACAGAAGGGAATGTCAGCCCCAACTTCTTTGTGGCGAAAGGAGGTTTGCGAATGTTTTTTATAAACGAAAAGGGAGTGGAGCAAACCACGCAGTTCGCACTTGAAAACTGGTGGCTGGCCGACTACCACTCCTTTGAAACCCAGCAGCCTTCCGACTTTTATATTCAGACGATTGAACTTTCCGAAGTTATAGTCTTGGACGAACCTACGCATCGTCAACTGCTCGTGGATGTGCCGTCGCTGGAGCGCTATTTCCGTCTGGTGCAGCAGCGTGCTTACGCTGCCTATCAGTTGAGGGTGAAATACATTTACGATTTATCTAAAGAAGAGCGTTACCGCCACTTTACCGAGCGATTCCCTGAATTCGCGCAACGCATCCCTCAATATTTGCTTGCTTCGTACCTCGGCTTTACCCCCGAATACCTTAGCGAAATTCGCCGCAAACGAATTTCTTAAACCTGTTTAAGAACTCGGCGGCGTCGGCTCTCTTACTTTTGAGCCGTAAACTTCATGAACCAATGGAACAACGTGTAAACATTGAGAGTACGTGGCCGGAAGCCTGGAAAGCCATGTACACTTTGTCGGCAAGCCTGAGTAAAGTAAGCTTGTCGACCATAGAAAAAGAACTGATTAAAAACAGAGCCTCGCAACTCAACGGTTGTGCGTTTTGCAGCGACATGCATACTCGGGAAGCGCTGAAGGCTGGCGAAACAAAGCAGCGCCTTTTCGTGCTGCATGCCTGGCGTGATACTGATTTGTTTTCTGACCGTGAGAAAGCGCTGTTGATGCTCACCGAAGAAGTCACGCTGCTTCCCTCCGGTGTAAGTGATGAAACTTATCGGCGGGCTCAGCAGTTTTTTGATGATCATAAGATGGCGGAGATCATCATGACGATCGCGCTGATCAACGCCTGGAACCGCATTGCCGTTAGCACTCATTTGACTTTCGCGGTGACGAATAGTTGACGGTAGCTTTGTGCACTATGACGCACCGTCGGTTTTCTTTACTTTTAAGTATGAGAAAGTGTGTGTGGACGATGGGCGTGGTACTTTTCCTGATTACTTCGGTGCGGGCGCAGACCGACGATAAAAAACAACGAAGACTTAACCGGTTCTATTTATCCGTGCCTTTCTTCGGAGGGTTCGCTTCCTATCAGTTAGATCCTGTCAACTCAACCGTATCTTTTCCTTACGCGTACAATGGTTCGTCCACGCAGTACACGTACAACAGCAAACTCAACGCCGGAGGATACAAAGCAACTTCGCCTTTCTTCGGAATTGGCATTGAAGCCGGACTAAGCCGCAGCGTGGCAGTGAATATTCAATTCTCGCAGCTATCTACCATTTCACCGGTTGACAAAAGTAATCAGGCTTCCATTTCGCTGTTGTACAACATTCGGTTTAATCGCAACCTTACCTTGCAACCGGCCTTTGGCATCGGCTTTGCAGATACCAACATCAAATATCCCCAGGCCATTGACAATCAAAATAAAGACCTCCTGATTCTGGGCACGGTGTATCCATATGCATATTATCAATATTCGCGGTACGGCTCCTATTATGTCTATAGCAATCAAACCAACGTATCGCTCAAAGACCGCAAGGAAGGATACCTCACCAGAGTTACTTTGCGCTACCGGCCGGCCATGTTGCTTACCCTCGGCGCCTCGCTTTCATATTTCTTCAGGGCCGACGATAAGACACTGCTGAACGTGGCAAACAAAAGTACTTCTACCGATATTTCTCTTCCCAATTCACAGGTAGCATTTCAAAGCAGTTCGTCGGGCAATGACCTCTTTCAGCTTAACGCCTTTACCTTTTCTGTATTTGTGGCCCTGTATGTGTCGCGGGATTAGAATAGTGTAGTTAGTAGACAGTAGATAGTAGTTAGTAAATCGCGATTAGCAATTAACTGATAACTGATAACCATCCCTTGACCAAGATCATTTCCCGCTCTGAAAATGTCATGAAAGGGAGAAAGTTGATCGGGTAAGCGAGCGAAATCACCGCAACGCCGGGCGCCAAAATCGGGATCAACCCGGTTATAATTCTACCAGATACAGTTCAAAACGTGTTTTTGACCCTTTTTTCGCATGTTTTACCTGATAAAATAGAAAACCGTCGGACTATAATTATATCTCGACGGAACATAATTATGATTGGTAGGAACATAATTATATCCCGACGGA
>JAFDYT010000012.1:149110-241878 GCA_018266055.1 Bacteroidota bacterium
GGAACATAATTATATCCCGACGGATCATAATTATAGTTGGTAGGATCATAATTATATCCCGACGGAACATAATTATGATTGGTAGGAACATAATTATATCCCGACGAATCATAATTATAGTTGGTAGGAACATAATTATATCCCGACCGATCATAATTATAGTTGGTACGAACATAATTATAACCCGACGGAACATAATTATGGTTGGTAGGATCATAATTATATCCCGACCGAACATAATTATGGTTGGTAGGAACATAATTATAATCCGTCGTTCCGCGATTTTGTGGCCACGGAGTGCATTTTTTAGGCATTGAGCCTGAAAGCGAACTCAAGGTACGATGGTAGAGATACGAGGTACGAGGATTGACCTACGAGGTACGAGGGTAGAAATACGAAATACGACGATTGACGTAAGACTAAGAATAGTCTTTAGTCGTGAGTCCTAAGTCTAAAGACTAACGACTATGGACTACCGACTACACAACCAAATTCTACCCCATCCCCACCACTTACCCGCCCCAACCCGCCAAATGCTAAGTGGCGTTGGAGAGGAGAGGATAAAGGGGTATTTTGGAGGAGGCAATAGAGGGATATATGCAATAGGGGTATATATTCGGATGTTGGTTGCAATTTTTTCGGGACAGAGAGATGATTGACATAGAATTTGAAGAACCAAAAATTGAGAACTGTGAATGTTGCGGACAAGAAATTGTACGACTGACAAGATTCGTATTTCAGGACGACAACGCTTTCGGTGTTTACTACTTAAAGTTTACAAGGGGACACTCTCCAAAAGTAGCTTATGGACTAATAGGACTTGGGGAATGGGGAGAAGAAGGAGAGCCCAAAGACCGACTCGCCTTTCCTTTTAAAATATGGACAAATGAGTCACACTATCAAGTGGGACTAATTGACGCAGAAGAATCACCATGGAGTCATGTGACGTACCTGGGACAGATTCTCAATAGAGACGAGGGACTGAAACATGAATGGATTAAGGACGTGTTTCATATCACCGACCACATAGTTGCAGACGACAAGATTGTGGTTGACTATTTTACGAAGGACAGTGAGTGAACAATGGCCTCAAACTGGCGCAAGTCTTCAGCAAGTGTGTGAGCCAGGCGCGTGATTTGTGCCTTCTTTAGTTATCTTCTTTGGAATGATTAAAATTTAAACCGTCAAAGCCGGAGTATCAACACCATCCAAAAATCAAAATGATTTATTAGATTAGCAAAAACACCAACCTTAGGTAAACAGACATGACCAAAATTTTTATAGTATTACTGTTTTCCCTAACTATTTTTTGTTGCTCCCATCAAAGCAAAATGCAGCAAAAAGATGCCCATGACATTGCCGAAGCAAGCTTAGATAATATCGACATTCATGTGCTAAAGGCAGACACAGACGTTTTAAACTATATTTTTCCAGGCATCAAACGGACAGAGAAACTAAGTAAAGCAGAACTCCTGGAGTGCGAACGTCTTGTGCAGAAGTATGTAGTTGAATACAATAGCCTTGGTTTGGAACGATTCGAAGAGTTACAAAAGCAAGACCCGGGAGTTCCTTATGTGAAAACAAGTTTTACCATAGAATTGGAAGAATACGGAAGGCAGTACATTGCGGTCATTGAAAACGGACAAAAAATAGTGTACGGCAATTTCTTCTGCGAACCGAAAATATACACTCGCAGAGCCAAAGAATTTGTGCTTGCCAATGATGGTGGGAATTGCTATTTCTCGATGAAGATTAATCTTAACACAAAAGAGGTATTCGATCACCATGAAAACGGGCACGGATAAAATCTCTTTTTTCAGCCATTTACCCACGATAAAAAGAAATAGGCACTCTGCCCCAATCTCCTCAACAGCAAAGGCGCTGTTCATTATGTTTGCACTGCTTGCGGCTAGCTGTATCGAAAAAAACCAAACTTCTGAAGTCACTCTCACAAGTTCGATTATTGGAACATGGCAATTGATTTCAGAAACTAAAATTGTACAGGCAGACACAACGGTTACCGTAGCAAACCCTACCGAGCGAATGATTAAAATAATCAACGCTACTCATTTTGCATTCCTGAAACATGATTTGAAAAAAGGCCAGGATTCGGTCAAAGTATTTGTAGCTGGCGGGGGAACCTATACCTTGAAGGATAATCACTATGTAGAGCACCTTGACTATTGCAACTATCGGGAGTGGGAAGCGAACCGCTTTGAGTTTGAAGTCACTATCAAAAACGATACCCTTGTGCAGCAAGGCAGAGAAAAAGTAGAAGGCATTGGTGTCGATAGAATCATCATCGAAAAATACATTCGCACCAAGGAGTAGTTGTTTTGTAGTTCTTCGTCTTATCATGAATTTATTGATTTAAATTTGGTAAAGGTTTACGATGAAGAAACCCGTCAACGGAGGTGCATATCCGGATGTTGGGCGCATTTTTTTCAAGACCATGTTGACAAACAAAGAACTAGAAACAAGGAGGCCAATTTGGACAGAGTTGTCGGATTTCTACCTTGACACTGAGCTGAGTGATGATGACCTAAAAAGAAAGGCTGACGTATTTCGAAGTTCGGGACTGACTCTAGACGAAATAAAAGAGATCAACTACGGTGAAGTCGGACCTCACTTGATTGACAACTTGAGAAGTACTGCGGGCATTTGGAATGGTTTTGACGAAGAATGGCTCCACTCCACAATTGAGCGGCATATAACAAGACAAAGAGGGCGACCACGGAATATTTTTCAACGTGTGAGAAACTATTTTAATAAGAGAGCTATTGACTACTATACTGGGAGATATTTCATTTCCATTGAGGGCCATTTGATTGACGGCAAAACCAGCACCCAACAATAGCTATGCGCAATCAACTGATAAGGCTTGCTATTAAAATCATTTTCTTAATTTAGTTCGCATGAAAAAAATAGTTGTATTCATTTTCACGCTTGCTCTTACCACAACTTCTTACGGGCAATCGAAAGAGGAGAAAGAAATAATTACCGAGGCGACTAAGCTCTACAAAACGGAGATGGCCTCGTGGTACGGCACGGATATCTTTGTAGAAAAATTCGGTGACCGGAGACAAAATACGGGTGGATACTTTTCGTACCTCGCCGACAACAAAGCGATCTGTATATTCTTTTCTAAGGGTGACAATCCAAAAGTAATAGGGTCGTTTGCGTTTGACAGTACATACAATGTAAATACAGCCATAATCGACGGACAAGAACGCAACCTTACCACACACGAAATGGTACTTTGGACAATCAGGCGATCTGCGTTAGCCGAATTCAGGAAAGACACATTATTCAAAACGTACAATGATATGAATCCAAATTTCATTCCTCTTAATGATGAGAATGGGAAACGGGTTTACATTTTGACCGGACCTCAAAAACAAGGAATAGTAGTTTTTGGCAATGACTACCTATTAACTTTCGACAAGAAGAACGAACTGAAAGAGAAAAGACGGCTACATAAAAACCTTATTTCCATTGAGTATGGAAAGAAAGACGATAAAATTATCTTAGCCACCATGCATACGCACCTGCCGGAAACAGGCGACTTAATTACAGCGACCGACGTGTGTACATTAATGCTGTATGAAAAATATGCTCATTGGGGGCAGCATTATGTGATTTCAAAAAAGAACGTTTCCATTTGGGACTGTAATAAGAACCAGTTGATTGTGATGACCAAAAAGGCCTGGGACAAAATGTACAATAGCGAGAAAAAGTAGATAGGAACAAATCAACAATCCCGCATCTTAAAATTCCCTTCATCACATGAGTTGGATACTAAAACTAAAACACTGGCAGGTTTTTTTGGTCCTGGTGGCCGCGATGTTGATAAATAATTTCAAGGTCGAGGAAAATCAGGAGTTAACAACGATATTAACATTGATAGGTGGATTAATTTATTTTTTATGGTGGCTGGCTGTTGGGCATGAACTTTTTCAACGACTACCGAACAGTATTGAGCTCAATTATAATTTTTTTGTCCTGAATTCTTTCGTTTGGCTAATTACCTACGCTACGATAATGACAGTGTCGGAAGGGCAAGGCATGTCATTCACTGGATGGGAAGCAATTCCAGGGTTTTATGTATTCTTTGCATTTTTACATTTCCTGGTGTTCCCCGTCAGGATATTAAAATCAATGGAGATTGGAAGAAAAGCGACTATAAAGGAGTGTATTGGAAGTTTTTTTCTTGTGTTGATATTCTTTCCAATAGGAGTTTGGTTTCTTCAACCCAGAATTAATAAAGTTGCTGATTAGTAAGATGTAGGTTGCAAACGTAAAAGGAATTATCACGAAGCTAAAATTCAAAGGAGTTGAAAATTGATCATCGGGAGTTAACCGATTTATTGCAAAAAGCATATTCGGCAGAAAAAGCGGCGGCCTTTGCCTACCCGGGACATGCAGGCTCGGTAAAAGATAAGGAAGAAAAACTGGCCATCCGGCAAATCGAAATAGACGAATGGAATCACCGGAAAGAAGTCCTGACCATCATGCAGCACTACGACATTCCGGTATCGCGGTATTACGAGCTGCGGTTTCATATCATCGGCAAGATAATTTCCTATTCATGCTACATCATAGGTTGGTTTATGCCCTATTATTTTGCCGGGCGACTGGAGAGCGGCAACGTCTGTGAATACTTTAGAATGATGCATTATTTTCATGAGCTTGGAATTTTGGAGCACAATGAAATTTTGTACGAAATGGGAATTAAAGAGAAGGAACACGAAGTGTACTTCTTAAGTAAGATTAAAAACAAAAAGCTGCTCCCCGTTTTTGAGAAGGTATTTGCGTGGGGTTCCAGCAAAAGTTTTAATGATGTGGACCTCGACAAGAAATATCCCATCGAAGAATCAAAAGCATATTGTAAGAAGTAAGCCTTTTAGTTATTCTTGGTGTGGATTGCAGGAATTAAAGAAAAGGTAGGAACAACAATTCAGTGAGCTACTTCCGATTTTACCCGTCGATAAAGTTAGTAGACTAAGCCAAGCAACAACACAATGACCCCCGAGCAACTTCAGATAAAAGAAATAGTAGACCGCGAAACGCGCGCGTGGGACACACAGGATGTGAATCTGCTGATCACCCTCTTTCACCCTGACATGGTGTGGCCCTGGCCAAAAACTTCATCTTCGCACGACCCGATGGAGTGGGAGATGGTCATGGGTAAGTTTAACAAAGAGCGCTGGAGCAAAAGTTGGCAACACTTGTTTGACACGCACCGGTTAGTACACAACAGAAGGGAGATTAAGAAAATCGTAGTATCCGAAGAACAAGACGGAGCCTTTGCCGTAGTCGATATCGACACACTGTGGGTGGATCAGCAGAATAATAAAAGCCACTGGAAAGGCCGCGTTTGTAAAGTGTATGCGCATACAGGCGGAGAATGGAAAATGACCATGCACACGGGTGTGCTGGAGTATTGAAGGTTATATCCTGATGGTTTGTTATTTTAGTAAGTAAATCACAAGTTGAATATCAAAATGAAAGCAGTAGTAATCGGTGAGCCTTCCGGCGTAACCATGGAAACGATCATGAAAGTATATCCTCGCCACAAAGTGATCGTGGATAAGTACGTCGCCAACGACGAAGTGCTGGGCATTGGTCCCTTTACCGACTTTGGAAACATGGCGATATTCAGAACCCGCGCCGCCGCTGAGCAATTCGTAAAAGAAGATCCCTTCGGGTTGGAGGGCATTGTGAAGTCGTATACCATTCGCGACTGGAACGATACGATGCTATAAAAGCCGGAAAAATTTCCCTTCGCAGGGGCAGTTTACACCTCCATTTTTTCTGATAAAAAAACCTTACACCCGTCATCCACGGCGAACAGGTCGTTTTCACGTTCTTAAAAAGAAGCCAGCATTCGTTTGCTTCCTTTTAAAATTTGGCGAAGTACTATGATTACCAAAAGAAAATATTGATTCTTCACTTCTCCTGATTTCCTTACTTCTATGGGTTGAACACCCACTTCTTGGTTTTGGGTAAGCAGGGCCGCAATACTTTTGCACCACGAAAAACAAAACAAAAAATAAGAACATGAACACAAGAACTTTCTTTTTAGCATTGACCCTTACCGCCCTGACTTCAGGCGCTTTTGCTACCGCGAATGAATCATCGATGAGCGTAGTGGCAGGTGCAAACGCAAGCATTTTTAAAGTAGTCTATAAAGCAGCATCGGCTAACCGCGTAGAGGTGACGATCCGCAACAGCAACAACGAATCTGTTTTCTCTGAAACCTTCAATAAAATGACGGCTTTCGTTCGTCCTTACAACTTCTCAGAATTGCCTGAAGGCGAATACACCATCGAGCTGAACGACGAACAAGGCAAAAAAGTAGAGAAAGTAAACTACTCGTTGGGTGCAGTGAAGAGCCTTATCCGTGTGACGAAGCTGAACAGCGATCCTTCGAAGTTCATGCTTACCGTAGGCAACCAGGGTGCAAACGAAATCTCTGTTGAAATCTCCAATGCCAGCGGCGAGAGCGTGCACAATGGCACATATTCAGTAGAAGGTGATTTTGCTGTGGTATATAAATTGATCGTAGCAGGTTCGTACACTTTCGTGGTGACCGACAAGGCTGGCAATGTCCAGACGATCAAATATTGATTTTAAAGATTAGGTTAAGTTTGGTTAAGAAAAAGCCCTGCTGATGCAGGGCTTTTTTCGTTTGAGTAAAACTTGATTATTTTTTCTTGAAATCTACTGACGTTGAATTTACACAATAGCGTAGGCCTGTGGCAGTGGGGCCGTCGTCAAACAAGTGCCCCAGGTGCGAGCCACATTTGGCACACATAATTTCGGTGCGCACCATGCCGTGCGAGTAGTCGGTTTGTTTTTTGATTTTACCGCCTGCAATTTCTTTGTCGAAACTCGGCCAGCCGCAGCTGGAATCAAACTTCATGTCCGACGAAAAGAGTTCGTTGCCGCACGCGGCGCAGTGATACATGCCCTTCTCCTTGTTCAGATAATATTTCCCTGTAAAAGGGGCGTCGGTTCCTTTTTCCCGAAGCACGTAATACTGCTCAGGCGTAAGGATTTTTTTCCATTCTTCTTCGGTGTGTTTTACAGTTTGCGTGGTGTCGCTCATAGTTGTTTTTTTATCGGTTTTGTGTTGACTGTTGCTGCTACATGAAATCATGGTCAGCAGGGAGGCCAGTAGGATTAGCTTTTGCATTTCTTTTTATTTTTTTAGCCTAAACGGTAAACAACCAGTCTGAGGATTTGGTTTAGCCGGTTTTTCACCTTTATTGTCTTGCCCGAGACAATCCCGGATCACCGGATTTCTTTCTAAATTTGGCCTATAACAAAATTACTCATGGACAAGAAGAGCAAAAAATTCTTATTTGACTACCTCAACAATTCATCGCCCACAGGATTTGAAGCGTCAGGTCAGCAAATCTGGCTGGATTATATCCGGCCGTATATTGATTCACATATTATTGATGTTTATGGTACTGCGGTGGGTGTGATCAACCCCAAGGCCCAATACAAAGTGGTGATTGAAGCGCACGCCGACGAGATCAGCTGGTTCGTCAACTACATCACGGAAGAAGGGTATATCTACGTGCGCCGCAACGGAGGCTCCGATCATCAGATTGCCCCTTCCATGCGGGTGAACATTTATACCGAAAAAGGGATAGTAAAAGGAGTGTTCGGATGGCCTGCCATTCACGTACGCGACGCCGGAAAAGAAGAAGCACCTTCGTTGAAAAACATCTTCATTGATATTGGCGCCGAATCGAAGAAAGAAGTGGAGGCCATGGGCGTGCACGTAGGGTGTGTGATCACCTTTGTGGACGAGCTGATGGAATTGAACAAAAATTACCTGACCGGTCGTGCGCTCGACAACCGGATGGGTGGATTTATGATTGCCGAAGTGGCCCGGCGCCTGAGCGAAAACAAAAAGAAACTGCCCTTTGGGCTCTATATCGTTAATGCCGTGCAGGAGGAAATCGGGCTGCGAGGGGCAGAAATGATCTCCCGCAGGATAAAACCAGACCTCGCCATCTGTACCGACGTGACCCACGATACCGGCTCGCCAATGTATAATAAAAAGGAGAGCGGGAATATGAAATGCGGTCTGGGCCCTGTGCTTTGCTATGGTCCGGCGGTGCAAAACAACGTGCTGAAAATGATCATCCAGGTGGCTGAGAAAAAGAAAATACCCTTTCAACGCCAGGCAGTTTCGAGGTCTACGGGTACCGATACCGACTCTTTTGCGTATTCTGCCGAAGGGGTTGCGTCAGCCCTAATTTCCTTACCCCTTAAATACATGCACACCACCGTGGAGACCGTGCACAAGGAAGATGTCGAAAACGTTATAAATCTTATTTATGAGGTTTTGCTGCAAGTAAAACCCGGCCACGATTTCCGATACATCAAATAGAATAGCAAAAACCTTACATCAGAAAGGATCAGTACAAGGTAGGCTCTTCTGCGCAAGCGGGGGAGCCTACTTTTGTATCATCAAACACAAATAAAAAACAGTAATGAAAAAGATGAAAGGAATAGTAGCAGGTCTGGTTCTTTTAACCGCCTCTTTTGCTGCGTCTGCGCAAGAGCGCCCTATGCACGAAGTGTACTCCATGATGGTATTCAACTTCGTGAAATACGTACAATGGCCGGCCGGCGATAACAGCTCAGAATTTGTAATCGGAGTGGTGGGAAATACAGAGATCTACAATACCCTTACTGCCTGGTACAGTGGCAAGCCAAAAGGCAACAAGAAATATGTGATTAAGAAATTCAACAGTGCAGCCGAACTGACCGAATGCCAGGTGGTATTCATCGACCGGTCTAAAAGCGGAGAGTTCGATGCAGTGAACAACAAAGTAAAAGGAAAGGGTACCCTGGTGGTGACAGACCGCAATGGCCTTGGCTCAAAGGGAAGTTGTATCAACTTCAAAACGGTAGACGAAAAACTCCGTTTTGAATTGAATCAGGCAGCCATCGAAGCCTCAAATCTTAAAGTATCAGGAGCACTTACCAGTATGGCTATATTAATTTGATTGGGTTTGTTTGTGTGAAAGAAGGCCCTGGGTAAAACCGGGGTTTTCGTTTTTTTAAGAAGTTTACCTTAATTTGGGTTATTAAACGAAAAAACCACCATGAGAAAAGTTGTTCTTCTTAGCCTGTTCGTAGTTCTCTCTGCCGGGGCAGGTTTTAGCCAGTCAGAAAAACCAATGCATGAAATTCATGCTGCTATGATCTACAATTTCTTGAAATACATCCAATGGCCTGATGATGGATCGGCTGGCGAATTTGTGGTGGGGGTATTGGGAGAAGACAATGTATTTAATACACTAAAAAGCTACTACGACGGCAAACCCAAGGGAGCGAAGAAATATGCCATTAAAAAACTGGCCGATGCTTCAGAGGCTGCATCTTGCGCCGTGGTGTACATCGGAAAGAACAAAAGCAAAGAATTTGACAATGTGAAGAACGCGATCGGTAGCAAATCCATCCTGACAATTACCGACAGCTTTAACCTCGGTAAAAAAGGAAGCTGCATCAACTTTAAAGTCATAGACGACAAGCTGAAATTTGAAATCAATCAGGCCTCTATGAACGGAGCTTCGCTGAAGGTAGCCGGCCAGTTGAGCAGCATGGCTATCTTGATCTGATTTTTTTACTCCTTTATTTCAAAAGTAAAACCAACCGACTTTAGGTCGTCCCAATACCCTGGGTAGGATTTATTGACTACGTCCGGTGCTTCCAAAGTTACCGGGGTGAGCGTTGCCCAGGGTGCAAAGCCCATGGCCATACGGTGGTCGTGGTAGGTGGCAATCGGTTCGCGCAACGATTTTACATCTCCCGGCACAAGTTTCCAGGTTCCTACAGAAGGCTCGGTAAGCGTTGCGCCAATTTTAGCCAACTCCTGCTGCAGGGCTGCAATGCGATCAGTTTCTTTTATCCGTAAACTTTCCAGTCCGGTAAACTCGCCTGAAATTCCTTTGGCCGCACATACCGGCAATACAGTCTGGGCAAGATCAGGACAATCTTTAAAATCCCAGGTAAGGTGATCGGCCGACTTTGTCTTTGAAAGGAAAAGCGAACCGTCTTTGAACAAGGCATTTACACCCAAAGACTGCATGATCTCTACGATCACTCTATCTCCTTGCAAAGATTTTTCGGATACGTTGGGGAGCACAAGATTGGCTTCCGCCGCTAGCGCCGTGAACGCAAACCAATAACTGGCCGCCGACCAGTCTGCTTCGATAGTAACCTTGGAAGGTGTGAGGTTTCCCGGGTGAACCCGAATCTCGCTTTTAGCGAAGTCCAGATCTACTTTGGCGCCAAACTCTTTCATCAACGTGGCGGTCATGGTGATGTAGGGTACACTTCCGATTTCTCCCGTAAGGTGCAGTACTAATCCTTTGGGTAACGTTGGCGCCATCATCATCAAGGCAGAGATATACTGGCTGCTCACGTTTCCGGGAATTTCAATTTGATCCGCCTTTTGGGTTGCGAATCCATGAAGTTCAATAGGGGGGAACCCTTCTTCACCGCGGTAACTAATCTCGGCTCCAAGTTGTCGGAGCGCATCCACCAGCAGTTTGATAGGGCGTTGTTTCATGCGGTCGGTGCCCGTCATGATTTTGTTTTTATTGGTCAGCGCAAAATAAGCTGTTAAAAACCGCATCGTTGTTCCTGCATCCATCACGTCGATGGTTTTGGCATCGCTCCCCACCAGAGCCATCATCAGTTTAGTGTCACGTGCGCTTGACAAATTACTTACAAGTGATCGGTTGCCAGTCAATGCATTTAGAATCAGCGCGCGATTGCTTACACTCTTCGACGAAGGCAACTCGTGAACAATTCCTTTGACGGTGGGGTTACTTCTTATTTTGATATACGAATTCAATGCAGTGAGTCGTTAAGATGAAAATATATTTTAAGGAGAGTTTTTTTCAGCGAGGCGAAACTATTTATTTTAAACGAAAGTTAAAGGTAGTATGAGTACAACAAGAAAAATAGCAATCGGTCTGGGTTTGGCTGGTGGCGCACTGTTGGCAGCGTGGCTGTTGACCGGCGATCGTAAAAAGAAAACAAAAGAATTCGTTGCGAAGAAGGCGAATGATCTCAAAAAATCGTTTGCGAAAAACAGCGATACCGAAGATCAGGACGTTCATTACGTTTAAAGTGATCGGTAAAAGTCGAATGACTTTACAATTTCCTTTTCAGTAATACTTACATCCCACTTCGCTTTTCCTATCCCTTCCGGCAACGCCGCCAGAATTTCTGCACCCCGGTTCTTTTTATCCTGAGTCATTAAGCTGATTACCGTCGCATCCTTCCAGGGAGAAGATTCTTTTCCAAAGATCTTTATCAGGTAATTTACTATTTCATGGAGCTCGGGTTCGGAAATAAGCTTTTTTTCGGTCGCGATGAACGATTCCATAATCATCCCCATGGCAATGGCCTCGCCGTGAAAAATCCTGTTTTCCTGAGTGAGGAAATAGCTTTCAAGAGCATGCCCAATGGTGTGGCCGAAGTTGAGGATTTTGCGCAACCCTTTTTCCCGGGGGTCGGTTTCAGTCACTGATTTCTTGAAGTCAACGGAGTGTTTTACCAGTACCTCCCAATTTTGCTCATCCAATGATTTTTTTCGAATGGTCTCCCACATGGCTGCATCTGAAATAAGGCAATGCTTCACCACTTCGGCAAACCCGCTTCTCAGTTCCCGTAAGGGCAATGTTTTCAAAAAGTGGGTATTGATGACTGTAGATTGAGGTTCGCAGAAAACGCCGATCTGATTTTTAAAGTCATTGAAATCAATGCCTAGTTTTCCGCCGACGCTGGCATCTACCTGCGCCAGCAGCGTGGTTGGTACCAACACGAAGTCGATTCCTCTTTTGTAAGTGGCTGCACAAAACCCGCCCATATCGCCGAGTACGCCGCCGCCCAACACAATAACCAACGAATGCCTGTCGAAATGCTTATCGGTAAGTTTTTGCCAGATCAACTGGCAGGTGGTAATATTTTTTTGTTCTTCGCCAGCCGGCACTTCGATCAACTCGTGTGGTGGAAGAAAATCTCGCAGAGCCGGATAACAATGAATTCGGGTGTTGCTGTCTACTAAAACGCAGGTCTGCGAGTAACTAAGTTTCGGCAAAAGGCTGGGAAACTCTTTAAAATTCTGACTGAAAACGACGGCTCCTGATGACATGCTTGAAATAACAGCGACAAAGTAAACCAATTTATATTTATCGGGTTGAAAAAGGTTCCGTTCTTATATTTGCACCCAAAATTCTACCGCATGGCCAGTGACCCGATTCCCTTCGACAATACGGAGGTCGCTTTTTCGTATAAAAGCAACAGCGAATTAAAAAAAGCGAACCTGATTTTCTCCATCGTCAACAATCCTACAACTTCTTCCATCGCTACCAGTCTTGCCAAAGCCAGTCTTGCGCTTCATCTTCCGATCAAAGGAATAATACGCGCAACTGTGTTTCAGCACTTCTGTGGAGGCGAAACCATCGATCAGAGCGATAAGACGGTTGCCACCCTGCACAAATTTGGTGTCGGCACTATTCTCGACTACTCGGTAGAGGGCGCAAAAAATGAAGAAGGCTTTGAAAAAACGGCTCAGGAAATCATGAGCACGATTGAAAAAGCCAAGAATAATCCGGCCATTCCGTTTTCTGTTTTCAAACCAACAGGTTTGGCTGCTTTTGATTTGCTTGAAAAGGTGCATGCTGGCGAAAAACTTTCACCAGAAGATCAGGCGGCGTGGAACCGCGTACACGAGCGGGTGGACAAAATTTGCAAAAAGGCCTTTGACAACAACGTACCTGTATTGATTGATGCCGAAGACAGCTGGATTCAAAAGCCGATCGACGACCTGGCCTATGAAATGATGCGTAAGTACAACGGCTCACGCGCCATTGTGTACAACACGTTTCAGATGTACCACAAGGTGATGCTTTCAAACCTGACCCATGCCATTGCAGAAGCCGAGAAAGGAAACTATTTCTTTGGCGCCAAACTAGTGCGTGGAGCGTATATGGAAAAAGAAGGCGAGCGTGCTGCAAAACTTGGTTACGAAAACCCGATTCACCCGAGCAAAGCAGCCACGGACGAAGCATTTAACAAAGGTCTTGCCCTGTGTGTGGAAAAGAGAAGTCGTGTGTCGTTGGTGTGTGGTTCGCACAACGAATACAGCAACCAGTACCTGGCAACCTTGATGGAAAGCCAGAATATTGCGCACAGCGATCAGCACATGTGGTTTGCCCAACTGCTGGGCATGAGCGACAATATTTCGTTCAACGTAGCCAAGGCGGGATATAATGTGGTGAAGTATGTTCCCTACGGGCCGGTGGAAGCGGTGATGCCTTACCTGTTGAGAAGAGCCGCAGAAAATACTTCGGTAGCCGGGCAAAGCAGCCGCGAATTGACGCTGATCCGGAAAGAACTGAAACGCAGGAAATCCGCCAAATAAGCAGGCGGGGATGCTTTGATCCTCTGCGTAGAAATAGCTATCGGGTAATTGTAAATCATTATTTTTGCAGCCTAATTCAAACAGGTATGCAATTAAGCGAACAGGAAATCATCCGCCGGCAAAGTTTAGAGGAGTTGACAAAGCTGGGAATCAACCCGTATCCAGCCGATTTATTTGAGATTACCATTTCGGCCGATAATTTTCACAAAGATTTCTCCACGCTTGAAGGCAAAGATCTTTCCATCGCAGGACGGATAATGACGCGCCGCGTGATGGGCAACGCCTCCTTTATTGAGTTGCAGGATGAAACCGGCCGCGTACAGGTTTACTTCCGTCGCGACGACTTGTGCCCTACCGACGACAAGACTCTTTATAATACTGTTTTCAAAAAACTGCTCGACATCGGCGACATCATCGGCGTGAAGGGTTTTGCCTTCACCACGCAAACCGGCGAGCGTTCCATTCACGCCAAGAGCTTTGTGGTGTTGTCGAAGTCATTGCGCCCGCTGCCTATTGTAAAAGAAACCAAAGACGAGCAAGGCAACGTGCACCTTCACGATGCTTTCACCGACCCTGAGCAACGTTACCGCATGCGCTATGTGGATCTGGTGGTAAACCCGCAGGTGCGCGATGCCTTTGTGAAACGCACCAAGCTGGTCAACTCCATGCGCGAGTTTCTCAACAAGCAAGGGTATCTGGAAGTAGAGACGCCGATCCTTCAGCCGCTTTACGGCGGAGCCGCTGCCAAGCCTTTCAAAACTCACCACAACACGCTGGACATGACGCTATACATGCGCATTGCCAACGAGTTGTATTTGAAGCGCCTTATTGTAGGAGGCTTTACCGGTGTGTATGAATTCAGCAAAGATTTTCGCAACGAAGGCATGTCGCGTTTTCATAATCCTGAATTCACGCAGGTGGAATTGTATGTAGCCTACAAAGACTATCAATGGATGATGAACCTGGTGGAGGAAATGATCGAGAAAGTAGCGATAGACTTGCACGGCACTACTCAAGTGAAGGTGGGTGAAAACATCATCGACTTCAAACGCCCGTGGAAACGATACACCATGTTCGAAGCCATTGAACATTTTACCGGCATTGATATTTCTACTTTCGATGAGCATCAGCTTCGTGAGACGTGCAAGCAACTTCACGTGCCTGCCGACGCCACGATGGGAAAAGGAAAACTGATCGATCAGATCTTTGGTGAGAAGTGCGAGCCCAACATTATTCAACCGACCTACATCACCGACTATCCGCTGGAGATGTCGCCGTTAGCGAAGAAACACCGCACGAAGCCGGGATTGGTAGAGCGCTTTGAAGCCATCTGCAACCGCAAGGAAATGTGCAACGCCTTTTCGGAATTGAATGACCCGATCGATCAGCGCCAGCGGTTTGAAGAACAACTTGAGTTGGGCAAACGCGGCGACGAAGAAGCCATGACACTGGACGAAGATTTCCTTCGCGCCCTTGAGTATGGCATGCCACCGACGGCGGGCTTGGGCATTGGCATAGATCGGTTAAGCATGATCATGACCAACTCACCGTCTATTCAGGATGTCATCTTCTTCCCGCAGATGAAGGCGGAGAAAAAGACCGAAGTTGATACCGTGAAAGAGTTTGAATCCTTAGGTATTCGTGCTGAATTATTTCCAATCCTGGAAAAACTGAATATTCGCTCGGCCGCTCAATTGAAAGAAATAAAACCTTCCAAGCTTTTTAATGACATTCCCGGCATGCGTAAAAAGCTTAAGCTGGATAGCGTTCAAAATCCGACGCTCGAAGAGATTGAAGGTTGGCTGAAATAATTTCAGCCCCGATCAATTCACGATTAACCATTAACGGCTAGGCCTCAATACCCTTGTTGCGAGTCGATGAAGCTGCGCGTGCGGTTAAGCTTCAGGTCTTTCAGCAACGACGATTTGATTCCGATGTTGAAGGTGTAGGACTGCCATTTTCCAAAAGGCACCCAGTTTAGCGACATCTGCCAGCAGTGTAGGTCGCGGCTCAGTCCAAGGTTAGTTTGGGTAAATTGTTGGTTGACGAAATCATATCCCGAGCTGTAAGTCACCTTCCATTTTTCGCTTAGGCTCACATCGCCATTAAAGCGGGCACCTTGTGTCACGGTGGCGGCGCCGGTACTTCTTGAATAAGATACATTGTAGCTGATGCGCAAATTCCACGGAATGGAGAAATCCACATACGTATCCGGATTGCGCAGCAGGTAATCTTTGTCGGCCTGAGACGCATTGGCTTTGCCGACCTTCTCACGCATCTGCGTATCTTTTTTCTGGCCTTTGGGATTGAGGTTGGTGCTGAAAGCCAGCGTGGCAGAGGTAATGCGACCAAAGCTTCCTGCATTCCATGAATAGCGACTTACACGCAGCACAGAGTAAACGGGCTGGTCGTTGGCGTTTACTCCGGAGCGCACATTCCAATATTGATAAGGATCGAGTGTGGCGCTTACGTTCACGTTGATTTTGTTGTCGAGTACGTTTGAGTTGGCGCTGATGGAGATCGGGGCAAGCTTAAAGGAGTCTGCCAGGAAATTATAGCTTGATCCCAGCGACATATTGTTGATCAATGAAATCTTGCGGTCAACGGTATCTTTCTTGTTGCGCACTTTCATTTCAAGTGTATTTCCGATACCGAAGCTCATCGCTTCGCTTCGTCCTTGCGGCGCCTGCCCGTAGATGAACCCTTCGTGAATAGATTTCAGCACCACTGTGGGCTTTCCATTGGCGTCGGTGATACCAATGCGTTGATAGTATCCATACTTTGGATCAGCAAAATCAGGACTGTAGCTGAAGCCAATGCTGGGCGTAATCAAGTGGCGGATCGCGCGTATGCGTGCTGTTTTACTTTTGGCCAGATAGGTTCCGTAAATGCGTGTAGTCATACTCAACGAAAGGCTATAAAATGACTCACGGTTGAATTGATGCACGGTATCTTTCTTCACGGCAGTAGTACCAAGCGTAAGGGGCCCGGTAGGCGAGGCAGTCCAGTTTACCTTTTCGAGATACCAGAGCTCAGTGAAATTGGCGCTGGCCGTGAGTGTGAAAAATTTGAACGCTTTGAACGAAGTACTGATCGGAATGACGTGGCGCATACCCTTGCTGGCATTGCGGAAATACGTAGGCAGGTTTTGGGCATTGAACGCGCCGATACTGTCGCGTACTGTGCCGTCTTTGTTTTTGGCAATATTGCCCAGGTCGTTGTTGATCTGGTTGACGGCGTTCATCGAATACTTCACCTGCAGGTTTTGCAGAATCATCGCCTTGGACGTTTTGAAAGGATAAATGTTATTGACGTTGAAACTGATGTCGGGTAAACCAAGGTCTACACGGCGTGTTTTAAAATCCTGACTGTGCCTTAAGTTGGTGGCTAGAGAGAATGGTGTACCGGGAAACGATTTTGAAAATGATATGTTGGAAGCGGCTTTCTGCTGTACATTACTGTTTTGCAACAGCGCCGCATTGGTTTGGCCAACCCCCAGATAGTTGTTGCTGTTGTTAGTGCTAGTAGAGGCATTAACTGAAGCGGCAAATCGCGACGTGCCTTTCGACTTGGGCGAGTGACTCCAGGTAATACTAAAGTCTTTGCGCTTGTCGGGCTTCTCGATGTTTACACTGTAGTTGTTGTTGTTAAACGAAAAAGCGATGCTGCCCGTGTATTTGTAGCGGCTGATATAATTGGAGTTGAGGTATAATCCGGTGGATCCTTTGGAATACAGGTCGGCGGTGAGACTTAATTTAATGTAATCGTTGATGTCAAAATAATAGCCGGCGCGCCGCAGGAAAAACCCGCGAATTTGTTCTTCGCCATACGCCGGAACGATAATGCCCGACGAACTTTTGCGCTGCGAGGGAAACAAACCGAAGGCAAAACCGAGTGGCGTAGGCACGTGGTTGAATTCCATATAAAAAGGTCCGGAAACAATTTTGTCGCCGGGGATGGCCTTTGCTTTCTTAGAGATAATTCTGAAGTGCGGGTCGGCCAGGTCGCAGGTGGTGTAGGCATTGCCGATGGTGAAGAGTTCGTTCTTCGAATTTTTATACACCTGATCACCGTGTACAAATCCTTCGCCTTCTTTGGTCACTACCTCGGTGATCTTCGCTTTTTTAGATTTGAAGTTGTAGATCATTCCTTTGGTTTCGTACTCGTTTTCTCCGTCTTTGAAAATCGGAAATCCGATCATCTGGCCAGTGCTGTCTTTTTTACCGTTGGCGGTGATGGTCGATTTTTCGTAGTCGATGAAAATCTCTTCGGCGTCGAGTTTTATTTTTCCGTACGTAACTTTTGCATTGCCGTAGAGCCGTACAATTTTCCGGTGAAGTTCGGAGACGATGGAGTCGTCAGCCGAGTAAATGATGGTAGACTCAATGTCGCTTTTGGGCGTATTTTTTGTGGAGTCCTTCTTTACTTTGGTAGTATCGGCGCCGATTCCCTTACGGGTTGAATCTTTGGCTGCGGCCAACCTGCCCGGTCGCTGGGTTTGGCGTCGGGCCTGCCCCGTAGCCATAAATTGAATACCGAAAAGGAAAACAGCTGAAAAGAGGATGAAACGAGCCACAATGCCTTTGCCGATGATCAAGGTTAACGAATATTTAGCATGTTGCGAAAAATTCACAACTTTGCGCAAAGTTATTTCAATTCTGTCACACATCGCTACGTTCGTGAGGAATATCGGGTTAAAGGTTTTTCTTTTAGCAATAACCTTGCTAAACTCTTCGGCATCATTTTTACCTACGGGTACCAAGGTATCGACGATCGTCATCGATCCCGGACACGGCGGCAAAGACCCTGGTACTTCAGGTAAATCCACCAAGGAGAAGGACATTGCGCTGAAGATCTCGCTGAAATTCGGCGCATACATCGAAAAAAACATGCCCGATGTAAAAGTCATCTATACCCGCAAAGACGACCGCTACATGCCCCTGGAAGACCGGGCCGAACTGGCCAACAAGGTGAAGGCCGATCTTTTTGTTTGCATCCATGCCAATTCCCTTCCAGGCGCAGCCGCCTATGGCACCGAAACGTTTGTGATGGGCTTGCACAAAGACAAAGGAAACTTTGAAGTAGCCAAGCGCGAAAACTCAGTAATCCTGATGGATGAAAACTACGAAGAGCGTTACGAAGGATTTGATCCCAAAAGTCCTGAGTCGTATATATTGTTTACCTTGAGTCAGAGTGCGTATCAGGAAAGCAGCCTTAGGTTTGCCCAAAAGGTAGAAGATCAGTTTAAGCACAAGACAGGCCGCTATAGTCGCGGAGTAAAGCAGGCCGGATTTTGGGTGTTGTGGCGTACGGCCATGCCCAGCGTGCTGATCGAAACCGGATTTTTGTCGTATGGCAAAGAGGAGAGTTTTTTGGCCAGCGATGCAGGTCAGGACGCGATGGCGGCAGGCATTTACCGCGCCTTTAAGGAGTATAAAACTGAAATGGAAGCAATAAACTAATACACGTGAAAAACAAAGAATTGAAGGTAGGTCTGTTCAGCGCGATCACGCTGGTGTTGCTTTATTTTGGATTTAATTTTTTGAAAGGCATCGATTTTTTTGAAAAGAAGAAAATCTACTATGCCGTGTACGACAACATCGATCAGCTCGCCGTGTCCAACCCGGTGCTGGTCAACGGCTACGCTGTGGGGCGGGTGAGTCGCATCCGCATTCTGCAAAACCGCAACAACCACGTGCTGATTGAAATGGAGATTGACGCCGACATCGCCATCACTGATTCTACGAAAGCTATTTTGAACAGCGAACTACTCGGCGGTAAATCGGTGCTTTTGAAAATGGCGCGATCTACCAAAATCCTGAACGAAGGCGACACGCTGCATACCGAAGTGGCCAAAGGAATGTTTGATGTGCTCTCTGAAACGGCAACACCCGTGGCTACCGACTTGCAGACTACGTTGCGGAAATTCAATTCGGTGATTGACAACTTTAACAAGAACTTCGAAAAACTTGACGTGATTCTCACCAAGCTGCAGACTACACCTGACTTGATCAACAAAACGCTGGTGACGACCAACTCGAATATTGAAACGCTATCGGCCAGTTTTAAAACCGATGCCGAAAAACTCGGCGTGGTGCTCGATGAACTTAAGCCCACACTCAGCAACATGAAGGTGCTGTCTGATTCGCTTAAGCGTTTGAAGCTGAATGAAACCCTTGTCAAAACACAGCATGTGCTCACGAGTCTTAATGAATCGCTGGGCAAGCTGAAAAAGCGCGACAACACCATGGGCCGCCTGATGAACGAGGATTCGCTTTATGTTAATCTTAATAAACTCATTGTCGATCTTGACAAACTTTCTAAGCATTTCAACAGCAATCCGAAACACTTTCTTGGCCCGCTCGGCAAGAGCAAATCGAAAATAGAAAAAGACCTGCGCAGGGAAGAAGAGAAAAAGAAAGCGGCCGCCGCCAAAAAATAAAATCGTGTGCAATGGATTTAGAATTCAACAAGAATGAAGATCAGTTGAAGCAACTCTGCTTTCAGTTGCGCACCAAAGAAAAGAAAGTAAAGCAGGGTGGCGGCGAGAAAAAAATCAATGAACAGCACGACAAGGGCAAGCTCACGGCTCGTGAGCGTATCGAATACCTGACGGACAAAGGAGCTCGATTTTTGGAAATCGGTCTTTTTGCCGGCGATGGAATGTATGCCGAACAAGGCGGCTGCCCTTCGGGTGGAGTTGTTACCGGCATCGGTTATGTATGCGGGCGACAGTGCGTGATCGTGGCCAACGACGCGACGGTGAAAGCAGGTGCGTGGTTTCCGATCACCGCCAAGAAAAACTTGAGGGCACAGGAAGTGGCCATGGAAAACCGCCTTCCCATCATTTACCTCGTGGATAGCGCCGGCGTGTTCCTGCCAATGCAGGATGAAATTTTTCCCGACAAGGAACATTTCGGCAGGCAGTTTCGCAACAACGCGAAGATGTCGTCGATGGGCATTGTGCAGATCGCCGCGATTATGGGCAGCTGCGTAGCTGGCGGTGCGTATCTGCCGATCATGAGCGACGAAGCCATGATTGTAGATAAAACCGGCTCAATTTTTCTGGCTGGCTCATATCTGGTGAAAGCGGCCATCGGCGAAGATATTGACAACGAAACATTGGGCGGCGCAACTACGCATTGCGAAATATCCGGTGTAACCGACAACAAGTTTCCCAACGATCAGGCATGCCTTGATTACATCCGCACCTTGTTCGATAAAATCGGTTCACCGGTGGCGGCAGGTTTTGATCGTACAACACCCAAAGCGCCCAAAGAAAAAGCAGAAGAAGTTTACGGTCTGCTGCCGTCGGACAGAGTAAAGCCTTACGACATGCTGGAGATCATCAAACGCATGGTGGATGACTCTGCATTTGAAGAGTATAAACCCCTTTACGGGAAAACAATACTGTGTGGATTTGCCCGCATTGAAGGTTGGGCGGTGGGAATCATCGCCAACCAGCGCAAGACGGTGAAAACCAAAACCGGCGAGATGCAAATGGGTGGTGTGATCTACTCCGACTCTGCCG
Organism: Bacteroidota bacterium; assembly: GCA_018266055.1. Lineage (GTDB taxonomy): Bacteria > Bacteroidota > Bacteroidia > Cytophagales > Cyclobacteriaceae > ELB16-189. The sequence goes on from JAFDYT010000012.1 coordinate 170,107, forward strand.
ACAAAGCCGCACGCTTTATCATGAACTGCAACCAGCGCAAAGTGCCGTTGGTTTTTTTACAGGATGTCAGCGGCTTTATGGTGGGCAGCAAAGCAGAGAAAGGGGGCATCATCAAAGACGGCGCAAAAATGGTGAACGCCATGGCCAACTCCACCGTGCCGAAGTTCACGTTCCTCATCGGCAACTCGTATGGCGCAGGCAACTACGCCATGTGCGGCAAGGCCTATGACCCGCGATTGATTTACGCGTGGCCCACAGCGCAGCTCGCGGTAATGAGTGGAAACTCGGCAGCCAAAACACTATTGCAGATCAGAGTGAGTTCGCTGAAAGCGCAGGGTAAAACGATAACCGAACAGGAAGAGGCCGAACTACTGAAAGAAATTACCGATCGCTACAACGAGCAACTGAGTCCTTACTATGCCGCCTCCCGACTTTGGGTGGACGGTGTAATCGATCCAATGGAAACAAGGACAGTCATCTCGATGGGAATTGAGGCAGCCAACCACGCGCCTGTGGAGAAGTTTAATGTCGGAGTTATTCAAACGTGAGCCTCCACTGCGATTTCTGTTTTCTGTTTTGTAATTTTGATTGTAATCCTATTTTAAACTAACGTTGGAAGAAAAAGAACTCAAGGCATTAGTTTCGCTGCTGGACGATGAGGACCAGCAGATTGTGTCGCATGTGGAGGAGAAAATTCTTTCCATCGGTAAGGATGCTATTCCATTTTTAGAACGCGAATGGGAGAGCAACCTCAACCCTTCGGTGCAAGGCCGCATCGAAGAATTGATTCACACGCTGCAATATGATCTGTTGCGCGATCGCCTGAAAAAATGGTACGAAAGCCCGGACCACGACCTGCTCACCGGCATGTGGATTTTGGCAACGTATCAATACCCCGACCTTGAGCTTGAAAAACTGAAACAGGAACTTGAGCAAATCTATTACGAAACCTGGCTTGAGTTTCGGCCTGACCTTTACCCGTTCGATCAGGTGAAGGTGATCAACAGCGTACTTTTCAACAAACTCAAGTTTGGCGCGAACACCAAAAATTTTCATTCGCCGGGCAACTCCATGATCAATGTGGTGCTTGAATCGCGCAAGGGAAACCCGATTACACTTTGTGTGATTTATTTGCTGGTGGCCCAAAAGTTGAAACTACCCGTTCACGGTGTGAACCTCCCCAATCTTTTTATCCTCACCTACAAGGACGAGAACCATCAGTTTTACATCAATGCGTTTAACCGCGGACTGATTTTCTCAAAGCAGGATATCGAAAATTATATTCACGAATTGCACCTTGTGCCTCAGTCGTCATTTTTTGAAGCGTGTAGCAGCCTGGATATTATTCGCCGCGCCTTGCGAAATCTGGTGATGAGCTTTGAAAAAATGGGCGAGCACGCCAAAGCTGACGAAGTGAAAGTACTGCTCGTGGAGATTTCGGATGGAGGAGACCTCGGCGTCTAATAGCTAAAGGAGATCACCCGATGGTCGCCTTTTAGAATTTTATTGAAAAGCTCCAGACGCGCTTCCCTGCCATACACTTCGTAAATTAAAATGTAGTTGTTCACGTCTTTCTGATCCCGCCGTTTTTTGAAACTCAAGCCAGTGTCGGTCAATGTTTTTTCGATCACCTCATCAAAGCCGCCGTTTTTTTCGAATACAATTCTATAAGTTCGGTTTTGATGAAGCCGCTCTACTACGCCCTGCACCTTTTCAAGAACGGTGAGCACGATCAGCACCACTCCAGATCCAACGATAGCAATAAAATATTCACCGGCACCTACGGCCATACCTAGTGCAGCTGAAATCCAGATCGTAGTTGCGGTAGTAATGCCGGTAATGGTAAGGCCATCCTTGAAAATTACACCTCCGCCCAGGAAGCCAATGCCTGTAACGATGTTCGCGGCCAGACGATCGGGGTTGGCAGCGCCGAGGTGAATGGAGATCTCCGTGAAGATGGTCGATCCGAGACAGATCATGATCATCGTACGAAGGCCGGCCGCTTTGCTGCGGTATTCACGCTCCAGCCCGATGGCTGCACCCACACCAAACGAGATGAGCAGGCGGAGGGCAACTTCCATATCTAGATTAAGGTTCATGATTTCAAAAAGTTTAGCAGGTATGCATGAAATGAAATAAAGGTTCAACAACGCATTGGCCGTTGACTCCTATAAATGTAGCATTACTTTACGGAAAATAATCTGCCTGTTGAATTGACTGAAATTATAGAATCGGTAACAATAGTCAGGAAAAAATGATTTATTTTTAGTTATCATGAAAAGGTCTGTTGTTGTTTTAATCGCGCTGTTTCTTTTTACTATTCGCTCGTCCGCTCAAAACTGGCAGTCAGCTTATGACGCAGCGAAAGCCAGTTATCAAAAGGAAGAGTACACAGCCTCATTGTCAAAGGCAGAGGAAGCCCTGACCAAAGAAAAAGGGATTACCGTTGCGGGCCGCGCTTATTTTATTCAACTGATTACGTTGAATTGTCTGGCGCTGAAAGAGGCGGACAAAGGAATAAAATTTAGCGCCGAGGAGATTCGGCTTTTCAAATCAGTCGAAGGTGCGAGCAGTCCGTCGCTGGCCGAAGCCAGAAAAAAAGAGATCCTGTTTTTGCAACTTCAGAATCAATTCAAAGTCGCGCGTCAAAAATCCGATTCTGCTCTGCTATCGGTTGGGTTGGCGTATGGCAAACAGTCATTACCTTATTATCAGATGTTATCCCTTCAAGGCGACCTTTCCTTTAGCGCAGGCGATGCCGACGACGCCCGGAAAAGCTGGGCGGCCGCTTTGCAAGGATTGGCTTCCGTTCCCGAAGCGCAGGACGAATACCGCGCCCTGCTTTACAATGCAGCTGCCCTCGACGAAAATTTGAATGATATTCCATCGGCAAAAAATAAATACACAACGCTTATTCAAATTCTTGAAAAGGAAAAAAAGACAGACGATGAATTGTACACGCTGAGTAAAACAGCTGTGGCGCGCCTGGGCAATCAGTCGGCACTGCCAATGAATGATCATCTTCAAGACATCTTGAAAGAGGCCATGACGCTGGCTGCCAATCACCAGACCGAAAAGGCAATCGAGAAATACAAGGAGGCCGAAGACCAGGCAATGAAGGACAATGCGAAAAACAAAACTTCATTTTCGATTCACCTGAATTTTGCCAGGCTGCTGTTGGAGCTTGGTCGCCTGGCACAAGCGGAGCAGCCGCTTCAACAGGCAAAGCTGGTGAGTGTTTCCCTTGCCAATGCCACCATCGAAAACATCGCGGTAGAACTCACGGAGGCCGATTGGCAGTTGACGAAGAATCAAATTCAAAATGCACAGGCGCTTTATCAAACCGCAGCGAAAAAGTTATCTAAAGATGTAGCGCCTCAGGTGAGTGGGCTGTGGCTTACGTCATCTAAAAGATTGGTAAACAAAAATCAGCAGCCCACTGCACTTCTCCTTCTTCGAAAGTGGTTGAATGTTGCTGATCGAAATGAATTGTCCCTTGCTTCCACCTATTGGGATGCTGCTTCGCTTTTCTGCGACGTGCATCTTTTTTTGAATCAGCCTGATTCTGCCTTGAACTTTTTGAAAACTCCTTTTGGTGAAAAGTATCGCACGCAGGTAGAATTCAAGAAGGCAGAAGCCTATCAGCAAAAAGGACAATGGGGAACAGCCTTGCAGCTATTGAAAGAATTAGAAAATCAACCGTCGCTGTCAGGACCTGCAAAAGCGGAGGTAGCGTACCAGCACGGACGGATGGCACACAAAATGGGCGACTACCTGGAAGCAGAAAAAGAATACCGACTGGCCCTTTCCCTTTTCGGCGATTCCAATGGTGAGAGCTCCTGGCAGGTCAACAATTCGCTGGCGATCTTGTACGCCAAACTTGGAAATTATTCACAGTCTGAAAAAATCCTGGCAAGTCTTCTACAGCAAATTCCTTCGGATAATGAGTTGAGAAAAACGGTGATTGAAAATTTGTCGGCCGACCTGATTGAAACCAATCAGTTGGAGAAAGCCCAAAAGCTACAGACTGAAATTGTCAATTCGCTGCGTGCGCAAGTAGGAGAGAATGATCCCGAATACGCTACCGCACTGAACAACCTGGCAGTACTTTACCAGAAGCAGCGCAATTATCCGGAAGCAAAAAAATTATTTGCACAGTCGTTACTGATCGCAAAGAATAATTCCGGTGAAACTTCCGCTGATTATGCATTAAAAGAAACCAGCCTTGGAGCCGTGCTCAAAGACATGGGCGATTACCGCGGAGCGGTGACGGTGCTGGAGCACGCGGAAAAAATTCTTGCCGCGCAGTTAGGAAAGTCTCACCCCGACTATGTGTTGTGCGAATACAACCTGGCGGTAGCCTACAAGCGAACCTCGAACAGCGAAGCAGCCGCGCCGCTGATGAAGCACATGGCTGAATTTTACAGCAAACAAATTCGCCAACTATTCCCGGCGATGAATGAGCAGGAGCAAGTCGCGTTTTATAATAAAGTCAACCGTCAGATTCAGGATTACCAGCAGTTTGCGGTGGAGGTTGGGAAAAGCAAACCTGACTTTGTGAAAGACCTTTTCGATTTCAGGCTTGTCACCAAAGCCTTGTTACTAAACTCATCGGTGAAAACCCGGAACCGGATTTTGGCGAGCAACAACCCGCAACTGAAAGAACAATTTCTGCAATGGCAAAACGCCAAGGAGCAGTTGGGCAAATGGTATAGTCAGGATGCCGCCACCCAACTAAAGCAACAAGCGCAGATCCGGGAGTTGGAAGAAAAAGCGAATTCGCTTGAGAAAGCATTGTCGCTTGGCTCGATGAATTTCAAGAACGCCATGGACGAGCAGGCAGTAACGTGGAAGACGGTGGCGTCGTCACTAAAACCTCAGCAAGCTGCAGTGGAAATTGTTCGCTTGCGATCTGTGACGGGTGTAGATTCAATTTCGTATGCGGCGCTCATCGCACGCTGGGATTCGGATAAACCCGAGTTGGTCGTTTTTCCGAACGGCAAAAAAATGGAAGGGCGTGAGTACAGCTATTATAAAAACTGCATCGTGCATCGGCAGTACAATGATCGCTCGTATTCGGTGTATTGGAAACCGATGGCCGCAAGCCTGAAGGGTGTAACTACCCTGTATCTTTCCTCCGATGGAATTTACACGAAGTTGAATCCGGCCACTCTATTTGATTCGTTGGCGAATGAGTTCCTGATCAATCGTCATAAAGTGATTATGCTCTCCAGTTTGCGGGAGTTGGTTTTGCCTTCCGGCGACGGCGTCCAACCGAAAAGCCTGAATCTTTTTAGTCCGGTGACTTTTGGTGAGCAATCAAAAGGCAACGCTAATCATGCTCTGCGTTCCTCCAATTTTTTAGCCAACTCAATTCTTTCAAACCCGATTGCTTCTTTGCCAGGAACAAAAGAAGAAGTACAGCAGATTGATAAACTAATGAAAGGGGCGGCGTGGAATTCAACCCTGCATCTTGAAGCTAATGCTTCGGAGCGAAGTCTTAAAGCGATTCAAAGTCCGGGAATTATTCACATCGCAACGCATGGTTTCTTCATTCCTACCACCGACGAAGATGCGCCGGTAGTGCTCAGCGGTGAAAGCAAAACCGAGAGCAATCCCCTTCTTCACTCCGGGCTTATCCTGAGCGATGTGTCGTCGAGTGGAGCTGCCGCAGGTGCAGAAGATGGCTTACTCACCGCTTATGAAGTGAAGAATTTGAATTTTGATAAGGCCGGATTGGTGGTGTTGTCGGCGTGTGAGACAGGCTCGGGTGAACTGCGCAACGGCGAAGGTGTATACGGTTTACAGCGTGCGTTTTTCCTCAGCGGAGCGAAGAATGTATTGATGAGTTTGTGGAAGGTGGACGACGAAGCGACTCAGGAACTGATGATCCTGTATTATCAAAAAATGCTGGCAAATAATGACAACGTCAGCGCATTGCGCGAAGCGCAAGCAACTTTGTTGAAGAAATATCCCGACCCGTTTTTCTGGGGCGCATTTGTTCTCATTGGCAAACCTTAATTTTTTATACGGATGAATCTAAAATTGGCAATCGTACCTTTTTTATTCGCAGGCGCTCACCTCGTGTTCGCTCAGGGGACCTCTGACGAGCGCAAAGTGGTGCCGGTCATCAGCAGTACGAAATACACCGAGTTTTCGCCTACCATCAGTGCCGACGGCCGAACTATGATTTTTGAATCCAGCCTTGATATGGAGAAAGGATGGGAACTGTTTGAATCGCAACTGGACGAACAAGGAAACTGGAGCCCGCCGGTGCCGCTGAAAAGCATCAATGAAAAATGTAATTTCCTCGCCGGCCCGAGCATCAGCTACGACGGAAACCTTTTGTTTTATACTGCCTTCATCGAAGGGAAATCGCAAACCGAAGACATTTATTATTCTACACGCACCGGCGACAACATTTGGAGCGAACCCGTCAACATCGGTGCCCCCATCAATACCGAAGATGGCTACGAAGGATTTCCCTCGATTTCGCCTGATGGCAAAACCTTGTACTTCGTGCGACTGAACATGGAACACGATTTTGACAAGAAGAGCAAGGAGCCGTGCTTCGCGATCTATTATTCCAAAAAAACAACGGATGGAAAGTGGGGAGAACCTGTGCTTATGCCTGCGCCCATCAACCTGGGCTGCGAGCGTGATCCAAAAATCATGGCCGACAACCACACCTTGATTTTTTCTTCCATTCGCGACGGCGGCGTAGGAAAGTACGACATGTATCAGACCGTGAAACAAAACGATGGAACATGGTCGGTGCCAGTTACGCTCGACTTTATCAACTCAGCAGAAAACGATCAGTCGCCTTGCATCTCGGCCTACGGTGATAAAATGTTTTTCTATTCAAAGAATGATATCTACTCGATTCCGATCCCGGAAAAGTTCAGGCAACGTGTAAACGCCGTGGTGGAAGGGCGCGTGCTGGACGATAAAAAACTGGCGCCGCTACCTGCGGTGATCACTGTGTTTAATACTACCACAGGCGAAACTTTTTCAACGTCCAACAACGCGACCGACGGAGAATATAGCGTAGTACTCAACGCGGGATACAATTACAAAATCACGTTTGATAACAGTAACTTCTTCCCCGACACGCTGGTGTTTGCGCTGGAGAACCAAAAGAAATTTGAGTTGATTTCCAAGAATATAATCATGCGGTCTTCCTATCCGGTGCTAATCGACGTGGTTGACAAAGACCTGAAGAAGCGGATGAACGTGTGGCTTAATGTAGGTCGCGCCGAGAAAGATATTATTAAAGACTCCGTTTCATCCTCACAGCTGCCGATGAAAGTAATGTTTGAAGCGCCATATAATTATGTAATCAGTTCTGCCAAGGATAAATACATTAAGAGCGATCAGGTCTGGACGTTCAAAGAGAAACGCTTGAGCCCTGACAAGAATGTGATCGTGGGCGTAGAGCACACCAAGGCGCCGTTTGTAGCCAGTGTGATCAGTTCATCGACTAAGCAAAAAGTAAACGTGAAGGTGATGTGTCACAACAAAAGTCAGGAGGAAGTGTTGATTGCCAACTCAGAGGAAAAAATAAAACTGCGCAAAGGCGACCGCTACGAAGTAATCGCCGGAAGTCAGGAAGGGTATTTCTTTTCGTCCACTGAAGTGGTGGGCGGCATTGACTCGGCGGTGGTCATGCAGGTTATTCCCATTGAGGTGGGAGCGCTCCTTACGTTAAATAACATTACGTTTGAAACCAATTCTGCGGAGCTGAAGAAAGGTTCGCAATTTGAACTCGACCGCATTGTAGAGTTAATGAAGTTCAACCCTACAGTAACCATCGAAATCTCCGCGCATACGGATGACGTAGGCACCGACGCGAACAACCTTCAACTGTCGGACAAGCGTGCAAAAAGTGCTTTCGAATACCTGAAGACGAAGGGAGTGAATTTTGAAAAACTGGTGCCGAAGGGTTACGGCGAATCGAAGCCGGTGGTGCCGAATGATTCCGATGCCAACCGCGCACAAAACCGACGCGTTGAACTTCGGATATTAAAATTGTCTTAGCGTTTTAGCTTCGGCATCGTGTAGCGCTGCCCGGATTTCACGGCGAATCATTTGTGTTTTCGCGGCCGCACAATTGGGATAAAGGATACGCCATAAAATCCTTAGTTTTGGTGGCTGAGTGCTATGGCAAAAGAACTTTCACTTGAGTTTGATCCCCGCGAAACCCTTTTCGCCGATCTGGTCATTCCGGTGCCCATTGATAAGCTCTTCACCTACCGTGTACCCGCTGCCTTCAACGATAAAATAAAAGCAGGCCAGCGCGCCATCGTGCAGTTTGGTGCCAAGAAAATACAGACAGGCATCATCGTGCGATTGCACAATCAGCCGCCCGCCGACCACGAAGCCAAGTATATTCTCGATTTGCTTGATGAGAATGAGGTGATCTACGCGCAGCAGTTTACTTTGTATCAGTGGATGGCCTCGTATTATCTCTGCACGCTTGGCGAAGTGGTGAACGCAGCGCTGCCCTCCGGACTAAAACTTTCCAGCGAGTCGATGGTGCAGATCGATCCTCGTTTTGATTTTGAGACCACTGCGTTTGATTTCTCTGAAAAAGAACGGATGGTGCTGCAGCGACTCAAGCATGAATCGCTGAACTACTCGGCCATTGTAAAACTCGCCGGATCAAAGGCCATCTACAATCTTCTCAAATCGCTCGTGGCCAAAGAGGCGATCATTATCTTCGAACAAGTCAAAGAAAAATTCAGACCCAAGACCGAGAAGCGAATCCGGCTGGCCAAAGAATACACGAACAAAAAGAAACTCGAATTCCTGTTTGAAACCATTGCCAAAAAACCAAAGCAGGAAGCAGTGCTCTTAAAATACCTGCAGCACATTCCGGTATTCGCCGATGCGTCGCTCAATGAAAAAGGAATGGCGAAAGCCTTGCTCGCCGACGAAGAGATTTCTGATTCAGTAATCAAAACGCTCATCAAAAATCGTATCCTCGAAGAGTTTGAAGTCACCGTGCCGCGGTTTGGTTTCGATGATCCGAAGCACGACCATCCGGTGTTGCTCAGCGAACAGCAAGAGCAGGCGCGCAATGCCATTCTTACGTTCTTCGAAGAAAAGAATACGGTGTTGTTGCACGGCGTTACAGGCAGTGGCAAAACGGAAATCTACATTGACCTGATCCGGCGTGCGCTAGAAGGCGGCAGTCAGGTGTTGTACCTCCTTCCGGAGATTGCACTCACTACGCAGATTGTATTGCGACTAAAGAAAATATTCGGCAGCGCGCTGGGTGTGTATCACTCCAAGTTTTCGGACAACGAGCGTGTCGAAGTGTGGAACGGAGTGCTCACCAACAAATTCCGGTTTGTGATCGGTGTGCGCTCGTCTGTCTTTCTTCCTTTCGATAACCTCGGGCTGATCATTGTAGACGAAGAGCACGACCCGTCATACAAACAACATGAGCCTGCGCCACGCTACCATGCGCGCGACGTAGCCCTGTGGATGGGACAGGCCCACAACGCCAAGGTGATTCTCGGCAGTGCTACGCCTTCGGCGGAGTCGTATTATCAGGCAACCAACGGCAAGTATGGGCTGGTCACGCTCACGCAACGCTTCGGCGAAGCCACACTTCCGCAGATTTTCTTCGCCGACATGGCGATGGAGAAAAAAAGCAAGACCAACCGCGGCGAGTTTTCGTCGCTGCTCCTTCGCTCCATCGACGAGGCTACGAAGAAAAAAGAACAATCCATTCTCTTTCAAAACCGACGTGGCTATGCGCCGATGGTGCAGTGCGAAGACTGTGGCTGGGTGCCCAAGTGCATCAACTGCGCCGTAAGTCTTACCTATCATCAGTATCGCCATGCGCTGGTGTGTCACTACTGCGGATACCGCGAACCCCTGCCGGCACAGTGCCCCGAATGTTCGTCGAAGCGCATCTTGACGCTGGGCTACGGTACGGAAAAACTGGAGGAAGAACTCAAGCTTCACTTTCCGGAAATCCATACGCAGCGCATGGACCTCGACACCACGCGCACCAAGTCGGGGTATGACGACATTATCTCCGGCTTTGAAAGCGGCGCTACCGACGTGCTCATCGGCACACAGATGGTGACAAAAGGTCTAGACTTTGATAAGGTAAGCCTGGTGGGTGTATTTGATGCCGACAGGCTCATGCACTTCCCCGATTTCCGTTCGTATGAAAGAGCATTTCAACTGATCACGCAGGTGAGCGGTCGTGCGGGCCGTCGCGCCAAGCAAGGGAAGGTGGTCATCCAGACGTCTAATCCAAAGCATGCGCTGTTTGCCTATGTGATTGAAAACAAAGTGACGGAGTTTTTAAAAGAAGAACTCGCCGACCGGCAGCGGCATTATTATCCACCGTTTGCGCGCCTCATCGAAATCACCTTCAAGCATACCGACAAGAAAGTAGTGGTGGAAGCTGCCGAGCAATACACCGCTGCTGTGAAAGCGAAAATCAAATCAGTGAAAATACTTGGCCCCGGCGAGCCGATGATCTCCAAGATCAGAAACGAGTACCTCATGCACGTGCTCATCAAGATTGCCCGCAACCAGGGAGGCTTGCCTGACATTAAAGCCGTGCTGCATGCGCAGGAAACAATCCTTCATCAGGAGAAAAACTTCAGAAACGTGAAGGTGGTGTTTGATGTCGATCCCGCCTGAGGAAAGGTACGAGATTAAAGGTACGAGAGTAGAGGTACGAGGTGTTTCAATTCACGGATAACGATTAACAAATAACCAATTCCAAACCCGTTGCCGCCTGCATACTTTATTCACACGGTGGAATAAAGAACCATTCCCGATTGTCTGAGATGTACTAGTTTCGATTATCAATTCAACCAAAAACAATCATGAAAAAGATTCTTTGCGCAGTGATGGCTGCGGCGTGTATCACACCGTGGACAGGGTTTGCTCAACACGGGTTTCAGTTACTGAAGAAATCCGTGATCGGGGGAGAAGGAGGTTGGGATTACCTGAGTGTGGATGCGCAAAACCAGCGCCTTTACGTGTCGCACGGCACACAGGTAGAAGTGCTGAATGCCGTCACGCACGAAAAAGTAGGTGCCATCAGCGGACTGCAAGGTGTGCACGGCGTGATTGCGGTGCCTGAGGCAGGCCGGGGCATTACCACCAATGGCCGCAGCAACACAGCTACGATCTTTGATTTGAAAACCTTGAAGCCGATTGTAGAGTTGCCTACCGGCAAAAATCCTGACGCGTTACTGTATGATTCCTTTTCCAAACGAGTATTCATCTTTAATCACAGCGACGTGACTACCACCGCCATCGACATTGCGCAAGGCAAAGTAGTAGGTACTGTGGAGGTGGGCGGCACTGCACTCGAAGCAGGCGTATCGGATGAACAGGGAACGATCTTCGTGAACCTGGAGGACACGCACGAGATCGTATCGTTTGATGCAAAAACCCTGGCCATTAAAAACAAATGGAAAATTGCACCGGGCGAAGAACCAACGGGACTGGCCATCGATGTGAAAACTCATCGGCTCTTCAGCGTATGCCACAACGGATGGATGATGGTAGTAAACAGCGACAATGGAACACTGGTCGCACAACTGCCGATTGGCAAACGTGTGGATGGTGTAGTGTTTGATCCTGTATTGAAGTTGGCGATCAGCTCCAACGGAGAGGGCTCAATGACGGTGGTAAAAGAAATTTCGGCCAACGAATTTAACGTAGTAGAAACGGTGAAGACGCAGGCTGGCGCGCGCACCATCGCGCTTGACGCCGCCACGCATCACGTGTTTGTAAGCACCGCCAACTACGGTGAGACACCGCCCGCTACCGCCGAAAACCCCAACCCCAGACCTAAGGTGATACCCGGAACCTTTATGGTGATGGAGTTTGGAATGAAGTAGGAGAGTAGAGGTACGAGGGTAGAGGTACGAAAGACGAGGTTAGAGATACGAGGTACGAGAGTAGAAGTACCAGGATGCACAAACAAAAAAAGTCCGGAGCTCACTCCGGACTTTTACCCTATATATAACCCAGCAAAATCGTCAGGCGGCTTTTCTTATCCGCTCCAGTTTGATTTCTTTTTGACGCGCTATTTCAATCACGCCCACTTTGTCGAGCACCTTGATAATAAAATAGGTCGGGTCAAGTTCATGCCAGCGTATGCCACCGAAGTTGGCCCGTGAGCCATGCTTGTGGTGGTTGTTGTGATAGCTTTCGCCCATCATCAGGAAATCGACAGGCAGAAAGTTGCGCGACGTATCGCCTACTTCGTAGTTGCGGTAGCCGTACTTGTGAGCAAACCAGTTGATGATCGCGCCATGAATAGGGCTCATCAAAAACTGAATCGGCAGCAACAGCCACAACCACCAGGCGGTAGCAAAGTTCCAATAGAACAGCGCGTAGAGCGCACCCCAGAAGATACGCGACGGCCACGAGCGGGCAATCTTTTCAAACGCTTCCCATTGCGGCACGCCATCCGTAAAGCGGCTTTCTACCTTCATCTCGCGGTTGGTGATGGCCGAGTAGATGGTTTTCGTTTTCCACATCATCTTCCAGATGCTTTCGTCGTATTTGGGTGAGTGCGGGTCGTTTTCGGTATCGGCAAAGGCATGGTGCATGCGGTGCATCACTCCGTAGCCGTAGGGACTGAGGTAGTTGGAGCCTTGAAAAATCCAGGTCAGCACAAAGAATACCTTTTCGGTAAACTTATTCATGGTAAAGGCTTTGTGGGCGGCGTAACGGTGCAGGAAAAACGTCTGAAAAAACAGCGACAAGTACCAGTGCGCCACGAAAAAAATGAGAATTGCTTTCATGTAAATAGAACAGGTTTGGTAAAAAACATACTAAAAAACCCCGAAATGAGGGGTTTTGAGGTGTAAGACAAACTCGTGACCCGGTTTGTGACAGGCTTTTTGACAAAATTCAATTTTTTTTACTGAACTCTCCTTTTGACGCAACCAACAGCATACTAATAATGGTTCACAAAGAGCAGGCTGCAGTCACCTCCTGGCCCGAAATAGACGTTTTTGGGGCCTAGACGAACGTTTTTGGGTATGAAATAGATGTGGCAGCACGTCCGATGCCCCTCATAGTGTAAGAAATAGACGTGGAGGTGTGCCCGACGATTAGCAGGCGACGTGCGACGACTGAAGTCGATCGTATGACGATCGAAGTGCGACGTGTTACGATCGATGCACGACGTGTTACGACTGATATACGACATGTGATGATCGAAGTGCGACGTGTTACGATCGATGCACGACGAATTACGACTGAAGTGCGACGTGTTACGACTGATGTACGACATGTGACGATCGATGTACGACGTATTACGACTGAAGTGCGACGTGTGACGATCGAAGTGCGACGGGTGACGATTGAAGTGCAACGTATGACGATTGATGTACGACGTGTGACGACTGATTTACGACGTATGACGATCGAAGTGCGACGTATGACGACTGATTTGCAACGTATTACGATTGATTTACGATGTGTGATGATCGAAGAGCGACGTATGACGATCGATGTACGACGTGTGACGATTGAAGAGCGACGTATGACGATCGATGTACGACGTGTGACGATTGAAGTGCGACATATTACGATTGAAGTCAATCGAGTGCCAACTGAAGAGCGACGTGTGACGATTGAAGTTGCTCGAGTGATGTCTAACGCCCCTCCTGTAATGTCTAAAGTTCACCGAACGAGGTCTGACGTGGTGTGCATGGTGTCTATGCTGGCATGCCTGAAAAACGATTTCATTAGGTTGCTGTCCGACTGATTAAAACAGTCGGCCCTGTGATTGGTTTACGAATAAAAGACTTTTGGATGGTGTATAGGGATTGGGTAGATTGGGGTAAGAGAGGGCTATATGCAATAGTTGCATATAGCGGGATGTTGGCTGCCATTTATTTTGGACAATGAGGACTCTTCTGACAATCGCGACAATTTTAATTCTAACGACTTCCTGTCAACAAAAATTTGAAAAGGAGAAATGGCAAACGCAGGGCGACTTGGGGACTTATCCATATCGAGAATCTATGCTTGTGGACATTTTGGACAGTAAACAATTCGTGGGACTGAGACTTAGACAAATACCAGACTTACTCGGAGCACCAGATGGACTGGCCGACTGTGAGATTTCCTATTCAATTATTTTGGACTACGGATCAGATATTGACCCTGTTTACACTAAGAATCTTGTTCTGACTTTTGACAAAGACTCAATCGTGACAGCAATGAAGATAGAGGAGTGGAAAAAATAAACGGCAGCCAACAGTGCGCATATTACAGCTGCGGGTTTTTTGCAGTTGGAAAAATTATTTCATTATCTTCGTTTGGCTCGTGCGACAAGGCGCGGCAGTGAAAACCGTAGCCGCAATATGCGCGGGTCGTTGGACGCAATTATCAAATAGACCATGGGAAAGAAAAAAGATATTTCGAAAAGAACTAGTGAATTTAAAGGAGTCCTTACAAGTGGGTTTCTAATTCATGACCCTAGATTTGTCACTACCATTTCTCTTTTATTTGACAAGGTATACATTCCTAATAACCTTGAGTTTGTAATAGAATTTTCAAAGAAGCATAAACTATTACCTTCAATTGACACTAGTAAATTTCAGATGTCGATTGAACCAGTTGATAGTGATACTGATGATGACCCGTTTCAGAACCTAACCAAACAAGAGAAAGAAACGGCAAATTACTATCTGTTCCATTCAGGTAATTTTTGTCTACACCATCACGAATTATTTCCATCTATACTACAAACAAGCTTATTCGAAAAAGGAGAACCATTAACTGCCAAACTCCTAAAAAAAGGAAAGAAAGGGAAAAAGAATTTATATAGAGTGACTACAAATCCACTCATTGTTACACTGGACGGATTTGACAATCTCAATAAAGAGTTAGATAATAACGCGATTCCGATTGTTGAACTAACTAAATCGAAAAACTCCTTTACACCAACAGGGCTGAAGCAAAACAAAGAAATAGCAGCGATTCTAGCAATGAAATCGATCGAGATGCTATTACCATCTTTTAAGGCAGTTAAGCCTCAATTGATACTTGAGGCCAGGGATAAACTCTCCGACCAACTACCACAATATTGGTCGACTATGCTGAAATTTTCCCAAGAAGCGAAGCAAATCATTTCAGAAACAAAGTCCTTAACTGAGGCTTTAAATGAATGCCAGAATATCGTAGATTCAAATATAAGACCAGCATTAATCGACCTAAATAGAAAGCTGGAATTAGAAAGAAAAAACTGGTTCTACAGGATTTTAACACCTGTTGGAAAAACAATTAAGCTTTTAGTTGGTCAACCTGCAATGACCACACAAGATTTACTGTCTGCATCTATATCTTTGACGACAAACGTGACCTCTGACTTTGTACGACACAAAAGAAAAATTGAAGAATTACAGAATGACGCTGGACTAACATACTTGTTTGAATTGAATAAATTAATTGAGGGAAGATAACTGCGCCCAACAAAATGTATGTGCCATTGTGGGGTGTAGTGTAAATTTGTAGTTTGGTTTTCAAACAACGTTCGGTCACGGTGGACCGTTTTGGGGTAAGTCGGGCAAAACAGTCGTTCCTCCTTTATTTACCCTCCTATGTCCGCAACGTCACATACACAAACGTTATGTGCCATAATTTGACAAAGAGTAAATGAGTTTAAAGGTTAGAGAACAATTTCCAGAATTTGAAGTCGATGAGTTCACTGAAGAAAAAGAACTAACGCTGGACGAGACAATAAACGCACTAAAAGAATTTAACTGGACAGAAGAATATTCCAAGAGTGTCAAAATAATTGAGCAACACGCTGAACCCTCGATTTGGTTAAAGAATCAGTGTGGAGACAAACTATCGATCTATTGGGCAGAGAACAATAAGTTCGCTATTTACTTTTCTCCAAAAATGCGAAGATCAAGCACTTCAATTGTAAATGGACTTGATCAAGTCGATGCTGTCGTTAAATTATTCGACAGAGGTGAGAGACATTTGCTCCTAAATCGACTTAGGACGTCTGAGTATCATCACAAAACTCATTGGTTTCTTGACTTGATACAATTCTTTATTCACAAAAATAAAACGAGGACTTCACGAGAAATTGTCAAAGAAGAATTTGTCTATCAGATGAAGAATCTTTCGATAATTAAGAAACTCACGTTTTCTCTGCTGTTTTTTCTAATGCCTTCAACAATCTGGGTTTATTCTTACTTGGTCAATAATAAGCCGTTTAATCTAACAGCGTTTTTAGGGATACAAACCTTTATGACATTGATGGCCACCCCAGGAATTATTATTGCAATCAATCATTGGAGAAAGAACGGCAGATGGAATGTCTATTTTAGAAAAGGAGACAACAAGTTTATTATAGTGTCCCCGACAGGAAAAGAAATCTTTGACAAAGTTGATTTTACAAAGAGGTCAACTACAGTGAACGACAGCCACGCACCCTGGAACAGTTTTGAGTACACAACACTGATAAAAAACACTGGAGAACAAATTCACTTTTCAAATCTGTTAATTCCAACATCGGACTTTGATAAATTATTTGGACGAATTGAAGAAACGAGGTGCAAAAGCGGATTTCAAATAATAAAGGATAAGAAAATTAAAGATTAAGAAATTACGGCACACTACATTATGGTTATGTCAGCTTGTGGCTCGTATTAGATAGTAGTTAAGTTTTCTTTATTTCCTTCATCGCGGAGTTACTCGTTTGGAGAACTCTGCGTATGAAACAGGTTGGAATTATGTGTTGCTGAGTCCCTTTTTTACAGACACTTCTTTTGTGCAGTCCCGGTTAAATACTCACCGGCGTTTGAGAAGAAAGGATAAAAGGGTATTTTGGAGGAACGCAATAGAGAGGTATGTGTAATAGGTGCATATAGCGAGATGTTGCCAGCAATGCTTCAGGACATAACTAGTTAACAATTTAACATGGCTAGACTTCTTATTTTGTTTTCATTCTTATTGACAAGTTGCAATGCTTTCAGGGATGACCTTGAATTGAAAATAGTTTTCGCTGACGTATCGGGACTAACAGTCAGTTCTAGAGTTACACTAAATGGACTGGAACTAGGACGCGTGAAATCAATTGAACTGGACAATTCCTATCAAGTAATCACGACAATATTTCTAACTGACAACTTACCGTCTGATTCTCAATTTACTTTAATACCAAATGCCTTAGGACAATCAGAAATAAAAGTAACGACAGGAAAAAGTACCTCTCTTTTTAAAACGGGTCAGCAAGTAACTGGACAAATTGAAAAATTCAAACCTAGCTCAGAAGAAGGCGACAATCTCATTGACAACTTATTCGGAATAAAAAAACGCGACTCGTTATTATTAGAACTTCGAAGACTTAATAAGAAGGTCGACAGTTTAATGAAAAAATAAAGTTTGGAGTTTCGCACTGCTGCCAACTGTTTATATCAACTGCGGGTGACGTGTAGATTTGAAGTTTAGTTTTCTTTATTTAGTTTGGCTCGGTGGACAAGGCGTTGAAGGTCGGCCTTGGCATTCCGCTTCGCTTCATTGCTAAGCCCTCCTAAACCTCGCTACCGCTCATACACTCACGTTAGTGGCAGCCTACTAAGACCGCCCATTTAACCGACGTAAAATTTTTTATAAAAAAATTTCCAAATATTTTTGTTACTATATGTATAGTTGCTAAACTAGCAGTGGTTTAGCAACTATACTATAACACTATGTCAAATAAAAATAAATCAATAGAGAGAGGCTTTGAAGTTTTTACAAAAATCTTTATGAAATATGATATTCTCGGTAAACAGCCTAGGAACATTGGCAACAATATAAGAATCAATAGTTCAAATATTCATACAATAGAAGCCATTGGAAAAGGATATGCAAATTCAGTTACAACCCTAAGTCACTACTTCATGATTACAAAAGGTGCAGTTTCTCAAGTCGTCTCCAAACTTCATAAAGAAGGTTATATTAAAAAAATACAAGCCGAAAATAAAATTGTATTGCTTGAATTGACCTCTTTGGGTAAGCAGGCACTTAAAGCTCACGATAAATACAATCTTTCAGTTATACGAAAATTGCAAATCGTTGAGAGCAAATATAGTAGTAAAGAATTCGATGCGTTTTTTAGAATTCTATTAGAAGTGGATAATTGTTTTGGAGAGTTCATTGAAGAATTTAAAAATATAAAATAATAAGGGATGAGATTAAGATTTAAAAATAAGTACATGGATGTAGGGACTCCAGAGTTTCTTTGGATGAGAGCAACAATGCCAATTTGTACAGGTGGTGCAGACCTTGCTGAATGTCTTACTGTGATTGAGCAAATTGATGGCTCAGATAGAAGTTGGGTATCAGAATGGAATAAAAAAGCAGAACAACTTCAAAGGGCCGCAAACATTCATTTGGAAACAAACCAAATAATTACTGCAAAATTTGAACTACTCAGAGCCTCCAATTATTACAGAACCGCTATGATGAGATCCAAAGCTGCTTCTGCTGAAGCTGATGATCTACTAACAAAAAGCAGAGAGAGTTACATTCAAGCTTTATCTCACATTAATTCTTCTGTTGAATTTGTTAAAATACCTTTTGGAGAGCATCTCCTGCCTGCATACTATTACAATTGTGGTAAGCCCGATTCTCCAACGTTGATAGGGATCGCTGGGGGTGATTCTACTAATGAAGAGATGTTTAATTTACTTGGTTTTGCTGCTATTGAAAGGGAATGGAATTGTCTTGTATATGAAGGTCCGGGCCAATACACAGCCCGCCAGCTAAATCCAAATTTGCATTTAATGCACAATTGGGAAGCTCCTAATGGAGCTATTGTTGATTGGCTCAATAACAGACCAGAAGTAGCAAAAGATAAAATAGCTTTATTTGGATGGTCGTTATCATCAAACCTTGCAATAAGAGCTGCTGCATTTGACAAACGCATTGCTGCTGTAGTTTCAAATGGTTTAATTGTAGATGTATATCAAGCATGGTATGGTGTTTGGCCTAAGTGGTTGCAAAGAGCAAAACCAAAGTATTTTGATTTTTTCTTTCACATTCTTGAAAAATTAAGTTCACAGGTAAGAGCAATTGCAAGTGTGTTTTATCAAATGCATGGGGTAACTACTCCAACTAAAATGATACAAGCTTGGAAGCCTTTTAATGTAAGTGATTGCGCAGACAAAGTAGAATGCCCCACTCTTTTTATAACTGGTGAAGCTGAATATGCCGAACAATCGGCAGGACCACTTATACTTTCGATTGGAAATTTTCTTAAAAATATTAAAGCGCCATCATGGTTTCATGAGTTTGGTTTTGAATCTGGGTGGGCGGCTTCGCACTGCCAGATCGGAGCGCAACAAAAACTACAGGAATTAACTTTTGACTGGCTGGAAATGGTACTGATACATCCTGATAAACTCCAAGAAGGGAGACAGAAAGACCATGATTTTTCAAAAGTAATTTCTTACTTCAACAAAACCCCCGGTTTAGAAACCATTTTGAATGAAGTAAAAATTAAAAGTTTTTAATGGAAGTAAATTACAGCATGACCTATTGAAGTGGTATTGAGAAAACGGGTAACTCTACGATGAAATGGTGAGGAAGAAATAGCGTTTAACGTCTTAGGCCATTCACTCTACCTTCGCGAATTTAGCGAATGCCACAAACCCGATGACGGTGGCTACACACAGCCATCCAAACCAGTCGCCCCAGGCGGAGTACACTGTCTTCACGTGATACACGGGTGCTTTCGCCAGCAACGAGGTGGCGGCGCCTTGTTCGGCGTTGGCTTCGGCTACTACTACGCCGCGGTAATCGCTTACCGTAAGCCGACCCTGCCGCCCGGCCCGCACTATGGTGTAGCCGTTTTCCACGCCGCGAAGTATAGCCATGCGCGAGTGCAGCCATCCGTCGGCAACAAAATCCCAGGCAGGCACAAACAGCAGTTCTACGTTGTGGTATCCGCGCAGCCACACAGGAAAGTCCATGTCTTTGCAGATGGCCATGCCGGCCTCACACGGTGTGCCGTGAAGAAAGCCGATCGTCTTGCCCGGCTCAAAGTCTCCTTCAAAGCCCTGCACGTGAAATCGCTTTTGATACTCCTGTACTGTGCCGTCGGGTGAAATAAATTCGACAAGGTTTAGCCTGCTGCTTTCCTTGCGCACGGCGATGCCACCGATGACAGTAACGTGATGTTGTGCAGCTATTTTCTTGAAGGCGCCAAGGAGAGAGTCTTTCAGCGTTTCGCGGATATGAAAAATTTTCTCTGGAAAGAGAACGTAAGCGGCACCTTGGTTGGCAAGTGCACCAATCTGTTGGTCGTACTGCGCTACGATGCGTTGCTTCATCAGCGTGGCAGGGACGTTGTCCTGGTAGAGGTCTTCGGCCACGGCCGTGATGCCCACCGGAATCTGCGTGTAAGGAGTTTCCTCCGTGCTGCGAAGTAATCCGAACACAATCACACCACCTATCAGCACGGTACTAAATGTGGCGATCAGCAGTTGGTGGCGAGGACTTTTCCTGAAATGCCAGAGGCCAACAAGTGCGGCCGGAAACAGTGAAGCAGTGAATACGATTCCCCAGATGCCGGTGACGGAGGCGATCTGAATCAGCGTCACGTAGTTGGCCTGCGAGTAAGCCAGACTTCCCGCAGTACCATCGCGTGACACGGAGAACAATACAAATTCAATGGCTGAAACAAGAGCAGGAAAGGCCAGCACCGACCACGGACTCCGGCTTTTCAATACGATCCATCGGTTGATGCAAACATAAAGACCGAAGGCCAGAGCGGGCATGAGGGTCAGGATCGTGATCGGTAGTACGGGCATGAGCAGCGACAGAAAGGGCACCCAGTTTGTTCTTCCGATAAGGTATGCGAAGAATGCGGTGAAGAAAGAAACCCTGGCGCTGTTCTGCAGCGATACCCAAAGTATCGGCAACGGTGCTATCCACAACAAAAAGCCGAAGTCGCCGCGAATATCGATGGTAAAATACCAAAGGCATCCGGAGAGAAGTGTGGCGGCCACAACAGCAAGCCGCGAGGGACGTAAGGAATTATTCATGCGATGAGATTGGGTCATTCGCTACAAAGAACGAGAGGCCTCGTCAATTAGCTGTTGATAAATATCACCAAATCATTTTCTGGATTTTAACCTCGACAGCGTTTCTTTGGTGATGCCCAGATACTCGGCAATGACATTGGCAGGCAACTGCTGAAACAGTTTGGGTTTTTCTTTGAGTAAAAGACGGTAGCGCTCGTAGGCACTCATAGAAATCAGGCTTTCGATACGGTGGATGGCCTGGATATAAGCCTGTTCGATAAGTCCGCGGTAATACGTTTCAAATTCAGGAACCTTCTTGCAGAGGAGGTTGAGGTCTTGATAGGAAAGGCGCAGCACTTCGCATTGGCCCACGCACCGGATTGACGCCGTCGAAGGTTTTTGTGAAACGAAACTGGGAAAGGCTGTTCCCACCATTCCTTCTTCAATCAAAAAGCGGGTGAACTGATGGCCCACACTATTGGTGACACCCACACGCAGATACCCTTTCACTACAAAATAGATGTGCCTGGCTACTTCGCCACGACTCACAATCTCCTGGTTGCGCCGCGTCTTGAAAGGCTTGTACAGGGCGACGATCATTTTAATTTTCTTTTCGGATAAGGTGGTATTTTTTCGGAGAATATCGGCGGGCAGTGACATAGCAGGAGTTAAGTGATATTAAAAATACAAACTTATTCGCCAACCGGACTTGCTGCCGGGAGTTGGTTTGGAATTTTAGCAAAAGCTGAAGAGATTTAAGTGAAATAGCAGGAGCAATAATTTGAATACTTTATGGAAATAACAATTAAGCCGATCGCCACGGTAAGGAACTCACGGGTAGAACCGATAGACGATCACTGGGCGGCCATCGTCACGGACATCGTGCTTACTGAGGATATGCCTACGGAAGTATTCAACCACATCGCAGATTTCTCGCACCTTGAAGTCATCTACTATTTTGATAAAGTAAAAGACGAAGACATTGTATATGCCGGCCGGCCGCGGGGAAATCCGAATTATCCGTTGACCGGCATTCTCGCGCAGCGCAAAAAAGACCGCCCTAATAAAATCGGACTGGCTACGGTAGAATTAGTGGCGCACCATGGACGGACCATCACGGTAAAATACCTTGACGCCATTGACGGCACGCCGGTGGTGGACATCAAACCCGTATTCAAAGAATTTCAATCCAAGACTGAAATCAGGCAGCCGGACTGGGTAGCAGATCTGATGAAAAACTATTGGGTATAATGCTTCAGCTTTATTGTACACACAAAAGCCACCTGTTTGTGTTAGAAAGTAATTTGGGATTACCTTTTTGAATTTGATGACTACGCTGAAGACAATCTCCGGCTTTTTAATTTTTGTTTTCTTTTTCGCTAAAGTAATTGTGCACTACTACCTCGACCGGAAGCACGGCAGGAGTGGAGGTTTTCTCTATTCCCTGATTTCTCCCATGGCTTATTTTCAAGGGTACAAAAGCGACGTAGATATTCGGCATCATCACCTGAAGCGCCATTGTAATGGGCTGTTTTGGCTTGCCCTTATTTCCTTGCTGGTGAATGTCGCGCTGGGCGCAATTCTCTATGTAAACCCAAACTGGCGAATGCCTTAAGGTTTGCATTTGCAAAGTAGTGTGTGGCGCCATTCGTTCATGCAGCTCATGTCACACCTGGTCAGAATCAATAGACTGTAGAGTAGATCAGATCAGTTACGCTACCATAAAAAAAGGTAAGCGGCTTGCATGGTTGGAAAAACAGAGCAAAAAACACAGTTATGCAACGAATTCACTTCTTGTTGATACAAAAATACTAATGTCAGGGAGGCGTTGATTTTACTTTTGTCCCCAAAAAAAGTATGTTGTATCCTCGGCGTGTTCGGCTCATTAAGCCATTATCATTTTGTTTTGCTGCGTTATTAATACTTGTCAGTGCGGGTTGTTCTAAACACGACGGAACGCCCGCACCGGTGATCAACTCCATTACGCCTATGGCCGCCATAGCCGGGGCTACGGTCACAATTACAGGTGATCATTTCGGTACTTCCATATCATCGGCAAGTGTAAAGTTTAATGGAGCGCCTGCTACGATCGCCACCATTACACCTACCGTGATTACCGTGACCGTACCAGCCAGTGCCACTTCCGGCAAAATTTCTGTTACTGTGAATGGAGTTACGTATCAATCCACCTCTGATTTTACGGTTATTGCTCCGCCGTCAGTCACCGGTATCACCCCCACGGCCGGTGTGGCTGGTACCGCGGTGACCATTGCAGGTGCCAATTTCGGGACAGCTGCGACAGATGCCATCGTAAAATTCAATGGTGTGCAAGCTACTATTACCAACCTCACTTCGTCATCAATCACGGCCACCGTTCCGACTGCGGCCACCACCGGTAAAGTGGCGGTAACGGTGAATGGAATTACAGTTCAATCGGCTTCAGACTTTACCGTTATTCAACCTCCGACCATTACCTCCGTGGCACCTCAGTCAGGAATTGTTGGTTCAACAGTTACCCTTTCAGGCAGTAATTTTGGTGCAGCGGTGACGGACGCGGTGGTAAAATTCAATGGCACTCAAGCCACTGTTACCAACCTCACTTCCACCTCTATAACTACAAGTGTTCCGGCCAACGCTACCACCGGAAAAATATCGGTGACAGTAAATGGCGTTACGGTGCAGTCGGCTTCAGATTTTACCGTTATACCTCCGCCGGCCATCACTAGTTTTTCACCTTCTTATTATAATGTAAAGGATGCGCTGCCTACCATCACGATCAACGGTACAAATTTTTCTTCGACCGTGGCCGACAACGTAGTGAAGTTTAATGCAGTGCAGGCTACTGTACTTACCGCCAGCGCTACGGTGCTTACTGTGAAATTGCCGGCCACTGCCACTTCCGGTACGATCACTGTTACCACCTTTGGCCAGACGGCTACCAGTGCAACCTCCTTTCTGATTGGATGCCCTGATGCAAAACCATCGAATCTCTCCATCACTTCCATTACCGACAGTGGCGGAACGGGTGCGTTTCAGATTGTGGCCGAGCTTGATCTTGAAAATGCGGGAACGATTCCCTACGATATAAAGGACTTTTATGCGCAAACCTACGTCACCACTGATGCGGCCGGAAAACTTGGAAACGCTGCGGGTGGCAATGTTTTTGTGACAAAAAGTCAATTGCTAAATCCAGGCGATAAGAAGCATTTTATATTGAATTGGATTAATGGCATTAACTTATCAATCTACAGTTACCTCCGTGTAGATGTAGCCCCTGAGCTTACCGCACCCACCGAATGCGATGCTACCAACAATACGGCTATTGTAAAATTGAAGTAAGCCTGAGAAGCAGATGAGAGTTGAACGAGGAACTAATCAAGTGCTGATACTTCTGCTTGTCGTGGTGATGGCCGCGTGTTCAGGAAGTAAGAAAGAAGAAACTATATCTGAGGATGCATCAGATCCTTCTACGGCAAGCGTAGAAACGCCGATACCTTTTGCCCACATTGATTCACTTTTTGTAGTGAACAATAACACGTTTCGTGTCACGGTTTCTCAGTTTGATGTTTCTGAGCAGCCGGAGTTCAAAACGGACTCTTCGGCACATCCGGTTTATCTCAGTTGGGTTGAGGTGAGAGATGCGAATCGCCAGCTTTTGCTGAGCGATTCGCTCTATCGCGACAGTTGGGGATACCCGGGGAAAACAGCCTCGATTAAATCGTACCAGCTCTATTTTCCGGTGATAAGAGTGGAAGACAATGCGATTGTATTTCGATTTAATCTTTACGATGAAAAAAACGAAGAAGGAGTTTGGGGTGTCATTACCTACGACGTTGTAAAACGCAAATCCGATTATTCCTGGGTAGAGAATTTTTCGGTCATGAATGAGTGATTGCTATTGCACTACAAGCGCAGAAAAATAATACCCACCCAAATAAAGTTAACTCCACATGCATACACCACGTATTAAAATAGTAGCTGTTTTAAGTTTTGTTACATTGACTTTAGCATTATTAAGATGCACAAAAGACCACCACGCTATAGGTAACAATATCACTATTAGTTCGATTACTCCAGACAAAGGCTTTCCCGGTACAGAAGTAACGATAACGGGAACAGGATTTTCTTCGCTGGCCGGCACAAGTGAAGTTTATTTTAATGGCCTAAGTTCTACAATCTCAAACCTTAGCGAAACCTCACTAAAAGCCACGGTGCCAGTGGGCGCAACACCTGGTAAAGTGACTGTAAAAATCGGTAATCAGTCGGTACAAAGTGCGGTGTCATTTGAAGTTCTTCAGCCGGCCCAAGTCATATCATCCTTTTCGCCTGGCTATGGTGAAGTTGGATCGACCGTTACCATTGCGGGCACAGGGTTTTCTACTTCGGCTAATTTGGATGAAGTCTATTTTAATGGAGTGCGGGCTACGGTTACCACGGCCACTGAAACTTCGCTTACAGTGACTGTCCCTTCTGGCGCTAGTTCTGGCAAATTGACTGTGACCATCGCCGGGTATTCCGTACAAAGTGCAGGGAGTTATGAGTTACTTCAACCGAACCAGACAATTACCTCCTTTGCACCTGCAAAAGGATTAACAGGCACTGCCGTTACCATCTCAGGGTCTGGCTTTGAAACCTTTGCGAAAGAAATAAATAAAGTCTATTTCAATGGAGTCAGTGCGCCGGTTTTGAGTGTCACATCTACATCGCTTGTAGTTAATGTGCCGCAAGGCGCCACGTCCGGTAAATTAACCGTCACCATTGGTAGCTTAACGGTGGAGAGCACACAGCCTTTTGAAGTGATAGTAGATATCCCTCGCGACGGGTTGGTGGCATTTTATCCCTTTAGTGGTAATACTAAAGATGCCGGAACCAACATGCTTGATGGCGTAGCGATGAATGGCCCGGCACTGGCGGAAGACCGGTTTCACGTAGCCAATCAGGCCTATTCATTTGATGGTGTTGACGATTTTATTACCATGGGTAATCCTGTTCCGCTCCAACTTCATGGTAGCTTCACTGTCTCAGGGTGGTTTAACTTGAAGGATGTTACGACCGATCATACCATCGTAAGCAAAGCGTTTGATAATCCAGCGAAAGGCTACAATACTACGCAAGGATATATATTGGCTGGTTCCCCGCTGGGAGCGAATGCGGAGTATAGGTTGTTTCAAACTATTTTTTCATCCGTAGGTACGAGTACTCAAGTAGATCAATTTATAAACTACTATACTTCACCAATTGTAGCTGATCAATGGTATTTCTTTGCGATGGTAATTGATTCAAAATCATTTAAGATATATTTAAACGGTTCGCTCAGCGGTTCATTCTCTATGCCCTCAGAAATTCTCCCGGATGGGACCAATGGAGATTTTATTATCGGATCACACCGCAATGCCTATTGTGCCAAGGGATTTATCGATGACGTGGCCGTGTATAATCGTGCCCTTTCGGAAGCAGAGATCACACAGCTTTATCAGCAGACTATTACAAAATAGTTTTATAAGGCCGCTCGAATTGCATTGCTGATAAATGGGTGCGGCATGAAACGTATCCCGTTCAGTTTGTTTTGAGGGGCCTTCGCCGATACGCCTGCTCCTGGTGGGGAACTCGTAGAATATTCATCAGAAGGATTTTATTCATTACATTTCATCCTGCGTTTGTAATGCATACTTTCAAAGCGACCCTCAAGATCATAGGTGTAAATCCTTTTGTTTCACTTCCCGCGGCGGTGCTTCGCACTATTATTAAAGCTGCCGGTAAAGACAGAGGCCCGATCCGCATCAAAGGCACGATCAACGACAAACCGTATCGGCAGACGTTGGTAAAATACAGCGGCGAATGGCGCCTTTACATCAACACCAGCATGCTGAAGAATTCGCCTAAGCGCATCGGCGAGAAAATTGAAGTAACTGTGGAGTTTGATCCGGATAAGAGAGAAGTAAAAGCTCCACTGGCTTTTGCAGAAGCACTGAAATCAAATCACAAAGCAAAAGAAGTATTGGCTGGTTTGCCTCCGTCGCGAAGGTTGGAGATTGTTCGCTACCTCGCGAATCTTAAATCCGAAGAAGCGTTGGCGCGCAACATCACACGAGCGTTGAATTTTTTAGAAGGAAAGGGGAGATTTGTGGGAAGGGATAAGCCGTAAGGCTTGTGAACTAAATACAATGCGATGTGTTACTTTTGATAGTCCAAACCTTACGGTCACACATCAACCTCAAAAATTATGCGCAACGTCACTTTTGTTCTTTTGCTGTTGGCGGCAGCCGGTTGCAAAACTTATTATATGACTCCCGGGAGTTTGAAAGAACAACTGCAGAGTATTGATCCGGCCAAGGCACGCGAAGTGTATGATGTGCTGCGCTTGCCGGTACCTGTCCCTCCTGTGCCGGGCACAAATACGTCGGCACAAGTAAGTGTGCCGCTTGTCACAGGCACGCACATGTACAACGGGCTCACCGAAGTGACCTGTCAGGATAATACCGGCGCGACGTGGAAGGTCTCCATCAATTACTTGTCGCAGGCGAGAATCACTGAAAAAAGCGGCCGTCACAAAATCGTGTACTTCGATACGATGTTCCTTCGCGATTCACTGTTGTACGCCAGCAAGTCGCACATGATTCACGCGGCCATCAATCCCCCGTTTAATATCAACAAGGTTACGAAAGTGGAGTTGCAGTTTCGGAATTCAAGAAAGACTAAAGTAGTGCCATGAGTAGTACTACCCGGTTTCCTTATCTGGTCAGAAAGACTAGCCAAAATATTTTTTCTAACTTGAACGAGGTGAAAGAGTGAAGTCCATCCCGATCCGATCTATTCCCACCTCATCGATTGAGCCTGTTTATTCGGAAGCGTTCGTCATTCGTGATGTTCGCACGCTGATGAAGGACAAAGACATGGTGCAAGACCTTCATCGTCATGATTTCTTTTTTATCATGGCCTTGCAAAAGGCAAAAGGCATTCACTCCATCGACTTCACCGACTACCGAATTGGCAATCGTTCGGTAATCTTCATGCGCCCTGGTCAAGTGCATCAGCATACGCTAAAAGCAGGAAGCACAGGATACCTGGTGGAGTTCAAGGCTGACTTTTATCCTTCTACCAATTTTGCGCAGCAGTTGGTGCGTAGGGCAGGGGCCGCGAGTTTTTATCAGCCCGCTGCAGCTAGTTTTGCCAGGCTTTTCTCTTGCCTCCATCAGGTGACCGAGGAATATGGCGGACGCCAGGAGAAGTACCTGGACGTGATCAAAGCCAACCTCGATATTTTCTTTATTGAACTTATTCGCAACAATCCTAAAACGCCAACCGATCGCAAGGCCGTTTACCAGATGGAGCAACTGGATAAATTTAACGCCCTGCTCGAAAAGCACGTAGCCACAGAGAAGCAAGCTTCTTTTTATGCGAATGAGATGAACCTTACCCTGTTTCAGTTGAATACTATTACGCACGCTACCGTGGGCAAGACCTGCTCAGCGATGATAACGGATTACATCATGCTGGAAGCGCGCCGGTATTTATTAGCGACGACCAATCAGGTATCACAAATTGCTTACCATTTGGGCTACGACGATGTTTCTTATTTCATCCGGTTTTTCAAAAAGCATTCGGGGTATTCACCCGAGGCATTCCGAAACAAGTTCAGATAAGTCCTGTCGAATTGCTTTTTTGTCCTACCCCCAAGAGACGCGGGTCTTTTACTTTTGAGGTATTAAATAAATTTCAAAACTTAAATTTTCAAGTATGAAAACAAAAGCAAAATTAATTGCCTCTTTAAAAATCTGGTTGGCGATCTACCCATCCATCACGTTTTTCCTTTACCTGTTTGGCGAAGCCCTGTCTGTGTTGCCCTTGTATCAGCGCACATTGCTGCTTACCCTTTCGTTGGTTCCGTGGATTGTATTTGTTGGCGTACCCTTTGTGGATTCAGTGATCGGAAGATTCCTTCCTACCAAACAAAATTAAAAACCAGCAAAGTCATGAATGAATGGATTAACCGGTGGAATGAGCGCTTTGCGAAAACGGAATATGCCTATGGCAAAGAGCCTAATGAATATCTGCGGGAGCAACTAACGAAGTTGCCTGTCGGCAAAATACTTTTTGCTGCGGAAGGCGAAGGCCGTAATGCCGTATTTGCCGCGCAGCAGGGATGGCAGGTTTCCGCGTTTGACATCAGTGTAGAAGGCAAAAGGAAAGCCCTTCAGCTTGCGGCCGAACGGGGAGTAACTCTCGACTATCAGGTAGGTGAACTGCAGTCGCTCGGCTATGCGCCCAATCAGTTTGATGCCATCGCGCTGATCTATGCGCATTTTCCTGCCGCGATTAAATCGAAGATGCATCGGGAGTTGGATCGCTATTTGCGAAAAGACGGTGTAGTGATCTTTGAGGCGTTTAGTAAAAGGCATATTGAATACAATTCAAAAAACGAAAAGGTGGGCGGGCCGAAAGACCTTGCTTCCCTTTTTTCAGTAGAAGAATTACAATCTGATTTTGCCAACTATCATACTCTCGTGTTGGAAGAAAAGGAAATTGAATTGAATGAAGGGCTTTATCACATCGGAACAGGCTCTGTGATCCGCTTTGTGGGTAAGAAGAAGTAGAAACATGACCGATAGCATGTGCTGACGACCAATTTGGCCTTAAATTTGGTTACGATCATCACATGAAACCCATTACCCTCCTCCTCGTCATCTTTTCCTGTCACCTGGCCTCGGGGCAGACCGATGAAATCAAAAAGAAGTCTACTGAAAATGCAGGTAACCGCGGCAGTGGCCGATCCGAAGGCTCGTCTTCGGGGGGCAGCGGCGGTGGCTGGTTTTTCTTCAACTCGTTTAAGTTGCTGGCGCAGTGGCAGGCGATAAAACTTGAAAAGGCACAAGAAAACAAAAGACTCATTTCGCTGGAGACTTATTTTCAAGGAGCAGTTCAGCCTTCGAGTTATTATATCGCGAATCCTCGCATTCGCGGAAACTGGGGTTTGTTTTCTACCGACTTCCGTTTTAATTATCTCGTCGAAGAAAGCAAAGGAAGCGGCTCCGGTGATTTATCTACGTTCGACTGGCAGATTCTGCAGCTCAACATTGTGACCACAAAAAATGTGATCGGCAGAGTTGGCTTTGGAAACATGGTGGAAAATTACGGAGCAAAACAAACTTTTTTTGAATGGACTACTGGCGTAAATATTCTCTCCAACGACCAAAAGTTCGGTGGTGCATTGGAGTATCGTGTGGCGAAAGATTACAACACCAACGCGATTCCCCGAAGGGAAGTTAATTTCTTTGTAGAGAAGCAAATCTTTTCAACGGGCGCCTTGCACGGTGCGCTCACACTCGGTGGCATGTACCAGCGCTATTATGAATCGGTATCGGTGTGGGGAATGCAGGCCGGGCTTGTGATGCGGATTTATTAAGCTATTTTGGGTGCATGAAAAATAAAAGCCAACTGGTTCTTGCCGTCATTATCCTTTTTTCTGCTCCACGGATATTCGCGCAGGCGGATTCTGTAAAATGGATTCAGGAAGCCCGGGCCTACCAGGAAAACCTCAACGCGGAGTATAAGGACAAAAGCAAATCACCACTTGATAAAGAAGCACTGGCGACATTTACAGCACACGAATTTTTTCCTATCAACCTTACGTTTCGTGTGGTCGCTAAACTTAAACTCGCACCCGGCTCACCATTCCTAAAGATGAAGACGACCACCATGCGGCTGGATGAGCAACGGATTTACGGAATGCTGGAATTCACCATCGATGGAAAGAAGTTTGAGTTGCCCGTGTATCAATCTTCCAACCTGATGAAGACAACCGAATACAAGGATTATCTTTTTCTGCCGTTCACAGATTTAACCAACGGCAACGAAACCTACCAGGGTGGCCGCTACATCGACTTGTTGATTCCTAACGGGGATGAGATCGTGATCGATTTCAATAAAGCATACAATCCATATTGCGCCTACAGCCATCGCTTTTCGTGCCCGATTGTTCCCGCAGCCAATCGTCTTCCGATTGCGGTGAAGGCAGGAATAAAATACACTCCTAAAAAGTAGCGCTAAATCTTTTTCAACGCCAGTGCGGCTACGGTTTCTCCGATGGCAAGCGAGGATGTCGCAGCGGGCGAAGGCGCATTGCACACGTTGATTACTTTTTTCTCTTCCAGAATCATAAAGTCATCGACCAGACCACCGTCGCGGCTGCACGCCTGCGCACGCACGCCTGCGCCGCCTTCGGTTAAGTCGCTCTCCTGAATTTCCGGAATCAATTTTTGCAACGCTTTGGTGAATGCGGCTTTGGAGAAGGAGCGGTACATTTCGCCGAACCCGGTGCGCCAATATTTGGCAGCAACTTTCTGAAAACCTGGCCACGCCAGCGACTCAGTCAGCTCAGCCAGAT
This sequence comes from Bacteroidota bacterium, assembly GCA_018266055.1. Classification (GTDB taxonomy): domain Bacteria; phylum Bacteroidota; class Bacteroidia; order Cytophagales; family Cyclobacteriaceae; genus ELB16-189. The sequence continues at coordinate 201,520 of JAFDYT010000012.1, forward strand.
TGATGTCTGATTTTTTGTATCCTTCGCGGCTGAACGCGAGCACTGCGTTAGGACCAGCTTCTACACCGCCTTTGGCCATGCGTGTGAAGTGTACACCGAGAAACGGAAAGTTAGGATCGGGCACAGGGTAAATCAGGTTTTTCACCAGATACTCTTTCTCCTTTTTCAGCTTGTAATATTCTCCCCGAAAGGGAATGATTTTCACATCGACATGAGGCACCGTCAACCGCGCTACTTTATCCGAATACAAACCTGCACAGTTGATCACCAGTTTGGCTGTGTAGGTTCCCTTGTCGGTGACTACTTCGTGCTGATCGGTTTTGCTCAGTATGCGTACCACGCGTTCGCCAAGGTTGATGGTCGCTCCGTTTTGCTGCAACACCTCGCCGTATTTCAAGGCCACTTTCGTGTAATCGACAATTCCGGTTTGCGGCACAAATATTCCTTCCAGACCGGTGACGTGCGGCTCGTATTCTTTCAGTTCATCTTTGGTGAGGCGTTTAAGATTCTCAAGTCCGTTTTGCTGGCCGCGTACAAACAGGTTTTGCAGCAAAGGCAACTCGGCCTGGTCGGTGGCTACCACAATTTTCCCGCAAAGGTCGAACGGAATTCCATGCTCACGACAAAAGTCGATCAGCAGGTGATACCCGCGAATACAGTTTTGCGCTTTCAGGCTGCCGGGTTTATAATACAGGCCCGAATGAATTACACCGCTGTTGTTGCCAGTTTGGTGTTTGGCTAATACGGTTTCTTTTTCAAGGAGTAAAAGGCGAAGCGAGGGATTTCCTTTTTGGATCTGCAACGCGGTGGCGAGCCCCACAATGCCCCCACCCACAACGACTACGTCAAACATAAAATCAAGAATTCAGATATATAAAATTACTACGCATGAATCGGGCGGATGCGCACGTTCAGCGTTTGTTCTACAATTACAAAATGATTGGGCGGAATCATCGTCCAATACGGGTCGTCCGAAAGTTTTTCGGATACCACCAACACCGCCTGATCGTCGTCGTCGGGGGCTTCCATGCGGGTTACGCCATCTTCCACCACATAGCGGCTTCCTTCCGAGTGATACAAAGTTAGAGGTTCTTCCTTTGGATCTGTGCAGTAGCGCGTGGCCACCAGAAACAAACCGTTGGTGACCACCATATTCAGGTAGGCCGGCTCGGTGATTCCGTGATCGCGCATCAACTTTTTTATTTCGGTAAATGTGTGTTCGAAGGAGGCTACGATCGTGTCCGGGCTTACAATCTTATGGCTTTTGAAAAGCTCGTTGAGCAGAAAGGCAAAAATGTGCTCGGAGTCGGTTTGTCCTTTGATCCAGTTGTATAATTCATCCGACAGCGGCTCGCGGATAAGCCTTTTGATCTTGCCAAAATCTTCTATGCCACCGTTGTGGGCCATCAGCATGTTTTTGTATTGAAAAGGATGGCAGTTGCTTTCGCTAACATCACCTACGCTGGCGGCCCGCACATGCGCGATCATGCAGTCGGTTTTGATTTTGGGTGCCAGGTTGCGCAGGTTGCGGTTATTCCATGCGGGATTGACCGATACAAAAGTGATCGGCTCGTAGTTTACCTCCGGCACATACCATCCCACCCCAAATCCGTCGCCATTGAGCGGCTCCTCGATTTCGCGGGCGTGGAAACTCTGGTTGATCAGCGAGTTTTTGGGCTGATACAGCAGCTTGTCGATGACAATGGGAGTGCCTTTATAGGCCATTAACCTGCACATGATTCTAGGTTTTTTTTGAAAATATACTAAAACCTGCTGAGAGCGCGCCGCCTACCCGAGGTTTCGGGGCAAGCCTTACTAAAAAGGGAGCCTTATTCTTTGGATTTGATTTAAACATTAGGCAAGTTGAAGGAGTTTGCGGCTTTTTTGGCAAATTTATTGGAGAAGCCTATTTTCGGTAAATCTTTTTGATGTGGGAAAATGGGCATTTTTTAATATTTTTGGAGATGTGCCCTTACTAAATTTGAACTCTTTTTACACTCAAGAATGAAGAAAATCCTTTTTGGCGGCGTGTTTATCGTTTTGTCTGTAGCTTCTTTCGGGCAATCACAAAACTACCAGACACACACGCTTTTCATGTATGGATTTATGAAGTACGTGCAGTGGCCTGCCGAAGATGCCCAAGGTGACTTTGAGATCGCCGTGTTGGGCGATTCGCCTATTCTAGCTGAATTGAAGCTGATGGCGGAGAAAAAGAAGTTAGGCACCCGAACCATTCATGTCACTAAGATCACCTCGATCGACGAAGTCAAAAAAAGCCATATTCTTTATATTTCACCTGCTTTCAACCCACGGTTTGCTGACCTTGCCGCCAAAGTAGGCGACCAGTCCATTTTAATGATTACCGAACTGGCACCAGCGACCAGCAAAGGCAACATCAATTTTGTCAATAAAGACGGCAAACTGGCTTTTGAAATGAACCAGGCTTCGCTGACCAAGCAACACCTGAAAGCGTCCAATGAACTCATCCGAATGGCGATAACGAATTGAATAACTATTTATGGAAAACGATACCAAGTCTAAATTCAAATTGCGGCTCTCGATAGGCAATAAAATTTTTGGAGGATTCACCATCCTCATTGTTTTATTTGCCATTAATGCCATTATCATCTTTTTCACCGTCAATACCATTGACAACAAAGTGGCGATGTCGTCGCAGGTGGTTAATCCTTCCAAAGATGCCATCAACGAGTTAGTTACGTTGGTGCATCGTTCACGGATGTTGATTACCAACTGGGTTTTCCTGCAGACCAACGACGACGACAAGAATGCCCTCAAATACATCATCTCGCACGAATACCCCGGCGTGAAGGAAAGAATTCAAAAACTGATGAAGAATTGGGACGCGGATAGCGCGGCGGCCGGCTTCAAAAAAGACAGCTCTCAGCGTGTTATGATGACTAAAGCTTTTGGCAAATACGACTCCTTGCTGAAAGGCTCCACCGACAACATTATCAATACCCTGCGCAAGTTTGAAGACTACGAAGACCCGTCTACCAAACTTCTGGCTGGTGATTACATTGATCAGGTGGTGATTCCGGAGTCCAACAAAATCATTGAAATTCTTTCAGCCATTAAGAAGAGACAGGAAGTGCTGGCCGAAAGTACATCTGCCACGCTGGTGGAATCGACCGGCAACTTGCGGATCATTACCATCGTGCTCGGCCTTGCTATCATCGGTATAGGTTTCTTAAGCGCTTACCTGCTGGTGCGCACGATTACCCGCCCGATCAATTACATCAAAGATGTTGTGGTAAAATTAGGACGCGGCGAATTGGTGGAAGACAAGGGAACGAAATTTAGCAACGATGAAATCGGCGAGATGGCGCTGGCTACTGATAGCCTGGTGACGGGCTTGAAGGCAACCACGGTATTTGCCGAAAACATCGGAAGCGGAAAATACGATTCTCAATTTACACCGCTCAGCGACCATGATGTGTTGGGTAATGCCCTCCTGAACATGCGCAGCAACCTGGCGCGCGTGGCGGAAGATGACAAGAAGCGCAACTGGACTACCGAAGGTCTTGCTAAGTTTGGCGAAATATTGCGTGGCAATAATAGTGACGTTCAAAAACTCACTGACGAGATTGTCGGGAACCTGGTGAAATACTTAAAAGCCAATCAGGGCGCGCTTTATATTATCGACGATACAAACGAAAACGAAGAGCAAACCATGTCGATGGTGTCATGCTATGCCTGGGATAAGAAAAAATTCATCAATCAGAAAGTGCACATTGGCGAAGGCCTTGCCGGCCAGGCGTGGCAGGAAGGTGATACTATATATATCACGGATGTTCCGCAAAACTACATCAAGATTACCTCGGGCCTCGGGGATGCCAACCCCAATGCTATCCTAATCATGCCATTGAAAGTGAACGACCAGATTTTTGGTGTGGTTGAACTGGCCACGTTCGGATCCTTCCGGGATTTTGAAATTGATTTTGTGAAACGGATCGCCGAAAGTATTGCGTCAACCATTTCTTCAGTGAAAGTCAATGCCCGCACACAGCGTTTGCTGAGCGAATCGCAGCAGATGACCGAAGAAATGCGCGCACAGGAAGAAGAGATGCGCCAGAACATGGAAGAACTACAGGCCACTCAGGAAGAAATGCAGCGCGGCCAGTTGGAGTCTTCGGCAGCCATGGAAGTGATCAACAACAGCACGGCGATGGCCGACTACGACACAGAAGGAAACATCATTTACGCCAACACCAACTTCCTCAAGTTGATGGGCTACTCATTGGATGAAGTGAAAGGGGAGAGCCACAAAATGTTTGCCCACCGCGACGATCGTACGGGTGAAGCGTATCGCAAATTCTGGAAAGATCTGGCCGCAGGAAGAACTCAGAAAGGCGAGTTCAGAAGGGTTTCAAAGATTGGTAAGGAACTGTGGGTGTACGGTCAATACAACCCGGTGATCAACAAAGACGGCAACGTGTATAAAATCACCGAGATCATTTTTGATATTTCTGCCTACAAAAATTAAGAAACCGCTATAAATGCAAAAAACCCCTCCGCCTGAGGGGTTTTTTGTTTACCTAAACCTAAACCTATGAGAGAATTACTCTACTTAGAGTTTCAAACGGACAGAAGGTTTAGAGGTTACACAAAAAATTACAGAAAGGTAAAATTCAGGGTCTAATGGTTCGCACCTCATTTCTTTAGCTTCGCGCTGAACTGCTTTTTGAATTTTTCAACCTTGGGGCGTATCACATATTGGCAATAACCTTGGTTCGGATTGAGTGCGTAATAGTTTTGGTGATAATCTTCTGCCGGATAAAAATTCGTCAAAGGACTGATCTCAGTAACAATCGGATTTTTATACAAGTGCGATTCCTCTAATTGCTTTTTGTACTGCTCGGCAATTTTCTTTTGTTCCTCGTCAGCATAAAAAACCGCTGAGCGGTATTGCGTTCCTTCGTCGGCACCCTGACGGTTGAGCGTGGTAGGATCGTGCGTGTTCCAGAATACTTCGAGCAAATCGGAAAAGGAAACGACTTTGGGGTCGTAGGTAATTTGTGTCACCTCGGCATGACCCGTGAGCCCTGAGCAAACTTCACGGTAGGTGGGGTTTTTTACTTTTCCGCCCGAGTAGCCCGACACTACTTTGGTCACCCCTTTTACATTAAGAAATACTGCTTCTGTGCACCAAAAACATCCGGCACCGAAAGTGGCCGTTTTCAATTCTGTTGATTCCATCACTTTTTTTGTTTGAGCCTGGGTTTGAAGTAAGATACCGGCAAACAGCGCCGATAGCATGGTTAGTTTTGTTGTCATAGGTAATTTTATTAAACCTACCAACGCAGATTTAGTTCAACCCGATGCCCGGAAAATGTCGGGCTCAATACAAAAGGGCCTAATATTGGCTATAAAATGATTTTAACTGCTGCCCAATATTGCTCTGCAGGTTTCGGATGGATTGATTATAAAGATCCTGTTCATTGGGGAAGGCCTCACGGCGTTGTACAAGATTCGCGGCATTACCTGTCAAGGCTCTTGAATCTCCCGTAAAGGTAGCCCAGTCACATTCCCAGTTCATGGTCCCTTCAATGTTTTGGTTTTGCAATGAAGAATTGCTCGAATAGTCGGTGACCGATATGTTGGCGTAACTGGTAGCCCCCACTGATTTATGAAAGAAGGTGACGGAAGCGGTTACAGTTTGAAACTGATCCTGAGTTTTTCCGTCCGCTCCTTTGGTCTGGCCTATCACAATTTGCCGCGATACGTTTTCTGTGCGTGTAGAAATGGAGGGTCTGAACTGCTGATAGTTGTTGAATACAATGCGAAGGATTTGCTGAGGAGGCACGGTATCTTTTTGTGTGATAGGTTTGAAGGAGAGAAACAATCGCTGCAAGGAATTTATCACAGGTTGAAAAGTGCCATAGTTGAAGCGTGAAGCATTGATCTCTTCAAAGGCTACTCTGATGGTAGCTTTAAATTCAGCCTGAGTCATCATCTCGATGGATTCCTTATAACCGGCCTTAAATCCATTGGCATCTTTAAAAGCATAATACGCCTGCTTGTAATCTTCGCGTGTATTTTTCATCATGTCGTTGATCCCTTCATTGTAGGCTTCGTCCGCTGCTTTTTCTTTGGCTTCGGCCAATTCTTTAAATCGCGTTTGCGGGTTGGTGATCACCTTCATGGCCCCGAGTGAGGTTTTGATCTGATCGTTGATGAAATTGATGCGGTTGTAACCGTCTACGGCATTGCGCCATTTCCTGGGGTCGTCGGATTTTATCCCGTTTTGAATGTTGGTGTCGATATATTCAATGGTGAGTGGATAGGCTTGGGAGAGCACCTCAGTTGCCTTCTTGTGCGTTGGGCTTTCCCGTAATCTTTTGATGGATTCAAGTGTGGCATCGTAGTAGTCACCTTTTTTCAGGGCCGCCTTGCCGGAGGAGCAGGCGTTCAAAAGAAAAATCATCAACAAGATTGTCGAGACGCGGGTAATGGTTTTCATGGGGGTCAGGTAAATTCGGTCCTTAAGTTAATCACTGTAAGCGAAGTAAAAAATCACTTTAAAGCAAAGAAATCCAGGAGGATATCGTCTATCAGGTTGCGCCAGTTGCCCCAGCTATGACCTTCGTTCACCTCGCGGTAATGGTATTCGCAGCTGCTAACAGCCAATATATCTTTCATCTTCCGACTTTCCTTACTGGTGTCGTTGATCAGTCCGGAGGTCATGGATATTTTCATTTTTGGATTGTTCGGATTGGAGCAAAGTTGGTAAATCTGAGGCTTTGTCCAGAACGCAGGTGATTGTATGCCGGCCATCCCGAACACATCGGGTCGTTCAAACGCGAAGTAGGTAGAAGTAAGTCCACCCATAGAAGTGCCGAGGATAGCGCGTTGTGAGGCGTCGGCGATGACAGGATATTTCTTCTCGATTTCAGGAATTAATTCATTGGTGAAAAAATCAAGATAGGTTTTGTTCATTGCCAGTTCCTGCATGCGCTTGTTGTTGGATCGGTTCACCGGTTCACGATGGTCGATGAAGATCGCGACCACGGGTTTGATTTTTTTCTCGCCGATGAGGTTGTCTAACACGGTGACCATGTTTCCCAATTGCGGGAGCAGATATTCGTAGCCGTCGGTGACGTACACGGCGGGCATTTTCCCCAGGTTTTCATACCCGTAAGGAAGGTACACGCTGTACGTAATCTGATAGCCTAAGATTTTACTATTGAACAGGATATCACTTTTCAATGAGCCTTTTGAAATTCCGGGATGAACTTGCAGTTCCGGATCTTCTTTCCACAGCGGCATGCGCAATTCGGAGTTAGGACTGCCGCCGCCCACGCCGCTCCATTGCTGATGTGGATTGTTGGGATCAAGAATATAATCCGAACCGTTGATTACAATTTTGTAATCAAGTCGCGCGTCTTTCGGGAAAGCGCATTTCAAATACCAGATGGACGTGTTGGCAATTTTTCTTCCGCGGTTCTTAAAGGACTCATCGTGGCCCCAACCGTTAAAGTCACCCATCCACACCACAGATTTGACATCGCCTTGAAAGAGAAACAACACGGAGTCCTCCTCAACAAGAGGAATGGCATTGGAGTCTTTGAGCGCGCCTAACCATTTTTCAACTGCAGTAGCACGTTGCGCCGAATCGGTGAGAAGGGAAATCTTTTGAATGTCGCTCCAGGTTTGCTGAAAGCGTTGGTATGGCTGGCTGAGGGACCTGCTAGTGAACAAAGTGAATACAGTTATGAAACTGACAACTAGTTTGGCCATAAAGTCTTTGTTGTTCGCTTGCGCTTATGATTTAACGGCATCTGAAACCACGTCATCTTTATCGTCAACAAATCGGGTACAGAAAGCGGCGATCAACAAGAATACACCCGCCATGACAATGCTGTATATCGCATGCGATCCGTAAAGATATTTTACAATTGGACCACCTACAATGCCGTTAAAAATTTGAGGGAGCGTGATGAAGAAATTGAAGACGCCCATGTAGATGCCCATTTTTCTGGCAGGAATTGCGCCAGCCAAAATTGCGTACGGCATGGCCAAGATGCTCGCCCAAGCCATTCCCACACCTATCATGGAGACTATCAACATTTTTGGGTCGTGAATAAAATAAATGGAGATTAATCCGATTCCGCCAGCGACCAGTGAAATACTGTGTGTGAGTTTTCTGCCGAGTTTGAAAGCAATGTACGGCAAGAATAAGGCATAGATTGCAGATATGCCATTGTACACGCCAAAGATGATACCAACCCAATTGCCGGCCTCGTTAAAGGCAAGTGATGAACGATCTGTGGCGGGCAATCCATAGATGTGAACTGCCACCGCGGAGGAAGTAAATACCCACATGGAAAACAAAGCGAACCAGGAAAAGAACTGTACCAATCCCAATTGCTTCATGGTCTTGGGCATCCGGGCAAAGTCAGCAACAATTTGACGCAATCCTTTTTCCCCTTTTTCTGATTCTTCTTTAAGATATTCTGAATCAGGTGGGAATTCTTTGGTGGTTACTACTGTCCACAAAATTGCAATAAGGAAAGCTACCGCTCCGGTATAGAAAGAGATGGTAACGTTAAAGGGGACCGAGCCTTCGCTCGCAATTTTCTCCACCCCAAACCACTCTGCATAAATGTAAGGCAGCCACGATCCCAGCACCGCGCCTAACCCGATAAGAAATGTTTGAATAGAAAATCCAAGTGTGCGCTGATCGGCAGGTAAAAGATCAGCCACCAAAGCTCTGAAGGGTTCCATGGCCACATTAAAGGACGCGTCCATCACCATTAATATTCCGGCGCCGACATATAAGGGTGGAAGCAGGCTGGCCAGAAATTGAGAATTGGGCATGAGCATTAACGCCGACGAAGCCAGGATTGCACCGGTAAGAAAATAGGGCCGCCTTCTTCCCAACGAAGTCCACGTGTGATCACTGTAATAACCAATAAGAGGTTGAACGATCATTCCGGTTAGCGGTGCAGCTAGCCAAAACCAACTCAAATGTTCTACATCCGCTCCAAACGTGGTGAGAATTCTGGAGGCATTTCCGTTTTGTAGAGCGAACCCAAATTGTATTCCGAAGAATCCAAAACTCATGTTCCAGATTTGCCAGAAGCTGAGTTTTGGTTTTTGTGAAAGTGAAGTCATACGTGCAGTGTTCAATGCTCCACTAAATGTATCTAATATTTTGAAGCACTACCAATTTACTTCAATTTTCTCTGGTGTGTAATCGACCTGAATTGATTTCACCCACTCTTCACCCATCGAATCGGGAGCGTTGATGGGATCGTATTTTTCAAGAGGAGAGAAGAACGAATGCGGATCGTGTCGCAACTCTTTACGTTCGCCGTGGATATACACTTCGTTGGCCCACAGATTGTGGAATACCAATTTCAATTGGGTGTAATGAACCGGTAAGGTTCCCTCCGTGGTGTGAAGGATGAGCCGGTTTTCGCTTCCCTTGTACTCCAACTTTCGTTTGGCGAACGAGCCTTTTTGATAGCCAAATGTTTTTCCGTCGTCGGCAAAGAAAATAAACTCTGACGGCTGACTTCCGGCGTAGATGTGGAGTATGAGTTCGTCTGTTTTTTCTTCCGTGTTGATCACCGGTTTTTGCATCGGCAATACGGAGCCAGCTTTAATAAACACCGGCAGCTTGTGGATCGGGCATTCAATGAAAATTTCCTGATCACCGGAATAGGTTTTGCCTGAGTAGAGATAGTACCATTCGCCGGCAGGCAAAAACACTTTGGTGATTTCCTTATGGCTTTCTACCGGTGCAACCAATATGGCCGGCCCGAATAAATACTGATGCTGAAATTTTTTTTCAAACACCTGATGTTGATGAGAATAATCCAAGGCCAGCGACCGTTGAATTGGAATGCCGGTTTGAGAAGCTTCGTAAAACACGGAATAGATGTACGGCATGAGCTGGTACCTGAACCGGATCACATTTCGGCAAATAGACTCCACTTCTTCGCCGTAGCTCCACGGCTCGCTATCGCGCGAGTTGATCATAGCGTGTGCACGGAAGAATGGTGATAACGAAGCGATTGACATCCAGCGGGCGAAAAGATTTTTGTTGGCATCGCCCACAAAACCACCCGCATCATATCCCGCAAAGGCAACACCCGAGAGACCCAAACTATTGACGAGGCGAACACCCAGCATCATGTGTTCGTCGTAGGCTACGTTATCGCCGGTCCAGAGGGCGGAGTAGCGTTGCACACCGGCAAAACCTGACCTTGTGAGATTGAACGGGCGATGGCCATTCAGTAACTGTTTAGTTCCTTCGTACGTGCTGCGCGCCATTTGAAAACCAAACACATTTCTTCCGTTACGCATGGTTCCTTTGTGCCCGTCAAAATCGAACTCGATGTTTTCGGGCAGGGCATTTCCCCACGTAGCAATTTCGTTCATGTCGTTCCAGAATCCTTCCACACCCAGCGCTACATAGTCTTTGAATTTGCTCGCCCACCACGTGCGGGTTTTGGGATTGGTAAAGTCTGGAAAGTGGCACCAGCCGGGCCACACCTGACCGGTGTAGTTTTCGCCGTCAGGATATTTCAGAAATACATTGTTGCGAATTCCGTCGTCGTAGGTTTCGTATCCTTGTTCCACCTTGATGCCCGGGTCGCACATAATCACCATGTGAAACCCTGCCGCTTTGAGGGCAGCTATCATTCCCTTGGGGTCAGGAAATTTCTTGTTGTCCCAAGTGAAGATTTTGTAGTGATCCATGTAGTGAATGTCGAGCACGATGGCGTCGGCGGGGATCTCCTTTTCACGAAACGTGCGCGCCACATTCAGTACTTCCTTGTCGGGATAGTAACTGTAGCGGCATTGCTGATAGCCAATGCTCCAGGCGGGTGGCATTTCCATTCGGCCGGTAAGCCAGGTATAATGATGAATGATTTCGCGCACCGAGTTGCCGTACATGAAATAATAATTCAAGTCGCCGGCGTCAACCGAAAAACTGGAGAAGCGATTGTTGGAAGCACCAAAATTGAAAAACGATTTGAACGTGTTGTCGAGAAAGATTCCGTACGTCAATCCGTGATGAAGTCCAATGTAAAAAGGAATCGAAGAATAGAGCGGATCGGTGCCTGCGTTGTAGGCGTAGGCGTCAGTGTTCCAGTTTTGTAGCGCCGTTCCCCGTCGATCCAGGTTTCCTGTCTTTTCTCCCATGCCGATGAAGCGCTCGCCATCCTGAAGTTTTCTGTAAGTCGAGATTTGTTCGCCGATCCACGAGGTAGCAAGAGGATCTTCTTCGTTTAGAATCCGGCCATCAGCGGTCTTGAAGATCAGTCGCACCGGATTCTTTTCGATTACCAAATGCACATCGGCAGTTCTGGCTACTAGGTATTCCCCGGCATCGTCAAGTTCGAATGTGTTAGTGGTTGGCGATTCAATGACCGAATAAGAGAAATCCTCAAACTCACCCGATGCGGACACTGTGACGCGCACTATTTTTGGTGAGTAGGCTGTGATCTTTAACCAGCCGAACGTTGTTTCAACGGTGATCTGAGGTCCGTTGATTTGAAAATTTAAAACGCTGCCGAGCCGTTGACACGTTGAAGATTTTGCAGGCATTGATGCTGTGGTTGAGTGGTTAAGCCACCAAGTAACTTGAAATGAAGGCACGCCACAAGTCAAATCCGCTTTTAAAAAAGCAGAAAACGTTTGCGACTAAAATTTTTTGCGACGATTAGCCTTTTTTCTTGTCTTTTTTCAGCGATGAATTGCGAATCACCAGTTTGGTCTTCAGAATTTTTGTCTCGAGCACAGGCTCGCCTTTGTCTTTTGACTCAATTTGTTTGATGAGCATGCGTGCTGCTTCCTGACCCATTTCAAAACCAGGCTGATCTACGCTGGTGAGCGATGGATCCATCACTTCACCGAAGAACCAGTTGCTGAAGCCAACGATAGCAATGTCTTCCGGAATACGCAGCCCTTTTTCTTTTATTGCCATCATGGCGCCCATGGCCATCGGGTCGTTGTTGGCAAATATTGCATCAGGCGGATTGGGAAGAGACAAAAGCTTTTTTGTGGCACGCTTGCCTTCTTCAAATGTGCCCGAGTAGCATTCCATCACATATTCCTTATTTGGTTCTAGTTTGCTTTCGATGAGTGCATCCTGGTATCCTTTCAATCGGTCAATGCTGATGATGAGGTTAGGGGCAGCCATCAGGTGAGCAATTCGTTTACATCCCTGATCCACCATATGAAGCACAGCTTCTTTAGCACCGGCGTAGTCATCCACAATTACTTTGCTTGAGGTAGGGCTATCGTACATGCGGTCGTAGAAAACGATCGGTACACCTTTCGAGATAATGGATTCGATGTGATCGAAGTTTGTGGTTTCGCGCGAAAGCGAAAGCAGCATCCCGTCAACGCGGCTATTGAACAGCGCTTTCATGTCTGTTACTTCGCGTTGATACGATTCGTTGGATTGTGCGATGATGACATTGTACCCGGCCTGGTAGGCTACGTCTTCAATACCACTGATGATGGTGGAGAAGAAGAAGTGTACAATTTCAGGGATTATGACACCGATGGTATTGGTCTTTTTCTGTCGGAGATTGAGGGCTACAATGTTGGGTTGATAATTCAATTTTTCAGACAAGGCATTCACCGCCTTCTTTGTTTCAACACTGATGTCTGGATGATCTTTCAGCGCTCTGGAAACAGTGGAAGGAGAAATACCGAGTTCTCGCGCGATGTCTTTGATGGTAACTTGATTGAATTTCATTAAGCGTGGATTACAGATTGGAAGAATAAATATACAACATTTTTCAGCAAACGTTTGCGGATTCGTTTCCCGTAATTTTTAGGGGTTTTTTTGAATTTTTTATCGTGCCCAAACATACCTTTGAATAAGCCGAGTTCATTATTTAAAGTCCTATACTACTCAAAATTATTTAATGAAACCCGACTTAAACAACTTTTTAATAACCTATAAACCAAAGTACTTTATGATCAAATTTTATCTGTCACTAAGCAGGTATTTGACAGTGTTGTTGGTCTGCGGGGCTCTCTCGGGTTTTGCACAACAAAGGACTGTATCGGGTAAGGTGACCTCATCGGATGATGGAGCCGCTTTGCCGGGCGTAAACATCCTTGAAAAAGGAACTAGCAATGGAACCGTTACGGATTCCAACGGCGAATTTAAAATCAACGTGGGCGACAAAGCCGTTCTCGATTTTTCATTTGTAGGGTATAAGACCCAGGAAGTAGAAGTTGGCGCGCAAACAATGATCAACATTGTGCTGCAAACTGATGTGGTTGCTCTCTCTGAGATTGTAGTGGTTGGTTACGGTCAGCAGGAAAAGAAAGATGTGACTGGCTCAATCGCTGCGGTGGGAACCAAGGACTTCAACAGAGCGATTCTTTCTTCACCTCAAGACATGCTCATCGGTAAAGTAGCCGGTGTGCAAATCACAACCAACAACGGTGCTCCGGGTAGCGGATCAACAATTCGTATTCGTGGAGACGGTTCAGGTACTGGTAGCAGAGATCCTCTAATTGTGATCGATGGTTTTCCGGTGGACAACAATGGAACTTCTGGTTTGGCCAACCCGCTGGCGGCGTTGAACCCGAATGACATTGAATCGTACACGGTGTTGAAAGACGCGTCGGCTACGGCTATCTACGGTATGCGTGCGGCCAACGGTGTGATCATCATCACAACCAAGAAAGGTAAAGAAGGTAAACCGCAGGTAACTTATAATGCCACTGTAGCGGCCGCTTCACCAATGAAATATTTTGAAGTAATGAACGGCGATCAGTTCAGAAAAACAGTAGCCGATCAATTGGCTGCTGGCTTGTCTGGGTTGACTGCTGCGGCACAGAAAAGATTGGGCACTGGCAATACCGACTGGCAAAAGGAAATTTTCCAAACTTCTATTTCGCATGACCATAACCTGAGTGTTTCTGGTACTTATAAAAATCTTCCATACCGTGTTTCGTACGGATACACCGATCAGGAAGGTATTTTGAAGACTACCAATTTCGTTCGGAATTCATTGAACTTGAACTTGAATCCCTCGATGCTGGATGGGGATCTGGTAATGAACGCCTCCTTCAAAGGAAGCTACACTACTCAAAACTTCAGCAACGCCGGAGCAGTAGGTGCAGCGACTTCATTCGATCCGACGCAACCCGTTTATAACGGCAACAAAGATTGGGGTGGCTACTACACCTGGACCAGCCTTTCAAGTTCGTTGCCTAGCGGTGCTATTGATCCGGAAGCAAACCCGATCACCATTGCTACTTCTAACCCAGTGGCCATGTTGTATCAAACCGACAATAAGTCGTATGTATATCGTGGTATTGGTAGCTTAAAATTGGACTATCGCCTTCGCGCACTTCCTGCGCTTAAGTTTACAGTGAATGCCGGTTTTGACTATTCAACTTCTACTGGTCATAACAATGCGCCTTATAATGCAGCCTTTACTTTTGGTAGCGGCTTCGGTCAACGAATCAATTATACCGGTGATAACAAATCACGCCTTATTGATTTGTACGCCAACTATTCAAAGCAAATCAACCAGCACAAGTTTGATGTCACTGCAGGTTACTCGTATCAGGCATTTGAAAGGTACTCAACCAACTTTGCCAGAACTGCACCGCCAACGCAAGCGCAATGGGATGCCGGAAACTATGCTTCCTACAATGGTGCAAATCCTCCGGCAGTAGTTTATACTTTCAATGATGTAGCCGCCGATAAGGTTACACCTGTGCCAAAAGCAGCTGTTCCAAATCCGAATTATCTTCTTTCATTTTTTGGTCGCGTGAATTATTCGTACGCCAATAAATATTTAGTAACAGCTTCTTTCAGGGATGATGCGTCGTCGCGTTTCTCTTCACAAAACAGATTCAAAATTTTCCCTTCTGTTGCGGTGGGATGGACCATGAAGAACGAATCGTTCTTGCAAGATTCAAGACTGATTTCAGATTTGAAACTGAGAGCAAGCTACGGTATCACAGGTAATCAAGATGTAGGTGGTACGTACCCTTATTTGGCGTTGTATCAATTGAGTAACACACAGGCGCAATATCAATTTGGTAATTCGTTTGTAAATACCTGGCGCCCTCAACCGTATGACCCTAACTTCAGATGGGAAACTACGGCACAAGTAGATATTGGTGTTGACTTTGGTATCCTGGATAACAAGATCACCGGTACGATCGATGTGTATCAAAAGAAAACCAGCGACCTTATCAATTTTATCCCGGTTGCTGCCGGAAGTAACTTCTCTAACTACCTTACCACCAACGTAGGTAATCTTCAAAACCAAGGTATCGAATTGACCTTGCGTGGTGTGGCTGTGAAAACTCAAGACCTCGAATGGAATATTGGTTTCAACATGGCTCACAATGAAAACAAGGTTACTAAACTGTTGAAAACTGACGATCCGACTTATCCGGGTATTTTGACTGGCGGAATCTCCGGAGGTGTCGGCACTACAATCCAGAATATTCAAGTGGGATATCCTGTGAACACCTTCTTTGCATTCAAACAAATCTACGATGCACAAGGCCATCCGATTGAAGGACTGTATGTGGACAAAACAGGTAAAGGCGGTGACATCACAGCCAGCAACCTGAACAAGTTCCATTACTTCAAACCGCAGCCCGACCTGCTCATGGGTATCAACTCGCGCGTAACGTACAAGAAGTTTGACTTTTACTTTTCAGGTCGCTTCAGCTTTGGCAACTACGTGTACAACAACAACCAGTCGTCTAAAGCATTTTATGCCGCGATGTACAACCAGGCTGGCTTCTTCAACAACCTGCCAACTGGAATCAGCGATACGAAGTTTGTTAACCCTCAGTACTACTCGAGCTATTACATTCAAAATGCTTCCTTCTTCAAGATGGATAACATCAGCTTTGGTTACAACATCGACCAACTCTTCACCCAGAAGTTGAAAGCACGTCTTAGCTTGACTGTTCAAAATGCATTCTTCGTGACGAAGTACAAAGGCATTGATCCGGAAGTGGACGGTGGAATCGATAACAACATTTACCCACGGCCTCGCACATTTTTGTTAGGCTTGAATGTTACTTTTTAATCTCAAAAAACAGAGATGAATATGAAATCATTAAAAACAATAGTTGTAGCATTAGCCCTGATTGCGTTAATGCCTTCGTGTGTCAATGACTTGAATCCTAAGTCGCTCGGAAGCCAGGCGGTAACCGCGACTACAGTGTATAACACACCTGCCGATTATCTTTCAGGATTGGCAAAATTATATGCGAGCTTTGCGTTGAGTGGACAACAAGGACCTGCAGGTAATTCGGATATCGCCGGATTGGACGAAGGTTTCGGTGTGTACTTGCGTGAACTTTGGAATACGCAGGAACTCACCACCGACGAAGCGGTGATTGCCTGGAATGACCAGACGATTAAAAACTTTCACTGGCAAAACTGGACTCCAAACGACGTGTTTATCGCGGCCATGTATTCCCGCGAAATGTACACCGTGACGATCGCCAATGAATTTATTCGCGCATCTGCAGCTTCTTCTGATGCATCGGTAAAACAATACCGCGCGGAAGCACGATTTGTAAGAGCGCTGGCGTACTGGCATGCATTGGATCATTTCGGTTATCCTCCGTTTGTGACGGAAGCTGATTTGCCAGGTGCATTCTTCCCTAAGCAAACTGATCCAGCTTCACTGTTTAGCTACATCGAAGGTGAACTAACTGCGATTGAAAGCGCACTTCCTGATCCATCAGGCGTTCCTGGCGGCGCTGATTATGGCCATGCCACCAAAGGGGCGTTGTACATGTTGCAAGCTAAGTTGTATCTCAATGCAGAAACATACCTTGGCGCTGGGAATAAAAAATACACTGAGTGTATCACAGCTTTGAACAAACTTTTCGCGCTGAACAAATATTCTCTGGCAAGCAATTACCTGCTGAACTTTGCAGCGAATAACAATACCAGCCCTGAGTTGATCTTCACCATTAACTACGACGGTGCACATTCACAATCGTACGGTGGTATGGATTACATCATTCACGCAGCATTGGGCGGCTCAATGACGGCTACTAATTTTGGTGTGACTGGTACATGGGGTGGTACGCGCACTACTTCGGCATTGGTGGCCAAGTTTGCAGATCCAAGTGGCAATACCGACAAGAGAGCTCAGTTCTATACTTCAGGTCAGAACTTAGTGATCACCGATATCGGCGCTTTCACTGACGGATATGCCATTAAGAAATTTACCAACCGTACAATTCCTGACGGTCCTTCAGCAAGTGGAGTTCCTGATTTCGTAGATACCGATTGGCCGATGTTCCGCCTGGCGGATGCATACTTGATGTATGCCGAAGCTGTGTTGCGCGGTGGTTCTGGTGGTGATGCAGCTACAGCGCTTACGTATGTGAATTCAGTGTTGACCCGTGCCTATGGAAATACAACAGGAAATATTACCGGCGCACAACTTACCCTCGATTGGATTCTTGATGAAAGAGCCCGCGAGTTGTACTGGGAAGGTCACAGAAGAACTGACCTCATCCGTTACGGCAAGTTTTCTAACAGCACTTACGTTTGGCCTTGGAAAGGAAATGTGGCAAATGGAATGTCTACGGATGCTCATTTGAATCTTTTCCCTATCCCGACCACCGACTTGAGTGCGAACCCTACTTTGAAGCAAAACGCAGGATATTAATAACACAGAATATTAAATATCACATTTATGAAAAACTTTAAATCCTTATTTATTTATTCTCTGTTGGCAGGATTGCTATTCGTGTCCTGCAATAACGATGATACCAACGTAACCTACGTGGGAGGCTCCACGCCGACGCTGTCAGTTTCTTCCGCTGCTGATTTGGTGCTTTCGAAGGCACAGGAAAATTATAGCACTGTTCAGTTTCAGTGGACCAACCCTGCCTATTCGTTTTCGAATGGGGCGAGCACGCAAGATGTTCACTACACACTGCAGATTGATACTACGGGCTCTAATTTCTCAAACCCTAAGATGGTTTCACTGTCGTACACCAACGACAGACTCCATACTTTTACGGTGAAGGAATTGAACACGGCTCTTTCTAACCTTGAGTTAAAGGATTATTACGTACATCCTTTTGAGTTCAGAATTAAAGCAACGTTAGCCAATGGCAAAGAACCGCAGTTTTCGAATGTGGTGAAGATTAACATATCGACCTACCTCGATGTGGTTTATCCGGTTCCTGCTCACCTGTACATTGTGGGTGATGCTACTCCATCAGGCTGGGCCAACGATTCTACGCATCCGGATGCAACGCAGACCTTCACGAAAGTGAATTCGTACTTGTTCCAGATTGATGCCCTGGCGCTGACCGGCGGAAAACAATTCTTGTTCATTCCGGTGGCTGGCGATTGGACGCACAAGTATGCATTTGATGCGCCTGGTTCAACCAACAATACCTCGGGCGATGCCTTCAAGCCAGATGCCAACAGCAACTTCCAGGGACCTGGTGCTTCTGGTACATACAAAATCATTGTCAATTTCAAGACCGGAAAATATTCTATTCAATGAAAAATTTTAATCGTATGAACAAATCTTGGGTTTTAGTTTCGATAACGGCTATCGTAGCTCTTATCGCTTCATGTACCAAGCTTGAAGAAACGCCGCAGTTTGCGCTGAACAGCACGGCGCTGTCAATTTCAGCGTCGACAACAACCGTATCTATCTCGGCGAAGGATTCGCTGAGTTCGGCCTTGTCGCTGACCTGGAATGACCCTAAATACGCCACAGGTTTGGTGCCTAAGTTTAGCATCGTGGTGGGCGCTTCGGGCAAAAATTTTGCGACAGCATATACCAAGGATATCACCGGTACCTCGCTTGCGTTAGGTGGAGCCCTGCTGGGCAAGGAGATCAACGCCATGGCGTTAAAACTTGGCGGATCAATCGGCAAAGTGGTATCGCTGGATGTAAAGGTAGTTTCATCGTTGAGCAACAACGCGCAAGAGAAAACTTCGAATGTGGTTCAGGTTTCTGTAACACCTTACGGTGACTTAGTGTTGTCGTCTACTTCAACTAAAATCAAAACGTCGGCGGCTACATCAAGCAAAATCGGTGATACACTTTCGTGGAATGTGGCCTTCAATGGTTATAACGGAGTGAAAGTATATCAACTGCAATATGCAAAGGGTGGTACCAACTTCGCTACACCGAACTCAACGGTAATGTCATCGTTCAGCAAGACTTACACGCAACTTGATTTGAATAAGATTGCGTTGGGCTTTGGTACAACGCCTGGCGCAGATGGTTTGGTGGATTTCCGTGTAAAGGCAACCAATGAATCAAATGATACCATTTATTCCAACGTGGTTACACTGACAATTACAACTTACGTAGCCAGCAACTCGATTGGAATTATCGGTGACGCTACCGCAGGCGGTTGGAATAACGATACCGATTTATATCGTCCTGATCCAATCAACAAACCCGGTGATTGGACGACGAAGCTGTACCTAATTGGAGGTAAATCAGCGAAGTTCCGCGCAGACGATGCGTGGACGACCAACTGGGGTTCAGCTGACTTCCCGACTGGAACTGGTTTGCCAAATGGAGCTAATATTCCTGTGAATAATTCAGGGTACTATCAGGTGGACTTTAATTCCGGTACAGGAGTTTATACCTTCACTCCGCTTACTACCACGACCTACACGAAAGTGAGTGTAATCGGTGATGCAACTCCAGGCGGCTGGGGCGCTGACACCGAGTTGACAAAGAGCGGCACCGATCCTAACGTATGGACTGGCACTGTAACAATGACCGGAGGAAAACAATTTAAATTCAGAGCCAACGACGATTGGGGTACTAACTGGGGTTTGGGTTACATCTCCTCCACAGGATTATCTGGTTGGGGCAAGTTAGGTGGAGATAACATTAATGTAGCAAGCACAACCAGCTACTTTGTGTACATCAACACAGCCACCGGAGAATTCTTCTTTGGCGACGCGACCAACAATGCAGTAGCAGGTACAACTTGCACTCAACTTGGAATCATTGGTGATGGAACTCCAGGCGGATGGGGAACAGACACATTCCTCATTCAGAACCCAGCCAACCCTTACAAATGGTCTGGCAAAGTTACACTGACTGCGGCTTCTGCTAAATTCAGGGCCAACGCGGCATGGACTATCAACTGGGGTAATACCACTTTCCCTAACGGTATCGGCACGCAAGGTGGAAGCAATATTCCTGTGACTGCAGGGACTGCTCAAATCACCTTCAACACGGCGACAGGAGAGTACACATTTAGTTTCTAATCAAATTTTAGATTTCATTAAATCAGGGGCTTCGGCCCCTGATTTTCTTATAGTACCTTCGTATAGTTAAATCGAACGTGATGAAGAAAAATAGTTATTTAACAGCGCTTGCATTTTTTCTTTCGTGCGCGCTGTATGCGCAAAAGGTCACCCTCAATCCGACCATTACTCCAACGCTCTTCCGATACAATGATCAGATTACTGTCAACTATGATGTCACGGGTACTTCGCTGGCGTCGCTCACGGATGCGTGGGTATGGGTGTGGATTCCTGGAAACACTGCGATCAATGCCAACTACAACGTGAACCCGGCAAGCAGTAATACCGCAACAACCAATCACGCCAAATGCACCTTATCAACGGCTGGAGGAAAAACTATTTTTTCGATTACGTTCAAACCTTCTGATTTTTTTGCCTCTGACATCAGTACGCAAACTCAATTGGGTATTCTGCTGAAAGGAAACGATTGGGCCAACGGCCAGACCACCGATTTCATTGCCACCTTTTGGGATGGATCTTTTCAGGTGAAACTTACTGCGCCTACACAACAGCCATTGTTTGTAACAAAAGGAAATACCATTCAGGTGCAGGCTACCACACCTGTCACCGCCGACTTTAGTTTATCGATCAACAATAAAATTGTCAATACGCAAACTGCACTGACCAGCTATTCTTACACGCTAACCGTAAGCGATACGGTTTCTTTCTATAGTGCAACGCTTACGGCAACCGCCAATTCCAAATCAAGCTCGGCGACATTTACTTTTAATATTCCACAGACAAGCCCCGTGGCTTCACGTCCGGCTGGAATAATTGACGGAATCAATTACAATCCCAATGACGCCTCCAAAGCGACGCTCAGTTTCTGGGCGCCAGGAAAAACTTCCATTTATGCCATTGGAGATTTTTCCAATTGGAGTGTGTTGCCCTCGAATCTCATGAACAAGGACGGCGAACATTTTTGGGTTGAACTTACCGGGCTGACTGCAGGAAAAGAATATGCGTTTCAATATTTGGTCGACCAAACCTTACGCATCGCCGACCCCTACGCAGATAAAATTCTGGAACCTGAAGACACTCAGATTCCGGCCACTACCTATCCTAATTTAATTTCAGTTCCTGCGAATGCAATTAGTTCGCAATGGTACTTCAACCGCTTTTCTGTATTACAAACCGGACAAACACCTTATCAATGGCAGACGGTGAACTATACCAAGCCAGCCAAGGAGAAATTGGTCATCTACGAAGTATTGATCCGCGATTTTTTTGACTCGAACCATCGCAACTTTCAAAGCCTGATCGACACCATTTCTTATTTTAAAAAATTAGGCGTGAACGCCATTGAGCTGATGCCCATTACTGAGTTTAATGGTGAGATCGGCTGGGGATATAACCCCACGTTTATGTTTGCCGTGCAGAAATACTATGGCACGAAAAACAAACTCAAAGAATTTGTGGACAAGTGCCACGCCAATGGTATCGCGGTGATTATGGACATTGTGATGAACCATCAGGATTTACCCAACTCGTATGCGATGTTGGATTATGATTTCGTCAACGGTCATCCAAATGCTACGAATAAATGGTTTAATGTTTCGGCGCCGCATCCGTACAGCGTGTTTAACGATTTAAACCACGAAAGTCCGTACACTCGAAAATACCTTGACACAATCAATTATCACTGGATCAGCGAATATAAGATCGATGGATATCGCTACGATTTAGCGAAAGGCTTTACCCAGACAGTTTCCAACGAGAGTACTGTGGGCAACTACGACCAATCACGCGTCGACAACTTGAGTCGCATGGCGAATGTGCTGTGGTCTAAGTTTCCAGATGCATATATTATTCTTGAACACTTCGCTGCCAACTCCGAAGAGACAGTTCTGGCCAACTATCAGGTGGCGCAGGGAAGAGGGATGATGCTGTGGGAAAACTTCAACTACGCTTACGGACAAAACACGATGGGCTACGCTAGTGGCGCCGATATCAGCGGAATGTATTACGGCAATAAAGGATGGTCTGCACCGCGTGCTGTGGGTTATATGGAAAGTCATGACGAAGAGCGGGAGATGTACAGAAACCTACAGTTCGGAAATGTATCGGGCGATTATTCAGTAAAAAATAATGTGATCGCACTAAATCGGATGAAAGCAGCGTCGTTGATATTTTATACCATACCTGGTCCAAAGATGCTGTGGGAATTTGGCGAACTTGGCTTTGATCACAGCATCAATGAATGCCAGGATGGAACAGTAAACAATAATTGCCGCCTTGACCCCAAGCCTGTAACGTGGAGCTATCTGCAGGATCCTACCCGTAAATCCTTGTGGAACTTTACTGCAGACTTGATGCGACTGCGAAAAAACTTTAACGTGTTTACCTCAACTGGTGCCGCACAATTTAGTAACAGCAGCTCCTCGCTGGTGCAGATGATCTCGTTGAAGAATACACCTTACACCGCAACGCCCGCAGACTCAACACAAATGAATGCGCAGATTGTTTCCAATATGGATGTCACTAGCCAAACTATCACGATGACTTTTCCACATGCTGGTACCTGGTACGATTATTATAATCAGGGAGCGGCAGTTACTGTTCCTTCGTCGGGGCTTCCCCTTACCATTGCTCCGGGAGATTATCATCTTTACACGGATGTCAAAATCAAATCACCATCCGTGGTTACGGCCATTGCTGATACACCTTCGGTAGAAGTGACGATTTATCCCAACCCGGCGCAAAACAGATTTCAAGTAAAATCAGATGCGGACATTATTCAGGTGCAGGCAAGAACGCTGACCGGCGCAGCCTTGCAACCCACTCGGGTGGATGAGAAAACGTGGGACATCTCTACTTTTTCTTCCGGACTTTATGTTCTTGAGATTTCAACCGGAGCCGGAGTGGTAAGAAAAAAGATCATCAAAAATTAAATCCTCAATACGATGCGCTCAATAACTGCCAAAATTTCTATACTCGTTTTAATAACTGTACTTTCATCTGGCGTTTGTTTTTCACAAACCGCAACAACCTTTGATCGCGTAGAGCCAGCGTTCTGGTGGGTAGGGATGAAGAATCACGAGTTGCAGATTCTGTTTTATCATCACAACGCAGATCTGAGCAAACATGAGGTATCGTTAAGTTATCCCGGCGTCACGTTGCTTCAAAAAATAAATGTTGAAAATCCGCATTACCTGTTTCTAAAACTTGATGTGAGCGCATCTGCAAAGGCAGGAACTGTTGCCATTCAATTCAAGGCTGGTAAGAAAACGTTTACCTACAATTACGAACTAAAAAATAAATCAACAGCCCCCAATCGCATTCAGGGCTTCAACTCCAGCGACGTAGTTTACCTGATCATGCCCGACCGGTTTGCTAATGGTGATGCTAAGAACGATACGCTGCCTGGATTTTTTCAAGGCACGCATCGTGAAAAACCCTTCGGCCGACATGGCGGCGACCTCAAGGGAATTTCAGATCATCTCGATTATATTAAAAACCTTGGAGTTACAGCGCTTTGGCTAAACCCGGTGTTGGAAAATAACCAGAAACGCGAAAGCTACCATGGCTATGCCATCACCGATTTGTATAAAGTGGATGCGCGCTTCGGCAGCAACGAAGAGTACCTTACACTGATCAACAAGTCACATCAGTCTGGAATGAAAGTAATTCAAGACATGGTGATGAATCACATTGGCAATGAGCATTGGTTAGTCAAAGATGCGCCCGAGAAAGATTGGATCCATCACTTTCCCACCTACACCAGCTCTAACTACAGAGGAGGTTTGATCTCTGATCCGTATCGGTCAAAAGCTGACTCCGTGCTGATGGTAAACGGTTGGTTTGATACAACCATGCCCGATGTAAACCAGTCGAATCCATTATTCGCACAGTACCTGATTCAGAATTCATTGTGGTGGATTGAGTACGCCGGTATCGACGGCATCCGGATGGATACTTACCCCTATCCTGATAAATATTTCATGGCGCGGTGGGCGAAAGCACTTACTGACGAATATCCTCAGTTTGGACTCGTAGGTGAAGTGTGGATTCCGTCTGTTGCGCAGACTGCCTACTGGCAAAAAGGCGCAAAGAATACCGACGGGTATGAGTCTAATCTTCCTTCGGTAACTGATTTCACTTTTTGTTTTGCTGTTCCCAGAGCGCTCAACGAAAATGGAGGATGGGATACCGGGCTTACCCGGTTGTATGATCTACTGAGTCATGATTTTCAATACCCGAATGCCAACAACAACCTCACTTTTTTAGACAACCATGACATGACCAGGTTCTTCCTGACCGTAGGGAAAGACCTTGCCAAGTTTAAAATGGGACTTTCATTTCTGATGACGGCTCGCGGAATTCCAGAGATTTATTACGGAACTGAAATATTAATGGACGGTGATGCGAGCAGTCATCCTCAGGTGCGCCGGGATTACCCTGGCGGCTGGCCTGGCGATGCCTCGGATTTATTTAATCCCAAAAATGGTACGCCTGATCAACTTGAGGCTCGTGCATTCATTACTAAACTGCTTAACTGGCGCAAATCAAAGCCGGTAATTCATTCAGGCAAGATCACCCATTTCATTCCAAAGGATAATGTGTACGTGTACTTTCGTACCCTCGGCAACGAGATGGTGATGGTGATCATGAATGGTAATGCCAACGAGAATGTTCTTAACACACAACGCTTTCAAGAGCTTTTAAAAGGAAAGGTTCGTGCGAAAAACGTAATCACGGATGAGGTGATACCATCGCTGGATGCCATCAAGGTTCCTGCAAGAACGGCCTTGATCCTTGAGCTTGAGTAATCCTTAGCGGCTTCCAAAAATGGAAGTACCGATTCGCACCAGCGTACTTCCTTCTTCAACAGCGATGTCATAATCCTGGCTCATGCCCATGGATATTTCTTTCATCTCCATGTTGGGAGGTAAATTAAGTTGCGCAAGCCTGGTGAAAAGAGTTTTTAAACTTTTGAATTCGGTTCTCACTTGGTCTTTATTTTCGGTGAAGGTGGCCATGCCCATCAGGCCACAAACTTTTATTGAATTAAGTGAAGCGATTTTACCCGACTGAAGTAAGTCCATCAACTCTGCTTCGTCAAATCCGAATTTGGTTTCTTCTTTTGCAATGTAAACCTGCAAAAGGCAGTTGACGATTCGATTATTTTTTTTTGCCTGCTTGTTAATTTCTTCCAATACTTTGAAGCTATCCACAGAGTGAATCAACGATACGAAAGGCACGAGTTGTTTTACCTTGTTGGTTTGCAGATGACCGATCATGTGCCACTCAATGTCTGATGGCAATTCGCTTTGCTTCGCCACAAGTTCCTGCACTTTATTCTCACCAAAAATCCGCTGGCCCGCGTCATAGGCTTCCTTGAGTTTTTCAACGGGTTGGGTCTTGCTTACGGCCACCAGCCTGCATCCGGTATTTAAGAGTTTATTTCGGAAAAAGGTAATATTATTTGTGATGTTCATTGTATAAATTAGCCTCAATTATCATTTCCGTAAAGTTATGGCGATCATCGGTACGTTACTCAAAAAAGGGATTAAACTTCGCGAAAACCTTCACCAGGAATATTCTTCGCCCCTTGAACTTCAAAAAGAGGAACTTAAAGAGCTGATGATTACGGCTCGCGGCACTGAGTTTGGTAAGTATTACGACTTTGATTCCATTTTGTCGCAGTTCCGCAAAAAAGGGAAATCCTTTTATGAAGCATACAAAGCTTCGGTGCCGATTCACGATTATAACAAGATTTATAAAGACTGGTGGCAGCTGACCTACAAGGGCGCGAAAAATATATGTTGGCCAGGCCGGATAAAATACTTTGCCCTTAGCTCGGGTACCTCCGAGTCAGCGTCGAAGCATATTCCCGTTACCAAAGAGATGACGAAGGCGATTCAGCGCACGAGCATTCGCCAGATTTTATCACTTTCCAAATACGATTTGCCGGCTTCTATTTTCGAGGCTGGCATTTTAATGATTGGCGGAAGCACTCATTTGAATAAGAAAGGAAGTTACTTCGAAGGCGACCTTAGCGGGATTCAGGCGGCACGCCTGCCGTTTTGGTTTCAGCATTTTTATAAGCCCGGGAAGAAGATTGCCAAGAGTCGTAACTGGGAAAGTAAACTCAACCAGATTGTGCGCAAAGCAAAGGATTGGGACATTGGTATTATTGTGGGCGTTCCGGCGTGGATTCAGATTCTGATCGAAAAGATTTTAGATTATTATAAGGTGGCGAATATTCACGAGATATGGCCTAACCTTCGCGTGTATGTGCACGGCGGCGTATCGATGGATCCTTATCGCAAGGGATTTGAAAAATTGTTAGGGAGACCGATCTATTATATTGAGACATACCTTGCGTCGGAGGGATTTCTCGCCTATCAGGCTGTGCCAAAGAGCAAGTCGATGAAACTGGTGTTGAACAACGGACTGTTTTATGAATTTGTACCCTTTGACGATCGCAATTTTTTGCCTTCCGGCGAAATTAAACCCGATGCGGAAGCGCTACTCATTGATGAGGTAGAAGAAGGAAAAGACTATGCACTTCTGCTTTCTACCTGCTCTGGCGCGTGGCGTTACCTGATTGGCGACGTAATTAAATTCACGTCGATTGAAGAATCTGAAATACATATTACAGGACGAACCAAGCACTTCCTCAGTTTGTGTGGAGAGCATCTCTCCGTTGAGAATATGAATAAGGCCATAGAAATGGTTTCCAATGACCTGAACATTTCTATTATGGAGTTTACCGTGTCCGGAATTCCGTACGGATCACTCTTCGCTCATCACTGGTACATCGGTACTGATGATAAAGTGGATCCTAAAGTATTGAAAGATAAAATCGATCAACACCTGAAGGAACTCAACGACGATTATGCCGTTGAACGAAGCGCTGCACTGAAGGAAGTGATCGTGGATGTGTTGCCGTTGCAGAAATTTTATGATTGGTTGGAATCAAAAGGAAAGGCTGGAGGTCAGAATAAATTTCCGCGCGTGATGAAAAATGCGCAATTGGAAGAATGGATTAACTTTATTTCCCGCTAATGTCAATCGTATTCAACGGAATACAGTTCGGGTTTTTGCTCGCCTTTCTGGTAGGCCCTGTGTTCTTCACCATCATTCAAACAAGTGTGGAGAAAGGGTTCTGGAATGGAGCATTGGTGGCGATTGGTGTATCCGTCAGCGACATCATCTACGTCACCATCTGTTATTTCGGACTGTTTCAGTTTCTTAACGACCCCCATTCAAAAACGGTCATGGCCTACATTGGAGGCGCGATCCTTATCTTGTTTGGGTTATATCATCTGGTGATCAAAGCGCGCAAAGCAAGAGAAGTTTCCTTCATGGCTGCCGCCGAAAAGCGCCCGCTTAAATACATTCTTAAAGGATTTATCATCAACGGAATTACGCCGATGGTATTTATTTTCTGGATTGGTACCATCAGCTTTGCTACGGTGGAGTTCCATTATTCCACAGGCTTCGAATTTTTTATCTTCTTCACTGCGTTACTTACCACGGTGCTGGCCACCGACATTACAAAGGCTTTTCTCGCCGACAAACTGCGCCGCCTGATCACGCACCGCTTTCTGATGATTATGAATATCGTCATTGGTATTTGCCTCATCGGCTTTGGAATAAAGCTACTGATGATGGCCAAAGATGGCGTGATCTTACTTCAATGATTTCGGAATAACAGCGAGCTGTCCCCATAACTAAGGAAACGATAGTCGTTGCTCAGCGCTGCGCCATAGATTTTTTTCCAATCGTCACCGACAAAGGCAGCCACGAGCAAAATCAGCGTGGAGCCCGGCTGATGAAAGTTAGTGATGAGTACTTCGACTAATTTGAAATCATAGCCCGGCATGATGTAGATGGAACTCTCGCCAATAAGCTGATCAGTTTTTGAGTCATCCATTTTTTTAAGTACTGCCTCCAACGACTCTTCTTTTGAGCAAGGTTTCAGTGTATAAGCATCTTGCTGGTGGATAATAAAATCTGCCTGAGCATGGTGAACTAGTTTTACGCCATACCAATATAAACTCTCCAGCGATCGCATCGACGTGGTGCCCACGGCAACTACTGGTCTGTCAGCAATCAGTAGTTGCTCCACGTTTTTCCTGGTGATAATGATCTGCTCAGCATGCATCGTATGCTCTTTTGCATTGGCTGTTTTCACGGGCTGAAAAGTGCCAGCGCTCACGTGCAAGGTGAGAAACTCAGTGACTATGTTTCGTTCCTTCAGCGACTCAAGGACCTTATCTGTGAAATGAAGTCCTGCGGTAGGTGCGGCAACGGCTCCTTTTTCTTTTGAATAAACGGTTTGGTATCGCTCGCTGTCTTCGCGTTCGGCTTTTCTTTTAATATAAGGAGGAAGTGGAATGGAGCCGACTTTTTCCAATACCTCAGAGAAGGTAAGATCAGCAGGCGACCACGTGAATTCAACTACTGCGTTTGCTCTGTCGATCAACTTCGCGTCAAGCGCAAAGTGCTCTGTTTCGACAACCAAAGGAGTATTCTCTTTCCATCGTTTCAGGTTTCCAATCGCGCAATGCCATTGTGACTTTTGTGTGGCGGTCATCGCTATGGAAACAATAGGAGATGGCGAGATGGGATTAAGCAAAAAGACTTCGATGGTGGCGCCGGTATTTTTTTGAAAAAACAATCGCGCGGGAATTACTTTGGTGTTGTTGAAAAACAAAATCGAGTGGGAGGGCAGGTAATCACTTAGTTTAGAAAAACGCGAGTGCACGATTTGCCCTTGCCGGTACACCAACAGTTTTGATTGATCGCGTTCGGCCAATGGCGTAAGCGCAATACGATCTTCCGGAAGGTGATAAGTAAAATCGTTTATCGAAATAGCTCGATCAGTACCCATGGTTTGAAAAGGCTAAAGATAATTGGCTGCGCCATTACCACTCGGCAGTAGGGTCAATTCGAAATACTTCTCCCATCTCGTTCAGCAGCAAGGTCAGGTGTTCGCTATGATGCCCGGATCTTCCGCCTGTTATTGGTGTGAGTGTTGAAATGTCGGGAACGCGGAGCTGAGTTTGGATGAGGACTTCGTTTATTTTTTGAAGCCATTGCTTTTTTAATTCCTCTTCACCAGCGAAAAGACGGGTCGAGATAATTTCTTTTTCAAAAGGAGATTCTTCGAAGATGCCGAGCGCGTAAGGCAAGGCCTGCTCCAGTGAGTGCTGAAGACGCGCAATACTCTCGGTGGTAGCCGATCCTAATTGTTTTACCCACGTATTGGCGTGAAGGGTGTGATAGCGCAATTCACCTTTGATTTTTTTGGCAAGCAATGCCAGCGGCTCATACGACGATTGTGTCAATAATTCCCAGCGAAGAAAATCAGCGGTGTCAAAGAGAAAATGCCGCACGAGGCTAAAGTCATACTCCTGGTTAGGCAACTCGACCAATTGGCAATTGTGAAATTGGCTGGCGTTTCGTGTGAAGGCGATGGTGTCAGGCGCTTGTTCTCCGAGGTCATGAAGTATTTGATACAAGGCATAGCTTTGCCCGATTTTATCTTGTGCCATCGACGAGAAGGCAATGTCTTCTTCCAGCAACGGCCCAAGTCCGGTCCATTCGCTGTTGCGATGACCGAGAATGAGCAAGTCGTCTGCCATCTTGTAAAGAAGTTCTTTTAATGCGTCGTTGTTCATTCAGTTACTTTTTGATTTTCAAAACTTCCTTTCAGAAATGAATACAAAGCAAGCAGTGCGATGGTGAAAATAAAATTTAATCCCTGAAGCGTAAACACAATTACGATGGCAGGAATAAGAACCAAGATTGACTTATGAAAAAGTGAAATAGATTTAGCGCTCTTCACCTCGATCCATATATAATATAAACTGATTGTCAAAGCTCCTAACTGTATAAGAATCTCGCCAAGGTTTATTTTAAATAAACTAAGCACTACGCCAAGCACCAGAATCAAATGAATAGACGTCTCAATCTGCTTTATCCGCGAATTCATTTATTTCGATTTAGCATCAAGAAAATTCTTCAACTTTTCTCCACCCTTATAATCAGAGGCGTCGCGAAATTTCTTTTCCGGAAGGGTGTTCCAAAGGTCTTGTTCTTCGGGCGTAGTGAATCTGATCTTGCCTCGTTCGGCTACCCACACATTATAAATTACTTTGTCAGCACCCCAAAGGCTTTTCGCTTTTGAGAAAGCTCCGCCAGGAGAGCCTGCCTCCAGGCTTCCGGCATGCACATGTTGCTTGCCGCGTTTGGTAAGATGGTAAACCTCGTACCATTTTTTGTCAGGACCATCCTTCACGTCGTCAATGAGGCTGTACACATTTTGATTTCCTTCGGTGGTTGGCGAGGCGGATACATCCTGTGTATCGACCACGTACAACGACACGCAGGTAAACCGACGGGTGAAGGCTTCCTTCGCCAGGATGTATGCCATTTCCAGGTTTGGCGCATGCACACAGCCTTCGTGTTGAAAGGGCTTCCCTTCTTTCGCCTGCACAAAGACTTCAAATGTGCCAAACTGATCAAGCGCTGTTTTGGCTTTGGTATCAGCTACTTGCGGAAGTCGGGCGACGCGTGGATCAAGAGATTTCATGAGATATAACACAACAAATATATTGGTTTATCCCGGTTATTATGAAGAGGGTTATTCCGGCACTTCGGTTGTGGTGTTTCCCTTGTCTTTCTTCTTCTTTTTCTTCCCCACCTTGATGGTAAAATCCAGATCGATGCCGTAGATGTTGAAGGTGTGCAGGTATTTTTTGGTGTAGTCGGGCTGCCAGATGTAAAAGAAATTTATTTTCTGGTTTTTGATGTACTCGTATTTCACGCCGGTGGCATTCTGCCACCAGTCAACACTCGTTGTGTTTTGGAGATCAACGAACGGTTCACCGTAGGCATACACATCAAGACGTTTGGTTATGGCATATCGGATTTTAACACGCGGCCTGAGATATGCACTCGAGCCGAAGTTGTTTTCGTCGTCGCCAAGGAAGTACTGATTTTGCCGTTGCACCATTGGCCTGAAGGAGAACTCGAATTTTCTCCATTTGGTCTGAGCTTCTATGCCCACGGCGTAGCGATGGTAGTGCCCCACATCCACTATTGAGGCATTGCGGTAGTCGAGGAAGAATTTGAAATGTTTGTTGATCTTGTACTCCATGGTAGCAAACAGGTACGAGCCGTAGTATTTGGTTACGTCTTTGGTTTCGCGAACGCGGTATTGCACGGAGGCCGCCCATCCTTTTTTGAAATCAAAAGTGCATGAACTGCCCAGCCAGATTTGGTTTTCGGCAAAGGTTTTTTGCGCTTCCACCCGACAGACGCTGATAAGAATAAAGAAGATGAGTACGACTTTGCCCAATTCCCTTTTATGTTACTGTAATGTTGCCTAATATAGGGCAAGGATAAATAAAATTTACTAACACAGGCAGAAATGGAGCATTTATTCAATACAAATTTTTTGATTCGGATACTGATCGACATATTTTCCATGTTCATACTGGTGCGGCTGGTGTATCATACCATCTACAAGAAAAAGGACTTCTTCTTCACGTTTTTTCTATTCAACCTGGTGATATTTATTATCACCTACATGCTGCAGGCGGTAGAGTTTTCTGTCGGGGCAGCCTTCGGTTTATTTGCCGTCTTTTCGTTGCTGCGCTACCGCACCGAGAATATCTCTACCAAAGACATGACGTACTTATTTATCGTGATTGCCTTGGGGCTGATCACGGCAATCAGCCGGGGAGATTACTGGGAGATCGCCGTGCTTGATGGCTTTATTATTATGTTTGTGTTTGCCCTTGACGGGAACCTGTTGATCCGCAACGAGAAAGTACAACGCATTACCTACCGCGGCCTCGAATACATTGCACCGTCGGCAAAGCCTCAGTTTATCGAAGAGCTAAAGGCAAAGACCGGCCTGAACATTCACAAAATCTCGATTGAGAAAATTGACTTCATCAAAGGAACGGTAGAACTTAAGATTTACTACTACGATTAGATTTAATTCTTAATCACCTTCGTGTAGCTCACTTCATTTTCCACCCTGGCTTTCAGAATGTAACAACCAGCCGGTGCACTCAGCGTGTAGTCTACTTGTTGTAAACCATTGTCACCACTTGTTTTCGAAAAGCCGACCAGTTTGTTGCCCATCAGGTCGTAAAACTCAAACTGAGCTTCCGAGGGTGTTTTGCTTTTGTATTGTATGGTGAAGGATGAGGTAAATGGATTTGGATAAACTTCTACGGATGAAGCAGCAGATACAGGTTCAACTGCCGTGTTGATCTGCGGAAGATTCGCGTCAAGCCAGATCATACGTTGGGTAACCCAATTCTTCAGCCAGTTCACTTCGTCAACAAAGGTTTGGCCTACGTAATAGTTGGGCCATACATAGGTGCCGAGAACGGGCCACCGCACAAAATTTCGTTGCTGCGCCGAATCTACGGTCAACACATTGGCGATCGAGTCGATGTGGTCAAGCACGGCTTGTGTTTTGAATGGGCCATTCCTTAGTTCTGTCCAGCGCGAAGCCACTCGGCTTACGAAGGCAGGGTCTTTAAAAAATTGATCCCACCAAAACGGAATGAGCCAATAGTCGCCGTTGCAGAGGTAATTGAAGTTGGTGACAAACCCCTCCGGGTTGCCCTGGGTGCAATAGTCGACATTACCGAAGCCTTCATTAAAATCCCAGATCGGGCCCATCGAGAGTTTGCCGCCTTTCGAGTCTTTGTCTTTGTAAAGAAACGTACTGAGCCGGTAGCCGTCGGCGTTTTTGGTTACTTCCATCATCAGCATGAAATCGACGAAGGAGCCGACGTCAATGTATTTGGCGTAGCCGTTGATGGGATCTTTGAAATTGCTGGACGACAGCGCGACTTCAAAGTTGTTTACGTATTGCTGGATGTACGATTTCTGCTGACTTACAATGTCCACGTCTTGCGGGTAATCGTACAGAAAGTAGATGTATTGATTGTTGGACCGGTTAAGCGGAGGAAAAGCTGAAGCCCAACCGTCGCTGCCGCCACTGCCGGTGGTTTTGTCAATCTTAATAATATAGCCGCCTGTCACATCGTCGCCGCTTATGTCGGTAGTGGTCAGCTTGGCAATGTTAACTCTGTTTTTGTCGCGCTTGATTTTTTCGAGGAGCACATACACCCCCTGGTAGTTGCCATTCAGCACCAGTTCGCAGTAGCGTACGCGCGACGCATAGCGGCCTTGCGCTCGGCCGAGGTGATAGGCAAGCGCATCGCGCATTAACGATTTGTCGTCGTAGGCGGCAAAAAGAATCCAATCGTCTTTGGCAGGCATGCCGAGCAGCGAAGCATCAATAGCGGCACCACTGGCATCGCGCACTTCCAGGCCGTAAGGCTTTTTGGGAAACGACTGTGAGCTTGATCCCCTGAGTTCGATTCCGATTTTTCCGTTGTAGTCATTAAACGCATCGGTCACGTGATTGATGTTGCCAGCACCGTTGTTGATGATCCCCATGTCGGCGGTAATTTTGGGTTCGTCGGGGATGGTTTGCCCATGCGTGTCGATTACAATGATGGGGAGATTCGACGACTTGAAATTTACCTGTGCACGCACGGCGACCGCTAAAAGGACAAGACTTACAATCAGAGAATGTTTCATTGAACTACACGTTGGGTAATTCAAAGATAAGGAGGAAAAAACAGATGTTATCTTCAGGTTAAAAGAAATCGATGCCGCTTAACGAAAGCTCGTTTCTTGTGATTTGAAATTATCCTAAATTAGTAAGACACTTAATGTAATAGGCATGAAATACCTGGAGTTTTTGTGGGCTACGGATTGGCTTTCGCGCTATTACCCGAAATATTATGCCAGCGAGTTGATGCAACTTGCCGAAGATATTTTGAAATGGTTTGATGAAGAATTACCGGAAGACAGCAGCACGCTGATTTACCTGAAGAGTTTGTATCACTCGCCCGACGAAGCGCTGGACGACATCAGCGATGAAATTCAATTGCTGACGGGCGCGAATAGCACGAATTGATTTTGAACCGATTGCTTACGCCAACGGTGTAATGTATTTGGCGGAGGGCGACTTCAGCGCTTCGCGCACCCAGCGGCCGCGCTCTTCGGCAATGCGGCGAACTTCAAGCCGCTCTTTGTTGCACGGGCCATCGCCGTTGATCACTCGCTTAAATTCCTCCCAGTCGGGTTCGGTATATTCCCACTGACCGGTGGCTGTGTTTTTTCTGAGCAAGGGATCAGGAATAGTAAACCCAAGCTCCCAGATTTTAGGCACGTACATGTCCAAAAACTGATTACGCATTTCGTCGTTGGTTCCCATCTTCACCTTCCAACGCATCAGGATTTCGGTGTGCGCCGAGATCTTGTCGCTCGGCCCGAAGAAGTGCATCATCGGCGGCCACCAGCGGTTGAGCGCTTCCTGAAACATCGCGCGCTGCGCAGGTGTGCCGCTTGCCAGATAGATCACGCAATGATGTCCGTACTTCAAATGAAATGATTCTTCGGCGCAGATACGATCCAGTGCGCGGCAATACGGTCCGTAGCTTCCTTTGGCGTTGGCCATCTGGTTGACGATTGCTCCGGCATCCACCAGCCATGAGATGAAACAGCAGTCGGCCCAGGTGAAGGTAGGGTAGTTGAAGATGTTGGAGTACTTCGATTTCCCCGAAATCAAATCGTCGATCATTTGTTCGCGTGGCTTGCCCAGCGTTTCGGCGGCGCTATATAATAATTGAGCGTGCCCTACTTCGTCCTGCACTTTCGCCATGAGCGACATCTTGCGCTTGAATCCCGGTGCGCGGGTGATCCACGTTCCTTCCGGCAAGGCGCCGATGATTTCGCTGTGCGCATGCTGCTCAATCATCCGGATAAGCTGTTTGCGGTAGAGCTGCGGCATCCAGTCGGTAGGCTCAATCTTTTCGCCGCGTGCGATGCGCGCTTCGAATGCTTCCAGCAAAATCGGGTCTTCGGTAGCAATGCTATCGGTCTTGATCCCTTCGAATGTGTTTCCGCCGCCGTACATAGTTGCACTATTGTTTATCAAAAATAACAAACAGAAAACAGAAACGGTATTCTTTTTTTACACGCGGCTCTGTCGCCTCAGCGACATCGTCAACCCAGACAGTCATCTATTTTTGAAGAAAAAACGTTATGAAAAGGAATGTGATGACGACCCTCGTTGCGATGTGGATAGGGTCATTGTGTTTTGCACAAAATACACCAAAGGGACTCATGATGGGAGAGGTGGCTCCTGATTTTACAGCCACCGATCAGTACGGAAAAAAGGTAAACCTGAAGTCGCTGCTGACTTCAGGCCCTGTAGTGCTGGTGTTTTACCGCGGCGAATGGTGCCCGTTTTGCAATAAATACCTGAAGCAACTGGAAGATTCCTTACCGCTACTCACCAAGCGCGGTGCACGGGTGGTTACCGTGTCGCCGGAGAAGTCGGAGAACATTGCCAAGACGGTGCAGAAAACAAAAGCGAGCTATTCCATCCTGCACGACGAGTCGCTTACTATCATGAAAGCCTATGACGTGGCGTATCCCGTGGATGACAAAACCATTCTGCGTTACAAACGATACGGCATCGACTTGCAGGCGGCCAACGGTGAAAACGGTGCGAACCTTCCTGTGCCCGCTGTGTACATTATCTCACCGAATGGAAAGATTGCCTATCGGTTTTTCAACTGGGATTACAAGATCAGGGCAAGTGTGAAAGTGATTCTCGCCAACCTTCAATGAAATAATCCCATCACCGTAAAGAACACACCGTTGTTTACCGGATAGGTATCGGGTGTGGTTGTGTACGCCATCACAATGGTGGAGGCTCCGGCGCTCAGGTGAAGGTGATCGTTGATTTTCATGCGACTGTAAAAGACACTTGCGCCGGTAGAAAAGTAAACAGTGTTGTCGTGGTCGATGACTTTGTTGTTGTGCCATCCGCTCACGGTCACATCCCAATGGTTTTTGGAGTAGAGCAACCGAAGACGATTCACCCAGTCGCGATCTTCTTGTGCGATAGCCAGGTTGAAGAACACCGCGGTGTACTCGACGGAGAAACTGGAGGAAACCTTATACGTGTTGATCACAAAAGCGCTCAGGTCTGTTCCCTTGTCGGCAATGGAGTGCGATTGCTCGAAAATGAATCCGGCTTGTGGTGTGATCGTGAGCCGTTTGCCCACATGAAAGTTCTTGCGGATCATCGCCAGTCCGAAATTATTATCCGTCGTGTGATCGTACAAGTCAAACGCTTTGAAAACAACAAAACCCCACTGCTTGCGATCGTATTGATAAAAGAAATCGAGTGCCGGGTTGGGGCTGATGATTCTTCCGGAAAACATAAACTGCCCCTGGTTGTGCAAGCGCACGTTGAGCGACTGCTTGTAACGCTTTTCCTGTTTCTGCGTGCGCACTGAATCGCGTGGTGCGGATTGCCCCTGCGCCAGTGCGGTGAAAAAACAAAGAATAATCAGTACAGTGTATTTCATCTTTTTTTACGCAAAGAATCACCTTAATCCAGGGCAGATCAACCTGATTCTTGCCTGATTTCGGTGCAAAGCTCTCGTGTTTCAGCAAACTAAAACAGTTTCATTTTATTAAATCTTGACCAGATCAGTTAGCTTTGAGCAAACAACAGTTTACACGAATGAAAACAGTAGTAGCACGCGATCATAAATATACTACCGTAGCCGACCGTATCGGCAGGCTGATTGAAAACGGTGCGCTGAAGGTGGGCGACAAGCTTCTTTCGGTGCGTGCGCTCAGCAAAGAACAAGACATCAGCCTGAGCACGGCTTTTCAGGCGTATTATCACCTCGAAGCACGCGGGTTAATTGAAGCAAGGCCGCAGTCGGGCTACTACGTTAAGTTTTCACCACGCCACGGACTGTCGTTACCCAAGTGTTGCGAACCCATCGACGAAGTGATGCCCGTAACACTCGACGACATGATCTCTACGGTGTATCACGATTTGCGCTCCGATAAATTAGTGCAGTTTTCTTTAGGTGCGCCCGACCATTCGTTGTTGCCGGCAGCGAAGCTCAATAAGTCGGTGATGCACGCCATCCGAAATGAAAAAGACAGCTGTCTGAATTACGAACACATTCAGGGCAACGCCATTTTGCGCAAGCAGATTGCACGTCTTTCCTTCAACTGGGGTGGTGCATTGAGTGAAGAAGATATTGTAGTGACGGCCGGATGCATGGAGGCGCTCACGCTTTGTCTGAAAGCGACTACCAAACCCGGCGACGCGGTAGCGATTGAAAGTCCCACGTACTTCGGCATCTTTCAGGCTATGGAAAGCCTGGGCCTGAAAGTAGTGGAGATTCCGGCTAACCCCGAGACGGGTGTGGACCTCAACTACCTGGAGCGTGCCATCCCCCGGCATGATATTAAAGTATGTCTGTTTGTGACCAACTTTAATAACCCCATCGGCTCGTGCATGCCCGACGACAACAAGAAGAAGCTGGTGGAGATGCTCGCCAAAAAGGAAATCCCCCTGATTGAAGACGATATCTACGGCGAACTCTTCTTCGGGAAGACCCGACCGAAAACCTGTAAGGCGTTCGACAAGAAAGGATTGGTACTGCAATGCGGATCGTTTTCCAAATCGCTGGCTCCCGGTTACCGCATCGGGTGGGCAGTGCCCGGCCGCTTTAAAGAGCGCGTTACCCGCCTTAAGCGTATGAACAGTGTGGCTACCAATACGCTGGCGCAAACTGCTATCGCTCATTTCCTGCAAAACGGTCGCTACGAACTGCACCTTCGTCACCTGCGCAAAGCGCTGCATCAGCAATGTTTGCTTTACACGCAGGCCGTGACCGAATATTTCCCTGAAGATACCGGCATCACACGGCCACAGGGCGGCTTTGCACTGTGGATTGAGATGAACAAAAAGATCGATGCCTACAAACTGCACAAGCGGGCGCTGAAGCACAACGTGGGCATTGCCCCCGGACAGATTTTCTCAACGCAAGGTCAGTTCAAGAACTATTTCAGGCTTAGCTACGGCTTGCCGTGGAGCGAACGCGTGGAAGACGGCATTCGCATACTCGGCGAGTTGGCGCGAAAGGGAGTTTAAACCCGTTCAATCCGGTTATTTACACGGATTCGTTCGTCTAAAAAAACTTTCCGGTGGGCTTTGGGGTTGTTATATTTGAATTACTAAACAAATAAAAGAATATGGCCTTTACACTTCCTGCGCTTCCTTATGCATTTAATGCACTGGAGCCTCACATTGATGCACGCACCATGGAGATACACCACGGCAAGCATCACAACGCATACGTTACCAATCTCAACAACGCAGTAGCCGGCAAACCGGAAGAAAACTTGAGCATCGAAGAGATCTGCAAAAACATTTCGAAATATCCGGTGGCCGTGCGCAACAACGGCGGCGGACACTATAACCACAGTTTGTTCTGGACCATCATGGGTCCCAATGCGGGCGGCGCACCTACCGGCGCGTTGGCCGATGCCATCAACGCTGCGTTTGGCAATTTCGATGAATTCAAAACCAAGTTTGCCGCTGCCGGTGCTACACGCTTTGGCTCAGGCTGGGCCTGGTTGATCAAAGATGCGTCAGGAAAACTGGCCATCACCTCTACACCGAATCAGGATAACCCGTTGATGGACATTGCCGAAGTAAAAGGCACACCCATTCTCGGTCTTGACGTATGGGAACACGCCTACTACCTGCACTACCAAAACCGTCGGCCCGACTATATCTCCGCATTCTGGAGTGTAGTAAACTGGAATGAAGTAGCTGCGCGCTTCGCGAAGTGAGGGAGAGGTGGCTAATAGTTA
Organism: Bacteroidota bacterium; assembly: GCA_018266055.1. Taxonomy (GTDB): domain Bacteria; phylum Bacteroidota; class Bacteroidia; order Cytophagales; family Cyclobacteriaceae; genus ELB16-189. The sequence goes on from JAFDYT010000012.1 coordinate 240,572, forward strand.
TTTGTTATTAGTTAATTGTAGTGCTGAGTAAACGATACTGTCGGTGTCCTTGGGTTCCGCAAATAACTGATAACAATTAACTGATAAAAAAAACAAAAAGGCTTCCGTTGGGGAAGCTTTTTTGTTTGTAACGGGTTTAGTAGTGGATGATAGTTTAAGTTTTTAATGCATTTAACCGCGGAGGACGCAGAGGTTCGCAGAGAAATTATTCTTTCTTTCTAAAGGACACGGAACGCGCGCATTCTCCCTCACATCCCGTCCGGTGTGACAGGTTTAATGGGGAGCGCCGCGCTTTTGCATAATCACTATTATGAAATCTTATCTTCTCGTTTTGTTGTCGTGCCGGACAGCCAGGCGCCGGGCAAGTGTGCGATCCGGCATCTCGTTTAGGTAAGAAGTTATCCCGTCTGGTGTGACAGCGTAATGGGGAGTGCGACGCTTTTGCATAGGCACTATTATGAATTGTGAGAAGCACGCCGCACTTCTTTACACCCGCACTCCTGAGAGGTCAATTCACACGACAGGTTATAAAGATGAAACGGCGCGCGGGCCCGGCAGAAAGGCGGGGGTGGGATGGAAAGTGCGGTGGGAGCATCTTTTTTCCCGATAGCTATCGGGATTGTCCTTTTGGTACTTTTTGCGACTAAGGCAAAAAGTACGGAAAGAAGGAAATGCACATCACTGCGAACAGCTTCTCGATTTCCATTTTCTCGTTAGCTAATACCATCCTCTTCATACGAGATACCGGAATGTTACAAGGACCGGTAGTCGCTCGGTCTCTGTTGACTAAAATCAAATTCGGCGCTGAAATAATCATAGTGGGGAGTGGTTTGACCAGGGTAAGGTGTGAAATCACTACTACGCATGCTGTTAAAATCAACATTGGGGCTATTATAATTATAACAGGTGCTGTTATAATTATTATGGGTGCTAAAACAATTGTAACAGGTGCTGAGATAATTATAACAGGTGCTGAAACAATTGTAACGGGTGCTGAGATAATTATAACAGGTGCTGAAACAATTGTAACGGGTACTGAGATAATTATAACGGGTGCTGAAACAATTATAACAGGTGCTGTTATAATTATTATGGGTGCTGAAACAATTGTTATGGGTGCTGAAACAATTGTTATGGGTACTGAGATAATTATAACGGGTGCCGAAACAATTGTTATGGGTACTGGAACAATTGTTATGGGGGCTGAAACAATTGTTATGGGTACTGGAACAATTGTTATGGGTGCTGAAACAATTGTTATGGGTACTGGAACAATTGTTATGGGTGCTAAAACAATTGTTATGGGT
>JAFDYT010000012.1:241971-247446 GCA_018266055.1 Bacteroidota bacterium
TTATGGGTGCTGAAACAATTGTTATAGGTGCTGAAACAATTGTTATGGGTGCAATCATAACAAAAACAGCCCCTGACATAGTAAAAACGGGGTTTGGACTCATTATAAGGCCCCCGGATATCATCACGACAGACCCCATGTTGACCAGTATAGCCACCATTTTGCCAAAGGCGGAGCTACCGGCATTACAGCACACCACAGGTTAATCATATCCGCCGGGTAAATAGTTAATTCAGCGGTTGGTCTTTAAAAAACCGTATTGACTAAGGTCTAGGTGACCATCGGCCTGAAAAAGCTGCCTCTACCATACAAAAATGCGATGGCTCGCCAATATCCCTGTTTTACTAATTAATTATAGAGTAGGCGCAGTAAGCTTGTACGGGGACGGCACTCAATCATCCAATCATTCATTCAATCATTCTGTCATTCAATCATTCCGTCATTCAATCATTGACTCCCGCCAATTTCTACCCCATCCCCGCCACTTACCTGCCTAAACCCGCCGAATGCTAAGTGGCGTTGGAGAGGAGAAGAGAAAGGGGTATTTTAGAAGAAGCAATAAAGAAATATATGCAATATTGCATATAGCGAAATGTTGTGGCCCATGCCCTCCCGACATTAACTCGGGGACTAAAAACAAATAAACAACCGACTCTCTTTCAAACAACCAGTTCCCACGGGGACAAGCCGCAGCTTCGTTCGACAACTCGGACAAATACAGAAAAACAGGGGACTTGGGACAGGAAAGAACCACCCGACACTTTAGGAACTAAAGACTCGGGACTGCCCACCGCACGGCAACCATAAAGATTCTCACCCACGCCTTTGGCACTTGCCATTGCCGCACAATCCCACCCACATCCAAAGCAAAGGCAAGAGCCAAATCAGCCCAGAAACCCACAAAAGCTGAAAAAACCGCACTACGTATGAGGTGGGCATCAAAGGTTTATATGCAACCCGAACGTAGGTGAATAGGTAAAACCATGACAATTTTTCAGGTAAACGGTCAGGCATAACTATTGATAATCAAACACTTAAAAAAGCTATGGCAACACTACTACAGAGCATTAATCAGCTTATAGACAACATCACGGTAACAGACCGTCAAGAAGAAAACATAAAACAATCCCTTTCAAACATTGAGGGGCACTTAAAGGATAAAGAAAATAACCTAAGTGTGGAGCGTACGTTCACTAACGGCTCTTATGAGCGAGACACTATTATTCGGCCTCTTAACGACATTGACATATTTGCCGTTCTGAAATTTGATGACTGGAAAGACGCAAATGGTAATCTCCCAAAACCTCAGAGTGTTCTTGCTCGGATAAAAGATTATTTAAATGACTTAAATGACTATAAGGGGAAGGTAAAACAGGACAGGCCTTGCGTCACCATTGAACTAAGCGATAAGAACTTTGATATCTTACCAAGCTTCGAATTACCTGGTGGAGGTTATCGAATACCAAACTATAATCTTTCTGACTGGACATACTCCTATCCTGAGCAGTTAACAAATGACTTAAAAAGTACCGATGAGATTTGTAAAGGAAAATTAAAGCCTACCATAAAAGCAATTAAGTATTGGAACAGAGAGAATGGAAAGTTAATCCCCTCCTACCATATTGAAGAGGTAGCAATCAACATTTTTAAGTCATTAAGGTTCACTAACTATGAGGAGTCAATTAGGCTTTGGTTCAATAATACCGAGTATCATTTATTATCACAAAAGCTATATTCAAATGACGACTACAATGCTGTTCTAAAAAAAATCAAACGTGACCGCGATAAACTAAATGATGCAAAGAAAAAGTATGACGAATCCAAAGAGGGCGAAGCCAAGCAAATTTGGAAAGAAGTATTTGGAAAGGAATTCCCAATAGTGGATGTCGAAGAGGCTAAATCATACTCTAAAGCTCTTTCAGAAGGAAATCTAAAAATTGGAGCATCTGGTGCGTTATCAACAAGCGTAGGCTCTTCAATTGCAGCATCAAAAGGTTTTTTCAATGGCGTTTCCCAAGAGTAAACACTTCAATACCAATATTCAAATTTGGGCTATGAAAAGCGCTTATCCACAGTTCAAGGCTAAGCGAAGAAGCGAATTCGAAATTGAATTTATTGGGACACTTCAGGTAAAACCCGAATTTCCAGTTTATACTGTTTCTATTACTTACAGAGGCAGCAGCAGCCCCTTAGTAAAGATTGTGAACCCAGCACTAGTCCTAGAACCACCTCACATTTACAAAGAGAGTAGAACACTTTGTCTTTTCCATCCAGACAATTTTAAGTGGTCAAAGGAAAAGTTGATTTCCCAAAACATAGTATCTTGGACATCAGCATGGATATATTTTTATGAGGTCTGGCTTGAAACTAAAGTTTGGTACGGGCCGGAGGCTAGTCACAATATTCCTAACATTCAACCATGAGCAAAAAGGTTCCATACAATACCGATTACGAATTAGTCGAGAAGAATGAATCATTATCGCAGTTCATATTATATTCATCAATACTAGTTTCTCTACTCGGAATATTTATCGAAAAAAGCAATCTACCCTATTTCAAAGGCGTATCCACACAGGTCTTTATTTCAATAAATTCTTTTTTATCCATTTGCTATTATCTATCAGATATTGCTTCTAATTATCTATTTCAATCAGCGGAAGCTAAAAGACGAAATGATTTTTTTGATAATAGCTTGAACACAAAGCTTTCTGAGGAAATTTCAGAAGAGTATTTTACAAACGAACATATAGCTCCCGGTATTACCAAGCTAGGTGTAAACAGTTTCGAAAACTCATTTTTCACCAAGTCTATTGCTAAGGAAATGTTTAAACCAATGCTATTAAAATCTATTAGCGTTTTGCTAGTATTTATTGCCATTGCATTATTTACAGACAGCAGCTGGCTTGCATTTGCGTTGCAATTTGCTCTTCCTTTCACCATAGTCCACCAAACTATTCGTCTCTACATTTTTAGAAAGCGAGTTGAGTATGTTTTTCAAAACTTTCAGCAAATCTTTTCATCAGCTCATCCTAACCATCATCAGCAACTGATAATTCACAACGTAGCAAGCTATGAAACAAGTCTAGCGTGGGCATGCATTAAGCTTGATAGCAAATTGTTTAATAAAATGAATGGCGAACTTTCTGAAAAATGGCAAAACATTAAGCAGCGCCTAAATCTCTGACTGTAGCCCAATTCATCAATGACACTTATCGACTCTCACCTTAGCAAACTTGTTAAGCAGCTTACAATTGACAAGATTAAAAAGGAAACTATTGACAACTCATTTGAGATTTTGAAAGGAAAAATCTGGGCACAATATCAAGACAGAGTAAAATCAGTTGAACTGTTTGGCTCATATCAGCGAGGAACTAAACTTCCGCAGTCAGTCGATAACAATTCAGATGTGGATATTCTTGTAATTTTCAAGTCGAACGACTTCCAGCCCGCCACCCTCCTGAAACATTTATACCAATTTGCCGACTCACAATATTCACGGTCAGATGTAACTACAGACCACCCTACAGTAGTTATTGAAATGACTAATGTGCGATTTGAAATCGTTCCTGCTTACTGGGAAGAGCACACGTTTTTATCAGATGAATTAAAGATTCCAGCTCCAAGAAATAAAGAGTTGAAGTGGATAACAACAGAGCCTCACGAACTAAAATTAGAATTGGATGAGAAAAATAAGGATGAAAACAATCTGATAACCCCACTCATCAAGCTAATAAAGTACTACAATGCACAAAGAGGGAGACCATTTGATTCATATTTGATTGAGCACCACGCCATCAAACTAGATTACGATGGAGAAACCTTAAAAGATTACCTTTTTACTTTCATTGAGGAATTAGATACAGACAATGCAACAAGCCAACAAGCGAAATTTGTTGAAGAACTTAAGTTGCGGAGAAAAAATATACTGACGCTAGAAGAAAGTAAAATGGAAGACTACGCTATTCAAGAGTTAAACAAATTTCTTCCATTAATCACACAAATTTAAGGTTAGCCAAGCGGCACAGCCACCCCGGCACACCGAGAAACAACACCCCAACCGACAAAACTCAGAGGCTGAAATTTGTCTCACCCTGAAGTGTGCCCACCACAAGCGGCACACATGCCAAAGGCCGCACAAACCATCCCGCTAGCCGAAGCCTCTGGCAAGAGTGCCGCCTCCACCCGCTCAATACTGGAAAGAGCGGGCAAGCAACCCGACAAAGTGAACACGGTTGCCCCAACCGCACGCGTTCCTAACCGACAAATTCTCCTGGACTTGAAAGACTGAAAAAAGAAAATGCAGGACTATATTCAAGTTCACACCAACCCGACAATATCGGACGCTTTACCGTCCGACATTTGACCAAGTCCGGGCACGGGCCACAACAGTGTGCTTGTGCAATGGCCGGGTTCGCAACTGCATTAAACTCTCCGTTTCATTATATACATTTGTCACGTGTGACAGGTCGCAACTGGTCAGGCTTAACATTCCGCTTCGCTCCATTTTTAAGCCTTCCTATTCCGGCCACATGCACAAGCACCAACGTTGGTGGCAAGGCCGTTGGACAGAGTAGACTTCTAACAAATGACGACAAACAAATAGATTTTTTAAAATGGCGGACTTTTTAACGACAACTGGGACATCGTTTCAACTTGAGAACATAATAATTGAAGCTAAAACAAAACTTGTTTTAGTTTCACCCTACTTACAGCTTTCAAAGACATTGTTTGAGAGACTTAAGGACTCTTCGACAAAGGGAGTGAAAATCAAAATAGTTTACGGAAAGGACGAACTTAAACCGAATGAGAAAAATTCATTAGCGGAGTTAAAGAACGTTGACCTTTATTATTTTCAGAACCTTCATGCCAAATGTTACTTCAATGAGAGTAAAATGCTAATTACCTCAATGAACATTTATGAGTTTTCTGAAAAGAACAACCGAGAAATGGGAGTATTGATTGACAGAGAAGCGGACAAACAACTATTTGAAAAAGCAGTAGAGGAAGTAAAGTCAATTATTCAATCTTCAGAGATAATTGAGAACAAGAAGACTGAGAGAAAATTTGCAACGGGGACAAATGACAATGGCGGACAAAAGAATAGAAAATCAAATTTCCCTCCGACAATTGGCTACTGTTTAAGATGTGAGACAAGGATACCTTTTAATCCATCGAAACCTTATTGCCCGGACTGTTATGCAATTTGGGCAGAGTACAGCAATCCACTTTATGAGGAGAATGTTTGTCATTCATGTGGAGAATTTGAATTAACGACAATGGAGAAACCTTTGTGTTACGACTGTTACAAAAAAGTAAGTGCACGATAACGGCCCAGCCACCAACAGAGTGCATGTGCCATAGCGCTGGTCCGGCGTTGCATTGTAGTTTTGGTTTCATAATTTAGTTTCGGTGTGTGGGACAGAACGCAGCAGGTCGCTAAAGCCATTCGTTCCTCATGTGGCTTTAGCTGCTGAA
>JAFDYT010000013.1 GCA_018266055.1 Bacteroidota bacterium
CCGCTGCCACCGGTAGTTACCACATCTCCGGAGGAATCTCGCTCGCGCGCCAGCCCACTCACCGGGTGGCCGAAATCGTAAAAGTATTTTAAGGTCTGTTGCTGCACTTTGTCGAGCAACTGGTCATCCGTAAGGAGCGGGAATTTAGGCGTCGGGTCAATGGCGGTATACAAAGTTTTAGTAAAGCCAGAGAAAGTCTCGGCATTAGCTCCCTTCAGAGTAGTAAGCACACCAACCACATATTTATCTAATTGGTTGAATGGATTGCCGGCCTTTAGGGTGAGAGTTTTGTTTTGATTGCTCAGTGAAACGGTCAATGTGCCGGCATTTTTTCCCGTTAAGGAAAAATTAGAGGCCGAGGTGTTTTGATCTAATGCGCTTGAAAAGTTGAATTCAAAACTGGGAGAAAGGGAAATATTGGTGACCTGATTTTGATTAGTCACATCGACGCCATCCACTTTAAATGAAACGAGCGTCAGCGTTCCGGCCATGGTCGTAAACGTCACCACCGTTTCGGTAAATGTCTCTCCTCGTTTTCCTTTAAGTGCAGATCCAAATTTCAACTGATAGGTTTGATGGGTTTGCAAATAAGCGACAGGCTGGAGGGATAGCGTTTGATAATTATTGGTATAGGAAATTTTAAACGCTACGGCCGTGCTATTATGAGTAAGTGAAATCGCCGCTTTTGCGGTTGCAGTATCTATGGCGGCAGAAAAATTGACCGTCAGGAACTGGTCCGGAGGCACATTGATATTCGATTGCGAATCTGTGGTACTTAGGTTTATCGACCCGGCATTTAACTGTGAAATCGTTAAGGATGGCAGGGGATCGTTTTTTTTACAGGACACACAGATAGCCAACGCAACCAGTAAAAGGATATTCCGCATAGCAAATTTGATGAAAAGGCTTCCCGTTTTGCAGGGAAGCCTTTAAACTCCCCTAAAACAAATAAACTATTTCCGTTTCCCTGAAGAAACGATTTAACCAATGAAAATTACTCCAGGAAAAAGAAAATAGACAAGAAAATGGGTGTAAATGGGTACAAAAAGTTAAATCTGATCCTGCCATAACCCTTGATTATTATCGCTTTAAAAAACATGAATTTCAACCGATTTCAATAGCCATTTATCTACTGATTAAGGCCGGTTTAACGCTTAAAAAACAATCAATTTAAAATGTGATTTGGAGGCTGGATTTTAGCGTTTTTTCCACCCTTTGCCCGAGGCGATTTCGGATCGATGATAAGCTGTTCCCAGGCATTAAGTGGCGATTTTTCGAGGTCCATGCCAGAGATTCTTTCCATTACTTTCTTCTTAAAAGCCCAAATCGTGTTCAGCCGCAAGTCGAGCTCTTTAGATAAGGAGTCAAGTGTAAAGGCGCTTTTTTGAGAATGCGTAACGTAAGTGAGATAAAATGCTTTAGCAATAGGGAATTTGACCCGGTGGAAAATAGTATTGGCCGTAACCGACTCATTGTATCCACACCGGGTACACCGCCGAGCAAACTTCTGGGTTCCCTGCGAATATTTTGTATTGCCACACTTGATACATTCAAAATTATGCTTCCCTTTTAGTTCCTCCAGAAACCGGTAACACGCCAGATCATCAGGGTAAAGGGTGGCAAACTCTTTAAAGTCCATGAGCTTTTCATGCATCCGTTCCTCCAGCACTTCCTTCACGCGATTCTTTAGTTTCCAGTTGTCAAGGTCAAGGATGGAGTTGATCTGGTTAATCTCCGCCGATTGCCGGTGAAGCTTCGTATTGCTAAGTTCAAGTTCTTCGTTTTTCTTGCCCAGCTCCATGGTGCGCTCCTGCACTTTGCTTTCAAGTTCGCGGTTTACTTTATCTTTCAACTGCATGTTTACTTCATGCTGATGAATAATCCGCTTCATGGCTCGATCGCGATTGTCTTTCAGAATTCGTATCCGATCTCCAAGCGCCACAGTCAAAAAGAGCATTTCAATTACGAAGCTAAAATGAAGACTATAGTGCGTTGCCGTAGTGAGGGGAAGTAAATTGTAATACACAAGTGTGCGCAGGAAAAAACCGAGAAACAAAACACCATAGGCAATTACAAAAAAACGAGCCGGCTGATATCCGCTTCGCCACACTGAAATTCCAGAGAAGAAAATCAGCGAAAGTGGAATGATTTCAAAAGAGCGGAACGTGAGCAATTTTGGATAGATCAACAAGCTCACACCAAACCAAAGCGTACGCAATATCATCATTATCTTCAGCGCCCGATCGAGTTTTGGTGCATTGGCTCGAGTTCGCAAAAACCGTCGGGTGAACACCAGCGACCAGAAGATCACCATGTAAAGGAATATTCCTACCGCCCAATCATTTATCTCAGGATGGCCCGGCCAGATAAACTGAAATCCGATTCCATCGTAACTCATGGCGTAGAATGCCACGCTAATAATGTAACAGATGTAGTAAATGAATTTTATTTCTCTGATCGCCAGAAATACCAGGAAGTTGTACATACTGATAATCAGAATCATTCCGTAAAACATGCCGTAGAGGAAATATTCATTCAGCGCATACCCTACAAATCGATCGGCTGACCGTAGTGCAATACGCACGTCGGCAAACTCATGTGACCTGACTTTGAAATAATACGATTGAATCTCACTACGATTCAAATCCAAAACAATTTCAAAATTCTTATGACCAAAAGTTCGTTCATTAAACGGTTGATGATCTCCCATTTTGATCAATTGATAGCTTCCATCGGCCTGCGGAATGAAAGCTTCGAGGGTATCAATCGTTTGATCATAGAATTCCAATAACCAAACTTTTTTACTCGCTGGGTTGGGTTTTATTGGTAGCCTGATCCAATAAGATGCATTCGTTTTGAAGTCTATATTTTGAAGATTAGACTGCTGCTTGAACTGCGAAGTAAACCCTGGCTTAGAAATGGTGCTGAAAGAAACGTTGTTGTCCGCATCAATAAAATAAGAAAGTTCGTAGGGCATGAAGACGCGCTCGTTGACTGAGTCATTGATCTCAATTACCGTCTGCGCTTTCAGACATGAACTAACAAACAGAAAAAATATTATCCACCGAAACATCACATTAAAGTTAATGAATTCAGACTACAACAATACACACGAAATCAAAACTGAAAATAAATGAAAGGTTGTATCCCTGCCGATTTGGTTTGCACTACAAGCAGAATGACCATCGTCACCAAAACTGCCTGAGCCACTACAGGAATCTGGCTTACTCTTTCCTGAAAATACAATTCTGTCCTTTTCGGAATAAAGTGAAGGATAAACCCAAGCACCATCAGGAAAACTACGTATCGGTAACCCGCTAAAAATTCAACGAGTAGATGCGGCTTGAAATTATTGACGATCTGATCAATCACCTGACCGCTGATTTCCATCGTAGAAGCCCGGAAAAAAATCCAGCAGAAGCAGACAAAGTGAAACGTGAACAAAATCCCCAGCACGGGCATTACTTTCGTCACCCACGAATACATTCGGACTTTAGCTGTCAACTCGCCAAAGTATTTGTGCACCGCCAACGCTGCCCCATGAAGCCCACCCCAAAGCATAAATTTTAGTGAAGCTCCATGCCATAAACCGCCCAGCAGCATGGTGATCATCAGGTTGAGATACGTCCTAATTTTTCCTTTCCGGTTTCCGCCCAACGAAATGTATAAATAGTCCTTCAGCCAAGTTGACAGCGAGATGTGCCAGCGGCGCCAGAACTCGGTAATATTTTTAGACTGATACGGCGAGTCAAAGTTCTCATTAAACCTGAACCCAAGCAGAAGGGCGATACCAATGGCCATGTCTGAATAGCCCGAAAAGTCGCAATAGATTTGCAAGGCGTAGCCATACACACCAAATAAATTTTCGAGACCCGAATAAAGCGATGGCGCATCAAAAATCCGGTCCACAAAATTAAGGCTGATATAATCGGAGATCACCGCTTTCTTAAATAAGCCCGTGCAAATCAAAAACACAGCGCGGCCCATCATCTCGCGCGATACAAAGGTCGGCTTATGAATCTGTGGAAGAAAATCGGAGGCTCTTACAATCGGTCCGGCGACCAACTGAGGAAAGAATGAAACGAAAAATGCATAATCCAGAAAAACCGTCAATGGCTCAAGTTTCTTTCGGTACACGTCGATGGTATAACTGAGCGACTGAAACGTGAAAAAAGAAATCCCTACTGGCAGAAAAATATCAAGAGGCTCAAACGGAACACCAGCCATAGCGCTGAACATTTCGTGAATCAAGTTTCCGTATTTGTAATAGCCGAGCATACCAAGATTGGCCGCAAGGCTCACTACCAACAACGAAATTCGTTTCCAATACTGCTTTGCATTTCCGATGGCTTGCGCCAGAAAAAAATCAACGATGATAGACCCGACAAGCAACAAAAAATAAAATCCGCTGGAGCGGTAATAAAAATAGAGCGAAAACAAAGTGACAAAAAGGAGTTTGGGTCGCTGTGTTTTGCTGAGCAACGTGTAAATGGCGATGAAGAACGTAAACAGGAACAAGAAGAACCCGCTGTTGAAAAGCATCGGTTCTCCTTTATGAAAAACGAACTGACTCGCCAGCTTATGGATATCTAAATCGAACATACTCATTGTAACCATTCATCAACGCCTGATACAACATGGTGCCTTGCACCTCATACCCGGTTCTTGTCGCGTGGATTCCGTCGGCCTGCATTAGCCCATTTTTCTTCCAGTGATCGGCAGAATGTTTGCCACCTGCCACCGTATACAGATCCCAGCAAGCCAGCTTTTTCTCATCCACAAATTTCATCAGTTTACTTTGCACCGTCTCGACACCAGGATTTCGCCTGGTCCTCTTTCTAAAAAAGTCCATCGGTGTAGTAATCAAAAACAATGCTTTTGGGTTTGCCTGTTGCAGTTTGGTCACAAACGTTTCGATCTGCTCTTCAAATTGTTTGTCAACGTACGGGTACTCGATAGCTTCGTTGGTGCCCAGAGATATTATGAAAAGATCCGGCTCAAGTGCCGGTGTCTGCTCCACAAAAAATTCGGCCGCTAAATAATGCCGGAACTTCGCGCCATTGCCACCGATCGCGTGATACTTGACTCCCGGATTAGAATTCGAAAAATTAATTCCGAAAAGAGTAAACTGTTCTTGAAAAGTTGTGGGCTGCAAGATTTGAAACTCTACCTGATGTGCCTTGTAGGGCAACGCTACCGACGAGAAGTTTGCAAAGCTTTCGTACGTGTACGGGCCAACATACGCCAGCGCATGATTCACCGAGTCGCTCACCATAATATTATAACTACTGAAATCCTTTTTGTAAAAAAGATCAATACGGTTGAAGCTATAATCCAGCAAAGGGCTGTCGATGGTTCGCATAGTAAATTTGGCATTGGGTTGTACCGTGCGAATGGTCGAGGCGCCCAAACCGATGGGCAATGGCTGATCCGTAAAAACGATTCGCTTCGCTTCCCACACGGAGCTCGACGAAGAAGAAATGGTTTGAGGCTCATTCGTCTTTGCAATCCTTCCCGGAAAAACAAATCCCCGGCCGGCATTGCCAAACTCCTTCTGCATGAATTGGCGTACGGTGTGCGTCAGGAAATCTGCCTGGATGTGCGAGTCGCCGATATGAACAATATTCACTGCCCCTTTCTTATTTTTCTTTAGCTGATACAGCTTATCAAAAAAAGCAGAGAGCGAGGGCGAATTGATAATTTGATTATTATTCCAATCAATGAATGGATACTTTCCGATTGGGTCAACCTTCACGGTATCTTGCGCGGCAAGTTGCACCACGAGACCTACCAAAAGAAAGACGATCAGGCTAACGTTTTTTTTCATACTTCGCTTTTTCATGCAACACGGCATCGGCCAATTTTTTTGCTAATTTCCTTCCTCCCCTAAACGTGAGGTGAGTATAATCTTTTGCGGCGAGTGGCGGATTAGCTTCGGTGTATTTCACCATGCTGTTTTCTCCGCCCATCGCTTCGTACATATCCCAAAAAGCTATCCCTGTTTTTTGTGCTATCTTCCGCTGTGCGCTACGCATGTGAAGGATCCCAGGCATGGTAACAAATTTTCCTTTCTGATTGCTGCTTCGATCGCCGATACTGATCAGCAAAAAGCCGCATTCAGGAAAACTCTCCTTCATTCGGTTGATCAGCGTTGACATTCGCTCGACGTACCAGCCATATCCGGTGGTGTCTTTTTCCGAAAGCACATTCAAACCATACTGCAAAATCACCAGCTTATAGTTTCGTAGTGAATTGAATTGCGTCATACGCGAAGGATCCACAGAGTATAACCCCATACCCGGATTACTTCTCATTGAAAAATTATCAACTGTTACTCCAAGGCTGTCTTCGAATACCGCGCCATACAACCTCAAACTATCGTGCGGCTGGAAAGACATTTTTAAAGAATTAAAGTTTCGTTGTGGCAACACAAATTCAATCAATGACGATGGTTCAAATTCTTTGGTGGTCATTACTGAGTCGTTGACAGCATAATTCAACGTGAAAGGCATATCGGCCTCGAAATAAATTTTACCTGTCAAAAAATTCTTTCGGGCGGCTGTGTAATGTACTTCATTATTATCCTCCGGTTTAAAGCAATAACCGGGAAGGCCGAGCGGGGCATAACTGTTTTTCTTACCGACGATGCTGTACGTTTTCCAATTTGAAAATTCGTGCTGTATGGTAGTCCGGAATTTTGCCACCTCCGATGTGATCGGCACATATCCCACTCCTCTCCCACCAAACAGCAACTGTAGTGTGTCACGAAAAGGAGCACATAAAATGTCTCCTTCGATAAACGAATCTCCGAAAAAAGCCACGCGCACCGGGCTTTTCCTTGCACTTCTCAACGCATTCACAAAATAGCTGAGATTATTGCTTCCGAAATCTTCAAAATAGACCGGCCCAGATTTATGAACGGGTATAATTTCAATTACCGAATCCTTCTTTTCAGACACAGAATCTTTCGCCGCAATTGGAGGCTTCTCATCAAGGCGGACATCCGCAAGCAGATCTGGAATCTTTACCTGGTAGCCGAAAACAGAAAACTCAGGCAATAAGGAAATCGCAAACAAAAAAGAGATGACCAATACCAGGAGGTAAAAAATTTGTTTCAACCGATTTTCAGTCATGCGTAGTTGGTCAAACGTATCCGGCCACTTTGTACATCAGGTAGCCCACCCATTCTCTGAACAAAATTTGCCAGTTAAATAAAGCCTCAGTTTTTGGAATAACCAACACATCAAGACCAAATTTTCTTTTATGCGAAATAAAGTCAACACTGAAACAATCCATCGCCCAGCCTACTTTGGCGAAACAGGCCGCAGACCGCCGCATGTGAAATGCCGACGTGACCAGCAGACACTCGGAGGGTGTAGATTTACCTTCAAGGATTTTCTTAACCGCCAGCGCCGACTCGTGTGTGTTTCTCGACTCATTTTCCAGCACAATGTCTTGCTGAGGTATTCCCATCAACAGTAGTGCATCGTTTACTTCGTCGGCTTCTTTGCGTTCGCGTGTAGTCAGCTGTCCGCTGCCACCCGTCACGAGAATTTTTTTCACCTTACCCAACTTATACAACTGCACGGTGTGCGTCACGCGGTCGGCACCGCGGTTGAAGTACACCCTGTCGGTAGTTTCAACATCTGATTTGGTAATGCCCGTAAGTAAAATCGCCCACGTGTAATTCTTCTTCATACTTTGATATGGGGTAACAGGCACTTCCCAAAGTCGCACTGCCTCATTGGCGATAAAATCGTTGGAAAGAAACAGCAAAAGGAAAAGCCCTGTCAAAAAAAAACGCTTCTTCAACGTCTGCCTTCGTACCAAAGCAGACGCAATAAACAACCCACAGATAATTACAATGGGCATGATCAGGTACACCAGAATTTTCGAGAGAACGAAAAACATGCTTACATCCGCTTCGGTATCTTACTGAATATATTGCCTAATCCTTCGATCACTTTCAACAAGACTTCATAGTAAAGTGTCAGCGCCAGCACTATCGTCATAAACCAAATTACACCAAGATTGAAGTACAACGTATCTATGTTGCGGCTCAGAAAATGCTTGGAAGGCATGTAAAATTGCGCATCAAAATCAACCATGTGCTCAGGATCCGGGTCTTTGTAAATGGGGTAGATCTTTTGCACAAGTTTGCCGTCTTTCTCAATCACGCGGTTAAGTTCATCGGAGTTTTTTACCAACTCGGTGATGGCTTCGTTTTGATAGGAGTTTCTTTCGTCTTCAAACTCGGCTTCCTTTTCTGACGTCCTCGTTCTCCGGTTAATTTCCTTATCCTTCTCCTTGTCGGCCTTGGTATAGCGGTTGTTGTAGAATTTTTTCAGCGCCTCAAAAAACTGAACCGTTTCGACGTGAGTCATTGAATCGTATTTTCCCAACGAAAGATTATCGAGGTATTTAAAGCTGTTCATTCCCACTACGCTTAGTTCGTCTTTGATCTCATTTTTAAGAACGACTAAATTCTTATTCACCACGTCCTGTACAGCGGGTTGAGGATTTTTATAATTAAGATTCACGAAGTCAAGCCGGCTCTCCAAGTCAGGAATGTAATACACTTTCTTGTAGTCCGCATCGGCCATGATTTTATCGTACAAATAAAACTGTTGCTCAAACTCGTTGTCCTTGTATTGCGCCACCATCGCTGCTTCAAACGCCCATCGCGACGCCATCATATCTCCCACCATAGGCACCGTAGCTGTGTTGCCAATGATTGGATTAAGTTTATCGAACTTCACCACTACTCCACTCAATATCAATTGCGGAATCAACAAAATAGGGATGAGAATATAGATGGTTACTGCCGAATTAAAGGCCGACGAAATATTAAGCCCTAACAAATTGGCAAAGCATGAAGTGGTAAACAGGATCGCCCAGTGAATCAAAAACATTTCCCTGATCTGGAGAATGTAATTGCCCACGAGTACGAACAGGAATGTCTGAATCGCTGAGATCGCAAACAGAATTGAAATTTTAGAAAAAATATAACTGCTTCGGTTGAGGTGAAGGAATTTTTCTCGCTTCAAAATCTTACGGTCGCGAATGATTTCTTCGGCGCTCACCGTAAGTCCCATGAACAGTGCCACTATCACACTCATAAAAAAGTAGGCTGGCATGTTTAAGTTCTTGCTAAAAATATAGCCGATGTTAAGTTGGTCGTCGGAGTTGTAGTAACGCACGATGAAAGCAAGAATAAAAGCAAGCGCTGGTGCTTCGAGCAGGTTGATGACCAGATATTGCGTATTGCTAAACTTCGAAAGGATATCGCGCATCGAAAAGAGATGCGTCTGCATAAACCAGTTCGGGATTCGCAAGGTGGAGTGAGGCGTTTCACTCTGCCGCGTTACCGACGGGTATTTCACTTTGTCAACAAACGTTTTGTTCCACTGCTCAGGCGAAAATTTTCGTTCGTTGGTAAAATTTCCAAACTCGTTGATGACTTTGGTTTCAATGATGTTAAATATCTGCTCAGGGTTCACATTTCCGCAGGCGCCGCACTCTCCTTCATCGCTATTCACCATGCTGATATTTTTCTTGAAGTAGATTACAGCCTCCACGGGATTTCCGTAGTAAATCTGATAGCCTCCGGTATCGAGAATAAGGAGACGATCAAACATTTTAAAGATGTCGGATGAGGGTTGGTGAATCACAGCGAACACAAGTTTTCCCTTGAGCGAAAGCTCCTTGAGTAAGTCAATGATATTCTCTGAATCCCTCGACGAAAGTCCCGACGTTGGCTCATCTACAAAAAGCACCGCCGGCTCACGTAACAACTCCAATCCAATGTTCAGGCGCTTGCGCTGACCACCGCTGATTGTTTTTTGCAAAGGCGATCCTACCTTAAGGTCTTTGGCTTCGTTTAGCCCCAGATCATCAAGTGTTTTTAATACAAGCCAATCGATCTCTTCTTCATTGAGATGACTGAAACAAAGTTTGGCAGCGAAGTATAAATTCTGATAAACAGTAAGGTCTTCAATCAACAAATCGTCCTGAGGCACAAAGCCGATAACGCCTTCAATTTTTTCTGGCTCGTTGTGAATATCAATCCCATTGATGAGCACCTTGCCGCTCGAAGGCCTTTCGTTTCCGTTTAGCACATGCAGCAGCGTACTTTTGCCGGCACCGCTTGCTCCCATCAGCGCCACTAAATTGCCCGACTCCTCTACCACGGTAACATCTCGTAGCCCAAGCCTCCCGTTCTTGAATTGATACGAAATGTTTTTCGCTTCAAAGCTGGTTTTCGATTGGCCGCCGCTCTTTTTAAAAGCCGCGAGCAAAGCTCCATAATACACAGGCTCCACGGCGCCCCAACGAATCGAGCTACCGTTGGCCAACACGCTTACTTTGCCTGATTTCTGTGGCACACCGTTGAGAAATACGTCGCT
The DNA here is from genome assembly GCA_018266055.1 of Bacteroidota bacterium. Classification (GTDB taxonomy): domain Bacteria; phylum Bacteroidota; class Bacteroidia; order Cytophagales; family Cyclobacteriaceae; genus ELB16-189. Next base: position 10,407 of record JAFDYT010000013.1, read on the forward strand.
CTTACCCAGGTATTTTAGGAAGTAAAGCTCTACGCCGGGCAAATGCAATACCGTAAGGAAGCCATCGAGGTCAGGTCGAAAAATATGCTTTTTGGCCGGGCAGTTTTTATCGCTGCTAATAATCAGAAGACTTTCCGATTTTGCCTCCGCTGGCTGCTGCAACTTTACAAATTGTTTTATCTCTTCAAGATCAGAAAGTTCAATATTGAATTCGGTACTGATGGTTTTGGTCAGATTGTCTTCACGTTCAGAAATCGATCCATCGGCCAGCACAATATTCATGAGCTCCAGGAGCACCACCATTTTTTGCTTCTGGGTAACTTCTTTATTGATGGCATCACAAATCGAGGCAATCGTCTCTGTCTCCTTAGTTGCGCTCAGTTTATCAGAAATCTCACGCACATATTCATCAAACAGGCGAATGTGCTTCTCCATAGAAGGGAGACTCAGGTGATCCTCCAAAAATTCCTGGATGTAAGCTCGTTCTTGTGCGGTTACGGTATCTTCTTTGGCCACAAAGGCAAACAAGCGGATGATGGCTTTTAATACAGGCTCGCTCATGGAAAATTTATTTCATTAAAGATAAGAAACAGCCACCAATTTCAAGGCTGTGCCCGGTAAAGTAACTATTAAATGAATGGGCAAACAACTTTACAATCGCGACGCCCATACGCTGGCCGGAAAATAAAAAAGCCCCGCAAAAGGCAGGGCTTTTTGTTGTGAATGAGTTAACCTTAGTCGGTGATCGACTTTCTTAATTTTTCGATAGTAGCGGTAAGCGCTGCAAGGTTCTTGTCACTTAAGATAAGATCAGAACGATTGTTCTTAATCTGCTCTTCAATGTTCATGGCTTTGTAGCTAGACTGTAACGAGTTCAAATCTACCAGCAACGAAGTGATCGGCTCTGATTGCTCAACAGTGCTCAGCATTTTCACTAGTTCGTCTACCGATTCGCGCTGTTGAATCACCACTCGGATGAGCGGAGTAAGAATCAGGTTGCGGTCGTCGTCTTTCAAAATATTTTTCGGGTACGATTTGATCAGTCCGGTAGAGATGTACAACCCTTCGATAAAGCTTCCAGTCAGCATGAGCGCTGCAGGTTTGTTGCGGTTGTCGTTCTTCAGGTATTTTTCAGTTTGATGGATCGCCTGGTTCACCATGTTCGCCAGAGAATCTTTCACAGAAATATTGGATTCAAAGCGCTTCAGAAGTTCCGCATCAAAAGTTCCTAGCACACCGAGGTTATCCGCCAGTTTTTTGGCTGAATTCATATAGTTGATCGCTTCCTGAGTCTTATCGTACGAAACAAGGTATCCAATGTCTGACGCATAAACCCCAAGGTTCAACGCGGCTTTATCATTACGGGTAAGGTACTGCTCTGCCTTTTTACGGTCGCTAAGCAGGCTCTGGTTAAACTCTGCGCCGCTGGCCTGAAGCATGTAGGGGATTTCTGAAGGGGAAGGGATGTTATATACTACATCTTCAATTTCATCTTTTAATGATTCTTCGGCTTGCTTAAACTCGTCGGAGTTTTCATTTTTTTCTTTCTTGGAACCACAAGACCAAAGGCCCAAAATCAATAGGAGCGAAATAGAGGCTATTCCAAAACGGGTAACTTTCATGGGTTTGTTATTTTAAACTTCTCAATTTTACTATAATTTTTCAAAACCTTTACTGCCTGATCGTTAATTTATTGATAAACCTTTGCGGAATGACACTGAGCAACGATCACTTACCGGTCAATTACAACTTAAGCCGAACAAACGCTTCCATCGCCGCATACTCGGCAAGGCCTAGCTTATTATAAAGTATTGCCGTAGCCCGGTTACGATCTTCGGCACGTTGCCAGAACTCGCGGGCATCGTTGCCCTGGTACACCACGCCATCCTTTTGCGACTGGTGTTTAAATACTCCCATCCGCTTACGCATCACCTGATCGGGGCTCATCGGCACAGCCATCTCAATCAAATCAATATCCCACTCGGCCCAGGCTCCTTTGTACAACCACGTCCAGCAATCTTTCATGAACGGCTCTTTTTTGAGTCGGTGCAGGGCCTCAATCACGGCATCAAGACAAACCTTATGTGTACCGTGCGGATCAGCCAAATCTCCGGCGGCATAGATCTGGTGCGGCTTCACGTCTGCAATTAATTGAGTAACTATTTTATAATCTTCCTCCCCCAACGGTTTTTTCTGTACAGTACCGGTTTCGTAAAACGGCATGTTGAGGAAGTGAATATTTTCTTGTGGAACGCCCACAAAGCGGCAGGTATTTTTGGCCTCGCTTACGCGAATCAGTCCTTTAATATTCCGCACGGCCTCAATATCTTTTTCGCCTTTCTTCTTGCGCTCCAAAAAACCGTTGGCCTCAAAATACATTTTGTCGGTAGCCTCGTTGCTCAACGCAAACTTTGAATTGAAATCGCGAACAAACTCGATAAACCGGAGCGCCTCGTCGTCGGCCACGGCTATATTTCCGGAAGTCTGGTACGCCACGTGCACATCGTGCCCCTGATCTACCAATCGCTGGAACGTACCACCCATCGAAATAATATCATCGTCGGGATGCGGGCTGAAAATAATCACCCGCTTGCGTGCAGGTACTGCCCGCTCAGGCCTGTATGTATCGTCGGCATTCGGTTTGCCACCAGGCCAACCGGTAATGGTGTGTTGCACCCAGTTAAATACTTCAATATTGATATCATACGCCTGGCCGTAGCGGGCCAAGAGTTCGCTCAGTCCATTTTCGTTGTAGTCTTCGTTGGTGAGCATCAAAATCGGTTTCTCCAGCGTGAGTGCCAGGTTCGTCACCGCTTTTTTGATCATGATTGTGTTCCACTCCACGGTATCAAACAACCACGGTGTTTTGCGGCGACTCAATCCTGCGGCGCACGATTCGTCCATCACGATCTGTGCGTTGGGATGTCCTTGCAAATACGAGGCGGGCAAATGCTCAGCCACCGGGCCTTCTACTGCCTGCCGTATTATGGGCGATTTATGCTCACCCCATGCAATGAGAACGATGCGTTTGGCCTGCATGATTTTTTTTACTCCGAGTGTGATCGCTTTACGCGGAACGTTGGCGATACCACCAAAGTCGAGGCCTGCATCCGACCGCGTAGTAAAATCCAACGTAATCAGGCGGGTAAGCGAATCAATGTGTGAGCCAGGCTCATTGAAGCCGATGTGTCCGTTTCGTCCAATTCCAAGCAATTGAAAATCCAATCCGCCCGCATCGGTGATCATCTTTTCATACGCCTCACAAAACGCCTTGACAGAATCCATGCCGATGGTTCCATCTGGCACGTGAAACTGATTTTTCGGGATATCCACATGGTCAAACAAGTTTTCCTTCATAAACCGATGATAGCTCTGAGGTGCCGTGGGCAACATCGGATAATATTCATCAAGGTTAAATGAAATCACATTGCTGAAACTCAGGCCTTCTTCTTTGTGCAAACGGATCAACTCTGCATACACTTTTTTGGGCGACGAACCCGTAGCCAACCCGAGAATGGCGGGTTTACCTTCTTTCTTCTTGCGGATGATCAGATCGGCGATCTCCCGAGCCACCGACTTTGAAGCCTGGTCGGCAGAAGCATAAATCGAGATCGGAATCTTTTCGAAGTTTATGTGTAGCGTGTGGTTTACGTTGCTCATAATTAATTTAAAGGTGAAATGAAGGTTGTATCGACAAATTTCTTTTTTTATTTGAATTAACAGCCAAGGATTTTTATAAAAAAGCAATTTTTTTTCTCGTAGGTTAGCATTCGCGATGGCCAATACCATTTTTGGTAAAGGCCGCGGCAGGTTTTCATTCACTTTTAAATTCTTAACTCTATGCGTTTCGTAGCTGTAATCCTGATGTTGGTTTTGGTTGCCTGTGCTGAAAAAAAAACAACTGAGGCAACCCGCGAAATCTCCCCGGCTGCGCCGGCAGGATTCATGGATTCACTTTCGCGTCGCACCTTTAACTTCTTTTGGGATCTGGCCGACCCTTCTACCGGCAACCAGCCCGACCGCTGGCCTTCCGAAAGCTTTTCGAGTATTGCGGCCACAGGCTTCGGGCTCACCAGCTACCTGATCGGCGTGGAGCGAGGTTACATCACACGCGAGCAAGCCGCCGAACGAGTAGTGAAAACCCTTCGGTTCTTTAGCAAGGCTCCCAAAGGAGACAAACCCGCCGACGTCACCGGCTACAAAGGATTTTTCTACCATTTCATTGATATGAAAACCGGCCTTCGCTTCAAAAGCGTCGAGCTTTCTACCATCGACACGGGTTTATTGATGTCTGGAATTTTAAGTTGCCAATCGTACTTCGATGGCGATAATGAAACTGAAAAAGAAATCCGATCGCTGGCCGATACACTCTTCCTGGCTGTAGAGTGGGACTGGGCGATGAACGGTCAGGAAACCATGAGCATGGGCTGGCATCCGGAAGACGGATTTATCAATGCCTCGTGGAAAGGCTACAACGAAGGAATGATTCTCTACATCATGGGCCTGGGGTCTCCTACCCATCCAATACCTGACAATAGCTGGAAAGGATGGACCAAAACTTATCAATGGGGAAATTACCTCGGCTATGAGCACATCAACTTCGGGCCGCTCTTCGGGCATCAGTATTCGCACATGTATGTTGACTTTAAAGGTATTCAGGATGAATACACCAAAGCCAAAGGCATCGACTACTTTGAAAATTCACGCCGCGCTACGCTGGCTAACCGCGAATACTGTATCAGGAATTCTGGCGGATGGATTGGCTACGATGAAAATACGTGGGGGCTTACCGCCTGCGACGGACCCGGCAATGACAACAAGACTAACCCTAACATGGCGTACATGAGCTACAGCGCACGCGGCGCAGCGCAATGGTACACACAAGACGATGGTACCATCGCCCCAACAGCCGCCGGTGGATCAATCCCTTTCGCACCCGAAGTTTGTATCCCGGCCCTTGAGTCGATGTATGCCAAGTACGGCGACAAAATTTATAGTAAGTATGGATTTAAGGATGCATTCAACCTAACGATTGAATACAAAGACGGTACTAAAGGCTGGACTGACAAAGACTATCTGGGCATTGATCAGGGTCCGATCTTGATTCAGATCGAAAACCACAAAAACGGTTTTGTCTGGAACCTGATGAAGAAAAACAAATACATCGTCAACGGCCTGAAGAAAGCCGGTTTCACCGGTGGCTGGCTGACGACTAATTAATGTTTGTGTTCTGCGTGCTCTTCACCCTCTTCGTGGTCTGGTTTATCGTGCCAGGCTTCTGACAGATGGTGAAAAAGCGTGTGAATGGCGGTTAGTTTTTCTTTCACAACTTCGTCAGTAGCACCATTTTTAATTTCGTCAGCAAGCGCGCGCGTATCTGTTTTTAGTTGCTGAAGATTTGCCTTCACTTTTTCATTATCTACTTTTTCGGGGAGAGTCGCCGCCGACCATTTCTCGGCCTCGTCGGCAAGTTGACCGATCAATTTTTTGGCAGGTTCAACGTTTCCAGAGTCTTTCAGTGGATGATACGATGCCGCCATGATTTCATGAAATGCATCGAGTTCTTTCCACTCTCCGGCCTGATTTTTTTCCTTTTTACTACAACCTCCCAAAGCGACTATACTTAGGGCTACGATAAGCGTGCTCACAATTTTCATTTTGTTCTATTATTAAATTCTAAAATATCATTCCTAAAACTGGCTGGCTTCCGCCAATAATTTTTCCATTTCTTTGCGCTCTTCTTTCAATCTGTCGCTTGACCATTGAAAATGATTATCCATCATTTGGAGACACGGCTCCTGTATTTTCAGAAGCCTTGGCATGTCAAAGTTAATAAGCCCTGTTCTCCTTACAAAAAAATCAGCTGCCGATACCACCATTTCTTTTTCAAGACAAAACTCCAGTTGCGCTTTGGCGAGGCAAACCTGACGATCGGCATCGGTAAACTTAGGAATCCGGTTGATGATGTTGTCGCATTGCTTTCCAAAATTGGCGACAAGCGTTTCAGCTTCATCGGCCAATTGCAATGACCTTAATTTGGTGTCCACCTGAGCGCAATACGATTTTACTTCCTTGTAATTCTTAAAATCAGAGGATGCCAAAAGGATTTCAGCCGTAAGGCTCGACTCAAGCCCTCGCTCATCAAAATATCTTCTTACCACAAGGTCTACCGTGCGTTCAGCCATTTTGCGATAGCCGGTAAGTTTTCCTCCGGCAATGGAAATCAAACCCGATTTGGATTCAAAAATTTCGTCCTTACGGGAAAGCTCCGACGCATTTTTTCCTTCTTCGTGAATCAATGGGCGCAGCCCCGCCCAACTCGATTCAATGTCACTTAATTGTAAGTCGGCGTTGGTAAACGTTTGATTTGTTGCTTTTATTAAATATTCGGCATCTGCTTTTTCTGTATGCACTTCGTCGATTGGCGACGAATAATTGGTATCGGTGGTGCCAATGTAAGTGACACGCCCGCGCGGGATGGCGAAGATCATGCGCCCGTCGCCCACGTCGAAGTAAATGGACTGAGTGACCGGAAGTTTTTGACGCGGCACCACAATGTGCACACCTTTAGTAAGGTGCAGGTATTTTCCTGTTTTGGAATTATCCTTTTCACGCAACGTATCTACCCACGGGCCAGCCGCGTTGACCACAGCCTTTCCCCTTACGATAAAACTTTTGTTTGTCAAGGTATCGGAAATAATTGCACCTACAATTTTACCCTCTTCATAAACAAAATCTTCGGCTTGACAATAATTGCAAACAACAGCTCCATACACACTTGCCACTTTCACAATCTCAATTGTAAGCCGTGCATCGTCGGTGCGGTACTCTGCATAGATTGCGCCGCCTTTCACATCCAGCGGATTGAGGAGAGGCTCTTGCTTCAGCGTTTGCTTGCGGGTAAGCATCTTGCGTTGGTCTTCGGGTTTTACGCCAGCGAGCCAATCGTAAAGTTTCAGACCAATAGAAGTTAGCGTGCTGCCAAGCCCGCGTTTTTCGTAGAGCGGCAACAACATCTTTTCCGGGATTACCAGATGCGGCGCAAGCTTATGCACCACAGCTCGCTCGCTTCCAACTTCCTTCACGAGGCCAAACTCCAACTGCTTTAGGTAACGCAACCCGCCATGAATCAATTTGGTGGAGCGGCTGCTTGTACCGTAAGCAAAATCTTTCTTTTCAATCAACGCAGTTTTCAATCCGCGTGAGGCGGCGTCAAGCGCAATGCCTGCGCCGGTGATGCCTCCACCGATGATCAACAGATCAAACGATTCACTTTCAAGTTTTGCTATCGATGCTTGTCGGTTCACGGAAATGAATTTTAAATTCAGAAGCTACCTAATTATCAATCCAGCCTTTGGTTCGTTCAACGGCTTTTTTCCAACCATAGTATAATTTTTCGCGCACGGAAGTTTCCATCTGCGGAACAAAACGCTTTTGAATTTTTCTGTTGGCTACGATGTCTTCTTTTTTCCAAAGCCCGATTTGTATTCCGGCAAGGTAAGCAGCACCGAGCGCGGTGGACTCGATCACTTCGGGGCGCTCTACTTCGCTACCCAATATGTCAGCCTGAAACTGCATGAGTATATTATTCGCACATGCGCCACCATCCACTTTCAACACCGAAAGTTGCACGCCTGCATCTTCTTGCATGGCATTGAGAATATCTTTGGTTTGATACGCAAGCGACTCAAGTGTGGCTTTGATGATGTGATCTTTTCCTGTGTCGCGCGTGAGCCCGAAGATCGCGCCTCGCGCATACATGTCCCAATACGGCGCACCCAAGCCGGCAAAAGCAGGCACCACATACACTTCGTTGGAGCCAAGCGCCTTGGCGGCAAAATATTCAGAGTCTTTTGATTGGTCGATCAGATGAAGACTGTCGCGCAGCCATTGCACTGCCGCCCCCGCAATAAACACACTGCCTTCCAGTGCGTATTCAACTTTTCCGCCGAGGCCCCAGGCGATCGTGGTAATCAATCCATTTTTCGAGAACTGTATTTTCTCGCCGGTGTTCATCAGCATAAAACATCCGGTGCCATAGGTATTTTTGGCCATTCCCTTTTCAAAGCATGCCTGCCCGAACAAAGCCGCCTGCTGATCGCCGGCCACACCGGCAATCGGGATTTTCTTTCCTTCCAATTCCCATTCTCCGAAAGCAAAAGCCGATGGTTTTACTTCAGGTAGCATCGACTTGGGAATATCCAATGACTGAAGAAGTTTTTCATCCCAATTCAGGTCACGAATATTAAACAGCATCGTGCGCGATGCATTGGAATAATCGGTGACATGAACCTTGCCATTCGTTAATTTCCAGATCAGCCACGTGTCGATCGTGCCAAAAGCAAGTTCGCCCGCTTCAGCAAGTTGGCGTGCGCCGCTTACATGATCGAGTATCCATTTAATCTTTGTGGCTGAAAAATAAGAGTCGATCACCAGGCCGGTGTTGTCGCGCACATAGTCAGCCAGTCCTTTATTCTTCAACTCTTCACAGATCGAGGCCGTGCGTTTGTCTTGCCATACCAGGGCGTTGTGGATCGGCTCACCTGTCTTCCGGTTCCACACCACAGTGGTTTCCCGTTGGTTCGTAATACCAATGGCAGCAATTGATGACGCGGCTATCTTATTTTTTGCAATCAGCTTGGCAAGAACTTCATGCTGCGTGGAGAAAATCTCAATCGGATCGTGCTCTACCCAGCCCGGCTGAGGAAAAATTTGGCGGAATTCTTTTTGTTCAATCGCCACAATAGCTCCTTGCTGATCAAACAAAACGGCGCGAGAACTGGTGGTACCCTGATCAAGTGCGATGATATATTTCATAAAGCGATTTGCTTACGACAAGGTGACGTTCTAAAAAATCAAACTGTACAGGTATGCGCCAAGTACGCCACCGATCACCGGACCAACCACCGGAATCCAGGCATAGCTCCAATCCGAATGACCCTTGCCGGGAATGGGCAGCAAGAAATGAGCGATGCGCGGGCCAAGGTCACGCGCCGGGTTTATCGCAAAACCGGTAGTTCCGCCAAGGCTCAAGCCAATCGAAATAATGATAAGTCCAACTACGATCGGGTTCAGGCCTTCGGCAAATTCATGTGCTCCAATAAATAAAATCGCCAGCACAAGAATGGCGGTGGCAATGATCTCGCCGATCAGGTTTGAAACAACGTTGCGGATAGCCGGGGCATTGCAAAATACGCCAAGCTTGGCATCGGCATTGGCTGTTTCTTTCCAATGGGGCAGGTAGTGCAGCCATACCAGCACTGCTCCGGTGAAGGCGCCTGCAAACTGAGCCAGGATATACCCAACCGCCTGATCGGCGGCGAAACTTCCGTTGAATACAAAAGCCAGCGTAATGGCCGGGTTTAGATGCGCGCCGCTTATTTTCCCAACCGCATAAATAGCCAGCGTCACAGCTATGCCCCACCCTACTACAATCGTAAGCCAACCGGCATTTTCTGATTTGGTCTTCTTCAACACCACGCCGGCTACCACGCCGTCGCCAAGGAGAATGAGTAAGAGGGTTCCAAAAAATTCAGCGAAATAAGGGCTCATAGAAAAGTGGATTAGTTGGTCAGTTTATTCACTTTGTAAATCTAAAACATTTGACAAGGATATTCAGCCGAAATGCCCCTTTTGGATAATCTGTTTATTGGCTTAAATTTGCGCACTTTTCAGACCCAATGCTTAATCACAAGCAGCAAACTATCCAGAAAGCGGTAACCATCTCCGGAGTGGGGCTCCACACGGGTGTGCAAACTACCATGACTTTCATGCCGGCAAAGCCCAATCATGGAATCAAATTTCAGCGTATTGACTTGCCCGGATCTCCCATCATCGAGGCCGATTGCGATCGCGTAGTTGATGTTTCCAGGGGAACGACCATTGAGCAAAGTGGCGCTCGTGTGAGCACCATCGAGCATACACTGGCCGCACTGGTAGGCCTTGAAATTGATAACGTATTGATTCAACTGGATGGCCCTGAAGCGCCGATCATGGACGGAAGCTCCATTCAGTTTGTAAATGCACTGAAAGAAGTAGGAACCGAAGAACAAAATGCGCTTCGCGATTTCTTCGAAGTTCAGGATTCCATCTTCTATCGTGAGGCTGCTCGCAACGTAGAAATTGCTGCGCTGCCGTTGGATGACTACCGCGTGACGGTAATGGTGGACTATAACTCACCAGTGTTGGGCAGCCAGCATGCGTCTATTACCAGCATTCAGCAGTTTGAGAAAGAGATCGCTTCATGCCGCACGTTTTGCTTTTTGCACGAGCTTGAAATGCTCTATAAAAACAATCTGATCCGCGGGGGTGATTTGAATAATGCCATTGTAATTGTGGATCGAATTGTTGAGCCGCATGAGTTGGACAATATTGCGCGCATGCTCAACAAGCCGAAAGTTGAAGTGAAGAAAGAGGGTATCCTCAACAATATCGAACTACGCTATAACAACGAACCAGCACGCCATAAGCTTCTTGACGTGTTGGGCGATCTTGCATTGGCAGGACGCCCGCTGAAAGCACAAATTCTGGCGGCACGCCCGGGCCACGCGGCCAACGTTGCTTTCGCTAAGAAGTTAAAGAAATCAATGCAGGAAGCCGACAAGAAAGGCGTTCCAAAATACAATCCATCGCTGCCTCCGGTAATGGATATCAACAAAATCACAGCTACGCTACCACATCGCTATCCGTTTTTGTTGATCGACAAAATCATTTACCTCGACAAAGAGCGTGTGATCGGCGTGAAGAATGTGACCATGAATGAAAATTATTTTCAAGGTCATTTTCCGCGCAACCCCGTATATCCCGGTGTTCTTCAAGTAGAGTCTATGGCTCAGATTGGTGGAATTCTGGTGTTGAACACTGTACCAGATCCTGAAAATTACTGGACCTACTTTTTAGGTATTGATGAATTCCGGTTTAGAAAAATGGTTTTGCCTGGCGATACCCTGGTAATCCAATGCGATCTACTGGCACCCATCCGCAGAGGAATCGCAAAAATGACGGGCCGTGCTTATGTTGGCAACACGCTTGTTTGCGAAGGAACTATGACTGCCAGCATCGTGAGAAAAGATTTATGAGCAACTACCCCTTAGCCAACGTACACCCCGATGCTAAAATCGGCAACAATGTAACGATCGAACCTTTCGCTACCGTAAAAAGTGATGTGGTGATTGGCGATGGCTGTTGGATTGGACCTAATGCGGTATTGTGGGAAGGAACCCGCCTCGGCAACAATGTAAAAGTATATCCCGGCGCTTCGGTTTCATCCGTACCTCAGGATTTGAAATTTGCAGGCGAAAAAACAGAAACATACGTAGGTGACAATACCTCCATCCGCGAGTTTGTAACGATCAGCCGAGGCACAAACGACAAGCTAAAAACCGTCATTGGCAAAAACTGTTTGCTAATGGCGTATGTGCACGTAGCGCACGACTGCACGATCGGAAACAACTGCGTACTCGTTAACGCCGTACAGGTAGCCGGCCACGTCACCATCGACGACTGGGCTATTATCGGTGGCGCCAGCGCCGTGCACCAATTTGTGAAAGTTGGAGCACACGTGATGGTTTCGGGAGGGTCATTGGTTCGCAAAGATGTTCCTCCGTTTACCAAAGCTGCCCGCGAGCCACTTACCTATTGCGGCATCAATACCATCGGTTTGCGCCGGAGAGGATTTGATACCGACAAAATCACCGAGATTCAGGAAGTGTACCGCTATATTTTCCTTAAAGGCCTTAATAACTCAAAAGCACTTGATCTGGTAGAAAAAGAACTGCCTGAAAGTGCCGAGCGGGATCATATCCTCAACTTCATCCGCGCTTCCGAACGCGGAATCATGAAAGGTTTTTCCTCAGGAAGTTCAACCTTTGAATGAAAATTGTAGCCGATAAACTGGGCAAACGCTTCAACCGTGAGTGGGTGTTCAGAAATTTCAGTTACGAATTCGATTCAGGAAATTTTTACGCCATCACTGGTCCTAACGGATCCGGAAAATCTACCCTGATGCAAGTGCTATGGGGGCAGATGCAGCCTAGCGCAGGTACGCTTGCATACTCCTCGGTAGAACCTTCTGAAATCTATACGACAATATCCATCGCAGCCCCTTACCTCGACTTGATCGAAGAATTTACCTTGCAGGAAATGGTAGAATTCCATTTCAAATTCAAAAAACCTAGACTTCCGCTGGGAAGATTATTTGAAATCTCAGGTCTTCAACCGGCCATGCATAAGCAGGTTTCCACCTTTTCGTCGGGAATGAGGCAACGCCTGAAATTGCTGTTGGCTTTTTACGCTGAAGCCGAGGCGCTTTTTCTGGATGAACCAACCACCAACCTCGATCAGAATTCAATTGGCTGGTATAAGGAACATCTGGCCTTAATTCCAAAGGAGACTATTGTATTAATTGCCTCCAACCAGGAACACGAATACCCGGCCTCAGCTCATAAAGTGGATATTCTGCATTACAAGTAAGGTTACAAACCCGGCCTCAGGTTCATAAAGCATAGAAGTTTCCGTTCACATGATCGGGGTACTTTCAAAAACAAAGGTTTTTTTGTACGTTTAGAGCGGTTTAAAATAACATAAAGCATGAAAGCATTCCGAGTTCTTTTGGTGGTGATCTCTCTGGGAGTAATAATTTCATATTCAGGATGCGGCGGTAAAAGCAGCCCTTCAGAATCTACACAAGACAAACAATTTGGCTTATTGTCAGCTCAGGTTTGGAAAGTAAGCACTGTTACATTAGGTGGCGTAGACCAAACGAGCTTATACCCAGCCGGTGGTTTACAACTCACTATTTCTGGAACCAAAGGACAAACCACATTCAATTATTCATGCGCCGGAAGGCCTGCTTTATCTCCATGGCCAGCCAGTGGAACCTGGGCATTCGGAACAGACCCGGTAACCCAAATCATTCGCGATAAAGGCGCTGCCAACGAATTGGCAATGACTTATACAGTTACATCTACCACCCTGCAAATCAATTTTACCTACAGCGGCGCAGGCTACACGCGCACTAACAATGTGAGTGGCCAATGGGTGTTTAACTTTACCAAGTAATTTCTTTTCACTGAAAATTATTTAGTAGTTTTGCTTCGGCAAATCGGCACGACCAGCTCCTGCTGAACTCCCCCAGGGCCGGAAGGCAGCAAGGGTAGGCGGTTGTAGCGGTGCGATGTTCGGTTTGCCATTTTTTATTTCCCCCTCCTCAATTTTTCCGGTGCAATCATGGTGATCTTTCTTTTTTCAAGATCACGCAATGCATTAGCTTTGCAGCACCACATAAAACCACTTTCCTCATGAAATTCTTCATCGATACCGCCAATCTCAAAGAAATCAAAGAAGCCTACGATCTGGGTGTGCTGGACGGAGTAACTACCAACCCTTCGCTCATGGCCAAAGAAGGGATTGCCGGTAACGAGAAAGTGAGAGCCCATTACAAAGCCATTTGCGACATTGTCGACAACAATGTAAGTGCGGAAGTTATCGCGACTGATTTTGATGGGATGATTGCCGAAGGAAAGGAACTCGCTAAAATCGACGACAAGATTGTAGTGAAAGTGCCGATGATTAAAGACGGTGTAAAAGCCATTAAGAAATTTTCGTCGGAAGGAATACGGACCAACTGTACACTGGTATTTTCGCCTGGCCAGGCTTTGCTTGCCGCCAAGGCAGGCGCCAGCTATGTTTCGCCTTTCATCGGAAGATTGGACGATATTTCGCAAGACGGACTTGAATTGATTTCCCAGATCAGACTTATCTACAACAACTACGGTTTTGAAACGGAGATTCTCGCGGCGAGCATTCGGCACACCATCCATTTGATCAAGTGTGCTGAAATTGGCGCCGATGTAGCTACTTGTCCGCTGAAGGTGATTACGGATCTTTTGAATCATCCGTTGACAGATGCCGGACTGGCCAAGTTTCTGGCTGATCATAAAAAGGTCAACGGATAACCGCTATAATTGCTCTCAGGCATGTTTTCTACTGATCCTGTTCTTCAAATTCGCGAAGCCTCGATTTTTCAAGGCAAAGATGAAGTACTGAACGACATCAACGTTGAGATTGAGAAGGGTGAGTTTGTTTTTATCATCGGACGAACCGGGTCAGGGAAATCTTCACTGCTGAAGACATTGTATGCCGACTTGCCATTGCGCCGCGGCGAAATTCAGGTGGCGGGCTTCTCCATCTACGGAATAAAAAATAAGGAAGTGCCGTTGCTTCGCCGGAAGGTGGGAATCATTTTTCAGGACTTTCAATTGCTGCCCGACCGGACTATTGCGGAGAACCTGACTTTTGTGATGAAGGCCACCGGCTGGAAAGACAATGCCAAGATGAAAAACCGTCAGGCCGAAGTACTTATGCAGGTTGGGCTTGGTTCGGTAGAGAAAAAAATGCCGCATCAGCTTTCTGGTGGCGAGCAACAGCGCGTGGTCATTGCGCGGGCGTTACTCAACGAACCTGTGTTGTTAATTGCTGACGAGCCTACCGGGAACTTAGATCCTGAAGTTTCACTTGGGATATTAAAAGTGTTTCAGCAGATCAATAAAAGTGGTACAGCCATTCTGATGGCAACGCACAGCTATGGATTGATTAAGAAATTCCCCACACGGGTGTTGAAATGTGAAGAGGGCAAACTCCTCGACTCAAAAAAGGAAAATTTTGAGTGGAGCGCTGAATTCTGACGTCTAACTCTGGATATTTTTTGAGGCCGTGGATGAAGCTGGTTTGTCCAGCTTGTGCAACTGCTGATTCAGCAAGTCAATCCGTACCAGTAGGTTCAGCACCAGCGCATCGCGCACATCCTGAGTTGGTTTCCGTTTCATTTCATCTTTCAACACAAGATACATCGCTTCCAGTTTGCGCAGGTTTTGCGTAATCTCATCTTCATTCAATCCTGTTTTGGCCTGATAGAGTTGTACCAAATCCATCTTCTCGCTGATCTGCGTGCTATAGAAAGTCTCCAGATCGTTAAATCCCTGCAATACGGCTACCTCTTGTTTGTCTGCCCGGGAATAGTATTTCGAAATCATCAGGTACGACGAAAGTCCGAATAAAAGGATGGCGGCAGCTCTCCAAAATGTAATGGTTTGAAAGAACACTTGCTTACGGTGCGGCAAGGAAGCTTCTACCTGTGGCCACACACTTTCGGGCGGAGCGTAAGAATCAAATTCGGTACGGTTTTCCCGAATGAATTTTCCGAGTGAATCGTCAGGCTTTTTCATAACTGGATTCTAAAATTTCTTTTAATTTTTTCTTAGAGCGATTGAACTGCGACTTCGAGGTGGATTCGGTAATTCCAAGGATCTCGGCAATCTCAGCGTGATCGTATCCTTCCAACAAATACAGCGATAGCACAACGCGGTATCCTTCAGGCAATTGCGCCATAGCGTGCTTTACTTTCTCTACAGTAAAGGGGAATCCTTCCAGCACATCCACTTCCATATCTTCCTTCACGTCAAAAGTCTCCGTATCGGGAATCCGCTCAAACCGCCGGCGTCGCACAATATTGATCGCCTTATTGACCACAATGCGTTTTAGCCATGCGCCAAACGAAGCGTCGCCCCGATAATGATCCAGACTGTTAAATGCGCTAATAAAGGAATCCTGGAGCACGTCTTTGGCCTCGTCAGCGTCATTTACAATCCGGTAGCCTACGTTGTACATAGCCCGGCTGTAGAGTTTATACAATTGATGATAGGCCTGCTTGTCGCCTTCGCGGCAACGCAGGATCAGCACCTCAGTATTATGGTGAGTCAATTGCTCCAATCACTCTATTTCCGGTTTACAGACAACCTCAACTTCGAAAGGTTGCACCGTTTATTTCAACCGGGCGATATTATCTTTTACAGGTGGAAAGTCGGGCGCAATGGCCAGCACCTGATCATAAAATTTCTTGGCTGTGATTTTGTCGCCTTGCTCCTGGGCTACCATTCCTTTCAGGTTCAAAAGAGCCACTTTCATCGAATACTCCTTCGGTTTATTCGCAGCGTCATTATAGGTAACTTTTAAAGTCTCCAGCGCTTTGTCAGCCAACAAAATGTCAGCGGAGGTAGCTGATTCCTTGTAGCGCTTCAAACGCAATTGGAGGAACGCCATTTTGTAAAGCACATTCGGGTTGCTTTGCAGAAGGTAAAGACTCTCGTAGCTCTGTAAGGCCCGATCGTAAACGCCGAGGTTTTCATAACCTACCGCGGCGATCTCCAGCGCTGAGGTATTTTTAGGATTTCTTTTCAGTAATTCCTGAGAAACTAACACGGCCGACGGATACTTTTGATTGGAGTAATAGTAAATCGCCAGATCATAAATGATTGAGTCGTTGCCCTGATTTTCTACGATCAAATCATAAAGTGCGTCTTTTGCCACTTCGTAATCGCTCCATTGCGCGGCCAGCGAATATTTAATCGCATAATGCTGCGTAAGCGGATTGATGCGGGGCTGCGGCACAGAATCTTTGGGCGCTACCTTTTCGGGTTTCACTTCCGGTTTTGCAGGCTGGGTTTCCTCCTGTTTTACAGGCTCAGTTTTGTCCTGCTTCTTTTTCTTTTGAGCCCAAACCGAAGACACGCTAAGTGAAACGATCATCAGGGCGAACAGACATTTTCTCATACTTAAAACTAATTTACGGGTTTACATTTTGGTTAATCAATCCTTTTTGCTGGGCGATTTTATGAAGAAGCTCTAACGCCTCTTCGCGCGAATTTTTTATCTCGCCTTCCAATATCGCTTCTTTGATTTCTTCTTTGATATCGCCGATAATGCGACTAGCCGGCAGGTTGAACATGCGCATGATCTCATCGCCGGTAACAGGTGGTTGAAAATTTCGAATGTGGTCACGTTCTTCCAGTTCGATCATTTTCTTTTGCACCTTTTCAAAATTGGAAAGATACTTGGCTACCTTTTCGCTGTTCTTCGACGTGATGTCGGCGCGGCACAAGGTCATCAATGCGTCCACATCGTTGCCGGCTTCAAAAAGTAATCGGCGCACCGCAGAGTCGGTCACCTCTTTCACTAATGCGATCGGTCGCAGGTGCAGGCGTACAAGCTTCTGAACGAACTCCATCTTCTCGTTCATCGGAAGCTTTAGTCGTCGGAAAATTCCCGGCGTCATGCGGGCACCGCGATCTTCATGACCATGAAAGGTCCATCCTACTTTCGGTTCAAACCGTTTGGTAGCCGGCTTGGCGATGTCGTGCAAAATAGCTGCCCAGCGCAACCAAAGATCGTTGGACACCTTGGCTACGTTATCCAACACTTGCAGCGTGTGATAGAAATTATCTTTATGCGCTTTGTTATCCACATACTCCACGCCGTGCAGGGCGATCATCTCAGGAAAAAATTCCTTGAGCAAGCCGCTTTGAAAAAGCAGCTTAAACCCATACGAAGGCACTGGCGACAAAATAATTTTATTCAACTCCTCGGTAATTCGCTCCATTGAAATAATTTTCAATCGCGAAGCATTTTTAAGAATTGCCTCGAACGTGTTTGCTTCGATGTCAAAATTAAGTTGGGACGCAAAGCGAATCGCCCGAAGCATTCGAAGCGGATCGTCGGAGAAAGTGATTTCCGCGTCAAGCGGCGTTTGAATTATTTTCTTGGCGAGATGAGCTACTCCTCCAAATGGATCGACGAGATCGCCGTAATTTTGGGGATTCAAACTGATGGCCATCGCATTGATTGTAAAATCGCGGCGCTTTTGGTCATCGTCAAGCGTACCGTCTTCTACCAGTGGCTTACGCGAGTCGCTGCGGTACGACTCACGGCGCGCACCGACAAACTCAAGATCAAAGTCAGCGAATTTGATCATCGCTGTACCAAAGTTTTTAAAAACCGTCACTTGCGTGTTACCCAACTCTGCACCCACCGCCTCAGCCAGCAGGATGCCGCTTCCTACACACACAAAGTCGATGTCTTTACATGGCCTGTTTAAAAGGAGGTCGCGCACGTATCCGCCCACCACATACGTCTCAAGTCCCAGTCGGCCGGCCACCTGGCTTATCCTGCTAAAAACGGGGACTTTCTCTAAATCTTCGCGAAAATTCATGGGGAGTGACTACGTCCATTCTGTAAACCGACAAAGGTAATGAGATTTCCGGTGCGAACCGGCTCAAAACACAATTAATGCTTGCTCGCCAGCCTTCGATTTAGTTACTTCCATCCATCCCGATCATATGAAAAAGAGAATAGTTGCAGCACTGGTCATCCTCGCATCAATTGGATTATTCACACAAGCTACAGCGCAAACAATTCGCTCTGCCAAGGTCGAAGGAGGGCGTATTACCGCTGTTGTCGTTGATGAAAAAAATTACCCTTTGAATTTGCCCATCACTTCCTTTAAAGTAACTCACCGAAATACTCCTCTTAACGAAAATGTGATTAGCACCTCCGTGAAAGAAAGTGGTAACTATTCCGGCTCGTTGAAAATAGTGCTCACCTTCGCCAACCCAACCAAAGACACACTTTCCATTTCCAACGTAGTGCCTTTAGGAGAATCAAAAGACAGAGTCTATATCACCGGACTTGGCAATCATCCTTTGTCGCGAACGCATCTTTTCGTTCCCGGCAAAACACCGGTGAATGTCATCGTTCCTGATAATGCCTGGGAGCTTGGATACATCAGCGTGCCTTTAAATGGTCAGTTAAACCTCTGCGCACTCACGCGACGCGATGTCTCTTCCATTCAAAACGGAAAAAGAAAACGATTTGAAACGCTGCTCTATCCCGGCGGCTCGGTGAACTATTTTCTTTACCTCGACAACTACCAAGGCTCCTGGCAGAATGGCCTGCGCAAAGTATTTCAGGAAAAAGTCTTATACGATGTTGAGCAATTTGACAACACGCTTTATCAGCGGAGTGATCTGTCGTGGATTAACAAAGCGTATGTGATGCATTTGCTCATGGCATGGGACAAAAGTTACTACGACTATACCACAAGAAAATTCAACATTCACAAGTTTGTAGAAAAAGGAAAAAGTCTCTACGGGGGTGATGATGTAGTTTGCCTGTGGCCAACCTGGCCTACACTTGGGCTCGATCCGCGCAACCAGTTTGACATGTACCGCGATCTGCCGGGAGGGCTCACAGCCTTGCGCGCATTGGCCGACTCGGTGCGTAAGTCGGGTGCTAAGTTTTTCATCGCGTACAATCCATGGGATGAAAGTACACGCGCCGAGGGCCATCTTGAAGGGATTGAAAAACTCATCCGCGAAACATCGGCCGACGGCGTAGTGCTTGACACCAAAGGCGAGTCGAGCAAAGAACTTCAGGCCGCGGCTGACAAAGTAAAAGGTGGCGTGATCATGTATAGCGAAGGCATGGCCGTACCTAAGGATATGAGTGGCATTGTGGCTGGCCGTGTGCACAACGCGCTATACTATCCACCCATGCTCAACCTCAATAAACTTATCAAACCAAACTTCGCCATCTTCCGTGTCGCGGAAGTGTATAAAGAACCGATTGCTCGCGAATACGCTACTTCCTTTTTCAATGGATATGGCACCGAGATCAATCAGTTTGCGCCGGGCCATCCAGACTGGGAAGAAGAACAATACAAGTTTCTTGGGAAGACGTCGATGATATTGCGTGAGAACCACCGCAATTTTATTTCTTCTGATTTTAGACCACTAATCCCTACGATGCGCGACAGCATTTGGCTGAATGAATGGAAAGCCGGAAATAAAATCATCTACACCATTTTTAGTTTAAAACCCGAAGGCTTCAAAGGAAATTTGTTCACCATCTCACCACAGAAAGGATTTCACTACGTCGACCTTTGGAATCATTCAGCGATTACTCCTGCACAAGACAGCGCGCGTTATGTAACCGTAGATCTTAATTCGTTTCCTGCCAAATACATCGGTACAAACAACGAAGGTGCTGTGGGTTGTGTAGCTGTGTTGCCTGAAGTACTCACCGCTACACTGGAAGGAAAATATCTTCGCTATCAGGCGAATCAGGATTGCAGTATTAAGATTTGGAAGGGAAACCCCGACTACAGCAAAACACCAGTTGTGCTAAACGCAAGACAAGGAGATTGGGATTGGATGAAATCGTTTGGCAGTTACGAAGGGAAAATCGTAGTGCAGGCCTTTGATGGAGATGAGTTGCTCGATGAAATAACGGTGGAGAATCGCACTGGCAATCCGGTGCTGATCAGCGAAAGCAAAAAAACATCCTCCGACAAAACGATCCCGAAAGGAATGGTAAAAATCCCGGCCGGAAAATTCACCTATCATTCTACTCATGGCGATGAGTTTATCCCCTACCCGAGTGCCAGCGAAGGAAAAATTGTTGAGTTCTCTTCTTTCCTGATGGACAAATTTCCGGTGACCAACCGGCAATTCCTGACATTCCTGAAAGAGAGTCATTACCAGCCTTCCGACACTTCTAATTTTCTAAAGCATTGGAAGGGAAAAACCTACCCACAGGGTGAGGAAGATTTTCCAGTCGTTTACATTAGTTACGAAGATGCGCAGGCCTATGCCCGCTGGGCAGGAAAACGATTGCCTACCGAAGTGGAATGGCAATATGCTGCGCAAACCAATCAATATAATGAGTGGCCATGGAAGCAGGCAAAACCAGTAACCAGAAAAGAAGAAGTGATCACAGAAACCCTCACTGTCTTTTCGCTGGAAGGAATTGATCCACGGATGTGTAACCTTGGAAATGGAAAGCCAGAAAAAGTAGGAAGTCACCCGAAAGGGGCAAACCCATTCGGCCTTGAAGATCTGGTGGGAAGCGTTTGGCAACTCACCAACGACGTATATGAAAGTGGCAGTTATCGCTATATCATGATGAAGGGCGGAAGTTATTTTAAGCCGGGTTCGAGTTGGTGGTATGTGCAAGGTGGACCACGCGAATTGCATTACAAACAATACCTGTTGAGGGTGTCGCCGGGATTTGAGCGAAACGCCACCGTTGGATTTAGGTGCGTAAAAGACGAATAATCCTTAAAAAAGCGGAATCCATAGTTTGGATAACCGCAAAGCACGCTTATATTTGCACCCTGTTTTTAAAGGTCCGGTAGTTCAGCTGGTTAGAATGCCTGCCTGTCACGCAGGAGGTCGCGGGTTCGAGTCCCGTCCGGACCGCAAAAAAAGCCTCAAATACAAGTTATTTGAGGCTTTTTTGTTTTAAGTGATGTAGGATGATTATTATTGATCTTCATTCATTTACTTCAGGAGGCTTACCCATGATCTTGAAGATTTGATGGAGATTCTTCCCCTGATATGTCAGAGCGTTGAGGTCTACATCGCAAAAGCAATTATTTCGGTGCAGGTTTTTGATATTCACCGGCCGAAGGTTCTCTAGCGTATTTTCGCCTTGAGAATCCTCCGGGCAATGAACGTACGCTATAGTCCACCCATAGGGTGATTTTTCGTTTTTATAGGCGGCCCAAAGTATAATATCCCCATAGGCATCGAAGCTAAGCTCTTTGACTGAGTTCGTTTTTAAAAGATCAGACCAGACTCTGTTTTTAATAAACTCCTCCATCGCTTCATTGGGGATTGGTGCAATGAAGGTAGCCTTTCCGGATTTTTCAGACTATGACTAAGATCATACTTAACTCAAAGTCATCGCATCCAGTTTCAATTGACCATACGTTATTATGGAACGTGAAATTTCTATTGGAAAATGGTAAGGCTACGGTCAGATTTGCAATGGTGATCCGATCGGAAGAGAAATAGTAAACTCTGTTCCTTTCCCCAATTCACTTTTCACAAGGATATTCCCTGCATGTTTTTCAATGATGGAGTAGCTTATCCACAAACCAAGTCCAGTGCCAGCACCCACTTCTTTAGTAGTGAAAAAAGGATCAAAAATTCGGGCCAGCACACTTTGTTCAATTCCATCCGCGTTGTCACTTACTTTAATAATTATTTCATTGGCGGTCTCTTCTGTGGTTATGGTAATAACCCTTTCTCTCAAAACCTTATCCAACGCATAAATCGCGTTGTCCAACAGGTTAATCAACACCTGGGCAATGAGAGAGGCATTGGCTTTCGCGCCGTACCGATGGTTGATATTTTGCACCAGCGTGACATTTGCTTTTTGCACCTTGTTTCGTACCAATGTAATCGCATCCTGAATACATTCTCTGACATCCACAGTTCCTCTTTCGTCAATGGACTCAATGGGGCTGGAGAACGTACGAAGGCTTTTCACAATATTGGACGTACGCACCACCCCATTATTAATACTCTTTATCAGTTCACTGATTTCCTTTTTCCTTTCCTGTATCTCTTCTGGTGCCAGCATATCCCGACCATCGAAAACCTCGCGTTGGATTTCTTCCAGCGCCTGTACACCTCCCGATATAAAATTGATAGGATTATTGATTTCGTGCGCAATGCCAGCCGTGAGCTGCCCTAGCGAAGCCATCTTTTCATTTTCCACCAATTGCTTTTGCATTCGTTTCAGGTATTCGTTGGTGGCGCCAAGTTCTTCGTTACCCTGCCTTAATTCTTCCTGACTGGCTTCAAGTTCTTTGTTCGCATCCAAAAGCTGCTGGTGGCTAGTGTGCAAATCATTGTTCACCCGAACAAGTTCGTTGGTGCGAATCGCCACAAGTTGCTCTAATTCTCTTTGTCTGGTGCGAAGTGAGCGCGTTCGCCAACGCCACGCAGCGGTGATGAGTAATACAAACCCCAAAAAATAAGCAATGTATATCCACCATGTCCTGTACCAGGGCGGTTTAATCGTAAAAGTAACCTCCGAAACAGTGCTCTCCTTACCATAAACATTTCTGGCTTTCACCTTAAATGTATAAGTCCCCTCCAACAAATCATTATATTCTTTTACTCTAGACTTTCCCCATTCAGACCAATGTTTATCACGCCCGATGAGCCAGTGCGAATAGAGCATTTCTTCTTCCTTGTCAAAAAATGGGGCCGCATACGAAATGCTTAATTTATCAAAGTTGAAAGGCAGTCTTATTTTCAAATCGCCGATCTTGTAACCCTCCAATCCACCCGCCATAAGCACACTATCTTCACCCATCACTACTGACCGGATCAGGCATTGAAATTCCTGATCATAGTTTTTCCTGTCCTTCGTTTTGTCATAACGGATAACACCATCATTACCTGCCACCCACAAATTTCCTTGACCATCCACTGAAAGCCCGACAATGACTCCGATATTCTCAAATCGCTGATACGGATTTGTAATATAAACCGTGTCACCCAGTTTGTCTTTTGATACACTGACCAGCTTATTGTCCGATACTAAATGAATCATATCATTTAATGTATCGGTTTGCAAAACAGTTGCGTGAAGCAAGAGATTCTTCAATTTTCTTGCTGCACGCCATACGGCAAACATATTAGTTAGTTTATCGAACGTAAAAATATTTTTTACCCCCACAAACAAAGGCTGACCGTCGAGTACAAAAGTAGAACCGATAGGCTCCTGAATTTCTTTACCCAAAGTAAAAAAACGAATGGGGCTCTTTTTTGAATTTTCGTTTAGCGTTGGTGTTACGCGGGCTACTGAATCTTTCTTTTCAGAGATAAGCCACAACGCGCCCTCCCCATCTTCAACAAAAGATTTGTAATGTGAAATCCGGGTAAGTTCAATATATCTCCACGAATTATTTATGTGCGACATATAACCTAATCGCTCTCCTTCAATAACGTAAAGCCGGTTGGAAAAAATCTTTGATTGAATTGCGTCGCTCCAATCTCGTGATTTATAGATCACTTTCAGTTTACCATCTCTGTACTCGACTACATCCTGACCACTCAGGATACCTAAAATTCTACTCCTACTCTCTTTGTTTTGATACTCAAGCCATTTGGTTACAAAATAACTACCCGGTGAAAAGTAACTTATCACCCGGTCGTCATCTTCAATAGAATAGAGGTTCAGCCCGGTACCGATGAGTGTCTTTCCTGCAATCTGACTAATATGAAGTACGTTCCCTTTCATACCGACATACTCATTCCATACTTTAATGTCGTGGCCAGCTTCGGTCTTCACCAAAGGCGCTTTATTAAATTCGAAAGTAAACCATATGTTCCCAGACTTATCCGCTAAGCCGCTGGGAATAGCAGTTCCAGGCAGACGCCGCTGTTCATTGTAAATGTTTATGACTGTTCCGGAAGTATCGAATAAAATCGCGCCCTTATTTATAGTGGTCAATACTTTCTCGCGGTCGTTGACGGCAAATGCACTATATAAAAAACTACCTTCCAGATAATTACTACTCAACTTGAAAGGGATCGGAGGCGCATCCTTACCAAAGTATTTCATTAGTGTTGAGCCAAAAACCACCAGACGCTGTTTCTTATTCAGGTCGAGATTTGCATTCATTTTTCCTTCATGAATGAGCTTGAACTGGTCACCATAAGGCGCTTGTATTATTTTGCCATCGTGCAGATAATACAGGCCATGAGAAATCATGGAAACAAAAGTGGTGTCGTGTTGAAAAAAACCATTCGAAAAAAGTCTTCCTGGTTCCGTATAATAAACAAAGCCGGTATTTTTCTTCCGATCATACTCCAGCACCGCACGGTACGAAATAGCACTTACTTTTTTGGGGGAGATGATAAGGTTGACTTCCTCAAACTTATAAACCGACTCATCAAAACGAAAGAGGCTTTTGAAATGAACTACTCCGTGGGCATCGTAAATTAATTGGCCAAATTCATCTTTACAGGAAACATAAATAACTCCAGTAGAATCGGTAATGATGCCGTACGCAGGCGGAGTATCTAACTGACGAAAGTTTACGCCATCGTACTCTACTACTCCGAGGTCGGTAGCCAGATAAAGAATACCACGCTTATCCTGAATAATTCCCCATACCGATCTACCCAGTTCGCCATGTTGATTTTCATACGTGCGGCTAATTGGAAGTGCATGCTGAGCGAGAGTACACCAAGGAAGAAGGAGGGCAACGACAAAGAAGAAATACCGCATGAAGTTCGTTATCCCTTAAAGTTATTGAAATAAAAGTAACAAGTAAATCAGAAAATTGCGGTAGAAAGGCAATCTTAAATATTCATAAATCTTTAGATACCAAGCCGGAAGTCTTTAATACTTGCCTGCGTCAGCGAAAGATCTTCAAACACTGCAGTATTGCCTTTTCCCATTGGCGATTGCGCGCTTACGCCCATCCACACTTCGGCAGGATAATCGTTGTGAAACACACGTACCAGTTGCCAGACCTCTTTATCTACCGAATAGTAAAAGCCTATGCTTTTGGTATCCGATGAAATCTTGAGGTACACGCTGGTGCTGTCCAGGGCATCGTGATTATTATCGTCAGAGGTGCCCGTAGTACGCACCGTGACGATGCGCGTGCGCTTATGCTCGTCGCGCTCAAACGCAAATTTAAACCACCATTTTTTATGGATATAAATATAGAGTGCGCCGGCGTCGTACGTTTCTGAAAACGCGGGCGTAACCTTAGTCACGAATGTGAAGGGTTTAGCATTGTCAATTTTGGTAAGCAGCACCGGTGCATTGCCATACTGTTGCGAGCCATCGGGTTCATTAAAGTAATCGGTTTTCGCGCTGCTCGTGATAAGCAGTTTGTTATCCGTCACCGTAGCCTGAGCACTGGCACCGTTGAACGATTTTGTAAATGCCAGGTTGTTTATTTTTAGGGAACATTCTTCGCTGGTTTCCGTCGGCGTGTTTTTGCAGGCGACGGCAAACAGTGCTAGAAACAAGAACATGGATGCTTTCATAACGTTGATTTTTTTCGACCCCCACACTCCTCTATTCCATTACTAAAACAATTTACTTCATTTATTATTAACCATCCAGTATTATCCGATAACAAAACAAAAACCCCCGACCTCACGGCCAGGGGTAAACCAAACGAGATACGCTGTAAAACTATTTCGTTTTTGCTGCGGCCGGTTTCAGGCGGCGCGTTTTGTACTCCGATACTTTTTTCAATCCCACGGCCTGCACTTCGTTGCTGTCTTTGCCAAACTGTGCCACCACCTGATCCTTGCTGTTGAGGATTGCATTGTGAAATGCCCACTCGGCTTCCGTTGCATTGTCAAGCGCTGAATTGTACTGCGCTTCGGCCTGGGTTGCTTTTGTTCGCAACGCCACCATGTTGTCGTGCAGGGCCTGAATGCGCGCTACCGAAAGCTCGCTCTTTTGGGGACTGTAGTTACCGATTGCCTTTAGCGCATCGAAGGTTTCTTTGTCTGAGTTCAATCGCTTTAAAGGCAGACTACGACTTTGATTTTTTGCCATACTGTTTTTTTTGTTTTTAGTTTACATATAGGTTTAAGTACATTATTGCAATGGCCTTGCGGCCGTTTTGCCATTCTGATGCCGCGACTTTTATTTTCGCTGGCTTTTTTTGATCGTCCCCTTCCTCCATTGACTCCGACCGTCTCCTAAATGCGCGCATCACTTTGTTTTCGTTCTGTCGGTCTTTTGCTACCTTCTGATCACTTTTGTTTTCGTTCTGACGATCTTCTGCTACGTGCTGATCAGCTTTGTTTTCGTTCTGGCAACCTGTGTTACGTTCTGATCAACATTGTTTACGTTCTGACAGCTTGTGTTACGTTCTAAACACTTTTGTTTTCGTTCTGACAGCTTATGTCACGATCTATTTACTTCCGTTTTGATCTAAACCGCTCCTGCATGGGCCTTGCGGACCAGCGCTCGGTGCAGGTCACCGCGGATTAGATCAATACTTCCCTCGTTCCATCCGGATAAATCCGTTCTATGCATAAACTATAGGCAAGTGTCGTGCCAGCGGAAAAACAGCGAAATTTTCAAAATTTGGCCTATGCCAAGGTTGGTTTCGTTTCTAATCAACAATAGACCCTGTTGATTTTCGTTTTATTTCGTCAAAAGAGATCTTTATAACAGTATATCTTGTAGCTACTTTAGTAATTTGTCCTTAGGTAACGAATACTCCCTTACAGTAATGAAACCTCGACGAATAGCACGACTGATCCTCATTCTGATCCTCCTCTCCACCAACATTGGTTGCGATCAGGCATCAAAACAATTGGTGCGGCAGCACATGTGGTACTATGAGGAAATAGGCTTCCTTTCCAACCACCTCATCCTTACCAAAGTAGAAAACACGGGTGCCTTCCTCAGCGTAGGCAATTCACTACCCGCGCAAGTGCGCTTCTGGTTGTTGTCGCTGCTGCCGCTTTTGGTACTTGCCGGAGGATTGGTTTACCTGATCCGTAAAGAAAGTTTGTCGCCGCTCGCGGTCACAGGCATTTCATTTCTGATCGGTGGTGGTATCGGCAATTTGTACGACCGCCTGGTGTATGGTTCAGTCACCGATTTTTTGCACATCGATATTGGCATTGCACAAACCGGAATTTTCAATCTGGCCGATGTTTCCATCACCTCGGGAGTCATTATGATTCTGTTTTCTTCCTGGCAAAATCGCCGTCGCCTTCCATCGGCCCCCACGCCCTGAACCACATAATTTAGGTTTTTAGCACTTGCTTTTTTTCCTATCTTCCATCGAACATGAAACCTTATTTTTCCTTTGAGGAAAACACGGCTGACGTATCTCGCCGTGAATTTCTGCGCACCTCCGCGCTGTTGGTTGCCGCCGGACTAGCCGGGTCAGCATTTGCTTTCCGACGCAGCAAGCAACTTTCTTTTTCTACGTTGGGTTGCCCCGACTGGACGTTTGCGCGAATTGTTGACTTTGCCGTGAAAAATAATTTTCAAGGCATAGAACTTCGCGGAATACAACGCCAGCTGGACTTGACGAAGTGCCCGGAGTTTTCAGTCACGAACAAAGCGGCTACGCTTCAATTGATGAAGGATCATCAACTGAAATTCTCCGACCTCGGCTCCTCCTGCACGCTGCACTTTCCCGACTCCGCCGAGCGCACCAAGAACCTCGACGAAGGAAAACGATTCATCGACCTTGCCCACGAAATTGGTTGCCCCAACGTGCGGGTGTTTCCCAACAATTTTTTGAAAGAGCGTAGCAAAAATGAAACGATGGATCTGATCGCCAAAGGATTGGTTGATCTCGGCAATCATGCGAAGGGAAGCCACGTGAACGTACTGGTTGAATCGCATGGAGATCTTATCCATGCCGACGACCTGCTGCGTGTAATGGAAGCGGCCACGCACAAGCATGTAGGCATGATCTGGGATGTCACCAACATGTGGATTGAAACCCAGGAGCCAGTGCTGGAAGTGTACACCAAACTAAAAAAATACATTCGGCACACGCACATTAAAGACGCCATCAAAACCGACGGCAAAATAAATTACGTGCGGCTGGGCAAAGGAAAGGTACCCATCTTCGAGGCCATCGATTTACTGCGCCGCGGCGGCTACCAGGGCTACTACAGCTTTGAATGGGAGAAACTCTGGCATCCGGAAATTGAAGAGCCCGAACTGGCCATTGCTAATTACGCCGAAGTGATGCAGGCGCATTTTAAACTTCCCCGCTGATGCTGCCCGATTCGCTGTCTGTTAACACCCGCGGTAAAGAACAGCACACCTACGACGCCATCGTAGTAGGCTCCGGGATCAGCGGTGGATGGGCCGCCAAAGAACTTTGTGAAAAAGGACTTCGCGTATTGTTGCTTGAACGAGGCTCACCCGTTAACCATCCAAATTACCTTACGGCAACCAAAGATCCGTGGGAGTTTAAGCACGGCTTTCGGCTCACGCGCGACGACAAAGAAAAACACTACATACAAAGCCGGCACTGGTCGTTTAAAGAAGACAACAAACACTACTATATCAACGATCAGGAGAACCCGTATCACGAAGCCAAACGGTTTGACTGGATACGCGGCGACGTAGTCGGCGGCCGTTCGCTCTTGTGGTCGCGTGCATGCTACCGTTGGAGTGATCTTGACTTTGAAGCGAACATGAAAGAGGGTATCGCGGTGGACTGGCCCATCCGCTACAAAGACATTGCTCCGTGGTACGACTATGTAGAGAAATTCATTGGTGTAAGCGGTAGCCGCGACGGGCTGCCGCAACTGCCCGACGGCGAATTTCTGCCGCCGTTTGAGATGAACTGCGTAGAAAAAGTATTTCAACAGCATATTGAAAAACACTATCGCGACCGTCAGGTGATTATCGGCCGCACGGCAAACCTTACGCAGCCGGTGAAAGGACGCGGCCAATGCCAGGCACGCGACCTCTGCCATCGCGGGTGCCCGTACGGTGCGTATTTCAGCACCAACGCCAGCACATTGCCAGCGGCGTTTGCCACCGGTCTGCTCACACTGCGTACGAACACGCTGGTAAACAAAGTGCTGTACGACGAACGCACCCAACGTGCCACGGGCGTGGAAGTCATTGACATGGAAACCGGAGAGACTACCGAATTTTTCTCGCGTATTCTATTTCTCAACGCCGCCACCGTGGCCACTACGTTTATCCTGTTGAACTCCACCTCGTCGCGATTCCCCAACGGGCTTGGCAACGGCAGCGATCAGGTGGGGAGAAATTTAATGGATCACCACAAAGGCATTTCGGCCAGCGCCGACGTGGATGGCTATGACGATTCGTACTACTATGGCCGCCGCCCCACCAACATCTACATCCCCCGGTTTAGAAATCTTCATGGCCACGATGCGCCTTTTCTCCGGGGCTATCACTTCGGTGGATCCGCCTACCGGAAGCGCGCCGATACTACGCATGCACTCGGCGCTTCGCTTAAAGAAACGATGAGTCATCCCGGCGGCTGGCAGATGGGGCTTTACGCCTTCGGCGAATGCCTTCCCTATGCCGACAACAGGATAACTCTACATACCGAAAAGAAAGACAAATGGGGTCGCCCCCAACTTCACATCGACTGTGAGTTTAAGGAAAATGAAAAAGTAATGAACCGTGAGATGGGCGAAGTGGCAGGAGAAATGCTTACGGCCGCAGGTTTTAAAAATGTGAGTGTACAAAACAACATGTCCTTTCCCGGCAACGCCAACCACGAGATGGGTACGGCGCGCATGGGCCGCGATCCAAAAACATCGGTGCTCAATGGATTTAATCAGATGCATGAAGTGAAAAACGTGTTCATCACCGACGGATCGTGCATGACTTCGGGCGCGTGTGTAAATCCATCGCTTACCTACATGGCGCTGACCGCGCGTGCCTGCGCCTACGCGGTGGATGAAATGAAAAAGCGTACCTTGTAATCGCTAAAGTCTATTTTTAGTACTGTACGTAAACCCTGCTGTCGTTGAACCTCATCGAGCTTTTTGTAAACTGGAGAGCCATCGCAAATTCACCCGCGGTAAATCTGGCGTATCCACTCTCCTTCTTGTTTGTCTTCTGGCTTTTCTTAAAAGCAATTGAGCAGTTCAATAAAAAACGTAAGGAAAAGAAAGGGAAAGAATAGCTGCACCACTCTGCCGTGCAGAATTTAATTGAGCAACAACTCTCTTGCGTTTTCAAGATTCAGTGCGGAAGGTTTCTCGCCTCCGATCATCTTGGCAATTTCTACAATGCGGTCGTTGTTATCCAGTCTTCGAATCTGGCTCTCGGTCTTCTTCGACGAGTTATCTTTAAATACAAAATAGTGCGCATCGGCCTTGGCGGCAATTTGTGGCAAGTGACTGATGGCGATAACCTGATGCCGCTGCGCCATCTCCTTCATCCGGTTGCCCAGGCGGATAGCCACTTCGCCAGAAACACCGGTGTCAATCTCATCGAGTATTAACGTAGGCAAGGATTTCTTTTCGGCCATCACGTACTTGATGGCAAACATCACGCGCGAAAACTCACCGCCTGACGCTACCTGCGCCAGCGGTCGCAACGGCATACCCTTGTTGGCGCTAAATACAATTTCTATTTTGTCGGCACCGCTGGGTGACGGTTCGATGGTTTCGTGATTGATTTCAAGTTGCGCTTCGGGGATGCCCAACTCTTTTAACAGTACCACGAGTTGTTTGCACAACGGCGCCACTATTTTCTTTCTGACTTTACTGAGTGCATCGGCTTTTTTGGAGAGTACCTTACGGCATTCGTCCTGGTGTGATTTTGCGTTCGCCAGGGCCTCGTCGAGGTTGGATGTTTTATCGGCTTTTTCCTGAAGCGATTGCTGCAACTCCAGCAACTGTGCCACCGACGGTAAGCGGTGTTTTTGCTGCAACTGATAAATTAAACTCAGTCGTTCGTTCACGTGTTCGGCACGCGATGGATCAAATTCTGTTTTGTCGTTGAGCCGCTCTACTTCGCCGGAAATATCATTGAGCTCAATGCGCGCGCTTTCCAGCCGTTCAAAAAGATGTTCGTATTCTTTGGAATACGAAGTGATCGATTGGAATTCGTTCTTCACGCTTGCCAGCGACGCGTTGATGGAAAACTCTGACTGATCCAATTGCTGAAGAATGGCAGTAAGCTTGCTTTTTATTTCTTCGGCATGCTCAAGCACCGACAGTTCGCTTTCCAGTTTTTCCTGTTCACCCTCTGTAAGCGAGGCTTTCCGTAGCTCATCCAATTGAAATTTTACAAAGTCAGACTCCTGGCGCAGTGCATTGGCTTCGGCCGACAAATCGTCGTAGGATTTCGTTGCCGCAAGAAAATTCTTCCACGCTACACTGTATTCTTCCTTGAGTGAAGCGCTTTCCGCGAAAGCGTCAATCAATTCCAACTGAAATTGCTGGCGGCCTAATTCCAGAGTTTCGTGCTGCGAATGTATGTCCATGAGCCGGCTGCCGATGGTGCGCATCACTTCGAGAGTGACTGGCGTGTCGTTAATAAAGGCACGGCTTTTTCCTGCGGGACTAATCTCGCGGCGGATTACGGTGTGATCTTCGTAATCAAGATTTTCGTCTTCAAAAAGTTTTTGCAGCTGATACGACGAAATATCGAACGTTCCCTCGGTCACGCACTTTTCGTTTTCATCCCACAACGATTTTACATCGGCTCGATTGCCAAGCAACAAGCCCATCGCGCCGAGCATAATGGATTTTCCGGCGCCAGTTTCTCCCGTCACCACGTTAAGCTGAGCGGAAGGCTTCAACTC
This sequence comes from Bacteroidota bacterium, assembly GCA_018266055.1. Lineage (GTDB taxonomy): Bacteria > Bacteroidota > Bacteroidia > Cytophagales > Cyclobacteriaceae > ELB16-189. The sequence goes on from JAFDYT010000013.1 coordinate 42,355, forward strand.
AAGTTGGCGGATGAGCGCGTAGTTCTTTATGGAAAGATAAATCAGCATTGAAAACCTGTAAAGGCAACAGGCAAGATAATCGTCCGGCGTTTTACTTTCAACTTAAAGTTGAAATAATGGAGGTTGGCGAAAAATATCAGTTCCCGATGATTTTCTGATAGGCCGTACGCTTGGGATCCAGCGACGTGAGTAAATCGTATGCTTCGCGCTTAGCATTCAAACTTGCATCCGTAAAAATATTAGTCAGCTCGTTGGCTTTGGCATCGAAAAACGAAGCGATTTGAACCGCGGTAGGAAAAGTTCCCCATACTTTTTTCACGTTGCGCAACACGTCGAGAATTTGATCGCGCGCTTGTTCGGGATTCTTACTGTAGATATCTAATCCAAGACGGTGGTATTTGTAGGAGTTCTTCCTCAAATCGGCCATCTGCAAATTGTTCATACCCTCATACAACGCATAGCGACTGCGGTTACTTCCCAAGGCGAGCCATCCGGGATGACTGCTTGACTGTGCATTGTTAATTACCGTCAGCATTTTCTGTACATACGGTGTGCCGCCCATCTCGCTGAATGAATCGTAGTCCACAGCCAGAATGGTGTAGGCATAAAAGGCAAGCATCGACGTCAGGTTGTTGATGTAGGTGTTGTCGTTGTATTCCATCGGTTGTGATTCGATGTATTCAAATTCAAACTCACGGTCGGCAAAGTTCATCAACACCGTTTCGTAATTAGAGTCGTACACCGGGCGTGCGGCTACCACCTGCGCGCTAGCCACAAAATTGCCGATGGACGGCATCTGGCTCACGTTGATAAAAATACTGCAATTGATTTTTTCGTAGTTCTTAAATACATCGTTCGTCCACTTCCGTGAATTCATGAAAGCGGCAAACGAGCGCTCCATATCTGCCTTCAGCGTTAACTTATCCGATGAATTGATCTGATCAAGATTGACAGTCACTTTGCAGTTGAGTTCCTGCGCCACCGCCAGGCGTACCACCAAAATCAGGGCAACAAGAATAAAATTACGCATGCAGCTTCTCTATGATTGTAGAAACGATGTCGCGGGCAACTTCTTTCTTAGACTTCAATGAAAATTTCTTCGCCTGGTTTTTTCGATCGATCAGCGTGATCTGATTGGTGTCGTGGCCAAAACCTGCGCCTTTGTCGTTGAGCGAATTCAACACAATCAGATCGAAGTTCTTGGCGGCGATTTTCTTTTCTGCGTTGGCCACTTCATGCTCGGTTTCCAGCGCAAAGCCCACCGTAAACTGATGAGGCTTTTTCAGATTGCCCAACTCTGCGGCGATATCCTTGGTCTTCACCAACTCGATGGTAAGGCCAGCGCCCGCTTTTTTAATCTTCTGATCCGCAACCGAAGCCGGCCTGAAATCAGCCACCGCTGCCGACAACACGGAAATATCCACGGAAGGAAACACAGCTACGCACGCCTGGTACATCTCTTCTGCCGAAGTAACGCGGGTAATCTTTATCGAAGAATGAACTGGGTTGAGATCCGTAGGCCCGGAGATCAAACTCACTTCAGCGCCCTGTTGTGCTAATTCTTCTGCAATAGCAAAACCCATCTTGCCCGACGAGTTATTGCCAATAAACCTTACCGGATCGATGGCTTCGTAGGTGGGGCCTGCGGTGACAAGGGCTTTCTTACCCTTCAGTGGCAGAGCCTGTGAAAAGAAATGATTAAGCTGAAAAACAATTTCTTCCGGTTCCGCCATTCTTCCATGACCTACGAGTCCGCTCGCTAGTTCACCGAAGCCTGGCTCGATGAGTATATTTCCCCAGCCGGTTAGTTTCTTTATGTTTTCTTTGATGGAAGGATGCTGCACCATGTCGAGATCCATGGCAGGCGCAAAAAAAACTTTGCAGCGTGCGCTAAGGTACGTGGCCAGCAACAGGTTGTCGCAAATACCTGACGCCATTTTGGAAAGTGTATTGGCAGAAGCAGGGGCTATCACCATCGCGTCAGCCCACAAGCCAAGGTCAACGTGGTTGTTCCACTCGCCGGTTTCTTCTTTAAGAAATTGGGTAAGAACTGGATTTTTTGACAACGTGGCCAGCGTGAGTGGAGTAATGAAATCATGCGCGGCGGGCGTCATGATTACTTTTACCTCAGCACCGGCTTTTACCAACAAGCGCACCAGCACGGCCGACTTGTAGGCGGCAATGCTGCCGCTCACACCAAGCAGTATCCGCTTGCCGGACAGCATGGATTAAACAGTTTTTGCTTCTTCGGCGGGAGCCGCTTCGCGCATGCGGAAATTCAACTTGCCTTCGAGAAATTCTTCGGTAGCCGTAGTAGTAGGTTTTGCCATGCGCTCATAGAATTTTGAAATCTCGATCTGCTCGCGGTTTTCAAATACTTCTTCGAGGTTATCCACTGTAGTGGCAAACTCCGCCAGTTTATTGTTCAGTTCTTCCTTCAGGTTTATTGAAATCTGTCTTGCTCTTTTCGAAATAACCACTACTGATTGGTAAAGATTGCCAGTAGGAGAAGCGATTTTTTCTACGTCACGAGTGATCAGTGAGGGTTGCGTTGCCATACGTATTAACTGTTTTTGTTTTTGCTTTTTAAGAAATTAACCTGATTGAGGCTGGTGGTATAAAACCGTTCTGCCTCCTTTAAATATTCGCTGTTCGGGAAACTATCCAACAGCTCTCTGTAGTATTCTAGAGTTTCGTTGTACCGCTGCAGTTGCTTGGAGTAAATGCTTTGCTGCGCGAGCTTAAACTGCGCCAGCACTTTCAGGTACGATACTTCTTCGAGGTATTTGGAGTCGGGGAAAGTCTTTCTGAAGTTGCCAAACGCGATAACCGCCGCCTGATAATATTTGAGCTTGAGGTAAAGGTTGGCGTTGTCAAATTCTTTCTTCTCCAGTTTCTGCTGGCAGCTGGCTACTACTTCGGTGGCTTTGTCCGTAAATGTGCTTCCTGGAAACTGGTTCAAGAAAGTTTGCATGGCGCCCATGGCCTCCACGCTGCTTTTCTGGTCAAGGCGCTCGTCAGGCGATGAAATGTAAAGCGAATAGGCATACATGAAATACGCTTCTTCGGAGAGTGAGCTGCGGCCGTATGTTTCGTAAAACACCTTAAACTGATTGGACGCCAGCAAATACGTTTTCTGATAAAACTGACAATAGGCCAGGTAAAACTCCACTTTTTCGCCTTCGGGCAAACCGCGAACGATTGGAAGAATAGACTCAAACAAAATGGCGGTGTGGTAATAATCCTTCTTTTTGAAGTAATTCTGGCCTGCCTCGTATTTCAAACGCCAGTCTTCGCTGCGCTCAAGTCTGCGAAACTTGCTGCAGGCGCTGCCGGCAACAAACAAGATCAATAAGTAGATGACTGATTTCGGGTTTTTCACAAAAGCTCTTAAAAATGAGTAAAAACGAATTACCAGGCTTGTTTAAGCCTGCAAATATACAACGCGGGAAGCAAATAGCAATTGTAAAGAATGGCGCCTATAAGTTATTTGCGCACCATGATTTTACGGGTAAAAACCCCGTTTTGGCCCAGATAAAGGGTGTAGAAGTAGATTCCGGCGGGCAATTCTTCCGTCTGGATTTTGATGCGGGTGTCTGACTCGGGCAGTTCGTATTCACCCATTGGCTTGCCTAACACATTTTGAAGCACAATCCTGGCTTTGGAAAAATCGCCGTTGATTTTGTAATCGATGATGGCCTGATCCTGCGCAGGATTAGGATACACGTCGTGAATGGTAATTTCCTTGCTTTGGTACAACGAGCGCTGCACTTTCTCCTCCACGGACAGACTTACGGAATGCTCCACACTTTCCGTCGGGCTTCCTTTCGGGAATACCTCAAACTTCAGGCTGTTTTGCGCAGGTTGTATTCCGCATTCTACTGTATAGCTGAGATTGATTGTTTCGCCGGGTTCTACTTTCTTGGAAAATTCTATAATGGAAGGTTCAAGGCAATTATTATCAAGGCAGAAATATCCCTTTTGTGATTCGCTCAGGTCGCTTCGCGTTTTGCGGATGATGTAAAACTGAGTCTTGTCGGAGTTGTTTCGGATTTTAAGCGGGATCCGGATCAGTTGATTCAACGACGCCTGAAAACTCTCTTGCCGGTCGATCAGTTCAAAATTCTGTGCTCGTCCGCACATCGTCAAGAACAAACCTCCAATCACAAGAAGCCATTTTTTCATTGACGCAATTTTTTACCCTAAGAAAGTTAAACAAAAAAAGGTGGAGTGCAATTTTTTTGATATAAAAGCGTAAACCAGGAAGAAAATCCGGGCTGCAGGCTTGGTAAAACTTAAGGGTTTTTAATGTTGGAGGTTGTTTTCGGTAGCACATCCTCGCGGCGTGGACGTTTGGCAGCCAACCACACAAATCCCTTTAGTTTCCGCTCTTTCTCTACGATATTCTGCGGTGGGAAGAACGATGCGTCGGGTTTCACATAAAAATTAATGCTGCTTACTTTCCCTTTGTTGAAGTTGATCCGCATGTTGCTGCAGATGATTTTATTCATTCCCGAAAGGAAGGTAATCTTAATGAGCAGACTGTCCTTTTGAATCTTCTTTTCTTCCAGCGCATGGTAAATGCTTTCGCCGTTGCCTTCCACAATGACGTGATCTATTTTTTTGTTTTCAAAGTAGGTGGTCATCCTCCGCCCTTTGATCTGGTTGAAGTCTTTCAGCGAATCCTGCGACACCACAAAAGAGTTTGAGACCATGTAAATCCGGTGAATGCTTTTGTTGTGCAACAGCATGTGGATGGAGTCGGCCGTCATTTGGTTTTCGTTGGTCCACAGCACCGGCGACCGATAAAAATACAGCAGCGAGTCGGCGGAGATGTAGGCCAGAGAGTCGGCAATGCCTTGCATGTCTTTCTTAAAAATCTTTACGTTGTGGTAAGCGAGCAGTCTTTTTTTATGCGGATCCTTGTTTTCGATAGACACGAGTGTATCCGCCGAAAGGAAGAGCGTGTCGCCGTCTTCGGCTACTTTGGCTACGTAGGCATGCCCATATACTTTTGAAATGCCGCGCTTCTTGTCGTAGAAACCATCGTCGCCGTAGATGTTCATGTTCTCCTCTTTCGAAGTCATCACGACATGCCCAATCACTTTATAAAATTTCTGGGCGTCGTTAATATGATACGCGTCGCCTTTTATTTTATAGCTCGGCGATTCCATCTCGCCATTGTTAAGGGCGGAGATTTTCTTGCGTGTGTCATAGGTTCCATTTTGGTAATACGCCTTTTTTCCTTCGCTGTCGCGAAGCGTGGTAAAATCGCGGAAGTACACAATCCGAGTTTTCGAGTTGTATTGCAGCGTGTCTGAGTTGAGTGTGTAATCGGGGTTCACTCCTACCACCTCAGTCTTGAATGAGGCCAGGTTGGTGTTTACATCGTAATATCCCTTTTTGCTCGTCAGCGTGTTGGTGGTATCGACCAGTTTGCCGCCATTAAAATACCGCGCTTCATTTTTGGTCCGGTAGTAATCGAGAAAATTGGTGTAGAGCTTTGCGATTTTTTGTTTTTCAAAGACCACATTCTGACGGAGGTAGGCAATCTTTTTGGTGCCGTCGTATTCGAGCCGCAGCGAAGTGATGTCCACCGAATCGTCGGTGATGTGTACATGGCCAAACGCCTCCAGCCTGTTTTCAGCGCGGTAAAAATGGGCCGAGTCGCAATAAATGGTAGTGGTATTCTGGCTGAAACTCACGTTGCCAATGCATCGCTGGTATCGCTTGTTGTCTTTGATTCCGCCTTTTACGCTATCCGCATGGATAAAATTCACTTTCTTTTGAGCGAAAGCGGCAAAAGGGAGAAATACGAAAAACAGAATAACAACTCGTGACATGCTAATGGGTTTCAGATGCGCCTTGCTTTGCAAGGGTCATGCCAAATCTTTAGAAAGTGACATTCACAGAAATAGTCTCGCTGTTGCGCTTCACCTTTACGGGAACCACATCGCCTTTCTTGAATTTGCCTAAGGCCTCCATGTACGCCTGAATGTCTTTGATTGGATAATCGCCAATCTGTACAATCAAATCACCGGTAACAATTCCAGCTTTTTGCGCCGGCTTGCCGTCGGTTACGCCATCTACTTTCAATCCTTCTTCGCTAGAAGTGTAGCTCGGCATTACTCCCATCGTCACTTTAAAAGATCGGGATGACGTAGTCGATTTGTTTTTTGTAGTCAGGAAAGCAAGCTTGGGAGTGCTGTCCAGGTCTTCTACCAGCTTCACGATCAATTCCAGCACTGCCTTCTCTCCTTTATAATTTATTTTCTGCCAATCGTCGGAGGGCTTGTGATAATCGCTGTGCGAACCGGTGAAGAAGTGAAGCACCGGAATATTTTTCAGGTAAAATGAAGTATGATCCGAAGGGCCTACGCCGGCGGAGTCGGTCTTGATTTTCAATTCGTCGGTAGAAAGTTTTTTCAGTTCGTTTTCCCACACCGGGCTTGTTCCAGTACCGCTTACCGCCAATGCTTTTGTCACCGGGTCCAGTCGACCTACCATGTCGAGATTGATCATGTAATTCACGGTCGATAAATCGATGGTCGGATGCTCTGTAAAATACTTTGAGCCAAACAACCCAAGTTCTTCGCCACTGAAAGCAATGAACAAGAAATTGTATTTCTCTTTGGTTTTATTCTTTGCAAAGTGACGCGCCAGTTCAATTAAACCGGCTACGCCTGAGGCATTGTCGTCGGCGCCGTTATGGATTTTTCCCTGGGGATTAGCATCGAGAGAACTTCCGTTTTCGCCCAACCCAAGGTGATCATAATGCGCGCCAATGATGATGGTCTGCGCCGCGTGATTGTCGAGGTAAGCCACCAGATTGTTGGCTGTGCCTTCGGCGCCGGCGCCATGCACACCTCCTTTGAAAGGAAAGGGTTGCTTATAATTTTTGCCTTCGCCTTTTGGCTCAAGCTTTAATTTCTTGAATTGACCCTCAATATAAGCGGCTGCCATGCGCTCACCTTCGCTACCCGTACCACGACCGTTGAGGGAGTCAGAAGCCAGGGTTTTTATGTGATGACGAATTTTAGCCTCATCAATCTGTGCGGAACAATTAAAAGCAAAAAAGAGCAAGCCAAGGGAAAACCAATGAGATTTCATAACGCTTAATTTTGATGGCAAAAGTACGCGTTCTAATTGGAAGCCGAACGCTTTTTTACAATTAGAAAACGATAAAAAACGAGGCCAATCACCACCAGGCAACAAAGCAACACGAAGAGTTTTTCGGCATCAAACCAGTCGATGGGCCGGTCTTCCAGTTTAGGATCAGTCCACACACTATGCACCACCAACGGCACTGCCGCAAAATACGAGAGGTAGTGAAGCTTGCGCCACAGCCTGAGCTGTAGCTTATTTTTAAAATACGAGCTTATCACCACCACAGTCACCAGGTAAAGTGCCAATGCACCAAAGGCGTTGGCGTACGGCTGATGTTGCGTTTGCAATGGCCACAATAAATCGCCCCAGCTAAAGCCAGACTTCGGGTCAAGCGGAATCAAAAGGATGTGGACCAAAATGGCAATGGCTGCGGAATATCCTGTGAACTTATGCAAGCCAAGAAACGTGAGTTGATAAGGAAGCGGGATCTGAATGTTTTTCCAAATGATAAACCCGACAATAAAATTGGCTGCCAGACACGCCAACCCGATCATTCCGATGATTCCTGACAGCTCGATGGTTTCCATGCTGAGAGATATTAAAACTCCGCATTACCCGGGAACCGTGGGAAAGGGATCACGTCGCGAATGTTGGTCATGCCAGTGACGAACTGGATCAGGCGCTCAAAGCCAAGTCCAAATCCGCTGTGTGGCGCCGATCCAAACTTGCGAAGATCCAGGTACCACCACAGTTCTTTTTCTGGCAACCCAAGTTCTTTCACGCGTTGCACCAGATTGTCGTAACGCTCTTCGCGTTGCGACCCGCCGATGATCTCGCCGATGCCTGGGAAAAGCACATCCATGGCAGCCACGGTTTTGCCGTCCTCGTTTTGGCGCATGTAAAACGCCTTGATGTTCTTAGGATAGTTGTAAAGAATTACCGGCTTTTTGAAATGCTTTTCCACCAGATAGCGCTCATGTTCACTTTGCAGATCTACGCCCCACTCTTCCACCAGGTATTGGAATTTCTTTTTCTTGTTGGGGTTTGAGTTTTTCAGGATATCAATCGCTTCGGTGTAACTCAGGCGTTGAAAATCATTTTCAACTACAAACTTCAGCCGGTCAATCAGGCCGAGTTCGTTGCGCTGATCTTGCGGCTTTGCAGCTTCCTCATCGGCAGCGCGCTTGTCTAAAAATTCAAGATCCTCTTTGCAATTCTCCAGCGCATACTTGGCCAGGTATTGCAGAAAATCCTGCGCCAGTTGCATGTTGTCGTTGATGTCGTAAAAAGCCATTTCCGGCTCAATCATCCAAAACTCGGCGAGGTGGCGCGAGGTGTTGGAGTTTTCGGCGCGGAACGTCGGCCCGAACGTGTAGATTTCACCCAACGCCAGCGCATAGGTTTCTCCTTCCAATTGGCCTGACACCGTCAGGTTGGTTTCTCTTCCGAAGAAATCTTGTTTGTGATCGATTTTCCCCTGCTCGTCGCGCGGCGGATTGTTGATGTCCAGTGTGGTAACCCTAAACATATCGCCAGCCCCTTCCGCATCCGAGCCGGTAATTACGGGAGTATGGATATAATAAAAACCTTTGTCGTTATAGAATTTATGTACGGCAAACGCCATGGCGTGGCGCACGCGCATTACGGCACTGATGGTATTGGTGCGGGCACGCAGGTGGGCAATCTCGCGCAAAAATTCGAGCGAGTGTTTTTTAGGTTGAAGAGGAAACTTCTCCGCATCACTATCGCCCAGAATTTCGAGTTCCTTTACTTTTACTTCTACCGCCTGACCCTTGGCCGGCGACGGGATCAATTCGCCCACCACAGAAAGACAAGCACCTGTGGTGATCCTCTTGATCGTCGCTTCCTCCAGGCTATTGAGTTCCGCAACCGCTTGCAGATTAAGAATGGTTGAGCCATCGTTAATGGCAATGAACTGGCTGTTTCTAAATGTGCGCACCCATCCTTGCACTTTTACGGTTTGCCCAGTGGGTGTTGTTTTCAGGAGGTCTTTGATCTTTGTTCTTTTCATAAAAATTCGGGAGCACAAAAAACGACAATTTGAATTTTTAATCAAAACCCGAATTCAAACTGGTAGACAAAAGGCTTTTGGTATTTTTTTTGTTCATAAAAATTTTGAACCTGATGAAATCAAATTGAAATGATAAATTTGCAAAGACTTTAATCATGCAAAGGCTCAGTCTTAGTCAATCCTTACAACAAAAACTGTCTCCCCAGCAGATTCAGTACATTAAGCTGTTGCAGGTAACGACCGCAGAGCTTGAAACCCGGGTCGAAGAAGAATTGGAGCAAAACCCGGCATTGGAAGAGGGCGAGGAAGAAGAGCCGGAAATTCAACAAGAGGAAGAGCAGGAAGAGGAAACCACCGAGTCGGAAACATCGGAAGAGGCAGAAGCGACGGAATCTACAGAATCTTCTGAAGATATCGATCTTAAAGACTACCTGGGCGACGACGATTACTCAAGCTACAAAACCTATAATGACGATGGCGATGAGGAAGAGCGCGAAACCCCGATCGCAACCTCCTCCTCGTTGCACGAAACCCTGATGACCCAATTGGGATTTCTCGGGTTAAATGAAAAACAGACTGCTATTGGTAGCCAACTGATCGGCAGCATTGAGGGCGACGGCTACATCCGCCGCGAACTGGAATCGATCGTGAATGACCTGGCATTCGCGCAGAGCATAGAAACCAATCTGGAGGAAGTAGAAAGTGTTTTGAAGAAAATTCAGACGTTTGACCCTGCCGGAATTGCCGCACGCAACCTGCAAGAGTGCTTGTTGCTGCAGCTCGATCGGATGGACAACGGCCAGGACGTGGATGTAATCGTTGGCAAACGAATCATCAGCGAATGCTACGAAGAGTTCACCAAAAAGCATTACCCGAAAATTTTAAAGAAACTGGATCTTGATGACGAAGATTACATCAAAGATGCGATTGAACTCATTGTCAAGTTAAATCCTAAACCTGGCGGGGAAACTTCCGGCGGATTGGTTAAAAACCAGTATGTCATTCCGGATTTTATTCTTACCAACAACAACGGCAAGCTTGAGGTCGTGTTGAATTCGCGCAATGCGCCCGATTTGAGAATAAGTCCCTCTTATACCGAAATGTTTAAGGCCTACGAAAAGAGCGACAAGAAAGACAAGAAGCTGAAAGAGACAGTTTCTTTTGTGAAGCAAAAGCTCGATGCTGCACGTTGGTTTATCGACGCCATAAAACAACGCCAGCTAACGTTGATGCGCACCATGCGCGCCATCGTTGATTTTCAGTATGAGTACTTCCTCGACGGAGATGAATTAAAATTGAAGCCGATGATTCTTAAAGACATCGCGCAGAAGATTGACATGGACATCTCTACAGTAAGTCGTGTGTCAAGCAGCAAGACCGTGCAAACCGACTTCGGCACCTTTCCGCTGAAATACTTTTTCTCGGAAGGAATCACAACCGACACTGGCGAAGAAGCCAGCAGCCGGGAAGTGAAGCAGTTTATCAAAGACCTGGTTACCAACGAAGACAAAAACAAACCCTACTCGGACGAAAGACTTGAAGAGCTGCTGAACGAGAAAGGGTATGTGATCGCACGCCGCACCGTAGCCAAATACCGCGAGCAACTCAACATACCTGTAGCCCGTCTGCGAAGAGAAGTATAAGCGTGGAAACAGGAGCCAAAATAATTTCTATCGTATTTCACCCGCTTTTGCTGGCTACCTACTTGGTGCTGGTGTTGGGAAACTATTTTCCGGCCATGCTGATGGTTAACCGTGAGCATATTTGGCTCGTGGCTGGGTTTGTATTTGGCTTCACATTTGTGGTGCCCGCCCTCAACTTGCTGATGTTCCGCTATTGGGGAAGCATCCAGTCGCTGCAATTGTCCACCCGACGCGAGCGAATATTACCGTTTATTTTTATCTCAGCTCTTTATATCATGGTGGCGTTCCTGTTTTATTACAGGCTCACTTTTCATTCCAACTTTAATAAAATCATGTTGATTGTAGCGGCCCTCGTGGTGGCTGCCACCATGCTTAACTTCTTCCTAAAAGTGAGCGTTCACAGCCTGGCGATGTGGGGCATGCTGGGTATTTTGCTTCCGTTGATCCGGTTTTCTTCAGAGCTGTTGTTGCCCACAGTTATCCTTTTTGTGATTACAGGCCTGGTGATCTCGTCACGGCTGCTGCTCAACGCACACACACCCCGCGAAACGCTTATCGGCAGCCTGGCCGGATTGGGTGTTGGCTACGGCGGAATGCTGCTGTTATTCTGAAAAGCCCCCGCCTGGGTTTTGACGATATTCCATTATTTTCTTATTTTCATGGTACACTAACTGATTATCTGTTTATGAACATTTTTGTAGCCCGATTAAATTTTAAAACCAGGCGCGAAGACCTTGAGGCAGCTTTCGCGAAATTTGGTGAAGTGAGTTCGGCCAAGATTGTGAAGGATCGTGATACCGGCCGCTCAAAAGGATTTGGTTTTGTAGAAATGCCCAACGACGAAGACGCCCAAAAAGCGATGGCCGCATTGAACGAAACAGAACTTGACGGTCGCGTGATCGTGGTGAAACCTGCCAACCCCAAAGCACCCGGCGAAGCCAGACCTCAGGAAGGCTGAGGCAAACGAATATTACTTTCAAATAAGCAGCTGATCGATTTGACGGCTGCTTTTTTTATGGCTTGCCTTTACCTGAAGTTTCCCGCACCATTTTCACCGACACGAAGGCAAGCACCGATATTACCACGATAATCGCTGAAAATTCTCCATCACTAGGCATACCGCGAAGGCGACTTGCCCGTTACCCGTTTAAAGATGCGGTTGAAATTGGAAAGGTTGGCAAACCCTGACATAGCGCTCACTTCGCTGATGCTATAGTCTTTGCCGATCAACAATTGGCACGCGTTGCTTACGCGAACTTCGTTGAGAAAGGCGGTATATGTTTTGCGGGTATGTACTTTAAAATACCTGCAAAAAGCTTCTACTGAAAGATGCGCCACATCGGCGGCCTCTTTGATATAAATCTTCCGATGGCTTTCACGAAACGTAAACGACAAGATCGCATTCATCCGTTTCCCTTCGCTGGAGTCAATCTTATTGGCACGTGGCGCTACAGCAAGTGGCGTAGCTCCTTTTATTTGAATCAATTCCTTTAGCATTGAGAAAAACAAAATCAGTTTATCAATGCCTTGTTTATTTTTCAATTCGCACATCATAGCCGCCACGCTGTCTTTCTTTTTGCCTGTAATCTGTAAGGCTTGTGCAGAGCGGGCTACAAACTTGCGCAGCAACTTTAGTTCTTCGAGTTGCCAGAACGAATCGCCCCAATAGTGTTCATTAAAATAAATCGATACTGCTTTGGTGCGCAGTTTACTTCCCAGTTCATAATATTTTTTGTCGCTGCGAAACACATGCGGCAGCCCGCTTCCCAATACAAACAAATCGCCCGAGCCAAACCTACCTACATAATCGCCGGCGATCAGCGTGCCCTCGCCTTCCAGAATGAGCATAAGCTGAATTTCGGGGTGCTGGTGCAATTGATCGTAGAAGAATTTGCCCACATCTTCCTGAATGCGAAACGCCTCTTTCTTTATTTTAGGAACCCTGAAATCGACAACCTTCATGCGTATTTTGACATTATTCGAAGTACAATGCAATATAACAGATCAAAATAGTATCAGTATTGGATATTTTTTGGTTCACAAACTGGTGTCGTCATTTCTATCTTTGCCATGAATAAAATTAATCTACCTATGGCAATTTCATGGAAAGGCGTTTTCCCCGCGCTCACAACCAAATTCACTTCCGACGACAAACTGGATTTTCCGTTGTTCGAAAAAAATCTCAAGGCTCAACTCGATGCTGGCGTTGACGGGATCATTCTCGGTGGTACGCTCGGCGAGGCAAGTGTATTAAGCAATGATGAAAAATTTGCGTTGGTAAAATTTGCGGCCGAGAAAACAAACGGGAAAGTGCCGGTGGTAATGAACATTGCCGAAGGTAGTACCCGCGAAGCAGTAAAGCTCGCTGATGAAGCACAGAAGCACGGTGCCAAAGGGTTGATGATGCTTCCGCCCATGCGCTATAAATCGGACCACCGCGAAACGGTTGCCTACTATAAAGCCGTGGCTAACTCTACGGATCTTCCCATCATGGTGTACAACAACCCGGTGGATTATAAAATTGAAGTGACACTGGATATGTTTGCCGAACTAGCCGAAAACAAAAATATTCAAGCTGTAAAAGAATCTACACGCGATATCTCTAACGTCACGCGAATGATCAACCGGTTTGGTGATCGTTTTAAAATTCTCTGTGGCGTGGATACTCTGGCCATGGAAGAATTGCTGATGGGTGCGGACGGATGGGTGGCCGGCCTGGTATGTGCTTTTCCTAAAGAAACTGTGGCCGTTTACAGGTTGGTGAAGGAAAGGAAAATTGATGAAGCTTTGAAAATCTATCGTTGGTTTCTGCCCTTGCTGGAATTGGACATTCACCCGAAGTTGGTGCAGTATATCAAACTGGCCGAGCAAGAAGCCGGCATTGGTTCAGAAAATGTTCGTGCACCGCGCCTCACACTCGTGGGCGAAGAGCGCGAACGCATTTTAAAAATTATCCAAAACGGAATAAAAACTCGTCCTTCGTTAAAGTGATTTTTTTAAATATTGTAGCTATGGATCATAAAGACGCCTCACTTCAAGAAGTTAACGCCGCACTGCAAGCAGCGCAGGTTGCTTATCTCTCTTACAAAAATATTTCAGGAAAAAAGAAAGCCGAGTTTTTAAACGCCATTGCTGACGAAATCGAAGCGCTTGGGGCAGATCTGATTACCACTGCTATGCGCGAAACCAATTTACCGGAAGCCCGGATAATCGGCGAACGTGGGCGCACTACCGGTCACTGCCGAATGTTCGCCAAGTTGGTAGAAGAAGGATCGTGGGTAGAAGCACGAATTGACACGGCACAGCCTGACCGTCAGCCTTTGCCCAAGCCTGACATCCGCAAGATGTCGGCTCCACTCGGACCAGTCATTGTTTTTGGCGCTGCTAATTTCCCTCTCGCCTACTCCACGGCTGGTGGTGATACGGCGTCCGCCTTAGCGGCCGGATGTCCGGTGATTGTGAAAGCGCACCCAGCCCATGCTGATACTTCTGAGCTTGTTGCCAGAGCCATTCAAAAAGCAATCGAAAAAACAGGAATGCCACAAAATGTTTTTCAGCACCTTCACGGAAAAAGTTTTGAAGTAGGGCAAGCGCTGATCAAACATCCGCTAACAAAAGCGGTTGGGTTTACGGGTTCGCTGGTGGGAGGCAAAGCCTTGTTTGATGCGGCTAATCAACGCCCTGAGCCGATTCCTGTTTTCGCAGAGATGAGCAGTATAAATCCCGTTATCCTTTTGCCAGAAAGTTTGGAAAAGGATTTTGAAAAAACAGCGCTTATGCTGGCCTCATCGATCACCGTGGGCGTCGGTCAGTTTTGCACTAATCCGGGATTGATCCTTGCCGTTGATGGCAATGGCTTAAAAAATTTCATTGCCAAGCTTGGCGAAGAAATTAAGAAGGCATTACCTGGCACCATGTTGCATCATGGCATCGCCGACAACTATCACCGGCGTGTGGCACAAACCTTAGCACAACAGGGAATAAAAATAGAAAGCGAGTCGGGGCAAAAAGGTGAAAACAATCAAGGGCAACCACTGATCGCTTCCGTAAGCGCACAGGATTTTTTGAAAAATCATTTGCTGGCCGAAGAAGTGTTCGGTCCATTTTCGCTGATTGTGAAATGTAAAGATGTAACTGAATTAAATACGGTGATCATTCATGGTCATGGGCAACTAACTTCAAGCATCATCGGCAGCGAGGAAGAAATCTCAACACACAAAAACCTGCTCAACGTGTTGGTGGAAAAAGCCGGGCGGCTGATCATCAATGGAGTACCCACCGGTGTTGAAGTTTGTCCCTCTATGAATCATGGCGGGCCCTTCCCAGCCACTACCGACTCACGGTTTACAGCCGTAGGAACCGATGCCATCAAGCGGTTTGTACGTCCGGTGTCTTTCCAGAATTTTCCTGACACCCTTTTACCTGACGAATTGAAGGAATCAAATCCGCTGAATATCTGGCGCTACCGCAACAGCGAATGGATGAAAAAGTAATGTGCGCTGATCATTAACTAATAATTGTCTTACGATGTCAAAAACCTTTTTCTGCATCGATGCTCACACCTGCGGCAACCCCGTGCGCGTGGTGGCGGGAGGTGGCCCTTTGCTTACCGGCGCCAACATGAGTGAGAAACGCCAGCACTTCTTGCGTGAGTTTGATTGGATCCGCAAAGGCCTTATGTTCGAGCCACGTGGTCACGACATGATGAGCGGAAGTATTTTATATCCTCCCTCTGATCCGGCCAACGACATTGGTGTGCTCTTCATCGAAACTAGCGGCTGCCTTCCCATGTGTGGCCACGGTACGATCGGCACGGTGACAATTGCCATCGAAGAAGGTTTAGTCATTCCCAAAACACCTGGCGTCCTGAACCTTGAGGTACCCGCAGGTCTTGTGCGCATCGAATACAAACAAGAAGGAAAAAAAGTAAAGTCTGTAAAAATCAGAAATGTAAAAGCCTATCTCGCCGCAGAAAATATCTCCGCCGAATGTCCCGATCTGGGTGAACTCACGCTGGATGTTTCCTATGGTGGAAATTTTTATGCGATCGTTGATGTGCAAAAAAATTTCAAAGGCATTGAACATTATACTGCCGACCAATTAATCAGTTGGAGTCGTGCTCTTCGAATAGACATTAACAAGAAGCACACTTTTGTTCATCCGGAAAACCCGACGATCAACGGATGCAGTCATATCCTGTGGACAGGCAAAGTAATTGACCCTTCTTCTACCGCGCGCAACGCTGTGTTCTATGGCGACAAAGCGATTGACCGATCACCGTGCGGTACGGGCACGTCGGCACGACTGGCGCAATGGTTCGCCAAAGGAAAATTAAAGCCGGGCCAGGACTTCATTCACGAAAGTATTATTGGTTCAAAATTCATTGGCCGCATTGAAGAAGTGACCGAGCTGGCAGGAAAGCCCGCCATCATTCCAAGTGTAGAAGGCTGGGCAAAAATTTACGGATACAACACCATCACCATTGATCCTGATGACGATCCTTATGCGTATGGATTTCAGGTGATCTAAATTTCTTTTAAACGACATGAGCAAAATAGGAATTATAGGAGGCGGGATTGTAGGGTTGAGTTCGGCGTATTATCTTCAAAAAGCCGGGCATCAGGTTACACTCATTGATCAAAGTGATTTGAACGACGGATGCTCGCTCGGCAATGCAGGAATGATCGTGCCGTCTCACCTGGTTCCGCTCGCAGCTCCAGGTATGATTGCCAAAGGGATTCGTTGGATGTTCAATTCCAAAAGTCCGTTCTATGTAAAACCCCGAATCAATGCTGACCTCCTTAAGTGGGGTTATCTTTTCTACAAAAATTCGACAAAAGAACATGTTGATCATGCTGCTGTGGCGCTGAAAGAACTTAGCCTGCTCAGCAAGTCGCTTTATCAGGAAATGGCTAAGGAGCTTCCCTTTGATTTTGGTTTTCACGAGCGCGGTCTGCTGATGCTTTACCAAACAAAAGAAACCGAACACGAAGAGCACGAAACCGCTGAAATGGCCAATGCGCATGGTATTGAAGCAAAGATACTTTCAGCAGATGAAGTACAAAAGCTCGAGCCTGATGTGAAAGTGAACGTACGCGGAGGCGTCTATTTTCCCGGTGACGCACATATCACTCCCCAGGATTTATACCGGCAGTTGATCGCTCATTTAAAAACTCAAGGTGTCGCTTTCAAGCCCAAGACTACCGTAAGTGATTTTGAAATTGCCGACGGAAAAATCAAAGCTATTATCACCGACAAAGAAAAATTAGCATTTGACGAAGTCATCCTGGCCACAGGCTCATGGTCTGGACTCGTGGCCCGAAAGCTTAGCCTGAACTTGCCCATGCAAGCCGGTAAAGGATACAGCTTCACGCTTCCTGAGGTAGAAAAAAATATTCGCATTCCCTCCATCTTTTTGGAAGCACGAGTGGCGGTAACTCCAATGGGGAAGTCTCTTCGTTTTGGCGGCACCATGGAAATCAATGGTGTGGATCATTCCATTAACATGAATCGGGTGAAAGGAATTGTGGAATCGATTCCTCACTATTATCCTGAAATGAAAGTGAGCCTGCCACAGAAGGAAGCCGTATGGCACGGGCTAAGGCCTTGTTCACCCGACGGATTGCCCTACATCGGGCGGACAAAAAAAATCAGCAATCTAATTCTCGCTACAGGCCACTCTATGCTGGGCATCAGCCTTGCGCCAGGTACCGGCAAACTAATTGCTCAAACTGTGAATGGCGATAACCTTTCGATGAACGTGACAAGGTTTGATCCTGAACGCTTCGCGTAAAAGAAAAAATCAGCGATAGCAAATCTCTTTGTAGGCACACAACTTGCAGGTCTCCATTTTGTCAGTCTGGTCGAACACGCCAGCCGGATCAAAAATTTCTTCCAACAAAATCTGAAGTCGTTCTTCAAACTCAGCAAACAACGGCGTAGCATCGTCAAGTTTTTTCTTATTGAGCGTCAGCCCAAAATGAAAGTCTTCGTCGAATAAGTTTTTTCGGTTAATCAATCCAGGTACAATCTTCATCTCCTCACTCACCGGGTTATTGTTCCTGTACAATAAGGCATACAATAAGGTTTGAAATGCCGCTTTGTTTCGTTTGCCATCCCGGTAAAACAATGATTCAACATTTTTAAATTCAAGCTCATCGCGCCCTGTTTTGTAGTCGATCACGCGAACGATATCCCCTTTTTTATCAACGCGGTCGATCGTTCCACCAAGCACCACAAACCCCGGCGAGTGACTGATTTTCTTATTAAGCAGCCAGCCTTTTTGCTCCAGTGCTTCAATGGTAAAAGGCGCTTGTTGTTTATCGTAGCGGATGATCTCTAGGGCGAATCGTTTCACCACCTCACGCACCACTACGCGCTGTCCTTCATAGGTCACTGTCTTATTCTTATCCAAATTATATCCTTCAATAAATGCCTCGTCGATCAACCGATCAATACGGGGATCAAGAGTATCAAAATCGTCGGCGTCGATCGTCTTGCTTTTCTTTCTCTCGATGATCTGGTGATAAAATTTTTCCATCACACGATGCAAAAAATTTCCCAGCACCCGTGCGTCAATCTCTTCCTCCACTTTCAGTGGTTCGCGAATGCGAACAATGTATTGAAAATAAAATTTGAGCCTACACTCAATGTACGTGTTAAGCGCGGAAGGCGAAAGACCTCTGGAGCGCAAATTGCTTTCGTTTATTCCTGCCAAAGCTTTCAACACATTCTCATCCTTGCGAATCACAATCGGCTGCGGCGACTGAGGCTGCACCGTGTTGTGCATCACGGCGCTGTTAATTTTTAATCCGCTTTCATAAATTAATTGCTGCAAATAACGACTCATCTCACCTTGCCCCAGCACGTCCGGCTCGGAATTGTAAAACAAAAAAATGCGATTAGCCCGCTGCAATGATCTGTAAAACAAGTAGGCGTAAATGGAGCCTTGATACTCCGGCGTAGGGAGCCCATACGCTTTGCGAATACTGTACGGAACGTACGAACCCTTATTACCCGACGAGGGGAAGATGCCTTCGTTGAGCGACAGCATAAACACATTTTTATAATCAAGGCTTCTGGTCTCGAGCACGCCCATCACCTGAAGGCCTCTGAGTGGTTCGCCGGTGAATGGAATTTTTTCAGCACGCGCATACTGCCGGAACAATCGTAAAAAAGATTTCAACTGAATCGTCCGTGGCTCTGCGGAGTCTTGCCTCCACACTGCATCTAGCCTGTTAAGCAACTGAAGCCCTCTCAAAATATACTCCCGGTCAAAGCCATCAAGCGTAGGTAAGGATACAACCGCATTGAGGGCCTCAATAAGATACGATACCAGCGAAGCAGATTCCTGAAACAGCATGGCGTGCAAGGGTACGCTCGCAGTAAGAAACTCCTCAGGAATCGAAACCCAATTGTGACGGGCAATCTCACGCAACTTGTTTTGGGCAGCGGCTACATCTGCCGCCGCCACATACGGATGGGAAAGCACAGCCTGCACCTGCCGAAAGTTGATTGACCCTGCGCGACAAGCGATCTGCAACTCCACGAGCATCTCTACAAGGTTGAACACCGGCGAGCTGGCCAGAGGAAAACCCATAGTCACATTGAGTTTTTCTACCACCGGCGCAATACTGTGAAGCACCGTCATCAGCAATTTTTCATCGGGAAGAATAATCACCGTTTCTTCCGGCCGCATGCCGTTCTTCAATTCCTGCTCTAGTATTTGCGCCATTAGTTTTACCTGGCCCACTTGCTGCGCTGCGCTGAAAAGCTGCACGTCTTTTTCCTCACGGAAATGATTCGGAAAGTTGGGCGGAAAGGTTTTCCCGAGCACTGGATGCTGAATGTGCGCCCTGAAAAAATCTCCCGCTTCCTGTGCGGCGTTGTTCAGGTAAAACTGGTCTGTATCCCAGCGGGCAGTGGCCATCCCATTTTCAACCGCATACGAGATGATTCTTTCTTCAGCCGAAGTGAGCGCATTGAAGCCGGCAAACCAAAGCTGCTTCTTTTCAGTTACCGGAAACGAAAATTTAAGTTTACCTTCCACGATTTCTTCAGCCACAGCGCGGTGAAGCATTCCTTCGTAAGCAAGTTGCTTTTGAAGAAGGTGTTCCCTGAATTTCTTATACAATGGATACAACCTTTGCCATACACTCAAAAATTTTTGTTTGTTGGCGGAAAGCTCATCATCAAAACCTTGCCAGAAATTTTGAAGAAAGGTGCGTTGCTCTTCTGATAAGTAGTCAAGGCCGGAGTCAAGTTCTTTCAGGTGACTGAGATCGGCAAATAAAACCTTGGCATCAACAAGGTATTTATCAGTCTCGTCAAAATCGCGGAGCAGCATTTCACCCCATAAAAAGAAACTGTCGAAGGGTTCTGCGTCAAGGCCCATGACGTCTGTGTAGCACACGTGCAATTGAGCAACAAGCTCAAGCTTGTCGGGCACGTGAAGCGACGAATAGGAAGAAACAAAATCTTCAAACGTAAGAAGCGTCGGTGAAAACACAGGCCGCGCGATAATCTCGCCGAGGTATTTGCGAAAGTAAATCGCTGCCCTGCGGTTGGGAAAAACAACCGTAACCTTCGACAAGTCGGAGTGTGTCAGGTAAATCTCCTCCGCCAGCTCCTGAAGAAATGCTTTCATTTTACGAAAGCATAAAGATGATGGATAATTTGAGAATCAACAAAATGTTACCTCCACTCAGAATTTCAACACCGCATAGCCCTTCATCTGATACGAAGTAAGCGTGGTGAGCATCGACGAGGCGACTTTCACCTGAGGCACCATTTTCATGCGGTCTATTTTTCGCACAATCAGCGATTGCCCACACACTACCATACGCACACCCGCCTTGTCCAGTTCTTCAAACAAAAGCAGGTTGGGGTTATTGACTTTGTATTTGGCTTTGTAGGCCTCGTTGTTCATCACCGCATAGGCTGCACCACCATGAATGGCAAGTACCACATGCATCTTCTCGGGCTTCACGCCGGCCATCGCGTGAAGGTTAAGAAGACGCGCTACATTATTAAGCGCCCAACTCACAGAGTCGGGGCTTTCGAGGGCTCGCTCTACTTCGATCACGATTTTATATTCCTGCGCTGGATCTGGTTTCTCTTCTGCATACGGAATATCGAAAATACCTCCGAAGTTTTTAATCACAGGGTTAATGCGGTTTTGAGAAAACGAAAAGAGTGAAACCAACGAGAAAAGGGCAACAATAAGAGTCTTCATAATCGGTTAATTAATGACCACGATTGCTAAAGATATTTTATTTTATCCGATTCGTGTACAATTATTATCTGGCTTTCATTCTTGTTCCTTTTCTTCGCTGTCGTCGTTTCTTTTTTTGTCAACGCGCTCAATGCGAATTTCTTTGTCCATATACTTCTCGCGCATGTTCGGCAGGAAAGCGCCTGCAATGCCCGCGCCGCATGCCGCAGCTACAATAATTAAGGTAAGGGCAAGCGCCCTGATTATTTTTTTGAAATTATTCATTTGATAAAAAGAAATTAGGTGTGCTGAGGCACACGTTAGAAATCGCACTCAAAAAACCTGAAAGGGAATCAGGCGACAGCCGGGAGATCTTCGGCGCGGAGAGCGGAGTGTGTTATCAAATGAGGTGTTTGCCGGCTCTCTACATACCGGGCATGTTCGTGCTTGAATTGAACCTGAGTGGCAATTAAGGAAGAGCGGAGAACCGAAGAAAAGTTTACAACAAAATGGCGAGGCGTGTGATTAAATGCCGAAGTGAATACGCGCCACGAAGTGGCGGTCTTCTTTCGATTAACTTCAACGCGTAGTTCAGTTTGTGTGCGTTTGGTCGATTGGTTTAAGGAAACTGGTGCGTCAACCGAAAAAATGAAGAACGCCACGAGCGTGGAGAACATCCAGACGGGCCATTTCAATTTTATGTCGGACCAACGTTTCATCGCTGCTGACTATTCGGCCAAAACGGGTCGCGTTTCGATCGCTTTCGCGGAAGCTTCCAGAATTTCAAAAGCGCTTTCGGCCATTCTGTTTTCTGTGTCCAGCGTGGGGTTCACTTCTACGATTTCGTAGGCGCACACACGCGGGTCGGCGCAAAGCTCAGAGCACAACGTCTTCGCTTCCTCTACGGTGATTCCGTTTGGCACTGGTGTACCTGTGCCGGTAGAAAAGCGGCTATCGATACTGTCTACATCAAACGACACGTAAATCAGATCGCAATGGTCAAGCATGGTGAGTGCACGTTTGGCCATTTCGGCTGCACCTTTCTTTTTCACGTCTTCTACTTCAATGAAGTTGACGTTGTATTTGTTGAGGTAATAGTTTTCTGCTTTTTGCAAATCACGCACAGCGATGTACACCACATCTTCCGAATTAATCTTCGGGCCGGGAATGCCCACATCTTTGATCTGCTCCCAGTAGTCCAGAGTAGTGCCGCGCGGGTCGTTCACTTTACTTTCCAGATTGTCGAGGCCAAGTGCCATGGCCATGGGCATGGTATTCATGTGGCCCGAGGGCGTGGTAAACGGTGTATTTAGATCGGCGTGGGCGTCGATCCAGATTACGCCGAGTCGTTTTTTAGGGTAAGCCTTTTTAATGCCCGCCATCGTTCCATAGGCAGTGGAGTGATCGCCGGCCATGATGAGAGGAAAGAAATCGTCGAAGAGTTGCTCGTACACTTCAAGGCAAACGCGTTCTTCCATAACCATTACCCCGTCAATAAATTTGGCGAAAGAGTGCTCCGCCCCGTCGAAGAGGAGTTCGTTTACGTTTTCAACTTCCACGGAATCATATTTTCTGAACAGGTCAGATTTCAAATCGAGGCTGGCGATCTTCATGGCCTCTACACCCAAACTGGCGCCGCGGGTACCGGCACCGATTTCGGATTTTACTTCAATGATTTTAATCTCTTTCATGACAGGTTATTTTAAAAGGTCATGTGAAACGCCCTTGACAGGGTTTGCAGGTACAAGATATGTAGTAAGGCAGTTCACAAAAGGTAACGATTTGGTAAAGGAGGTAGAAATTAAACAGGAAATCTGCCTGCACTTAGAAGTCGGGCAGGGCGTGGGCGACAGCAAAAATTCGGAAAAAAAAGTGGCTGGCCATGTTTAATTATTCTTTTGCAAAGATGGTAATTTTATCACAATATTGCACCCTTATTTATTTTCCAATTCGCTGCGGTTTATTGGTCAGTCCTCCTCGATGATTTATCAGTGCAGTCAGCGAAAAAAATAAAGGATCAACCACTAACGATTAGGACTAAGGATGAAGAGTTACCGCGAGCTGATTGAGCAGACATTTGAGTTCCCCCAGCGGGAGTTTAAAGTCCGCGATCACGAGTTGTTATTCAATGATGTACCGCTGATGGACATCATCAAGCAGTACGGTACTCCCCTGCGCATTACTTACCTCCCGCGCATCAGCGAAAACATCCGCTACGCACAGTCAGCTTTTACCAACGCCATGGAGCGCTTTAAGTACAATGGCAAATACACGTATTGCTATTGCACCAAGTCGTCGCATTTTGATTTTGTGTTGGAAGAAGCGCTGAAAAATGATATTCACATCGAGACATCTTCTGCCTTTGATATTCCGATTGTTCGAACACTATTCGAGCGTGGAAAAATTTCGAAAGAGACGTTTGTTCTCTGCAACGGCTTTAAAATGCCGAAGTACAAAGAGCACATCACCGATCTGCTCAACGAGGGGTTCAACTGTGTTCCGATCCTCGACAACCTCAGCGAGATTGATGCGTACGAAAAGAACGTCAACCGCCCATATCAAGTGGGTATTCGCGTAGCCGCTGACGAAGAACCTAAGTTTGAATTCTACACTTCCCGTTTGGGAATCCGTTACGGTGACATCAATACACTTTACAAGGAAAAAATCCAGACGAGCAGCAAGGCATCACTCAAGATGCTGCACTTCTTCATCAACACCGGCATCAAAGACACCGCTTACTATTGGAGTGAATTAAGCCGCTTCATTTTCAAGTATTGTGAGATGAAGAAAATCTGCGACACCCTGGATAGCATCGATATCGGCGGCGGTTTCCCTGTGAAGCAGTCACTCACCTTCCATTACGATTACAAATACATGATCGAACAGATCGTAGAAAACATCAAATGGATTTGTGAAAAGAACAACGTGCCCGTGCCCAATATCTTTACCGAATTTGGAAGCTTTACCGTAGCCGAAAGCGGCGCGATACTTTACTCCGTAGTAGATCAAAAGCTGCAAAACGACAAGGAACTTTGGTACATGATCGACGGCTCGTTTATCACGCACCTGCCCGATGTATGGGGCTTGAATCAAAAATACATTTTGCTTTCGGTAAACAAGTGGGACGATCCTTATCACAAAGTAAACATCGGCGGGCTCACGTGCGACAGCCACGATTATTATAACAGTGAAGCTCACACCGGCGAAGTGTTTCTCCCGATGATTAACGACGAGGAAAAACTATTCATCGGTTTCTTTCATACTGGTGCCTATCAGGAGTCACTCGGAGGAAACGGTGGTATTCAGCACTGCCTGATTCCAGCACCCAAGCATGTACTCATCGATCGCAATGAAGACGGTGAAATCTCAACTGAATTGTTTGCGCCGGAACAAACCAGCGAAAGCATGATGAAGATTCTCGGCTACTACGAAGAGAAGAAAGAAGACCGGAAAAAAGAAGAGCCGGCAACTCTTGTAGAATCACCGGCTCATAAATAATTACTTTCTTTCTGAATTTACCGAGGTCCGCCAAACACACCTTGTGTTTCGGTGTAGTCAGATGGAATCGTAAAGTCCGAAGCACTAAATGACTGTCTTTTGATGTCAGTAACTTCCATGGTCATTTTTCCTTCTGGAGTAGAAGATTCGATGCGCAGCGGCATGCCATCTATTCCCTCATAAAACATAGACTGACCGCGACCCATTCTCTGCTTAGCCATTGCTTTCAGGTCAATGTCTTTAATTTCGGTAGTAGCCCAAAGATTGGTAGTAATCGTCTTACCACGCTCTACCGTAGTCACCACATACTTGGTGCAAGTATAGCCTAGAATTTTAGTTGTCTCGCCCGTTTTAGTAACGGTAGGTTTTGCTCCGTCAAAACTCTCATTTCCGTTTCCGGAAGGCATTACTGAATAAGTCTTGTTTTCACGATCCAGATGAACGGTCTTGTCGGTGGTGTGAAGGATGTCTCCTGACATCATTCCGCCATCCATTGTCATTAAAGAACTCGTTCCTTTAATTTTTACGGTCATACCCTTGGGCATCATATTGCTCATCATATCACCGTCTCCGCCCTGCGACATCTTGGCGATCTTGTCCATCTGAGCTTTCAACGCCGGGTTAGCCTCCATCATGGCTTTCATCTTCGGGTCGTTCATTTGCTCCTGCATCTTTTTCATTTTCTCTTGTTGAGCAGGGTCGTTCATTTTTTTCTGACCCGCCTCCATCTTGGCTTTCATTTCCGGATCGGTAACTTCCATTTTCATGGACCATTTGATCGTCCCCTCAAAAGTTTGCGCCCACGTGATGGTGGAAATCAACGCGAACGCAGCAATCAGTAGTTTCTTCATAGGTTGTTGTATTGTTTGTAATAATAAAGTTATGGAAAAATTTGAATCAATAATCCTGCCAAAGCAACCATCGGTTGTTTCCTGATGTAATCGATAATTGATAATTTGCGGATCACAATCGCCATGCATTTCAAAATCACCAGTACACAAAACCCCAAAGTAAAGAGCCTGATGGCGCTGGAGAAACCGCGCGAGCGCCGAAAACAACAACTCTTTATTATTGAAGGTAAAAAGGAGATTGCCCTGGCGGTAGAAGCAGGATATAAAATCGGAAATATTTTTTTCTGTGATGAAATCACCAGTCTCGATGAAATTCCTGATCCACTCAAGGACGACAAACTGATCATTCCCGTCTCTAAAGAAGTGTTTGACAAAATCGCTGTGCGCGAAAGCACCGGAGGAGTCATCGCTGTGGCAGAGCAGAAGCCACATCTCCTTTCACAAATTAAGCTAAGGAAAAACCCGTTGGTGTTGATTCTTGAGGGCGTAGAAAAACCCGGCAACCTCGGTGCCATTCTCCGCACAGCCGATGCGGCCGCAGTCGACGCGGTGATCATCTGCGATCCGCAAACTGATTTTTACAATCCAAATGTAATCCGCTCCAGCGTGGGTTGTGTGTTTACTAATCAACTGGCAGCCGTAACGTCGGAAGAAGCAATTGAGTGGTTGAAGAAAAATCAGATAAAAATATTTTGTACTTCTCTTCAGGCGGCAAAGCCTTATCACGAAATCGATTTTACACAACCCGCCGCCATTGTCATGGGCACCGAAGCGACAGGTCTTTCGGAAATCTGGACAAAAAATTCTGACGCTAACATCATCATCCCCATGCAGGGAAAAATCGACAGTATGAATGTTTCTAACGCCACCGCCGTTGTGGTATTTGAAGCAATGCGCCAGCGTGGATTTAATATCTAATTCAAAAAACGATGAGAGCGAAAATCATTCTTGTTACCGGGTCAAACAAGGGTATTGGTTTGGAGATTGTGCGGCAACTTGCTCAACAAGGTAATGAGGTGATCCTCACTGCGCGCGATGAAAAGAAAGGCCTTGAAGCCCAAAACAAACTAAAAGCCGAAAAGCTCACAGTCCATTTTATTCAATTAGATATTACCAATCAAGAGAGTATTCAGCATGCGTTCAATCAGGTGAAATCTGAATTTGGAAAGCTCGATGTGCTGATCAACAACGCTGCAGTCTTACTAAAAGAAGATCAGTCGCTGTTAAGAAATGATGCAGCCGTTTTTGAAAAAACGCTTCACGCGAATGCATTCGCACAACTGGCTGTAACCAAACAATTTTACTCAATCATACCCAATGGCGGCCGGATCATCATGACTTCCAGCGGTGGCGGGAGTATGAGTGATCCGGTCGGCGGATGGTCGCCGGCCTATTGTGTTTCCAAGTCCTTGCTCGGCGCAATCACCAGGCATCTGGCACATGAGCTGAGTAACCGAAATATTTCTGTCAATGCCTTCGATCCGGGTTGGGTAAAAACCGACATGGGTGGCAATTCCGCTCCTCGCTCCGTAGCGCAAGGCGCCGACACCGCCGTGTGGCTTGCAACGAATGAAGGTACCGCTACCGGAAAATTTTTTCGCGACCGTAAAGCGATCGCTTGGTAATCTTACTTCTCTAATCTAATTCTTCATGAACACTATTAACATTCGTTCTGCTGCGCTCTCTGACATTGAAACTCTCTTGCGCTTTGAACAAGGGATCATCGATGCCGAGCGACCATTTGATCCTACGCTGAGAGACGGTAAAATCAAATACTACAACCTGGAAGAAATGATCACTGCAGAACACATCGAATTGGTGGTGGCTGAGGTGAACGGTGTGCTGGCAGGTTGTGGCTACGCCCGACTTCAAAAACCTGCACGCGATTGCCATACGTTTTCGCTTTACGCCTATCTAGGATTTATGTACGTTGTGCCAGAGCAACGCGGCAAAGGAATAATTCATGAAGTCATGAATGCACTGAAAGCCTGGGCCAAATCAAAAAATGTGAGCGAGCTTCGGCTGGAGGTGTATCCTAAAAACAGTTCAGCCATAAG
This sequence comes from Bacteroidota bacterium, assembly GCA_018266055.1. Lineage (GTDB taxonomy): Bacteria > Bacteroidota > Bacteroidia > Cytophagales > Cyclobacteriaceae > ELB16-189. The sequence goes on from JAFDYT010000013.1 coordinate 69,756, forward strand.
GGCGTATGAAAAAATGGGATTTACTCCGGCGATGATTGAAATGCGGGTAGACTTAAATCGCGACGCTGGCTCATTTCGCTAATTCCATTATTACGCCGGTATAAAATCCATTGAGAAACTGGTACACAGATAAACCAATCATCAGGCCGAGAGCCAGGCGGAAGGGTTGATCGATTGCTAGATTTTGAAATTCTTTGAATGCTTTCATTCTAAAAAATATTAATTACTTCTTCACCAACTTTAATTTCTCCACAGCGAATTTTTCAACTGCGTCTTCCACCGAGGGAATATCTTTTGAAACGACTCGCGAGCCAAGCACGTGGCCACCCGCATTGGGAATAGCCACGGTCTCTTTCATGTCGGCGGGAGTGCTCAACTGTTGGTTCATCTCCAGCATCGCACTGACTTTCACCGTCGGATCTTGTTCTTTTTCATTCCTAAAATAATAAAGCGTCAGGCTCGGGCATTTTATTTTTGCAAACGTCTCCTGATTCATTTTTTCTTCAAGCAATTCCTCCAACTGTGTCACCGACTCCAGACGATAAGGATTATTCCAGTATCGGTCTTTGAGCGAGTCCTTCTCAAACACTCGCTCCTTCCCTCCGATCACGAGTCGAGCAATCTGCAAGCCCCATGGATTGTTGGCCAGCCATGCGTTGGGATCGTTGATCGCGATGTTGGGCGACATATTAATTAATGCAAAAACATCTTCCGGATATTGCGCTGCCAAAATCAACGCCATCGTACCGCCCGTAGAAGTGCTCATAACAATCACATGCTCACCTATCGCTTTACCAATCGCTAATGCTTCTTTGCTGCTCGCCCACCAGCGGTCGGGCGTAAAGTTGATGAGTTGATCAACGGTGTCAATGCCGTGATCGGCCAATCTGGCGAGATATAGGTTGCATCCAAATTTCTTTGCAAATTTCTCGTGCACGGGATCGCCTTCCTCCTGGCTTGCAGAAAACCCGTGAAGATAGACCACGCTGTATTTTGTTTTCGCGCGCGTGCTGTCGTTCCACACAATGCGTGCTTCGTTGTCGGGTTTTAGTTTGTGCTTTGCCTCCTGGCTTGCCACATATTTTTCTAACTCATCGGCAGACTGCGGCACCACGGGCATGGTCGGATCAAATTTTGCTTTCTCCGGCCGGGGGCCAAGAAGGTAAATGGCTACCAACGCCAACACCGGAAACATCGCCAACGTCAATTTCTTCTTCATAACAGTATTGAATAATTAAAGATAGAAGTTTATTGCGAAACCGCAGATGAACATTTGGTTAAATCCCAAACGTTCACTCGTCAAATTTCACCATCATTTTGCGGATGCGGTCTTCAAGTTTTTCGGACGTGAGTTTTTCGCGCATGCGGTCAACCATAATCGGAAACGCAAACGGCGTAGGCTTTTCGGGTTCTGTGATAATTATTTTCTGATGATGGATTCGCTGCAACGCCGTTCGCAAACGCGCTTCTTCCAATTGAAAATCCATCACTTCCTCGTACGATTGAAGCAGCAGCAGGTTGGTGGAATCGTAATCGTTGAAAACATTAAAAAACAACTGCGTGCTCGACTGCAGGTGCCGCTCTTTGATCGGCTTGCCCGGAAAACCTTTGAACACCAATCCTGAAATGGCCGCGATGTCTCTGAATTTTCGGCGCGCCATTTCTGTAGAATTAATACTCGCCTGAATTTCTTTCAACAGATTATCCTCGCCCAGCACGTCGGTCTCTACTGCTTCAAAGATTGGTATTTCCTGATCCGACAGTAATTCAAACCCATAATCGTTCATGGCAATGGAAAAAGTGATGGGTTGAATTTGAGCCAATCGATACGCAATCAGTGCGGCCATCCCTTCGTGTACATTTCGTCCTTCAAACGGATACATCACCACGTGGTAGCCTTCGTCGGAGTGAAAGTATTCAATCAGAAACTCATTTCGCCTGGGCAGGTATGATCGCTCGCGCTGCAAGTGCATCAGCGGGCGGAGAAACTTCATCTCTTCGTCACGTTCTTTACCTGTCGCTGCTTCATCGATTTTCTGGCGGATCATTTCGCTCATCTGCGAGGAGAGCGGCATTCGCCCGCCTTGCCAAGAAGGCACCTTTCCTGATTTTCGTTTGGAAGGACGCACATGCGCTTCCATGTCTTTGATGCGCACCAATTCCAGGCTTTTGCCGGCAAACCAAAACACGTCGCCAATGTTGAGCCGCGAGATAAAATATTCTTCAATCGAGCCCAGGTACTTTCCAGACACATACTTTATCATCAGCGAATTGTCGCCGACGATGGTGCCGATCGAAAGCCGATGCCGGTAAGCGATCCGTTTATTTTCTACTTTGAACAACCCATCAATTACCACCACTTTACGGTACTCGTTGTAAGCTGTCAGCGCTTCGCCTCCGGTAGTGATGAAGTTCAATATCCAGCGCCACTCCTCTTCGGTTATCGACGAGAAACAAAATGTGCTTTTTACTTCTTCAAAAATCGCCTCGGGATAAAATCCGTCTGACACAGCCAGTGTGACGAGGTATTGCATCAGCACATCAAATGAGCGGATGTATGGCACACGATCTTCCACAATTTTTTGGTTCATCGCTTCGCGCAACGCGGCTGCTTCCGTCAGCTCAAGTGAATTCGTCGGCAAAAAATAAATACGGCTCACGGCATTCGGCTGATGACCGCTGCGACCAGCGCGCTGAAGAAACCGCGCCACACCCTTAGGGCTTCCTACCTGAATGATTGTTTCGACGGGGCGAAAATCCACACCCAGATCCAAACTAGATGTACAGACCACCGCTTTCAACTTGCCTTCATGTAATTGATCCTCCACCCAGTTGCGCAGCTCGGCGCTAATGGAGCCGTGGTGCATGGCCAGCACTCCGGAAAGCTCGGGCGCCTTGTCGAGCAGCTTCTGATACCATATCTCCGCAAAGGAGCGCGTGTTGGTGAAGATCAACGTGCTCTTACCCTGAAGAATGATCGGAATAACTTTTTCCAACAAAACAATTCCCAGATGCCCCGACCACGGCAACCGTTCAACCTCGTCGGGAAAGATCGAAATGATTTCAATTTTCTTTTCCAGTTCGGCACGAACGATCTTTACCTTGTTTTTGCGATCGAAGTAATTGCCCAGCAAAACCTGCACAGATTGCTCCATGTTTCCGATGGTGGCGGAAATACCCCATATTTTCAGTTGAGGAGACACAACCTTGAGGCGTGAGAGTGCCAGCTCCATCAGCACACCGCGCTTGGAGCCAATCAACTCATGCCACTCGTCCACCACGATCGACTTAAGGTCTTTGAAGTAGTCGGAATAATTCTTTTGTGCGAGCAGCAAATGCAAACTCTCGGGTGTGGTAATCAAAAATTGCGGCGGCCGCTCCAGTTGTTTTTGTTTTTCTTTTGAAGACGAGTCGCCGGTGCGCACCCCAACTTTCCACGACGAGCCCATGCCTTCAATGGCTTCTTTAGCCGAGTATTCAATCTCTTTTCCCAGTGCGCGAATGGGCGTAATCCAGATGGATTGCACACGGGTCGGTTTTTCTTTTTGCACCAACCCTTCTGCAATGATGGGCACTAACAGCGAGTAGGTTTTCCCGCTACCTGTGGGCGCATTCACCAGGCCGCTCTGGCCGTGACCATAACTAGCCCAGGCCTCGAGCTGAAAAGCAAACGGCTCCCACCGCTTGGACGAAAACCAATTAAGGCCATGTGTCAGATCAGGAGAGGACATTTATCACCAAGGAAAGAAATTCAAATCAAACAATTTTAATCCTGGCTTGTTTATATTTATTCAATCTAAAGGAAATGGGTAAATATTCAATCAAAGAGCTCGAACGGTTATCTGGCATACGCGCACACACCATCCGCATCTGGGAGAAACGGCACAAACTAATCAGTCCGCAGCGCACCCAAACCAACATCCGTTATTATTCAGATGAAGATTTGAAAAAAATCATCAACGTGGCGGTGCTGAACAACAACGGTGTAAAGATTTCTAAAATCGCTAACCTGAGCATTGAGGAAATCAACGGACAAGTAGCGCAACTCAGCGAAACAAAAGACAGCATTGACATCTATATTGAGCAACTGATCATGGCTACCATCGACATGGAAGAGGCCATCTTTGGCGATTTGATTGGAAAGTTTTCGCTTAAGTTTGGATTTGAACGCACACTGCTCGAAATCATTTACCCCTTTCTCGAAAAGATCGGTGTACTTTGGCTTACCAATAATATTACCCCAGCGCAGGAGCATTTTATCTCCAACCTTATTCGCAACAAGCTGATCGTAGCGATCGAAAACCTGCCTATGCCGCGTCACGATTCACGCAAAGTGGTTTTATTTTTGCCTGAAAACGAACTTCACGAAATCGGACTGCTCTTCTTTTGCTTTCTCTGTAAAAACGCCGGTCTGCGGACATTCTATCTGGGCCAAACCCTACCGTACGCAAGTTTGAAGTCGGTGTACGAGGCACATCAGCCCGACATTCTTATCAGCGCGTTCACAACACATCCTCACACACAAAACCTGCAAGGCTACATTGACAAGTTGAGCGCCGATTTTCTCAGTGCCTCGATCTTTATCACTGGCCACATGCTCACCAAAAAGCCCCTCACTTACCCGAAAAATGTAACAGCTTTTGCCAATGCGCAGGAAATCAAGGAGTTGATAAGTAAAATAATTGTTTAACTTATTAACTATTTATTTAAACAAATAGTAGTAGAGCTCATTTTAATCAGTACCTTTGTTTAATATTTCAAACTAAATATTAAACATATGGATGCGATCGAGTTCTCAACGAAAGTGGCTAGTCTTCGTCCGGATTTGAAAGTGTTTACCCGAAAATTCACGCACGACCGTGAAGAATCGCACGACCTGGTGCAAGACACTATTCTGAAAGCACTCACGTATCGAAACAAGTATCGCGAAGACACCAACATTAAAGGATGGCTATTCACGATCATGCGCAACACGTACATCAACAACTATAGAAAAAATCAACGGCAAAAAACGTCACACGACGGAACGAAGGAACTTTACTATTTGAATGTAGAGGATCATCACACGTTTAACCGGCCAGAAGGAAATTCCGAATTCAAAGAAATTTGGAAAAACGTGATCAGCATTAAAGACGAACTGCTCATCCCCTTCAAAATGTACACTACAGGCTACAAGTATGAAGAGATCGCCAAGCATCTTAAAATACCCATCGGTACAGTAAAGAACAGGATCTTCCATGCACGAAAGGAGATCCAGAAAAAATTGCAGGGTTACCAGTGAGATAGTGCCTCTTTCAGTTTAAATCGCGAATTTTCGTAGCGGAAAAAGCTCAACTCAGCAGATGAAAAAAGTGTGTGTGATTGGCGCTGGTTTTGCCGGGCTGGCAGCGGCGGCCTTTCTGGCTAAAGAAGGCTACGACGTGACCGTTGTGGAAAAAAACGCAACGGCAGGTGGTCGCGCCCGAAAACTGGAGAGTCAGGGATATACTTTCGACATGGGCCCAAGCTGGTACTGGATGCCCGACGTGTTTGAAAAATTCTTCGCCCACTTTGGCAAAAAGCCATCCGACTACTATTCCCTTTTAAGGTTAGATCCTTCCTACCGCATCTATTTTTCAAAAGACGACGTGTGGGACATTCCCGCCGGAGATAAACCGCTAGCCGATTTTTTTGAGTCAGTTGAGAAAGGAAGCAGCGCGCAGCTTGCTCATTTTCTTGACGAGGCCAAATACAAGTACGAAATCAGCATGCAGGATCTGGTATACGCCCCCGGGTTGTCATTGAAGGAACTGATGAAATGGAAAATCGTGAAGGGTATTTTCAAACTTCAGATTTTCAAATCAGTATCTGCGTATGTAAAAAAGCATTTCCGCGACCCCCGTATCGTGCAGACGCTGGAGTTTCCGGTGTTGTTTCTCGGCGCTTCAGCGGAAAACACACCGGCTCTTTATACCCTGATGAACTACGCCGACATCGCGCTAGGCACGTGGTATCCGCGAGGCGGCATGTACAAAATTGTAGAGGCTATGGTGCACGTAGCTGAGCAGCAAGGTGTGTCGTTTGAATTTGATAGCACGGTTGAAAAAATTACCGTTGAAAATGGTAAGGTTACTTCACTAACCATCAATGGCAATGAAAGAAAATTTGATTACGTGGTGGCCGGTGCAGATTACCATCATGTAGAGCAGCAGCTTCTGCCCAAAGCATTTCATCGCTATGACGAAGCCTATTGGCAGTCGCGCAAGCTGGCGCCTTCCAGCCTGATATTTTACCTCGGCATCAACAAAAAGGTAAAGAGCCTTTTGCATCACACCCTTTTCTTTGATCAGGATTTTAAGCTTCACGCCAAAGAAATTTACGACACACCGCAATGGCCTACGCAGCCTTTGTTTTATGTGAGTGTTCCGTCCAAAACCGATCCGCATGTAGCGCCTGAAGGCCATGAAAATATTTTTATTCTGATGCCTGTGGCCACCGGCCTTCATGACGATGACGCCATACGCGAAAAATACTTCACGTTAATCCTCGACCGGCTGGAAGCCCTGACAGGGGAGAGCATCAGCGAACATATCGTTTTCAAAAAGAGCTACGCCCACAACGATTTCATCGCCGATTACAATTCGTTTAAAGGCAATGCCTACGGATTGGCCAACACGCTGTTGCAAACGGCGCACCTGAAACCGTCCATGGTCAATCCGCATGTAGAAAACCTGTACTATACCGGCCAGCTCACCGTGCCCGGGCCGGGTGTTCCTCCCTCGCTAATTTCGGGACAGATTGTTGCGCAGGAACTTGCTAAACGCGACAAAGCCAGCTCAACAAAAAACTAAGTTCGTTGTTATAGATTGACATGGGTAAAAGTGCCCTTCAATTTTTTACAAAAAACATCGAAATTAACGTAATCAAGGATGAGCAAGGAAATATTTGATCGGGTGTCTATCAAGTGCAGCAGGGCTACTACTCATACCTACAGCACTTCCTTTTCGCTGGGCATACGCTGCCTGGAAAAGGAACTACGCGACCCAATACATTCCCTGTATGGATTTGTGCGCTTTGCCGACGAAATCGTAGACTCGTTTCACGACTTTGACAAGAAGGTATTGTTCGAGCGCTTTCGCGAAGAAACCTATCGGGCTATCGAAGAGAAGATCAGCCTCAACCCTATTCTCAACAGCTTTCAGGCTACCGTACATCAATACTCCATTGAGCCGGAATTGTACAATCAATTTCTCAAGAGCATGGAGTTCGATCTCACCAAAGTAGATTACAACGAGCATGAAATCAAAGAATACATTTTGGGATCCGCCGAAGTTGTGGGTTTGATGAGCCTGCGTATTTTCTGTAAAGGTGATCAGGCGATGTACGAACACCTGAAGCCCTTTGCCAAGCGACTGGGTTCGGCGTTTCAGAAAATCAATTTCCTGCGCGACATTAACGCCGATTACAAAGTTCTCGGCCGGACTTATTTTCCAGGTGTTGATCTTTCGCAGTTTGATGAATCCATGAAGAAAAAAATCGAGGCCGACATCGCCGAAGATTTTCATCAAGGGTACCTCGGCATAAAACAGTTGCCACGGTCGGCGCGCTTTGGGGTGTATGTGGCCTATCTTTATTTCCTGGCGCTCTTCGAAAAAATAAAATCAACGCCTTGTCACCGTGTGTTGAATTATCGAATCCGCATTCACAATAGACGAAAGCTTACTATCTTAGCCTATTCCTTTATCAAACATCGCTTTAATCTGATTTAACACATGGAGCACGTAGTGTTGGTAGACGCAGACGACAACGAGATCGGCACCATGGAGAAGATGGAGGCGCATCAAAAAGGTGTGCTGCACCGCGCGTTTTCAATACTTCTGTTCAACTCCAAAGGCGAGTTGCTTCTGCAAAAGCGAGCGGTGGGAAAATACCATAGCGGCGGCTTGTGGACCAACACCTGCTGCAGTCACCCGCTGCCCAACGAAACCATGGAAGAAGCCACGCGTCGCAAGCTGAAACAGGAAATGGGCATAGACATGCAAACCCGCTTTGCTTACAAGTTTATTTACAAAACCCCGTTGGATGGCAACCTGATCGAGCACGAATTGGATCACGTGTTCATCGGCACGTTCGACGGCCAGCCGCTAGCCAATCATCATGAAGTAGAAGCCTGGCGCTTTATTTCGTTGAAGGAACTTCAACAGGAAATAAAACTAAATCCAGAGCAATACACGTATTGGTTTAAATTGATTTTAGCGCATCCGCAGGCAACCTTCCTGCACAATTAAAACATTACCTGATATTGTACCACGAACTCACCGAGTCGTGAATCTTGCACGAGCGCTCCGGCCGTGTTGGCTGCAAAATAAGGGCGATTCTGATAGTTGAGCGTTATCTTTGAATTGTTTCCGTAGATCAGCCAGTTCACACCTACATCGAACACATACATCGGGTCGGCGAGGCGGTCGTACGACGAATACTGTACATCAAAAAACGGTTGCAGTGTTCCCTGATCGCCGAGCAGCCGGTCTTTCATTTTGTACGCTGCCTGTAAATATCCTACGCGCCCTGTGCCCAGGTAAGGGAACGCGTTTCCATAGTTTGCTTTGTCGAACGTAGTTGTGGTTTTAGTTGAGCCATTGGCGGGGTTATCCGGGCCAGTCACTTTTATAAAGTTAGTGCCATAGTCATAGCTGGAAAACGAACTATACAGCGACACCGCAGTTCCTTTTTCTTTGTTCACCGGAGCATCGTAATAAACATCCAACGCAAAAAGCTTCAGGTCTTGTCGGGCCGTATCCTTGGTCGCTACGTTGGTGTAGCGCAGCATCGCGGCTTTTTGATAATAAAATCCGCCGCCAATGTTGAACACTCTTTTCTTTCCCAGATAACTTCCTGCATTGCCCGGACCGAAATTGCTTTCCTGATCCAAAAACTGATACATGAAGTAGCCCTGATAAACCAGGTTGGGCGGCAGCGTAGAGAAAGATGAATTGGAGTTGATCGGCTCAATTCCTGAGCCGGAGGTAGTTTGAATTATAAAAGGTTTTCCGGCGGAAACACGGTAATCCAGTTTTCCAAGTTTTCCTTTGGCGTAAACGCCGAGGCGTCGTACAAACTGATCGTAGGTATCGTTGGTCACTTCCTGATACCCGGGAGGGTCAAGCACGAGAATGCTGGCTACCGAAATATTCGAAAACCGTGAAGGCCCGTTCCAACCGTTCAATCCCGCCCCAAGCGAAAGGCGCTTTTTTACTACGGCATAGTCGGCAGTGATGTCATGAAAAAATGAACCTGCTTTGCGTGCCGAGAGGTAGTTCAGATTGTTTTGTCCGAATTGCACAAAAAAATTCACCCGGTCGGTCAGCACACCGCTAAGCACAAAGCGAATGCGGCGGATGCTCATGTCGGTAGTATTGCTTTGCGCAGTTCCCTGCACGGTAGTGCCCGGATTATTTTGCGTATTCCGCATCCAAAACTGTCCCACCATATTTAATGTGATGTATTTGGAGCTATCTTTTTTGTCGATGTAGTAGCGCAGGCCGCTTTTCAATTTGTCAGGAAACTGAGCCGAAGCACCAAAGCTTACGAACATTGTAAGGACGATCAATACGCCGATCTGTTTTATTCCTGTCGTAAACCTCATAGTGTATAATTTATAATATTACCTGAATGTTTCCGCAATATTATGTTATTGTTTCTTTAATGTTAATTCGTCTATGTTAAGTTAATGTTAACATTCGATTCGGTCACATAACATTGGGGTTTTATTTGGTCCTGCTAGCTGAACTAGTTTGGCCTGGAATCCTATTTTTCGGCGATAGAATAGATAAGGAGTGGCTCGCCTTCTACATCGATTTCCTTCAAGAAGGAAAAGCCGAGTTTCGCCAGCAACTGAATGGAGTTGACGTTGTCGCGAAGGGTGGTGGCTAATACAGTAGCGCCGCTGTTCTTTTGAAGAGTGGCATTGAGCACCGCCTGGGAGGCTTCGAGCGCGTACCCATTTTTTTGATATTCCGGCAGAAAGGCAAAGCCGATATCGCGATGCTCCAGGTACGTTCTTTTAATAAGAGTCACAATGCCAATGGGTGTCGATTGGTCATTTAACGTCACAATCCAATACTGTACGGTCGGAGTTTTGAGTATGCGTATAATGTACTCTTTGGAATCGCTGAGGGTATTTACATTTCGGTTTCCGATGAAACGAATCCATTGTGGTGTATTCACCAATTCAAAAATAAACGACGCATCATGTAGCGCCAGCTTTCGCAAAATAAGTCGTTCGGTTTTTAGCGAAGCATTCATCACTACAGTGAGATCAAACTCCGAACTGGCTCAGATGATGGTCGATGTGTTTGTAAAACATGTTGTTCCACTCATTGGTTGTAAGCGGACCAAACGAATGCGATTCTTTCCCTTCGAAATGCACTTCCCCCAGTTGTTGGGTGCGCGTAACGTAATTAATGAGTCTCTTTTTTTCGCTCTCAAAATTCCGCTCGTCTTTGATCAGAAAATCGGGGCCGGTTGCGGTATTCTTTTTGTAAGGCTTCTCTCCTACTACCGCATTCTTCACAAACAACTTCAGCAAGAACCTCGCGAGTGCATTGGGTTTGGCGTACTTGGTTTCATACACGTATTCGTAGGTCACGCAACAGTGGGCCAGCATTTGCGACACGCTCATTTTTCCCCACAGTGGTTTTGTCTCTGGCGTCAGTCGGTTGATGCGATCAATTACTTCCTGAGCTACAGATTGAGTGAAAATGTTTTTCATAAATGCCATATGGATTTGTAACAGGCCACTAACTTACTTAATCGTTTGTAATTTCGTAAGCGGTTCTGTTATCTCATCAGGAAGAATTTTACCTTCGTGAAGTATGGAAACCAACTTACTTTTCAAAACTCACCTTCAGAAAGAGGTTCACTCGTTTGGCCAGATTAAAGCGTTTGCTGCCGGCACAGTGATCCTCAATGAAAACAGTTACATTCAGGTAATCCCCATTGTACTCAAAGGAATTCTTCGCGTGACGCGCACCGACGAAGACGGTCGCGAGATTCTGTTATACTACATTCAACCCGGCGAGAGCTGCATCATGTCTTTCCTTGGCGGGATTCATCACGAAAAAAGCAAAGTCATGGCGATGGTAGAAGAAGACGCCGAACTGTTGCTAATCCCCGTTGCCAAAGCCGGCGAATGGATCAAGAGTTTTCCTGAATGGACGGATTTCATCTTTAAGCTCTACCACAAGCGTTTTGAAGAACTGCTCACCGTAGTCAATGCCGTAGCCTTTCAGAAGCTTGACGACCGGCTGCTGCATTTGCTCGAGCAAAAAGCAATTGTCTTTCAATCCAGAGAAATCAAAATCACGCATCAGCAACTGGCCGATGAACTCGGCACCACACGCGAAGTAGTGTCGCGGCTGGTGCGGCAAATGGAACAACAAAGTCTTGTAAAACCCGGACGAAATAAAATTTCGCTTCTGTAACATATGTCACAGTATCCGGGCATGGCGCCCCATAGTTTTGTAAGAAAAACACAACGCTATGAAAAAAAATATGGGAACTATCGACCGCATCCTTCGGGTGATCGTTGCGGTTGTCATCGCAGTACTTTACTTCACCAACGTGATCAGCGGCACAGTAGCTATTGTGCTTCTGGCTCTGGCTGCAATTTTTATCCTTACCAGTTTGATCAGCTTTTGCCCGCTCTACCTTCCGCTGGGTCTGAGCACAATTCGAAAAAAGCTTAGCTCAAGCGAAAAAGAAAAATGATTCACCTTAAAAAATATTCACTCACTGTAATCGGCGCAGGCATAGGCCTGGTTGGTGGTTTCCTGTACTGGAAGTACGTGGGCTGCCTGTCAGGCACATGCCCGATTACGTCAAGTCCGGTCAACTCTTCGCTTTACGGCGCTGTCATGGGCGGATTATTTCTCAACCTGTTTAAAAAAGAAAACAAATAAAGTTATGATGGAAACCTTGAAGAAAATGTTTGGTGTGGGCCCTTCGGCCGACTATGCCCAATTGGTAAAAGAGGGTGCTGTGATACTGGATGTGCGCTCCAAAGGCGAGTACGCCAGCGGTCACATCAAAGGATCAATTAATATTCCTGTGGATCAACTGAAGGCTAATCTCAACCGCCTGCCTAACAAAGACAAAGTGATTATCACATGCTGTGCTTCGGGCATGCGTAGCGGATCAGCCAAAGGTATCCTTGAGTCGAGCGGCTATACTCAAGTGTATAACGGCGGCGGCTGGTCAAGTCTGCAATACAAATTATAATACCCGAACATGGCCAATCTCAGTTTCAACGAAGTAATCAATAGCGAAAAACCAACGTTGGTTGATTTTTCGGCCGAGTGGTGCGGGCCTTGTAAAATGATGGCACCAATTCTCGACGAACTGAAATCAAAAATCGGTGAATCGGCCCGGATCATAAAGATCGACATTGACCGCAATCCGTCGGCGGCTACTGCCTACCAGATTCAAAGCGTGCCTACGCTGATCCTTTTCAAAAAAGGAAGTATTGTCTGGCGGCAATCGGGTGTGCTCACTGCTGAGCCACTCAAAAAAATAATCGACAGTTATCTCTGATAATCCAAAAAGCCACGCCCGCCGTGGCTTTTTCTTTACCCTCCTTTTTCCACTGGTTTCCTCCTTTTGAGCGAAATCGATTTTCCTGATAAAGATCATCAAAAACGAAGCGTATCTGTAACCTGAGTTACAGAAACAGGGCATGTTTGTGTGCCAATTTTGATATGAAAACAAAGGCTAATCACAGCCGCCAAAACAGGGTTAAAAATTGACGGCGAACTGTGTCGAAAGTCATATTTAATGTCAGACTTCAACGCTAAATTTTAGGTATATAAAAAGCACACCTCATGAAAACGATCATCATATTAGGAGGAGGAACGGCAGGCTCAATCATGGCCAACCGTCTTCACAATAAGTTGGATGCCGACGAGTGGCAAATCAAAGTAATCGACAAAGATCCGTTGCATTATTATCAACCCGGTTTTTTGTTCGTTCCTTTCGGAGTGTATGAACCCGGCGACATCGTTAAAAACAAAATTGATTTCCTTCCCAAAGACGTTGAGTTTTTGGTAGAAGAAGCCGACAAGATTGTTCCTTCTGAAAACCGGATTTACCTGAAGAGCGGTGTCATGTGCTCATACGACATCCTGATTATCGCTACTGGTGCTGAAATAGTACCCGAAGAAACCCCGGGACTGAAAGGTGAATTGTGGCAAAAAGACATCTTCGATTTCTACACTCTTGAAGGAGCAACCTTACTGGCCGAAAAACTGAAAAACTGGGAAGGTGGAAAACTGGTAATCAGCCTGGCAGAGTCCACAATCAAATGCCCTGTTGCTCCTCTTGAATTTACTTTCCTTGCCGATGCCTACTTCACCGAAAAAGGCATGCGCGAAAAAGTGGATATCTTTTACGTCACCCCATTATCCGGTGCCTTCACGAAGCCTAGAGCAACGAAAATGCTTAGCTCTTTGCTGGAAGAGAAAAACGTAATGGTCATTCCTGACTTCTACACCGAGCATGTGGACAACGAACGCAAAATGCTTGTGTCGTACGACCAAAAAGAAGTGCCGTTTGATTTGCTCGTAAGCATCCCTGTAAACAAAGGCAGTGAACTCATTGAAAAGAGTCATCTCGGCGACGAAGATGGATTGAACTTTGTGCCTACCGACAAATACTCGCTGCAATCCAAAGGCTTTAAAAACATATTCGTCATTGGCGATGCCACCAACCTGCCTGCATCCAAGGCCGGTTCAGTAGCGCACTTTGAGGCCGATATCCTTACCGAAAACGTGCTGAGTTACATCGAAGGCAAGCCCCTTGAAGCCAAGTTCGACGGACACGCCAATTGTTTCATCGAAACCGGATTTGGCAAAGCTTCGCTGATCGACTTTAACTACGATACCGAACCGCTGCCCGGTAAGTTTCCTTATCCTGTAGTGGGGCCTATGGGATTGCTCAAGGTAAACCGCCAGAACCACTGGGGCAAGCTGGCTTTCAAGTGGGTGTATTGGCACATGCTTATTACCGGCAAAAACCTTCCGATTCCATCGCACATGTCGATGGCTGGTAAGGAAGTACCTGCTGAACTATTGAATTAATTACTAAACCAAATTTTTAAACGCTATAACTATGGAAACGATCAATGCAATACCTCTCGCTACCAATGCTGAAGGGTACTTGAAAAATTACAACGAATGGACCAAAGAGTGGGCTGAAGAAGTGGCCGCTCAATATGGAATTACGCTTACCGAGAAACACTGGGATGTGCTTCAATGGCTCCGTCAGAAACAAGCCGAAGACGTGAAACTCAACATCCGCAAAGTGGGCAACTCGGGTATCGTAGACATCAAGCAGTTTTACGAACTCTTTCCGGGCGGACCATTGAAAATCTCCAGCAAGATTGCCGGAATACCCAAACCTGTAAGCTGTATTTAACCTTTAAAATCATGTGTTATGGAAGCTGTAGCTGAAATCACCAAAACAAAACCCGTAGTCAACGGAGTGAAAGATAAAAAACCTGTAAAGAAAGTGTTGATCATCTGCTCCAAAGGAAAACTGGAAGATGTATATGCCGCCCTGGTCATGGCCAACGGCGCCTTGATGGAAGGAATAGATGCTAAGATGTTCTTTACCTTCTTCGGATTGGAAGCAATCACTAAAAAGCATGCCGATCACCTGCATACTGCCACCGTAGGAAACCCTGCCTTTATGCCAGGATTACCCACCGTAGTAGCTGGCCTTCCGGGCTTTGAAGCCTTTGCTTCCTACATGATGACGCGCGAAATGGACAAACTTGAAATACCGCACGTAACTGAATTCATTCAAATGATTGACGCCGCCGGTGGAGAGATCTTTGCCTGCAAGCTGGCCGCCGATATGTTTCATTTAAAGAAAGAAGATTTCCTCAACGAAGTTAAAGATATCATCACGGTAGGTGACATGTATGCACTGGCCGAAGGTGATGGAACGCAGATCATATTTATTTAGTAGTTTAGCGTTGTCCATAAATGAGGTGAAACTGCCGGCCCGATGCCGGCAGTTTTTTTTATTTTCTATGAGTAGATGCGATCAACGTCGCGTGAATCAAAATCAAAGACTTTGCTTTACGGTATCGGTAGTGACTATCGTAGCAAATTCTTCATTCAAGCTGGCCAGGGCCGTGGCATGAATCAACTCGGCAGAATAGTGTTGACCGTCCACTCCTTTCTTGGCGAATGTGGCCGTAGCATCTGAAACAAGAAAAGTTTCATACCCCAAATTACCTGCCATACGGGTAGTGGTAGAAATGCAATGATCTGTGGTAAGTCCAACAATCACCACGGTTTTAATGTTTGCTTTATCGAGGCGTTCTTTCAAGTCAGTGCCGATAAAGGCGCTGTTGACATTCTTTTGAATCACGTGCTCGTCGGCCATTGGCTTCACTATTTCTTTAAAGGCATTGCCGGGGTGTGAAGGATGAAGCCGGGAAACGGGCGTAGTAGAACAATGCTGCACATGAAACACAGGAAGACCTTTTTCGCGCCACAAGCTAAGGAGTGCAGCCGCCTTGGTTTCTGCATCCGGATTATTGCGTTGTCCGCCCCAGTAGGCAATGTCGTCAAACCCTTGTTGAATGTCTATCAGCAGCAAGGCCGGATTATCGTGTAGTGAGAGTGCCATAATCGTTGTATGTAATGTTCAAACGTAAGCGTTTCTAACCAGAAACTTGCTATGCCTCGTTTGTTTCGTCTGGCTTTCAGATTTACTTCGGCGGTGCATACGGCCCGCCTATGCTATTGCAATGCGCCGCCGGCTTCTATTTATTAAACGGTATTGATAATAAAAAGCAGATGGCCAGGAAAGGATAGCGTACTACCGACAACGGGAAAGCTTTCAGTTTCCGCGTGATGAGGTAAATAAAAATAACGGCAAAGAGTATGACTGCCGCGCGGATAAGCATCTCCAGCGGTTTGCCTGACACGGCAGCATCTACGCCGTTGGAGGGTGAAAGCAGGCCTGCTCCTACCAACACCATCCCTACGGCCAGCATTTGAAAGGGGAAGTAAAACTTCCTGCTGAATTTACTTTTGTACTTGATAAAGCCTGCGACGAAGTAATATAAATCCGCAAGCAGTGCTATCGCCGTAATGATCACCTGATGGCCTATACCCAACAGGATCAGCGCCAGCGACGCATCCACAACCAATCCCGCACTTCCGGCCGGGTAATTAAAAAGTCTTACCCACGCTAACCCTATGAATGCGATGGCAGTAATACTGTACCCGGCGATTTTAACGCGTTGCATAAGCTGATGATTAGTATTACAAAGATGGACGCCCCCGGCCGCTTCTTTTTATTTATCTTCTGAATAGGATTCATAAGAATTAATTATGGAATTTATTGGGTAAGCGCGTTGGTAAGGAAACTCTTTGCATCCGGTGAGGTTGCGACTGCGTTGGGGCTTACACCAAACTCACGTGGAGTCCCCGAAGAAACTCCAGGTGAATAAGGTTCCTATGCGGCGATACACCGATTATCCCTCTTTCTTACTATAGGTGATCTCAATAGTGCTTTCCACTTTCAAATCATACCCTTTTTCGGAAGCCTCCCTGAGTATTTCCTCCACCAGCCTGATGGATTGCTTTAGCTCGCCAATCCTTTTTTCAGAGTACGAGACATCACCATTAAACCGCTCTTTGATACTAAATGCCTCCAGCGTGTGGTAATTTATCTTACTGGTTAACAGATCTACAATCACTTTGCGAGCTTCGGATGGTGTGAATTTTCCGTCAATCAATTTTAAACTATGTGTGTTGTTCATATCTGAAGCATCAGCTATTCGGTGGAGTGTAGATCGGATATATCATTCTTACTTTTTTATTGCCCCTGACCCAGAGAGAAAGCCGGTTTGCCATCAAACGCATACAGGTTTTCTGTCTTAATCGTATCAATGTTTTCTCTTTCCGCATTGGCGAGCAACTGGATGATGTCGTTTTTGGAAATGCCTTTTCCGTCAGACGGTTTAAAGCGACAGCGCCAGTGGTCCGTGCAAAACGTTTCCGGAAAGCCATCAGGATAAACCTTGATGCCGCGATTGGTTATCATAGAAAGCTGGATGTCGTGGTGCTCCATTTTCTTTACCATCTTGGCTAATTCGTCCGGGCTTGTTCCGTTCCAGTGTACAAATACATCTACACCCACCAACTCTTTTTTAGCCGCGGCCTTGCGTTTATAGGTGGGCAGCTTCAACGTTGTTCCTTTAGAATAAGAAACTGAATTCAGCATGGTTGGTTTCTTGCCCAGGTTGGCAATTACTGCGTCTGCAAATTCCCTGGTCCCCACTTTTTGCTTGCTGGTTCCCTCTTTAAAGATATCGTAGGTGTGCACGCCGTCCTCGATTGTCTTCAACCAGGCGTTTTGCACTTTTTCCGCCACGTCGGTTTGGCCCAGGTGGGTCAGCATCATGATTGCACCTTGCAATAACCCGGAAGGATTGGCTGAATTCTGCCCCGCTCTTCGTGGCGCCGAGCCATGGATGGCTTCAAACATCGCGCATTCTTCACCAATATTGGCCGAGCCCGCAAGCCCTACCGATCCGGTAATTTGCGCCGCCACATCCGACAACACATCGCCATATAAATTGGGCATTACGATCACATCAAATGCTTCCGGTGTATCGGCCATTTTCGCTGCGCCAATATCAATGATCCAGTGTTCGTTTTCTATCTGAGGATATTCTTTTGCAATCTCGTCGAATACCTGATGAAACAAGCCATCCGTCTGCTTCATGATATTGTCTTTGGTAAAGCAGGTCACTTTTTTTCTGTTATACTGCTTAGCATATTCAAACGCATAGCGAACGATCTTTTCGCATCCGGGCCGGCTTATCAGTTTAAGGCACTGCACCACTTCATCGGTTTGCTGGTGCTCGATACCTGCATAAAGGTCTTCCTCGTTTTCCCGAATGATGACAATGTCCATCACCGGGTGTTTGGTTTTCACAAACGGATGAAGACTTCTGCATGGTCTGACATTGGAATATAACCCCAGAAATTTCCGCGTAGTCACGTTCAGGCTTTTGTAACCGCCGCCCTGTGGCGTTGTTATCGGTGCTTTTAAGAACACCTTATTTTTCCGGATGATATCCCAGGATTCTTTTGAAATGCCTGAGGTATTGCCTGCCAGATAAACCTTTTCACCTACTTCAATTTCTTCAATTTCTATTTTTGCGCCTGCGGCCAGTATGATTTTAAGTGTTGCCTCCATGATTTCCGGCCCAATGCCATCCCCCTTTGCTACCGTTATTTTTGTCATCGTGTTTGTTGTTTTAAGTGGCGCAAAACTCGATCTAATTATTAATAACTTTTTATTTATGTTTATTATCATTAACATAAACATATATAATTAAAGAAACCATACGATCATACGATTAGAGCGCCAACGAACTGACGAAGTTGACTGTGCTGACACATTGAGCAATACCTACCACGGCCAACTGTATAAAACCTGTCATCAGTATATTGATGATCTTTCCTACCTTTGCCCAATCAGTTCATGGTGCTTTCTTTCTTTGCTCATCTGTCTTTTTTGTCGGCTGCCATTCCCTTCCTCTTTGGGTTTTTTCGCTGGAAGAACCTGACGAGGGATTTGAAACTCATCGTACTGCTGGCGGCACTGTCGCTGGCGGCCGATTCCGTTTCGTTGTTTCTCGCCACCCATAAAATGAACACCTGGCCTGTAAGCAATGTGTATTTACTGATCCAATCGGTGTTGCTGTTTTATGTGCTAAGCAAGCATCACTCGTTACTCGTAAAAGGAATATTCTACGCGTGTATCACATTTGGCGTGATTAATTTTTTGTTTCTACAGGGACCGCGAACGTTCGATTCGTACACTACCTACCTAACGGGGGTTATCCTGATCTGTACGGCCCTGTACTTCTTTTACGTGCTGATGAAGGAGTTGCCAGCCGAACGCGTACAGTCGCTGCCTTTATTCTGGATAGCCATTGCAGTGCTGGTGTATTACGGCGGAACTATTTTTGTGTTTCTCTTCAACAACTACATCCTCACGCAACTGACCAAGCAACACCCCAGCATGTGGGTGGTGCACAACGTCATTAACACTTCCAAAAACATGTTGTTTTTTATTGCCCTGTGGGTGAGTGCCCAGCAGGATAGTACGCCTGACAAAAAGAATACACAATGATATCGTAACAATCCTGACGGATACAAAATTTAAAAAGGGTCGTTGGGCGGATTTTCAATTAAACGAAGCTCTAAATTCTAAAGGTGTCTGTTTCGTCTTTGATTTAAATAATTTGTTGAATGATTGGGAATGTTCAAAACCCAATTCAAACGCAATTTCACTTACCGACAAATTTGTGCTGGATAATTTTACTTTCGCGATTTCAATCAACTTATTATGTATGTGTTGCTGTGTATTTAGTCCGGTTAGACTTTTTAGCATAGAACTTAAATAGTCGGCTGTAATATTTAATGTTTGTGAAACATATTGTACCGTTGGCAAACCATGATTAGCAATATTGTCGCCATTAAAATAATCGTTTAAAAGCGTTTCAAGTTTATCCAATATTTGGTGATTAGAAATTTTTCGGGTTATAAATTGCCGCTGATAGAATCGTTCTGCATAGTTGAACAATAATTCTAACTGACTAATTACGATCTGCTGGCTGAACCGGTCAAGATTCCCCTGATATTCATTTCTTATATTTTGAAATAACTCATTAATAATACTTTCC
Source organism: Bacteroidota bacterium (assembly GCA_018266055.1). Taxonomy (GTDB): domain Bacteria; phylum Bacteroidota; class Bacteroidia; order Cytophagales; family Cyclobacteriaceae; genus ELB16-189. Next base: position 89,509 of record JAFDYT010000013.1, read on the forward strand.
TCCTTTTCAGAAAGAAAGAGTGCCTCTTTTACGGAATAATTTAGGAATGAATATTTCTTTATACTTGTCGCTAAAGCCGTTCCAAATAAAAAATCAGGATGGATAGCTAATATCCATCCCGATGGCTTACTTGTCATATCCTCCTCAGTAAGTTCAACAGTAATGACTTGATTGGGCGCAAAAAAAGTCATTAACCCTTCATCAAAATCATACGACTGTTGCCCATACCGATATTTACCAACGACATTTCGTTTTAAAGAGATGGTATAAAACTCCTGCATCCATTTTAATTGATTGTTTACTGGGGTTGGTTTTGTTTTACCGTAATCTATTAAACTAATAAGTGGATGCTCTGGTGGAGCGATATTGTTGAAGCGATGCAATTCGCTTATGCTCTTTAATCGTGTAGGAATTACCATTCTATTGCCCCCTGTGAATGTACTATTTTATTCGATCTAAAATTAGAAAGGAAAAGTTACTCCTGTCGCTTTGATCGCCCAATCCCACAGGTTGGCATTTAAGGTTTCATCCAGCGCCCCTGAATGAATCTTTGCCAACCCAGGCTTGCCTCTTTGTTCGTCATAACCATCAGGTCCCCAATATTGACCTCCTTTTGCCTCTTCACTTAAACACGCAACAATTGTTGGTTGGGCTCCGTCTTTTGCTGTCATTAATGTTAAAGATGCAAGCATATTCTTGTCCATATGTTTTTGCAAATCCGTTTTACTGTACCCCGGATGTGCAGCTAATGAAATCAATTGCTTAGCATTTGCTCTAAGTCTCCTTTCCAGCTCTAGTGCAAAAATTAAATCGGCAAGTTTACTTTGTCCATACTCTCTCCAGGGGCTATACTCTTTTTCTAACCTGAAATTATCAAAGTCAATGACTGCTCCTCTATGCGCATTACTGCTTAGTGTTACAACTCTGGAACCTTTTGTGCCTTCCAATAAATTATACATGTGCCCGGTCAGCGCAAAGTGCCCTACAAAGTTTACACCCCATTGAATTTCAAAACCATCTTCTGTTTTTGATGGTGGCGGTATCATTATTCCTGCATTGTTAACCAATAAATCCAATCGTTGTTCTTTGCTGGTAATGACATTTGCAAATGCCTTTACCGAGCTTAGGCTTGCCAGATCCAAATGCCCATAAATCAATTCGCCTGTACCGCCATTTGCCTTCATTCTTGCCATAGCGCTCAGTGCTTTTTCTTCATTGCGACAGGCGACATATACTTTTGCTCCTTTCTTAAACAAGTCTAAGGCTGTCTCATATCCAATGCCAGTGTTCGCCCCTGTTACAATTGCTACTTTTCCTTTTAAATCCATCATTGTTTTTTTATTTAATGATGCAAAGTTGCAATCAAGGTACGATTTGAATGTATCCAAATCCGAGTATGTTGTAGCTGAAAGTTGTATTTGAATCGTGGGGCGTCTTAAAATAACGCGCTTTTACTGAGTTAGTTTATTGAAACAGATTATCCAACGGGCTTACCTGGCGCACGCCGTTACATACGCGAACTAGCAGATTTAGGGATTGTTGGTCGGGAGACCAACAATAACAGAGGCTTACCAGGCGCACTCATTACAAACGCGCGCTAGCAGAGGTTCGTTTTTATTTTTGTTTCCGCCTCATTATTTTTCTTAATGCCCTTACCCATAAATTCCATTCACTGCGTTTTTTGTTTATGGTAAAATGATTTTCAACTTTGTCAAACGCATCTTCAATATACGCATCGTGTAACCAGCGAATTGCTAACAACCATTTTAAAGTCGCAGAACCTGTAGTTGTCATATCAATGATATGACAAAGTTCGGTTTTGTGAGTTTCTAACTCCTTTAATTCAAACTTGTGAAAACCATTAAAACCTGTCAAGTCAAACTGAAATGTAATTGATTTGTCTTGTTGATAGTCGGTTACAAAATATTTAATCGGTCCGTGTCCGCCTTTTGAGCCAACCTGCAATCCTTTGTCTAACTTCATTGGCGACCATTTGTCTGTCGCTAACATCATATCATTATCAGTCGCCAAAGTTTTGAAAAGCTTGACAATTTCTGTCTTTGGCTGTTGAATTTCTCTCGTATGAATATTTATTACTTTCATTTCTCTGTCCAATAGTCATATTTGTTAGTCTGTACGGTTGTTCATAATGGCGTCCCGAAATTTTGGTAGGCTTCATGCTAAATCCGTAGTTCTCGGAACACTATTCTGTTCATAGGCCTTGCGTACACATCCGGCAATATAAGTTTGCAGATTCCCTTCACTTGAGTGGCCTTTGTGGTGTATCAATTGTTCCTTTTACGAAGTTAGTTTTTTGAAACAGGTTATCCAAAGGACTTGCCAGGGAGGCCAACAATAACAAGAGGGGGTGTTGGTGGTTTTTTTTATTGTTCGCTAAAATTATCTATACTCTTATCTTCTTGCCAATTGTATTCAATTTGAAATGCTACTTTTTTAGCAAATTCAAGTCCATGTAGATCTGATAGAAATCCTAAAGTCATGTCCATTCCTGCGCTTACCCCAGAGGATGTATAGAACTTATCATCAATTGTCCAACGTGCAGTTCTTATCCACTTGACATTTTCTCCATTTGTAATAACCCAATCAAATGCTCTTTTATTTGACGTCGCTGTTCTGTTATCTAATAGTCCAGTTTTTGCCAACAAAGCACTTCCTGTGCAAACAGTCAGGACATATCTGCTTAATCCGGCGATTTGCCTTATTTTATCTATAAGACACGCATTATTGACCTCCTTTCTTGTTCCTAATCCACCAGGTATGAGAAAAATATCTACACCATTAATGATGCCTTCAAGTTTTTGGGTTTGAATAGAAACCCCGTGAAAATTAATTACAGTCCCTCCAAATTCTGAATAAAACTCAATTTGAAAGTGCTCTCGAAGTCTACCGAGAATCTCAACAGGACCAAATACATCAAGTGTTTCAAAATCTTCAAAGAGCAATACACCAACTTTCATATTGTCATTTTTTAAAATTACCACCAATGTGAGTATATAAAACGTAGCGCGGTAGGAGCTAAAGCCAAATGATCCCGATAGCTATCGGGAGAATGCCGTTAACTACCCGCTGCGTTTTGTCCCACACGGAAACTAAATTATGAAAACAAAACCACAACACAACACCGAACCAGCGCTATGGCACATGCACACTGTTGGCTGCCGTATTACTTGCCCGTCCTGTAGTCGGAATTGACAAAGTTCATTTGAGAAAAGTCCTTAAAGATTAGGATCCGTTTGTCCTTTGTCCAGAAGTCTTTTAAAACTTCAAATTCACCTTTAGGAAAACCCATCATGTCACCTGGTCTCAAAAGTCTGTCGCCTGCATTTATGCACTTACAAAGCTGTCCACATACAGCAGTCCCATAAACAGTCACCGTTTCTCTATAATTGTCTTTCCAGTTCTTATTTATCTTTTGAATTAGAACTCTGTTGTCCTTTGTCAGTTTGCGAAGTCCACTCAAGTATTCGCTGTAGTTTTTAGGAAAATCAAAGTTGTCCCCTTGGAAGAAATAGAATGGATAAGATTTTTTACCGAGGCAACAAGAGTCTAATTGGTTTCGACTATAAAATTCGTGCAAAAACAAAGAGTATATAATTGGTTCTTTATACTCATCCACTTTCTCATATTTCTCCAATTCAGCTATCCAATAATACACAAATGTCCCGTGCGAATCCTTGTTTCTATCCATCTCAAAGGTCAAGATGACAAATTGCTTTAAGCTGTCCCGTTGTCCAAATGCCTTAAATGTTGTTAGGGAAAGAAATATTATTAAAAGTCTCTTGGTCATCTCGTGATGGTAATATGGCAGCCAACGGTTTCGGGCTTTGCGTTGGTGGGCTTTTGAAACAGTAAACTGTCTGCCAGCACCAATGTTTATTAATTGATCAAATGTTTCTATTTGTACTGTCCGCCCACTAACGCAAAACCCGTGTTAGCGGCTGGTGTTTTCATCATTGCCTTTAAAAATTAAAATACGAGCAACACCGATAAGCCAAATTGTGTAAGTCAATACCATAAATCTATTAGGTAGCCCAATAAGAACATCAGGGCCATAAGCTCTCGTCTTTGCTTGTTCCAAATAAAAAATTATTGAATAAAAGAATGCTATTATTCCAATCCAAACCAATACTGTCAACCAGAATAATAGTTTGCGGTGTTTACTATTCGCTTGTTGTTTGGTTAAGTTAAAAGCGATTATTGTAGAGGCAATGGGGAGAGTAAAAATCATAATCGCACCACAAAGTCCGTGAAGTTTGTCAGTAGTCCCGCGAACTATATCTGTAATGGGCTGTGGAATAAATATGCCTGCTCCAAATAATGCAATTGAAATTATTAGCAACCACCATTTGCCAATTTTACCACCAGGCCCTTCCAAGGTATTCCAAAGCGAAATTGTCAACAATAGAAAGCCACCGCCCCAACAAAAAAAAGCCAGTCGCATTAGCCACCCAAACTTACCAAGTTCATATTCACTTATTACACGCCATGTAGGGTCAAATTCAGGCTCAAGTAAATGCAAAGTTGTCAAAAGAAAGAGGAAGATAAATCCCAAATATGAGGCAACTGATAAGATCTTAATTCTATTGTCGGTTTTCATGTCCTTTATTTTCATTATAATTTTTACCGCGTCATGCATACTTGCCGCTAACGACCAAGTGCATGTGACGGCTTGGGATTTTCTTGCTTGCTAAATGCGCAGCATGGCAAGCAAGAATGAAACCGTCACTGTCGGCCGTTACAAAACGAAATTAAGAAATTTAATAACTCAACCCCAAGCTGGCACATGCACACTGTTAGCGGCAGTTGCGTCCTCAATCTTTACAATAAACGTACAGCATGTCGTCAACTGTGTCGTCCCCAAGTTCTTTCGCTCTTTTTAAATCTTTGCATGCATTTTGAGTTTGTTCCTTTGTCGGTTGAATCGTCCCTTTGGTTGTTAACAAATTAATTTTTGCAAAGCCTCTATTCGCGTATGCCTCTTTATAATCTGGTTTTAAATCAATTGCTTTATCGTAATCCTTAATTGATCCATCGATGTCAAACAGCAAGCCTTTACAGTAGCCTCGGTCAAAATATGCAGTTGGATCAGTTGGGGTAAGTTCAATCCTTTTGTCAATGTCAAGTAGCGCAGATTTATAATTGCCCATATTCAATTTTAACAGCCCCCTGTTCTTTAGCGCTCCTAAATTCGTAGGCTCTAGTTTTAAAACCATGTCGTAATCAGCAATAGCTTTTTCAGATTGTCCCTCGTTGTGATAAATATAAGCTCTTAGAAAGAAGGCCTTTGTATTTTGCGGCTCCTTCTTGATTAATTCATCGAGTAACTTAGTTGCCTTATCTGTTTTTCCTTTGTTTAATTCTTTTATGCTTTTCTCGTAAAGGTCTTGTCCCAATGATGTAAATATCAAAAGTAAATTCAGTCCGAGAGTGATTATGATTTTCATGATTGTTTTTTATCTAGCAATTGCCGCTAACGCCTAGTGCATGTGACGTAGCGCGGTTGAGGAGCTAAAGCCAAATGAGGAACGAATGGCTTTAGCGACCTGCTGCGTTCTGTCCCACACACCGAAACTAAATTATGAAAACAAAACTACAATGCAACACCGAACCAGCGCTATGGCACATGCAC
>JAFDYT010000014.1 GCA_018266055.1 Bacteroidota bacterium
GGCGGTGTCAAGAAGCCCCACCGCTACCGTCCCGGCACGGTCGCCCTCCGTGAGATCCGTCGCTACCAGAAGTCGACTGAGCTGCTGATCCGCAAGCTGCCCTTCCAGCGCCTGGTTCGCGAGATTGCCCAGGACTTCAAGACCGACTTGCGCTTCCAGTCGTCGGCTGTTGCTGCCCTGCAGGAGGCCTCTGAGGCTTACCTTGTGGCCCTCTTCGAGGACACCAACTTGTGCGCCATCCACGCCAAGCGTGTCACCATCATGCCCAAGGACATCCAGCTGGCCCGCCGCATCCGTGGCGAGCGCGCTTAAGCGACTCACCCCCCTCCACCCCCAACCTTGGTGTTTTTCAACACCATTACTATCTCTGAAACTCTTGTCCTACTAATGTATGATAGTGAAATGAACCTGCTACTTGTTTCTTTGTAGGTGCTTGTCATTGTCAGTGTTGTATCTGCCAGTGACTTGAATGTGAGCATGCCTGTATGTCTGCTTTAGTACAGACAAGTCCTTTAACTTAGATCAAGTAAGATGTACAGGGCCAACAGCCGCGAGTAAGTTCCAGCAAACATTCTTGTGGGATGCATGAACCATTAAGTCGTAGCACAGATGAATCGTATAACATTGCCCCGTCATGTATCTTATCGGAAATAGCGCTCGCTTGTACAGAGGCTCGCTAGTAATACGCATTTGGACAAAGGTTGGACAATCGCCTTGCTATAATGTTCTTGCAGTGGCTGGGGCTGCGCATCCCGAACAGTTATTAGTAATGATAAACGAACTCAATGGACTCAGTGACCATGAAGTAACTGTCGTCATTGGCACTGCGCGCATTGTACTCCACTCTCGACGGATTCTATTACGGCCATCCGCCTTTATTTGGGAGGCTCGCTGCGAGCTACAAGCTTTTTTTTTTTGGTTAATAGGAGTCCGAAACAGAATGTCACGGCGAGAATGAATAGCCTCGGAAAGTCAAGCAACGTGCGAGAGGTACGAGTGAAAGAAGGCTGAAGGAGCTTGTATCTTGATGTCTATGACTGGTGGCAAACGTATCGTGTCCTGGCTATTGTTGGATAGTGCCAAATAATTTTATGAACAACATAAACAGGCTAATTTACACAACGAATGTAAATGGCAACCCCAGATTCAAAAGTATTTCGAGACAAAAATGAGCATTTTATCATATATTTTGATTATGAGCTTCCTCTAACAAAAAAAATACTTGTAGTTTTGGCTGAGGTGCATGAAAACAATTAAAAAATTGTTGCAATGCAATATGAAATACATACAGGCCGTAAGTATACGAGAAAAAACATCGAGAAGCAAAACATCGCTTACCCTATGTCGTACTTGATATTGACACGATAATTGTGTGAGTTTGTGCCCGAAATAATGAGAATTTCAGGCGATATTAGGATGGGTCGGAAGAAAAGTGTCAGGATTGATTTGTGCTCCAGTGGTCTCAGTCAAGGTCACATAACTTCGGTCATCGTGAAGGAAATGCTTTGAAATTGCATCAATCGACAAACAACTTGTATGGCTATATGATTTTATTGTGTTCATGCAGTCAATATCCGGATTTATTCTTCAGATTCAAATTTGGCGAGGAAATCAGCGACTTTTCTCATATTCACTCTACTGCCGACGTGAATTTGTTCAAAATTAAAGATTTTTTTCGAGATAGTATTTAACATCTAAGTTGACAGTCGATTTACGCCAGAAAATCCGAAATCTCCATTAAATTGACAGTGTACTTTTAGTTTAAAGTGAGTAACCCAAACACACCATTATCTCCATTTTGGTTTTGTCAGGTCTGCAAAATGATTGGTTGAGGCTTGGCACTCACACCTCCACACAACAAAAGTGTCCGGTTGGGTTGAACGCTTTCATTTCTCAAAATGTCTGCTACTGCTACCCTCATTGCAGAGGCCATTACGGCGCTCAAGAAGGTTCGTGCCCGATATGAGTTCTCTTGTGTGTATACGTGCGAATATCATTGTGCTCTAATTCGCGCAGAAGGATTCGTCCAAGGGAGTCTCCCGCGAGGCGATCAAGAAGTTTATCGGCGACAAGGCGCCCGCGACCCGCATCAACCTGGTGCTCCGCAACGGTGTTGAGCAGGGCCGCTTCGTTCAGACCAAGGGCAGCTTCCGCCTCCCCTCCAAGAAGTCGGCCAAGGCTGAAGCGTCCCCCGCCAAGCCCAAGAAGGCTGCGGCTGAGAAGCCCAAGGGCGCCACCAAGCCCAAGAAGGCCTCTACGGCTGTGACCAAGGCTGCCAAGCCCAAGACGGCCAAGCCCAAGGCTGCCGCCAAGCCCAAGGCGAAGGGCACCACCGCCGCTGCCAAGGCTGCCAAGACCGCCAAGCCCAAGGCTGCCGCCAAGCCTAAGGCCGACAAGCCCAAGGCCGCCGCCAAGCCCAAGGCGAAGAAGGCCACCAAGGAGGCTGAGGCTACCCCTGCCGCTGCCCCCGCTGCCGCCCCCGCCACCCCGAAGGCCAAGGCCGCCCCCAAGCCCAAGGCTGCCCCCAAGCCCAAGGCCGCCAAGAAGTCGCCCGCGAAGAAGGCCAAGAAGACCGCTTAAGCGATTTTCTCTCTTCAACCCCCAACCTTGGTGTTTTTTAACACCATCACAGCTTTCAGTTACGTTTGTCTTGTCGAACAGTCCTGGATGTCTTTGCATTTAAATTAAATTCTGTTTGCTTCTCTTTCTCCAACGAATTACTGAGGTACGTCTGCTAAAAACTTTAAAGCTGTAGCTGCGTGTCGTTCACCGTCATCACCTTCCCGTTTCAAGCGTATGTGTTGACCAGCAAAGAGACCGGGACAGTGCTGGCAATGGCGTTGCTTGAGAGGTACCTGCTCCCATAGTACCGAATTTAGTGAACAGTGAATGGAAATGTCTGGGCGATGTCGCAGCCCATTTCATGTGAGTGTGCGAAAATAAAGTATAGGGGACCGTCCGACTGAATGCCCTTCCAGAAAGACGGGAAAAGTGTTTCAAACGGTTGGTCTCCGTTGTAATTAAAAATAATTTAAATCAGTTTTTTATCAGGCACTCTATGTGAACTTGAAATGGGCAACGGCATCAACATACGATGGCTGGCCGTCGGCGCCCTCACTGCTCTCTGTGTACGCAAGGATTCTATTTATTATGTTGTATAAGCCCTTCTCACCAATTATGCGAAAGAAGAAGGCATTCTTGTTGGTTTGATAATATTATCGTTGCTCTATGTTTTTATAATGGCTCACGGCTAGCTGGGAGGAGCGTGGTTGTCCAACAAGAGTCGCCCCTCAGTTGTAGACATGCATACGCACTCCGCAGAGTCTGATGGCGACAGCTCTGCTGAGGATGTCATAAAAGTTCGTCCAAGCATTGAACAAAACCTCTAATGCAACAGAAAGCATCCGAGCTTGGCCTCACAGGGCTCTGGCTCACTGATCACGATTTGATTCGTGAACTGCCACGTGCGCGCGCTCTTCTCGCGCGTGCCAAATCTTACAACATGCGTCTTGGGCTGGGTGTTGAAATTACTGTGGACTTTGATAAGCGTGAGCATCACCTGTTGGGCTACTTCCCAGACCATGCGTGGACCGGAGAGGCACTGTCCCCCGAAATGGAGGCCTTGAAAATCGCGTGCGCTACGGTGTGTTGTATGTGTGTATGTATTTATGTACGTATGTATTTATTTGTATGTATGTATGTATGTATGTATGTGTATGTGTGTGTGTGTGTGTGCGTGCCTGTGCGTGTGTGTGTGTGTGTATGTATGTGTGTACGTGTAACGGTTTAGGTCAAGGAGTCTCGTGAGAACAGAAACCGCGGGCTTGTTGAGCATCTCAACAAAGTATTGTCGACGCAAAACATCTATTTTGTCCCTGGAGCCCGGTCTTTCACTCCGATTTCAGTCGATGAGGTGGGCCCATTGTGAATGTGTCTGTGTATACGTTGTCTGTATGTGCAGGAGTGTGTAGGTGTATGTATGTATGTATGTATGTACACTGCCCGATCGAAAGTAAGCAAGTCAAAGTTGGAATACAATCTGGGACGAGATGGAGTTTTTTTGGCTTGGCTTTGAGTTTTCTAATTTTAATAGCACTGTTAATTCCCTTCTCATAGACCTGCCGTTTGGTGTATCACTAATACGTACATAAGAAAGTACTCGGATAAAGTCGCTAAGGAATCTGCTTTGGTTTGATGTCGCTTGATAAAGAATACAAGATAAGTTGAAAATATACTTTAGGGAGACACGAAGTTTGGATCGTGTTTATGAGGATCTGTTACAAACTCTGCATTCTTTTGAAATGTCAGGAATGAGGACAGCTTTTTCCAAATCAGCGAAGAAAGAGCAGTTCGACCCGCCTAAAACGCAATACTCAGTGAGACTAAATCAAAATGCAAAAAGATGATTTCAAAATGTTATGTTATCACTCACCTATCTAGTGCAGCAATAGTAGTAGTAGTAGTAGTAGTAGTAGTAGTAGTAGTAGTAGTAGTAGTAGTCGTAGTAGTAGTCGTAGTAGTAGTAGTAGTAGTGATAGTAGTAGTAGTAGTAGTAGTAGTAGTA
>JAFDYT010000015.1 GCA_018266055.1 Bacteroidota bacterium
AGATCATCATCTCTGTGTCGAAGATCATCATCTTTGTGTCGAAGATCATCATCTCTGTGTCGGAGATCATCATCTCTGCGTCGAAGATCATCATCTTTGTGTCGGAGATCATCATCTCTGCGTCGAAGATCATCATCTCTGTGTAGAAGATCATCATCTCTATGTCGGAGATCATCATCTTTGTGTCGAAGATCATCATCTCTGCGTCGAAGATCATCATCTCTGTGTAGAAGATCATCATCTCTATGTCGGAGATCATCATCTCGGTGTCGAAGATCATTATCTCGGTGTCGAAGATCATCATCTCTGCGTCGAAGATCATCATCTCGGTGTCGAAGATCATCATCTCGGTGTCGATCCTGCTTTTAACAGTGTGCGTGGTGGTGATTTCGCACACTCTTCTGGTCATCTCACCTCCTACAATGATTATCTCTGTGTCAAATTTGATTTCGGTCAACGGAATGAGACCAGTCGGCTACCCGTCGCGGTAGCGCAACACCCAAACTTTTTACTTCAACGAGTCAACGCGATGCGCATCGCACGACCTACTTATATATATAATAATGTACAACCGCAGCGGCACCATGCCATTTCATTCTCGGATGAGTGTATGACGCTTGCTGCAAAATCGAATCAGAACTAGAACCAGAACTCGAAACAATTAAAAAATAAATTTTTAAACCTTTTAATGATTACAATTATGAGATACTATGTGAAAGTGGCTATTGCCTTATTAAATGTGTTAGCGAAAATCGCTAAGCTTCGCAAGATCATTACCATGATGGCGGGTAATGCGTACTTCACCTCACCTAACCCTTCGATGACTGTGTGCGCCACAGGGGCCAACCAACTTGAGGCCGCCTACCTGAAGGCGCAAGAAGGTACGAAGGCGGACAAGGCGGCGCTCCGCCAGAAGGAGGTTGAAGTGGACATCCTCTTTAAAGAGTTGGCCGCGTATGTGGAGGGGGTGGCCAACGCCAACCCAACGAACGGCGAACAGATTATCCTGAGCTCGGGCTTCGAGTTAAAAAATCCGCGCAAGCAGGATACCGTGGAGTTAACCGCAGAACCTACGGGGTTGCCGGGTGAACTTAAAATACAACGCAAAGCCGTACGGGGTGCCGCGTATGAATACCAGCTGTCGCTGGATATGATCACCTGGACCACCTTACTGCTGACGACGTTGGCCCGCTTTACTACACACGACGTACCGCGGGGCGCACTGCTGCATATTCGCAGCCGCGTCATCACCGCCGAAGGTCCTGGACCGTGGAGTGAAGTGGTGAGTGTGTATGTGATGTAATACGGAGTGAGGTGAATACTAAAAAAGCTCTCCGGAAACGGAGGGCTTTTATAGTAGTGTTTCGTAGAGGCGACTCGTCATCAAACCTGTCACACCGGATGTGTGAGAGAGAAAGCGCGAGATCTGGTGTCCCTTTTAAGATGCTATCGGTTAATCGTTATTCGTTAATCGCGGTGTTATTACCAACCATTATTTTGAATCATGACTTTTCGGTCGGTAATAACACCAACCAAGGGCAGTAGCAAAAGGAAATCTTCAATTTAAAAACCTAACCTAATCCTTATGAAAACCTTATTTACAATCACGGTGGTAGCAGTCGTTGTGCTGGCCACCTACACCGTGTACAGACTTGAAATCAAGCCGCGCGACTGGGATGCTAAAATCAATCGCTATAAAAAAGCGGCCGACTCACTCAGCCACGTGGTGCGCACCATCGACGCCAGCGTGAAGAAGAAAGACAGCATCATGCTCAATTATATGTCGTCGCTCACCGTCACACTGCATGAACTGAACAAGGAGACACTTAAAAATAAAACCATCGTCACCAGGCAGTTAAGTCAGCTCGACTCCAGTCGTCTCTCCTACTGTCGCGAGCTGGCTAAACTAGGACTTAAACCCAACGACTGCGAATGAGCTCTGTAAAAAACCTGTTGTGCCTGCTGGCCATATGCCTGCCGGCACTGGCGTTCGCACAAAAGAAGATTACCGTCTCTGCGGACTCGCTGCGACTGACGCTTCCCAACAACATCGACCTGGGGATCACTAAAACTTCTGCCGCAGGAAAAACCTATTTCCAGTTGGACCGCAAAGCCTTTAAAGCATTCCTGATCACGATGAACTATTACGTAGAACAAAGTTCTATTTCGGTAAGCAACGTAGACGTGCTGCTGAAGAATCAGAACCTGTACGACTCAACGTTTGCATTGATGAACAAAAAACTGGAAATTGAATCGCAGCGGTCGGCCTTGTATAAGTCGGCCTACGATGACCTTCATGCGGTATCGTCGCAGTACAACGACCAACTGAAGCAAGCCACCGCCGACCTCACCGAATTGAAGAAAGAAAAAGACCGCGCAAAGATGTGGAGCTTTGTGAAAGGTGTACTCTGGGGCACGGCTGTAACTGGAGGGATCTTTGGGTTTAGGTCCTTAAGGTAATGATTGGATGATTGGATGATAGAATGACAGAATGATTGAATGAGAGGGTTCATTGCTACTATAAGCAAAAGAGTGCTTCGTTGCTTTTTACCGGCGATTGTTTTTGCTTTTGCAGGCAACGTGTTTGCACAAGCTAAGTACAATTCAATTGCGGATAGTCTTGGCGTGAATTTGAACTTCAAATTTTCCAAATCGTTTGATTACGAGCCCTTCCACTTCCCCACCAGTAATGATACGGCAGTCTACCTTACCTCCAAAGGTTTGGTAAACACCACTCCCACCAAAAGTAATTTCGATCAGTATTATTTGTTGGCCGAAGCGCTTTGGCAATTGAATAAGCTCGATAGTGCGGAAAGCATGTTTACGGCCATCATGGCTTGTGGTGAAGAATTTTTCGAGGAAGACTATCACCACGCCTCGGATGTGCCTGGTGTAGTTTTAACCTATGGGTATGGAAGCTACTCGTCTAACTATAAAAATAAAGCTTGCCTTGGCCTCACCCGGATTTACATTGAAAAGAAAATGTATGAGAAGGCGTTGGAGTACCTTCAACTGGCAGATAAGAAATACCTGGTAGAGTATACTTGCGGCACAGGATCAGGAATGTATCGCGAAATGATTGACGGACTTTACTGTGCATGCTACGAAGGTCTGGGAATGTATGCGCGCCTTGTTGATTTCTTCCTGAACGACCATCCGCACGATTGGGATAATGATATTCTGGTAGGCGCTATAAAGAAAGTTTATTCGCCTGCGGAAATAAAGAACTACTTGCGCGAGGCGGAAAATTCGTTGGTGTTTGAACTCGATAAAAGCCAGTCTTCGACATTTACTACCTACCACTACGGAGAGCCTGACGAGGAAACGATAGAAAATAAGTTCACGTCTGGACAAGCCACCATTTCTCTTTTCGGACGGAAAGTATTTGTTCCCGTTCCAGACCTTCCCAATGGTAAAACGGCCACCAAAGAAATGTTCTTGAAGGAGTTTAAGAATACAACGTTGTACCAATCGTTGCAATGAAGCTCCGTTTCGCACGCCTAATTTAGTATCTTTCCTTTCATGTTGATTGAAGAAAAACCGCTACGCTACTGGATCGAAAACTTTTACGGTTACGGCGCATGGCAAGCTCCGTTCTGGTTTATCGGCTATGAAGAAAGCGGCGGCGACCTGCCGGAAGAAGTAGCCGAGAAGATTAACTATTTCTATCGTCTTGCCAAACCCAACCCTGACTTGCTGTGCGACATCCGGGCGATGTATCGCGAAGTAGCCTTTCGCATCGACGGTCCGCGGGCCGAGCGCTTTGCCACGCTTTATGATCAGCGGTTTGGTCCACACCCTACCCTGCACGGTTCCTGGAAAAACATGATCGCCTTTACACACGGCTACGAAAACCAGCCGCTGCCAGACTTGGTCTCTTACCAGCAACATGATTTCCTTTCTTTATCTGCTCCCAAAGAATTGCTGTTGCAACTATATCCTTTGCCGGCGCACAACCACGCGTGGTATTATGCCTGGCTGGACATGCCCAACTTACCTTTTCTAAAAAGTCGTGCGCGCTATGAAGAGCATGTGTTTGCCTCGCGCATGCAGACGCTCTTTCACCATGTAGGCATTCACCGGCCTAAGGTGGTGCTGATGTATGGCATGGAAAACATCAATCTAATTAAGGAGTCGGTGCGCACGTTTTACCCGTCGGTCAAATTCAAAGTAGCCAAGGCGGTGAAGCTGCAAATACCACAACATCATCGTGCTGATCTCGGCGAGACTACGCTGATCATCACCACACAGATTCCGGCCCTGCGCCACAACCGTGTGGAGTCAGGATTTGACTGGTATGCGTTCGGAGAACAATTAAAAGCCGGAGTGTAGAAATACTACACTTCCTTCCAGGTATGGTCGGCCAGTAGTTTCACCGCCGACACAAAACTTTTGTACGGCAAGCGCGGGCCCCATTCTTTAGGGCCGATCATCGAAAGCTGATGTGTGCCGTCGTCTTGTTCGTAGAGATAATACACTTGCCCGATCACGGGAGCAAAATTTAACTTTGAATTGTAGATCATCATCGAGATCTCCTTACGCATCTGAATCTCTTTGGCCTGAATAGCCAGCAACTCTACCTGCTGCCGTATCTGAGTCAGCTGCATGTTGGTTTGTTCTTCCATGGCAGTAAGCGCATGATGGCGGATCACTCCTTCTTCCGTAGGCCGGATTACAGCGCCGGATACCGAAGCCGAATACGGAAGCACACTCATCTGCTTGTGATACAATTCGGTGTCGGTAAGTTCTGTTCCGCCTTCGCGGAAATGCTTTTGCACTACCTTCAAATATCCTTTGGGGGTAATCTCATGAAAAACCGAAATCACCGTGTGCTGTGCGTGATAGAAGTGTGTTTCAAAATGGGTCGAGTCAATCAGCTTTACCTGAATGCCATTGACTTCATCGCCACCGGCATAGGGATAAATCTCCCCGTCAGGAATTACTTCGTACTGCGAGGCAAACGCCAGGTCTTCCAGCGTGACAAGGTTTATGCTTACGGTAAGATGCTTCCCCGTCTCCATCATCTCAATCTTATAGAAGCCAGACTTCGGGCGACTGCCAAACTCGTAGGTTCCGTTCTCGGGAAACAATTGCCACGAGGCAAGGAAATTATATACGTCAAGGTAATACATGGCGTAAAAATAAGTGTTTGATGATTACGGTGTGAACCCGACAGAGACTTATCTGCACGAAGTCAACCACTAAACGGCGCTATCCCCTTCGTACCCAATGGCTCAGGTGCATACCAAGAAAGAAGACGAGCAAGACGGCGCCGCAGAGGATGATTAACTTGTCTAACCTTTGGGTGCTGATGAATCGGTTGCTTAAACGATAAAGGATTAGTCCGGCCAATCCGCCTAAGGTATTGTTGATCAAGTCGGTGATGTCGGTAGCGCCGATGGCGAAGGTATATTGAAGCAACTCGGCGGTGAAACTGAATAAGAATACGAGGGCTAATTTACTCCATAGGCTGGTCTCTTTATAATTCACACTGAGCAGCAAGCCAAACGGGATAAAGAAAATGAAATTGAGCACCATCTCGCTCGTATGACTATTGAAGGGCCTGAAGTTGATGCTGCGGCGATGAAGAGTAAGAATAGATGAAAGATCGAACGATAATTTGAAGAGGACAAGCCACACTAAGATGATAAGGTATATCATCAACATTCCCCGCGACCACTGTTTTTGCATGCCGCTAAGATGGGACGACGCGATGAACAAACCAATTTTTATTTGAGAATGGTTGAGAACTTAAACGAGTGTGATGACTTGCAGCAATTCTCAATAAGAATAAATGACAGGGAGCAATTTTTCAATGGTTTTGTTTTTAAAGAAAAACCCCAGATATTGAATGCTGGATTTAATCTATTCGTAGTGAATACACTTTCGGTGAACGCTCCCGCTAAAGTCGGGGTACAGAATAAAGAAGGCCTTCACATCCTTTCTAACTTTACAAGCTCTCAGCACGACCGGTTAGTACGCTTCACTTCCTTCAAAAGCTTCATTGAAACTCAGATCGGGGAACACAAACTTTCAAAAGTAGGCGAAGCCTACCATGATTTTGCAGGCGGCGGTTTTACTGCTGTGGTTTGTCTGGCAGAGTCGCATTTGTCAATTCATACCTGGCCTGACCGCCGGTATGTTACCTTTGATATATTTCTATCCAACCATTTGCACGACAATAGCTCCAAGGCTACGGCCGTGTATCAATCCGTACTTCAATTCTTTGATGCGGAAGTCCTTTTTGAAAATCAAATCTACCGATAGTTGATGCACACGAATTGCCCCCATTGCGGGAAACGTTACGATCATCAATTGAATGATGCCTGGCTTATCGTTTGCCCCAGCTGCCATCAGGAAATCACTTCGGTTGGTATTAAAGACGACAAAGCCTTTCACATGCCTGACGACTGGAGTGTCATTCAGATAGGTACTACCGGCACGTATAAAGGGCAGAGTTTCATAGTGTGCGGACGCATCCGGTTTCAGATGAAATACGATTTCAGGAATTTATGGTGTGCACGGTACGGCGACAAAACGATATGGATCGGGCAATCCCTGGAAAGTGTAGGCTATTTTACTCCGCCGTTCGCTCCTTATCCGTATCAATTTGAGAACATCCGAGCCGGCCTCTTAATCGAATTCAGTGACAAGATCAAATTGAAATGCGAGATGATCGAGTCGTGTTTATCGGTTCACTACGAAGGCGAGATTGCCGAATACCCTTTCCCGGATGCCCGGGTAGCGATCATTCAGGCCAGCAACACAGCAAGAAACACTGTGTTGATTTTTACCAACCCCGGAGGCCGACAACATTTCTTGTGGGGCGAGCTGATGCTTGTGTACGGTGTTTCATTTGAGAAAGTGAGAACTTTTGCCGAATGGGAATCAGTGAAGTAACTCAACATACGTGCCCCAAGTGCAAGCATGTCAACACACCGGTAGGCAAAGCGCTCACCATCGCGCTAACTTGTAAAAACTGCAACCTCTACTTTTGTCCGCTCACCGGCGTGTACGACCAGTTCACAAATAAAGAAACACCTGTACTGCCGATCGGTGCCAAAGGAAATATTGACGGAGTGAATTACCGCGTCATGGGTTTCTCAGTGAAGCGCGAACAAAAATACAGGTACATCTGGCACGAATATTTTTTGTTTAATCCTGCGTCGGGCATTGCTTTCCTTACAGTGTACGATGGCAACTGGAATTTTCTGAAGCCGTATGCCAAGCATCCGTGGTCTTACGGAGGTTTTGTCAGCGAGCCCACCATTGAGCAAGGAAAATTCAGGTTGTATGCAAAGTACAAGGCTCAGGTGCTGTTTGCTTCCGGTGAATTTTTTACAGACATTGTGGAAGCGACAGAATCGTCCACGCACTACGAGCACATCGACCCGCCGTACATTCTAACCTTTGAAGACAACAGCAAACACCTCAGCGCGTACCTAGGCGAATACATTTCACCCGGAGATGTAGCCAGCGCGTTTTCTATGGATAAATCCTCACTGCCGGCGAAAAACGGGAAAGGATATACCCAGCCAAACTGGTTTTCATTTGATGAAGGTGCTTTTTTGCGCGTCACCGGAATTACGTTGGTGCTGACGGTTCTTCTTCAGATTTTTCTTACCTCCAATTCCGCTGACCAACTGGTGTACGAAGGGCATTTTGATCAATCTACCCTGAACGGACAAAAAATGTTTACTACGCCTGCCTTTGAATTAAAAGGTGGAGTTAAAAACGTACAGTTCGACCTGTCGGCGCCGGTGTCCAACGACTGGTTCTTTGCCGAATATGAATTGGTGAATGACAAGACCGGCGA
This sequence comes from Bacteroidota bacterium, assembly GCA_018266055.1. Taxonomy (GTDB): domain Bacteria; phylum Bacteroidota; class Bacteroidia; order Cytophagales; family Cyclobacteriaceae; genus ELB16-189. The sequence continues at coordinate 7,817 of JAFDYT010000015.1, forward strand.
AGACTATGTTTTCACCAACGAAATAGAATATTATTATGGGTATGAAGACGGAGAATCGTGGAACGAAGGCAGCACGAAGGCAGAAGCATTTCTTTCCAGCATACCGGAAGGAACGTATCATATTAATATCTATCCGGAATTCAGCATGACCAACCACACGTTTGATGTGACGGTTCGCCGTGATGTTCCGTTTTATTCCAATTTTTATATTTTCATTTTTGTTTTGCTTTTGATCCCGGCAGGTTTTTACTTTTATAAACACAAACTGGAAGTGGCCCGGTGGGAAGACAGCGATTACTCTCCCTATTACAAATTCGACGATGAATAACTATGAATAAATTAAAAAGCGTCCGGTGGTATCTGGCTACAGTGTTCGTAGGGTTTTCGTTTTACACCTATTCGCAGATGACTGGCATGCGCTGGTTCTGGGCCACCAAAACAGCGCCGCCGTCGCAGGAACATCCGAGTGGTAGTCGCTATTTCTTTCACAAATAATAAACCATAACCTTTACACTATGCAATGGGAATCAGTACTGGCATCGATTGTATTTTCGCTGATCGGAATAATCGTATTAGGCGTGTGCTTCTGGATCTTTGAGAAAATCACTCCCGAAAATCTCTGGAAAGAAATTATTGAAAAGCAGAATGTGGCACTCGCTATTGTGTCGGGCGCGTTCATGATCGCTATGGGCATTATCATCGCCTCGGCAGTTCACTAGCAATTATCTTTTCCTATGAAAAATCAGTCAAAGGCGTTTGAGCTTTTGCTCTTGCTTTCTGTGTTTGTGGTCGCCACGTGCGGACTGATTTATGAATTAGTAGCAGGCACGCTGGCCAGCTACCTGCTGGGCGACTCCATTACTCAATTTTCTACCATCATCGGTTCCTACCTTTTTGCGATGGGAATCGGCTCCTACCTTTCGAAGTTTCTGAAAGGCAACTTACTATCGTGGTTTATTCGCATCGAAATAATGGTAGGGCTGGTTGGTGGCAGCAGCGCGGCCGTGCTGTTTGTCGTTTTTGAACAGATCGTTTTCTTCCGGCTGCTGTTGTATGCGCAGGTAATACTTACGGGTATTTTGGTGGGGCTTGAACTTCCCCTGCTGATGCGCATTTTAAAAGATCGCATTGAGTTTACCGATTTGGTGTCACGCATTTTTACCTTCGACTACATCGGCGCGTTGTTTGCCTCGCTCCTGTTTCCCCTGGTACTGATTCCTTATCTTGGACTTCTGCGTACTTCCTTTTTCTTTGGACTTCTCAATATTGCAGTTGCCTTGTTGGTGTCGCATAAATTCGGAAATGAACTCTCTTCCCGAAGATCGCTGCGCTGGTCAGCATGGCTTGGAATTGCATTGATGGTGGCAGGCATCGCACTTTCGGATAAGCTTACTTCGTTTGCCGAATCGTTGACCTATGCAGATGCCATTATCTATGCGAAGTCAAGTCCTTATCAACGCATCGTCATTACACGAAATAAAAATGACTGGCGTCTTTTTTTGAATGGCAATCTGCAGTTTAGCAGCGAAGACGAATACCGTTATCACGAGTCGTTAATCCACCCTGGCCTCAGCCGAGTTTCGGATCCTAAACACGTCCTTATTCTGGGCGGTGGCGATGGAATGGCCGCGCGCGAAATCTTAAAATATCCTTCCGTTACATCCATTAAACTGGTTGACCTTGACCGCGCTATCACCGACTTATTTAAGAAGAACGAAGGACTGCTGAAGTTAAACAACCGGTCTTTGGTTTCGAATAAGGTTCAAGTCTATAATGAAGATGCCTTTCAGTGGATACGCCAAAACAAGGAAACCTTTGATTTCATTACGGTAGATTTTCCTGACCCTTCGAACTATTCCCTTGGCAAATTATACACCCTATCGTTTTACCGCGAGCTGTACAACACGCTTGCCGATCAGGGAGCACTGGTCATTCAGGCTACCTCACCGTATGTGGCCAAAGAATCGTTTTGGATCATCGATCAAACTCTTCGCAAAGCGGGCTTTCAAACTTCACCTTATCACTGCCACGTTCCATCCTTTGGAGAGTGGGGATATATCCTTGCTTACAAACATGATTTACCAGAAGTAAAACAACTCCCGGCCGGCCTGCGGTTTATCACCGAACGATCGTGGACTACCATGACCGACTTTCCTGCCGACATGATCGCCCGAAGCAACCATTACAATACCCTGAACAATCAGGTATTGGTCAATACCTTTGAACGGGAATGGGCCGTCTATTTCAAATGATAACCAGAAGATCGTTTATTAAGCAGGGTTCACTGGTGGCAGGCAGCTTGCTTTTAAGCGCTCCCTATTCTTGCACAAGTGATTCAACAATCCCCGGTTCATTAGGCGGCCCGAACGCAAAGGCCGGGCATCGGATCAGAACCAAAACTGACGGTAAGATTAAAGAAGTAATTCAGGAAGATATCGTGATCGTTGGAGGTGGAGTGTCTGGTTTGTCGGCTGCACGCTGGCTGAAAATGAACGGGCAATCGTTTCGGTTATTGGAGTTAGAAAAAGAAGCGGGAGGAAATTCAAGATCAGGAAGTAATGCCATCAGCGCGTACCCACTCGGCGCGCATTACCTACCCTTACCTAACGTCAACAACACAGAGCTTCTTCGCTTTCTGGAAGAATGCAATGTGATAACAGGATATACCAACCAGCGTCCGGTGTACAATGAATATTACCTTTGTTTCGAGCCGAAAGAACGTCTTTACATCAACCATCATTGGCAGGAAGGCTTAATTCCATCCGAAGGTGTTTCGCCTAAAGACCGGAGTGAGATTACTCGGTTTGTCGAGTTGATGGACCATTATAAAAATCTACAGGGCGCGGATGGAAAAATGGCTTTTGAAATTCCTGTGCATGAAAGTTCATTAGATCCTAAGCTTCTGCAACTTGACACGCTCAGCATGGATCAGTTTCTCACCGACAATAAATTTGAGTCGCCTTACCTGAGATGGTATGTAAATTATTGTTGTGCTGATGATTTTGGTTCAGCCCTAAAGGACACCTCTGCATGGGCAGGCATCCATTATTTCTCGTCGCGCAGAGGGCATTCTGAAAATTCTAAATTTGACGATGTACTTACCTGGCCCGAAGGAAATCATTGGTTGGTTAAACAATTGTCGAGGCCCAGTTTGCCATATATTAAAACACAATGTGTGGTGCTGAACGTTGTGCTGACCGACAAAGGCATCGACATTGATTTCCTGGATCTTGAAAGCAATGAGTTAAAACAAATTGAGGCCAAAAAAGCGATCATGGCGTCGCCTCAATTTGTCAACAAGCATCTACTCCACCGAACAGCAAGTGTTGATTATTCAAAATTCAATTATGCACCGTGGCTCGTGGCGAACCTTACAGTGAGCGCTTCCCTTCAGGAAAAGAGAGGTGAGCCGCTTTGCTGGGACAATGTAATCTATGGGAGCAATTCGTTAGGGTATGTTCATGCGCAACATCAGAACCTTACCATACCCAAAGAGGAAACTGTACTCACGTATTATCTGCCTTTAACAGGTACCCATTGCGCGGCGGCCCGGGCTGACGCGGAGAAGAAAAATCTTGGAGAATGGACGGATCTGATTTTCAAAGACCTCGAAGTAGTTCATCCCAAACTTCGCTCTGAAACAAGTCGCCTCGATGCACATCTGTGGGGACACGGTATGATCCGGCCCGATCCGGGGTTCATCTGGGGTGAAGACCTACGAAGGGCCGCCACGCCTATTGACAACAAAGTGTTTTTTGCCCATTCCGATTTAAGCGGCATCTCTATTTTTGAAGAAGCGTTTCAAAGCGGGATCACCGCCGCCAAACAATTGATGAAGTCTGCATGATACAAAATAAATCCAACTGGCTGGTTTCTCCCGGCAAAGAGACTGTGCTGATCTTGCTTCCGTTGTTTTTACCCGTTCTCCTGGTCTTCGTTTTTCAAAATTACTTTGACACACACACCGAAGTGACAATGCTTTGGTGGCTTGTCCTTATCCTGATGGTAGACGTAAGCCATGTGTACAGTACCTTGTTTCGGTTTTATTGGGAACCGGCGACGTTTCAAAAATACAAATCACTTCTTATCCTGATTCCTGTATGCTGCTTTGTAGTCGGCGTAGCGCTTCATCTGATTAGTTCATTTTTGTTTTGGCGTGTCCTCGCCTACGCAGCGTTGTTTCATTTTGTACGGCAGCAATACGGTTTCCTACGGTTGTACTCGCGCACAGAAAACACATCCAAAATTATCCGATGGATTGATGGGCTGGCGATTTACAACGCCACGCTTTATCCGGTAATCTATTGGCATCTGCACCTCACCGATTCGCTCAGCTGGTTTGTGCCTCATGATTTTATTTCCTTACAACTTCCCCAGGCTGACACCCTTCTCTTCGCTTTGTATGGCTTACTCTTTCTGATCTATTTGATCAAAGAAATATACTTGTCCGTAGTGTCATCCGCTGTCAACATTCCAAAAAATGGTATTATGATCGGTACGTATGTTTCCTGGTATGCGGGAATAGTTTTCTTCCACGGAGACCTTGCTTTCACCTTGATGAATGTGGTTTCGCACGGGATCCCCTACATGGGGTTAATCTGGTTGTACGGTGAAAAGAAAAGGTCGTCGCACTTTTCCTTTGGCCTGAAAGGCGTAGCCCTATTTATTCTGATACTATTCTTTCTCTCCTACTTTGAAGAATCGCTGTGGGATGTATTGGTATGGAAAGATCATATGGCATTGTTTCCATTTTTCACCTTTTCAAACCCGTTAACAAATTCCTGGGCACTTTCGCTTGTCGTTCCGCTTCTGGTGTTACCGCAAGTAACCCATTATGTCCTCGACGGATTTATCTGGAGGTTTTCAAAGGATAGTACAGCGCGTCTCAATTGAGCTTCAGGTATTTTTCTCAACACAATCAAGCATTGGTTACTCAGCACTTAGGGGTAATAGCTCACTTCTCCTTCCGGTATGCGTGAGTGTAAGCCGGTGCATGGCGCGGGTGCAGGCAATGTACAGCATGCGACGGTCCATGTCGGTATGATAGTTTTCATCGGACACAAAAGGGACAATCACTTCATCAAACTCCAGGCCTTTGGCAAGGTGTGCACTCACTACTACCACACCTTTCGAGAAGGTGGTGCTTGCAGGACTTAAAAGATGGGCCCGCTCCCACTTGAGTTGATCGAAGAGTGTGTTGGCTTGTTGTTGTGTTTTGCAGATGATGCCCAGCGAGTGATGTCCCGATGTTTCGAATGTGTTAAGTTGTTCGCGAATCGCGCGTAGCTCTTCGTCAGGCGAAGCAAAGCCCAACATGGCGGGAGGTGCGCCGTGGCGTTCCATGGGGATAAGTCCGGGAGTGGCGCGGATGGCAGAAGCAAACTGACTGATCTCCCACGTAGAGCGATAGCTTCGGTACATCTTTACCAACTCACCGTGGGGAAACACTTCTTCTACGTCTTCGGCCGCCGAGGCACCGTAGGGATTAACCGACTGGTTGATGTCGCCAAGGATTGTCTTCCTGCATTTGAAAACACGTCCCAGCACTGCATACTGCACCGGAGTATAGTCTTGCATCTCATCGATGAGCAGGTGTTTCACGTGATCATACACCGCCATGCCTTCCAATCTTATCTTGCAATAGATCAGTGGAAACACGTCGGCATATTCCAGTTGCATGCCGGGCATCATGCGAAACATTTCAGGTTTGCCTATCCACTCGTAAAAGCCTTTGTACACTTCAAAAGGCGGGCGGATATTGAACATGCGCGGCACGGTTTCATAGACGCGCGCTTTCTCGGCGCCAGAGAGTTTGCGCTTGCATTCGTTACGCACAAATTGCAACACTTCCTGAATCACTTCGGGGATTCTCTTGTGCATGGGCGTGCGGCTCCACGCTTTGAATTTCTCTACTACAAAAGGAAACGGCACCACTACGCCTGCCACACGCAGCTCGACGTGGATAAGCGACGTGTTTTCCAGGTGGATCAAATACTTGTTGAGCATTTTGACAAACTCAAACGTCGATTTGAATTGAAGGCGTTTAATATATTCAGGATGAGGACGGTCGAGAAGCGTACTTACCTGCTGGAAGAAGGTTTGAAAGGAATACCGCTTTTCAAGCAACTCATTCGCGAGCTCTTCAATCTCCATTTCCGGAATCTGCTCTTCGCCCAACTCGGGCAACACCTGGCTGATGTAGTCGGCAAAGACTTTGTTGGGCGAAAGGATCAATACATCTTTGGCACGGATGCTGTCGCGAAAGCGATATAGCATAAAGGCAATGCGGTGCAACGCAATGGACGTCTTTCCGGATCCGGCCACACCCTGAATGATCATTACTGGTGCAGATTCGTTGCGGATCACCTGATTCTGATCGCGCTGAATCGTAGCGGCAATGTTCTTCATGTGATCGTCGGCCGACTTGCTTAGCTCGCGTTGCAAAACTTCGTCGTGAATGCTCACCGCGCTTTCGATCATAAACTCCATGACGCCATCGCGGATCTTATACTGACGCTTAAGGGTAATCTCACCGCTTACTTTGCCGGAGGGCGTTTCGTAATTCGCCTCGCCCAGTTCGAAATCATAAAACATCGACGAGATCGGCGCACGCCAGTCGTAGATAAGGCATTGGCGCTGCACGCCTTCAATGAAGGTAGTCAGCCCTACATACACGGGCAGCTCTTTCCCTTCTTTACCAGACCTAAAATCAATGCGCCCAAAATAAGGCGACGACTGCAGCTTGATGAGGCGGCGACGTTGCTCTACCGTCTCTTCGCCGGTGTTGGCCATCCGGTTGATGGATTGATAGGCGGCCACCATGTCGGCTTCGTCTAACCCCGACTGGTGTTCGTGCAGGTATTGTTTGGTTTGCTTCAATTCGTCGGAAAACTCCGCGACACGGGTGGCAGAACGCTGAACGGCGAATAGGATCCGCTCTTTGATTACTTCCAGGTAATTGCGTTCGTCTTGCTCGGTGGGGTTGATCATGCCGGTGAATTGAGGCGCAAATATAAAGCATGCGCGCCCCCTTAGGCCGCAGGTGCACCGGATATTTATATTTTTTGAAAGGAGGTTACATCCACCAGCTACAGGTATTTACAACGGGTGCTTCTCACACCCATTGTAAATCCATTTTTGCTATTCGTTTAAAACGAAACCAGCAGCGCCACCGATCCTCTTACCTGAAAGCGAGTTTGTCCTTCAAACAGATTTTGTGCCACCGGAAGAAAGCCGTTGGCAGCCAATCCAATCTTGCCTCGTTGAATATTTACACCAGCTAACCCGCTGAGCACATAGCCCGCGCTACCACTCACCTCCTGGCGCTGATAACTGTTTGCGCTGTTGCTGATCAGGTTTACGCCCACCGACGGCCGGATGGTAAAGAAGCCGGCTGACCACGAATGAAAATAAGCCATGTTAATGTACACACGGTTTCCAAACTTATAGTCTTGCATGTTGGTGGTGTTGATCCGATACGTAGCGTTGGTGACAAGTCCATCATTGCCGGTAAGCAAGTTGTGCGTGGCATTAATCAGGTAGTCCGTGCTGCCTGTTCCCGGCATAGAACTGAAGTCGCCAACGGTAAAGGCCGGATCGCTGGTATCAATTTTACTTTCACCGGTGTGGAGTTTTATACCGCCACCGATCATCAGGTTGTTGCTCCACACGCGTCCGCTTGGTCTGACTGCCGAGGTGTGTGTAAACAACTTGTAATTGCCCAACAAAATAATGTCTCCTATACCACTGGTGTTTACCACACCATCGTCGCTGATTTTGTGCGTACGGATAAACGGGATGAACGCCATGATCTGCACCTTTCCTACCTGATAGCCGCCCCAGATCTCCATCGAATGGAAATAGTCGCGGCTAAACTGACTCCCGTCGGCACTGGAAGAATTGAATTGGGAATATGTGTAGCGTGTGCCCACAAATCCTTTGCTGTATGTGGGCAGCAAGCCAATTTGAAAATTACTATTACCGCATCCGCAAAAAGGACAAGCCTGAAGGGAGTTGGTCACGCCTACACAAAGTATTAACGCAAACAAAAAGGATTTCATAACCACCTTATCTTACTTCTTGGCTGGAGGAAGTAACACAGCATCCACCACGTACACCACTCCGTTGGAAGCGGGCACGGTGGCTACGATGTTGGCTCCGTTTACGGTATATTTTCCGTCTTTGATTCCAATCTCAATATTATCAAGGTTTACCTGGTTGATCTTTTGTCCGTTGGCCAGGCTTTCTAATTTGTACACGCCTACAGCCACGTGATATTCAAGAATATTGCGGAGTGCGTCTTTGCTTTCCGGTTTGAGCAACCCTTCTACGGTGCCGGCAGGCAACTTGTCGAAGGCGGCATTGGTAGGTGCAAATACCGTAAAGGGACCCGCGTTGGAAAGTGCATCCACATATCCTGCGGCTTTTAATGCAGTGACCAATGTAGTGTGATCGGCGGAGCCTACGGCTACATGCACAATATCCTTTTGAGACTCGTCGTCTTTCACATTGGATTGCCCGCCACCCACCGGAGTATCGGAGGTGCTGCTGACAGTTTCTTGTTTTTTGGTATCGCACGACGAAAGCACAAAAGCCATCACCGCAACGAATACGAGAAGTAGACTTGATCGGTAAGTTTTCATAAAGTTGATTTTAGGTTGTATCACTAGTGAGGTAGAATCGGGGTTTGATTTTACGTAACAATTTTCCCCAATTCAGCTGATATCCCTTATGACTGCAATCATATTCCAAAAATATTTCGCAACTCATTTCGATATGAGCAGGCTCATAAGACGCTGTAGCGTAGCGTCATACTTTTGAATTCTAAAACAATACTATTATGACAACTATAGAACATACCCTGACAATGGAAAACGCTTCAGTAGCTGAGATTGCACTGCGTTATCCCCAATCCATCAGCATATTTAATCGCTATAATCTCGACTACTGCTGTAATGGCAAACGGTCGTTCACTCAACTGTGTCAAAAAGCTAACCTTGACGCCGAGACGGTCTGGGCTGAGATTATGGCCAAGCAAGAAAACACCACTAACCATCAGCTGGTATTTGAAAACTGGGAACCATCTTTACTCATTGATTACATTGTTCATCACCATCATACCTACGTACGAGATTCTATTCCGCAGCTTCAAGCTCTACTCAATAAAGTATGTCAGGTGCATGGCGATGAGCATCCGGAGTTGGAAGCCATAAGGGAAGAGTTCAATGAACTTGCGGACGAACTAATCCATCATCTTCCTAAGGAAGAAAACATTCTATTTCCTGCCATTAAAGCTATGATTGACAAATCCGCTGGCAGACCAATGCTCCACAGTGTTCACGCACCGGTTGCTGTGATGGAAGACGAACATGAAACTGCAGGCCGTTTGATCAAATCCATCCGGGCTACATCAAACAATTACACCCCTCCCGCCAAAGCTTGTCTGTCGTATCAACTGACGTACAAATTGCTTCAGGAATTTGAAAGCGACCTGATGCAGCACATCCACCTGGAAAACAACATTCTGTTTCCGAAGGCGCTGGCACTTGCATAACTACAATTACTATTGAAGTAGTTCTCCGTATTTAGAATTATCTACTAATCAAAACAGCCACTCAAAAGGTGGCTGTTTCTATTTGTGCTTACTTATTGCTTAAATGTCTTTGCGTGCGAATTTCCGTAGCGCGATGAGAAGTGGTGCGCCGATCCATACCAAGAGAAAGAGGAAAGAATAGATGATCCCCAGGTTGCTGCCAAAGAAGCTTTTGTAAAAAGCGCCGGTGTACCCCATCAGCGCAGAAAGATCGAGTTTTAGTAAAATGACGATGCGCGCGAGATCTACCGGATTGAGCGAACTTAATAGTAAGGTGATCTTTTCAATCGGGTAGTCGCTGAAGCTATACACGATGTAGAGAATCAGTCCGTCGTAAATGAGCGTGAAGTAAATCCAGAACAACAGGGCCATGCCTATCCCTTTGGCTTTGTCGCGTGTAATCACGGAAGCCAGAAAGGCCAGCGACACAAACACCAGTGTGAGCAACAATCCCGATAAAATCAGAAACAAGGTAGCCTCGCTGTACGCCAGCAATAGCATTGGGAACGCCACGCCTATTAAAAACGATAACGCCAGCGCGGATGCCACTGAAAAAAACTCAGCCAGAAATATAGTTCGCCGAGTTACCGGTTGTGACAATAAGAGTTCAATGAATTCGTAAGAGTTAAAAAAATGAGTGGTCGTAAAAATCACACTCACCAGCGGCACCACGAGCAGGATAATGTTGAGCAAGCTAAGCGTTGACTTGCCGGGGTCGGTATCAAGGCTGTACATGCTGAACGTAACGACTAAAAGAAAAACCGTGTAGAACAGGATAAACCGACTTCTAACGATATCGTACAACACATATTTCGCAATCTTACTCATACGTCGCTTTCAGGTTTCGTTTCATGATAGTAGCCACTGCCTTGCCGAGTTTAATTTCGCCAGTCTCCTTTTTAAGTGTATCGATGGCGTCGTTGAAGAGCATCTTGCCATCTTCCAGGTACACCAGGTGAGAAGATAATTCGTCAAGATCGCTCATGATATGCGACGTGATCAGAAAAAGTTTGTTCTTACTTTTTTCAGAATGAATTTTCTCTTTTAAGATTTCTACCGCTACCGGATCAAGGCCCGCTGTCGGTTCATCCAGAATAAGGATCGGCGGATTAAAGAGAAAAGCCAGCGATGCACTTACCTTTTGCCGCGTGCCTCCGGACAACGTATGCATGCGTTTGTCTTTGAGTTGATCGAGTTTAAATTCGCGGATCAGGTCTTCGTCGATTTGCGTTTCATCGCTTCGCAGGTCGCGGATCATGCTGATGATTTGTCCGATCTTCATCTGTTCAGGATAGCGGCCAATTTGCGGCATGTACCCGATGCGTTTTCGATACGCTGAATTATTGATGATTGATTTCCCTTCTACTTCAATGGTGCCGCGGTCGGGTACCACCATTCCAAGTATGGATTTGATCAGCGTGGTTTTACCAGAGCCGTTTGGCCCCACTACAGCATACGACTGTCCTGCTTCAAACCGTGCGTGTATCGAATGCAAAACTTCCAGCCGACCAAAATGCTTGTTGAGATCAGAAATGGTAATCATAATTTTTCATTACCGGATGATTGTCTTTCAGGCTTTCGGGAGTAATAGAGGGGACAACCTTTTCCGATCGATCCAAAAGGTACACCAAAAAACTTCGCCACAACATAATCGACGAGGGCATTTTCTCCACCACCATCGAATACAAGCTTACCGGATGAAAAGGCACGTCGCCAATGCCATCCTTATCGAGATCATAGCCCTGGTAATTGTCCCAATAATTGTAATCCACGGTATTGAGAACCAACGACCCATTCGTAGCCATATCAAACGTATTAGATAAGAAAGAATTTCGCTGAAAGGAATTCTCGTCGCAGTTTGCCTGAATCTTCACAGCCCATCCATTGTCTTTGAATACATTTTTCTCCATCCTGCAACGGCTTGAGCCTTCCATATATACACCTACCGTATTGCGCAGGAAGTGATTGCCTTCAATATGGCTATCGCGAATATCTTTCAGCAATAGCCCATACGAGGATGCGCCCCAGTTATCTTCAAAGCGATTGCCGATCATCGTTACATCCTGCGTGTACATCACCGCTACACCGGCGCCGTTGTTATGAAATGTATTTTTTACATAGGAGTCGTGATGAGAAAACATAAAATGCAGCCCATAGCGCATGTTGTGGTGACTGTAATTGTTTTCTACATGAGAGTGTGTTACAAACTCAAAATAAATTCCATCGCGATGCCCGCGTATGGTGTTGTTTCGAATGGTGATGGAGTCGCACTTCCAGGCATGAATGCCGTTGCCCGCCAGGTGTTCCGCTTCGGCATCTGAATGAAAGGTATTATTTTCAATAAGGCTTGCCGTGGAGTTGGCCAGGTGAATTCCGAAAAAAGTATTCTCCATTTGGTTGTTGGCCACCCGAAGTCGTTTGGTTTGTATCGCGTTAACAGCGGAGATATCGTTGATGCTGGCTTTGCCGGTGTTAATCATCCGAAAGCCAATCACCGATACATCGTTGGCCACGATCGTAAATATCTCGTATTTATTTTCGGCATCAAGAACCGGAAGGTTTTCGCCGAGTAGGACAATCGATTTTTTTATAATGTAATTCCCTTCGCGATAATGCCCTGCCATGACACGCACGGTGTCGCCATCGTGGGCAAGAGAGATGGCCGTTTGAATAGACTTTAATTGCCCTTTGGGATTGACCACATAGGTTTTGGCTTCACTTAAAAATGAATGCAGCACCACCAACCCAAGTAGCCAGGTTTTCTTCATTTGTATTGCGTCACCACTTCACCCCACGCCAGATAAATCGCACCCCACTCCTTCTTTAGCGGCATCATGTGTTGCTTGCTTTGAAATGCCGCCACTTGTCCATCCATCGGACTATGAATTGCCGACGATTTCAAATAGAAGGCATCGTAGGCGTTAAGAAAATTTCCGGGATTCAGATAATCAATCACGAGTGCGTGTTGAAAATCTGAAGTTGCTTCGTTTCCCGAATTATAATAATTAAGAAAACAGCGCATGTCGTCAAACTTGTAGATCCTTCCCTTTCGGGTGACCAGTTCAGCGCCAAACTTATTGTCCATTAATGTCATTTTACAAAAATGACACACATCCGTTCCATACTTCAACGGCTCAGGTTCGGTGCTGCACGACAGCGTTACAATTCCAAAAAGAACGAACAGTAAATACTTCATCTTATTTATTCTTTTTCCACTCATAGATCAGAAACCCAATTAACACACCTGCCGACACAATGAAAATCCAGCCGCCGATATCCGGTCCTGAAAAGGCAGTGAAATTCAGCAATTGTTTAGTTCCAATCAAGGGTGGTTGGTACGACATCCCTTCTATCTTAATTGGTGCTTCCGGATTTAAGTTGTGCCCGTAATCATAACCCCAGATATAAAAATCAATCAAGGCACCAAGGCCGGTAGCGAGGATGAACATCAAAAAGGAAATGAGCATGACTCGCTTATTCACGACAGCGGTGATCAGCCCAAAGCCAATTAAAAAACCGATGATGTATTGGATGTATCCAAACTCAGGAAACATACCCACTTCAATCGTACGCATACCAATGTAATGATTCAACGCACTGATCGTTCGCACTTCGCCCGACAGTGTGTTGTGCCATATCTTCATCTCCAGCCCTTCAGGATATTGTGGCGCCCACATCAGGATTTGCCACAAGGGAACGAAATAAGTACAAATCAGCGCCAGGGCTACAACAGCCACTGCGATTCGGGTAATTGGTTTTAGTGATTTCATTTTCTTTGGTGGTAAAGGGGCGCCTCTTTTGATCGAGACGCCCCACTCATCCTGGTAAACTATGAAACCTATTTGGGTGAGCTCTTAGCTTCTTCGGCAATTACGCCGGTAGAGAATTTAAGTGGAATGTTACTTCCGGCAGCCGATACTCTGGCATAGCCTTGCATCTCCTGGTGCAATGCAGAGCAGAAGTCTGTGCAATAGAACGGTGACACACCCACTTCGTCAGGAGTCCATTTCAACGTTTGTGTTTCTCCCGGCATAATCAGAATCTCAGCATTGGCAGCACCTTTGATGGCAAATCCATGCGGCACATCCCAATCTTGCTCAAGGTTTGTGACGTGGAAATACACTACGTCACCCAGTTTGATACCTTCGATATTGTCAGGCACAAGGTGTGAGCGGATGGCTGTCATATACACGTGCACTTCATTTCCTTTGCGCTCCACTTTGGCTTCTTTTTCACCTTTGGCAGCATACGGGTGATTATTCTCTTCGATCTTGAAAATCTTGGTAGAGTTAGGCATCACTAAACTTGCGGGGATAGCCTCTGCATAGTGCGGCTCGCCCGTAGTGGGGAAATCTAACAGCAGTTGCATCTTATCGCCAGAGATATCATACAACTGTGCGGATTGCGTTAACTCAGGGCCGGTAGGCAAATAGCGGTCTTTGGTAATCTTGTTGTAGGCAATTACATATTTGCCATGAGGTTTAGCAGTAGGTCCGCCAGGGACACACAAGTGACCGATTGAATAATAGGTAGGAACGCGATCAAGCACCTCAAGTGACTTCACATTCCATTTTACAATTTCGGAAGACACAAAGAACGAGGTGTAGGCATTTCCCTTTTCGTCAAACTCGGTATGCAACGGGCCAAGGCCAGGTTTCTTTACTTCACCATGCAAGGCGGACTCGTATTTGATCACCGGAATGCCAGCATATTCTCCTTCAAAATCCTTGTCGGCAATTGCTTTTTGAATTTTAGTAAATGAGAACACAGGAATCAGCGCAGCGAGTTTTCCTGACGCCACAATGTATTCGCCCGAAGGATCAGTATCACAACCGTGGGGAGATTTCGGGCAAGGAATGAAGTAGATGATGTCTTTTAACACCGTTGGATCAAGTTGTAAAACTTCGGTCATCATCTCGGAGCTAGCGGTGTGCGTGCTCTCGTTGAGCATATTGTGTGCATACTTCGCTTTCACTTTTTCACCTTTGCCCTGAGCAATATATTCTTCGGCCTTCTTCCAGTTTACCGCCATGATGAAGTCTTTATCTTTTTGAGTAGCGTTTTGCTCAAGCAATGTGTAAGCCTGCTCGGTGTTGTAGCAAGAGAAAAAGAACCAGCCGTGTGAAGGACCTTTGCCAGCCCTTGACAAGTCAAAGTCAACGCCGGGAGTTTTCAACTGGAACCCAATGTTCATGCGACCAGTTGTTGGATCTATTTTGATGAAGCTGATCGTGCCTTTGAAGTTTTGTTTGTACGAACTGATCGGCACGTCGCGATTGTCGCCCACCGGCACACTGAAGCGGGTACCAGCCACAATGTATTCGCTGTTTTCAGTAATGAATGGCGACGAGTGGTTTCCACCGCTGTTAGGCAATTCAAGAATTTCTTCTGTTTTAAACGTCTTCAGACTTACACGAGCTACGCGCGGAGTGTTGTTGCCATTGGCAAACGCCCAGCGGCCATCGTGCTCCCCTTTTGTTTCAGACAAGGCGATGTGGTGAAGGTCATCCCACGGCACAAAACCGTGCGAGGTCATGAGCATAGGCTTAGTTTCTTCGCTGAAGCCATAGCCGTTTTCAGGAAATTGAGAGAACACAGGAATAATACGGAACAGTCTCCCCGAAGGGATTCCATACACCGACATCTGGCCATTGAAACCACCGGAGACGATGTTGTAAAACTCGTCGTACTTGCCGGGAGCCACATATACTTTTTCGGCGGCATTGCCGACTACCGCATCCTGCGGTCCTTTCGGCTTGCAGCTATTCACTGCTACGATTGCACCTGCCAACGCCAGGAATGCAATCATTTTGTTTACACTTTTCATTTTTGCGTATTTATTGGGGTTGAAATTTGGTCTCTATTTTTCGCCGTCGTTGCTTCGCATATACTCGAGAATATCACGGGCATCACCCACAGAAATATTTTGATTGGGCATGCGCACCAAACACAACTCGAGCAACTTCTGCGCTTCTGCATCTTTCTCAAGCATCACATCTACATTGGTGGCCATGTTCATGATCCACTCTGGTTTGCGGCGTTTGGTTACATCCTTCCATCCAGGCCCCACCAGACGCTGGTCGGTTAGCTTGTGGCAAGCGGCGCATTTCATTTCATAGATGGCAAGGCCGCGACTTACGCGCTCTTGCTCAAGCGGGCTTTTCAACGTCACATTTTTTACAGCTCCAATTCCTTTGGTTGGATTAGCGATTACTTCTTCCACCGCAGACTTGCCCGAAGATTGATCCGGGTACTGCTCATTATTCATTTTGGATTTGTCAGGCGCACATGAAAACATGGCGGCGGTGATGGCGAGGATTACACAATATTTCATAGTTTATTGGTTTTGTTTTAGAATAATATTTTCCGACCTACAATTTTTATTTTTCCTTCTGTCTCCATTTTCTTAACCGCTCTGATAACGGTCTCCACCCGGAGTCCGCTCATGTCAGCGATTTGCTGACGGGTAAATGGAACGGTATATTCATTACCTATTTTTCTGTTTTCCTTTTTGGCTAAAGCTATCGCATCCGCTTTGAAATAATTCAGCAAGCTCATGATGCGGTGTTCCGGATCGTACGACGAGATCTCAGATAAAATCATGGACTTATAGCGAAGGCGTTGGCATAGCACCTGATCGAGTTTGACGTGGATATCGAAATTTTCATGAAGCAACCGGAAGAAACTCTCTTTGTTTAGTTTAATCACCGTGCTCGGCTCAATGGCGCTGGCCGTGCTGGGGTAAGGGAAATTGCAGAACAGCGGCGGCTCACCAAAACTGTCATTCACTTTAAAGACACCTTGAATAAATTCTTTACCATCCGGGCTGTTGGTAATCATTTTGATAGATCCCTTGGCAATCTGAAAATAATTCAGCGCCTCTTCATCTTCTCTGAAAAGAACATCGTCCTTCTTGAGTTGAATTTCTTTCGCGCCGTATTTCTTTAAAATAAGCAGGTCAATCATAGTTACATTATTTTGGAAACCTAAACCTACTTCAACTTTGAAAGAGCCCTTATGACGAGTATCATTTGGGTGAGTGACTTTGCCCTCTAGGCTGGCCAGCATCGGATTCCAAAGCGAATTGTAATCCGTAAGAAATGAAGGAATATGGATAGCCTTTTTCATGATGGTTGACGAGTCAAAAATCATGAATGCTACTTTTCTCCCTTATGATCCCAATCATAATGTACGAAAATAGCCGTAGGATCAAAGTGAATTTTGGTTGAGTAGAGCGGCCGCGGCAATACCCCTTAAAAACTAGAAGGATTTCCTGTTTTTTTATGCGAATAGTGACTAAAAAACAGAGGTTACGGCCTATTGGCGCAAGATTTCGCAGTTATCCGCTGATATAAACTCCTTCCTGACGCAAATCATATTTAGTAATGACCTCTCGCATGGGCTATCGTCAAAAAACAAGGTTTATTAGGGTATTAATTAAAGACAAATTGGTATGAAAAACAGGATCAAAACCGGAGACAGCCTGATCGAACTTTCAGGCGCTGCCATCTTTGTGGCCTTGTATCTCACAGGCTATATCGGATTGGGCTACGCAGTCATGGGCGTAGTTGTTTCCCTGTCAATTTGGTTGCCGTTTAAGGCGAAAGACAAATCAGCGGCTCACTAACCTGCCAATAATTCCCCTTCTGCTCAGTAGCCGGGAGTTGAGTGATTGTGAAATTTGAGCACATCCAGCGACACAGCCAGACTGATTTCGTGCGTTGTAAAATTGAGCGCCGAGCCTTTTCCCGGCAATTCAAAGACATACCCAAACCGATAGTTCTTCATCACCATCTGAAGCAGTAGCCCGTACGAATTCAACTTGCGGGTGAATAACCCTGCCGTATAAACTTTATTGAAGATAAAATTCGCATTCACGTCCGCGCTGATCGGCGTACCTGCCGTAGCGCGAAGCAACGTAGAAGGTCTGAATTGAATTCGCTCGTTCACGTAAAAGGTGTACGCTCCAAACAAATAGAAATTCTGACTGTACACCTGAATCGATTGCCCTCCCTGACTAACATTGCTGGCCAGCATCCGCGGCACAGAAAGACTTAGCGTGTAACGCTCATTTTGTAGCAACACTCCCACACCGGTATTGAACTTGGTTTCTGTAAACTGATAAAACGCGGGGTCGTTTGGGTTAAGCAGCTTCACGGCGTTTGGGTCAGTAGCATAGCGAGTCACGCCCGCCTGCATTCCAAACGAGAAGGTAGAATTGGTTAGTTTAATTTTGTAGGCAAAGGTCCCACCTAACTGCGTGTTCTTAATGTCGCCCAACTGATCCTGCACGGCGATGACCCCCACACCTAGTTTGTTGTCCACCAGTGCGAGGTGGCTGTTGAAATTGAACGTAACAGGACCACCTTCCACACCCGCCCATTGCGAACGGTAGGCTACACCGGCATACAGTCTGTCGTTACTTCCTGCAAAGGCAGGATTAATCAACATGGGGTTGTTGAAGTACTGCGAATACAACGGATCTTGTTGCGCCGTTGCTACCGAGACCACCAGACTAAAAACGGAGAGTAATAAATATCGCATCGGCTTATTGTCTTCGTAATGAAATGAAACCCGTCATTGTTTTTCGCCCGCTGGCGAAGTTTATCTTATAGAAATACACGCCCGACGGAAGATCACTGCCGCCTTCGCTCACTCCCGTAAACACCACCGACGTATTGTTATAGTTGGTGCCTTGCCACACCTGATTCTCCCACCGGTCGAAGATGTACACGGTATTGTTCTTTGTTTCGGGCAGCAAGTCAATGTACTCGATAATGAAGGCCGGATTTTTTCCATTCGGCGAAAGTCCATTATACACCACAATGTCGCCAGCCACGGTAATGGCAAAGTCTTTCGTTGAGCAGTTGCCATAGGTATCGCAGGCCCTGATGGTGAGTTGATCATTTCCTGAAAAAGAAACGCCGTTGTAGTTGATGGTAAGCACACCATTGGATACAGTAGCCTCTGCTCCACTGGAGGGCTGAACCGTAATGGTGATGGAGTTAATGTCCAGTGTACTGTTAGAGGTGCTGATTAACGGAACCAGATTTAACGTAATTACTCCTCCGAGTTGCGTGGTTAGTGGCGTCGCGGCAATTACGGGTCCAGGGCATCCTGATGTACTGACGGTGGCCACTACTGGTGCACGTGCCCCTTCGCAGAAACCATTGTTGACAGAGACGTAATAGGTAGTGGTAGCAGTAAGCGCAGGTGTAGTGTACGAGCTATTGACTTGTCCATTAATCGGTGTGCCGCCCGAAGGTGTAGTGTACCACACAAACTGACCATTGGCACCTCCCGAAGCAGTAAGCGTGAAAGTACTTCCGGGGCAAGCCGTCACTCCCTGTGTGGTTGGAGTTGCCGGAATGGAATTGATCGTAGCTGTAACATTTACCTGAGGACTCGTGCAATTTCCATTGGTGATGGCTACGGAATATTGTGTAGTGAGGGTAAGATTTGGCGTAGTATATGTGCTGTTGGTTTGTCCTGATATTACGCCACTGCCATCGTACCAGATGTAGTTGCCATTGCTTCCGCCCGACGCGCTGAGAGTAAGTGCGGCCGGGCCACAACTACTCGCATTGGTGACAGTCGGTGAAGTCGGTACGGGGTTAATGAACAATCCTCCGTCGTTGGTGTAAACCGTAGTGGCAAGGTCGCCGCTTATTTTGCAGCGATAGCGCCCGGCACCAAAGCTTCCTGCCGTATTCACGGTAAGTGTTAACGTAGTGACATTTGAATAATGTGTTGAATTACTCAGGTCAGCAAACGGCGCTACTCCGTCCACCGAGTATTGCCATTGATACGCGATGTTGGTTGTACCGGAAGCCGAAGCGGTGAATGTGGCGGGATCTCCCGAACAAGCGGTATAATCCTGGGGTTGGTAATCAATGGAAATCGTAGGTGCAGTTGATTGACAGGAAATGTTGGCGAGCCAGCTTGATGCAAAGCCATCAGCCCAAATGTATTGAAATGTCAACTCACCCGTGGCGCTGGTTGCAACGATATCAGCGGGCAAGCTAGTTCCATTCAACGTGATGATCAACGGCGAGGAAGTAGTTGGACCATCATACACCTTCAGTTGGTCATCAGGAGCATTAAACGAAGAAAACGAGACTTTGACTTTATCGCCGGCATTTACCGGAGAGAATGTTTCGACGAGGTCGCTGGTCCCAGAAGGCTCAACAAACTGAAAATTACAACTCTGTACATTTCCATCGATCATCTCGGGTTGCGACACGATCGTGAAGTCTGTGACACTTACTCCGGTGGTACCTGCGGTTACCGAAATGGGGCCGGTGGTTGCGCCGGTTGGAACAACCGCCACGATGGTGGTAGTAGTACAGGATTTTATGGTGGCGATTACATTATTGAATTTAACCACGTTAGCCACTGCAATGGGACTGAAATTCGTTCCGGTGATGGTGACTACCGTGCCTGGTGCACCAATGCCGGGATTGAAACTGGTGACGGACACAAATGGAGCTTTGCTGATTTTAAATACAGTACCTACACTATTCACTCCGCCCTGCTCGGTAAGTCCGTACAAATACGTTCCATCCGAAACGAATGATCCCTGAGGATAGGTACCGTAATCAAAGTCGAACAGTTTTGTAAAATTGGTACCGTCGGTCTTCATGCTAAATGCCGTACCATAACCCAACGATCCGCCGCCACTGGTCATTCCGAAAAGGGTTACTCCGTCATCCGAAAGTAAAGGTCCTTTCGGCCCCCCACCGGTGTTTGTTCCGTCAAAAGCCATAAGCGTGGCGAAGCCAGTGCCGTCTGTTTTAACTTTGAAAATTGTACCGTATCCATTGGCGCCTGAAGAGGACGTGGTGCCGTAAAGAAATGTGCCGTCGAAATACAAACCTTCGTAGGGAGAAGCTCCACTATTGGTGTAGTCAAAATTGACAAGTACCGTAAAGTTACTTCCGTCTTTATTCAGCTTAAATAAAGTACCCGCATCGTTGGTTCCACCACCGTTGGCCACACCATACAATACATTTGACACCGAAATCAGTGAACCGTACGGATAGGCTCCTGTGGTAGAGTAATTCAAGTCGGCGAGTTTGGTATAGCCCGTGCCGTCAGGCAAAAGTTTAAAGATCGTGCCGTAACTGGACGCTCCACCGTTGGGAGTCATCCCGTAAAGGTATGTGCCATCGTACAACAGCGCACCGTGGGCATTGCTTCCACTGTTTGTGCCGTCAAAATCGAGTAAGTCTACAAACCCGGTTCCGTCTGGTTTAACTTTAAAGACCGTACCGTTGCCGCTCGCTCCACCTTGTGTTGTCGTGCCGTAAAGATAGGTTCCATCATAAATCAATCGGCCCTGTGGATTACGGCCACGTGTGGGCCCGTCAAAGTCGACGACCTTACTGAAACCAGAACCATCCTGATTTACTTTGAAGATCGTGCCGTAATTATACAAACCACCGTTGGAGCTTGTGGCGTAGAGCGTAGAGCCAATCGCCAGGAAGGAAGACTCGGGGGTGTTTGCTCCGGCTTCGTAATTAAATAACGAAGTGTAATTGCTCCCGTCAGTATTGATTTTGAAAAGGGCACCGATATAACCCAATCCCGAAAAATTAGTGTTAATACCGGAACGCACGCCATACAAGGTAGTGCTCCCATCCCAAAGTAAAGTGCCTTGCGAACCACTACCATTCGCATACAAATCAACGTCTAGTAGTTTGGTAAAGCCCGTGCCGTCGGTGCCGACTTTAAAAATGGTGCCGTTGTGTCCCACGCTTTGTGTAGTCATTCCATAAAAAGAAGTACCATCGAAGGTTAGTGTACCAAGCGGATAGGCGCCAGAAGTAGAAATATCAAAATCAAACAGATCCGTAATTGTACCCGATCCATCCAGTTTGAATTTAAACAACTCGCCGTAATTATTATTTCCTCCGCGGTACGTGAGACCATACAAATAGGTACCGTCAGTAATAAGCGATCCGCGCGGACTGCTGCCAGATGAAAAATTGTAATAGGTGTTAAATCCGGTGCCGTCGGTGTTTATTGTGAAAAGTGTTCCTCCGCTACTTGCTCCTCCCTGGGAAGTCATGCCGTACAACGCGCTTCCACTCAAAAGTAAATCACCATACGGATACCCGCCGTTAGTACCCGTGAAATTGAGAAGATTCGTGTAGCCACTGCCATCGGCTTTAATCTTGAAAATCGTTCCTGCTCCGCTAGGTCCACCCTGCGTTGTCATTCCGTATAAGTAGGTTCCGTCGGATATAAGCGATCCATTTGGGTAACCACCGTTGGAAGAATAGGAAAAATCCAACAAGTCACTATACCCTGAGCCGTCGGGCTTGATGCGAAAGATCAAACCATTGCCATTGGCTCCTCCATGACTTGTCATTCCGTACAGATAGGTGCCATCGGAGTATAACGAACCATTGGGCTGGCTTCCGTTGGTGCCGTTAAAGTCAAATACTTTAGTAAATCCTGTGCCGTCGGTTTTGATTTTATAAATCGTACCGTTGTTACTGGCCCCACCCGCGGTGGTCATTCCATACAAGTAAGTGCCCACAGTGATTGGCGTGCCGCATGGGTTTGCGCCGTTGGCGGTTCCACCTAAATCAAGCAGTGTAGTGTATTGGGCCATGGCCCCGATCGGAAGCAGAAGAGCAACCGCCACGGCATAAGAAATTCTTCGCTTCATCTCCTGCACCCATCCGGACGCCGTGTCAGCGCACGCATTCGGCGTGTTCTTCATGTTCAACATGTTGTATTGATTTTTATAACCCGCAGTCTCCGCCAAAATAAAGACGATGAAAGTTAATTCTTTTTTTTAAAGACAGCGAAACATTCGTCACCGGGATTTCCCGACGAAAAAAAGAATGGATTCGGATTTGTGTGTCTTGCTGACTGAGAATGATCAGATCCGTCAGGCTCCTATAGTACCTGTTTTCACTTCTCCCGAGCGCTTATAATAAGTTAAGATCACTCCGGTGGTAGTGACTACACTTTCGGTTAATTCAAATGCGGAGGGAACAGACTGTTCGTCGAACAACCTCTTGCCTTTTCCTAAAATCACGGGATGAATCTGAAGCCATAGTTCATCGACAAGCTGATTGGCTAGCAGCGTTTGAATTAGCTTGCTGCTCCCCCACATCTTTATGTCAGAACCTTCGGATGCTTTTAATTTTCTAATGTCGTCGAGGGAAGTAATGACGTGTGAGTTATTCCACCGCTTCACGAGCGGATCAGACGCGCTGAGCGTACTTGACAACACATACTTATTCACCTCGTTTATCCCGGGCCAGTGTTCGGCATGTTCGGGCCAATAGTTGGCAAATATTTCAAATGTGTTGCGGCCTAGTAATAGATCGGCGGGTTGAAGTTGCTTGCGCATCACTTTGTCTGATACGTCATCGCCGTACGGAGCAACCCATCCGCCCAGCGTAAATCCACCGGAAGGATCTTCGTCAGGTCGGCCTGGCCCTTGTATCACACCGTCAAGGGATATCATCGACAATACGATAATCTTTCTCATCCTTATTCTTTTACCGAATGCAAGGTCGCGAAAATCAAATTACATCTTCAGGTGCATTTGCGCCAAAGCGTTGGGTGTATTGCGACTGATGGATGACGTAGACGAATAACGCACCCGCTTTAACAGGTGCCACCATTTCACTGCTTACTCTACAATGATCTTGTAGTGTATGCCCTGCACGGTAATGATGTATAAGCCTGACACCAGATTGCCCGGCGAAAGTGTAGCCCGTAGCGTCCCGTCCTCTCCTACCATGGCAATTGCTTCCAGCACTTTAGCGCCTTGTGTGTTATACACCACTACGTCGGCAGGAACGTTTGGAGAAAGTGCATTGATCTCGATAGTCAGCGATTGCTTTTGTGAAACAGGGTTCGGATAAATGCTCACCAACGGATCAAGGCTGATGACATTGACTACGATGATCTCTGAAGTAGTTGCTTTTCCATCCAGGTCGTGTTGAACCAGTTGGTAGTAATTGTTTCCGATGACGGGATGAAAATCAGTGAAGCGGTAATCGTGCGCCTGGTGCGTAGTACCGTTGCCGCGAACTACGCCGAGTGGCGTGAAATTAGCACCCGATGATGATCGTGTCACGGTGAAATAATCGTTGTTCAACTCCGATGCGGTTTGCCATTGCAAATCGACACCCAATCTGCCTGCGGTGCCGGTGAATGAGATCAACTCAATGGGCAAGGAAGTAGCTACATTGGTAGAGCCTACATAAAATCCATTCGACATCTGTGAGGCCGTGAGCCCCGAACGTTCTACTCGCGGATCGGAAGTAGAGACCGTAGTGGCGGTAACATTGGTGCCGATCACCGAGCCTGCCAGCATCGAGCGCACATCATTCAAAGAGCTGACAGTGCCTAAGCCTGTGCCGCCGTAGCGAACGCCAAACGTAGCGCCTGTGCCGCCGGTCAGCGTGCTTGTCCATACCGCGTTATCGCGGATGATAATGGTGGCGACCGGACTGGTGTCGCTGATGCTCAAGCCCGTGACTGAACCTGTGGGATCAACGTGATTCATCGAGATCGTTCCTGTACTTCCGCCGGTGTTGGTCTTGCCAAAGAAGAACGGCCTGAAGTCGGCTGACGTGCCCATCGGCATGAGGCCATCCTGACTTGTGCCTACGGTAATTGCAGTAGCAGGGAATGCCCTTGTAAATGTACCGTTGTAGAGCCAGCCGGCCGTTGAAGCCAGCGAATGCGTGAGTGCACCCGATGTACTTGATGAAAGTGTCAGTGTCAAGCCGGAGAGGTTGACTACGCCTTTAGTTATGGTGAGCACATTGCTTACCGTGGTATTGCCGAATAAAGTAAACTGTGGCGCCGTGGCAAACGTGTTGTTTAGCGTCAGGTTATAGTAGGTGAAATCACCGATTGTTTGCGCGGCAGTACCATTGTAGTTTACTGTACCCGTGCCGGTGGTAACGGTACCATTGGTTGAATTCAAAAATGCACCACCAACGTTCAATATACCGGTGGTGGAGATGGCGATGGTTGGGCTTCCTGTGCTACCCGCGTCGGCAGTAATATCGCCGGTGATCGTGGCTGTACCGGTAGTGATCGTCATCTGATGCCGGGTATTACCACCGCTATTGGTAAAGGCAAGACTTCCTGCCGACAAAGTTCCCGCGCCTACAGCCAGCGTGTTTACATTGGTTGTGCCGGGACCCGCCGCACGCGGAATAGTGATAGCACCCGACACCGTCAAGGTGATGCCCGAGTTAATCGTTACAATCGGTGAAAAACCATTGTTTGATTGAAAGGATAATGTTCCACACGCTGAGTTCACATTCACGGTGACGGTGTAGGTACCTCCGCCGATATTGACATCATCGCCGGCCACCGGGAAAGTGCTTGCTGCCGCGCCGCCGTACGTTGCGTTCGACCAGGTAGCTGCGGTATTCCAGTTTCCGGTTTGCCTCGTGTAATAGGCCGTGTTCGATACGGTCACGATACCTGTAGTTCCTGCCGTAAAGAAGGTATTGTTTTTATTGGTCGCCGCCGATGACGTGCTACCATACGTGCCAGCCAATTGACCATTGCCACCGAGCGTAAGTGTACGCGCCGTGTGTGTGATGATTGCTCCTGGGTTTAGTACAATACTCGTGGCGATTGAAAGGTTGCCGCTTACAAAGGTGGCAATGCTGTATGTTTTAGTTCCTGAGCCGGTCATCGTCACGTTGGCGAAGGTTGTAGAGCTTGATCCGCCAATGCTTTGGGCGGCGCCATTGAAGTTGATGGTGCTGCCGGTATTGGTAAACGTCGCGCCGTTGTTGGTCCAGTTGCCTGCCACATTGTGTGTCAGCGCACCGGCCGTGAAGGTGGTGCCTGCGCCGAGTGTTACCGCTCCGCCAATGGTGAGGTTTGATACTGGTGCCGCCGTAGCAGTACCGCTCATGGCCAAGTTGCCATTGATGGTGGTAACTGTAAATTGTGTGGATAAGTCCTTCGCACCGCTGCCCGACAAAGTAAGATTATTGTAGGTGAAGTCGCCCACGGTTTGTGCAGCACCATTATAATTCACTGTACCAGTGCCCGCATTAAGTGTTCCATTTGAAGAATCAAGAAAAGCGCCGCCGAGGTTTAATGTACCCGTGCTTGAAATGGTGATGGTAGCACTACCAAAACTTCCAGCCTGAGTTACATCGCCAGAGATAGTGGCCGTACCGGTGGATATGGTCATGATGTGTCGCTGAAAGCCACCGCCGTTGGTAAACGCAAGACTTCCTGCGGTGAGTGTTCCGGCACCCACTGCCAGTGTGTTCACGTCAGGGTTAGTAGCACTGGCGCGAGGGATTGTAATCGCACCTGACACCGCCAGCGTAATGCCTGAGTTGATGGATACCGTGGGTGAAAAAGTGGCGTTCGACTGATAGCTAAGCGAACCGCATGCTGAGTTTACGTTTACAGTAATCGTAAAACTTCCGCCACCAATATTGACTACGTCGCCGGCTACCGGAAAAGCACTTGCGGCAGCTCCGGCATACGTTACCGTCGACCATGTGGTGGCCGCATTCCAGTTGCCGGTTTGCCGTGAGAAATACTGTACGTTGGTTGAATTGATGCGTCCCGTGGCTGTTGCAAAGAAGGTTGAGTTGATGTTCGTAGCGCCCGAGGTTGTTCCTCCCCATGATCCGGTAGCCGTCTGCCCTACTCCGCCCAGGGTAAGTGTCTTGGTAGAGTGTGTGGTAATCGTGCTTAAGTTGGCGACTACACCCGTAGCAATCGATAAGTTGTTACTCATCGTCGTGGCTACGCTAAACGTTTTGGTACCGGTGCCGCCGAGCACGAGGTTGTAAAACGTGGTAGAATTTCCGCTGATCGTTTGAGCGGCTCCGCTCAGTGTAACGGTGGCAGCTGTGGGCGTGAAGGTGGCAAAATTACTCCAGTTTCCGCCCACCGAAATATCAAGACTGTTGGCGGTAAGCGCGCCCTGAGTTATGGAAAGATTGTTAGAAACCGTAATCGCCTGTGTTTGAATTTGGGTAGTGACGTTGGCGCTGTTGATGGTCAGATTATAAATCGGGTTGGAGGTATCAATGCCTATCGTTTTGGTACCCGCCGTGCCGGTGTTACCAATTTGCAAGGTTCCACCCGTGAACGTGCTGGTGGTGGCATAATTAAGATATCCGGCGTTAGTCACATAAGAGGTAGGGTTTTGAATTACCAGAATTCCGCCGGTCATGCTAAACGAAGAACTACCCGAGGCTCCAATATAAAATGGATAGTCTGCCGTGCCGCCGCCAGCCGTGTTTACCACACACAATCCATTCGACATATTGAATGTCATTCCAAATCCTACGAAAGGTGCCGAATCAGAAAGCTCACCGGCAACATTCAGCGTACCTCCGCTAATGGTGAGTGAACCGCCATTGGGGAACAGGTAGTCATCTGATGACGTGCCGATAGTAACTGTTCCTGAGGTGATTTGAATTGCGCCGCTATACGACACGGTTGTATTACCGGTAAGTATGGTACCTCCGTTACACCATAATTGTGCATTTGCTCCAAAGTTTGGATCTGAATTAAACGCCGTAATTGTCGATGCGCTTGAGAGTTTGAACGTTCCGTTAGTAAGGGTTAATCCTCCCGAGGCCATGGTAATAGGGCCTTGAAAATCAATGATGTTAGCTTGTGATGTTCCTTTGTTTACAGTGATACCTCCGCCAAAAGCAAGAGTGCCTGTGTTGGTCACCGTGTTACTGGTTGCCCCTGTGAAAGTTACTAACCCTACTCCTTGCGTGAATGTGGCCCCTGCTCCAGCGCTGAGATTTCCACTGATCGACACCGCCTCATCGGCAGTGTTGTTCCAGGTTCCTCCGGCCGAAATAGCAACGTTACCAAATGTTTTGGTGCCTGTAGCTGACGAAAACGTCAGTTGTCCGCTTACTCCTGCCCCGACGGTGGTGGTTCCGGTAACGGTAAGATTAAAGCCCGCCGCCGTAAAAGTGGTACCATCGCCAATCGACAGGTTTCCAGTAATGGCCATATTCGCCACGGTGGTGGTGCTGGCGGTGCCCGTCATTGTAAAATTACCGCCTATTGCAGTGGTACTTGTTTGCAGCGTTTTGACTCCGCTTCCCGAAAGGGTAAGGTTGGTGTAGTTCACGTTGTACACCGTTTGAGAAGCTCCCGTGTAGTTCACCGTAGCTCCCGTTCCCGTAAAGGTGAAAGTAGCCGTTCCGGCGTTAGCTGAAACGCTGATCGGTGTTGCACTTCCTAAATTAAGTGTCCCCGTCTGTGCACCCGTGGCCAGCGTCACCAGCGTGGCGCTGGCGGCATTATTGGCCTTCACACAAGTTAAAGTTCCACCTACTGTCACTGTTCCCGATTGGATTTGAAAGGTCGGATTGTTAGTGACGGCAGCCGGTCGTTGTGAGGTGAGGGTCAAGGTGTTAGTGATATTTAGCGCCGCAATGGTAGAGGTCACGATCACCGTTTGTGACGACGTGGGGGCTATCGTACCGGCGATGGTCATCGTGGCGGCATTCGCCGTGCCGGCACCTGCAATGGTACCGGTGGTATTCGCACCTGCCAGATTGGGGAAAGCGATGCTAGTAGTAATAGTTAATACTATTCCTGTATTCACTGTAAGCGTTGAGCCATTGCCTACAGTCATAGAATTTGCAGTGCGGTTGCCATCCACGGTAAGGGTGAACCCGGTTCCTATTACCACATCGTCGGTGGATGCTGGAATGATTCCGCCAGGCCACGGCGCATTGGGTACCGTGGAACTCCAGTTGCCGGACCCCGTAGTGGTAATCGTAGCTGCCTGAGATAAGCCCATTCCCAGCAGGGAAAGGATGGCAACAATGGCTATCAGAACTGCTTTTGAAGGTCGAAATTGAGGTCCGCGCGTAAAAATCTCCATATTCTTGTTTAGATAATTTGCAAATATCGTGTTTAAAGATTGAACATGATATAAGTCATTTCATCTAATACAATCAACAGCCGATAAGTAACCGCCGAAGTCAGTCCTTAATACTTAGTCTTTAGTCGTTAGTCCAGAGCCTTTAGACTTTAAGCTTTAAACTTTTTACTTTTAGCCTTAGGCTTTCTTGTCGGGGTTGCCTTTTCCTGAAGTGATCAGCGGAAGCAGGCTGTTTTGCAGATAATACGTCCAGCCTTTGCTGCAGTTTTCAAAGCATTCAAAGTCAGGTACAAGGCCCTGATGGGTAATCTCCAGTTTGGTCTTATCGGCCCGCGTGATGGCAAACACCATTTGGGTGCCGTTCCATTCGTCTTGCTTTTTGGCGAAGGTCAGCTTGCTGTCGAGTGTGAGCCAGACCACTTTTTGATCCTGAACCACTTCCGTAAGTCGGTGTTTGGAATAATGAATGTCACCGTGCCGGTACACGAACTCATCGTGGAGGGCGGCCGAGTTTCCTTCCAGTGCTTCCGACCACCAGCCGCGCACGTTGGTGATGGCGTTGAAAACTTCCCTTGGCGACTGGTTGACATAGAAAGTCAGTGTAAAGTCTTTTTTGCTCATATCGCTGATTCATTTTTGTCTAACACAAATCTCGACAACAATTCGCACCCTGAAAGGTGTAAATGCGACAATCCGCGTGGTGAACTGCGGAAAGTATTCTTTACAAGGCGAATCACTATTCTATTTTTTCACCAGGCCATTGGGAAAAATGAACGTAGCAAAAGCAAAGATCAGCAGGAAGTTGAATTCAATACCGCCGTTGCCCCCACCCACTACATACCAGCCGCTTTTCCAATGAATAAGGATAATCCCCATCAGAAAGATAGTGATGTTAAGTATCGCCAGTGGCTTCAGGTATTTGTTCAACCAAAGCGCAGGTATGCTTACCACGTGGATGGCCTTAACGAATATCGCTAGCGGTATGCCCAAGGGGCCCACGAGTTCTTCCATACCATGACCAAAGTCGATGACACTCATCTCTACAAACGAGGGAATGCCGTGCATAATCATGATGACCGAAAGACCAAAGCGAAGTAAAAAGGTGCTGTCCAAATTGTTTCTAACCCATTCCATAAAAGTGTATTTAGTGTGTGTAATTGAATTCTGTGTCATGCCTAACCTTCTTCATCCGAAGAACGCATATTCATGACCGATGCAATAGTACGCACAATCATGCCCGGCGAGTGTGCAAAAATTATCGAAAACAAAGGCACAGACTTTTCGTTTGCTTTACTGAAAATCACACCATGTACTTTACCTCACTGCCTGACCACACTCAGCCCGGATTTGATGAGCAGTTGCATTTTAGTCGCTTCAAGAAGAACAACATCATCTTCAACACGCAGGCGCAGGCCGGCCATTGCGACGAGCATGTGGGGTGCCTGTCCATCAAGACCACATTGAGCGGAGAAGAATGGTACGGCGTGGGCCGGCGTAACCTCGTGGTTCGCCCCGGGCAATTCCTTATCCTTAACGACGACCAACCCTATGCGTGCCGGGTGAAAAAGGCGCGCGTGCTATCGGTCTTCTTCAAAAAAGATTTTGCTTCCGCCCTGTTGCGGGATTGCCACTCACGCGAAGAATCCTTGCTTGACGATCCGTTTCACAGCAGTACGGATTTACCTGTATTCTATCAAACGCTTCACCCCATTGATGGACGATTGAAAGGGCAACTGACTAACCTGGTGGTGTCGCTGGAGCAACACGGGTACGAGGCTGACCGCGTAAGTGAGCATCTGCTTTTCCTGTTTCGTCACCTTATTCACGTCCATGGAATGGAGTCGAATCACGTGACACGAATTAACGCCGTGAAGCGCGCTACTCAGGTAGAAATATACAAGCGGCTCTGTGTGGCCAAAGAAGTATTGCACTCCTCGTTCATGGATAACCTTGACCTCACCACCGTAAGTGCTTACGCATGCTTGTCGGTGCCACAGTTGATACGACAGTTCAAAGTAGTTTTTGGATGCACGCCCCATCAATACCTCATGAAAGTAAGGCTTACCTACGCCGCCAGTAAACTATCCACGTCCGACGAGCCCATCAGCACCATCGGTTGGCAGTGTGGCTTCGAGAATGCCAGCGCATTCAGTCGGGCTTTCAAAGCAGCTTTAGGGGCTTCGCCCGAAGCCTATCGAAAACAAAACACAAACAACTAGATCTGCCTGGCGCCTTACTACAGTCGGTGTCCGTTGGAAATCGATCGTCGACCGTTGGTAAGCGACTGTTTCCCGTTGGAAATCGATCGTCGTCCGTTGGTTGGCGACCGTTTCCTGTGGGAAATCGATCGTCGACCGTTGGTAAGCGGCCGTTTCATGTCGGAAATTGATCGTTGACTGTGGGTTTGCAGCCGTTTCCTGTCGGAAATCGATCGTCGACCGTTGGTTGGCGACTGTTTCCCGTGGGAAATCGATCGTCGACCGTTGGTTGGCTACTGTTTCCTGTTGGAAATCGATCGTCGACTGTGGGTTGGCGACTGATTCCTGTTGGAAATCGATCGTCGTCCGTTGGTTGGCGGCTGTTTCCCGTGGGAAATCGATCGTCGTCCGTTGGCTTGCGACTGATTCCTGTGGGAAATCGATCGTCGACTGTTGGTTAGCGACTGATTCCTGTGGGAAATCGATCGTCGGCTGTGGGTTTTCAGTCGTTTCCTGTGGGAAATTGATCGTTGACCGTCGGAAGTCAGCCACATCCTGTCCATCCACGACTGTTTTTGGTACAGAATCAAATATGGGAAATCTGTTCAGGAAACAATGGCATCGGTTGCCAATAAAGGCAATACGTTAAGGAATCATTTACCCAGAACTGTGGACGGCCCTGGGCAAATGAGCGTCAATTAATCAATTAAGCATTTGCTCGTAGAATCCGCCAACGCCTCTGGCCTTATCAATGAATTGAATTTCCAGCACCCATTGGCGGCGTTTGCCATGTTTGTCAAGTTCAAGGATACTGACGTGATTGTCAGGATGGATATCCAGGCATAAATCCCCCGCTTTGTCAGGCTGCTCGTGCGGAAAAGGGCCAATGATATGCCCCCCAATTTCACCGCCGTAGGTATATCCGTAGCGGACGGCGAGGTTTTGTAAGTACGTATAAAATTCAGCGCCCGTAAGGGTAGTCTGTTTGAGATACCATTCTCTTGCTTCGTTCCATGCCTTCTCTACATCGGCCTGCAACTTCAGTTTCAGGGGATCCTTCCCTACTACATACGTGCGCCCTACATCCGATTCGTATCCGTTGTAGATGGGTCCATAGTCGAGAAACACAATGTCGTCTGCGGCAATCGCGCGATCGGGCGGGTTGCCACTGTACGACGCCAATGTATTCACTCCCGCGCGTACAATCTTCTTATGCCAGTGCTT
Source organism: Bacteroidota bacterium (assembly GCA_018266055.1). GTDB lineage: Bacteria > Bacteroidota > Bacteroidia > Cytophagales > Cyclobacteriaceae > ELB16-189. The sequence goes on from JAFDYT010000015.1 coordinate 39,717, forward strand.
ATCCATTCCAAATTCTTCTTTGGCTAGGCTTACGATTTCGGCATTGAGCACGCTTTCAAGCTTTCCCGGCACAATCAAGCCCCGATCAATTACAGCCTGAAAAAGGGCTTTCGTTCGCTGCTGTGCAAGCAACAATTTTTCCTTCGTATCGTCGATCATCGTATTCGTGGTTATGGGTTGAACTTTCTTAGCAGAAGATAAGGTATGGGTTTCCTTCTGTGCGTGACCTGACTTCAGCGACTGCGCGTTACCAGTGTACCAACAGCTGACCAGCAAACCAAAGAAAGCAATCGTTTTCATGGGGCGTTTGTATTTGTAGGTCAAAACTCCAGAAATGGTGAGCTGATTCCTACACCCCTGCTGGGGTAATTTGCCCGGTACGGTCCTTTCGCCACGGAAAGCTTCTGGGAAGCGAACGCAAATAGAATGGCTTTAATCTACCAATTCTCTAGATTTTATATTTTCTTTGTGTTTTAACTCTCCGGTATGAATACTTCCACGATACTGTTAGCGTCCATTGTGCCTGCTTTCATTCTCTTTGCGGGACTTGAATATCTTATGGCTCGCGCCAAAGGACGAGCCCATGTATTCCAATACCAGAGTAGCGTTGTGAATATTTCTGTGGGCATTGCCGAGCGCTTGCTAAATCTATTCTTAACCGGAAGCTTCTACGTGCTGTTCGACTTCATCTACAAGCATTTTAGTTTCCTTAAGATTCCCACTACCTGGTACATGTGGGTAATTCTGTTGCTTACTACTGACTTTATCTGGTATTGGTACCATCGGCTTGGCCATGAGATTAACCTTTTCTGGGGCGCACACATTGTACATCATCAAAGCGAGCAGTTCAACTATACAGTGTCGGCACGGATTACTACATTGCAGGCTCTTATCCGAAATCTATTTTGGTGTTTACTGCCTCTCATTGGTTTTGAACCAGGTATGGTGATTTCCATACTCGTTGTTCACGGCACGTATTCATTTTTCACGCACACACAATTGATCGGCAAATTGGGATGGTTAGAAAACATACTGATCACCCCGTCGCATCACGGAGTGCATCACGCCGCCAACGAGAAATACATCAACAAAAACTACGGAGATATTTTTGTGTTTTGGGATAAACTGTTTGGCACCTTTCAGGTGGAGGAAGAAAAGCCATTCTTCGGCCTGACCAAACCACTGACGCGATACAGTTTCTTATGGCAACACTTTCATTATTACTTCGAACTGGCAGAGGCGTGTCGGCGTAGCGGAAGTATCGTGCAATCTTTCAGAATCATTTTCGGAAAACCAGAAGACCTTGATCAGAATATCAGACCTTATCTGGAAGAGAAACTATTGCCCCCGAAGATTGAATTCAAAACGAGCTTTACGTTCAAGGCTTATCTCAATTTGCAAATCATGGCCGCGATGATCGGGCTGGTAGTCTTTACCATTCTGTTTCAGGATTTGGATTTCATACAATGCCTCATCGGCGTGGGGCTGATCCTGACCACATTGATCAACTGCGGTGCGTTGCTTGAACAGCACAAGTGGGTGTTTTCTATCGAGATAATTCGGCTGCAGGTGTTATGCGCGCTGATTGGATACAAAGTAAACAGCGTTGAAGTATTTCTGATTGGCGTAATCCTGGCTCAATCCGTACTGCACTTCAGCGCGGTGAAATCAACGTACTTAAAGCTTCTCTATCGATAGAATGAATGTAGCCTTTTAAAGCAGAAGGCTACATCTTAAACTTCATCTGCGCGACCAGATCCTGAAACTCGCGTTTGGATTTTATATGTGGATCCCAGCTGAGTCCCATTTCCATGAGATCGATCTTCTCTGTGATAGTAGCGCCTTCGTGCCCTTCTTGTTTGGACAGAATAAAGGCAGTATCTGAAATCGCAAGCGAGTTCTCCATGTCGTGGCTTACGATCACGAGCGTGTTCATTTCGTCGAGCAAGGAGATATCCACCAGCAGCTCCACGACTTTATCTTTAATCACCGGGTCAAGACCTGAGAACGGCTCATCCAACAAAATGAATTTATTGCCGGTGAGTATCTGCTGAATAATACTTACCCGCTGACGTTGGCCTCCTGAAAGTTGCATCGGGTATTTCTTCAGTTGATCACTCAATCCAAACTTCGAGGCATGCTTATCGATCAACTCTTGCTTTTCTTTGTCGGTCAGTTTAGTCACTGAGCCGCGAAGTCCAAGCTTTAGGTTATCTAAAATCGTACGATGATTGAACAAGATGTAATTCTGAGGGACGATACCCACTTCTCCGGCAGCCACCGGATGTAAATCCGAACCAATGAACACAGAACCAGAAGTAGGTTTTTGCAGGCCTGAAAGAATCTTGAATAACTGCGTCTTGCCAATGCCGCTTCGCCCGATCAGGGACACTACTTGCCCTTGCTGTACGTTCGGGCGGGTAATGTTGTGTACTTCAAAGCTAACGTCGCGAAGAATCTGCCGGTCATAACTGAGATTCACATTATCCACGCGGAGGATTACCTGTTCTTTCTTATACATTTTCGGAGATAGAAGATTTATTTGCGAACCTGGAGTTTAGTATAGGGAAACAACCATCCTCGTAGTTGCTTTAAAAGGAAATCAAAAAACACACCGATGCCAAGGATTATGAGCAACACAGCAAACACACTTCCCAAATCAATATACTTGTTCGACTTTATGAGCATCGTGCCCAATCCCCCCTCCGACATATTCAGTCCTTCTACCATGGTGATCATCATCCAGGCAATAGCAAAATTCTGACGCATTACTTCCAGCACCTGATCGAGCTTTCCAATAATCACTACCTCCAGGAGCGTTTGCCAATTGTTCATGCGCAAGGTTTTGCACAGCTCATACTCCTGATCATTAATGCTATCAATAATAGAAAGGAACGAAGTCACAAAAAATGGAACGATCCCGAAAATCAGCAAGCTCATCTTCAGATTGTGTCCATTGCTTGTCAGCAGCGTGAAAAGGAAAATCAATCCGGTCAGCGTAAGGTACCTGCATTTGATAACGAACTTTGCGAACGGATTAAACATTGGAATAAGCGACAGATAGCATATCACCAGCGCGATCACAATGGAATAACCCATTCCTTTCAACGTAAGGGACAAGCTGATAAAGAAATTGTCATAAAAGCCAGCGGAGGTCATGATTCGAACAACCGCCTCTCCTATTTTTACTGGCGTAGGGATAAGTCCACCGGCAGCAAAAACCTGCCACAGCACGAGTGCGATAATAACGTTTAGAACAACAAGAATTGAAAATGTCTTATTATCAATCGTCGTGAGCGGAGTGAATAAGTTGCGAAGGAATTTCATCTTACTCCCCTAAAACTATCTGCACTCTTCTGTTCTTTGCCTTACCTGCGAATGTATTATTGTCCGCGATTGGCTGTGACTGTCCAAATCCTTTAGCTTCGATTCGGTTTTCGGCGAGTCCTTTGCTGATCAGATAGTTCTTCACCGAATTGGCACGCTCATTCGACAGCGTTTGGTTGGCATCCGCATTACCAGTGTTATCGGTATGACCGTACACACCCACTTTCAATCCTTCCGCAACTACGGCGCTTTTCAGGATTTCATCCAACTGCGCATACGACTCAGGTTTGATCACGGAGCTTCCCACTTCAAATTGAATTTGGTACGACTTGGACGATACCTCGCTTGTAATTTCTTTCGAATAGGTGGTTTTAATTGCTTCGCCAGCAAGCAGTTCAGGGTGGTTGGCAATTACAGACTGAAGGAAGGATTTATCAACCACTTTTTGGTACTGAGGATACGTCGCCATCAATTCCGGATACATCTTCGAAAGAATATCACCGAAAGTAGTGTACACAATTTTGTAGCGATCTACTCCGTCTTTGCCCATACCAAAGGTATTGGCTGCATCCTGCAAGTTGAAGGCCATTGATCCGCCGAGAGGTACGTTTAATCCCTGCACATCTTTTTCTACTTGTCCGTTGTAATACGTTAACCAGTAATCACCGCTTTGCTCATTGTACACTTTAGCAGAAACATCGGCTGCAAATTTCTTTGCTTCATTGAAAGAGCGCACCTGATCACCAGCCTGGCCGAGTGCCATGATAAGATTCTCGATATCAGTTCTGTGATCGTATGCAAATTTCTTGATCGTGATCGTGATGTTCGGCATTTGAGAGGAATACTCTTTGGTTGACGCGATGCTCACCAAACCACCTTTTTGCTTGGCAATGTTTACGTCGCCGGGAGTCCAGGTAGCCACGGCATCCACCCCCACAGTGATTTCATCGTTGAGTTTCTTTCCGTCTTTTACAATCTTCCTTGTTTCTTTATAACCTGTGATGTACTTGTTACAAGCATCCAAAAAGTCATTGGCCGCAATCAGGTTGATGGCGTCTTTGTCGTAGGTAGTTTCATCGGGGTTTACCTTCAAGCCGTTGTCACCCGCCCACTTCAACAGAATATTCATGTCACCATCGCGCAGATAACACGCGCAGGTTTTTCCGAGTGCTGACTTAGGATCTTTCTTCCATTCAACCGGGCCCATCACCTTATCTTCACCAAAGGATTTGCCCATGGCATAAAAAGCAATCGGCTGATATTCCGGTCCGAGCGGTTCAAGCTCTTTGGTAAGCGCGGCAAAGAACGCAGGCATTCCATCGCCCATGTACGAAGCGAAAACACCAGGGATATTAGAGTCATTTTTATAGTCTTGCGCAAACTTCACGATGTCGGCAATGGATTTATTACAATCGTCCTGACGAACGATTTTGATTTGCAGATTAGCCTTGTCGATGAGTGAGCCTTTGGTGGTCAGTGCTCCACCGTTGGAGTACATCAAGGGGAATTGTGAGTTCCACGCCATTACTTCCCAATTGATCTTAGTTCCACCGTTTACTGATTCCTCGGAAGAAGGAAGCGTAAGCAACGGTGAATTGCCTTTCAGCGATGCCTCAGGAGCATCAGGCAACGCAAGATGCCCAATGTCAGTGGATGCTTTGGCTTCCTTGGGGCGCTTGTCCCACCAGAACACCTTCGCCGAAAAAATAGAACCTACTACCAAAAGGATCAGGAGTAATTTTCCTGATGTCTTAACTTTTACAGCCATTTTATTTAGGAGTTAAATTTAGAATCTATTTAAGTAAGTCGTTGTAGTTATTGGCAGGTACGTTGCTAGGTTGTGAAGCTGAAACAGTAAGCTTGTAGCCACTTTCAGGATTTACACTTTCCAGTAATTTCAAACCTTCTTTTTCGTATGTGGCATTATCCAGGTCGATAGACTGCATGAAGTCGGCCGAATAGCTTATGGCTTTTTTCATGTTGGCGAGTTTGCCGGCAATGTCTTCTTTCAAAAACTCCATCGACTGCTCTACCAACAATTTCTTTTCAGGATCACCTTTAAAAATTTTCAACGCCGAATTGAGCGCCTGATTGCCGGACGTTACGGACTTGTACAGGTCTTTCTTCAACTCCAATTCGTTCTTTGCATCTTCAATCAGGTACGCACTGTTCTTGTGAATCTTAGTCAGGTATTCACCAATACGCGAAAGGTTGTCGTGAATTGGTGTCAGTTGCTCGATGTATTCGTTCAATCTTCCGATCTGACGGGTATAGTTGCCCAATTCAGGAAGCATGTTTTTTTCCTTTGCTACCTGCGCTTTGAGCATCAGCTTGTTGATCTCATCGCGCTTTTCTTTGATCTTCAGGTTGATTTTCTCCTTCTGGCCATCTACTTCAGTCGATTGCTTGTAGAGCTTTTCGCGCTGCTCTTCCATGTCGTTAAGGTAATCTTCGGCGATAATAAATGGATCGAGTTCAATCACCACACCGACAAGTTTCTTCATAAGAATCTCGTAGAAATAAAATAAACTGAGACGAAGCTTGCGGTGAGTGATGGCATAGAGAAACAAGGCCAGGCAAGCCATGGCGATGCCGAAATTCAAGGTGTTCCATACGATGGAGGATAAAATCGGCAGCACGTAGTACCCGATCGCTCCTAAAATTCCTAACCCGGCGATAATCCCAAACTTTCCGCCTGGTCTGTTCCAATACGATTTCAGTTCCTGAGGTGAGTTAGGAAATAGTTGTGTCTCCATAATTGTTTAAAGTGTGGTTTGTATTTTTTGTATGTCGGAAACGATCTTGCTGGTGACAGCTTTACTGGCTGTAAGATAGCCGTTATTGTTTTCTTTCAGCTTACTATCTTCTTCGGCGATCTTGGCTTTAAGCTTGGAGATAGTCTGCTGGTATTCAGTTATTTCTTTGGTGAGTTTCTGAATTTGTTCCGAGTTGGTCACGATCTTTTTTTCAATATCCTGAAGTTCCTTTTGGCGTTGCCCTACTTCAACAGAAGCCTTTTCATTCAATGCCTTTTCAAATTCAACCAGGTCTTTTTCAATGATGGCCTTGTACTTGTTGGCGGAGTCAATGAGAATTTCTTTTGTAAGCCCCTGAATGCTCAGCGATGCAAACGTGGCTGACAACCGCGCCTTCTCATCGTGGATGTGCGCCTCGAGCGTATCCATCATTTTGAAGAACTCATAATAGTCCGGGCCCGGAAAATTTGCCCTTTCGAAAAGGCCATCAAAATACTTTTCAAACTTGGCGGCCTCCGCTGGATTCTGCGCAAGGCTTGACGCCTGACTCACCGGTGTGGCACTGGCCTTAGTCGTGACATTGGGTTTGGATTCTTTATTATCCTCTTCAAACTCCACGAACACGCCCAGCGCTTTCTGGAAAAAACTTGGCATAAATTGGGTTAATTTGATGTCAATTTAATGATTTTTCCATTAACCAAGCTTTTCCTAGGATTTGACGAGAGGCTGACTTCCAAGTCTGATTCTACAGGTCAATGACCCGCGCCTCCATTTCGTTGCTTATCACGAACGAATTGTTTTGTATTCACGAAATTGAATTCCTCATTCCACTTAATTGCCTGTAATCCAAAGGGATAGTTGCGGCATCATTTTTGGAGACTAATCGCAAACAGTAGTTTTCATTTAAGATCGTTTGCATGAAGCTCCCCAGAAAATTCCTTAACGCGCTTAGTTTTCTCCTCGCGCCGTTTTGGCTCGTGATCTTTCTAGGAATTTCACTCGGCGGATTTATTATCGCCTTGATTATTTCGTTTATCCGTCTATTCGATTGGTAGCCGACGCCGATTCGCTTGCAAACGTGATTGGCTTTAAATCAACTCGGCATCCAGCTTTCGTGTCACGTACTCTTTCTCCACATCGCCAAGGTGAGCAGTTTGTTTCTTGGCTTCCGCCGAAGCTCGTACCACAGACTCTACTTCTTTGCAAATAAAATCATGCTCCACGCTGCGAAGCATTGAATCATACGGACCTTTCTTCGAAAACAATTTGACAATGATGGGCGATAATTCTACGACCATAAAGAGCATGACAATAAAAATATGCGCCCACCACATCGTGCCACTTTTTTCAACCAATCGTGTCAGTGCTTCCATCCTTGCAGCCGGACCATTCAGGCGTGTGTGTTCGAGGGAATTGGTCACGCCAAGCATCGCTCCGCTCCTTTCTTTATAAAGACTTTCGAGCGCCAGAATTTTGTTAGCGTTTTCCTTTTCCAGTGCGACAAGCTCGAGTTCAGCTTTGTCTGCATCCGCCTTTTTAATTTTATAGATCGGCCCAAGGTTTTTGATTTTGCTTCCGCCCGTTCCGTCGGCTTCCTGCTGTGCCAACTGTGCCAGCTGATCTCTCTGGTGAGCCTTGTCGGTGATCTCCTGTTTCAACCGATTAACATCCTCACGAATTTGTACAAGCTCAGGTTCAAATCTGGATTTAGCTTCCTGTTCCTGAGCCGCATACACTTGTTGCTCCATTTGTACCAACTCAGGATCAATTTCTTTCGAGAATATCTTTAACTCAAAGGGTCTTGCTATCACCAGAGAGATCACGACTGCTAAAAGAATTCGGGGTAAAGCGCTGAGCCACTCACGCCACACCTTATCTTCTTTACGAATGCCAGAAACAATAAGGCGGTCGAGATTGAAAATCATTAATCCCCACACAATTCCCAAAAGAATGGCTAATACATAACTATCAAAAACAGTGAACAGCGCATACGCCGCAGCAAGCGCAGCAAATAAGCCTGTAAAGAATACAGTTCCGCCGATGCCGATGTATTTGTTTTTGTCGGTCGGGCATTGCTCAAGAATCTTCAGGTCAGCGCCTGAAGCAAACAATAGAAAGGAAGTGATTTTTTTCATGCACAATTAACGGTTCAGTTGACAAAGAAATATCCACCTCGCCCAATAAATGTGCCAGCGACCGAATTGACGAAATTCCGGTCATCGCCTTTAAATATTGTACACTTATGAACACCGATGTGTTCATAAAAATCGTAATGATTGACTCCGTCACCGTCGATCTGTGCGTTATCCGATTTTCACTGACGTCATTGTCAATGCTCCGGCAACTGCTTTATCATTGAACATCGACACTTCTTCGTTGGCTTCCTGAAAAGCCAGCACATAGAGCAGCGGAATGAAATGTTCCGGCGTCGGGATGGCAAGGTCAAATGATTTGCCTTGCGACCGGAAGTTGATAAGTTGCTTATGATCGCCGTTAAGGATGTATTTTTTCATTTTATCGCTGGCCTCCAACGCCCAATCGTAACCAAAGTTGTCGGTGTTGAGTTTGTCCCACGCTACCATGCGAAGGTTATGCACCATGTTACCGCTGCCCACGATCAGCACGCCTTTCCGGCGAAGAGCAGCCAACTCCTTGGCGAGATCATAATGATATTGAGCTGATTGAAAATGATCGATGCTCATTTGAATCACAGGCACGTCGGCATTAGGATAAAGATGTTTGATCACGCTCCATGCGCCATGATCAAGCCCCCATTGTTCGGTGAGTCCTACATTTGTTTTCTTCACCAGATTCTTTGCTTCGTGCGCCAACTCCGGACTACCGGGTGCCGGATACTGCACATCAAAAAGGGCTTGAGGAAACCCGCCAAAGTCGTGAATGGTGGGTGGATTGTTCATGGCCGTTACGTACGTTCCTTTGGTTTCCCAATGCGCCGATACACATAAGATCGCACTTGGCTTGGCAATGCTTTTAGCCACACTTCGAAAGCCTGTGACAAATTCATTTTCTTCGATGGCATTCATCGGGCTACCGTGGCCAAGGAACATTACCGGCATTTTTTCAGTTGGGGCCAGCGTTTTGTTCAGTTCATTTAAGGCAGTTAGTTTCATACTCGTTCCCACCAAGGGTAATAAGGCAATTGATTTTAAAAATTTGTTTCTATTCATTTCAGGACTTGAATTCCTTACGACAAGACTGACACCGGCTTCTTTTCCGCCACATACTTGCGAACAACAGGCGCTACTTGTGTGCCGAATAATTCGATCGACTGAAGGATCTTCTTATGGTCCATCGTGCCTACGCTCATCTGCGCAAGGAAACGCGTGTGATGAAACAGTTCGTATTCGTAAAGCATTTTGTCGATCACTTGTTGCACGCTACCCACCATCAGGTATCCTTTCGGTGAGCGGTTCGCCTCAAACTGTTCGCGGCTCAACGGCGGCCATCCTCTTTCCCTTCCAATCCGGTTCATCATCGCCGCATAGGTCGGATAATATTCGTCGGCAGCAGCCTGCGAAGAGGTAGAAACATACACGTGAGAATTGATTCCCAACGGCAGTGAATTTATATCCCGGCCTACCTCACGAGCTGACTCTTTATATAAGTTAATAAACGGCACAAAGTTGGCCGGCATGCCCCCGATGATGGCCAACGCCATTGGTAACTTCAAATGCGCGGCACGGACAGCAGATTCAGGAGTTCCTCCCACCGCTAGCCATACGGGCAACTGCGATTGATAGGGTCTTGGATAAATGCCTAACTCACTGAACGAGGGTCTGAATTTCCCTCGCCACGAAAGTGTTTCACTGGCATTGATCTTCAAAAGCAAATCAAGCTTCTCTTCGAATAACCGGTCATAGTCTTTCAGGTCATATCCAAACAAAGGAAAAGACTCGATGAATGAACCCCGGCCAGCCATAATCTCGGCCCGGCCATCAGAAAGTTGGTCAACGGTGGCAAACTGCTGAAATACGCGCACAGGATCTTCCGACCCTAACACCGTAACAGCACTTGACAGTTTGATTTTTTTGGTGACGGCGGCCGCGGCGCCAAGAATTACTGTCGGAGCAGACACCGCATAATCCGGGCGGTGATGCTCGCCTACCGCAAATACATCAAGGCCAACCTGATCGGCAAGCTGAATTTCTTCCATTAAATCCTTCACCCGCTGATGGGTATTGAAGGCTTTTCCTGCTACTCTATCGGGCTGAACATCAGCGAACGTATAAATACCTAATTCCATCGTTTAAAAATCCATTGTGTGACATGTCAACATCCCCAGGCAGGCGTAAAGTTCCAAAACAAAAAACAAGCCTTAAGTCAGGCTCAAAACTATCGAAACTAAAACTGAGTTATGTTGATTTAGGATAAGAAAAACTTCCAGTCTTTTATTATGGATTGGATGACACTTTCTTTCGGATTCTGCTAAGTGTTTCCGGAGTGACGCCAAGGTAAGAAGCGATATAATGCTGCGGTGTACGAATGACGATATCAGGATACAACTCCATCATCTCAAGGTACTTTTGCTCTGCCGATTGACTTTGTGCGTTGGCAATCCGGCGATGAAGTGAAATTATTCCGGTTTGCATCAGCAACCTGAAATAGCGCTCCATGATGGGCACCCTGGCGCTCAATGCATCAACATTTTCTTTACTTAGCATCAGGATTTCCGAATCTTCCAATGCCTCAATACTGAAAATGGCGGGCTTACCCAACAGGAAGCTATGATTGTCGGCTACCCACCAGCCTTCTGGCGCGAAGTGTATGACATGTTCGTTGGCTTTGTCATCCGTGCTGAACAACCGAAGAAGCCCACGCCGAACAAAGAAAAACTCCTGGCCAATGTTGCCAGCCGCCAAAACAAGTTGTTTCTTCTTCACTCTTCGAAGAGTAAAAGAAGATTTTATAGCCTCAGCTTCCTCTGCCGACAGTTTGACCTTCGACCGGATTGTATTTATAAGTAATGAATGCACAAACTCTTTTCCTTATAATAAAGTCCAATGGTTTGAGGTTCACTTTAAAAAAGCGTTGATTTTAATGTACAAAGAAATGATGAGGCTTATTAGCTCTTTAGCAGAAAATGAATTTGTTTTTTATATGAAAGGATTACCTTGAATGTGAGCGATTTCAGTGAAGCTTTTTGTTTAACAATTAAATCCTCAAATTCAACACTTAACTATATGTTGCTATCACACCAGAAGAGGTATTTTTTTTCCTTGTCGATAAACAACTTGAAGTAGCCTTTATGTTTGCTGGTTTTCTTCCACGACCCTGTCCATACTTCATAATTCGCCAGTGGTTCCGGTGCAAACCATATGGGGCACAGGGCAGGGCAAAGTTTAGACCTCTCGATGGCAGATGGATTCTTAACCTGTACAAGGTCGCCATTCGATAGCATTAGGTTTAGTATTTTTGAATTATAGGTAGTCTCAAAAAAATACCAAAACTCAGTGTTGAGCAATTTCAATCGCGTATAGCGCGAATGAATGATCTTGACATATTCGGGTTTCTGCTGGTTATAAATTCTCTGCCAGTTACTATCATCATCCTCCCAGGTGGAAGTACATCCAGAAATTACTATTGTAATAAGTAAAACGAAAATCCTCTTTTTGCCACGCTCCATGTATTTAACGATTAACTCAAGATTTAACTTTGAGCAACATGAAAGTAAATAATGGTAACGGGTATCTCCAATTGACCAAAATCATAATCGATTGCAGCTCTCACTTTCTTGATTTTAGTTAATCGAGGTGCAAAAGGGATACTTCTGAAATTTGTATTGAACCGAGTGCTCCAACCATGTTGGATCGATGTTTAAGTAACACAATGATTCATTTTCCAATTGGCTCTTCCATCGCTTGCGTAGGAATCCGCTTTAGTTTACGATTCGTTCGAAATCCAACTTTTTCTACTTAACTAAATGTTTTGTTCTTCCCATATTGAGTTTGTTTACCTGCAAATCTGTCAAGCTATTTCAGGAAGAGACATTTGTCACTTCGCTTCAAGAAGGAAACAGTTATTTCATCCCAAGATTGGTAGCCAAAACCCATTAAGGCATCGATATTTCAAGTGAACGAATCAATTCTACCTAAATCTGATACTAAATCCATATTCCTGAAGTACTGCCTGGTATTGTTTTGTGCCGCTGTAATTGTGCTAATCCTTAGCCCAGATTCGGTATTGACCATTCACTTTTAAAACCGGCACACTATGTTGAAAAAAATTGCCATCACCGTTTTCTTTTGCACGTCATTCCTTTATGGTTGGTCACAACCCAAGCCTGACTCTGTTCAGTTAAAGAGACTCATACGTCTCTGTGAGCTGTGGGGAAAGGTGAAATATTTTCATCCTTACCTGAGTTACAAGCCCATCGACTGGGACTCGGCATTGATACAAACTATTCCTAAAGTAAAAGCGGCACAAACTTCATCAGAATACGCCAGAGCGATAGATGAAATGCTGGGAATGCTTCATGACCCTGCTACTTACGTGATCCGCGAACCCCAAACGAGCTGGCCTTTGTCGCTGCCCGGCGAGGCGCATCCTAAAGTGTACAACTACGATGAGGAAATACTGGTGATAGAGATGACTGACTATAGCGACTTGTCGAATCTGGAAGAAACAGAACGAAGACTGAAAGAAGTCAAAAGCAAAATGGTGAATAAAAAGGCAGTAGTATTCGACATCCGAAAGTTGACGAAAGACGGATTCACTTGGGGTAGTCTTGAGTATTACCTTCGAAGAGGCGGATTGATTCCAGTATTGTGCCCCTCCAATCTACAATATTCCGGTCAGCGCTACAGGGTAAATTATGGCGCGCTGACGGCGGCTCCAAGTGGAGGTTTTTACCAAGCTGGATTTCTAACGCTAATTAGTCCATCGCCAAACTACCAATCCGAGGGCGCTACTATGCCTCTTGTCTTTCTTGTCAATGATCATACTGAAATCCCCGCGTTTGTACTAGCACTTCAGAAAGCGGGCAAAGCAGCGATTATTAGTGAGGGTAATGTGACGGATGAAAAGCTGGTGAAAAAATCAATGGTTGACCTTGGTGAATCATACATGGCCAATGTGCGCGTGGGTGAAGTAATCTTTGCCGATGGTACTGTAGGGTTTGCTCCGGATGTTTTTATAGGCCCTTATACTAAGTATGAAGAAGCGCTCCAATTTGCTATCCACTATGCAGAGTCCGTCACCAGTGGAAAAGTAATGATGAGGCCTTCAGCTAAACCTGCTTCTATATTGCCTTATGGTAAACCAGATAAAAAGTATGAAGAAATGAAATTCCCCCCAGAGGAGTATCGACTGCTGGCTGCTTTCAGGATATGGAATATGATTGAGTACTTCTTCCCTTTCAAAGATTTGATGGATAAGAAATGGAGTCAGGTTTTACCCCAATTCATTCCTAAGTTCCAGCGGGCTTCGTCTGAAAAGGACTACAATTTTACCGTAGCCGAAATGGTAGCCTGCCTTCAGGACAGTCATGGAGCATTTACGGGTATAAGCGCATTGACTTCGATATATGGCAAAAGTATTCCGCCGTTGCTTATCAGGATGATTCAACATAAACCCGTAGTCTATAAAGTAGCCCATGATTCAATCACACAAAAATATGGCGTCCGTGTGGGCGACGAGATTCTGAAAGTAGATGGAGAAAATGCAGTTGACCGGATCAAGCGGTTTCTTCCATACTTGTCGTACTCCACGCCCGATGTAGGTGAGCGCTCTGCGGGATCTCTACTTTTGACGGGTGTTCTAAATTCGGAAGCGCTTCTAGAAGTGCGCAATGGGGATGGGGTGATTCGTAATGTTAAGCTGCCGCGAAGCTCCACCAGTGAGGCACTTCTTCCATTGCGTGCGCGAACGACCGAAGTGGTCAAGGAACTTGAAAATCAAATTGGTTACATCGACATGGACCGCTTGAAGGAAGACCAATTGGAGGAAGTAAAGGCACTATTGGGAAAAGTGAAAAGCGTTATTTTGGATATGAGAGGCTATCCTGTTTCCGGAGCGCCTTACCAGGTGTCTTCTTGGCTGTCACCCAACGTTAATGCCCGGGTAGAAGTGCCTGTCACATTGAGTAAAGGCGAAGGTTTTGAGGTAATGCGCCATCGCAAATATCAATATCCTACATCTAATCCTAATCCGAATAGAAAATTACAATTCAATATTCCTTCTGCGGTACTGATCAATGAGTTTACGGCAAGCGCAGCTGAAAATTTTGCTATCGAAATGGATCAGTCGCCTAACACCACAATCGTTGGAAGCAATAGTTCCGGAGCCGATGGTGCCGTTAGTATTTTTTTTATACCAGGTGGTCTGCCCGTTATTTTCACAGCAGCGGACTACACATATGAAGACGGTCGCCAGCTACAGCGTGTAGGGGTAATACCCGATATATACACTAAGCCTACCTTAAAGGGCTTTCGCAAAGGCAAAGATGAAGTCTTAGAAAAAGCCATAGCGTTTTTAAAGACCAAGCGATCGAAATAAAACTACCATACCATGTTAAAAAAAATTGCCATCACCTTTTTCCTTTGCACGTCATTTCTTTATGGTTGGTCACAACCCAAGCCTGACTCTGTTCAGTTAAAGAGACTCATACGTCTCTGTGAGCTGTGGGGAAAGGTGAAATATTTTCATCCTTACCTGAGCTACAAGCCCATTGACTGGGACTCGGCATTGATACAAACTATTCCTAAAGTTAAAGCAGCACAAACCTCGGAGGAATACGCCAAAGCGATAGATGAAATGTTGGGAATGCTGCATGACCCGGCTACGTATGTGATCCGAGAACCTAAAACGAGCTGGCCTTTGTCGCTGCCCGGCGAAGCGCATCCTAAGGTATACAACCACAACGAGGAAATACTGGTAGTAGAGATGACTGACTATAGCGACTTGTCAAACCTACCGGAAACAGATCGCAGATTGAAAGAAGTCAAAAGCAAAATGGTCAATAAAAAGGCCATTGTGTTCGATGTCCGAAAGCTGACCAAAGACGGATGGACGTGGGGTGATCTTGAATTTTCATTTCGGATCAGCGGATTGATCTCCTTGTTGTATCCTTCCAACTTACAGTATTCCGGTCAGCGCTACAAAGTAAATTATGGTCCGCCATCGACGGGTTTTACTTCCAGTATTTATCAGACTGGATTTCTCACACAAAGTAGCCCAGCTCCATACAACCTATCCGAAGGTTCTCCCATTCCGCTTGTCTTTCTTATCAATGATCGCACAGACATTCCAGGGTTTGTGCTAACTCTTCAAAAGGCGGGCAAAGCAGTGATTATTGGCGAGGGTAACGTGACGGATGAAAAGATGGTGAAGAAATCAAGAGTTGACCTCGGCGAATCATACAAAGCTAATATGCGTGTGAGTGAAGTAATCTTTGCTGACGGCACTATTGGTTTTGCTCCCGATGTTACTACAGGCCCCACTAAAAATAATGAAGAGGCCCTTCAATTCGCTATCCGCTATGCCGAGTCCATCATTAACGGAAAGGTACCCGTGAGGGCCGCCGCAAAACCCGTTTCAATATTGTCTGATGCTAAACCTGAAAAAAAGTATGAAGAACTGAAATTCCCTTCGGAAGAGTATCGACTGCTGGCCGCTTTTAAGATATGGAACATGATTGAGTATTACTTTCCTTTCAAAGATTTGATGGATAAGAAATGGAGTCAGGTTTTACCTGAATTCATTCTCAAGTTCCAACGAGCCTCGTCAGAAAAAGAATATAATCTTGCAGTCGCCGAGATGATAGCCCACCTTCAGGACAGCCATGGTGCATTTACGACTGTAAATTTATTGACTTCGGTGTATGGCATAGGTACTCCGCCATTGCGTATCAAGATGATTCAAAATAAACCCGTGGTGTCTAACGTAGCCCACGATTCAGTCACGAAAAAATATGGCATTCGTGTAGGTGACGAGATTTTGAAAGTAGATGGAGAAAATGTAGCTGACCGGATCAAACGCTTTCTTCCGTACTTGTCATACTCCACCCCTGATGTGGGTGAGTACTATGCCGGGTTGCTCCTTTTGAACGGGGCTCCAAATTCGGAAGCACTTCTTGACATGCGTAACAAGGATGGTGCGAATCGCACCGTTAAGCTACCTCGAAGTTCCATCTTTGACCCGTTTTTTCGGTTGCACCCGCGAGCCACCGAAGTGGTAACGGAACTTGAAAATCAAATTGGCTATATCGACATGGATCGACTGAAGGAAGAACAACTTGAGGAAGCAAAAGTACTGCTAGGAAAGGTGAAAGGCGTTATCTTAGACATGAGAGGCTATCCGGATTCCGGAGCGCCTTACCAGGTGGCTTCCTGGCTTTCACCCAACCTCAATGCATTGGCAGAAACCCCTGTGTCCATTAACAAAGGAGATGGTTTTGATGTGATGCGCAATAGACAGTATCATAGTCCTATTGCGACTCAACCAGAGAAGGTGCAATTCAATATTCCCGCGGCTGTGCTGATCAATGAATCCACGGCCAGCTCAGCCGAAAGTTTTGCTATCGAAATGGATCAGTCGCCCAACACTACAATTATCGGAAGCAATAGTTCCGGAGCCGATGGTGCGGTCTGCTTTTTTTATATTCCAGGTGGTGTGCGTGTTACGTTCACAGGCCAGGTGTACACCTATCAGGATGGTCGGCAGTTACAGCGCAAAGGGATAATACCTGATATCTATACTAAGCCTACCTTAAAGGGTTTTCGTAAAGGCAAAGATGAAGTATTAGAAAAAGCCATAGAGTTTCTTAAAACCAAACGATCGAAATAACGGATTCTTCCACAGCCATAAAAAGAAATTATGGCTGTGTTTTATCTTTCGTGCGGCAGTGCATTGGTGTCGCCACGCTTTTGGACCACGTTGCGCATCACGCCTGCTCGTCTACCGAAAAGCGATAGCCCACGCCTTTTATGGTGATGATTTCAATGGCCGGATCGGGCTTGAAGAAATCGCGTAGCTTGGAGATGTACACGTCCAGGTTTCTGGAATTAAAAAACGTGTCGTCGCCCCATACGGTAAGCAATACCTCCTTGCGACTCACGGTGGTATTTCTGTTTTGAGAGAGTACCAGTAGCAACATCGCCTCGCGGTGCGAAAGCTTGCGCACATTCTCTTGGTGTCTGAGTTCGTAGCGGTCGGGGTGAAACTCAAATTCACTAAGCACTATTTTCTCGGAAGGCGAGCCATAACGTTGCGTCAGCCGCAGCAGGTTGTTGATGCGAAGAATCAGTTCCTCCATGCTGAAAGGCTTTCGGATGTAATCATTGCCTCCGGCCTCAAAGCCTTTGACTACATCTTCGGTGAGCGTCTTGGCCGTAACGAAGATGATCGGCACTTTGTCATTAGATTGGCGAATCGCCTGTGCAATGGAATAGCCATCTTTGTTGGGAAGCATTACATCCAGCACACACAGGTCGGGGCGCGAATCGGTAAACTTCTTAACCGCGTCCTTTCCGTCGCTTACCATGGTGACGGTGAAGTTGCGGGCCTCTAGGCTCTCCTTTACAATGCGCCCGAGGAAAGGCTCATCTTCTACGTACAAGATCGTTGGATTACTCACGACGGCCTGAGTTTAGTTGAATAGTAAATGTACTGCCTTGTCCAGGCTCACTCTCCACGTGTATCGTGCCGCGATGCAGGCGTAGTACTTCAGCTACGTAGTTCAACCCCAGTCCATAGCCATGTGTGTTGTGTATGTTGCCCGTAGGCACGCGAAAGAACTTATCGAATATCTTCTTGTGATATTCTTTGGCTATGCCAATGCCATTATCCTTTATAGAGAAGAGAATGTGGTCGGCATTTTCTTTCAGCAGAATGGTGATGACGGTTGGGGGTTGACTGTATTTGAGAGCATTGTCAAGCAGGTTGTACACCACGTTGGTGAGGTGCACGGCGTGGCCCTCCAGCGCAAAGTGTTCTCCCTCTTTCTGAAATGATACCACAGCCTGATTCTTTTCTATAATTAATTTCATCGACGCCAGCACGCGCTCAACCATGTCGCTGAAATCAACTTTCTCTTTTAGGAAGGTAGTGCTCCCTCCTTCCAGCGTAGCCATCTTCAACACATTCTCCGTCAGCAACGTCAGGCGACCAAGTTCGTTCTGTGCCATCGTAAGATACTCTTCCGTTTTCTTCGGGTCTTTCAGCGCATCAAAATCCCTGAGCGCTTCGAGCGCCACACTTACTGTAGCGATGGGTGTTTTCAACTCGTGCGTGATGTTGCCGATGAAATCATTTTTCAGTTCCATCATCTGCTGCTGGCTGCGCAGACTGCGGTAAAGCACTAGAAATGAAAACGTAGTGAGCAAGGTAGAGAAAATGGAAAAGGCTATCTGCGGTGCGATCTTCTTCCACAGGTACGCATTCACATGGTCTATTCGTGCGGCATAATGGCAAATCGGATTGTAGGGTATAAAATCCGACGTAATGGAAACTCCTGCCGTCTTTTCGGGCTTTGGATTTTTCAGGATGCGAAAAGGCAAATCAATAGTAGCCTTGTGCAAAGCCTGACCGAACTTATGTTTCAAACTGTCGGTGGACAGCGTATCTGAACTGATCTTGACAATGAAGTTTTTCAGCTGCCCGCCTTTGCCCTGAAGCTGCGTCGCTTTGCCGATGATGGCTCTCATGCTACTGTCTGAGTGACCGTTCTGCAACCGTGCAGAAGAATACACTTCAACCCGAATTGCATTCTTTGACAGCGCAACGCGTCGAACTGCGGAGTCTTTAGGCATCGGTGAATCAAGACGAATAGAATCGCCGAAAGTAAAAAAGTTTGTTGCATGTCGAACAGAATCTCCGCCGACGGGAACAATGCTCTTCTGAATCACAGAATCTTTTACGGCGAAAAGCGTAGCAGTAAAGAGCCGGTTCACTTCTTTGGTTAGTTGCAAACGGGCATCGTCATACGCGCTGCGAAGCCATAGCGTTTGAAGCGCCAACACCAAAGCCAGGCTACAGGCAATCAGCAGAAGCGATATTGAATTAGGTCTCTTTTTCACCACACGTTATGGCACAAAGGTAAGCGTTGGTGGTGGAGTGTACAGGCTTTTAACCTTAATTAACATTCCTTTCAGAACCTTTAACCATTGCGGCGCATTTCAGCCCGTAGATTTACAGCAAAATATATTAACCATAATCAGCATGAAAAAAATTCTATTATTGGCAGGTGTGCTTGTGGCTTTGTCGGCCGGACTATGTATGGCTCAATCGACTGAGGGTGTGATTGACTTTGATTTCAAAGTAAACATGCACCGTAATATTCCCAAAGACAATGAAGGCATCAAAGCAATGATCCCTGAATTCAGAACCTCGCAGTTTCAATTGTTCTTCAGCGCCGGGGAGTCACTGTTCAAACCCGTGGAAGAAGACGATGACGAAGAAGCGAGCAATAATAATGGTGTGCAAATAAAAATGCGCATGCCATTAACTGAGGTGTATACAAATCCGGCGGATCAGCAGGTAATAGAGTTGCGTGAATTCATGGATAAAAAATACCTCGTCACCGACACCCTGAAAGCCTCCGGATGGAAACTCAGTGCCGAGACGAAAACGATTCTAGGTTATGAATGCAAAAAAGCTACTAAAGTTGATACAGCAAGAAAGCAAACCACCGTGGTGTGGTTCACTGACAAAGTGCGATCTTCACTTGGACCCGACCGCTATTCGTCGTTACCGGGCACCGTACTGGAAGTAAACATCAACGAAGGTGAGCGCATCTACATCGCCCGAAAGATCGATGCGCGGTCGCTGAAGAAAGGAGAAATCAAAATTCCATCAGGAGGCACACCGATTTCCGGTGCTGCTTTTCGCAAAATGGTTGATGAACAAATGAAAAAGATGGGGGGCTCTGGCGGCATAATCATTCGCAGAAACTGATTCCATAACTACTGCTGCATACACTATGAGAAACCTTTTGATCGCTTTGCTGGTGCTCACCAGCCCGGCGCTGCTCGCCCAAAAATTTATGCTGCGCGGCCAAGTGATGGACACCGCGTCAACAAGTCTGCCGTCGGCTACGGTGCTGTTGATGCTTGAGAAAGATTCTTCGCTCGTCAGCTTTACCGCCAGCGACAACAAGGGCTTCTTTGAACTAAAAAACATTCCTGCCGGGCGCTATCAACTCAAAGTCACGTTTGTGGGATACGCCAGTGCAGTGCAGTCCGTGATTTCACAACCCACCGTGCCTGTGGTAGACGTGGGAGTCATTCGCCTGAAGCCGCAGTCGAAAGAACTTGCGGAGCTCACCGTGAAAGGCGAAAGGGCGCCGGTGACCGTGAAGCGCGATACCATCGAATACAATGCAGGGTCGTTTAAAACAAAAGCGAATGCCAACGTAGAAGACCTGCTCAAGAAGATGCCCGGCATTCAGGTAGAAAGCGATGGAACCATCCGTGCGCAAGGTGAGACCGTACAACGTGTGATGGTGGACGGAAAAGAGTTCTTCGGAAGAGACCCGAAGCTCGCGACACGCAATCTGCCTGCCGATGCCATCAACAAAGTGCAAGTGTTCGACAAGAAATCTGATCAGGCCGTCTTTACTGGTGTCGACGACGGCCAGCGCGAGAAATCCATCAATCTGGAATTGAAAGAAGAAAAACGCAACGGCATCTTTGGCACACTCACCGGCGGCGCGGGTACCAACGATCGCTTTAGCCTGAAAACAAACCTGAACCGCTTCACTAAAAAACGCCAGCTTTCCTTTTTAGGAATGGGCAATAACGTTAACGAACAAGGATTCTCTTTCGAGGATTACCTCAACTTCACCGGTGGCTCACAGCAGATGCTGGCAGGCGGTGCTATGCGGCTGGAGTTTAACAGCGACAATCAAAACGGCGTGCCGCTCAACTTCGGAGGGAGGCAAAACGGCATCATGACCAACTATGCGGCCGGTGTAAACCTGAATGAAGACTTGAGTAAGAAATCAAAACTCAATGGCAGTTACTTTTACAACCGGCTCGATCAGAACGTGATTAAAAATACACATCGCATCAATTACCTTCCGGATCAGTCGAGTTACACCTTTGATCAGGCCAGTGTGCAGCACGGCACAAACGACAGCCATCGCGGGAATTTTACCATAGACCATAAGATTGACTCGGTCAATTCACTCAAGTGGAATACCTCGGCATCTAATTCCTATAACACCCAACGCGTGGCGAGCAGCAGCCGCACCTTCTCGGCTTCAGGCAACGTGCAAAATCAAAGTGACCGCACTACGTACCTGGAAGGCAACGCACTGAACCTTACGTCGAGCCTGCTGCTGCGGCATCGCTTTGCAAAGAAAGGCCGCAACATGTCGGTCAACCTCACCGGCACGTACTCGCAAAACAACAGCAACGGCACGTTGCAGGCCAACAATGAGTATTACCAAACCAACGAACTGCAAAGCATCGTGCAATCCAACGCGCAAAAAACAAATAACCAAACGTACGGTGCTACCTTCACCTACACAGAGCCACTGGGCAAGCGAAAATACTTGGAGGCCTCCTACTCTTTCCGCACTAATCAAAACGAAGTAAACCGCGAAGTGTATGACGTGGCCGGCACTCAACCGG
Organism: Bacteroidota bacterium; assembly: GCA_018266055.1. Lineage (GTDB taxonomy): Bacteria > Bacteroidota > Bacteroidia > Cytophagales > Cyclobacteriaceae > ELB16-189. The sequence continues at coordinate 61,390 of JAFDYT010000015.1, forward strand.
TGTTTGACTCCACTTACAGCAACCGCTATCGCAGCAACTATATTTACAATAGGCCAGGCCTGAGCTTTCGCGTTAACAGAAAGAAATACAATCTCTCCACCAGCATAAGCTGGCAGAAAACCGATTTGCAGGGACGCTTGCTGTTAAAGGGCATCGACATCAACCGTCAATTTCAAAATCTGCTTCCGGCCGTTCACTTCAACTATGATTTCTCCAACTTCCGTCACCTTCGCTTTGACTACGATGCCTCCATGCAGGAGCCAACCATTCAGCAACTACAACCGGTGATCGATAACACCGATCCACTTAACCTGACGGTAGGTAACCCCTCCCTGCAGCCGGCATACAGCCATCGGTTCACGTTCAACTACACGCTCTTCAATCCGTCGCGTTTCATCAGCTTTTTCTCGTTCATCACGGCCAACATCACGAAGAATGCTTTTGCCAACGGACAGACTGTTGACGACAAACTCATTCGCACCACCAAGCCCGTGAACGTACATGAAAATGTGATGCTCAACGGGAACTTCAGTTTTGGTTTTCCAATTGAGCGGCTGAAAAGTCGAGTAAGTATTGGTCCTACGGGCACGTACACCAAAGGGATTAACCTGCTGAACAATGTGGAGAATACGGCGCGTCAGCAAATACTCGGCGGCTCGGTAAGGTACGACTATACACTTAACGACGTTTTGCTAATTGGATTGAGTGCACAGATCAGCCGACAAAAAACGGAATACGACTTTACAAAGAATCTCAATCAGGTTTACACCAACAATACCTACTCGGCAGAAGGTAACCTCACCTTCCTGAAGAACTATCAGTTCAACAGCACGCTCGACTATTATATTTACAAAAGCGAAACCACAGGCTTCAGCCGCAACTTCCCGATCTGGAATGCATCGCTTTCAAGGTTCTTACTGAAGAATAAAACTGGTGAACTGAAGCTTGCCGTGATGAACATCCTCGACCAAAGCATGAGTGTAAACCAATCGGCCAACACGAACTACCTGCAGCAGGAAACCACCAACAACCTGGGCCGGTACATCATGTTGAGTTTCACCTATTCCATCAACAAACAACTTAACCCGATGGGTGCGGGTAATGGAGGAATGCGTGTGATGATCAGAAATTGATCGAGCGCGCACTTCGCAAATAATACACTAAAAAATCAAGAGTCTTGATGTAATTCAACCCGTAATGTATTACCGGTGTTTCTGATGGAGGACTCAGACGACTCATTTTCAAATGATCTCCGTCTTTATTAATTTGGATCCATTATATTCTCATCGCGCTAAATAAAAATCAATTCATTTTATGGAAAACCCGTTGGCTAGTTACTGGTGGATACTGGTATTGATTCTGTGTATTGCACTTTACAAATTCATCTTTCGTTTTTTGCTGGGCATGGTCATCGTGCCCGAAGATAAAATCGGTTTGGTCACCAAGAAGTTTGTGCTTTTTGGCAAGAACCGCGAGCTACCCGACGGCCGCATCATCGCTACGTTAGGCGAGGCCGGCTTTCAGGCACGCACACTCGCCCCTGGCTTGTATTTCTGGAAGTGGGTGTGGCAATACAGCATCTCGATGGAATCGTTCACCATCATTCCGGAAGGAAAAATAGGACTCGTGTTGTCGAAAGACGGCGCGGAGATTCCCAGTGGAAACATTCTCGCACACCGCGTAGAGTGCGACAACTTTCAGGATGCTGAAAAGTTTCTGCAAAATGGCGGACAGCGCGGTCGTCAATCCAATTACATCACCGCCGGTTCGTACCGGATCAACACGTTGCTCTTTCAGATTTCCATTACCAGCATGGTGCGCATTCAGGAAAGTATGGTGGGTATCGTCACTACACTCGACGGTCTGCCGATTGAAGCGGGACAGATTGCAGGTAAAGTGATTGAAGGTCATAACAACTTTCAGGACTTTGGCACCTTTATTAAAAACGGTGGAAACAAAGGTCTCCAACCACAGGTCATCCTGGCGGGTTCGTACAACCTGAATCCGTGGGCGGTGCAGGTAGAGGAAATCCCCATGTCGGAAATTCCAATTGGGTATGTCGGTGTGGTGATCTCTTACATCGGGCAGGAAGGCAAAGACCTTACGGGCATCGATTTCAAACACGGCAATATTGTAGAGAAAGGATACAAGGGCGTGTGGCTTGAACCGCTCGGCCCCGGCAAGTATCCGATCAACACCTATACGATGAAACTTGAACTGGTGCCGACGACTAACCTGGTATTGAACTGGGCGACGGCGCGCAGCGAAGCACACAACCTCGACAAGAATCTTTCTACCATCACGGTGCGCTCGAAAGACGGATTCCCATTCAACCTCGACGTGGCGCAGATCATTCACGTTCCCTCCAACGAAGCGCCTAAGGTTATCGCCCGCTTTGGAAATATGGTGAACCTGGTATCGCAGGTGCTGGAGCCAACGATTGGCAACTACTTCCGAAACTCGGCGCAAGACAGCGACGTGATCGCCTTCCTCACCACACGTAAGGAACGACAAGAGTCCGCGAAAGCGCACATCAAAAAAGTGTTGGACGAATACAACGTCAATGCAGTAGATACCCTTATCGGGGATATCGTTCCTCCCGAAACGTTGATGAAAACATTGACCGACAGGAAGATTGCGGAAGAACAAAAGGTGACGTACGAGACTCAAAAGAAAGCACAGGAAACACGGCAGGGCATGGAGAAAGAAACCGCCATCGCCGACATGCAAAAGGATATCGTGAAGGCACAACAGAGCGTGGAGATTGCCGAGCGCACCGCCAACGCCACAGTAAAGAAAGCCGAAGGTGACGCGAGCAGTGTGAAGCTTGCTGTAAGCGCCGAAGCAGAGTCAACCAAGATGCGCGCCCATGCCGAAGCGGAGTCGACCCGCGCCAGAGCGCAGGCCGAGTCGGAAGCCATCAAGCTCAAAGCGTCGGCGCAAGCTGAACAGATTTCACTGACGGGTAATGCCGAAGCGAGCAAGATCCTCGCCGTGGGTAAATCTACTGCCGAAGCCTACGAACTGGCCGTGAAGGCGCTGGGCGGAGATAACTTTACACGTTATAAAATCACCGAAGAGCTTTCGAAAGGAAACATCAAACTTATCCCCGACGTGCTCATTGGTGGCAACGGTGCCAACGGCAATGCCGTAGAAGGAATCCTGGGATTGAAATTGATGGAAATGATCGACCCCGGCAAGCTGGAGCAACAGAAAAAGAAGTGATAAAAGGACATGGGACCGAAATCGACACCTTTTACATTTGGTCGAAGAACTATACGTGGCCATCCAAATAGATTGGGGTAAGTGTTGTCTTTGTCTTAGGCTTACATGAAAGCTCATCCTTTCCCGGCTTTTTGTATCTTTAGCTTGCAATCATTGTATGTCTTTCAAATCCTGGCTGCTGATTTTCGCTTTCGTGCTCACCCAAAAAGCCGTAGGTCAGCATATTGATAATTCCTATTGGTATGAGGTTTATGGTACGCCTCAGTATGTGAGCGCGGTGGAAGCATCGGACGGCGGCATACTCCTTTTTGGAAACATCGACTACTATGGCTCTACTCCTACGGCCAGTATGATTAAAATAAACAGACTGGGTAAAATTGATACCACATTCAAAAAGGTATATGCCAATCAACCGGTTCAAATCGCACGTGTATTGCCTGACGGTAAGCTTTTAATTTGCGGAAACTTCACCGCTGTGAACGGTGTGAGTTGCCCTGGTCTCGTACGGCTTTTTCCCGATGGCACACTTGATCCCACGTTCAAATTTCAGTCTGGTATGTCTGTCTGGGATGTAAGGATTCAAGCCGACGGCAAAATACTAGTCAATCATTTCCTTGAAAATACGATAAAGCGCTATACTGCTGATGGAGCTTTTGACCCTACCTTCAATATTCACATTACAATTGCAGCCGCAGCTTTATTTCCAACTCCACTGGGAATTGTTGTAGCTGATCCGGAGAGTAACTTCTATCGCCTGAACTACGATGGAAGTTTGGATTCACGATTTGCAAATGCCTTTCCCGATGCCAACCAATATAATTCTTACAACATATTGTATCTGTTGGCGGCGCAGGAAGATGGTAAAGTAGTAGTAGGTTATCAAGATGGTGTGTACCGAGTTAATACTGATGGATCGGTGGACTGGAGTTATCAATTCGTGGACAACCAGGCGCGTTCTGCAACGATCCGAAAGAACGGAAGGATACTGGTGGCCGGAAGTGGTGCAGGAGTTGAACTGAACGCCGACGGCACGCTGTACCAACATATTGCTTTCTCACCCAATTTGATTTATTCGTATAAAACGATGAATGTCACGCCATACCTCGAGTTGTATGATCAGCATATTCTGGTAAGCGGTGCCACACTACGAGTAGTGAATCCGGACATATCGATTGATGAGAACTTCCCCGTGACACAGGTTTCTTCTGCACCCAATTATTTCTTTAATGATATTCAATTTGATTTTCAAGGCAGAGCTTTGATCTCTATTGGCAATCTGTTTTCACCCGGTTTTTCATCTGAGTTTTTTAGAGTAGGTTACAATGGAAAACGTGACTCCACTTTTTATGCGCCCCCCTTATGGTCAAACTCCATGGCGCTGGAAGAAGATAATAAAATTTTTGTCACAGGCGGGTTGAACAATCCTCTGGCCAGTGTTTCCAGATTGAATACGGATGGTACTATCGACTCTACATTTTACAGCCCTTCTACACCAGGCTTTATCTCCAAAATAAGATACAACGGTGCCAATATTATTGTGGGAGGACGATTCTCCGCCTATGATAACACGGTGGTCAACGCCATGGTAAAACTTGATAAGTCGGGAAAGGTGGTGGGAACATATGCCATTCCCGAGGGTCAGGAGGTCACCGATTTCGATCTTCAATCGGATGGTTCGGTGGTGGCGATTTGCTCAGGAACATCGCCACCGCGATTGTACCGGTTTTCACCGGATTGTTATTTAGACACCAGTTTTCCCGGGTCTGTTTTCAAATTGTACTCTGACGTTCATATGAAAATCGACTCCAAGAATAGAATTTACCTTGTTGGCGTTGGAGTTCCCAACCGGATCATGCGGCTTAGTGCCAACGGCACAATCGACGACACTTTTAAAGCGGGTACGTTTGACACCGAATTTCCCAACTTGAAGGCCATCGATATCTTGCCCGATGGCAGTATCGCGATAGGTGGTTCGTTTGGTTCCTATCAGGGACAACCTACCGGTGGACTTGTCATTATTAAAGAAGACGGCAGCTTTGTTATCCCGACACCGCTTACTGATCCTTCCACTAGTTTGCTATGGGTAAAGTATGCAGCAGGTAACCTCTATGTGGGGGGAAGGATTTCGATGAACAATGGAAGAAAATTAGGCGCCATTGCGCGGTTTCTGTTTGACGGCGCATACGTGCCCAAGCCTCCAGATCCTGTCAACCTGAACGGAAGGATTGCTAACAAAGCTAACCTTCAGTTGGGTTGGGTGTACACCTCGGGCGCCGAAGATGGCTTTATTCTTGAGCGGTCTACCAACGGCGGTAATTCATTTGACGAGCGTGCGAAGCTTTATAGGAAAACTTTTGCTTTTATTGATGACGAAATTGATACAACCAAAACTTATTATTACCGCATTCATGCTTTTAATACAACAGGAAGTTCAGGCTACTCCAACACATTCAAATTTCCCGCTGATGTAATCACCAGGGCAGAGACTCCCTTCACCGCGGTTGCTTTTCCTAACCCGACGCACGGGCTAATCACCATCACCACAAATACTCCGTATAGCAAAGTTGAAGTGTTTAATATACTTGGTCAGTCGGTAACCCCAATGGATGTAATATGGGGAGAGCATTCGGTAAGCATCAACCTGGCCTCCTTACCAAATGGAGTGTACTCTGTAATTCTAACTTCGAGTCAGTCTACTTTGCGCACTACCAAAGTAGTGAAATACTGACAGTTCTTACTTCAGTTTTGATTGTATGCCGATGGGCACCACGTCGGTAAGCTCCAACTTCTTGACCATGTTAGCTACGGTGGCCTTGTATTTCTTAAAGTGCTCGGTGAGAATGTGCGCCTTGTAGGCATCTACACTCGCATAGATTTCGAAGATCGTAATCCTGGAAGGGTTTTGCTTGTCGTGCACTGCCGTGTAGGCCAGCACTCCTTTCTCATTGGCGATGGCCGCATTCATCTGTTCTTTCAGCGCGGTGGTGTACGCGTCGAGCATCGTACTGTCGACCGTAATTTTAGCAATGCGCATGTAGGTTGATTTTTCCTGGGCATGCACGCGGGTGGTGTCCGTGATCATCAGAGTAAGAATAAGGATAAAGAAGACAATCGGTTCTTTCATCGTTTTCATCGTATGTCAAAAGTATGAATATGTGTAAGTCCTTTTTTCGATAAAGGAAATTTAAGTTAACGTTTTGGATTGTATAGTGAAACCTATACTTCCAAATAACAATCAGCGATCCGCTTTAACCGCCTGCACATTCAGTAGTATAGAATTTAATATTCTCATTCCGCGTGTGATCAAAAAACTCTAATTTTCACTGAATTCTTATCCACACCGGTATGCCCCGCAAACTCCTCACCTTCGTTATTGCAATTCTCTTTGTGTCTGTCGCTGTAGCGCAGACTAAAGTCGCCGACCTGCAAACAGAAAACACTACCAACCCGATCGGCCTTGGCACTGCCCATCCGCGCTTCGGCTGGAAGATCGTGTCCACCAAAAGAGCGGTGATGCAAACTGCTTATGAAGTGCAGGTCAGCACTACACTCGCAGGCCTTTCAAAAGGCGCCGTGTGGAACTCTGGCAAAATCACTTCTGATCAATCGGTGTTTGTGGATTATAATGGTGCGGCACTTCAATCGACCACGCGCTATTTCTGGCGTGTGAGAATATGGGACGAAGCCGGCAAAGCCACCGCGTGGAGTGAACCGGCATTCTTTGAAACAGGGTTCCTCTCTCCTGCCGACTGGAAAGCCAAATGGATTGAATCAGGATTACCCGGCGACATTGTGCTTGGCGCAAGTCCTTATTTCCGCAAGGTGTTTGACGTGACTAAACCTATCGCTTCGGCGCGACTCACCATCACCGCGCACGGCATGTACGAAGCGTCGATCAACGGCAAGCGCGTAGGCGATGCCTACCTCACGCCCGGATGGACCAGCTACAAAACACGCTTGCAATACCAGGTGTACGACGTTACGGCGTCTGTAGCGCAAGGCAAAAACGCCATCGGCGTAATCCTCGGCGACGGCTGGTACCGCGGCCACCTGGCGTGGGAAGACAACAAGAATTTTTACGGCAACAAACTCGGCGTACTCGCACAGCTCACTGTCACCTACAGCGACGGCACTTCAGAAGCAATCGTCACCGACGACCAATGGAAAGTACGCACCGGCCCGATCGTAAGCTCCAGCATTTATCATGGCGAAGTGTACAACGCGCAACTGGAAATGCCCGACTGGAACAAAGCTTCGTTTGATGCGTCGGCATGGACACCGGTGACTGTGAAAGACTTTCCGTTCACAAACCTGACGGCCAGCGAAAGTGCCAACATCACCAAACACGAAACCTTCAAACCGATCAAGGTGATCACCACACCCAAAGGAGAAAAGGTAATCGACTTCGGGCAAAACCTTACGGGATGGGTTCACTTTAAGGTATCCGGCGCGAAAGGAACGCAAGTGACGATACGTCACGCCGAGGTGCTCGACAAGAAAGGAAATTTTTATACCGACAATCTGCGCGCGGCAAAAGCAGAAGTACACTATACACTAAAGGGCAATGGCATTGAAAGCTATGAGCCTCGCTTTACGTTCTTTGGCTTCCGATATATTCAGATCATGGGGTATCCCGGCGAAATCACCGCCGATAATTTTGAAGCGATCGCATTGTATTCCGACATGAAAGGCACGGGGCAGTTCTCGTGCTCGAATGCGTTGGTCAATCAACTGCAACACAACATTCAATGGGGCCAGCGTGGCAACTTCCTTGACGTGCCCACCGACTGTCCGCAGCGTGATGAACGCCTCGGCTGGACGGGCGACGCACAGGCCTTTGCGCGCACCGCCACGTTTAACTTTGACGTCGAAAACTTCTTTGCTAAATGGCTGAAAGACCTCGCGGCCGATCAGCAACCCGACGGACGAGTGCCGTTTGTAATTCCTAATGTACTCAAGCCCGCCGACGGAGGTTCTGCGGGCTGGGCCGATGCCGCCACGATCATTCCGTGGACGATGTATGTCGCATACGGCGACAAGCGGATTCTGGAGGATCAGTACGCCAGCATGAAATCATGGATTCGCTTCATGCAAACCAACAGTACTGACAACCTGTGGAACAAAGGATTTCATTTCGGCGACTGGCTTTTCTACCGCCCTTTTGATGACAACGACGGACGTTCGGCGGTGACCGACAAATACCTGATTGCACAATGCTTCTATGCGCATTCTCTGGACCTTACCATCAAGACAGCCAAACTGCTCGGCGCGACAGACGATGTAAACCAATACACCGCCTTGCTGGAGAAAGTAAAAGCTGCTTTCATGAACGAATACGTCACACCCAACGGCCATCTGGTGTCAAGCACACAAACGGCTTATGTGCTGGCGTTAAACTTTGACATGCTACCCGAAGGCATGCGCAAGCAAGCGGCAGATTTTCTGGTGAAGAACATCAAGTCGTACGGCACACACCTTACTACAGGTTTTCTTGGCACACCGTATCTCACGCACGTGCTCACACGCTTTGGCTACACCGACGTTGCCTATCAACTGCTTTTGCAGGAGTCGTATCCGTCGTGGCTGTATCCGGTGAAACTCGGAGCCACTACGATCTGGGAACGGTGGGATGGTATCCGCACCGACAGCACCTTTCAAACTCCGGGCATGAATTCTTTTAATCACTATGCCTATGGCGCCATCGGCGACTGGCTGTATCGTGCTGCCGCAGGCATTGACACTGACGAGGAAGGCGCAGGCTATAAACACATCAATATCCACCCGCATATGGGAGGCGGGTTTTCCTTTGCCAACGCAGAGCTGAACACACATTATGGTACCGTGAGTGCCCATTGGAAAACTGACAACGGCACCTTCACACTCACCATCGATGTGCCTGCAAACACCGTAGCCACGGTTTATGTACCCGTGTTAACACCGGAGTCCATCACGGAAAGCGACAAGGCACTCAGCACGTCTAAGGAAATCAAAGTGCTGGGAAAAGCCGACGACGCCACGATGCTGCAGGTGGGTTCGGGGCATTATACGTTTGCTGCTAAACTGAATTAGATGCAAGTCCTTCTCGGCATTTTCTTCCACTTCATCGGTGGAGCAGCCTCCGGTAGTTTTTATATTCCATTCAAGAAAGTAAAAGGATGGCATTGGGAAAGTTACTGGATCATCGGTGGACTTTTCTCGTGGTTGATTGTTCCGCCACTCGCGGCGTGGCTCACGTTGCCCGGCTTCGGTGCGATCATCAGTAACACTTCTTCAACTGTTATTTTCTTTACCCTCTTGTTCGGCGTGCTGTGGGGTATCGGCGGCCACACGTATGGACTAGGCGTGCGCTACCTAGGCATGTCGTTGGGCAATTCTGTGGTGCTTGGGTTCTGCTCTGCCTTTGGCGCGCTCGTTCCTTCCGTGTATTACGATATCGTTCCGACCTCCGGTAAAACGACATTCAATGATTTGCTTTTCACGCCATGGGGAAGAGTAATTTTGCTTGGCGTGTTGATCTGTCTGGCGGGAATATACGTGTGCGGTCGCGCGGGCATGCGCAAAGAGAAAGAACTCTCTGACACCGACAAAAAGAAAAGCGTGGCCGAGTTTAACCTTGTCAAAGGATTGGTGGTGGCCATCACCTCGGGGATATTAAGCTCGTGTTTCAACTTTGGCATTGAAGCCGGCAAGCCAATGGCAGAAGCTGCTGTGGCGCAAGGACTCAATCCGCTTTATCAAAACAATGTTACATATGTGGTTTTATTGTGGGGCGGCCTTGCCACGAATCTGGTGTGGTGCGTGATCCTCAATTTCAAAAACAAATCGTTTGGCGACTACACCAGTAAGGCTTCTCCCCTTCTCGGGAATTATCTGTTCTCGGCGCTGGCCGGCACCACGTGGTTCCTTCAGTTCTTCTTTTATGGAATGGGTGAAAGTAAGTTAGGCAATGGTGCAAGCTCATGGATATTACACATGGCCTTCATCATTATCATTGCCAACATCTGGGGCATTGTATTGAAGGAGTGGAAAAATGTAAGTGGTAAAACAAGAGTAACGATCTTTGCCGGCATCAGCCTGATTATTCTGTCGGTGCTGGTGTTGGGTTATGGGAATTCAATTAAATAATTGATAAGAAGTATGGCAAACGCGAAGGAGTTTAAGCATGTGAGTTATTTGTGGGATGAGAAGAAAGCCGAGGAACTCAAAGGCAACGAAGTAGACCTTTTGATTTACCGCTCGAACCTGCTTGGCGCCGACTTAAGGCTCACCAACTACGGCGGCGGTAACACGTCCTGTAAAGTAAAAGCAAAGGATCCCCTCACGGGAAAAGATACCGAAGTGATGTGGGTGAAAGGCTCAGGAGGCGATCTGGGTACATTAAAGAAAAGCGGACTTGCTGCCCTCTATCTCGACCGCCTGCATGCGCTGAAGAGCGTGTATCGCGGCCTTGCCTTTGAAGACGAGATGGTAGCCCTGTTCAATCATTGCATTTACGACCTCGACTCCAAAGCACCTTCTATTGACACGCCGTTACACGCGTTTCTTCCCTTCAAACATATTGATCACCTGCACCCGGATGCTGCCATTGCCATCGCTGCCGCGAAAGACGGCCAACGAATCACACAGGAAATCTTCAAGGGAACGTTTGGCTGGGTAGAGTGGCAACGTCCCGGCTTTGATCTTGGACTGAAACTAAAGCAATGCCTCGACAGTAACCCAGGCATCCGCGGCATCATGCTTGGGTCACACGGTTTGTTTACCTGGGGCGACACGGCGTACGAAAGTTATCTCAACACCTTGCAAGTGATTGAACATTGTGCGGAATATCTTTCGAAACATGTCGGCGTAAAGCGAGCAGTCTTTGGAGGCGTAAAGATTACCTCTCAAGATGCTTCAACTCGTCGCATGCAGGCGGCAGCACTCGCGCCAGTACTTCGCGGACTATGCTCGTCGCACACGCGCATGATCGGCCACTTCACCGACAACGAGCGTGTGCTTGAGTTTATTAATTCCAATGACTTATCAAGGCTTGCGCTGATGGGCACCAGTTGCCCGGATCATTTTTTGCGTACGAAAATCAGTCCGCTGGTACTTGACCTTACTTCTGGCGAAGACCTCACAGACGCTAACGCGGTGCGTGCAAAGTTGGAGGGTTCATTTGCATCGTATCGCACGATGTATGAAGAATATTATACCTCATGCAAGCATTCAAATAGTCCCGCTATTCGTGATGCCAACCCGGTGGTAATCTTGTATCCCGGCATCGGTATGTTTACGTTTGCCAAAGACAAAGCCACCGCGCGTGTAGCCAGTGAGTTTTACATCAACGCCATCAACGTCATGAAAGGCGCGGAAGCCATTTCCGAATACACGGCGCTACCTCGTCAGGAAGCGTTCAACATTGAATACTGGCTTTTGGAAGAAGCGAAGCTGCAACGCATGCCGAAGCCCAAACCACTCACTGGAAAAGTAGCCTTCATCACGGGAAGCGCCGGAGGCATAGGAAAAGCAATCGCCCGGAAGTTTGTCAGTGAAGGGGCTAACGTAGTAATCATCGACAACGACAGCGATCGCCTGGCCCACGCCGAAGCAGAGTTCTTAAAACTGTTTGGCAAGGATGCCTTCACTGCCGTGCTGCTCGATGTAACGCAACAATCGCAAATTCACGAAGCATTTCAGAAGACCGCGCTCGCCTTCGGCGGTGTGGATATTGTGGTAAACAGCGCCGGCATTTCTATTTCAAAGTCGATTACCGATCATACCGAAAAAGACTGGGACTTACTCTACGATATTTTAGTGAAGGGACAATTTATGATCACGCAGGCCGGCGTAGAAATCTTGCGCAAGCAAAGTGTTGGCGGTGATATCATCAACATCGTCAGTAAGAATGCGCTGGTGAGTGGTCCGAACAATGCTGGCTATGGTTCGGCAAAGGCGGCACAGCTTCACCTTAGCCGGTTGAATGCAGCCGAACTCGGCGTTGATAAAATCCGTGTGAACGTGATCAACCCCGATGCGGTAATTGCCGACAGTAAAATATGGGAAGGCGCGTGGGCCGAAGGTCGCGCGAAAGCCTATGGCGTAACGGTAGAAGAGCTTCCCTCCTTTTATGCCAAAAGAACCTTACTGAACGAAATCATTTTACCTGACGACATCGCCAATGCCTGCTTTGCTTTTGTGGGAGGATTGCTCAACAAGTCCACCGGCAATGTGCTGAATGTAGACGGAGGCGTAGCGATGGCGTTTGTTCGTTAACTGAATAGCTTATGACGCGCATAGCATTCAAAATGAAATTACATGCCGACAAAGCAGCTGAGTACAAAGTCAGGCATGACGCACTATGGCCTGAGCTGCGCGAATTGCTCAAGGCGACTGGCATTTCAGAGTATTCTATTTTCCTAGATGAGAATACCCACGACCTATTTGGTGTAATGACCATCGCGCAAAAAGAAAAGTTTGACACCTTGCCTGATCATCCTGTGATGAAAAAATGGTGGACCTATATGAAAGATATCATGGACACCCACGACGATCACTCACCGGTGAGCATTCCATTAAAAGAAGTATTTTATCTCCCTTAGCCATGATTCTCCCTCACACTTCCATTGAAAAGAGTAACGCGCCTCGGCTCGCCGCACATCAACGAAAGGTAGAGCATCTCCTATCTTTTTTTGCAGGAGGCGAAGAAGTGATCAAGCGACTCATGGAATTTCAAATCGCGATTCCCAGTTGGGCGCTGGGTACGGGAGGCACACGGTTCGGCAGATTTGCCGGCGGTGGCGAACCGCGCTCACTCGAAGAAAAGATTGAAGACATTGCGCTGCTTCATACACTCAATAAATCAAGTGGTGCGATTTCATTACACATTCCGTGGGACATTCCTCAGAACCCTCAAGCGATTAAAGCCCTGGCCGCACAGCATGGCATTCGCTTCGACGCTATGAACTCGAATACGTTTCAGGATCAGCCCGGCCAAAAGCTTAGTTATAAATTCGGTTCGCTGCATCACGTCAGCAAAGCCGTGCGTGACCAAGCCATCGCGCACAATATCGAGGTCATTCGTTATGGCGAAGCATTGGGTTCAAAGTCGCTTACCGTGTGGCTTTCGGATGGCTCTTCTTTCCCGGGTCAACTCAATTTTCGAGAAGCCTTTCAACACACACTCGCCAGTCTGAAGGAAATCTACGCAGCACTTCCCGCCGACTGGAAAATGTTCATTGAATACAAAGCCTTTGAGCCTAACTTCTATTCCATGACCGTGGGCGACTGGGGACAGTCGTACCTGTATGCAAGTAAGCTCGGACCGAAAGCATTTACACTGGTCGACCTTGGACATCATCTGCCAAATGCCAACATTGAGCAAATTGTTTCTTTACTGTTGATGGAAGGAAAGCTTGGAGGTTTTCACTTCAACGACTCCAAATACGGCGACGATGACCTCACTGTGGGAAGCATCAATCCCTACCAGCTCTTTCTTATTTTTAGAGAGTTGGTGGAAGGAATGGATAATCAAAAAATGAATCACGCATCGTCGCTGGGCTGGATGATCGATGCTTCGCACAACGTGAAAGATCCACTGGAAGATCTTTTGCAATCAGTAGAAGCCATCAAGGTGGCGTATGCTCAGGCATTAATTGTCGATCAGGAAAAACTCGTTCTTGCTCAACGTGAAAACGACGTGGTGCTGGCGCAGGAAGTACTACAGGAAGCCTACCGTACTGATGTGCGAGCATTGGTTGGTGAAGCACGATTGCGTATGGGCGCCGCGCTGGATCCAATTGCAGCATTCAGAGAACAGGGTGTTCGCAAAGCGCTGATTGCCGAACGAGGTTCATCCACTCAGGCTACGGGACTCTGATGACTTCGTCATCCACATCGGCCTCTCCTGTCATTGCTGTTTTTGACATCGGCAAGACCAACAAAAAATTGATTCTCTTCGACGAAACGTACCGCGCAGTGTATGAAACGTCGGCACGTCTTGACGAGAAAACCGATGAAGACGGCTTTCCCTGTGAAGACCTAATGACGTTAACGCATTGGGTGAAGGATTCCTTCCGTAAGGCTTCCTCTCAGCGCGGGCTATTCATCAAAGCCATTAATGTTTCGGCGTATGGTGCCAGCTTCGTTCATTTGGATGAACGGGGATTGCCAGTAGGAGAACTCATCAACTACCTCAAGCCATTTCCCGACTCCTTGATGAGTGATTTCCTTGCGAAGCATGATCCGCACCATCGGATATTTCAGGAGACGGCGTCACCGAAACTTGGTCATCTTAACTCAGGACTTCAACTGCTCTGGTTAAAGTATCAGCGGCCAGCGTTGTTTTCACAGATCAGACACTCACTTCATCTGCCGCAGTTCATCAGCTTTTTGTTTTCAGGAAAAACGCATACCGAAATGACCAGCATCGGTTGTCATACGTTGCTGTGGAATTTTCATCAGAATAAATACCACGACTGGGTACGCGCAGAACAACTCGACAGATATTTTCCTGCCGTCGTTCCGTGCGATCATACAGACGAACTAAACGAAGGATATCTTACCGTAGGCGTGGGTCTGCACGATAGTTCAGCCGCGTTGCTTCCGTATCTTCGAATTATTAATGAACCATTTGCCCTCATCTCTTCCGGCACGTGGTGTATTACGTTGAATCCCTTTAATCATAGGCCGCTTACGGAAGACGAGCTAGCCGCCGATTGTCTTTGCTACATGAGTTGTGAAGGCAAACCGGTGAAGGCGTCGCGACTATTTGCCGGGCAAGCGCATGAGGTGGCGGTTAAAAAAATAGCAGCACACTTTCATACCGCTACCGAGGCTCATCATTTCGTTTACTTTCAATCAGAATTGTTCGATAAGCTCGGTGGAAAAACCGCCTACGCAAGCATGACCGGAGAAGGAAACTATTTATCCCGATTTCAGGAGAAAAATTTATCAGAATTCGATTCGTATGCTGAGGCATATCATTACTTTATGATACATCTTGTACAGCAACAATATCACTCGACGCAGCGCGTGGTAAAAGGAAGTGGAGTAAAAAAGATCTTTGTGGATGGTGGCTTTAGCAACAACGAGGTATTCATGAACTTGCTTGCTCAAGCTTTTCCCGACCATGAGGTTTATAGCTCATCAATGCCGCAGGCATCATCCATTGGCGCAGCTTTAGCTATTCATCATCATTGGAACTCTTCGCCTCTACCCAAAGAGATTATTCAATTTAAGAGATACCTCAGCCTTTAATTTCTGAAGCTCTCTAAGAGATTAAGAAAGATAGGCGGCTCCAAACACACCAGCACTGTCGCCGAGTTTGGGGCGAAGCATTGGCGTATCAAAGCGATCATTGAAGATATACTTTTGAAGCGACGCGCGCCCTTCGGTGTAAATCAAGTCGATGTTGCCCACACCGCCGCCGATCACAATTACATCGGGATCAAGGATGTTTACCACCACACTTAGTCCCAAACCAAAGAAGTGAATCATCCGCTCGATGGTGAGTTTAGCAACCTCATCGTTGCCTGCTTTGTAGTTTTCGTAAATCTCTTTCATAGTTCGCTTTACACCGCGGTTTTCGAAATAGAATTTCTCTAACGAAGGTCCCGCGAGAATCTTTTCTACGCATCCCACCTTGCCACAATAACAAAGGTCTTTCACCGAGTCGTCGAGGTAATTGTGGCCCCACTCTCCTCCTATCCCATGAAAACCGTTCACCACTTTTCCATCGACTACCACACCGCCACCAGTACCAGTGCCAAGGATCACACCGAATACCACGCGTGCGTCAGGAAACTTTTCTTTGACGATGCCCATGTTGGCTTCCGCCAGCGCAAAGCAGTTGGCGTCGTTGGCCATGTTAATCTTAATGCCAATCTTTTTTTCCAGATCTTCTCTCAGCGGCATTCCATTAAGACACGTAGTGTTGCAGTTGCGCATCAATCCTGTGTTTCTATCCCGAATGCCCGGCGTTGCGATTCCAATCTGCTGAGGTCTGTAGCCCAGGCTCGCAGCCATCAGGTCCACCATCTTTTTTAACTGATTCAACATGTGATCGTAGCCGAGATGACTCTCGGTAGCTACACGATCTCTGAACAATACTTCAGGGTTTTCTTTCGATAATAAAACTGCACCTTCAATTTTTGTTCCACCGAGGTCAATGCCCCAGAGATTTACCTTAGCATCCTTCATTACGTGTATCGTTATAAATTCTAATTACAAGTTAGGCACGACATATCCGTTTTGGTAGTGCGCGTTGATCAGCACATTCGCTTTATCGTCCGTGAATTTGCCTGCACGCTCGTCCCACACTACGCGCGCGCCGGTCTTATAGGAGATGTTACCCATCTGGCAAACTTTGGCAACATGAGCGCCATCCTGAATAGAGCATTTGAGTTTATTAAAATCACGCGACTTGATCACGTCAACAAAATTGATCATGTGATTTTCGAGTCCCGAACCTTTGTTGGGTTGAAAGGGAACAGGCTCCATACGCTTTTCATCAGCGATCACTTCCCATCCGCCGCGATCAAGCACCAGCGTACCGTTGTTGCCGATGTAGGCTATGCCGTGGTCGCGTCCATACTGGCCATTGCTGATTCCCTGTGCATGCTCCCAGATAAGGTTGTAATCGCCAAACTCATAGAGCGTAGCAAGTGTATCGGGTGTTTCTTCCGGTCCATCGGGATAGGCATATTTCCCGCCAAGGGCCACTGCCGATTTTGGAAACTTCGCGTCCATTCCAAGTAAGGCATAATCAATCAGGTGAACACCCCAATCGGTCATCAAGCCACCCGCATAATCCCAATACCACCGAAAGTTAAAATGAAAGCGATTAGGATTGAACGGCCGTGTGGGTGCTGGTCCTAGCCACATTTTGTAATCCACACCGGCCGGAACAGGACCGTCAGGTTGAGCTGTCATGGGTTTCATCCAGCCCTGATACGCCCAGGCTTTCACGGTGCGAATCTTGCCAAGCTTTCCTGTCTTTAAAAAATTCAACGCATCTACAAAATGAGGAACGCTGCGTTGCCATTGCCCTACCTGCACCGCGCGACTATAGCGTTGCTGTGCGGCCATCATCACGTTACACTCCTGTATGGAGTTGCCCACAGGCTTCTCCACGTAAACATCCATACCGGCACTGCACGCTTCCACCATTTGCAAACAATGCCAGTGATCAGGTGTGCCGATGACTACAATATCGATGTCTTTGTTTTCCAGCAGCTTGCGATAGTCGCCATACGTTTTGGGTTGAATGCCAAGTTTGCCGAGTTCCTGCTTGCGCGAATTCAATACATTTTCATCCACATCGCAGAGCGCCACCACATTGGTGCCGGGCACTTTCATCAATTGCTTAAGGTCTCCCCACCCCATTCCGTTGATACCGATAGCGCCTACATTGAGACGATCGCTCGGCGCAAGTTTTTTAACGTGCGCAAGCGCATCAAGTGAAACGAACGAAGATAAACCCAAAGCAGCAGCGGCTTTGGATGAAGTGTGGAGGAAAGACCGGCGTGTGTGTTTCATAAATTTGATCAATGTATAATCGATAAAGTTACACGATTATCAATTAACCAAAAATCACAAGGGCCTAAAAATCAGCGCGAGGAGAAATCGATGGGGAGGTCATTTCCCTGAAGGAATCCAAGCGGTTTATATTCTTTCAATCCCGGAAAGATGTAGCCAAGTTTTTTGTTCTGTAAACGGCGAACGACAATCTCGCTCAGCACAGTTCGGTAGTCGGTGGTAACGGCAAGATCGACATGGTTGTCAAGTTGCTCGTTGGAAAGACCTGGCCATTGGCCGTACATCTTTCCTCCGTTAACTTTATTTCCAAGCACAAACATCACGTTGCCGTGACCGTGATCGGTGCCGCCGCTTTTGTTGGCTTTCAACCTTCGGCCAAACTCACTCATCACCAACACCGTAATGTTTTTATTTTGATTGGCAACGTCATTATAAAATGCGCCCAGCGATTTTGACAATCCCTCGGTAAGGTTTGCAAACACGTTGGGCTGATGTTCGTGCGTATCCCAGCCGCCATAATCCACAGTAGCTACTTGCAAGCCTACATCGAGTTTGATCACTTGTGCAAGAGAGGCCAGCGAACGGCTGAACGGATTATTCTCTAGATATCCTGCCTTTCGCAGATAGGCGTTGTCGATTGTGCTAGTGTTAGATGACACTTTGCTATTCAGAAAGCGCACGGAGTCCAGCGTGTTGTTCGCCACCTTATCGATAAGGCGATCTCCTTTGTAAAACGTTCGTAGTAAATCTGAAATGCGCGGATCGCCATGCAGTTTGTAATCGTTAAGGTTGTTCAACGCCACTGTCGTGTTGCTCCCAAGAAAAGAGGAAGGCATCGCAGCCCCCAAGGCGAGCGAACGAAATGGAGAATCGCCGATGGCAGCGCTTTTCAAATAGCGTGTGAACCATCCTTCCGACAGATTCTTATCATTAGGAGAGCCACGCTCAATAAAATCCTGTGCATCAAAATGACTGCGGGTTCCGTTAGTTAGCCCTGCGCTGTGAATGATCGCCAGACTGTTGTTGTCATAAAGCTCTTTGAGCTCGGCTGCTTTGGGATGAAAGCGAAAGTCAATTCCCGTCAGTGAGTTTTTAAGGATAAGCCCCGCATTGTCACCGGAGTCGGTCAGGCGCAATTCAAGCGGCCGCTCGGCAAAATAAAATGAATCGTTGACAGGTCCTACCAGGTTGAGGCCATCGCATCCGCCACGCAAAAAGACATAAATAAAGATGTCGTCCATCGAACTTCCTTCCGGGGAAAAGGAAAAGCCTGTGATTCTACTTCCCGCCATGGCGGCAATCGCTGCCGAACATCCCACTATAAATTCTCTACGTTTCATTTTTATTTCAATTGAAAGTCAGGAGTCATCAATAGTAATGCAATCAACGGAGGAATAGCTTTCTCTACATCCGCGGCAGGTATGGACGATAGATTTGCTTTGCCCTTGGCCAGTGCGTTGCCCATGACGCTGATAAATTCATCGGGTTTCTGGCGAAGTAAAATTCGTTGTGACCAAAATCGAATCGCTTCGTTCACTGTTTTTACTTCCGGCATCATGGACTTGAAATTGTATTGCGCCATTTGCTTAGGTGGATTCACGAGAAGACCCATTGCCATGTTCCATCTCGTCAGCATGGTATTAGAACTAAGCCAATACTCCATCTTGTCCGGATGGCCAGTTGGCGTTGGCCAATGATAATGAAGATAACCCATCAGGTTGAGAAACCCTGTCATCTGCGGATGAGGCGTAAAATCCGCTTCCGTGACGCGCAAGATGGAAGCAATCAACTCAAAAGGAGTTTTCACTTTTTGTCCCCAGCCTTGCGTAAACTCTTTCGATAACAGAATAAACCGCAATACTTCTTTAATCTGATGCGGATTGCTTTTGTTAGCAACCCATACTTCCGCTGCCCCTTTCACCACAGACGCCGGCGGATTTTCATGAATTAACTTCGTACATAGTTTGCGGCAAATGTTTTTCGCTGTCGCGGGATGATTGGCCACCAGATCGAGAACCTTTTTTCCATCAGCCAGCGGAGGCTGATTCGGACTAAACTCAACGCCAAGCACACGCTTCTGGTAATTGTCATGCCACCCATCGTAATAGTAGAATGAACCTGTCAACGGCAAAGACTCTCCTTTGCCAGTACCAGCGCCATCAGCAATCGTCCAACCAGTAAAGGCGCGTGCGGCTTCGTACACATCTTCGTCAATATACCCAATGGGCTTTCCTGTCAGCGCTCCTGGCACTTCCCTCCATCGGTTATAAAGACTATTCAGATAATTATCCGATCCGAGGGTATGCAGCTCAAAGAGTTCACGTGCATAGTTTTCGTTGGCAGGGCTTGCCTTACTCGAAGCATTGTCTAAGTAGTATTGCATGGAAGCGCTCTGCGCTACGTCTTCAAGAAATGCCCTGAAATTACCAAAACAGTTCTTGCGAATCACGTCGCGGTCATACACAGGGAACGAAACTGAAATCTTGATGTCGCTGTCGGGATTCACATTGAAATGGTTGTGCCAGAACTCCACCATGATTTCCTGGAGCTGCCACTGGCTGTATACAGCCCTGATCCACGACACCGCTCTCATCTCTTCCAGCGGACGATTGCGCTCTTGCTGCGGCATCGGAGTTTTATGATTGGCTAGCGGCCAGAGCCTCTCTATCGACGCATTCCATAAACCTAATGAGCGATTCTCATCAACGGCAGGATACTTGTCTTCTTTGGCTTCGTATCGAATGGGCAAAAGTGTTTTATTGATTTTCTGAGTTACCAATTCATCCTTATCAGAAGGATTGAGCTGCTCTTCTATAAAATTCTTCAACCCCGATTTGGTTACCTGGTCTACAAGAGAAGATGTGGCGCCATAAGTCATTCGGCCAAGGGCAATCACATTTTTATCAGGAACAGTGGCGGTTAATTCATCAGGACCAGGATTCATTAAGAATTCAATTTTATCGTGAAACGACGGCAATCAAAGTTAGGTATAATTTGAAGGCTTAAATTTTATGATTGTGTTAAAATAAAAAAGCTCCGCTCCTTTGACAGAAGCGAAGCCATTAGGTTTAGGTTTAGGTTAGTTAAAATTAAAATATTTTTCCGAATCTTAAATAATTAAAAGAAAAAAATCCGTTCAGAATACCGGAACAGGTTCGTGATCATAAATCGGTCTCATCCGTTCTTCGATGTAATCCACTAGATCAACGTGCGGATCAAAGCCCAACACATTGATTGGGTCATTAACATAATTGGATAAGGCGATGATGTTGCAGAAATACAATTGGTCGTTCACAGCGCTTGTGACGTATTCTACTGCGCCGGCATCAAGTCGAGCAGCCTTTGCAATACGCAAGGCGTCTTCTACTATTTTCTGTGAAGGAGAATAGGCTTCGACACGAATGGCATTGCGGTTATTTTCATTCGACCAATGATTTGCCGATCCGTATGTCAGTTCCGAGGGTCGCAAGTTGAAGCTTTCGCTTCGGGTATGAATCTTTACGGCGTAGAGGAACTTACCATTCAGAGTTTCGATCCTGACTATGGTATTTTCTTTAGCTGGAATATACTCCTGAACTAACGCCGTATGATCGCTACCCAAATTGATCTGGTGAAGATCGATCGCTTTCTGCAGATTACCGATCGACCCGAAGCGCAACACGCTGGCCACACTTCCTGAAAGATTTACCTTGATAACAATAGGAAAACGAAGAGCCAGCGCCGCCGGAAGGATTTGATTCACATGGTTGACGATGCGTGTTTTAGGAAAAGGCAATCCCAAGGAAGCGAGTAGTTCTAGCTGCTTAGCTTTTGAGCTTTCTATTTCCTGCGCAGCCGTTCCATTGATCACTGAAACGCCAAGTCGTTCCACATGCGACAAATAGTTGGCCGAGTGAAACACACCTTGAGAATTCCCCCGAAGGTAGGCCGACGAGCTCACACGGTTTACCACCAGGTTATAGGGTACTTCGCGCTCTGCAGGATTGTATTGATGGTTGGCAGCATGAATGCGAACGAAAGGAATTCTTCTCTTTTCTAATTCTTTAAACAAGGGCTTGAACCAGGCCGGGTGCTCATAAAAAATACCGATAGGGCGTTTGGATATACTCATAATACAGAAATTAAGGAGTTAATGATTTTGAATTTTGTTGCGAAGAGAGAAAAGAAAGAAGGAGGAGTCCCAAACTCTACCAAAGAAAAGAATCACCTCCCCTTTCCAGACTTAACAACAACAACTTTGATTAAGACGATTCGAGGCCGTGTGGCCCGGTGTATAAATGACGGCGCTTACAGCGAAGCGCGAGGGAAATTTGATTTTCCCGTTGATGCGATTTTTCAAATGCTTTTTCATAACAATCAATTTATAGTTCCCCATGTGTGGGCAGGTTGTGGCACTTATTCAGGTATTGCTACCAGAAAGTTGCCAGAGGATCTTTGAGCCTGTCTCTCCCCTCTTCTTTATAAATATGATGTAAAGGTAATACAATTTTTAAATAAGTCAAGTTACTCTATCGGTTTTATAGATTATTATTCTATTTTTTTACCCTGCTGCTTTGTTCAATGTTTCCTCTCGAATTTCACTAAATTTAATGGTGTCTGGGACTAAGCTATTACGAACCCTAGACATCAAGCTTAAAACGATTGCACCCATAGCGCCGGCTAAAATTGAAAGCAAAAGTCTTCTTCATTTAAGGCCAAAGCCACATGACGAAAGTCTTGCCGCAACCCTGTTTTTGATCATATAGGATAAAAATAAGGCTGCGTTATTTTGTATAGTAACAATGAAGTAACCGATTAACCACAAACCCTATGGAAAAATATATATCCGCCGAAGAAGCTGTGAAAGTGATCAAGCCCGGCGACCGCGTATTTATTCACGGAGGAGCCGCCTCTCCCACCCATTTAATTAACAAGATGGTAGAGCGAGCCCCTGAACTTTACGATGTAGAATTAGTCAGCGTAAGCTTGCAGGGTAATGCCATCTTCACAGACAAAAAGTACAAGGATAATTTCAGGATCAACTCGTTATTTGTATCGCAGAACATTCGTGAAGCGGTAAATGACGGCCGCGGCGATTACATCCCGATCTTTCTTAGCGAAATACCAAATCTATTCCGGAGAAATATTTTGCCTCTTGACGTAGCCTTGGTACAAGTATCGCCTCCCGACAAACATGGATATTGCTCACTCGGTGTATCGGTTGACGTTGCCGCCACTGCGGTAAAAACTGCCAAGTATGTGATTGCACAGGTAAACCCGAGAATGCCGCGTACAATGGGTGATGGAATTTTTAAGATCGACTCTTTCGACGCGCTTGTGTATCAGGAGCAAGAACTTCCGGTGGTGCAATACAACGAAACATTTTCTGAGATTGCCCAGCGTATTGGAACCAATTGCGCCGCTCTGATTGAAGACGGTGCTACTATCCAAACTGGTATCGGAACCATTCCAGATGCTGTTCTCAATTCATTGATGGGCCACAAAAACCTTGGAATCCACACTGAAATGTTTTCCGACGGTATTTTGAAACTAGTGGAGAAAGGTGTTGTCACTAACCACTTGAAGAAAAAATACAGGGAAAAAATTGCAACTGGGTTTCTATTAGGTAGCCGCAAACTATATGACTTTGTAGATGACAATCCTTCTGTTGTAGTATTGAACATTGATTATGTAAATGACACCGCCATCATCCGCACCAATCCTAAAATGACGGCAATTAACAGCGCCATTGAAGTGGATATCACTGGTCAGGTTTGCTCAGACTCCATCGGCACGTATCACTACTCGGGTGTAGGCGGGCAAATGGACTTCATGCGCGGAGCTGCATTGTCCGAAGGCGGCAAACCGATCATCGCCTTGCCTTCCACAACTTCGAAAGGAGCATCGCGGATTGTATCTATGCTGAAGCCGGGCGCTGGTGTGGTAACTACCCGCGCGCACGCACACTACATTGTGACCGAATATGGAGTGGCCAACCTGTATGGCAAAAATTTGCGTCAACGTGCAAAAGCTTTGGTGGACATTGCTCATCCAAACCACCGCGAAGCTTTAGATAAAGCCGCCTTTGAACGTTTTAAGAGCTATCAGTTTGAGCATTCACTTATGAGTTAACTGAAGAACAGTACTAATAAAGAAAAACCCCGGCCAAATGGTCGGGGTTTCTTATTTTCAACATCTAAAAATTATAGCGCCACATTCCAGCGAATCACTTTTTCCAGACTACCCGGCTGTATCACTTTGATTTTTCCGCTTTCGATCTCGATCAGCTTCTCGTCTTTGAAATCAGAGAGCACCCGAATCACAGATTCCGGAGCTGTTCCCACCATTTTTGCAAGGTCATCGCGCGATACTTGAATTTTGTCTTTAGAATCTTTCAATTGCGTAAGCTTCAACAGCGCTTCAGCAATTCGTTGCCTTACAGAATTGTAGGCCAGGTTCAATAGCTGCTTCTCTTTGTCCGCCACTTTCTTACAAAGAAGGCCAATGAAACTCGTCGATACATCCTTTTGACTGTACACTAACGTCAAAAAGTCAAACTTTGGAATCACGATGATTTCAGAATCTTGAAGCGCCACCACTGATTCCTGGTATGGAACATTTTCCAGCACGGGCTCAAATCCAAAGAAGTCATTCTCTTTATAAATATCCGTGATCAACTCCTTACCATCCTGATTGGACTTGAAGGCTTTCACACTTCCCGATTTAACAAAGAAAACCGAAAGCGGAAGATCGCCTTCCATGAACACCTCTCCCTTCTTTTTGAACTGCTTAATTTTCTTGTCCTTGCAAAGATCGTGAAGGTTTAGCGCCTTCTGTGCATCTTCAATGAAGGTCTCAAGACCTTCGGTGGTATTCTGGTATTCCTTTACGCGGATCGCATACTTACGAAGGCGTGTCTCCACCGCATTCAACAATTCTGTATCGTCAAAGGGTTTGGTCAGGTAATCATCGGCGCCCAATTCCATACCTTTACGGATATCTGCTTTCTCGGTCTTCGCAGTCAAAAAGATAAACGGGATTTGGGCCGTCTCTTGTTTTTTACTGAGAATGTGCAGCACACCATAGCCATCAAGTTCAGGCATCATGATATCACAAATGATCAGGTCTGGCTTCTTTTCGTTGGCGAGTGTAACACCAACTTTGCCATTCTCGGCAGTAAACACTTCATAATTGGCCAACGACAGAATCTCGGCCGTGTTTTCTCTGATCTCGGTATTGTCTTCAATAAGTAAAATCCTTTTCATAAATAATTAATTGGGTATGGTAACGGTGAATACAGACCCTTTGCCATACTCACTTGAAAAATTTAGCGAACCATTCAGCAATTCTACGTAACGTTTTACAATCGTCAAACCTAATCCGGTTCCTTGAATGTTAGAAACATTGCTGGCGCGAAAAAAACGCTCAAACAAATACTTTTGCTCCTTCTTGGGAATTCCGATGCCTTCGTCTTTTATACTGATCACCAAAAGGCTTTCGGTTGTGTGGCAATTCAAGAAAATGCGTTTGTTCACTTCCGAGTATTTACTTGCATTGGAAATCAAGTTAAACAATATATTTCGCAAAATGCGTGCATCGGTGGCAATAGTCGATTGAGTAAGCGCCAACTCCACCAGAATCTGCTGTCCTTCTTTCAGGGTCGACCGCATTTCCTCTACAATATCTTCGAAGAACGTCTTAAAGTTAATCGGCTCATAGATTACATCTACTTTCCCTTCCTCGAGTTTGCCCAGCGAAAGGAAGTCATTTAGAATAGAGGTCAGGTGATTTACCGAAGCCTTTACGCGCTGCGTATGCTTGGCGATTTTGTCAAGTTCGCCGCGGTCTTTGTACTGATCGATAAGCGAAATGGAGCTGAGTACCGAACTCAATGGCGTTCTGAATTCATGTGACGCAATGGATACAAACTTGGATTTCAGTTCACTTAGTTCGCGTTCACGCTCCAGCGACTTCCTTACCTCTTCTTCTGCCTTTTTGCGTTCGGTTACTTCACGCTCAAGTTTTTGGATCGTCAGGTTTAAATCTTCGGTACGCGACTTTACTTTCTTTTCCAACTCAGAGGCATACACAATTAGTTGCTCCTCACTTTGCTTGAGCGCTTCCTCCGATTTCTTGCGCCAGGTAATGTCGCTGATGAAAGCAATGGCCAGAAAATTGCCCCGGTTTTGCGAAGAGCTCAAACTAATTTCAACAGGAAACTCTGTACCGTTTTTCTTTACCGCTGAAAGATCCCGACCAAACCCCATGCGTCGGGGCGAAGGGTTATCCTTGAAACTCATCCGGTGCTTAGAGTGGCCACCGCGGAAACGCTCCGGCAGCAGCACCTCAAGGTTTTGGCCGGTGAGTTCATCTTTATCATAGCCAAACATTTCTTCAGCTACTTTATTGACCACGAGGATATTTCCTTCCTCGTCGATCACCACGATACCTTCCGTCATACTCTGAAAGACTTCGCGAAAAGCCTCGTCAGATATGACAGCCAGTTTAAAAGATCTTGACATTGCGGCAATTTAATAAATGTAAACCAGATGATTAAAATCATACCCAACAATGACTCATGTAATCCCCTTCCTTACCCTAGTCTGTGATATTTACTCTCGTGAATCAGACCATAAAAAGTGGTCGGTGTAACTACTAATACGTAGCAGAAATGATAGTTCAGCCCTCGATTTTGTGCATCATGGATTTCACTGAGTCCTCATTGGAGGCTTTGAAATGGGCCGCGGGGATGGCCAAAAAATTTGATGCGCACTTAACTATTTTACATCCCTACCGCCTTAATCAACTACAAAAAAAAGAAGACATGATTTGGGTAAAGAAAAAAATTGATCAGGATGCAGCCAAGGATTTTGACAAGATCGCCGCAGATTTATTAAAGAATGGTAAAATCTCGTACGAGTTCCGTTCTGAAGTTGGATTTATTAACGACCGTGTACAGGAACACGCACGCAAAAACAATACGTTATTTCTTGTAATAGGAAAGGACTTTGCCACAGAAAATAAGGAAGCCCTCAATGACCTGATTGAGCAGACCGAAGTACCTTTGGTAATTATTCCGGCTAACAAACACTAAGCGGTTTTCAATCCGGGAGGAGTCTTACCATTATTTCCTTATAAAATACTTTGCTCTTGGGGTCATGGCCTTGCAACGCAAACGTGCCGCTCGACAATCGCCCCCCTTCAGCAGGCTCTGTATATTCATTGATTACTTTGCCGTCAATCATAATGGTAATCTTCTTTCCTTTCACAATGATTTGCTCCGTAAACCATTCGTCGTCCTTGGCGGGTGCTTCCTTCACATCCTGCACGGCATAAATACTACCAGTCTTACGCCAATCGGTGTGCGTGTTGTTAACCTGAATTTCATATCCTTTTTTAGGCCAGCCGCTTTCCTGAAATTCGGTGTGAATGAAAATTCCAGAGTTTGATCCTGGAGTCGTCTTTATCTTAATTTTGAATTCAAAGTTCTTGAAGGAATGATTGGCCACCGGCCCTTCGTAAAACAAATGAGCGCGCTCACCAAAAACCACAATCATGCCGTCGGCAATGGTAAAGGTTTCCGGGTGCTCGTTGACACGCCATCCAGCGAACGACTTTCCGTCGAAAAGGCTTATCCAATCACCATCCTTTCCATTTTGTGCGTTGCAAATGATTGAGCTGGCCAGAAATAATACCAAGAAACCTTTTTTCATAAATAGAAATTTAATGTAGGTCAAATCCTTTTGATTAAAAATAAAACCTTTTCGATCGGATTTTAAATCAAGATTAATAATAGTGATGAGCGGTATTATTTACGGGTAAGCCAGCCTTCATCTTTCAGCCAATCGGCTATACGTTGAGGCCACGTTTTCAACGTCACAAACTCGCTTCGTGAACCCATATTAAAGGCATGGGCACCTTTCGCATACAAATGCATTTCTACCGGTATCTTTTCCTTGCGGTGCATTTGAAGAAGTTTCACAATCGGTTCAGAACAGCACTCATCGCCATTGGCAGCTAATAAAAAGGTGGGCGGCGCATCGGTCGGGATACTTTCCGGAACAGCCAATGGCCCAGGGTAAATCAAAATTTGAAACGCCGGTCTGAATTTCAGTTTATCAATTGGATCAATCGGCGTATAGGCTGAGGGAGCTTTACCGTAAGACACCCAGGATGCCACCTCTCCGCCTGCCGAAAAACCCATCACTCCTATCCGCGATGAATCTACTCCAAACTCAGCAGCTCTGCTGCGTACTAACCGCATTGCTCGAAAGATATCCTGGGTGGGGTGCTGCTGTTGATAAGGCGAACCTTCCATGCGGAATAGTCGGTATTTGAGGACAAAGACCGCGACCCCCAGGCTAGTAAGATAATGTGCCGCATCGCGCCCCTCAGAATTAAAAACAATATTTCTAAATCCACCGCCCGGACAAACCACGACACCCGTGCCAGTAGCTATTGATTTCGGTGGAAGAAATACGGTGATGCTTGGATTATGGATATTCCTTACCCACCAATCTTTTGCCTGCTCAGGCTCTGCCCTTCGGCTTTCAAAACCTGGAGCACCGTTTTTCCATAACGGAACAACAAGGCTGTCCTGCGCCCATCCGAATTCCACAAAAGAGGCTACGAACGCTGCGATTATGAGAACGATTTTCAAACTAGTGTGAGGTGTCATTCAATAAATTTAGTCGATTGCACCAAAGGCTCCTTGAATTATTATTCGAAAATTCACAATTGCTCCATATGATTCTAATAATTAATCTCTACTACCTTTTTATTCTGAAGCTTGTGCATGGGTTTGGGTACGATATTCAGAATTTCTTCCATCAGGGTTTTAATCAGCCTGGTCTTGATGTGATTGCGATGCGTAATCAGGCTTACCTCACGAGCCGGCCCGGGTTGCTTCAGCCTCTTCACCAGTTTCATTTGCGATTTACTAAACTCCATGACGGCAAGTTCAGGAAGAATGGTAATACCATCGCTTTTGTCCACCATGCGTTTGAGCGTTTCAATGTTTCCGGTTTCATACTTAAAATGAAAATCGGAGCTTTTGCGTAATTCACAGAGGTTAAGAATCTGCGACCTAAAACAATGTCCCTCTTCCAGCAGCCAAAGTTGGTCAGGATCAATCTCTGTGGCCAGCACATACTTTTTGTCGTACAGCGCATTTTTTCGTGACACGTACACAAACAGTTCTTCGTAAAACAGCACTTCTTCTTTGATCGAAGGATCCTGTAAAGGAGTCACCACAAGTCCGCAATCTAAACGGTTGGCTTTAAGTTCTGAAAGCACTTCTTCCGTGATGGTCTCTTTGATCACAAGGTTGAGTTGCGGATATTTTTCCCGCATCTGCTTGAAGAGCGGCGGCAACAGGTACGGTGCGAGCGTAGGAATTATACCAATGCGAAGTTCACCGCTAAGAGTATCTTTCTGATCGTGAATGATCTGCTGGATCATCGCGGCCTCCCGAAGGATCACACGCGCCTGGGCAATCAAGGCCGCACCGATCTCGGTCGGGATAACCGGCTGCTTCGTCCGGTCGAATATCTTCACACCCAGTTCTTCTTCCAATTTCTGAATCTGCATGCTCAGTGTCGGTTGGGTAACAAAACACTTTTCGGATGACAGCACAAAATGTCGGTGGGTGTCGAGGGCAACGATGTATTCCAGTTGAGTTAAGGTCATAGAGAGAAACTATATCATCATAAAAATAATCAATTTGATTTATTATTCACTCCGTCGTAATCTTGGTTACCAAATCAATAAGAACAATTAATCAAAGCACATACCTATGGAAAAACCTGCCTCACATCCCACGAACGGCGAAAGCAAATGCCCCTTTCACGGTGGTTCGCTTAAACACAACGCCGGCGGTGGCACCAGCAACCGCGACTGGTGGCCTAACCAGCTTAAGCTAAACATTCTGCGGCAGCACTCTGCTCTCTCCAACCCCATGGAAGAGAATTTTAATTATGCTAAGGAATTCAAATCGCTGGATCTAGCTGCCGTAAAAAAAGATATCTTCTCACTGATGACAACCTCGCAGGAATGGTGGCCAGCCGATTACGGACATTACGGTCCTTTCTTTATTCGCATGGCATGGCATAGTGCAGGCACCTACCGCATCTCCGACGGACGTGGTGGTGCAGGTTCTGGCACCCAACGCTTTGCGCCGCTTAATAGCTGGCCCGACAATGCTAACCTCGACAAAGCACGCCTGCTGTTATGGCCAATCAAACAGAAATACGGAAAGAAATTATCATGGGCCGACCTCATGATCCTGGCGGGTAACTGCGCACTGGAGTCGATGGGCTTTAAAACCTTTGGCTTTGCCGGTGGGCGTGAAGACGTGTGGGAACCCGAAGAAGACGTCTATTGGGGCTCTGAAACCACGTGGCTTGGCGACAAGCGTTATACCGGCGACCGTGAATTGGAAAACCCGCTGGGCGCAGTGCAGATGGGACTTATCTATGTGAATCCCGAAGGCCCGAACGGAAAGCCTGATCCGCTGGCAGCCGCGCGAGACATCCGTGAGACCTTTGGACGAATGGCCATGAACGACGAAGAGACAGTAGCCTTAATTGCCGGTGGCCACTCTTTTGGTAAAACCCATGGCGCCGCCGACCCGGGAAAATATGTAGGGCGAGAACCTGCCGCGGCAAGCATTGAAGAACAAAGCCTCGGCTGGAAAAATATCTATGGCACGGGTCGTGGTGAGCATACCATCACCAGTGGCCTGGAAGGCGCCTGGACCACAACACCTACCCAATGGAGTAACAATTTTTTTGAAAACCTGTTTGGCTTTGAATGGGAACTTACGAAGAGCCCGGCTGGAGCACAACAGTGGAAACCTAAAGGTGGAGCGGGCGCCGGAACTGTGCCTGATGCGCACAACCCTTCCAAAAAACACGCACCCACCATGCTCACTACCGACCTGGCGCTGCGGTTTGATCCCGTGTACGAAAAGATCTCCCGCCACTTCTATGAAAACCCGAAAGCTTTTGCCGATGCCTTTGCCCGTGCGTGGTTCAAACTTACCCACCGCGACATGGGTCCGCTGGCGCGCTATCTAGGACCAGAAGTACCTAAGGAAGTACTCTTGTGGCAAGATCCTCTTCCGGCAGCTTCATACAAATACATCGACGATAAAGATGTTGCTGCCCTGAAAGGAAAAATACTGGCTTCAGGGCTTTCCGTTTCTCAGCTTGTTTCTACCGCGTGGGCTTCGGCCTCTACCTTCCGTGGTTCGGATAAACGCGGCGGAGCCAACGGAGCGCGCATTCGCCTTGCGCCTCAAAAAAATTGGGAAGCTAACAACCCTGCTCAGCTGGCTACAGTTTTGAAAACACTGGAAGGAATTCAAAAGGAGTTCAGTGTTGGAGGAAAACAAGTTTCCCTTGCAGACCTGATCGTACTGGCTGGCGGTGTGGGTATTGAAAAAGCAGCAAAGAATGCCGGCATTGACGTAACCGTGCCGTTTACTTCGGGCCGTGTAGATGCTACACAGGAACAAACCGACGTTGAGTCATTCGCCGTGCTTGAGCCTGCGGCCGATGGATTCCGCAATTACCTGAAAGACAAACATACAACACCTGCAGAAGAACTTCTGATCGACAAAGCCCAGTTGCTTACACTCACCGCACCAGAGATGACTGTATTGCTTGGTGGACTACGCGTACTCAACACCAATTTCGATCATTCGCATTACGGTGTGTTTACCAAACGTCCGGAAGTACTTACCAACGATTACTTTGTGAACCTTTTAGACTTGGGCACTACGTGGAATGCAACTTCAGAAGCAAAAAATACATTTGAAGGTCGTGACCGTAAAACAGGTGCCATTAAATGGACGGGCACTCGCGTGGATCTGATTTTCGGATCAAACTCCGAACTTCGCGCCATCGCTGAAGTGTATGGATCATCGGACAGTCAGTCTAAATTTGTTAAAGATTTTGTCGCTGCCTGGACCAAAGTAATGAACCTCGACCGGTTTGATCTGGCCTCGAACTAACTGTTCAACTTAATATAATAATGGAGGTGATCGGGAAACGGGTCACCTCTTTTTTTAATTATGAAAGTGGGTTGAAGGATTTGTCGTTCGCTGTTCAAGCGGTATCTTTGACAAAACCCTGACCTATGAAAAAATTGTGTTCTTACCTGCTGCTTTTGCTTTCTATTCAGCTGATTTTCCTTGGTTGTAGCAAACCTGATCCTCTGGCCGAAGGGCAAGGTTATATCAATGTAGAAGGCGGCAAAATCTGGTACCGCGTTGTGGGCACAGGAAACAAGACACCCTTGCTACTGCTTCATGGTGGCCCCGGAGTTCCAAGCTATTACCTGAAGCCAATGAGCGAATTGGGCAAGGACCGGAAAGTAATTTTCTTTGATCAGTTAGGTTGCGGCAAATCCGATCACATCACAGACACGACACTGATGACGGTGGATCATTACGTGGAAGAAGTAAACACCGTAGTAAAGCATTTTGGGTTGAAGGAGTATTATCTCTACGGACAATCGTGGGGCACAATGCTGGGCACGGAGTTTTACCTGAAACATCCAGAAGGAATTAAGGCTGTGTTATTGAGCAGCCCTGCGATCAGCATTCCGCGCTGGTTGAAAGATGCTGACTCTTTAATTTCATTGTTGCCCGATTCGGTAGCGCAAGCCATCCGTACCAACGAAAAAAACAAAACCTATAATGCACCCGAATACAAAAAAGGCGTACAGTTATTTTATGAAAACTTTGTTGCTCGCAAAGTGCCTTGGTCAGCTGACATTGACAGCGCCTTCTTACAGATTGGCAAGCAATACGAATACATGAACGGTCCAAGTGAATTTACAATTGTGGGTCCATTGAAAACCTTTGACCGCACCGACAGGCTGCATGAAATTAAAGTACCTACCCTTTTCATCACTGGTGAGTTTGATGAAGCGTGCCCCAACACAGTTAAGTACTATCAAAGTTTAGTGCCGGGTGCGAAAATTGAGATTATTCCCGGCGCAGGCCACCTCACTATGCAGGATGCCAAAGAGCTGCATAACAAGGTAGTGAGTGATTTCCTGGCAGATCTGGAGAAGTAAACCGGTTCACTAACTTTTCCTTAGCGAGGAGATTACCTCTGATTCTACATACCGATAGCGTAAACCTAAAATAAATTTCTTCGCAAGAAAGTATGAACATTTAAAGGATTGCAAACGTGTACAATTTGCTATTTCGATTCAATCATTAATAATATTTATTCATAATATAAAAAATATAAATACAAAAATTAAACTGAATTCCTTCTAATTCGCGTTCAAACGCAGTCGATGTTGAATAGTGAATCAGAATTTTAGCTTGTGAAACCGTTCGTAAAGTATTCCGTCATCCTCTTCTTGTTTTTGTTGACCGGCTACTGCCAGCTGTTTTCACCGCTGGTCAAAAATTTGGGTTACTCACCCCAATCATACGACGTCATTCAATCCGCTTCTGACAAGCCCATGCTTAGCAAAGTGGTCGAAAAGGAATCTGTCTTCATGGAAGAAGAAGAGAAAGAAGACGACGAACGATTCCACACTCGAAAGCTCCCTAAAGTATTTACAGTTCTTTTTTTCGGTCACGCACCTGACGTGCTTCAGGCTCGCCTCCAGAGCCATTTGGCCATTCACAACACTAGGTATAGTAGCTCTCGCGCTTCTTTTTCAGAAGGAGTATGTCGTATTCTAAGACTATGATGGGTTCCTCAGGCTTCTTTTTAAAAGCCTGAGTTATTTTCTTTTTACAACCTGTCCAGTTCTATTAAGTTGAATTGATTCGTATTGGTATTTGCTTTTTACGATAGCAGGTCACTTGTATTGTTTTAATAAAATTAATTTATGAATAGAAATCTCATGATCATGAGCATGATGGCTTTGTTTTGTTACACAGGCTGCCAGTCTCACAAAGAAGAACAAGAAGAAGAATTTAAATTTTCAGTGACAAGCCCACTGCGCAAAGACACGCTCGTTATCAAAGACTATGTATGTCAGATCCGCGCCATTCAGCACATTGAAGTGAGGGCACTGGAAAAAGGATACCTGCAAAATATTTTTGTGGACGAAGGAAAATTTGTCAAGCAAGGGCAACTGATGTTTCAGATTATGCCACTGATGTACAAAGCCGAATTACAAAAGGCCGAAGCAGAAGCAAAATTTGCCGAGATCGAATTCCTCACCACGAAGTCGCTCGCCGACAGTAATGTGGTTTCGCCCAATGAACTGGCGTTAGCAAAAGCTAAGTTTGATAAAGCTAAGGCTGAGGTTTCCTTAGCTCAGGTTCACCTCGGGTTCACCGAAATACGGTCTCCGTTTGACGGGATCATGGACCGCTTTCAGGTGCGACTCGGAAGCCTTGTGAACGAAGGAGACCTGCTCACCACCATGTCAGACAACAGCAAGATGTGGGTGTATTTCAACGTGCCCGAAGCAGAATACCTGAATTACAAAATGACTGCACGGCCGGATAGCATGATGCACGTGAATCTGTTGATGGCGAACAATGTTCTCTTTGATTACCCAGGCCTAGTACAAGCCATTGAGGCAGACTTCAACAACGAAACCGGTAACATCGCTTTCCGTGCGACCTTCCCTAACCCTAAGGGATTACTCCGCCACGGCGAAACCGGAAATGTGGAGATGACAGTACCGCTGAAGAATGCGCTCATCATTCCGCAGAAAGCAACCTTCGAAATTCTGGAAAAGAAGTATGTGTTTGTGGTGGACAAAGAGAACGTGGTGCATCAGAAAGAAATTACCATCGCCGCAGAAATGCCCGATCTCTACGTGATCAAAGAAGGAGTATCAGAGCATGAACGAATTGTGCTGGAAGGAATCCGTAAAGTAAAAGACAACGATAAGCTGGCTGAGTATGAATATCACGATCCCAAAGTAGTGATACCTCATCTTAAAGTGTATGTCGAATAACAATCAAAAAAAATATAGCAATCAAATGTTCAGTAAGTTCATACATAGGCCTGTACTCGCTATCGTCACGTCTCTCGTGATTTTGTTTGTGGGTGTATTGGCTATTAAGACATTGCCTACCTCTCAATTTCCTGAAGTAGCGCCGCCCGTGGTAATGGTCAGCGCCTCTTATCCTGGTGCGAGTGCAAAATCGTTGGCCGAATCTGTAATCATTCCTCTTGAGCAATCGATCAACGGTGCCTGGGGCATGCGCTACATGACCTCCGATGCCACCAGTGCAGGAGAAGCAAACATTCAGGTAATCTTTAATCCGGGAACGGATATCAACCAAGCCCTCGTGCAAGTTTCCAATCGTGTACAGCAAGTGACCAACCGCCTTCCCATACTTGTACAACGGGAAGGGGTAATCATTACGCCTGTAATTCCCAGTATGCTCATGTATGTGAATTTGTATAGTAAAGACAAAAACGCCAACATGAAATTCCTCTTCAACTACGCAGGGGTAAACATGGTGCCGGAGCTTCAGCGGATCAACGGTATCGGACAAGTGCGCATTCTGGGTAGTCGTCAGTATGCCATGCGCGTCTGGTTAAATCCAGACCGCATGCGCGCGTATAAAATTTCGCCCGACGAAGTGATGGAAGCCTTGAGCAGTCAAAGTATCATTGGTAAACCGGGGCGTATCGGACGTGGCGATAGTAAACGCGCCGAGGCGCTTGAATTCGTGTTGGCATATTCTGACCGATTCAGCGATCCGAAGCAGTACGAGAATGTAATTCTTAAAGCAAATCCAAAGGGTGAAATCCTGAGGTTGAAAGACGTAGCCACGGTAACACTGGGTAGTGAATATTACGATATCTACTCCAGTATGAATGGCCATCCCTCGGCAGCCATGGTACTCAAACAGACGTATGGCAGTAATGCCAGTGCCGTGATTGAAAAGGTAAAAGAAAAACTGGACGAACTAAAGAAGACCTTCCCTCCGGGAATGGATTATGAAATCAGTTACGACGTGTCAAACTTCCTGGATGCGTCCATTGAAAATGTGATTCACACCTTGCGCGACGCATTTATCCTGGTAGCACTTGTGGTGTTTATATTTCTTGGCGACTGGCGTTCTACGCTGATCCCTACCCTCGCTGTGCCGATCTCGCTGATTGGGGCCTTCTTCTTTATGCAAGTGTTCGGCTTGACGATTAACATGATTACCTTGTTTGCGCTTGTATTGGCGATAGGTATTGTGGTTGACGATGCGATTGTAGTGGTTGAAGCAGTGCATGCTAAAATGGAAGAGGAACACCTCTCACCCTACGCAGCCGTGCAAAAAGTAATTGGTGAAATCAGCGGGGCTGTTATCGCGATTACGCTACTTATGGTATCGGTGTTTATTCCGGTATCGTTCATGTCTGGCCCGGTGGGTACATTCTATCGTCAGTTTTCCATTACCATGGCGTCAGCTATTGTGTTGTCGGGAATTGTGGCGTTGACAGTAACACCTGTGCTGTGCGCAATGATTCTTAAAAACAATCATGGTAAGCCAAGAAAGAAGACGTGGATGAATCGATTCCTAGATGGGTTCAATCATCTGTTTGAAAAACTCACTGGCCGCTATGTGGGTTTGTTGCGACTTATCGCTCATCGCCGACTCATCACTGTCAGCTTGTTTGTAGTTTTTGCAGTGGGTATCGTGGGTATTTCTAATAATCTTCCTTCGGGTTTTATACCTAGCGAAGATCAGGGTATGCTCTACGCGATCATTCAAACACCTCCTGGCTCTACACTTGAGCGTACCAATGATTTATCCAACAAACTGGTCGAGTTAATCAACACGGTAGAAGGCGTAAAATCTGTTTCGTCAATCGCCGGGTACGAAGTACTTACCGAAGGACGCGGATCAAATGCCGGAACCTGTTTGATCAATTTAAAAAACTGGTCGGAGCGGAAACACACGGTAAGCGAAATCATTCTGGAGCTTGAAGAGAAAGCGAAGTCTTTGCCAGGAGCTACCATTGAGTTCTTCGACCCTCCCGCTGTTCCAGGATTCGGTGCGGCTGGTGGTTTTGCATTGCAATTGCTAGACAAGACCAATTCTGGCGATTATTTACAGTTGGAGAAAGTGACCAACGAGTTCATGGCCAAGTTGAGGAAGCGTAAAGAAATCACCGGCTTGTTTACTTTCTTTAGCGCCAATTATCCCCAATACGAAATTGAAATCGACAACGAGCTGGCGATGCAAAAAGGAGTTTCGATTGGTAATGCCATGAACACCCTTTCTATTTTTGTTGGAAGTACTTACGAGCTTGGTTTCATCAAGTATCAACGCTTTTTCAAAGTGTTTGTACAAGCTGCGCCAGAATACCGCAAGCTTCCCACCGATGTACTTAACCTTTGGGTGAAAAATGATCGCGATGAAATGGTGCCTTTTTCCGCGTTCATGAAAATTAAAAAGAAACAAGGCGCGAACGAAATCAACCGCTATAACATGTACAACACTGCAGCCATTCGGGGCGGTCCTTCGCCGGGCTACAGTAGTGGTGAAGCCATCAAAGCGGTACAGGAAGTCGCGGCTAAAGATCTGCCCAACGGATTTGACATCGACTGGGCAGCCCTCTCCTACGACGAAACGCGGCGCGGCAACGAAGCCATCTACATTTTCATTATCGTGCTGGTGTTTGTGTACTTCGTATTGGCCGGCCAGTACGAGAGCTTTATCATCCCGCTGGCGGTGGTGTTTTCTTTACCTGCGGGTGTATTCGGATCATTTTTATTGATCAAAGGCCTCGGACTTGCCAACGATATTTATGCACAGGTGGGACTGGTGATGTTGGTTGGTTTGCTTGGTAAGAACGCGGTGTTGATTGTTGAGTTTGCAGTGCAAAAACATCATCAGGGTGCAACAGTATTAGAAGCAGCGATCGAAGGAGCGAAAGTTCGCTTCCGCCCAATCCTGATGACTTCGTTCGCGTTCATCGCCGGACTAATTCCCTTGGTTCTGGCCCACGGTGCCGGAGCTATTGGTAACCGTACTATTGGCGCATCTGCCCTTGGCGGTATGCTCTTCGGTACCATCTTCGGAGTTATTATCGTGCCCGGTCTCTATTACATTTTCGGCACACTTGCAGAAGGCCGTAAGCTCATCCGTGATGAAGAAGAAGACTCGTTAACCGAAGACATCGTCCACCACATGGATGCTTTTCCCCAACCTAAAGAAAGTGACGACCATGCGCAGTAATTTTTCATTCAACTATACTATCGGGTGTATTCTCCTCAGTTTGTTTTTTGCTTCGTGTACTGTACCTACACTTGTAAAAAAAGAAGAGAACAAGAATATGCACGCCACTTATGCTGGCTCGCTAGACAGTACGAACACCGCCAAAATTAAATGGAAGGACTTCTTCACCGACCATCATTTGACGGCGCTAATCGATTCTGCGTTAATCAAAAATCAGGAACTTAACATTACGCTCCAGGAAATCCAGATTGCACAGAATGAAATTCGTGCGCGAAAGGGTGCGTACTTACCCTTTGTTGATCTGGGCGCCGGAGCAAGTGTGGAAAAAACACCTCGCTACACGCGAGCAGGTGCTGTTGACGCCAATACGACTATTGTTCCCGGCCAGCAGTTTCCAGATCCACTAACGGATTACATGCTTGCCGCAAACCTGTCGTGGGAGGTGGACATCTGGAAAAAGCTACGCAATGCAAGGAAATCGGCAGTGTACAGTTATCTCTCCACTACGGCCGGGAAGAATTTCATGGTCACGCATTTGGTTGCTGAAATCGCCAATGCATACTATGAACTTGAGGCGTTAGACAATCAATTGGAAATTCTGCGAAAGAATATTGAAATTTTTCAAAATGCCCTTGAGATTGTCAAGCTTGAAAAAACTGCAGCCAAAGTAACTGAGCTCGCTGTACGACGCTTTGAAGCTGAAGTGCTTAAAAACCAAAGCAGGCAGTATTATATCCGACAGCAAATTACGGAAACCGAAAACCGAATTAATTTTCTTGTTGGTCGATTCCCTCAGCACGTGGAGCGAAACTCACAAACCTTCAGCGACCTGGTGCCAGATAGTATTCATGCAGGTATCCCCTCACAACTACTCGCCAACCGACCCGACATAAGGCAAGCTGAACTCGACCTAATGGCGGCGAAGCTCAACGTAAAAGTGGCGCGAACCTATTTTTACCCTACGCTGAATATATCAGCAGCAGTAGGTTTGGAGGCGTTCAATCCGACCTACTTGGCTACAAAGCCAGAGTCTATGTTTTACTCTCTGGCTGGTGGGTTCGTAGGGCCATTGATCAATAGAAATGCAATCAAAGCCACTTACTACAGCGCAAATGCGCGGCAAATACAGGCAGTCTATAATTATGAAAAAACGATCCTTACTGCATACATAGAAGTAGCAAATCAGCTTTCAAACATTGGCAACCTGCAAAAAAGCTACGATCTAAAAGCCAAACAGGTGCAAGCGCTTACACAATCAATTGAGATTTCGACAAGGCTTTTCAAATCTGCGCGTGCAGATTACATGGAAGTGTTATTGACACAACGTGATGCCCTGGAGTCAAAATTTGAACTAGTAGAAACTAAAAAACAACGCATGAATGCCATGATCAACATTTACCGTGCCCTTGGTGGCGGATGGAATTAATGGCGATGATCCTAAGATATACTTGAAAAACGCCAAATACCTTCGCATGAAACTTCATGAGTTTTACACGAAATCTAAAACCAATTATCCGACGCTGGTCAATCCTATCTTCAGCAAAAGAAATTGGTGGCAGGTAGTGTTAATCACTGCCTTTGCAGTGTTGGTTGAGCCGTTGGTGTTGTACCGACAGCAACGGCTCAATAGTTTTTCATTAGACTATTACCTAAAAATTGCCGAATATTTTCTCATTATACTAGTACCCTTTGTTGCCTTCTTGATGTGGACCAACTGGCGCGAATCAGTGAAGCGAAGTAAGGGATATTGCTGGATGGGGAAATTCGAAGTAGTCACCAAAGAAACTACCTTGGTTGGCAACTATATCATATTATCCCCCAGCCTAGACAAAATGCGGGTTGACAGGAAACTTTTTGAAAAAATAAGGGAAGGCGATTTTATTCAGGTAAGGCGAGACGTCTTTGGCCAACTTGAAGAAATAAAAAGAGTAAATAGCTTTTCCTCCCGCTTGGCAAAAATACGTAATCGAAGGGTAGTTTAACCTAGCTTTTTCTTGCCCTTAAAAAGGTAAACTTATCTAGATTTTTATTTAATAATTCAGGATAATTCCATCTTAAGATTCCCTGTCAAAATTGGCATCAGAACAGGAAAACTGGTCTGATTTACTTGAGCCAAGTCAAGAAATTGCATTCTTTGTGAAAATTCATTTCGAGAAATTGTTTTCGAATGCCAAGTTTCGTGTATATAGCACGAAAAAAAAGACAATGAAGTTTTCAAAAAGATTCAGAGCCCTCCGTCTTGAGAAAGGATGGAGCATCGAAGAAGCCGCAAAAAGGTTAGGTGTTTCGAAGGAAACAATTCATACCTATGAGCGCGACACAAAACCAAATTTTAAATACCTAGCACGCATGGCTAGCCAATTTGGTATAACCCTAAACTATCTCGTAATGGGTGCTGATGAGCAACCTCCTCTGGTAAAGGATTTCGAGTGGTTTAAAAAGTACTACGCATCTACCACAAGCGCAGAGAAAAAGAGAATCAACGAATTCATTGATTCAAAAACCAAGAAAAGGAGAAGCTAATCTTGGCTCTCTGGAATTAAGGACCGAGCTAATGACAATTGTATGACATGAATTGTCTGAATAGTTAAGTCCTTAATTCCTTTAGTGAATTGGGCTTTGGTTAATTCTTCAACTTTATTCCAATCACAAGCTGATACTTATCTTTGCCTTGCTCTTCGCAACGTACACCTACCTTTTCCACATAAGTAATCTCAAATGTTTTGCCATTATAGGCAGGGTTTGGCGCTACGTCATCAGCCGGGGCAGGAACAGTAAGGGATTCCCACAATGCTTGTGAGGACTGATCAAGGAAGGTCACTGCATTACCGAAGTCACCACAATCAAATTCGAGGTGAAAGCAATCACCAAGGCCAGCACCTTGTAATACACAGTTTGTCACTTTTGCATTGGCACCCATGAGGATACCCCAGACTGCATCAGGATCGAATCTCGTAATCTCCGGTAAGATGATCTTATGTTGCCGAGTGGTCGTTTTATTGTTAGCCTTATTAAATACATCTTTCTTAGTGATGATTATGCTACCCGTGTACAGATTATAATCATAGGTTTCAGTAACCGCATCCGTCTCAAGAGTGTATGTAGCACCGATAACATAAAACGCGCCGCCCTTAAACCAATACCGATGGGTTGTTCCCCATTTCTCACGAGACCCACCATAAAAATCAATTCGCAATACATTTTGTTTGATTTCCATTGAGGCAAAGGGATCTCCCAATGCCCCTCCGGACTGACTACCAAGAATCACCTGATCTGCCCGGCTGACCTGATGATATGTATCGTCGGTTTTATTGTTCTTCAGCAGAATCAGCAACGCCCTGGCTTTCTCACCTTCTTCATCAGGTGTCATATTTTCGATCACTATAGCAACATCCACGAGGCTGTCCTTATTAAGATCACCGGAAGCTTCCTGAAAAATAGTCCACCCCGCAGGAATGAATGATTTCTTTGGGCCATTTTGGTCTTGACCTGATGCGATCACACTATAAAATACCAGCAAAGCAAGGCCACTCAGTTGTTTCATAGAACTTCAGATTTTATGGAAGATAACTATTTATCTAAAATTTTGACCAACTAGTTTTTCCTGTTTTAATATTGTCGCTCTAAAGACTAAAGCGGTAACGCTCATCTTTTCCGCAATGTGAGTGTCCTTTCGTGGATGTGCGATCAGGTGTTTTATGAATTAAGAAAAAAAAAGATTTGTTTCCTTACTTCACATCAAGAGGAAAATGAAGTATTTTAACTTCTATGAAACCGGTGGGGCTCGTACTTATTATTTTCTTGTTGGGCTGCGGCAACTCCCGGAGTGATCACCACGACAACAGCGACGAACAGATCGAAAGTTTGGATATCTCCCCTGACGATAAGAGGATTCTATTATTGAGCGCACGGCATGGAGTAACCTGCATATTTGAAATTAGGATAGATGGAGGATCGCCAAGGCTCATCATGAAGTCTTCGAATGAAGAACTTTATTCGAATCCACGCTACTCTCCAGACGGGCAACGGATTGTGTTCATCAAACATTCGAAGAGTAAATTCTGGGAAGGCTCTGTGTTCATCTGCAACATCGATGGCACGGGCGTCGAAGAACTCACGCAAGGTGGCGAGTTTGTTACAGAAGCACTATTTACTGCACATGGCAACCAGGTGCTGTACTGCTCCTCACAACAATACAACACCAGCAAAAAGAAAGGCACAACCACAGTCCGTGGTTTTGATATATATTCAATTTCCCTGAACGACCGAAAGGTTTCGAAACTATCTAGTCTCAATGCCACGGGGATTGATAACCTCACCGAAATAAATGATAAGTATTTGCTCTTTCACCTTAACGGTAAAAAGAGCGGGATTTTTTCATTTGAAAAGGAAAACCCAACGCGAGTGTTACGAATATTTCCTTCCAATGGTACCGAGGAATCCACACTGCTCGACAAGCCTGGCTATGTGCCCGACCGCTTCATCGTTTTTACCGCGCTTTATGAATTGTATGCCATGAATTTGGACACTCGTGAAAACCAACTCATTTATAGCGCAAAGGGTGGTCATTTGATTGAATTGGTTCGAGGCTTCCACACACGCTCAACCGTGCTTTTTAAAAAATTCGATGAACCGAAACTCACAGTCATCAATATGGATGGCTCTGGCCTCAAGTCAATTGAAGTGGAGTTTCCAGAATAGACAACCAACGTAAGAACTTAATGTTTCTCAGTTTGATAATGTTTCCTTAACACATCTTCACCGTATTCATTTCCTTTTTCTCTCCAAATAGCATGAATGTGATTGGCGCTATTGCGCGGTCCACCGTTATTATCAAATTCTATTAAAAATGTCGGTCCGTTGATCACAAAGTAGTGCGCTTTCTTCTCTTCCTGCGCCCCTATCCATCCAAAATAGATATTGTCAATCCCCGCTTTCACAATTCGTTCATATTCCACCACAGCCTTTTCATTTTCAAGGTTGAAAACAAATTCACGAATAATATTTTGAAGAATGGATTTTTGCGCTGGGAGAAGTTCTGACGTCTTTATTCCCCAGTGGTCAATCAAACGCCTTCCGCTTTCTGCTCCTGTGATGATATCACCTGGTACTTCCTCGCTGGCAATTGTCTTCTTCTTTTGAGACTCTGACATCGTCATCATTAATCGTAAGCCCAAATCCTCTTCCTGTCCAAGCACACGCCACCCTGCATATTCGGTGATCATAAACTCTGCCGGATCAGTGCCTACAAAAAAGGGTGTCACCGAAACGTTTTGATTCGCAAATGTAAAGTTTACCGACAAGTGATGGCCTTCCAGCTTAAAGCCCCAATGAGCATCGGAAGGCGCACCAAAGAATGCGAAAAAGTAATTTTTTGGCGA
The DNA here is from genome assembly GCA_018266055.1 of Bacteroidota bacterium. Classification (GTDB taxonomy): domain Bacteria; phylum Bacteroidota; class Bacteroidia; order Cytophagales; family Cyclobacteriaceae; genus ELB16-189. The sequence continues at coordinate 104,668 of JAFDYT010000015.1, forward strand.
CCACTTCAGTGCTTTGATGAAATTATAGGTAGTATCTGAAAACGCCTTCTGCACATGCAGGCTGTCGTAAAAACGATTGATCAGTTCATCCAGGTGCATGATTCCTGTAGCCTTCAGATAGCCTTGTGAACTCAATGCTGCCGATAAAATCCGATGAAGCAGCCTTCGCTGATCGTTGCTCATGTTACCCACACTGGTGCCAACCCTCGCTCTGAGACCCACCGGAAGGTTATTCCACTTGAGGCGGGAAGTATCAGCAAAAGAAAGCAACGCCGACTGCTGCTGCTTTTTTGAAAATGAAGCATACAACTCTATGCTGTACTTTCTCAATTCAGTAGTATACTCCGTCTGGGCGGCGCTTGCGAACCAGTAAAAGATGAAAAAAGTCAATAACAAGCGCTTGAACATTTTCATATTGAATGAGTTTGGGATCGAGAATAAATAAAAAAAAGACAAAACAGCCTCCCAATGTATTGAATAATGATCGATCGACAAGACATAGGTCAATTTTTTCAGATTTTTGAGGTGATCTTTAAAACTTACCCTGGGTTAGCGCTGGATTTTTGATACTAATCCTCTACATTTAATTATGTTTTCAAAACGATTCAAAAAAATGCGGCTGCAAAAAGGCTGGAGCCTTAAAGAGACCGCCCAAAGAATTGGGGTTTCAGTGGAAACCGTTTGTACCTATCAGCGTGGTACTACACCCAACTTCAAATACCTCACAAAAATTGCCAAAGCCTTTGACATTTCGCTTGAGCAATTGATTACCGGGTCAGATGAAAAGATGAAACCCCTGGTGCACGATTTTAACTGGTTTAAGAAGTATTATTCGTATACGACCAGAGTCGAAAAGATTAAGATCCGCCAATTCATCGAAGCCGCAGAAAAGAGGAAAAAGTAGGATTGCAATACCTATTCACAGACTATTTGGTCTGCAATTTCACGCGGGCATCATCGGCATGAATATCTACGTTGGCATTGCCATTGGCTAATGAAAATTGCTTGCGTTCGTCTGTTTCCTTTACGGCAACAAATTTGGAGTCAGCTGTTACCTTTCCATCGTCGTGGTACACATCAAATTTCCCACCACCGCTGGTAACTACGAAAGCAACAGACCCGTCTTCGGCATTGATGCGGTAATTGCCGCCTTCGGCAAGAGAAGTTTCAATCGACAAATCTCCATCGTCTGTAGATGTTGAAATGGAATTAAATGCACCATTGGAGATGGTGATGTGTGCATCATCTCCTTTCACTTCAAGTTTACCCCGACCGCCATTCATGGTTACTCTTCCGTCGTCCACATTAAAATAGAAATCGGCACCCTCACAGTCTGTCAGAGTAATATCGGCATCATCAAGCCGGAAAGATGCTGCACCATTGATGTGATCTACTTTGTATTTTCCGTCGTCGCCGTGAACATCCACACTTACGCTGGCAGGAACATCGATTTCAATAGTGTATTTTTCTGAATAGAACCCTATGACACCGCTGATTGAATGCGGTTTCTCCTTGATCGTCAAGCCATCTTCATTCTCATTAATTTCCACATCAAAGGGGTGTTCGTTGAATATCCATCCTTTTTTTGTGACTACGCGGTCAATCCTTACTCTTGCTGTTTGGCGGGACGATCCATGAATAATCACATGAGCATCCGAAGCCGTAAGCCGTAGTGTGCCGTTGGCACTGATCTTATACTCCTTATCTAAATGAAACTCGTTAGGGTCTTTTTGTGCGAAAGTAACACTGGCAAGACCAAAGGCCAGAAGAGTTAAAGATGTTTTCATGCAAATAATTTTTTTAGTGAGACGCTGCATTTTCTACAAAGGTTGCAAGACCTTGTTTTGAAGGAAAAAGCGCCATCCACTCCTGATTTCTTCAGAACCTTACGTGTAACAGGAATTAGAGAGGGTTTCCTGTTGCTTCCTTTCTGGGATAAAAGAAAGCTTTTGTGAAAGACTATAATTACTAGAAAATTAATTAGTTACGTTATCTGGTTCAAGTGAATGCAATCCCATTTGATGGTTCACCACATTTAAATTGTATAGGCATTCGTGAGTACAACACAGTAAAAGTACATGAGCGATGAAGCGAGCATCTACATCACATAGCTCGTTTTGCGGGCCAATACCTTTGTGCAAAAACCACCTTTATGAAATCCAGTCTCAAATTCTTTTTAGCGAAAAGGATGCACTTGTCGGCGATCCTTTTCGCGGTTTGCCTGCAGGGTATGGCCCAAAACGGGGGTACTCTTGAAGTTGCCGCCCACCAATCTTTTACTGTGAATAAAGATACCCTGGTGCTCGACGCCCTGATCTTAGGAGACTCGGCGAAGATAGTGCTCAGTAAACCTTCAACCTATTTTAAGGTAAACCGGATGACCATCGGAAACGGCAGTCAGTTTGTTGGCATTGGTACAAAAGGAGAAAATGCCAAAGCAGGCAAATCCTTTCCGGCACCTCTGGGCATCTGTAAATCAGGAGTCAATGGCGAAGCAGGCGGTCAAGGGATAGAGGGTGGTGCAGGTAAAAATCTTATTATCGATGCTCAACTGGTGAGCATTCAATCCATGCTGATCGTAGAACTTAATGGAGGTAATGGCGGAGATGGCGGAAAAGGTGGAAAAGGAAGTCACGGCGGCAGCACCACGGTACACTGCGTGGCCAATGGCGGAAATGGTGGCAACGGAGGTAACGGTGGCAATGGTGGCAACGGAGGAACTTTTACACTTATTGTACAAAAACAGACTAAGGCAGATCTGGTAGGAAAGATTACCCTCATCAACCGCGGCGGATACAGAGGTATTGGAGGTGATGGAGGCCAAGGCGGACATCGCGGCACAGGTCCTGGAGAAAAGAAATCCTCCATCGGTGTAGCTGGTAAGGTGGGAAATGACGGTAAATACGGACAAGACGGTCGGTTGCTTTTCTACTCTATCTTTAAAGCCGGTGACCTTGATTCGGCTACTTCGGGAATTGCGGTGAGAGGTAAGTAGACGGCTTTTCTTAAGATAAAGAATTCTCTGGCGTGACCCGTCAGAGAATTTTTTATTTTAATCCAGGACAGTCATGTCTTTCATCTCATTCACTGACCAAAATCAGCATCGCTGAGAACGCAAGTCATGAGCGTTTCGGCATCTTCACGTTATCTTAGAGCAGTGCAGAAAATTGCACCTAATCCTTTAACAATATGGTTGATATGCCAATTATTGCTTCTACTGACAGAAGTCTGCTCAAATCCAGGATACTGGAGGCAGGAATAGCTCAGCAAAAAAAAGTAATGGAAGACTTTCGCCGTAGGATTAGTGAGATTATGGCTAGTGAATCCAGCGAAAGCGAAGAATACGATTCCCATCAGCAATCGTTCCGGTCTGAAACCATGGCAGAAGTAAGTTTGCTCTCCGATCAACTTAATCTGGTGAGTCATGAACTCGATCAGTTGATGCACCTGCAACCTTACTACAATGAAAAGCATGTTTCTGCCGAATACGGTACGGTGGTTAAAACCGACAAAGAGATATTTTTCATTTCCTCCGGCATCGAAAGGTTTTATGCCGATAATATCCCTTTGATTGGCCTTTCAGTACACAGCCCTCTTTACCTTGCTATGAAAGGAAAAAAGGTAGGTGAATCTTTTGCCTATGGAGGAATTACCTACTGCATTGAGGAAATATTTTAACACGTGTTTTAAGGTTCACTTTTATGAAAGCATTCATTCACGATCTCAACCAGGCCCTCACCTACAGCCTGGAAGGCATGTACGACGCCGAAAAAAAACTACAACAAGCCATTCCCGGGTTTAGTAAGAATATTACAAGCCCTGATCTGAAGAAAGCCCTGAAGAGCTTTGGTGCCAACCGGAAAGATTGCCGCACCAAGCTGAAGCGCATCTTCAGCTATCTGCTGGCCGGCCCTTTCCAACGCAAGAATACCATCATGGATCAGATGATTCACGAGGCAGCGCTGGCCTTTAAGTTAGCGCCGATGAACGAGCTGAAGGAAGTGATGTTTATTGAGCATCTGCTTACCATCAACCATTACCAGCTATCTACCTACCACCAGTTGAAGGCCAAAGCTGATTTTCTGGAGTTGCATGCCGTATCTGAATTGCTTGATGAAATCATCACCTTACAGAAAGAGACTCAGCACGAGTTGATTGCCCTTTGCACGATCACTACACGAAATGTGTTGCAGTTCGAAGACGAGCGCGCACTGGCGTTTGAAGTATAGCGTTATTCGTTTGGGTACAGTTACTTTCGCACCAATTTGAACCTCGTTTTCAGAGGGCCTACTGTAAGTGTAAAATATCCGTCTTCCAGAATTTGCTTTCCTGTTTTGTCGGGGAACCACAAGCTCTCGCCGGGCTTGATCACAAAGCTGTATTCTGCTGATGCACCCGGCGCAAGAGTTTTCTTTTCATAAAATTTCAAGTCACGGATCGGCCTGGCCAAACTCGCTACTTCATCGAATAAAAACCAAAGCACGGCCTCTTTTCCTTCTCGGCTGCCCGTGTTCTTCACCGTTACTGTTGCTTTAATCTCACCCAATTCCGAAGCGATCACCGAATCGCTCAACACAAGATTGCTGTACTCAAAGGTAGTGTAGCTAAGTCCTGTGCCGAAAGGCACCAACGCAATGGGGTTGGGTATCTCGTGGGCAAGAAGTACTTCGCTGATCTTGTGGTTGTGGGGTACCAGCCGATTAACCGCATTCGGAAAGTTGAAACTCATCTTCGCACTGGGATTTACCTTACCGCTGATGATTTCTGCAATGGCCTGACCTCCCTGAAAGCCGGGAAGTCCTGCAAACAAAACGGCCTTGCATCCGCCGTACACTTTGGTAATCACACGCGGTCTTCCGCTCACCATCACCAACACCACCGGCTTCTTTGTGGCTTGCGCGGTTTCGATCAGCAAGAGTTGATCGTCCGGTAGCGTAATGTCCTGAATGCTTCCGAATCCTTCAGAATACGACGGCTCTCCTACTACCAGGATCAAAGCATCGGCACTAGCTGCTTTTGCCTTTAGTTCAGAGGCATTGGATGCCAATACAACTTTCGACTTCGGAAATTCACTTTGCAATCCTGTAAACACTGTTTGCATTTCGGCGGGGTACAGCGTTTCGTCGTTGGTCATCCATCGCAATGTCCAGCCTCCTGCCAGCGCGCTCTTAGAATTGGCATTGGGTCCGGCCACCACGAGGTTTCTTACCTTAGCAGGATCCAGTGGCAATGTGTTTTCATTTTTCATCAGCACGATCGATTCGCGCGCCGCTTCAAGTGCCTTCGCTTTGTTTTCGGCTGCGCCGATGCGGTTAAACCGGTCGTTGCGCGGATACGGGTTTTCAAACAAGCCAATCTCCAGTTTCATACGCAAGATGCGGGCTACGCTTAGGTCAATGCGTTCCTCGGTGATCTTCCCTTCTTTCACCAGCGCATTCAGGTGATCGCCAAAGTCAGTGGTGTACGGCGTCATCGCCATGTCAATACCGGCGGTGATGGCCTGATAGGTTGCGTCTTTTTCATTCGCTGCCGTGCGATGATTGCGGTATAGCCTGACTATATCTTCCCAGTCGGTCACGCAGACTCCTTTGAACTTCAGTTCATCGCGCAACAGTTGTGTCAGCAACCGGTACGACGAGTGTACAGGCTCTCCGTTGACTTCGCCGCTATTCACCATCACCGATTTGATTCCTGCGTCAATGGCAGAGCGGAAAGACGGCACATGAAATTCGTACATGGCTTGTTCCGACATGTCGGTCTCCCCTCGGTCCCACCCGTATTTCGGATCGGAATATCCTAAAAAGTGTTTCGCGGTAGCGGCCATTTTATACGGCGCTATTTCGGTTTCGCCCTGAATGGTGTTAATAAAAATAGTGGACATCGTTTTCGACACATACGGCGACTCACCCAGCGTTTCGTAATAGCGACCCCACAGCGGGGTGCGCGCAATGTCGAGCACAGGAGCAAACAACCACAAATGCCCAATGTCAGCCGTTTCAATGGCAGTCACGTGCGCCATATCGGCCGCAAACTGATTGTTGTACGTTGCCGCCGTGTTTATCGCATGAGGAAACACGGTACCACCTTTCAGGTAATTTGGCCCATGCATGTGATCCACACCATATATAATGGGAATCTTCAGGCGCGATACTTTCATGTTGTAGTCCTGAATATCCTTGTAAAACTGATACCATGTTTCGGGTGGCTCGGCGACGCCATTTAAAAACGATCCCACATAATACTTGCGCAGAATCTTTCCCAACTTGGCAGTATCTACTTTGGTAGTAATGCTCAAGTCACTGCCTGCACCCCAATTGGACTGAGTGACAATCGTGGAGTTGTTCAACTGTGTCATTTGCCCGATCTTCTCTTCCATAGACATCTGACTAAGGAGGTCATCAATCTTCTTTTCGATGGCCTGGTTGTCGGTTCGTTCAGCCTTTCTTCGCTCAGCAAGGCTCATCGAACTTTTGACGACAGCACTATCTTTTACTGAGCATCCGGTAGCCAAGGCAATAAGGAAAACAGCGCAGGCCAACGTTAAAATTCTAAGAGGCATAGCAGGTTTGTTTTTAGGTATGATGAAGGTACTAAAATTTGAATCGGCATGGAAATCAAAATTGTACAATTGCCGGTCATGATGGAACGGTTTTGTAAATGCGTAAAAACAAACCATATTGAATCCATTAAATCGTCATTCCATGCAAAAGTCTTTCCTCTTTCTCTGCTTTACACTTATGAGTCTTTCACTTTCTGCTCAAGATTGGGCTAACCTGAAGCGATACCAACCCGACAATAAAAAAGCCGGACTTCCCCGAGCAACTGAACAGCGCGTAGTCTTCATGGGAAACTCAATCACTGAGGGTTGGGTTCGGATGGACTCAGCCTTCTTTCAAAGCCGGTCATACATAGGGCGTGGCATCAGCGGCCAAACTACTCCACAGATGCTATTGCGTTTTCGTCAGGACGTCATTAACCTTAAGCCTGCCGTGGTGGTGATTCTGGCGGGGACCAACGACATTGCCGGCAACACTGGCCCCGCTACGCTGGAAGAAATTCTTGGCAACATCGTCTCGATGGCCGAACTGGCGAAAGTAAATCATATCAAAGTGGTATTGTCATCGGTATTACCTGTGTTCGACTATCCGTGGAAACCCGGGTTGCAGCCGGCTGAAAAAATCGTGGCGCTGAACAAGATGATTAAAGACTATGCCGACACGCACGACTGTGTTTATCTCGACTACTTTACTTCCATGGCCGATGAGCGCCACGGCCTGAAGTCTACGCTTGGCGACGACGGCGTGCACCCCAACCTTGCCGGATACAAAATCATGGAGCCGCTTGCCGAAAAGGCGATTACAGCAGCCTTAAAGAAGTAAGTTTTTCTCAAGCACTTTTACCCTACTCTGCTACTGATTCCTATCATAGTATTAAATCACCATTGCATTTAGTTTTAGCTTAAATTAGGAGAAACAAAATCTCCCTGGCTATGAACAATGCACATGAAACAATACGGGTAGAGGACGACCGCACAGGCACTGAACTGGAAACCATCAAACGCGCTTTTCTCGACAATCTCTTTTATATTCAAGGGAAATCACCCGAAGCAGCTTCGCTCAACGACTGCTACATGGCGCTGGCCTACACCGTGCGCGACCGCCTGCTCAACCGCTGGCTCAACGTACAGAAAACCTACCGCGAAAAGAATGTGAAGACGGTGGGCTACCTCAGCGCCGAATTCCTCATGGGGCCTCACCTTGGCAATAACCTCGTCAACCTGGGTTTATTTGAAACGGTAGATAAAGCCATGAAGGAACTGGGTTTGCCGTTGAAAAAATTACTCAGTCAGGAAGAAGAACCCGGTCTTGGCAACGGCGGATTAGGCAGACTTGCCGCCTGTTTTCTAGACTCGCTTGCCACACTGGATATCCCCGCGATCGGGTATGGCATCCGCTATGAGTTTGGCATCTTTGATCAGGTGATCAGCGATGGCTGGCAGGTGGAGATAACCGACAAGTGGCTGCGCAACGGAAACCCCTGGGAGATTGTGCGGCCCGACGAAACCGTGGCCGTAAAGTTTGGCGGGCATACCGAGTCAACTATGGGGAGTGATGGCCGCTTTGAAGCCAAATGGATTCCCGACACCATCGTGATGGGAGTTCCTTACGATACGCCTGTACTCGGATACGCCACCAACACGGCGAGCACCTTGCGCCTCTGGAAATCAGAAGCCTTTGAGTCTTTTGATTTTCGATCCTTCAATGAAGGAGACTATTATGGGGCAGTGAACGACAAGGTGTTATCTGAAAATATCAGCAAAGTACTTTATCCCAACGACGAGCAGATCGGCGGCAAAGCGTTACGCCTAAAGCAACAGTATTTCTTCGTGTCGTGCTCGTTGCAAGATGCCATCCGTCGGCATCTCGCGCACGGAAACAAGATCACTACCTTCCACAAAAAGTTTGCCCTGCAACTTAATGATACTCATCCCTCGGTGGCCATTGCCGAACTGATGCGCTTGTTGCTCGACGACTACCGCCTGGAATGGGACGAAGCGTGGGACATCACTACACAGACGTTTGGTTACACCAACCACACGCTCCTTCCTGAAGCATTAGAGAAATGGTCGGTCGGGTTGTTTGGAAAATTGTTGCCACGACATCTCGAACTGATCTACGAAATCAACAAACGCTTTCTCGACGAAGTGCGCAGTCGCTTTCCCGGCGACGATTGGCGCGTATCGCGCATGTCGCTCATCGACGAATCAGGCGACCGTTACATCCGCATGGCTTACCTCGCCTGCGTGGGAAGTCATTCGATCAACGGCGTGGCCGCACTCCACTCCGACCTCGTGGCCAACAATTTGTTGCGTGACTTCTACGAGCTTTGGCCGCTCAAGTTTTCGAACAAAACCAATGGAGTGACACCGCGCCGTTGGGTGGTACTCAACAATCCGCTGCTCACCGAATTAATATCTTCCAAAATCGGAAACGGGTGGATACGCAACCTCAGTGAGCTGAAGAAACTGGAAAAGCTGGCCGACGACAAAGCCTTTCATCAGGAATGGATTAACTGCCGTAGAAAAATAAAGGGGCTGCTGGTGGACGAAATCAAACGGCGTTGCCACATTGAGGTAAATCCTGACTCCCTGTTTGACGTGCAAGTGAAGCGCCTTCACGAATACAAACGCCAGCATCTCAACGTGCTGCACATCATCACCCTTTACAACCGCCTGTTGAAGTACCCCAACAAGAAAATGACGCCGCGCACGTTCATCTTCGGCGGCAAAGCCGCACCAGGTTATTTCATGGCCAAGCTCATCATCAAGCTGATCAACGCTGTGGGTGATGTGATTAACAACGACCCAGTGATCAGCAAGACGCTGAAGGTGGTATTCATCCCCGACTTCAATGTGACCAACAGTCAGTACGTGTATCCTGCCGCCGACTTGTCTGAGCAGATCAGCACCGCAGGCAAGGAGGCCTCGGGCACCGGCAACATGAAGTTTACGATGAACGGCGCACTGACCATCGGAACGCTTGATGGAGCAAACATAGAAATACGTGATGAAGTGGGCGCCGACAACTTCTTCCTGTTTGGGTTGCGCACCGACGAAGTGCAACAACTGAAAGACAACAACTACCAGCCTTGGGAATACTATCAGAACGACCTGAAGCTACGCGAGTGTATCAACCTGATTGCTTCCGGATTATTCTCGCCAGGCAACAAAGACCTCTTTGCGCCACTTGTCGATTCACTATTGTACCACGATCCGTACATGCTCATGGCAGATTACCGCTCGTATGTGGACTGTCAGCAACGGGTGAGCGATGCCTTTTTAGATCAGGACAACTGGACGAAGATGAGCATCTTAAACGTAGCGCGTTCGGGCAAATTCTCAAGCGACCGTACGATTAAAGAATATTGCAAAGAGATCTGGAAAGTAAACCCGGTGGAAGTGATCGTGCCGCCGTACAGCGCCGCCGTAGCTACGAAGATTACCTTTCCGGAGAATCTGTGATCATGCTATCCCAGGGATTCCTTTTCACGTTCAGTGCTATACGCGCTGGGAGCTACACCAAATCGTTTTTTGAAACGCTTGGCGAAATAAGACTGATCATTAAATCCTACCGCGTAAGCAATCTGCGACAGCGTATCGGTCTTTGCTCTGATCATTTCAGAAGCCCGTTGCAGACGGATTTCGTTAATAAACTCATTCGGCGACATCCCTACGATGGCTTTTAGTTTACGGAATAACTGCGCCCGACTCACGTTCATGTCAGCCGCAAACTCTTCCACGCCATACGTTGCGTTATCCAGATTGGCAAGCACCAGATCTCTAACTTTAACCAAAAAGCGTTCGTCTAGAGAAGGCTCATGGCTTTCCTCAAGGATCAATGACAACGGTTCAGTAGTACTGCCGATTTGCTGCTTGTATTTTTCAGCTAGTTTTTTCCTTTGCTCGAGCAAATTGGTCGTACGCAACGATAACTCTTCAGTGGAAAAAGGCTTCGCCAGGTAATCGTCCGCGCCGGTCTTCAGTCCCGCTAGCCGCGATTCCAGATCGGCTTTTGCTGTCAGCAAGATTACCGGGATATGACTGGTGCGCTCATCCGACTTAATTTTCTCGCACAATTCAACTCCACTCACGCGAGGCATCATTACATCTGAAATGATAAGGTCAGGTACATGCTCTGTGGCCAGCGCCCATCCTTCTTCCCCATTTGCGGCGGTGAGTACACTATAGTTCTCTTTAATTACAGTCTGCAGGAATTTACGGAGTTCGTCATGATCTTCTACCAGCAGTACTGTGGGTCTACCTGGTCCTTCGGTATCTTCTTCAGTGGTATTGTCTTCTTCTGTTGCACTCGTTGTTGCAATAGCAGGCAACGGTTTTTCCATCTCAGTTTTGCCTTCGGTAAAATGAGCGTGCGTAAGCTTCGCGACGGTGGCGGGCAACGACACAATGATAGTAGTACCTTCACTCACTTTGCTTTCTAACCGGATGGTTCCACCATATAAGTCCACCAGTTCTTTTACCAACGCGAGCCCCAGTCCAGTGCCTGGCAGATCGTGCGAAGTACTCCGTACCCTGTAAAAAGAAGAAAATAGATGCTTTTGTTCTTCGGGGGCAATTCCAATCCCCTTGTCAGCAACGGTAATAAGCAGTGTCCCCGTTTCCGTCTTATTCGTCACCGTGATAGAAACACTTTTTCCGGCGGGGGTAAACTTAAAGGCGTTGATCAGTAGGTTGTTTAAAATCTTTTCAAATTTATCGGCATCAAACCACATCGCATCTTCAGTCAGTTCAAAGCTTTTCTGAAACATAATTTGTTTGCTTTCAGCCAATGAATCAAACGAGGCGGTGATCACACGCACAAACAGCGCAAGATTTCCCTTCTTCACAGTAAGCTCCATCTTCTTTGCTTCAAGCTTGGAAAGGTCCAGCAGGTCATTCACCAGGGAAAGAAGTTGATGCGCATGTCGCGAAATTTGATGGTATTGATTTTTCACTACAATGGGAAGCTGGGCATTTTTCCGAAGTTCATCTTCCACGGGAGTAATAATGAGGGAAAGCGGGGTTCGGAACTCGTGCGAAATGTTGGCAAAAAAACGCGACTTCATCTGATCGGTTTCTTGCAATTTGCTGTTCAATTCTTGCTGTACCTCCAGCAAATGCTTTATTCTTTTGTTGTTGGCACGTTGCAACCTGTAAATAAGAAAGGAGGCGAGCACCACTACAATCAGTCCACCGGCCAGAAACCATTGCTTCAGGTTTTGAATTTGTTCCTGCTGTTGCAAAGACCGGATGGTTTGTTCTTTTTGTTCTACCTCAAACTTCGTTTGTATGGTGGCTACCTGTGCGGCTTTTTCTTTATTGAAAATACTGTCGCGCAACTGATCTTTCAGTTCTTCATACCGAAAGGCTTCGGTGTAGTTTCCCTTTGCCCTCTCCAATTGTATCCGGAAATTGTAGATTTCCAGCGTGGTACTCTTGTCGAGTTTTTTCGCCAGTCTCTCAGCATTATTAAAGACGTCTTCGGCTTCTTTGAAACGCTTTAGTTGAGTGTAAATGATTCCCAGGTTAGTGTAGTTCAGCGACCGCACTAGGTTGTTTTGTAATTTCTCCTTATCCAGAAACTCGAATGATTTACGGATGGCTTCGAGTGCCTTATCGTATTGCTCCCGGCTCACATATACATCCACTAGGTTGGAGTAGACACCAGGCATCGATTCTTTATCGCCAATTTCTGTTAATAGCCTAAGGCTCTCTAACGATTTGCGTTCCGCCGAATCATACATGCGCATGTGCGAAAGAAGAGCAGACTGATCATTAAGTACGTAGGCCAGGTCAAGTTTCAGGTTAGTCTTTCTTAAAAGAGCCTCACCCTTTTGATAGTATTCCAACGCTTTGGGATAATTGTTATCCGCGAAGTATATGCCTGCCAGCAATTGCAATGATTGTATTTTGCCTCGCTCAAAATTCGCGTTCTCGCACACTTTCTGCATGGTATGTGCATATTCAATCGCCTTTTCAAAATCGCCTTGCTTCATGTAGCAATGACTTAAATTGCCGTACGCAAAGCCCAGTCCTTTAAGATCATTTATTTTTTCAGAAATCCGCAAAGCCTGTTCGGCATGTTTTTTTGCCGACAACAGGTCTACGGATGATTCATAGAAAAACATATAACGCAGTATTTTGGCCTTCAGGGTATCCTCCTGCGGATGCTTTTCAAGTTCTCTTTTTAGGCTGTCAAGTTCTCTGCCTTGTGCAAGGCATGCGGTGAGCGATACAATTAAGAAATAAATACAAAAAGCTGCTCTTCTCATAAATAGCTACAATTAGGGACACGAGTGTCCTCATAAGCCAGCCTTAGGTGCGACAAAAGTAATGCAAACAATTCATCCGCCGCAACTGTCCGGAATTGTGTCCGCTATTGATCACTTCGAACAGTTCGCATTGCCTTTAATTGATTTGAATCCGTTTTCAGATCGAATTCTCCGATTCTCAAATACTAGCAGTAGAGATTATGAAAGGGTAACTGCATAGATGCCCATAGGCTAATTGATTCTGATGCGTCATCGAATGCTTCGCTTGGCAACTCCCGGGGTGGTTGATGCGTTCCAGACAATTCTTTTTCACCCCCCCGCCTTTCCATACGCTTCAATAATATCCCGCACCAGTTTGTGGCGTACTACGTCGCGCTCGTTGAGTTCTACAAAGCCAATCCCTTTGGTCTGATTAAGGATGCGTACCGCTTCTTTCAAGCCCGACTTTTGATTGTGGGGCAAATCAATCTGCGACGTGTCGCCAGTGACGATCATCTTCGAGTCTGGACCCATGCGGGTGAGGAACATTTTCATCTGCATGGGGGTAGTGTTCTGCGCTTCGTCGAGCAGGATAAAGGCATTGTGCAGCGTACGTCCGCGCATATAGGCCAGAGGCGCAATCTCGATAATCTCACGCTCCATATAAAACTTCAGTTTCTCGTATGCCAGCATGTCGTTGAGCGCATCGTAGATGGGGCGCAGGTAAGGATCGATCTTCTCTTTCAGGTCGCCAGGCAAAAAGCCAAGGTTCTCTCCTGCCTCTACCGCGGGTCGTGTGATGATGATCTTCTTCACCACTTTGTTCTTGAGCGCTTTCACAGCAAGTGCTACGGAGATAAACGTCTTACCCGTACCGGCGGGCCCGAGGGCAAACACAAGGTCATTCTCTTTCACCGACTGCACCAGCTTTTGCTGGTTGACAGTCTTGGCTTTGATGGCCGCACCCCGTGTGCCAAAAATGATGACACCATCGGGCGAGTCGTCGGGCACAAACTCCTGACGCTCCTGCGAGATATAGCCGCGCACATTCTCTTCAGTGATTTTACCAAACTGATGAAAGTGATCGACCAGCGCATTGAGGATGTCAGTAATCTGAAGGATGTCGGGCGACTCTCCTTTTACCAGGATCTCGTTGCCGCGCGAAACGATGCGGCTTTTAGGAAACGCCGAGGCCAGTTCGTTGATGTTTTTGTTTTCAATGCCCAGAAAATCAAGCAATGAAACGTTTTCGAGTGTAATAGTTTTTTCGATCAAAGAGTAAAGTGGTTGAAATGATTTAATTTTGAACAGTAAATTTAAGAAAAAGTTCAGCGCCTTTTATACTGATGGCCATCGTCACACTTCTCACCGACAGCGGGGAAACCGACCACTACGTCGCCGCCATCAAGGCAAAAATACTGAGCGTCAATCCGGGACTTACGCTGGTGGATATCAGTCATCGCATTCAGTCGTGCGATATTGGCCATGGCGCCTTTGTATTAAAAAGTGTATTTCGTGATTTCCCCAAAGGCACCGTACATCTTGTGGGCGTTGATGCCACAGGTCCTGCGGGCGGCACAGCGGTAGCCATTCAACTGGAAGATCATTTCTTTGTAGGTGCCGACAATGGACTGTTTGGTTTGATCAGCGACAAAGCGCACCAACAACTTGTCGATATTAATTCCGTCAACCCGGTGGCGAGTTCATTTCCCGAAAAGGACATCTTCGCACCGGTAGCCGCCAAGCTCGCCAGCGGCGTAGCCATCACTACATTAGGCAAACCATTGGCATCGTTCAAGAAGATGATTGGCCGCTCGGTCAAAGCTACACGCAAAATCATCGCCGGTCATGTGACGCGGGTGGACAGCTACGGAAACCTGATTACCAACATCACCAAAACCGACTTCGATATTTTGAGTAAGGACAAAACCTTTACGATACAATTTTCGGGTGAGAAGTTCAGAAAGATACACACCGCCTACTCGCAGGCCGAACAAGGCGATTGCTTTCTGATCTTTAACAGCATCGGCTTTTTGGAAATTGGTATTTATAAAGGTCGCGCCAACGAACTGCTGGGCATGGAGTACGACAGCGCCGTGAACATAACTTTTGATGAGTAGCCTTCTATAGACATAAGATACAAGACAAAAGACTAGAAATAACGACGACCATGATCATCCGCATTGTACGCATGACGTTTACTGAAGAAGGCGCGAAAGAGTTTCTTCCAATCTTTGAAAAGCACAAGGTGGCCATTCGTCATTTTCCAGGTTGCTCACATCTTGAGTTACTGAAAGACATTCGTCAGCCCAACACATACACCACGCTGAGTTATTGGGACAAACCTGAGTCGCTCGAAAACTACCGGCAGTCGGAGTTGTTTGAACAAGTGTGGGGAAAAACCAAAATGCACTTCGCCGAAAAGACGCAAGCCTTCTCGTTCGAGAAATTCATTGAAGTGGATTAAAGGCGAATCATCCGCCCAAGCGAAAGGGCAATAAAGTCCGAATGATCGGTGGTGGCTTTGAGGGTAACGCCGGCATACCAATGGGGTCTCACTTCGTATTCCAGCAGGTAGCGTTGGAATGATTTCTTGTCGGTACCGGTATCGGGCGAAACATACCACACCATCTGCTGACCGAACAAAAGCTTACCAAAAAACAAATAGTGCTGCGCGCTCACTCCTGCCACCAGTGTTTGAAGTTGTCTGCCGCTGCGCTGCTGATACACGGCGTTGATCCCGTCGTAATATATCTCCCCTCCTGCACCTATTCCATTCAGTCGGGTAATCCTGCGAATCACACCAACATTCACGCCCAATACTATCCTCTTTTCTTCAGGCCAGTTTAAATCGGCAAAGGCGGTACGGATGTTGCCAAACAGGTGCGTCATCACACTCCAATGGCGGTCGGCAAACGGCGCTTTCGGCTGACGATTCAACGCCCGTGGTTGGGGAATGTAGGTGAGCGCTACACCGTAGCCGGGAAAGTTCATGCCTTCGTTAGGGTCTTTCCTTCCTCCGTTGGAAATGTGATTGAATTGGGCGGTGGCTTTAATCTCTACGTGATCCGTTAAGGAGTACGACAACGAAGTGCCGAGTGACAAAAGATAGCTCAACTTCTCGCTGAAGAAAATCGGTTGTTTGTTGGCGATGCTATCATACACTTTATTTAAAAAAGCAAAACCGGCACTTCCGCGCAATGAAATTTGGAATCGCTTCGCGTTAAACAAATAAGGTTCTGTAAAGACACTCACTGTGATTGCTCTTCCCAACTGATCGCGATTAGCAAACGACGTGTAGCCGAGGGAAACTCCGTTGTTGCTATAGCAATTACAGTAGCTCCATGCTTTTTGGTTTGTGCGTACCACGCCAATATCTACTTGCCCTGTCAGCGGATGATTGCGTGTAAACAGCCGAAGATTTCCACGCTCCGTCCAGATGGATTGATAAAGGAAATATCCTGTTACGGAAAGCATAGGACGCAGCGAATCTGCCTTTTCACTTTGCCCGTATGCTGCATTCCACAGCACGCAAAAAAGAGAGACAAAAATCAGCTTCATTTCAACAGGAAAACAAACCAATTTACTAAAACGGTCGCGAAATATTTAGTAGCATTGCAGTGTAGTGCACGATAGAACGTTATGAAAAAGATCAAAAAACTTTTGGTCGCCAATCGTGGCGAGATTGCCTTGCGCATCATGCGTAGTGCAAAAGAAATGGGAATCAGCACCGTGGCGGTATTCAGCGAAGCCGATCGCAACGCTATGCATGTTCGCTTTGCGGACGAAGCCATTTGTATAGGGCCACCCCCTTCCAATCAGTCGTATCTGGTGATGGAAAAAATTATCGGCGCAGCAAAACAAACCGGTGCCGATGCCATTCATCCCGGCTACGGGTTTCTTTCCGAGAACGAAGACTTTGCGCGTGCAGTAAGCGAATCCGGACTGATCTTCATCGGCCCATCGCCCGAGTCGATGGAACTGATGGGCAGCAAGCTTGGCGCAAAAGCTGCCGTATCCAAATTTAATGTGCCGCTCGTGCCTGGAACAGCCGAGGCGATCACCGATGTAAACGCTGCTAAAAAAATTGCCGACAACATAGGCTATCCCGTGCTTATCAAAGCCAGTGCCGGCGGTGGTGGCAAAGGGATGCGCGTGGTTCACCAGGAGGCTGAGTTTGAAGAACAAATGACACGGGCTATCAGCGAGGCTACATCCGCCTTCGGCGATGGATCGGTGTTCATTGAAAAATACCTGGCCGAGTCACGGCACATTGAGTTTCAGATCTTTGGTGATCAGCATGGCAACGTGGTTCACCTATTTGACCGCGAGTGTTCGATTCAACGCCGACATCAGAAAGTAGTGGAAGAAGCGCCGTCGTCAGTACTTACGCCTGAGCTTCGCAAAAAAATGGGCGAAGCTGCGGTAAACGCAGCCAAAGCCGCCAACTATTACAACGCCGGCACCATCGAATTCATCCTTGACGATAAGATGAACTTTTATTTTCTGGAGATGAACACGCGTCTGCAGGTGGAGCATCCGGTCACGGAACTGATTACCGGTCTTGACCTCGTGAAACTTCAGATTAAAATCGCCGAAGGTGAAAAGCTTCCTTTCACACAAGAGGATATTAAGATTCGCGGGCACGCCATAGAAGTGCGCGTATGCGCCGAAGATCCTGCCAATAATTTCTTACCCGACATCGGCACCTTGAAAACCTACAAGCGGCCGCAAGGTCATGGCGTGCGTGTGGACGATGGCTTTGAACAAGGCATGACCATTCCGGTGTATTATGATCCGCTGATTGCCAAGATGATTTGCTACGACGAAACACGCGAACTCGCGATTGAAAAAATGATCCGCGCCATCGGCGACTATGAAATCTCGGGCATAGAAACAACCCTTGGCTTCTGCAACTTTGTGATGCACCACGATGCATTCCGGTCGGGTAACTTCTCTACTAAATTTGTAGAACGATATTTCAAGCCCGAGTATCTGCAACCTGCCGCTACCGACGAGGTGGAGAAGATTGCCAGCGCGTTGGCTGTGCATCTCGCCAGTGTTACTCAGGTGGCGCCAGTAATTAATATGGTCGCCTCCACCGAAAGCAAGTGGCGCAAAAACCGAGCGTGATCGAATGGCAGAAATAAAACCGATCCGCGCCTGGCGTTACAATCCAGATGTAGTACAAGAAATTGGAGCGGTGACCGCTCCTTTGTTTGATGTCGTGAGCGAAAAACAACGCGCTGCGCTGTATCAAAATCCTCTTAACTCCATTCATCTCTCAGTTCCCCGTCCACCCGACGCGGCCAACCGTGCCAACAATTTGCTCGCCAACTGGAAGAGCGAAGGAATCCTGCTTCAGGATAAACTCCCGGCCATCTACGTGTATTATCAATACTTCACACTCGCTGGCGATCCGAAGGAATATTGCCGCAAGGGTTTTGTGTGCCACATCCGCACTTATCGCTTTGAAGAGAACGTTATTCTCCGCCATGAAAATACAATCCCCAAGTCGGTAAACGACCGGATTGAATTGCTGGAGAAAACCGAACTTCACGTGAGCCCCACGCATGGCCTTTACTCCGACGACAGCTTTGAGCTGGAGAAATACATGGACGAGGCGATCACCAATCCAATTTACGAAACCGAAGACTATCAGGGCGTACGCGACGTGCTTGCCGTGATTCACAACGCGGAAATCATCCATCAATTCATTCAAAAACTTTCGGAAAAGAAAATTATTCTGGCCGACGGTCATCACCGCTACGAAAGCTCGCTGGCGCTGATGCAAAAGCGAATGAAGGAAAACCCCAACCACACGGGACTCGAAGGATACAACTTCCACCTGATGTATCTGACCAACACCGAAGCGGGCGACTTGCGCATTCTGCCCACACACCGGCTGATGAAAGGCCTGAAGAATTTCGATGCGGAGGAAGTAATCAAAAAACTAAGCGACGATTTCACCGTGCGTGAAATTGAAGATGCCTCTACACTCCACGAAATCATCGTCGGAAAAAAGTGGGCTTTTGGAATTCTATTCAAAGACCGCGCATTTAAAGTGCGCCTCAAGCCCGAAGCCTTCGCGACGCTGCGCTGGCATTTTCCCGACGAAGTAAAGGCACTCGACTTAACAGTGTTGCATTACTTCATTATCGAAAAGATATTGGGCATTCCCGGTAAGGAACAACGTGCTTCAGAAAACATTGTATTCGACCGGAATTTCTCTGACTGTTTCACCAAAGTAGTGTTGCAGGAAGCGCAGATGGCCATCATCACACAGGAAGTTTCCATCGAAGAGATCAAGCAGGTGTGCCAGAGCGGCTACACCATGCCGCAAAAGTCGACGTACTTCTATCCCAAAGTAATCTGCGGGTTTTTGTTCAGCACCATCCGCGAAGAGGAGTTTCAATGGCCTGCCTACGCGGGATTGTGAGTTTATTTTTTCTTAAACACAAAACTAGATTGCTGTATCTGCACGATGCGTGCAAAGAACTCTTTCAGGTAATGATATTCCTCTGAAGTGTAAATGGCTTTGTTCAGCGCAATCACACACGCCAACGATACTTTACCGCCGGTGTTACTTACGTTGACAAGGCACTTTCCACCGCTGTTGGGCAATGAGAACGCAATACTTTTTGGGGCTTCATCTACCATCATCCCTTCGGGCAATTCAACATTGATATAAAAACCTGTTTCAATAGGCGCGCCAAGATCGACGGGATAAAGCCGCTCATTAGATTGAAATGGATTCTTCTCATAGCGATTCATCACAAACGGATTGAAATAGACAATGCTTGAGCCTGAGCCTTCGCCACCGGCAAGTGTGATGTCCATTTTCTCAACCAATGGTTTGGTCAGGTCCGTTTCATTCTCCACCGAGTAATTTTCAATGACTGCATCGTTCAGTTCTTTGGTGAGTTCTTTCACATACTCTTCCTTGGTCTTGCCGTTAATTTTCTTTCGCTGATCGATGGCGTCGTAGCCAGAGTATTGTAGCGACATCGTTCCTTTCAGTTCGCCGGCTTCATCCAATTTCACATTCATAGTGATCACCGTCTTCTGCCTTTGCGTCGGCGTAAGGTTCACCCATCCCGATTCTTCTTTGCTGATGATACGGCCCTGATCGTTGAGACACCGCATCGGCAACACACCGAATGGAAGAAAATCGTCAGTAGCGTCGAGGAGATATTCCTTCTCTCCTATTTTGACACGCGCTGCCACATAATTAAAGCTTGTTTGCTGCGGATGGATTTTAATCGGCAAGCCATGGTCTCGGGTAGAAATCAACACAGGACTTGCTTCGAATTCAGCAGCAAGCAAAGCGCCTACTAGCGCAAGGTTTATCTCGGCCGAATTCCCTTTGCGGGATTCATACACTTTTTTTGCATCAGTTTCTGTGTACACCCGATTATCACCGTCGAACGAATACCAGTGCCTAACCTGATCATAAATGATCGTAGCTTTTGCCACAGGATCAGCCTCTTTATCAACCAAAGGTTTTATCTTATCTTCCCAGAGATTTTTATTTCTTTTGATCTGGCCTCCAAAATCTTCATGCTCACGCAACTTACGATCGACATCTTTCCACTCTTCGCCATATTTCGTTTTCGTGCCGTCAAAGTGCCTGACTTCAGAAAGCTCGAAATAAATTCCTGCAACAAAATTCTTTTTGGCGGTCATGTATTTCTCCTCTTTGAAGGCCGGCACATTTTGCATGCCATATTTTCCTAGCATGCAATCTCCTTTTTCCGGGATTCCCTCGGGCTGAAAACATTCGTTAAGTACTGAAGTCTCGTTGGTGCTAAGTTTGTAGTAGCCGCGTAGCGTTATATTGTAAATCCAATTAGCTGGAATCTTACACCAGTATAGACTATTTACTTTAGGAATGTCACTTTGAAATTCCCATGGGTGGAACTGAAAACGAAAGGGCGACTCAGTGGAATACATTACTTCGATGACAGACCCTACACGCACTTCGGGTAGCGCAAATTTTACTTCATTAAGATATTTGTTGGTCTTTTCTGTAAATACTTTCTTTTCGTCGAGCTTGTTTTCTTTCCAAGCGCGGTTCTCCAGATTAAACGTTGACCCCTTCACCGAGAGGAGCTTTTCCTCATAGCCGTTGTTTTTATAAAGCGGGATATAAAAATCTCCCTCACGTTGTCCTTGAGTCTTCAGGATTTTGATTTTCACATGATAGTCAAAGATGACATTCTGATCGTCGTTGATGCGTGCTTGCCCAAACTCGTTCAACACTACGGCCACCGCGCTGGTGTCAGGATCATATTTTGACATCTCGAGTTCTTTGTAGGTCACTTTGCCAAAATCGAAATCACCCTTTTGGGCGATAGCGAAAATAGAGAGGCTCACAAAAGTCAGTAGCAGTAAAAAACGTTTCATAAATTAAAAGAGTAAGGTAGTGGGATTAGCATCGTTGCTCACACGCGGTTTGGTCGGCTTTTTCAAACTGAATAGTCGTGTGATCGATATGAAAGTGGGTATGCAGTTCGTGGCTGAGCTTGGAT
Organism: Bacteroidota bacterium; assembly: GCA_018266055.1. Taxonomy (GTDB): domain Bacteria; phylum Bacteroidota; class Bacteroidia; order Cytophagales; family Cyclobacteriaceae; genus ELB16-189. The sequence goes on from JAFDYT010000015.1 coordinate 126,009, forward strand.
AGCAGATCGGTTTCGACTTCACCTGGCACTACCAGATGCACAGTGAGTGCCGTGGCTGTAGTACTCATTGCCCACACGTGTAGGTCGTGAATTCCTGACACACCTTTGGTGCTCAATAAATGATCTTTGATTTTGTCGAGGTCGATGCTTTTGGGAACACCGTCAAGCGAAAGCTGAAGCGAGTCGCGCAAGAGGTTCCAGCTACCCACCACAATGACTACTACGATCACCAGACTCACCACCGAATCCAGCCAGTACCATTGTGTGTACGCAATCACAATTCCCGAAACAAAAACCCCGAGCGACACAAGCGCATCCGCGGCCATATGCAGGTAAGCGCCGCGCATATTCAGGTCTTTCTTCTGGTCTTTCAAAAACAAAAAGGCGGTCACCCCATTCACAATTATTCCCGCCAGAGCCACCCACGCAATGAGTTGTCCTGGTACTTCTTGTGCATTGTTAAATCGTTGAGCCGCTTCCCAGGCAATAGCACCCACCATGATCAACAGCGTGACTGCATTAACAAGGGCAACCAGAATGGTAGTTTTGCCCAGACCATAAGTATAGGTACTGGTCGGTTTCTTTAACGCCAGCTTCTCGGCGATCACCACCATCACCAAACCAGCCACATCACCTAGGTTATGCCCTGCGTCGGTGAGCAACGAAAGCGAACCAGACCAGAGCCCAAACGTGAACTCAATCAGCACAAAAGCTACGTTGAGCGCAATACCAATGTATAGGGCACGGTTCAACGTCTGAATGTGATGATGATGGTGATTTTCGTGGTGCGCGGTATGTGACATATCGGGCGAAATCGGTAATTGGAATCCCCCAAAAATAAGAATAGCAAAAGGGATGGGGAAGCATTATTTAAAGAGAATTACGAGGTTGGGGAAATAATAATTCCAGCTGTATCGTTCAATCCCTTCAGGAAATGTTCGTAACATTGTGACTGCAATTTTGTACCAAACGCTATTTTTCGTTTTAAGCCCTCCTTTCTTTCCAATGAGAAAATCCCTTGCTTTAAAATTCCTGGCTTTGGTGGTAGTATTCAGTGCGTGCCGCAAAGAAAAGAGTGTTGTTCAGCACGTCAATTACATCGTAGAAGGTGATGAAATCATCATCCCTGATAGCTCGAACATCAAACCTCAGATCAAGCTGACACAATTGACAAAAGAGCCTTACAACCTTCAGCTCTATTCGGCTGCTAAGATCAAAGCTATACCCAACAAGTATGCAGAAATTGCGGCCCCTTTCAACGGCCGAATCATGCAGTCGTTTGTAAAACTGGGACAGGACGTTGACCCCGGCACACCGTTATTCAGCATTTATTCGGACGACTATATTGACGCTCAAAAACTTTTTCTTCAGGCCAGACAGCAATATCTGTTAGCCGAAAAAGATTTTAAACGCCAAAACGATTTGCTTGAAAATGGTGTAGGTGTGCAACGTGATTTTGAAGCAGCGCGTACGTTGTTTGAAAACAGTAAAAGTGAATTTGAAAAATCAAGATCAAGCATCCGCATCTTTGGCGTAGATCCTGACCAGATGATTTTCGGTGAACCATTGATTGTACGTGCGCCTATCAAAGGACAAGTCATTAAAAACACCATCGTGGTTGGAAAATACCTGACGGATAACGCCAATGCGATTCTTACAGTAGCCGAAATTTCTTCCGTGTGGATTACCGCTGCTGTGAAAGAAAAAGACATCCGCTTCATTCAGGAAGGCGACATTACCGAAGCTCAGGTGATCGCGTACCCCGGCGAGAAATTCAACGGCAAAGTGTATCACATCGACGAAATTGTTGACGAAGAAACCCGCTCCATCAGCGTGTTAATCGAATGCCCGAATCGTGGCGAAATGCTTAAGCCGGGAATGTATGCTACTGTGAAATTTACTGAGCGCCCCGTGCCTACTGTTTTTGTTCCGTCTTCTGCTTTGTTGCAATTCAATGACCGCAATTTTGTTTACGTGCAAACGAAGCCCAATCATTACCGGAAGCAATTGGTGACTACAGCCGAAACGATCAAAGGCAGAACCGTGATCGCCGAAGGCCTTGATGGAACAGAGACCATTATTGCCGAGGGCGGATTCTATCTCCTGGATGCCAAATAATCATGAAGAAACTGATCATCACTGCGATCAAAAAGCGATGGCTCCTCATGGCGCTGTTTCTGCTTCTGGCATTTCTGGGATATTACTCCTGGGAGCAACTTTCAATTGAGGCCTATCCGGACATTGCTGACGTTACGTCGCAGGTAGTGACGCAAGTGCCGGGGTTAGCCGCCGAGGAAGTGGAACAACAAATCACGATCCCTATCGAACGTGCCCTCAACGGATTGCCCGGCATGCACGTGATGCGCAGCCGAAGCACGTTTGGTCTTTCGATGGTGACGCTCGTCTTTGAAGACGGCGTAGAAGATTACTGGAGTCGTCAGCGCATTCAGGAAAGACTGGCAGACCTAAACTTGCCCAAGGGTGCCGTGCCAGGTCTCGACCCACTCAGCTCTCCTATCGGTGAAATCTACCGCTACACCGTCGAGAGCAGTCGACATGACATCCGCCGCTTAAAAGATCTGCAAGACTGGGTAATCATCCCGCGCATTAAACAGGTGCAGGGCATCGCCGATGTGACCAACTTCGGCGGAATTACTACGCAATATCAGGTAGAGATTGATCCTAAGAAACTGGAGCAATACAAAGCTACTCTGGCTGAGGTAGAAACGGCCATCAACAATAACAACAACAACGTCGGTGGAAGTATTCTTACCCGTGGTGAACTGGGTTATGTGGTGCGCGGTATCGGTTTATTGAAGAACCTGGAAGACCTGGGCAACATTGTGGTGAAAAGCCAGAAGGGCGTACCAGTTTTTCTGAAAGACCTGGGCACTTTAAAATACGGTATTCTTGAGCGCAAGGGAATTCTAGGTTATACCGATCACAAGAAGAATATCAGCGAAAGCATCGAAGGAATTGTGCTACTGCTCAAGCACGAGAACCCGTCCATTGTATTGGAAGGAGTGCACAAAGCGGTGGATGAATTGAATAACGGCGTGCTTCCGGAAGGCGTGAAAATCATTCCGTACATCGACCGAACGGGCCTGGTGCATACCACACTCAACACAGTTTCGCATACGCTGGTAGAAGGAATTACCCTCGTAGTTATTGTGTTGATTCTATTCTTGGGCAACTGGCGCGGCGCTTTGCTTGTAGCGATTACCATTCCGCTTGCATTGCTCATCGCATTCATCCTGATGCACCTTACCAACATCCCGGCCAACCTCCTTTCGCTTGGCGCGATAGATTTTGGTGTGATTGTCGATGGGGCCATTGTAATGATGGAAACCATATTAAAAGACAGGGAAGAAAATGAACATACCGAGCTTGAAGAGTCGCACATTGCCAACCATGCGTTTCATGTAGCGCGTCCTATTCTGTTTGCTACGCTAATCATTATCACTGCTTATCTCCCACTCTTCGCCTTTGAGCGCGTTGAGAAGAAGCTGTTTACACCCATGGCCTTCACCGTCAGCTATGCGCTCTTCGGCGCGTTGCTGGTAGCCATGCTGTTGATCCCAGGTCTGGCGTATGCAGTTTATCGCAAACCGGTGAAGCTCTATCACAACCCGTGGCTCGAATACCTCACTCAACTCTATCACCGGCGCATCAAAAAGATAATGGAAAAACCCAAGCAGGTATTTGCGCCGCTAGCTGGCGTATTTCTTGGCGCGGTGATTCTTACCGCTTCGGTAGGGAAAGACTTTTTGCCGACGCTGGATGAAGGCTCCATCTGGCTGCAGGTTACTCTTCCTCCCGGAATTTCCCTGGAGAAATCCAGAAGCATGGCTGACTCGCTAAGAAAGGTAACGCTGCGCCACGAAGAGGTTACATACATGGTTACGCAACTCGGACGAAATGACAACGGTACTGACTGCTGGACACCGTCGCATTACGAGTGTTCTGTGGGGATAAAGCCCTACGACGATTGGCCGAAAGGCAAAACAAAAACGGATTTGATTGACGAACTGGCCAGCGACTATGCGAAGATGCCAGGATACACTGTCGGGTTTTCTCAGCCCATGATCGACGGTGTTATGGATAAAATTGCCGGGGCGCACAGCGAATTGGTAGTGAAAGTATTCGGTAACGATTTTAAAGAAACGCGAAGGATTGCCGAAGATGTATTGAGAACGCTGCGCTCCATCAAAGGCGCTGTTGACTTGGCCATTGACCAGGAGCCGCCCCTGCCACAACTGCAAGTGAAGATTGACCGCGAAGCAGTAGCTCGCTATGGACTCAACGTCTCGGACGTAGCTGACCTTATTGAAGTTGCGATCGGAGGCAAAGCCATTTCTCAGATATTCATCGGTGAGCGCGTGTACGATATCACCTGCCGCTTCAACGAAGAAAGCCGTAGCACACCAGAAGCGATTTCAAACCTGATGCTCACCACGCCCGACGGCGCGCGCATTCCGGTTTCGCAAGTGGCCAAAGTGGAATTGAATACCGGCGAAAGCACCATCACCCGTGAGATGAACAAACGTCACCTTACGGTGAAACTCAACTTGCGCGGCATCGACTTAACTACGTTTGTTTCTGAAGGTCAACAAAAAATTGAGAAAGAGGTGAAGTACGATCACGAAAAGTATGTGATCAAATGGGGTGGTCAATTTGAAAATCAAAACCGGGCCTATGCCCGACTTTCGATCATCGTGCCATTGGCATTGGCCATCATGTTTGTGCTGTTGTACAGCGCGTTTGGTCGGTTCCGTCAGGCTGGGCTAATCCTGTTGGTAGTGCCGCTCGCCCTATTCGGTGGAATGCTGGCGCTCAACATCCGTGGCATGACACTGAATGTGTCGTCTGCCGTAGGATTCATTGCTTTGTTTGGTGTCGCCATTCAGAATGGGGTAATCATGCTCTCCAACATCAATCAGTTGAGAGCTGGAGGAATGGAATTGAAAGCCGCCGTATTGGAAGGAACGAGATTACGCTTCCGCCCTATCCTGATGACAGCCACTGTGGCCATCCTGGGATTATTACCGGCATCACTGGCAACCGGTATTGGTTCTGACGTGCAGCGGCCGTTGGCTACGGTAATCGTATACGGACTCTTGTTTGCGACGATCATTACACTGTTTGTTCTTCCTGCGCTATATTACCTGGTGGAAAAGAGATGGGGCAATGACATGATTCCAGTTGAAGAAGAAGCACACGAAAGCTAATGGTGAGATCTGTGAAATCCGTTGTAAACATAGTAACTGTAGTTGTGCTGCTGAGCGCCGGCCAGCTTGTGCACGCGCAGATTGACACTACTTTTCAAAAAAGGACCCTTCCTTTTGCAGATTACCTTTCTTTGGTAGGGCAAAACAACCTGCTCTATGCGGCTGAAAAGTTTAATGTGAACATTGCTGAAGCAGGGATTGAAATTGCCAAGGTATTCCCTAACCCGCAGTTGTATTATGGATACTTTGACAACGGCCAGCGACGCATGGATATGGGCTATGGCTACGCAGTGAATGCATCAACGACAATAGAACTTGGTGGCAAACGCCGGGCACGTATGGATCTGGCTTCCGACTATACTGAACTAAGCAAAGCCCTTCTTGAAAACTATTTTCGAAATCTGCGTGCCGACGCTACACTAAGCTACCTCAACGCAATCAAGTTGAAAAATATTCTCGATGTAAAACTCAGTTCATACAAAAACATCGGTCGACTGGCTTCTTCGGATTCAATACGCTTCAAGTTAGGATCGATTATGGAGATTGATGCCCGGCAGAGTAAAGTAGAAGCAGGTTCATTACTCAACGCTCTCTATCAAAGCGAGTCAGACTGGAAAATCGCATTGGCCAGCCTGGGTTTGATTTTAGGGAAACGCGAAGCTGACACCTTGTACTATCCGGTGGGCAGCCTGCCTACGTTTGAACGTGACTTTAAACTGGCCGAGCTATTGACCACGGCCCAAAACAACCGCGCCGATTTGCTGGCCGCGCTCAAAAACAAAAACGTGGCGAAGAGTGCATTGAAATTAGCAAAAGCCAACCGCATGATCGACCTGGGCATCGTAATCGGTTCGTCCAATGCTTCGGTAGTAACCAACTTCGTAGCGCCTACTCCTTCGTTCACACAGGTTTCGGGCGGCGTGTTTATCCCGCTTAAGTTCTCCAACAACTACAAAGGCGAATTAAAAATTGCCAATTATACCATTCAGCAGGCTGAGCTTCAGTATCGACAAGTAGAACTGCAGGTGCAAACCGAAGTGACCCAGGCATACTACAACTACCTTGCGCTAAGCAAACAAGTGAAGCAATTTCAATCCGGACTTTTGGTGGAATCAAAGAAAGTGCTCGACGGTAAAGTGTACAGCTATCAACGAGGCAAAACTTCGTTGTTGGAAGTATTGAACGCGCAGCGAACCTACAACGAGATTCGTCAGAACTATTTTGAAGCGTTGTACAATTATTCGGCTTCGTTGGTAGAATTGGAAAGAGCGGTAGGAATCTGGGACATTAACTTCTAATGGCGATGAAAAAAATTCCCCTACTTCTGGTTCTTGCTGTGGGTAGCTTCGCCGCCCTGGGGCAAGGTGAAACCAAGATTGGAATAAAGGCAGGACTTACGTCCGCCAATGTGTATGGTCCTGATCTTGCGCAGCTTTCGCAGAACGGCAACCCCACGTCGCTTCAGGGTTTTCACGTCGGTGTATTTGTCAATTCAAAGCTCAGCAAATATTTTTGGCTGAAGTCCGAACTGATTAGCATTCAGAAAGGATCTGTCCTGGCCGTAAAAGACAAATGGAACCAGCAGTATTCTTCCAATTTCAAAAGTCAGTACATCGATATTTACCCGGCCTCGCCTACGTTTCATTTCAAAGGTTTTCAACTCCTGGCTGGGCCGTATGTGAGTATGTTGCTCTCGGCCAGTGTGCAACAAAAAGATAGCTTGGGTGTAATGTCCACCAATAATTCAGTTTTTGGGAATCCCACCCAAAATTCCAAGTATCGCCAAAAGCTCGATGCTGGGTTTGTGCTGGGCGTGGAGTATGAAACGAAATGGGGAATCAGCATTGGAGCGCGCTACACCAAAGGGTTTGTTCCCGTGATTGAAAACGCAGCCGCCATTTTGCCTGTTAATTCACCAGAACAGCCACAGCAGAAAGTTTTCAATGAGAGCTTTAGCGTGTCCTTGGGATATTCACTGGGGAAAAAATCATCCGACAAATCCGACAAGTAAGGTATCTCAGCAGGGGCAAAAAATCATGTAAGGTTTTAGCTAAATTTTATACATTTAGGGGATCAAAACTTTGAAATCCTAAATGAAAAGGACTCTATTCCTGACTTTACTCGCTTTCCTCTCATGGACCTTAAAAGCGCAGACGACCTACACCTGGAATGGATCAACCAGTTCAGACTGGACCCTAGCCGCCAACTGGACACCTTCACGCGCAGCAGTAGCCGGCAATGACGTGCTGGTATTCGACGGAAGCAGTGCCTCTACCCTTTCGATTACCAACGTCACCAGCCAGACCATCGGAAGTATATTGGTTACCGGAAACGGAGCATTTAGTCTTACACCTTCCGGAAATAAAGTGTTGACACTCACGGTCACCACCGGAAACACCATTCAGATTGATAATGGTTCTTCTTTATCTGTGGGAGCAGCCGGCAATGCACTTGACATTACGTTACCAGCATCGTCCGGTACGGCAAGTATCGGTGGGCAACTAACTCTGGTCAATGGCAACTTTGGAATAAATGCCGGAAAGCTAATTCTTCATACCAACCCAACCCCATTGGCACGTACCGGCGGGCAAATATCGATGAGCGCAGGAAGTGTGCTTCAATTTGGATTGAACGGTGGATCTGAAAATACCGGTACTATCGTTTTACCTAATCAGATTTTTATCGGATCGATCAATATAGCATCCATTGTAATGAACCGTACCAATGGAGCGCAACTCAGCGATCAAACCATTACCCTTTCGAGTGGAGTGACCTTTACCCTTGGTGATTTGCGCGTGCCCAACAACGGTACTCTTATTTTTGGTGCCGCCGCTTCTGACCCTGTATTAACAGAATCGCTTACCAGCAAAATCATTGGCTATGCCGAAATGCAATTGCGCGGTATCGGCACAGGGGCACTCGACTTCCTCGGCTTTAGTATGGCTGCCGGTGCAGACAATCTGTTGGGAATTGGGGTGAAACGTCAAACGGGATCGCCTATTACATTTAACACCGTGCCAAGCATTGCTGCCGTATGGAATGTTACCACGGTAAGCCCTCCTTCCAGCGGACGTGATCTTAGTTTCAAATGGCTTTCAACCTTCGATGGCGTTTACTCGTCAGCCAATAAGTTTCAGGCCTACATCAACGACGGTTCGCCGGGATGGACAACGATCGGCACACAACAATTTCTAACGTCAGGAGCGGCCGATCTGCGTGTATCTGCACCAGCAACAACTACGCAATTTGGTTTTGACTTTACCCTGACTGACAACACGGCCACGCTTCCTGTGGAGTTGCTCTTTTTTAAAGGGAAGTTAAACACCAACGATGTGCAGCTTACTTGGGCCACAGCATCCGAAACCAACTTCAACTATTTTATCGTTGAGCGTTCAGCCGATGGAAAATCGTTTCAGCAATTAGGCACGGTAAGTGGATCAGGAACCTCAAAGTCAAGACACGACTACTCTTTTACCGACTCAAGACCATTATCGGGTATCAATTACTACAGACTTAAAGAAGTGGATTTTGATCAGATGGTCACTTCGCTGGGCATTGTCTCGGCTAATTTTAATGGCGCCAAAGACTTTACTGTTTTCCCTAATCCCGTGTCCAGCGGTTCGTCGCTTACCATTTACGCCAACTTTAATGATGAACCCGGAGTGAAGATCTCAATCACCGATCTTAGCGGAAAGCCGGTTACTGAACTTCTGTTGAATTCACAGGAAGTACAATTGCCGGTTACGCTGTCACCCGGCTTATATATAGTAACCTTTCAATCGGCATCAGCCAAAAGAGTTGAGCGACTGTTGGTGAATTAACTTACCGGTGAAGAACCGGTAGATTGACGGCCAAAACAATCAGATCGTCGTCCACCACTTCTTTCTTCTCATCTGCTACGATCAGGAAGTTTTCGTAAAGCGTGTTCAATTCTTCTCCTTCATATTTGTAACCCAGTAATTCCATTCTGTGCTTCAGTGCCGCACGGCCACTGCGCGCAGTGAGCACGATAGACGACGAAGGCACACCTACATCGGCCGGGTTGATGATTTCATAATTCTCGGCATGCTTAAGGAAGCCGTCCTGGTGAATTCCTGACGAGTGTGCAAACGCATTGGAACCCACGATGGCTTTATTGGCCTGCACCGGCATGCGCATCAATGTGGATACCAGTTTACTCAACGGATAAATCTTTTCTGACTTAATTCCGGTTTCAAAACCAAGATCTTTGTGTACTTGAAAGATCATTGCGATCTCTTCCAGCGACGTATTTCCGGCGCGCTCGCCAATACCATTGATGGTTACTTCTACTTGTCGCGCTCCGGCAATTACGCCACTTAGCGTATTGGCCGTTGCCAAACCTAAATCGTTGTGGCAATGCACAGAGATCACCGCCTTGTCGATGTTCTTCACATGATCAAACAAATATTGAATTCTCTTCCCGTAAAGGTGCGGAAGGCAATAGCCAGTAGTATCGGGAATGTTCACCACGTCGGCGCCTGCGGCGATCACAGCTTCCGTCATCTGCGCGAGGAAAGCCAGGTCAGCACGGCCGGCATCTTCGGCAAAGAATTCTACTTCAAGTCCTTTGCTCTTCGCATATTTCACTGCCCACACACCTTGCTCCAACACCTGCTGACGGTCGGACTTAAATTTATGTTTGATATGTACATCGCTTGAGCCAATGCCCGTATGGATGCGGCCACGCTTGGCGTGATGCAACGCTTCGGCAGCCACGTCGATATCTTCTTTTTTAGAACGAGTCAAACCGCACACCACAGGTTCTTTTACCGCTTTAGAAATTTCTACCACCGAAAGAAAATCGCCGGGGCTTGAAATAGGAAAGCCTGCTTCGATGACATCCACACCGAGCGCTTCCAGTTCCTGGGCAACAATAATCTTCTCTTCTGTTTTCAGTTGGCAACCTGGCACTTGCTCGCCGTCGCGGAGTGTTGTATCGAAAACCTGAATTTTGTTACTCATAATTTTTCTTTGGTTTGATAAATTCTCTATCCTTTTGAGCTTTGATTACAACTGCTCAAGTTGCTTTAACACCTGCGCACCCATGGCGCTGGTGTTCAATACTTTTTCTTTTGATGTAGTAGCGTCCGCAATATCCGCGGTGCGATATCCTGCTTTTAAAGTAGCGCTGACTGCGTTAATCACGGCTTCCGATTCTTTCTTTAATCCGAACGAAATATCGAGCAGCAACGCTACCGACAATATCGATGCCAGTGGGTTGGCAATTCCCTTGCCGGTGATGTCGTGCGCACTTCCGTGAATAGGTTCATACAACCCAACCGTGTCGCCCACCGAAGCAGACGCCAGCATGCCCATGGAACCCGCAATCTGCGACGCCTCATCGGTGAGGATGTCGCCGAACAAATTGCCTGTGAGCACCACGTCGAAGCTCTTTGGGTTTTGAATCAACTTCATCGCCGCTGCATCCACAAACTGATGCTCAAGTTGTACATCAGGGTATTGCTTGCCGATTTCCTTTACCACTTCGCGCCACAGGCGTGAGCTCTCCAGCACGTTGGCCTTGTCCACGCTGGTCACTCGCTTGTTGCGCTTGCGAGCGGCCTAGAAGTCGACGCGGGCAATGCGCTCGATCTCGGAGCGAGTGT
>JAFDYT010000016.1:0-60667 GCA_018266055.1 Bacteroidota bacterium
TGTGGTAACTACCGGTGGCAGCGGCTTTGGTCTGATGGCCATGATTGTGGGTATCAATCGTGGGTTTATCGCGCGCACGGATGGAATCGCTCGGTTCAACAAGATTGTCACTTTTCTGGAAACAGCCGATCGCTTTCACGGCGCATGGCCTCATTGGCTAAACGGAAGCACCGGTAAGGTGATCCCCTTCAGTGCCAACGATAATGGCGCTGACCTGGTAGAAACTTCTTATCTCGCTCAGGGACTCATCACCGTAAGGCAATACCTGACGACCTCGGATACAGTGGGAAATAATCTGATCAACCGGATTAATACCTTGTGGAAAAACATCGAGTGGGACTGGTTTCGTAGGGCTGATGTCAATGGACAAAATCCTCAGAATGTATTGTACTGGCATTGGTCGCCCGACAAGGGATGGATCATGAATTTTCCCTTGTATGGATATTTTGAAGAACAGATTACCTACTTCATGGCAGCGGCGTCTCCCACGCACTCAATACCGCTGAGCGTGTATACGAATGGATTCCTGCAAAACGGATTAGTAAAGACGTCAAAGACATATACCTACAATAACGAAAGCTATGTGCTTCCCTTAGGCTCGCCGAGCCCGCTGTTTTGGGTTCAGTATTCTTACCTTGGAATGAATCCGCATTTTACTGACACCAATATCAGCACCGACTTCTGGGTGCAAAACGTAAATGCGTCGCGCATCAATCACGCGTATTGTGTGGCCAATCCAAAGTCATTTGTTGGCTACAGCGATAGTTGCTGGGGGCTCACCGCTAGCGACAATCCCGATGGCTACGATGCTCAATCGCCAGCCAATGACAACGGAACGATTACGCCTACGGCGGCTTTGTCGTCTATGCCTTACACCCCGACCGAATCGATGAATGCGCTTAAGTTTTTTTATTACACGCTCGGCGACCGCCTGTGGGGCCCATACGGTTTTTATGATGCCATGAATGTTTCCCGCGGCTGGACGGCTACATCCACACTCGCCATCGATCAAGGCCCGATCATCGTGATGATTGAAAATTACCGTACCCAGTTGCTATGGAATTTATTTGAATCAGCCCCTGAAGTACAGGCGGCCCGAACGAAGCTTGGCTTTAACCCTTAAGTCATAGAATTTTTAGAATATATTATTTAGCTTGTCAATACCTTAACCCTTAAAACCCATGCGAAAAATTGTTATTGCCATGATAGCAGCGCTGATCGTGGCAACCTCATGTACCAAGAAAAATACTTCAGGTAATCAACGAATGAATGTTGTTGTTGATTCCATCCTTAGCCTGATGACGCTTGAAGAAAAAATCGGCCAGCTCAATTTGCCTTCCGCGGGTGATTTTGTTACGGGCCAGGCCGAGAACTCTGACATTGCTAAAAAGATTGAAAAAGGAATGGTAGGAGGATTGTTCAACATTAAATCCGTTGCCAAGATCAAAGAAATACAGAAGTTGGCAGTAGAAAAAAGTCGGTTGAAAATTCCGCTCATTTTTGGAATGGACATTATTCACGGATATGAAACCCAGTTTCCAATTCCGATTGGATTAAGCTGTAGCTGGGATATGGATTTGATAAAGCAGACCGCCCGTGTAGCCGCCACCGAAGCGAGTGCCGACGGTATCAATTGGAATTTTTCGCCTATGGTGGACATCGCCCGCGATGCACGCTGGGGTCGCATTGCCGAAGGAAGTGGAGAAGATCCTTACCTGGGCTCAAGAATTGCAGCGGCGATGGTAAAAGGATATCAGGGCGACGACTTGTCCGCTAACAACACAATCATGTCGTGTGTGAAACATTATGCGTTGTACGGTGCAGCGGAGTCGGGTCTTGATTACAACACAACCGACATGAGTCGTGTTCGCATGTACAACGAATACTTTCCTCCGTATAAAGCGGCAGTGGATGCCGGTGTAGGAAGTGTGATGGCATCGTTCAATGAAATTGATGGTGTGCCTGCCACCGCCAACAAATGGTTGCTCACCGATGTGCTTCGCACGCAATGGGGATTCAAAGGATTTGTAGTGTCTGATTACACGGGTGTGAGCGAGATGGTCAATCACGGCATCGGCGATTTACAAACTGTATCGGCCAAAGCACTTGTTGCTGGAAATGACATGGACATGGTGAGTGAAGGAATGCTCACTACACTGGCTCAATCGCTGAAGGAAGGCAAGATTACGCAAGAACAAATTGACAACGCGTGCCGCCGCATACTCGAAGCAAAATATAAACTGGGATTATTTGCCGACCCTTATCGCTATTGCAATGAAGAGCGCGCCAAGAAGGAAGTGTCCACGCCAGAAAATCAGGCGTTCTCAAGAAGTGTAGCCAGCCAAAGTTTTGTGTTGTTGAAAAACAATGGCAACCTTCTTCCTTTGAAAAAGGAAAAGACCATTGCGCTGATCGGCCCGCTGGCTGATGCGCAAAATAACATGAGCGGCACCTGGAGTGTTGGGGCTGTTACGTCTCAATCAATCACGGTGCGGAAGGGATTGGAAGAAGCCACCGCGGGCAAAGGGAAAATAGTTTATGCCAAGGGCTCGAATCTATTTGAAGACGCTAAACTCGAAGAGTTTGCGACACCATTTGGAAAAACTCTTGGTCGCGATAATAGAAGCTCAGCCGAGTTGAGAGACGAGGCGATCAAGATTGCCAGCCGCGCTGACGTGATCGTGGCTGCAGTGGGTGAGTCGTCGGAAATGACGGGCGAGGCATCAAGCCGCTCTGATATTCAGATTCCCGACACACAACGTGATTTATTGAAAGCATTGGTGAAAACCGGAAAACCTGTGGTTCTGGTATTGTTCACTGGTCGCCCACTGGCTATTAAATGGGAAGACGAAAATATTCCGGCTATACTTAACGTGTGGTTTGGAGGAACAGAAACAGGTTATGCCATCGCCGATGTGTTGTTTGGCGATGTTAACCCTTCCGGTAAACTTACCACTACCTTCCCGCAGAGTGTGGGCCAATTGCCGATGTATTATGCTCATAAAAACACGGGCCGGCCGCTGGGTGATGGAAAATGGTTTTCAAAATTCAGATCGAATTACCTGGATGTGTCTAATGACCCGGTTTATCCTTTCGGTTTTGGTTTGAGCTATACCGAATTTGCTTACGGTGATCTGAAGTTGAGTAAATCAGAAATGACTGCTGCCGATTCAATCACCGTGTCAGTAGACGTAACTAACAAAGGACAGCGCGATGGAAGCGAAGTGGTGCAACTCTATATTCACGATGTGGTAGGGAGTGTGACGCGCCCCGTAAAAGAATTGAAAGGATTTCAAAAGGTGTTGATCAAAGCAGGGGAAACAAAAACAATTTCCTTCACGATCCACAACGAAGAGTTGTCGTTCTATAACTACGACCTAAAGTTTGGCAGCGAGCCTGGAAAATTTGAAGTATTCATCGGTACCAACTCACGCGATACCAAGAAAGCAGAATTTGAATTGAAGTAATAAAGATTATAAAATCATAAAAAGGCTTCCTCCCGAAACCAAGGGAGGAAGCCTTTTTTTATATTATCCGAGGATATTCCACTCTTCGTTGAGCACAGGTATAGCCTGATGCGCGGTAAGATCAAACTGACAGGGAACCACCGAAACATAATTGTTGGCAATCGCCCATTCGTCGTTGTCTTCTCCTTTGTCGAAGTTGACGAAATTGCCCGTCATCCAAAAGTAACTGCGGCCATTGGGGTCGAAACGTTGGTCAAAATCTTCTACCCATTTGGCGTTGGCCTGGCGACAAATGCGAATGCCTTTGATGGCGTCGTTTCGCTTGGGCGGAATATTTACATTCAATGCCGTTCCTTTAGGGAGACCTTTGGTAATCACTTGTTGCGTGATTTTTTTTACATATTCCAGACCGTGTGAGAAATCAGCCTTATGGCTGTAATCGCAAAGCGAAAAACCGATGGCTGGCGTTCCTTCAATCGCTCCTTCAATCGCTGCTGACATCGTACCGGAATACAACACGCTGATCGACGTATTGCTCCCGTGATTGATACCGCTAACTACAATATCCGGCTGACGATTTCCTTTCAACACAAAATGTCTCGCCATCTTCACACAATCGGCCGGTGTGCCGCTGCATTCGTAGGCTTTCACGCCTTCAAAGATCATCGACTCGTTGAGCCGAAGTGTGTCGCCCACGGTTATCGCGTGCCCCATTCCTGATTGCGGACTATTGGGCGCCACTACGAGTACATCGCCTAGTTCTTTCATTACGTTTACTAAATTCAAAATGCCACGAGAGGTGATGCCGTCGTCGTTGGTAACAAGGATAAGAGGTTTTTGCATGGGGAAGAAGTGTTGGCAGCGCCTGTTCTATTTGGTGAAAAAAGAATTGTAGTACTCAATGATTTGTTTAACGTCGTATTTCTTATCGAAGCTCAGCTTGTTGTCTTTCACAAAATCGTGCACTTCATTGGCGCGGTTGTCCATCAGGTCGTACCAGTCGTTTTTTCTTCCACTGAAGCTTTCGATGTTTCCGTTTTCTTTCAATAAGAAATAAGTATTCACAAGTACTCGGCGTGTACCGTAGTAACCAGGGTACCCCGAGTACAAGCCGCCATACGGCGAATACGGTGAATAATTATTCGACCGCATTTCTACCTTTTCTCTTGATAGCACGGTAATTTTTCCTTCGGTCAGTACCTCAAAAAACACTGGCGTTTTGTAACTGCCATTTTCTGAATAGGGTAGAGAGTAAAATTGCCTGTACCGCCGATAGCTTTGATCAAAAATTTCGAAGAGCAGTACTTTCCTGGCGGAGAAGCTTTCGAGTCGCTGATCGTGCTTAATCTGCAACAAATCCTGCAAATCGTATTTGACCTGGCCGCGGAGTGTGTCACCCGTATCCAGCACAATCTTTCCGTCGTGCCAGATTTCGAAAGGGAAAACCTGAGCACGAACTATCGGTGAAACAAAAATTAACAACAAGAAAAAAAATCTTCTCATCATTTTTTTAAAATCATGTGTCCGAGTTTGTCGCGTTTGGTTTGCAGGTACTTTACGTTATGTGGATTCGGTGTGATTTCGATCGGAATGTTTTCTACTATCTCAAGACCGTATCCCATCAGGCCCACTCTCTTTTTCGGATTGTTGGTGATCAGCCGGAGTTTGGAAATCCCCAGATCATTGAGGATTTGTGCACCGATACCATAGTCGCGGTTGTCCATTTCAAAGCCAAGTTGAAGATTAGCCTCAACAGTATCAAGGCCTTGCTCTTGTAGTTTGTAGGCTTTGAGTTTGTTAATCAGTCCGATGCCGCGGCCTTCCTGCTTCATGTAAAGCACTACACCTTTGCCTTCGGCGTCAACCATTTTCATGGCGTTATGCAATTGCGAGCCACAGTCGCAACGGCATGACCCAAAGATATCGCCGGTAACACACGAAGAGTGAACGCGCACCATTACGGGTTCATCTTTTTGCCAAGAGCCTTTCACCAGCGCCATGTGAATTTCCTGAGAGTTTTTTTCCGAGTAAGCAAACAATTGAAAATCCCCATATGCCGTCGGAAGTTTTACATCAAGCTCGCGTTTGATCTGGCTTTCGGTTTTCATCCGATAAGCGATCAGGTCTTTGATGGTGATTAATTTCAAATTGAATTTATCGGCTACCAAACGTAGATCGGGCAGGCGTGCCATCGATCCGTC
This sequence comes from Bacteroidota bacterium, assembly GCA_018266055.1. GTDB lineage: Bacteria > Bacteroidota > Bacteroidia > Cytophagales > Cyclobacteriaceae > ELB16-189. The sequence goes on from JAFDYT010000016.1 coordinate 5,669, forward strand.
TTCGTTCATGATTTCAACCAGCACACCCGCAGGGCGAAAACCGGCAAGTCTTGCCAAATCAATGGCCGCTTCGGTGTGACCACTACGGCGAAGGACGCCTTCTTTCTTGGCCTTCAGTGGAAAAATATGTCCAGGTTTGCCAAGTTCTTCCGGGCGTGTTTCCGGATCTACCAACGCCTTGATGGTTTTAAATCGGTCGTGTGCGGAGATACCGGTGGTGCATCCGTGGCCAATCAAATCTACGGAAACGGTGAAGGGAGTTTCGAAGGCTGCTGTATTTTTCCCTACCATAAGGTCGAGCTTCAATTCTTCACAGCGATCTTCGATCAGCGGCGCACAGATTAACCCGCGGCCGTGGGTGGCCATGAAGTTCACAATTTCAGGCGTAACGGTTTCGGCAGCACAGATAAAGTCGCCTTCGTTTTCGCGGTCTTCGTCATCCACCACAATAATTACTTTGCCATGACGAATATCGTCAAGCGCATCTTCTATTGAATCAATTTTAATTTTGTCTGCCATGATCTTTTATTACCTCAACTTTAAACTTTAATCTTTCTACTTTAAACTTTCCGATCTCATTTCGCTACAACAATCCCTAAGCTTCCAGCTAATTCACTCTCTGCTTTCTTCAGGCCGGTTTGCATTTCGAGTGCACGATCCAGTTCTTCCCAATTGCCTGATGATTCGGCTTGCTTCACTTTTTGAAGGTTATCTTCCATCATTTTCTGCACCACCCGAAATTTCAAACGTAGAACGTTGGACAAAGCCATTTCGTTTAAAACGTCCTTTTCTTTTGGGATATAAATATGATACTTATCGCTCCAGTGCGGACTGGTGTCATAGCGCGGAGTGATCAGATCTGAAACCGCAGCCTTCACCGCATCGTTCCCTTCGTGCAAAAAATAATGGCTGTCGATGGGCTGATTGGAAGATGCGGCTGTTTTGAATTTTTCGTAAATGTCTTTGAATATAGGATTGTTGAATTCCACATCTTCAAGCTCGTGAACCAGAAAATCCGTGAGCTTACTTTGCTCTACCGATTGGTCGGCATAGTTGAGCAGCAGGCGAATGGTTTCGCGCTCCTGATAATGCACCAGACTTTGCGCATCGACTTTTACCTGAGGCTCGATATCCTCCACCGGAATCGGAGTTTCCTGAGCGTCAGGCTCGCGCGATTTGTCTTTATCGGTTTTTCTTCGCTCCTGAATCAGAATCTTATTCAGCTCGCTGAGCAACACGGGCTCGCTGATCTTTAAAAGATGACTCGTTTCCTGAATATACACCGAACGCTTGATGGGGTCGGGGATAACCGCGATGCTCGACACAATCTCTTTGATCGATTCTGCCTTTTTGATGGGATCACCGGCGGCTTCCTTCGCAAAGAGGTTGGCTTTGAACGAAACAAAATCCTGCGTGTGTTCTTTGAGATACTTTTGAAACTCCGTGGTACCTACCTTTCGGGAAAAGCTGTCGGGGTCATCGTTGTCGGGAAAGAGCAACACACGCACGTTGAGCCCGCCTTTCAAAATCATGTCGATGCCGCGTAGCGCTGCTTTGATACCGGCGGCATCGCCATCAAATAGCACCGTAATATTTTCGGTGAAACGCCGGATGAGTTTGATCTGATTTTCCGTGAGGGCGGTACCGCTTGAAGCCACTACGTTTTCTACATCGGCCTGATGCATGGAGATCACGTCGGTATAACCTTCCACCAGATAGCAAACGTCGTTTTGCCGGATGGCATTTTTAGCCTGGTACAAACCATAGAGCACATCGCTCTTGTGGTAGATGTCTGTTTCCGGCGAGTTGATGTACTTGGGCTGATTTTTTTCTTTGCCCAGCATGCGGGCGCCGAAGGCAATCACTTTTCCGGCAAGGTTATGTACAGGGAAAATCACCCTTCCGCGAAAGCGGTCGTAGCTTGAGCCGTCGTCTTTTTTTACAACAAGCCCGGTCTTTTCGAGCAGGTCTTTGTTGTAGCCTTTGGCAATGGCTTCTTTGCTGAAATTTTCCCAGCCTTCCAGGGCGTAACCCAATTCAAATTTCTCGATGGTTCGGTCATTGAAGCCCCGTTCACGAAAATAACTTAACCCAATGCTGCGACCTTCTTCTACCTGAAGGAGTGCGTTTTTGTAATACTCCTTTGCAAAGTTCATCAGGATGTAAAGACTCTCGCGTTCGCTTTGCTCTTCTTTCGATTCGCTTTGTGTTCGGTCTTCCTTGATTTCAACTCCGTATTTTTTGGCCAGGTAGCGAATGGCCTCAGCGTAGCTTAGCTTTTCGTGCTCCATCACGAAAGTGAAAGCGTCGCCACCTTTGCCGCTGCTGAAGTCTTTGAAAATCCCCTTTGACGGAACCACAAAAAACGAGGGCGATTTTTCGTTGTTAAAAGGGCTGAGCGCTTTATAGTTCTGTCCCGATTTTTTTAACGACACAAAATCGCTGATCACATCGACAATGTCGATCCGGTTCTTGACTTCGTCTATCGTTTCGCGGGTGATCAAAGGGGGCTAAAGTTTGTGGCAAAGATAAGGAATAGTCGAGAGTAATCGGGTGTAAAAAAACGTGGATTTGACGCAGCGGAGTGGGATTTGCTGGGTTTGAATTTTTATATGCCCGGCCAAATACTTCAAACTTTTATTCGTTGAAGAACTTTATATTTACCCAATAAAATACTGCTGATGTTCGGAAAAATATTCTTTGTATCCTTTCTCCTTGTTTCTTACAATTTCTTAAACGGCCAAACGCCGGAAGATAAATTGGTAAATGTAGTGGTTGACGAAATGAAGCGAGAGATGAACGAGTTTGCCAAAGCCCCGCTGCCACCGTATTACCTTGCCTATCGGATCAGTGATTTGCATTCGGCTTTGCTCACGTCGTCGTTTGGTAGTCTTGTCGACGAAAACGTAAACCATTCTCGTGCGCTTTTTACCGATGTGAAAGTTGGAAGTTATGATTTCGACGATTCCCATCCGCTTGAAGATTTGGAAGGAGTGAAGCACCGCCGTAACAATGGCCGAGGATATTCAAGCGCTATGCCGCTCGACGATAAACCTGAAGCCATTCAATTTGAAATGTGGCAGCAAACGCAGCAGGCGTATCGGCAAGCATTGAATAATTTTAAAGAGATAAGAAACGCGACCAAACTTTCGGCTGTGCCCGTGGGCGATTTTTCTAAGGAAGAACCTGCGCAGTTTATTGATGGCCCTTTACCAGACCTTGCCAGTTTTTTTAACCTGGAGGAATGGAAGGTACGTGTGAAAAAATTCAGCGTTCCGTTTTTAGACAACAACGATATTGTAAAAGGAGAGGCTTCGCTTCAGGTAGGCGCCGAGCGAAAATATTTTTTCAGTTCTGAAGGTACGCGCATCGCGCAAAACCGCACCTATGCGCATTTGTCGATTTCGTCGTCGATCCGCACTGTTGATGGCGATCTCGTTCCGCTGCACTTGTCGTACTATGCGACGCGGCCGGATAAACTTCCCAGCGATGAAAAAATCCTCGCGGATGTCAAAGCTATGGTTTCAAAATTGAATCAGTTGAAGTCTGCGCCAATGGCCGAGCCGTACACAGGCCCTGCAATTCTTTCAGCGCATGCTGCCGGTGTTTTTTTTCACGAAATTTTTGGCCATCGTGTGGAAGGACAGCGATTGAAAAATAAAAACGACGGACAGACTTTTAAAAGTAAAGTAGGAGAGCAGGTGCTTCCCAAAAATCTTAGTGTAGTTTTTGATCCCACGCGCCCAGCTTTTAAAAATCAGGAACTGAATGGCTACTATCAGTTTGACGACGAAGGAGTGAAGGCCCGCAAGGTGACCGTGGTGGACAAAGGAATTCTAAAAACTTTTTTGATGTCGCGAACTCCGATTGAAAACTTCGGCAACTCCAACGGCCATGGCCGCACGCAAGGAGGACAGGATGCAGTGTCAAGACAATCGAATCTCTTTATTGAAAATGAAAAAATTGTGCCGCAGGCAGAGCTTCGCAAAATGCTAATCGCCGAATGCCAGAAACAAAAGAAGGAATACGGCTATTTGTTTGCTGATGTAGTTGGCGGATTTACCACTACACAGCGCATGATGCCTAATGCGTTTAATATTTTCCCTACCGAAGTATATCGTGTGTATGTGGACGGCCGCCCCGACGAGTTGGTGCGCGGAGTAGATCTGATCGGCACACCACTCGCCATGTTTTCTGAAATTCAGGCCGCCGATGATCAGACGGAAGTATTCACCGGATTTTGCGGCGCCGAGTCGGGAAGTGTTCCCGTCACCGCGGTTTCGCCGTCGTTGTTCGTTCGGCAGATCGAAACGCAAAAGAAGCCAGTGCAGCAAATCGAAAAAACAATTTTACCCCGACCCATTAATTAAGTAAATCATGAAGGTTAGTCGTTTATTTCTTGGCGCGATGCTATGCGCTGCCACCACTTCCTTCGCTCAACAAGCCTCCGAGGATGTAGTGCTTAAGGCCATGCAGGATGAGATTGCGCAAAACATGAGTGGACTTAAGTTGCCTGACTTTGAGAAACCATTCTTCATGCTCTACGGTGTACTCGATCAGAAAAATTACACCTACAGCGCTACCCTTGGGTCGCTCACTCGTTCCTTTGAAAATCAAAACCGATACAAATCGACCACGCGTGTGTTGGTTGGCGATTATCCGTTCAACGACGAAAGTCTCGACGATGATTTGTTCAGCCAATCGACATCCAACGAAATCGACATCCCTCTTGAAAACGATTACTGGGGAATTCGCCGGTCCTTTTGGTCCACCACCGATAAAGTCTATCGCGATGCCGCCCGCAACCTCGAAAAAAATAAAGAGACGCTGAAGGAAAGTGGCAAGTCGCTGGAGAGTGTTCCTCATCGCACGTTTGCCAAGCTGCCACCGGTTTCGCTTGTTGTTTCGACCAAACCTTACCAGCCCAACAAACTTCTGCTGGAACAGAAAGTTCGCGGACTGTCGGCTTTGTTTTTGAAACATCCCTCAATTATAAATTCTGGTGTGGTGATCAACTATGTGGAAGGCATTCGTCACATGGTTAGTTCGGAAGGCTCTGTAATCAAGGTGCCTTTTCGTGTAGCCAATTTTATGTGCATTGCATTTGCAAAAACAAATGAAGGAGAGCAGGCCCTTAACGGGATCTCGCATTTTGCGACAGACCCTGACAAACTTCCGGACGATGCCCAGTTGACATCGGAAATTGAAACGATGATTCAACAACTCGAAAACCAGGCGAAGCTTTCTAAATTTTCGGACGACTATTCCGGGCCGGTGCTTTTGGTAGGGCAACCCGTGGCTGATGTATTTTCCACCGCGCTGTTCAATGGCAATGCCGACATCATGGCCAACGACAACATTCCCAAACTCTCGGGCTATCAATACGACAACGAATATTTTGGAAACGACAGCAAACTGGGTAAATCCATCTTGAATGAAGCAATTTCGGTAACGGTAAAACCCAAACTGAAAACATTTAATGGCGTTGACCTTCTCGGCAGTTATGACGTGGATAGCGAAGGTGTGGTGCCCGCCAACGTGAATGTGGTTGAGCGAGGTGTTTTAAAAGCGTTGCTTAACAACCGAACGATTACCAGTCCTACGCAAACGGCAAATGGATTTGCCAATGGTCCCGGTGTGGTACAAATTTCGGTGGCGATGAAAGATTCGGAAAAATCCCTCAAGAAAAAACTGATCGATAAAGCAAAAAAGCAAGGCCTGGAATTTGCCATCCTGGTGCGGAGCAATGGCTCCGGCATTCGCCAGCCAGGCATCTATAAAGTACATGTAGCGGATGGTAATGAAGAATTAGTGAAGGGCGCGTCCCTCGGAAAGATGGATGGAAAAGTGCTGAAGAAATTGTCGGGCGCCTCTGAGAAGTATATGGCGTATAACCTTGGCGGATTTAACAATGGCCCGCGCGAGGGCACAGGAATGACTTCTTACATCGTGCCCGAATCTATTCTGATCGATGAAATGGATGTAAGTCGCTTTGCGTTGCCTTCGGTGAAGGAAACGGAGTACGTAAAAAATCCGCTGGAGTAGCCGAGTTTAGGATTGAGGCTTTGCCATAGAATTCCAAGATTCGAATATCGTCTGAGGCAAGTCAGCGAAGGATTCCGTACCTTGCGAACCATTTTCGCTTAAATTAGTTTTAACAGATATGAGTGTAACTCAAGCAGATATAAAGAAGGCCCTTTCGACCGTGCAGGACCCTGACCTGAAGAAGGATCTGGTGTCGCTGAACATGATCAAGGATATCGTGGTGGAGGATTCTAAAATCAGTTTCACCGTAGTGCTCACCACGCCGGCGTGCCCGCTGAAGGAAAAGATCCGGATGGATTGCGAAGAGGCCGTGCGTAACGTGGTCGGAGAAAATGCCAAAATTGAAATTCACATTACTTCATCAGTCACTACCCAGCGCGAGAATACGCCGCTATTAACGGGTGTGAAAAATATTATTGCAGTAGCGTCGGGCAAAGGCGGAGTAGGCAAATCTACAGTCACTACTAACCTGGCTGTAGCGTTGGCGATGTCGGGCGCTAAAGTGGGATTGATTGATGCCGATATCTATGGACCGTCGATTCCGGTGATGTTCAACTGCGAACGCGAGCAGCCCGAAATGAAAGTGGTGAATGGGAAAAACCTTATCGTACCGTTGGAGCAGTATGGCGTGAAGCTTATCTCCATAGGTTTTCTGGCGCCGCCCGAAAGTGCAGTGGTGTGGAGGGGCCCAATGGCCAGCTCAGCGCTGAAGCAATTTATCAGTGATGCCGATTGGGGTGAACTCGATTACCTTTTGCTCGACATGCCTCCCGGCACCAGCGACATTCATCTCACGCTGGTACAAACCGTGCTGGTGACTGGCGCCGTGATTGTCACCACGCCTCAGAAAGTAGCCCTCGCCGATGCCACCAAAGGAATGGCGATGTTCAGGCAGCCGCAAATCAACGTGCCGATTTTAGGGGTGGTTGAAAACATGGCTTATTTCACTCCTGAAGAATTGCCGGACAACAAATATTTTATTTTTGGAAAAGACGGTGGTAAAAATATTGCTGAGAAATTTGATGTGCCGTTGCTGGGGCAAATCCCGCTCGTGCAAGGCATTCGCGAAAGCGGCGACAGCGGCCTTCCTGCCGTAATGAAAGACGGCCCGACGGCCAATGCATTTATGGCGTTAGCCGAAAGCCTGGCCAGCCAGGTTGCTATTCGCAATGCTACCTTTGGCTCTACCAAAAAAGTTGAACTAACTGTCTGATGAACACTACTGAAGTTACTGCCGATGACTTGAAAGACCGCGTAGAAGCTTCGCTGGATAATATACGTCCGTATTTAGAAGCCGACGGTGGAAATATCAAGGTGCTTGAAATCACCGCCGATAAAATGCTCAAGTTGGAATTCATCGGCAACTGCAACGGTTGCCCAATGTCTACCATGACCTTCAAGGCGGGTGTGGAAGAAGCTGTAAAACGATTGGTACCCGAAATAAAAGGCATTTTGGTGACCAACCTTTCGTGAATGGGTTTCGTGTTCCTGATGGTGTGATGTAATTTTGATGCTTTTGATGGACTTACCTTTGCCGAGATACGATTATTCACCTTCGATCGTTAAATGCCAGTCTCCTGCATGAAGAAGGTTGCCCTGTTTTCATTTCTCCTATTCGCGTTTCTGGTCAGTCGGGCGCAAGAGCGTTGCGGCACTGTGCAATATGAGAAGATGCTTCAGCAGCAAAATCCTTCCCGCGAAACCATCGATCAGTTTGAGAACTGGATGAAAAACAAACTCCAGGCCAGAGCTCAGGCGCTTGGCACACAACGGACAGAAGCCATCAACTATGTTATTCCGGTAGTAGTGCATGTAATACACAACGGAGAAGCCGTAGGCACAGGAACCAATATTTCTGACGCGCAAATCCTCTCACAAATAAAAGTATTGAACGACGACTTTAACCGCTTGAATGCGGACACCACCAACACGCCATCAGAGTTTGTTAGCGTAGCAGGAAAAATTAAGGTCACTTTCGTAATGGCGCTGCAAGATCCTAACGGCCTCGCCACAACAGGTATAGTGCGTGTAAAAGGCACGCAGACCTCGTGGGCAATTTCGGATAACTATACGCTGAAGGCGTTGAGCTACTGGCCCGCCGAAGATTACCTTAACATTTGGGTGGCCAACTTATCGGGTGGAATTTTAGGATACACCCAGTTGCCGGTGTCGTCCACCTTGCAAGGGTTGCAAGATTCTTCCAACGACCGCCTCACCGACGGTGTAGTGATTCATTACAAAGCGTATGGCACCAACCAGGCAACAGGTGGGAGCAGTTTTAATCTCCTTTCGGAATATGCACTAGGCCGCACCGCAACGCACGAGGTAGGCCATTTCTTCGGCTTGCGCCATGTGTGGGGCGACGTCAGTTCGTGCGACCCTTCGGTAAGCACAGACTATGTAAGCGACACACCGATTCAGAATACCAACTTCAACGGGCTTTGTCCTTCCACGGCGCAAACCGAATGTGGTGTTCATTCCATGTTCGACAATTACATGAATTATACCGACGATGCCTGCATGAATATTTTTTCTCAAGGACAGGCCGGTCGAATGATTACAGTAATCAACAATAGTCCGCGGCGACTTAGTCTGACAACTTCGCACGGAAGTCAGCTGCCCTCGCCGGTGGCGAATGACCTTGGCGTGAAAACTATTTTGAGTCCGTTGGCCACCACGTGCAGTGGCGCGATGACGCCTTCCATCACCGTAAGAAATTATGGATCGAATACGATTACTTCGGCGCAGGTTCAGTTTCTTTTGAATGGCTCGCCTGTGGAAACAAAGACACCTGCTTTGTCATTAAGTTCAAACAGTGAAACAACAATTAGTTTCTCGTCGGTAACGCTCAGCGCCGGAGCATCCTACACCGCTTCATTCAATATCATTCAAACCAACGGAGGCACCGACGGCAACTCGGCTAACAATTCCCTTTCTGTTTCTACTACAGTTCCGGTAACGGCATCGTTACCGCTTTCAGAAGTGTTTAACACGATGCCGGCCGGTTGGCAGATTGCCAACGCTGATAATCTGGTGACCTGGAGTATCACATCGGCGGGAGGTACAAACAAGGCCGCGTATCTGAATTTTTATAACTATGAAAATCAAGGCGCCCAGGATTATCTGATCACGCCCGTGATTGATTTGACGTCGGCTACTAATGCTTCGCTCACGTTCAATTACGCGTATTCCAATTATCAGGGAAGCAACGACCGGCTGCGCGTGCTAGTCACTTCAACCTGCGATTTTACTACGGCACCGGTGGAGGTATTTAATAAAGCAGGAAGTGCCTTGGCTACAACCTCATCGTCAACCTCAGAGTTTGTGCCCACCTCCTCGCAATGGGCTACTTCTACCATCATTCTCAATCAGTTCATTGGCCAGAAAATCCAAATTGCTTTTGAAGGGATCAACGACTACGGCAACGATTTGTATATCGATAATGTGTCGATTACCAACAATCCAGTCAGTTCCCTTACTATGAATAAAATAGTTACTCCTTCGCCAGTAAGTTGTCTTACCTCCATATCGCCGGTGGTCAGCTTCACCAATTCAGGCAATACGATTATTCAATCGCTGGTAGCCGATCTTTATGTCAATGGTACTCACACTTCCGAAACTCTGACTGGACTTCAGTTGACACCGGGCACGACATCCAACTTGTCTTTTGCCTCAAAGAATTTTTCGTCAGGCAACAATACTTTGTCGGTAAGTGTGAAGACCATCAACGGCTCAGCAAACACCGCTTCCGCAGATAGTTTGTTTTCGAACCTGGTGGTTAACCGCGCATCTGACATCATTCCCTTACGGGAAAACTTTGACGATAATTTTACTTCCAACTGGTCGATTGTAAGTCCGTCGGGTGGAAAAATCTGGTCCCCGGCTTCTACGAATAAATCAATTTCGTTGGCGTTCAATTCCTTTTCGAACACCATTTTCGGCGAGCAAGCGTATCTGGTTTCGCCCGTGCTAGATTTTTCGGATGCTGCGCAGGCCAGCGTATTTTTTGAAACGAGTTATGCGTACCGTTCCTTTGGCAGCGAGTCACTCAGCGTGTATTCATCTTCCGATTGTGGCGAGACGTTTGATAAGCTGGTCTTCAATTCCTCCGGAATACTGCTTGCCAACAGCATCACCAGCGATGCTTCATGGACGCCATCAAAGGCGAGTGACTGGGTAAAAAATTATATCAACCTCGATAGTCTCGCCGGAAAGAAAAATGTGCGGCTTGCGTTTGTGGCCACCAACGCCAATGGAAATAATCTATACCTCGACAATATTGAATTTTTTACCAGCGACAATTCGGCTCCGATTTCCATTAGCAATTTGTATTCTGTGTATGGCGGCCTCAGCGATCCGGTGAAAATCACTTTCAATTTGCCGGAACGCCAAACGGTGCGCGTGCAAGCGTATGATATGTTGGGGCACATCGCATCGGATACGCTTTTGAGCGAGACGTTGAACCAAACCTATACCATCGATTTCCCTACTGGCTCAAACGGACTTTACATCATCCGCGTGCAAACAGCCGCCGCTACCTCGGCGACCAAAGTGCTAATCGGCTTTTGATAGAAAAAAATTCATTGGCATGTGGAAATGCCCTAAAACCTCAACATCTTTGAGGAAGTAAAAACCCCATGGGAAGAAAAAAGATTGCTATTCTGTACGGAGGTCGCTCAGTAGAGCACGGAGTCTCCATCAATTCAGCCAGAAACATTGCACAATTCATTGATAAAAAACTTTTCGAACCTATCCTTATCGGCATCACCGAAGGCGGAACCTGGTACCTGACCAAAGAAGTTTCCTCGAAGATAAAACGCGGTGACAAAGTTACACTTCAGCTTAGCGCCGAGAAGCCAGTGTTTCAAGCCGGCAAAAAGAAATTTACGCCCGACATAATTTTTCCTGTGCTTCACGGCACTGATGGCGAAGACGGAAGTATTCAGGGACTGATCAAAGCGATGGGTATTCCGATGGTGGGCACTGGTGTGTTGGGTTCATCGATGTCGATGAGCAAACTTGTCACAAAAAAGTTGTTGAAAGAAGCAGGATTGCCCGTGGCGGATTTTTCCTATTGCTATTACCGTGATCGGAAGAAATTGAAATTTGAAACGATCGAAAAAGAATTGGGTTTGCCATTCATGGTGAAGTCGGCCAGCCTCGGATCGTCAGTGGGTGTATCGAAAGTAAAATCCGCCAGCGATTTTAAGAAAGCGATAGACGAAGGATTCCGCTACGACGATTGTGTACTTTTTGAAAAATACATTCAGGGACGTGAAGTAGAATGCGCGGTGCTTGGCAACACACCCGCCAAAGCTTCCTTACCGGGAGAAATCATCATCAGTAAGAAGTACGAGTTCTATACCTTCGATGCAAAATATGTAGACGGTGAAGCCGTGACGATACAAGTGCCGGCCAAATTGAACGCGTCCATTTCAAAAACCATTCGCGAGCTTTCGGTGCAAGCATACCAGGCTTTGTATTGCGAAGACTTTGCGCGCGTCGATTTATTTTTGGCCAACGACGGCAAAGTGTATGTGAATGAGATCAACACTATTCCGGGATTCACCAACTCAAGCATGTTTCCGATGATGTGGAAAGAACGAGGTATTTCGTTTACTGACTTGATTACTAAACTGGTCGAATTAGCGGAAGCTCGATTTGCCTCTACCCAACGGGCCGATCGCGGGTATTCTTCTTCCCTGAAGTATTAAACTATGGACATCAAGAAATTTTTTAAGGACAATACCGTAGGAGGGCTGCTGAAAAATGTAAGCGTGATCGTTGGCATAGTCATGTTCTTTGCCGTAGTCTACTTTTACATTTATCTGCCCAACATCACCAAACATGGAGAATGGCTGGAAGTGCCTGACCTGAAAGGGGTGAAAGTGGAAGACCTTGAAAAATTTCTGAAAGAACACAAGCTGCGTTATTCGGTGAACGACTCGGCGTACACCGATACGCTTCCTCCGTTAAGCGTGCTTCGTCAGTTCCCTCTGCCTGGAGCTAAGGTTAAAGAGAACCGAATCGTATATGTGTCGCTCAACCGCGTGGCGGCGCCAACGCTGCCCATGCCCGATCTGATCGACGGATCGTTGCTTAACGCGAAAGCGGTATTGAAAAGTAATGAATTGAAATTGGGCCGGGTTTATTATGAAGCCAGCCCTTTTCCTCTGGTGAGGGAGTTGCGACACAAAGGAAAAGTAATCATGGTGGGTGAGCGCCTTCCGAAAGGATCGGTCATTGATCTCATCGTAGGTGATGGTTTTGGTCCTGCCGATTTTGTCATCGGCAACGTGCTGGGCGATGACTATGAGTCTGCACTTCACAAACTTTCGGGATGGAATCTTCACCTGGGCAATGTAGAAATGATGCCAGGGGCGGATACTACGGGCACTACTCCATTCGTTTTCAAGCAATACCCGTTGGCCGGAGATTCAGTGCGCGTGGGCGACCCGGTTGATTTGTGGTTGGCTCCTAAGGGTTACAAAGAACCTGAGAAGGGGAATGAAGAAAACCAGTAACATGCGATTATTTTTCGTTTCAATGTTCCTCTTCTGCTACCTCGGAAGCCAGGCCCAGTTGGTGCAGGTACCGATTTTGCAAAAAGGCGGCGCAGGAAAGAAAATCAACGAAAACAAACGCATTCAGCAATCCGCACTTTCGCTCCCCTTCTGGGATGATTTCTCATTCAACAATCCACATCACCTGGCGGCATCAGCCACGTACGCCAACGACAGCCTATGGCAATTTGGTCATTCGGTGTGGGTAAACAACGGCATGGGCATTAATGCGCCTACGCTCAATGTGGCCACCTTCGATGGCATCGATTCGCTGGGCATGCCGTATAGCATCACCAATGCCTATGCTAAAGGTATTGCCGACAGGCTTACTTCTCGATCCATTCGTATGGATCAGGTTGACCCGTCGCGTCGTGATTCGGTTTTTATGTTTTTCTATTATCAATACGAAGGCAACGGTGAAGCGCCCGATCAGGGGGACACCTTTTCACTTTGGTTTAAAAATGATTCGAGCGAGTGGAACATGGTGTGGTCAACCGATAGCGTGAGTGATAATACTGTGTTTATTCCTAAAAAGATTACAATCACTGATCCGCGTTATTTTCATAAAGACTTTCAATTTCGATTTCAAAATTACGGCAGGCTTTCCGGACCATTTGACACCTGGAATCTGGACTATGTGTATATCAATAATGGGTTGAGCCAGTACGCTCCGCGGTTGAGCGATTTTCCCGATCGCGCGCTGGCTTCGTCGCTCACTTCAATTTTCAAACAATATCAGTCGATACCAGTCTGGCATTTTTTGCATAACCCTGACAGCATAATGACGCCACCCTCAATTGTAGTGACAAACCAGCGAAAAGATTTGCAACAGCCGGTGAACCTTGACGCTGAAATTTCTATCGCTACGCGCCTGAACAATGTAGTGTCGCAAAATACCTATCCCTTTTATTCAGCGCCGGCGCAGGCAGTTTTTTTCGGCCAGCCAAAAACATTTGTGCTTGACACCATTCACTCCATGAAGGGCCTGGATCCAAAAACAGATTCTATCGGTTTGAATTTGAATCTGTGGATTAGCACGAAAGACAATAAGGTAAAAGTAAACTTCAATCAGGGCGACTATGACACGATAGTTTACAAAGGAATTGATTTTCGCCACAACGATACCACGGCGACCAGTTTCTCCCTAAGGAATTATTACGCCTACGACGATGGCGTGGCCGAATATGCGGTTACACTGACTCAACCGGGATCGAGCCTTACCTATCAATTCGATATGGTTTATCCAAAACCCGATACGTTGGTTGGAGCGTATATCTATTTCCCACATGTAGGCGACGAATCGAATCAGGTGATAAAGCTGCAAGTCATCGACGGCTCAACAATCTCCGGCCTTGACAGTCTCTCAACCAAATCGGTAAGAATATTGAAAGAACAATTTGTGGTGATCCAGCGCTCGGCCAATAACAATTTCTATTATGTGAAATTGGATACGGCTGTTTTAGTGTCAAAGAAATTTTACATCGGATGGGCGCAAAGCACCACGGCAACCATCGGGGTTGGCTTTGACAAGGATTCTAATTCGGGGAGCAAAATCTTTTACAGTACCAACAATATCTGGTTAAAAAACACAGTGTTGAAGGGCAACATGATGATCCGCCCGGTGTTTGGAAGTGGTAAGGTAAAACCGACGGTTATTACCGGAATCACCGATACCAATTTGTATGCATACCCCAATCCTTCGCACGGTGTTTTTCAATTGCCAGGCGGTTCGCAAAATGTGAATGTGGTTGACATTACCGGAAGGGAAATCCCATTTATCGAAGACAATAGTATCGATCACACACAAATCAGTTTGTCAACCTCGTCTTCGGGTCTTTTCGTGGTGCGTTACTTCTGGCAAGGCCAATGGCACGCCGAGAAGATCATGGTGTTGCAGCAGTAGGGAGAATGATGTCAATGGGCTGAGGTGTGAGGCACAGCACAAAAATTAACAACGCAAGCCATCCCAGAATTTTTCGCGTACGGTCAAGCGGAAGTTCTATTTCACTTGGTGGATGAGGTACTCCAGCCACCCAACCAATAAGTATGATAAATCCCAGCCACATGGAATATCCTTGTAGTGATGGAAGGAGCCAGCCTGTAAGATATTGCGCTGTAAAAAGGCCTACAGCGTACATGAGGCGATCCTGTTTCTTTTCAAACAAACTTCGCATGGCCATGTAGAGGGCATAGACGTAAAGTGGCGTGTACACATCAATCGGAGAGTAGGGACTATACAGGCCAAGACCGGCATAAAAAAGCAATCCGAAGTAAAGTACGGTGGCAATGATCCGATGACGACGGAAACCAACCAATCCGTACAGCACATGGCCGCCGTCGAGCTGACCAATTGGTAATAGGTTCATGCAGGTAAATACCAGTGACAAAAATCCTGCAAAGAGGTAAGGGTAATGCATGATCTCGTGTGGATTGGGCATGCGTGTGGGGTCGGCAAATACCTTTTCCAGAAAAATAAAAATAAAGTTCTTACCAATCACCACATCCACGATATTCGCAGGCATGGACTTCAAATCATAGACATGATTGGCGTAATCGAGCCCGTACTTTTTGTACTCCGGATGAAATAGAAAAATATGTTCGGGTGGAGGGAGCGTCACAAATCCGTAAATCAAAAAACCAAGCGCTACCACAAACCCGGCCAGCGGCCCCGCAATACCGATGTCAAACTGTTGCTTGTTGCTTGGTATTCTTTCTTTGATGCGGATAAGCGCTCCGAACGTTCCGAGAGTAAAAGGTAAATAAGGAATAGGAGGGATCGGTATGTAATAAGGCAATGTCGTTTTGATTCGGTAGTAGATGGCCGTGAAGTAATGCCCGAACTCGTGACAGGTTAGTATCGTGAGGAAACAGATTGAGTAGGGCAGACCACTGGCAAAATCGGCCCAGGTATATCCTTCCATGAAAATGGATTTTCCGTACGTCCATTCTGCACCGGCAAGGGTGGCGGAAACGAAGGTGACAACAAACAGCGCACTATGGATGAGGTACGACTTTAATTTTTCATTCATGCAAACAAAGATAGAATCGCGGAAGGAGAAGTGACGTGGATCGTTTGGATACCAACCCGGGCGGCTCCTTCGATATTGTCAAAGTTATCGTCGAGGAAAAGAGTTTCACCGGCAGACAAATTATTTTCATTCAACACACGGGCGTAGATTTCCTGATCGGGCTTTCTCATTTTCATGAGATGCGAATAATATGCCTTATGAAAGAAATAATCCAATTCCGGATGACCGGTATCGCGGTACACCAGTTGGTTGAAATATTCAAGATGAATGTTGTTGGTGTTGCTCAACAGGAAGACGCGGTGTGTTTCCCTGAGGCGCAGAAGCAACTCATATTTTTCAGTAGGAATTTTCACCAGCATGGCATTCCAGGCGGCATCAATCTCCTCGTTTGTGGCGGGTTTGTTAAGAAACGATTTTATTCGCTGGCGGAACTCATGATCGCTCAGCAGTCCTTTTTCAAAATCATTAAAGAAGGGCTCCGTGGAAGATTTCGCTTGGATCTCTTTGGCTGACAGGCCTGCCATTTCACCAAAGGCCTGATGCGTTTTACTGACATCAAGGTCAAGGATCACTCCGCCCAGGTCGAAGATGATATTTTTAATTTCGTGAGGAACCAAGATTGTATGATAAAGCGCAAATATGTAACATTGCAACTCCTTTTCAAAAGGGCCCTTACTCATCCCGATAGCTATCGGGAGGTTAGAGCATCCTTGAATTTTAACATGTCATTTTGCTACATACTTTTTAGCAAAAGTCTGAATCGGTTTTATATCGGGTGCACCCAAAAAACAGTTGAGGCGCGACTCGGAGAGCATTTGTCGAAAGTTTTTGAAGGGAGCTTTACAGGCCATGCATCAGATTGGGAATTATTTCATTCGATTTCGTGCGAGAACTATCATCAGGCGTTAAAAATTGAACAACATATCAAAAAGATGAAAAGCAAAGTTTACTTGGAGAATTTGAAGAAACATCCTGAAATCACTGAAAGGCTTTTAGTTAAGTACAAAGTATAGATTGAATAGTTGCTATTTCTACTTTCCATCACTAACATTGCAGTTCTTTTTAGGGCCCTTAGCTCAGCTGGTTAGAGCATCAGACTCATAATCTGAGGGTCGCTGGATCGTTCCCAGCAGGGCCCACTTCCTTTTTCTCTTGGAAATTTATTTCCTCATCGCAGCCTTTTTTTTGATCGCCCTGGTATATTCTTCCGTGGGCTTTGGTGGCGGTTCCAGCTACCTCGCGCTTATGGCGTTGCTCGCCGTAAGTTTCGAAGTGCTTCGGCCCACAGCCTTGCTGTGCAATATTGTCGTCGTTACAGGCGGAAGCATCTTATTCTTTAAAGAAGGGCTACTTGATTTGCGAAAGTCCTGGCCGTTGTTTGCCGTAAGTGTGCCAATGGCTTTTCTTGGCGGCTATTTCCCTGTTCGTCAGCACACATTTTTTCTGTTGCTTGCCCTTGCACTTATTGTTGCGTCGCTTCTGCTTTGGTTTCAGGATTCGTTTCAAAAGAATTCCAAACCGGAGCCCATTAAAAATAATTTGGCCGGAAAACTTGGCTTAGGAGGCGCCATAGGATTTTTATCCGGCATGGTGAGTATTGGCGGAGGAATTTTTCTCTCGCCGGTGCTTCATCTGCTGCGGTGGGAAGAGCCCAAACGAATTTCGGCGTTAGCTAGTTTTTTCATTTTAGTAAACTCTGTTGGTGGATTGGCCGGACAGTTGAGCCGCAATCCTAATCTAGATTGGGAATTCATTGCCCCGCTTCTCCTGGCCGTTCTGGCCGGTGGCCAAATCGGAAGCCGCGTCGGTGTGAAATGGTTTAATGCCATTTACATTAAAAGAATAACTGCTCTTCTGATTTTTGTGGCGGGTCTGAATATTCTCAAAGATCACTGGTAAACCATCTACACAATTCTCCTGTCGGGCTACATTCCCCGGGCGGCAGGCAATTCTCGCTTAAACCTTGCGTATTGGTGGTGGTCAATGAGACAAAAATCTATGAAAATGAAACCACACAACTTTTTGAAAGCGCTGCTGGTACCAGGTATTGCAGCAGCAATGGTAGTCGGCTGCAGCAAAGACAACCTCACTTCCACGAGTGCTACCAATGCTGCACAGCAAAGTACACTTCTCGCGGTGGGCCAGACGTCCACCCAACTTGCCAGCGGTACAAGCTTCTCCGTTCAAACTACTTCTACGGGAGCAGCGATCGACACTACCCACGGCCCACATCATGGAGGTCATTGTAAAAATGACGGCATGGGAAGTTTCCTCAACGGAACGAGTTTTCTTACTCCCACGAACGAGCTGATCGCCATCGTGGATGCAGAAAGCGCCGGCGATATGCGTGGACTGCGAATGTTTGGCAGAAGCGGCGCCACCATTACTAACTATGATGCCAGTGGCAATGTGGTCACACTGCCATTACCTTCTTCAGGTGGCCCCGAAGGAGTGAGCTTTTCCGGTGGACAGTTTCCTGCCATTGACTCGTTGCTGAAAAAGATTGCTAAAACGGTTGTTGATTTTGGTGTAGGCGTATCTGAGGCACATGATTCGATCACCATCACTCGTGTGGGCAAAATAATTATCACCCGCTCCAGTTCAGGAACTACGTTGACGGAGACGGTATCGTTTGACGGATACTCTGTAAACGGAAACAGCATTCAAGGCACCAAAACCAGAGTAAGCACCTTGGATAAAACTACAGGAGTCGGCTCTTCATCCAGTGCGGTGACCAATGGAAAAATTACATTCAGCGATGGCACCGTAGCCAACTGGACAAGCTCCAAACAGCGCAACTCTACCATTGTGTTTGATTCTGTAGCTCATCGTCCATCAAGTGGCACCATTGTGACTACGGCTTCCACCTCTGTGGTAGCTACGGATGGCACTGTGATTTATTCACACAACACAACTAAACCGATCACTGAAAATGTAGCCTGCGGCCCACAACATCATTGGCCCGTAAGCGGTACTGTGGAGACTGACTATCGTGCGCAGACGGTAATCGTCGATTTTGGAGATGGCACTTGTTCAAACAGAACGATTTCAATCACCATTAATGGTGTAACTACCACCAAGACAATAGGAGGATAAGAGGAGAGAGAGGTTAGTTTGTTTCCAGGGCTGTAGGCAGCAATGCCGATGGCCCTGGTTTTTTATTTATAAATTGACTGGGCTAAGTTAAATCCAAATTAATGGTGACCGCAAAATCAGAAATCAAATGGCCTTTCCACCTGCTGGGGTGGATCATTTTTTTTATCGCCCCGCTTCTTCTTTCACCCGGGCCCTTAGGGCATAACCTGACCGTAGAAGCATTGGTGTCGCTGCTGGTGAGAAACACCATTCTGATGCTTTTCTTCTATCTTAACCTACTCTACCTCACGCCTGTTTTTTTGAGGCGCTATGGCCTCACTTACTTTGCAATCGTTTTGCTGATGCTGATTATAGCCATCAGCTCTTTTAACGTAGCCTTTCATCAATATTATGCCGAAGGAAGAAACATGCTCGGGCCGCACATGCCACCACCCGACGATGCGTTACGACCCCGACATGATCCACCAGTCATGTTGGCAAGCCCCGAATTTTCCAGCCTTCTGATTACCTTAATGGTGGCGGCGGCCAGCTCGCTTCTCGTCTTCCGTACCGAATGGGTCAGGCGCGAAGAGGAAAAGAAAGAACAGTTGCATCAGAAAATTACGGCAGAACTCACCGCATTGAAGTTGCAGATCAGTCCGCATTTTCTGTTCAATACACTCAACAACATCCGGTGGCTGGTGCGCAGCAAATCAGAAAATGCGGAGGATGCCGTAGTAAAGCTGTCGCACCTGATGCGGTATATGTTGTACCAAACCGAGGCCGAAAAGGTAGATCTGGAGCGCGAACTTAATCATTTGATTGATTTTATCGATTTGCAGAAAATTCGCGTAAGCGAGGTGGAAAACGTCCAAATCTCCATCCTGGGCAATCCAGGCGGCAAAGTAATCGTGCCGTTGCTACTGCTCCCGCTGGTTGAAAACTTTTTTAAGCATGGCGACTTCACCACGACCAACCAAAATTCAATTTCCATCGTGATAGATAATGACCGGCTGAAATTCAACAGTACGAACCGGATTTCAACGCAGGTACATCAGCCGGGTGGCATTGGGCTGAGCAACGTGAAGCGGAGGCTTGAATTGCACTACCCCGGCCAGTATGCGCTGAAATATTATGAGAAGGATTTCGTTTTTTATCTGGAACTGGAAATAACCTTACGATCTAACTATGATGATGGTTGAAAATGATGTGAAGCTTAAATGCCTGGTAGTGGACGACGAGCCGTTTGCGCTCAAACTCATGGAGGACGAAATCAACAAGATTCCTTTTCTAGAAATAGTAGCCACATGTACCTCGGCAGAGAAGGCGAAAAATTATCTCCACCTGGGCATCGATCTGCTCTTCATCGATATACAAATGCCCAACCTTACTGGAACGCAATTCCTTCGGACTTTGGAAAATCCACCCCTTGTTATTATCACCACCGCGTATGATCAATACGCCCTCGAGGGTTTTGAGCTCGATGTGGTCGATTATCTCATGAAGCCAGTACTATTCAGTCGCTTGCAACGCGCGGCCAACAAGGCTCGCGAAATATGGCTCGGTCGTCAGATTCGAAAAGTAGAAAAGCGCCCGTTCTTTTTTGTACGATCAAGCTATAAGGAAGTAAAAATTTATTGCGACGAAGTGTTGTACATCGAAGGGTTGAAGGACTATGTGAAAATTTTCACCACCACGCAGCCTCACGCCATCCTCACGCGCCAAAACCTGAAAGGCATGGAGGCACTGTTGCCTCGCGGAATTTTTGTACGCTTGCACAATTCCTTTATTGTGAACATCAATAAAATATCCACCTTCAAAAAGTCGCTGGTGTTTGTGGGAAAAACAGCCATCCCGATCGGAGAGAAATTTTCGATGCGCTTTGAAGAGCAGTTTCGCGCCGCCTGAAGGTCAGGTTCAACGGATTCTATTACGTGAATTGAAAACCGATTACGAGGTGTGATCGTACACAATCACCCATTTGTTTTTTTTCTTTCTAAACAGCAATGTGAAAATCCCGCTCGGGTTATCCTTTTCTCTTTTCAGAAAATATTTTCCCGTCACGAGATACGCGTCGTGCGCGATGAAATCAAGCCGCAGCACTTCAAAGCGCAGCGTGCCCATGGCGGCTTTGCCTGGATAACTTTTTTTGTAGCGAAGCAACGTGCTGTCCCATCCGGAAGTGATTTTACTGCCGATAAACAAAATGGAATCAGACTTCCAGTAGCCTTCCATGAACTCCTCAATGTTGGCCTGGTTCCACGCTGCCACTTGTACGTCGAGTACTTTGCGTATCGCGGCTTCGTCGGTTTTGTTGCGCTGTGCCATTCCCGCCAAGGATAGTAAAAGAGTCAACAGGGCTAGGGTTATTTTTTTCATCGCTTGTATAACTTAGGTTGTGTGGTGACAAAAATCATAAAATAAAACGAATAATTCGCCTAAACTTGATTAGCTAAAGCTCCACCGATGAAACGCATATTAGTGACCATCAAAAAAAGGGTTGATCCGGAACATAAACTCATTTCGACAGAATGGGTCACCGAAAGCGAGATCGATTCAATTCGAAAAAAATACGGCAACCAGTTTGATCCCGATGATCCCATCATCAGTTACCTCAGCGATCAGTTACTGCTCGTTTCATTTCTGGTTTGGATTCATGAATGATTCCAGCGCGGTCACTTTGATCACGGCATTCCGGTTGATAGTTCCATAGATGTGCGGGTATCGCTCGTGGGCAGTAGAAACTTCATACCGAACCGGCGCCGTGAGTTTCGACTCATCGATTTCCAACAGCAACAAACCTTTCTGGCTTTTGTAATAGCGCGATACCACGCCGGGCACTTGCGCCAAGGTACTGGCATGGATAAATCCTTCGGCAGGATAACCCGACGGAAAGTAGTCGCCGTTGCCGGCGGATCGATTCCAATCTTCGGGTGTGGCAATGTGATAAATCATCTCGTCTAGATCGAATGGTTTCTTACGAAAAGTTGAAGGAATAAAAGTCGCATTTTATTCGTGCAATTTTTTTTATCGACGGAATATTTCGGTTCTCCGCATGCTGAAAATCTTGAAAATCCTACCCACCTTTGTTTCAAACTATCCCACGCGATGAAAAAGATTAATTTCTCAAAAGATGTTGTTCCTCACCTGGTGGCTATTGTCGTGTTTCTGGTGGTGACGCTTATCTTTTTTAACCCCGTTTTTTTTGACAACAAAGTACTTGATCAGGGCGATATCCAACAATTCCGGGGTTCGAGCAAGTCGATCGCCGACTACCGGGCGGCTACGGGCGAAGAGGCGCTGTGGGCTCCTTCCATGTTTAGCGGTATGCCCGCCTATCTGGTCAGTGTCAAATGGAGCGACGGACCGGTGAGTTGGGCTAAAAGAACGATGTCGTTGTTTCTGCCACATCCCATCAACAATATCTTCATTGCGTTTTTGTGCTATTACATTTTGCTGCTTTCGTTTGGTGTGCGACCGTACGTCGCCATTGCCGGAGGCATTGCCTTTGGGCTTTCGTCGTACGTGATTGTGGGGTTGGGTGCGGGCCACAACGGACGCATCGGAGCCATTGCATTCATGCCATTGGTGATGGCGGGTATTCATCTGGCGTTCACCCATCGCCGATGGCTCGGATTTGCAGTAGCCACGCTGGGGCTGTCGCTTCACTTACATGAAAACCATTTGCAGATCACGTATTACCTGATGTTGGTCGCGGTAGCGTATGCGTTGGTACAATTGGTGTATGCGTATCGCGAAAAGCAGCTTCCCCAATTTTTCAAAACGGTGGCTGTACTCGTGCCTGCCGTGATCATTGCGGCGGGAACATTCTTCGGCCAGTTCTGGGCGATCAATGAATACACGAAGTATTCTACGCGCGGCCCTTCGGAGTTAACCCATGTTGGCGATGCAAGCGCCGCCAGTGGACTGAGTAAGGAATACGCCTTTGCCTACAACTATGGAATCTGGGAACCGATGACATTATTGATTCCTGATTTCTATGGCGGATCAAGTGCCACGGCATTTGTCAGCGACCAATCCAGCGAAAGCTATAAGGCATTGGCCAATGCAAGCGACAACCGACTGGCCAATCAACTCATCAACTATACCTCTACCTATTGGGGGCCACAATCGTTCACCGCAGGTGCATATTATGCCGGGGCTGTGGTGATGTTTCTTTTTGTGTTGGGCATTCTTGTGGTGGAGCGAAAATACGTATGGTGGCTACTGCCCGTAGGCGTGCTTAGTATTTTGCTGAGCTGGGGCGACAGCTTTTCTACATTCAATTATTTTATCTTCGATTACCTGCCGGGCTACAACAAATTCAGGTCGTTTAGCTTCGGATTAGTCATGGTGCTGTTCACCATGCCATTGCTGGCGATGCTCGGCGTTGAGAAATTGCTGAGCGAGGAACTCAACAAAGACCTCAAGAAAAAACTACTGATTGCCTTTGGCGCTACGGCGGGATTGTGTTTTGTGTTGATCCTTTTTGCGGGCATGGGCTCCTTCACCCGCGACGGTGAATCGCAATTGCCCGTGTGGTTTTTGAAAGCATTGCAAGCTGACCGCCGCGGACTGCTGCGTGCCGATGCGTGGCGCTCCATCGGGTTTATCCTTCCACTTTTTTTAATCCTCTATTTTAATCTTACCAAAAAGATTTCCGCTACAGGATTTTACGTGCTGCTGGGCTTGCTCATCGCCCTCGATCTGTCGTTTGTCGACAAGCGCTATTTTGGAAAGGACAAGTTCATGCGCAAGTACGACAACGCCTTTGCGGCGACGGCTTCTGACGAAGCGATTCTCAAAGACAAAAGTTACTACCGCGTGTACAACTTGCAGGAGGACTTCAGCAAGAGTGCGCGCACCGCGTATCTCCACTATTCGCTCAACGGATATACCGGCGCCAAACTAAGACGCTACCAGGATTTGTACGATTCGTGTGTGGCGCGCGAGTTGCAACAGATGGTAGGCGATGCCCAGAAAGGCAACCTCGACTTTGAAAAATTTGGTGTGCTGAACATGCTGAACACAAAATACATTTTGTATGGCCCGGAAGCGAACAATATTATTCCCAATCCTTCCGCGAATGGAAATGCGTGGTTTGTAAACGAAGTGCTCAATGTTTCTTCGCCCGACGAGGAGCTCGCCAAAACAAGAGTAGTCAACACCAAAACGACCGCTGTGATTAAAGGCGCTTCCGCTCAACTCAAGGCGCAGGCCGACAGTACGGCTACAATTGCCATCACGGAATTCAAACCTCCGTATCTGAAGTATGAATCGCAATCGGCAACAGATGGAGTAGCTGTGTTCTCTGAAATTTATTACCCGAAAGGGTGGCATGCCTTTGTCGATGGCAAGGAAACGGAAATCCTTCGTGCCGACTATGTGCTGCGTGCGCTGGCTATTCCGGCTGGAAAGCATACCATCGAATTCAAATTCGAACCCAAGCCGTATGTAGTGGGCAATAAAATTACACTGGCGTCCAACTGGGTAATGCTGTTGGTTGTATTGGGGTGTATCGGCTGGACCTTGAAAAAGGAAACCGTGTAATTCTCATTTCACTGAAAAGAACATTTCGCTAGATTCACAAAATTTTATGCTCATGATCCTCGCTCGCAATTTTAGGTTTATTCTCGTCGCTTGTTTCTGCGTGTTTGCGCTCTCTTGTCAGGCACCCAAAAAAAATGAGAACCAACGCTCACCGATTAACTCGCTCATTCCGCTTCCGCAGGAAATTAAATCGACAGGAAAAGCATTTGAGCTCACCGACAAAACCGCGGTGTATGTGGCAACAGAAGATGAACAAGTGTTTGCGGTAGCCGAGTATCTGGCCGGAAAACTGCGCACGGCCACAGGGTTTCCTCTGCCGGTGAATAAAGTACAAGGACAAGCACCCGAAGGAAGTCTGGTGCTCACCAAAACCGAGCCCGATGCTCAACTCGGGGAAGAAGGCTATTCGCTGGAGGTTACCGAAAGCACGGTGAAACTTTCGGCTCCTGCTGCCGCCGGTTTGTTTCGCGGCGCGCAAACGATCCGTCAGCTTTTGCCGGCTGCCATTGAGAGCGCTTCGGTACAAAATGACGTGGACTGGAAAATTGAAACAGGAACTATCCGTGATTTTCCCAACTATGCGTGGCGAGGCATGATGCTCGATGTAGCGCGTCATTTTTTTAGTGTGGAAGAAGTGAAGCGCCTGCTCGACGAGATGGCCTACTACAAGTTGAATGTATTTCACTGGCACCTCAGCGACGACCAGGGCTGGCGTATCGAAATAAAATCATGGCCTAAGCTTACCGAAGTAGGAGGCTCTACACAAGTAGGAGGAGCGAAGGGCGGCTTTTATACACAAGAACAATACAAAGAGATTGTAAAGTATGCAGCGGAGCGGTACATCACCGTGATTCCTGAAATAGATATGCCCGGCCATACCAACGCGGCGCTGGCATCGTATCCTGAACTAAACTGCAGTGAGCAGACCATTAAGATTAGTCAGGGCAACGAAATGAAACGCAAAGTACCCGGCTTATATACTGGTATTGAAGTGGGCTTCAGTACGCTCTGCGCCACCAAAGAAGTGACCTACAAATTTATCGACGATGTGGTGCGTGAGCTGGCGGAGATGACGCCCGGCCCGTACCTCCATATTGGCGGTGACGAAAGCCACGCCACCAAGAAAGAAGATTACATTCCCTTTGTGAATAAGGTACAGGAGATCGTTATCTCCCATGGCAAAAAAGTAGTGGGCTGGGATGAGATCGCCAACACCACGTTGAAGCCGAATACCATGGCACAGGTGTGGGCCGATGCACAAAACGGGAAGAAAGCCATTGCACAGGGAGCGAAGTTGATTTTATCTCCGGCAAGCAAATCCTATCTCGACATGAGCTACGACAGCACTTCCAAACTGGGGTTGCATTGGGCGGCGTATATTGAAGTGGATAGCGCTTACACCTGGGATCCGGCGAAGTTGGTGACAGGCATTGGTCGCGAAAATGTGTACGGCATAGAATCGGCGCTGTGGTCAGAGACGATCCAGACGCGCAGCGACATTGAGTACATGACATTCCCTCGCTTGCCAGGCCATGCGGAGATTGGCTGGTCAGCACCTGCCGACGGCAAGGAAGGCTCGCGCAATTGGAACGAATATAAAATCCGCCTCGCCAACCACGGCCCGCGATTCAAAGCGATGGGAATTAATTTCTATCCCTCGAAGTTGGTTCCCTGGGTGCAGTGATGAATATATGTCGGGATATCTGGTTTAATACCGGCAATTGCATTGACTATTTTTTGCAGGAAAAAAACCAAAGGTAATGCTTCAGAAAAGCTGATGGCTATGTAAGTGATTGAAAGCCAGAACGGCTTAGTAAGATGAGATTCATTTAAACAAAGGAATTGGGCGGGAAAAAGCCCATCCTATTCTGTTTTAAATTGAAACTCGCGCTGCGGCAGGGATAGGAGCGGCACGAAGTAAAGCGGATAGCCCGGTGCGCGCCTCGCGCAGCCGCCCTAAAAAATCAGATTGAGTTTTTTGAATCAAGCCATAGCGTATTGCACCCAATTGTCTTGATGAGTTGGTATCCATGTTGTGTTAATAGCGCGTGCTTGATATCGTTTTTGGGGCCGTATTGTTCGGTGACAATTAACCGCGGACGAAATTTGCTAAAATCCAAAGTTTGCAAAATATCCAAATCCATTCCTTCGGTGTCGATCAGCAGCAACCCAAATCGTTTCGATACATTTTCCCGTTCGAGTAATTCTGTTAATGGGATTCCTTCCACCACTACAAACTCAGCGCTTCGATGCTCGTCAAACCATTCGTTATTGTCAGCACAAATCGTAGAGAGCAGTCCCTGTGGGTCGTCTTTTCCAAAAAATAACCGGACGGGTCCTTTGGTGGGAGAGACGGCACAGCAAAGTGTTTTCACCGAACGATACTTCGACAGGTTTGATTTCAGCAGGTCGTATATCTTCGGGTTTGCTTCGACAGAAATACCACGCCATCCTGATTTGATAAGCCCCAGTGTGGTGGAAACGGTGACACCATCATTAGCACCAATTTCTACAAAGTCACGCTCCGGATAATCTTTCATCACATCCCGTATGAATTTCGTTTCACCCGATTGGGAATAGTCTTTGGACAAACTTTTGTTGACGTTTACTCTGGTGGTGCTGATAATCTTTACCACCTGATCGGGGAGAACTCTTTTAATAAGGGATTTTATCATATTTTAATTGATAGGATTTGTAAAGTTAGCAAATCTACCGGTTCTGGAGTCCACAACACCTTTAATCAGCTGGCTACACCCGCCGTGTAAAGACAGTGGCTCAGGCATTCTGTGGAAGAATGCAGCACACCGAATTAAGTGGCTAGGTAACATTCAACCGTTCAATATTCAATCAATCTATTTTAGCCGAACCATTTTGGTGGCGATGGGAACCTTTTTGATACCAAGCCGAACCAAAACGATAGCGATTCCTTCTATCTCAGACAACATCGAATAAAATTCATTTCGATCACTATTTGGCTGCGCGACCGACCCCGTAGGGGTCGAAGCTTTGTAGAAAAAATTATAGTCATCCGCACGACCCCGTAGGGGTCGAACATACCGGCGACATCATCGGAAAATCAAATCTATCCGTGTCGAACCGTTTCGGTAGCGATGGGTACCCTTTTGATACCAAGCCGAACTAAAACGGTAGCGATTCCTTCTAATTCAGACCAAGTCGAACCAAATCGGTAGCCATTCCTTCTAATTCAGACAAAGCCGAATGAAATTCATTCGAATTCCTCCTGTGTCAGACAAAGCCGGGTGAAAATCATCCGACGTTGTACCTCCGACAGACCAAGTCGAACCAAAATCACTCGATTTCCTTCTAATTCAGACAAAGTCGAACCAAAACGGTAGCAATTCCTTCTAAATCAGACCAAGTCGGACCAAATCGGTAGCGATTCCTTCTAATTCAGACCAAGTCGAACCAAATTCATTCGACGTCGAACCAAATCGGTAGCGATTCCTTCTAATTCAAACCAATTTGTCTGATTTTCATTCGAATCGCTACCAAATTCAGACGATTTGGCATAATGATGAAATGAAAGAACAACCTACTAATACCCATGAAATAAAGACTCGTCAATCCCCTGTTTATATAATTGACTTATGTCAGTATTTACACTTAGTGTGACCACACCGCGGAAGGGATAGGAGCGGCACCCCGCAGCGGCGTGGCCGCGATAGCAAGCGATGGGGCGAGGAGTAAAGCGGATAGCCCGGTGCGCGCCTCGCGCAGCCGCCCAGGGACTAACAGCTAGAACAACAACTCACCACTCACTCGTCTCTCAACACATCCACCGGGTTGGTCAGCGCTGCTTTGATCGAGTGATAGCTGGTAATGAGCATGGCCAGGGCGAGCGTGCCCGCGAGCGAAGCGACAAACACCAATGGCGACGGCGTGATGTGGTATTCATAGTCTTCAAGCCACTGTTGGATGAGCCAGTAGGCGAGGGGTGCGCTGATGACAAAAGCAATGGCGATGAGCTTATTGTATTCTTTTGATACCAGCACGAGGATATTCCACACCGATGCACCCGAGACTTTGCGGATTCCGATTTCCTTGGTGCGCTGCTCAAGGGTGTAGATGATCATGCCCAACAATCCGAGGGACGCAATCAACACGGCCAGGCCGGAGAGGATGGTGAGCGATTTGCCAAACTCTTCGGTGCTCTTGAAGGCATTGGCGAAATCCTGATCGACAAACGAATATTGAAACGGATTCTCGCCGGCAAATTGTTTCCATGATTTTTGAATGGAGGCAAAGGTAGTTTTCCAGGCGTCGCTGCTTTGTGGTTGTACACGCAGCAAAAAGAATTCGGAATTGGACCCTCTGATGGGATGTTTGATGTGAAACACAGCCATCGGCTCAATGGGCGTGAGCAGCGACCAGAAGTGAAAGTCATCGGTTACGCCAATCACTTCAAACCTGGCTTCGTCGTCGCCGGGCATCATCACTTTCTTGCCAATCACCGATTCGTCGAGTGCCCAGCCGAGCGTTTCCACCGCTTTGGCATTGAGGATGACGCGTGAGGAATCGCCGGGAATGTCTTTTGAAAAATTTCGGCCCAGCCGAAGTTTCACGCCAAGGGTTGGCAAATAGTTTTCGTCGGCTTTGGCAAAATTCAGCGCTACATTTTTATCGCTGCCTTCGCCACGAAACTTGTCGCCGCCAAACACATTGGGTGGCACAGACGAACACCATGACGCAGACAAGACGCCGGGCGATTTCAGCATTTCATTCGCAAATGCTTCGCGGCCTTTGGTCCACTCGGCGCGTTCGATCACCACCAGGTTTTCCCGGTTAAAGCCGAGGTCTTTCTCTGTAGTGTAGCGAAGTTGCTGCGACACGACGCCGGTGAAAATGATCAGTGCCATGGAGATAGCAAATTGAAAGACTACCATGCCGCTGCGCAGGATTTTTCCTTCGCGCCCTGTTCTTAGTTTTCCTTTCATGGCTTCTACCGGGCTGAACGCGCTGAGGAACAAAGCCGGGTAGCTGCCCGACAGCAAACTCATGATCGCCAGCAACCCGACAAAGCAGGCAGGCACTCGCCAATCGTTGAAGAAGTGGAGGGATAATGTGTGGCCGGTGGCGATATTAAACCACGGCAGTGCAAGTTGGGTAAGTCCGACACCGACAGCCAGACTGACCAGACAAAACAAAAAGGCTTCGATAAAAAAGTTGATGCTGAGTTGCCGGCGTTCGGAACCTAAAATTTTTCGGATTGATGTTTCCTTGGCTCGTCGCACGTATTGGGAGGTCGAGAGGTTCATGAAGTTGATGCACGAGAGCAACACCATTACGATGCCCGCGCCGATGAGGGCTAAAATTACTTTGAGGCTACCGGCATTGTTTAATCGGTTGTACACAATTTCATCGGGCAGGTGAATGCCCGTAAGCGGTTGTAAATACAAATCCCATTTCTTTCCGCTTTTGATGTAATCATCAAACGACATGTTCATGGCGCGCTCAAGCGTAGTGGCGGCGTACTTGCGCGGAATGTCTTTGAGTCGCGCGCGTGCTGTTTCGATAGAACTTCCCGGCTTGAGGACCACAAAGGTTTCGACCTGAGTCCAGATCCAACTCCACGATAATTTTTTCACCACGGGAAAACTGGTCATCGACAGGATCACATGAAAGTCGAAGTAGGAATTGTCGGGCATGTCTTTCATCAGGCCGGTCACTTCATAGTTCTGTTGCTGGTCGCCTTCGCCTAAGCGTACGATCTTGCCCAGCGGATCTTCGTCGCCGAAATATTTCTTCGCGGTTGATTCTGTCATCACTAAAGTTTGCGGATTCTTCAGCGCAGTGCGCGGATTCCCTTTCAGTAAGGGAAAAGTAAATACGTCGAAGAAGTTGGAGTCGGCGGCCACTACGCGGTCCTGGTCTATGGACTTGATATCTCCTTTAGGATTGGTGT
Organism: Bacteroidota bacterium; assembly: GCA_018266055.1. Taxonomy (GTDB): domain Bacteria; phylum Bacteroidota; class Bacteroidia; order Cytophagales; family Cyclobacteriaceae; genus ELB16-189. The sequence goes on from JAFDYT010000016.1 coordinate 35,854, forward strand.
AGCTGATCAGAAAATCGCCCGGCGTGTGAATGCGCACTACCTGCTCTACTTCTGGAATTTCCGCTTCCACAGCAAAGGAAACTCCGGGGCCGGTGCTGGCGAAAGGATGATCATTGCCTTCGCCCCAGATAAAGGTTTGGTTCACGCGATAAATACGATCTGCCTTTTCGTGAAAACGATCGTAGCTGAATTCGTTGCTCACAAACAGGTACATCAGCAGCGCGCTCGCCATCCCTACCGAGAGGCCCAGAATGTTGATGAACGAAAATAGCTTTTGACGCTGAAGCTTCCTGGCGAAGAGTACCAATTGGTATTTGAGCATGGCGATGAAAGGTTGGTGCGACCGCTAAAGGTCAAATGATGTGCCACGATCAATCGTATGAAAATTCAATCAAAATGCGTTATTTGAACGACTGAATTGTTCGGTTGTACAGCACGGTGTCCGATAACGGAACTTTTAAGCGTAATGCCGGATAAGCCATGAACTAACTGTTTTGAATCGGAATGTCACGACCTGAAGAACTACTTACCCGGCGAGGAGATATAAAACCCAGAACCTTTGTAGCCCCGGGCCGCATCAACCTGATTGGGGAGCACACGGATTATAATGGTGGCTTTGTGATGCCCACTTCTATTGACAAACATTTCACCTTTACGATATCGCCAAATGGCACGGATACTTTTCATTGTATTGCTTCTGATCTGAAGGAAAGTAAGGCGTTTACCATTCATGATCTTAAGCCCGGCCACGGTTGGCACAATTACCTGATGGGAGTGATCGACGGACTGGTGCGGCGTGGTAAGGTTCCATCCGGAGTAGATTGTGAGTTTGGCAGCACTATTCCTGTCGGTGCCGGATTATCTTCCTCGGCTGCGCTGTGCAGTGGTTTTGGATTTGCACTCAATGAGCTTTTTCATTTTGGATTAGACCGCCACGAGTTGGTAAAGATCGCACAAGAGTCGGAGCACAAATTTGCCGGCGTGAAGGTGGGCATCATGGACATGTATGCGAGCCTCTTTGGCAAAGAAGGCACTGTGATGAAACTCGATTGCCGCAGTCAGGTGCACGAGTATCTGCCACTGCAGGTAGGCGATCATGAAATTATTTTGATCGACACCAAAGTGAAGCACACGCTGGCTTCGTCGGCGTACAATGACCGAAGGGCGGCGTGTGAGGAAGGCGTAAAGTTGATCCGCACTAAATTTGAAGAAGTCGATGCATTGCGCGACGTCACCCCTTCGATGCTGGAAGTAGCCAAGCCCCTGCTCAGCGACGAAGTGTATCGCCGGTGCCACTACGTGGTTCATGAAATTGACCGCACAACTCGGGCGGCCGAACTGCTGAAGCGTAACGATGTGAGTGGCTTTGGTGCACTGATGTACGAAACGCACTGGGGCCTGAGCAAAGAGTACGAAGTGAGTTGTGAGGAGTCGGACTGGCTGGTAAAATTCGCCAGCGAAATGAAGATCACCGGCGCCCGCCAGATGGGCGGCGGCTTTGGCGGTTGCACGATTAATCTCATCCCTCAACACCTTCGCGCTGAGTTTGAAAAGCAGGTGCGCGAAAAATATTTTACTGCCTTTAAAAAAGAATGTGATTTTTATTCGGTTAAATTAGCAGATGGAGTTCATGAAGTTGTTCGGCAATAACCATTACCCAGCCGATGAATGACGCAACACTCTGACTTAAAAAGAAAACCCAACCAACCTCAACCAATAACCTTAACGATCAAAAAAAATGCAAACTCTCCAGACCTTAGACTACGTCGTGCTGCTCGTGTACTTTGTACTCGTTTCGCTGTACGGCTATTGGATTTATAATCGTAAGAAAAACCTTGAAGCAGACTCCGGAGATTTTTTCCTGGCCAAAGGAACACTCACCTGGTGGGCGATTGGCGCTTCGTTGATTTCATCCAACATCTCTGCCGAACAGATGACGGGCATGAGCGGCTCGGGTTTTAAACTCGGCCTTGCCATCTCGTCGTACGAATGGATGGCCGCGCTCACGCTGATTATCGTGGCTGTGTTTTTCATGCCGGTGTATCTCAAAAACAAGATTTACACCATGCCGCAGTTTCTCCACGAGCGCTACAACAGTCGCGTGGCCATGATCATGGCGGTGTTCTGGTTGTTGTTATACATTGTAGTAAACCTGTTGTCCATTCTTTACCTCGGTGCCATCGCGGTGTCGGGCATTACAGGCTGGAGTTTTGAGTTGTGCGTATTCCTGCTGGCCGTGGCTTCGGTATTCATTGCCCTTGGCGGGATGGAAGTGGTGGGCTACACGTCGGCCATTCACGTGTTCTTCCTTGTATTCAGCGGTGTGCTGGGATTGTATGTAACGCTCAACATGGTATCGGTTGATGCAGGTATGATGAAAGGACTTTCTATCCTTCAAGGTGAAATGCCGCAGCACTTCAAACTCATATTCGATAAATCGAATCAAAACTACATTGACCTTCCGGGATTAAGTGTATTGCTTGGCGGGATGTGGATCGCCAACCTGAACTACTGGGGCTGTAACCAATACATCACACAGCGGGCTTTGGGTGCGAGCCTCCCTGTGGCACGCAAAGGGATTTTGTTCGCCGCCTTCCTCAAAATGGTAACGCCGTTGATTATCGTAATCCCGGGCATCGCGATTTTCTATTTGTACCAGCACAACATGATCGATACTTCGCTGATCAACATTACTAAAGACGGCGCTACCACAGCCGATAGCAACCGTACCTATCCTACATTGTTGCTGTTATTGCCGAAAGGAATAAAAGGAATTACGGTGGCAGCTTTTGCCGCTACTGTAATTGCCTCGCTTGCCGCGAAAGTGAACAGCATCAGTACCATCTTCACCCTCGATATTTACAAGAAAGCATTCCAGCCCGACGCCAGCGAAGCTAAAGTAGTGAGCATTGGTAAGTGGGCGATTGTGATCTCCACCGTGATTGGAATTTTGTTGACCCTTTCTTTGGGCAATGCGCTGATGGGCGAGGGCAAGCAGGGCTTCCAATACATTCAGGAATACACCGGCTTTGTGTCGCCGGGTATTTTTGCGATGTTCCTGCTCGGCTTCTTCTGGAAGAAAACGACTTCCAATGCTGCCCTCTTCGCGATGATTGGCGGATTTATTTTCTCTGTGATTCTGAAATTCCTTCCCGACATGATGAACCTTGAATTCCTGTACCCGATCGGGTTCTCTTTCCCGATCAACGGCGTATATGAAATTCCGTTCCTCGACCGGATGGCAATTGTATTCGCCTTGTGCGTGATCGGTATGATTGTAATCAGCCTGGTAGAAAATGCAAGAGGCGTGAAACCAAAAGGCCTTGAGATCGACTCGTCGATGTTTAAGACCTCTACGTCGTTTGCCGTCGGCGCGTTGCTGATCATCGGCTTGCTGATCGCGGTGTACAGCGCATATTATTGATGAATTGATTTCTCACTAAGATTTTAAAATAGGCGTAACTTGGTTGCGCCTATTTTATTTTGACAAAATGGAAAACACGCCATCTCAGCTCCGCCAGGAAATACTAATGCACTGGCAGATTCAGGAGAATCTGTTGCAATCGTACCGCCTGATGTTCCTGATCACACAAACGATTATTTTTTGTGCGGCGCTGTTGACCACATCAAGGCTCCTGGCCTTTTTAATATTATCTATTTTAGGAATCACCCTGTTGGTATGTTGGGTTCAGATTGCAGGCGCCCGCGCCCTCGACGTTTCTTATTTTCAGATGCAATTGATGAAGCAAGAGAAGACGCCGGCTTCCGAACCGGTAATTACTCAATTCAAAGCCTGGCAGCGACTGAGCAAAATGGAGAAAGAGAAACGTCTGGCGGAGTATGGACTGCACCAATCGCAGACCCGACGGAAGATGGAGAAAGTTATTCCCATGCTTTTTGCAGGGCTTTGGGCGGCGGTCCTTTTGATCTCCTTGTTGACCACACTAATCTGACCTTTGGCTTTTTAAGACCTCGCGCCATTGAGCGGTAACAAATCGCCTTTCCTGTAAGCGGTTTTGCCATCAGGCTGAAATCAATTACTTTACAGTTCGGACAAAAATTACCTTATGATTGAATCTATTTACTCCAAAAACTTCCGGGCATGGAAGGTAGCTCTTGCAGCTTGCTTGCTATGGCCGGCTTATCTGTTCGCGCAAGACGAAAAACCAATTGCGCCGGTGGGCAAAACCTATGCAATCACCAATGCCACCATCGTGCAAGGCCCTGGTCGCAAAATCGAAAAAGGCACAGTAGTGATGAAAGACGGTTTGATCACCGCCGTGGGTGCCGGTGTGGCAGTGCCCGCTGAGGCCATCGTCATCAAAGGCGACTCCTTATTTGTGTATCCCGGATTCATCGACGGGCTTTCGCATACCGGTATTGCCAAGCCGAAAGAAGAACGCGATACGCGCGAGCGATTGAAAGATCCGGGCAACCCAACGAACGAACGGGCAGGAATCACTCCGCAAAATGATGTACGTACGATTATCAACCCTGCAGAAAAATCGGTGGAAGAACTTCGCAACCTTGGCTTCACAGTGTCGCAAGTTGTGCCTTATGGGAACCTGTTGCCGGGCCAGGCCGCTGTTGTTTTACTGGGAGGTAAATCGGCCGACGATATGGTACTGGTCAACAACAGTGCGTTGTACTCAGAACTTACCGGTGCACAAAATGCCTATCCCAACACCATTATGGCCGTAATGGCCAAATGGCGTGAACTTTATAAGAATGCATCACTTCAAAAAAATTATCAGGCTCTATATGCCTCCAATCGAAACGGTGTCGGTCGTCCGGTGACTGACCGGGTTTACGAAGCCTTTTACCCGGTAATCGACCAGCGGATGCCCGTGGTTTTTAAGTCCGAGCGCGTGATGGAAACACAACGCGTCTTCACCCTGAAGAATGATTTGAACTTTAAGCTTACCATCGGCGATGTAAAAGAAGGTTGGCCAATCCTGAATAAAATAAAATCATCCGGCGCCAGTGTTTTCTTATCACTTGATCTTCCTGACGAAATAAAGAAAGAGGAGAAGAAGGCCGACAAAAAAGACGCGAAGAAAGACAGCGTAAAGACCGAGGCCCCGAAAAAGGAAAAACCTAAAACTGCATTCGACCTTGAGCGCGAAGCGTTAGAGAAAAGAAAGAAAGAATCCATTGCGTTATACACCTCGCAACCTGCTGAGTTCAGCAAAGCCGGCGTTACGTTTGGCTTCTCCGCGCTAAGCGTAAAGACAAAAGATATTCCCGCCAACCTTCGTCGCATGATCGCCGCCGGTTTACCGGAAGACGAAGCGCTGAAAGCGCTGACTATTTCGCCTGCTAAATTATTGGGATTGGAAGACCGCCTCGGCTCTATCGACAACGGCAAGATTGCTAACCTCGTGGTGACCAACAAGCCGTACTTCAATGAGAAAGCAAAAGTCCGCTATGTGTTTGTGGAGGGTAATGTCTACAAACAGGAAGTGGCCGAAGTGAAGAAAGCAGACGCCAAGGTGTCATACAAAGGAACCTGGAGTTATACCTCAGAAACTCCGCAAGGAACGGCAACAGGTAAAATTGTTTTGAAGGAAGAGAAAGGAAATTATTCAGGCACGATCTCCAGCAACATGATGGATAAGCCTGCCGACCTGAAAGACATTTCGGTGGATAAAGAAACGATCTCGTTTACCTTCCCCTTTGACGCAGGTGGCGAAACCCTGACCATCGAAGTTACCATCACTGTAGATGGCGACACGTTTGACGGAACCATCACCGCAGGACCGAACGGAAGTTTCCCTGTGAAAGGAACGAAAGACCCCAAATTTTAATCTGAATGTGTATGAAGAAGATATTTTCAATAGGGCTAGCACTGCTTTTGGTAAACTGGTGTTTGGGCCAGGACAAAGGCAACCTCTTAATTAAAAACGGAACGGTACTTACTGTCACCAAAGGAACACTCACTGAAACCGATGTGCTCGTGAAAGACGGCAAGATCGCGCAGATCGGAAAGAACATCGCGGCGCCTCAAGGCGTGCGAGTGATTGACGCTACAGGCTTGTTTGTCATGCCTGGTATAATTGACGCACACTCGCACATTGCCATTGATGGGATCAACGAAGCTACCTCGCCGGTTACGGCCGAGGTCTTTGAAGGCGACGTAGTCAATCCACTTCAGATTGGAATTTATCACGCATTGGGCGGCGGTGTTACGGCGGTTCACGCGATGCACGGTTCGGCCAACGCCATAGGCGGTCAATGCGAAACATTGAAGCTACGCTACGGCACCTTTGATGGCGACGCCATGAAGATGGAAGGCGCTCCCCGCACCATAAAGTTTGCGCTAGGGGAAAACCCCACGCGTGTGCATGGCGGCGGCAGCGGCATTGTGCCACGTACGCGCATGGGTGTTGAGTTTGTGATCCGCCAATCGTTTTCCAATGCAAAAAAATACATGGAAGACTGGGATGCGTACAACAAAAACAAGTTGGTGAAGGGATTTCGCGGCGCACCTCCGGCCTACAACTTAAGGCTTGAAACGCTGGCTGAGATTCTAAAAGGAAACATCATCATTCATTGCCACAGTTATCGAGCCGACGAAATTTTCATGCTGCTGAATGTGTGCAAAGATTTTGGAATTAAACGCGTGGTGTTCCAGCACGTGAACGAAGGATTTAAAGTAGCGCCTGAATTAGCCGCCTACGGCGCGATGGCTTCCGTGTTCTCTGACTGGTGGGCGTATAAATTTGAAGTGTATTATTCCACCGCCTACAATGCCGCGATCCTTACGCGCAATGGTGTAGTTACTTCCATCAACTCGGACGATGCAGAAATGATGCGTCACTTGTACCACGAAGCAGGCAAGACACAGAAATACGGAAACTTGTCGGATGACGAAGCGCTCGCGCTCATTACCATTAACCCGGCGAAGCAACTCGGCATTGATGCCCGCACCGGCTCACTGGAAGCAGGCAAAGATGCGGACATCGCGATCTTCAAAAATCATCCGCTTTCGATTTACGGAGTTCCTCAATTCACTGTGGTGGATGGTATTGTTCGCTTTGATCGCGCCGCCGATCCGGCCGACATGCGGTTGATGGTAGATCCAAAACAGAATCTCGACGACGTAACTTTTCATGACAAGAATGTAGATCATTGCATGGAGGGAACTGAATTTTTATTTAGCGATCTTTTTCAAGCCGATAAAAAATAATTTTTATGAAGAACTTTCAACTCGTAGCCGGATTTTTTACAGCCCTGTTTTGCGCCGTGGTGTTTCATCTTGAAGCCCAAAACGCAAAGGGGAAATACGGCACTTTCGCATTGACCAACGCAACCATAGAGACAATCACTAATGGAACCGTGTCGAACGGAACCGTACTGATCAGCAACGGAAAGATTCTCGCGGTCGGTGCAAACATCGCTATTCCGCAAGGCGCGGAAGTGATCGACTGCAAAGGCCTGACGGTTTATCCTGGCATGATCGACAGTGGTACAAACCTTGGCCTTTCGGAAATTGGTTCTGATCCACGCACACAGGATTTTAATGAAGTGGGCGACCTCGTTCCGCAGATGAAAGCGCTTACGGCAGTGAACCCTAACGCAGTGGCCATTCCTGTGACGCGGATAAGTGGTATAACTACAGCGCTGTCTTCGCCTCGTGGCGACATGTTTCCTGGCACAGCGGCGCTGATCAACCTTCATGGGTATACACCTGAGCAAATGTTTGCAGGCTTTGAAGGTGTAGTTTTAAATTTCCCTAACACAGGGCGCCGCGGATTCTTTGATCGTCGCACTGACGAAGAACTAAAGAAAGCCACCGAAACAGCCTTGAAGAAATTGAACGAAGTATGGGAGCGTGCCGTGCAGTATCATAAAGTGGATTCAGCTACTCAAGGAAAAAATGCGGGCTACTATCCAGAGATGCAGGCGCTGTTGCCAGTCGTACGCGGCCAACGTGCGTTGCTGGTAGAAGTGAATACCTCCAAGGATATTCTGGCGGCGCTTAAATGGATTAAAGAAAAGAAAATTGCCAAGCCCGTGCTTACCGGCGTAGCCGAAGGATGGCGCGTGGCTGATCAGATTGCGAAATCAAAAATCCCAGTGATCGCCGGCAGTGTGCTTGAAATCCCCACACGTGATTACGATCGCTATGATCAGGCATACGCCAATCCGGGCTTACTGAAAAAAGCAGGAATCAAAGTGGCGATCCGCTCGGAAGAAACAAACAATCAGAACTTCAGAAATCTTCCTTACCACGCCGGCTTTGCAGTAGCGTATGGAATGGATCGTCGCGAAGCGTTGCGTGCGATTACGATTGTACCGGCAGAAATTTTTGGCGTAGCCGATAAGCTGGGTTCTATCGAAGTAGGAAAGAGTGCTACTCTTTTTGTTTGCGATGGCGATCCATTTGAGACCAAAACACAAATCAAACAAGTGTTTATCGACGGGTGGCAGATTCCGATGAGCAGCCGCCAGACGCAATTGTATGATGAGTTCTTGAAACGAGATCCAGGCGTAAGCAAGAAATAATTAACCGTAAAACACAAACGAATAGCCACGGGTTTTCCTGTGGCTATTTTGTTTTCACTTAACTTACTTTTTCGATTACAAATTCTTTCTTGTTGAAAAGAAAGGCGTCATCTTTTTTTAATCCCATCAATTTTTGTGCGATGGGAGAGGAGGGAGAGATTGCGTAGTAGATTTTATTTTCAACCGTGAATTGTCCGGCCGCGATGGCGATGAAATAATTCCCCTGATTGGTAATCACAAGGCTTCCAGCCTGAACCGTCTCGGTTTTCTTTTCCGGATGAATATGCGAAAGCATCTGTGCTAATTTTTGAGCTTCCGCCAACTGGGCACTGTTCTTTTCAATTTCCAATTGAGCCATGGCACGGCCCGTTTCATATTTGTCGCCGGCGCTGCTTTTGGTTTCTTCGTTTGCCGAAGCTTGCGCCAACTGAATGGCCTGTGTTGACGCAGTTGTCCGTTGCTCGACATAAGCAAGGCACAAGGAATGAAGTTGTTGTTTGAGCTGGTTCAAACGAATATCATTTGGTGCGCAATGTCGTCAAATAAATTTCAACCACTTTTTCTCCGGGTGGTTGGACTTGTATCTGGCGTACCACCGGCAGGCGAAGTACAATATCGTAACATCAAGGATGAACACAACATAAAGCAACGCCAAGCTCCATCGTGAAGATTCTTCTATAAACACAAATGGCGCTGAAGTATACCATTCCTGGTTTATTTCGCCAACGAGCAATAAGTTGACGAGCCATGCACTGAGGTGAATGAGAGGAATGTGCAATAGGTAATAAAAGAAAGGAACGCGGCCGAAAGTTGTAAACACTTTGGCTAGCCGACCTTTAGCCCTTTCAACAAAAGGCAGCAGCGCGATAGCAGGCCCAAGTGTCATCATGAGGAAAAGTTGGGAGGCGGGATATTTCTTTTGGTTAAGCAGTTGAAAGAGAAATGGGGGAGCATCTGCTTCGGCGGGTTTTGACAGGATGAACCAACTGCCAATCACAACAAAAAGAACAAAAGCAGTGATCCCGATCTGGAGACACAACCTTCTCCTTCTTGGCGGATCTAACAAAAGAATTTTTCCGAAGCCATATCCCGCGGCCATCACTCCAATCCAGGGAATCAAAACATATAAGATGGTAATTCCGGGTAGCGGTTGTCCTCCTGAAGTATAAAAAAATTCCCATACGCCGCCGAGGGTTGATTTGAGCGCGTCTGGAATGATGGCCGGTACGTAGGAAAAAAGTTGTTGAAGAAAAATTATCAACAGCCCCGTCGAGCCGATAATTACTGTGTTGAGACGAACCATTAGAGCAAGTAAAATCATGCACCACCCGATCATCCAAATTACTCCGGCAAGTGTAAACGATGAATAGTTGAAGTTGAAGGTCCATCCGAAGCGTATGACAGTAAGTTCCAACACGATTAGGAGGGCGCCCCTCGTCAGGAGAAATCGAGACAGTTCTTTTATGTTTTGAGTTTTATTTCCGTACAGAAATGCCGATGTGCCCGCGAAGAATACAAAGGCGGGAGCACAAAAATGAGTAACCCATCGCGTGAAGAAAATTCCTACATCCGTGCCGCCGGCCGGCAAACCCGAGTACACACGCACATGATCGATGGCCATAAGCATCATGACAACGCCACGCACGATATCTAATGAATCAATGCGTCCGGTTCCGGATACTGTAGTTGATGACATAGAATTTCTGATTTGAGGGACACTCAAGTTAAAAAATAAATCATGTAAACCTACGGGTGAGGTGACGAAAGGTGATCAGGGTTTTCCTTTTAAAATCAAAAGGGCCTTTTCTAAATCTTCCGGCGTGTCAATGCAGATGCTTTCTTCCATTTCGGTTTCTACCGTTTTTATTTTGAAACCATTTTCTATCCAGCGCAACTGCTCGAGTGACTCAGCTTTCTCTAAAAGTGAAGGTTCTAATTTCGTGATCTTCTCCAGCACATCGGCGCGATAGGCATATAAGCCAACATGGCGATAGAAGGTAGTTTTATTTAGCCATTCTTTGGACTCCGCTTTCTGCACAAAGGGAATCGGCGACCGACTAAAATAAATGGCTTCATGCCGGTGATTGATCACTACCTTGGCTTCGCCCGGTGAATGAAGCTGTTCAAGCGTTGAAATCTTTTGGATGAGCGTGGCCAATTCTGTTTCTGAAGTAATAGATGAACAAAGTAAATCGATTTGGTTCGGATCGATGAATGGCTCATCACCTTGAATGTTGATTGCGAAATCGAATTTTTCATTTTGCTTTTGCAGCGCTTCAAAGCAACGATCTGTGCCGCTTGGATGATGCGCACCGGTCATGCACGCTTCGCCGCCAAACGAAATGACATGATCAAAAATTCTCGCGTCGTCGGTGGCAATCACCACGCGCGACAGTCGTGCTGATTTTTTTACCTGATGGTATACACGCTGGATCATGGTTTGCCCGAGCATATCCACCAGTGGTTTGCCCGGAAAGCGGGACGACGCATAGCGCGCTGGAATTATTCCAAGTATCTTCATATGGATTCAAAAGTAAAAAAATGTTTTAACCTTGTGTGCTGTGATCAAATTCATTTCTGATCCGCCAGGGAGAGGGATAAAGATTGTTCATCCGGTTGCCTAGCAGGTTTCCCCAGCCAAGGGAAGTGCCTTCGTAACACATCAGGGCAAACCCTTTCGCGTCGGTTTCGGGGTTGAGCAAATCCTTTCTCAGGTAGGCGATGGCCTGATCGTAGGAGAGTGTCACCGAAGGAAAATTTTGTCTGTTACAAAGGATTGATAATGCGAAGGCATGTTCAGGGATGAGTTTATCGTGCTTTACCGTAGCTACGGCAGTTCCTTTCTGAATTACTTTCAACGCTTTTGCTAAAAGGCTGATTTCGTAAATGGAATTTCTTGGAATACCAATGATCAACTCTTCATGGGAGGCAAATGCTGTTTCATCAGGATGTGTAAACCAATCAGTAAGTCGCTCGATGATTTTTTTATTGGGTGACGAAAAAAGATTTTTACTGTGAGGTTGTATCTCGTGTTGTTCTTCATGTTTCCGGATTACTGAAAGGAAAAAGCCTTCGCCGTTAGTCTTGTGCGGGTAAAAACGGTAGCCGAAAATATCTTCCTCCTTTATTTCTTCGACGCCCCAATTATTTTCTAAATCCAATTTCAGGCTCTCGGCTTTTTTTTCTTTTAGCAACCACTTTATATTTTCTTCGTTTTCTTTTTTGTTGTACGTACAAGTGCAGTAAATCAGGATGCCGTCTTTCTTTAAACTTGGCCAGACCTGGTTTACGATTCGCTGCTGACGAAGCGAACAGAGTTCAGCATTTTCCAAACTCCACTCGTTCATGGCATCTTTATCTTTTCTGAACAGCCCTTCGCCGGAGCATGGCGCATCTACCAGTATGATGTCGAAGAATCCTTCCAGCTTCTGAAAATCTTCCGGATCATTGTTTGTGACCACGGCATTTCCGAATCCCCATTTTTGTAAGTTCTCTGCAAGGATTGTTGCCCTTGACCGTATGGCTTCGTTGGCGACCAGAAGAGACTGAGGACTCAACAAACTCAACAAGTGGGTTGATTTGCCGCCGGGAGCAGCGCACAGATCCAGCACAGTCAGGGGTTGTGTCAGATCGACCGATTGTTTTATTGCCTGTTCCAGAAACATCGAACTTGCTTCCTGCACATAGTAAGCGCCACCGTGAAACGTTGGATCAAAAGTGAATGATGGCCGCTGGGGTAAGTAATATCCAAAGTCGCTCCAAAGAATTTTTTCTAGATCTCGGGGTTTACTTTTTTCTGGGTTAATCCGGATGCTAATGGGAGACGGCTGCAGGTGCGCTTCCGCGAATGAAGGCCATGACTGCTGAAGTTGCTCGCGCATACGCGTAACAAAAGCAAGAGGAAATGAAATACCTTCAGCCATTCAGTTTCTTGTCGGTGTATTCGATAATGGTAATAAGATCACGCAAAAGGGTTTCGTATTTTTTATTGCCCAGCAGGTCACGGTATTCGTTCATCAGCTCCGCTACGCTGGCTCGTGCACCTAAAATAAAATCTCTGCCTTTTGCAGTGAGGGTAAAGATAACACTTCGCTTGTCTTTAGGGTCCTGCGTTGACGTAATGTACCCGGATTGCTGCAGCTCTTTCACTACTTTGCTCATCGCTTGTTTTGTTACCTGTGCTCGTTGGGCAAGGTCGTTGTTGTTAGTTCCATTCAGGTCGATATTCATGATTACCGGCATGTAGGCCATCTTGAAATCTTTGTAACCACGTTTTGCCAGCCGTTCTACAGCCCATTGTTCAAACTGTTTTCGAAGATGCGAGAGAACCTTTCCCCAGCCACATTCCTGTATATAAGCAGTGTCGTTGAACTTAATGTCAAGTGCCATAACTATAGTTTCCACAAAAGTAGATAACAAAAAAATAATAGTCAACCATATTGACTAATTAGTCAACCTGGTTTACTTTTGTGCCCTTTACATAAAAACTATGGAATCAAACCAAACTACTCCGAAAAAAAGAAATCTCGCCCCATTTATTGTAGCTCCTGTGTTGTTGATCGCTGGTTTCTTCGGAATCCGGGCCATTCTTCACAGCATGAACTATGAGTCGACCGACAATGCGCAGATTGAAACCACAGCTACTCCGATCGTAAGCCGGCTGGCAGGTTTCATTGATTCAATCTCCGTGCAGGATTACGGAAAAGTAAGTCAGGGTCAGGTGCTGGTATCAATTGATGACCGCGAATACAAACTTGCCGTGCTTCAAGCAGAGACCGACTTAGCCAATGCCAAAGCAGATCTTGCCAACGCGCAGGCGCAGCTTAATAACAGCATGGCGAACAAACAAGTGGCTCTTGCCAATGAAGATGTACAACGCACACGACTACAAAAAGCAACGGATGACTTGAAGCGCGACGAAGGCCTTTTTAAAGATGGCGCTGTAACACAACGCCAGTTGGACGATAGCCGCAATACATTTGAATCGGCGCAAAAGCAACTTACGGCAAACCAACGCCAGGTGGCCTTTGCTGTATCGCAGGTGGCAACGTCGGACGCACAAATCAGGAAAGCCCAAGCAACGGTGCAAACAAGAGCAGCAGCACTTGATCTCGCCAAACTCAGGCTTAGCTATTGCAACATTGCAGCGCCGGTTAACGGCCAGATCGGGAAAAGGAATCTTGAACTCGGGCAATACGTGCAGCCTGGCCAACCGTTGATGACGGTGGTGAACAACGACAAATTCTGGGTCGTCGCCAATTTCAAAGAAACTCAACTTGAAAAGATGAAAGTAGGGCAGGAGGTGACCGTGAAGCTTGATGGCTACCCCGACGTGGAGATCAAAGGAAAAGTAGCTTCGTTTAGTTTGGCTACCGGTGCTAAGTTTTCACTGTTACCTCCGGATAACTCCACTGGTAATTTTGTGAAAGTGACGCAACGTGTGCCGGTGAAAATTGAATTGGATGAAGAGGCCAGATACAAGGATATTCTGCGTGCGGGGTTGAGTGTGGAAGTGGAAGTAAATGTAAAGTAGAATGTCAACACCTTCTTCTCCATTGCCCACCGGGTTTGCCCGGGCGATCATTGTCGTGACGACTATCTCGGCTGCCATCATGGAGCTGATCGATACATCCATCGTCAATGTGGCGCTTTCTGACATTAGCGGAAATCTTGGCGCAACGATTGAAGACACATCGTGGGTTGTTACCGCGTATGCCATTGCCAATGTGATCATCATTCCGCTGACCGGATTTTTCGCCAAGCTCTTCGGAAGGAAAAAGTATTATATCGTTTCGATTTTCATCTTCACCATTTCCTCTTACATGTGCGGTCAGGCAGGTAGCCTGCTGTCGCTGGTGATTTGGCGGTTCGTTCAGGGAATTGGTGGTGGTGCGTTGCTTTCCACTTCCCAAGGAATTTTATTCGATGCCTTTGAGCCGGCCAAACGCCCGATGGCTTCGGCCATGTTTGGTATGGGTATAGTACTTGGCCCAACGATAGGTCCGATTCTCGGCGGACTAATCGTTGACAATTATTCCTGGCCGTTGATTTTCTATATCAACATTCCTTTTGGGATTGTGGCAACGCTGCTTACCATTCGCTACATCCGCAGAACGGAGGACGAAAAAAATCCCAACCGGGAAAAACCGGTCATTGATTTTCTGGGGATTTCCTTTCTGGCGATGGGTGTCGGTTGTTTGCAATACGTACTTGAGCGTGGTGAAGCCGACGATTGGTTCGACGATACCACGATCATCATTCTCTCGATCCTGGCCGCGGTGGGTCTTTTAGCCTTTATCTACCGTGAACTGACGGCCGAGAAACCGATGATCAACTTGCACGTGATGAAGCGCAGAAATTTATGGGCCAGCAATATCCTTACCTTCTCGGTGGGCTTCGGCATGTTTGGCTCCGTGTTCATCTTCCCGGTATTGGTGCAGCGCATCTTAGGCTACACACCTACCGACGCTGGCTATGGCCTCGTGCCAAGTGCCATCGCCGCTATCTTCTGTATGCCTATCATCGGTCGAAGGCTTGGTGCAGGAACTCCTCCATTGGTCTTTGTGGTGACGGGTTTCTTCTTTTTCATTCTTCATGGATACACGTCATCGCTGGTAACGCCGGATGTGGGACTGTCCTTTTTCTTTTGGACACAAGTGTTTCGTGGCGTGGGTACTGCCTGTCTCACAGTGCCGCTGATCAACCAGGCGGTAGTGGGGTTGACACCGCAGGAAATGCCCAGCGGTATTGCTCTCACCAATATGCTGCGGCAATTAGGCGGGGCTACAGGAATCGCTGTAATGAATACTTACGTCACGCAGCGCTATGCAGTGCACCGTTCTGATCTGGTAAGCAACCTGCAACTTACCGACCCCAATCTGATTCAGCGATTGTCGCAGTATCAGGCAGGCGCGGTGAATGCCGGTGTCAATGCTACGCAGTCTACAGATTTCAGCTATAAGATTCTGGATCTCGCTGTGACCAAGCAAGGCTTTCTCATGGCTTACGCCGATAGTTTTTTGCTCATCGCCTTGTTTTTTGTGTGTGCTATTCCTTTTATGTTTTTGTTGCGTACACAGCGTGTTGACAAAGCCACGATGCAAAAAATTTCTGAAGAGAGTCATTAAAAAAAAGAAATACGAAGTACGATCGATAACTACGTTGAACTTTGAACTTATGAAAAAAATATTCTTACCCATTTTGTTTTTGTTGACAGTCGCTTTCGCGAAAGCGCAGACAACGACTGAATTGAAAACACTCATCACACAATCGTTCACTTATTTCCCGCGCATTCAGGAGCTGCAGAAAAATGCAGAGACAGCCGATTTGCGCGTAGGACTTAACCGAAGCAATTATTATCCGGTGATTTCCGGTGCGGCGTCTTACACGTATGTAACTCCGCTGAGCACAGCCAACTTTTTTGGCAACGAAGTAAAATTCCAGCCGAACAACAATTACAACTTCAACATTTCGCTCACGCAGCCCATTTGGGATTTCGGAAAAACCAATGCGCTCATTGCGAAATCGAAAGCTGAGTTGCTCAGCGCGACCACCAACATTGAGCAGGCCAAAGCGCAGGTGGCTTCGCAAGTGGCCAACGTGTATTATTCGATGGTATATTTGAAAAAAGCAATCGCGGTGGAAGATTCTATTCTCGCTTTTTTGCGTGCTAACAAAGCCATTGTTGAAAGCCGCATTAAGCGGGGCGATGCATTGCAAATCGATGCGACCAATATTCAAAGCAACATCGACCTGGAAGAAAATCACAAAGTAGATTTCCTGAATTTACTTCAGAAGCAAAAAGCGTTGATGGAATATTCAACAGGAACTACTACCGAGCCGACCGTGTCGTCATTTGATTTTCCCGCTTTCGCGGAAGCGCAGCCTGCCGACTATGCAAAGCAAAATAATTTTGATCTCCTTCTGGCCAACCAACGCATGCTCGCCAGCGAGATGGATTTGAAATATGCGCAGAGCAACCGCCTGCCGATTTTCTCGCTGGTAGGAGGAACCGGATATAAAAACGGATATCAGCCCAGCATCGAACCGTTGATTTTCAACTACCTCGTGGGTGTGAGTTTGAGTGTGCCGATCTACAATGCCGGCAAGGTGAATCAAAACATCCGCATTGCGCAAAAATCAGTGGAAGCAAATCAACTGGCGTTGAAGACCACGGAGAATACGTTGCGTAAGGATTTGGCGCAGGTACAAGCTGACTTGCAGTCGAATGAAGAGCGGATCAAAAACTCCGACGGTCAGGTAAAGTACGCTCGCGAAGCGCTGGCGCTTGCGCAGTCGCGCTATAAACAAGGCGTAGCCACTCACCTTGATTTGCTCAACGCGTCTTCAAACCTGCAACGGATTTTGCTAAGCCAGATTCAGTTTCAATATCAGCTTTGCGCAGCGCGGATAGAACAAGCCCGTCTGCTTGGCTGGAAATATTGGAGTGAATAATATCACCATCCTCGGCGGCAAATAGATCGGAAGAAAACTGTTACCTTTCGGTTGCCGCCATGATGAAAATTACTGCCAACGATCCTGCACTCACGTCGTGGGTTGAAATTCCGAAAGGCTCTGATTTTCCAATTCAGAATTTGCCTTTCGGGATTTTCAAATCTGGGGAAATCATGGCCGCGGCTACAGCCATAGGAGACTATGTGGTGGACCTTTCCTTTCTACATCGAGTCGGCTTTTTTGATGGCTTGAATTTACCTCCCGGTATTTTCGCCAAGAAAGACCTCAACGATTTTCTGTCGCTTGGTCGGGCGAAGGCACGCGAGGTGCGCCTGCGTCTTTCAGAATTGCTGCGCACCGACAACAACGAATTAAAAGACCATGTGCGTGCGCGCGAAAAAGCGTTACTGTCAATCAATACGGTAGAAATGCTGATGCCGGTGCACATTCCCAATTACACCGATTTTTATAGCAGCGAAGAGCATGCCTCCAATGTTGGCTCCATGTTTCGCGATCCGAAAAATGCTTTGTTGCCTAATTGGAAACATTTGCCGGTAGGCTATCATGGCCGGGCTTCATCCATTGTGGTTTCGGGCACGCCAATTCATCGGCCGAAAGGCCAGATAAAGCCGGCAGATGCTGAGCTACCAACCTTTTGCCCGACACAAAAACTAGACTTTGAATTGGAAGTGGCCTTTGTCACCTGCGCCGAAACTGCGCTGGGATCCCACATCACGACAAAGGAGGCGGAAGAAAATATTTTTGGCGTGGTGCTCTTCAACGACTGGAGTGCCCGCGACATTCAGCAGTGGGAATATGTGCCGCTCGGTCCTTTTCTCGGAAAGAATTTTGGATCCACCATCTCGCCCTGGATCGTAACACTTGATGCGCTTGAACCTTTTCGGGTGAAGGGACCGGAGCAGTTTCCGCATGTACTTCCGTACTTGTCATTCGAGGGCTCCAAAAATTTTGACATCAGCCTTGAAGTACTTATTCAGCCGCAGGCCGGTCAAGCGACCATCGTGTCGCGCACCAATTTTAAGTACATGTACTGGAACATGGCTCAACAATTGGCTCATCACACCGTGAATGGCTGCAACATTCAAGTCGGCGATTTGTACGCCAGCGGCACCATCAGCGGCCCGTCGCCTGGATCGTACGGATCGATGCTTGAATTGTCTTGGAACGGCCAGCGGCCGCTTCACCTGGCCGATGGAAGTGAGCGAAAATTTCTTCTGGATCACGACACCGTAATCATTCGCGGCCACTGTGAAAAAGATGGTGTTCGGATCGGTTTTGGAGAATGTAAGGGTAACATCCTGGCGGCACGGTAAGTCCATGCTGTGCTTTATCACTGACAAGGTTGTTTTGGATTTTCGTATTAAATTTGATCTCCAAAATCGGTGCCATGAAAAATAAATGGAGCATCTTTTTACTCCTCATTTTACTTACTACTGGTGTACTAAGTGCCCAGCAACCCAATGCCGGCAATCGCATTGCCTTGGTGATAGGGGTGCAAAATTACACCGGTGCGCCACCTTTGCGCCATTCCTTACGGGATGCCAACGACATGTCGGCTACGTTGAAAGCCAAAGGATTTAAAGTGGAGACTCTACTCGATCCAAAAACCAAAAAGGAGATTAAAGATGCGATCACCCGTTATTACAATACCATGCGTGATAAGTCGGGCGCAGTGGGCATTATTTATTATGCAGGTCATGGTACCCAACTGGAAGGCGAAAATTATCTGATACCCGCCTCAGCCTCATTGCAACTCCCTGGCGATCTCGATGACCAGTGCGTGAAGATGAACCTTGTGATGTCGGTGCTTAACTCTTCCAACAATAACCTCAATATTTTTTTGCTCGACGCCTGTCGTACGAACAATTTCACAAGCTTTAGCCGCGATATCAACAAAGGCTTGGCAAGTATAGAAGCGCCTAAAGGTTCAATCGTAGTGTTCGCTACTCAACCGGGCACCGTGGCCAGTGATGGCACCGGTAAAAATGGATTGTTCACCGCTAAGCTGTTGAAGTATATTAATGAGCCGAACCTTAACATTGGTGAGGTGTTTCGCAAGGTGAAACACGATGTCAACGAAGAATCGGAAGGCAAGCAGTTGCCCTCCGTGGTGGACAATTCCATTGGCGGAGAATTTTATTTCACCAAACAACAAAGTGAACCGGCCCCTGTAATTGCAGCACCTGCCGTCACAGAGGCAAATAAAAAAGAAACGTTACCAGATCCAAAAAAATCGTCAGAACCGAAAAAGGAAAATCTGGTCCAAAAGAATAGTGACACACCGTTGGATTACGGCTATGGTCTTGCCGACGCCGGTACTGTTACAATTGGTTCTCAACGCTGGATTTCCAAAAATCTTAATGTCAGTACGTTTGCCAATGGCGATGAAATCCCCGAAGCAAAAACACCTGATGAATGGAGGAGCGCGTCAGATAAACATCAGCCTGCCTGGTGTTACTATAACAATGACCCAGCCAACGGCGCTACCTTCGGAAAACTCTACAATTGGTATGCCGTTCATGACCCGCGCGGACTTGCCCCTGCCGGATGGCATATTCCCACGGATGAAGAATGGACCAAAATGACAAGTGGGCTCGGAGCGGACGGTGTGGTTGGAAACACCCTCAAGAGCACCTCAGGCTGGAGCAATAAAGGCGATGGCAGCAACAGCAGCGGTTTTACAGGGACACCCAGTGGATTTCGCTATACTGTTGGAAAATTTGCCGATATCGGGAAATCAGGATATTGGTGGACCTCCATCGAATCGAATGCAGGAAGCGCCTGGTGTCGTAATCTATTTAACTACAACGATAGGATTTACCGAGGTGCTGATTATAAAGGATGCGGGTTTTCAGTTCGGTGCATTAAGGACTAATCGGATAGGGAATTGAATTAATTTCCTTCGCTCCACAACAACCTCACAACTCAGGTAACAGCTAGCGAAAGTGCTTTTTCAAGCATGGATTTTGTCGCTCATTTACTGCCAAAAACCTACTAATGGAGTGACCGGATTCCGATCCTTTTTTCTTATCTTGCAAATCAAAATTTTCACTCGTTTTAACTGAATTTAATTGTGGCTGAAGACACCGGAGCACCCCTCGAAAGACAGAGTATAATCCCGATCAATATTGAAGATGAAATGCGCGGCGCGTACATCGATTATTCGATGTCGGTCATCATTTCACGAGCCTTGCCCGATGTGCGCGATGGACTAAAACCCGTGCATCGGCGCGTCCTTTACGGGATGCTCGAGTTGGGCGTAAACCATAATCGTCCGTACAAGAAATCAGCCCGTATCGTCGGTGATGTAATGGGTAAGTACCACCCGCACGGCGATGCGTCTATTTATGATACCATGGTGCGTATGGCCCAGGATTGGAGCATGCGCTATATGCTGGTGGACGGCCAGGGAAATTTTGGCTCTGTCGATGGCGATCCGCCAGCGGCTATGCGTTATACCGAAGCGCGCCTTCGCCGTATTGCGGAAGAACTGCTCGCCGACATCAATAAGAATACAGTTGATTTTCAGCCAACCTACGACGACCAGAATTCAGAACCCAGCGTGTTGCCGGCTAAAGTGCCCAACCTGCTGATCAACGGTTCATCCGGTATTGCCGTGGGCATGGCGACCAACATGCCACCGCATAACCTTGGCGAAGTAGCCGATGGTATCATTGCCTATATCGACAACCGCGACATTACTATTCCTGAACTGATGAAGATTGTGCTGGCGCCCGATTTCCCAACGGGTGGCATTATCTATGGTGTTCAGGGTATTCAGGAAGCGTTCCTGACGGGCCGCGGAAAAATTGTGGTGCGCGCCAAGGCCGAAATTGTGACCGGCGCTAACGGGAAAGAACAGATCATCGCTACCGAAATTCCTTATCAGGTAAATAAGGCGAGCATGATTGAGCGCACCGCTGCGCTGATCAACGAAAAGAAAATTGAAGGCATCAGCGACATGCGCGATGAATCCGATCGTGAGGGTTTCCGCGTGGTGTACGATTTGAAGAAAGATGCTATTCCGAATATCGTTCTTAACAACCTTTTCAAATACACTCAACTTCAGTCGTCGTTTGGGGTAAACAATGTGGCGTTGGTAAAAGGCCGCCCGCAGACACTCAACCTCAAAGACTTGATCGTTCACTTTGTGGAGCATCGCCACGAAGTGGTAGTACGCCGTACACGATTTGAACTCGACGAAGCAGAAAAGCGTGCACACATTCTGGAAGGTTATTTAATCGCGCTGGATCACCTCGACGAAGTGATTGCGTTGATCCGCAATTCCAAAGATCCAGAAGTAGCGAAGGTGGGTTTGATGGAGAATTTCAAGCTCTCCGAAATTCAGGCCAAAGCGATTTTGGAAATGCGCTTGCAGCGCCTTACCGGCCTGGAACGTGAAAAAATTCAAAACGAATACAAAGAAGTAAAAGCCCTGATCGATCGTCTCAACGAAATTCTGGCCAGTGAGCCGGTGCGAATGGGCATCATCAAAGACGAGCTTCGTGAGATGAAAGAACGCTATGCCGACGCGCGCAGAACGCAGATCGTGCACAGCGAAGACGACATCACCATGGAGGACATGATCCCCAACGAAGAAATGGTGATTACCATTTCTAATCAGGGGTATGTAAAACGCACATCGCTTTCGGAGTATCGTACACAAGGAAGAGGCGGCGTGGGCTCAAAAGCAACCGGTTCGAAAGATGACGACTTCACCGAGCATTTGTTTGTAGCGCAAGCGCACAACTATCTGCTCATCTTCACTGAGTTCGGAAAAGTGTATTGGAAGAAAGTGTACGAAATTCCGGAAGGAAACAAGACTGCGAAAGGACGTGCGATTCAAAATCTGTTGAATATCGAGCCTGGCGACAGCGTGCGCGCTGTGTTGAACTTAAAGAGCATCGACGATCAGGAGTATATCAACAATACTTTTGTAATACTCTGTACGGAAAAAGGGATTATCAAAAAGACGTCGATGGAGGCGTACTCGCGCCCGCGCGCCAATGGTATTACCGCCATCACGGTTCATGAAGGTGATCGTTTGCTCGATGCGGCTATCACCAACGGAAGCAATCACATCATCATTGCAAAAAGCGAAGGCAAAGCCGTACACTTCAACGAAGCGGACGTACGCCCGATGGGCCGCACTGCCGCCGGCGTGAAAGGTGCCACCCTCGAATCGGATCAAGACAAAGTAGTAGGTATGGTTTGTATCTCGCGCGAAGACGCTAACCTGCTTGTGGTTTCCGAAAAAGGATATGGCAAACGCTCTGACATCTCTGATTACCGCATCACCCACCGCGGGGGAAAAGGTGTGAAGACCATCAACGTGACAGAAAAAACTGGCAAGCTTGTTGCGATTAAGGAAGTGGTGGACAACGATGACCTTATGATCATCAATAAATCGGGAATCAGTATTCGCATCAGCGTGGAGGAATTGCGCGTGATGGGTCGCGCTACGCAAGGCGTGCGCCTCATCAAACTCAACGACGACGATGCGATTTCTTCGGTGGAAAAAATCCAGAAAATGGAAGGCGAAAATAGTACCGAAGGTGAGCCAACGAATTAAATTTTAGTCTTACTTTTATAAATACAGAATTGTTTTAAAAATCATCTTATGAAAAAAATAGCCACACTTCTTTTTGCGCTACCTATTGCGGTTTTTGCGCAAAAGGAAATTAAACCAAGTGTTTCGAAGGCAGAGTCGGCCCTTCAGAAAGGAAACTTCGACGAAGCCAAGGCCATCATTGATGCCACGGTATCCAACCAGGAATACATGGTTGATAAAAAAGGCAATCCCTCCAGAAATGCAGCCAAAGCCTGGTATCTCAAGGGAATGATTTATGCCGGAATTGACACCACCAAAGTGGAGAAATACAAATCATTGGAAGCCGATCCATTTCCGATTGCAAAAGAAGCTTTTTTGAAAGCTGAAGAATTGGATAAGGGAAAGAAGAATGAAAGTTTGGTAAATCGACTTTTTCAAAATTTGCCTATTCCGATGACGAAAGACGAGGTAAATAAATTTCTCGCACAGGCTTACCTTGAGCGAGGCTATAAAATCTATCAGGCAAAGGATTATAAGAAAGCTTTCGTAGATATCGAGCGAGTATTATTCTTTGTGCCAACAGACACTACTCAATTGCTTAATGCGGGCGTTTACTTTGGCCCGGCTGCCGATGAAACAGAAAAATCAATTGCCTACATCAAAAAATATCAGGCCGCTGGTGGTAAGAATGTTGATGCATTCATCCAGCTTTATGCCTTGTATGCAAAGAAAGCAGATGCCGAACGTGCCAAATACAAAGGCAAAGGCCGTGACGAATATTTGAAAGATACCGCTTACGTAAGAAACATCAATTTGGCATTGGGTGTGGCCAAGCAATTGACCGAGAAGTATCCTACAAACATGGATTACCTGAACATGGAGTATAACATCTATACCCAAACCAATCGCTTGCCAGAAGCGAAAGCACTGATGGAAAAGAAAGCCAACGCAGACGCGAATGATAAGGAATCAAGGTATTTCCTGGGGTTGATCGATAATGAATTGAAGGATTATGAAGGCGCCAAAAAATGGATGCAGGAAGCGTTGAAAATCGATGCGGATTATTTTGACGCAAACATGGTATTGGCCAAACTTACATATGCCGACGCTCAAAAAGTGAAAGATCAGCGTAACGCCATCAATGGTTCAAAAGACGCCGATTTGAAAAAACGTCAGGAGTTGTATCTGCTCATTCCAAAGAAATTGAAAGAATCGCTTCCCTATTGGGAAAAATGTGCTGCCATTAATTCTGCTGATCAGGATGCCATGTACGGTTTGCTCAACGTGTATAGTGACCTTACTACATATGATGAAACGTATGAAGCCAAAATCAAAGACCTGAAAAAGAAAATGAAAGCTCAGGGTATGGAGGTAGATTAATTGTTTCACGATCAAAATTTTGCAAAGGCTGGTAACTCCAGCCTTTGTTATTTCATTATGATTCGAATATTCTTTCTTGTGCTTTTAAATGCTGCTTGTGCTCACCTGTGGGGACAGAGTTTTAATCCGGAACAGGAGAAGTCTGCGCCAGGATATCTTCAGGAAAAGAAAAAAACATTGGCCAGGTTAGGAAACCTCAAACCTGGCAAATTTGGTGAAGTTGTACCTGGAGTAATACAAAAACTTGGTGGTTCAGGTAAAATTGTTGCACTTACCTTTGACGCGTGCGGTGGCCCAACAGGAAGCGGTTACGATAAAGAGCTGATCGATTATCTGAAACACGAAAAAATTCCAGCTACACTCTTTATTAGCGGCCGATGGATTGAAAAGAACCCGCTTATTTTCAAACAACTCTGCGACGAACCGTTATTCGAAATTGAAAACCACGGACTTACCCACAGGCCGCTCACGGTAGCTGGCGAGGCAATGTACAAAATCACTGGCACGAAAGATGGCTCTCAAGCGTACGATGAAATTGAATTGAATGCGCGACAGATCCAATTTTATAGCCATCGAAAGCCAAAGTACTTTAGACCCGGCACAGCCACCGCCGATGAGGGCGCTATGGCCATAGCCAATGCGCTTGGCGTTTCTGTCGTGGGGTTTTCTGTACTGTCAAACGATGCGCTGGTTTTGGCAAGCAAAGAACTGATTAAAACAAGTGTGTTAAATAAGGTCTGTCCGGGGGCCATCATAATCATGCACATGAATCACCCAGAGCGCAATAGTTTTGAAGCTTTGCAAGAAATTATTTCGATCTTAAAAAGTCAGGGATTTCAATTTACAACGATTGAAAAATTTTTGAAACGAAAATAAACCAAAGGTATAATCCTTCACCCA
>JAFDYT010000016.1:60709-180383 GCA_018266055.1 Bacteroidota bacterium
CTTGTTTGGTTTTGGAGGTATTCTTGTTCTGGTTGTAATTGCCGGGTCCATCTTACCCACTGTGTATGAAGAAAAAATACGCGTAGACCTGGAGAAAGAATTTGACCGCTCGCTAAATGCAGATGTTACTTTCTCCGCAGTTGACTTGAAGTTGTTCAGGCATTTCCCCAACCTTACTTGTTCGCTGAGCGATCTACTGGTTGTAGGGAAGGATGAATTCAGAACAGACACACTTGCCTCGGTTAAAGAAGTGCAATTAGAGGTAAATCTAATAAGTGTACTCTTTAAGCGAGAGACCGAGATTAAGAGCATTCATTTATACAGTCCGTCGATTAATGTGTATGTGTTAAAAAATGGAAAGGCCAACTATGATATTCTGATCCCTTCGGGAGATTCTACTTCATCAAAAAAGAAACCCTCTGTTAATGTAGCCATTGATAATGTGAGTATGCATCACGGAAAAGTGTCTTACAGCGATTGGCAACAAAATATTTTTGTGGAAGCGGAAGAAATCGACCACAACGGAAGCGGAGATTTTCTTCAGGACATTTTTGACTACAAGACAAACACCATTATTCAGCATTTTTCTCTCAACTATGATCATGTTCAATATCTTTTCAAAAAAACCATAGGCGTTGACATGACCATGGAAATGAATTTACCTGAAACCAAATTCACGTTCAAAGAGAATCGTATTCAAATCAATCATTTCATTTTTAGCGTACAGGGATTCTTTCAACAGGTGGTGAACGAGTATGCCATGAACTTAAAATTCCAGGCTCATGAGACTTCGTTTAAAACACTTTTGTCTCTTGTGCCCGGATTGTACCTTAAAAATTTTGATTACATGGAAACCCACGGCGACATTGCATTCAAAGGCACTCTGGATGGTGTTTATTCAGATTCGACCAATGAAATGCCAGCTTTTCATTTCGACATGAACGTGAAAGACGCCATGGTTAAAATTGACAGTTTGCCGGAAGCGTTTAACAACATACAATTTGATCTGTCGATCGATAATCGGGAACGGATTCTTGATAGCACGATAATTGATCTGAAAAATTTTCATGTGGAGTTAGGCAAACATCCTGTGCATGGACGAATCAAAGTACAAGGCCTGCACAAACCTAAAGTGGATGCCGATGTTTTTGCCGATGTTGAGATTGCCTCGCTGGAGCGGATGTTCCCAATACAAAAGTTGATGCTGAAAGGGAAGGCTAATTTTGAACTTAAAGCCAAAGGAGTTTTTGACATGCAGAACACCATCATTCCGGCGTTTAGTCTGAATCTGAAATTAGCCGATGGCTTTGTTCGCTATGATAGTCTCCCTAAACCATTATCTAATATTCATTTTCATTTGAACGCCGAAAGCAAAGACGGCAGCTTGAAAAATACGCTCGTGGATTTCAGACAAATTCATGCGGAACTTGATGATAACATTCTCCACGGATTTTTGAAATTGAAGGGATATCCGGATACAGAAATTGATGCGGATCTCGATGCGGATCTTGATCTGGAAGACATAGAAAAAATCTACCCGGTTGATGGCTACACGCTGAAAGGTAAATTCAATCTGGATGTAATGGCAAAAGGACTTTACAGTAAAGCGTTGAAAAAATTTCCCTTTGTTGATACCAAGATGAGTCTCACTGACGGATCCGTAAAATACAAAAGCTACCCCCATCCAATCAAAGACATTCACTTTTCGGCCGAAGCGGTTAGTAAAACAGGCAACCTTAGTGATGCGAAACTTACCATCAGTAGGCTTACATACTCACTCGAAGACGAGCCGTTTGAAATTACGGGTAGCCTTGTCAACCTGAACAGCTACGAGTATAGCCTTTCGGTAAACGGCCGGGCTGACCTGTCAAAACTTGCCCAAGTTTATCCGCTGGACGGAATTCAACTAAGTGGAATAATTGATGCACAAATAAAGACCAGTGGTTTGGTGAGTGATTTGGAAAAAGGAAATTATTCGAGAGTCTCTTCCACGGGTAAAGTGAGTCTCACTAATATCAGTGTTGCTGGCGCTGCACTTCAGGCTCCGGTTATGATTAACAATGGACTTTTCACCTTCACGCCGAATAAAATCGTGTTGGAAAACCTCGATGGAAAATTTGGGAGAACTAACATGAAACTCAACGGTGATATTACCAATTACATGGCCTTCGCTACGAAAAGCAATGACTTGATCAAGGCTGATCTTGTGCTGAGCTGCGACACCATCGACGTGAATGAGTGGATGCCTCCGGCTACCACTGCAACAGGTAAGCCAGTAGCTGCCTCCGACACCACACATTCCAAGCTTACCGTAATGGAGGTGCCTAGAAATATTGATTTTATTTTCGACTCGCACATCAAGGGTTTGAAATACGATGATCTTGTTTTGACGGATATGGATGGCGAGATTGTGATGCGCGACGGTGTGATGAGCCTTCATGAAACGGGATTCAACTCGCTTAATGCCAAGTTTAATTTGAGCGGCGATTACAACACAAAAGACATTAGCCACCCCGTTTTTGATATGGCTATTGACGTGAAGGATCTTGACATCAACAAGGCTTACCGCGGAGTAAAACTGATGCGACAGTTGGCGCCGTCTGCGGCAAATGTCTATGGCAGGTTTTCGGTGAACTATAAATTAAAAGGCGAGTTGGCCAAAGACATGCAACCTAAACTGGAAACACTCTCGGGTGGTGGCATCATGCGTATCGCGGAAGCCAAAATCAATGGCATGAAACTTTTCGAAGAGATCAGCAAGAACGCCAAAAAAAATGAAATGAATGATCCGCACCTGAAAGACTTTACCATGGAGACTGAAATTCGCGATAGCAAAATTATTGTGAAGCCATTCTCCATCGTTGTCTCAGGATTTGATACGGACATTGAAGGTGTGAACACCATGAGCGGTATGGTGAATTACCTTGTGAAAATAGAATTGATTCCATTCACCAAAATTAAAATCCCGTTTCACGTCACTGGCCATTACGACAACCCAAAAGTCGCATTAGGGAAGGGACACACGTTGCCATACTAGAAAACAAAAAAGCCATCCTTTGGAGATGGCTTTTGATTAAATACAGGTTTAGTTAGTTCAAAAACTCTTTCACGTCAGTGAAGGGGAGGTTGAAGGCTTCAGCTACGGCTTTGTACACTACCTTGCCTTGAATTACGTTCAATCCTTTTTTCAAGTCTGAATTTTCGTTGCATGCTTTCTTCCATCCTTGGCCTGCCAATTTCAACGCATAGGGGAGAGTGGCATTGGTAAGAGCCCAGGTAGAAGTATAAGGAACAGCACCAGGCATGTTAGCCACGCAATAGTGAACCACATCGTCGATGATGAACGTAGGGTTTTCGTGGGTGGTAGGCTTACAAGTTTCTATACATCCACCTTGATCCACGGCCACATCCACTAGTACAGTGCCAGGGCGCATGGTCTTCAGCATGTCGCGCGTGATCAACTTAGGTGCTTTGGCACCTGGGATCAGCACACCACCAATGATCAGGTCGTGAGTTTTCACAAGGTCTCTCAATATATAATCGTTGCTCACCATCGTGTGAACATTCTTAGGCATCACATCATCAAGGTAACGCAGGCGGTTGATGTTTACATCAGTGATAATCACATCAGCACCCATGCCAGCGGCCACTTTAGCGGCGTTAGTTCCCACAACTCCACCACCTAAAATCAATACTTTGGCAGGCATTACTCCCGGAACACCGCCTAGCAAAATCCCACGACCTTTCAACGGCTTCTCAAGATACTTGGCGCCTTCCTGAATGGCCATACGGCCTGCCACTTCACTCATTGGCACTAACAA
Source organism: Bacteroidota bacterium (assembly GCA_018266055.1). Classification (GTDB taxonomy): domain Bacteria; phylum Bacteroidota; class Bacteroidia; order Cytophagales; family Cyclobacteriaceae; genus ELB16-189. Next base: position 64,531 of record JAFDYT010000016.1, read on the forward strand.
GGGGAGGCTACCGTCAATGCGTTCTACTGTTTCGTAGGCCAGACATACCGCGCCGGTCTTAATCATGGCGTGTGCCAGCGGCTCATACGAAGCAAAATGGAAATATGTGAAAACAAGTTGATCCTTTTTAATTAAGCCATATTCTTGTTCGATAGGCTCTTTTACTTTCATGATCATTTCGGCTATACCGAATACTTCTTCCGCGGTGGAAAGTATTTTGGCGCCTGCGCCTGCATATTCTTCGTCGGAAAAACCACTTCCTTCACCTGCTTTGGTTTGCATGTAAACAGTATGGCCACGACGGATAAATTCCTGAGCTCCTGCCGGAGTTAGTGCAACTCGATTTTCGTTGTTTTTTATTTCTTTAGGAACGCCAATGATCATCGGATTAAAGTTTAAGGATTAATAAGGAAAATTACGATTGCAAAGATAACATTCGATTGCAATTGCTTTTACTTTAAAATTCAGCGCAATAGAAATGGTTTTTTATTTCAAGCCCATCTCATTCAGCCGTTATTTATTTCGTAAAAGTAAATTTTCGCGCAATTATATTAGGGACAAATTTTGATTTTGAACCCTCCTTTCTTTTTACCTACTTTTACCAACAAACTTAAAGCCCGTGGCCCTTTCCAAAACACTAGAAAGCGATATCTCTGCCGCCAAAGCAGAAATGATTTTGGCGGACTATCGGCTTGCCTGTGAAAGCCGCGAGGCAAGCTTACTTGGCCGCAAAGAAGTCTTTATGGGTAAGGCCAAGTTCGGCATCTTCGGCGATGGTAAAGAAATCGCCCAAATTGCCATGGCTAAAGTTTTTCGCGCGGGCGATCACCGCGCCGGCTACTACCGCGATCAGACTTTCATGCTGGCAATTGGTGAAATGGTTCTTTCTAACTATTTCGCCCAGTTGTATGCACACACTTCAGTAGAAGCCGATCCTGCCTCTGCCGGAAGGCAAATGACGGGGCACTTTGCCACGCGCATGATTGACGAGCGCGGGCAATTGAAGGAACTCTCAAAGTTAAAAAACAGCAGCGCCGATATTTCTCCTACCGCAGCGCAAATGCCGCGGCTACTGGGCCTTGCGTATGCTTCAAAATTGTTCAGACAAAACAACGACCTTAAGAAATATGATAACCTCAGCAGTAACGGAAACGAAATTGCTTTCGGGACAATAGGAAATGCCTCTACATCGGAAGGTATGTTCTTCGAAGCAATCAATGCGGCCGGCGTATTGCAAGTGCCCATGATGATTTCCGTGTGGGATGATGAATACGGTATTTCCGTACCCAAAGAATATCAGACGACCAAAGGAAGCATTTCAAAAATTCTGGCCGGTTTCCAGCGCAGCAAAACTGAAAAGGGATTTGAAATCCTTGTTGCGCGCGGATGGAACTACGAAGAGCTTTGCCAGGTCTATGAAAAGGCGGAGAAAATTTGCCGCGAAGAGCATGTGCCGGTGCTGGTGCACGTAACTGAGATGACGCAGCCTCAAGGGCACAGCACGTCGGGTTCGCACGAGCGTTATAAACCAAAAGAAAGACTAGACTGGGAAAAAGACTTTGATTGCATAAAAAAAATGCGCGAGTGGGTGGTTGCTAAATCCATAGCTTCGCCTGACGAGTTGGACACGATTGAAAAGGAAGCGAAAGCCTCCGCTAAAGCGGCCAAGGATGCAGCCTGGAAAGCCTTCACGGCCGATAATCAGAAAAGCCAGAAGAAGCTGATGACGTTGCTTAGCAAAGCCCAACCGGAATTCCCTGAAATAGCAGACATTCAAAAACACCTCGAACTGACAGTTAATCCCGAGCGCCTTGATGCAGTAAAGGCTGCAAAAAAAGCACTTCGGGTAATGGCAGGTAAGGACAATCCGATCAGAGAGCAATTGGTGCAATGGGTAAGGGATTCAGAGATTGATAATTATGATCGCTATTCGTCTCACCTGTATAGTCAATCCGAATGGTCGGCGCTCAAAGTAGAAAAAGTGTTGCCGGAGTATTCGGAAAATTCGCCTTTGCTGGATGGACGAGAAATATTACAAGCTTGTTTTCAGGCGGCGTTTGAACGCGACCCATTGGTGAAGGCTTTTGGGGAAGATGTGGGAAAGATTGGGGACGTAAATCAGGGCTTTGCCGGCCTTCAGGAAAAGTTCGGAGAACTTCGAATCACGGATACAGGAATTCGCGAATGCACAATTATCGGTCAGGGAATCGGACTGGCGTTGCGTGGCTTCAGGCCGATCGCTGAAATCCAGTACCTCGACTATCTTCTTTATGCGATACAGATCTTGTCCGACGACCTGGCATGCTTGCAATACCGCACCAAGGGTGGCCAAAAGGCTCCGCTGATTGTACGCACGCGCGGCCATCGCCTGGAAGGAATTTGGCACGCCGGCTCGCCTATCGGAATGATTTTGAATAGTCTTCGCGGAATGTACGTGCTGGTGCCACGTAACATGACGCAAGCCGCAGGGTTTTATAATACCATGCTTCAGTCGGATGATCCGTGCTTGATTATCGAATGCCTGAACGGTTACCGCTTGAAAGAAAAACTTCCTGATAACGTGGGTGAATTTAAAGTACCGATTGGTATTCCGGAAATATTACGAGAAGGAACCGATGTGACTATCGTGACGTATGGATCGATGTGCCGTGTGGTGATGGAGGCTGCCGAGGATTTAGAAAGACACGGCATATCCTGCGAAGTGATTGATGTACAAACCATACTTCCGTTCGATATCCACCATGTAATCGCTGACTCAATTAAGAAAACCAACCGTGTTGTATTCACCGACGAAGACGTGCCGGGAGGAGCCACCGCATTCATGATGCAAAAAGTGCTGGAAGAGCAAAACGGATACACCTATCTGGATGCCGCGCCCGTTACTATTACAGCAAAAGAACACCGCCCGCCGTATGCCTCTGACGGTGATTATTTTTCAAAGCCGAACCCCGAGGAAATCTTTGATAAGGTATATGAACTTGTCAGAGAAGCTGACCCAAGGCGGTTTCCTCCGCTTTACTGATTGCTATTTTGTGATTGAAGCGAGGGTAAATCCTTCCTTCTCTACCACGTTGCTTTTGTGAAAAGCACGATCGGTGATATACACTTGCATTTTCAGCACTTTGATGCTAAAGGTAGAATTGAGAGCAAAAGAATTAATGCTGTATTTGAGCGTGCCATCCAGCGGTGATTTCTTGCCTTCGTCGGTAGAGAGGTTGGGAAAGGTGGCCTGCAGGAAGTTCGCGTTGCAATTAGGGAAGATATATTTCACGGGGTCGTTAGGATCATAAGGCGAATAACTACCGTCTGGATTTTTCTCAAAAATTGAAATGAAGATGTTAAATGCATGTGAATTTTGCACAATGTAAACAGTGTCTTTCACCTGAGATTGGCCATTAACTGTAGTGAATCGTTGCTCCCAGTTCTTACAGTTTATGGCTGGAAGTGTATCAAAGGCTGCTAATTTCCTGGTTCTATACGTAATATATTTGACTTGTGGTGCAAGCGTAGCTGTTTTATAAACAGTATAATCTGTGTTTTTAGTGATCGTATCATAGATGACATACCATGGATTATAAAAATCACGATATGCCGAATCAGCAGAACCGACGCCAAGATCACCGTCACCGTCTCTGAAATTGAGAATTATTTTGAGCGTATCCTGGATTCCCTTGTTGATATTGCCAGGTTTGAAAATCAAATCCTGAAGGGTGATTTCCGGGATAACATTGTATTCAGGCTGCTTAAGGCACGAGTCTACCAAAAGAATCAAAACCATCACCACCAGAAAAGTCCTAATCCACTGCATTTTTTACCTTTGATGATTAATTGTATAACCCTTGTCGGAACTAGCAAAATTCACTTCGCAACTCGACCTTATCAACGATGGCAACTTCGATGATATTGCCCTTGAGCTATTCCGATACCAATACAAAAATAACCTTCTTTACCAAACTTACGCACGTTATCTCGGTAAAGAGCCGGATAAGGTTTTTTCCGTGAAGGAAATTCCTTTCCTGCCGATCCGTTTTTTTAAGACGCATGCCGTAATTAGTGGTAATTGGAACCCGGAGATACTATTTACAAGCAGTGCTACCACAGGCTCGGTGGTAAGCCGGCATTCCGTGAAGGACGCAAAATTCTATATTCAAAATGCCAGAACTATTTTTCAGCGTTTCTATGGGCCTCTTGAGCGGTATCATTTCTTAGCGCTCTTGCCTTCTTATCTTGAGCGGTCAGGATCGTCATTGATTTACATGATCGATCATTTTATAAAGTCAGATTCTTCCGGACACTCCGGGTTTTATCTTCACAACCAGGAAGAGCTTTTACAAAAAGTAGAAAGCCTCAAAAAATCCGATAAGAAAACTATTCTCTGGGGTGTATCCTTTGCCTTGCTCGACCTGGCAGAAAAATACGAAGTCGATTTGAGCCATTGTTTGGTGTTTGAAACCGGTGGGATGAAAGGAAGACGCAAAGAATGGATTCGCGAGGAACTTTATAAATTTCTAAAAGCGCGATTTAACGTACCAACAATCCATTCTGAATACGGTATGACCGAACTCCTCTCGCAGGCTTATGCCAAAGCCGATGGTTACTTTCAAAGCCCCCCTTGGATGAAAATACTGGTTCGGGACATTAATGACCCATTTCAAATGATAAATGCTGGTAAAACGGGCGGAATAAATGTAATTGACCTTGCCAATGCTCATTCTTGTGCCTTTATCGAGACAGAAGATCTGGGCAGGGTAGTATATCCTGATTTTTTCGAAATTCTGGGTAGGATGGATAACAGTGATATCAGGGGTTGCAACCTGCTCGTGAGTTGAGGAAAAATTCGCCAAAATGCCTGAAAAAGAAGTTAAAATTTGTTTGGAAATAAAAGATTGATAATTTTGTTCAGATCAAACCAACCACTATGAAAAAAGTTTTAGCTTTTGTAGCCCTTATTGCCTTTATCTCGGCATGCAGCCAATACACCTGCCCGACGTACAGCAAAAAGGAAGTGAAGAAAAATTCTTCAACTAGAATCTAATTTTTAGAGGTATTTGACCACATCCGAGGACCCGATAGGGCCCTCGCTCATTATTACTAACCTTTCGGTGACATTCTTAAGTTCTCGGATGTTGCCACTCCACTCATAGTCCATCAATAAAGTAAGCGCTTCCGGATCAATTTCCTTTTTTCTGGTGCCGTAGCTTACGGAAATATCCGTTAGAAATTTATCGATCAATAAGGGTATATCGTCTTTGCGCTCTTTTAGCGAGGGCACTTTGATCACAATTACCGATAGCCGATGAAATAGGTCCTCTCTAAAATTCCCCTGGGCAATTTCTTTTTTCAGGTCTTTATTCGTGGCAGCAATAACCCTCACATTTACCAGAATGTCTTTTTCGCCACCTACTCTCGTAATTTTGTTTTCCTGCAAAGCCCTCAGCACTTTGGCTTGCGCCGACAAGCTCATGTCGCCAATTTCATCAAGGAATAGCGTACCCGCCTCAGCTTGTTCAAATTTCCCGATTCGCTGCTTGATTGCCGAAGTAAATGCACCCTTTTCATGCCCAAATAATTCGCTTTCAATCAACTCGGCCGGGATGGCGGCACAATTTACTTCCACAAAAGGGTTTTTGGCTTTTGGGCTTTTCTCGTGGATTTGGCGGGCCACCAATTCTTTTCCTGAGCCGTTTGGTCCGGTGATCAATACGCGCGCTTCAGTAGCGGCCACTTTATCGATCATCTGCAATATCTCTTTAATTGGGTCTGACTCTCCCAGAATCTGATAGTTCAGACTTACCTTTTTCTTAAGCGATGTCGCTTCTTTGAGTAGATAGTTTTTGTCCAGGGCATTTCGCAGGGTGATCAGCAGCCGGTTCAGATCGGGTGGTTTTTGTAGAAAATCGTAGGCCCCCATTTTCACGGCGTCCACGGCGAGTTCAGTGGTTCCATGCGCCGAGATCATGATAAAAGTAGTTTCGAGATCGTCTTGCTTTGCTTTTTGCAAGATTTCCATGCCATCCATCTTCGGCATTTTGATATCACAAATTGCCACATCAAAATGATCGGCTTTTAATTTGGCCAACCCTTCTGCACCGTCTTTGGCTTCTTCAATTTCTAGTTTCAGCTCCTTTTGGTCTTTGAGAATATCCTTGAGAACAGCCCGGATACTGGCTTCGTCTTCTATAATCAGAACTTTGGGCATCTGGTTGTGTTTTTGGAAATATATGGCTTGGCCAATTAAAACAAAAGCCCCTCCCGAAAGGAAGGGGCTTTTCTATGTCATTACCGATTTATTATCGTTTGAAGCCTAGCGCGCTGCCGCCGCATTTTTCGGAAGAACCGTCAAATGTATATTGGATATAATAAATGCCTGTAGCATTGCAGGGATAGGCGATGGCGCTGATAAACTGCCCGTTGATTTTGCTGGTGGCCACCTTATTCCGACCTGAGTCAAACAGCGTCACGACAATGCCATCAGTGGCACTTCCGTTGGCGCAAAGATTGATCATGTATTGTGTTCCTTTGGTGAACACATAGCTATATTCCACCTTGTCTTTGGCACCGCCTTCGCCATCTACTTTATAGCTCTTAAGGAAATTGAAGCCCGAAGCTAATTTCGGTATGCAAGCGTTGGCAAAATTATCAGGATTGCATTGGCTTGCTAAGGGTAAACTGAACCCAATCATAGAAACCAACAACAGTGAAGAAATTACTTTTTTCATAGGGTTTTATCGTTCGGTATTAGCTGGCAATTTTTTTTCTGATGGTATTGGTAATGGTGGTGATGTTCTGCACGTCCTTTTCTGTAATATCAATGGTAGTGGTACTGTTATCTTTAATAACCGCCACACCGTTTACTACTTCCATGGTCGATTCTTTATAGGTATACGTAATGTTAATTTTATCAAAAGCGGCCTTCAATTCTTCCAAATCCTTCAATAACGATGCCATATTTTCATCGTCCTTGTAAAAGGAGAATAAAAGCACGATTTGCTCAAGAATAATCTTCTGTTCGCCTATTTTTTCGCGCAGCTCCTTATTTTTTGGGTCTTTCACTGCTACTTGACAAGTGATTTGCATGGCTTCCAGCCAGCCGCCGGTGAGCAAAAGTACGCTCAGGTTTGCACGGCCCTGGGTTTGGAGGTAATGGTTGATATCGTTGAAATTCTGCGTGGTAATCAAAAGCAACGAATCGAGGTTTTTGCTGTTGGTTGCCAGCCGGCCGATGGTCTCAATATCAAAAAACTGGCCGATATTGAGCTCATTGGCCAACGATTTGATGGAAGCCAAATATTTAATGCCATCCTGGTTTTGCTGATAGATGTTGGTGTATCCCAAATCAGTACCGTAAATCCCAAGATTAAGGGCTTTTTTGTAGTTGCTGTTGTACTTGGAAAGGTTATCCGGTGTGTTGAGTAAACCAAAATTGTACTTGGTACCCGATTCTTTTAAGAGTACGGAAATCTCCAGAGGACTGGGGATTTGCTGGAGGATGCTGTTAATGACTTCCTCGTCAATAGAAGGGCCCTTCTTAGCCGAATCCAGACTTTTCAGAAAAGCTTGTTCATCGGGCTTTTTGCCCTTGCCGCAGGCTGCTAGAAGCACTACAGCCACTAAGACAATTAATACACTTCGGATAGCTTTCATTGTAGTTACAAAATTAAAAATTCAACAATGCGAACAAAAACATTTATTTCCTGCGGAATGGAATTGTGACCTTGTCAGGGATGCTCACATTTCCGAAAAATTCTACCATTCTACGCAACCACTCCAGATACAATGCCAGATAAAAGAACAATGCCATGGCCCAAACCACAAGAATATTGAAGAGGAAGGTATCCACAGTTAAACCAAACAAGTTCTTTTCCGGAAGGAAAAATGCAGTTCTGTAATCCCAAAAACCTGCCGGGCGGATTTCCTGAAAAATTGGATTGATTTGTTGGATCAGTTTTCCATCGTATTCAAGCAATCGCTCTTTTACTGACACGTTTTTCACAAGGTCACTGAGGCTTTCATTGTGGTAGCGGTTTTTCTCATCGTTTACCTTGATTCCACTTTTTTCAAAGAAAGCCATCTTCTTTTCAATGGTATCCACATTAAGGTTGTAGATTTTCTGATAGTGTTTGCGGTAGTCTTCGAAATAACTTTCCAGCATCATGCCTCTCACTTTGGTGTATTTGGCATTCGAGAAATCCTCGTCAATGTTTGATTTCTCAAAACCTGGACGGAATGGTTCGTTTTTCAGATTATCACGAAGAATAGCGAGATTCTTGGCCACCAGTTTCTTTACAGAATCGTTTTTGCTCTCAAAATTTTCCATCACAAAGCGATTCCGGTTGCGGAGTTCGTCTGCCATGTAAGCGGCTTTGAAATCAGCTTTAGCTTCTTCTTTTTCGTAGTGATAAAATGGAGCTTCGTAGTCGTTATTTTTAAATTGATATACAGCCATGGCTTCATACGCCCAGCGCGAAGCCATCAGGTCGGCCACTACAGGTACTTTTCCTTTGGTACTGATGAGGTTATTCAATTTATCAAAACTGAAGAGCAAACCACTCAAAATCATTTGAGGGATGAGTAGCAGCGGGATCATCACATACACGGTGACGGCAGAATTAAAGGCTGAGGATATGTTCAGGCCAAGTACGTTAGCAAAACAAGAGACACTAAAAAGCACCAGCCACATGGCCAGCGTCATGCCGTGAATTTCAAGGATGAGGTTACCGACAACCACAAACGTGATGGTTTGTATGGCCGAAAGCAAGAACAAGATGTTTAGTTTGGACAGCAGGTAACTATTCCAGCTTAGATTTAAAAATGATTCGCGTTTCAATATTTTACGGTCGCGGATGATTTCCTCGGCACTCACGGTAAGTCCCATAAACAATGCCACGATGATAGCCATCAGCAGGTAAGCCGGGAAGTTGTCGTTAAAGCGGAATATATATTCCTTTCCTCCAGGTGCGCTTTTGTATTTAATAATGAAGGCGAGAATAATGGCGAGTAGGGGAGCCTCCAGAAGATTGATGAGCAAATATTGCTTGTTGCTGAGCTTGGCCAGAAAATCCCGCGTGGTGAAAATCACGGTTTGCTTCAGTTTGCTTGGGATGCGCAACGAACTTGGTGGCGTTTCCTTAATGTCTTCTACTTTGTGAATCTTGAAGCGCTCCTGGTACATTTCGTGCCATTGCGGTGGCGTTACTTTACGCTTCGAAGTAGGCTGGCCGTATTCGTCAACCACTTTAGATTCTATGATATTAAAGATTTGCTCCGGGTTTACGTTACCGCAGGTTTCGCATTGGCCACGATTGCTGTCTACCTGATGGGTAGCTTTCTTGAAATAGGTGACGGCTTCTACCGGAGAGCCATAATAGGCCGGATATCCTCCGGTATCCATGATGATCATCTTATCAAACATTTTATAGATGTCTGACGAAGGCTGATGGATCACCACAAAGATCAACTTACCCTTTAATGAAAGTTCTTTGAGCAAGTCGATTACATTTTCTGAATCGCGCGAGGAGAGCCCTGAGGTTGGCTCGTCCAAAAACAAAATCGCGGGTTCGCGTATTAATTCCAGAGCAATGTTAAGGCGTTTGCGCTGACCACCGCTGATCTTTTTATCAAGCACGCTTCCCACAGTAAGATCCTTACGTTGATCAAGCCCCAGGTTTTCCAAGGTGCTCATTACCCGTTCATGAAGCTGCTCTTCAGTAAAGTTGGAAAAGCAAAGCTTAGCGTTGTAATACAGGTTTTGATAAACGGTTAATTCTTCGATCAGCAAATCATCTTGTGACACAAAGCCGATTACGCCTTCAATTTTATCTTTTTCAGTATGGATGTTAAAGCCATTGATCTTGATGTCGCCTTTCGATGGCTTCTCTAAGCCAGCCAGTGTAAGCAACAGTGTGGTTTTGCCCGCACCGCTGGCACCCATGATGCCGATGAGCTTACCCGGTCCTTCGGAGATCATTACATCGCGTAAGCCGATGGCCCCGTTGGGGAATTTGAATTCCTCAATGTTGGCATTGAACGACAACTTGGTGGTCTTGATCTCTTCGTTGAAGTGAGCTACGAGATCACTGTAGTAAAGCGCGTCGCCGGCTTGGGTTTTGATGGTGCTGCCATGCGAAAACAGATAGACCTTGTTGGGCTGCATGATGAACCCGTTGAGCACGTTGGATTGCTCACCAAGATATTTGGTGAAATACATGTCCACGCTTTTCACCCGCATGAAAATCAACTGACCTTCAATGTGGGCATGGGCATGTTTTTGATCTTCTGCCGATTTCGCTTGCGCTGAATTGACCAACAGAATATCCTTAAAATTCAGGCCTTCTACTTGCTGTGCAATGATAAATGTCTCTACCAGTTTGTACTCTTCCTGACCGATGTTGAATACGGTAGAAACGGTATTGATAATTTCAATACGCTGCGGCGTGAAGTTTTTGTCAGAGCCGATTAGCTCCAGCAATTTGGTGAGTACTACTACTTTTTGTTTCTGAGTAAGTGTCTTGTTGATTTTTTTACAAATCCCCAACGTCTTTACCGAGTCTTTTACTGAAGTGAGTTTATTTTTTTCTTCTTCACCGGTTCCTTGCTTGCTGTATCCTGAAAAATCATCATACAGCTTCAGGTACTCCTTTACGGTGTCCTGGTCTAGTTCTTGTTGAAAAAAATTGATTACAAATTGACGCTCGTTTTCTGTTACGCCACCATCTTGTTTGGTGATAATGGCAAACAGTTGCGTGAGCGCCTTTAGTATTTCCTCACTCATTCTTCTTGGATCGTAAAAATGTTATGTAAATCGTTATTTGCCTTTCGCAACTAACAATTCACGGATAACCAATAACCGCTTAATAAGTTTTGAATTCGAAGGGGATTTCTACCAGTTCAGAAAACTCCTGACCTGCTTCTTCCATGTCTTCATCGTCATCGTGAAAGTACCACAGCACTTTGATTCCTTTGATGTCTTCAAGAGCCGACAAAACATCGAGGATCAGTTTTGAAGAGGCAGTATTGAAATATTCAAGTTTAAAGACAAAATCAGTTGAAGGGTTGGCGTCGCTGGCGTAAGCGCCTATCCACTCAAGTACAGGGCGGTAAAATTCGGCAGAGTCTTCGGGTAAGGAGCGGCCGCTGATTTCAAATATTCCGTTTTTCTTATCAAGCAAAATGGTGGGTGTATCTTCGGTCCCTTTGAGATTTAGGATTTCCATGATTAATTCAGTTTAAAATTTTTTAATTATTCTTTTTCACGAGAGATGTTCACTTTCAGGCAGAAGAAGTCGAAATCTGCATCCAGGTTGGCAAAGGTGAATTCCAACTTTTCGCCCGACTTGCGCGCCATGTCCACAAACCCAAGGCCGGCGCCACCTTTATCTGATATCTGCGTGTTTTTGATAATCTCTTTATACATTTCCTTCAACCCGTCTTTGTCTTTGCTGTTCAGGTCATTTAGGTTGGCTGTAAGTTTGGCCACATTGCCTTTGGCGATCGGGTTTCCCGTCATGACGCAATAGCGGCTGTCGTCTTTGCTGATCATGAAAATGGCACTTTTGCTGATCAGTGAGCCTACTTGCAGGCCTTGCTCGCTGCTGTGTTTTACAATGTTCTGGAGGGCCTCCACCATTACGTTAAAAACCTTGCGCTTGGTACCTGAGTCTTCGCCCGAGGAGTCCAGGTTTCGTTCCGCCATCGAAAGAATCGATTTGGTTGTTTCCTGAGTGAAGTCACCTTCGTACACCAGGATGAGTTTCTGCGCCATCATCGTGCGGTGCAGGTCGTAGATATAATTCATTTGCAGTGGGGTTTGAAGTTCCGAATTTATGGTTTAAAATTTGATTCCTATCAATAATACGTCATCTGTTTGTTTGTGCTCACCTTTCCAGGCCTCCCATTCGGTCTCAAAAACCTGGGCCGCCTCGGCCATTGATCCTTTATAAATGCGTTCAATGGTTTCGCGGGTCTTTTTAGGGCCGAATTTCCGCACCTCCGGACCACCAAACTGGTCGGGGAATCCATCCGAACTGAAGTAGAATGAATCTCCTTTGCCGAGTTCGAGACGGGTGGTGGTGAAATTGGTCTGGTTCTTATAAATACCTCCTCCGATCGGGAATTTGTTTCCTTTTACTTCGTCCATCACGCCGTTTTTCATGTAATACAGCGGGCGATGCGCGCCGGCGTACTCAACTGTGCGGGCTTCAGCATTGATGCGACAAAGGGCAATGTCCATACCGTCTTTGGTGGCCGAGTCGTCCTGATCCTGGCGCAGGGTTTGGGTAACGCCTTCGTCGAGCAAATCAAGGATTTTTCCGGGCTCGGTAATCTTGCGGCTTCGCACGATGTCGTTGAGCAGGAAGTATCCGATCAACGAGAGCAACGCTCCGGGTACACCGTGACCCGTGCAATCCACAGCAGCAATGAAGATGTCGTTTTTGATTTGCACAAACCATGGGAAGTCACCGCTCACTACGTCTCTCGGTTTGTAAAGGATGAATGAATCAGGGAGTACTTTGTTGATCAACCTTGAGTTGGGGAGAATGGCATTTTGAATGCGCTTGGCGTAATTGATTGAATCGTTGATCTTCTTGTTCTTATTTTGAATTTCAAGTTCAATCTCTTTGCGTTCGGTAATGTCGTGCGAAACCACCAGTACTGACTCAATGTTTTCGTTGTCGTCGTATTCAGGAATAGCGTTTACCTGCATGATGCGCTTGCCCATTTCGGCAGGGAAATCCATTTCTGCTGACACCGTGGTTTGCGAGGCATTCACCTGCTCCACAATCGAAAGCCACTGATCGAGGATGGCTGTATCGAGTTCTGTTTCTTTTACTTTTTTGTTTAAGAAATGGCTTGGCGACTTTCCGGTATAGGTTTCGATCGTCGGGTTGATGTACGAAATCGAATCGTGCTCCAGACGGGTGATCAAATCCGGAGAGTTTTCTGAAAGCGCCTGCATCTTGCTTCGCATGCGTTGCTCTTGTTCTGCACGGCGGCGCTCTGTGATGTCGCGTGAGTTGAGGATGTATCCGCGAATAGCGCGGTTGCTCATGAAGTTGGTACCGGTAGCTTCCAGCCAAATGAAGTTTCCGTCTTTGGTCTGGTATTCAAACTGCACGGTAAGCTTCTCGTCCGGATTTTCGCGGAGGCTTTTGAAAAGATTCTTGGCCACTTCGCGGCTTTCGGTATGGATCTTATCCATATCGCTATTGCCCTGCAGTTCTTTTTGGCTGTAGCCAAGAATAGATTCTACCGAAGGAGACACGTAGCGGATGGTTCCGTCTTCTTCGTAGATAGTAATTACCTCCGAGGCGTTTTCCAGCAGCAGCTGCATCCGCTTCTGGGTCTGATTCACTTCTTCTACCTGCTCTTCCAGCAATGCATTGCTTCGCTTGAGTTCTTCTTGCGTAGCCTGCATCTCTTCGGCATTCTGACGAAGCACTTCCTGCTTTTCCTGCAGCTCATTACTCAGCTCTTGCGATTCTGAAAGCAGGCGGCGCGTACGTTCGTTTACTTTGATGTTGAAGATGGTGCGGGCGAGAATCAAACTAAGCTCTTGTACAAATTTCACTTGCGATGAATCGAATTTTTTCATCGACGCAAACTCCAGCAGTCCGTATACTTCTTCGTTGGTGATCAACGGCACGATCAAAATGCAATTCGGCTTTTGTTCACCCAACAACCCAGACGTGATCGACAGATAGTCGTCTGGAATTTCCGTTCGGAGAATGATATCTTGTTCGGCAGCAGCCTGACCAACCAGGCCTTCAGCAAAGCGGAAGGTTTTCTTCAAATATTTTTTACGACTATAAGCGAAACTTGCCCTGATCTCAATGAGCATGTTGTTTCTGTCCTCTCCGTTGACATCGTAAAACACAGCCTGAACGGCGCCAATTTTTTCAGCGATGAACTTGATCACGTCGTCGCCCAACGCGTCGAGTGTGTCGTGGGCACGGAGGATTTCGGCTGCCTCGGCTACGCCTCGCACAATCCAGTTACGCTCCTTGTCTTTTCTTTCATTTTCGATAAGGTCGTCGCGCATGTGGATGAGCGCCTGACCCAACGTATCGTTTTCACTCACCGGTTGAAACGGCGCATCGAGCTTTCCTTCTCCCACGCTTTTTGCAAACTCGGCGCTGCTCTTCAGAGTCTGCACCAACGAGTTGACTTTGTCGGACATCAGTCCAAATTCATCGCGCGAGCCGGTTGAAATATTTTCTGGTAAAATACCCTGCGACACAAGGTCAAGAGTTTGACTCATCGAGTTGAGCGGTTGTGTGAGTGAGCGAGCCAAGAGCAATGCTGCAGCCCAGGCAATGAGTATTAGCGCCAGCCCGCCACCTACATAAATTTTGATGAGATCGCCGCCCTGACCGTTGATTTCTGCAGTATCAATTTTTGCGACTAAGCCCCACCCGGGTTGATTGATTTTGCGAAAAACCTTCATGGTTTCTTTTTCGCGATAATCAACTCCGATGTTGATGCCATTCTTGCCCTCAATCGCCTGACGAATCTCTGAGCTTGCTCTATTTTTAGCGTCAAGCGGCTTGAGAAATGCACCCGGATCGTTGCGCAGCGGACTTACAATGATCACTTTTTGCGACACAGGATCAACTTGTCCGAGATACGATTCGGCTGTTTCACCAATATGAATTTCGTTTAGTTTTTGGTAGAGAGGATTTAAGTTGACTTTGAAGGCGATAATTTTCGAATCCAAAGCAGCGGCAGCAAAAACGAAGTAGTTTTCGCCTACTTTACGCACTGCGCTTAGTTGCAATGAACCGGCGGCTCGGTCGAAGAAATTTTTGTCCAGGTCAGACAGATTCTGCCCTTTTTTTATTTCGCTGTCGGTAGAAACCTGTACAGTTCCGTTTTTGTCGGTAATGTACGTTTCGCTGAAAGCGTACGTGTCTTTGATATTTTTTAATGTGTTGGCCAAGGTATCCGGCGAATTGATCACGGCTTTTACCTGATCAGAATTCTGAAGGAATTTTACCGTGGTTGATAAGTGATCAAAAAAGTAATTGACCATCACCGCTTGTTGGTCTGCCAGCGCGGTGATGCTGGCATTGAGCTTATCCTTTTCCGCTTTGACGTTTACGTTGTAGGTAAACAGTGCAAACGCTATGGCGACTACAGCTACTAGGGCAACGATCAACCCGGTAATCTTAGCGCTTAATTTTAGATTTTTGAACATACCTGTTTTCTTCAGCTTATCTCTGCTATTACAATGCCTGCTTCGGTGGCCTGCTTCTTTATCGACTCGTTCAGCGGTGTGAAAGTGGCCAACTCTACTACACCGACTACCTCATTTTCTTTTTTCAAAGGCAGGATGAACAAAAATTTGGGGAGTGCGCTGCCAAGTCCGCTTTCAATGCGGCGTGCATAGCCTTCCGGCAACTCGTCGAGGTAAAGGCTCTTGCCCGATGCTGCCGCCTGACCAATGAGTCCTTCGCCCCAGAGGAAAGACGGGTTTGATTCGCCTTCGCCCAACACCAGCGCGTAACTGCTTTGAAGTTCTATTGATTTCTGATTGCCTTTGCTTTGTGCAATGTATAAGGCGCCTTGGCCTGCATTTAGGCTGTTGCAGAGGTGATTAAGCGCTTCCTGCCATTTCTCTTCACGGACTTTGGCTTTCGAGATTTTTTCTTTCAACGCCTTCACGTCCACTCCACCAGTTGTGCTGCTATCTGCGCTACCCACTGATTGCTGATTTTTCTCTTCCGCTTTTTTGTCGAGGTACACGATGATTTCTTTCTTCGATTTGCGTGTGTAGTGTACCGCGGCGTAGCAGAGTGCGAAAGCAAGCGCGATGACTACATAAAGTTTAGTGAATACCAGGGTGGCGCCGCCCGTGTTCATTACACCGCCCTGATACACCAAATCGTTGGGCAGACGGAACAAGTAAATGGTAGCAATCACCACGGCCACAAAAAAACCAACTATGGCCAACTGGTTTACTTTGGCCGGATCCTTAAAAAACAACTGTAGCTTCTCGATCATCGGTAATATTTGTCTAATTCGTTTATCAATGTGACAATTTCATCGACTTTAAGCACATGGTCGATTTTAGTGAGTGCCATGGCCGCTTTTGGCATTGTGTCAATCATGCATTCCGACGGTTCCTGTACAATCGTCAGCCCGCCTCTGTCTTTAATGTGTTTCATGCCCATGCCACCATCGCGATTGGCTCCTGACAGAAGGATTCCAATCAGCTTGTCGCGGTACACGTAGGCGGCAGTGCCCAGCGTGATGTCTATGGCAGGCCGCGAATTGTTCATCATTTCCTCGGTACTCATGGCAAAATAGTTTCCTAACTCCACCGACATGTGGTAGTTGGAAGGAGCGAGGTAAACCCCACCTTTCTTTATTTGCTCTTTGTCGTACGGTTCTACCACAGGAAACACACTTTTTATAGACAGCGCTTCAACAAATCCATTGCGTACATGCTTTAACCGGTGCAGGCACATGATTATGGGCAGAGGAAAAGTCTTAGGTAACTGAGATAAAATCTTTGTAATACCCTGAAAACTTCCGGCCGACCCACCAATGACGATGGCCTTGTAGCTATTATTTAGGTTGAACCTTCCCATGGGTCCTCTGCCTAATCTTTTATTTTTTTATAAACCTTTTCCTCATTGTTCACCACCAAAAACCGGTTGGCCACATCACACCAGATCAGCGACTCTTTCGAGCCAATGGCCAGGTATCCATATTTAAATAAGCTCTCGTGAAATTTCTTGAGCACTTCGTTTTGCAGGTTTTGGTTGAAGTAGATCATCACGTTACGACATAAAATCAGATCGAATTTGTTGAAGATATCGCCGGTGACGAGATCGTGCTTCCGGAAGGTAACATTGGCCAAAAGCCCTTTATCGAAGGTGACTTTCCCGTTTTCCTCCTTACAATAGTCCTTCAAAGTCCATTTGCCTTCAAATCGAATGTAGTTCTTCTCATTCAGCTCCATGTTTTTGGCCGGATAGGTGGCCATCTTAGCTTTTTCAAGAATGGTGGTATCCAGGTCTGTGGCATAAAGCGACACATCGTTGTGAATACCCATTTCTCTGAGCAAAATGGCCATGCTTAGCACTTCTTCGCCGGAAGAGCAGCCGGCGTGCCATATATTAAAAGTCTTGTGGTTTAATAAAATACCGGGGATGATCTCATCGCGCATGACGCGCCAGAAACTTGGGTCGCGAAACATCTCGGTGACGTTCACGGTAAGTTCGTCCAGAAACTCATTAATAAAGGTGGGCGAATCGTTCAGTTTTCTAATCAGCGACTCAACGGTGAGGTTTTTAAGTTCAAGGATCCTAAGCATCCTTCTTTTAAAGGACGACATGGCATAATTCCTGAAGTCGTACCCATATTTTGCCTGGATCAGCTCAGTGATTCGTTTAAGATCCGCAATATCGATGTCCTGTATCACAAATTAGGGTTTATAGAGACTTCCGTGGAAAGCAAAAGTAGGCTTACCCCAGAAGTCTGGTGGTTACAATATGGTTGAAATATTACATGAGTTAATAATGGTTGGAAAAACCAGGGATAAAGGCATTTACATAAAGGGGTTGAAGTTTTTTTTAGCAACACGGACTCGAATTTAAACCGTTTTGCTATTTAATCAATGATTTTGATCAATTCAAACTTCTAGCGAGTCCTTCGAAAAACCGTGCGGCAGCAAGTCGGCGGCTGAAGGAGCTTTAATCCACTGTTTATCAGGGCCAAGCATAATTACCTGCATAGGGGCGCCTTGGCGGGATTCAAATTCAGCCATCACCTGACGGCAGGCACCACAGCTGGTGGCCGGAGTCAACTCTTTATGGTTTTTCTTGTGGGCCGTAACGGCCAGCTTCAGAATTTTTGCATTGGGATGAAGGGAAGTGACGGCGTAAAGCGCTACGCGCTCGGCGCACATGCACAGTGGGTATGCCGCATTTTCCTGGTTGGTGCCTGTTATTATAGTGCCGTCTTCGAGGATCAGCGCCGCGCCAACACAAAATTTTGAATAGGGCGCGTAGGCGTGCGCCGCGGCTTCTTTCGACTTATGAACCAAGTACTTGGACTCTGCATCAAGGTCTTCCAGGTGGTTGAAATATTCCATGGTATTGCTTCTTCACAGCTACTAAAATTAAAAATATTATGCACACTTTCCATACTGGCACTCAATTGAATTACTTTGCCCCATGAATCAGATTCTTGTGTTAGGTGCGGGCCGGTCTTCGTCGGCTCTTATTTCTTACCTGATAAAAAATGCACCGTCTGGTCAATGGCAAGTTACCGTTGGCGATGTTTCAGAGGCGGCTGCCCGTGCTCGCATTGGCACGTCGCCGCATGCCCGTGCCATCGCTTTTTCGATCGAAAATACTGAGGCAAGTCGCGCGGAGATCCGCAAAGCCGACGTGGTCATTTCGATGATCCCGGCAAGTCTCCATCCTTTAGTAGCTCAGCTTTGTCTTTCTGAAAAGAAACACCTGCTCACCGCGAGCTACGTATCCGAAGCCATGAAATCGTTTGCCAAGGAAGCAGAACAAAAGGGGCTTCTTTTTTTAAATGAATGTGGTCTCGACCCAGGTATTGATCACATGAGCGCCATGCAGGTGATTCATAAAATTAAGGCCGAAGGCGGACAAATGATTTCGTTTGAGTCGTTCACCGGCGGGCTTATAGCTCCGGAAACCGATCCGGAAAATCCATGGCGCTATAAGTTTACCTGGAACCCACGGAATGTGGTGCTGGCCGGACAAGGCACGGCTAAGTTTTTGCAAGACGGAAAATATAAATACATCCCGTACCAGCAACTCTTTAAGCGAACCACCTCGATCACTGTGCCCGGCTTCGGCGACTACGAAGGCTACGCCAATCGCGATTCACTTGGGTATGTAGGTGTATATGGCTTGCAGGAATGCCAGACTGTATTGCGTGGAACACTAAGAAACAAAGGCTATTGCGGCGCCTGGAATATTCTGGTGCAGTTGGGCTGTTGCGACGACACGTACACTATGGAGCATGTAGCTACGATGTCGCATCGCGAGTATATGTCCGCTTTTTTGGATTCGGCGTCATCGCCAAAAGGAAAAGAAGAAGATAGTGTTTGCTCTATGTTTGGCCTTTCGCCGAATGGTGAGGAAATGAAAAGGCTTAGCTGGAGCGGATTATTTTCGGACGAGAAGATCGGGCTTGATAAAGGAACACCGGCTCAGATTCTCGAACATATCTTAACGAAGAAATGGAAACTTAGCCCAGGCGATAAAGACTTTATTGTGATGTGGCACAGGTTTACCTACCGGCTCGGCGGAAAGCAAAAGGAAATTCAAGCCTGGCTGACCTCTACCGGAGATGATGAAATACAAACGGCCATGGCCAAAACAGTAGGACTTCCACTGGCCATTGCCTACAAGCTGCTGTTGCAAGGCAAAATAAAAAGTCGCGGCGTGGTGATTCCGATTATGGAAGAGATTTACGCGCCGATCTTGCGAGAGTTGAATGAATTGGGAATTGGATTGATCGAACGGGAGCTTTAAGAAACATGCGCGACTACGAAATTTATACTTTGAAAAACGGCATCCGCGTGGTGCACAACCGGATTACGTCCACAAAAATTGTGCATTGCGGCATCATGCTAGACATTGGCAGCCGCGACGAAAGCCCCACCAATCAAGGGATTGCACACTTTTGGGAACACATGGCTTTTAAGGGAACGCGAAAACGCAACTCCTTTCAGATCAACAACCGACTTGAATCTTTGGGTGGCGAACTCAATGCCTTTACCGATAAGGAAAAGATCTTGTTTTATGCGTCCATCCGCGACGAATACTTTGAACGCTCGGTGGAGTTGCTGACGGATATTACCTTTCACTCCGTCTTTCCGGAAAGTCAGATTGGCAAAGAGCGCAAAGTGATTCTCGAAGAGATGTCGATGTATCACGATGATCCGGAAGATTCGCTGCAGGATGAATTTGATGCGATTGTATTTTCAGGTCATGCTTTGGGTATGAATATACTCGGCACACAGAAAACAGTAAAGAATTTCAAGCGAAAGGATTTTCTTCACTTTGTAAAAGAACACATGGATACGTCTAAAATTGTATTCTCGTGTGTGGGCAATCTTCCGATGGAAAAAGTGATCCATTATGCCGAAAAATATCTGGGTGGAATTCCCAAGATGAAATCCAAAGTAGCGCGAAAGAAGTTCAGCGGATACAAGCCCCGCGAAACATCGATCCAACGCAACGTGAAGCAGGCGCGTGTAGCTATCGGCCGCACCACTTACCATTTGTCGCACGCCAAACGGAGTCCTTTTTTTATGCTTACCAATATTCTTGGTGGTGGAGGCATGAATTCACGCCTTAATCTGGCGCTGCGAGAGAAGCACGGGTTTGTTTATAATATCGGCGCACAGTTTGTGCCGTTTACCGATACTGGATTGTTCGTTATCTCCTTTGGCACCGAGCCAACGCAGATGAAGAAAAGCCTTGAGTTGGTAAGGATGGAATTAAAAAAACTCCGCGACGATAAACTGGGCGTAAAGCAATTGGCATCTTCTAAAGAACAGATTTTGGGGCAAATTGCCATGGCCGAGGAAAACAATATCGGCTTTATGATAATGATGGCCCGGACACTATTGGACGTTGGCCGGATTACATCTTTGGAAGAAATTTTTGAGCGGGTGAAAAACACCAGTGCACTTGATTTGCAATCGATCGCCAACGAAATGTTTGAAGACGACATGATGAGCAAGCTTGTCATGCATCCATAATTGATAAGACAAAGGGGTTTCTTCACTAACTTGTAAGCACTATGGATTTTCTACCCGATGCACTTGAAAGCTATGTGGAAGCCCACACCAGCGTGGAGAGCGACTTGCTGAAAAAAATAAACAGGGAAACGCATGCTCAGGTATTGAAGCCGCGCATGCTCTCCGGACATATACAGGGCAGGTTCCTTTCTATGGTTAGCAAAATGCTTCGTCCTGCACGGATCCTTGAAATCGGCACCTATACTGGCTATTCGGCAATTTGCCTTGCTGAGGGCCTTGCACTGCAAGGAAAGCTTGTGACGATTGACATTAATGAAGAATTGGAAAATCGGGTGCGGGCCTACTTTGCAAGCGCTGGTATCACTGATCGTGTGGATTACCGGATTGGCGATGCGCGCAAAATAATTCCTTCGCTCGAAGACCGATTCGATCTTGTGTTTATAGACGCTGACAAAGAAAATTATTCCGCATATTTTGATCTGGTGATTGATAAGGTTGTATCCGGTGGGATTATCCTTGCTGACAATGTGCTGTGGAGCGGTAAAGTAATCGACGCCAAACCGGACAAAGACACGAAGGCAATCGTTGATTTCAATCACAAAATTCAGAATGATTCGCGTGTAGAAAACCTTTTGCTACCGCTCCGCGATGGAATAATGATGATGCGTGTCATATAATTCAAATAATCGCCCAGATTTGCCTTTACTCAAGCCTGCAGGCTTGTAATCTCCGGCAATCTTTATATACCTTTGTTACCAATGAGATTTTTTGCAGCCGCGCTCATTTTTTTTGGAGTTGCTGCCTCATACGCACAGACTCCTGAAGTGCCCCACAAAATTCATTTTGCCGGCATGTCGCTGACTATCCGCGACGACGCCCGACGCGAAATTCAAAAAGACGTGGATGCACTCACACACCATTCGCGCTACTTTGACATGAAAGTAGAGCGTGCGCGAACTTATTTCCCCATCATCGAAAAGATATTTGCTGAAGAAAACCTACCCGACGATTTTAAATACCTGTGTCTTCAGGAAAGCGCACTCGTACCGGATGCGGTGTCGGTTTCCAATGCAGTAGGTTTTTGGCAGTTCAAGGATTTTACCGCGCAAGAGATGGGCTTACGAGTAGATAGCGAGGTGGACGAGCGGATGAATATCGTATCGGCTACGCGCGGAGCAGCCCGCTATCTAAAACAAAGCAATGCGTATTTTAATAATTGGATCCTTGCCCTTCAATCGTATCAGATGGGCGCAGGCGGCGTAAAGCGCGCCGTAGGTGACAAATACAATGGCGATAGTCACATGGAAATCTCGGCCGAAACATATTGGTATGTAAAGAAATATTTGGCCCATAAAATTGCGTTTGAAAATGCAGTGGCTGGTCAGGCTTCCTTTCGCGTAGCGCTTTATGAGGCGTCTGAACGAAAGTTGAGCGATATAGCGGGTGAAGTTTCGGTGGATGAAAACCTTTTGAAGGAATACAATAAGTGGGTGAAGCGAGGCAGTATTCCTGGTGACAAAAAATATGCGGTGGTTGTGCCAACAGGAAATACCATCTACGACTTTAACAATCTTGTTCTTAATTCCGGAAAGGCTTCGAAAGCCACTCCAATAGCTAAAGATAAGCCAGTGGAGGCGAGGGCAACGATTAATGGTATTGAGGCTATCAAAGCTTTACCCGGGGAAACTGCAGCGGCCTTGGCAACCAGGGCCGGAGTAGATGTGTCACGGTTTGTGAAGTACAACGACATTTCCATCGATCATGAATTGGTAGCCGGTACTTTTTATTTTCTTAAGCGAAAAAAGAAACGGAGTTCTACCTCTTCCTATAAAGCGAAATTGGGTGACGATGCGTGGAGAATTAGCCAACAATTCGGTATTCGCTTAAAGAATTTGAAAAAACTCAATCCTGAATTGGGTGAAAACCTTATCGCTGCCGGAACTATTGTAAGGCTAAACTCAGAAGCTGCTCCGGTGCTTTCAAAACAAGCCATAGAAGTTGAGCCTTCAGAAGTTGCCGAATTGAGTCACGACGCTTTTGCCTGGGCAGCAAAGCCTGAAAGTAATAAAGAAGTAGTGGTTGCCCCCACGATAGTGATGACCAGCGATACAGTTGGCGTATCCAAAAAGCAGGAATTGATCGAAGCGAATAATACAGAAGCTATTCGCCACGAAGTTGTTGCAGGTGAAACCTTGTATGCAATAGCTCAAAAATATTCGGTGGGAGTGACCGATATTGTACAGAACAATAATCTAAAGCTTACTGATCCGCTTCGCGCGGGACAAATACTAGTGATTAAGCCTTCGACTTCTTCACCCGCCGATTTGCAAGCGAATATCACCAAAGAACCTGAAACCATGATCTATGTCGTAAAAAGTAGCGATACGCTCTACGGAATAGCCCGTCAATTTGGCGCCACAATAAAAGAAATCATGGATTGGAATAACAAGACAGTTTTGACTGTAACAACTGGAGAGAAATTAAAAATTTTGAAAAAGTAACCGGGTTTTTAGTGACATTTTAAGTAAATTACTTACTTCAATGGCGTTAAATTAGAGGCAAATGAACACCTTTAGGCAAAAAAGAATAATTTTGTTGTTATCGGGATTGGAATATAATAATCTATAAGAAGCGATGTTGATGGATTCAGAAGTTAAAACATTAGATATTGTTATGCTGGTGGACGATAACGACACCGATAATTTTATCAGCAAACGGATTATTGAGATTACAAAGTTTTCTCACAGAGTTGAAGTAAAGAGTTCAGGAAAAGGGGCGTTGGATTACCTCAAGGAGCACGAGAATGAGGCCGAGAATTTACCAAGCATTATCTTTCTTGACATCAATATGCCAATCGTAGACGGGTTCGTTTTTCTCTATGAATTTGAGAAATTCAACGAATTGGTCCGTAACAAATGCAAAGTAATTATCCTGTCCAGTTCCGATAATAAGCGCGACATCGATAAAATCGTCAATAACAATCACGTTATCAAGTTCATCACCAAACCTCTTACCGAGGTAGCCTTAGACGAGATTAAGCTTAGCAACATTTAAAGGTGTTTTGTTTTAGGTTATTTTTGCGGAAATAATCTAACACCACCTAAACATGTCAAATCGAATTCTATTGCTATGCGCCAGTCTTGCATTTTCTTTGGCTTTCAGCCCGTCAAATGCACAGATTGTAAAAAACGACACTCTTACTAAATGGAAGAAGGCATTTAAGACCGGCCTCAACCTCAATCAATCGTCGGTGACTTCCAACTGGAAAGGAGGAGGTATCAATTCATTAGGTTTTGTTGTGTTTCTCAACTACAAGGCCAATTACAAAGGCGAACACAGTTCGTGGGACAATGAAATTGATTTTCAATACGGATCAATCAATAACCAGGGAGTCGGATTGCGTAAAACACTAGATCGGATTTTCCTGGATACCAAATATGGACAATCCTTAGGTGCCAAATGGGACATGGCCATTTCGGCCAACTTCCTTTCGCAGTTCGCGCCAGGCTATAAATACCTCAAGTCAAAGTCTAACAACGACTCACTGGTAGCACTTTCTGATTTTGTTGCTCCAGCGTTCTTAACCGGAGCCATTGGTTTTGAATATCATCCTGTAAAATACTTTAAGCTGCGTATCTCTCCTTTTGCACCGCGTGTAACGTTCGTAAACGACGTGCGCCGTTTGATCAATGTCGACAATCCTAATCCTTACGGTCTGTCTCCTGATCGCTCAGCTCGCGTGCAATGGCTGGCGTTTCAGATGCTGGCTGAATTTGATAAAGACATTGCCAAGAATGTAAACCTGAAATGGCGTTACATCTTGTTTGCCGATTACGAAAAACTGTCGATGGATCAATTGTATCATCGGCTTGACCTTAACCTGACCGCCAAGTTGGGGCGTTTTGTGAATTTAAATTTAGGTACGATACTCTTGTACGATCATAATCAGGATAACAACGTGCAGTTTAGTCAGGCTCTTTCACTAGGAATGATGTACACCTTCCAGAATTTTGTAGAGAAGAAGTAAAAAAAGAATAATTGCTATAAAAAAAGGCTTCGATTGTTAGAAGCCTTTTTCATTTTATGATCACTTGTGTTGCTTTGATTGGCTTAACATTACATGTAGTTGCTGTTTTTTGTAAGTGTGACGTGCAGAAAAACTTACCAAAGAAAAAGGGAAGCGATCCTAGATTGCTTCCCTTTCTAAAAGTATCAGCGTTGCTGATTACTTCTTCTTCTTAGCAGCTTTCTTAGCCTTCTTAGCTGCTTTCTTAGCGGGTTTTTTTGCCATAGCGTTTTAAAATTTTTGTTAAAACTGTTCGAAAGGTATAATAAAAAATTAATCCGCAAAAATTTTTCGCAATTAATTTTCAAATGACGAAAAAAAATCAGAGTGAGATTTTTTCATTGTGGATAAAATTTTGATTCATCATCGCATCAAAAAATATTTACTTCAGGCGTGAGTGTGATTGAAAATTTTTCTTGAACGGAAGCGATAATTTTTGTCGCAAGCGATAAAATTTCTTCTCCTTTTCCTTCACCAAAATTTACTAACACTAATGCTTGTGATGCATGAACACCGACGTGATTTATTTTTTTTCCTTTCCATCCGCACTGCTCAATGAGCCACGCGGAAGGTATCTTAACTTGCTGATTTGCAGCAGGATAATGAGGCATGGCAGGATGCCTCATCTGGAGCTGGTGAAACTGTTGCGCAGTGATTTCTGTATTCTTGAAGAAGCTTCCAGCGTTGCCAACCAAAGTATAGTCAGGTAGTTTTTCCTGTCGGATTTTTATCACGGCATCACTTACTGATTGGATTGTTGGTTGAGTGATGTTCATCTTCATCAACGTGTCGTTGATTGCACCATAATGGATGTTGAGTTGATGATTTTTTTTGGTCAACCTTAAAGTAACACTTGAAATAAAAAATTTTTCTTTCAACTCACTTTTAAAAACACTTTCGCGATATCCGAAGCGACATTCATCCTTACTAAAGGTCTTCATCATGCCATCACTCAGACGTATTGCATTTACATTTTCGATCACTTCACCTACTTCAACACCGTATGCTCCGATGTTTTGTATCGGTGCAGCACCTACTGTACCAGGTATGAGCGATAAATTTTCAATCCCGCCCCAATTATTTTTTACGCAATGCATGACCAACGCATGCCAAACTTCACCGGAACACACACGAAGGTGGATGTGTTCGTCGCTTTCACTTACTTTTTCTATTCCTTTGACGGTATTTCGTATCACAAGCCCGTCAAAATCTTTGGTGAGAAGAATATTGCTGCCTCCGCCAAGTAATAATCGCTTTTCGTTTTTGAATAAATCGGTGTTGATCAACTCATGAAGCTGATCTTCGGTCTCAATCGTGCAGAAATATTTTGCTTTGGCGTCAATGCCAAAGGTATTGAAGGCTTTAAGGCTTGAATTTTCTTTCAGTGCAATCATAAATTGGTGAGCAAGGAATGAAAAAGGATGAAATAAATGAAATTTTTAAAAGCAATGCGGTGAGCGTGTGTGATGAACTCGCTAATTTTATTCAATGAAGCTGATTGAATGCCCTCGCGACGCAATGCAAGGCCTTGACGAATTCATCGCCACCCCAAAAAAGGCAAAGTACATCAACCAACTTTTGAAAGTAGGCTTTGATACAATCGATTTTGGCAGTTTTGTTTCTCCGAAAGCAATTCCTCAGCTGCGAGACACCGCCGAAGTACTGAACCAACTCGACTTGTCGGCAACAAAAACCAAATTATTGGCGATTGTAGCCAACACACGCGGGGCAGAAGATGCTTCAAAACATGAGGCTATCGCTTATTTGGGTTTTCCGCTGTCCATCTCAGAGACGTTTCAGCAGCGCAATACCAACAAATCGATAGCGGAGGCTTTGAAAACGGTGCAGGAAATTCAAACTATATGTAAAAGAAGCAACAAAGTGCTGGTGGTGTACATCAGCATGGGCTTTGGCAACCCGTACAACGATGCTTATGATGTGGGCATCGTAGAGCAATTTGTAACGTTGCTTGCCGCGATGGAGATAGAAATCATATCGTTTGCTGATACGATCGGCGTTTCAAAGCCCGATCAGATCCAATACATGTTTCAAACTCTGGTGCCGCGATTTCCCAAAATTGAATTTGGGGCTCACCTTCATTCCAATCCGATCAAGTCAATTGAAAAAATTGAAGCGGCTTTTCTTTCCGGTTGCCAGCGCTTTGACGGTGCATTGAAAGGATTTGGCGGTTGCCCGATGGCAGAAGACGAATTGGTTGGAAATTTGGCTACCGAAACAATCATCAGCTATCTTTCTTCTCAACATGCTGCTCCACCGCTTGATCATACCGCTTTAGCGGAAGCCATGACGATGGCCGATTCAATATTTCCCACCCACTAGTTACTTCTTCGTGAGAGTAAACATTTTCCCAGGGAGCGACTTTACCATGTTTCCAAACTCCAGCGTCAGAAGGAGGGAAGCCAGAAGGCTGGGCGACAGCGACGATTTAATGGTTAAATCATCAATCATCATCGGGCCATTCTTTTCTTTTAAGAGTGTAAGCACTTTTTGTTCGTCGCTGCTAAAGGCGCTATAGTCGATGTCAGCCTTTGCCTTTATTGTTGGTTTATCGACCGACCAGTTGAGATGATATTCAAGGTCGCGGATAGACGTATAAATTACTGCCTTGTTGTTGCGGATAAGTTTGTTGCATCCTTCCGAGTAGGTCAGGCCAATAGAACCTGGAACGGCAAAAACATCTTTGTTGTAAGTGTTCGCGATTTCGGCGGTGATCAAAGCGCCACCTTTTTCAGCGGCTTCCACTACCACCAGAGCATCGCACAGACCAGCGATAATCCGGTTGCGTGCCGGAAAATGGTGTGGGTCAGGCTTCACTCCAAAATGATTCTCAGTAAGCAAAGCCCCGTGCTCCACTATCTTTCGGGCAGTGTCCTTGTGCGGCGCAGGGTAAATCACATCCATGCCACTACCCATTACGGCAACCGTCGGCAAATCATTTTTCAGCGATTGTTTGTGCGCTTGTATATCGATGCCGTAGGCAAGTCCGCTTACAATAAGGGCCCCGTGTGGCTTTAAATCCTCAATAATCTTTGAAACAATCTCTTTACCATATTCGGTAGCCTGGCGCGTGCCTACAATCGCTACGGTTTTCGGGTTGTTGAGGTCGGCGTTTCCTTTATAATAGAGTAGGGAAGGCGCATCGTCAATGGCTCTGAGCCTGGCAGGGTATTTTTTATCTGTGAAGAGGAGAATCTCCGTGCCGTCTTTTTCGGCTTTTTCAATTTCTTTTTCGGCGTTTTGAAAGGTACTCCTGGTTTTTATTGACTCTGCGGTAACTTCACCGATTCCTGGAATTTTTAACAGTTTGCCTTTCGGCGTTTTGAAAACCTGCTCAGCCGAGCCGCAATAGCTCACCAGTTGTTTCACTAAATAGTCACCAACCCCTGGAATAAAATGAAGAGCAAGGAAAGAAAGGCGATCCTGGCTCATAGCAATCAGCAAGTAGGGATTAGTTGGCCACGCTTTGGTAAAATACCAAAATCAATTTTGTGAAGGACAATCACGACGGATAAACGGCCTATTGGAGTTTGTCTCTCACTTCCACGAGAAACTGGCGGATTTTTTTGAGCGACTCATAGACCTCCATTTTATCTCGGACGGCCTGAGTGTCGTTTTTCAACATCTCTTTGGCACCCTGCAGGGTAAATCCTTTTTGTTTTACCAGATGATAGATGGTGCGGACATTCTCAATGTCTTCCTTGGTAAACTGCCGGTTGCCTTTTCTGTTTTTCTTAGGTTGGATGATTTCAAATTCTGATTCCCAGAAGCGAATCAAAGAGGGAGCTACATTAAACTGCTCGGCTACTTCACCGATCGAGTAATATATTTTTTCTATCTCTTTTTCTTTGTAGGCCATGTACAGTTAGAAATACACTATTCTGGAAAGAACTTATGCAAAGTAATAATTCTTTTAAGTCTGTGCAATGATCGTATTTTTTTAAATCGATGAGATTTGAATTGGAGCAATAACCTGTTTCTTTGCAGGATGAAAGGCTCAATAAAATCAGCATATTCGAAGCTTTTGCAATTCATTCGCCTCTTCTAAATTCAAATCAAGTCATGACCAAAGGTTTTTTACCCAAATTGATATTTGTTTTCTCTATCGGCGTTTCGTTTGCATTCAACTTTGCCCCAAGGCATTCAACGCATCGCCGCATCGATCATTTTTCCCTTGATACCATCAAACCAATTCATTTTGAGGATTCCATCAGCGACACCACGTCTCTCCACGACTTTGACTTTGGCGAAAATGCCTTCCTTACCGATTCATCTTATACCTTACTTAAGGGAATCACGACCTTTCGTGGTGGCCCATGGAGAAATTCAGCCTCTTTTGGCACGATCGATAAGCGTCCTGACTCTTTAAGAATAGCCTGGACGTTTAACACTACTTCTAAAGGCGAATGGGGTGGAGGTGCCGGATGGACTGGCCAGCCGAGCGTGGTGCAATGGCCCGACAGCATGCGGGCGCTCATGAACCTGAATGAAAACGTCAAAACTAAACCTGATTTTACAGAAGTAGTTTTTGGTTCGCTTGACGGCAATATCTATTTCCTTGACCTGGAAACAGGCAAAGCTTCGCGCAAAGCCATCAATATCAAAAACCCAATCAAAGGGAGTGTATCGATCGACCCGCGTGGCTATCCGCTGCTGTATTGCGGGCAGGGTATTCCGGAAACTAAGGTGATAGGCTTCCGGATTTTCAGTTTGATCGACCAGAAGGTTCTTCATTTTATTAATGGTATAGATCGTTTCGCTTTACGCGGATGGGGAGCTTTCGATGGAGCTTGCCTTATCAACCGGAAAACGGATATGCTTCACCTTGGCGGTGAAAACGGAATTTTATACACCATGAAATTGAACACGAAATTTGATTCTACCAGAACACAAATCTCGGTTTCGCCTAAAACAATAAAGTATCGCTACAACAGCGGCTATAAAAACCAAAAAGGAATTGAAAATAGCGTGGTGCTTTATCAGGACAAGATTTATTACGCCGATAACAGCGGCTTTATCCAGTGCTTCAGCCTGAAAACATTTCAGTCGCTGTGGATCATCCATAACGAAGATGATACGGACGCCAGCCTTGTATTGAAACCAGAAGATGGAATTCCATTCTTATACACAGGCTCAGAAGTGGATAAGCAAGGCGACAAAGGATTTTCGTTCATTAAAAAGATCAACGGCCTTACCGGCGAAACGGTGTGGCTACGAAAATTTGAATGCCGCAGTGTGCTGGGTGCACATCCGGTAAACGGTGGAATGCTGGCAACGCCCCTTGTTGGGAAGCTAAAAGCGGAAGGGAAATTGATCATCACGCTTTCGCGATACAAAACGATGCAGAAAGGACTAATGGTGGCGCTGGATATGAAAACCGGCGAAACACTTTATGAAGTAGCGCTCGACAACTATTCATGGTCAAGCCCGGTAGATATTTATGATAAAGAAGGCAACATGTATATTTTTCAAGCCGACAGCAAAGGCTATGTGATGTTGCTGGACGGTGCGAACGGAAAATTAATCTATAAGAAGAAAGTGGCAGACCTCTTTGAGGCATCGCCGATCGTGTTTAACAATAAAATTATTATTCCGTCGAGGCCCTTGAAGATTTTCTGCTTCGAGATTATTTGATCTCCAGATTCAGGCGCACCGGATTCACTTCCGGATTTACGGTTTTCAATAGCTTGTCGTATTCTTCCTGAGGCAAATCGCGGTACAGGAAACTGATCGGATTGATAAATTGGTTGTGATAAAGCACTTCGTAATGAAGGTGAGCATTGGTAGAAGTTCCGGTGCTGCCCACATAACCGATCAACTCGCCTCGCTTAATAAACTGGCCCACGGTACAGTTGTATCTCGATAAGTGCGCGTAGCGAGTTTCAAAGCCATAGCCATGGTTGAGGAAAATTACATTGCCGTATCCGCCGCCAAAGCGGGCTAAGGTAACATAGCCATCGGCGGACGCATACACGGGCGTTCCGTAAGGCGCCGTTAAATCAAGACCGTTGTGATTTCTCCAGTCGTTGTAAATAGGATGCAAACGCAAACCGAAAATCGGATTGAATCGTGTAAGGTCGCGGTTGTCGATAGGCTGCATCGCCGGGCGCGCCGCCCACTCTTTGGATTTTGATTCTAGTTTTTTAGTCAGCTCTTCCATCGACTGCTGCTCAACGGTAAGTCGGTTGAGGATTTTCTCTGAAAGTTTCAGCGACTTGCTGATCAGCGGCTGATTAATTTTTGTGCTTTCTTTTTCTCTACCTCCCGTACCGGCTTCGCGCATGCTTTGCGGCAGCGGCTCCATTTCAAGGATCGTACGGAAATTATGGTCGTCCGTATCTTCTATTTTGGCAAGCTCTGTCGAGGTTTTGTTGAGCTGGTTATTCAGCGCCAGCCACTCGGTTTTCAATGCCGTGTTTTCTTCTTTAAGAATACGCTCATCCACGAAATCGAAACGCGTGTTGTAGTAGATTAAAAAGCCAACACCAATGAGCAGTGAACTGCCAAAAAACTTCATCGCCTGCCCAAAGAATTTCTTTGGTGAAACTACGATGGGTTCGTACCGACAAGACTCTTCGTTATAAGTAAATCTCATGCGTATCAGTCAAGGGATTGGTTAAGTCGCTTGGATTTTTTCATTAGCGCATCATGGTCTTTGGCATTCACATTTTCAACCATATAAAACATAGGGTTGATGTTTTTGCCATTTTTTAAGATCTCATAATGCAAGTGTGGCGCTGCCGATCCCCCCGACGATCCGATCGTACCAATGGTTTGCCCTTTGGTAACTCTTTGGCCTGCGTAAACTTTTACTGCTTCTAAATGGGCATAGCGGCTCACAAGGCCGTTGCCATGATTGATTTCAATGTAGTTGCCGAAACCTCCTTTGGTATCGCTTTGGCTGGCTACGGCGATCACGCCATTGCCAGTAGCCAACACTTCAGTATTCACCGGCGAGGCGATATCCACCCCGTCATGGTGATAATTGCTTTTATGAAACGGATTGATTCGAATGCCAAAACCCGAAACCAGATTTTCTTCTTTTATCGATTTTAAAGGCATGAGCGAAGGTACATTGGCCAGCAGGGAAACATCCGATTTTTTTACCTTAGTTTCACCGGCAAAAAAGTAGCGGGCGTTTAAAGCGTTAAGCTTGGTTGCGCTTAATTGGGCGTCAATGGATTCGTATGCATCGTCAAAGCTATCGGTAGTGCTGGCAATCGAGGCAGTGGCTACTACTGTCGTCGATTCAGGTTCCTGAGGCGCTTCAAACAGCTTTTCGTAAAGCTTTTTTTCTTCCTCTTTCAGACCTTTAATTGAGCCGTTGGCGTCCTTAAGTTGTGAAGTCAGCACCGTTTTGTATTCTTTCAGTGATTTGTTTTCTACTGCGAGCGATTTTTCAACCGGCGTTTCAATGAAGAAATTCTGCAGAAAATTAAGCCCGGCGAAGAAGAGAAATCCGAATAGGAGGTACGCCATCATGGCGATACCTGCACGCCAAAACGAAAACCCAACCCGCTCGTAACGGAGTGTTTTTTTGTTATAGCGAAACTCGGTTTTGCCCATTTTATTTCCTTTTCCTTTTATTATGCCTCCGGGAAGGCTAATTTTGGCCTTTTATATCGGTTCAACCCTGCAAGATAGAAATTTTTTAAAAGTATAAAAGCCCTAAATCGATGGACTCCGCTACGATCCGAAAGAAGTTCTTAGAATTCTTTGAAAGTAAAGGCCACAAAATCGTGCCTTCTGCCCCTTTGGTACTAAAAAACGACCCTACACTGCTTTTTACCAACTCGGGAATGGTACAGTTTAAGGACAATTTCCTTGGAAATGCGGTACCTCAGCACAACCGGATCGCCGATACCCAAAAGTGCCTTCGCGTAAGCGGAAAGCACAATGACCTGGAGGACGTAGGCCTTGATACCTACCACCACACGATGTTTGAAATGCTGGGCAACTGGAGTTTTGGAGACTATTTTAAGAAAGATGCCATTGCCTGGGCGTGGGAATTGCTCACCGAAGTATATCAGCTTCCTAAAGACCGGCTTTATGTCACCGTTTTTGGCGGCGATAAGGGCGACAACATGCCTGTAGATACCGATGCCGAGAGTCTTTGGAAACAGCACATCAGCGCCGACCGGATTCTTTATGGGAATAAAAAAGACAATTTCTGGGAGATGGGCGAACAAGGTCCATGCGGTCCGTGCTCAGAAATTCACATCGACCTGAGGTCAGAAGACGAAGTGAAAAAGAAGCCGGGAAAGGAATTGGTCAACAACGATCATCCACAGGTGGTGGAGATATGGAACCTCGTGTTTATGGAGTTCAACCGCAAAGCCGATGGTTCTCTCGAAAAACTTCCCGCCCAGCATGTGGACACCGGCATGGGCTTCGAGCGTCTGTGCATGGCTATTCAGAAGAAGACTTCCAACT
Organism: Bacteroidota bacterium; assembly: GCA_018266055.1. Classification (GTDB taxonomy): domain Bacteria; phylum Bacteroidota; class Bacteroidia; order Cytophagales; family Cyclobacteriaceae; genus ELB16-189. The sequence continues at coordinate 97,800 of JAFDYT010000016.1, forward strand.
ACGATACCGATGTTTTCCGCCCGCTGATGGATTTCATCGCGCTGCATGCGGATAATTATAAGTATGGGTCGGACAACAAAAAAGACATCGCTGTGCGCGTAATGGCCGACCATATCCGTGCTGTGAGTTTTGCTATCGCCGACGGCCAGCTGCCCAGCAATACCGGTGCGGGCTATGTGATCCGCCGGATCTTGCGTCGCGCCGTACGCTACGGATTTTCTTATCTGAATTTCAAAGAGCCTTTCATGTATCGCCTGGTAAACCTACTGGCCCTTCAATTGAAAGACGTATTCCCCGAGCTGCACAAGCAAGAGGATTATGTGACTCGCGTGATTCACGAAGAGGAGATTTCGTTTTTGAGGACGCTGGAGAAGGGATTGAAGCGAATGGAGGTTTTTGATAAATCAATTTCCGGGGAACAAGCATTTGAATTATTCGACACGTTCGGATTTCCTTTTGATTTAACTTCTTTGATTGCCAGAGAGCGTGGACTTACCGTAGATGAAAAAGGTTTTCAGGAAGAAATGCAAAAGCAAAAATCCCGCTCCAAGGCTGATGCTGCCAAGGAAACCGGCGATTGGGTTTTGATCGGCGAAGACAAGAAGACGGAGTTCATCGGCTACGAACATCTTGAAAGCGAAATTCGCATTGTGAAGTACCGCAAAATCAAACAGAAGAATAAAGAACTCTTCCAACTCGTATTTGATAAAACGCCATTCTATGCCGAAAGCGGCGGTCAGGTAGGCGATACTGGCGTGATTGAAAGTGTAAACGAAAAGGTTTTCATCACCGACACCAAAAAAGAAAACGAGTTGATCGTGCACCTTTCGGAGCGCCTTCCGGAAAGTTTTGGTTCCGCGTTCTTCGCGCGTGTGGATGCACGCAAACGCGAACTCACCAAAGACAACCACTCGGCCACGCACTTGCTGCACGCGGCCTTGCGTCAGGTGCTGGGCAAGCACGTAGAACAGAAGGGTTCGCTCGTCAATGAAAAAATATTGCGCTTCGACTTCTCTCACTTCGCTGCGATGACGCCTGAGGAAATTGAAAAGGTAGAAGCGATCGTCAACGAAAAAATCCGCGCGAACATTCCGTTGAACGAACAACGCAACGTGCCGATTGAAAAAGCCAAATCGCTTGGCGCGATGGCGCTCTTCGGCGAAAAATATGGTGAGTTTGTCCGCGTCATTACATTTGATCCACAATTTTCTGTGGAGCTTTGCGGAGGTACTCATGTGTCGGCAACAGGAAACATTGGGTTGTTTAAGATTGTATCAGAAAGTTCGGTAGCTGCCGGTGTTCGTCGTATTGAAGCAGTCACGGCTCAGGGCGCACAAGATTTTGTGAATGGATCCATGGCCTTGCTCGACGAATTGAAAACGTTGATGAAGAATCCGAAAGACATTTCGGCATCGCTTCAAAATCTGATCGAAGAAAAACATTCGCTCGAGAAGAAACTCGAAGCGATGTATCAGCAGCAGGCCAACCTGATGAAGGATGAATTGGCAAGAAAAGTATCGAAGCAAAATGGCGCTTCGGTGATTGTGGAGAAGGTGAGTGTGCCCAATGCGGATACGCTGAAAAATATCGCGTATGCGCTACGTAATCAATTTGCTGACTTGCTGTTGATTTTGGCCGCTGATATTGATGGCAAGCCACAAGTAGCGGTGATGATTGGCGAACAATTGGCTGCGACAAACAAATACCACGCGGGCAATATGGTGAAGGAACTGGCGAAAGAAATTGATGGTGGCGGAGGCGGACAGCCTTTCTTCGCGACTGCGGGTGGAAAAAATATCAACGGACTGGATGCTGTATTGGTGAAAGGAAAGAGTCTGATCTAATTGCATGGAAAAATCGGTGCGCGACAAATATGTGCTTGTGGTTGGTCTGGAAGTTCATGCTCAGCTTCTAACCAAAAGCAAGATCTTTAACTCCGACGAGTCGGTGTATGGTGGCGCTCCCAATACTCATGCCGGCGTGATCACGCTGGCACATCCGGGCACGCTTCCGAAACTAAATAAAGAAGCCGTAGAATGTGCTACGAAGATGGGCCTTGCCTGTCACTCTGAGATTTCTCGCTTTCAGATTTTCGATCGTAAAAACTATTTCTACCCTGACCTTCCTAAAGGATATCAGCTTACGCAGGATCGCACGCCGATTTGCAAAGGCGGCTATATTTCGATCAAATCAAAAGAGGGGCATCCGATCAATATTGAATTGAACCGTATTCACCTTGAGGAGGACGCGGGCAAATCGATTCATCATGAAAATGAGTCGGATACGCTCGTTGATTTTAATAGGGCAGGAGTGGCGCTGATTGAGATTGTGACTAATCCTGTGATTAAAACTTCGGAAGACGCAGCCAACCTGCTTTTCGAAATCAGGAAACTCGTGCGCTACCTCGACATCTGCGATGGCAATATGGAAGAAGGATCTCTTCGCTGCGATGCCAACGTGTCGGTAATGCTGAAAGGCGCCAAAGAACTGGGTAAGAAAGTGGAGGTGAAGAACATGAACTCGTTCCGCCACGTGCAGCGCGCCATTGATTACGAAACAGAGCGTCAGATCGAATTGCTTGAACGAGGCGAGCCCGTCATCTCCGAGACACGCACCTACAACGTGAATGATGGGAAAACCTATGGCATGCGCACCAAAGAAGAACTGAACGACTACCGCTATTTTCCTGATCCTGATTTGAGCCCGTTGCAAATCTCCGACGAGTGGTTTGAGAAAATAAAAGCATCCATGCCGGCACTACCGCACGAGCTGCATGAAAAATTTGTGACGCATTATCACCTGCCCGAGTACGATGCGCACTTGCTTACGGAAACCAAAGAGATGGCTGCATATTTTGAAGTGTTGTCTTCTTTCAGCGATCAATACAAGGAAAACTCCAACTGGCTGATGGGCCCGGTAAAGTCGTATCTCAATGAAGGCAACATTGAAATACAAGATTTTCTGGTGACTCCGGCGAAACTTGCTGAGTTGATTTCACTGGTGAGCACCAAACAAATCAGTCATAAAGTGGCAGTGTCAGAAATGTTTCCGCGATTAGCAAAAACGCCTCAGATGGATATTCTTGCAGTGGCACAAGAACTGAATCTGATTCAGGTGAGCGACGATAGCTTCCTCACCGAAATTATCGACAAGGTGATTCAGGAATTTCCCGCCAAGGTGGAGGAATTTAAAAAAGGTAAAAAGGGCATCAGCGCTATGTTCATGGGCGAAATCATGAAGCGTAGCAAGGGAAAAGCCGACCCCAAGGCAGCCAATGAACTTCTCCTCAGGAAACTAAATGAAATAGGCCATCGTTAAGTTGTTTTCCGCATGATAATTCGTAATTCAATAACTACAAACCAATACACCATGAGATTCTTAACTCTTATTGTTTTATTATTTGCATCCCTTGGCTGCAGTTCAGAAAAGAAAGCCGACGATGCAGGTTGGGATGTGGTGATTAAAGGCAAAGTCAATTTCCCGCAGCAAGGAACCATTCAGATTCAGGAATTGAAAATGAATGGTCAAGGCGCCCAGCCGGAAGTAATTGAATTGAAAAAAGACAATACGTTTTCAAAGACACTTCATTTGACAGAGCCCGGCATTTTTGGAATAAACTTTTTCGGAAAGCAGGTAGTTAACCTCATGGTGTATCAGAGTACTATTGAGCTAACTGTAGCAGGCAACGAGCCTCAGGGTTTTGTAGAAATAAAAGGGTCGCCCGATCATGAACTCTACCAGAAGGTACAGACCATGTACCAGGAAGCACAAAATGCTCCTGAGCTGAAAAAGATTGAGATGGAGTTTCAAACTGCAGCAAATGCAAAGGATGAAAAGAAAATGGACGACCTGCGTGCTGCGTATATGGCGCAACTCGAAGTTGGGCAAAACAAAATTGTGGATTTGCTGAAGCAACAACCTGCTTCTCTCGCCCTTTATAATTTGTTGCAAGATCCCAACCTCATCGACAAAGACAAGCATATTGATTTGTTCGTAGAGGCTGCCGAGAAATTTAAAAAGAGCTGGCCGAATTATCACTACACTCAGGAATTTGCTGATGTGGTGAATAAACTAAAGGTCACGGCCATTGGTCAGGTGGCGCCTGAAATTGCGTTGGCTAATCCGGAAGGCCAGATCGTGAAGCTTTCTTCGTTGCGCGGAAAATATGTGCTCATCGATTTTTGGGCGAAGTGGTGTGGTCCTTGCCGTAAGGAGAATCCCAACGTGGTGAAGGCTTACCACCGCTTTAAAGAAAAAGGATTTGAAGTGTATTCCGTGTCGCTCGATAAGAATAAAGCAGATTGGCTTCAGGCGATCCAGGAAGACGGCCTGGTGTGGACACACGTTTCTGATTTGAAATATTTCGACTGTCAGGCGGCACGTGATTACAATATCAATGCCATCCCTTTTTCAATTTTACTTGATAAAAACGGGGTGATCCTGGCGAAGAATCTTCGTGGGCCAGCGCTGGAGCAAAAGTTGGAGCAAGTGCTCGGCAAATGATTTAGTGCGAAGTAAAACAGAACGAGATTAGGTTAGCGCCCATTTTCAAAGCTTCGAGCCGCTTGGCTTCGGGGTCGTTGTAAATGCGCTGGTCTTCCCATCCGTTGCCAAGGTCACACTCGTACGAATAAAAAAGTACGAGGCGGCCCTCATAAAAAATACCGAATCCCTGGGCTGGCTTTCCGTCGTGTTCATGCACCTTCGGAAGCCCTTTCGGGAAATCAAATTTTTGATGATACACCGGATGCGTAAATGGAATCTCGACAAGTTCCTTGTCGGGAAAAATCTTTTTCAATTCAAGCCTGAAAAATTTATCAAGCCCATAGTTGTCATCCACGTGTAGAAAACCTCCGCCGATCAGGTAGTTTCGGAGGTTTGCGGCTTCTTCAGGTGAAAAAACCACATTTCCATGGCCTGTCATATAAACGTACGGATATTGAAAGAGGGCTGGGCTTCCCACTTCCACCACATCTTCCTCTTCCCGTAAGGAAGTTCCCAATTCTTTATTGCAGAATTGAATCAGGTTTGGAAGAGCGGTTTTATTCGCATACCAATCGCCGCCACCGTTATATTTAAGCTTAGCAATTTTCAATTGAGCGACTGCTTTGGTTACCATGACAGGCGCCAAGGCGATAAAACAAAACAATACGACTTTGGAAAAAGGCGTTTGTTTTAGATGATTAAGCCCTATTTTCATTTTTTTTGCAACTCGAATTAAACTTCCGGCTTTACGCTGGCTCCAAGCAACAAAAAACTAAAAACCTACTATGAAAACCAAGAAAAGATTTCTGAGTGTGAAAGGAGCATCAGCCTTGGTAGCAATTTTGTTTGGTTTTCTGGCTTCCTGCCAGAATAATGGGGATATTCTTAGCGCCAACGATACACAAAATGTAAATGCCGAATCAGCTTCCGGGGCCTATGCCAATGAGTCGTCGGACATTGCGAGCAGCGCAGTGGGCGGGATGCCTGCATCACAGTATAGCGGTGCCCGGGTTGAAAGCGAAACAGTTACGGGTTTGGGCAGCAAAGACGATCGGTTGCAATGTGCTACCGTTACGATCACCCGCACAGGCACAAAGGATGCACCAGCCGGAACGATCATCATTGATTATGGAACTGCTGGCACTTGCGCAGATAGCCACGGTGTAATCCGGAAAGGAAAAATTACAATCACCTATTCCGGCAAGCGTTGGATGCTGGGCTCAACAGTAAGTATTACCCTCGACGGATATTACAGAAATGACACCCATATCGAAGGAACCCTTACCTTGACAACTCAGCTCAGTGCCGATTCACTGCACTTGCAGTTTCAATCACAGCTGGTTGATGGCAAAATTACTTTCGGCGATGGAAAATTCATTACACGCACACACAACCTGACCCGCGAATGGATTCGGTCGAGTTTACCTTTCAATGACGAATGGGTTACGCTAGCCAACACGGGCTCTGGCACCAATGGCGAGGCTTCTGGCACAACCAAAGACGGCGGGACCTATAGCATGCAGATCACCAAAAGCCTGATTGAAAAAATAGCCTGCCGTGCGAAGAAGGTATTCATTCCGGTGAGCGGCACTAAGGTGATGATGGTAGGAAATGCCCAGTACACGGTTGACTACGGCGATGGAACTTGCGATAATATTATCACAGTGACGCTCAATGGTAAAACAAAGCAAATAACCGTTACCGCCGAAGGCAATTAATTTTTTCTCAATTAAACCTTTTACATTCTCTTTTCTCTAAAAACAAAAAACAAACTAAAACCTCTATGAAAATTCAGAACGTTGTATTTAAAAGCCTGTCAGGATTAGCCTTTGCCGGACTAGTTACGCTTGCTTCGTGTAACAAATCAACAGACAGCCCGCTCAGTTCAACTGATTCTCAAAATGTCAATTCAGAATCAGTTTCTGATTCATACGCTAGTGAATCATCTGATCTTGGTAACTCGGTGGTAAGTAATGTAACCAGCACTCAATTAGCAACGGGTAGAACCGAAGGAAAAATTACCGGACTCGAAGCAAAAGATCCTCGCTTGGCCGGTGCGACGATTACCATTACTCCTACAGGAACTAAAGATGCCCCTGCCGGAACAATTACCATTGATTTTGGAACTGGTGTGACTACCAACGGCGTGACGCGTGTCGGCCAAATTATCCTTACTTACAGCGGTAAAAAAGGCGTAGCCGGCTCCACCAGAACCGTTGGCTACAATGGTTATTCACGCAACGATGTGAAGTTTGACAATAACATGAAATTCACGATCACCAATGTCACTGACTCTACAGTATTTCATCACGTACTTACCGGTGGCGCGCTTACTTTCCCGGATAATACGACCATTCTGAGAATTTCAGATTATTATGTGACTCTCGATTATTCTGCGAAAACATTAACCTTGAGCGCCACACCAAACTATACTGGTCATAGCGCCAGCGGAACTACCCGCGCCGGAAAATCATATACCATGGATATCACCAAGCCGCTTGTGTATAAATCTGAGTGTGCTGCGGCTAAAGTATTTATCGCGGCAAGCGGTACGAAATCAATCACAGCCGGATTGCTGACGTACACAATCGATTATGGCGACGGCGTTTGCGATAACACAGTAACCATCACTGTGGGCGGAAAAACAGTAACCATCACGGCCAGTTCGAATGGAAATTAAGATTTGATTTGAGGGGTTGGGTATAAAGGCCTCCGCGAAAAGCGGGGGCTTTTTTGTTTGCCCGCGGTTGGCTTATTTGCATAAAATTTAAGCCATGCGCCAGTACCTCGATTTGATGAAAGATATTTTGGAAAACGGCTCGGTTAAGACAGACCGCACCGGAACAGGAACCAAATCGGTATTTGGGCGACAGCTTAGGTTTGATCTCGCCAAAGGATTTCCGCTCGTGACAACCAAAAAACTACACCTTCGCTCGATTATTCATGAGCTACTTTGGTTTTTGAAAGGTGAAACGAACATTAAATACCTGAAAGAAAACGGCGTTACGATCTGGGACGAATGGGCGGACGAAAACGGCGACCTTGGCCCGGTGTATGGAAGCCAATGGCGCAGTTGGCCTGCTCCCAATGGCCAGAAAATAGATCAGATCGCCAATGTAATTCATCAGATAAAAACTAAACCTGACTCTCGCCGTCATATCGTTACGGCCTGGAATCCTGCCGAAGTTGACAACATGGCTTTACCACCTTGCCATGCGCTGTTTCAGTTTTATGTGGCCGATGGAAAACTCTCGTGTCAACTTTATCAACGCAGTGCAGATTACTTTCTTGGCGTTCCTTTCAATATTGCCAGCTATGCGTTGTTGCTGGAAATGGTAGCGCAGCAGTGTGATTTAATTCCGGGTGAATTTGTGTGGACGGGCGGAGACGTGCATTTGTATTCCAATCACTTTGAGCAGGCTAAACTGCAACTCGCGCGCGAACCGTTTCCGCTGCCTCAGTTGGTGATCAAGCGAAAACCCGCATCCATTTTTGATTATGTGTTTGAGGATTTTGAAATCGTGAATTATCAAGCGCATCCCGGAATCAAAGCTCCAATTGCTGTTTAATTTTCTACCGTTAAATTTCAATATCCAGTTATGGTGAACTACAATCCCAAGGTTTGGTTTGATTTAATTTTTCATTCCTACAGTAAGCAAGTGTTGAAGACACTTTTGCCGGCACTTCTCTTCATGGGCATTTTTACTGCGGGCGTCTGCTACATTTTCCTGGAGCATATCGAACCTAATCATTTTCCGTCGTCCACCACAGTGCACTCCTTGCTTGGTATTGTGCTCGGTTTGTTTTTAGTTTTTCGTACCAACTCAGCCTACGATCGCTGGTGGGAGGGACGCCGGATGTGGGGTGGCATGGTCAACAGTTCGCGCAACTTTGCCATGAAGCTTAGTGCGGCCTTGCCGAAAGAAAGCAAGGAAGACCGCCTGTGGTTTGCACAGATGATCGGCAACTTTGCATTCGCCACCAAAGAGCAATTGCGTAAAGGAGTTCAATCCACTGAATTGCAAATGGATGAAACGTTGCTTCGGCAGATGGAAGGGGTGAAGCACAAACCCAATTTTATTGCCAGTGCGCTGTATGAAAAGGTGGATCTTTTATTTCGCCAGAACGTACTTACCGGGTATCACCTTATTAATCTCGATAAGGAAATGAAAGACTTTACGGATTTACTCGGGGCGTGTGAGCGCATAAAGAAAACACCGATTCCGTATTCCTATACGATGTACATTAAGAAGTTTATTTTCATTTACATCATCACGCTGCCGTTTGGCTTTATTACCACCTTCGGCTACTTCACAATTCCAACTGTCTTGCTGGTGTCTTTTATTCTATTGAGCGTGGAGTTAATTGCGGAAGAAATTGAGGATCCATTTGGCAAAGACATCAACGATCTTCCCACCGATGACTTGGCAGGGACGATCCGCGCTAATGCGCACGAAATTCTGATCCGCTAAAGAGTCTATTTTTTAAAATCCGAATCCAGGATTTTGTCCCAAAGCACGGAACTTACACCATAGCCTTTGTCGGGCTCGTTGTAGTGGTGCCGCATGTGGTGTTGCTTCATCTTCTTGAGCCATGGATTTTTAATCGAGCTGTGATGAAAGGCGTAGTGAAACATGTCATAAATAAGGTAGCCAATCATAAATGCAGCAAAAAACGATGGCAGCCAATCTGTGGGTAGTACTAATTTGAAAAGAAAGTAGAACCCGATGGCCAGCGGAATACTCACCGAAGGAGGCATCACCAGCCGAAGCCGGTCGTTGGGGTAGTCGTGATGCACGCCGTGAAAGATGAAATGCAGTCGTTGACCCCACTTTGCCTTGGGCACATAATGGAAAACGTAACGATGCAGTGAATATTCAGTGGCTGTCCAAAACAGCAGGCCGCTTCCGAAACTTAAACTAAAATTAAGGATGGAAAATCCGGATGTTGAAACGGCGTTCCATAAAAAATAACCGATCACCGGAATGTAGATGATCAGAGGAACACTGAAATGAACTTTAGAAACCGATTCGAGTAAACCACTTTTAAACATGCGGGTCGATTCTTTGGAATCTGAGACAAAATTTTTATTCATACCTGCAAATGTAATTTGATTCTGCCAAAAACGTTACTTTTTGTATATTCGCGATACCTTAAATTCCAAAAATATGAAGGCTCTTGGGTTGATTGCGCTGGTAGTTTTGGTCTCCTGTCAAAAGACTGAGGTAGCTTCACCTTACACAGGAAATCAGGCTTCGTATGGATTAATCCAGATTTCACAGTATCCCGTGAGTGGAACGGTGACCTTCAAAGAACGTAAAGACGGGGCTACTACAATCTTGTTGAAACTACAAGGTACGGATGGCACCAATCAACTCCCCGTTCACCTTCATTTAGGAGATTTGTCCTCCAATGCACCTGACATTGCGGCTTTGTTAAATCCGGCCGACGCCAAAACCGGTGTGAGCGAAACCATCATCACCCAACTGGCCAACGAAACTAAAGTTACTTACCGTGATTTATTAAAGCTTTCGGCCTATATCAATGTGCACGCCTCTATTTCTGGTCCTGAGAGTGCTGTAATTCTCGCCGCCGGCAACATCGGTAGCAATGGAACCAAAACACTTTCAAACGGCAGGATTGGCGTCTGCACCAGCAAATAAAATCGTGAAGAGGTTAGTCGCTGTTTCTTTTCTTCTCATACTTCTTTTGCCCGCCTTTTATAAAGTGGGGTTCTTCACGTATTTTCAATTGAACCGGGATTTTATTGCCGAGAATTATTGTGTGAACAAAGACCGGCCAATAACGATGTGCTACGGTCAGTGTTTCCTCAACAAAGGAATTCAGTTGGTTGACGACGTGCCTAATCCCGATCGGTTAACGTCGACAGTAAGATTAGAAATGCCATCCATTACACCTGATAATTTTAGAATTGAATTTTCTGTTTCATCAGTCACACTAGAGTACCCTTCTATATTAGTGCCCAATCCTTCCGAAGGTGTAGCTTCCGCCGTTTTCCGTCCGCCGCTGAGTTAGTTTGAATTTCTTTTTCTTTTGACAACTCAAGCCTGAGTTGCCTCTTCATTTATTTCAAACCAACTAAAATTTCTTTCGATGAAAAGAGTATCATTGACTTTTCTATTTGTACTATTTACAGTTTTCTCAATGCTTGCCTGTCCGTATTGCGGGTGCGGCAACAGTAATTTTCAGATCGGCGTGCTGCCCACATTCTCAAATGCTTTCGTGGGAGTTAGATACAGTTATGCTCACTTTAAAACAGATAGCTCATCACAATTTAGCCGCGATTATTTTCACACCACCGAAATCTGGGGCGGATATAAAGTCGGCAAATTTCAGGTGATGGCTTTTGTACCCTACTTGTCGATTCACAAGTGGAGTGATGATGGTGATGTGAATTCCAGCGGTTTGGGCGACGTCACTTTGTTGGGAAATTATCAATTGCTTTATAAATCGAATTCAGCGTCTTCACGAAGCCAGGCGCTGTGGGTAGGTGGCGGAATAAAATTGCCAACCGGCCAAAGCAAAGTAGATACTGAGGATCCCGGCTTCACCGTGGGTGACTTTTCTTCAACGCCGGGCACCGGCAGTACCGACTATTTGCTCAATGCCAATCACAATTGGTTGTCGGGCAAGAATGGGTTAGTCACCAACCTTACCTACCGCATCAACACTAAAAACAATGCCGACTTTCAATACGGTAACCGGATTTATTTGAGCACAGCTTTCTTTCATTCGATCAATGCGGGCCCGCTTGTGATTCGCCCAACGGCAGGATTGAACCTGGTAAAAAATGCGGTGAATAAATTCCAAGGTCAGGAAGTATCCGGGAGTGATGGGTATATCCTCAACGGCATGGCAGGGTTTAATTTGCAAAAAGGAAACATGGGAATTTTGGTGAACGGCTTCTTGCCGCTTTCACAAGACATATATCATGGCCTTACGCAATCTATGGGTCGCGCGTCTGTAGCATTGACGTATTCATTCTGATAATTGTGAAATCGACCTATCGGAAATTATTCAGCCTGCATTCTTGGTTAGGATTGATCACGGGTATTTTTCTGCTCGTGCTTGGCATTACAGGTTCAATCCTGGTCTATCGCATCGAACTTAATCAATGGCTATATGACCCGTTGATAGAATCCAACGTCGCCTCGCATAAGGTGACGTTGGATTCGATTTATCACACACTGGCCTACCGTTACAATCACCTTCGCGGAATGGCCCTGTTGAGTAACCCCGACGACAAAAACCATGTGTATGAATTCAGGGTGTACACCAGCGACGATAAACTTCACACGATTGATTTGATGGGCGTGATGGTTGATCCGCATACCGGAAAAATAGTACGCGAAGGATACTATCGGGACATAGAGAAATTTCCAATCAACTGGATATTTTCATTTCACTACAGTTTTATGCTGGGCAATCCTGGCATGTTTGTGACAGCGCTGTTTGGACTCACTATGTTGCTGTCGCTAATCACTGGCGGAGTGGTTTATCGAAAGTTCCTTTGGAAAGCGCTCACTTTTCGTGTAGCGATTAAACGGAAGAACTGGCGGGTTTTTTCATCCGACCTTCATCGCGTGGTGGGCGTGTGGGCATTAGCCTTAAATGCGCTCATTTTCTTCACCGGATTTTGGCTGAACCGATTTATGTTTGAGCCGGCAGGGTGGAAGATTAAACCTCCTGTAGAAGAAAAAGTTTTGTTTCAGGGCTCCGTTGAAAGAAGTATCCAGTCGGCAAAAGAAGTGCTTCGTGGTTTTCGCCCGGATTATATTCATTTACCTGTGAAGCAAGGCGATCAGTTAACGATTTATGGGCAGAAGACTGGCGACTCTGGGTTTGGCACAAACACCATTCACTTTGAGAGCAACGGAGTGCTTAGTGCTGTGCACACACCAGCTTCGATAGTCGAGTTTGGAAGATGGTTTGACGGCGCGCACTATGCTCTTCATGTGGGCAATTTTGGTGGAACTCCGGTGCGCATCATATACATCATGGTCGGCCTGACACCCGGGTTACTTAGTGTGACGGGTTTTATGCTGTGGTGGCGAAGGCGTAAGAAAAGATTGTGACTTGCGATCGCAATTTTTAGTTAAAGGCATGAGTTACTAAAATGTTTGCATCGTATCCGTACCTTTGAAAAATGCGGTTGACTCTTACCTCGAGAATGTGGACTGGACTGAATGGGCTGATTGCCTTCCTCTTTTCTTATTCCGTAGCTTTTTCTCAGGTAAACTATAGTCTTGACCAATCGATTGATGTAAAAGTACAGGGTAAGTCACTCGCTATGCCGTGGGCCGGCGGACTAAATTCCCCGCAGGTCAACACGATGGATCTCAATGCTGACGGCAAAGAGGACCTGGTGATTTTCGACCGCATGGCGAATAAGATTTTCACGTACCTGAACTCCGGCAATCAGTACCGTTACGCTCCCGATTACGAATTGTATTTCCCACCGTCGATCAGCGATTGGGTGTTGCTTCGCGACTTCAACTGCGATGGCAAAAAAGATTTGTTCACCACCAATCCGGCTGGTATTTCAGTGTTTGTCAATACCACTAAAACCGGAGGGACTCCCACGTGGCGAGCATTTTATCCGGGGCATCCACTGCTGACGATCGGCTTCAGCGGATCGATCAACCTTCAAATGAATGCTACCGATATCCCGGCGATTGACGATGTAGATGAAGACGGAGACCTGGATGTGATTGTAGCTCGTTTTGTCGGCTTTGGCTCGCTGGAGTTTCACAAAAACATGAGTATAGAAAACACAGGCCGGTGTGACTCCATGCAATTGGTGCGCGTGACAACGGAGTGGGGAAATTTTGAAGAATGCAATTGTGCGCGATTTGCTTTTGGTGGGATAAACTGTAGCCAGTTGCCAGGAGGCAAAGTCTTGCACGATGCCGGGAAATCGCTGCTCACACTAGATCTAAACAACGATGGCTTGCATGACCTGCTATTCTCCGAACAAAACTGCAATTCCTTGTACTTGCTTCCCAACGAAGGCACGCCTGCGACGGCGCAGATGAATACTTTTTCTGTGTATCCGGCAACTTCCCCAACTACATTGCTTTTTCCTGCAGCCTATTATGAAGATGTTGATTTTGATGGCGTGAAGGACCTTACGGTTGCTACTAACATTAGCGCACGAGTCACCACCGATATGGACATGTCCAACTCCGTTTGGTTTTATAAGAATACGGGCTCCAATTTGTTGCCTCAATTCTCGTTTCAAAAAACCAATTTCTTGCAAGACCAGATGATTGATGTAGGAAGTTATTCCTCGCCGGCATTTGCCGACTTTGATCGCGATGGCGACCTTGACCTTTTTATAAGTTATTGGTCTGCTCCTGATTCGGTGGCTTCCATTTATCAATATGAGAATACTGGTAATTTTTACTCCCCTTCCTTTCAACTTGTCACCAACGATTACCTGCAATTTCTTAATCGCGGATTTTACAACCTCAAGATTCAGTTTGTTGATACCAACGGCGACGGCAAAACTGATCTGGCGTTTACTGCCACCGACAAGAAGACTTCAGTGACGCAGCTTTATACCCTTACCAACACCAGCAGTGGAGTTTTTGATTTTTCAGGCCAAAGCCCTCAGCCAACGGGGTTTATAATTAATCAGCTTGAGAATGTTTTGCTTTACGATGTGACGAATGATGGATTGCCTGATATTCTGTGGGGAAAAAATGATGGTTCGCTCCAACACTACAGGAATACTGGTTCTTTTGTCTTTGTGCCAAACAATACCGCTTATCTCGGACTTAAAACTTCAACCTCCAGGTATTGTGTTTCACCTGCAGTTGCCGATCTGAAGCATGACGGCAAAGCCGATTTGTTAGTAGGCAATCAAGGCTCCATCGTCGTCTTCAATGATTTTCAGTCAGCCAATCCTTCTCTAGACAGCCTCAAAGTTACCAATACCATCCAAGGGAGTGCGGTGAATTCTGACCTAAGTAGCTATCTGTCAGTGACAACCGCCGATTTGTTCAACAGCTCGAATCCGATTGTATTTGCCGGTACTATTACGGGCGGAGTACTTGCCCTCAAGCCTGATGAAACGCAGAGTGACCCCAATGAAAACTCGATTTCGTTTTGGCCCAACCCATCGGGGCAAAATGAAAAAATCAATGTTCGCACTTCCCAAAACTCGGTGATTCAATTCTTCACTATTCTAGGCCAAAAAATCAACGATCCCATACCGGTAAATGCAGACACTACCCAAGTGATAGAACAGGCGTTAAGTGCCGGGCTCTATTTTGCCAAAGTGAGTTGGAACGGCAAGTCGAAGACCGTAAAGTTGGTAGTGAAGTAAGTAGTTGGAGTTAAAAACCCAGCCGTTAGTCAGAAAAATTCAATAAGCGTATATCCTTTTGGGCTAATATTGCGTTTGCAAGAACTATTAGAACCAAATGGCCGAAAAAAGCAGCATTTTTGACATGATTGGACCCGTTATGATTGGTCCGTCGAGCTCACATACGGCTGGGGTAGTGCGTATTGCACGCGCTGCGGTAAAGATCCTGGGGGGCATCCCCGATGAAGCTGAAATCGTATTTTACAACTCTTTTGCCCGTACCTACGAAGGCCATGGAAGTGATCGGGCTATTCTGGCGGGTTTAATGGATTTTGAAACCGACGACACCCGGATAAAAGAAGCAATAGAAATTGCCACTCAACGTGGTTTAAAATTCCATTTCAAGTCGATTGGAAATGCGTCTACGCTCCATCCGAATTCCATTCGCTTAAAGCTGAAAAAAGGAGCACACGAGGTTGAAGTATTGGGCGAAAGTAAAGGCGGTGGCATTATCAACATCGCGGAGGTAGATGGCTTCAAAGCCGACTTTTCAGCCAATCTTCATACCATTATTATTTTTGCCGACGACGTGAAGGGGAGTGTGGCATTCATTGCCAACGTGCTGGCACACGACGATGCCAATATCGCGACCATGTCAGTATCCCGTAAGGGGAAAAATGACCTGGCCTGCTTGGTGATCGAAATGGATTCGGGCATTAAGCCTGTAACATTTGATTATCTGAAGAGTCTAAGATGGATTAAAGAAGTAATTTATATTCCCCAAATTCAATAGGTTAATTATGAAGAGAATTATACTCGTTTCACTTTTTACTTTCCTTACTTATCTCACCTACGCCCAAGTTCAGCAAATGACATTGCAGGAATGCGTTAAGGTGGCTCTTGACAATAACCTCACCGTGAAGCGTAGTGTCTATAATGTGGAGACCAATTCCATAAACCTGTTGGGTGCGAAAGGTAATTTCCTTCCTACGCTCAACTTGAATGGATCGGGAAGTCAAAACTACGGACGTAACCTCAACCCGGTAACGTACCAGTATTTTCAGGGCGTTACCCGAACGGTCAACCCATCACTTACCGGTCAGGTTTTGTTGTTCAATGGATTGAGAAATCAATACACGTATCGTCAAAACAAAAAATATTTTGATGCGGCCGACCTTGATCTTCAAAAGGCAAAAAATGATGTGATCATCGCCGTAGTTACAAATTATACGACCGTAATTCTTAATAAAGAGTTGCTTGAAAATGCCAAGTTTCAACTTAACTCCAGCGAGCAGCAACTGGACAGGATCAGAAAGCAAGTAGCGGCTGGAGCATTGCCCAAGAGTAATGAATTAAACCAGGAAGCAACGGTAGCCACCAACGAGACTAACCTTATCAATCAGGAGAACAGTTATAACCTTTCGCTGCTCACCCTAAAACAATCCATGCAAGTACCGGCTTCGAACAAATTTGAGGTCGTTGTTCCGGATATTCCGATGGAAGATTTAACCATTACACAGTCACCGGAAGAGATTTATGAAATATCTACCAAGAATCTTCCCCAAGTGAAAAGTGCATTGCTAAAAGTAGACGCTGCACAATATGCACTGAAAGCAGCCCGCGCAGGTTATTATCCAAGATTATCCTTTAGCTATGCCGCAATATCAAATTACAATAGTGCTTCTGATAAGGCACGCTATACAATTGATCCAAGTGGAGCAATAACTCAGCAGACTATTGGATATGTTGGTGGCGATTTGTCACAGCCGGTTACAACGCCTGTTCCTCAGCAGGTTTTTGTTTCCGATGCCTATCATGTGAAAGACCAGTTGCAGGACAATCTATATAAAAATGTGGGTGTAAGTTTGTCGATTCCAATTCTGAATGGATTACAGACTCGCACCAGCGTTCAGCAAGCGATTATCAACCGGGAATTGGCAGCGATTACGGTTAAAGAAACAGAAAACACGTTACGTCAATCCATTGAAACTGCTTATAACAATGCAGTCGCTGCTTCTAAGACGTATGCCGCAGCATTGAAACAAGTTCGCGCCAGCGAAGAAGCGTATCGCATGACCAAGCAACGTTTTGATAACGGTGCCGCAAACTTTGTGGAATACCAGATTTCAGCCAACGATTTGTTCTCAGCAAAGTCAACCTTATCCAGAAGCAAATACAATTTCATTCTGACGAAGAAAGTGCTGGAGTTCTATCAGGGCAAGACCATCGAATATTAATTTACCCAACTACCTATAATTAAATTTTACACCCTCACTCATCTCTCTCTATGGCTAAACAAAAGAAAAAATCCAATCGGTTAATGTATTGGGGTATCGGTGCCATTGTCGCACTGATACTAATACTTGTCATCGGAAAATCACAAGGCTGGATTGGCAAGGCTCGTGAACTCGAAGTAGAGTTGGCTAAGGCCAAGAAAGTGTCCATCACAGAAAAGGTGAGTGCTTCCGGAACTGTTCAGCCTGTGACTGAAGTGAAAATTGCACCCGAAGTTTCTGGCGAGTTGATTGAATTGAATGTAGAAGATGGAGATTCGGTGAAGTTGGGTCAGCAGTTAGTGAAAATCCGTCCTGATGTTCTTCGCAGCCAGTTGGAGAGAAATGAGGCCGGCCTTAGCCAGCAACGCGCGAATGTAGAATCGAGCAAATCAGCACTCATGGTAGCCGAGGCTAACTTCACCAAAGCAGAACTTGATTATAAAAGGCAAGAAAAATTATATGGTGAAAAAGTGATCGCTGATGCCGACTGGCAAGCTGCCGTGCAAGCCTATAACGTGGCTAAGAATAACCTCGCTTCTTCCAAGCAAAACCTGGAAGCAGCCAAGTTTGTGGTAAGCAGCACCGAAGCTTCAGTAAACGAGGCACGGGAAAATCTCAGAAAGACTACAGTGGTTGCTCCGATGAAAGGAATTGTATCCAAGCTCAGCGTGAAAAAGGGAGAGCGCGTGTTGGGAACAGCGACGATGGCAGGAACTGAAATGCTTCGCATTGCCGATCTGAACAAAATGGAAGTGCGCGTGAACGTAAATGAAAATGACATTGTACGCGTGCATTATTACGATACCGTTTTGATTGATGTTGATGCGTACTCAAACATCAATAAACAGTTTAAGGGAATTGTGACTAACATTGCCAATACTGCCAAAGACAAAACATCTACCGATGCGATCACTGAGTTTGAAGTGCGCATTTTGATTCTGCGTTCTTCGTATGAAGATCTTATTAAAAAAGGAAATAAATTTCCTTTCCGTCCTGGTATGACGGCCAGTGTAGAGATTATCACTAGTCGTAAGAACAACGTGTTGTCTGTTCCATTGGCTGCAGTAACTACACGCAATCCTGATGAACTTAATAAGAATGGAAAAAAAGGTGGAGGTCCGGATGGCGATGGTCCGCCAAGGGACGAGGAAGAACGTAAAGTGACGACCGCGAAAGACAAAGCCCCTGAAAAGAAAGAAGATAAGGTAGTGGTATTCGTGAACGACAAGGGTATAGCGAAGATGATGGAGGTAAAAACGGGGATCAGCGATTACGATAACATCGAAATTGTATCAGGCCTGAAAGACAGTGTGGAAGTGATCACCGGGCCTTTCCTGGTGGTTTCGAAACGACTGAAAGAAGGTGATAAAATCATGGCTGCTAAGAAAGAAGACAAGAAAGACAAGGCCGAGAATAAGTAGTAAAGCATAAAGCGCAAAGCGTAAAGTTTAAAGCAGAAGGTGTGTGGGGAAAACCCAATATGCTTTCTGCTTTAAACTTTTTATTTTTACAGCATGACAAAACATCCCTGGCACGAAGCACCGATTGGAGATAATCCTCCTGAGTTTATCAATGGCATCATTGAGATTTCTACCGGCATGCGCACCAAGTATGAGGTGGACAAAGAAACAGGGTTACTACGCCTTGATCGTGTGTTGTATTCAGCAGTGTTTTATCCCGCCAACTATGGATTTATTCCCCAGACGCTGGGCGATGATCATGACCCTCTCGATATTATGATTTTGTGTCGTGAGCCGATTCAGCCGCTTTGCCTGGTGCCTGCACGCGTAGTGGGTGTAATGCGAATGATTGACCAGGGCCTCGGCGACGAGAAAATTCTGGCCGTAGCCGAAAACGATGCGAACTCCAAACACCTTAGTGACATCAGCGAATTAGCCACTCATTTCAAACTTGAGTTGAAGGAATTCTTTGAGAGTTATAAAAAACTGGAGAACAAGGTAGTCACTGTTCCTGATTTTCAGGGAAAAGCTGTGGCGATGGAGATCATTCAAAAATCAATTGCTACGTACAAAGAGAAGTACGGTAAGTAATGCCCGGCCGCTTCCATTCTTTTTTGATTATTCAAACCGCCTTTATTGGCGACGTAATTCTAGCCACCGGACTGGTTGAAAAAATTCATCAGCATTACCCCGAGGCTCAAATTGATTTCCTGCTTAGAAAAGGAAACGAAGGCCTCTTGACAAACCATCCTCTGCTTAGAAAGGTGTTGGTGTGGGACAAGAAGCAATCGAAGATAAAGAACTTGATCAACCTTATTGGTAACGTACGACACTCACGGTATGATGTGGTGGTAAATGCACATCGGTTTGCCAGTTCAGGTTTCATAACAGCCTTCTCGGGAAGCCCTTTGAAGATTGGTTTCAATAAAAATCCGCTCTCCCCATTCTTTACGAAGAGCATAGCGCATGAGTTTGGCAATAAACACGAAGTAGAACGAAATCACCATCTCGTCGAATCAATCACAGACGCTCAGTTTGCCAAACCGAAGTTATATCCATCGGTCGGCGATTTTGAAAAAGTAAAATCTTTTCAATCCCAGAAATACATCTGTGTTTCGCCGACGTCGGTCTGGTTTACGAAACAATTTCCCGCTGCGAAATGGATTGAGTTCTTACAATCAGTGAAAAGTACAGGAATCAAAGCGTATTTGTTAGGAGCTCCTTCAGACAAAGCGGTGTGCGAGTCAATCAAACAAGAAGCCGGCGAGTTTGTGGTAAACCTGGCTGGCGAGTTATCCTTTCTTGAATCAGCGGCGCTGATGAAGAATGCTTTGATGAACTACGTCAATGACTCAGCCCCCATGCACATTGCTTCGTCTATGAATGCACCTGTTACGGCAGTGTTTTGCTCTACTGTGCCTTCGTTTGGCTTCGGACCATTATCGAATCAATCGACTGTTGTTGAGACTAAAGAAAAACTGGAATGTCGCCCTTGTGGACTGCATGGTTATCGTGCTTGTCCGAAAGGACATTTCAAATGCGCGTATAGTATTGAGAATGATGCGTTGGTGAATGCGCTGAAACTTTGATCAGAAAACGTTGAGCCGTTCATACACTTTATGAATCGGCAGCCCCATCACGGTAAAATAGGAGCCGACAATCCTTTCAATAGCCACCATCCCGATCCAATCTTGTGCACCGTAAGCTCCGGCTTTGTCACAGGGTTTGTAATGGTCTACATAAAACTCGATCTCTTCTCTGGTCAGTGTTTTGAAGGTGACATCGGTACGATCTTCAAAGCAATCGGTTTTGGTTTTGCTTTTAAGACACACGGCCGTTATCACGGTGTGTGTCTTTCCGCTTAAGTCGCTCAGCATCTGAATGGCTTCGGCGCGGTCGGCAGGTTTGTTGAGAATCTGGTCTCCGAGAATTACCACCGTGTCTGAGGCTAACACTACTTCATTGGTAATCTTATCAATCAGCGCGGCGGCTTTCTTTTCTGCGAGGTAGGAGGGAACCTTTTCAATAGGCATATCTGCAGGAAACGACTCATCAATGTGCGGCGGATCAATGGTAAAGGTTAGCCCGATTTCTTTTAACAGGAATTGCCGACGCGGTGAAGCTGAAGCGAGGATTAATTTCCTAGAGAAATGCATTGAGTGAAATAATGATTGAATGACTGAATGAACGAATTACTGATAAATGCGAACGTAGTCCACGATCATTTGCTGAGGCCAGATGGTTGGGTCAACGCCTTGCATGCCGCCCCAGTTGCCACCCACAGCAATATTCAAGATCAAATGAAAACGCTGATCGAAGGGCCAGCCTTTATAATCATCGGCGGGGTTTTTCTTTACGGAGTGATAGACTTTACCGTCGATTGAAAAATCAATCTGCGCTTCCTTCCAGTCGATGGCGTACACATGAAATGCATCTTGACAATCAGCTATGGTGACTTTACCTTCCTGTTGCGTGCCTTTGATATGATTGTATTTTTCGGAGTGCAGGGTGCCGTGAATCACACCGGGATCAAAGCCTACATGCTCCATAATGTCGATTTCCCCACTTGTGGGCCAGCCACCGTATTTCCAATCTGTGGAGAGCATCCATATCGCGGGCCAGGTTCCTTTGCCGCGCGGTAGTTTGGCGCGAACTTCCACTTTTCCGTACGTCCAATCACCCTTGTATTTGGTGACTAACCGCGCTGAGGTGAAGGCCTTCTTTCCCGCTGAATCTTTGCGCGCTTCGATGACAAGGTTTCCTTTTTCTACGCGGGCATTCTTAGGGTCGCGGGTATAGTATTGTGCTTCGTTGTTTCCCCATCCGCATACATTGGGGCAGCCGTCGCCAAGATCATAGCCCCATTTGGTAGAGTCAGGAAGTCCGCTGTAGTTAAACTCATCACTCCAAACTAATTTTTGTTTGGGTCGGGGGCTATAATGAATGCTTACCAGGGCTGTCATGCCAATGAGCAGCAATTCGGAGATACGGGCTTTTTTCATGCGTAATCTGATTTTCAATGAAGTGAAAAATACAAATGGCTTAGCTAAAACCGCAATGCCCTGCGAAATTATTTATGTTTTGTCGGTAACCTTTCGGAAATTCAATAGTTTCCCTACCAGAACCCCAACATTTGGAAGCGCTTTCAGATAACTACTTGATGGCTAAGGTGCGGGACGGTGACCCCGAACGGCTTGGCTTGCTGTATGAACGGTATAAACGGCCATTGCTTGGTTTTTTTGTCGGCATGGTCCGCGACAAAGAACTCAGCGAGGACCTGGTGCAGAATACCTTCGTGCGCATCCTAAAGTACAAACACCTTTTTCGTGGCGACGGCGATTTCCGCACGTGGATGTATCACATTGCCCGTAATGTGAAGAACGACCATTTCAGGAAAAACAAAGTGGCTCACGATAAGGTAGAGTTTTGGGAAGACAAACTCGGCGGTGAAGCCAGCCACGCGGTAGATCTGCAAAGCGAAGAAGAAGCCCGCATGATCGCTGTGGCACTGGATAAACTGCCCGACGACAAAAAGGAGATCTTGTTGCTCAGCAAATACCAGGAAAAGAAATACAAAGAGATCGGTGAGATCCTGGGGTGCTCTGAAGGAACAGTAAAAGTGAAAGTGTTCAGAGCGTTGCAGGAACTAAAGGTGATTTATAAGCTTGTGGAGAAGGCGATGTGAGAGAAGTGGAAAGTAAAAAGTGTAAAGCTAAAAGTAGAAAGTATAGAGTTAGAAGTAGAAAGTGTAAAGCAAGCAAGTATGGAAATGGACAAAGCGAAAATCGATGAGTTGGTGGCCAAGTACAACGAAGGGTTGTGCGACCCCGAAGAACTTGGACAGGTAGAGCGGCTTGTGGAAGAAGGCAAAATTCAACTGACCGACTTAAAGGAGTTGACGAAGCTGGAAGAACATCTTCACCGCTTGATTGAACCTACTCCGAGCAAACAACTTGACTCGCGTTTCTATGAAATGCTCGCAGGTCAAACTCAACGCGTGGCGCCTGAACAGTTTATGTGGAGTTGGTTTTCATCGAAAGCATGGTTCCCTAAGTTTTCCATCGGCGTCTCGTTGCTTGTGGCAGGCTTTGCCGGCGGTATGTTGATTCAGAAAAATGCCGGCGGCCATGAGGTAGTCAAGCTATCGGGCGAAGTCGCTGAACTGAAGGAAGTAGTCATGCTTTCCATGCTTGAAAAAGAATCAGCTACTGACCGGCTGAAAGCCGTAAGTCTGAGTAGTGAGATTGAAGGCAAGAGCAACCGCGTCACCGAAGCGTTGATCAAAACCCTCAACTCCGATCCCAGCGTCAATGTACGGCTTGCGGCGCTTGATGCACTTCAGCCGTATGCCAAGGCATCGTCGGTGCGCGAGGCGTTGGTGCGATCCATCTCACAACAGGATTCCCCGCTGGTACAGGTAGCCCTGGCCGACCTGATGGCTACGTTGCAAGAGAAGTCTTCCGTCACCGAGTTGAAGAAACTCCTCAAACAACGCTCTACGCCTAAAGAAGTAAAGAAACGAATTGAAGAAAACATTAAAGTCTTAATCTGACATCATGAAAAAATTAATACTACTCTGGATGGCACTGCCTTCGGTAGTGATGGCACAGACCTTTACCGACAAGGTGACCAAAGAACTGAAGTTTGAAAAACCAGGAAATGCCAACACCCTCGTTCTGGCCAACATCAACGGCTCGATGAAAGTGGTAGGCTACGACGGCGATAAAGTGGTGATCGAAGCGGAGCGCACCATCAAAGCAAAGACCGACGCACGCCTGGAACAAGGAAAAAAGGAAATGCAGTTGCAAGAGATTGATCGCTATGATACGCTGATTGTGTATGTGGGCGGAGGGTGTAATCACTTTGGCTACAACGACAGGAACCGAAAACACTGGGCGTACCAATGGGATTGCGAAGGCAGCAATTGCAACCCGCCGTACGATTACGTGTTCAACTTTACCGTGAAAGTTCCGTCGGGAATTAATGTAGAAGTATCGACGGTGAACGACGGCAACGTGTCAGTAGAGAATGTGAAAGGAAACGTAAAGGCCGATAATGTGAATGGCGCCATCCGCCTGGTGGCGCTGGCCGGACGTACCTATGCCAGCACCATCAACGGCGACGTGGATGTGGACTACACGAAGAACCCCAGTCAGGATAGCCGCTATTATTCCCTTAACGGAGACATCAACGCCAACTTCGTCAAAGGACTGGGCGCCACCTTAGCCTTCAAGAGTTTTAACGGCGCACTGTACACTAATGTGCCACAGATGGAAGGCATGCCAGCCACCATCGAAAAAGAAGCGTCGGACAAAGGCGTGAATTTAAAAATCGGTCGCAACCGATTCAAGATTGGCAACGGCGGCGCCTTGCTGGACTTTGAAACCTTCAACGGCGATGTGATTGTAAAAGAAAAAATGAATTAGAATTTATAAACAGTAAGAACCATGAAACATGTATTGATTGTCATTTTAGTAGTAGCAGGATTTGCTGCTGGCGCCCAGGATTCAGGAGAGTTTACCGTTCCTTTTTCAAACCCTTCGGGTGCATTTAAACTCACCGTCGATATCAAAACCGGCACCGTAAAAGTAAAAGGCACGGCCCGTAAGGACGTGTATGTAAAATACAGCAGCTTCAAAGAAAAATCAGACGAAAACAATGAGAACGAAAACGACAACGATGACGAAAAAGGGAAACGCCCCAGCAAAGCCGGCTTGAAGAAGATCAGCGGTGGCGCCATGAACATTGAAGCGTCGGAGTACCAGAACGCCGTGAAAGTAGTGTCTGACAACTGGAGCGAACGCATCGAGATGATTGTGGAAGTACCTTCTACCATCAACCTCAAAGTGAAAACCTACAACGACGGAGATCTTGAGGTAAGCAACATTACCGGCATGGTAGAGCTGGTGAATTATAACGGAGCCATTACTGCTACCGGCATATCGGGCACCGTAGTGGCCGAGACGTATAACGGCGACATTAAAATTGCGTACGATAAGCTTACTCCTGACACGCCGCTTTCGTATGCCAACTACAACGGCGACATCGACATTACCTTACCGGCGGCGCTGAAAGCCAGCTTTAAGATGAAGACCAAACAAGGCGAAGTATATTCAGGCTTTGACACACAGGTACAAAAAGCAAGTCCGGTCACCAAGACTGAATCGAAGACGGGTGTGTATAAAGTTACCATCGACGACTGGGTAAAAGCCGACGTGAATGGGGGAGGGCCAGAGATCAGCATCCAAACCTACAACGGCGATATTTACATCCGCAAGAAGTAACATACTTCACCTGGATGAAGAAGGTCTGCTGCGGCAGACCTTTTTTGTTTAAAAGTAGAAGAGAGTTTTATACCTTAGCAGAATAGAAAAGCGGGAGTAGCTCAGTTGGTAGAGCACTAGCTTCCCAAGCTGGGGGTCGCGAGTTCGAGCCTCGTTTCCCGCTCTTTTTAGAAGCAAATCATTATCTGGTATTTGTTAATCGTAGAATGCCTTAAATAAAAAGCGTAGCTCATCCCGATAGCTATCGGGAGGTAGAGCATCAGCTTCCCAAGCTGAGNNAGTTCGAGCCTCGTTTCCCGCTCTGATAATCAATAACTTACAGTAACTTCGAAAAATCAGATTGGTGATTTGCACAGCAATTTGCACAGCACTTTTCCAAGCAGAAGATTTACAAATGATTGCTTCGGAAAGGAAATTTGACGAGCTAAACAATAACAACAATCAAGGAAGATTTAAAGGATAGAATGATAAGTCAAATATTGAGATTGATGAATATATGAATCAATTCATAACTATCCTTATGTGTGCTTTTGCCTATGATGATGTTATTGCTATTTGAGCTTAAGGTTTTAATTGAATTTGGGCTTGCGATATAATCTGCTTTAAACGGAGTTTTCGGGAATATTTCTTTTTTATACTTAGTCCACGACTTTTTGAAATTTGCCTGCGTACCCTTGTAATAACAAACGATAAAACGAGGTATTGTTAAACTTGAGTAATCGAACACCTTCGTAAGGTGATCCCAGATATATTTTTGTGATCGACCATTGACGTGAAGACATTCGATTATTGCTATCTCTTCCTTATTGGATTGTATGATAATATCTCGCTCGCCAGCATCATTTCCTTTTCCAGATTTGTTTCCAGTTGAGTTGTCTTTAACAAGCCAGTCAAGCATAGATATTCTTGCCTGCAATATTGTAGAGAAGAGATCATTGTATTTGGTCTCCTTTTTTATTTCATTGATTGATCTTACTCTCTTTACCACTTCAAGAAGGCAATATTGAATTTCACCTGTGAGGAAAGTAGCCAGCGTATCTTGATAAGGATTGAGTTTATCTGGAATTATTTGAATTAGATCTTTTGGTGATTTAGCGAGAATCTGAAGGTAAGAAGCTTGGAGTGCCATTCTTCTTTTACATTGTTCATATTTACCTCATTCACTTGCTCGCGGCCGTGGCTGCTCAGCTCACAGGGTTTGGCTGGCAACATGGGCGCTTGGAAAAGGTTTTGAACGCACCAATTTTGTACAATATCACCAACATCGTGTTACCAAATTTATTGATACACTATTTGCTCTTTCAATTGCCGAGCCCAAGAACACAAATCAAACCTAGCGTCTGAGATTTTCTTCTTTTACAACCAATTGGACGGCATTCTTGAATTGATCCAGGGTGAATTTGAGAGTTAGTTTGATTACGAAGCCAAAATACCCGATTCAAAAAAAGCTGAGATCAAGAAATCACTAGAGTGGAAATATTCTCAAATCAAACCCATTCTGGAGGACAAGGAATTAGATGAGAATCTGTCAATCATTTTAAAACAATTCATCCAAAATTCCATTACTGAGAAAATATCGAAGTTAACCTTTAACAGGATCAACTACCTTGAAAGCCTTATTCAAGAGATCAGTGACATAACTGAACTAAGATATCCAAAGGACATGACGGATAAGTTGAAGTTATGCCTGTTTTCTTTAAATTTTAACTACAGGGGATTTTATATCTATTGTATCGACAAAATTCAGAATGAAGTATCAAGCATAGAGTTTGAAATCGATCAGGTAGAAAAACTCAGTTACCACCTGAAGAATATCAATCAGATGCAAGCTAAGCCCGGCCTTAGTTATAATCGTAGGCTAGCTCCAATAAAAATTCAGCTATCTGATTGGCTGTTGGAAGAAATTCAATTCATTGATAAGAAATGTAAGTTAAGCACTGTCAGCAAAGAAAAAGACGATGATTTTTCGAAAAGGGATTTCAAACTGGAATTTGATATGTCAGTTTCGCAGTTTGCATTTTTTACAAAGACGCTTGTCGAGTCAGGAGTTATTCAGAATAAAAACGTTTCTGAATTAATACGTTTCCTTTCAAAGTTTGTAAAGACGAAACGATCAGGAAGCATTTCCCATGAAAGCTTCAGGATCAAATATTATAATGTAGAAGACAGTACAAAGGATGCGGTTAGGAATACGCTCCATACCGCAATTGGATATATCAACAGGAACTAAAACTCAAAAGAATTATGTCAATACGATTTAACTTTATTGTCTGGCTAGCCTTCATAATTTTCTCCTGTAATAAACCGCGAGATACAAATGCAACGGATGAAATATGCGGAGCCTATACAAGGGAGTATTCTTTCAAAGTAATAAATCAAGAAACGGGAGTTGAGATCGGAATGAGAACCATCAGGGATACAATATTTATCCGTCAAATTGGAAATGAATTTCAGGTATCAAATAAAAAATGGAGGCTGAATAATTATGACAAAGACGGTTGGCGTAATATGGAACATGATGACGACAGGCCGAAAGCAACTTATCTATCAGCGTACGTTTTCACGAACAAATCACTGGCGGCTGAAAATCATCCAACACTTTACATAGACACCAGCCCTCAAATGGTCTACTGGACTATCGAATCTAAATACAGGAAAATTGAAAATTAAATTTATCCACTTAGGAGAGTCTCTCATTTCAATGTTTACATGCATAAGAATTCTTGATTTCTGGATAACTATCAGAGGCCAAGAGAAAAATGTATGACTAGATATTTCTATCCCATCACTTGACTCGCTTCCACAACTGTGATCGATAGAATGGCCCAAAATATCCGCGCACTTTCAGTGTGTCTGAGTCTAATAACCAAATAGAAGACGCATACACATTGCCATTGCCTGGGTCGAGGATTTTTCCGTCCTGCCATTTGTCATCCTTTTGGGTGAACCCATAAAGAATTTTCATTCCCACGATTTTAGAATTTTTTAAGTTGTCTTTGCATTCGGTACAAACGGGATCAGTCCCCTCATTCGGTAGCAGAAAGATTTTACGGATGTATCCTTTCAGTTCTTCCTCATGCTCTACAATTTCAATCCGCGACTTTGCTTTATCCCAACGGTCATCGATGGCAAGCCAGACCCCGGTTACGGTTTTTTCTTTGGCATCTCCCTCGCGTTTCCATTTTTGTGTTCGATAGAAAAGGTTCATCGGTCCACCATAACCACGAACCACCAAGGTGTTCTCGTCTTCGAGCCAAAGCTTTGAATGGTAAACCTCCCCGTTCTGCGGATCGAGAATTTTCCCCTCGCCAAATGAGTTTCCATCTCTCTTGAAGCCCCAAAGAAAATTCATGCCCACCACCTTCTTGTTTTTTCTATCGCCCAGACATTTGACACAAATCGGATCTTCCCCCTGCCAGGGCTCGAGATAAACCTGTAATACTTTTCCCTCCACGCTGTTTCCCGATTTAACAATCTCAACAACCGACAGTGGCGAACCCGTTTCTTCATTGAAGGTAGTCCATTTGCCTTGTACGGTTTGCGAATAAGAATTTACAATTGCGATAATCAACAAAATGGTTGTCGAGACAGATTGTTTTGATTTCACTCTCAATGCACATGCCTTCGGCCTCGATTTCACTTCATCAAACACTTCGTGGTATTTTTTATGTTCCGTCTTCATCCACTTGTCCCACCAGGTAAAGTATAATCCATAGTTGCTGTGAAAGTGTTCATGATGCATGTTGTGGTGCGTGATGGCCGTGTTCCAGTTTATCCATTTGTTTTTTGTAAAGCCTTTCGGAAGTATTTCAAAACCCAGATGGCCAATTACGTTTCTCACGATCATGTAGGTGAGGAACAGGAAAATAGCAAGCGGATGCAGTGGCATGACAAAGACCATGATGGGCAACACCATTGCCTGAACAAGCGCCTCCCACGGATGAAACGAATAAGCAGCCCAGGGCGAAGGATTGGTTGACTCATGATGCACGCGATGTACATATTTGAAAATTTTCTTGTGATGCATGAGGCGATGTGTCCAGTAGAAATAGAAATCATGGAAGATGAGAGTGACAATAAAACTGAAAACCAAATACGCAACACCATAGTCGGTGAAGCGATAGTAAATGCGCGTGATACCCGCATGCTCGGCAGAATAAATTCCAAAACCAACGAGTGAGAAGATCACCACTGTGCTCATGGAATATCCAAACTCTTTCCAAAGTTGTCGCGACTTCGGAAAGTCTCTTTGAATGAATAAATGTCTCAGTCCATTTTTAGCGATCACCCAAAAGATCACAAAGGCAAGGCTGGCCGGAATGAAATATCGCAACAGATCAAATAAGTAAATGTGTGGCCACATTTCTGAGAATGATTTTGTTTCCATAATTATTTGATAGTAAGTTTTAGAATGGAACCTTTTGTCTTGTAGTTCAAAGTAGCACTGAGGATTAATGAATAAGTGCCCGGCAATGCATTTGCGTTGGCAGAGACATTCACTTTCGTAGAATCGAAGTTGCCATTGTCGGGATCGAAAGTAATCTTAACGCCTTCTGGAACACTTGAGGACAGTCCCATTTTAACTTTCCCTTTGCGATAGCCTTCGCCTTTGAGGATGTTAATATCCATCTGGGTGGTTTCTCCACGGGCGAGTTCCATCTTGTCATTTGAAAAAGACAGGCTGAAATCCCTGTGCGGTATTTCAACATTCTGAGCACCAACCGTCAGGCTGATGGCCAATAATCCCAGAAGTAATTTGATTTTTCTGATCTCCATAATTTTAAAATTTATGGAGCCAAACCTACCCGCAACCCAAACGAAAGTCTCCCTGATTGCGAAAAATGCTTGCTGATTTCGAAATCAGCAAGAAAAATTAGTGTTGCTGTTCCTTGCGGTAGGCGGTAGGAGTAGTATTTTTCTGCTCCTTAAAGGCTTTGTTGAACGGCCCGATGGATTGATAGCCAAGGGCATAGGCAATTTCGAGGATAGTCTTTTGGTTTTGGGCGGGGTCAGACAATATTTCGCAAGCCTCCTTCACGCGGTATTGATTCAAAAAGTCGTTGAAATTTTTGAAACCCAATTGCTGGTTTATCAATCTGCGGAGTTTGTGCTCCTGTGTGTTTATCGTGTCGGCAAGTTCTTTGATCGTAAGCCCCTCTTTCCGGTAGACTTTTTTCTCATTCAGTTGGGTTTTCAATTCGTTTTCTAGCGAGAGGTCTTCATTGGAAACAATCGGCTTCGGCTTGGGAATCTCCCGAAAGAAAAAGCCAGGCTGGAATTCAAAATTGCTGACGAGGAAATATCCTGTAAGCAAAAGAATGGACGAACGCTGGAGTACTTGCAATAAATCTTTCGACTGTTGAACTAACGGTGTAGCCTCGATGATTACTGTCATTCCGATCAACACCGCAGTGACTATAATAAATGCGTTTCGGAAGCGCAGCCGCGATTCAATCAGGTCAAACTGTTTGGTCTTGAAAGCTTCGTACATACCCGCAAATACAAACCCGAGCGATATGAGCTGATTCGTGATGTTGAGAATGAGCGTGAACTGGGGCGAAAGCCAAGAGCCACAATTATAATAGTGGTGAAAATGCGGAGCAACCTGGAGCGCAAACCAACCCATCATGGACGGCTGAAATTTAAAATGATCATCGAAGATTGATTTCGACAGCATCCAGAAAAACACGGGCACGGAAATAGACCCCGTCATAATCAACCCGTGCACGACAGGTTGCTGAAGAAATGGAGCTTCAATAATCAGGTAGCAGAAAACACACAATGTAAATCCGATGCCTGCCCACAAATGCATCGCGTATTTTGCCTGCCGATAAATCATCAGCGTTCCGAACAGCACCAAAGTAGCTGTCGCGACCTGAAGTATCGAATTGAGAAGGTGCATTTGGATGGCAATGTTGGAGTCGGAGATTTTTAAAGACTTAAACTACTTTGTCCTCTTCAAAGTTGCTTTCGAGTAGAGTTCAAAATCTTTTCCAGGTTCCGCTAACTCAAACGTTTCGGTGAACTCATTCTCGTTGATGATTTGATAAGTTTCCTTTGCACGAAAACCAGCAGCAATATTTTCAATGCTTTCTGAAAGGAAGACGATTGTTCTCTTATCTGCGGAAATAGACTCAATTCTGTATTGATTCACGAAGCCTTCCACATGAAACTGTCTTAACACAAAAGTCATCCTGATTTTGTCATAGCTGATGAAGCCGTGATCTTCATGCACTTCGCCTTTCATATTTTTCTGTGAAGGTGGATAGGTTGATTTGTTTTTTACCTCAATGAATTTCTTGTTCATGACAAACTCGTAGCTGCGTTCATATTTACCCTTGCCTGGTTGCCCTTCGGATTCACCTGTCCATTTACCAACAAAAACTTTGAAGGGCTGCCACAGGCTATCCAGTTTAGTCGTTTGTGCAGTCGCAATCAACGGGCAGAGGAGGATAAGAGCGGTGACTGTTCGTTTCATACGGGACGATTTCGGAAAAACAAGTTAAGGTTTTTTAGTGGAGGAAGGAAAAACTCCAGAGCATCAAATGTTTGAATTCGACTTAAAAACAGGTGTCTAAAACTCTTTTTTATCTATTCAAGAACTTTATTGAATAGATTTTTGTATATTCATCACCTCTTCAATACTATAAATCAAACAGGATGAACAAAAGGCAATTCAAAGATGGTGTTTACAGCGAGCTCGCAAAGATTACCAAGTCATTGGCCAACCCACACCGCCTGGAGATCATAGAACTATTAGCGCAAGGCGATTGCCCAGTCGAGCAGATTGCAGAACAAACGCATCTATCGGTTGCCAACGCATCACAGCACCTGCAGGTTTTGAAGGCAGCACAGCTCGTTGATGTCGACCGCAAAGGCAATTTCATCCATTACAAACTCGCCAATGAAAATGTGTTCCAGACCTGGAAGGCGCTACGGGAGTTGGGCGTGGAGCGAATTGCAGCCGTTGAGAAGCTGGTAAAGGACTTTAGAAAATCCAAATTCGATTTTGTATCGGTAACGATCGATGAGCTAGTTAAAAAAATTGATACGGGAAGAGTCACCCTTGTAGACGTGCGTCCTGAGTCAGAATACAAGAAGGGACATATTGCGGATGCTATTTCCATTCCGCATGATCAGTTGTCCCAGCGACTGAAAGAACTTCCCAAACGCACGGAGATCATCGCCTATTGCCGCGGGCCATTCTGCGTCTTCGCAGATGAAGCTGTGGCGCTTTTAAGAAAGGCTGGCTACAAAGCCTCACGACTTGAAGAAGGTTTCCCCGATTGGAAATTACAAAAGCTCCCGGTGGAAGTTTCGGTGAATTAAAAAACCAAACAATATGATAACTGAAGAAGATTTGAAATTAGATGTGAGCACGCTATCGACCTGGCTTGCCGAGAAGCGGCCTGTTACCGTGCTCGATGTGAGGCCAGTGAAGGAACGTGAAGAATGGAAGATACCGGGAAGCATTCATGCTGATGTATATGATAAATTAAAGGCGAATGATCAAACTGCTTTCGATAATATAAAATTGGATTCACGAAATCCAATTGTGACGGTGTGCGCTGCCGGAAAAACAAGTATGAAGGCTGCGCTGATCTTAAAGGCGAAGGGTTTTGATGCTTTCTCCCTCGATGGCGGAATGAAAGCCTGGAACTTCGCATGGAACAAAGCCGAGACTACCATTCACGATGTTAAGGTTATTCAGATCAGGCGTTCGTCCAAAGGATGTCTCTCTTACATGATTGGCTCGGAAGATGAAGCTCTGGTCATTGACGCTTCGCTCGCCCCGCAGGTATACATAGACTTTGCAAGGGAAAATGGTTGGTCAATCAAATACGTGACCGACACACATATTCACGCAGACTACTTATCCAGAACAAGAGAACTTGCAGAGGCAGCTTCTGCTGAACATATCCTGATTGACAAAGCAAATGTTGGATACGGTTTCTGGCCAATAAAAAATGAAGAGTTAATTGAATTTGGAAATGCGAAGCTTAAAGTCATCCACACACCAGGCCATACGCTGGAAAGTACTTCCTTTCAATTGCGTGACGAGGTAATTTTCACAGGCGACACCTTGTTTGTAGATGGTGTAGGCAGACCCGATCTCAAAGCAAATCAGGAAGAGGCAAAAGAAAAATCCAGGATGCTCTTTCACTCACTCCAACGAATCATGAGCCTGAATTCGAACATGTGGGTGTTCCCTGCACACTTCTCACATGCGGTTCCATTTGATGATAACCTTGTAACGGAGACGATTGGCGGTTTGAAGGATAAATTGAAAATGCTTTCGCTCAGTGAAGATGAGTTCATTGAATTCACGATGAAACGAATTCCGCCAACTCCACCGAACTACCTCATGATTGCTACTTTAAACAAACAAGGTTCTTATGAAGGTCACTCGCCATTGGAGTTGGAGGCGGGAGCTAATCGTTGCGCCATTGAATAAAATCACCAACATGGAAAAAGAAATACGTCTTGGCTTGCGGGAAAACTGGAAACAGTTTACTCTTCTTGTTGTCATCAATGCATTTGTTGGGGGGATGATCGGTTTAGAGCGCACAATCATTCCTCAGATTGCTGAGAATGATTTCCTATTGGCCGCGAAGACAGCAATACTTTCTTTTATTGTTGTGTTTGGAGTTACGAAAGCCATTACCAATTATTACACGGGTGCGTTGGCAAACAAGCTGGGGAGAAGAAATCTACTGTTAGTTGGGTGGTTGTTTGCCCTTCCTGTTCCACTCATGCTCATCTATGCACCCAATTGGAATTGGATTATTGCTGCAAATATTTTTCTCGGAATAAATCAAGGCCTCACTTGGTCAAGTACTGTGGTGATGAAAATTGATTTGGTAGGTGAGAAAAATCGCGGGTTAGCAATGGGCCTCAACGAATTCGCTGGTTATGTTGCATTGGCTCTTATCGCATTTTGTACTGGATGGATTGCGAACAACTATGGCCTGCGACCCTATCCATTCTATATCGGAATTGGATTAAGTGTAGTAGGATTCGCACTGAGCTTCTTTGTAAAGGATACAAGTCATCATGTAAAATTGGAAGCCACTTCAAGCAAGATTCCGTTGATGAAAAATATTTTCTGGGAGACAACGTGGAAACACATGGATCTAGGCTCCATAACTCAGGCCGGCCTTGTCAACAATCTCAATGATGGCATGGTATGGGGTTTGCTTCCTTTACTACTTGTTTCTAAGGGATTTGATCTTCATAAGATAGGAATCATTGTTGCCACCTATCCGGCAGTGTGGGGCATAGGACAACTATACGCGGGAAAGCTCGCTGATCAATTTTGTAAAAAGACACTACTTTACGTTGGGATGTTTGTTCAAGGCATCGCGCTGCTCGGAATGATTTGGGCGAAATCATTCTCATGGTTTATCATCTTGTCTTCATTGCTAGGTATTGGCACTGCCATTGTATATCCAACATTCCTTGCGGCAATTTCCGACTACACGCATCCTAATCAGCGCCCGCGGAGCATTGGCATATTCAGGCTGTGGAGAGATTTGGGATATTCTATCGGTGCCGTGCTCACAGGATTGATTGCAGATCGATTTGGATTGATTGCACCAATACTGGTTATTGGATTGCTTACTATCCTTTCGTCTCTGATTTTGAAATACCGGATGAGCTGTACTACAAAACACCATTTGGTGCTAACTTAAAAAACTCGACAAAGTATGAATCCAGAGAAACACTATTCATTTCTTAGTCTTGCGGAAGACGCCTCGTATTCCGGGTTGCGAAAAGGTTTCTGACAAAGAATGAAATGATTTTAGCAAGAAAATCACCAATTCGTGATGCTTGGAAGCCTATTTTTTCTTCTTAGATGACTTTGACTTTTTATTGAACGTCAATGCAAGTCCTATCCAATCTTCAAACTCCGTTTCAGTTTTCATACCCGTATCATCCACCATTACATGCCTTTCATCGGTCGTTTGGTAAAATCCATTGTTCGGCAACCAGTTTTTTCAATCGCTACTTCGTGAAGTTCAGGGTCTATACGGCACATCAACTCGTCTTTTATGATCCCGACACACATTTTATCATTTACCATAAAAGTGAGTCCGCCCATCATTTGCTTCGCTTCAACTTTATTCACCGATGACAGTGCTTCCCGTATCCGGCTCGCAAGTTTCTCGCTGTAGGCCATAACCTAATTTGAATTTGATTTCTCAACAAAGGATTTCAGTCCAGCCATAAATTTCTTGATTCCGATGTCGGATTGTTTACGAATCATGATTGCATCAAGTAACTTTCCGAGCAACCCAAATTTCACGCTATAATCCATCACTTGCTTCACTTTCACTTTGTTGTCTATTACTTCAAAGCTGTAGCTGTGCTTCAGTCTTTGCACCGGAAATGAGCGTGCGGTTAATTCATAGGTAAGCGCCTCATTCGGTTTGAACTCAGTCACCGATTCTTCAAACCAGTTTTTGCCATCCAGCATATCCACTTTTCGTTTTGCTCCCATGCCGTTTTTGGCGGATGTTAGCGCAGTTGATTTTTTCACTGTTGGATCATATTGGTCAAGTAGATCGACCGTTGTAAGTGTATCCCAGATTTTAGTAATGGGAGCCTCTATAGTAATTTCGTTGTGTATAGTAGCCATGTTCGTTTGTTAATTTTCAGAGTATTCCATGATGGGTTTTGAAAACCTACTTGCTTTTTACAAGTGTAAAGTAAATTGATCTACTTGTAAAAAGCAAGTGCTTTGGTATCTTTGTAAGATGAAGAAAAAAATTGCCTTCCGTTCCACCTGCCCGATCAGCACCATGCTCGATATAACAGGCGACAAGTGGTCGCTGCTGATTGTGCGCGATCTGGCATTCAAGGGCAAAAATACCTACGGTGATTTTTTGAAGGCAGGCGAAGGAATCGCTACCAATGTATTGGCAGATAAGCTAACACAACTTGAAATAGGAGGCATTGTTACCAAAGAGAGGCACCCCCAAAGCAAGGCAAAGGTTCTCTACAGGCTCACCAAAAAGGGCATTGATTTGATACCCGCGCTGGTCGAAATTATTTTATGGAGCGAAAAGTACCACCATGTGCACGAGCAAGCGGTATCGTTTGCCTGGCAAGTGAGAAGAGATAAGATTGGAATGACAAAAATGTTGATGGATGGTGCAAAAAAGATAGAATTATAAAGTTTAGACCAAGGCAATTTCCAGGAACGCAAATCACACCAACTTAGAATTTCGTCATTCAAGCTGCATCCCTAACCGTGACAGTGGGCTGTTTGTCCAAACCTTAATGGCAACAACTCTTGTTTTCTTGCATCGGTGGGCACTGTATTGTCCCGTAACTGCAATAAACACAACAGTCCCCGTGTCTAGGCTTTATAACTGTTTTGCAATTCTCACATTCATAGAAATATTGACAGGCGTCTGTTGGCATTTCTTCTTCTTTCTTGTGTCCGCAATTTGGACAGGTAATGACTGACTTGGTTATTACTTCCATTACCTTGTTTGTTTAGCTGTCACGGTATAGCCTGTCGTATTGATCGCTGTTTCAATTTGAGAAATTGTTGTCTTTGAATTGTCGAATTGAACAATTGCGTTACCGTCCTCATATGAAGCGTCTGATTTTAAAATACCTGTCAACTTGTTTACTTCATGATTAACGTGTTCTGCACAACTGGTGCATGTCATTCCGTCAATTTTAAATTCGACAGTTTCAATGTTATATTTTTCGACTACAATGATTTCTTTGTCGGACTTTGGATAAAAAATGTGAGCATAATTTGGGAATGTAAGCATTAGAGCTGCAAATATCGTCACTAACCCGAGAAATGATTTTGATTGAATGAACTTTGGTTTCTCTTCAGTCTCACATTCACAGTCCACTTGCTTTTTAGGTCGAAATTTTTGATACCAGGCAAAGCTCAATACTAAAATTGTAAGTCCAATAAAACATAGTCTGAATGGTTCAATCCATGAAAAGATTGAAGCAATTCCGCTTGTCCCGGCAATGAGCGCAAGAACAGGTGTAATACAACACAATGACGCTGAAATAGCCGTCAAAATACCTACGGTCACTGCTTTGTTGTCAGAGTTCATACAGTTTCTAAGATTTTGTTTTCGTCCAATATTTTAAAGAATGGCTTAAAGAGCTTTTCGTATGTCTTTGTCAAGGAATAGAAAATAGTTTGTGCCTTTCGGTCAGTCTGGATTATTTTTCTGTCCTTTAGCTTTCTCAGGTGTTGAGAAACAGAAGAAATTGTCATTCCCAAAATGTCGCTGAGGTCGCAAACGCAAAGTCTTCCTTCTTCATATAATAAATACAGAATTTTTAGTCTTACGTTATTGCCTGCCAACTCAAGTCCACTGGATAAACTGTCAAACGTGTCGTTAAGCTCAATAACTCTCTCTTTACAGCGGTTTATCTGTTTTATGTCGGCTTGAAGTCGAATACAAGAATTGTTGTCCATAGGGCAAAATTAATCAAATTGTTTATTTAAGCAAATGCTAAAATACAGAACATAAAAATTAACCGACTTGTTTCTTGTCGGTCGTTAATTCATTAGTCAAAATTTTCTTAACGGCCTTGCCGCCAAGGCATCAAGTATATACCGTGGAACAATATTATCAGAATTTTGTTCAATTGCGACTAACCAAAGTTATCTTGGCGTTACAAATCACAAAGCGGCCTGCAAAGTAAAATCATGAGCGCTAAAGATATTTCCATCGAGGATGCCAAAATTTCAGACTGGGTCCATCAATACGGAGATCAGCTTTATCGATGGGCAGTGCAGCAGCTTAGAGATGAAGCCTCCGCGCAAGATCTTGTTCAGGAGACGTTCATTTCCGCATTTCAGAATTTTGGAAAGTTCAAAGGCGAGAGTTCTGCCAAAACATGGTTGTTCAGTATTTTGAAAAATAAGTTGACTGATCATTACCGGAAAATTTCTAGGCTGAAGTTAGAATCGTTGGATACCCACGATGACACACTGTTTGATCCATTTGATGATGGCGGGAATTGGAAAAATAATTTTATCCCCAAAGATTGGATTAATGCCGAAGAGCATTTGCTCGATAACCCGGATTTTGAAAACGTGTTCGTGCACTGCCAGGAGGCTTTGCCGGATCTTTGGTCCTCGTGCGTTAAGCTCAAATACTTAAGTAAAAATGAAAGTGAAGAAATTTGTCAGCAATTGAATATTTCTGCGTCTAACCTTTGGCAGATTCTTCATCGCGCAAAATTGCAGTTGAGAAATTGCCTCGAAAAAAATTGGTTTTCAAAATAATTATCTGGTATGATGAAGCGGCTCATGCTCTCGTGTAAAAAGGCGACCGAAATGATGGAAAAGAAAATCACATTCGGGCTTTCGCCTGTTGAGAAATTTCAATTGTTTCTTCACACCACGATGTGCGATGCCTGCAAAACCTATCAGAAACAATCTGTTTTACTGGATAAATTTCTTACCAAACACAGTGAGCAGATGGAGTCCAAATCCAATTTGCCCACCCTTCCTGAAGAAGTAAAGGCCAAGATTATCAACGAATTAGAAAAACAATAGAATATTTTCTCCTCCCTTTGTCAGGACTGCAATGCGCCTCCGTCTAAACGGTATAAGCAAAACAAATGGCAAAACGGAAATTTTTCAAGTGGCTGCTCATCCTAGTCATAGCAGGGGTAGTGGTGGCAGGAGGAATTGGACTTTACCTCTTTAACAAACCTCACCGCGATGTGCAGGCCTCCAGCATCGACTTCTCAATTTCGAGTGAAGCACTCGTTCAGGAGTTTCTAAACAATCCGTCAAACGCTAACGCAAAATATCTAGACGAAACGGGTGACTCCAAAATAATTGCAGTCACGGGCACCGTTCATTCCATCTCCAAAGATCTGAAAGATCAATTCGTTTTGCTTTTGAAAACCGACACGGCAAAGGTGGGTGTGAGTTGTACGTTTACACAGGACACAAATCTCAATGCAGAAAAAGTAAAATCAGGTGATCACGTTACGGTGAAGGGCGTGATTCGATCGGGTGCCGGATATGACCAAGACCTAGACTTATACGAGGACGTAGTGCTCGAAAAATGCGATTTAATCAAAGAATAAATTTTTAAACAATCATAATCATGAAAAAAACAATCTTATCTCTGGCTGTAGTTTTAACTTTTGCTCTGACGGCTTTTAGCCCAGCCACAAAGTTCATTACCAAAAATGGTCACATCTCTTTTTTCTCGCACACTCCGGTGGAAGATATCACCGCCAACAATTATAAAGTGGTTGGTACAATTGATCCCACAAGTGGGGAAGTAGTTTTCTCAGTGCCCATGCAGTCATTCGAATTTGAAAAGGCATTGATGCAAGAACATTTTAACGGAAAAGATTTTCTGAATACGAAAGCATTTCCAAAAGCAAAGTTCCAGGGCAAAATTACTGATCTCACGTCCGTAGACTTTTCGAAAGACGGAACTTATACTGCTTCTGTTTCAGGCGAGCTAACCTTGAAGGAGGTTGCAAAACCTGTAAGTGCAAGCGGATCGATCACCGTAAAAGGAAGTG
Organism: Bacteroidota bacterium; assembly: GCA_018266055.1. Classification (GTDB taxonomy): domain Bacteria; phylum Bacteroidota; class Bacteroidia; order Cytophagales; family Cyclobacteriaceae; genus ELB16-189. Next base: position 137,176 of record JAFDYT010000016.1, read on the forward strand.
CTATTACGATTGAGGCAAAATTCCCTATCGCCCTTGCCGACTATGGCATCGTATTCAAGAAAGGAAAGCCATCCACCAACATAGCAAAATCAGTTGACGTAACGGTGAAGGCCGAATATCAACCTGAATAATATGAAGAAAGCGAATCTCATTTTCTTTATCGCGTTGGCAATTGTTTCCTTCGGGTTTGTGTCCAACTATTTTACTGATGTGCCTGAGTCACCCGATGGTATCCATTTCTTCAAAGGCTCATGGAAAGAAGCGGTAGCAAAAGCAAAGGCGGAGAACAAACTCATCTTCCTGGATGTGTATGCCACCTGGTGTGGGCCCTGCCGTATGTTGAAAAAGAAAACGTTTCCGGATAAAACCGCTGGACAATATTTCAACGATCACTATGTGAACGTCTCGATTGATGGAGAGACAGAAGAGGGCAGTACACTGGTTCAGAAATATGCTCTTAGTGCGTATCCAAGTTTAGTCATCTTAAATGCTGAAGAGAAACCGGTGGCCATTGAGTTTGGCTATCACTCAGCGGATTGGTTGTTGGATTTTGGGAGAACAAATCTTGAAGAGCAAAACACTAAATGAAACTCCTCGTCAATACACCAGCCATAGATTTTTCTGTAAAAGATATTTATGGCAACCCGATTAAATTATCCGACTTCAAAGGAAAGAAAATTCATCTCGGGTTTTTCAGGAATGTAAATTGTCCGTTCTGCAATCTTCGTGTTCATCAACTATCCAAACTAAAGGATGCGTTCGAATCAAAAAATCTAAAGATGATTTACTTCTTTGAAAGCGATCCCAAGATTTTATATAAAAGTATCTTCCACCGCGAAATTTCTCCGATCCCTTTAGTGGGAGATCCAAAGAAAGAAATTTACGCGAGGTATGGAGTGGAGGCATCCATGATGAAAATGATGTCCACATTTCTGGTGCCTGGTACAATGCGCGACATGAAAGCCGGAAGTGCTCTCAATCTTCCGAAAGAAAAAGACAAAGACGCAACACAGAGCTTAATTCCTGCCGACTTTCTGATCGATGAGCAGTTCATCATCCGCAAAGTGCATTATGGCAAAAATATAAACGATCACATTGCCATTGATGAGATCAAAAGATTTGCAGGCTTTGCTGTTTAAATGTTACACCAACCCTTACCACATGCTGTCATGAAAAAGCGATTATTGGAATTCTTAAAAAACAGGTTCCCGGAATTAGTTGGCGTCATCGGCTTTCATCGCAAAGATGACTATTACATCGTAAACTGCCTCGCGATTGATCCGCGCGATTACGCACCCAATTGTGTCAGCGATCCCATCGGAGCTTCGTATTCGGTGGACGTAGTTTCCTTTAAAAAATACATTCGCGACACCTTTGAAGCTTCTAAACTTTTCTAAGCTAAACTCAGCTCTACTTATAATGATAAAGTCTATTCAAAAAAACCTTGACTCACTGAGCGTCACAGTTGCTCATATTTCCGATGAAGAGTTCAATTCAAAATTGGAGATCTTGTCGGGTTCATCCGTTGGTGCACACGTTCGTCACGTGTTGGAGTTTTACATTGCTATTCTCCAGCGGAATAATTTCAACATCATTTGTTACGATGATCGTGAACGTGACATCCGCATTGAAACAGACCGCGACTTTGCCCTCAGCACAATTGAAACCATCAAAGGGCAATTGAATAATATCACTTCTGATCGCAGCATGCTTTTGAAGTGCAATTTCAAAATAAACTCGGATGGTGGCATTTTATTAGAGTCAAGTCTTTTCCGTGAACTGGCCTACGCGTTTGAGCACAGCATCCATCACCAGGCTTTAATCAAAGTAGGAATTAAAACGCTGGGATTAGAAGGAATTCTCACGGATGAATTCGGAATAGCTCCGTCAACCATTCGCTTCAAAAGCAAAACACCAGCTCGCATCCACAACTGACAAAGATTTTCAACATGAGTTCGTTTGAGTATGTCACAGTGTTGATCTCGATTGTGCTCGGTTTGGGAATTACTCAAATCCTCACCGGCATTGCAAAACTGATTCAAAGACGCACACGAGTAAAATTATATTGGCCACATCTGCTTTGGATATTATTCATTCTGTTCCTCCATATTCAGGAGTGGTGGGTGATGTATGAGCTGAAAGGCTATCAACAATGGCGCTTGCCTATTTTTCTTTTCATCATGCTTTATCCCGTGAATTTATTTGTGATGGCGAAGCTTCTCTTCCCCGACAGGATGAACGGAAAAATAATTGATTTGAAAATATACTATTACGACAACTACAGAAGCATTTTTACTTTACTGGTACTTTCAGCAATCCTTTCTATCGTTTATAATTTGTGCATCCTCAATCTAAAAATCCCGGACCAGGTGTTGCAATTGTTGCTAGCAGTTAGCTTCTCACTTATAGTTGTGAAGGATTATTCAAATGAGAAACTGCATAAAGTCTTATCACTCGTTGTGGTGGTGATCATGTCACTCACGGTGATCATAGAGTGGGATGTGTGGTTGATTAATTGAAGGAATGTCGTTTTGATGACGCTTGATTAGTGCCATTAGAAATAAATTGAATGACTTTTCTAATTCACGTATGAGACGAATTTTGTTATTGATCACACTTTCTTCAGGTTTATTCAACTATGTCCTGAGTCAAGGGTGCAGTGACGCTGGCTTCTGCACACTGAACCCCTTCAAACCTCGACAGTGACCGGAACAGCCGCAATGGTTTCAGGTTCGAATAATGCCATTGCGTATTTATTAAAACTAAAAGAAGAAGCAATAATGAAAACACCTGCGTGGCAAATGTATGTGGGTGTGGATGGAAGTGGTGATCGAGACAAATGGTATCGCTACACCCATCCTGACGGAACAGAAGAAGGAACACTGGACGGGCTTGGCAATGATATCAAGTTTGCCATGTCAAAGGCGTCCTACAATTTCCGCAACACTGTTAAACAATGGATGTCGGAGATACTTACATTCTTTATGAATCAGCTTCACTTTGCATTAACACGATCAGGACGTTTTATCGACATTCAACAAGTCGCAAAATATGGAGATACGTTTTTTAGTGCCAACGACACTGCATACTTGATTTTTCTTGTCATGGGCATTGTGGGTTATTTCACCGTGCCGAGCGTGTCAAATTATATAGTTCATGCCGGAGGAGGAAACACGCTGCTATATAAAGCTTCAAATGTTTTCACAGGTGGCTCACAGGCTGTAGCGAGTACGGCAGCATCAAGTGCGGGTAGTTTAATACCGTCTCCAAATCAAACTCAACCAAGCCAGAATCAACCAAGCCAAACATCCAAAACCGCGAACACTTCGAATCCTGAAAGCAATAGTTCAGGTGACTACATGCATGACAAACTATCTGGCAATAAAACTTCCTGATCCAATGTTCAGTCAATTAAAAAATATCGATACAGCGTTCAAGCACATCAAACTTTTTTCACTCGTGCTCATTCTCTCGTGCGCAACAATCTGTTGCTATTCCATCTACAAGAGTTTTGAAATGGTGACGCAAGTTCAAGAGCGCATTTACATCCTTGCCAATGGCAAAGCTTTGGAAGCATGGTCGGCAGAACGCAGAGACAACATTCCAGTGGAGGCAAGAGATCACGTGAAAATGTTTCACTACTACTTTTTCACACTTGATCCAGATGATCGAGTTATTGAAGCTAACGTAACGAAGGCTCTATACCTAGCTGACGCGTCAGCAAAACGTCAGTATGACAACCTGAAAGAAAGTAGGTACTACTCCAATATCATTTCAGGAAATATCAGTCAGGAGGTTGTTACGGATAGCATCAAAATTGAAGTGAATGACTATCCTTTCTACTTCCGATGCTATGCAAGACAGAAACTCATCCGCAAAACCTCCATTGTTACCCGAAGCTTAGTTACTGAGGGCTATCTAAGAAATGTTTCGCGCTCTGATAACAACCCTCATGGATTCCTCATTGAGAAATGGCACACACTTGAAAACAAAGACATCAAAACTGAGAACCGCTTATGAAAGATCACAAAACAAATCCAATAGACACTGCAAGGGATTCAATATCAACAAAGGTGTCCTTGAAATTAAATCAGTCTAAAAAAGCAATCGCTGATTTCTTGAACTCCAAATTCAATTCTCTCTCTGCCATGCACAAACGCACAACGCTCTTGTTGTTTGGTCTGATGATGGCCGTAGTGTGTGTTTCCCTTATTGTTCGGTCGATGAACGATGCACAAGATTCACTTTCATTACGTATCGAGCAGATCACTATTCCCAAAGACATTTATCAAAACCCAAACTATGTGAATAGTAATATTCAAAACGGAAATGACCGAAGCTGACATGGAAAAATATGCCACCAGCATCACTTCTATGAAAAAGAGGAGCATTGTTAAGGAAAGTGAGTACAAAATGAACCTAGCGTTACAAGGCATTTACGTCAAGGATGACATCATGTTTTATCGAATCAGGATCGGAAATCAATCAAACATAAACTACAACATCGATTTCCTTAAATTTTCTGTCCGAGATAAAGTCAGGGTAAAACGCACCGCATCTCAGGAGTTGGCCATCAAGCCACTCTATATATATGGAGACAATCAAGAGGTGAACGGGAAATCCCACACTGACCTGGTTTATGTCCTTCCAAAATTTACAATACCAGATTCAAAATATCTGAATGTAGAATTATTTGAGGCGAACGGAGGAAGGCACTTTAACCTTGCGATCAAAAACAAAGACATCGTTAATGCGAGGTTATTGAAATAACTCAAAAGAGTTTTCAACTATAAATCATTTAAATGTTTTATTTATGAATCCTAAGAATTTAGAATTTCTGAAAGACGGCCTCAAGTATATGGGCTTCGGTGAAAAACTGTATGCTGATCTTGAAGCGAAAATAAATCAACAGCCCACTGAGTTTAATCTCTCGTTACAAGGTGAATTCAAAAAAGACGGAGTCACCGAAAAAGTGGATTACAAACTTGATTTTAAGAAGTCCGATCAGACGGACATGTATTTCTTTAACCGCTATCAGGCAACTTTAAAACATGACGATCCAACGCAGGAGAAATCGCAGACATTTTACATTACCAAAAATTCAGGTATCACTGCGAAGGAAGCCTACAACTTGTTAAGTGGTCGTTCAGTAAATAAAGACCTTACCACAAAAGAAGGCCAACCATTCAACGCGTGGCTACAGCTCGACTTCAATGAAAAAGATAAGAACGACAATTTCAAAGTGAAGCAACACCACACTGGCTATGGCTATGATCTTGAAGCAACCTTGAATAAATATCCGATCAAAGAATTGGCGAGCGAAGAAGAGAAAGGAAAACTCATTAAGTCATTGGAAAAAGGAAATCAACATCCGGTGACTTTCCTAAAGGATGGCAAAGAAGAAAAGATGCATATCGAAGCCAATCCACAATTCAAGACCCTGAATCTGTACGATGCTAAAATGCAAAAGGTCTTCCAGGGGATTGAAAAGAAAGAAGAAAAACAAGAACCAGAAAAATCCAAGGAAAAAAAAGAAACACAAAAACAGGAAGTTGACCAGGAGAGTGAGGCGAAATCGGAGAAGAAATCTAAGAAGGGAAAAGGGGTTGGGGTTTAAGGTTAACTCCTATAGTATAACAAAGACCTGTCTCGACAAAGGCAGGTTTTTTATTTGGGCTCTGACTTAAAAGAAGAAGATAGTTTAGATGCATGTAACTGAGGGAATTTTTGACTTCAAGTTGCGAAATGAACAATAATTTCTGTTTTACATTTTGATTCGGTTAACTCGATTAATAAATACAAGTATCAACGGAATTCTGAGGTTCCATAAACCTGAAACCTATTGAAGAAAAAGCAAATAAAAACATAGGATATATTTATCTTTTATTTAGGTTTGTAATACGAAAAAGCATTAGCTATGTCGAAAACGAAAGGTTTCATTTTTGTGTTTCTTAACTCACGCTATTGGTGGGTTTCATTGACGGTAATTTTTCTGATTAGTTTATTTGGTGTATCTCAGATAGGAATCCATACTTACACTGAAGCACCTCCTATTCCGGATTTCAAGGGGCAGGGAGGTGTAATTATCTTTGATTCTCAAAATATCAAATCGGGCCAGCAGGTGTTCCAAAAATATTCCCTAATGGAATATGGGTCAATGTTTGGAGACGGGGCAAATCGCGGCCCTGACTATACTGCTGAAGCGCTGCATCAAGTTGCTATTTTTATGCAAGATTACTATCTTAAGTCGATAGCCACAAGCGCAGAAGACCAAACTCTGCAACGCCATGGGATTGCCGACTTAGTAAAGCGGGAAATCAAGGCCAATAATTACAACTCTGCGACCAATGCCGTTTTGTTAACCGAGGCGCAGGTATTCGCGGCCGTAGAGTTGGAAAAATTCTACCAAAATGCATTTATGGGCGAAGCTGGAAAACGATCTGGAAAGCCTGGACGGTATATTCAGAGTTCAGAAGAGATAAAATCATTAACTGCTTTTTTTTTCTGGGGAAGTTGGGTGTGCGGGGTGGAGCGTCCCGGAAAAGACTACAGCTACACCCATAACTGGCCGTTTGATCCTGAGGCTGGCAACACTCCTAGTTCTGCAATTATTATCTGGAGTATTATAGGATCATTTAGTCTTATTTTGGTGCTGGGCGCAGTATTATATTACCATGGAAGATTAGAGAATCTGGACGATGAGACGTTTACAAAAAACGCCCACCCATTAATGACCCGCAAAGACGTGTCGGCCTTCCGCCCGAATACCTTGCAACGAGCTACCTACAGATTTTTTTACGCTGCCATCATTTTGTTCTCCGTGCAAGTGTTGGCTGGTATTTTAACGGTACACGATTTTGTAGGGTTTGTGCGATTTTTTGGAGTTGATGTTTCTGAACTGCTCCCCATAACGATCACCCGTAGCTGGCATGTGCAGCTTTCACTTCTTTGGATTTCAGCTTGCTGGATTGGCGCCTCTTTATTTGTTATGCCTATGCTGTCACCGAAGCAACCCAGAAGGCAATTACTTTGCATCAATATTCTTTTTTCATTGATTGTGGTTTTGGTTGCCGGTGGTTTGGTGGGCATGTTTATAGGCCCGAAAGGATTGGCCGGAGGCAACTGGTACTGGTGGGGCCACCAAGGGTGGGAATACTTAGAACCGGGAAAAGTGTGGCAAATACTTCTGTACGGAATTTTTGCACTTTGGGTATTCATCCTCTATCGTGGACTTGGGCCAGTAGTTAGTTTAAAGCAGCCTTGGGCTTTGCCCAACTGGCTGATCTACGCCACCACCTGTATTCTCGTTCTTCTTGCCTCCGGGTTTTTGTTCAATCCAACAACCAACTTTGTCATATCCGATTTTTGGCGTTGGATGGTCATCCACATGTGGGCAGAAGCATTTTTTGAAGTGTTTACCACCATATTGATCGGATACTTTATGGTATTGATGGGTTTAGTAAGTTCACAGGCAGTCACGCGCGTTATCTTTATTGCATGTGTGCTGTTTTTGGGCTCGGGGCTGTTGGGCATTTCCCATAATTTTTATTGGAACGCGAAGCCTGTTTTTACAATGGCACTAGGGGCAGTGTTTTCCACTCTGCAAGTTGTTCCTCTTATTTTATTGACTCTTGAGGCCTGGAGATTTAGGAAACTCCCGCATGCACTTTCGGGTCTCCCTATGGCAAGTACGTCATCTCACGCCTTTGGCTTCCCACAAGTGTTTTTGTTTTTGCTGGGGGTTAATTTCTGGAATTTTTTTGGTGCGGGACTCATGGGCTTTATCATTAATCTCCCAGTTGCCAACTATTATGAACACGGAACTTACCTGACGGTGAATCACGGTCATGCTGCGTTGATGGGGGTTTATGGCAATCTTTCGCTCGCAGCTGTATTGTTTTGTTGTCAATTGATATTTCGCTCTGATAGATGGAATGATCAACTAGTTGCTACTGCTTTTTGGAGTATTAATGTTGGTTTGTTGCTAATGGTACTTTTGGATTTGTTCCCGGCAGGGATGCTGCAACTTTCGTCAGTGATAGAAAAAGGATTATGGTTTGCCCGAAGCGCTGAGTTTATTGAGAGCACTGCATTTCAGACACTCACATGGCTGCGGATAATTGGAGGTGCAACTTTTGTGATAGGCGGAGTTATTCCGCTCACCTGGTTTGTGGTCTCAAGAAGTAAAAATCTAAAGAAGCCGAAACAAGAAGTGCGTACGATAAATGGACGGAGCATGAATCATTCTGAAATGATGCTGCAAGCTGAAGAAGCTGAGTAAAATGGGTTTGTATTTGAATAAAGATTTTGGATCAATGAATACATTTTTTAATCTTCAAAAAACCACTACTTATGGAACTCAACCAACAAATCTTGAGCGACATTGTCGTTCATATGAAATATGCGCGCTATATCCCTGAACTGCAACGCAGGGAACTATGGCCGGAAATATGTGCGCGCTATGAGCTGATGATGATCGGAAAGTATCCGCTTATTGCTGATGAGATTCGTGAAGTCATGCAGTTTGTGCATGAGAAAAAAGTGTTGCCCTCCATGCGGGCGATGCAGTTTTCAGGTACACCAATCATCAAGAACAACAGCCGTATCTATAATTGCGCTTACATGCCGTTAGATGATATCCGTGCTTTTAGCGAGGCTATGTTTTTGTTGCTTGGCGGAACGGGCGTAGGCTTCTCAGTGCAAACGCATCACGTTGCAAAACTGCCATGCATCAGCAAGGCTCAAAAACAGCGAAGATATTTGATTGGCGACAGCCTTGAGGGCTGGGCAGACTCCATTAAAATGATAATGAAGGCCTATTTTGGCCAAAGTGAAGCCATGCCCCAATTCGACTATTCTGACATTAGACCCAAGGGAGCCCGATTGGTGACAGCAGGTGGTAAAGCGCCAGGCCCTGAGCCGCTGAAAGTTTGCCATGCTCACGTTACGGCAGTGCTTGATAGGAAAGAAAATGGTGAGCGCCTTTCACCACTCGAATGCCACGACATCATGTGCCATATTGCCAACGCGGTGCTGGCCGGAGGCATACGCAGGTCGGCCATGATTTCTTTGTTTTCGCCAACCGATGAAGAAATGCTAACATGCAAATTCGGCAAATGGTGGGAGCTCAACGAACAACGTGGTCGAGCCAATAATTCTGTAGTACTATCTCGCGAGTTTACCACGCGGGAAGAGTTTTCTGAGTTGTGGAAAAAGATTGAATTGTCTGGGGCTGGTGAACCGGGATTTTATTTTAGCAACCATCCCGACTGGGGCACAAATCCATGTTGCGAAATCGCATTGCGCCCGTTTCAATTCTGTAACCTTTGCGAAATCAATGTGTCTGATGTGGAATCTCAGGACGAACTAAATGCGCGCGCACGTGCTGCTAGTTTTCTTGGCACGTTGCAGGCAGGCTTTACTGACTTTCATTATTTGCGTGAAGTATGGAAGCACACCACGGAGCAAGATGCGCTCATCGGTGTCGGCATGACCGGTATTGCCAGTGGACGTGTGTTCAAGCTGGATCTCCGCGAAGCAGCAGACGAAGTAAAACATGTAAACTCTGTTGTCTCAAAAAAAATAAATATTGAATTCGCAGCCCGATGCACCACCATCAAACCATCAGGCACAAGTTCCTTGGTTCTAGGAACATCTTCAGGCATACACGCATGGCATAATGATTTTTATCTCCGAAGAATGCGCATTGGCAAAAACGAGGCGCTGTATGAATATCTCGCTGCTCATCATTCCGAATTAATAGAGGATGACCTACTCAATAGTAAACAAGCGATTGTGCGCATACCACAGAAAGCACCTGATAACAGTATTCTTAGAAATGAAAACGTTATGGATCTGCTTAACCGTATCAAAGCCTTCAACTTGGAGTGGGTGCGCAGCGGGTATCGATTGGGCAATAATGCCAACAATGTATCCGCTACAGTCTCCATTAAAGATGATGAATGGGAAGAGGTAGGCGAGTGGATGTGGAATAACAAGGCGTCTTACAACGGCCTCAGCGTTCTTCCGTTTGACAACGGAAATTATAAACAGGCACCGTTTGAAGATATCACTGCGGGGGTATTTTATGATCTTGAAAAATCTCTTAAAAATATAGATCTCTCCTTAGTGTTCGAACCTGATGATGCTACAGACTTGCAGGCGGAAGCCGCGTGTGCAGGCGGAGCATGTGCTGTTGTTTAATGAGCGCCTTAATAGACGAAGGTCCTCTTAGGTCTATTATTTTGATGGATATATCAAAAACCAATCAAACACTGGTTCTGACAGGAGGATAGAAATCGTAGCGCCCTAAAACTCGTTGCCGGAGACATCTACTGGTAAATAGTATGTTCAATGAATTTCGCAAAGAACTGTGAACGTTAAGAGTTATAGAATGATGACCAAAATCATGGCTTTAGAAACGTCAACATGATAATTTTATAAACTTCAAAGCAATTTTTTGCAAAAGATGCATCCACTGGCCGAAAATGCAGCAACGTTATTAATCGAACTTAGTCCAGTTGGAGAGATAACTTTTGCAAACGAAGCTTTTTGGATGATTACTAAATATAAAACTGGTGAATTAATTGGGCAGGATTGCGCCATTATTAATCACCCGGATATGCCAGACCAGCTCCTCAGAACAGTTTGGGAAACCATTAGCGAAGGCAAAATTTTCAGGGGTGTAATAAAGTTTAAGGCAAAGGATGACAGTGCATTTTGGGCTAGTGTTACAATTCTTCCGGTGCAAGAAGGGGGAAAAGGAATTGGTAAGCACATCGAAATTTTACAAACCATTTGTGATTCAAAAGTTGCCGGTGAGCGTTTTGAAAAGCAAATGTTATCGTTCTATTTAGATCTCAAATAAAATCGCAAGATTACCAACTCATGCTTAGTTGATAAGCATCATGCAATGGTTTTCTTAATGACTTCTTTTGCATGGGGAATAAGGTTGAAAATCATTAGATAAATAAATACCTAAAGCAGAGGTTTACCTATCGGGTGGTTTCAATATCAGCCGCAAAGCGCTATTCTTTGAGAAATAATTCCACGCCCAATTAATAAAAATAATAAGCTTGTTGCGAACTGATAGAATGAACATTAAATGCAGGGACAACCAAACAATCCAAGCAAAATATCCTTTGAAACTTGCAAAGGGAAGATCGACAACGGCTTTGCCTCTACCTATGGTAGCCATCGTTCCAATATCTCTATACTCGTAACAAACCATGGGTTTTCCTGTTAAAATACGCTTAAGGTTCACAGCTAACAATTTTGCCTGGCTAATGGCGACATTGGCTACTTGCGGGTGACCGTCACTAAATTTTGGAGTCTTCATCAGGGCAATGTCTCCCACCGCAAAAATATTTTGGAAGCCTTGTACTTGATTGTAGCGGTTTACTAGAAGTCGGCTGTTGTTTACCCAGAGATGTTCAGGCATACCTGGAATTTTATTCCCCACCACACCGGCTGCCCAAATGAGCGTACGCGTGGCTATTTCGGTTCCATCCGATAAGGAGGCCGTTTGGCCGTCATAGTTTTTTACAAAAACCCCAGTGATCACCTTCACACCAATTTTTGATAAGTACATGGCAGATGCCTTGCGGGCGAAACTGCTCATGCCGTTAAGAGCATGTTGTGCGGCTTCAATCAAATAAATAGTGAACTCAGAAAAATCAATATCGGGGTAATCTTTCGGCAAGATCATATTTTTTATTTCAGCAAAGGCCCCGGCCAATTCAACTCCAGTGGGGCCAGCACCAACAATCACTAAATTCAGCAGACTCTTTTTATCTGATCGTGAAGCATTGTAAGTTTCCTCAAACGTTGTTAGGATTTGATTGCGTATAGTTATGGCATCATAAGTGCTCTTGAGTGTTAAGGCATGCTGAGATATCGCATTATTATTAAAAAAATTCGTTTTACATCCCGTTGCAATTATCAGATAGTCATATTCAAATACACCTTGATTTGTGATAACAGAGTCTTCGTAATGCTTTATTTCTATTACTTCCCCTAGCCGTATTTGCGTAGCCTCATATCCCTTAAAAACATTTCTCAGTGGAAAAGAAATGCTAGATGGCTCAATTTGAGAAGTTGCTACTTGATAAAAAAGGGGTTGAAATTGGTGGTGATTAACTCTGTCTATAAGAAGAACATCGTAAAATTTTCTATTAAGTCGTCTCACTATTTGAAGTCCTGCAAAACCACCCCCCACCACAATTACTTTTTTTTTCATTTCCAAAATAGGTCAGTTTCATTGTCAACAAATTCCTCCGCTTCATGGAAAGCTAACATTCCTTTTTGCAGTTTACCCGCCACTTGGATGGAATTAAAAAGAACTCTTTCTTCAAACCGGATGTGAATTTCTAATGCCTCAGCAAACTTAATTAGCGTTTCAAAACTGAGCTCATCCTCAAAAAAGGATTTCAGCGAGTAATGGTCATGCAGGGCTATTAGCAAATTGGGATCAGTTTTATCAAATAATGTAAAAACATATTTTTCTTCTATTTCAAAGTGTTGCTTTAAATGATTTTTATAGAACCAGATTGTATATGCTGCAATTCTATTTGGGGCAATTAGTTTTGAGATGCCCATTTTTATTTTCCAGCAGAGAAGCAAAGCATGATGATGATCTTTACTCAAACTAATCAATTCCTCTGCTCGCTTCAAAGGTTTTATTTCTTTCATTTTATTCTCATTGTCATATTAATGAATGTCATCGACCAACCCAGGCCAACCCTTTCTCCACATCATTGCAAAAATCTTCAATTGTGTTTTCGTCACACATCCCACGAAATTGCTCGCGTATTTTTTTGAAGTCTTCGTGAAAGGGACATGGACGAGTTTCATTACAACTGGGGAACCCCAAGCCGCACTGCTTAAAAATATCAAGGCCATCAATAGCAGCCACCACCTCAATTATATACTGATTTTTCTGTTTTGCGGAAATAAAGAACCCACCGTATGGCCCTTTACTGCTGTTGATTAGATTTGCCCGCACTAACTTTTGCAGAACCTTGCCCACTGTATGTTCATTCTCATTAATGTAGTGAGCTATATCTTTTATTCCAGCATAATCGTCAGGTTTCAATCTTGATCCTAAATAAATCACTGCCTTTACGGCTGCTTTGCAACTAACTGTTAACATAAGATTATTGTCTTAAAAAATGGCGACCGTGTTCGGATATCCTCTCTTCGTTCCATGGTGGTTCGAAAGTTAGTTCAATCTCAACTTGATAACCCTCAAAAGTATTTTGCAGCGCTTCATGAACCCCATCAAGGATCACTTCACCCATAGGGCAAAACTGAGACGTAAGAGTCATCCTGCAAACAATTTTGCCTTCTTCCAAGTTGAGTTCGTAAAGCAAACCTAAATCGACAATGTTCAGACCAATTTCAGGATCAATAACATTACGAAGCTGCTTCAATGATTGATTACAGAATTTCTCGTTGTTGGTTAGGATATTCATTTGAGCTTGTGAAAGATTACCAGTGAGACATTAACATTGTAGAATAGAGTAGACAATAGTAAGAATCCTGCTCCTATTTGTAGAACGCCATCCAGGCCCGGAACCAAAATACCCAAAACAAACAAAGCGAATCCGATCAAATAGGTAACGGACATTGCCTTGAAAAGTCTTGAGTTCACCATGTCTTTCGGATTGGGAGTATTTTTCTGTGCCATTCGATGGTGATACACCTTGTTCCAAATAATAAAAGGAAGTGTTTTGAATGTCATCCCGAAAATAATGGCTGTGATCCATCCAAAAAAAATCATAAATCCATAAGCAAGTATGAGGTTTGCTTTTTCACCCTTTGAGATTAGTATCGAAGTAATAATTATCATTAACATCAAAATGGGCAATGCTGCCATGGCAATTGAAAGAAGGGAGAGTCGCATTGGCCCATCCACATGGTTTCTGATACGGCTGCGAAATGCCTGAAAACAATAACGAATAAATAATAGAATTGAGATCAGTAGTAAAATTCCCGGTAAGACTACCCATCTGGAATCATCAACAAAATAGAAAATGATAACATAACTAATTAACGCACTATTGATCAAATAATAGATGGCCCACAACAAACGTGTATTATTATATTTTGAAATCAAGAACATGGGTATAAGTCTCGATCCCACACCCATAACAAGTAACAAAAACCAACCCACCACTCCAGCATGTGCATGCAGGGGGAGATAATGCAACGAATCATGCGGCATAACGGGATAAGTGAAATTGTAAACCAGTGCAAGGCCAAAGAAGACCGTCAGGAACAACCACGCGGCAGCAGTAAAAACAAATACGGCATGTACATTTTCGCTTTCCCCATTCGAAATGGTTTTTCCCAGATTTATCAAGTAACTGAAGGCAGAAAGAAGTACCAGACGACCACCCCATTTGGCCGGGTCGCCCATATTGAATTTAAAAAAACCATACGCCAACAAAGGGATACCCACGGCAGCAAGCATGAAGGATAAGTAAGCGAGTTTTTCACTGTACAATTTACCTTCACTGATCACCGGCACTAATTGATGGCTGGCTCCAAGCACCATCATCGTTCCCCATCCGATGGCCATGAGGTGGGTAATCGCCAGCACTCGCGGATGGAAATAGTGCTGTTGAAATGCATGAGTTGATAGAAACAGCAGTATAGTAGAAATAAGCAAGCAACCGGCCGCGTAAACATAAAAAGGGATCACCACTCTCGGAGAAGTATGAGTTGATGAGTCCTTTGTTGCTGTCATGATTGTTTTTTAAAGATTAACAAATGAACTTCTGTGTCGCTGATTTCGCGGATGCGATAGTTAAATTTACGCTCCTTCAACTCTGGTAACAGAAAAACAGGGACTCTTTTATGAAAAACAAATAGTGCATGGTCATCCGGCAGCCTGTCTAATTCCTGTATAATAGTGTGCATCGGCATTGGCATTTCCATCTGCCTTACATCTGTCTCAATTATTTTTCCTTCAAAGATTCGCAGTGCTTCATTCCAATTCACGTTGTCGCTTTGCGGTGTCTCAAACTCTATTTCACCACTATCCCCCTTATCGAAATAAGTAACCACATAATTTTTACCCATGTGTTCAACATGATGTTTGAAACCTTTTTGTTCGAGAAGTTCAATTAAAGGCATAGGTTCAAAACTGTTTATAAGCTTGAATATTTGCCCCTGTTTAAGCTCATTAATTTTTCCCATAATCAGTTTGAAGGGATCTTTACCGGCATCAATAACCGGACGGACATCTAACTCACTTATCGATTCAACGTTCAAATTTTGCATAAAAGTTGGTTTATGGTCGGTGGTAGTATTGGAAATAGAAACTGAGGCTTTTTCGAATGTAAAGCCGAACGGCTTCAATTTTTCAGAAAAATCTTCGACTCTACAACCCGAAATCTGACATGCCATTTTAATCGTTGCTCGCGATGCCATTATTTTTCGCAATAATGGATTCCGAAGCTTGGTAAAATGGGGCGACAGACTGACAATGGCTTCTAATGCTTCGGGCCGGGCTTTTAATATGACACCAATTTTCGTATCGCTAGTAACGATCATAAAGCTGAGACCATTCTTTTTTCTAATTGAATGGCTTTAGGGAATAGAATATTGTTTTCAAGGTGGATGTGAAGGTGCAGATCAGCCTCGAACTCGGCCATCAGCCGGTACAACAAGTTGTAAGAAGCACACGCATCATCCGGGATCGAATAACCATCGGTCGCTTTTCTGATTTCCTCAAAGTATTTTCCCACCATTTCATGCTCCCTCTCCATCATTGAGATGGGATTGCGTACTGTCCCGAAGGGCGCTGTTACTTTTGATTTAGAGTTGGAGGCCGCAACGAGCGATTTAATAAATGGAAATAGGATGTGCTCTTCCTTTAAGAGGTGTTCATTGAGTTCTGCTGCAGAAGCCTCAACCAATTCATGCACAAGGTTCAACTCCGGATGGCGGCTACCATGTACTCTCATCACTTTGTGCGCATATTGTTGCAGATCAGGTAAGTTCTTTTTAATGTAACTATGATGAACCTGTACAATATAGTCAGCTAAAAGGTCCAAGCTCCATTCATCATAGAAAAGCTCGCGGCCGGAAGTCTTCAGGTGGTCTGTATGTTGCAGGTCAGTCTCAACAGCTTCTACATCAATGCCTTTTTCCACGCATGCCTGTTTCAACGTTTTCTTTCCCCCACAGCAAAAATCCAGGCCGTATTTTTTAAAGACCTGTGCTTTGCGAAGGTCTTCTGCTGCCAGTTGCCCTAGGGTCTTTTCAAGATCACCACTTTTGTTCTTTGAGATCCTTACCTTCCAGATTTCAGGGCCTTGCTCAACGTATTCCCACTGAAATATGTTTCCACGCTCATTGATCAATTGATAATAGAGTGGCTTGGGGTCATGGTCATTGAGCAATATCAATGACTCATTTTCTTCAAGCAGGTCAAATTTCTCAAATATGGTTGGATGCTTTAACCTGGGGTCGATTAGGGTTACGTTTAGAGTACTTTCTTCTTTTGTGCTCATAATTTAAAGTTGTTTGATTCGTCATATTGACAAAACAAAAATACAATAAATATCTTAATAAAAGTATTTATATACTTTTATTAATTACACAAGACTTCTCTTGTTAGAATTGCTATATCTCTATCTCAAAACTTATACCCTATACCTATCCCCACATTCCACTGCCCATCAGCAGTGGAATGTGGGGATTGTAATAAAATGGCACCTGAAGAGCAAAATGCCTCGTAACGAAGGTCAACCCAACTCCTGTGGTAGGTTGGATGGTTGAGTTTGTCTTGGCGGGCGGCAAAGAATTATCAGCCTTTATGCGTAGTGTTGGAAGCATTCCAACACTTATGGACCAATTTGGCTTTTTAACAAAACGAAGTGACGGGCCAACAAAATTGATATAAGCGCCATTGTCAACATACCCTACTACGATAACCCCTTCGGCAAGGATGATTGTAGGTTTCTTGCTTTCTGAATTTGAGTTGCCTTGAGCTTTTACAAATGCAAAAGAAAATATAATGCAGAGAGTAGATAAATTGTTTTCATCGGTTTAGGATTTTTAATTTAGGATCGGGTAGAGCCGTCAGTCTTAATATTTTTAATGATCATATTTTATGGTTCAAAAGCTTTGTGCTACAATAGCTTCTTGATGGAATCAATCATCAACTTTGGATCACCTTCAATTCCTTCTTGTTGAAAGAAAATATTTCCATTTTGATCGATGACGGATATAATATTGGAATGAGAAAATTCTATCGGGGAAGTTCTTTTATACTTCACTCCAAGCAGAGCACTCATTTCATGGGTCGTTTCCTGGTCTGCCGTAAGCAACGTCCAGTGTTCCAAAGGCAAATGATGTTCAATGGCATAAGATTTTAATCGCTGAGGCACGTCATATTCAGGATCAATTGTACACAACACGAAAGTCACTTCCTTCAAAGAATTTTTGTCGAGTCCCTTTTCAATGGATTGAACATCGGCCACTAACCTTGGGCAAGAAGCCCTGCAGGAAGTAAACATCATGGCAATCACCACTACTTTACCCTTAAAATCCTTAAGCCGCATATCTTTTCCATCTTGGTTTTTCCAATGGTTATTCATCCAATAAATTGAAGACTCGGGCACTATCGAACTATCTTGATCTATTGAGGATTGTTTTGAACTGCAAAAGGCCAATAAAAAGACTGATAATATCAATAGACTATTTTTCATTTTCATGGTAATTACGGGCACATCTAAACCCAAGGTTGTTCAAACAGTAATTCCCTTTTAGGCTGCTGCGAAAAGCGTAACGCATGAAGCCCGCATAATTTGTCAGATCTTTAGCACCTACCGCGCCACCTGAGCAAAAAAGATTTTTATCCTCGCCCTTGTCTTTGCGACTTTCACCACTTAACATGATGGAATTAAAATCATCAGTCCATTCCCAAACGAGACCGTGCATATCAAATATGCCATACACATTTTTGAATGTCTGCCCAACGGCAGGTAATGGATAATAGACAGGCTTTTCGTACCAGTCCAACAGATATTGATAGAATGTGCTATCAAGTGTTGCATCCTTTTTAGTGGCATTGGCGCGCCCCACATATTCCCATTCATCGGTTGTTGGCAGTCTTTTGTTCAGCCACTTTGCGTATGCACGGGCAGCAAACCAAGAAACATTTGTAACAGGAGAATTTAATGGGGAATTCTCCCCAGGAGTGAGATCTCCCTGCCAGTTTCGCAGATACGCCTTGTCTGCGAAAACCGATTTCACTTTAGATTTTTGCCAAGACGGGTTGGCTTTTACAAACAGCAGAAACTGTTCATTAGTTACGGGATATTTATCAAGGAAAAAATCTGCTACCTCTACAGAGAATTCCTTTTTGGTTTGTCCGTATAATGGCTTATAACTTCCGCCAATGATAGGTTGCATTTCTCCTGAAGTGCTTTGAATAAGCAGCAACAGCGCAATGGTTTTTGTCACCGACATAAATGCGAACGGTAGGTTAAGATTACTTACGTGCCGCCTTTACTTGCTCAGGCTTTACTTCGCCTCCTTTATTGCCAAAATTGTTGAGTACATAGGTGATTACATAAGATAATTCCTCGTCACTAAATACTTGCTTTGGCATAATATTATTGTATTTAGTACCATTCACGGTAACCTCCCCACTTAGCCCATTTGTAACTGCATTAATGATTTTACTCACGTCTTTGGCAAAATAATCCGACTTCGCCAATGGTGGGAATGCAGCAGGCACGCCTTGTCCTTCAGCTTGATGGCAGGCGATACAACTTTGGGCAAAAATTTGTTTGCCACGTGCAATTCTTTCGTCTAAGGTCTTGGGGATATTAACGGTCGTCTTTTCGCTTGGAATTTCATGAACACCTCCGCCTTCGGGTGCGTAAATATTGTCCGTTTCTTTTCCGGAATAGATCGCTTTATTTTCAGGGCCATCGGCTTTTAACATACCTAGTGCACCTTTGTTAAATGCCCGAGTGATTGAATGATCTACCAAGATATATGTACCCGGTACATCTATCTTAAACTCACAAACAGTAGCTCCACCCGAGGGTATCAGCGTAGTTTGAACATTATAATTAACTGCCTTAGTACCTCCTTCTATATAAACCTTATCAAAGATTTCGCCAATCAAATGAAAGGATGAAACCAAGTTTGGCCCGCCATTTCCTATGAACAAACGCACTGTTTCTCCAACATTTGCTTTCAGTGCATTGTCATCGGATAGGGAACCTACAGATCCATTAAACACAACATAATCTGGCTTCTCATCTACTTCCTTTTGCATGTCAAAAGGCTGAAGTCCTGCTTCACCATTTTTTCCCTTGGTGTAGAAGTCACCTTGCATAATATAAAATTCTTTGTCCACTTTGGGCAAGCCCTCCTTTGGTTCTACCAATATCAGCCCATACATCCCCTGCGCAATATGCATTCCAACCGGGGCGGTGGCGCAGTGATAAACAAATAAACCTTGATTTAATAATTTAAAATTGAACACCGACTCATGACCAGGAGCAGTGAATGAAGCAGCAGCCCCACCACCTGGTCCTGTCACAGCGTGTAAATCAATATTGTGGGGGAGCTTGTTATTCGGGCTGTTCTTCAAATGAAACTCAATTTCATCTCCCAGGCGGGTGCGGATAAAACTACCAGGTACTGTTCCTCCGAATGTCCAGAAATTATATTCAACTCCACCTGTCATTTTCATGACTTTCTCAATGACCTCGAGTTCTACAATCCATTTAACTGGCTTGCGCTTTCCAACTAACTGCCGGGGAACAAATGGAGGGCTTGTAAGTTCAGCCTTACGAGTTTCATGAATTTCTTCCTTGGCGACTTCAGTAGTCTTTGGCTCATCTGAATCGCTTGATTGTTTTGACTTGCACCCAACGATGGATGATGCAGCAAATAGCAACGCGCAAATTGAAATTGTACTTGGTTTTAACATAAGTGGTAAATTAAAAATTGAGGACCTCAAGTTTCTCTCTTATAAAAGGATAATTTATTCCGATATATCAAAGGTAGTAATATTACTATAAAAGTATGTAAATACTTTTATTTATTTAATGTCAAAAGACAAATCCCTACAAAATGCCAAACGATTTCCCGCCATTACAAAAGTATGCCATATGGTGTGGTTAAAGGGAATTTTTTTTGAAAGATAAAATATTACGCCCAAAGAGAAAAAGACTCATCCGGCAATGATGCACATCAAAATCAAAAAAAAGACAGTATAATGAAGTTTGCCCAACAGAAATACAGCTATCCAGCCTATTGCCAAGTACAAAACCGTTGATAAAATATTCCTTTTCTCCAATAAACAGACCTTGAATAGGTCCCAAATGCAACTAAGCTCCATTGCACCATAAGCCGTGGAAATCCAGTATCTTATGACAGTGCCAAAATCAAAAACGAGTATAAGTGCCCGCTACTTTTTTTACGCAAATGGAAATACGGTCAACATCCGAAACAATCGTTTCCATCTCACATTTTTTATGGCATGGTAGAGCGTGGATGATGCATACAGTAATATCAAGGAAGTAGTATATACAACTATACTCAACCATCTCAACCGGCTTACACTGTTGTTTTGTGTCAGGGAAACGTAGAGGTAAATGGATCCGACTATGCTCAACACAAACGCCAAAGCATGAGTAAGCCAATTAGCAAGTTCTCCATTTTTATAATTCACTTCTTTCATTTTCGTAAATCAGTGCGTATATATAAGGATAATATTATCTTTTATTACCTTTGCTAAAACAATTACCATGAGCACTTCTAACCACACCTTTCACATCCCCGTTATGGGATTAGCTTTTACCATAGACTCTCCAATAAAAGTCGCGCGTTTTGGCATTTCATCTGTTATTTCAATTGTTGAAGATAACTTGATTGAAAAAATGCGGCAATACTATTATGGACAACGCAATGAACCATATACACCCATTACAAATAAGATGCATGATCATCGCGCCAGGCGGATAACGGACTATCTGAATCTCGTTCATCGGATCGTAAAAGATCAGCTTCAGGAAATGACAAAACAATCGTTTGAGAAAGGTAGTGAGTTATCTAAGTATTTCGAAATGTTGCCGAGCCATCATAGTTTGCATCGTCTCTTCAAAACGATGATGAGCACAGATGCCGCCCCTCAAAAAGTAACAATAGGGAATTACTTAAGGCAGCAAGTAAAGCCAGGCTCTATTGATGCTAACATTATGACCAAGCTCGATCGAAATCAAGTTGATGAAAATGGCAATACAGTTCCAAATTCTTCCGATGCTCT
Source organism: Bacteroidota bacterium (assembly GCA_018266055.1). Classification (GTDB taxonomy): domain Bacteria; phylum Bacteroidota; class Bacteroidia; order Cytophagales; family Cyclobacteriaceae; genus ELB16-189. The sequence goes on from JAFDYT010000016.1 coordinate 158,477, forward strand.
CAGTGCCCTCAGAGGATATGCTAATAGCACGCTTGACAATTCTTCAATTGTGCTTTCCGCTGGGATGAACCCTAGACTTTTCAATTATATGGAGACACTCCCCTCGTTCGATCGGAATGAAAACGGAGAATTTGGCAAAAAGATCATTATTAAGGTTTCTGATTATAGGTCAGCCTACATCCAAGGAAAGGTATTGGCAAAGAAAGGACTTTGGGTGAGTGAGTTTCGAATAGAATCGGGTCTGAATTGTGGAGGGCACGCATTTGCAACAGACGGGCTTTTGATCGGCCCTATTCTTGAAGAATTTAAAAACAAAAGAAATTCGCTTGTTCAGGAGCTATTTGGGCTTTATAACCGTGCCCTGGCTGAAAAAGGAAGAAGGTGTCATCCTTCGGCACCTGCTCTTTCGATTTCTTTCCAAGGTGGTATTGGCACGGCCGATGAAGATGAATTCTTGAGAAATTACTATGGCATTGACAGCACTGGCTGGGGTACCCCATTTTTGTTGGTGCCTGAAGCCACCACAGTTGACAACCCTACCTTAAACCTTTTAAGCAAAGCTACCGAGGCTGACATTTTTTTAAGCAAAAACTCCCCATTGGGAATTCGATTTCATTATTTGAGAGGCACCTCGGCTGAAAATGAAAAATTCAATCGCATCGAAAAAAAAAGACCGGGCAGCCCTTGCACCGAAAAGTACCTTGAATCAAATACAGAGTTTACTACTGAGCCTATATGCACCGCCTCAAGGAAATATCAGGAACGGAAAATAGCCCAACTTCAAAGCTTGGATTTGCCACAAGAAGAATATAAAAGGCAAGTACAAGAGGTGTTAGCCAAGGAGTGCCTCTGCATTGGGTTAAGCAATGCAGCGGTAAACAAATATCATTTGAAACCTTTCAAAAAATTAGACGCTGTGAATATTTGCCCTGGTCCCAACATCGCCTACTTTTCAAAAATCCTTTCATTGCAAGAAATGGTTAACCACATCTATGGAAAGATCAATGTGATCACGCATAAATCACGCCCTTCGATTTTCATCAAGGAGCTTTCTCTTTATCTCGATTACCTAAAAGAAATGATTGCAAAAGCCAGACAAGCGGTGGATGAAAAGAATGAAAAACAAATACAAACTTTTCAAAAGAATATTAGCGAAGGCGTGGCCTACTATAAGGATCTTTTAGGAAAAATGGACAACCAAAAAATTGAGTTGGCTGCCAAATTGCAAGAAGGTCTGGATGAACTGGAGAATCAAATTCTTAAACCTATTTTTTGGTTCTGCGATGCGGCTTCTACCTTGAAATAGGCAGGTGATGTACTAAGTAGCAAAGTGAAAATCTAATTTATTAGTTTTACGGCAATTCATTACCAATTCTCACAAACTAACTACAATGTTTTCAAAAGCTTGCGAATATGCTATCAGGGCAGCACTGTACATAGCCATTCGAAGTGCCGATGGTACCAAATTGAACGTGCCTGAAATTGCCCGTGAAATTGACGCTCCACGGGCATTCACTGCAAAAGTTCTTCAGGTTTTAGTTCGGGAAGGGATGATTCAATCAGTAAAAGGACCAAATGGGGGTTTTTTCATTAAGCAAAAATCAAAGCCTGTTTATCTAAACTCAATTGTTCATGCTATTGATGGACAGGATATTCTACAAACCTGTGTGTTAGGGTTAAAAGAATGTTCGGACAAATTTCCGTGCCCTGTTCACAACGAGATAAAATCAAGCAAGCATCAAATGCGTGACATTTTGAGGGGAAAGACGGTTCAAGAATTGGCCAACGAATATGCAAAAGGCAAAACTTTTCTGAAAAACTATAAACTTTAAAGGGGAGAGTTCTCGGATTCTTACTTATTCGGCAATGCAGCCACCCCCACTAAATCGACATTATAAAACGTGCCTTGATTCACTTTTTTGTTCATCGAATCTTCCACAACCATCTGTGCAACTGTAACGAGGTTTCTAAGTTCGCATGTGTCAACAGAAATTGCATGATTACGATAATCCGCTTCCACTACTACTTTTAATTTCAATATCTTAACGAGAGCTTCCCTTAAACCGACATCGGATCGCACAATTGCGGCCTTCTTGCTCATTAGCTCGTTGAGTTCAGCTCTAAGAAGTTTCACATTCAGGGTTGTACTACAATCAGTATCACTTACTCTAAATGGTTGAGGTTTTTGTTCTGTAAAATCCAGTTGACTGAGTTTTTCACTAATGTCGATGAAGCAATGATGAGCATACACCATGGCCTCCAAAAGGGAATTGGATGCCAACCTATTTGCGCCATGCAGGCCGGTGCAGGCGCATTCACCACACGCATACAACTTGTCAATCGATGAACGACCTTTAAGATCAACGTCAATACCACCGCAAAAATAATGAGCGGCTGGCTCTACAGGTATCAAGTCCTGTTGTGGATCTAGTTTATTAATCTGGCACTGCTCAACGATGGTCGGGAATTTCATTTTAAGATCAGCTTGATCTAAATGACGGCAGTCAAGAAATATGTAATGGTCATTACTTTTCTTCTCTTGTTCTATTGCGCGGCTTACGATGTCGCGCGGAGCCAACTCTCCACGAACATCATATCTAAACATAAAACGTTCTACCTGTGCATTTACAAGATGCGCCCCATATCCTCGCACTGCTTCTGAAATTAAAAACGAAGATCCTTTGCCAGATGAAGAAAATCCTGTGGGATGAAATTGAACAAACGCCATGTCTTTAATGCGCGCGTGAGCACGATGGGCCATCGCAACACCATCACCGGTGGCGATGGCCGGGTTCGTGGTTGTTCGATACACCTGACCTGCGCCCCCAGTGGCAAGAATTGTAACTTTTGAAACATAGGTCTCAATCAAACCAGACTCTTCGTTTAACACATAGGCACCTAAACATTTCGTCCTCCAATCGCTTCCGGTACTTTTTTCTTCAGAAACCGCAGTGATTAGATCCAGTGCAAAGCGATGTGATGCTATTTTCAAATTTGATAGGGTTGCCGCTTTTCTTAACAAAACAATTTCTAGGTGCAATCCGGTAAAGTCCTTTACGTGAACGATTCTTTTTGCGGTATGACCTCCTTCCAGGCCAAGGCTCAATTCACCTGTTGCAACGCGATCAAACTCGGCTCCCCATTCGATGATTTCGTTTAGTCGTTCTTGGGCTTCATTAATTACCATTTCCACCACATTTTTGTCGCATGCCCCACCGCCAGCGAGCAATGTGTCGTCAATATGCTTTTCTAATGAATCATTTAATAAATCGATCACTACCGCGATTCCGCCTTGTGTATATCGAGTGTTTGATTCGTTGGAATTTTTTGTGATGACAACAACACTATGTTGGGGAAAAGCTTGCGCAAGCTTGATGGCCGCGGTTAGGCCGGCTATACCCGACCCAATAATCAATACATCAACTTCATTATAGTTTTCCTTCATATCCCGCTTTATCTATTCTCCATCTCCGGCTTTGATAGTTCTAGCATGCGCTGGATAGGTAAGATCGCTTTATGACGAATCGTGTCGGGAATATGTATCTCGTGCCGCTCCTCGACTAAACAATGGTAGAGATTCTCTAGTGTATTCATTTTCATGAACCCACATTCGCTGCATGCGCACGTATTATTTTCATTGGAAGGAGCAGCAAGCAACTCCTTATGAGGAGCCGCTTCCTTCATCTTGTGCAAAATACCAGCTTCCGTGGCTACGATATATTTTTGTGCCTCGTCATTCCGAGCATAATCGATCAGGGCCGCAGTAGATCCAATAAAATTGGCAACTTTCAAGATGTGACCCTCAGCTTCAGGATGAGCAATAATTTTTGCATCAGGATGTTGCTGGTAAAGGTTGAGTAATTTGTCGATAGCGAACGATTCATGGACGATGCAGCTCCCATGCCAAAGCTTCATTGTTCGACCTGTTTTTTCAATTAGGTAGCGGCCTAAGTTTTTGTCTGGAGCAAAGATGATGGGTTGCCATTCGGGAATGGAATCGATAATTCTCTCTGCATTGGATGAAGTGCAGACAAGATCACTCATAGCTTTGATTTCTGCCGAGCAATTGATGTAGGTAACAACAAGGTGCCCAGGATTTTCGCTGATAAATTTTTTAAAGCCAACAGGCGGGGCAGAGTCGGCCAGGGAACAACCCGCTTCCAACGTGGGTACAATTACCTTTTTTTCGGGATTCAAAATTTTGGCTGTCTCGGCCATAAACAGAACCCCCGCAAAAACAATAATATCCGCGCTGGTTCCAGCTGCTTGCTGCGAAAGCCCCAAACTATCTCCCACGTAATCGGCTAAATCCTGAATTTCGGGAACCTGATAGTAATGAGCCAGAAGAACTGCGTTTTTGGACTTCTTCAGTTCTCTGATTTTGTTCTGCAATGCAGGCTGGTCCACATTCGTAGCCAAACGATGCCCTCTGGTTTCCACCCGGCTCATAAAGGAAATGAATTGGGTTTGTTGATCCATTCTGCATAGGAGTCTTTCGTTTCCCAAAGGATGAGTCGTTGAAGCTTAACCGTATCGGGTATCTGTGTTTGTATCCGATCCCTGAAGTAGATCACCAAATTTTCAGCGGTTGGTTCAGCATCCATAACTAACAGTTCATCCTCATTTACAGCGACAGCTCGCTTCTTAACGCTCGTTTTTGAAAGCAACAGTTTATGATCGAATTGATTAACCACCTCTAAAACTATTTTTTTTAAGTCTTTAAAATCGTAGATGATGCCCAACTTTTCGATATAAGTTGACGTATCCACATCTTTTGAGATTACCGTTACATGCAGTTCGTACGAATGTCCATGAATGTTGGCGCACGCACCCGGATATTCATGAATGGCGTGCGCAGCATCAAACCTGAAAATTTTTGTTAATGAAATCATTCGACTGCTGGTTGAATCTTCAACTTGAGACTTAAAAAGTTGACTGCACTACAAGCCAGAGCATTCTTCATAATAGGATAGACAATGACAATAAAACTTGCAAAGAGCGCAACTCCTGACAGGGCAAATACCAAAAAATAAGGTAGCGATTCGTTCATCATGACCGAGAAAGGTATTGTACGATCACTCATTTGCCAATGCGTGCGTTTAATGCCCGCCATCGTTAGCGCAGTGACAAACACGAGCAAAGAAATGTTGGCCGAGATCAGCCCCGCTGTGATCTGTCTTTGATACGATAGCAAAGAACCACACGCTTTGTTCATAACATCGGTAATCACGGCCAGTAATATCATTGAGTTGATTCCGATGGTCGCGCCCATCACATGAGCAACGGTGATGTGCGTGCCGTGCGTGTAGAGGTTAATTCCCGGTACTGAAATAAATATGGCCAACGAAAGGTTGATGAATATCCACAAATCTGCAGCCATTAAAAACCTGCAAGGAAGCAGATGCCTGTACCGCAATGCAGAAGTTACAGTAGCCTTCCATTTATAAATAATTCGTCCTAATATAAAAAGTTCCGTCATGCTGATCAGATAACCCAGGTGTTTAACAAACGATGCCGCTGGAAGTGTATAAATATGGTGACTCCAATTGAACATCAGGTTTGTCAAACCAATGAAGAATAGCAAAAAACTCACTCTCGAACGTGCGTAAGTTTTATCCCCTGAAATTTTCTGCATTAAATAAATGCTGGAACCGTAAATCAACATATTCCAGCACCCCACCATTGCTCCATACGATTTCCATTGCACTGACATATCACGAACAATATTTCTTTGAAAGTAGGGGAATAACCACAGGTATGATTCCGAAAACGTGATCAGAAAGCCAACTGCCCCCGTGATCCACATCCAAACATATACCGGTCGATCTTTCAACTTCTTTGTTGACCGAACGACATTGATCGTGAACAAAATCCAACCGGCCATTACCGGAATAGCCAGCACCGGATGAAACTCCCAATATTCCCTTCCACCAAAAATGCCGATCGAATAGGAGACCAGGATAGCTACCACTGATACTAGAAAAACAATCCATTGTCCTTGTGTCAAGCGATTTTGATCAATCTTGCCCGCTAGCTCATCAAGGTAAGACAGGGTGCCGCCCGTGGCGGCCATCAGAATCCAAAAAATAGCAGAAGTGACATGGAGAGGTCTTATCTTTTCAAAGGATAAAAAAGTCTTATACAATCCGGGGACTACATATTGAAAACTACCAATAACTCCAAAAGTCATCGCCAGCAGAAGCATGACGAGGGCTGATAGAATAAGTTTTTTCGGAGGAGAGATATTAGTTTGAGGCAATCGTTCCATTAAGGTTAATTTTAAATCTCCGCGGATCAGATCGCCCCGTCTCATCCACATGCTTAAGAAATTCGATGAGCGATTTCAATTCATTGTCAGAGAGGATAAAAGCGGGCATTGTTGCCGTACCTCCTTGAACAAAAGATTTTATATAATCAGGGCCTTTAGCTGAGTAGATATTGGTAAGATCCGGCCCAAGGAAGCCACCTAGACCATACAACTGATGACAGGCTGTGCAATTTTTCTTTTGCCATATCATTTTTCCGGCCTGCACAGCTGGGTCGCTACCGTCCGTGGTGGGCGTCAAATAGATGTGGCCCGAATAGACTCCGAAAAGGCAAACCAGCAACACTAAGACCGCTCTTCGAATCATAAACGATTGCACCAGAAGATCATCTAACGTCAGTAAAATGTTGCAATTTATAAGTTTTAATTTTATTTAGGATAAAATTATCCTTTATTATTTAATTTGTGGCACATTTACAATACGAAAACACATAACTATGGCATCAACCCCTTACTTAGTCAGCCCTACCAATCCAATGGCACAAAGAATACATCGATTTCAGTTAGCGGATCAACTCAAACACATGGGGGTTTATCCTTACTTTAGGACAATTCAATCGGACCAGGACACAGAAGTAATTATTGATGATAAGCCCGTCCTCATGTTTGGTTCTAACAGTTATCTTGGCCTTACCAATCATCCGGAAGTAAAGGCAGCAGCACAATGGGCTATCAATCGCTACGGGACCGGTTGTGCGGGTTCCCGTTTTCTAAATGGAACACTTGATATCCATATTGAACTGGAGGAAGATCTTGCAAAATTTACAGGAAAAGAGGCAGCCCTGGTTTTTAGTACGGGCTTTCAGGTAAACATCGGAGTTATTCCGGCCTTGTTGGGGCGCAATGATTACCTGATATTGGATGAGCTTGACCATGCCTCTATTATAGAGGGAAGCAGATTGTGCTTTGGAAAGACAATTAAATTCAGGCACAATGACATGCATTCGCTCGAAAAGATTTTACAATCGTGCGATGAAAATAAAGTCAAGCTGATTGCGGTTGACGGCATCTTCAGCATGGATGGCGATATTGCCATGTTGCCGGAGATTATTCGACTGGCTGATAACTATGGAGCGTCCGTAATGGTTGATGATGCACATGCACTTGGCGTCATTGGTCAACAGGGAGAAGGAACAGCCTCGCATTTTGGCTTGACCGAAAAGACTGATTTAATCATGGGTACTTTTAGCAAATCGCTGGCTTCCATTGGAGGTTTTATTGCCAGTGACAGTAAAACAATAAACTTTTTAAAGCACCATGCCCGTTCTTTAATGTTCAGTGCAAGTATGTCACCGGCAGCAGCAGCCAGCGCCAAGGCAGCTTTGCAAATTGTGCAGCGTGAGCCCGATCGAATCGAGCAGCTTTGGAAAAATACGCATTATACACTAAAGTCGTTGAAAGAATTAGGTTTTGATACAGGAAATTCCTGTACTCCAATTATACCAATCTACATTCGTGATGACATCAAAACCTTTCAATTAGCCAACCGACTTTTAAGTGAAGGTGTGTTTGTAAACCCTGTCTGTGCACCAGCAGTTGCCTCCGATTGTTCATTAATACGTTTTAGTTTAATGGCAACACATACCCTCGAACAAATTGATTACGCCATTTCAAAAATAGAATTGATTGCCCAATCGATGGATATAATTTGAGTGCAATGAGTTTGCAAATCAAGGAAGTCTTAACCAAACGACAGCTAAAAGACTTTGTCAATTTCCCCTATAGCTTGTATAAGGCCAATCCTTTTTTCGTACCCCCATTGCGGTTTGATGAAATGGCCACCTTGCGAAAGGATAAAAATCCGGCATTTGATTACTGTGAAGCACGCTATTGGATGGCCTACCGCGATGATGTGCCCGTGGGGCGGATTGCCGGTATCATTAATCATGCCTTTATTGAAAGATGGAATAAAAATTATGTCCGATTTGGTTGGATTGATTTTATTGAGGATAAATCAGTTGCGCTGGCACTACTTTCTCAAGTTGAGAATTGGGCGAGCGAAAGAAACATGGAAGCCATTCATGGTCCATTGGGATTTACTGACCTAGATCACGAAGGGATGCTAGTGGAGGGCTTTGATAAGAGGGGTACCCTTGCCACGATTTACAACTATTCTTATTACCCGCGCTATGTGGAAGAATTGGGATACGCCAAAGATGCAGACTGGCTCGAATTCTTAATTAAAATTCCGAAGGAGGTTCCTAAAAATCTCGAGCGCATAACAGAACTGGTCAAAAAAAGATTTCAATTACAGATCGTTCGATTGCGCAAGCCGAAAGATATATTACCCTATGCCCAACAAATATTTCAACTCATCAATATTGCTTTTGCCGAACTCTATGGGGTAGTGCCGCTCACCCAGCGACAGATGGACTACTATACACGTCAATACTTTTCATTTATTAGAACTGACTATGTTTCGTTAGTTACAGACCACGAGGGGAAACTGGCAGGGTTTGGCATCACTATGCCATCTCTTTCCAAGGCTCTTCAAAAAGGCCAAGGACGTTTGTTGCCCTTCGGGGCGATACACCTTCTTAAAGCGCTGCACACCAATACAATCATTGATTTATACCTGATAGCCATCCGGCCTGATTTGCAAGGTAAGGGGGTTAACGCCATCATTATGAGTGAAATCACCCGTTCATGCATACGCAATGGAATTCAGTTTGCCGAAACCAATCCCGAGTTGGAAAAAAATAACAAAGTTCAGGCGCTGTGGGAATATTATGAAGCACTTCAACACAAGCGAAGAAGATGCTACATTAAGTACCTTTGATTTTTTTGTAATGCAAGAAAAGATATTGATTACCGGGGCTAGCGGTTTCATTGGAAGTTCCCTGGTGGATGAGGCAATCGCGCGTGGTTTAAATGTCTATGCTGCTGTTCGAAAGTCTAGCTCTAAACAATTTCTTCAAGACAAATCCATTTCATTTTTTGAAATTGACTTGACCAATTCAGAAAATACCAATAGGCAGATGAAGAAATTTTTTGACCGTGTTGGATCGTTCGATTACGTTGTGCACTGCGCAGGTGCCACATCGGCAAAGAGCAAAAAGGATTTCGATAAGATCAATTATGAGGGCACTCGAAATCTGGTTCACGCGCTTGGTGCGTCTGGAATGGAAATCAAAAAATTTCTACTGATTAGTTCTCTCGCTACCTATGGCCCAGGAAATGCAGCCACTCGGAAACCCATTGACATGACAGACATAGAGCACCCTTTATCTGCTTACGCGCGCAGCAAACAAAAGGCCGAGCAATTTGTAAAATCGATAGGTATTTTTCCGGTCATTATTTTAAAGCCAACTGCTGTGCTCGGACCACGTGACCGCGATTTTCTGGTGCTATTCAGAACCATTTCGAAAGGGTTTGAAATTTCAATTGGAAGAGAGCCGCAAAAGATTTCGCTAATCCATGTCCGCGATTTGGCGCGCGTTGCAATTTCCCTACTTGAGATTTCCACAAAATCCACAACCTACATTGTTTCAGACGGATTGAATTATGAAAAAAGAGAACTGAATTTGGCCATCCGCCATGCGTTAGGTAAAAAAACAATTCACATTAATATCCCTTATTTTCTGGGGCTTCTTTTAGTAAACATAAACGAGATGATCCATCGAATGTTCGGTAAACTTCCCTTCCTTCACTCGGAAAAATTTGCTGAGGTAACAGCCGCCAACTGGGCTTGCAATAGCCAGCCAGTTTGGGAAGCTCTTGATGACTACTCAACCTATACTCTTCAGCAAGCGGTAGATGACACAGCAGAATGGTATAAAAAAAACGGTTGGCTATAGTTTTAACTTTTATCACTCTAAATTCTTGGAAAGGGCAAATTATTCCAACTCCATTTTTCCTCCCATTTCTCATCGTAACTTACTGGGAATTCTTACACGATGAAGACTTTTTGTTTTGCAGTTGCGCCACCTCCATTTGGTGGAAACCAACGAACGATTCTGATCAAAGCCGATCCTGAACGAATGAAAAGTTCTGGGCTCACTCCCGATGATCTTGTGATGGCGATTGCAAAAAACAATACTATTTCGCCTGCTGGCAATGTTCGCATTGGAGATTATACTTTAATCACGCCATCAAATAGTGTGATTGATAATTTTAAAGAGTTAGAAACCATTCCGCTAAAGACAGTCAACGGAGCTTCGATGTTTGTTCGTGATGTTGCAACAATCGAAAATGGCGCAGACGTTACAACGGGCTATGCGCTCACCAACGGAAAGAGATCGGTTTATATACCCGTAACCAAACGAGCGGATGCTGGGACGTAGTGCAGCGAATCAAAAAAGCGTTGCCCGACATGCAAGCGGCAATTCCCGATGACATAAAAGTTTCGTACGAGTTCGATCAATCAGGTTATGTGATCAATTCCCTTCAAAGTTTAATATTCGAAGGAGGATTAGGAGCAATCCTCACGGGGTTAATGGTTTTTTTGTTTTTAGGAGACAAGCGAAGCGCTTTGATTGTGATTTTTACAATTCCGTTGGCTCTACTATCTGCCGCAGTCTTTCTCTACCTCTTTGATCAAACCATCAACATTATGACGTTAGGAGGACTTGCTCTTGCAGTTGGAATATTGGTGGATGAAGCTACAGTTACAGTAGAAAACATTCACCATCATCAGGAACAGGGAAAGCCGAAAGCAAAAGCGATCATCGATGCTTGCAAAGAGATTGCCTTACCGAAGCTACTGATCCTCTTTAGCGTGTTGGCTGTATTTGTTCCCTCTCTGTTTATGACCGGAGTTCCCAGGGCAATGTTTCTTGCTCTTTCGCTCGCAGTTGGCTTCGCAATGATTGCTTCATTCCTTCTGTCGCAGACTTTCGTTCCTGTTGTTTCAAACTGGTTGTTGAAAGCCTAAATGCAAATCCTGACTTGCAAAATGTTCTGGATCGAATTGAAAAATCTGGAGGCAAGATTTCAATGCCAAAAACTTCTATCGGACTGAATGGATTTATGGCTTTTTTCAATGACACTGAAGGAAACAACATGGCACTTCATTCAAATAGTTGACAACGGAATTCGACAGGTTAGCCTAAAATTTTGGTCTTATCTGCTTCTTTTTTTTGACGTCAGCTATGAGCTTCGCTGCTTTTTCGTTCAGCTTTTTTATTTCCTCATCCGGATTCAATCCTTCTTCTATAAAGAACTGACGGATATGAGCATCGTCCTGACTTGAATGCTCTGCCAGAGATTTAACGAACTTTGTAAGAAAGTCCTTGTCATATTTTTGTCTCTTACTCATGCTCTCTTCTTTCTTATGCCAAATTTTTTGCTTGCCTTTTCAAAAGCAGTATTAAGTCGATCCATTCCCAGATCATAATCTTTGAGCTCTAAATTATGTCTCTTTGCAATTTCTCCCCTCTTCAGGCCTTCGTGATATTTGTCAAAAAAAACAATGGTTGCAATCTTGTCATCTTTAATGTCATTTTCTATATAAGTGAAAAATGACTCATAATCCATTTGGTCGTCTATGTATGTGTTAACAATGAAACCATCTTCAATTTTTTCATCAATGTCACCTTCCTTCAAGGATAGAATCTTATTCGATATTTCACTTGACTTAAACAGATCTTTTATAAATGACCTTGAGACACAATTTATAAGATAAGTTTCAAGGCTTGCTTTATCACCATCAAATTTCTTGATGTCTTCGTAATGCCTTGTCAGGGTTTCAGCTACAAGATCGTCAATCCCTACACCCTTAATAAGAATATTGCTAGTACCTGTGAAACCCTTATATTTTTTCTTGAAGTGAACAGTTAGCTTTTTGAGTAAATACAGGAGATCTATATCAGGTTCTGCCATCTATCAAACATAAATTAGAGTGAAGTAAAAATATTTATTTTCAGGTAATTCCCCAAAAATGGGTTTATGATTCCCATATATCATTGAAAACTGGAGAAAGGATAAGAAAACTTCAGTAAATCAAAGAAGTATGGAGAAAGAACTTGTTTTAACATCTTTAACCAAAGATGAATTACGGAGCATAATCAAATCGGTCTTCTTAGAAGTCTCAGGGACAGAGATGGACAAAGACGAGCTTCCCATTAGTCAGAAGGAGGCTCTGAAAATTCTTGATTGTTCAGCCCCGACACTTTTGCACTGGCGCTCGCTAGGCCTGATTCCATTTGAAAAGCCTTATCCGGGCAGCAGGAAGGTGCGCTATTATAAATCACAGTTGAAGGTAGCTCTGCTTCAAAACGCTCATTTGTTAAAGCGAGTTAAATAGAGAGAGTAAGTATTAAACCAAATAAATATGACAAAGAAAATAATTTCGATTACCCAAGCTAAGGGAGGTATTGGCAAGAGTGTTTTAACTTTTCTGGTCGCGGAAAAGCATCTGGACTCTCTTGTTATTGACAGCGATGATGCCACAACATCTATTTCAAAACATCTGGCTTATCGCGATCCAGTCAAAGTCTCATTCCTCGATCGTGAAACCAAGAGGATAGATAGAAGTGCCTTCAACTCACTTTTTGAAAGTGTAGCTGCAGCAAATAGGAAGCTGTTTATTGTGGACAATGGCGCGAGCGTTGCTGAGCAGCTTCCAAAATATTTCGCAGCAAGTAATCCAGGCAATGTGAGGGAGATGCTGGATATGTCTGGCATTGAGCTGCTAATTGTGTGCGTGGTAGCCGGAGGAAATAATTTCAAGGCTACAATGAAGTACTTGGTTGAGTTGGTAGGTTCAGTTGAAGGTCAATTCCAAGTAGTCATTGCAAGAAATAATCATTTCCCAATGTCAATCGAGCAATTATCTGTATTTGAAAAATATTGCCATGACAATGAATTGGAATCATTTAGCTATGATCTGGTCAATGATAAGGGTGAGCTTGCCATGAGAACAGCAGAAAACGTTCTTCAAAATGGCATGGGGCTTTCGGGCTTGAGCCCTTTCAAAGCTGTTTATTTTAAGGGGTGCGTGGAAAGCATTCCACTCTGAGCCATGAATGATAAACAAGAAAAACTTCTCAGGATTTATTGCGCACAAATTTTGGTGAAGTACGGCTTTGAATTTAGCCCACATGATCCAGTTGTTCCGGCACTTTATACAATTCATTGTGAACTTAATTCAAACAAAACCGGAAATGAGCAAGTCGCCAAGAGCATCGGAGAAGCAATGAAAAAAATCAACCCTACGGTGTATAATTTTAGTGAACGTGGTGAAGCTTGGAAATTCAAATTCGCGGAATCACTTCGGTGGTTATTCATCGGCTTGAGCGTTGTTTTAGTAGTTGTGGTTTCCCTCATTTGGTGGAGCCAGTACAACGACATTCGGAGAGCAACACTGATAATTGCGGCTTCCAAGGGAGCAAATGAAACCTTCATACGATCCGCGAAGAGAGACAGTCAAGGTTATGTCTATCTCGAATTCTCAAGAGCCAAAGGAAACGTAGTTGACTTTTGGACCGACTATGAGGAGGTAAAGAAAGATACAATTCGTGTTTATGTTGGCAAAGCTGAGTAGGGAGTCTTAAAAAATATCCAAATGAAAAAGAACCTAATAGTCCAATTCCTAAAAGAGAAAAACAAAAACGTTTACGATGCCATTGTCGATGAATATGCAACGATCATATTGGGATGGCCAATAAACCTTCTCAAAAGAGTAATCGAGGTCGACCTTGAAAGACAAACTGGAGAGGCAGTAAGGCTCAACTATTTCAGCTTATGTAAAGCTGTGAAGAAATTCAAAAAGAAACGTCCTGTGCTGGAAAAGAAGCCCTCATCAACCCCTCGTGCTAATTCCAAATACGAATTCAAAGATGCACACGAACTCGAAACGGAATCTACAACGCCCGGGAGTTTCACGATAAAATAATTCAATCTCATCCATCATAATCAAACATAGTTCAATTCATTGATGCATAGTTCAGGGAAATCAAAAATAAGCCAACTATGGTAAATCGAAGTCAATATAGTTCAGTAAGGTTAAAATTTTTGAGTGCTGGCAAGATTAAAAACCGAAACGGTTTTTGGATCTTGTTTTCTCCGCTGCGCTACGAAAAGGGACTTTGCCCCAGCGGCAAGCCGCTTCCCCGGATGTTCAGGCTATGAACAAGAAAAAGAATCCTGACTTAGTTCGGAACATCCATTATTTGCTCAGGCTAAACAAAATTGAAAATGATGCATTTGTGGAGCGTGTTAAAATGGCAAATGGCATGAAGCCCATTGATTTTTTGCGGAAGCTATCTCAAGAAACTATAATCATTGCACCTCAGAAAAAAGAAGAGCTGGCCTTTGATGAAAAATTACTATCAATACTTATTGAATATCGAAATAACTTTAAGCGACTTAGTAATTTGATCAAAGCCCATGATCCAGGTTTGAATAATGAAATCGAGGCTTTGGTAAGGTCGATCCAAAGGATCATAGATAAGGTATGATCGCCAAGATGAAATCAAATCTCAGTGTCGAAGAAACGCTGTTATATAATGACCGTGAAAAGTCGGAAATCATTTCTATCAAAAACCTTGTAGGTGAAAACTTTAGGGACGTAGAAAAGCAAATGGCTATGCGCCAGAAATTATTTGCTGGCAGAGCTAAAAATCTCACAGCGCATATTATTATTTCCCCAAGTATTGATGACGGAAAACGACAAACCCGATTGGATTGGAAAGAGATCGGAGACTCCTTCTTGAAAAAAGCTGAGCTTAACTCTTATCAGTCGATTGCCTATCTCCATAAGGACAAGGAGCATTTTCACCTTCATATTGTAGTGAATCGAATTGACCCAAACGGAAAGATTTTCAGGCACAAGAACGAGCTTGCATTGAGCCAGCGACTTGGTGATGAGATTGCAATTGAGCGCGGACTGAAAAGAGCCTCAGAAATTAGGCGTCAAAGAAGATTGGGGAGAGATGAGAGTAAAATAAATCCTGAAGTCGGCATTGTTGCTCAAATCAGAAAAGTAGCTTCAAAGGCTTCAGTGCTGGCTTTTGTAAGCGGAAAGTTTGATCAAAAAAAATATTTCGAATGTATCAAAGGCGAAGGGCTTGAGGTGCGATTGTTTTTTAAAAAAGATAGTGACGAAGTTCGTGGGTATGCTATTGGAAAAAAGGGTGAGCGCTTGATCAACGCCTCTCAGATTGGATCTGAGTTTACATTGAGAAGACTGAAGCAAGGAACTGACGATTCAAAACTTTCAGTGGAATTTTTCAATTCCAAAATCCGGGATGTAATAGAGACCAGTTTTCAGAAAACTATAATGGACAAAAAGAGATTTGAGCCTCAGTTGTTTCTAAATGAGTTAAGGTCAACTGGCCATGTCATTAAGGAATATTACAACAAAGACACAGGTAAACTTCGTGGCTATGGATTTGAGATTGATCAGAAAATCATTAACTCATCAGAAATCGGCTCTGAGTTTACATTAACAAATTTGAAAAGGAAATTTGAGCAAAATACTCTGTCTAATAAACAGAGGAGTGCTTGTTCAAAAGTTAATGAACCAAAATTAGAACCTGGTTTACATCACAATCTGGAAGAAGATATTTCAAAGGAGCTAAGGCGAGCAATTGATATTCGGCTACTATCATCCGAACTGCACGACTTGACCAGTGGACATCGTTATAGATCACAAGATGATTTTATAAAGGCAGTTGAGGAAAAAGGTTATCATGTTCATTTGAGATATGACCAAGGTAGTCTTTCTGGCTTTACTTTGCACAAAGGCACGGAGCACTACCACGATCATGAGATTAGTAATGGAGAATTCCAAATTCATCAATTGATAAAACAAGGAACGTTTAAAAATTTTCATCCTGAAACTATTGACAAAACACCCCAAACAACCAGTGCGATAATCACTGGTACATCTCTGGAAGATACTTCAACAGGTCAAAGTCCAGTGTACGTTGAAACCCAAAATGTTTCCAATGACATCTTTCTTCATTTTGTTAAACGTGAATCAAAAAAGAAAAGAGATTCCGAACGAGAACGGATCAGACAAATCATTGCCAAGGAACTGGCGAGACACATCCAGATATTTTATGAGAAAGGTCTATCATTTGGTGTTGAAAAATATTTAGATGGACTTCAAGCAGATGGATACAAAATAACCAGGCACTTTAACAAAGAGAACAGTTCAATTAGAGGTTACAACCTGGAGAAATATGGTTTTAATTTTCATGCTTCCGAAGTGGGCAGAGAGTTTACTTTGAAATATTTAGGTGGTTCTTCGATTCAGACCAAGAAAATTTCGAGACACTCTTAGAAAGTCGAGCGGCAGGATGACCTTTATTTTACTTCGTACCTACTGTCTCCATTTTAATCCAAATTCAAGGCCAAGATACTCCCTCGTTATTTTAAGCATCAGGGATTGGGCCTCTTTTAAATTCATGCTCTTTTTTGGTGTCGCAAATTTTTTGTCACCGTGCCTTGCAACCACACCAAGCAACCCAAAATTATTGGCAATACCTGTGAAGGTATTTAAGTCACTTTTAGCAATACCACAGTTTGAAAGAACTGTTGAAAATTTATTCTTAGAGCAATAAGTTTCTAATGAATCTAGAATTGCATACAAATTTATCCAACCTAAACCATTTCCAAATTGAAGAAGCAAATTTCTAATCTTTGTTTCTCTTCGTGATTTGTAAATTGAGTTATTGATAAAATGAGAACTCGGGGATTCAAAAATCAAAAGGGGGCAATTGATTTTTTCTTCGTTGAACGGGTCTTCAGGTGTGATTAAATGTGGGTTGTCTGGTGTGATATTTTCAGGCTCTCCCCAGTAGTATAATCTGACGAATGAGAGTCGGCTTTCAAAATCTAACGCGGAAAAAGGATCGATGGTGCAGATATTTGAGGCCCCTTTGTAAAGCGCTAGCAGATACAGTCCTTTGGCCCAAACCTCCTTTGGGTCTGTAAGGTCGTCCAAATGCTTCGAAGTAAAGAAAAATTCAGGTGGAGAGTCATCTTCCTCAATCCGAACAATAGAAACGTCAATTCCAATCAATGATGAGTGAGATTCAGTTCGGGTATTTAAATGATCTACTGTAAATAAGTATTTGGGCATAGCGAACTCCTCTGACAAAAATAATCACGATTTCATTTCACAGACTTTTGCACTATAGCAGCCCTCCATGTGGCATTTCCAAAGGCTCAATAGGTTTAAGTCAGCTAAGCTTACCTGACTTGATTTTCAACCCGTGCAAGAAATTCACTTGGTTTGATTTCAAGCAATGCACAAATTTTGAACACTACAGCGACAGAAGGAGTTCCAATGCCTCGTTCAATTCGTGAGATAAAAGAGCGATCTACGTCAGCATAATCCCCAAGTTCTTGCTGGCTCATTCTCTTGTTCTCCCTCAGTTCCTTTAAAACTTTCCCAAGCGCCTTATTTAGATCCCTTTTCACAAAGGCAATCTATTGGGCGGGCATAATTTTAATTGAGGATAATTATCCTCAATTTTTTATATTTGTCAGACTGTTTCGCGAAACCAGAAAACTTTAAATGATGGAGGAATATCCACTGGAGAAATTCACAAACGAGGAGTTCTATTATATGATTTCATCGCTTCTAAGTCTTGGCGACCCTGGCTTCGTGCCAGAGCGCCTGTACATGTCATTTGATCAGAATCAATTGGGCCCAGTACAAGACATAAAGTTCCTGTTCTTGACTAAGAACCTCATTTATACCGATGAAGGTGAGAAAGAAGTGACAGAGTACAGCGTTGGAAAAATTGACCAGGAATTTGATAACATCGAGATATACAGGTGGCAATGTGATCCAAAAGTGATGTCCCCAGAAAGACCAAAGGTTAATGTTAACTTGGTTAGGTCAACTTTGTGCTGTCAAAATTCCCCACTCCCTTTCCGACCGGTTTCTTTCCTGAAAGGAGTAAATAGAATCAAATGTGAAAATGAATTCGACAAGCGAAATGACAACGACCTGTTCAATTTAAAATGGCATCTTGATATCGCTTGTGGAATTCAACATCAATTTGATTTCGGAGAAATCGGCAGGCTTGGAACAAATTTCTCTGGCAACTACTTTCTTATTGTGCAGCCCGACAAGGTGAATACAGGGCGGTTAATCGTAAATACTTTTCATGTAAGCCTTGTTCAAGTGGAAGGACTGTTAACACTTGACAGCGAAAGAGTTCATGTGAGCGAGAATTTTATTGACAGTACTTCAATTCAACTATATGATAGCGGTGGCTCGAATACCACAATTGCAATTTCCCGTAGACAAAATGCTAAACGCTATCAAGAGCATAAAAACAACATGATGTCTGTATTAACCGAAACTGTGTTGAGCCTGTTACTGGATCTATCGCCTTCTATGCGCGAAAAATTGCTGGAAAATGAAACGCCTGAGGAGTTAATAATTTTTTGTAAAGAAAAGTATGATAGTGAATTTGATCTTAATGTCGACTCTCTCGGTATTGCGGGAGCGCACGAAATCGCTTGGCTAGAAGCTCTTGCCATTTTAAAAGTTGATCAACCTGAATTTTAATCAAACTATTGAAACCAATATGAACGCCAAAACCATATGTTCTATTTTTACGCTGACTTTACTTTTAGCGATCTCGTGCTCAAGAAAATCAGAGAAAGATTATGTTGGCACTTACAAGACCTTCTATGCAACAAAGATAGAACTAGGCAATGCAGTCACTGGCTTCCTTTTTGGCGGGAGGGGGAGTAAAGTGGAAATCACAGCTAAGTCATTCAATGATCTAGGTGAAATAAGTATCGAATTATTTGAAGGCAGGAATGGCCTTCAGGAGAGGGGGCATTGGTTGTCAAAAAAGCACAAAACTTGTCATTCAATCCTTCTGAGACAATTAAGAAAATGTCTTTTGATTTTTCTAATTTCAGAATGAACAGGGACACGCTCGTATTCTCTCTTGATAACGAACTGTGGAGACTCGAAGGAAAGAAGCTTAAGGGGATGATTGTTAAAAATGAATCTGGAATTTTTCTTGGCATAGACAAAGCAGCGGGACTCAATACTGTGAATTGTCCCTTTGATGCTTCTGAAAAGGATGGTGTAAAGTTCTTTAAGTGTTTTGAAAAATCGAGGGCACATGAATTGGCAATTGAATTCTTCAGAATCCAGGAAAGAGAACTTCTTGCAGGTATAAAAAATGAACCTAAAACAAGCACCAGAAAAGTACTTGAGAACAGCTTGAATGAAGTAAGAAAACAGATGGCTTCGTTCGGTTTGTAAGAAATTTCTAACCACGAAAATTAAGAAATAGTACCTAAAATTACTGGATCAAGAACTTTGCATCAGCTCCTTTAGCTCGTTAGAAAATTTGCTAATTGCAGCTTCCTTGAAATCGATCGGTTCGTAAAAAATGGTCCTTAATAACTTGCTGATTTCTTTTCCACGCTCGGAATAGGACTGAATTTTTTCAGAGTCCGGTTTTTTTGACTCTCCTTCCAAATGGGCGAGAACAGCATAACGGCCTCGCAGACGAGTCATGATAGAATTGAGTGTTTCGTCTCTTGCGAATTCTTCCATCATGAAATAACTCATGTCACAAATTTAAAATTTTAAGCAAGTTTTTTTAGGGAAATTGACTTTTCAAAAATTGATGCCCTCAATTCATCTTCAAATTCAGAAAGGTAGTTTTCTGTTGTCTGTTTATCTGCATGACCTAGTGTTTCTTGAATGAATTCTGTACTAACACCACTGTTTTTAAGACTATTGGCAAGTGAGTGCCTACTTTTGCGCATAGATATTTTCTTATTGATGCCCAGTTCCTTCATGATCTTTCTAATAAGCTTGCTCATGTTTGAATTAAGGCTTCTAATGGCATTCCAATTTTCTTCCTGCGACAGGCGGGGATTGCGAAGTGGAAAAATAAAGTTTTCAGGCGCGTGGTTCTGATTACCAATTTTGTCAATAATATCTTTTAAGTCCGTGGTCATGTAAATTTTTATATAGGGTCTATATTCTCGAAGAGTGTTTTTTGTTTTCTCCCTATAGAAGATAATAAAATCGCCCTGAATATTCTTGTATCGAAAATTGGCGATGTCCGACAAATATGCGCCATTGCAGAAATAGCAGGCAAGCCAATAATCTCGGGCTGTTATCCTTTCTTTTGAAGTAGAGCTGTATTCATATAAAAGTCTGATTTCGGCAGGGGTCAAAAAATCCTTTGGCTTGCGCTCATAGGGAGGTATGTAGTTATCAAACGGATAGCATTCCATAGGAATATACTTTTTCTTTTTCCGAGCGTAATTAAACATTGCTCGTAGTGTCCTTGTAATAATTCCTACGGAGTTCGTTTGCCTTCCAAGTTCACGCATCCACTTTTCGTACTTTATCAGAAAGGATGGAGTAATTTCTTCAAAATATAAATTCTTTTTGCTGGAGAAGTCGAGGATAGAGTTTACAGCTTGTTTATATATGTGAAGGTTTCCAAGTTGTTCTCGTAATTTCATTTCTCCGGCCATTTCATTATAAACAAACAGTAGCGTTGATTTTTCATATGATTGCGGCTCTTCATAATTCTGATTAAACTTATTCTTAAAAGAATCGTAGTTGAAGAATGGCATCAAGCCATCAATTATCCCTTCTGCTTTCTTGACGATGAGGTCAATTGAATTTCGTATCTCTCTGAACTTGTATTTGGGATTTCGCTCAAAGGATTTTTCAAATTCATCTTCGGAGAGATCAATTCCGGTAGAGTAAGATCGATTATCATCTCTTGTCATTGAAACCCGAATCTTAACTGGGTAGAGATCGTTGCCTTTTTTTCTTCTTTTGTCCAGAGTAACAGTTACAGTTGGCTTTTTCATTTGCACAGCATTTGCACAGCACAACCTATAAAATGTGACGAAGCTGAAAAAATTATTTCGACTTTATTTTCTGATTATCAACACTTTGTGTAAGTTGAATTAAGTTCGGAAAAGTTGATTAAAGCATATGCATCAGCTTCCCAAGCTGAGGGTCGCGAGTTCGAGCCTCGTTTCCCGCTCTTTTTAGAATGTTAATCGTTGTCTGTTATTAGTTAATTGTAATCCAGAGTAAACTATACGATTAATTTGCTCCTTGAGACGTTATCTGTTATTTGTTAATCGTGATCAGCAACTAACCAATAGCGGATCACTATTCACAATTAACGAATAACGATTAACCGATAGCATCTTCAAAGGGGCACCGGATCACGCGCTTTCCACTGCGCAAAAACCCGTCCGGTGTGACAGCGTAATGGTGAAGGCTAAGCTATTGCATAAGCATTAGTATGAAAACTCATCTTCCAATTTAATTGTCTTGCCGGACAGTCAGGCGTGGGGCAAGTGTGCGATCCGGCATCCCGTTTTGGGTGACTGTAAAACAAAAAAAAGCCTTCCGCGTCCGGAGGGCTTTTTATAATCCAGGGAGCCTAGACTTAGGCTGCCACGTACACACTGCGCACTTCACTCCATTCAGAGCGACCGGCAGGGGTAATCACACGAGCGCGGAAATAATAGCGCATGTTGAGGGCCAGACCGCTTTTGACAACTCGCCCACGAGTACCGGCTTCAAACGTAGTCCAGTTTGCCTCGTTGGTGAGGTCTGTGCAGATCTGAAACTCATACGCGCCACGTTTCACCGCCTTGTATTGCAGTCTT
>JAFDYT010000017.1 GCA_018266055.1 Bacteroidota bacterium
GACTTCTACACTTTTCAGTACGACTTCTACACAAGTTGGTACGACTTCTGCACTTTTCGGTACGACTTCTACACAAGTAGGTACGACTTCTACACAAGTCGGTCGGGAATGTAAATCGGAAGGAGTTTCTTCTTTACTAGGCCAACCGGGTAAGGTTGCGATAGGCTCTCCTATTCTCTGGCTCGGTAGTATTTATTTCCTAACGCAGTGGCTCACTTTTAGGATCCTGCCGTTTGCTACGCGGGCGCGTTGGTTCTATGTACTTCTCCGCGATACACTATATATACTAGAGCGCGTCGGTAAGGAAGTAGTGCGCTACACTACACTGCTCCACACGGCCCGCGGCGATTTCATCGGCAGTCCTGCCCCACCCTGACACTCATAAAGAGTACATCAGCAAAACGCGAATTAAATAAAATTAAATCACGCAGCACGGGCTGCACAAATCAACAAAAAAATGAAATACTTAGTTAAACTAGCACTATCATTATTGTCCATTATTCAAAAAATTGAAAAGGCACGTCACCTCGTGATCATGATGACGGGCAACGCAAACTTCGCCTCACCTACTCCTACGCCGGCGCAGGTGACTACTACCACCAACCAGCTGGAAGCATTGTTGCTGAAAGCCAAAGACGGCACCAAGAGCGACACCGCGGCGATGCGCGCCAAAGAACGCGAACTGGATATCCTGATCAAACAACTGTCCACGTACGTAGAAGGTGTGGCCAACGCCAACCAGACTACAGCCGAGGCGGTGATCCTGAGTTCAGGCTTTGACCTGAGAAAGAAGGCCTCGCGTAATACGCCTGAGCTTTCAGGCAAAACCACCGGCATACCCGGTGAAATTAAACTGCATCGCCTGGCAGTGCACCGTGGCTCGATTGAATTTCAGATGTGCACGGACCTGACCAA
Source organism: Bacteroidota bacterium (assembly GCA_018266055.1). Classification (GTDB taxonomy): domain Bacteria; phylum Bacteroidota; class Bacteroidia; order Cytophagales; family Cyclobacteriaceae; genus ELB16-189. Next base: position 916 of record JAFDYT010000017.1, read on the forward strand.
CCCCGACTGGAAAACCATAAACCGCGGCACACGCGGAATTATTCTGGTGACAGGCTTGCCTGCCGAAGCGTGGTATTATTTCCGCAGCCGCACCATCACCGCCGACGGCACCAGCGAGTGGAGCGATGTAGTAGCGGTGTATTTGATTAAGTAAGGGTTAGTTATTCGTTAATTGTGAATAGTTAATTGTGGATAGTTAATTATGGATAGTTATCCGTTATTGGTTATTTGTGAATTGTTGATCGCTGATAACGATTAACGGATAACTATTAACATCTCAAGAAGCAGCGTACTTCATCGCTACCCTGTCATACCGGATGTGTGCGAGAGAATGAGCGCGATCCGGTATCCCTTTTAAGATGCTATCGGTTAATCGTTATTCGTTAATTGTGGATAGTTATCCGTTATTGGTTATTTGTTAATTGTTGATCGCTGATAACGATTAACTGATCGCAATTAACGAATAACAGATAACTATTAACTAATCGCGATTAACGATTAACAATTAACAATTAACGATTAACAGATAACGAATAACAGATAACCATTAACAAACCCTAGATTTTCTTCTCCAACCCCGCTATTCTTTCTTTGGCTTCTTCTTTTCCAAACGCGAGCGCCAGCTTGTAAAGTTCAAGGGCTTCCTTTCGTGTATTCTTCTTTTTGCGCGGCGCAAACTTCGTGCGGTTGGCTGTCTCTTCCACCGCTACCGCGCGTGCAAAGTACGCATCACCCTGGTCGGCGGTGGACTTGATCAACAGCTCGTTGATCTGCGCCTGAAGGTTTTTCATCTCTTCTTGTTTCGTCTTCAGCTGCTGAAGCTTGTCGTCCAACTCCGACTTTTGAAGATTCACCGTACTGATAAGGTTCACGTTTTCATTTTTATACTGTTCCACCAGCTCTTTGACGGCGGCTAGTTCCTGATTGCGCGCATTGAGGTCGCTTTTAAGTTTGCTGATCGCCCGCGACAAGTCGATCGATTTATTCTTTGAGTCCGCCGACTGCCTTTCGAGCGACTCAATTTTACGCTGCGCCTGATGGACGTACTGATTGATCTCCCACATTCTTGACGTGTAGGTATCGTAGTTGGTTCCTTCGGTCAAACTCAGTCGCAGCATCTTGCGGTTAGCGTCAATCGAATCGATCAGCGATCCTACTTCCGTCAGTGTAGCGGTAAGCTTTTGATTGGTGGCCAGCTCCGCCCGAAGCGAATCGACTACATCTTGCATTCGCTCCTCTTTTTTAAGATTCGAGCAGCTCATCATCATGCCAACAACAAATAACATCAACATTGTTTTTTTCATGTGTGTGGATTTTAGATGTGATTGAATTCCGTTTGTATTTGTAACGGTGAGAAAAGGAAAAACCTCCGTCCCAACAGGGCGAGGCGTCAAATCGATCGGTCGGCGGTTGATGAGGTCGGTGAAATTCGAGCGTGTAATGACTCAATTAATTTAACACCACGGCCCCGATCACTTTACGCGATTTTAATATCGTTCTAATTTCCCTTTAATCTTCTGTGATTTACTAGCAGCGATATAAGGCAAACCTGCCATTGTACACCGGCGATGGACAAGACTACAGACCCCAATACGAAAGCGAAACTTGACGCCGAACGTCAGCGCTACCACATCGTACACGACTCCATTTATGGGGTGTGGCATGATCCGTCTGAAAGTATTGTACTTAAAATTACGCCGTCCGGATCGCACACACGAATCAAAATCATCGACGTGGGTGATCACGCCCTGGTGGAGAGGATTTCCTTTTATTGCGGACTACAGGTAGTGCCCAGACGCACCCACTGGAAGGGATTTGACTTCGTGACGCAACTGGTGAAAGTGAATAAGTTCTTTTACAAAGAAGGCCTGGTGCACATGCCCAACTCCACGCGAAAAAACATGGTGAATCTTGTAGTGACCAACAATCATCTGCTCAGCCTGGATTTCTTTTTCATAGAAACACGCCAAAAGCAGGAGCTTCAGAAGTACGTGGGCTCATTAGTGCTTCACAAGCGTGCAGGTGGCGAAGGCCGTAAGGCAAGTCTGCCGCAAGCATGACAATGCTCAGAACGCCTCACTTTTTCCTGTTATCACTTTGTTTCAAAAAGCTGATATCCTGAATCTTAGTACGATTACATAACAATTTAGTAATCTCTTTTTTTTGATTTCATTACTGGCCATTTCAATCGGTCGGGCCTGGTGAAATATACTTTTGGCAGAAAAATTAAAACTGCCTATGTCAAAAATCTTTACGGTATCACTCTTTCTGTTAAGCCTGGTGTTTCCTGCCGTCGCGCAGGTCACAGGCACAATCACAGATCAAAAAGACAAACTTCCGGTGGCGGGAGCATCAATTGTAATCAAAGGTACCGGCAATGGTACTACCTCGGATGTCAACGGGAAATTCAGCTTGCCGGCCAAGGCAGGAGATGTACTTGAGATAAGCTTTGTAGGATATACCACTCAACAGGTTACCCTTGGCACGCAGACGGATTTGAATATCACGTTGGAAGAAGACGTGCGCGGACTAAACGAAGTAGTAGTGACTGCGCTGGGCGTATCGCGCAGTACCAAGTCATTGGGATACGTGACACAAACCGTCACCGGGCAACAACTCACGTCGTCACAAGACGCCAACCTGATCAACAACTTGCAGGGGAAAATGGCTGGAGTAACGATCACCAACGGTGGCGCGGGTGTAGGCTCTACGTCACGCATTGTCATTCGCGGGGTGAACACCTTCAACGGCAGCGGTCAACCTCTGTTCGTAGTAGATGGTGTGCCGATCAACAATGAAACGATCTTCAACAACGCCATCAACAACAACAGCACGGCAGGCACTTGGGCCGAAGTAGATTGGGGCAATGGCGCCGCTGAATTTAACGCAGCGGATGCGTCGGAAATTACTGTACTTAAAAGTGCAGCGGCCACCGCACTCTACGGCACACGCGCGGCTGGTGGTGCGATTATCATTACCACTAAAAAAGCCGACGGCGACAAAGGCAAATGGCACGCCGAGTTTTCAAGCCAAAACTCAATCAATACACCACTGATTTTGCCGAAGATTCAAAACCAATACGGCGAAGGAACAGGAAGTGCTGCCTTTAAATATGTGAACGGAGCAGGCAGTACAGAAAACAACATTCCGAATTACGGGTTAGCGTTTTCACCGTCAACGCTGGTAGAGCAATTTGACAGTCCGGTGTTAGATGCTTCAGGCAATGTTATTCCCGGACTTCAGGCCGGTGATCTCGTAGCGCGCGCCGCGTATCCGGGCAATACCGTAAAGGCAACACCCTGGGTAGGTCACTCAGACAATTTCAAAAACTTTTTACAAACAGGCTCTACGTCGATCAACAACATTTCGCTGAGCACCGTCACCGATCAGGGATCGTATCGCATTTCGTTTGGTAATCTTACGAACAAAGGCATTGTGCCCGGTACCGACCTCACGCGTTATCAACTTTCGGTGAGGGCAGAAACCAAACTCTCGGAGAAACTTAAAGCAAACTACTACATCGGCTACATCAACAGCAGCAGCAACAACAGGCCCAACATCGGGTATGGATCAGAGAGTGTGATGTACACCTTCTTTGGTGTGTACGGAATGCCCGAAGACATCAACCTGAACTCATTGAAAAATAAATGGTGGCAAACCGGACAGGAAGGATATCAACAGTTTCGGTACTGGGCTAACCACGACAATCCGTACGTCACCGGGAACTTGAATACCAACAGTTTCAAGAAAAACCGATTGCTAGGCAACGCGTCGTTAAAATACGATATCACGCCCGAGTTGAATGTGATGGTGCGCACCGGGCTTGACTTTTACAACGACCACCGCGAAGGTCACCGCGTGTTTAGCACGGTACGGTTTCCTACCGGTGGATTTCGCACCGACGATGTTACGTACCTGGAAAACAACACCGACTTCCTGATTAACTACACACGCAAGTCGTCGCCAACGTGGAATTACAACGTGTCGTTGGGGGGAAATCGCTTTCAGCAAACCTCGTACTATTTGTCGAACGTAGCCAACGCACTCATTGTACCTGGATTGTATAACTTCAGCAATGCTTCCGTACTGCTGAATCCATTTGAGCAGAAGCTGGAAAAAATAATCTACAGCGGCTATGCCTTCGGCGAAGTGAGTTATCAGAATTGGTTATACCTAAACCTTACCGCGCGCAACGACGTGTCGAGCACGTTGCCGAAAGGAAAAAATTCATTCCTCTACCCTTCTGCTTCATTAAGTGCGGTAGTGTCTGACAAGCTTACGCTGCCTGCTGCGGTATCATTCCTGAAACTGCGTGCCTCTATTGCGCAGGTGGGCCGAGATGCCAATCCGTATTCCATCAACAACACATTCATTCCCAATACCCCGTTTGGAAGTTATCCGCTCACGTCAGGAAATGCTACATTATCCAACAGCAACCTGAAACCGTCAACTACCACCATGGATGAATTTGGTTTCGACGTGCGCTTCCTTCATAACAGATTGGGCCTCGACTTTGCGGTGTTTAATTCCGATACCAAAGACGAAGTGGTGCAACTTCCCGTACCTGCTTCGTCGGGATACAATGGGTCGTACACTAACGGAGGTTCAATCAATGTAAAAGGATTGGAGTTAATACTCTCCTACTCGCCAATCAAATCCAATACGGGGTTGAACTGGGATATGAATTTTAATTTCACGCATTACGTGAGCACTGTTACTGCACTGCCTCAGGGTGTAAACTCGTACGAATATTTCCTGGTGACACAATACAACCGTGCACCGCGTCAGATCAACTACTTTGCCAACGTCGGTCAAAAGCTCGGCAATATTTATGGCAACCAGTTCATCCGCGACGACAAAGGAAATATTGTGTACAACAACGGCTTGCCCACCTTCACGCAAACGAACGACAAGCTGCTCGGCAACTACAATCCGGATTTTATCTTAACCTGGAACAACACGCTGAGTTATAAAAATTTCAAGTTCAATATGCTGTGGGATTGGCATCATGGCGGCGTGATCTATTCGTACACGCGCCTTGCGTTATTGCAAAACGGAATGTCGCCTGAAACATTGCCAAGGCCTACCGGTGGCATCATTGGAAAAGGTGTGAAGAGCGACGGCACTCCCAATGACGTGAGTGTATCGGCAGCCAGTTACTACCTCAACTATTACAGCCCCATCAATCACGAACCGTTTGTATCCGACGCCTCGTACCTCAAGCTTCGTCAGTTATCGTTCGGATATACCTTCCGCAATATTCTGAAGAACAATCCATCGGCTTCCGTCGAACTGAGTTTCATTGGCCGCAACTTACTGCTGTTTGCTCCCATTCACGATATCGATCCGGAAACACTGGCATTGCGTGGGAATACCATTCTGCCCGGTGTGGAATACAACAGTTTGCCCAGTCAACGTCAATTTGGTGTTTCTCTCAACTTGAAATATTAACACGCACATGAAAACCATTTACATATCCTTTCTTATTGCGCTAGTACTGCTGGGCTCATGCCAATCGGAGTTGACTACTACGAATGTAAATCCCAACAACCTTGAAGTACCCAATGTACCTTCACTGACTTCGAACGTCATCGTGAGCGAGTTTTGGAACAACACTAACCAGGCGTGGACGCTGGGCAATGCGATGAGCCAGCTGGTGGTGTTCAGCGCATCGTATTACAATGTAGCAGGAGCACGCTTTGCTCCGATCAACAACTCCGCGTATTGGTCAACCTGCTATAGTAATGCCCGCGACGCCGCCACGATTGTTACGCAGGCGAAGAAACAGAACAACCCTGGCAATCAGGCTGTGGGTCTTGCACTGCAAGCGTATGCTTTTTCTCAGCTGACTGACTGCTGGGGAGACATTCCTTACACACAGGCCTTGCGTGGCGCTTCGGCCAATTACCTCGCTCCGTACGACGATCAGCAATCGATCTATACCAATGCAGGTACCGGATTGCTGGCTAAGTTAGCTACGGCTGATTCATTGCTAACCGCCAATCCTTCGGCGGTGATTAGTGGCGATCCGCTTTACGGTGGCAATGCTTTAAAGTGGCGCAAATTTATCAACGGGCTTCGACTGCGTTTGCTCATCCGCATATCAGCCAAACAAGATGTGTCGGCCGCAATGCAATCCGTGTTGAATGAAGGCGTACTGTTTCAAAACTCAGGCGAGAGCGCCGCACTTAAACTAACCACTGCGCTGCCGTGGCTCTTCCCATCGTACACAGACAGGGCGGGCGACTTTTCAATCAAAGTGCTCGACTCTATATTATATAAGTTTTACGCCAACACCGGCGACCGCGACCGGCTTACACTTTTCTTTGCACAAAGTCCTAACGTGATAGGCACACCTGCCTTCAGCTTTACCAATTACAAGGGAATTCCTCAAGTAGTAGATGCCAGCAGTTCGCAGGCGGCTACAGCTTCACAGTTTGCCAAGACCTTGAGTCCGACGTCAACGTATGTTTCGAGTCCACTCAATTTCTCGCGAATCATCACCTATGCCGAAGTGCAATTCATCTTAGCCGAAGCGGCACTCAAAGGATACATTCCAGGCGGAATCGCTCAGGCTACTACTTACTATTCGAACGGAGTGCTTGGCGCATACGCTGAAGTAGGTTTACCCGCAGCCGACGCGACTGCGTACCTGTCGGCAAACCCGTTGTCTGCCGACCCTACGAATACATACGCTGTTGCCATGAACCAGATCATTATGCAAAAGTGGGCGCTGAATCTGAACAATGGATTTGAAGGTTGGCTGGAACAACGCCGCACCGGCATCCCTGTATTTGACCTGACCGCCAATCAAAACAACGGCAGCGTGGCGATGAAGTTTTTATATCCTCCCGACGAAGAGTTTGTCAATTCTATAAACTACAACAATGAAATGAAGAAAATACAAGGAGGAAAAGACAACGCCAACTACCGGGCATGGTGGTAAGTAAGCGCTGAGAATACTTCACGTCCTTTATAAGAGCGTGACTCAAACAAAAGGCTTCCTGCGGGAAGCCTTTTGTGTTTTCTTCTTCAAGAAATAATCTGGGATATTCCCCAATTCTCTAGCGATATCCTCACTTCAAAAACTTCTCCGGGTTTTTCAAGAAGGATTCCTTACAGATAGCCGAGCAGAAGCCATACACTTTTCCGTTATAGCGTGTGGTGTCTGCATGCTCTCCGCCGACGTTCATGTGGCACACCGGATCAACGTCTGAATCCAACACGACGGCGGCAGCAGCCGGTTTCTTCGGTGACGAACGTAGTGTGGCTCCGCTTAACATCTTCGAAAGCAGTTCCACCGTCTTCTTGTCTGACTTCGCCGGTGTGCCGGCATCAAACGGTGGGTTGGGATGATAGCCAATCCGTAGCTGAATCGCTTTGGCTACCGTCTCTCCTTCCAGTTCTTTCACCACAAACAACGCCAGGTCGATGCCTGCGGAAACGCCGGCGCCTGTAATGTATTTACCATCGCGCGTATAACGCTCGCCGGAATACGTTGCACCAAACTGATCGAGCATCGGACCCACATACCAATGCGACGTAGCCCGACGGCCTTTCAGAAAACCCGCTTCGCCAAGCAACACCGACCCGGTACACACGCTGGTGGTGAAGCGTGTGGTCGCATCCATTTGTCTTACCCACTTCATCAATACGGTATCGTCCAGAATTTTGAACGTAGTCGATCCGCCGGGCACAAAAAACACGTCGGCTGCAGCAACGTCGCTCAACGCATAAGGTGTTTCCAGCGACTGAATAAAATCCGACTTCACGATTCCTTTTTCGCGGGCTATGAATTTCATTTCATACCCAAGGCTTTCCAACTCGCGAAACACCTGATACGGTCCGGTCACATCAAGCATGGTAAACCCCGGATACAAATACATGGCAATTGTTTTCTTTGGAATATCGGTAGTTTTCCTTTCACCAAGCCTGCCGGTCAATGTCTTCACCGACGAGTCGGCCTGTTCGTAAAAACCAGCATGCACTGGCGCCTGCGGATCGTAGGCAATGAAAAGCTGAGTAGTCTTGGACAGGTCTGCATCAGCGATATCGCGGATCAATCCCAACACCATATCAATGGAAGCGGAAGCACCCATGCCAGAATAGTACTTGCCGTCGTGCAGGTAATCGGTGCTTACATAGGTTACGCCTAACTTCTCCAGGCGTTCTTTGTCGTACCCGTTGGCGGTGGCTTTCTTTCCCTGTAGTACGCCGGTGGACGCCAGCAACACCGTACCGGAACCAAGGGTAAGGGTATAGTCACTTTGTTGATCGATGGTTTTTATCCACTTCATCGTAGCTTGATCTCGCAAAATATCTTCTGTCTTTTCACCGCCCGGAATGATCAGTATGTCGGCATGAGTTACGTCGGCAAAGTCATAGTCCGCCTGAAGTGATTGCATGTAGCTGGAGTTGACGCGCCCCTTTTGTTTGGCTACAAACTTGATGGTATAGTTCCTGAGCATCAGACCGCTCGCCGTTTGATATGCGCCCACGGCTTCGAGCATAGTGAAGTTGTCGTACAACAAAATGGCTATGGTTTTTTCGGTGACGCGATAGTACGCATAAAAAGAGCCGACGCCGATGGCGATCACAATGCCAACGGCAAGAAGAATGATTTTTAGTTTTTTCATAAAATAATAAGTGAAGGCTATGCAGCCTGAGTAAGGTTGATGTGTTGAAATAGAATACCGGATCAGACGGAGCGTCTGTTGATCTGCGAAGGAGTTACGCGCAGGTTAGGCGTGCGAAGGAGGGTGAAAAATGGAATTGGGACAGGAATGCAACGTAGGCGAAGCACCGGGGATACCCTGACGAATATTTGCTATCCATAAAGGAGCAGTAAGAATGGGAACCGGGTGCTGATAAAACAAGGTAATCTCGTCGGTGTGAACTATTGTCACCGGCGATTCAGTTGAATCCTCCTGTTGAAAGGAAAGTGCGGTGGAGAAATCATTGGTGCTGCTACAGGTGGTCACGGGGATCTCCTTGATGACACCGAAGAAAAAGGCAATCTGATTTCTGTTTTCGATAAGGTGCGCGATCAATCCAAGTCGGGCCGCACAGTGCAACACCAGGCCGCTGACGATGATGACCGAAACAATTCCTTTTCGCATAACGACAAAGATAATAATACGGGGGTATGAATGGTACTAGTGGAGAGCTGAACTATTCCCAGAAGATAACGATGCCTTTATCTTCTTCAGGCGGTCGCGGGAAATAATGAATTCTTTACCACCGATGAGGCGAAGTACAAACTTATCGTTTTCCCAAAAGGAATAATTGTTAAAATACCTGAGGTTAACAATCACCGAGCGATTGGCACGCACAAACGTCTCTTCCATCAGCATGCTTTCCAACTCAGAAAGGGTATGCGAAACACGATAGGTATTACTCTCCGTCGTGGCCAGTACTTTCCTTTCCTTTCTTTCAAAGTAACGGATTGACTCCAGTGGCACCCAGGCTTTTCCTGATGAATCTGCAACTTCAAGAGTAGTGCACTTTTGAGGTGTGGCGGATGCAGCTTGTCGGCCGTAATAAACGTCTAGCACCACCAGCAAAACACCACCCAAAGTAAGTGGCGTGAGGTAAATAAGATAGAGTCGAAGACTGTAAAAGTAATCGTGCCAATAGTCGGGCGACTCACCCTGAACCCAGTGAAGCAGGTACCGTGCAGTTTGCGTGAAAGGATTGATGACAAAAAAGGCCATCGCAAAGAGTGGCAGGAAACGCACCAGGTAGTGAACAAATTGCCTTAACCCTAAGGGGTAATGCTGAAGACCTAAAGCCTTACGGTAGTGAGTAACCAGCCAGGCCAGAATAAAAAAGGTAATTAACTCCACAACAAACTGATCCAACACTACAAAGCGGATGAGGTTACTCCAGGAGAATCCAGGGCTGGTCAGCCAGTTCATGTTGGCCGGAGTAAAGTACGACACCAAAAGGAAAAACAATACCACGACGGCCGTGACAACCGGAACAAATTCCCACCTCCGTTGGGGCCATATTGAAGCTATTCTCAAATCCACAGCGACAAAGTTATCGGATTTCAGACATAAAAGGTAGGGTTTCGCGCCTGAAGCAATCCATTCCATCACGCAGCCTGCTATTGTTGCAATCCAAATTAAAAACAATGAAAAAGATCGCTTTGCTTCTTGGCATACTCTTTACCCTTCCTGCTTTGGCACAGTCTCCGGTCACGGTAGTACTGGTAGGCACTATTCATCAATTTCAAGACTCGCTGCTGATCCGGCAAAACCTTACGGCACATCTGACGCGGATGATGGCCTATGCGCCACAGCAAATATTCATTGAAGCCATCCCTCCTTCGGATTCATTAGGCCAGTCGCTTATTTATGGTTCGGCAATGCGAGTGGCCCGACAACTGCCGAAAGGTGCTGCGCAATTGCACACCCTCGACAGTCTTTGCGCTCTGCTGGATAACACAACCGACAGTGTAAGACTACGGTATATCCATCAAACGATTGGAAACGAATATTACCGGCAGCATGATTTCTGGAATGCCTATTACCACTGGTTTAGCCTGGCCGGCAAAGGCCAAGCGGACACAAACCCGCTCTTTGATTCGCTGCAACGAAGTTCCTTTCGCTACCAAAAGCATACGGAGTTTGGCAATCTGGTTTTCCCGTTGGCAAGTCAGCTAAGAATGTGCCATCTGGTCAACTTCGATGAACGGACTGACGATGCTGCGTTTCAGCGACTCGGCAAACACGTGATGAAACGACTGATCATTAACCTTAAATTATTTAAAGCACTGAAGACCTTACGCCACCTGCGGCAACAACTTACCACCGCGGAGCGCGCAGGCCGGTTGCTGGAAGAGATCAACGGAGATTCCTTTCAACGTCAAGTGGTGGAAATCATCGATCACGTCGATCAGCAGTGGGTGAAGACAAGAAAGGCTACACTAACCCGGCAACTCTGGGAGAAACGAAACCAAAGGATGGCCGAAAGGATAAGCACGGCTATTCAGCAGCGTCCATCCAGCCGCGTCATGGTCTTTGTCGGCGCGGCCCATGTAGAGTACCTGCGCAGCGCGCTTGCAAAAAACAAAACACTGAATGTAAAACTCTATCGCGAACTATGAGCTACTACCTTGTTTTATCCATCAGCTACCTGACTGCCATACCGCTCGGCTGGATGGCGATGATGAAGATGTATCCTTCTATTGCTTCCGAAAGCGCGACGCGTGCAGCGCCTTCATACAAGCGTTTATTTGTAATGATAGCGTGTATCGTAGCCGTCATAGCCATCGGGCAGCTCTATGTGTATGGTTTTCTGATGCCGGAGATCACGGCAGGAAGTATTCGCATCGGCGAAAGCATAAACCAGGTGTTGATCTACTCGCCATTTTTGATTTATGCGCTGCTGGAATATTGTCGGGGCAGCGAGATCTGGGTGCCAAAGCAGCATTGGAAACAAAGCCTGATGATGGGCACCTTGTTGAGCTTCGTGGCAATGATTGTGTTCTGGTTCCTCACCCGGCACCACAGTTTCCTGACTATTGTTCACAATGCCTACCATGTCAAAAACACGCATCATGCAGTACAGATTTTTCTGGAAGATCTCTCCATTGCGCTGCTGGTATCGCAACTCACACTTGCCGTCATGCCTCGCCATGTGATTTCAGGCACGCTGCTAGTGGCGCTGGCTTTTGCATTTGCTCACTTGCCGGGCAACCTGCATGCTGCTCCTTTAATGACGTTAATTATTGAACGATTGTGTGATGCTGCACTTGTCTTTGGTGTTGTTCAGGCCCTTCGCCAGACGCGCGATTTTCTTTGGTTATTTCCCATCCACTTCGCCATGGACATGATGCAGTTTTATGGAGGAAGCTGAAGACGTTATCCTCAGTCATCAATCAATTTTCAATAGACCGTAAATCATCAATAGACTAATAAAGAGCCGACCCGAAGAGTCGGGTTCACTCAAACCACTTGGCACGCTGCGAAAGCCTTCACTCCTATTCCGTATAGTGCGCGATGATTTTGTTTACTTTTCCCTGCTCGTTGAAAAACATGACTTCGATGGATCGTTTGTTCATCACCGACTTATAATACAAGGCTACTGAATTAACACCGGCTGTCACGTCAAGCAATTCAAACTTTAGGTCGGGTAATTTTGCCAAAGCCTTCCGCCAGTAGTCGGCTACATGTTCTTTGCCTTTCAGCGATCCACTGTCTACACCCAGGGCAATCTTTATCATGGGAGTCGTGATCTCCACATCGTCGGCATAATGCGACATAATGTCGTCAAGGTTGTGCGAGTTCCATGAGGTGATCCAGGCTTCGGCAAATTGTTGTGTGTTCATTCTTATCCGTTTTGAAATGCTTCTGCAAGTATCTAAAAAAAGTAGCATATCTTCAGGAGGTTTCCTGCGAATTGCTGTTGGTTATCCCGCACACGTTATTCACTACTTCACCATATTCAACTGAAAAAGAAAAGTGTTACCTTGCTGCGCAAGCAACAGCCTTTGAAAAGCGCCCGGATACTTCTTGGAATATTCCTTTTGTCGGTGTCATTCGTTCACTTGATTACGCTTGGCCATAGTTTGTTACACCGCGTCAACAATCCGCTGCACTACCACAGCACACACGACAGCCGCTCGTTCAAAAGTCACTCGCTCGCCGACCACCATTTCCCGAAAATGAAGTTTGCGTATGAGATGAATGAACCCTCACCGGGCCCAAATTTTATTGCCATTGCGTTTGGCTTGTGTCAGCCACTGGCCGAGTATTCCTTCAAAAACAGTTTTCAATCGCTCACACCGTGCACCGAAGTAGTGGAGCATTCCTACTTCGTTTATTCTGCACCTCCCACTCCGCCACCTTCCGTACTCTTTTCCTGATTCAGCATTTCCCTCGTTCACACTGAACAGGCCAACGCCTGTTTACTTCATGCTATTTATGAAAAGATACGCTACACTATATATTGTATTCACTCTGTTCGCAGTTAGCCACTGCTTTGCTCAACGCAGCCTGCAAGGCACTGTGGTTGACGAGCACCATATACCGCTCGCCGGTGCCACTATTATTATTAAAGAGACCGGTGCCGGACAAATCAGCGACGCATCCGGTAAGTTTCGCTTTATGCCTTTGCCCAAGGGCGTGTATCACGTCGAAGTATCGTTTATCGGATATGAAACCTATAAGACAGAGGTGGATATCACGGACACTACTACGCCTCTTGTCATTGCTCTTACGCCGGGTGCCGTACAGCTGTTGGACGTGGTGGTCACCACCGCGCCAGATCGTCCCATCAATACACTCTCGCAAGTCGATATCAAACTCAGGCCCATCAACACTTCACAGGATGTGCTGCGCATGGTGCCCGGCCTTTTCATCGCACAACATGCCGGTGGCGGCAAAGCCGAGCAGATCTTTCTTCGTGGCTTTGATTGCGACCACGGCACCGACATCAATGTAGAAGTAGATGGCATTCCGGTGAACATGATCACTCACGCCCACGGACAAGGATATGCCGACCTTCATTTTCTAATGCCTGAAATGATTCACCAGGTTGATTTTGACAAGGGTCCTTACTTTGCCAACAAGGGCGACCTCAACACGGCGGGTTATGTAGCCTTTCAAACGAAAAGCAAACTTGACCGCAACTTTGCCAAACTGGAAGGAGGCTCGTTCAACACCGGCCGAATCGCCGCGGGCCTTACCGTATTGGAATCTAAAAAATCAAATGCATTTGTTGCCGCTGAGTTCTTCCGTTCGGATGGCTTCTTTGTGAACAATCAGGATTTCACCCGCTTCAATCTTCACTCGCGATATAATGCGGCACTCTCCGCGAATACTGCGCTTTCCGCCGCCTTCACTGCCTTCTCAAGCGCGTGGAATGCCAGCGGACAAATACCCGACCGCGCCGTGGATGAAGGAATCATCACGCGCTTTGGATCTATTGACCCGACAGAAGGAGGAAACACCAGTCGATACAACGCCTACATAAAACTGACTCGCACACTAGCCAACGGCGCCACGTGGGACAATCAGCTTTTCGCCGTGCGTTACAACTTCAATCTGTTCTCCAACTTTACCTTATATCTGCACGACCCCGTCAACGGAGATCAGATCAATCAGAAAGACAACCGCTGGGTGTATGGGTATAAGTCGCGGTATCAGAAAACATCCATTCTATTTAATAAAGTGCTGAAGACCGACCTTGGCGCGGGAATGCGTTATGACGACATTGGCACCATTGCGCTGGAACATACCGTGAAGCGCACGTTTCTCAATCACGTGCAGTCGGGCGCGGCCCGGGAACTAAACCTTAACGCGTACGCCAGCGAAACGCTATTCCTCACCGACAAGTTTTCTGTAAACGCAGCGCTGCGGCTGGATTACTTTACCTTCTTCTACCACAACAACCTTACCGCCGTGCAGTCGGCAACAGTGGAAAAAGCAATCGTCAATCCGAAGCTAAACTTTACGTACCAGGTCAATCCGCGGCTGAGTTTGTTTGTGCGTACCGGCACCGGCTTTCACTCCAACGATGCTCGAGTGGTGGTAGCCCAAAACGGCAAAGACATTTTGCCTCGCGCTTACGGAATGGATATCGGCGGAGAAATAAAAGTCACCCCAAGATTACTGGTGCATGCAGCGGTGTGGCGGCTCGACCTTGATCAGGAGTTTGTGTACTCCGGCGATGAAGGCGTGGTAGAACCCAGCGGCAAAACAACACGACAAGGTCTAGATCTATCGGTGCGCTATCAGATCATGCCGTGGCTCTTTGCCGACCTTGATGCGAACGTCACCAAGCCGCGCGCCGTAGGTTTGCCCGAAGGACAGAACTATATCCCGCTGGCGCCCGTGAGTACCAGCGTGGCCGGTCTGACGATCCGCCGTGCAAATGGATTGAACGGAAGTCTTCGCTACCGGTACATAGGCGACAGACCCGCCAATCAAGACAACACGCTGGTGGCGAAAGGATATTTCATCACCGATGCAATGATCGCTTTCACACGAAAAACATGGGAGGCCGGAATGTCGGTAGAGAATGTATTTAACTCCTTGTGGAAGGAAGCGCAGTTTGACACCGTGTCGCGGTTGAAAAACGAAACCGCACCAGTGGATGAAATACACTTTACGCCAGGCACACCTTTTTCATTGAAAGTGAGGCTCACAAGATACTTTTGAATCGTCTGTTTGTGGGTGCTGTTAGTTTACTACCACTTGCAGTGCTGCACCATCCGCAGTGCCACCCTCCAAGGATTGAGCTGTACCATTCACCCACCAGCACGGGTGACTTCCCAGATATCCTGCCGCATGGATAGCACTTCCTTTGATTGCCATTGAAAATGCTTCGGATACTGCAGATCCGTCACCCAAGTTTACCTTAACTCCATTCTTCCAGTAACAGGCCACTTTGTTTTCTGCACCTACTGCATACACGTCGCTTCCTGAAACAAGAATAGAATACGCCATGGCATTGGTTGTGCCGTCGGTGAGGGTCACAGCTACGCCGTTTTTCCAATACACGGCGGTATTGTGTTGCGCATCATTTCCGGGAATGTAACCGGCCAGGTACACATCACTGCCACTAACAGCAACACCCATGGCATACGAAGGCGAAGGTGCCCTGAATACAATCGAACCATTTTTCCAGCAAGTGGCATTGCGCACGGTAAGGAGTCCTGCTGGCTCGGAATATCCTGACACATACACATCGCTGGCACTTGTGGCCAGTGCATTCACCTGAAATGAAGTTGTGTCAATAATTGTCACAGGAGTACCGTTTTTCCAATACACCCATCCTGATGTGCTCAGGCCCAACATCAGCAAATCAGTGCCGGACGTTGCAATCGCCTTGATGGCCAGACAATCCATGCTAACCGATAGCTCTTTTCCGTCTTTTCCAATACTTTGCCCAATAGGGAAAAGCCGAGTTGAAGTCATCCGATCCGCACACGTACACATCACTGCCCGACACGGCAATTCCTGTAGTAGTGGCATTTCCTTGTCCATTGGTTAAGGTCACGGCTTTACCATCCTTCCAGTATTCAGCGACCATCTTTCGGGATGCGTTAAAGGTATAACCCACCACATACACGCCGCTGGCGCTAGCAGAAGGTGAAGGGTCAGTACCTTTGGTACATTGCGTAAACAATACGAGAAGGAGGAAATAATATGGTTTCATAAGCAGGTGGTGTTTATTAACCATAATGCACACTACGCAAAAAGATACAGTCGACCGAGTAATCAGTTAAATGGCTATTCGTTATTAGCAAACAACTTGTCCCTTCACGAAGGATTACAAATGCGGTTAGTTTGTCCTTGACTTTAACGCCTTTCCATGGGTGCCTCCCGCTCTTCAACCAACAGCCGGACAATTGTCCGGCTGTTTTTATTTTATTTATACGAGTAAAAGAAAGTGAATTAAGGTGAGGTAATCAAAGGATACACAAAAGCCTTGACGCACGACGTGTGAAGGATGGTCAGCGTTGTGCACTCAACTGCAACGAAAGTACCTTACCGGTTTTACTATTAGTAAAGGTGCCCTGCCAGGAAGCACCGTCCCAGGCGCCCTGAAGTGTCGCCTGTGGTTTTCCGGTGGCGTCAAGTTCGTGCAATGTGAGTTTATTCCCTTCCATCGATCCCTTCATCTGTATGTTCTGACCAAACTTGTCGTACACTTCCCAACCGGTGATTTCACCGCCCTGCTTAGGTGGAAATAAAATGACCGACAGAGGATATTTCTGATCGATCGTACCGTGCAGCACTACATTGAAAACCGAACCTCCGGGAGAAGGCCCTTTAAAATAGGAAAGGCCATACGCACTAAGTGCAAACCAAAGCTGATCGAACGAACGACTAAAAGGGTCGCGGGTATTTCCTTCCATCATAAAAGAAGTCACATCCAGGCAGCAAGACCCCTCAAACTCGATACCGTTATTGATAAAGTGCATGGCCGTAACAGCGAGTTCGCTCGTCTGATTGGCCTGATCAAGACATTCTTTATACTCCGAACCACGCTCATCATTCAAATGTCCTTTGATTCTGTTCTTCCACTCGTCCAGTAAGGATTTTTTTATAGTTGACAAGCGGGGATTAAATACTGTATTCATATCAATTGCTTCGCCAGTGCGCGCATCAAAGGAAAAGGTCACATTGTTGGGAATGGAGTGTGTGCCCGCGCGGTTGAGCCGGATAACAAATAGTTTATCGCTTTGCAAGAGTATTGAATAATCAAAAGCCGACCAGGGTTGCATCGCATCCTGTACTTGTTTTGTCGTACTTTCTGCAGGAAGTTCCAATCCTACTTTAAGCAACTGACTATTCATTCTCGCAGCAAGGGCCGTTTGCTGAGGCCACACGATTACCGGAAACTTCAGTTCGGTATCAAACCCTTCGGATTGTACCGTGATAGGTTTGATGGTGAACTGCCCGAAGGAAACCAGAGAAGCCAGCACAAAACAAAGTGTAGCGATGTATTTCATGAGGATACTTTCGGGATGGTGTAATTAAATGTAACCGTTTTTACCGGTTTAAAAAAGGCGCATAGGGGTGTTACTTTTGGTTCGCTGCCTTAACAATCACAGCGTATCTACCCGCATCTACCTCGTATTTCATACTTACAACCTTACCACGTTTTTTTACCTCTCCCTATTGTTCAGCACTCCTTACACATATTGTGTACCGACCACCTTCCTTTAGGGCGACTTTCGTGAACTATCACCCGAATGGGATGCCGGCACACCTACTAGCTTCACGCACCGGCCGGTAAAACAACTAAATGAGAAGATGAGGTTTCATAATAGTCGTTATGCAAAAACGTAGCCTTCACCATTCCCCCGTCACGCCGGACGGATGCGTGCGAGAGAACGCGCGCGTTCCGGTGTCCCCTTTAAGGATGCTATCGGTTAATCGTTAATCGCTGATAGCAGATATCAACTAACAAATAACGATTAACGTCTCCATCTACTACTTCCCACTCACCACCCTACATCCAAACACACGCCCTGCAGTCTTCTTCTGCACGGCTTGCACTTTCACGGTGACAGATTCTTTTCCTTTCAGCAACTCTGCGGGGATGGGATATTCCACATCAAAGAATTTTCCGACGGTGCTTCCCTTAAGTTCTTGTGTGGCAATGCGCACGTCGTTGACAAGTAAATCAAACGCGCGGTTCTGATCGTCGCCAATGTAGGTACACAGCAAGTTGTTGGGCACGTCGGCTTTTACTTTCATGACAAAGGAAAAGTAGCCGCCGCTGCGCACCTCGCGCCCCATGCGGCCCAGCGCGTCGCTCACATACGACTTCTCGGTAGCCACCAGATTGTGGTCGCGCTCGGGCTGCATCTCTCCTATCCGTATGTAGTCGATGGTGCGTCGCTCAATCTCCACCTGACGTTTCTTCTCCGCTTCGTATTCCTGCTGCCGCGCCGTCCACTCCGCCGGAGTAAAGTAATCCCAATACACATTATAATATTGATCGAAGGTTTTGTAAAACGGCGCAAGCGTTACGTCGGTCGGCCGCGCCACTCGGTCCGTGTGAAACACAAGACCCTTCTCTTCTTTCTTCGTCCATTGTGCTACGTCGTGATTGTCGGTCATCAGCACCGTAGTGCCATAGATGGGATCGGGCATCACCTTCCCAAGCTGCCCCGCGAGCACCACCGGCCCGTACAGCAGCGCAATGCGGTTGGCATTGTCGGGCATGGCTTCGGTGTGCAGCGTCATCGGCATGGTAAAGCGCACCTCGTCGCCCGTAGCCCACTGGCGCGTGATCTCCCAGTAGCCTTGTGCATTCTTGGTAGCATTCACGACAGTGTTGTTCAATGTAAATTTCACGTCGGGTGTCCAGGCAGGCTGTCTGATCTTCAGCGTAAACTTCCTCTTCGCCTTTAGCTCCATCGTCAGTGTCACTGTGTTCTCTTCCGGAAAACCTGTGGTGAGCTTTACCTTTGCGTTATTCGCTTTCCAGGTCAATTCAGAAGGGATAAAGAGATTCACATACAAGCTTCCGTCATGGCCTTCGGCATAGATGGCTTCGGTGTACTTCGAATGATTTTCCATACCACTCCCCACACAGCACGTGAAGGTTTCAAACGGGTCGCTGAATTCTTTCTTCGTTCCCATACGCAGCGGTACGAAGTAGCACATCATGCCGGTTTCAGGATTCTGCGAAGCAAGGATGTGATTGTATAAGCCGCGTTCGTAGAAGTCGAAATACGAAGACTGTGGATTCAGTGCAAAGAGATGGCGCGTCAGCTTCAGCATGTTGTAGGTGTTGCACGTTTCGCACGTCGCATCGCTGAGCCGGTCATTGAGTTTGTCGGCAGGGCCGCAGTATTCATAGTTGCTGTTGCCACCGATCACGTACGAGTGATGACGTGTGATGGTCTGCCAGAAGAACGACGCAATAGTCAGGTCAGCGGCATTGCCTGATAGTTCATAACGTCGCGCACAGCCAATCGCCTTGGGCACGTTGGTGTTGGAATGCTTGCCGGGCATAACGTCGTGTTGCTTCGCAAGTTCGTCGAGTACAAAATGATCGTGAAACTTGTACGTCAGATCAAGGTACTTTTTCTGGCCGGTGATTTCATACAGATGAACCAACTCGTCGTTCATACCACCGTACTCGCACTTGCGCATGCTTTCCAGTTGCTCGTCGCTCAGGTCTTTCAGGATCACCTCAGTCCAGTCGGCCATCTTCAGCGCGATGGTCAATGCTTGCTGATTATGTGTGAAGAGATATGCATCGGTTAATCCTGCCATGACTTTGTGGACCGTGTACCACGGCGACCAGCCGCCGTTAAGATCAAACCCGGACGACTTGATGATGCCGTGTTGTAGTTTCCAGAAGATTGAATCTTCCTTAGGAATGGCGCCAACATACCCTGTGCCCCTCGCCTGCTGACACTTCTGCAACTCCACGACGATGTCATCGACTTTCTTTTTGAAGCGATCATCGCCGGTAGAGGCATACATCATCGCACATGCGGACAAGTAATGCCCCAGCGTGTGGCCCGAGAGTCCGTCGCTTTCCCATCCGCCGTACACGTTTCCGTTGGTTGGCAAACCGGCATTCAGGTAAAAGCGATGCAGCAAACGGTTGGTCTCAATCGACAAGAGGTAGGCCGCATCTTTGTCCATCGCATTTTTAAAAGGACTTCCGTCAAGCAGACGCACGTCGTGAATGTTAAATGCGTAGGCCTGCATGGGCACTACAGGTTTTACCTTGACGAGTTCGCTTTTAGATTCCGGCAAATACGACTGAGCCAAGCCGGCGTAGGTTCCAGCCAGCAGAAGAATGAGAATACCTCTTTTCACAGATTAGTAGTTGAGTTTAATGTCTTTGATTTTGCGTGGCAGCCAGACTTGCATCTGATTCTGACCGCGGTTGCACCAGGCATAGTAAGGAATGGCCGTGATGGTCTTCACTTCCGTGGAAACGGTTTGTCCATCATCGCTTACCTGAATGGTCGGCGCCTGAAACTGAATCGTCTCTACGCCACCAAGCAAGTCCTTCTGAAATGAAGTAACAAAGATTGCGTTGTCGGGTAGAATGAGGTTCCACGCCTTTGTGTTGTTGTCCGCTCCTTCCACACAATATACCAGAGGGCCGCGCTGCAAGGCCGCACGTCCTTCGTCCTGCTTCAACTCCGTGCGCGAGGATACTCGCTTCACCTCCATCGGAATGTTCATGTCAATCTGATCGCCGTTCTTCCACTCACGCTCAATGACGGCATACCCTTTCTCCAGTTTGTACTCTACGGCTTTGCCATTCAACAGGATCGTTACTGCCGAAGGCTTCTTGTCGTCGAACACGTACAAGTCGCCGGGCACCGCTTGTCCTTGCGCCCATCCGGGAATACGCACGTGCATGGCAAACTTCGTCTTTGTCTTGGGCTGCACGGTCAACTTCACATTTCCTTCCCATGGATAGTTGGTTTCCATCGCTACAGGCACGTCGGTCTTTCCTATCTTCACGGACGTGTTGCTGGCGACAAACAGGTTAACCCATACGCCGTTGTCGGAGGCGCCGTAGATATAATCGCCAAGCGATGCCACAAGCCGCGCGATGTTTGCCGGACAACAGGCCGTACCAAACCATTCGCGCCGTGCGTTCTTCCCAACAGATGCCAGCGGATTGCCATAAAAAAATCGGTCGCCGCTCAGCGACAGGCCGTCGCGTGCACCATTATATAAGCTGCGCTCCAGCACGTCGATGAATTTGCTGTCGCCCGTGAGCAGGTTCATGCGTTGATTCCAGAATACCATCCCCACCGATGCGCATGTTTCACAATATGCCTGCTCGTTGGGGAGATCATAATCGTTGCTGAAGCCTTCGTTGTTCCCCGACGAGCCGATGCCGCCGGTGAGGTACATGTTGCGGTACACCACGTCTTCCCACACGTTGTTCATGGCCGTCATGTATCCGGCATCGCCGGTAAGTGCTGCCACGTCAGCAGCGCCGGTGTACATGTACATGGCGCGCACCGCATGCCCGGTGATTTCCTTTTGATAACGCACCGGCACGGCATCTTGTGCGTAAGCGGTGTCTTTCCACTCTGTCCATGTATAACCGACAGCATGCTTGTGACCGCGCTCTTCCAGCAGCCAGTGTGCGAGGTTGAGATACTTCTTGTCGTTGGTAGCTTTGTATAATTTCACTAAGGCTAACTCCAGTTCCTGATGGCCGGTCACCCAATGCTTTTTGCCAGGACCGAAATTAGCATCGAAGTGATTGGCAAACTTAATGGCCACATCGAGCAGCTTGCGTTTGCCGGTAGCGTTGTAGTAAGCCACCGCCGCTTCGAGCAAGTGCCCGCCGTTGTAGTCTTCGTGCATGCTCATGTCGGTCCAGCGCTTGTCGAGCCCGCCGAGCGTGTACCACGTGCCAAGGTATCCGTCAGGAAGTTGGGCAGCAGCTACCTTATCAATCCACTCGTCGGCTTTCTTTTCCAGATCAGCGTCGGGATGATTCTTCAAGGAGTAAGCAATGGCTTCGAGCGCTTTGTACACGTCAGAGTCGTCGTAGAAAATGCCTTCGTGTTTCTCGCCTTTGTTGCGGGCTACCTTTTCAAAGTTCTTGAGGCGCGGAGTTTTTACTTCCGTCTGAAAGACACACGCCTGTAACGTGGTAGTCGCCACCTTGTCCATTGTGGGCTTCCAGAACGAGTCGGTGATCGTCACCTGCGAAAAACTTACCGGCTCAAACTTTCGCGTAGGTGTCTGCTCCTGAGCGTAAGTAAGAGACGTCAGGCTTACCGCAAGCCATAAAACAAGAGTGTGCTTTTTCATGATTTGATTTTAATTCTGATTTGGGTGAACGAGTGCGCCGGGAAAGAATACGTAAATTCCTTTTCGCTTACCGCGATCTCTTTGTTTTGGATTTTTACTTTCTGCATGGAGGGCGAGTTCTCGTCGTCAAGGTTGGCGTTTACTTCGGCAACTTTTCCTTTAGTGTCAAACTTGCCAAACTGATTGCTGATGGTAGTTTCGATGGCTTTGTCTTTATGGCGGTTTACCACATTCACCACCACCTCGCCAAGCTTTTCATTGTACACGGAAGTCACGTCAAGGTAAGGCACTTGCTTGAAGTCGCCGGCATCGTAGCGATCGCATTGCACCAGCGTGTTGAGGTTGCTGCCCTGACAGTTTTGAGCAAACAACTGCAGTGGGAAGTAAATCGGCTGAAGCCAAAGCTTACCGTCAGTCACCATCATCGGCGCAATCACGTTGACGAGCTGCGCCATGTTGGCCATCTTCACGATGTGAGCGTTGCGCACAAACACGTTGAGGTAAAGCGCCACTACCAGCGCATCCTGCATGTTATAATGTTCTTCCAGCTTTTGTTCGTTCCACGCGCGGTACCACACGTTGTATTCGTCGAAGGCGATGTAGATTGGCTTCGTCATTTTGTATTTGCTGCGCACCTCGTTAATGATACCTTCAGTAATGCGGATGGAGTTTTCCACCTGCGTAGTCACGGCCATGAATTTGTTGTGGTCTTTCTCCTGGTTGCCCGAATAGTGGTGCAGCGAAATGTAGTCGATGTAATCGTGCAGATGATTCAACACCGTGCGATCCCACTCGGCCCAATCACGCACGTAGTTACTAGATCCTGACGCGATCAGCTTGATGCTGTCGTCCGACCACTTCATGAGTTTGGCAGCTTCAAGGGCAAACTTACTGTAGTCTTCGGCATTCTTGTGGCCCATCTGCCAGGGTCCATCCATTTCATTCCCGAGGCCCCAATACTTTACACGATAGGGCGCTGGATGTCCGTTCTTCGCACGTAGGTCAGAGTAATACAGGCCTTGTTTGCCGTTGCAATATTCCACCCAGTTTCTGGCTTCGTCAAGCGAACCTGTGCCCATGTTCACGCACACGTAGGCCGCGGCCCCTGTAGCTTCTGAAAACTTGAGCCACTCGTCGGTGCCCACTTCGTTGGTTTCTATGTCGCCCCAGGCAAGGTCTTTGCGATGCGGTCTCTTCTCTTTCGGGCCGATGCCGTCTTCCCAATGATAACCAGACACAAAGTTTCCTCCGGGCCAGCGAATCACAGACACACCAAGATTCTTCGTCGCTTCGATCACATCTTTGCGAAATCCATTGGCATCGGCTTGCGGGGAAGCCGGATCGTAGATACCGCCGTAAATGCAGCGCCCGAGATGTTCAGTAAAGTTTCCGTAGATAAGCCGGTCGATGGTACCGGTCTTCCGTTCAATGTCAATCTTGATTTTTGCTTTTCCGTTTTGAGCAGACGTGTAAAACGATGCCATCAAAAGCAATACAACTACCGAATTTCTTTTCATGCAAGTGGGGATTAAGGACACAATATAAAGAGATAGTATTTCAAATGAGTGGTCATTTATTCAAATGCGACATCAACTTGTTTTTGGTTTGAAGATATCGTAGGCGCGGCGCTTCAGAATTCCGACTTCCTTAAACCGATAGCCAACCGCAAACTTGATGGCGTCATTGGAACTGCTGAACAGCACACCTGCATATTTGATGTTGCGCGTTTGATGGCTGTAAGTGACGCCCGCAAAGAAACGCTCACTGTTATAGCCGGCCGAGATGCGCAGATCGGCAAAGGTATTCAATTGCCAGTCTTCCTTCCACGGATTGTTGCCGAGGTTGTAATGCACCCAATTGATGGCCGGGCCATACGCAAAGGCTCCACCTATGAAATAGATTTTGCGTATCACAAACGTGTGGGCATATCCTGGTGCAGCACTGAAGGTGGAGTAGTCGAGTCGTTGAAAATTGGCACCCGTGCCAAAGGCATTGTCGAAAGATGAACTATAAATGGCTGAATCACCACGCAGCGAAAAAGTATTGGCGTTAGCACTTAGCAGAAATGATCCGGCACTGCGAAGCTGACGTTCGTAATAGTTGTACGTAGAACGCATCGAATACTTGCGCTTGTTGAAGAAATAGATTCCGTTGACACCATTGTTCCAGGTAACTACGTCTTTGCGCTGAGGATGAATGGCCGAAACCGACAGTGGTTTGTTTTTATCTTCCGAATAGTAGCCAATGTAATTCTGTGTGAAGAAATCAAGGCCCCAGTTTTTACCGAGAATATTGGCTTGAAGGTCGAACGCATCAGAATGGCCGTAAAGCTGATCGCTCGATCGGGTTGTAGGTAATGCCAGCACGATCTGCGCACCTACGCCAAAAATGTAAAACCCTGCACCGGCATGGAAGCTGACGTTCGGTTTGAACGTAAGCCGCTGCGAGCCATCGGCTGACTGAATGTAAAAGGAAGTGTTGCGTTGTTTGAGTACTGGCCACACAAAAAAGTAATTGGTAAACCGCTCTACATAGTTGGCCCGCGACAGCGCATCCAACTCTTTATTCTGACCCAGCCCCACTGACGATACTAACACTAAGAAAATCAGGGCGACGCTTTTTAGGGTCATCGGCAAAAGTCATTTCGGGTTTTCGGTTGGGTTCTTCAACCGCACGATCGCGTTGAGCTCGGCCTTCATATCCGCGTCAAGCGAATCAAGTTTCACTGCCGCACGAAGTTCTTTCTCCGCGAGGTCGAACTTACCGAGTTCCACATACAGCACACCAAGGTTGTAGTGCGTCACCACATTTTCAGGTTCCAGCGCTATGGCGGTAAGATATTCTTGTTCAGCAGCCTGCATTTTCAATTGCTGCCGGTACAGATTGCCGAGATTGATGTGAGCAAGTTCATCTTTATCGTTGAGTTGCAATGCTTCCTTGTAGGCCGCTTCTGCCTCACGCACTCTTTTGTTGCTGGCGAGAAATACACCGTAGCTGTCCAACACGCGCGCTTTCTGTTTGGCTTTGTCTTTCTTGAAATGGAGAAGATACTGGAAATCAATTTCCTTCACCGTATCGGGAGTTTTGCTTCCCCACAGGGGGTTTTCGTTCACACGACTTATCCTGGCTTCCAGTCTTTTCATTTCGATATCAAGTCGCTTCTCTTCCGAGAGCTCAAAGGCTTTGGCGAAAGCCTGCTCAGCCATGGCATAACGCCCTTCGTCAAAGAAATCCTGGCCCAGTTTCTCATACTGTTCTATCACTTTGCGCGACTGGTAGCGGTCCCATTGGTCCTGAACGGAAGGGATGAAAAACGCCAAGACCATCACCGAAGCACCGCCCAGACTCACCAGAAATGGCCATATCTTTTTCAACTTCTCCATTCATCAAAATTTTCATTTTAAAGTTAGCAAAAATCAATTTCGTAACACGAATACGTCGGTCATAAAAGAATGCTTTTGTTATTTTTGCGGCATGCAAGCTCTTTCGTTTTATCTTATTTATCCGCTGATATACCTGGTGGCCTCACTTCCCTTCTGGGCGTTGTACAAGCTGTCTGATTTGATGTACTATTTGTTCCGGATTTCCGGCTACCGCAAAGATGTAGTTCTTCAAAACCTAAGAAATTCCTTCCCCGAAAAAAGTGAACAAGAGATCCAGGCACTCTGCCGTGCTTACTTCCGCTACCTGTGCGACCTCACCCTAGAAACGCTGAAAACCATCACGACTACTGCCGAAGAAGCTAAAGAACGATGCGTGTATCATTCCCCCGACTGGCTGGAGAAAATGCACGACGAAAAAAAGAGTTTGATCATTGTGATGGGACACTATGGAAATTGGGAATGGGCTGGCCCAAGCTTTTCACTTAGCTCAAAATATCAATTGGTGGTGATTTACCGTCCATTGTCAAATCCTTACTTTGACAAGATGATGGTGAAGGCACGCACCAAATTCAACACGAAGATCACCCCGGCAAACCAAACCTTGCGCGACATGGTGGCCAACCGAAAATCCATCACGGCTACGGCTTTCATCGCCGATCAGGCAGCCACCACCTCCAACGCCTACTGGACCACCTTTCTCAATCAGGACACCTCCGTGTACAACGGTCCGGAAAAGCTGGCGGTAAAATTTAATTACCCTGTGGTGTATATGAAGGTGAGTCGCACGCGCCGTGGCTACTACGAGCTTACACCAGAACTACTTTTTGAAAACCCCGCCAACACCGCCGATGGCGAAATCCTGGAAGCCTTTACCCGCAGACTGGAAAGAGACATTCTGGAAGACCCCGCGGTGTGGCTTTGGTCGCACAAAAGGTGGAAGCATAAAAGAGCCGATATTCCCATGAAAGGTTAGGGGATTTCCTGATTTTCAATAACTTCGCGTACCCTAAAAACCTAAACCCTACCCGACCGTGAACCGTTCAGGAAAAGAGCTTATTGCGGAAAGTAAACAATTCAGTTGTGAGTATCGCGGAAAAAGTTGGTTTGAACTTCTGATTACCATTGTACTCGCTGTCGTTTTCTTTGCTGCGGGTCTTGTCTCCTCCTTTCCCTTGGTAGCCCGACTTGCTATCGCATTGGTCTGCAGTCTTCTTTATGTAAGGCTCTTTGTGATTTATCATGACTATGAGCACCGCGCTATCTTACAAAACTCAACGCTGGCCCATGCTATCTTCGCGCTGATCGGCGGGTACCTTCTTGCGCCAGAGGCTATCTGGCGACGGTCGCACGAATATCACCATAACAACAACTCCAAACTCACTCTTTGTAGCATTGGCTCCTATCCTACCGTCAGCAAAGAGCGCTTCCTGAAGCTTACCCCGAAGGAGCGTCAACTTTATCTTATTAACCGACACCCGCTCACCATATTCTTTGGCTACCTCACGTTGTTCATTTACTGGCTCAATGTGAAATCGTACCTCGAAAGCCCTAAGAAACACCTCGACTCGTTACTTGCCCTTCTGTTTCACTTTGCCGCCGGAGGTTGTATCTTTTACTTTTTCGGTGTTTCCATTTTCCTTACGGGATGGGTTATCCCATTCTTCATTGCCTTTGCCATTGGCTCGTATCTATTTTATTCCCAACATAATTTCCCAGGCGCAAAATTCAGAGAAAACAATGACTGGGCTTATGATGAGGCGGCGCTTACTTCCACCAGCATGATGGTGATGAACCCTGTGATGAACTGGTTTACCGGCAATATCGGCTACCACCACGTGCACCATTTGAATTCTCGAATTCCATTCTACCGACTGAAGGAAGCCATGCGCAGCATGCCCGAGCTAAACCACGCCGCCACTACTACCCTCAACCCCCGCGACATCTATCATTGCCTGCGCCTAAAACTTTGGGATGCTGAAAAGGGAGAAATGATTACCTTGAAAGATATTAGGTAAACCATTTTGTCAACGATCAAGAAAATCATTAAGAACCTGGCCTTTCAGGTTTTTGTAGCGATAATCATCGGCGTATGCGTGGGGCACTTCTATCCCGCTACCGGCGTAAAGATGGAAATCATCGGCAAGTCGTTTGTTGATATTCTGAAGCTCTTCATCGCACCAATCATTTTTCTCACCATCACACTCGGCATTAGCAGCATCGGCAATTTGAAAAAAGTAGGGAGACTCGGCGTCAAAGCGCTTATCTACTTTGAAATAGTCACCACCTTTGCCCTGGTGATCGGCATCGGAGTAGCCTTGCTCCTTGAACCCGGCCACATTGACCGCACCGGGCTGGCGATACAGGATGCCTCCAAGTACACCCAGTCTGCCAGCAAAGCATTCGACTGGGTAAAGTTTTTCATGGCCAATTTTACGCTACAGGTTTTGGTGCTGGCGATAGTTTCAGGCATCGCACTAAGCTATTCATCAAAACGCGAGAAAATTGTACGCGTACTCGATCGGATTTCAAAAGTAGTGTATGCCGCACTTACCTATGTGATGTATCTCGCGCCGTTGGGTGCGTTTGGAGGAATCGCATTTGCCGTGGGGAAATTCGGACTGCATTCCTTGGTTCCCCTGGGCAAACTGATGATCTGCGTGTACATCACGATGTTTCTTTTCATTGTGATAATCCTCGGTGCAATCCTGCGATACTACAAGATCAGTATCTGGACTTTTCTGAAAAGTATTAAAGAAGAAATTCTGATTGTATTGGCTACGTCTTCATCAGAAGCAGCGCTCCCTTCGCTGATCAACAAGCTGGAGCGAATGGGATGCAGCAAACCGGTGGTGGGGTTAGTTGTACCGACAGGTTACTCCTTTAACCTTGACGGCACTTCGATCTACCTGTCAATGGCAGTTCTCTTCATTGCACAACTATATAATGTGCCGCTCGATTTCAGCGAACTATTGGCCATCATCGGCATACTAATGATCACGTCCAAAGGCGCCGCGGGTGTAACCGGCAGCGGGTTTATCATACTAGCTTCTACCCTTACTGCCATTCATAAAGTGCCGGTTGAAGGGCTGGCTTTTCTACTAGGCGTAGACAAGTTTATGAGCGAAGCGAGAGCCATCACCAACATCATAGGCAATGGTGTAGCTACCATTGTGATTGCAAAAAGTGAAAAAGAATTTATCGAGCCGGAAGTGGTGATTGAAAGTTAATATCAACTCACCTTCACGCCGAGGTTATCGCCAAGCAGCGTGAATTGTTCCATCCATTCCGGAAGTACTTTAGGGTTCTTAAGTTCCTCTTTCGAAATTTCAAAATAGAGATTCTGGCTTTTGTGCAGGTTTGGATCGAGGCCGAATTTATCGAGCAACGGAAATATCCGGTTCAGGCGTTGCACGCGTTTCACGTTTTCTCTTTCACTTCCTATTCGCTTCAGTTCTTTCCAGATGCTATCTCCGGCCAGACGTGAAAGCTTCCTCGGATCTTCGATCTTCAGATTCCAGCGCGCCATCTCTGAGGCGATGCGTTCCATCTCTTTGATGCTGATCTTATCCGATGTAAAGCAATTGATCAGATCGGCATTGAGAATATATTCGAACGTTGTTTTGTACGTATTGGGAATCGGGATGCCATTATTAGCAAGTGCGGTAATTAGTTGATAGTCGCTGTTATAACTCTTGCGCAATGAGTTTTCCAGTTCGGACATGCTTTCCTGCGAAATGAGTTCCAGGATTTTCCTCTTCTCATCGCTAAACAATTGCCAGATCGTGTATTTCTCAGGCCCGAAATACATTTGCATTACACCAATCACATCGCCAAGGCGACCCTCTTCAAAAGCCTTCAGCATTCGGAATTGCATGCCTGCAAATTTATCCGGCTCCATGTCCAGCGAAATATTTCCGATGATATTGTGCTTGCCCAAATAAATTACAGCAAAAGCGAACTTCTTCTCTGAGCGTGTCACCAACGATTTTACGTTGGTGATACCCAGCACAAGCTTTTGATCGCCGGCCACTTTCTTGACAAACGATTCGCTGGTGGTGGTGTAATTAAAAATCGTAAGCGACTCCGGTTCTTCTTCAAAAATGGAAGACACTGCAAAGTGCATTCCCACGCGCTTCAAATTGATCAGCGAAGGAATGACCAGGCGCTCAAAAATCTGCGCCGCATTTCCATACATGGTGATGTTACTAGGCGCATGTTCAAGACGTTTTAAAAATTCCGTTTCGTAATCCAGGTTTGTGGATTGATGCGCCAACTGAATCACACGGCAGGCATATTGCAACACCTGAGTGGTTTCTATCCCGGACACTTCGTCAAAAAACCAACCGCAGCTGGTGTACATCAGCATGGCGTGGCGCTCCATCTCCATCAGGCGGAAAACTTTACTGGCCGTAGCCCCTTCCAAAGCATGTGAGCGCAAGAAGTTCTTCGTGGTCGTTTCATTGCGCTTCATCACCACGTTGACGTAATCGTTGCGTGCCACCCAAGGATCTTTCAATATCTTCTTCCCTTCTTCTTCAAAAACTTGCGCTGTGGTATCGCGCAGCCAGTCAAGTGCTTCGCGCAGTGGTTTACGCCAGCGCTGATTCCAGCCGCCGTGGCCTCCGGTATTGCAACCGCAGTCATTGCGCCAGCGTTCTACGCCATGCACGCAACTCCACGAACTGTTCTCCACAATCTGCGCTTCGTGCACCGGAGGAAACATCGACAAAAACTGCGCATAATTGGTGAGTGTAACCTGATGGTCCTTTTCTATATAATCAAGGCAAAATGCCAACGCCATGTCGCCGTGCTTGTGATGATGGCCGTAGGTTTCACCATCGGTAGCCACATGCACCAGTTGCACGCTGCTGTCATTATTGTCAAAAGCATTCGATAAGCTTTCGGCAAATCGTTTTCCATCGTTCAATAATCCATTGAAGGCGATCGACTGAGAGATGTCGCCGTCGTAGAAAAACAAATCGATAAATTTCCCGGAAGGGAGATTGCAGCGATACGCATGTTTCGTATTTACTGTGCGATCGTTCACTTCATTCCACTTTTCATCTCCGATTTTTCGGGTGGCCTTTGCCTGACGCGGAGCCAGAATCGTAAACTTAATATCGTTGGCTGCCAGCGCCTCAAGAGTTTCGGTATCGGCGGCAGTTTCAGCGAGCCACATGCCTTCGGGTTTCCTGCCAAAGCGCATTTCAAAATCGCGAATACCCCACACAATCTGTGAGTCTTTATCGCGTGCATTGGCCAAGGGAAGAATCATGTGGTTAAACACCTGCGCGATAGCCGAACCGTGGCCACCAAAACGGGCGATGCTTTCCTTATCGGCATCGATGATCGCCTGGTACGTTTCGTTGGCGTACACTTCCATCCACGAAAGCAACGTGGGACCAAAATTGAAACTAATCTTCGAATAGTTGTTGATGATGTCGCGGATCACTTTGTGCTCATCCAAAATGCGCGACGTGGCGTTGGGTTCGTAGCACTCTGCGGTGATTCGCTCATTCCAGTCATGGTAGGGATAAGCGGAGTCTTGAACTTCAATTACCTCAAGCCACGCGTTCTCGCGGGGAGGTTGGTAAAAATGACCATGAATACAAACGAATTTCTTGTCGGAGGATGTCATGACGACGAAACAATAGAATCAGAAAAAAAGATCAACGATTGCCAAGATAGGCGAAAAATCCAAGTTGATGAAATAAATACGTCAGCTGTGGTTAAATATTGAAGTAGTATTTAATACCACTCAAAATGTTCTGAATTGCAAACGATGCCAGTATCAGCCCCATGATTTTGCCAATCACGGTGATGCCTGTTTCACCTATTCGTTTCTGGATGCGGCGCGCAAACAACAGTAAGAAACACGTTACAAGAAGCACCAGAAAAACAAGAAAGGTTGTCCACGCCTGCTGAAGAACCGTCTGCGTGTTATTGTCGGTCAATAACACCACAGCGAGAATGGCACCGGGAGACGCAATGGAAGGAATGGCGATAGGGAAAACCGTTACGTGAGAATAATCTTTGATGAGGTGCTTTCCTTCTTCCGGTCGGCCTTCGCCAAAGATCATGGTCAATGAAAATATAAAAAGGATCACTCCACCCGAAATCTGAAAAGCCGAAAGCGAAATGTTCATGGTCTCCATGATCACCTGCCCCACGACGATGAAGAATAGTAAAATTCCGGCCGCAATAAGCGACGCATTGATGGCCACTTTCTTCTTGGCCTTGTCATCAAAGTTTTTAGTGGCTTCAAGAAATACCGGAATGGAACCGAGCGGATCAATTACGGCGAAAAGGAACAAAAATGATTTTACAACCTCCAACATGAGTTTCTAACTCAATTGAAACTCCGTCTGCTCTTCATTCAGTTTGAACACAGCAACTCCTAATGGAGGCAAAGTGAGCGACAGGCTGTAATCTCTGCCGTGGTATTTCACTGGCGAAGTTTGCTGCAAGCCCACGTTGAGATTTCCACCACCGGCATATTTCACATCATCAGAGTTGAATACTTCTTTCCACGTGCCGCGCACCGGCACACCAATGCGGTATTGCGTGCGAAGCTCCGGTGTAAAATTGCACACTACAATCAACGCATCTTTGGGTGACTCTGCTTTGCGCATGAAAATCATCACGCTATTCTCGCTGTCGGAATAATCAATCCATTCAAAACCTTGCTCAGTAAATGGATATTGATACAGCGCTTTTTCGCTTTTGTAAAACGAATTGAGGTCTTTGATGAGATTCAAAATACCTTTGTGATAATCGTATTGAAGCAGGTGCCAGCTTACGCTACTGTCGTGATTCCACTCGGACGTTTGACCAAACTCTCCACCCATAAACAGCAGCTTCGTTCCCGGATGAGTAAACATGTAGCCGTACATTAACCGAAGGTTGGCAAACCGGCGCCACTCGTCGCCCGGCATTCTTCCGATCAGAGAACCTTTGCCGTGCACTACTTCGTCGTGCGAGAGTGGCAGCATGAAGTTTTCCGTAAAGGCATACATGATGCTGAACGTAATATCATTCTGATGATACTTGCGGTAAATCGGATCATCTTTAAAATAGCGAAGCGTATCGTGCATCCAGCCCATCATCCATTTTTGTCCGAAGCCAAGTCCGCCAAGATAAGTTGGTCGCGAAACACCTGGCCACGCCGTTGACTCTTCAGCTATGGTAACTACATCAGGAAATGTCCCATACACGGTTTCGTTGAATTCTTTGAGGAACATAATGGCCTCCAGGTTTTCATTTCCTCCGTGTTGGTTGGGTTCCCATTCGCCTTCCTTACGGGAATAATCAAGATATAACATGGATGCTACAGCGTCTACGCGCAACCCGTCAATATGAAAGCGATCGAGCCAGAACAGCGCATTGCTAATAAGAATCGAACGCACTTCATTGCGGCCGTAATTGAATATATAACTACTCCAGTCGGGGTGAAATCCTTTGCGCGGGTCAGCATGCTCATACAAATGTGTGCCATCGAATTTATACAACCCGTGTACATCGCCGGGAAAGTGTGAAGGAACCCAATCGAGAATCACACCGATGCCATGCTGATGAAACGTATCGACAAGCTCCATAAATTCCTGCGGAGCACCAAAGCGGCTAGTCGGTGCAAAATATCCTGTAAGCTGATATCCCCACGAGCCAAAGAAGGGATGCTCCATTACAGGCAAAAACTCTACGTGAGTGAAACCCGCTTCTTTCACATACGTCACCAACTCGTCAGCCAACTCTTTATAACTTAAAGACCGATTTCCGTCTTCCAGTTTTCGTCGCCAGCTTCCCATGTGCACTTCGTACACAGAATAAGGCTGGGCTTTTCCTTCCAGACTTTTTCTTTTCGTAAGCCAAACGTCGTCTTTCCAGGTGTGTTCTTCCTTCCAGACAATGGAAGCGGTGCGCGGCGGTATCTCGGCATAAAAAGCAAACGGGTCGGCTTTTTCGAGATATTCACCAGTGTTCGATTGAATCGCATATTTGTAGGTTTCTCCTTTGCCAACTCCGGCAAAGAATCCTTCCCAAATTCCAGACTCATCCCAACGCGGATTGAGTTTGTGCTGACCGCTCTGCCAGTAATTAAAATTGCCAATCACCGAAACGGCCGTGGCATTCGGAGCCCACACGGCAAAGTACACGCCGGCCTCTCCTTTGAACGTAGCCGGATGCGCGCCAAGCTTTTCGTAAAGTTTGTAGTGCTTGCCCGACCGGAACAAGTGAATATCAAAATCGGTGAGAAGACTGAAGCTTTCTTTCTCCTCCTGTGCGGGTGTGGTACTCTTCTTTTTCATAGAAAGATTTTAATTTTTACTACCTCTCAATTCAGTAGCCAATATGTAGCGACTCACCTGATAATGAATTCCCCGCAGCGGGATGATCACCCAGTCGGGCCGGCCATTTAGCTCATAGCCCAACTCGTAGATGGCTTTCTCCAACAGATAAATACGCATGAGCACTTCATCCGCTTCCGATAAGTTTTTACCCATGCCTGAGCGCTCCATGTAGGCGCCCATGTAAAAGCGACTTACGTAGTGCTGCCATTGTTCTGCCCACTGACTTAAAAACTCAAGGTCTTTCTCGCGGTAATTCTCATTCAACAATATTTTGCCAAATGCCGCATAATGAAACGACCTCATCATTCCGGCCACATCTTTGAGTGGATTCTTTTTCAACCGGCGTTCGCTAAAGCTAAAGCCCGGCTCACCTTCAAAATCAATAATGATGAAATCCTTTCCGGTAAAGAGCACTTGCCCGAGATGGTAGTCACCGTGAATTCGGGTTTTAATGGAGTTCAATCGCACTTTATAAATCTCACTGAAGCATTCCAGTATTTTATCTTCCATGCCCAGCACTTCATTGGCCAATGCCTGTGTCTCCAGGTTTAGCAAATGCAACGATTGCTTTAGAAGTTTGAAGCGATCGCGCACCAGCTTGCGCAGCATGGAGTATAGCGAGCGTTGATAGTTGGCGGTGAAATACTCCGGCGCAAAGGCGGGATTGGTTTTCTCTGAGGCGAGCGCTAAATGCATTTCGGCTGTTCGTTGCCCAAGGCGCACGACACGTTCGTAAAATCCGCGGCCAATAAATTCCTGGATCAACTCAGGTGCATCTTCAAAAGCGATTGCCGACTTGTTGATCAGCTTCGGCAACTTCTCTCGCTTGGCTTTCGCCATCACACGCTCATAGAAGCGTCCCACAGAATCCGTGGTCATTACCCAGCTGTCGCCCTGATTCTCAACTTTCTCTTGCAGCAATCCCAGCACAATAATCTGTCCGTCGTTGTCCTGGTATTCAATGCTGCCCGCGTACTTTGGTGAATTACGGAAGCTGGTATTCTCCGAAAGGAAGCGTACGATTTCAAGATCCGGATTTATTTCCTTTTCAATCTTGCGGTAGAATTTGAAAAAATACTGATCGTTGTAGATGATCGCCGTATTACTTTGATCGGCCTTCAATATCTTCGAATCAACCTTATCCGAATTCAATTTCACATACACGCTTGAATTGAATTCGAGTGTGCCTTCTTCATCTTTGATACGAACCTTGCGGTCCATGGCTTGAAACAGAAAGTCGCGGAAGCCGCGATCGTAGCTGCTATCCACAAGAAATCCGGTTTTCCCCTGAAAGTCAGCGCGGCAGATTACGCTCTGCGCGATGTATTCCACTTTATCAAACAGCGCATCCGAAGAAGCAAAGTAAATCGGCAAAAAGTAAAGCTCAGGCAACCGCTGCACGTAATGCACTTCGAGCACCGTCAGATAGTGCATTTCACCATCCGCTTTCATCGGTATCAATTTGTTGATACTGATCTTGCTGATCGTTCTGGCCTTACCACCAAACCACCGACACTTGCGCATGAATGCTTGCAACACTTTGCGCTCCAGGAATCGAACGTTTTCGTAATCAGAGAACGTTCTCTCCCACGATAGATCTGATTGAAACAACGGAAGCTCGCCGGAAGTGGAAACAGATTCCTTCTTCTCCGACGCATCTACCTGAAACCAGAAATAACCGTAAGGACCAACTGTGATTGGGTATTCACCGTCGGTGGTTACGCTTCTAAATCTGTTTTGACTGAACGCTTCAGTCACATCGCAATCTTTGTAAGCTGAAAAATCAAGGGTGGTAGATTGCGAAAACTGCGAGAGATTTGCCACCACTACTACTTTCTGATTTTTATACGATCGCGCAAAGCAAAGTACTTTGGCATTTGAGCTTTCGATAAACGTAAGGTCTCCCCTGCCAAACACGTTGAGTCGTTTGCGCATGGCTAAGACATTCTTAATCCACCACATCAGCGACGAAGGGTTTTCCTCTTGTGTAGCTACATTCACCGACTCATAGCGATACGCAGGGTCGGTAATGACTGGAAGAAAAAGCTTTTGCGGATTGGCGTTTGAAAAACCGGCATTGAGGTTCATGTTCCACTGCATCGGCGTGCGAACCCCAAAACGATCGCCCAGATAAATATTGTCGCCCATGCCAATCTCATCACCATAGTACACTACGGGCGTGCCCGGCATTGAAAACAAAAGCGAATAAAGAAGCTCAATTTTTCTGCGGTCGTTGTTCAATAGCGGCGCAAGCCTGCGGCGAATACCGATGTTGTGTTTTGTGTGAGGATCGGTGGCATAGGCTTTGAACAAATAATCTTGCTCTTCTTCCGTCACCATCTCCAGGCCGATCTCATCGTGATTTCTCAAGAAAAGTGCCCATTGATTTGTTTCGGCTGTAGCCGGCGTTTGTTCAAAAATATCAATGATGGGATAACTGTCTTCCGTTCGCAATCCGAGGAACAACCGAGGCATTAGCGGATAATTGAAACACATGTGGCACTCATCCTGACCTTTACCAAAATACTCCGCCGCATCTTCGGGCCACAGGTTAGCCTCAGCCAATAACACGCGGTCGGTATAATGCTTGTCGATATACGAACGGAGCTTTTTCAGGAATTCATGTGTCTGCGGAAGATTCTCGCAATTGGTTCCTTCTTCTTCAAACAAGAAAGGCACAGATGACAACCTGAAACCATCCACACCCAGTTTCAACCAGAAGTCGATCACTTTGATCATTTCAAGTTGCACTTCAGGATTGTCGTAGTTTAGTTCCGGCTGGTGTCTATAAAAGCGGTGCCAGTAATATGCCTTCGCTTCAATGTCCCACATCCAGTTAGACGATTCCTCTTTAGGAAACATCACGCGTGCTTCTTTGAATTTATCTGTGGTGTCGCTCCACACATAATAGCCTTTGTAGCGTGAGCCCGCTCTTGCTTTACGCGATTTCTGAAACCACGGATGTTGATCGGACGTGTGGTTAAGAATCAACTCTGTGATCACATGCATTCCGCGAGCGTGAGCTTCTTTCAAAAAATGTTTGAAGTCTGAAAGTGTTCCGTAATCGGGATGAATA
This sequence comes from Bacteroidota bacterium, assembly GCA_018266055.1. GTDB lineage: Bacteria > Bacteroidota > Bacteroidia > Cytophagales > Cyclobacteriaceae > ELB16-189. The sequence continues at coordinate 38,000 of JAFDYT010000017.1, forward strand.
TCGCAGTGCTCGGTAACATCAAAGCCATCATCTTTTAGCGGCGACGGAAAAAATGGAAGCAACCAGATCGTATTTACACCAAGGTCTTCGAGATAATCCAGTTTTGAAATCAACCCGGGAAAATCACCGATGCCATCGGCATTGCTATCGCAAAAAGCGCGAACACTTACTTCATAGATAATCGCATCCTTGTACCACTGCGGATCGTTCTTTGCTGCTGCTGCCATTACATGTTTGATTCGTGAATTGCTATTTTAAACAAATGGAATGGCATCTTGTGCGGATTGATTTGAACAAAATTCCATTCCTGTGTCCAGGTGTAGTGCTCGTCGGTAGCCAGATCATGCAGCTTCAGGTTGATCTTATCTCCCAAGCCAAGCCTTCCCTTCGGTATCTGTACGTAACCCGTTTGTGTGGAGTGTGGATCAAGGTTCACCACCACTAATATAATACTAGAAAGATCGTCGGTGGCTTTGAGGTAGGCAATAAGGTTTTGATTTTCAATGGCACAAAACTGAATGTTCCATGTGGACTGCAAAGCTTTGTTTTCTTTGCGGGCTTTGTTCAGCATGGTCATAATATCCGTCATGCGATTGGTGCGTTTCCAATCGTAGTGACGAACTTCATATTTCTCTGAATTGAAATATTCTTCTTTGCCTTCCATCGGCGTGTTTTCATAAAATTCGTACGCCGGACCGTACACACCGAAGTTAGATGAAAGTGTAGCCGCCAATGCATAACGCAGAATGAAACTGTTCTCTCCCTGATGTTGCAAATGATACGGAAGAATGTCAGGAGTGTTGGGCCAGAAATTCGGGCGGAAGTAGTTGCGCGATGGACTGTTTACCAATTCATTCACATAGTCGGTTAACTCCTGACGGTTCACGCGCCATGTAAAATAGGTGTACGACTGTGTGAATCCAACTTTAGCCAGCGATGCCATGATGCGCGGACGTGTAAACGCCTCCGAAAGAAAAATCACATCAGCATCTTTCTTTTTCACTTCGGCAATTACCCATTGCCAGAATGGAATTGGTTTCGTGTGCGGATTATCAACACGGAAAATTTTCACTCCCTGATCTACCCAATACAGAAACACCGAGCGAAGCTCTTCCCACAGCGCTTGCCAGTCGTCGGTCTCAAAGTTGAAGGGATAAATGTCCTGGTATTTCTTGGGAGGGTTTTCAGCATATTGAATGGATCCATCCGGACGTTGTTTAAACCATTGCGGATGTTCCTTTACATAAGGATGATCTGGGGCACATTGAAAAGCGATGTCCATCGCGATGTCAATGTTGAGTTTTCTGGCCTCTTCTATCAACTTCTTGAAGTCGTTCAAATCGCCGAGTGCAGGCAAGATCGATTTGTGTCCGCCTTCGTCGCTGCCAATGGCCCAGGGTGATCCAGGCTCACCCGCCTTCGCACGAACGTTGTTATTTTTTCCTTTGCGGTTTACTTTACCAATCGGATGAATCGGCGGGAAATAAAGCACATCAAACCCCATGGCAGCAATGCGTGGCAACAACTTGATGCAATCCTGAAATGTGCCATGCTTTCCTCCGTCCAGCATGGAAGAACGCGGAAAGAATTCATACCACGAACTAAAGTTGGCTTTCAGACATTCTACTAACACATGAAACTCGCGGTCGCTGGCGGTGTAAATTTCTTTGAGCGGATTTTCATGAACGACGTCTTTAAACTGATCACTTAGAATCAACTCAATCGACTCGGCATAATGATTTTTATCTTCCAGTTTGCGTGCCAACGAAATCAGTGATGAATTCTTCTCGCCAAGCTTGCGCAACATTTCGGCGCCTTCCATCAACTCAACCTTTACATCAACCTTTGCTTCGGCTTTCTTTTTGAAGCCATCGTACCACGTGTCGAAGTGATCGATCCAGGCGTGCACGGTGAAGTAGTAATTTCCCTTTTCCTTCACATAAAAGGAAGCTGACCAGTCGTCGTTGTAGGTTGGGTGCATCGGAATTTCCACCCAGGCTCCTTCTTTTTCTTTCTTGTAAAAAATCGAGGCACGAATATGATCGTGACCATCTCCAAAAATGGAAGCTGTTACATCCACACGCTCGCCTACAGTTCGTTTAGCTGGATATAACCCGTTATCCACCGAAGGTTGAACATTTTCAATGATCACCCTATTTTTTCCCTGAGTCATTCTGTAAAATTCTTAAGATTTGATTTTAAAAATAAACGCACTGTATGACGGCAACTCAATCTCTGTGACAAAATTATCAAACCCGATGTCCATGCCGCTGCGCAGTAAGTCACGGCCGATGTATTTAGTCTGAGTGTCCAACTTCATCGCTTTAATTACCTCCTCACTGAGTTGCACTTTTACCTTTTCCGGTTTTGAATTGAAGTTGGTCACAATCACCAGGTTTTCTTCGCCCTGTGTTCGTGCGAAAGCATGCACCAACGGCGTAAGGTTGTTCTTTTCGGCATTGGCTTTGGTGAGATCATAATAGTCTCCAGATACAATCGCCGGATTGGTCGAGGCAAACAACAAAATATCGGAGTAAAACTGACGCAATTGTTTTTGCTCGTCACTGAGTGCGCCACCGTCAAACTTGCCACCATTCACCCATTTCTGAAAAGCAGGTACACCCCAATAATCGTAAATAGTAGTGCGGCCATCTTCACCTGAAAATCCTTCAGCGCCAGCTCCCGGCTCACCTACCTCTTGTCCAAAATAAATCATGGAAGGGCTTTGATCAATCGTAGCGCTGACCACCATCGCAGGAACAATCTTCCAAGGATCGCCAGCAAAAAAAGGAGAAGCGATGCGTTGTTCATCATGGTTTTCTAAAAAGTGAATAAGGTTACCGCCAAGACCTTTCAAACTTTCCTGGATGGTAGCAATTTCAGTGGTTTTGTTTTTCTGATTTACCATTAGGCGCAAGGCATCGTAGAGCTGAACCTTGTCGTAGAGGAAATCAAATTTTCCTTTTTCAATATACTCCTTGTATTGTGTCGGATTATAAATCTCGGCAATGAAAATAATGTCGGGGTTCACTTCTTTCACTTGCGGAATAGCCCACGCCCAGAACTCCACAGGTACCATCTCGGCCATATCGCAACGAAAGCCATCTACTTTTTTGTTGGCCCAATGCACCAGAATATCTTTCATCTTCACCCATGTGTCGGGTGTAGGTTCAAAGAATTTTTTGCGCCCGTTTTGATAGTCGACGCCGTAATTCAACTTTACAGTTTCAAACCAATCGTTAATGTTCGGCGTAGCCGTAAACTGGTCGTTGCCCGAAGCTTTGGCTGGCACTTCAATGAACTTACCGTCTTTGGTGGGGAACTTATTGTTCCAGCCCAGCGCCACATAATCCTTTGGAGGCTGAAACATCTGGCCGGGCAAGTAATAGAAATTGTTGGAAGCCTTGAAAGCCACGGTTTTGTCGTCGGTTTCACCAAGATCTTTCACACCAGCAGGCTTAGCGTCGCTGTGATATCCACGGGCTACATGGTTAGGAACGAAATCGATGATCACTTTAAGATCGTTGGCGTGTGTGCGCTCTATCAATTGAGAAAACTCGTCAACCCGTTTGGTTACATCCACCGCCAAATCTGGGTTCACGTCATAATAATCTTTAATGGCGTAGGGAGAGCCCGCCCTTCCTTTCACAATGTCTGCATCATCCAGCGGAATTCCGAACTTTGTGTAATCCGTCAACACCGCATGCTCTAACACACCCGTGTACCACACGTGCGAAACGCCGAGTTCTTTGATGCCTTTGAGAGCCGCGTCTGTGATGTCATTGAATTTTCCAACGCCGTTTTCTTCAAGAGTACCATACGGCTTGTTGGTCGTCTTTTGATTGCCGAACAGCCGAACCATCGTTTGGTAGATGACAGCCTTTTTAGCTTTGCTTTGCATGGGTGGAACATCAGGAATTTTTTCTTTTGGCGATGAACATCCAAGGGCAAAAGAAAGGAGGAGAAAAGTAATTTTAGTGCGCATAGGTTATTGTGCCAAGATAGAGATTCAGGTGCATTGCGCACAATGATTTAGCTATAAATCGGGCAATAAATTACCCTACTTTTCGCCGCGGCTGCTTTTTCTCTTCCTCGCCCGATTGGCCCTTGGCTTTCTCCATTGGCTTTTTCTTGGCCGCCTCAATACTGGCTTTCAAGGCCGTCATAATATCCACCACTTTCGGCTCTTCTTCCACCACGGAAACAATTTCCTTACCGGCGATTTTTGCGTCGATGATTGCTTTGAGCGCGCCAAAGTAATGGTCTTTCATTTCGATCTGTGAAAACTTCACCGTCATCGAATCGACCAATGTCTTCGCCAGTTTCAGCTGCTCTTTATCTGCTTTTACCTCAAGCAGTTGAGGTACTTCATTAATGTTGCGAACTTCTTCCGGGTAGCGGAGCCGATACATCAGGATGCCCCCTTCGTGCGGAGAGAGCAATACCGGCGTTTCGCGATCGCGTAACACCACTTTGCCCACCCCTACTTTTCCGCTTTCGCGAAGAACGCCGCACAAAAGCCCGTAAGTTTTGGCGGCAATATCGCCGTCAGGCCCGATGAAATACGGCGTTTCAAAAAGTGTATGATGCACTTCTTCACTTTGTACAAAGCCTTCAATCTCAATTACTTTTTCACTCTTCAATTTCACCTTATCAAGGTCCTCCTGTTCTACGATTACAAACTGACCCGGTTCATATTGATAGCCCTTCACTATGTCTTCGCTACGCAAAGGCTTGCCCGTCACTTTATCTTTCTTCTCGTAGCTCACAGGATTATGTCCTTCGCGGGTAAGCAAATTGAAACTGATGGTTTGGCCCGTGTCAATGGCGTTGTAGATTCGCACCGGGATGGTTACCAACGAAAACTGGATGTGTCCTTTCCAAATCGCTCTCATGGCTAAATAATGTTAGTTTAAAAAATTAACACAATGCCACTAAAGTATTGATAATGAATCAATTTTACAAACCTAATAAAGTCAACGGTTGACGAAATTAAAATACTGGAAAAGGAAGAGGATAAAAGGGATGTAAGGAAGGGAAAGTAGCGAGGAGCAGAGTTGAACTGCCGACCTTCGGGTTATGAATCCGATGCTCTAACCAACTGAGCTACCTCGCCATATCTGGCTATTTCTGGTTACCGAAACGCCTCTCTCGTTGACAACAATTATTGACTTGTTGCAAAAAGAGGCGCAAACATACAAACTTTTAAATTATTCAACTACTCAAAGTTCGAAGTGTGAAAAGATTATTTGTCGGTAATGAAAAATCATTATAAATTATAAACAAATCAGAGAAGTTGTATGGCAGCCGCGACGAAAAAATTATTTACCACCGATTTTGAAATACACGCATCGATAAAAATGCTGTACCCTTATATTCAAACAGCGAGTGGCCTTGGCGAATGGTTTGCCGACAATGTGACGATCAGCCCGGAAAAAGTTTTCACGTTTGTGTGGGATCACGAGAAGCGTAAAGCAATCATGTCCGCTCATCGCACCAACCATTTCGCCAAATTTGAATACCTGCCCGAATCCAAAGAAGAAGAAAAGGATCCCTCCTATTTCGAGCTGCGACTCGAAATGAACGAACTCACGCAAACTACCTTTCTGAAAGTGAGCGACTACTCCGATTTCGACGATTTTGAAGAGCTACAAGACCTGTGGGAAGGCCTTGTGGAAAACTTAAAGAAGGTTGTAGGCGGATAAAATTTGCGTCAGCCAAGGCATTGCCCTAATTTTCGGCCTTTAATTAACTACAATGCTTTCTACAATCAACCCGGCCGAAACCAATACCTGGCATAAGCTCACCGCACTTTACATGCACATGCAAGCCGTTCACCTTCGTGAACTGTTTGAAGAAGATCCCAAGCGATTTGAAAAATTCTCTGTTTTGTTTGAAGATATCTTGGTGGATTACTCCAAAAATATTATCAACAAAGAGGTGATGGACGCGCTGATCGAGCTCGCCAACGAGACTGAACTCAGCGAGGCGATCAAAGCCATGTTCGACGGAGTGGCGATCAATCAAACAGAACATCGCGCTGTGCTGCACACCGCCTTGCGCAATCGCTCGAATACACCCGTGTTGGTCGACGGCGTAGATGTAATGCCCGAAGTGAATAAGGTGCTCGACCAAATGAAAAAGTTCTCCGGCAACTTGATCTCAGGTCAATGGAAAGGTTACACAGGCAAAGCGATTACAGACATTGTAAACATTGGTATTGGCGGCTCTGACCTTGGGCCACTCATGGTGACCGAAGCACTGAAGCCATTTCATAAAGGAATAAAACCTCACTTCGTTTCAAATGTGGATGGCACTCATCTGGCGGAGACGGTAAAAAATCTTAATCCTGAGACTACCCTTTTCATTGTTGCCTCAAAAACATTCACCACACAGGAAACAATGACCAACGCGGAATCCGCGAAATCGTGGTTCCTCGAAAAATCAAAGGGCACCGGTGATGTAGCCAAGCACTTTGTTGCCGTCTCCACGAATACAAAAGCTGTGACCGCGTTCGGCATTGCGCCGGAAAACATGTTTGTGTTTTGGGATTGGGTCGGCGGACGCTACTCATTATGGTCGTCCATCGGTTTGTCAATTGCATGTACCATCGGCTTCGATCATTTCGCCGAGTTGCTCGAAGGCGCTCACGCAATGGACAATCATTTCAAACAAACTCCATTCGACAAAAACGTACCGGTAATTCTCGCGCTGATCGGCATTTGGTATGTCAATTTCTTTGACGCTTCCAGCGAAGCCATTCTTCCTTATGACCAATACCTTCACCGTTTCGCGGCATATTTCCAGCAAGGCAATATGGAAAGCAACGGGAAATCAGTAGACCGCGCCGGCAATCCTGTTCTCTATAATACAGGCCCTGTAATCTGGGGAGAGCCGGGCACGAATGGGCAACACGCATTCTACCAATTGATTCACCAGGGCACTAAGATGATTCCTTGCGATTTCATCGCACCAGCCGTAAGTCATAACCCAATCGGAGATCATCATCAAAAACTGCTTTCGAATTACTTTGCACAAACAGAAGCGCTGATGATGGGAAAGACTGAAGAGGAAGTTGAAAAAGAACTGAAGGCTGCGGGCTTTCCTGACGATCAGATCAAAACACAGGCGCCGTTCCGTGTGTTTGCCGGAAATAAACCCACGAACTCCATTCTCTTTAAACAACTGACGCCGCGCACACTTGGAAGCTTGGTGGCCATGTACGAGCACAAAATTTTCGTGCAAGGTGTGATCTGGAACATCTTTAGTTTCGATCAATGGGGCGTGGAATTAGGTAAAGTTTTAGCCAAGAAAATCCTGCCGGAGCTTGCCTCTTCCGAAGAAATCGCTTCGCATGATTCATCCACCAACGGCCTGATTAACTATTTCAAACGTTTGAAAAAATAACCTTTGCCAAAAACAAAATACTTGTGTTGTCAAGTGATAACGAAACAGTATTTTTGACGGCTTTTTACCATTAATGGAAACTAATATTTCGAAAATTGGCGTATTCACTTCGGGTGGAGATGCACCTGGAATGAATGCAGCGATTCGCGCCGTAGTGCGAACTTCCATCTATTACAAGAAAGAAGTATTTGGCATCACACAAGGATACGAAGGAATGATCGCCGGCGACATTGTAAAGCTAGGAACACGGTCGGTGGGAAACATTCTGCAGCGAGGCGGTACTATTTTAAAGACAGCGCGCAGCCTTGAATTCAAAACTAAAGAAGGAAGAAAAAAGGCATACGACAACCTGAAGAAGAGTGGCATCGATTCATTGGTAGCAATTGGCGGAGATGGTACGTTCACTGGCCTAACGGTTTTCTACGAAGAATTTGGTGTGCCCTCGATATGCATTCCCGGCACCATTGATAACGACATTGCAGGTACGGATTACACCATTGGTTTTGACACGGCCAGCAATACGGCAGTCGATGCCATCGATAAGATCAGAGATACAGCCATTTCGCACAACCGACTGTTCTTCATCGAAGTAATGGGCCGCAACTCGGGATACATTGCACTCAACTCTGGCATTGCCGGCGGTGCGGTGGCGATCATCATTCCGGAAGATAACATTACAATCGAAGAGCTTTTCGCGAAACTTGACGAAGGCGGAAAGACCAATAAGAAATCCAGTCTAATCGTTGTAGCCGAAGGATCTAAACTTGGTGGCGCGATGGACCTGGCAAAAAAATTCTCGGAGCGAAATAACTACTTCGATATTAAAGTTACCATACTTGGCCACTTGCAGCGCGGAGGAACCCCAACCTATTTTGATCGTGTGCTCGCGAGCAAAATGGGCGTAGCCGCTGTGGAAGGTTTGCTCAACGGCAAGCAAGGTACCATGGTAGGTATTCGCGACAACAAGATTGTGTACAACCCTTTTGCTACGATCGTCAATCATGTACACGACATTGACAACGAAATGCTGAGAATTGCAAAAATACTTTCCATCTAAAACAATTATTGATGAAGGAGCTTACCGTAGGTATTGACATAGGAGGAACAAACACAAAGTTTGGAATCGTTGACCGTGAGGGGAATGTGTTGCACCAAGGAAATATTCAAACGACGGTGCATGAAGAGTTCAAAGGGTTCTTCGACAGTATGGCCAACGCCCTTCGCGAAAGCTTCAAAGATCTTCCCTCCGATTCAAGCATCGTAGGTATTGGCGTTGGTGCCGCCAACGGAAATTATTATACAGGCAACATAGAGCACGCCACTAATCTTCGCTGGAAAGGTATTCTTCCGTTGTCGAAAATGTTTCAGGAAGAATTCAACGTGCCATGCATTCTCACCAACGACGCCAACGCTGCCGCGGTTGGTGAAATGGTGTACGGCAACGCCAAGAACATGAAAGACTTTGTCGTTGTAACGTTAGGAACAGGCCTTGGCAGTGGATTTGTTTGTGGCGGAATTTTACTCAATGGCCATCACGGCATCGCCGGCGAGCTTGGGCATACTTCCGTGAACCCTACCGGCCGATATTGCAATTGCGGCAAACGTGGTTGCCTCGAAACCTATGTGTCGGCAACAGGAATCAAGCGCACAGTTTACAAGCTATTGGCCGATCATCTCGAGCCAAGCGAATTGCGGGGCATTAGCTTTGATAACCTGAACACCAAAATGATTACGGATGCAGCCCTTCGCGGCGACATTGTAGCCAAAGAATCATTTGAATATACCGGCCGAATCCTTGGAATGAAATTGGCCGAAACCGTGGTACATACTGATCCGGAGGCGATCTTCCTTTTCGGCGGCCTATCCCAAGCCGGTGAGTTGATTTTTAAGCCCACCATCCGCCACATGGAAGCCAACCTGATGCCGTTGTTCAGAGGCAAAGTGAAAGTATTGCCCTCAGCGCTGCAAAATCAGGCCGCCCCTATCCTTGGCGCGAGCAGTCTCGTATGGGATCACTTTGCCAAGAAGGGCATGGAGGTGGCTTAAGGCTCTGAAAATCTTTATTGTTAAATTCTGAAAGACAGCCCTTTGCCGGAAGTAGTTTTATTACTTCCGTGAATTGTCGCCTCTTTTGATAATTTTACAGCAAAGATTAACCATGTCTCGCAAGAAGAAAACCCCCAGCGAATCCGCCACGCACATGACCGAACTGGTGTTGCCCAACGACACCAATACTCTCAATAACCTAATGGGAGGAAGACTGATGCAGTGGATGGATATTGTATCAGCCATTGCCGGTCAAAAGCATTGCAATAGTATTGTCGTTACAGCCTCAGTAGATAATATCTCTTTCCGCTCTCCCATTCAACTTGGCAACGTTGTCACCCTTCGGGCTAAAGTGACACGCGCTTTCAACTCCTCGGTAGAAATCAGAATTGATGTCGATGCCGAAAATATCCCTGAAGGAAAAAAGGTAGCGAGCAACTCGGCCTACTTCACTTTTGTGGCCGTTGATAAAAACGGACAGCCGGTAGAAATACCCGAAGTAGTTCCTGAAACTCCTGAAGAAATTGAGGCCTATAATGGCGCCCTAAGAAGAAGGCAACTTCGTTTGATTTTGTCGGGACGCATGAAGCCGCATGAAGCCAACGAGTTGAAATCTATTTTTGACATCAAAGAAAATTAAGGTGACAGATTTCAATACCGTATTATTCGATTCAATCTATAAGGAAGACGTCTATTCTCCAGCTCCTTCGCCGACCATTGTGATCGATCAGCCGTGGGAAACTATTGAGAAAGAAGAGCGCGTGTTACTCTCTAAAATCCTCGCCGCAGTAAAGCATTCGCTCGATTCGGTTTCAATCAAACATCAACCGTCATTAGATCTCTCGCCTTGGAAAGAAAAGCCACGCAGGGTTATCTATTTTGGAAAACCGATAAACGGAATCGCGCTTTACGAAGTACTCGACACCCACGGCTCTGTTGTAGTCTGCGCTGAAAGACTGAAAGACCTGATAAAAAATGATGAGGCCAAAAAGAAACTCTGGCAGGCCTTGAAAAAGCAATTCCTTTAATATGATTCGCACCACACTCCTCACTTTTTTTCTCTTATCTTCACTATCAGGCTTTACACAAATCGCCGGCAGGTGGAAAACCATCGACGACAACTCTGGTCAGCCGAGATCGATTATTGAAATCACAGAGCGCTCGGGCAAGTACTTTGGCAAAGTGATTAAAATTTTCCCGCAGCCCGGCGAAGATCCGGATCCCGTATGTGATAAATGCTCGGACACCGATGCACGGTACAAAAAGAAAGTGATCGGAATGGAAATCTTGAAAGAGCTAGTTAAAGATGGGGAAGAGTTTACAGGAGGGCACATTCTTGATCCTGAAAACGGCAAAGTCTACAAATGCAAACTTTGGCTGGAAGGAAAAATCCTAAAAGTAAGGGGTTACTGGGGGCCATTTTTTCGTACCCAGACATGGCATGCTGATGCAAGTCATCCATAGAAATTTAACTTTTATCTGTTAATCTTACATCTCAACCACTAACTTATACGCTAACGGTTACCAATTGTGGCACTAAGGGTATTTAAATTCAGTTCTCAGCTAGACGAGGTAGAAATCTTCGAACGGATCAAGAAAGGCGACGAAAAGGCGCTTGAAGTGATTTATAAAAAATACTACCGGATGATGACAAAACTGGTAGTGACCAACAGCGGTACCGAAGAAGAAGCTCGTGATGTATATCAAGATGCCTTAGTAGTTTTTTGGCAAAAGGCACGCTCTGGCAACTTGGTGTTGACTTCAAAGATGAGTACCTACATCTACAGCATTTGTCAAAACCTGTGGAGAAAGGAACTGGACCGGAAGAAGAGACTATCCAATGAAGAGAAAGATTCATCTGAATTTATCGACATGGATAAGCCTGAGCGGGAGAAGATTATCGCCCACTGCATGGAACAATTGGGCGATACATGCCGTAAAGTACTGATGTACTATTATTTTGATGAACTGTCGATGCAGGAAATAGCCGATAAACTGGGATTCGCCAATACAGATACTGCAAAGACCAAAAAATATAAATGCAAACAAAAATTAGATGAACTGGTAAAAGCTCAATATTCTGAGCATGACTTTTTAGACTGACGAATGGAAAATTTTGAATTAATCGAAAAATACGCTTCCGGCCGGCTTGAGGGGATGGAGAAGGAAGCTTTTGAACAGCAATTGAAAGCTGACGCAGCGCTTCGAAAGGAAGTTGAATTGCAGCAACAGATTATTCAAGGTGTGAAGCAAGCCAGAATCCTACAATTGAAATCGATGCTCAGTCAGGTTCCAGTGGGTGGCTCAGTTATCCAATCAGGAATCACGGCAGGCAACATCATCACGGGCGCAGTGGCGGTAACCGCACTTGTTACAGTAAGCTTAATCTACTTTAAACCCTGGGAGGAGCAGCCAGCGCCGGCAACAATCGCAAAAGAAATTACAGCTCCGATCGACGAAAAAGTAGCGGAGGTTAAACCGGAAGTCAACTCTTCAAAAGAAAAGACGGAAGCGATCACTCCTACTCCTGAACCAACCAAGGAGCCCGCTAAAATCACCAAGACAACACCGATAGAAAAGTCAAATCCGGGCAAACCGAAAATTGAAGTGCTTGATCCGTCGGAGGATTTAACACAAAGTCAAAGCGACGGGAAATCAACCGTCGCCAATCAATCCGCAGTGATGACATCGCACATCGCCGTTGAAACTGAATCCTCCAACGAAAAGTATTCTTTCCATTACCAATTCAACAAAGGCAAATTGGTGCTCTACGGCTCTTTTGACAAAGGGCTGTATGAAATCCTTGAAGTACATGGAGAGAATCATTCTTTGTTCCTCTATTACAAAGAGAGCTACTATCTCCTTAACGAGAAGGCCATGAACATCACGCCACTCACGGCCATCAAAGACCAGCAACTTATTAAGCTACTGAAAGAATACCGGTCAAAATAAGGATATTCAACCGGGCTGAACGGTTATTTAATAAGACCTATTCTGCTATCTTTGCTCCCTATGGCAGGGGAGATAAAACATGTTACCCGTAAAAAGAAGCTGGGCAGCTACCCATCCATCAGCGTTATTGCCAGCATTACACTTGCGCTTTTTGCCATCGGGGTATTTGGGGCGCTTGTGATCTATTCCAAAGAACTTGAAAATACAGTCAAAGAGAATATCCGCATTCAGGTTTACCTTAACAGGCAGCTTACTACCGAAGAACGGCTAAAAATAGAAAAGCAGTTGGCCAGCTACCCATTTTTACCTAAGGCGTCTGAAAAACCCATTCAATTCATTTCAAAAGAAGAAGCTGAACGCCAGTTTGTGAAAGAAACCGGTGAAGATTTCAAGAAATTTCTCGGCGAAAACCCCCTGCACGATGCCTATGTACTCAAGGTTGGAGAAGGCTATCAAAGCAGAGAAAGCCTGGCTAAAATCAAAGCTAATCTTGAAAAGATCCGTGGTGTTTTTCAAGTGTATTATGCAGAAAACGTGATCGAATCGATCAATAAAAACATTACTCAGATTGGCCTGGCATTGATGGGGCTGGTGGCCGTGTTGCTGGTTATTGTTGTTTTGCTAATCAACAACACATTGCGTCTTGCGTTATTTTCCCAGCGCTTTCTGATTCGGAGCATGCAATTAGTCGGAGCAAAACGCTGGTTTATTCAGGGACCGTTTTTATGGCGAGCTTCACTACACGGATTACTATCTGGAATATTGGCATCACTTTTTCTGGCGGGTCTATTGTCTTTTGCTACAGATCGGATTGAAGAATTGAAACTAATTCAAAATAACGACCGTCTTTTACTACTCATGGCATCGCTCCTTATCCTGGGAATAATCGTAGCGGTAGTGAGTTCATACCGGGCTGTCAGCAAATACCTGAAATTATCATTAGACGAACTATATTAAATCATGAACAAATTACCTTTCACCAAAAAAAATTATCAGCGGATGATCATCGGAGTGATCACCATTTTTGTTGGCTTCGCTATTATGTCCATGGATAAGGAACCTCATGGTTTTGGCTTTCTTGGTCTGACCCTTGGACCGATAGTAGTACTGGCGGGGTTCATTATCGAGTTTTTCGCAATCACCTATTCACCGGAAAAAGAAAATAAGTAATGACTACTTCAGAAGCCATTGTTTTGGCTATTGTTGAAGGTCTTACCGAATTTTTACCAGTTTCTTCAACAGGTCACATGATTATTGCATCGGCGCTCATGGGTATCCCTTCTGACGCTTATGTGAAAACCTACACCGTGGCCATTCAACTCGGAGCTATTCTTTCAGTCATTGTATTGTATTGGAAACGCTTTTTTCAAACCATTAATTTCTATTTCAAACTCCTGGTAGCTTTTATCCCGGCAGCTGTGATCGGTTTTTTGCTTGGCGATTATATCGATCAATTGCTGGAGCGTGTAGAGGTGGTTGGAGTTACGCTTATACTTGGCGGAATCGTCTTTCTGTTCATCGACAAGATCTTCACTTCCGAAAAGCAAACGGGCACTGATACAACTTATCCCACAGCCTTTAAGATCGGATTATTTCAATGCATCGCTTTGGTGCCAGGCGTATCGCGGTCGGCCGCCACAATCATCGGTGGTCTTACCCAAAAGCTTACCAAAACAGCTGCTGCGGAGTTTTCTTTTTTTCTGGCTGTACCTACGATGTTTGCCGCTACGGCGTACAAACTTTTGAAGTATTACTCATCGGGAAATGGTTTGTCCGGAAGTGAGATAACTACGTTGGCGATCGGTAATATAGTCGCCTTTATTGTAGCCCTGATCGCCATCCGTTCCTTCATTTACATGGTTACGCGCAACGGGTTTAAGATCTTCGGATATTACCGTATCATTGTGGGCGCCATCATCCTGTACTTTTATTTTTCAGGAGCAAGTCTTTCTATTTTCTAAATGGATGCCGCCGAAGGCCGTGTCTGGCTGATCAATAAGCCACTGCGATGGACATCGTTTGATGTGGTCAACAAGCTGCGTTACCGGCTCAAAACCAAAAAGGTGGGACACGCGGGCACGCTAGATCCTTTGGCAACGGGGCTGCTGATCATCTGCTCTGGAAAGATGACCAAGAGAATTGATGAGTTTCAGGCGCAGGAAAAGGAATACACGGGAAAGTTTGTGCTGGGCCAATCCACACCTTCCTTTGATCTGGAGACGCCAGTAAGTGAAGCCCATGATATCTCTTTTCTCACGGAGGAAAAAATCCATCACGCGACGAAGAATTTCATTGGCGCCATTCAGCAAGTTCCGCCTGCACACTCCGCGATTTGGGTGAATGGCAAACGAGCCTACGAGCTGGCGCGCCAAGGCAAAGAAGTGGAAATGAAATCGCGTGAAGTTTCTATTCGCGAGTTCGAAATAACTACCATTGAATTGCCTGTTGTCGGGTTTAGAGTGGTCTGTTCGAAGGGAACATACATTCGAAGCCTTGCCAGGGATTTTGGGTTAGCCTTGGGAACTGTGGCTCATTTATCCGAGTTATGCAGAACGAGAATCGGCGACTTTAAATTAGCGGATGCGTTGACAATAGATCAGGTTCCTGAGTAAGTTTGCCGTCAAGTTACCCCCAATGAAAATTTACCATAGCCTCGATGATTTTTCAGCCCTGCGCAATGCTGTGGTAACCAGTGGCACCTTCGATGGCGTGCACTTAGGGCACCAGAAGATTGTGCACAGACTAAAAGAGATCGCCGCACGCACATCCGGAGAAACCGTAGTCATCACTTTTTGGCCGCATCCTCAGATGGTCCTTCACCCCGAAAAAACGTCGCTGAAGTTGCTGAATACATTCGAAGAAAAAGCAGACTTGCTAAAGCACGAAGGTGTACAGCATCTGCTTCGAATTCCGTTCACAAAAGAATTTTCGATGATCAGTTCGCTGGAGTTTATTCAGAAGATCCTTGTGGAAACGATCGGGACCAAAACGCTGGTAATAGGCTATGACCATCGGTTTGGCCATAATCGCGAAGGAAGCTTTGAGCAGCTAAAGCTAAATGCTCCGAGTTATGGTTTTGAAGTGGAAGAGATATCGCGGCAAGATGTAGACCATATCAGCGTGAGTTCTTCAAAAATCCGGGAAGCACTAGCCAAGACCGACGTGGAGACGGCCACTCAGCTTTTGGGTCGCCCCTATTCACTCACCGGACAAGTGGTGAAAGGCGATCAGCTCGGACGCGTATTGGGCTACCCGACGGCCAATATTGAAATAGATTCATTGTATAAGCTAATTCCTGCCGATGGCATTTACGCGGTAAGCGTCGCGCATGAAAACAGAATTTATAAAGGCATGCTATATATCGGTCCACGACCTACCGTCAATGGAACGAAGCGAGTCATTGAGGTGAATATTTTTGAATTCGATAAAGAGATTTACGGAGAAAGTATCACCCTGAATTTTCACCAATGGCTGCGAGGCGATAAAAAATTTGATGGCCTTGAAGGCCTGAAGCAACAATTGCATCTGGACAAGCTCGATTCACTAAAAGTGTTGGAAGCATTACCTTTATAGGGCTATGATAAACAAACGCGTACTAAATGCAGACGAGGCCGTTAGGGATATTCCCGACCACGCCACGCTCATGCTCGGAGGATTTGGCCTGTGCGGTATTCCTGAAAATTGCATCGCTGCCTTATTAAAAAAAGGCGTCAAAGGGCTAACATGTATTTCCAATAATGCGGGTGTAGATGATTTTGGCATTGGTCTACTTTTAAAGACCCGCCAGGTAAAGAAAATGATCTCGTCTTACGTGGGAGAAAATGCAGAATTCGAGCGCCAGCTTTTGAGCGGAGAGCTTGAAGTTGAACTCATCCCGCAAGGAACACTGGCCGAGCGCGTTCGTACAGGTGGCGCAGGTATCCCGGCCTTTTTTACGCCCGCCGGCGTTGGTACTGAAGTTGCAGTCGGAAAAGAGACCCGGGAATTCGACGGAAAGACCTACTTGATGGAAAGTTGGCTCCGGTCTGACTTCTCGCTGGTGAAAGCCTGGAAAGGCGATACTTCGGGTAATCTGATTTACAGAGGCACGGCACGCAATTTCAATCCCATGATGGCCACGGCTGGTAAAATTACCATCGCTGAGGTGGAAGAACTGGTACCTGTGGGAAGCCTTGATCCAAACGAAATTCACACTCCCGGCATTTACGTGCACAGGATATTTCAGGGAGTAGGTTATGAGAAGAGAATAGAACAACGCACCATTTCCAAATAGTCAAAGAGTATGCTAGACAAAATTGGAATAGCCAAACGAATCGCACAGGAAGTGCGCGACGGCATGTACATCAACCTCGGTATTGGCATCCCTACCCTGGTGGCCAATTACATTCCTAAAAACATTAACGTAGTGTTGCAATCAGAAAATGGGTTGCTGGGCATTGGGCCTTTTCCTAAAGATGATCAGGTTGACGCTGACCTGATCAACGCAGGTAAGCAAACCATCACGATGATGCCGGGAAGTGCGCTCTTTTCTTCCGCCGAAAGCTTCGGAATGATTCGAAGTGGCAAGGTAGATTTAACCATTTTAGGCGCGATGGAAGTCTCAGAAAACGGAGATATCGCCAACTGGAAAGTACCGGGTAAAATGGTAAAGGGTATGGGTGGGGCCATGGATCTAGTGGCGTCTGCCAAGCACATCATAGTGGCCATGCAGCATTGTAGTAAAGAAGGAGCCTCCAAGTTGCTGAAGAATTGCTCGCTGCCAATCACCGGTCTGCGCTGTGTAAAAAGAATAGTAAGTGACATGGCTGTGCTCGATGTAGTGCCTGGCGTTGGATTCAAATTATTGGAAAGAGCTCCGGGAGTTTCTACGGAAGAAATCAAAAATGCTACGGAAGGAAAACTTTTGATCGATGGCAATATTCCAGAGATGACATTAAACTAAATGAGTAGTACTAAATAATAACCGATGAAGGAATCAGAAATCATTTTTAAAATTGAATTAGATCAAAATAATATTCCTGAGAAGATACTTTGGAATGCAACTGATAAACCTGAAGCTGGTTTTTCTGAATCTAAGTCAATTAGTCTTGCCTTGTGGGATCATGAACAGAAAAATACCCTTCGAATTGATTTGTGGACCAAAGAGATGCCGGTCAACGAAATGAAGCGATTTTACATCGATTGCCTCGGCGGACTGGCCCAGAGTTTACTTACATCAACTGGCGACGAAATAATGAGCCAGGAAATCAACTTACTTTGCGAAAAACTGGCCGAGCGCGTCAGAAAGAGCGAATCATAAATTCGCAATCGTTTTCGTAAAAAGTAAACATCAAACGTTTGTTTTAACCCATTTTCTTGTAGATTTAGGAGATAAATTAATTTCTCTATGAATAAATTCTACATGAAAATGCTCTTGCCTTTGCTACTACTGGCAGGGTCGGCACAGCTTCTCGCACAGTCCGTTATTTCCGGAACCGTGAAAGACGGAAGCACTCAGGAAACACTTGCCGGTGTTAACATAGTGGTGAAAGGAAAGGTGGTCGGAACCATTACAGATTCCGATGGAAAATACACCTTGAAGGTAGCTCAGGCTCCCCCGTTCACGCTTACGTTTTCTTTCATCGGCTTTCGTACACAGGAAGTTGAAATAAAAGAAGCCAACACTACGTATGACCTTACTATGGAGGAGGAATCCTTACTTGGTCAGGAAGTGGTTGTTTCTGCATCACGTGTGGAAGAAAACATTTTGAAGTCGCCTGTCACGATTGAAAAGCTGGACATCATTGCAATCAAGCAAACAGCTACTCCTGATTTCTTTGATGCCCTGGCCAATACCAAAGGCGTTCAGGTAAATAATGGTAGTTTAAATTTCACGGCGGTAAACACCCGTGGGTTTGCCACTATCGCAAATACTCGTTTCGTGCAGTGGGTAGACGGAATGGATACACAGGCTCCTCTTCTAAACTTCCCCACGGGTTCTATTATGGGATTGGGCGAGCTTGACGCTGAAAGTCTTGAACTTATCCCCGGTGCTGCATCTGCACTCTATGGTCCTAATGCCTTCAACGGTATCATGATCATGAAAAGCAAAAGCCCGTTTGAATATCAGGGTTTCAGCGCTCAGGTAAAACAAGGAATCACAAGCTCTAATGCAGGCGGCTCCAATCCTTACGGAATGTACAGCGCTCGTTTTGCACATGCTTTCAACGACAAGTTTGCTTTCAAAGTAAACTTCTCTTACATGAAAGCAACCGACTGGACGGCCAACGATTACAAGACTGATCGGATCAATCCTTCGTCAACTATCGATTTGAGCAGCAGCACCAATTTTGACGGCCTCAATAAATACGGCGACGAAGCAAAATTCGATGTACCTATTGGAGGCCCTTTTGGAACGCTGCATTTGGCCAGAACAGGTTTCAAAGAAAGTGTTCTTCTGGATAATCGTGACGCAACTACCATCAAAGGTGATGCTGCAGTTCACTACAGAATCAGTGACAAAGTTGAATTGATCGGAGCTTACCGTTACGGCGGTGGTAACAGCCTTTATCAGGGCCAAGCAAAATATGCGCTGCGTGGTTTCAATCAGCAGTTCTTTAAACTCGAATTGAAAGGCGACAACTTCTTTGTTCGCGGCTATCTTTCAGCAACGGATGCTGGTAAGTCTTACAACATGGATGCCCTTGGCGCTTACACCAACGAAGCCATGAGCGCAACAGCTACACAATGGGCTCCTGAATACGCGCAGACTTATGTGCTTGCCATGCAAGGTTACGTTTCGGGTGTTCCTGCCGGAAATGCCACCGCAGCGCATGCGGCAGCCAGAGCCTATGCAGACCGTAACATATTTGATTCAAACGGAAACATCACTTCAGCCACACAAACAGCCATTAACACCGTAAGAAGTAATTTCTTCCAAAAGAATCCGGCAGGTGCTTCTTTCTATGACAATTCGAAATTGTGGCACGGAGAATTTTACTATAATTTCAAACAAGTAAAATGGGCCGAAGTAATTGCAGGCGGTAATTTCAGACAATACAGCTTGTACTCTAACGCTACCATCTTCGATGAAGCGCCAGTGGATCCGAACAATCCAAAGCGTATTTTCATTAATCAATATGGCGTTTATACCCAGATCTCTAAGACACTCGCTGAAAAACTAAAGCTTACCGGATCGATCCGTTACGACAAGAGCGACAATTTCGACGGACATTTCACTCCCCGGATTTCAGCAGTATATTCATTCACTCAAAATCATAACATCCGCGCAAGCTTCCAGACTGGTTTCCGCAACCCGGATACACAAGCCCAGTACATCTTCTTCAACAACCCTACAGGAATTCTTTTGGGTGGTGTACCTGGCAATGCATCACGTTACGGAATTTATAACGGTGGCGCGTGGACTCAGGCATCCTACAATGCCTTCAAGGCTGCTGGTGGTACTATTGATCCATCGACTGGTGCCATTACCGCCAACCCTGGAAACGTGACGTTGGAAACAGCCAATGTTTCGTATGTAAAACCTGAGCAATTATGGTCGTACGAAGTGGGTTACAAGGGAGTTATCGCTACTAAATTGTTAGTGGACCTTAACTACTATTATTCTTCTTACACCAATTTTCTTGGTGAGCAATATGTAGTTAGCAAAACAGCAACTACCCATCAAGGAAGTACAATAAATGCCGGTTCGCTCTGGTATCCTTATACGAATTCTCCTTACACCCTCACGTCTCAGGGGGTTGGCTTGGGCTTGACTTACAATCTTCCAAAGAACTTCGTATTGACAGGAAATTATAATTACGCTTCATTCTCGGGTCAGACCTCTTCCGATTTCCAGGCGAACTTTAATACACCTCAAAACCGCTACAGCGTGGGTTTAGGAAATCGTAAGCTGATGAAAAATCTTGGCGCTAATGTTAACTTCCGTTATCAGGACAAGTTCAAGTGGGAATCGTCCTATGGTATTGCTGATATCGGCGCATATGGAGTGCTCGATGCCCAACTGAGCTACAAAGTAAGTGCGATGAAATCCGTATTCAAGATTGGAGGAACAAACCTGGGAGGAGGCGATTACCGCACCAACTTTGGCGCGCCCTTCATCGGCCAGATGTACTATGTTTCAATCACGTTTGATGAATTCTTGAAATAAGCCATTGATAACTATGAAAACAATAAATATACGTCAACTCATTGCCTTGACCCTTGGGGCAAGCCTCATCATTTCTTGCAAGCAAGAAGTGATCACGCTAAAACAACAGACGACCACCACAACCCCTGTGACCGGAACAAAAGGGAGTGCCGATTTTTCTAAATTCGTTTCAATTGGAAATTCTTTGACCGCGGGCTATCAGGCTGGAGCTTTGTTTACCAATGGCCAGGCTAATTCTTTTCCATTGATACTTTCCAAGCAATTCAGCATTGCTCAAGGCTCGACGATTACGTTCAACCAGCCGGATATCAACTCAGTAAATGGATTCAACTCATCCTACTCTAATATTGGTTCAGGGATAATCCGTGGAAGACTTGTTTTATTTGCTGCTGATGGAGTGCAGGCGCATGCAGTGCCCACTCCAGCCGGCGCCCCAGGTGTACCCGCACCTTATAATACTGCCGATGTTCCTACTCCTTACACAGGGGACAAATCAAAACTCAATAATTTTGGTGTACCAGGAATTTTGTTGGGGCAAGTGCTGGATCCCCGCACCGGTGGACCGTCAAACACGGTTTACTACAACGGGCTATACGCGCGATTTGCCACCAACCCAGGAACATCTACCATACTTGGTGACGCTATGGCTACACAGCCAACCTTTTTTACTTTTGATTTGGGTAACAATGATGTACTAGGGTATGCCACCACAGGTGGAGATGGTTCAATTCCATTAACTCCAAAAGATAATTTTCAGGCTTACTACGGAGCGGCCATAAGCACTCTTATGGGAGGCACCTCATGTAAAGGAGTGGTAAGTACCATTCCTAACGTTACAACAATTCCTTTTTTCTATACCGTGAAGTGGAATGCCATTCCGCTGGATGCTGCAACAGCTTCGACTGTAACATCTAATCTTGCCAATAATTACAATGCGTTCCTTGCTGGAATGAAACAGGCAGGTGTTATTACCGCTGCTGAAGTTACCAAGAGGACGTTGACATATACCGCTGGTCAGAATGCTATACTGATCAATGACGAAACGCTCACCGATCTAACTCCGTATATGGCTGGACCGTACGCAGGCTTACTTCCTTATGCAATGGCGCGCCAAACTACGTCTTCAGACCTAATCCCATTGACTGCTGGAGGCATACTTGGAACGTTGGTTAATAACAATCCTCAGTTGGTGAATGGCGTGACTGTTCCACTCGCAGACAAATATGCATTGATTCCTTCCGAGATCTCCGCGATATTAACTGCCACCGCAGACTTCAACAGCATCATTACTACAACAGCGGCGGGCTTCCCTGACCGTATCGCGGTAGCCGATGTAAATGCAGCATTTACAAGTTTCGTGACGAGTCAGGTGATTGTTGCGGACGGTGTGGCAATTACTCCTAACTTCACTCCTCCTACAGGTGCATTCTCAGAAGACGGCGTCCACCCCAACAGTCGTGGGTATGCCTACATGGCCAACATATTTATCGACGCTATCAATGCAAAATTTGGTGCGACGGTTCCTCATGCAAGCCTTGCTGATTACAGTGGCGTAGGATTGCCACTGGTACCTTAATCGGAATCAAATGAATAAAAAAAAGGGCTTCGGCCCTTTTTTTATTTTAGAATAGTTGCTTCGCTATTTTATAAATAGGATCAGATT
Organism: Bacteroidota bacterium; assembly: GCA_018266055.1. Lineage (GTDB taxonomy): Bacteria > Bacteroidota > Bacteroidia > Cytophagales > Cyclobacteriaceae > ELB16-189. The sequence continues at coordinate 60,217 of JAFDYT010000017.1, forward strand.
TTCCCATCGAATAAAAATGCAGTGTAGGAACACCGAATTTGATCAGTTCCTTTGACTGCTTAATCGCCCACTCAATGCCTACTTGTTTCACGGCTACGTTATCCTTGCACTTTTCAATTTCATCAGCCAATTCTTCAGGTAAATCGATATGAAAAATAGTAGGCAGTATGTTCGCTTGTGTCTTTGCGGTAATAGGCTTTATCCCCGGAATGATCGGCACATTAATCCCAGCCTCCCGGCATTTCCCGACAAACTCAAAATATTTCTCGTTGTTGAAAAACATTTGCGTGACAATGTACTGAGCCCCAAGATCAACTTTGTGTTTTAAAAATTTGAGATCGGTTTTCAGATTGGGGGCAGAGAAATGCTTTTCTGGATAGCCTGAAACTCCGATACAAAAATTGGTAGGCGCAGCGCTCTCCAAATCCTCGTCGATGAACTTTCCACTGTTCATGTTCACAATTTGTCCAACCAATTCAGAAGCATATTTGTGACCATCAGGGTCTGGCACAAAACGTGCCTCGGTCTTGATTGCATCTCCTTGTAGCGCCAACACATTATCGATTCCTAAAAAATGCAAATCGATCAGTGCATTCTCCGTTTCCTCGCGGGTAAAGCCACCACATATGATATGCGGCACGGTATCTACTTTATATCGGTTTTGAATCGCCGCACAAATTCCAACAGTACCGGGGCGCTTGCGCGTGGATCGCTTTTCTAGTAATCCGTTTTCCTTTTTTTTGTACACATACTCTTCGCGATGGTAAGTAACATCAATGAATGGAGGTTTGAATTCCATCAGCGGATCAATGTTGTCGAACAAGGACTTGATATTTTCTCCTTTCAGCGGCGGAAGAATCTCAATGCTGAACAGGGTTTTTCCTTTGGCGTTTTCTATATGTTCGGTTACTTTCATTTCAAAATGGATTTCAACAAGTAAAACAATTTATTAGTTGTAAGACAAATTAGGAGCTAGCCATCGTTCAGTTTCAGCTAAGGTTGCGCCTTTACGAGAAGCATATTCCTCCACCTGGTCTTTCTCAATTTTTCCTAATCCAAAATACTTTGATTGTGGATGTGAAAAATAATAACCACTCACTGAGGAGGCCGGATACATCGCAAAAGACTCAGTCAGTTTAATACCTAATTCCTCTGCTTTCAATAAATCGAAAATGGTTCGCTTCTCTGTGTGATCTGGGCAAGCCGGGTAACCCGGAGCTGGACGAATGCCTTGATATTTCTCTTCAATTAATTCTTCCGCACTCGCATTCTCGTTGTGAGCATATCCCCAATATTCGGTCCTCACTTTCTGATGCAGTAATTCTGCAAAAGCCTCTGCAAGCCGGTCTGCCAAAGCTTTGGCCATAATTTCAGAATAATCATCATGGTCGGCTTTGAATTTTTCTATCAGGTTCTCAAGACCGATCCCTGCTGTCACAGCAAACATGCCGATATAATCTGCTTTATCCTTGGTGGCAGGTCGAATTAAGTCAGAAAGGCAAAAATTGGGAAGACCTTCTGCCTTTTTGTTTTGCTGACGAAGAAAGTGAAGTGTGCCAATTTCCTTTTGTCCGTTTTCATTGTGTAATACAACATCATCTGTAGCTGTTGAATGGCACGGATAAATGGCAATCACACCATTGGCCTGCAAACTTTTGTTCCGAATAATCTGCGCAAGCATTTGTTGAGCATCATTGAAAAGCTTTTTGGCTTCATGCCCTACTACTTCATCTTCCAAAATTTTAGGATATCTTCCAGCAAGCATCCACGTCTGGAAGAAAGGAGTCCAGTCAATGTATTTTGCGATCTCTTCGAGTGAGTAATTTTCAAGCGTCTTTTTACCAATTATCTTGGGGGCAAGGACCTCAGAAGAATTCCAATCAATATTCACTTTGTTTTTCCTTGCCTCGGCTAAAGGAATATAGTTTTTAAGCTGTTGTCTTCCTTCGTGATCCTTTCGCATCGCCTGGTACTCACTCTTCATCTTTTGCTGGAATGACTCTCTAGTATTCGGGCTGATCAGTTCACTGGCTACTGGCACGGATCGCGAAGCATCAAGAACATGAACCACCGGGCCACTATACACTGGGTCAATCTTTACGGCCGTATGAATGCGCGATGTAGTGGCTCCTCCAATCAACAATGGCAATTTCATTTTCTCGTGCTCCATCTCCTTGGCCACGTGAACCATTTCATCGAGTGATGGAGTGATCAAACCGCTCAATCCGACTACGTCTACTTTTTCGCGTTTGGCGGCTTCAATGATTTTCTCGGTCGGTACCATTACCCCAAGGTCAATCACCTCGTAATTGTTACACGATAATACTACGCCAACTATGTTTTTTCCAATATCGTGTACATCGCCTTTTACTGTGGCAAGCAAAATCCGGGCATTCGGTTTACCCACCATTCCTGACTTCTTTTTTTCCTCTTCCAAAAACGGCGTTAGGTAGGCCACAGATTTTTTCATCACACGGGCACTCTTTACGACCTGAGGCAAAAACATCTTACCGGCGCCAAACAAATCGCCTACGATGTTCATTCCATTCATCAACGGTCCTTCTATAACGTGGAGTGGTTTTTCATATTTGAGTCGAGCTTCCTCAGTGTCTGCGTCAATAAAGTCGATGATCCCTTTTACCAAAGCGTGATTAAGGCGCTCTTCAACTGTTCCTTTGCGCCATTCATCATCGGCTTCTTTCTTTTTCGCAGCGCCTTTAACAGTCTCCGCAAATTCAAGCAAACGCTCTGTGGAATCCTCACGCCGGTTGAGCAGAACATCCTCTACCCTTTCAAGTAAATCTTTTGGAATCTCATCATACACTTCGAGCATGGTTGGGTTTACAATGCCCATGTCCATACCGTTTTTGATTGCATGGTAAAGAAACGCCGAGTGCATTGCTTCACGCACCAACTGATTCCCTCTGAAGCTAAAGGAGACGTTGCTCACACCGCCACTGACATGCGCATGCGGCAAGTTTTCACGAATCCATTTCGCAGCCTTAAAAAAGTCCACCGCGTAATTGCGATGCTCTTCAATGCCGGTAGCCACAGGAAAAATATTAGGATCGAATATGATGTCTTCGGGCGGGAACTTGATTTTCTGAGTAAGGATGTCATACGCACGCTTACAAATGGAAATTCGTCGCTCGTAAGTATCAGCCTGGCCGTGCTCATCAAACGCCATTACCACCGTGGCAGCGCCATACCGCTTCACCAGTTTTGCCTGGCGGATAAACTCTTCTTCTCCACCCTTCAAGCTGATAGAGTTGACTATTCCCTTACCCTGCAAGCATTTCAGACCCGCTTCGATGACTTCCCACTTCGAGGAGTCGATCATCACCGGAACCGCGGCAATTTCAGGCTCTGACGCCATCAGGTTAAGATACTTGATCATCGCCTGTTTGGAGTCGAGCATCCCTTCGTCCATGTTCACATCAATTACCTGAGCGCCACCACGCACTTGCTCCAAAGCCACTTCCAATGCCTGATCGAACTTGTCTTCTTTTATCAGTTTTAAGAATTTGGCGGAGCCCGTTACATTCGTGCGTTCGCCAATATTCACAAAGTTTGAAGCTGGTGTAATGACTACAGCCTCAAACCCGCTGAGCTTCAAGGGTACTTGCTTACTAGTTGTTTCTTGTACTGACATAGTCGTTAAATGCTTTCTTCTACCGGAGCTGAATGAATTACACGTGGTTTATATTTCTTTGCCGCTTCCGCAATTTTGCGGATGTGATCCGGCGTGGAGCCGCAGCATCCTCCCACAATATTCACCAGTCCTTCCTTAAGGTATTCTTCCACCTGATCGGCCATGTCTTGCGGGCCCTGATCGTATTGACCAAATTCATTAGGTAATCCTGCATTGGGATGAGCGCTTACAAAGAATGGCGCCTTCTCATCCAAAATCTGCAAGTACGGCCGAAGCGCAGAGGCACCTAACGCACAGTTTAAACCGATAGTTAATAATGGTGCATGCGATACCGATATTAGGAATGCTTCCGTTGTCTGGCCCGATAAGATTCTTCCGCTGGCATCAGTGATTGTTCCCGAAATCATAATAGGAATTTGCTTTCCCATTTCATCGAACAGCTCCTGAATGGCAAACAGTGCGGCCTTTGCGTTTAGCGTATCGGTTATGGTTTCGATCAGCAAAAGATCAACCCCACCATCGATCAATCCCTTTGCTTGTTCCTTGAAGGCAACGACCAATTGGTCGAAAGTAATAGCTCTGTATCCTGGATTGTTCACATCGGGTGACATCGATGCCAGCTTGGTAGTAGGGCCCATCGAACCGGCTACAAAGCGAGGCTTCTGTGGTTCATTTTTCGTAAACTCATCAGCAACTTCCCTTGCAATCTTTGCACCCTGAAAATTAATTTCATAAACCCAGGATTCAAGGTGATAATCAGCTTGAGCTACTGTAGTGCTTCCAAATGTGTTTGTTTCAATGATATCGGCACCAGCCTCAAAATACTGTCGATGAATCGCCTTGATTACATCGGGCCGTGTGATTGAAAGGAGGTCATTGTTTCCTTTCAAAGGGTAAGGATGATCCTTTAACCGATCATTGCGAAAGTCCTTCTCCTCCAGCTTATACCGTTGAATCATCGTGCCCATAGCGCCATCCAGCACCATGATACGCTCTTTTAAAATTTCTTCTATTTTCATCACTCTCTCTGAGGTTTTGTTCGCTTCCAGAAAGAGCCTTTTAAGAGTGGCCGCCTATCTTCATTCAATACATCACGAATCGTATTGAAAAGGGAATTAGCACCTAGTTCAGAAGGTTGCTAAGACTTCTTTGGGCCCCGTCCCTCAGTCTTTCTGGATAAGCCCTGCAAAGAAACAACAATAACTTCGCAAATGAAAATCCAAAACGCTTATTTTGCAGTAACTCAATTGCCTTGAAACTAGCTGCTATCGACATCGGATCAAATGCCATTCGCTTTCAGGTTTCCACCATTCTTGAACGCGACAAAAAAATCTTGTTTAAAAAATTAGAATACGTACGTTTTCCTCTCCGGTTGGGTCACGATGTGTTTAACACCAATCGCATCAGTCAGGCTAGCATGCAGAAGTTTAGGAAACTAATGAAGGTGTATAAGCTTTTGCTGGAATTGTATGAGGTAGACGACTATATGTTTTGTGCGACCAGTGCGATGCGCGAGTCTGAAAACGGTGAAGAACTGGCTAAGATGGTGAAGGAAGAATTGGGAATTACCATCAATATTATTGATGGGCACCTGGAAGCGGAGCTGATCAACAAAGCAATTGCTTCTTATCTCAGTGATGAAACTTACTTGCACATCGATGTAGGCGGTGGAAGTACTGAACTCAACCTTTTTGTAGATGGAATCAAGACCAAGACCCGATCTTTTAAAGTGGGATCAGTTCGGATACTTGAACACCATGATTCGCCAGTGATGTGGACTGACATGGAGAAATGGGTGAAATCGAATGTGAAAAAGGAATTCGGAAAAGTTACTGCCGTTGGAACGGGTGGAAACATCAGCAAGATCTTCGAACTGGCCAAAAAGAAACCTGGGCAAGCCGTCTCTATCAAAAAGGTGAAGGAAGTAATGAAAATGGTAGAAAACTTAACGATCGATCAGCGGATTTACGAATTGCAGATGAACCCCGATCGCGCGGATGTAATTGTACCCGCCAGCAACATCTATTTAAAAGTGATGGAATGGGCGCACGCACAAAGCATTCTTGTGCCTGACGTTGGATTGAAAGATGGAATATTACTTCACCTGCTGGAGAAGAACATCAAACAAAAGAAAATTGAATTCAGCCACAGCCGCTTTTAAGGCTACTGAGAAATGTAACTCTCCAGGTGTTGGATGATGGTCTTTTGTTCCTGAATTACCTGAGTCACCACATCTCCAATGGAAATCATACCGATTACTTTGTCACCTTCGGCTACAGGCAAGTGACGAATATGCTTATCGCTCATCAGCTGCATGCACTGATCGATAGAACTTTCCGGGCTCACGGTGAAGGGATTGGCCGTCATCAGTTCGCTGATGGGTGTATCCTTCGATGATTTTCCTTTTAGAATCAATTTACGGGCATAGTCGCGCTCTGTAAAAATCCCCAACAGCTTTCCGCTTTCGATGATCAGCACCCCTCCGATATTTCGTTCACACATTTGCTCGATAGCAGAATAAACTGTGGTTTGCGGTTCTACCGAATAGACTTTGTACCCTTTACGGTCGAGAATATCCTTTACTTTGCCCATAATTTTTCTTTTTTATGGAAGTTAAAGGGTAAAAAAATAAAAAGCAACGAAAAATGGGGGATTCCTCCGGTTTAAATCGATTGCTTTGAGCTAAACGAGTCGTATTAACTCAGGGAAAATTCCCACCAAAAGGTTCGCCAAAATCAAAATAAGGAGCAAAAGTTTCTGCGAGGCAGACACTGAGATTGAATCTTCGCCGGGCTGCGTCATGGCAATAATCGGCTTGAAGTAATAATACACCCCAATAAGCGAAGTAATCACCGCTACCACCGTCATGCCGATAAAGCCCTTGCCAATGGAAAGTGTAAACACCAGGTATTTTCCAAAGAAGCCGGCAAGCGGCGGAATACCAGCCAGTGAAAGTAGTGCAATGGTGAACGCTACGCCAACTAGCGGATTAGATTTGAAAATACCTTTAAAATTATCAATGCCAGCGTTGCCCTTTGCCTTCTCAACGATATGAACCACGCTAAAGGAAAGGATTGACGCCAAGGCATAAGCCACCAGATAATAGAAAATCGCACCCGAAGAATGCCTGCTGTCAGAGCTGAATGCAAGCAGCAGGTAACCCACCTGTCCAACGCTGGAATAAGCCAGCATACGTTTTACATTGGTTTGATAAACGGCCGTTACGTTAGCCACAATCAGCGTAAGCAACATTAGTCCCTGCTCGATCCAAAGCAGTGCCGGGCTGAAATAAACCAGTGAGAAAGAGAATATCCGAAGGAATGCTCCGAAGGCTGCAATCTTCACGATCGTTGACATAAACGCCGTAATCGGCGTCGGTGAGCCTTCATACACATCGGGTGCCCACATGTGAAAAGGAACGGCCGAAATCTTAAAGGCTAAGCCGATCATGATTAAAAGGCCACCGATGAAAAAGAACCTCGGAAGTTTGGTCGGAGGATTGGATAAAATGAAGTCTGAAATAGACGTGATATCAAAGGTGCCGGTAGCGCCATACACCAACGCGATACCAAAAAGTAAAAAGCCGGTGGCAAAGGAACCCATCAGAAAATACTTGAAGGCTGCTTCGGTTGAAAACAAATTCTCCTTGTTGCTTCCCGCTAATACGTAAAGTGAAATGGATAAAATCTCAATTCCCAAGAACAATACTGCCATATTGTTAAATGACAACATCATTATCGCGCCAGCGATAGCAAAAAATACAAGGGCCGATTTGTCGGTGCGATGCGCTTCGCCTTTGAAGAAATCAATCGACATCCAAAACCAGAAAAACGCAATGATCAAAACCAGGCCGGAAAACGCCATAGCAAACCGGTCGAACACAACCATGCCCTGATAATAATAGCTAATGGCTTTCCAATCCGAAACTATAAAAACAAGGGCAGCCAGCAGGCCAACTAAGGAAACCGCCTGCACCCATTTCTTCAGATTGAATACCTCTGCAAGCAATGAGAAAACTCCGATTCCACAAATGACAAAAAGTGCGTTCATGTTATTTTACAGAAGCTGATAAATCCGAAAACAAGGAAAGTAAGTTTGACGCGGCCACTTCAGAAATACTGAGCAACGGCGTCGGGTAAACTCCGATGAGAATGACCAGTACCACCACCGGAAACAACACCAACTTCTCCTGACCAGACAAATCGGTAAGTAACGCAGTCACACCGTTGGTCTCTCCCAACATTGACTTTTGAAATGTACGGAGCATATACACGGCGCCGAGTATGATGGTCAATCCTGCTACTGCACCGATCCAAAGTTTGTATTGCACCAATGAACTGATCAACAAAAATTCGCCGATGAATCCACTCGTAAGTGGCAGGGCTACACTGCCCAGCATGATCACTAAAAAAACACTGGCCAAAATCGGAGCAACATTCCGGATACCGCCCAACTGAGCCAACTCGCGAGTTTTGGTGCGGGCCTCCACAATTTCAATAATGTAGAACAAACCGAATACTACGATACCATGACTTAGCATCTGCACCATTGCACCTTGAAGCCCTACAATACTTAACGTAAACAAGCCTCCTGAAATCAGTCCTACGTGAGCGATCGAAGAGTAGGCAATCAATCTCTTGAAGTCCTTTTGAACGATGGCAATGCAGGAAGCATAAATGATTCCTACAACGGAAAGGATGATCGCTAAATAACCCCAATGCTGCACGGCTTGAGGAACAACGGGAATGAGCCATCGAATGACTCCATAAATCCCCATCTTCAACATGATGCCGCTGAGTAACATGGTACCTTGCACCGGCGCCACGGTATAGGTATCAGGCTGCCACGTATGAAGAGGGAAAATTGGCATCTTGATCGCAAAAGCGAAAAACAAAGCGAAGAACACGTATGTCTGCTGCGAAGCCTCCAAGGCTCTGCCCGCATCGTACAAAGATTGAATCGCAAAGGTATGATGACCTGGAGTTTTGAAATACAAATAGATCAACGCTACGAGCATGAACAAACTTCCCGTAAGGGTGTAGATAAAAAACTTCAGCGTGATCTTGCCTTTGTTTTCACCTCCCCACACGAGACAAATGAAATAAACCGGAATAAGAGCAATCTCCCAGAATAGATAAAATAAGAATCCGTCTTTCGCAGTGAACACTCCAATCAGTGCTGACTGCATCAACATGATCAGACTATAGAATGAAGCGGGGCGTTCTGTGTCCTTAAAGGCAGACAAAACAATTAATGGTATGAGTACTGTTGTCAACAATACAAGAAGCAAGCTGATGCCATCCATGCCAATGGAAAAGGAAATTCCTAGTGTACTGATCCATTCTTTATTCAGGCCAAATTGATCGAGTTGTGATTTATCGAATTGGAGCGCTACGTAAACGGAAAGAACTAATTCAAGTACCGCACCAGCAAAGGCGATGCTTCTGGCTTGCGCTGGTTTCATCGCCAAAACGACAACCGAAACAAGAAGAGGAAAAAATAACAGCAGTGCAGTCAGCATAATTTATTTCAACGTATAGGAAAAAGCAATCATTACAATAACACCGATTACCATCACAAAGAGATAATATCCAAGGCTTCCGTTTTGCAGGCGGCGGAAAATTCCGCTCCAATCATTCACAGCATCACCAAGCAAATTCACCGCTTTGTCAATTCCGGATTTTTCAATCACGATGTCAAATAATTTGGACAACCAAAACAACGGCTTCACCACGATAGCATCGTAAATTTCATCTACGTAATACTTGTTGTAAATCGTTTTGTGAGCAGCAGCCAGTGGCTCGCCTTCAGGTACAGGCACATGATTTTTGGAAACATAGCGGCTGTAGGCCAGGGCAATCATCACAAGCGTGAGTAAAACGATGGCGCCCATTAACGCATATTCAGTGCCATGACTCAGCGGAGCAACTTCAGATTCGGGAGCCGCAGCAAAAACGGGCGAAAGAAATCTGCCTACCCAATTGTTTCCTCCAAGAATTTCAGGGATGCCCATAAATCCACCGACCACACTAAGCACAGCCAATGACATCAATGGGATTGTAATACTAGAAGGTGACTCATGAATGTGTTTGATCTTTTCTTCGCTGGCTCTCTCCTTTCCAAAGAACACAAGGAATAAAAGCCGGAACATATAAAACGAAGTAAGCAACGAGGCGAGCACAGCTACACCCCATACCACCGGGCTTTTCTCGAAGGCGTGCGCCAGAATTTCATCCTTTGAAAAGAATCCGGCAAACGGAGGAATTCCTGAAATCGCAAGTACACCAATTAAGAAAGTGATATATGTAACTGAGATGTATTTTTTTAGACCGCCCATCTTGCGAATATCTTGCTCGCCATGCAGCGCGTGAATCACACTGCCCGCGCCAAGGAACAACAGCGCCTTGAAGAAAGCATGAGTAGCCATGTGAAATATGCCAGACGAATATGCACCTACGCCAAGAGCCACAAACATCAACCCCAACTGACTTACTGTTGAGTAAGCCAACACTTTCTTAATATCGTTTTGAGCGAGTGCTATTGTAGCAGCAAACAACGCCGTGATTAGTCCAACTACTAAAACCAATTCCATCGCCATTGGCGAAAGCGAATACAAGGCATTGTTGCGCGCCACCATGTAAACTCCGGCCGTCACCATCGTGGCCGCGTGAATCAACGCCGATACGGGTGTAGGACCAGCCATCGCATCGGGAAGCCAGGTATACAAAGGAATCTGAGCGCTCTTGCCCATAGCACCTACAAAAAGTAAAATAGTAATAAGCGTAATGGCAGAAGCTCCGACCGTTCCTGCTTTGGGAAACACGTCAGCATAATTGATGCTACCGAAATTCATGAAGATCAAAACGACACCGATGATTAACCCAAGATCACCGATACGGTTCATGATGAAAGCTTTGTTAGCCGCCTTGTTGTAATCCTGATTCTTAAACCAGAATCCGATCAGCAGGTAAGAGCACAAGCCCACACCTTCCCAGCCCACAAACATCAGCAGGTAGTTGCTTCCCATAACCAGAAGCAACATAAAAAACACGAATAGATTCAGGTACGAGAAGAACCGGTTAAAGCCGGCATCGTCGTGCATGTATCCGATGGAATAAACGTGAATAAGAAATCCAACGCCGGTAATCACCAACAGCATCAATGACGATAGCGGGTCAACCAGAAATGCAAAGTTGACATTGAACGATCCGGCGCTGATCCACGGAAAAAGAGTTACTTCAAACGCTGGCGCTCCGCCCAATAACTTCACAAATAACACTACGGAAAGGATGAACGAAACCAACACAGAGCCACAAGCTAGCGTCGAGGCAAGCCCATGAGGAAGTTTTCTTCCGCTCAATGCAATGATCGTAAAGCCCAACAAGGGCAAAATCGGAATAAGGCTGATGATCACACTAAAACTCATCCTTTCAATCGGTTCAAAATATTAATATCTATTGACTTCGTATTTCTATACATCATCACCAAAATGGCTAATCCTACGGCTACCTCGGCGGCGGCTACGGCCATGATGAAAAAGACAAACACTTGTCCGTGTGCGTCATTAAGATAACTTGAAAATGCAACCATCAACAGATTGACCGCATTCAACATCAACTCGATGCAAGCAAAAATGATAATCGCATTCCGGCGAAACATAACGCCCAATACTCCAATTGAAAAGAGTACCGTACTCAGCCAGATATAAAATTCAATTGGGATCTTCATTCGGATTCGGTTTTGGATTTCGGCTCATCCTTTCCAATCATTACCACACCGACCATGGCAGCAAGCAACAGAATAGATGATATTTCGAAAGGAAACAGAAAATCTTTGAACAGCACTTTGCCAAGGTTCTTCACCAAGCCAATCTCCGGCCCGGTTTTCTGTTGAATCACAGACGCGCCTTTTAGCGAGCCGATCAGCACCACCAGTAAAATTCCAGCAGCAAGTACAGCTGCGAATTTTACAAGTGTAGGCTTATGCGGCTCATCTTCTTTATTCAGGTTGAGCATCATGAGCACATACAAGAACAACACCATGATGGCTCCGGCATAAACAATCACGTGAACGGCTGCAAGAAATTGAGCACTCAGCAAAACATAATGTCCCGCGATTGCGAAAAACGTGATGACGAGGTAGAGAATGCTATAAACTGGGTTCTTGGAAAAGACCACCAGCAAGGCTGAGATAATCGCTAAGAAAGTAAGGAAGTAAAATGCGTAGAGTGTCACAGGCTATCGGTTGTGGCTAAGTGATTTATGTTTTTTAAACTCCGTCACGGCAGGCGTTTGCCGTACCGATACGTCGATCCGCTCATTTACCTTCTCCACTAATTTATCTTTTCCGTAAACGAAATCGTTGCGTTGGAAATCGGTCGGTACGATACGGTCGGTCAGGAATATCGCTTCCTTCGGGCAAGCTTCTTCACACAATCCACAGAAGATGCAGCGAAGCATATTGATCTCATACACCGATGCGTACTTTTCTTCGCGGTACAATCCCTCCTCGCCTTTCTTGCGCTCGGCCGCCGTCATTGTGATCGCTTCCGCCGGACAAGCCACAGCACACAAGCCGCAGGCTGTACAGCGCTCCGCTCCTTTCTCGTCGCGTTTCAACACATGCTGACCACGCCATACGCTGCTGATCTCCCGCTTTGCTTCGGGGAAACGCACCGTAGTCTTGCGGCGGAACATGTGCTTTATGGTCACTGCAACGCCACCAAAAATTGCCGGGAGGTAAATCCGCTCCCAGAAATTCATTTCTTTTTTTACAACAACTTTCGATCGATTGGTCAGCATCTTAATTCAGCTTTCAAAATTAAAAATTCATCCCTATTTATGACCTAACCATAACGTAAAAAATCCTGTCAATCCAATATTCAAAATGGCTAGCGGTATCAACCCTTTCCAGCCCAGGTTCATCAACTGATCGTAGCGGAAGCGTGGTATTGTCCAGCGAATCCACATGAAGAAGAAAACAAAGAAAAGCACCTTGGCAAAGAGCGCAATGGCACCCAAAATCGTAATCCAGTTTTGTGTCAAACCAAGATCATTCATGAACGGAAAATTAAATCCGCCGAAGTACAAAGTGGAGATCACCGCCGATGACACAAACATGTTAATGTATTCGGCAAAAAGATAGAACCCGAGTTTCATACTACTGTACTCGGTGTGATAGCCACCCACCAATTCTGTTTCGCATTCAGGCAAGTCGAAAGGTGTGCGATTACATTCCGCGAAAGCGCAGACAATGAAGATCAAAAAACCAAGCGGTTGATATACCACATTCCACATGGTCCAATGGCTCCCTACGCCTCCGGCTTGCTGTAAGCTAATCTCTTTAAGACTGAGTGTGCCGGTCATTAATATCAACGCGATGATGGCGAGCCCCATGGCGATCTCGTAGCTGATCATCTGTGCTGACGCACGAATAGCACCAAGCAATGAGAACTTATTGTTCGACGACCAGCCGCCGATCATGATGCCATACACACCGATCGATACCACACCGAATACATACAAAATTCCCACATTCAAATCAGCGATCTGCAGCGAGTAGGCTATGCCGCCGATCGTAACAGTGTCGCCCCACGGAATCAAAACGCCAGCCATCAGTGCAGTGAGCATGGCTACGCATGGCCCGACGATGAACAACAGTTTATTGGAAACGTTGGGGATGATTTCTTCTTTGTAAATGAATTTCAATCCGTCGGCAAGCGGCTGGAAAATTCCAAATGGACCTGCTCTGTCCGGGCCGATACGGTCTTGCATGAATGCCGCCACTTTGCGCTCGGCATACGTGGAATAAGCAGCTACAGCGAGTGTGATGGTGAAAATCACCAGCACCAGAATTATTTTGTAAGTAAGAAACGCAATCATGAGTTCAATGCATTGTCAGGTTGCGGCAAGGCTTTTCCTTTTTGAAATTCCAACTGCCGTTCTACTTCCTTTTTAAGTTTTTGCAAATCGATTTTCTCGTAGTGGTTTTGAGCAATCACCGAATGCCTGTCGATGTGGCGAGGACCTTCTACCGTCCAGTCGCTCATGTTTTTGTGTTCAAAGCGGCACTCGTTGCAAATGTAATCTTTCACTTCACCGAATTGGTCTTTACGTGCAGAAACGCGAAGTACGTCATCGCCTTTGGTCCAGAGTACAACCTTGCCTGAGCATTTGGTACAATTGCGGTGGGCATCCAATGGCTTAGTAAACCACACGCGGCTTTTGAAGCGGAATGTCTTGTCGGTCAACGCACCCACCGGGCACACATCAATCATGTTGCCGGAGAAATCGTTGTCTACATTCTGTTGAATAAAGGTGCTGATCTCAGATTTGTCGCCACGACCCAACACTCCATGCACTCGTTTATCCGTCAATTGATCTCCTACAAAAGTGCAGCGGTAACACAAGATGCAGCGCGTCATGTGCAATTTGATCTTGTCACCGATATCGATCTTTTCGAATGTGCGACGATCTTCTTCATAGCGCGTTTTGGCAGCGCCATGTTCGTACGCAAGATTTTGCAAATCGCACTCACCGGCCTGATCGCAAATCGGGCAATCGAGCGGGTGATTCAATAACAAAAACTCAACCACACCCTTGCGGGCTTCCAATACTTCAGGTGAAGTTAAATTTTGAACTACCATGCCGTCAGCTACTGGCGTGCGACAAGAAGCCACCAGCTTTGGCATCGGGCGAGGATCTTTCGCCGACCCAGCCGCTACCTTCACCAGGCAAACGCGACACTTACCACCCGTATCTTTCAATGTTGAGTAGTAGCACATCGCCGGCGGCACAAGGTCTCCCCCGATCTGGCGTGCTGCATTTAAGATCGTTGTGCCATCAGGCACTTCTACTTCTACTCCGTCTATGGTTAACTTGGCCACTTTCGTGAATCGTTATTGGTTATTCGTTATCTGTTAATTGCGAGTAATGCTCCACTGACTCCTGTACTTTTGATACAGTTTTAGCTTTCAATAAATAATTAATGTATCCATTTAATAAAGCAAGACATCCATCAATATCATTTCTTAATTCCTGATAAACTTCTTCAGAAACATAATTTTCTTCTCGTGAAACTGTGAGGTGGTCTATTAATTCAAAGAGTGACCCCCGAGATTGCCTGCAAAACTGTGCGTTCTCCTGATAATGAAACCGTCCGAACCCCTCCGCAATATTTGCAGTAACCGATCTTGATGACCTGATCATCTGGTCTTCTAACTTATATTTCTCATGGGCAGGAAAAGTCTTGACCAATGCGGAAATCCTCCTTCTCAGAGCAGCTGCTTTTTTCCAACATTCAAGTTCTTCAAAACTCTTCATTACACTCAGTCAATTAACAATTAACTATTCACCAATAACGGTTCGTGAGCCAGCGCAGCTTCTTCAAATTCTTTTCTAAAGTGGCGGATCGCACTGGCTACCGGCCAGGCAGCTGCATCACCTAACGGGCAAATGGTATTGCCTTCAATCTTTTTGGACACATCCAGCAACACATCGATATCTTCTTTCTTGCCATGGCCATGATGAAGACGATGAAGTATCTTCTCCATCCAGCCGGTGCCTTCGCGGCAAGGACTGCATTGGCCGCACGACTCATGATGATAGAATCGGGCAAAGGTGTACAAGTTCTGCACGATGCTTGTGGTTTCATCCATTACAATAAATCCACCCGAGCCAAGCATAGTGCCTGTTGCAAAACCTCCATCCGACAATGACTCATACGTCATCAGGCGGGGTTCACCTTTCGCAGTTTTTAAAATCAAGTCGGCAGGCAGAACTGGTACAGAAGATCCTCCGGCCACAACGGCTTTTAGTTTTCTTCCTTTCCAGATTCCTCCGCAGTATTCTTCTGAATAAATGAATTCTTCAACGGGTACTCCCAATTCAATTTCATACACGCCAGGCTTATTGATGTGCCCGCTGGCGGAAATCAGTTTCGTTCCCGTGCTTTTGCCAATTCCAATTTTAGCGTATTCATCGCCAGTCATATTCACAATGGCTGGTACCGTAGCAATAGTCTCTACATTGTTCACCACTGTAGGCGACGCATACAAGCCAGCTACTGCCGGAAATGGTGGCTTCAACCGTGGGTTGCCGCGTTTACCTTCCAGCGATTCAAGCAAAGCAGTTTCTTCTCCGCAGATGTAGGCACCTGCGCCGGGATGAACGTATAAATCAAGTGAGTAATCCGTCCCTAAAATATTCTTGCCTAGGAATCCGTTGGCGTAAGCTTCGTCGATGGCCTTTTCCAAAATCCGAACGATGTACATGTACTCGCCACGGATGTAGATGTAGGAAGTCTTCGCGCCGAGCGCATAGCTTGAGGTAATCATTCCTTCTATCAAAAGATGAGGAATGCGTTCCATCAGGTAACGATCTTTAAAAGTGCCAGGCTCGCTTTCATCGGCGTTGCACACGAGGTAGCGTGGCTTATCTGATTTCTTGTCGATGAAGCTCCACTTCATCCCCGCTGGGAAACCCGCTCCTCCTCTTCCGCGCAGTCCGGATTTTTTTACTTCTTCCGTCACCGCGTCGGGCGTCATCGTTTTCAGGGCTTTCTCTACCGAAGCGTAACCGCCTTTTTTACGATACACTTCAAAGGTATTGATACCCGGTTCGTTGATATGCTCTAAAAGTAATTTTCTTCCCATGCCTTACGCGTTTTGAAATTCATTCAACCGCAAATACGAAGTTCTCTTCCCTGAAGTCCTGAACTTCTCGATCAACTCATCTACTTTTTCAGGAGTAAGATTCTCATAAAAATTAGCGCCGCACTGAAGCATCGGTGCAGTGCCACATGATCCAAGACACTCTACCGTTTTCAAAGTAAACATGCCGTCGGCGGTAGTCTCACCTACTTCAATGTTCAATTTCTTTTTGATGTAGGCTACAATCTCATCGGCACCACGAAGCCAGCACGGGCCTGTCTGACAAACTTCGATCAGGCATTTTCCCACGGGCTTGGTATTGAACATCGAATAAAAGGTAGCTACCTCATACACTTCAATCGGTTTGATGCTCAACAAAGACGCCACATAATCCATCACTTCCGGGCTAAGCCATCCGTCAAACTCCGACTGCGCAAGATGCAACAACGGCAAAAGCGCTGACTTCTGTTTGCCTTGCGGATATCGCGCAATAATTTTCTGAGCTTGCGCCAATGCTTCAGGTGAAAATTTTATTTCGGTGTTCATTCCATCAATCTCGTTAAGCATCCAGTTCGCCGGCGATTACATTCATGCTACTCATAGTCAAAATTGCATCTGACAACATAGTACCACGAATAATTTCCGGATACGCCTGGTAATAAATAAAACAAGGTCTGCGCAAGTGCAGGCGGAACGGTGTACGTCCACCATCGCTGGTCAGGTAAAATCCTAATTCTCCGTTTCCACCTTCCACGCAGTGATATACTTCACCTTTCGGCACTTCGGTTTCGCCCATTACAATTTTGAAATGGTAAATGAGCGCTTCCATGTTGTTGTAAACCTCTTCTTTTGGAGGAAGGTAAAACTCCGGAACATCGCCGTGGAAAGGGCCTTCCGGCATTTTCTCTATGGCCTGGCGAATGATGCTGAGGCTTTGCCACATCTCTTCGTTGCGCACCATAAAGCGATCGTACACGTCGCCATTCTTCCCTACCGGAATAGTAAAATCAAAATCCTGATACGAGGAATAAGGGTTCATCACCCGCACGTCATAATCTACTCCGGCGGCTCTAAGGTTTGGACCTGAGAAACTATAATTCAAGGCACGCTCTGCACTAATACCTCCACAGCCGATGGTGCGATCCATGAAAATACGGTTGCGTGAAAGCAAGCCTTCAAATTCTTTTAACACTACCGGAAATTCTTTCAAGAAGCGGTTAATCTTTCCCCATGCTTTAGGTGAAAAGTCGCGCTCAAATCCGCCAATACGCCCGATATTTGTAGTAAGACGGGCACCGCAAATCTCTTCATAGATTTCATAAATCAACTCGCGCTGTTGAAATCCATAAAAGTAAACCGTAGCTGCACCGGTATCGACACCAATTACTGTGTTACAGATAATATGGTCAGCAATGCGGGCCAATTCCATGATGATCACGCGAAGGTATTCCACACGCTTTGGTACCTGAATGCCCAACAACTTCTCCACCGTCATGTGCCAGCCCATGTTGTTGATTGGCGATGAACAATAGTTCATCCGGTCGGTGATCGGTGTAATCTGATTGTACGGTCTGCGCTCGGCCAGCTTTTCAAATGCGCGGTGAATGTATCCGATGGTGGGCTGTGAATCGACGATCACTTCGCCGTCCATCTTTAACACATTCTGAAAAATACCATGTGTAGCCGGGTGTGTGGGCCCGAGGTTAAGGTAAGAATATTGTTTTTCTTCCTTGATTACATTAGGTGTTATGGTATCGTTCACTGATGTCATCGCCCAAACATTAAATCGTTTTTGTCTTCACGGGTCTGATCTTCGAGCGGATATTCTTTGCGCATCGGGAAGATCAACATGTCTTCTACATTCAAAATCCTCTTCAAGTTCGGATGACCGTCAAAGATCACACCGAAGAAATCGTAGGTCTCGCGCTCTAACCAATTGGCTGCGGAGAAAACTTTAGTAAGTGTAGGAATCACCGGGTTCTCAATCGGCAGATATGTTTTTAATCGCAAGCGCTGATTGGTAGCCAGATTATGCACCTGATACATCATCGCGATCTGATTGAGTTCGGGATAGTGAATTCCGCAAAGCGTAGTGAGGTACTGAAATTTTGTATCGGGATGATGATAAAGATGAGCGATTACATCAATGATCTTTTCCTTTGCAATCACCACCGTAAAAAAATCCTTGATCATGGACGATTCAAGAATGGCTCCATCAAATTTTTCGTTGATGACGGCAATAATTTTTTCCTGGGCCGCTGCTTCCATTATTCGATACCGAATTTATTTAACATCGCTTTATATTCAGGAGAGTCTCTTCTGCGCAGCGACTCTGTTTCTACCAGATGTTGAATCTTCATCACGCCATCAATGATTTGCTCAGGTCGTGGCGGACAGCCCGGCACATAAACGTCAACGGGAATGATTCTGTCAATGCCTTGCAGCACGCTGTACGTATCAAAAATACCGCCGCTTGAAGCGCATGCTCCTACTGATATCACCCACCGTGGCTCGGCCATCTGCTCATACACCTGACGAAGCACAGGCCCCATCTTTTTAGCGATCGTTCCCATCACCATGAGCAAGTCAGCCTGACGTGGCGAAAAGCTGAGACGCTCGGAACCAAACCGCGCCAGATCATAATGGGCACCCATGGTAGCCATGAATTCAATTCCACAACATGATGTTGCAAAGGGCAATGGCCAGATCGAATTTTTGCGGGCAAGGCCAACTACTTTATCCAAACGTGTAGCGAAAAATCCGGCTCCTTCGAGGCCTTCGGGTTTTTCGGCGACTGTAAATTTTCCGGTTGCTGTTTCCATTTTTAGTCCTCCCACTTAAGAGCTCCTTTTTTTAACAGATAAAAAAATCCAACCAACAGGAATCCAATAAACAAGATCATTTCAATAAATCCGGTCTGCCCTAAATCGCGAAAGTTTACAGCCCACGGATACATAAAGATTACCTCCACATCGAAGAGTACAAACAAGATGGCGACGAGGAAGTATTTGATGTTGAATGGAAGGCGGGCATTTCCTTTAGCTTCAATGCCGCACTCAAAAGTATCCAGCTTAATTTTTGTTTTCCGCTTAGGGCCCAGCAAGTGCGTGGCCAGCATGGTAACGACCACAAAGCCAAGGGCTACTAAAAACATTAAGACGATAGGTATATACTGTGCTAACCCGGATGTGTTCATAATTTTTTAAAAGCGGTCAAATTTCATGTTTTTTCCTGACTTAATCGCTCATTATCGAATATAATATTTTATCGGTACTGAAAACGATTGTGTGGTCGTACGTTCGATCATACAAATTAGAAAACAATAAAAAAGCCCTCGTTGTTCACAAGGGCTTTTTATGTAATCTTTTCAAGGATTATAATTTTCCTGAAAGCTCTTTGCTCGCCTTGAAGCGTGCTACTTTCTTAGCTTTGATTTTGATGGTTGCACCAGTAGCTGGGTTACGGCCATTGCGTGCAGCTCTTTTAGATACTGAGAAAGTACCGAAACCAACCAGGATAAGTTTGTTACCTGACTTCAAGGTCTTAGTAACACCTTCGATGAATGAGTCCAATGCTGCGGCAGCTTGTACTTTGGTGATTTCTGCGTCTCCGGCAATTTTACTTACGAGTTCTGCTTTGTTCATAATGTTTGTTGAATTTGTGGTTGACTAACAGCCTGCAAATATATAGTCTTTTTCACCCCAACAAATTTTTTTGAAATCATTCTTAAAGAAAGATTATCCTCGTCAACCCCAATGTTTACAGGCGATATCATCAGTCACCATCAATTCAATTTTCATAAAACTACTGATAATCAAACAACAAGAAGCATTTGTTATTTCTATACGTTAATGATTGTGCATAAGTATGAAAGACAAATGCGCGTCAATTGTTTCGATTACAAAGTGGCCATGTCAATCACAAAGCGATAGCGTACATCGCCTTTGATCATTCGCGCATACGCACTTTCTATGTCTTTGATGGCAATGACTTCTACATCTGATGTGATGTTGTGCGCGGCACAAAAGTCAAGCATCTCCTGAGTTTCTTTGAGCCCGCCTATTAATGAACCAGCGAGCGACTTACGACCTCCAATCAAACTAAAAGCATGAACGGGCACAGCCTCCGGCGGAACGCCGACCAACACCATTGTGCCATCGAGCTTAGCCATGTTCAGCAGGAAGTTATAATCGTGCTGGGCAGATACTGTATTTAGAATAAAGTCGAACCGGCCTCTGGCTTTTTTAACTTCATCCGCATTGTTGGTATTAATAAAGTGATGAGCGCCCAGTCTGCGGGCATCTTTCTCCTTGGCTGATGAAGTGCTAAGTACGGTTACCTCAGCGCCAAAGGCTGCAGCAAACTTGACCCCCATATGGCCCAGGCCGCCTAAGCCAACCACGGCTACTTTCTGCCCCTTCCCTACTTTCCAATGACGCAACGGAGAATACGTAGTAATACCTGCACATAACAGCGGAGCAACTTCATCCAACTTTAGCTTGTCAGATACCTTGAGGGTGAATCTTTCATCCACCACAATTTTATTAGAGTAGCCTCCGTACGTTGGCGTTTTCCGGTCCATCTCCAGACTATTATAAGTACCCACGGAATGAACTTCGCAAAATTGCTCGAGATTTTGCTGGCAACTTGGGCATGTGCGGCACGAGTCAACAAGGCAGCCAACGCCGGCGAGATCACCGACTTTAAAGTTTTTAACTCCGCTCCCAACCTGGGCTACTCGGCCTACAATTTCGTGGCCCGGCACCATGGGAAAAATAGAGCCGCCCCACTCGTCCCGAGCCTGGTGGATATCAGAATGGCAAACACCACAATATAGAATGTCAATGAGCACGTCATTGGCTCCGGGTGTTCTTCTTTCAAAACTAAATGGTGCCAGGGGAGTTTTGGCATTTTGTGCGGCGTATCCTTTTACAGCTATCATAGTTTAGTTAAAGTTTAGGTGAGAATTACTGGCGCAAACTAAGCACACAGAACAGCCCAAACCGCAGCCGACCGTATAATTATTATAGAAAAAATGCCAGCCTGAAAATCTGCCAAAAATTCCATTTTACTTCCCCAAATTGCGCCCGTCTGACATTTTTTTTCATCTTTGCAGCCCAATTGCTGTAAACCTTGTCCGGTAATACGCTTCCTAACAAAGTGGCATTAAAATCGCAGGGCGGTGACTGCAACAAATTTGTTTAACCAAAATCTCAATTAATTACTATGTCAAAAATCAACTTTAAACCCAACGAAGACCGCGTATTGGTAGAGGCCGCAGCCGCCGAAACCAAAACGGCCAGCGGTATCATCATCCCTGACACAGCCAAAGAAAAACCTCAGCAAGGCAAAGTAATTGCAATTGGCGATGGTTTGAAAGACAAACCCGTGACTGTGAAGGTAGGTGACCGTGTTCTTTACGGAAAATATTCAGGTACAGAGATTAACATCGACGGAAAAGAGTATCTGATCATGCGCAACTCTGACATCTTCGGAACAATTTAATTCACAAACTATAACCTATATATACAATGGCTAAAGAAATAACCTTTGATACCAACGCCCGTGACAGAATAAAACGCGGTGTTGACAAGCTTGCCGATGCAGTAAAAGTTACCCTCGGCCCTAAAGGACGTAACGTAATCCTCGACAAAAAATTCGGCGCTCCTACCGTGACTAAAGACGGTGTGTCAGTAGCCAAAGACATCGAGTTGAAAGACCCGATCGAAAACATGGGTGCCCAACTCGTGAAAGAAGTGGCTTCTAAAACAGCTGACGCTGCCGGTGATGGTACTACTACTGCAACCGTATTGGCACAGTCGCTGTTTGCTCACGGTATTAAAAACGTGGCTGCCGGTGCAAACCCAATGGACCTGAAGCGCGGTATCGACAAGGCTGTTCTGGCTGTAGTCGAGAACCTTAAGAAACAATCCAAAAACATCAAAGGCTCTCAAGAGATCACTCAGGTAGCTACCATCTCTTCCAACAATGACACTGAAATCGGAAAGATGATTGCCGCTGCTATGGACAAAGTGGGCAAAGACGGTGTAATCACAGTAGAAGAGGCCAAAGGAACAGAAACCGAAGTGAAGACTGTAGAAGGTATGCAGTTCGACCGCGGTTATCTCTCCCCTTACTTCGTGACTAACACTGAGAAAATGGAAGCTGATCTGGATAACCCTTACATCCTGATCTACGATAAGAAAATCTCTTCCATGAAAGAATTGCTTCCTATCCTCGAAGCATCTGTTCAAACTGGCAAACCGCTGGTAATCATTGCAGAAGAAATCGAAGGCGAAGCATTGGCTACGTTGGTAGTAAATAAAATCCGTGGCGCACTCCGTGTAGCCGCTGTTAAAGCTCCTGGCTTTGGCGACCGCAGAAAAGCAATGTTGGAAGATATCGCTATCCTCACCGGAGGTAAAGTGATTTCTGAAGAAACCGGCATGAAACTGGAAGATGCAAAACTTGAATACCTCGGCCGTGCTGAGAAAGTGAACATCGACAAAGACAATACTACAATTGTTAATGGTGCTGGTAAAAAAGCTGAAATCGCAGGCCGCGTAAGCCAGATCAAAGCTCAAATTGAAACCACTACTTCTGACTACGACAAAGAAAAACTGCAAGAGCGTTTGGCTAAAATCTCTGGCGGTGTAGCGATCCTTTATATCGGTGCTGCTACTGAAGTAGAAATGAAAGAAAAGAAAGACCGCGTGGACGATGCATTGCACGCAACCCGCGCTGCCGTGCAAGAAGGTATCGTAGCCGGTGGTGGCGTAGCGTACATTCGCGCTATCGAATCATTGAAAGACGTGAAGACTGACAACGACGACCAGGCTACCGGTGTAAACATCGTGCGCCTTGCGTTGGAGTCTCCGCTCCGCACTATCGCCGAGAATGCCGGTCAGGAAGGCTCTGTCATCGTGAACAAAGTGAAAGACGGTAAGAAAGATTTCGGTTACAATGCAAGAGAAAACAAATTCGAAGAGTTCTTTGCAGCCGGAATTATCGATCCTACCAAGGTATCGCGTCTTGCCCTTGAAAACGCTGCATCTATCGCAGGCTTGTTGTTGACTACAGAAGCTGTAGTGAGCGAGATCCCTGAAGAAAAAGAAGCTCCTGCTATGCCTCCCGGAGGCGGCATGGGCGGCATGATGTAATTCAAGTAAGTTGATTTAAAAAGGGCTTTGCGGTAACGTAAAGCCTTTTTTATTTACTTTTGAGTACACAAACTAATAACCATGGTACTTCATAAGTATTTTCAAGACTTTGTGCTGTTTTTATACGTGCACATGGCGTTTGCTGACGACTCCCTTCACCACACCGAAGAGCAGGTCATTCTGGATAAAATGTCGAAGTTGTTTCCTACTGAAGGCGATCCCAAACGCAAATTTGATATGGCTGTCGCCGAATACAAAGCGCTTGACCCCGCTATGGTTCCGGTCGTAATCCATGACTCCTTTAAGTATTTTGACAAAGTGAAATTCGCCCAGAAGTACAAAGTGTATATCGACATGTACGATATCGTCAACGCAGACGGTAAAGTAGAAGAATCTGAAAAGAATGCGCTTGAAGCCCTGCGGCAAATCATAGACCTAAACGCGGAATTGCGCCAGGCATAATTCACCGGATTTTACCTGTTTTTGCTCACGTCTTGCGTTGTAAACAAACCTATAACACGCTCACCATCAGGGGAAAGTACCGTCCTTGCGGAATTTCCTGAAAATCCTCATTTTAATTATTAGTTTAGCATTTTAACCTTACGCACAACACTTATGGCATTTGATTTAGACATGATTAAAAAACACTATGCCGCCCTCCCCGGTCGCATAGCCAAAGCAAGAAAAGTGGTGAACAAACCGCTTACTCTTTCTGAAAAGATATTGTATGCTCACCTCCATGCCGATCAGAAACTTGAGAATTTCGGTCGTGGCAAATCGTATGTAGACTTCGCTCCTGACCGCGTGGCTATGCAAGATGCTACGGCGCAAATGGCATTGCTTCAATTCATGTCTGCGGGCCGTGCCAAAGTAGCCGTTCCCTCTACCGTGCATTGCGATCACCTTATCGTGGCTAAAGCCAATGCCAAAGACGACCTTGTTGTTGCCAACAGCGAAAGTAAAGAAGTGTATGACTTCCTTTCGTCGGTGTCTACCAAATACGGTTTAGGGTTCTGGAAACCAGGCGCAGGTATCATTCACCAGGTGGTGTTGGAAAACTATGCGTTCCCCGGCGGTATGATGATTGGCACTGACTCGCACACTGTAAATGCGGGTGGGTTGGGTATGGTGGCCATCGGTGTAGGTGGCGCTGATGCAGTTGACGTAATGAGCGGCATGGCGTGGGAGTTGAAATTCCCTAAACTGATCGGTGTGAAACTTACCGGCAAACTCAACGGCTGGACTTCAGCCAAAGACGTGATTCTGAAAGTGGCTGGCATTCTTACCGTAAAAGGGGGAACAGGCGCTATTGTAGAATATTTCGGTGAAGGCGCTACTTCAATGAGTTGTACCGGTAAAGGTACCATCTGTAACATGGGTGCCGAAATTGGAGCAACGACTTCTACCTTCGGATACGACAGTTCGATGGAGCGTTACCTCAATGCTACCGGTCGTGCTGACGTAGCGAAGCTTGCCAACAAAATAAAAGAACACCTTACCGGCGATGCAGAAGTGTATCAAAACCCGGAGAAGTATTTCGATCAGGTTATTGAAATCAATCTTTCTGAACTTGAGCCATACATCAACGGTCCGTTCACTCCAGATTTGGCTACTCCTATTTCTAAAATGAAAGAAGCCGCCGAGAAAAACGGCTGGCCTTTGAAAGTAGAAGTGGGCTTGATTGGCTCGTGTACCAACTCGTCGTACGAAGACATTTCGCGTGCAGCAAGTCTGGCGAAACAAGTGGCTGACAAAGGACTGAAAACAAAAGCGATGTTTACCATCACTCCGGGGTCGGAGCAAGTGCGCTACACCATTGAGCGCGATGGATTCATCGATACTTTTGATAAGATCGGAGCAAAAGTATTCGCGAATGCGTGCGGCCCTTGCATTGGTATGTGGAGCCGCGTGGGCGCTGAGCGCAAAGAGAAGAATACCATCATTCACTCTTTCAACCGTAACTTCCAATCGCGCAACGACGGCAATCCAAACACATTTGCATTTGTAGCATCTCCAGAAATTGTGACGGCTATTGCCATTGCCGGAGATTTGGGTTTCAACCCGATGACCGATACACTCACCAACGAGCGTGGCGAGCAGGTAAAACTTTCGGTTCCTACCGGCGATGAATTGCCTAAGAAAGGGTTTGATGTAAAAGACCCGGGCTTCATTGCTCCGGCTAAAGACGGCAGCAAAGTAGAAGTAAAAGTTGATCCAAGCTCAGATCGTCTTCAATTGCTGGAGCCGTTCAAAGCGTGGGAGAAAACAGACCTTACGCGTTTGCGGCTGCTGATCAAAGCCAAAGGAAAATGTACTACCGACCATATTTCAATGGCCGGAAAATGGCTGAAATACCGCGGTCACCTCGACAACATCTCTAACAACTTGTTGATCGGAGCGACCAACGCATACAATGACAAGATCAACAGCGTGCGCAACGGACTGAACGGTCATTACGACGAAGTGCCAAACGTGCAGCGCGCTTACAAAGCTGCAGGCATAGGCTCTATTGTAGTGGGAGACGAAAACTATGGAGAAGGCTCATCACGCGAACACGCAGCGATGGAACCTCGTCACCTTGGCGTTCGTGCGATTCTCGTAAAATCATTTGCCCGTATTCACGAAACGAATTTGAAAAAGCAGGGAATGCTAGCGTTGACATTCGCCGACAAGGCTGATTACGACAAGATTCGTGAAGACGATATTTTTGATATCACTGGTTTGATGACATTCTCCCCTGAGAAGCAACTCACCATTGTAATTCATCACAGCGATGGCAAGATCGAGAAGATTCAGGTGAACCATACCTACAACAAGAATCAAATCGAGTGGTTCAAAGCAGGTAGCGCATTGAATGCCATGGGCAAGTCAGCCGCGAAAGCTAAGCCAGCCGCCAAAAAAGCTTCTGCAAAGAAGCCGGCCGCCAAGAAATCAGCCGCGAAAAAACCGGCAGCTAAAAAGGCTAAGCCAGCAGCGAAGAAGGTGGTGAAAAAAGTAGCTAAGAAATCATCTGCTAAAAAGGTAGCCAAGAAAGTAGTAAAGAAGGTTGCCAAAAAAGTAGTGAAGAAAGTAGCCAAGAAAAAAGGCAAGCGCTAACAGTTAGCCAAGATCATGAAATAAGGCTTCCGGCAACGGAGGCCTTTTCTTTTTGTATTGCGCTTGGTAACTTCAAGTATGAAAGTGGAAGAACCCGATCTTTCAGGCAGTTACAACTATTCGGATTACGTTACGTGGCAATTGCCGGACATGGTGGAACTCATTCGCGGCAAGATTTTTAAAATGTCGCCGGCGCCAAGCAGCAGACATCAGAAGGTTTCACTCAGTTTAGTATTGAAGATTGGTAATTATTTGAAAGACAAAAACTGCCAGCTGTTCCCTGCCCCTTTCGACGTGCGGCTACCTTTGTCTTCCAAACAAAAATCCGACAAAGAGATCATCACCGTAGTGCAGCCCGACCTTTGTGTGATCTGCGATCCAGATAAAATAGACGAACGCGGATGCCTTGGCGCTCCCGACTGGATTATTGAAATACTCTCACCTCATACTTCCACCAAAGATCTGAGAGAGAAATTCGACGTGTACGAAGAAGCCGGCGTTAAAGAATATTGGGTGATTCATCCGCAAGAACAGACCGTGCTCGTCTATCTGCTCAATGACCATGGCCGATACGAAGGCACGCTCAAGCCCTACGTGCGCACCGATCATCTCTCGCCTGCTACGCTGCCTGGCCTCACCATCGCGCTGGAAGAGATCTTTCCGTTGGAAGGCTGGTAATTCTCACTGTCTCCTTTTCTTTTTACAATGCCGTTGGTAACTTCAAGTATGAAAGTGGAAGAACCCGATCTTTCGGGCAGTTACAACTATTCGGATTACGTTTCGTGGCAATGGCCGGAGATGGTGGAACTCATCCGCGGCAAGATCTTTAAAATGTCGCCGGCGCCAAGCAGCAGACATCAGAAGGTTTCCGGCAGACTCTTTCTTGAGATAGGAAACTTTCTGAAAGGCAATCAATGCCAGGTCTTCCCTGCCACTTTCGACGTGCGACTGCCTTTGTCTTCCAAACAAAAATCCGACAAAGAGATCATCACCGTAGTGCAGCCCGACCTTTGTGTGATCTGCGATCCAGATAAAATAGACGAACGCGGATGCCTCGGCGCTCCCGACTGGATTATTGAAATACTCTCACCTCATACTTCCACCAAAGATCTGAGAGAGAAATTTGATGTGTACGAAGAAGCCGGTGTAAAAGAGTATTGGGTGATTCATCCGCAAGAACAGACCGTGCTCGTCTATCTGCTCAATGGCCATGGCCGATACGAAGGCACACTCAAACCCTACGTGCGCACCGATCATCTCTCGCCAGCTACGCTGCCTGGTCTCACCATCGCGTTGGAAGAGATATTTCCGTTGGAGGGTTGGTAAATCTCACTGTCTCCTTTTCTTTTTGCAATGCCGTTGGTAACTTCAAGTATGAAAGTGGAAGAACCCGATCTTTCCGGCAGTTACAACTATTCGGATTACGTTACGTGGCAATTGCCTGACATGGTGGAACTCATCCGCGGCAAGATTTTCAAAATGTCTCCGGCACCAAGCAGCAGGCATCAGAAGGTAAGTGGTAACCTTCAAGGTCTTCTTTGGAATTATCTCCGCGATAAGTCCTGCCAACTATTCTCCGCTCCTTTTGACGTACGACTGCCTTTGTCTTCCAAACAAAAATCCGACAAAGAGATCATCACCGTAGTGCAGCCCGACCTTTGTGTGATTTGCGATCCCGCTAAGATTGACGAACGCGGATGCCTCGGCGCTCCCGACTGGATTATCGAAATACTCTCACCTCATACTTCCGCCAAAGACTTGCGCGAGAAATTCGATGTGTACGAAGAAGCCGGTGTAAAAGAATATTGGGTAATTCATCCGCAAGAACAAACCGTGCTAGTCTATCTGCTCAACGACCATGACCGATACGAAGGCACACTCAAACCCTACGTGCGCACCGATCATCTCTCGCCAGCTACGCTGCCTGGCCTCACTATCGCACTGGAAGAGATTTTTCCAATGGAAGATTGGTAATTCTCATCGCACTATGATTTTTAGGTTAACTTGCTCTACCTAAACATCCTTTTTATGAAAGCCGTACTCGTTGCTTTACTTCTTCTCTGCTTTGTAATCGCGTGTAATCCCGCTAAGGAAAAAAAAGCAGAAAAGCTTCCTTCAGTCGTTACTCTTTCAAAAGAAAAACTTCAGGATAAAATCAAAGGCGGATGGGCCGGTCAGGTGATCGGTGTGACGTTCGGCAGTCCTGTGGAGTTTCGCTTCAACGGCACCATGATCAACGACTACCAACCGCTGGTGTGGTACGATGGGTACATCAAAAAGACAATGGAGGAAATCCCCGGCGTATACGATGATCTGTACATGGACTTAACCTTTGTAGATGTGTTTGAAAAGCTCGGCCTTGATGCGCCTGTGCAAGCACACGCGAAAGCATACGCCGACGCTGGCTACGCACTATGGCATGCTAACCAGGCCGGACGCTACAATATTCTTCACGGCATCAAACCGCCACAGTCGGGTCATTGGCAAAACAATCCACACGCCGACGATCTTGACTTTCAGATTGAGGCCGACTTTTCAGGGCTGATGTCGCCTGGCATGCCCAACACCGCTGCACAGATTGGCGACAGCATAGGTCACATCATGAACTACGGCGACGGCTGGTATGGCGGCGTATATGTCGGCGCGATGTATGCGCTGGCCTTTGTATCTGACGATGTTGATTTTATCGTGCGCGAGGCGCTCAAGAAAATCCCCGAACAAAGTACGTATCACCAATGCATTGCCGACGTCATCCGCTGGCACGACCAATATCCAGACGACTGGAAACAAACGTGGTTTGAAATTCAAAAGAAATGGACAAGTGAAACCGGTTGCCCTGACGGCGTGTTCAGTGCCTTTAACATCGACGCCAAAGTAAACTCAGCGTACATCGTGCTGGGATTGCTTTACGGTAAAGGAGATTACACCAAAACCCTGGAGATTACCGCGCGTGCCGGTCAGGATGCAGACTGCAACCCCTCTTCTGCCGGAGGAATATTAGGAACACTCCTTGGCTACAGTAAAATTCCCGACTACTGGAAACAAGGGTTGAAAGAAGCAGAAGACCTTGACTTCAAATACACCACCATGTCGCTCAACGACGTGTATGCGATTGGTTTCAACCATGCTTTGAAGGTTGTAACCCGCAATGGCGGAAAGGTGACAAATGACAGCGTCATGGTGGCCGTGCAAGCGCCTGCGCCTGAGCGCCTGGAGCAAAGCTTTGATGCACTGAACCCCGTGGAGCGAAGAAGCATCCAAAAAACAGTGGATAAGGAAATCACCTTTACCATCGATGGGGATGGTTTTGCCATTACCGGAGAGGCTAAACCTACCGGAGGATCAAGCTGGGATTACACGGGTACAGAAGAAATTACCTCCGACCTTTACATCGATGGACAAAAAACAGAATCGGCCTCCTTACCTGTAGGCTTTCATGGCCGTCGGCATGAACTGTTCTGGAACTATCAATTGCCCAACGGCAAGCATACTGTAAAGATCTACGTGACGCACGCCTCCAAAGGGTTTGAGTTGCGCGTGTATGACGCGATTGTTTATCGGGCTAAGAAATAAACAGCCGCATATCCAGCCGCTTAACCTAAAACACGTCGTAAAAACTCTGATTTAAGCGGTAATAGCCTCCTTGTTCACCAAAGGTGACTATTCTCATTTTTTCTTGTTAGGTAAAGCATTAGATTCCCTGAATGAACGCTGGCTTTATCAAAGGGTTTACCCGATATCAGGCTGGTAAAGTCGCCCTGATTTACCTTTTCTTTAGCATAGTCTGGATTTTAGCCAGCGATCAAGTAGCCTATTACTTCTTTTCTGATGGTGAGCTAGTTAAGATTGAAACCATTAAGGGAATCGTGTTTGTGCTCACCACCGCAATGCTGGTGTATGTGTTAGTCTATTTCCACGAGAGAAAAAACAAAAAGCTGCTCGATGAACTTTCCACTGTCATGAGTGACCTTGAAAACAAAGTCAAGCAGCGCACCAAATCGCTCAATGATTCTCTCGAAAATGAAAAGGAACTGGCAGAAGGTCAGAAGCGCTTTATCTCTACTGCCTCGCATGAATTTCGAACACCGCTTACTACTATCTTGTTTACGTCTGGGTTTATCAAGAAGTACCTCGGCCACCTTTCAGAGAGTGAAATTCATGCTAAGCTGGATACCATCGGGCATCAGGTAAACCACATGAACGATCTGCTCAACGATGTATTGGTGATTGCCAAATCGGATGCCGGAAAGCTATTGGTAAAGAACGAACCCGTCAACCTCAATGTATTGATCGGCACCATTGTCGAAGAAGTGAGGATCAGCACCAAAGAGTCGCACCGCATTGATTTTACTCCTGACGCCCGGTGCGAAACGATTGTGTCCGACGAGCGTCTGCTGCGCAACATTATCGTCAACCTGCTGACCAACGCCATAAAGTACTCTCCGCAAGCAGCGAGTATTGGTCTTTCAGCAAGCCTTATAGATGGACAGCTAGAAGTGATCGTTCGCGACAGCGGCATGGGCATCAGTGCCGAAGATCAGACGCATCTTTTTGAACCTTTCTTTCGCGGAAAGAACATTACGCACATTGCCGGTACCGGCCTGGGGCTCTCAATCGTGAAGCGGGCCGTGAGCCAACTGCAAGGAAACATCCAGGTGCAAAGCGAACCCAACAAGGGAAGCGCATTTATTGTTGTATTGCCGCTTGTGCGTGCCTAACCTACCTGTGGGTTATTAAATTTATTCAATAAAATGCAACCCTTAGCGTTTTAGTTTGTCCTTGATCAAACCTTAACCTGAAAATCTATGCTTACCATCCGAGCCAAAGCCATTTGCATTTACTCATTCGCCATCGTCTGTTTCATTTCGGCATCTTATCCTTTGTCGGCACAGCAAGCGAGAGATTATTTCTTTCCTGCCAATGGTAAAAATGCCTTGGTGGTCAATGCTCATCACCAGGGTAAATCACACCACAGCAAGACTATCTTTTACGCCACCACCAAAGGAGACAGCGCGTTGATGATGACTCAGTATTTCGATGAAAATGGAGCCACAGGAGGGCAAGAGCAAACCTTACAGATCAGTGACTCTGAAATCAAAGTGGTACACACCAAAGCCAATACTTCGCCCGGAATGGTTGAGGCGGCTGACGGAGACTATGTTATATTTAAAATGCCTGGCGAAAAAGCAAAAATCTGTGTGGACCAATCCCAATCAAAAGGGAACCATGATTACCGCCTTTGAATCCGAATTTGTAACGCTGAAAATCCACCATAAGAAAGTAAAGGCCGTGAAGGTGCTGGTGAAGCTGGTAAGGAAGCGCTCTGGTAAGGAGACCGACTTCTATGCAGAATACTACGTGCCTGGAATGGGGCTTTATAAAACGACTGATCCTTCTGGCCGTGTGCCCGTTGAGGTGGTAGCTGATCAAACCTACGTGAAGGATATCCCACAGGTGAAGTAGGCTTCACATTTCTCACTCGCTAAAAAATTGGGTTACGGTTTTGTTAAACCGGCTGGGGTTTTCGCTGGGCTCGAAATGAGTTCCTCGGTCAAAGATTACAAGGGTAGCATTCTTGATATTTCCCGCTATTAAACGCGTGTGCCCTTCTTTGATTATGTCTTTCGAACCGGCCATCACCAGCGTAGGGCACTGGATCGACGCAAGCTCCTCTGCCTTGATTCTGGGTTCATTAAGCATAAGGTTTATCAATGCAATCTGAAACTTGTCTTCGGGTTTGTTTTGCTTCGTCAATTGCGCTTTGTCTTTGATCACCATCTGATTAAACTTCTCTCCTATCGACGTTTTGTCGTTGTACAGGTTGGCACCCATCACCGCGAGCTTAGTAAGCTTGTCCGGATACTTCATCGCTATTATCAACCCTGTGTTGCCACCATCACTCCATCCCAGCAACTTCACTTTTTTGATCTTCAATTTGTTCAGAAATGCGATGACGTCTTCGGCCATAAGTTCATACGTAAGCGGCTTGCCATCTTCAGAGGAATATCCCTGACCACGGGAGTCCATGGCAATGACATGAAAATAGTTTGAAAGTTCCGGAATCTGCTTGTCAAATGCTCTCACCGATTGTGAATTGCCATGTAGCAGCAACAGTGTATCACCTTTGCCATACTCCTCATAATATATGCTTATTCCGTTGGCTTCAACAAATTTACCTCGGCTTACGCGTGTGCTAGCATCGATCATGAGCGCGCTATTCCCTTCAAAAACATTTCCTCTGGTACGCTTCAGTTCGTAGCCGGGAATAGGATAAATCGACCTCCAGTCGGTGGGCGAGATTTCTCTTTCAAATCCTTCGTTAGCTAAGTCTTTCTTATTCCACGCTCCGACAGACTGTTTAAGTTCAAGAGACAGTTTATCGTAATAATACTTACCGTTGCCAAAGTACAAGCCCCCTACGCGCAGTGTAGTAGCGTTAGCGTCAATCGGACCTTCAATTATATATTCCTTCCACTCGCCCGACATAATGGGACGTCGGTACATGTTGTCCAAAAAGGCTATCCCCTTCTTCTTGTCCACCCGCGCCCAGAGCCTGGCATTGGCGAGCTTATTTGTGTTTTCAGCTCGCACATACCCTTTAAACCTGAATTGCCCGCCACGATAGGCTGTTACGTCCACGGTTTGCACAAAGCCATCCCAATCCTGAGAGGAGCCCGACTGGGTGTGTGCTACAAAGGATATACAGATCAGCATGCAGATCATTAATAATCGAATCATGAGGTATTTGTTTTTAAATGAAGCCAAGAAGATGTTAATGTACTGATAGAACACGCGACGGATGAGATACCCTGCACGATAACACTGAATAAACAGTCCTTTGAGGCGAAAAATTGCTAAACTAAAAAGGAATGAGTTCATGAACGGTTCAATTTTGCTTCACTCCATCCGAATACTTTTTACTTTTAAGTTCATCTGGCGAAACTATTTTATACCATACACACAACAAAACTCACATACACTCCATTTTGCTTTTTATAAAAGCGCATGGCATACGTATCTGATCCTTTGCTTAACGAGTCATTCACCTGAATATTGTTTTCCTTAATAAACCAGGTAATATGCAAAGGATACGACAATGTATCTCCGTTGTCCTGCTTAATAGTCAACACATACTGATCACGTCCTGTGTATTGAAGTCCTACAAGTCGGCCATGAAACGCCCGGCTTTCATAATCTGCTTCTAGTTTTAATTGCTTGAATAAGGTTGTCACAAACAGGAAGGCCACTGATAGCACCAAAACTCCTCCGAGGAACCACAGCATATAGTTGTCAAACCTAATTGGATTTATCATAAAACTTATCACTGTATTGTCATTATCAAAATTACTCTTTTGTAA
Source organism: Bacteroidota bacterium (assembly GCA_018266055.1). Taxonomy (GTDB): domain Bacteria; phylum Bacteroidota; class Bacteroidia; order Cytophagales; family Cyclobacteriaceae; genus ELB16-189. The sequence goes on from JAFDYT010000017.1 coordinate 94,132, forward strand.
AAGATTCTAACAGACGCTATCCTTTGTTCCGTCTCCCTACCTCGTACCCCGTACATCGTATTTCGTACCTCGTAATTTATGCCCTTAGCGTGAAGCACTCCTTATATGTAAACCACCGTACTCCGTCTCTCCTTACCGGCTGCCTCTCTTTAGGGTGATTTTCGTGATATATCGTTAGTCGTTTCGTTGTATTTCGTTAATTCAGTCCTTACGGTAAGTAAAAAGCATTGTTTTAGCCCTGTTTTCAAGGTTTCCTGGATTGGCATAGTGATTGAAAGGTATGCCAACTGTATGCAAAGACTTACTATACATAATTCCTTCATTAAAACAGCTAACCTGAAACTAAATTCAGGTCTTACCTACTCGACAACGACTACCGGATGTAGCCCGTCAGACACTTTCCGTTCCAAATCAGACGATGCCGACCGTGCAACGACCGATTCACGATGTGTGACAATCGATGTACGATGTTCGATGACTGATGTGAGACGTGCTACGACCGAAGTGCGACGTCTGACGACCGATTTGCGACATGCAACGATCAATCCACGACGTCTGACGATCGAAGTACGACGCTCGATGACTGATGTGAGACGTGCTACGACCGAAGTGCGACGTCTGACGACCTATTTGCGACACGCAACGATCAATCCACGACGTCTGACGATCGAAGTACGACGCTCGACCACTGATGTGAGACGTGCTACGACCGAAGTGCGACGTCTAACGACCGATTTGCAACGTGCGACAATCAATCCACGACGTCTGACAATCGAAGTACGACGCTCGACGACTGATGTGAGACGTGCTACGACCGAAGTGCGACGTCTAACGACCGATTTGCAACGTGCAACGACCGATTTACGACGTATGACTACCGAAGTGCAACGTACGACGATCGATCCACGACGTCTGACTACCAATGTCTATCGCATAACGACTGAGGTGAGACGCGCTACGATCGAAGTGCATCGTGCTACGATTGATGAACGACGCGCGACGACTGAGGTGCAACGTCTGACAACCGATGTCGATCATGCAACAACCAATGTCTATCGTATAACGACTGTAGCCCTACCTGTGACGCTTGAGGTGTACCCGATGAGGTCTATTGTGGTGCGCATGGCCTCTATGCTGGCTTGCCTGACGTCCATTTTAGTGCGCCAACTGCCTTACAAGATACACCTATTGATTAATTCGCCGCATATGAGGTTTTTTATAAGCGGCCTGAGAAGACTGATTAACTCGCGATGTCTGACGTGCGCCGGTAGGTCGTCAACCGGTAGCATTCCCTTATTCCTACGTGAGCGTACACTGCTTACGTTGCAACGTCCGCCCCCGCTGGCCCCCACGTAAGTCATGAACTAAAATAAATTTAATAACTAAACAAGTAAAGTATGGTACAAGTAAAAATGGGGATATCAAAAATGTCTCCCACGAAGAAAATTGAATTCATGCGTTTCTGTGTCACCTCTGTGACCGGCAATGCGAACTTCACTTCGCCTCTTCCCAGTGCTTCAACGATGGCCACGATGGCCAACAACACCGAGGCAGCACTGATGGTGGCGAAGGGAGGCGGTAAAGACGATAAGGCAAACCTGAAGGTAAAAATCGCAGCGCTTGAGCTGATGATGCGTCAGTATGCGGCGTACGTAGAAAACATTGCCAACGCCAACCCCGCTTCGGCGGAGGCGGTAATCCTGAGTGCAGGGCTTGAGGTGAAACGCATAGGCTCGCGCTATGCGCGTGCGTTTGACGCGCGGCTTACCGGCAATCCGGGCGAAGTAAGAGCCTTCATTAAGGCTGTAAGTCGCGCTGCCTATGAATTTCAGATCTGCACCGATCTAAGCAACGAGGCGAACTGGGTAACTTTTTACATTGGCACACTCAGCCGTGTGGTGAAACGCGACCTTGCGCCTAACACTCGGTATTACTTCCGCGCGCGGGTGATCGACAAAAACGGTTACCAAGCATGGAGTGACGTGCGCAGTGTGTTTGTGATGGAGTAAGCAGATGTAAAAACAAAAGGCTGCCCTGACGACGGAAGCCTTTTTTTGTATTTGAACGTTATTTGTTAATTGTTAATCGTTAATCGCAGATAACTGATAACAATTAACGATTAACCTTTCTAAGCGAAGCGGAATGCTCACCATTATCCTGTCACACCGGAAGGATGCGTGCGAGAGAATGCGCGCGTTCCGGTGTCCTTAAGAAAGAGAGGGTAATCTCTCTGCGATCCTCTGCGTTCTTTGCGGTTAAATAAATACAGGGTTCGGTCACACTCGAACGAGATGCCGGATCGCACACATGCCCCGCGCTGGCTGTCCGGCATGACGACTAATACTAGAAGATGAGGTTTTATAATTGTCCACGGTTATTCGTTATCGGCGAATTGTTAATCGCGATTAACGGATAACGATTAACGTCTCCAGCCGAAGCGCAGCACTCACCATTACCCATACTATCTTCTAACTCCTACCATCCCTACTCCGACCGGAGGCTCTTCACGGGATTAGCCAGCGCGGCTTTAACAGCATGAACACTGATAGTAGCACTGGCAATCGCGATCGCGCCGCCTGCTGCCCACGCCAACATCCACCACTGCACAGAAACATGATATTCAAATCCAGTGAGCCATTGCGTCATGGCATAATAAGCTACCGGCGCCGCTATCGCAATAGCCACCAACACGAGCGACAGAAAATCGCCGGCAAGCAAGGTTACAATCTGCCTGCTCTTCGCGCCAAGTACTTTCCTTACTCCTATCTCTTTGGTACGCTGCTCGGCGGTAAAGATCACGAGCCCTAACAAGCCAAGACACGAAATAAAAATAGCCACCAATGCAAAACCGGTAGAAAGTCGCTGTACCATCTCTTCACGCTGATACATGTACCGGTATTCTTCATCAGCAAACTGATGAGCAAACAAAAAATCAGGGTTAATCCTTTGGTGAAGTTTTTCCAATGCCGCCAACGCTTCGTGTGTTTTGTCTGGTGCTGTGCGAATCAGCGCATAGCCCTGACTTCCGCGTTTTAACCGTATGATCAGCGGTTTGATTGACACATGAAATGAATTGAAATGAAAATCCTTTACCACGCCGATGATGGTACCTTTCCTGCCCCAAAAGGTCAGCGGTGCGCCGATGGGATCTTTATAGCCGATGATCTTCCAGGCTGTCTCATTAATAAGGTAATTGGTGGAGTCAGCAAAGGCTTCGTCAAAGTCACGGCCCAAAAGTAATTCAGATTGCATCGTTTTAATAAAGTCATATCCTACGGCAGCATGCGTAAAGTTGGGCAACGTGTTGGGAGCCTTTCCCTCCCACTCTACGGCGCCTGTGGAGTTTTCCATCTCCACGGGCCGCTGGTTCATGCGCGTGATGGCCGTTACGCCGGGCAACTTCAGCGCCTCGTCTTTAAACGTTTCATAGTGCGTGGCAACATATCCTTCCATAGGAAGATAGATAAGGTTGTTCTTTTGATATCCTAGGTTTTTATTTTGAATGAAATTCAATTGACTGGAGATGACAATCATTCCCACACTAAAAATGATGGCCAGCGCAAACTGAACCACCACCAGCGTTTTACGGAAAGCTACCGACGAGCTGTCATTACGAAAGTTATTCTTAAGTACAGCGATGGGCCTGAACGACGACAAGAGTAACGCAGGATAACTTCCGGCGATCAGCGCCGTCAGCGCCGCCAACGCGGTGAGGCCACCCCAAAATTGCAGCTCTGCAATCGGTGAATGAATGTTCTTTCCTGTAAAGGCATTGAATTGCGGTAACGCCGCCGTCACCAGCACTACGGACACCACCACAGCCACGGTGGTAATCAGCAATGATTCGAGCATAAACTGAAGGATCAGTGAGCCACGCACCGCGCCCGTTACTTTGCGCACCCCGATTTCCTTAGCCCTGCGCACCGACTTGGCCGTGCTCAGGTTCATGAAGTTAATGCAGGCCATCAGCGTGATGAAAATCGCCACCACTGTAAAGAGTTGTACATATTCTATTCGTCCTCCATCGAGGTGTCCATTCTTGAAGTTGGAATGAAGGTACTTTTCACGAAAGGGTTGTAGTCCGAGCTCAAGGCGGTCGAGCGAGGAGTATTCCTTATCATAAGACTTGATGAACTCGCGAATCTTGGCGCTCACGGCCGCAGCGTCGGTATGCTCGCGCAATTTTACAAAGGTTGTCGCTCCGCTGTTGTGCCAGTCTTTGGCCCATGGTTCCCGTCTTAAAAACAATTCCCAGGTCATCAGAAAATCAAATTTCTCCGATGCCATGTCGCCGATATCTTCAAACACCGCAGTTACCTTCAGCTCAGTTTGGTTTTCAAACCGTACCGCCTTATTCATGGCAGCCTCCGGGCTTCCAAACAAACTCGTCGCCATATTGCGCGATAGAGCAATGCTTTCCGGCGACTGCAAGGCTGTTTCCTTACTGCCAAGAAGTATGGGGTAGGAAAACATCGAGAAAAACTCCGGTCCGGCAAAGGTGCCATTTAGTTTTACTTTCTTATCGTCGGCGGAAAAGGAATAGAAAGTACTCCACGAGAAACTGCACGCGCGCTCCACCTCAGGAATTGACTTACCGAGCTCTTCCGCCAGCAAACCCGGAGTATCATAGCCTCCCGTCACCTCGGTGCCGGAATACTCTACACTCGTCACGGTGTAAATGCGGTCTATGTCGCGGTGAAAAGCATCGATCGCATATTCGTCGCGAATCCAAAGAAAGATCAGCATGCTGCACGTAAGCCCGAGCGACAACCCAGCGATGTTAATGAAGGAAAACATCTTATCCTTAGCCAGATTCCTCCATCCAATCGTGAAATAGTTTTTGAGCATACCGTAGTTGTTTAGATTCTGATATCCTTCCGTGGGTCTGATAATTCCTTTTCTGAACAAGAGCAGCACATCCCATACAAATTGTAAGTCCGCTTTCCACTTTGCATGTTTAACTCTCCGCTCTGCATACAGCTCCATCAAATCTCCTTCAATGCTGTCGCGCAACTTTGGGTGGCAATACCACCGAAAGAAACGCAGCGGGAGTTTGGGCGGAGCAGGCGTTGTCATTCTGATCGCAAACTTTTTACAGGATTAGCCAACGCTGCTTTCAGCGACTCAAACCCTACAGCGATGATTGCAACGAGGGTCGTAATCGCAGCGGCCAGTAGAAATAAGCTTATTCCTGGATCTATATGATACGCAAACTCCAGAAGCCATTCTCGGATTACAAAATAACTGAGTGGCGCTCCGATCAAAAATGAAACTGCAACAATACTTATTATCTCTTTCGATAACATGGCGAGGATCATCCTTTCAGAAGCACCCATTACTTTTCGAATTCCAATTTCTTTTGTTCTTCTTTCGGTAATAAAAATAGAGAGTCCGTATAACCCCAGACAGGAAATAAAGACGGCCAGCAACGTAGCGTAGAAAATAATCGCTGATGTGCGTTTGTCATTTTCGTATTGCAGGTGAATGCTGTCCTTCAACATCGTACACTCCATCGGTGTATCGGGGTTTATCTTTGCCCAGGCAGCTTCCACGCGGCTCATCATAGTTCCCGGCTCATCATCAACAGCTACAATAGCCTGATGAAAATCGATCGTGGGATCAAACGCATAGAAGATCATCGGAGTGATTGTCTTGTGCATAGAGAACTGGTGAAAGTCTTCCACCACGCCGACGATTTCAAAAACAATTTTATCCTGTGTATTCGTCACCCGCGCGCCTATTGCCTGATTCAATGCTATGCCCATCTTCGAAAGGCTTGTCTGATTGACAATCACTTTTCGGGGAGCCTGAGGATCACTGTTTAGAAAATCAGAAGGAAATGAAAAATCACGGCCTGCAATGATTCCCATCTTCATCATTTTAAAATAGCGATCATCCACCTTGACGATATAATGAGCCACCGCTTCGTTCTCGCTTTTGTCGGCAGGATAAAAATTCCAATCGTTGACCGGCGGTGTAGAGGGTGAGTTGGACGAGGCACTTATGTCAGCGATTCCAGCCATGTTTCTTAACTCGTTCTTCAGTTGCGCATAATGTGCGATCGCTTCGCTGGTGCGCAGGTTTAGCATGAGCTTATTGCGTGTGTCAAAGCCCAACGGCTTTGAATCCATAAAATCAAGCTGCCGCTGAATCACTAAGATGCATGCAATAAGGGCGATGGCCATCGTAAACTGGAAGGCGACCATACCCTTACGCAACATGTGCGAAGAACCCGTGCGGCTTTTCTTATCCTTCAATACCTTGGCGGGATTGAACGCCGCCAGAATAATCGATGGATAAATGCCCGCAATCAGACCGGTGGCGCCGGCGAATAGCAGAAGAACTCCTGCTGTAAATTTGAATTGATGCGCTGTGATCTGAATGTTCTTTTGCGCGAGCTCATTAAAGTAAGGCAATGCCATATAGACAAGAGCCAACGCAAGAAACATCGCTATAAAGGCTAACCCCAGCGACTCGCCCATGAATTGTATGAAGATAGCCGTGCGGTCTGCACCGATCACTTTTCGGACACCGATTTCCTGCGCACGAACGGAGGCTTTGGCTGTGGTTAAGTTAACAAAATTAATACCAGCCAGCACAAGAATTAAAAGTCCGATCACGGCCGCCGCTTTCACGTACGTACTATTGCCCGCCATGCCCAGCTCAATATCGTTGTCAAATTCCTGAGAGTAAAGGTGCACATCGTGGAGCGGCTGCAATCCCAAGGTTTTCTTCCGACCCATGTCAGCATTCTCTTTTTCACCATGCTGACGCATGATGGTTGCCATCTTTTGCAGAGAACCTTCGATCGTAGCATGTGGTTTCATCTTCACATACGTAAAAACGAAATTGCCTGTAGCCCACGTGGTGTAATTCCTTAGCTCATCCTCAAGGCCCGATAAGTAGAGGTCAGCATCCAGGTGCGATCGATTTAGGTTTTCCTTTATCACGCCAGTAACTCTGAAAAGCATAGTGTCGGCATTCAGCATAATCATCTGATTCAAGGCCGGTTCCCTTCCGAATATTTTATTGGCTAACGCTTCACTGAGGATTACCGATTGAGGATGTTGCAACGCGGTTGTCGCATCACCTTCATTAAATTCGTAAGGAAAGAAGTTGAAAAAATTAGCGTCGACTTTATAGCATCTCTTTTCATAAAAGTATTTCTCTCCATGCCGAACCAATTGTTCTGTTGCACTGAGATCTTTCACCACACGAACCTGCGCTTCCACTTCGGGCATTTCATTCAACAATGCCGGACCAATTGGAGGAGAAGTGCGCTGTAGCTTTGATACATGACCGTTGAAATTACTCATCGTAGTGGTGACCCGGTAGATGCGCTCCGAATCCGGAAAGTGTCTGTCGTATTTTAGTTCGTCCTGAATAAACAACGACAGCAAAACACAACTTGCAATACCAATCGAAAGTCCTAAAATATTGATCGTAGAGAAAGCCTTGTTCTTCCACAGATTCCTCCATCCAATCGTGAAATAGTTTTTAAGCATACCGTAGTTGTTTAGATTCTGATACCCTTCCGTGGGTTTAATAATTCCTTTTCTGAATAAGAGCAGCACATCCCATACAAATTGTAAGTCCGCTTTCCACTTTGCATGTTTAAATCTCCGCTCCGCATACAGCTCCCTCAAATCTCCTTCAATGCTGTCGCGCAGTTTCGGATGGCAATACCACCGGAAGAAGCGAAGCGGGAGTTTGGGCGGAGCAGGCGTTATCATTCTGATCGCAAACTCTTTACCGGGTTAGCCAGCGCGGCACGGATTCCCTGTGAGCAAACCGTGATCAACGCAATGCTGGTAGTCACCATCACCGTAATCACGACGGTCCACACACTAAACTCCACGCGATACGCATAGCCCTTCAACCATTGGCTGGAGACCATCGCAGCGGCAGGTACAGCAATAACAAAGGAAAGAATAACCATTTGCAAAAAACCTACCGACAGTCCTTTGGTGATACTAAATGCCGAAGCGCCAAGCACCTTTCGAACACCGATCTCTTTATTTCGTCGTTCTGCCGCAAGGGCCGCGAGTCCTAACAGACCAATACAGGAAATAAAAATAGTGATGGCTGCCGCCGACATCACGATCTTGTTCCAACGTGCCTCTTGCTCGTAGTGACGTCTGTTATTTTCTGAGACAAACTCGTAGGTATATGCATAATCAGGAAAAGCAGACTTGAATGTTTTTTCGATCAGCGCCAACGATGCCTGCGTATCTTGACCACTTAGCTTGATTAATGCGCAACCAAAATTTTCATCCGGTTTCTTGGTGAACAATTGAGGCTGAATTTCATAATTGAGCGCGTTGTAATTATGGTTCTTTACCACTCCCACTACTGTGTACTCGGCATTGCGGTACCAGAAGTTTACCTTCTGCCCAATAGGGTCGTCCCATCCCGCTTGCTTGACAAAGGCTTCGTTGACCAGCACTGACGACGGACCATCGGCGGTAAAATCAGACGAAAAATTTCTGCCTCGTACCACGGGGATCTTCAGTAGCGGCAGGTAGGATTCATCCACTATGTTATATTGAAATTTGATCATCTTCTCGCCAGAGACTTTTGCTACAGTATTCCACTCCCCTCCGTTTTTAGGTGCAATACCAATGATGCCTGAGTGTCCCGCGAGCATTTGCTGAAAAATAGAAAACTGATCGCGTGTGAGATTGCTCTTATTCACCACCACAAGATTCTTATCATCGTACCCAAGGTCTTTGGTGGTTAAGAAATTGAACTGCGAATAAATGGTAAGAGTAGCCATGATCAGAAACGAAGCCAGCGCAAACTGAAGCACTACCAATGCACGCAGTGTATATTGTTTTCCGGAAAACCGGAATCTTCCATACAGCGTCTTCACTGGATTGAACCCTGACAACACCAGCGAAGGATAAAATCCGGCGAAAAGTCCGGTAGCTACAAACAAACCTGCATAAGCCAAAAGCATGCGGCCATCGAAGAGGCTCAGAATGGAAATGGATTTTTGGGCCAGCGTATTGAACAATGGAAGTGAAAGTTGTACTAGAAAAACTGCAGCCACAAAAGCGAAGAAGCAGATCACAAACGATTCGCTGAGGAATTGGATGGCCAGCGTAAATTTGTTGCCTCCTACTACTTTGCGAACGCCGATCTCCTTCGAGCGTCTCAGTGAATTGGCAATGGACAGATTTACAAAGTTGATGCAGGCGATCAGCAAAATAAAAAATGCTATCCCTGACAACATGTAGCCATACATGGGGTCGCTAGCATCAAAAAGGCCGCTGGATGCCGTATAGGTTTTGCTAAGGTGAATATCTTTCAACGGCTGTAAGGAAAAGACGGCTTTCTCGGTCACATTGTATTTTTCCTCCATCTCTTTAATCGCCGCAGCCGCATCAGACTCATAAACCTTCGCCATCTTAGCCTCTACGGTCGAGCGGCTTGCCGCCGGATGAAGTTCAACAAAGGTGGTCAGAAAGAAGTTAAACCAGTTTTCACTGTTGGCATAGTCTTGCGGCGAGATAGTAAGCCGGGAAACAAAATCGAACTTAATGGATGAATTGGCGGGCAGCGTCTTCACGACGCCTGTAATTTTGTAGGGCACAAATGTGCTATCGGCCTTTAGGTCGAGTGTTTTGCCAAGTACATCGGTACTATTAAAATACAGCAACGCTTTTGCTTCAGTAATCACCAGAGAGTTAGGATCTTTCAATGCTTCGGCAGGGTTTCCCGCCACAAACGGAAAAGTAAATAGCGTGAAGAAGTTTTCATCCGCGTTGTACACAGAGATGTCACTGACTTCGTTGTTAATTCTGAGTGTTCGGTTATTGCCCATCCAGCGAACCGCGGTCACGATTTCAGGGATGCTTTCTTTAAACTTTGGGCCCTGATAGTACCCTGTAATTCCATCCTGATGCTGCACACTGCCGTCCGGTCTTTTCCAATCGGTCACCACACGATAAATCTCGGGCGCCTTTTGATGAAACGAATCATAGGCCAATTCATCTTTAACATACAAGATGATGAGCATAACAGCGGCCATACCCAATGCAAGGCCACCAATGTTAATCAGGCTATAGCCTTTGGTCTTTAGAATGTTCCTCCATCCAATTTTAAAATAGCTTTTGAGCATACCGTAGTTGTTTAAATTTTGATACCCTTCCGTGGGTTTAATAATTCCTTTTCTGAAAAGCAGAATCACGTCCCATGCAAACTGTAAATCAGCTTTCCACTTTGCACTTTTAACTCTCCGCTCTGCATACAGCTCCATCAAATCTCCCTCAATGCTGTCGCGCAACTTCGGGTGGCAATACCACCGGAAGAAGCGAAGCGGGAGTTTGGGTGGAGCAGGTGTTGTCATTCAGAGCGCAGACTGTTGACCGGATTAGCCAGTGCTGCTTTGACAGCTTGATAACTTACCGTGAGCAAGGTGATGATCAATGCGCCCACGGCGGCGGCAACAAAAATCCACCAACCTATTTCGGTTTTGTATTCGTACTGTTTGATGCCGTTGTACAAAATGTAGTAAGAAAGCGGAGCGGCAATGATGCACGACAAGGTCACCAGGATAACAAACTCCCGGGAAAGCATTCGCCACAGGTTCGCAACGGAAGCGCCCAACACTTTTCGCACTCCTATTTCTTTTGTACGTTGCTCAGCCACGAAGGAAGCAAGACCAAATAAACCGAGACAACTGATGACAATGGCGAGCACGGCAAACACCGCAGCCAGTTTGCCAATGCGATCTTCGGTAGAAAACTTGGCGGCATACTCGGCATTGGCGAATTTGTAATCGAAGGGAATGTCAGGAATTACTTTCGTGAAAACATTTTCAATCTTCGGAAGCGCCTCCTGCATGGGCATGCCGGGTGTAACACGAAGCATGAGCCAGCCTTTCCAGCCCATCGTAAAATAAATGGTCGGCTTGACGGGTTCGAAGGGAGAACCCATCACCATGTCTTTGATCACGCCCAGAATCGTGAAGTCTCTGTCCATGCGCCATGGACCGTTCTTCCAATGAATAACTTTACCGCTTGGGTTTTCGATGCCCATGAATTTGGCGGCCGCTTCGTTGATCACAAAACCGGCCGAGTCACTTGCTATCTCTTTCGAAAAATCGCGGCCCTCAATGAATTGCCAGCCTACCGTTTTTCCGAAATCATGCGACACCCCCAACGTAGCATAGTTACGGTCGCGGTCCAGACTTTCACCCTTATAGGTAAAACCTCCGTTATTCGACCATACGCTGGTTACCGATCCACCTGATTCAGCAATCTCAGTAACAGCTCCAGAGTTTTTTAACTCCGCCCTTAGCGCATCCGCCCGGGTGTTAAACGCATCCGATTTTTTGGGTATCATGAGCAAGCCATCACGCTGATAACCCACAGGACGGTTTTTAACGAACACCAGTTGATTGTAAATCACACCCGTACAAATGATCAACATGACCGATACTGTAAACTGAACTACCACCAAAACTCTTCGCGGAACAGAGGCAAACCTGCCTGCGCGAAAAACTCCTTTCAACACACTCACCGGTTTGAAGGACGAGAGATACAAAGCAGGATAACTACCGGCCAACAACCCTGTAACGAGAAGAAAAACAAAACAACAGGCCCAAAACAAGGGCTGCGTCCACGGCATACTCATCTCTTTGTCTGACAACTGATTGAACAAGGGCAGCGCCATGTTCACAATCCCGATCGCAATGATGAATGCAAACATTACTACCAGGAATGATTCACTTAAAAATTGTCCTATCAATTGCCTGCGGATAGAGCCTATCGCTTTACGAATGCCCACCTCTTTTGCGCGCTTTTCGGATCGCGCCGTGCTCAGGTTCATAAAGTTGATGCACGCCAGCAGCAACACAAATGCGCCAATCGCGCCGATGAACCAAACCAATTGCAGCGGCCCGCTTTGCAAAACACCTTCTTTGAAGTCAGCCCGCAAATGCCAGTCGCGCATTGGCAGGAGAAGTATTTCATAGTTGTACTTCAATTCATCCTTCATGTAAGCAAGATCTTTGATGGCTGTTACCTCCGCATCGATAATGTTAGCCGTGGTGCTCTCAAACGTGGCGTGAGGTTGTATCTCTACAAATATTCTCATGAAATGATTATCCCAGCCTTGCTCTTTCATCCATGTTCCGTCGTTTATGAGATAATCATAAGGCCGAAAGAACTGAATGCCAAAGAAGGCGGAGTTCTTCGGCAGATCTTCGTACACACCTGTTACCATCAACTCCTTCTCACCGTTGATCTTTACCATTTGGTTAACCGGATCGGAATCACCAAAGAGTGCTTCGGCCGTGGATTGCGACATCATCAACGAGTTGGGATCTTTCAATGCGCTCCGCGTGCCATGGATCATTTTTAAGGTGAGCATTTCAGGTGCCTCTTCGCCAATGAACATGCCTGTTTTGGAAATTTTTTTGTCGCGGATGGAAAGCACATTCTCACTTTCCCACGAAGCAGGAACGATGTGTTTGAAGTTCGCTCCATAGTTATTCTTCAATTGGTCCACCAATGGAAACGGCAAAGACGTTTGTCCCACATAATGTTGCCCCTCAAAACTCCCGCCCTTCATCACCTGTGCAATGCGGGAATAATTCTCATGATAATGATTGAATGATAGTTCATCAAATACCCACAAGCCGATGACCATGGCCACGGCCATACCCAGCGCCAGCCCGCCAATGTTGATAAGTGAGTAGCCTTTGTTCTTCACCAGGTTTCTCCACCCGATTTTAAAATAGCTTTTGTACATACCGTAGTTGTTTAAATTTTGATATCCTTCTGTGGGTTTGATAATTCCTTTTCTGAAAAGTAGAATCACATCGCGCACAAATTGTAAGTCAGCTTTCCACTTTGCATGTTTAACTCTCCGCTCTGCATACAGCTCCATCAAATCTCCTTCAATACTGTCACGTAGCTTCGGGTGGCAATACCACCGGAAGAAGCGAAGCGGAATGCGAGGAGGGCTGCTCATTCCAAATTGGCTAATTAGTCATTATTAATTTGAGTGCTACCTTCGGAATAGAGTTCCACAATTCTTCGCGCGTAGACCGCACATGGTCTAACACTCGCGCCCCAAGAGCTGTGATCTCAAAATATTTTTTAGGCCGGCCGGCCCGCTCTTCGGTGGCTTCCCCTTCGCGCGACTTTAAATATCCTTTGTCTTCAAGTCGGATCAATGCCGTTTGAAGGGCGCCTACGCTCACGCTGCGCGACAAACGACTTTCGATTTCTTTTTTGATAGAGACGCCGTAGGCTTCGTTATACAGCACTCCTACCGTTAACATCACGACCTCTTCAAATTCTCCAAGTTGATAGTGTTTCATTGGATTAACAGAATAATTTCCTATTTGTAGTAATAATTATGCCAGAAGCTAGAAAGCCCTTATTGGAGCTGAAAACCATTGGTAAGAATCCCCACAGCGCCCGAAATCAAATCACCCCTGTCCGCCTGCGATCACTTTAACAGAAGTGGATGGAGGTTTGAGGTCCCCCTTTTTCTAAAGAAATAAATACTTATCTTGTAGGAGTGCCTTTTAAAGGAATGCCTTCTGACATTACCCTAAACAATCATCAACCACACGCAGAAAAGCCGCTGCCCTGGTGGACGTGGATAGCTCCGCTAGCCATCATCGAAGCCGGTGACCAAATCTCACTTCTTTTCTTTCAGGACAACATTACCTCAAGCTTCTATCTGCCTACCTCCCTAGGGTTGATTTTGGTTTTTTGGTGGGGGCCTCTTCGGGTATTTCCTTCCTTGTTCATCATCACTACGTTAAACAATTATTTCTATGGGTTTTCAAGCTACTGGATATGGTTTGGATTTGGTCTTGGCGACTCCTGTTCCATTGCTCTTTCCTGGTTTCTGTTCAACATCTTGCTGAAAGGAAAAGCATGGATGCCCGACACCCGAAACCTGGTTCTTTTTCTAGTGTTTGGCCTGGCGATACCGATCACCTGTTACGCGGTGAACTGGCAATTCATGTATGTACTAAATCACAATTTCGGCTGGGCGCAGTTCTTACCGCATCTACGCCGTGACCTTCTGGGCGAGACCATTGTAAATATCATCATTGTCATACCTACCCTCGTATTTCTCACTCCACTCCTTTCCCGAAAAGGGCTTATTCCCATTCCGCCTATTCCAGTATCAGCGTTCACTTACCTCACCAGAAAAAAGCATACGCTTGAGGTTGCCCTTATTAGTGCTGTGGTTTTGGCACTGGCCTTTCTATTCGATTTTCAGGATGTATGGTTTCTTTTCGGTTCCATCTCGCTTTATGTAGCAATCCGCTTTGGATTTGACGCCGTGCTGGTTGCCAATGTGATTATTTTTTCAGCCACGTACCTGGTACCTACAATCAATCATCCTGAATTTGTCAATACGATAATAGAGGGAGGCAACGCGCCTATTTTCTTTGGATACCTGTTGTTGTTTCTCTTTGCCGCAGTTACCGGAAGAGTTATTTCTGACTTGCGGATTATCGAACGCGAACTTAATGCCAAGAACAAAGAGCTGCAGCAAACCAATGTAGAGCTCGACCGCTTCGTGTACAGTGCCTCACACGACATGAGTGCTCCACTGAAATCCATTCGAGGCCTTGTGAATGTTGGCTTGCTTACAAAACCAACCGCCGAGCAGGAAGATTACTGGCGGAAGATTGAAACATCGGCACGGAAGCTGGAGGATTTTATTGACGAAGTACTTCATTACTCAAGAAATAACCGCACCGAATTGGTACTCGAAGAACTCAACATCAAGCAACTCTGCGAGGAGATATTCAGTCATCTTCGTTATTTCAACGAAGGCAACGCACCTGGTATCGTATTCGATCACTCCGCCAACCGAACTATTATTGCCGATCGATCACGGCTCAAAATCATCCTGAACAATCTTCTTTCTAACGCCATCAAGTACCAGAAAAAGGACCCCAGTCATCACCCGTTAATTTCTATTTCTCTCAGAGAAGACGAAGACCGCGTTACCATACGCATTGACGACAATGGAGAAGGAATTCCTATAGAAATACAGCCCAGTGTTTTTAAAATGTTTTACCGCGGCAACCTGAAATCCACGGGCTCAGGTCTTGGGCTTTACATTGCCCTGGAAGCTGCCAATAAGATGGGGGGAAAAATAACCTTCCAATCAGAATACGGCAAAGGCTCTACGTTTATGGTAGAACTGCCAAATCAATAAGCTCATTGATTATTTTATTTACCGAAAACAACAAGAATCGAATGATTCCGTTTAAATTCAAACAACAAAATCAAAATCATATGAAAACACCACTTAAATTTCTCGCCTTCCTGATGGTATGTGCGTTTCTGACTACAAGCCTTTTGGCGCAAGACCAAAAGCCAAAGAAAGACGACAAGAAAGACAAGGATAAGAAGGAAATGAAGGATAAGAAAGATAAGGATAAGGACAAAGACAAGGACAAGGACAAAGAGCACAAGGAGCATAAAGATCACAAAGACCACGATAAAGACAAAAAGGACAAAGACAAGAAAAAGAAAGACTAGTCTGGTCGCATTTAAAAGGGTGAAGAAATTCACCCTTTTTTATTTTTGTACTTTACAATTGGATCATGATGACTACACTTCAATTACAACGTACCAATTCCACTCATCCGGATTTCGTCACACTGGTTCGCTCACTCGACGAATACCTCGCTGTGTGCGATGGTGAAGAGCATTCATTCTATCATCAATTTAACCAAATCGTCAATCTAAATTACGTAGTGATCGCCTTCGCGGATGGCATAGCAGTAGGCTGCGGCGCCATCAAACCTTTTGACAATACAAGCATGGAAATAAAGCGAATGTTTGTAGCACCAACTCATCGCGGGCATGGGATTGCCGCCCGAATTGTAGGTGAGCTCGAAGCCTGGGCCACAGAACTTGGCCACCAGCGCTGCGTGCTCGAAACCGGAAAGCGACAACCGGAAGCCATTCACTTGTATACCAAGTGCGGTTACACCATCATCCCTAACTATGGGCAGTATCAGGGTATGGAAAACAGCGTCTGCTTTGCCCGCCATCTCCCGGCTCTATAATACACGATCTTCTTGTCGGAATAGGACGCTAAATTGTCGTGCCCTACCCTTCTGCGTAAGTGCTGACTTCATTATCTTTGATTACCGAAAATTATATCTATGAAAGGATCGATCGCTTCATCCATTGACGAATACATCGCCGGATTCCCCAACGACATACAAAAAAGGCTTAAAGACATTCGTGCCACGGTGCGCAAAGCGGCACCAGAAGCCGAAGAAGCAATCAAGTACGCAATGCCCACCTTTGTGCTTAATGGCAATCTCGTTCACTTTGCTGCATTCAAAAATCACATCGGGTTTTACCCGACGCCCAACGGCATAGAAAGTTTCAAGAAAGAACTCTCAGCCTACAAAGGCGCAAAAGGATCCGTACAGTTTCCGTTGGATCAGCCTTTGCCGCTAGGTTTAATTGAGCGAATCGTGAAATACAGGGTCGCCAAAAACAGCGAGCTCGCAAAATCAAAAAAGAAGAAAGCGTGAAGTTAACTGCGCTTGCGGTAGTTCCATACGGCAAGTCCATTTAGTATCACGGCAAAACCAAACGTAGCAAGGATGTGAAATCGGATGTCGTGCAGTGTACTTCCTTTGAGAACCACCATCCGCATCACCTCAATGAAATATGCTACCGGATTAATCTTTGTAAACCACTGAGCCCACTCGGGCATACTGTCAATCGAGGTGTATAAACCGCCGAGCAGAATGAACACAATCATCATAAAGAATGACAAGAGCATCGCCTGCTGTTGGGTATTGGCAAACGTAGACACCAGCAAACCTAATCCCAATACAGCCAGAAGGTAGATGGCGGCGTAAATGTAAATAGTAAGGAAACTTCCAGCCGGTAGAATGCCATATACCAACCTTGAAAGCAACAATCCAATAGAAAGGATCACAAGGCCGAGCACCCAAAACGGAATAAGCTTACCTAGAATGAACTGATACTTGCGAATGGGTGTCACATTGATTTGCTCGATGGTGCCCACTTCTTTTTCTTTTACAATGTTCAACGCCGACAAGAATGCACCTACCAGCGTGACGAGGATGACGAGAATTCCCGGCACCATAAAGAACCTGTAGTTCATCAATGGGTTAAACCAGTTGATCGACGAAATGGCAATCACCGGCTGCGGATTCATTCGGGGAAATTGAACCCAGTCCAAGCGTATCTCCTGATTAAAATCGGCAATGATGCTCCGCAGGTAAGCGCTGCCCAGGTTTGCCTTGGTTCCATTAATAGCATTGATCGCCAGAAACAACGTCGATTTGTCTTCACGTACAATTTGTTTTTCAAATGCAGACGGAATCTGTAATACCAGGTCAGCCTGATCCTTTTCCACCAACGTGAGCGCTTTGTTGTAAGAGTCGGTGTAATCGACAAGTGTGAAGTACGCCGTAGAGGTAATCTTGTTGACCAGCTTTCTGGAGTATGGAGAGTGATCGTAATCTACCACCACAATTTTTACATTCTTCACCTCATAGTCGGCGGCCAGCGGCATCACCAAAAGTTGTACCGCAGGCATCATGAAGATCATGCGCAAGATGGCCGAGTTGCGAAACACCTGACGGAATTCTTTTTCCAATAAGATAAGAAGCGATCTCATTCCAGTCGGGTTTTAAAGTTGCGCACACTAACTGCCAGGAAGAATACCGTCATTGCGCCAAGGATTAACGTCTCCTTCCACACAAAATCAAAACCAAGTCCTTTGATCATCACGTTCTTCACGATGTAATAAAACCATTTGGAAGGAACGATGTTGGAGATCACCTGCAGCGGGATCGGCATGTTCTCTACGGGAAACATAAAGCCACTCAACATGATGGTGGGCAGAAAAAGACCCATCAGTGAAATCAGCATAGCTGTTTGCTGCGAATCAGCAGCGGAAGAAATCAAAAGACCAAGAGCCAATACGCTAACTGTAAACAAAAGGCACTCGCTCACCAGCAAAACCAGGCTCCCCTGAATAGGCACATCAAGCACGAACACGCTGAGTAAAAGAATACTGGCGATGTTCACCGCCGACAATAAAAAATAAGGTACCATCTTGGCGACGATCACACGCATGGGCACAATGGGCGACACGAGGATGACCTCCATCGTTCCCAGTTCGCGTTCACGCACTATGGAAATGGAAGTCATCATGGCGCACACCAGCATGAGTACCATGGCCATCACGCCGGGTACAAAACTGTAAGAGCCTTTCATCTGTGGATTGTAAAGCATGCGCAACTCGGTGTTTATCGCGTAAGGCAAATCCAACCTGCCACGCATGTCATTTTGATAATCCATGACGATACTGCTCGCATAGTTCACCAAGGTGTTGGCCACATTCGGATCAGTAGCATCAGCAATCAATTGAATGGTGGATTTATTTTCGTGCAGTAGTTCGTTCTGAAAGCCGACAGGAAAAACCACCGCCATTTTTATCTTGCCCTGACGGAAGGTCGGTTCGAGAGTAGCGTTGGAAGAAATATTTTCTACCACCTCAAAGTAGCGGCTTGCCTCCAGCCGTTGAATCACTGCCCGCGACGCGTCGTCTTTCGCGTTATCCAGAATGCCGATGTGCGAGTTCTTCACTTCGTTGGTCAACGCAAATCCGAAAATCAAAATCTGAATCAGCGGCATACCAAACAAAATCAGTAGCGTGCGCTTGTCGCGCCACACGTGCAGAAATTCTTTTCGTATAAAAAACAGAAATTGCTTCATGGTTAGTCGTCTCCGCGTTTCGCTTTTCGGGCCAGTTTCAAAAACACATCGCTCATTCCCTCCGCATTAAAATTGGCTTTCAATTCTTTGGGCGTACCCAGGGCCTCTATTCGTCCGTCCACCATAATCGATACACGATGGCAATACTCGGCTTCGTCCATATAATGCGTAGTCACGAAAATGGTAGTTCCTTTGCTGGCCGCTTCGTAAATCATCGTCCAGAATTCGCGGCGTGTAATTGGGTCAACACCACCTGTCGGCTCGTCGAGGAAAACAATTTTAGGTTGATGTAAAATCGCCACAGAGAAAGAAAGCTTTTGACGCCAGCCAAGTGGCAACGATTTTACGAGCACGTTAGCCTCATTAGTAATATTCAGATTGGCAAGCACCTCGGCGGTACGTGATTTTATTTCGGCATTGGTAAGTCCGTAGATCCCTCCATAAAACCGGATGTTTTCACGTACGGTCAGATCCTCGTACAAGGAAAACTTCTGGCTCATGTAGCCAATGCGTCGCTTGATTTTCTCAGCGTGTGTGTTGAGATCCAGCCCCGCCACCATGGCCTCGCCACTCGTGGGCAATGACAATCCACACAACATGCGCATGGCCGTAGTTTTACCTGCTCCATTGGCACCGAGAAAACCAAAGATCTCTCCCTCGGCTACATCAAAGGTGATGTGGTCCACGGCGGTGAAATTGGCAAACCGCTTGGTAAGGTTGTTTACTTCAATGGCTTTCATGCGCAGTGGTGGTCATCAATTCCATAAAGCAATCTTCAATATTGGGGGCAATCAAGCGGGCCTCCAATTGGTGATGGTTCCGTTCGAGCAGTTTCCTCTCAATTGCCGCGACATCCGTTCCGGCCTTAAACACCACATGATGATGCTGGCCAAACGGATAGCACGATTTCACTTCGTCAAAACCCCGCAAGTCGATCATCAACTGATACATGTTGTCGCTCGCCATTTGCCAAAGCGGCTGCTCGAATTTCTGTTCAATTCCTTTTGGGGTATCAATTTGTAATATTCTTCCCTCCTGAATGAGCGCCACACGGTCGCACAGACCTGCTTCATCCATGTACGGTGTGGAAACCACAATGGTGATTTCCTGTTGCTGAAGCTGTCGAAGCAGTTCCCAGAATTCCTTTCGCGACACCGCGTCCACACCCGTGGTAGGTTCATCAAGAAATAACACTGAGGGCTTGTGGATGAGCGCGCAACTAAGCGCGAGTTTTTGCTTCATCCCTCCAGAGAGTGCTCCCGCCTTTCGGTCTTTGAATCTCTCAATCTGAATGTAAATGTCTTTGATGAGGTGATAATTCTGTTCGATGGTGGTATTGAAGAGTGTCGCAAAAAAGGAAAGATTCTCCTGCACGCTCAAGTCCTGATAGAGCGAAAACTTGCCTGGCATGTAGCCCACGCGCTTGCGTATCTCTTTGAAATCATTGACCACATCCAACCCATCGACAGACGCGTTGCCCGAATTGGCCAGCATCAGCGTGGTGAGAATACGGAAGAGCGTCGTCTTGCCCGCGCCGTCCGGGCCAATCAACCCAAACAGCTCGCCGCGCTTTACGTCAAAGGAAATATCCTTCAACGCATCAACGTTGCTTTTCTCTTTCAGAAAACGTTTAGAAATATGGTTGACTTCTACGGCGTTCATCCCCTATTTGAATTTCACTTCACCGTACATTCCTAGCTTCAAAAAGCCGTCATTCTTTACAAGAATTTTAATGGCATACACCAGGTTGGCGCGTTCGTCTTTTGTCTGAATAGTCTTTGGCGTAAACTCCGCTTTATCCGAAACCCACGCGATCGTGCCGGTATAAGTCTTGTACTCTTTAGCTCCCTTATCCACATTGATCTTCACTTCCTGCCCGAGTTTTATTTCAGACAATTGTGTGCCCGAGATGTACACACGCAACACTATTGTCGACAAGTCTGCAATTTTATATAACGCCTTGCCGGGATTTACGACTTCATCCTGCAAGGTGTATTGTGTAAGCACCGTGCCTGCCATCGGGTTAGTAATAATTGATTTTTTCAATTGATCTTCGATCTGATCCAGTTGCGCTTTGTAGGGAAGAGTTTCGGTTTGCAATGAGCGAGTGGTAATGGTCAGCGACGACTGCAATGCATCGTATTGCTTTTTAAGCAAATCAATTTGTGCATTGTAGTCATCCAATTGCTTTTGTGTGGCCGCATCGGCTTTCAACAGGTTTTCAACACGCTTCTTTTCGCGGGTAGCGGTGGCCAGTTGTTCTGTTATGGTCGACAATTGCACTGCAGTGTTCGGCTGCTTTGCCAGAACTGCATTGATGGAATATTGATATTGTTTCTTTCGCAGGTAAAGCTGCGTGGTGTCTACATAACCCACTACCTCATTTGCCGACAACGTCTGCCCTTCTTTGATGTTGAGCTTCATTACCTTTCCTGAGGCTTCTGCAGAGACAATCACTTCATCGGCTTCGAAATTTCCTGTCGCGTCAAAGTCTCCTGAGTTTGTTGAGCACGAAGTTGCCGCTATCGCCAGCAGGCCGCAAAAGATTACACTATAGTTTTTCATTCGCATGATCATTTGAATTTCTCTTTTAATTCCCAACTGTATTTTGATAATTCACCTGCGCCAGCATCAGCTGCACACGATGAAGGGTTTGATTTTGTTTGGCCTGATCTTCGGCGTTGAGCTCGCGCAGATAGTCGTTGGCGGTGATCACGCCGTTTTCAAATTGTACTTTGGCAGTATCTTTTATCCGCAAACGCAAAGCAATAATCTGATCGTCCACGCGCATCAACTCATTTAACTTATTAATCTCGTTTGAATTTTGCCTAAGCGCCAACTTGGTATTGAAAAGAAAAAAGTCACGCTGAGTATCGACGAGTTGATTGTTTACTTCCAGTAATTGCTTGTCGCGATGTGTATTGTAGAACCCGGAGAAATTCCAACTGAAACGGAACCCGCCGAGATAGTAGGTGTCAAATTCATTTTTCAACACATTCAATGCAGGCTTGCCGTAACCGGCTTGTAGAAAAAATCCCAGCTTTGGCTGATTGCGGGTGTTGCTCAATAGATACTGCGAATTATATAACAACCGCTGCGCATTGTATAAATTCAACTCCGGACGGTTGATGTCCGCTGACTCATTTACTGGCTGGATTGAAGGCGTAATGAGTTTTGTACTTTCATCGAGCGATTGATTGATAAAAATTCCGAGCATCTCTACATAAGCCTTTCGCACGGACTTTGTTTCGATAATTCGTTGGTCGGTCTTCAAGATTTCCGCTTGAAGAATATCCTCATTGCTGCGGAAAGCGGTACCATTTTGAATAGAAGCCTGAATCCGCGAAAGCGAACTTTGCAGGTCTTTCTTTACCAATAACGTTTGTGTCAATTGTTCGTCGAGCAACAACACACCGAAGAAAAGCTGATTCACCCGATCCTTTATTTTATACAACTCAACTTCGAGCTTTTGATCTTCTACCTGCGCGCTGTTTTCTGAAAGCGCTGCATTCTGCCGGATGGTTCCTCCGTCTAGTATGGTCTGATTTACTTCACCATAAATTTTGTATTGATCTTTGGAGAGTGGCTTGATCGAAAGACCTGGCAGATCAATGGGCACGCGCGTCACATCGGATTGATACGTGGCTTGAGCCGCCAGCGAAAACTGAGGTAGATATCCGCTGCGTGCATTGGCAACCGAATATTCCTTAGACTGGCTGATCAGTTCCTTTTGTTTGATCAGCGGATAATTATTCTTGCTGAGTTCATAGCACTGCTCAAGCGTGAGCTGAGCCAAGGCATTCGTGGAGAGGAATAAAAGCAGGAATAATAAAACGGTAGCGGCGGAGTATCGTGTCTTTATCATCGCGGTTAGCTTAAATCTCATGACCTGAATTACGGACTCAAATGTAAAGTGAAATTAATAAGCGAATAGGGCTTTGTATCTTAAAAAGGGGTTTTTGAAAGCGAAGTGTCTGAAATTGGTTTTAAGTTGTGGGTTGTAATTGGGCGCATCGCAGCGTTGCGTCATAACCCGGGATTCTATGCCTTCTGTGCACTACCCAATCCCGTTGCGCACCACTAAAAGTTAGATTAACTTGTACACAGGCATTAAAATAAATTTCACTTTGCCTGTCCAAATTGAACAAACTCGTTTGTAATGGTAGTATTAAAAACCATTTTATCACTTAAACACACACTTGTATGAATGAATACGCATTGCTCATGAGACACGAAGACGGCTCGAAAGTAGCATCGCCCGAACAAATGCAAATCTGGATGAAACAAACCATGGATTGGATTGGCGGCATCGCGGCGCAAAATAAATTTGTATCCGGCACCGGACTTCTTTTCGATGGCGCTAAAGTTGTGGGGCACAAAAATGTGGTCACTAACGGGCCTTTCGGCGACATCAAGGAAACCCTGGGCGGACTGATGATTGTTAAAGCCGAGTCGGTGGACGAAGCCATTGAATTTGCCAAAGGTTGTCCCGTATTGCAGGGTGCAGGCAATACTGTAGAAGTACGTCAAATCGCCAAGTCTGACGGCGTTCATTAACCTGTAAGGCCCCTGCGTAAAGGCAGGGGCTTTTCCTATGTCGCAACACGACCTCATCCCTCACCTTTTCCGGATTGAATTCAGGAAAATCACGGCGGTGCTCTGCAAGCACTTCGGGCTGGAGCATGTGGAAGTGGCGGAAGATATTGCCAGCGAGACTTTCCTGTTGGCCATGGAGACATGGAAATATCAGGGCATCCCTCCTAATCCTACCGGCTGGCTTTACACTACGGCCAAGAATAAAGTCAAAAATCTTCTCCACCGCGATCAAATTTTCAAAACCAACGTGGCCCAAAACCTTTCGCACGATATAACGCTGGAGCCTGCTGAGCCCGACCTAAGTGAGCCTAACATTACCGATAGTCAGTTGCAGATGCTGTTTGCCATCTGCCATCCGGCTATTGCACCGGAAGCACAGATCGGGTTGGCACTGCGGTTGTTGTGTGGGTTTGGGATTGAAGAAATCGCAACCGCATTTCTCACCAACACAGAAACGATCAGCAAGCGATTGTATCGGGCCAAAGAAAAACTGCGCGAAGAAAGGATTTCGTTGCATGCCACAGAGGCCGCCATCCACGACCGACTGGAAGCGGTACTCACTACGATCTATCTGTTGTTCAACGAAGGCTATTATTCCGAAAGCTCAGACACCGTGCTACGTGAAGACTTTTGTCACGAAGCCATGCGGCTCACGACGTTGCTTCTGGACAATCCGCAGACAAGCTTACCTAAAGTGCACGCGCTGTTTGCACTGATGTGCTTTCACTCCTCTCGCTTCAAAGCACGCACCAGCGCTACCGGTGAACTCATTCTCTATGCCGACCAGGATGAAACCTTATGGGACAAGACCTTAATTACGAAAGGAGCCTTTCATTTGCATCAGGCATCACATGGGGAGCTTACACGCTATCATCTTGAGGCGGGAATTGCTTACTGGCATACTGTCAAAGAAGACACGCACGAGAAGTGGGAAGCCATCCTGCAGTTGTATAACCGACTTTTACAAATTGAATATTCACCCATCGCGGCGCTCAACCGCACCTTTGCACTCGCCAAGGCCAACGGAAAAGCTGCCGCCCTCGCCGAAGCAGAGAAACTCCAGCTCACTACCAATCCTTTTTACTATACACTTCTCGGCGAGCTTTATACAGGCATTGACAATGCAAAAGCAAAAGATTGCTTTCGGCAGGCTCTTGCGCTAGCAAAAAGTTCTGGAGATAAGCACACTATTCAAAAAAGAATGGATGAATTGTGAATGTTGTTGAAATTGGCTTTTTGCAATCACTTTCCCTGCGGTGAAAATAGCTGCTTTGAAAGCTCGCCACTGGTCGTCTCCGGATAAATGACAAACAGGTTAGTATTCAATGGGGCACCAAGTTTGGCGATGTAGTAAATCACTCCGTCAATCAGGAACGCTAGCATTTTTCCTACATTTTGTTCGGTAAAAACCTGAAGACGCTTACCAGCTTCCGTATTTAATTTAACAACTACTGCTGTGGTACCCGGCTCCATTGAAAATTCGGTGAGATCTGATTTCAGAAAAGTAATGGACTGATTCGTTAAGAGATATAAATCATGATACTTATTTTTCTCAAACTGAAAAGCAAAGTATGAACCCGGAATAAAAATGGAGTCATAGTTTGGGCTGCGTCGCATGAGGTTTAAGCGAAATGTGTCTTTTGGGGCTACACAGAAATTATCCGTTCTCGTTGTTCTTCCTGCAACAGTAAGGGTATGTCGTTTGACGTAATGAGTAATGTAATGCTCGTTGGCGGTATCGGAATAATTGATGGGCTTTTTAAAATACTCCGGATGCTCTTTTTCCAAAACTCGATTCACACGCCAGAGGCATAGCCTTACATTGCTCGTATCAATCACAGCAATCTTTATTTTATGATCAGGAAAGTCGCCACTCTCTTTTTTACCCTGGCTACAGGAATATAAAAAGCCCGTCAGTAATACAATTGTAAAAAGTATTTTTGTCGGCATCATTATGTTTCAGGAATTACTTTTAGTCCGACGGATCTATTGCTTTACTGATTCCGCTGTCGCTTTTTGCATCCGCTCGTTTGATTTTGCTAATGCATCAGCCATCATTGCTTCCCGCTGCTGTGCTACTTGTTGAACCTGCTTTAGTCTCTCCTCCAATCTATCGGCCATCATTGCATTTTCTCTGGCTATGCCTTGCTGCACAAATGCATAAATTAGCAATGTCATGTTAACTACAACCAGAATGACAATTACCACGATGAGTTTTCGCTCACGCCCTGAAATTGTAGCTCTTTTTTCCATAGTATATGTTTTTGCGCAGCTAAAATACTAAAACTGTGGTTTTTTGTTGGTCCATATAATATTGTATCCATCAAAGCGGCTGTGAATCGTAGTCTTTAGACTATCAACCTGCATTGAACTCAGGTTTTCGTATTCTACTTCAAGTCCTTTTATATGATCGCCCAAACACCATGCTTTGAAAGTGACCTTTCGGTTGTGACTGGAAGTTACAGTAATAGATTGTCCGAATTCATTTTCATAACGGGTTAGACCAATCTTACTGCCAATCTTTTGGAGTTTTAACTGAATTATTCTTTCGATGGGAAGTTTAACATCGCTCGTATTGATTTCCTTCACAGGTCCAATCGCAAAACTATTTTTCACCATGCCAGCACGAATAATTTCCGAAAAATCCTTTGACCATTCATAATTGTCATCACGGGTAGTGAAGTAATAAAATCCCACTAAAGTAATTGCAGCAGTTGCCACACATAAAGCAATAAGGGTAACTATCGATTTCATTTATTCAAATATACTATCGAGGTGGAAGTATAAATAATCCGCTAAATAGTCGGATTGAAATAAATCTGTAGTGAACAACTCCCAGAAAGAACTAAGGCAAAGCTCCAATAATCAACCGAAGGGTAACTGCATTGCCATTAAGTGGTGCGCCGCCCGAATTGTTGTAATTAATAACATCGTAGGTTAATACGCCACAGGCATTAGCCATATTTTACTCGCGTCAATCACGGCAATCTTTATTTTATGATCAGGAAAGTCGCCACCCTCTTTTTTACCTTGGCTACAGGAATAAAAAGCCCGTCAGTAGCGCCATCGTTAGAAGTGCTTTCAGTTATTCACGTTTAGGTCGCATTGTTATATTTTTCATCCGGAAATAAATCCAAAGAATCAACCACTCCTTTGATGGGTCCACAACCAAGCTTCTCCAATTTCATCGTCGTGAACTATTCCCGTAAAAATAAAATTATTCTTCTTAAGAACTTTTGTAGAAGCATTTGCCATGGGAGCGGTCTTGGCAACAATAGTGACATGAGAGTCAAATTGATACGCTAGTGAAATGAGCTCTTTGCAAGAAAAGGAGGCAATGCCCTGCCCCTCAAATTCCTTAAATGTCCAGTACGCCAATTCAACCTTGCCATTCTGTGGCTGCCCGACAAAACCGCATGATCCAACTATATGCTTGTCCTTTACCACGAAGTACCCAATCCAAGGAATGTTAAACCCAATTTTAGGATAAAATTCTTCGTACATTTTTAATAACAATTGACAATCTCCGGATTGGTAGGCTTCCTTTGATTTGTCTTCGTCTAACAAGATTGGTTTTAAAATCATTTAAAAAAATTAATCCACTAATCAAATAATGACACCACTCCAAATGATCACCTAAAGTGGTTGTAAAAATAAATCACAACTTAATCCATAACTCTTCATTCAACTATAATCAATTCAAGGCTTTGATGATTATAGATTCCAACTGGTGATAAATATCGTCGGACGCTCCCAACACAACATCGTGTATTATGCCTTTTTCATCAATAATCATGTGTGTCGGGTAGGCTTCTATTCCCAACGCTTTGCATAGCTGCCCTGCATTGGCCACTTGTCTATAGTTAAACGTATGTTGAGAAAGAAATTTCTTTACACGATCCGAATCGTTGAAGGTAAATCCCACGAAATTGAGTTGAGGATATTTAGCAGTGAGTTTATTTAGTTCAGGCATTTCTCTGATGCATGGCTGACAGCCGGTAAACCAGAAATTTAAAACAGTAATCTTTCCTAACAAATCACGCTGAGTCAGAGAAACTCCATCAATAGTAATAAGGTTAAATACAGGAAAAGCTGAGCCTTTCCATCGATTTATCTGCTGACTTTCATTCGCTTCCCTTTCTCGCTCACTGATTGAGGGTCTGGACAAAATTACCTCGACTTTTCCATCCGCAGTTTCATTCTTTTGCATGCTAAAGCCCCCAAGGCTTACGAACGCAATCAGAGAATCTTTTGAAAATACCCTCCCCTGTTCATCTTTATAAATGATCGTGGGGTCATTAAGATTAAAGGATTGCGAATAACCAGCACTGGCATACGCGACCAATGAAAATAGTACGAATAGTCTCCAATAATTTCGAATTTGCATTTTCGTGATCCGATATTTTACTTCCCTACAAGGAAGCTATTTCTAAATTTTTTACTTCGATCACAAACGGCCACACCAGGTAAAAGGTTATGGCAGAATTAAATGCAGTTTGAAATTTAGTCAGCGCAATACATTATCTTTTTGTCGGTATTTCATAATTTATTTCTTTGCCGACAATTGCCTTGCGAGTTCGTCTAAGGTCATGGTGAATCCTCCCTGGAATCCCATAGCAATCATTTGCTCCATGCGTTCGAGTGATTCATTATAGATAGAAATCCGTACGGTGGTCAACCCGTTTGCTTCGCTGAAACTCAGATCCCAATCCGAGCCGGGCAAACTTGGGTTCGCATCTTTGTCGGCAAAGGCATTCAAGTATTTGAAATTTGTTTTTGGTGTGATCGATTTATATTGTTGCAGCGACCAATGTTCCTGGCCTTCGGGACTTACCATGGCGTAAAATCTTTGGCCGCCTACTTTGAAGTCCATGACTTTCGTTTTCGACAGGTAAGGTTTAGGTGCCCACCATTGGTCAAGTATTTCTGCTTTGGTAAAGGCATCCCATACCAAATCAAGGGTTGCATCAAATTCTCTGTTTACAAAGACCGTCTTTGTTGCCTTGTCTACCGTGAAGTCGAATAATAGATTTTTCATTTTTTTTGTTTTTTAAGGTTTGATAATACATCGTCTAACTGATTGAACCTGCGCTCCCAGATTTTTCTGAATTGCGCGAGCCACTTGTCTATCTCTTTCATTTTTTGAATTTCGAGCGAGTAGTAAATCTCGCGTCCCTGATATTCCGGTTTTACCATTTCGCATTCGGCCAGAATTTTCAGGTGCTTTGATACTGCTTGCCGGGTCATGTTAAAATTGTCGGCAATCGCATTGGGTGTCATGGCCTGCAAGGCGATTAACGTAATGATCGCGCGCCGCGTCGGGTCGGCGATGGCTTGAAAAATATCTCTTCGCATACGTTGTTTGTTTTTAGTTAAGAAACCAATCGGTTGCAAATATATATGCAACTAATTGGTTTCGCAATAATATCAATGATTTATTTTTGATGATTCTTCCTCCTCCATACAAACCGCCACGGCGGAATAATTCATTAAAAAAATAGCCACGCTTATTTTCTGCGTCGAGTGGTATTCTAAAAAAGAATAATGCTTTTGTTCCGCGGAGAGACCTTTATGAATTCGCTATCTGCCCAAAGGCGGCGGAAGTGATCTGATTTTGGCAGCATAACGTCAGTGCCGTCGGAAAGACTATAAAGAATTCTCCAGCGCGCTCCGGAATGCTGAAGACATCTACAGCCGGAGGAAAAGCTTTTCAGCATGCTGGAGACGTCAACCGCATGCCGGAGATGTCTTCCGCCGGCGGAAAAGCTATCCAGAATTCTCCAGAGCTCTCCAGAATGCCGGAGACATCTACAGCATGCTGGAGATATCAACCGCCTGCCGGAGATATCAACCGCCTGCTGGAGACATCAATCGCCTGCTGGAGACATCAACCGCCTGCTGGAGACATCAACCGCCTGCTGGAGACATCATTCGCCTGCTGGAGACATCTTCAGCAGGCTGGAGACATCTGCAGCATGCTGGAGATGTCTAAATCTGAAAAAAGGCCATTTCCAGCCAGAAAAAGGCATTTTCAACCAAACGTGAGACGGTATTTTCTGGAAAAGTGACTATAAATCGGCGCAATAGCCCTGTTTTTGAATGACTGAGGTCAAGTCCCGGGCTTGGTGATCTCCGGCTGGCGTCATGGTGCAACCGGCGAGGTCAGCCCTCCAGCCCTACCCGAATGGCGGCTTCCAATACCTTTATGTCGATGTCGCTGAGGGTTTTGAACCGGATACAGTAGCCGGTCACGCTGGCCTTGCCGAGCGTCTTGCCGAATTTTTTCTGCAAATAGGTCTTGTCGTCGAGGCCAAGGATATATACGGAGATTCCGGTTTTGTTAGCGCTAAGGCCAACCTGATAAAATTCCTTCTCCGATCCGTCGGCATAGTGAATGGTACGGAGTCCGTACCCTATGCCCGGATTGGTCACTATTTTGCCTTCGCTGTTTTTGCCGTCGGTAAACCAGAGCTTACACTTCGGCGATACCTTCAGTACCAACTTGTGCAGCGCTTGCATGTCGCCGACTTTGGTGTCGGGCAGGCCAGCGAGGTATTGTTTGATTTCTTCTTTTACAGTCACGTCAGTGAAGGTGCCAATTTTTTGTCACTCCTCAAAATGACGGGAGCTGATCGTGCAGCTGTTTAACATCCGCCGTTTTTGCGCAACGCAAACACGGTGTTGCCGAAGACGGTGAGGTTAAAAACTTTATCGTCGATGGAAGGAAAGATCAGCGTCCAGGTTTTGCCGTTGTCCATGGACTTGTATATACCGTCAGGATGTCCACAGAAAAAAGAATTGCCGGCCTGAACCACAGATGAAATCAGCGGACTTGCCGGCATGCCAAGATCTATCGGTTGCCATGTTTTTCCACCATCGTAGGAAGTGCGCACACGTCTTATTTTTTGCGCGTCGTTATAGGTAATGGCGGCAAAGCCATCGTGAATAACTTCTACGGCAATCCCCACTCCTCCTTCGCTGATGACTGGCATCCAGGTTTCGCCGTTATCGGCGGAGCGCAAAATTCCTACATCGCTTGTGGCGAGCAGCACATTGCCTGAAGCGACTACTTTCATCACCCAACCGCCGCGATGCACCTGCTTCCAGGTTTTGCCGGCGTTGGCCGATTTAAACAGACCATTTTCACTGCCGATAAAAACAACTCCATTTTCATGTTCAAAAATTGTCCGCACCTCTTTGATGTTCACATTTGGATAGACCGGAGTCCACACGTTGGTGCCGGTAGCACGATAAAAGAATTTTCCGGCAGAGGTGAAAGCATACATACCTTTCCTGGCGGGTGCCATACTTACGTGATCCACTCCAAACTTTTCCTTTTCCCAATAGGTATTTCCTAAATACAATTTGCTGTGGAATACTCCATTGTCAGAGCGCAAATAAAATCCACCGGCCTGTGCAATGAAATCGCTGAATTGTACAGCCGGATCTAAGCCCATGCTGATGTCGTCCCAGGTTTGTCCGCCGTCGGCGGATTTAATCACCAGGTTTACACCTCCCACCGACGAAGTATTGGAATTGTCAAAACCAGAAAAAATACCGGCCGTAGCTACTTTGGGTGCGCCCGCCTTCTTTGTTATGGAAGGTTCCGCTTTCCCTGACGACAAAGTCTTGCGCGAATTGTCGCACGACGCGCCCAAGGCAATAATAAGCACCGAAAAAAGCAGGAGGTTGTTTTTCATAGTCATGAAACGTTGAATACCGTTGGAATTTGAAAGTAGAGTCATAGGGATGGAGTGTTTAAAGTTAGCCGATATTTAGGTCAAACGTACTACGCCCGAACGCCGAACCTTGAAAATAGATTGTAAAAAAGTGTTAAACCAAGTGTAAATTCATTTTTGAGCACTGTAAACTCAATACTTTTGCAGGATGAAACGCACGTATCTGATCGGCGGTGGGCTTGCGGTGTGCTCCCTTTTTCTTTTTGCTTTTGCGCTGAACCGGATTCCCGGCAAGGAGAATTTTAATGAAACGCGGGCCAAGCTCGTCATTCGCAACGTAGGGCATCAGTTGCTGCTGCGGGCGGGCGACTCCACGTCAAGAATATTGCCTGTAAAACAAATCAGCTCGGGGCAGTTTCAGCTCGAGTTTCAGCACCAGTTTTCCTTTAAGCCCGACACCTTGGTAAAAATCGTGATGCAAAACCTGGCCGCCAATCATTTGCCTGTAAATTACCTGGTGAGTGTGCTGGATTGCGACACGCGCGAAGTAGTATATGGTTTTGAAATTAACCCGCAAAACAACAACCTGATTTCGTGCAAAGGGCGCACGCAGCCGAGCGGATGTTACACCATTCAGATTGCCTTTGTTGACTTTGAGGCAACTCCAAAAGCTAATCCTGCCATTTATTTGTACGCGGCGGTTGCAGTGTCGCTTTCGTTGCTTGCCTTTATCGGCTACAGTTACCGTAAGGAAAAACAAAACGTCCGCCCGATCAATCTGCAGAATGCAATATCACTTGGTCAGTATCTTTTCCTTAGCGACCAGCGCCTGCTCACGTACGGCGAAGAACGCATTGAGTTGTCAGACAAAGAATGCCGTTTACTTGAACTCTTCGCTGCGCAACCCAACCAACTGATTGAGCGCGACCGCCTGCTGAAAATATGGGAAGATGACGGCGTCTTCACGGCGCGAAGCCTGGATGTGTTTGTTTCCAAGCTGCGGAAAAAATTAAGCCGCGATTCGTCGCTTCAAATCACAAACGTGTACGGCAAAGGATATAAGCTTGAGATTATTGCCTGATAAGTGAGGTCATTAATGTAAGGGAAGGTAAATGGTAAACACTGTACCTTTATTCAGTTCGCTCGCCACCTCTACCCTTCCGTGCAGCATTTCGGTAGCACTCTTTACAATGTGCAATCCGAGGCCGGTTCCTTCAATGGTCGTTGCGTTGGTAGCCCGCGAGAAAGAGGTAAACAGATTCTTCATTTCGTCAGGCGGAATGCCGATGCCTTCGTCTTTCACGGCCATCACCAGCTGGTCGTCGGTAAAGCGCACTGTCATCGTCACCATTTCTGCCTTGGGCGAAAATTTCACCGCGTTGGTGATAAGGTTGTAGATAATGTTGCGCAGCAATTTTTCATCGGAGATAAATGGGCGAGCTTTTCCCTTCACCAGATACAAAAGCGAGTGGCGACCGTCGTTTTTGGCAAACATCGCTTCTTCGGCGAGCGACTTGATCAAATCGGGTTCGTATTCCTGCCGGTTTACTACCACTTTTCCCTCTTCCAGTTTTCCCACCAGCAGCACATCTTCAAGCAACGAGTTCATGTGCAGTACCTGCTTTTCAATGGTGCCCACTTTCTTTTCCATCGAGGCTTGATCAAGCTTGTTGCTGTAGCGACGGAGGAATCCTGCCGACAAGGAAATGCTTGTAAGCGGGGTGCGAAATTCGTGCGACGCAATGGAGATGAATTTACTCTTCAGGTCCACCAGTTCTTTTTCTTTTTGCAGCGCTTCGTTGAGCTGGTTGGTGCGCTCTTCGATAATCTGCTCCAGGTTCAGCCGGTAGTTGGTAATCTCGGTGACATCCTGCATCGCGCCGATCATGCGCACCGGATTCCGGTCTTTATATATTATATACGCGCGATCGAGCACATTTTTAAAAGTTCCGTCGGCGCACTGGTAGCGGTATTCCGTGGTCCAGTTGGTGGTATGCTGCCTAAACATGTCGTTCATTTCTTGCATGACGCGAGGATAGTCGTCCGGATGTATCTTTTCACGCCACCAGCGCTTTGCTTCAATTATTTCACGTTGCTTATACCCAAAGATAGTTTCGAGACCGTGATTCCAGGTTTCCACATTTCTCTCGATGTCCAAATCCCAAATGGCATCGTTGGTGGCGCGCGACAATATTTCAAAGCGCTCGTTGTATTCGCGCAGCACGCTTTCGTAAAGCTTGCGGTCGTTGATGTCTTGCACGATGCCCACCATTATGATTTCACCTTTTTCGTTTTCAATGGCCTGAGCTTTTTCGTTTACCCAGCGCACGGTGCCATCCGGTTGCACAATCCGATGGTCCACATCCATGGTGGTTTTCTGCTTGAGTGCTAGCGTGCGGCTCGTTATCACTTTGTCAAGGTCTTCGGGGTGAACATGCCGGAAGAAGGTAGAAGTTAATCCATCGAAATCTTCTTCGCGCATGCCAAAAATCTTAAAGACTTCTTTCGACCAGGTAAGCTTTCCATCTTTGCCTCCCGGATGGGAAGTCCAGTATCCGATTCTCGCCGACTCCGATGCTTTGTCAAGAAAGTACTGATCTCGTTTTAATTCTTCTTCTATCCGTTTGAAGTCGGTGATGTCCACACCTGTCAATGACACGTGCGTAATTTTGCCGTCGCGCGCTATCGGCTCGTAGCGCACGAAATGATACACTAACC
Organism: Bacteroidota bacterium; assembly: GCA_018266055.1. Taxonomy (GTDB): domain Bacteria; phylum Bacteroidota; class Bacteroidia; order Cytophagales; family Cyclobacteriaceae; genus ELB16-189. The sequence goes on from JAFDYT010000017.1 coordinate 127,892, forward strand.
CTCCATCTGTCCCGTTGACCTTCGCTTCCACCGTGGATGCTGTTCCTTTTATTGCTTTGCGAAATAACTCCGTTGCTTCCGGCCTGCGGGCAGGTATCACCACGTCAAGAAAGTCACACCCAATATTGGCTTCTACTCCTAAGTTGTCTTTGATGAACTTTTGAAACGCCTGATTAAATAGTTCTACTTTGCCCTCAGCATTAATAAGCAAGATATTATCCTTGGTGGTACGGAAGTAGATGTCAAGGTTAGTACGGTATCTTTCGTTTTCTCTTTCAGTAAGAATTTTCTCGGTTACGTCTGCCGACGATACGGTGAAGTGAGTAACCTTTCCCTCTTTGTACACCGGCGCATAAACTACATCGTAATACTTCGTTTCATGCTCAAAAATGGATTCCGACAATACCCGAATCCTCTCTCCACTCAATACGCGAGCGATTAATTTCTTCACCTCTTCATGGCGGTTGGGAGCAATGATGTCATAAAACGAAATACCGGGTGAAGCTACTGCTTTGGTGTATTTGGAAATATAGTTTTCCATGGGCTCATTCAACACCACCAGCTTAGCCTCGTTGTCCATGAGCGCGAAGATATCCGTAGTATGATGGAAGATGATCTCCAGATTTTCGCGGTACTGCCTCAGTTCATTTTCCTGCTTTCGCAAGTCAGTAATGTCATGCGAAATGCCAAGTACCTGAACTACCTCGCCATTGGAATCTTTGATGGGTACTTTGCTGGTGCTTAGCAGAATCTCACGCCCCGCCACATTGACCGTCACTTCCCTGTTTATAAGTGGCTGCCCCGTAGCCAACACTTTCTTCTCTTCTTCAAACAGGTCGGCAGCAGAGTCGCCATAATAATCAATCAGCGTCCGGCCCAACACTTCCTCTTCACGGGTAGCGCCAAGCAACTCAAACGTTGCGCGGTTGCTTAATATGGTTTTGAGACTCGTATCACGCAAAAAAATGTAAGAAGGTATATTGTCAATTAACGCACGCAGTAAATTTCTTTCATAAAGGATTTTTTCTTCTGCCTGATGATACTCCGTTATGTCAGAAGCTATCCCTTCCAACCGAACTGGCATCCCTTTTTCATCTTTGATAAGCGTTAATTCATCGCGGAACCACCGGATTTGATCGTCAATCAATATTCGGTAAGTGCATGTGGTATGTCCCGTTCTAGCCAATGTCTCCTGACTTGCTTTTTTGATTGCCTTGTCTTCCTCCAATACATGATCGGTCCAGAAGTAGGGCCTTTTGATCAGACTTTCATAAGGTTCTTTGTAAACCCGCTCGGCCGACCGGCTTAAATAACTTTCTCCTTTCCCCGTCAGGTCAAACGACCAAATTACATCTTTAGTAGAATCGAGAACTCGGTTGAGCATCTCGTCTTTTTGCTTCGCAATGGTTTGGTTAGCTAACTCTAAATCCCGGTTGGAAGCACCGAGGGCTTCCAGGTTTGACATCAGCTCTTCATTTGTAGTTTGTAGCTCTTCCGTCAACGCCTGCATCTCTTCGTTGGAGGCAGCAAGATCCTGGGCCTGTTCCAGATTTGTGTCTGCCATATCTGCCCTTTGGTTATAACTTCGGGCTACTATTACCGTAGCTACAAAGGATACAATGGAGAAAGTAAGGATAATGAATGTAACCCCAAGCTCTGGACTGATAAGGCGGTACCATTCGCCCTGCAGGCGCAGATAACCTAAGGCTATAGGAAACAGTATTGACAAAGGAATAAGTAACTGTGCTCTAGAGTAAAATGATTTAACAAAGAGTTCGTTTATCCACCCAGCGCCAGGCCGGCAAAGTAAAACAAATACAGAGAAAAGGATAAAAAGTATGGCTGTCATTGGGGCCATCAAAAAAAAGGCAGGGCGCTCGGGCACTCGGTATAGGTAGGCCATCAGCACCACCACAGAAACCAGAATCACCGCGAAGTTTATGAATTCACGTAAACGCGCTGACCTATTAACTATCTGCAGCCCCAGGGAAATAATGGTCAATATAAAATTTCCTGCGGTTACAGGTGACATGCCTTTCAAGGCGGTACTGTCAGGGTGACGGCTTACTTCTCGAAACAACAGAAGCCGATCGACGTGGAACGAAAGCCCTATCGTCTTATCCAGAAGAATGCAGACGCTACTCAGCAGAAGCAACACAAGAAGCGCTTTGTAATAACGCACCGGAAGGTTCCACCACACCCACGCCCAGGATGCCAGGGCAAGCAACAGGAATTGCAGTAATGTAAGCGGTTGTATGGGAATGGTATATCCAACCGGATTCAGCAGACCCCATGTTTCCGTAAGCCATCCAATCAGGGAAATTGATGATAGCAGCACTAGGGCCAATAAATTAAACTGCGCAATTAAACTTAGTTTTCTAAGTTGCCTTTCCTTTGCTTCTGCACGCACCATACTTTACATACTTTAGGTCAATCAAATCCGAAAGATGTAAAGAGAAAGGCTCGATAAAGAGGGTACTGATCAAGACCAGGCATTATTGACTCTCTTCCCTTGACCACTCAAGTCTACTGCATCTTTCAATCGAATTTGATAGATTTAATATAGTAATTAATAGGCTAAGGAAAAAGCCCATTAATGCGAGAAGGTCAAGCCTACACTTTCGTGAACGTGATGGTAAATGCGTATGTTGTAGAAGTGGACGTATCCGTGTACGAATAGCTGAGCGTAAACGAAGAAGCCGTGATCGCCGACACAGTGAGCGGCTCACCCTGCGTAAGAATAAACAACGGCAAATCCTGTTCGTTGGTAAACTGTGTGGACGTAGGGTAATACGTAGCGTCGATCAGTAGCATTTTGCCGTCGTCGGTGAAGGCCCAGCTTCCCTTTTCAATGGTCGATGGATCGCCCGAGGCACAGGAAGTTGCTCCTTCCGCTTCGTTGTATTCCTGAGTGGCGTTGTTGGAAAACGTAAACACATTGTCCGACTCACACGCGGGTATGTTGGTGACGGCTTGTGCCACTCCGCCGTTTACACTTACCGTTGCCGAGGTAAGGTTCCAGCTTTTATTTCCACCTTTGGCACCGGCAAGCAACACCGCATTGGTCTCTGCCGCCGACGGCGGCGTGGTTGAACTTTTAGAACACGAAAGCAAAACTACCATGGGCACTGCGGCCATCAGTCTGGATAAGTTGATCATACTTTGTTTTTTGATTATTTGACACCCGAACACTCCATTCGTTTAATCGCCGCGCCTATCGGTCGTGCGATAAAGGTCAGTACGGTTCAACTATCCTTACGGTTGGGTTCTGAAGAAGAGTGTCTTTGGATGATAGGAATGTGTAGAGGAAACTACAGGATTAGTGCTTCGTGACTGGCGGGTTTTACTTTACCTCAAAAGTAAGTACAACATCACCCGCACCTAAGGCAGCCGCCAGGCCAACTGCATCGTCTATCTGTCCTACACTGGTGTATCTATAAGAAGTAAGAAAGGTTTTGTAAAACAACACTAAGGTGGTTGACCCATACATCCTCAAGTCGCCATTGGATATGGTTTTAGGAACCGATGAATTAACAGGAAGGCTGCTGGCTAATTCGCCATATTTCTCGTTGCCGTTTAGTTCAGTCATGTTGATTGTAAGGGGAAGCATCTTCCTAAAAGCACTTGCCGTCGGATTGTCCGAAAGAGTAGCGGTAAACTGCGCAGTGCTACCCCCTACTTTGATTTTTATTTTATCCATTGCGTCTTTGTCTTCCGACGAAGCACTTGATGTAAGTACTGCAATAATACTACAACAAATTATAGGAGAATACTTCATCGCAGCGGTATGCTTTTATATTTCCTTAATCACTTTAGCAGGAATACCAGTTGGCGCGCGTTTGTAACGCGTGCCTTGACTTCAAGATAACCATTTTAGGTTTGAATAATTATACCCAACATAGTTAATAATCAAGCACTATTAAGACACCTACCTGATTTTATCAATGGTAGTACTCTTATAAACAAGCACGCGTTACAAACGCGCGCTAGCCAGAGCGTCGAATAACTCTGGGGGAAAAGAGTTAATGGCTGTAGAAACCAACAAAAAACACAATTGCTCCGGGTCGGCAATGACACAGACCAAGAGCAATTGTTATCCTCAAAAACCTATACCCTCTCCTGTCCGTCAGCATAACTTTATATTCCGCACCTTTGGGTTAGTGGCAGAAAAGCAACGAACATCTAATGTTTCAAATCAATTTTGGGTTCAGTGATGTCTTGTTTTTCAGGTAATCTCTTGATAAGCAAGAGTATTTGTCCAAGGTGACTGGACTGATGCTCCATTACATGGAACCAGCAGTAATAATTATTTCTTTCTAAGCCTCTTCCTAGCACATTTTTTAAAAGCCATTCATCATCACGCTTGCTAAGTTCTTCAAGTGTGTGTTTTCTCACTTGCTTATAAATATCCATGTAATAGTGAATGTTATGCCCCTTAAACATTTGTCTTGCTTCCTCGCCCAGATCAAAAGCCACCTTCCATGGATTCTTTTCCTCTTCATTAAACATACGTCCTTCAAAGGTGACTAATTGATAAAATTTTTCAGCCGCAGCCAAATGCATAATCAACGCTCCTATGGAGTTGGCTTTTTCGTCCATCAACTCATCTAACTCTTTCTGAGTCAATGAAGCAACTCTTTCTTCCACACGCGAACTTAAATTGTTAAGCATCATAACTAAGGAACCGATTTGAGGAGAATATCCTTTCGTGGGGAAAATGAAATTAGAACTGTCGATTGCCAGATTTTTTCCTTCGAGTAATAGAGAATAGTTGCCATGAGCATGGTCCTCACTAGAAGAAAACTCGTATCCCTTGATTCTTAACGGTCTGTTGGGAGCGTACGCTTCAATCCAGTTTGGAATTTTATTATCCATCACCTTTGATTCAAAGTCAGCGTTTTCGAGGGGCACTTTTTCATAAACTCCTTTGTCATTTTGAACACTCAACTCGAAATTGTCAAAATAGAATTTACCCTGATTTGAACAATAGCTGGCAATATGAATCTTATCGGTAGTTTCATCCATTTCACCCTCTGCGGTATAGGTATTCCATGAATCAATTCCGTTTCGGGTTGAATCTTTGGGGATATCAACGAGAAAGTACTTTTGCCCTCCGCCTTTACGATAAACTACGGCCCCAACCGAGGCGGACGCTTTAGGGTCATTTGAATGTATCTTTACAGAAGCTGACACCTTGAATTTGACTTTCTTTTTTAAGAATGAAGCATCTTTTATCTGACGAAACGATGTCCACTTTTGTGTTCTTTCCGGAACATATTGAGCGATAGAAATGATGGCATGACAAACAAAGGCCACAACTAAAATTAACTTATTCATACTAAGGGTGTTTAAGAATACGGTGAGCTCAAAAATATCTTGTTCACCGCCCTTCGTATGATGAATAATGTTTCAAATCAGGGTATTTTGGTTGTATTTGGAAGCCTAAATCAAGGTTTTCTTGATGGTTGAGCTACGGGGGGCAACTCTTCCTGACCTTGATCGCATTGTTTTACATGCGACCCCGTCGGGGTCGTGCTGCAAATAAAAACGTGTACTATACACATGCGATGCCTTTGGCATCGGCTCCGTCACAACACTATGCTAAAAACTACGATCCTGAAAGAATCGAATGTGTATAGAAATTTTATGACGAAGAAGACTCCCCTGAAGGGGTCGAAGAGAAGCGGTTAAAATTAAAAGGATTGTTGGTCGCAGACCAACAATAACATAGGGTCAAACAACTCTGAAGAATAAGATTGATTTCCGACTTCCTTATCATCCCATAGTACTAGATAAGATTCCATATCACATTAGGCATTGTCTTCCCAACACATATTAGTTGAGAGCCGTCAAATAAGCCCCCTGCTATAAACATCTTCCACTTTGACTTTTAGTATTTCAATTAATTCCGGCTGCATGTAGTCGTACTCGTCGGGAATATACAGGCAAACAATTCTCTTGGTTTTATAAATGTCTGGAAAGTGTTTTCGGATGTGATTTCTATGATACTTTTCCATCACCACAATCCGATCCGCCCAGGTTAAAATTTCTTCTGTTAAGACGGTATTCGCTGAATGATCTGTACCGGCCGACTTTACTTCAAAACGACTATCACCCTCGTAAACTCTATGAGCCGTGGCGCTTCTCATTCGGTTTACTGTGCAAACAAAAAGTAACTTAAGCTTTGTATCATGCTGCATGCAGTCGTTCTCTATTCGTTCCTTTTAATCATCCTAGTTAGCGCGTTTGTAACGCGTGCCTTGACTTCAAGATAACCATTTTAGTATTGAATAAAAGCATCCGTTACACACGCGCGCTAGCGGCATAGTCCAAAAACTAACACCATCACTTTTGATCGGTCAGCTATCCACGCGCTTTAGTTTAATTTCTATCGCAAATTTTCTTAACATTTTTTCACCATAAATCTGAATGGGCACTATCAGCAATGCCAGCGCTACATTAAATCCAAATTCAAAGACGGGCTGCTCATTGGTAATGGATGCTTTGAGTGGGTCAATCAAAATAAGTATAAATTCAAAGAGCAAAATTAACAGCACTACAGAAATATAATTTGAATTTCGTCGCTGTATATCCTTTCCTGAGAGCAATAGATACGTAACAATGCAAAACAAAATTAAGAGTGCCAAGCCATAGTATTGCACCATTTTTTGTTTTGTTCTTTGTTGTTGTTTGTCGAGTATTTGCATAATCTCATCCTGGCTGCTAAACGAAAATTCGGCTGAGTTCTTTTTCTGCCGTTTAAGCCTTAATTCCAATGTTTTGATCATCTCGTTTTTTATCCATAACACTGAGTCTGTTTTATGCTCCAGTTCATAGATTGTCGAGAGGTTTTGATACAATAAGGGCAACTCTACTTTTGTCCAATCCGCGGGGGCGCCAAACTTTTCATTGAGCGCAAGCGACAACAGATAATAACGCTTCGCATTTTCATAATTCTTTTTCGCAAAATAGTAACGCCCCATTAGCTGGCAGTCAAACATCAAGCCTATGCTATCCGATGAAAGTTTGCTAAACCGTAGTGTTTGAGTGATGTGCTTGAATGCGCTATCATAGCTTTTGATGTTTAAAAAAGCGGAGCCAATATTGTTGTGCGCAATCGCCATCATCAGTGTATCCTTTGCTGCCTTTAAAATATCCTGAAAAATTCCAATTGCCTTATAATTCTGGCCGTTCGAAAGACAAAGCAACCCGAGGTTGTTTTTTGAAGCTGTTCCGACAGGATCAAAGTCTATGCTTTTCGTGTAGTAATCACTTGCGCGATCAAACAGGTCTGCGTCATCCGCAATTCTACCCAGCAGGTGATAGCATTTTGAAATCTGAATACTATCACCCAAATCCATGGAAAGATTCAATGCTTTGAACGCAATATCCTGCGCCAAAACAGTAAAGCCTGACGCCAGCGCCAAGTCGGCTAGTTCACGCCTTACTTTTGCTTCCAGTGATTTATTTTGACTAAGTGCCAAGGATTTCTGAAAGAACACAAATGCAGAGTCACTTTTACCAGAATGCCGGTAGATCATGGCTGCTTCAAAAAATGCTTCACTATTCGGATTATTTTTTATCACCTTGATAAGACTATCCAGTGTAGATTTTTTTTGAGCTATTGTGTGAGCCCCACTGATTAATAATACAACGATGAGCGTTACATACTTCATACAATCAAGTTATTTTATGATGAACCAGTCAATAAAGATTATCCTATCGCACAGCACGCTTTATAAGCTGATAATTTCTGCAAAGTGTTGTCGGGGAGGCTTATTCAAAAATAGTTATTATCCGATATCATTGGGCGAACTTTCTAAAGCAAGACTTCTCAATTAAGATTATTTTGTTTTAATATATGACATCGGTCATGCAGAGAGTGAAATCACGCCGAATTTTAATTGACATCGGTTAAACTTTAAATAGACAATTGATAATTCACAATTGACTATCGACAATTAGTCTTTTAAATTCAAGCTAGCAAGAGACTGAGCGGATGTATTACCCACAAGCCGCAGTGCTCTTCTAGCCTCGGCCAAGTGTTGTGTCAATTCATTAACTCGATCTTTTAGTAGCCTGTTCTCTTGCTTGGCTAGTTCCTTCATCTTAGCCATTTCACGTTCAAAACGGTGGTTGCTTTTTCGTCGCTTCGTTTCTGAATCCTCCAGCTTCTTTACGATGTTTTCGCGAATAGCCGGTTGAAATCCGTACTTCGTTCTGATAAATTGATTTCCACAAAAATCAAGATATATATCCCCGTGCAAGGGACGCAGGCCATAGTAGCATGCTATAAAATCATACACGGTAATATCTCTGTGAGATTGTTTCCCTTTCTTTATAACGACCAATGCCTTTGGGATTCGGTCTGCAATTCTTTCGTTCATCGTTGTTTGGGTTTATTCCGATTTTCTTTTTCTTGTTCTGATTCACTTGAGTTGTAAAAAAAGGCTTCCTTCCTTACGGGAAGCCTTTGACTGACTACGCCACTAAATACACGCTGATGATTTCTGACCAATCCGTCGGTGCGTTCTTCGACAGCACGCGCACACGGAAGTAATACCACATTCCCGGCGTCAGACCGGTCACCAGAATACGCGACCGCGTAGTTTCGCTGATCGTTTTCCAGTCGGGCTTACTCAGGTCTGTGCACATCTGAAAATGAAACACACTATTCGGCACTGCCTTATACTGTACTTTTATTTCCCCCGGATTGCGGGTAGTGGCCGCCGTTAAAGGTGCCCTTTGGCCTGGACCTCTATGCTGTACTTCCAGTCCGCTGCTCAGGATAACCTCTTCGGCTGTCGTGGCGTTCTGGTTGGCTATGCTTTCAATGTAGCTGGCGAGCTGGCGCATCAGCAAGTCCAGCGCCACTTCTTTGCGGCGCATCGCTGCGGTGTCGTCGGGCCCGCCGGTCTTGGCTTTCAGCGCCGCCGCCTCCAGGTTGTTGGCCGCCGTGGCAATGGTAGCCAGTGTGGGGTTGGGCGAAGGAAAGTACGGATTGCCTGTCATGCGTGTGATGACAAACCGTGTCTTGATCAATTTTTGTGCGATAGACAACAAGGCCATCGCTAACTTTACCAGATATTTCATACTAGTTTTTGTTTTTGCAGCGTACCAACACGAGTTGCCTCGTGGGTTAAATGGCAGGGGCTGCGGTGAATACTAATTTTAGAAAAAGATTAAAGCACACTTAAAATCATGTCATAGGCAGCGGGTTTAGGTGATTGAAATTGCCCTTGTCCGGCACGAGTGCGGTCGCGGTGGTGACGATAAATGCTTTACTGCCGGCGGTGAAGGAATATCTTATGGCGCATAATGCCTTAGTACTAAGGGTTACGATGCGGTGAGTGACACGTAGGAGGCTATTACTGACAAGTAGGGATATACTCCTTACGGGAAGGGATATAGTCGTTACGAGTATTGATATAATCGTTATGGAAATCGATATAACCGTTACGGAAATCGATATAACCGTTACGAGTAGCGATATAATCGTTACGAGTAGCGATATAATCGTTACGAGTATCGATATAACCGTTACGGGTATCGATATAACCGTTACGGGTATCGATATAATCGTTATGGAAATCGATATAACCGTTACGGAAATCGATATAATCGTTACGAGTATCGATATAATCGTTACGGAAATTGATATAATCGTTACGAGTAGCGATATAACCGTTACGGGTATCGATATAACCGTTACGGGTATCGATATAATCGTTACGAGTATCGATATAATCGTTACGAGTATCGATATAATCATTACGAGAATCGATATAACCGTAACGGGTATGGATATAATCGTTACGGGTAGCGACATAACCGTTACGGGTAGCGATATAATCGTAACGGGTATAGATATAATCGTTACGAGTATTGATATACTTGCTAGGAGTATGGATAAACTCGCTACAGGTAAAGCTTTGGCCGATATAAAAGTTGACATACACATATGTGCCAACCCCTTCCAAGACTCGTGCCAAAGCAAAAAAGTGGGAAATCAGGCTAAAATCAATGATTTGTACTTATCAGTCTTCGCTGATTGTTGATATATCGTCAATTCACTAACGATATATCAACAAAACGTTACCATAAGGATGGTACTAATGCTGAGGTAAGGATGGCATATATATATATAAATAGTATGTTCGACCCCTACGGGGTCTAGACAATGAATCGAATTTTGAATGAATGATGGAATGATGGAATGTCACCCGAACGGGATGCCGGATCACACACGTGCCCTACGCGGGCTGTCCGGCAAGACAACTAAAGTAGAAGATGAGGTTTCATAATAGTCCACAGTTATTCGTTATCGGGAATTGTTAATCGTGATTAACGATTAACGTCTCCAGCCGAAGCGCAACACTCCTCTTACCCTGTGATCCGTTATTGGTTAATTACTGATCACGATTAACGAATAACAGATAACGTCTCAGGTGTCACCCGATCGGGATGCCGGATCGCGCACTTGCCCTACACGGGCTGTCCGGCACGACAACTAAATGAGAAGAGGAGGTTTCATAATAGTCCACAGTTATTCGTTATCGGTTAATCGTTGATGGCGATTAGCGGATAACAGATAACAATTAACTAACAACGACCTCCTACCTCCTATCTCTTCAACACAATACGAAACGTTGTACCCACACCAAAGGTGCTTTGCACCGAGACAGAGCCTCCCATCCGCTCAAGGGCTTTCCTGACAAGATAGAGGCCGAGCCCGTTGCCGGTGCTTCGCGAGGTGCCGCGGTAATAGAGATCAAATATTTTAGGGAGGTTGCTTTCTTCTATGCCGATGCCATTGTCTTCTACGGTAATGATTACCTCCTCTTCCAGGGCTTGACACGCCACGCGAATGAAGGGTTTCTCGTGGTCGTCCTGACGGGTAAACTGAATTGAATTTTCAATCAGTTTTCTCATGACGATGCTCAGCAGGGCTTCGTTTCCCTCAATCGAGACATTGCTGCACTCGGAGCGCAGGTCAATTCCCTTTTCTTGGATATCCTGTTCCATCCCGATGATCACTTTAGGTACAAACTGATCAATCCATATCGTGTCGCGGCTGTCGTCGATCTGGTTAAGTTCATAGATCAACCTCATCTTGTTGAGCATCCGGTCCATGTTTTTGGCGGTAGTGGATACATGAGTAAAGAGTTCTGCGGCGACGGGATCTTTGACCAGAAGCCTAAAGACATTGTCTAATCCAAGGAGTGTAGTGATTGGTCGGCGGATGTCGTGCGAAGCCCGGTAGATAAAAGTATCCAATTCCTGATTTTTCTTTTCCAGTTCTTCCGTACGTTTCTTTACCTGCTCTTCCAGCGAGGCATTGAGTGTTTCAATTTCTTCTTTCTGATTGACTACGGTTTCATGCTGACTTCGGATTTCTTCCAGCATGGATTCAATTTCATCGTTCTTTTCTTTCAGGATCAGTCCTGCACGCCGCTTCTGTTCGTAGCGGCGGTAATACACCACCGAAGAGAATAACAGTAAGGCCGACACGACGATGCCCGAACCGATCAATACATTTCGCAGTTCCAATTGCTTTTCCTGCAACAGGCTTTTGTTGCGCAGCAATTCGATCTTCTGTTCGCGCTCGGCCAGGTTTGCTTTACTGATGGCTTTGGAAAGAGTAACAGGCCGGATCACCTTATTGATAGAATCGCGGATGTTTCTGTCTTTAAGCAGAAATTGATAGGCAGCTTCAAAATGCCCCGTGGCAGCGGCAAGTTTGGATTTGGCTAAATAGAATGCTTCTTTGGAATACCCGCTCACGGTGGGCGGATACCACTTTGCTGCCGAGTCAAGATAGTGCTGGGCCAAATCAAAGCGGCGCATGTGTGTGTAAATTTCGGCCAGCGTGACACAGGCGCTTCCTGCGCTTTGCCATTCGTGCGATTTCTTGCTTGCCCGAAAATCGTACATCACGCCTTCAATGGCTTTCGGATAATCGCCCATGTCAATATAAATAGGAGCCGAGTTGCCTTTGGCCAGCCCCACCATAAACTCATCGCCTTTGCGCTGCGCAATTTTAATGGTAGAGTCGTAGTGCACCAACGCCAGGGCAGGCTTATTCAACTTATAATAGGTAAGCGCAGCGGTGTTCCATGAGTTGACCCAAATGTTCCACAGGTATCCTTTGGGTTCTTCCGGTAACTTGCGGCAAAGGGAATCTACCGTTTTATATTCTTCAAGGCATTTGTCGTACTCTTCGTTTTGAAAATAGAGGTCACCCCTGCTGGAGTGGAAGCGGGCGAGTTCTTCAAGGTTATGCTTTTCTTTCAGCCGGGTAATCTGAGACGAGAGCACGTCCAGCGCCTTACCGGGTTCGCCCGTCATACGATAAAGATCAGCAAGGGCAATGGCACAGTCGTCGCTGTCAAACACCTGATCGTCGTGCGCCAACACCAGTATGTTTTCAAGAAACCGGATGGCCTGCTGGTGAAAACCGCGCTTCCGAAAGTATAGTCCGATCTCCCAAAAGGCAGTAAACTGCGCCTTCTTATTGGGCACTTTTAGAATCTGGTTCTCCCACTCTTCGTCAGCGCCTGCTATAACATCGGAAGGCAATTTGGTTAACTCCGCCTTTTTAAGTTTGAAATACCGATGAATGCCCGAGGTGTCTTTGGAAAAACGCGATAGTTCAAGTTGGAGGGACTGACCGCTGGCCTGAAAGAGAATGAACACAGCGAGAACAAGAGAGCCTGCAATCTTTTTCATTAAGAAGTAATCTACAAATAGGTATTATTTCAAATATAACCATTAGGATCAGTTTTTGGGTATTGGTTATTGGGTAATCGATAGCAAATCATTACAATTCACCCATAACCTTTCACGGATAACTATCAACCGATCACCCTTAGCGAATAACAAATAACCGATAACAATCTCTTTCCCAGCGGAGTCTCGCCTCGGACTCCGCGTAAAGCCAACGCACTGGTTGTGCTGAATGAAGTATGTTCGACCCCTACAGGGTCGGCCTTTACCGCTTCAATTATTTTCTACAAAGCTTCGACCCCTACGGGGTCTAGACAATGATCGAATTTTGAATGATTGAATTATGAATGGAAATTGAATGATCGAGTACACTCTATGCTATATACTGTATTCAATATACTGTATTCAATATTCTGTGTACTAAACTACCCCAGACTACTATCTACTATCTACTTTCACCTTTCACCTTTCCACTTTCCACTTCCCCCGCTCCTCCGGTCAAATAAAAAGTATGTCTTCAAATAATCAAATTGTGTAGATTTAAACCAAGTCAAAAAACCCTAACTCATGAAAACGAATCTCACCCGCAATGAATTTATAAAGCTGTCGGCTACGGCTGCTCTTGCCCTGCCCACACTGGGCATGAATGCCTTTGCTTCTTCGCCCGACGATGTCGCGGCCGGCACGTATGCAGCACATCCCGGCCTTCAGCTCTACACCTTGCGGGCGGCGTTTGCCAAAGATCCGTCAGGCACACTCAAGCGCATCGCCGAGATCGGCTACAAAGAGCTGGAGTTCTTCGATCCCTCCACGCTGACCATGGCCGGCCAGGTGAAAGACTTGGGCATGAGCATTGTGAGCACGCATTTTCTGCCGGGCTTCATCACCGGCGAGTGGGACACTACGTTCATCAAAACTCCGCCCAAGGAAAAGCTGGAAGACATCCTTGAGCTATGCGCGAAAAACGGCGTGAAGAACCTCGGCGTGGGCATCCTCTTCCCTTCCGACCACAAAGCCTTCGACGACTTCAAAAGGTTTGCCGAAAAGGCCAACAAAGCTGGCGAGAAAGCCAAAGCCGCCGGCGTGCAACTGTACTACCACAACCACAGCTTTGAATTTGAACCTACGCAAAACACCACACCGCTGGAAGCCATGCTCAGCGTGTTCGACAAAGAGTTGGTGAAACTTGAACTCGACGTGTTCTGGACTACCGTGTCGGGCAACGACGCCTCCGAGTGGATCAAAAAACTAAAAGGCCGCATTAAGTTCCTTCACCTCAAAGACCTGAAGAAAGATACGCCTAAGGATTACACTACTTTCCAGGTGAAACCCGAAGCGTTTATGTCGCTGGGCGAAGGCATGGTGGACTTCAAGAGTATTTTAAAAGCCGCACACGACACCGGTGTGCCGTACACGTTCGTAGAACAAGATCACTCGGCCATCGATCCGTTTGAAAGCATCACCAAGAGTCTTGCGTACCTGAAGAAGTTAGGCCAATAACCGTTTCACATCATCATCCTCGTTTCTAATTTTCTATGAAGAGAACTAAAGTAGCCATCCTTGGCGCCGGATTTATTACAGACATCCACCTCGAAAGCTATCACCGCTTTGTACCCGAAGCAGAGATCGTAGCCGTGTATGCGCGCAACGCGGCCAAAGCAAAAGCCTTTGCCGACAAGCATCACATTCCGCAGTGGTTCGACAACCTTGACGACGCCATCAACAAGTCAGGCTGCGAAGTAGTAGACATCTGTCTGCCCAACTACCTGCATGCCGAAGCGACGCTGAAAGCAGCAGCCGCAAAGAAGCACGTGATCATTGAAAAGCCGCTGGCGGTCACGCTGGAAGAAGCCGACCAGATGATTGCCGCCTGCGAACGCGCCGGCGTGAAGCTGATGTATGCCGAAGAGCTTTGCTTTGCACCCAAGTACGAGCGCGTGCGCGCGCTGGTCAACGAAGGCGCCGTAGGATCAATGTACATGCTCAAGCAATCCGAGAAACATTCTGGTCCGCACACCGACTGGTTTTACGACATCAACCTGGCAGGTGGTGGTGTGCTGATGGACATGGGTTGCCACGCCATCGGCTGGTTCAGGTGGATGCTCAACAACGCGAAAGTAAAAAGTGTATATGCCAGCATGAACACCGTGCTGCACGGCGGCCGCACCAAAGGCGAAGACAACTCGGTCATGATCATTGAATTTGACAACGGCGTGACGGGCGTAGCCGAAAACAGTTGGGCTAAACACGGCGGCATGGACGACAAGAGTGAAGTGCATGGCACCGGCGGCGTGATCTACGCCGACTTGTTTCTAGGAAACGCGGCGATGGCCTACAGCAAAAACGGGTTCGGCTATGCAATGGAAAAAGCAGACACCACGGCGGGCTGGAGTTTCCCCATCTTCGAGGAAGCCTTCAACCAAGGCTATCCACATGAACTGAAACACTTTATTGAATGTGTGCAAAACAACACCGAGCCGCTGGTGACAGGCAAAGACGGCCGCGCTGTGTTGGAAGTAATCTACGCTGCGTATGCGTCGGCAGGGTCAGGAAAGAAATTAGAGTTACCGTTTCATCCTAAAGTAAAGTTGCCGATACAACTCTGGCTGGAGCCGGGCAAATAAACTCACGCGAGTTTGCTGGCCGCCAGCGCATCGACAAAGAAGTAACTGTCGGCATGCTTGCGCAACAACGTGGCCGGACACGCATTGCTGATCGGCTCTTCTACCGCACGCTTCATGATGTCGGCTTTCTTTTGTCCGTTGGCCATGAGGATGACCGTGCGCGCTTCGAATATATTCTGCCATCCCATGGTGATACCCTGACTTAGTTTCATGGGTTGTGAAAAGTACTTCTGCCCTACCGACTGAGTGATTTCATCGAGGTCGATCACGTGCGCGTAGTTGCTTTCGGGAACACCCGGTTCATTGAAGCCCACGTGTCCGTTCATGCCGATGCCTACAATCATAAGGTCAATGCCGCCCAGACTTTTCAACGTGTCGTTCATGGCGGCGCACTCACGGCGAATGTCGGCGGCGAGCGCATCAAACAAATGAATGTGGGAAGCTTTAATAGCCAGCGGCGTGAACACATGCTGTGTGAGAAAGTGTCGGCAGCTTCCCGGATTGGAAGGCGGCACGCCGGCCCACTCGTCGAGCGCTACAAAATGCGCCTGCGATACATCGACGTTATTCTTGGCAACTTGTTCGGCCAGCAACTGATACGCGCGCAGCGGCGTGTCGCCAGTGGCGAGGCAAATCACTGACGTAGGCTTTCGCTGAATGCGTTGTAGTATTTCATTCGCGACAGCGAGCGACAAAGCTTCGTGGGTTTCAAATAGGCGGAGTGTCATAAGCAATAGTAGTTAACCAAGAGAAGAGAGCAGTTCGTCGGGTTGTGGGCTTCTGCCTTGCTGCATGTAGAAGCCCGACACCGCGTGACCGAGTCGCAGCGATGCAGATGCATCCAACTCCATCAACAGTCCCGCGCAATAGCCTGCGTTAAAGTTGTCGCCGGCGCCGGTAGATAGTTTAGGGTTGGCAATGAAGCGGCTGTTCTGCTGATGCATGCCGTGTGCATCCCATGCCAGCGCTTGCCGCGAATAATGAATCACCACCGAGTGAATGCCCAGCCGTTGATACAGTCGTTCGCCCACGTGTTCAATATCTTTCTCTGACAGCGACTCGCCCGAAAGCACGCGATGTACATGAATGGCTTCGTTGAGGTTCATGCCCAGCACCACATTCCAGTGCGTGGAAAATTGTTGTACGAGGGCAATGGCTTCTTCAATGGCATGAGGCGCTTTGCGCGAACAATCGGCCAGGTCGATGAACGCGAATTTCTTTTGTGCTGCTGTGGGAGCCGGCATCACCAGATCAGTGAGTATTCCTTTCCAGATGGCGTTGGAATGTTTGAGCTCGCTCCAGTTGAGCAGACAGATCATATCAGGAGAAAGAAACAAGTTGCGCAGTACGTCGGGGCCTACGGTTTCCATCACGGTGTTCCAGCTTACGTGATTGAGGTCGCCCATTTCGGCCATTAGAATCTTTGAGCCGCCGAACTCTACCGCTTTGGTAAACCCGGGGTTGGCAAATGTATAGAGACTGCACGACGCAGGCATCTTTTCAAACACAGGATGAACGTGCGGAAAACCCAGTGTACCCACACACGACGACACCGGACCTAACGCCGCAAATGCACACGCCATGATCGGCATGTTGCCTCCTATTTTGGTGATTACTTGTTCCAGCTCGATCGCAAAATTCTTGTCGCTCTTGTCGACGATGAATTCACCAAACTCACGGATCGACGAAAAGTAAACGGCGCAATCATCCTGTGACACGGTGCGGATGGGCTTTACAATTTCGTCAACGAAGCCATCGAAGCCAAGCGTCACACGGCGTGTAGCCAGCCGGGGGATACGTTCTTTGACGGCGTCATGAATAAGCCTGTCGGTGTCGGCGAAGTTTTTCATGCGAATGGGTAACGATACTGCTTTAAATTAAATAACTTTCACAAGAATAGGGCTTAAAGTTTGACCAGCCTCATTAAATTAAAAAAACATGCGTAAAATTAGTATCCTTGCTTTCCTGTTTTTACCGCTTATGCTTGTCGCTCAAAAAGAGATTCCGTTGTACGAAGGTGCGATCCCTAATTCGCGAAAGCCGGAACAACCGCTCGACACGTTGCTGGAGAAAGTGACGTACGGCGAGCACACCATCGACATTCTTCACGGTGTGATCCAACCTACGCTCACCATTTATCTTCCTGAAAAAAGTAAAGCCAACGGAACGGCTGTGATCATCTGCCCCGGCGGTGGATATCAGATACTGGCCATGAGTCACGAAGGTCACGACGTAGCGCAGCGACTGGTGAAAGAAGGTATAGCAAGCTTTGTGTTGAAATACCGTTTGCCGAAAGGCGGCATCATGATCGACAAGAGTATCGGGCCGCTGCAGGATGCACAACGCGCCATTCAAATGGTGCGCGAGAATGCGAAGAAGTGGAACATTGATCCATCGAAGATCGGCATCATGGGCGCTTCGGCCGGAGGTCACCTCGCCTCTACGGCAGGTACACATTGGCAGACCGCAAAAATTGAAAACAAGAAAAACACGAGCCTTCGTCCCGACTTCATGATATTGAATTATCCGGTGATCAGCTTTGCCGACAGTCTCACACACAACGGCTCGCGTCTTTCGCTGGTGGGTCCGGAGCCGCTCCCCGAAGAACCTTCTTTGAGCTACAAAGCCAATGGCATCAGCGACGCCACCATCCAACTTTATTCCAACGAACGGCAAGCCAACGATCAGACGCCGGGCACCTTTATCACCACCTCCCTCGCTGATGATGCGGTGAATCCCAACAACACACTTTTCTTCGCGGCCGCGCTGCAGCAACATCATGTGCCGGTAGAATTGTTTCTCTACACCAAAGGACCACATGGCTACGGCATGAAGAACCCCGAAGCGACGGTGCAGTGGATCGATGCGTGCATCGTCTGGCTGAAACGCGAAGGCTGGAAAAAGTAATCATGCCGTATCTGTTTCTTCAGGACAAGTTAATTTTTCAAGGCGTTAAACTGCCGAAGGAGCACCCGTTCAGTTTTCCTCTTCCCTACCGGGAATTCTTTATCCCTACCGGCGATGGTTGTGAATTAAATGCGCTGCTTTTCCCTTGCGGGGAAAACACCAAAGGACTAATCCTTTACTTTCATGGCAATGCCGGCAACCTGCAACGCTGGGGAAACTATGCCGTCGACTTCACGTCGCAAGGGTATGACGTGTTGATGATGGACTACCGTGGCTACGGCAAGAGCAGCGGCAAACCAAGTGAAGACGTACTCTACGCCGATGCCGGTGTAATCCTTCACTGGATAAGAGAAAAACTGAAGTACGACAAGCTGATTATCTACGGGCGCTCGCTTGGCACTGCCGTAGCGTCGCATCTCGCCATGACGGCCAATCCGCACTTACTGATTTTAGAAACTCCCTTCGACACGCTCAAGGGAATTATCATCCCGTTCTTCAAGCCGCTGTTCAACCTGATGCCGTTGAATTATCATTTCCCTACCGTAGAACACCTCACGCGAATTCATTGCCGTAAGGTGATCTTTCACGGCACCCGCGACGGCGTCACCCCGATACGGTCGGCCCTCAACTTAAAGCCTTTGCTGGCTGGCGGCGACGAGTTTGTTGTTATACCTGACGGAAGGCACGGCAACTTGAGAACCTTTGCGCAGTATCATCAGAAACTAAAAGAGCTGCTGCAATGAGTACTATGACCACGTTGATCGTATCGCTTGCCGCGATCTACCTGGTGCTTTGCCTGGCGTTCTATTTCTTTCAGCACCTTGCTTTCTTTCGTCCGGAAATCCTCGCCACTCATTTTAAGTATCAATATCCATTTCCGTTTGAAGAGCTAGACTTTGATACTCCCGACGGCGGGCACATCAACGCCATTCATTTTAAAGTACCCAACTCGCGCGGCGTGATCTACTACATGAAGGGCAACTCGCGAAGCATCAAAGGCTGGGGAAAGTTTGCGAAAGACTTTGTGAGCAACGGCTACGATTTTTTTATGATGGATTATCGCGGCTTCGGCAAGAGTCGCGGCAAGCGCTCGCAGGCGAAACTCTTCTCCGACGCACAGCAACTTTACGAATGGCTGTTGACACAGTATGCCGAAAATAAAATTGTGGTGTTCGGTCGTTCGTTTGGCACCGGCATCGCTGCGCACGTTGCCTCGCAAAACAATGCGAGGCTGCTCATCCTCGATTCTCCGTATTTCAGCTTCTTGTCGAACACCAGGCGGTTCGGGTTTTTCCTTCCGCTCCGCTGGCTGTTGCGCTACGACTTGCGCACTGATCTTTATTTACAATCCGTACGTTGCCCGGTACACATCATCCACGGCACCAAAGACCGGCTCATCTCTTTTCATCAAAGTGAGCGACTGAAAAATCTCTTTCCCGACAAGGTTCAGCTTCACGCGATTGAAGGCGGGCGACACAACAACCTTCCCGACTTCGCTGAATTCTTTGAAGTGTTGTATGAAGTGCTTTACGTCGGGCCAACTCCACAGGCATGAACACCAGTACCGCCATCGACTTTGAATGTGTGTTCGACATCCTTGCTTATCAGCAAAGGAAATACCCGCAAACCAACGCACTCAATTCGTTTTCGGCAGGCACGTGGAAAGGTCTTTCCATTCAGGAAGTACAAAAGAAATCAGACCTGGTATCGGGATGGTTTATTGAAAACCAATTCACCAGCGGCGATTGTGTAGCGATCGTTCCGAAAGCCGGCAACACTCACTGGATGATTATTGACTTTGCGTGTCAGCAACTGGGATTGATTACCGTTCCCCTTCATCCTACGGCTTCACCCGAAGAGATGAAAGCCATCGTCGCCGAAACTCAGGCGCGAATTTGTATCGCCGCCGACGCCGGACTTTTCTTTAAGATAAAGTTGCTGCTGAACGAAGACTCACCGCTGAATCAGGTGTATCATCTGGAAGGCAATCAGGAAGGATTCTTTCCTGCGCTTTCGGCAAAGAGTCTTGCGCCGAATGTTGCCAGTCAGGTGATCGACGAACGAAACAAAATCACCGCCGATCACACACTCGCCATATTGTACACGTCGGGCAGTTCGGGCACACCGAAGGGCGCCGGGCTCACCCACCGCAATGTGGTGAGCAACATAAAATCGATACTGCCGCTGTTTCCGCTGCACGCAGGTCACCGCGCGATGAGCTTCCTCCCCTTCAGCCACATCTTTGAGCGAACCAGTTGCTACGCCTACATAGCCTTTGGTGTGAACATCTATTTCAGCGAAAGCCGCGACCGTCTTACGAGCGACTTCCACACGGTGCGTCCGTACTTCTGCACGTGCGTGCCGAAGACACTTGAAAAAATGTTTGATTACCTGCAGGAACAACGGCTCAAAAAAAATTCACTAAGGCGAATGTTGATTTCGTGGGCGATGCGCACCGGCGAAAGATACAAGGACGAAAAAAATGCAAGGCTTCTCTTTCGCATTGAATTGTTGCTGGCGCGGTGGCTGGTGTTAAACCGATGGAAGAGTTCGCTCGGCGGCAAAATAAAATACATGGTGGTGGGAGCCGCCGCGTTGCGCCCCGCGATCGCCCGAATGTTTTCGGCGGCAGGCATCACTACCTTGTCGGGATATGGGATGACGGAAGCGTCGCCGTTTATTGCCACCAACCGCCCGCAGCCGGGCATGACGAAGTTTGGAACCGTGGGTCTGCCGATTCCCGGAATAGAAATAAAACTCGATGCTGTAAATGAAAAAGGAGAAGGAGAAATTCTGATCAAGGGACCGAATGTGTTCAGTGGATATTTCAAACAACCTGAGCTCACCGCTGCTGCCTTCACCACCGACGGCTGGTTTAAAACCGGCGACGTCGGCACGTTCATTAACCATCGCTTTCTGGTGATCACCGATCGCAAAAAAGACATCTTTAAAACTACCGCCGGAATTTATATCGCACCCGCGCCGCTTGAAAATCACTTCATGTCTTCGGCGTTCATTCACCAATGTGTGATCGCCGGATTCAACAGACCTTTTGTGTGCGCCGTGCTGGTTCCTCATTTTGTGGTGTTGGAAAATTGGTGCCGCGAAAACGGCGTGCACTGGACATCGCCGCAGTACATGATACACAACATCAAAGTGATCAGCAAAATGCAGGACGAAGTGGACAGGTTAAACGAAAAGGTAGAGAGCTTCAAGCGCATTCGTAAATTCATTCTCGCTGATGCGGAATGGACGGTAGAAGCCGGCGAGCTGACCACTTCCTTTAAAGTGATCCGTACCAACATCATGAAGAAATACCAAAGCGAGATTGACAAAATTTATCAGGAAGCGAAGAAGTAAAAGTTAGCGCGCCATCATCGCCAGGAAAACTCCGTTGGTCCATCCGAAGCCATCCTGATTAGGATATTCGCCGCCGCTGGCTTCGCCGTGTTGATTCCACACGTCGTATTTCTCAGTCATCTTGCCCGAGTTTTTATACACCTTCAGAATAACGTTGGTCCAGCGGGCTTTCACTTTCTCTGCTGATTCATTAAATCCATAATTCAATAGTCCCTTGTAAGCGATCCATTGCAACGGAGCCCAGCCGTTAGGCGCATCCCACTGCTGGCCGCTGAAGTCGAGCGTGGTAGTCAGTCCGCCATGCTTCAAAAAACTATTCATCAGCTTGGCTTCCACAGCCATGGCTTGTGTATGCGAGGCCACTTCAAAAAACAAAGGAAACGCAGCTGCCAGGGTGAGTTGTCGTTTTTGTTTTTGATTGACAAAATCGTAATCAAAAAAGAATTTCTCTTCTGCATTCCAACAATAGCGTAAGATGGCCGCTTTGCGTTGTGCGGCCAACGTGGTAAAATATGTGGCTTTGCCATCGTCTCCAGAATGGTGGTAAGCATCCGCCAAGGTGTGTTCAAGATGATAGAGCAGGCAGTTAAGATCGACCGGAATGATATCGGTAGTATGAATGGAAGCAAATACCTTTTCTTCTTTAAACCAACGACTACTGAAATCCCAGCCCGACTCGGCGGCTGCCCGCAGATGTCGATACAATTCTTGCTGAGCGTACTTTGAAATATTAGAAAGCTCTACATCTTCTTTGTAGGCTTCGGGTCGCGGCGTAGTGTTTTCGTCCCAATAGCGGTTGAGCAATTCGCCGCCGGGCATTCTCACCACACGATGTCGGGCATCCACACCGGCGCTGAGCTGGCCGCTGCCTTTCATCCAAAAGAGGTATTCCTTTTCAAGCGCCGGCAGATACGTGATCAGCACATCTGCACCTTTGGTTTCACCAATCTCCTTCTCCAGCAACCGAACCATCAGCGAAAAGAAAGGAGGCTGCGACCGGCCCAGAAAATACGTTCGGTTTCCGTTGGGGATATATCCGACGGTATGAATGAGGTGATTGAAGTTATCCACCATGTTTTGAATCAGATCGATTCGTCCTGACTCGCGAAGGCCAAGCATCGTGAAATAACTGTCCCAATAGTAAATCTCGCGAAAGCGTCCACCGGGCACGATGTACGGTTTGGGCAGCGCAATAAGTGATCCACCTTCTTCGTCTGGCTGACGGGTGAGTACTTCCCACAACGCCGCGATGTGCTGCTGTGGCGATTTATCCGGATCGCTTTTATAATTGGAAGAGAAAGCCTTGGGCAGGAAGAAATTCTCTTCTACAAATTTCTTGAGATTAAATGTTGTTGAATCGCGCTGACGCTGAAAGTCGTCACTGATTTCATCCAGCGGTCTCTTGCCGACGCAGTCAGGAAAAGTCTTGCCATCGCCGAGAATGTTTTGGTTCTGCACCTCCTCGAAGAGCGCTCCGAGTTCATGAATTTGAATTTTCATCTTCATGACAGCAAGTTAATGACTTGCGTTGGAATTAAACTCAATGGGCGCCTCCGACTTTCGCTGCAGCGTGTTAAAAAAGTAGAGGAACACCATTAATAGCGTGACCGGCACGAGCGAAAAATAAAACGCGGTCTTTCCGCCAAACGCCTGGAAAATGTGGCCGGTGATGATCGATCCGGTAGTGCCACCCAACGCGGAGAAGATAACAATGAGCCCAGACATCGGTCCGTGCTGCCGCGCTGGCAGCGTACTTAATATCACCGAGTTGATGGCTGGATAGATCGGCGCAATAAACAATCCGATCAAGGGAAATACAAACGCGCCGAGAGGTGCATCGCCCCAGCCCGTGACCTGACGATCGGTAGATGACTCTGCCAACGGGATAGCCACCAATACTAACGCTGCTGCAGCCAGCAGGCAAACGACGATCACATAAAACCAATGAATTTTGCGCAACGCAAAGCCCGCACTAAACCTGCCAATCGCGGTAGAAGCGGCGAGGATGCTGGCCATCTGAATACTCAGCGTGGACGGTAAGTTCAGCACCTTACTGTTGAACGTCGGCAACCAACTCATGATGCTTTGCTCAATCAGCACATACGTGAAGGCGCTGAGGATGAACACGAGCACCAGGGGCTTGATAGCCAACTTCACCATGTCAGCAAAGTCTTCGCTGAAGGGTTTGGCATCATCATGTTTCACCGACGATTCGTCAAGTGGTGCGCTGAGCAAAAGTAAAAAGGCAACGGTAGCTATTCCTGCCAACAGGTAATAGACCGACAGCCATGATGTAGAGGTTGGGTTCTTATCATCCACAAAAGCGCTGAACACAAAATAGCCAGTAAGAATCCCGATCATAAAAAAGGATTCGATAAAGTTCATGAAGCTCGCGTGCTCCTTCTTGTCTTTGGTGACAATACCAATCGTAGCGTACACGGAAACTTTAATGAGCGCAAAGGAAGTGCCCGTCACGGCAAACAGTACTTTGGTCATGGTGAAGCTTCCCATCGAAGGCATCGCCAAACATGCTACCGTTACGAAACCCAGGGCCAGCAACATCGCTTTTTTATAACCGATCCGGGTAATGAACGAGGCTACCAAAAACGAAACAAAGGCAATGCTCAGGTCTTTGAACGCTTCCAGAATACTGGCTGAAGATTCAGACACACCATAGTTATGCTGCACCTGGAGAATCACGGTACCCACGCTGTTTAGCAGCATGGCAAACACAAAGTAGTTTAGAAAAAGGGAGAGTTTGATTTTCCAGTTGGCCATTGCTCGGTTACATTAGATAGTTTGCGCCGCAGCGCATGATCTCAAAAGAATGAAAGATAACAAAGAAAACATTCTCAGACTGAAAATATTAAGTGCAGCCATGGATGTAATTGGCAGGATAGTTTCTATTTTCAATCAATTTTTCAATTAATTTACCATCAGTAAAGACCAACCCCAACCCTACCAAACCGACATGAACAAAAAACTAATCCTATGGTCCATCACCGTTAGCCTCGGCGGCTTCCTGTTCGGGATGGATGTAGCCGTGATTTCTGGCGCGGAGCAAGACATACAACAGCTTTGGAATCTCACCACCTTACAACATGGACTGGCTGTGGCGATGGCCTTGTACGGCACTGTGGTCGGCGCTGCTTTCGGAGGCTGGCCCAGCGACAAATATGGCCGTAAGAAAACCTTGCTTTGGATTGCTTTTTCTTTTTTCCTTTCCTCGCTGGGGGCTGCCCTTGCCGGGAATGTGATTGTGTTCATGATCTTCCGGTTTCTGGGTGGGCTGAGCATCGGCGCCTCGTCTGTGGTGGCACCGGTTTACATTTCAGAGATTGCCCCGCCCAAGTTCAGAGGACGCATGGGCATCTCATTCCAACTTAATATTGTACTGGGTATTTTGTTTGCCTATGTTTCCAATTACTTGCTGAGTGGCGGCGCCGAAGACTGGCGCTGGATGCTCGGCGTAGTGGCCATCCCATCGATTGCTTTCTTCATCCTGCTATTCTTCACTCCCGAAACTCCGCGCTGGCTGATCCTTCATGAAGGCAAAGTTGACGAAGCAAAAAAAATCATTGCCTACACCGATCCGGACGTAGAGACTGCGCTGAAGGAAATTCAGGATTCAAAAACCGAAACTCATGGCGTGGCCGAAAAATTCTTTTCCAAGAAATTCAGCATGCCGATTTTGCTTGCGTTTTTGTTTGCCACGTTCAACCAGTTGTCGGGCATTAACGCCATCATCTACTACTCTCCCCGGATCTTTGAAATGACTGGACTTGGTAAAGAGAGCGCCTTGCTTTCGTCAACAGGTATTGGCGTTGTGAATCTGATTTTCACTGTGATCGGTTGGGCGCTGATTGATCGTGTCGGACGAAGAGTACTCATGTACATCGGCTCCTTGGGGTACCTGATCTCGCTGTCGCTCATTGCGCTGGCCTTCTTCAACGAATCGTATGCCAATGTCCCCGTATTCATCTTTGCCTTTATCGCGGCGCACGCTATCGGCCAGGGTTCGGTGATCTGGGTTTTCATTTCTGAAATATTTCCCAACTCCGTGCGCGCCTCGGGCATGGCGTGGGGCGCACTCACACATTGGGTGTTCGCCGCCATCATTGCCAACGTATTCCCGTATTTTTCTCAACAGTTTGGCGGAGGAGCCATCTTTTCATTCTTCGCCGCGATGATGGTCTTCCAACTCCTTTATGTGTGGCTGATGATGCCGGAAACCAAGGGCGTGTCACTGGAGAATCTCCAGAAGCGAATGATTCATTAAGTCGTATGAAAACGAAATACCTTTTTCTGTTTGGGTCGATTTTAATCGGATGCGCTATGCCGCAAAAAAAGGAAACCGGTTATTATCAGGAACAACATCGGCCGCAGTTTCACTTCTCTCCTGAAAAGGGATGGATGAACGATCCCAACGGATTGGTGTACGACGCGGGCGTCTATCATTATTTCTATCAGCATTACCCTGACAGTAACGTGTGGGGCCCGATGCACTGGGGGCATGCCACGAGCACAGATCTGGTGCACTGGACACACCAGCCCATTGCGCTTTATCCGGATTCGCTGGGATACATCTTCTCGGGAAGCGCAGTGATCGACAAAGACAACACCTCGGGATTCAAATCCGGAAAAGCGGATCCGCTTGTTGCCATTTTCACTTACCACGACATGGTGAAAGAAAAAGCCGGGCGCATTGACCGCGAATCGCAAGGCATTGCCTACAGCAACGACCACGGCACTACGTGGACAAAGTTTGCGGGAAACCCTGTATTGAAAAACAAAGGAGATCAGGACTTTCGCGATCCGAAAGTGCTGTGGCACGAAGGCACCAAAAAGTGGATCATGCCGCTGGCCGTCGGCGATCACCTCGAACTATTTTCATCTCCCAACCTTATAGAATGGACCAAGGAAAGTGAGTTTGGCCGCTCAGAAGGTTCGCACGGTGGCGTGTGGGAATGTCCTGATCTTTTTCCTTTGAAGACCAAGAGCGGCGAAGAAAAATGGATACTCATCCAAAACATCGGACGCGGCAGTGTAAACGGTGGCTCAGGTACACAATACTTCATCGGCAAGTTTGACGGCAAGTCATTCACCAATGAAAACCCCGCCTCTGCCATTTTATGGTTGGATTATGGCGCTGACAATTACGCCGGCGTTACCTGGTTTGGTGCGCCTGACAATAAGCGAATCCTCATCGGCTGGATGTCAAACTGGGACGATTACGCTACCACTGTTCCGGCTTCTACGTGGCGCAGCGCCACTACAATTCCAAGAGAACTCTCGTTGATGGAAACACCGGACGGATTGAGGCTGAACCAAAAACCCATTGAGGCCTTAACCCAACTTCGCAAAGAGGCAGTTGAAATTGCGCCCCGCTCCTTTTTCGATTCGCTTACCATCGAAAGCCCATACGTTCAAAAGGAAGTTATTCTTCACATTGACCTGGCGCACAGTACAGCTTCAACGGTTGGCTTCGCCATTGGCAATTCGTTGCACGAGAAGGTGGTGGTTGGCTATGATAAGGCAAAGAACGAATTCTTCATCGACCGCACCGCTTCAGGTAAAATTTCCTTTTCAAAAAAATTCGCCGCCAGGCATACGGCGCCACTCAAAGCCGAAAGTCTTCTTACCCTTCACGCCTTTATTGACAATACTTCAGTAGAAGTTTTTGTGGATGAAGGTAAACTCGTGATGACCGATTTGTTTTTTCCTAACGAAGATTACCAAACGCTCACGTTGTTTGGCACAGGAGGAAAAACAGAATTGGTAAAAGCGGAAGTATTTGAGTTGAAATCAATTTGGAAAAAATAAGTCAAAAGAATCTTGAGATATGAAAAAGTCGGGCGAGTACGTTTGTTGTTTTGGAGAAATACTTTGGGACATGCTTCCGTCGGGAAAGTTACCTGGTGGCGCACCAATGAACGTGGCTCTTCATTTACAAAATCTTGGTATTGACGCAGCCATGATCAGCAAGGTTGGCACCGATTCGCTCGGCGACGAGATTGTAGAATTCATCAGAAAAAAAGGAGGCGCTACAGATTGGATTCAGCGCGACGTGCAACACTCCACCGGCATTGTGGAAGTAAATATCTCCAACCGTACTTCCGTGACGTACAACATTGTGCATCCGGTGGCGTGGGATTTTATTACCGACACACCCGAAGCGGTGGATGCGGCGAGAGAAGCCTACGCTTTTGTCTTCGGCACATTAGCTTGCCGCGATGAGCATTCGCGTGGCGCATTGCTGCATTTGCTTGACGTGGCAAAAGGGTTAAAAATTTACGACATCAATCTCCGCCCTCCTCATTACTCAAAAGAGCTGATCGAATCACTTTTGCAAAAATCCGACATCGTAAAAATGAACGAAGACGAACTTGAAATTGTGAGCAGCTGGTACGACACCACCGGGTTGACACGCGAAGAAAAAGTAAGTTTCATAAAAAAGACTTTCAACTTGAAAGCAGCCATCATTACGTTGGGCGGCGATGGAGCTTTATTCCTTGACGAGCAAGGTCTTCACAAATCGAAAGTCTACAAAGTTGAAGTAAAAGACACGATCGGCAGTGGCGATTCTTTCCTTGCCGGGATGATCAAAAATATCTTTGAGAAAAAACCTCCAGAATACGCACTCAACTACGCCTGTGCGCTTGGCGCACTCGTAGCTACTCATCACGGCGCTAATCCGCCGATTAAAGAAAGTGAGATTTTAAGTTTTATGAACTAGGCGAGATACGACTTTAGCAATTTGCTGCGGTACCCATTACGCAATTTGCGGGTCGCTTTTTCTTTGATCTGACGAACACGTTCACGCGTCAGCGAAAATTTATCACCGATCTCTTCAAGAGTCATTGATTGATTTCCATTTAATCCGAAGTAGGATGCAATTACCTCCGACTCGCGTTCAGTAAGCGTTGACAACGATCGAGCAATTTCCTGACGCAATGAATTGTGTAACAATCCCTGGTCGGGCGTTTCTTCGCTTTCGTTTTCCAACACATCCAGTAGTGAGTTTTCCTCACCTTGAACAAAAGGAGCATTAACAGAAATGGCGCGTCCGGAAAGGCGCTGATTGCTTTCAATTTCCTCAGGACTCATGTCCAGTACTTTTGCCAGTTCTTCAGCCGAAGGCTCACGCTCGTATTTCTGCTCCAATTCAGAAAACGCTCTTGAAATTTTATTGAGAGAACCTACTCGATTTAGTGGAAGGCGTACAATGCGCGACTGCTCGGCAAGCGCCTGCATAATCGACTGACGAATCCACCATACGGCGTATGAAATAAACTTAAAGCCGCGGGTTTCATCAAACCTTGCGGCCGCTTTGATCAACCCCACATTGCCTTCATTGATCAGGTCGCCGAGCGACATCCCATTGTTCTGATATTGCTTAGCCACTGAAACCACAAAGCGAAGATTCGCTTTGGCCAACTTTTCCAACGCCACCTGATCGCCTTCACGAATACGTTTGGCTAACTCTACTTCCTGTTCAGCAGAAATCAACTCCACTTTGGCAATCTCCGACAAATACTTATCGAGCGATTGATTTTCGCGGTTGGTGATTTGCTTTACTATTTTTAACTGTCTCATGTTGTATTTCTATTCAAAAAATTTAATCAACCTGACCTTATCGATAATCATGATTGATCTATTACTTCAAAAGGACAACACCAAAAACGGCCGACAAAACCCTTAGGTTGCATTCCCGCGCGGGTCGTGCTTGTCTACAGGATTTGCCGGCCGCTATTATTTTTACTAAAAAAAAATTAAGCTACTACTTCTACGCGAACGGCATTCATGCCTTTTCTTCCGCGTTCAGTTTCGTAACGCACATTGTCATTGTCTTTAATCTTGTCGATCAGACCGGTTTGGTGCACAAAAACATCCTCAGTGCCGTCGTTCGGGGTGATGAATCCAAATCCTTTGGTGTGGTTAAAGAATTTTACTTTTCCTTCTTTCATGGTGATAAAAAATTAATTATTGAATTGTACTAAAAATTTGAGTTCTTACTTACTAATTGAAATTCCTATACTAACGAAAATGGTCGTGTCTAATTGTTTTACTTAAACGCTTCCAACCGTTTTAAAACGTCTTTGTGTTGAAAAATCCATCACACTTCGTGCCTTTCATTAAAAGCCATAAATGCGCTAAATGGTTCACGCTATTCCTAAAATAGCCAACGCTTCAGGCAAGTGATTTTTAGCTAAAATGATTGGGGAGTAGAAAGGGACTCTAATTGTTGAAAAAGAGATAGGACTTGCTAATACGGAATGATTCTGCTAAAAAACCCTTCAAAGGTACGACCAATAGCCGTAATATCCTAATACGTAGCCTAAACTACAAACCTGTCAACAATACCCTGCATTAACTTTATATACTTACCTTTGGCAAAACTCACGACTCGTTTAATCGCGATGGGTTCCTAAAAATTAACGAATGTTTTTGAATACAACCAACACCAATTTCTATACTCCCCTTTGGAACAAGTATCGCCCTGCCATTTTGCAACTTATGGTTGCCTCAGCCGGGCAGCCGCAGGAATACAAACTCTCGGGCCACGAGTTTAAAGCCATGAACCCGAAGGAAAAGGCGTATTCATTTACGCTGCATGCCGCAAGGGGAAAAGCAATCAATAACATTCGAAATTCAGCGGTAGCCCAGGATCTGCTTCTGATATTAGAGCAATCCAAAAAAGCCACTGAGTTAATGGAAAAGGACACGTATGAGTTTACGCTCGACAAGCAATTTGTACTTCGCGTAGTGAAACTGGAAGCCATTGAGGCTAAAGCCAGCTAAGGTTATTCGAACCGCAACGATTCGATAGGGTCAAGTTTTGAGGCTTTGTGAGCAGGATAATACCCAGAAAGCAAGCCTACTACCACGCAAACAATCATCCCTACGAGCATCCAGAACCAGGGAACAACAAACGCTTCGATGCCGATGGCTCTGGATATCAAATTTCCAATCAGGATACCGAGCAATACCCCTCCGATTCCACCAAGCACACAGACCACAATGGCTTCAATCACAAATTGCTGACGAATCCGTAAAGGTGTAGCGCCCAATGCTTTACGAACCCCCACCTCGCGGGTTCGTTCGGTCACAGACACAAGCATAATGTTCATTAAGGCGATGGAAGCGCCTAGCAGTGTGATAAAGCCAACACCAAATCCTCCAAACCGCAAACCGTTGGTAATGCTTTCCATGTTTTGAGCTAGGGATTCGCTCTTTTCAATATCAAACGAGTTTTCACGTCCAACCTCGTCGTGGCGAATTTTTCGCATAATGCCCGTAGCCTCGCCCATGGCGAAATCCATCTGATTAGGATCTGCGATACCAATATTCAACCGGTAATTAAGACCTACTCCTGCAGCTTGTTGGTTGGCAACAATAATGGGGATTAGCATCATGTTGTCAAAATTGTTTTCGGAGAGCGATCCTTTCTCCTTCAGCAACCCAATCACTTTAAATTGCATTCCTTTGAAAGAAACTACTGTGTTCACCGGATTCTTTCCCTCGCCATAAAGCGTTTTAGCTAACTCATGGCCAATGATGGCAACGTGGCCACCTTGACGAATTTCGAAAGGTGAAAAATTCCTGCCTTCTTCCAAATTAAGGCCTTTGATCGCAATGTATTCTTCGTTTACCCCCGTAACGTTTACGTTTGGATTTGTTTTTTCAGAACCGTGCTTAATCTCGGCGAGAATGGTGAGGCGGGCGGACAGACTGATTATGGATTCAACGGGATATTCATCGATGAATTTTTGTACTTCGCTGAGCATCAACGGAGGATAAACTTTCTCCTTCACTCCTTCCTGAGCAGAGCCACGGTTGTTTTTAGAATAAATATCAAACGAATTTGCCCCCAGCGAAGAAAGACTTTCATTGACAGAGTATTCGATTCCGTCGATGGCGGTGAGTATCCCAACCAGCGAGGTAATACCGATAGCCACAATCAATGCAGTAAGTACAGACCGCAGCATATTGGCTTTTACTGACCGCAGTCCTTCTTTGATATTTTCAACCAGATTCATCGATTCGAGTGGGGATTAATTCAAGTTTAGCTTATCCAGAATCAAAATTATATCTTTATCCGTTAAAGAGTAGACTTTTAAAGATTGATTTTGTTACAACCATAATCGGCTTCTACGATGAGTGCGAGGATTTTGTTGCTGACGGTTTTTTTGTTCGCAAAGACATGCTGGGGAAATTCAATCTTTATCCCCATGGACGAAAAACAGACCAATCACCTCAAGGCATACGGTATAGCCTATTGGGTTCTAAAGTCGGATACGGAAGTGGATTGGCTGCTGAATTATCGCGGGGGGAGTTTTATGTGCAAATACCACCCCAAAATCCAAAACGAATTGGTAGTACGGGGCGTGAGTTACGAAATCATATCCGATGCGCAGGTCAATGCGATTGTCACTGAGATCGCCAGCCCATCAGCCAACTACGACATTATGAAGTTGGAGAAGCCGCCGACCATTGCGGTATATTCACCAAAATCGAAGCAACCGTGGGACGACGCCGTAACACTTTCACTAACCTACGCTGAGATTCCGTACGATATTATTTTTGATGATGAAGTGCTTAATGAAGTACTTCCCAAGTATGATTGGCTTCACCTTCACCATGAGGACTTTACAGGCCAGTATGGCAAATTCTATGGAACCTATGCCAACTATCCCTGGTACATCGAACAACAACGGGAAGCGGAAGAAACCGCGCATCGGTTTGGGTTTGGTAAAGTATCGCAACTGAAGTTAGCCGTGGTGAAAAGGATCAAAGCCTTTGTAGCCAGCGGCGGTTTTTTGTTTGCGATGTGCTCAGCCACCGATTCTTTTGACATTGCTCTTTCGGCGGATGGAGTTGACATCTGCGAGCACATGTATGACGGTGACCCGGCCGATCCGCAAGCGCAAGAAAAATTAAAATTCGATAACACACTCGCCTTCACCAACTTTCATTTGTCGAGAGACCCTTACCAATATGAGTTTTCAGACATCGACAACAATTTCCCCGAACGTGGACTGGTACAAGGGAACGACTATTTTTCTGTCTTCCAGTTTTCTGCCAAGTGGGACCCCATTCCTACCATGCTCACCCAAAATCATGAAAAGATGGTGAAGGGATTCTACGGCCAAACCACAGGATTTAAGAAGAACCTGATTAAATCGGACGTGGTCATCATGGGTGAGACAAAATCAATCAACGAAGCCAAGTACATTCACGGTGTACTAGGTAAGGGATTCTGGACTTACTACGGAGGTCATGACCCGGAAGATTACCAGCATCAGGTGGGCGAAGAACCAACCGATCTCAACCTGCACCCGAATTCGCCCGGCTACCGGTTAATTTTGAACAACATCCTTTTCCCGGCGGCCAAGAAAAAGAAACAAAAGACCTGATTGAAAGCATGAATCAAAAGCAAACATTAGTGACTGGTGCACTACTCGGCATGTTAGGCGTAGCCTTCGGGGCTTTTGGCGCCCACGCGCTAAAACCACTGCTCACGCAACTAGGCCGCCTCGAAACCTTTGAATTGGCCGTGCGCTACCATTTCTACCATGCGTTTGCTTTGTTGATTATCGGACTGCTGATGGATAAATGGGGAACAACAACCTTGCGTTGGTCATCCCTCCTGCTCTTCTTTGGAGTATTCTTCTTCAGCGGGAGTCTTTATTTCTTTTCGCTGACTAACGTGACAGCCTTTGCGATGATCACTCCAGTTGGAGGTGTTTTGATGATTGCCGGATGGGCGACGTGCGTAGCAGCGCTTGTAAAAGGTGCGGCGAAAAACTAATCTTTCTTCTTCTCTAAAACGTTGGCCGAAAATGAAACGCGGCTGTTTCCTTCCACCGCATTGGAAACCACTGTGACCACTTTGTTTTGCCGGCCAATTTTATTGGAACTATCGAACTGAACTACAAGCTCGGCTTTGTCGCCTGGCATAATCGGATCGCGGGGCCAGCCTTTTGGGGTGGTGCATCCGCACGTTACCTGTACGTTGGTAAGTACAAGGGGTTGTTTTCCGGTATTCACAAATTTGAAAGTGTGCTCAACTTTTTCGCCCTGATAAATATCTCCAAAATCGTATGTAGTCTTATCCCAAGTAATTGCTGGACCGCTTTGATCTTGCGCCAATAAACTTGTTGTCGTGAAGGATAACAGGAAAGAAATCAGTAAAAAGAAAATCCTCATAGGTGATTTATGCTTTAAAGTTAAATAGGTTTTAACTTTAATTCTTGACAATCAACGAAAAAATGAAAAATACGGTTCAAACATTTTATGGAAACCGGCTGCGTGTGAGAGTTTGTGGTGTTTGCGTTCATGAAGAGAGGTTATTGATGGTCAATCACCATGGAATTACGAACAGTAATTTCTGGGCACCGCCTGGCGGCGGAATAGAGTTTGGCGAAAGTGCCATCGATTGCCTGAAAAGGGAGTTCAAGGAAGAGACTGGGCTTGACATCCATGTCGATAGATTCCTTTTTGCGTGTGAATTTATTGCTCATCCGCTTCACGCCATAGAATTGTTTTTCAATGTGACTTATCAGTCAGCGAAGCTTCGAAAGGGCGCAGACCCGGAGCCAGGAAGCCCACAGGTAATTCAGGACGTAAAGTTTATATCGTGGGACGAAATCGCAGCCACTCCGACCAACGAACTGCATGGCATTTTCAAAATGATGAGCCATCCATCGGAGATAACTACATTAAATGGATATTTTAAGGTGTAGATTACCAATTAACCCATGAAAATTTTTATTATTGCAATACCAAGATTGACTCATTTCTAAACCGCTTGCTTTGCAAACTTCCACAGCCAACTACAAGGTAATCAAGAAGGTAAAAGACGATCGCTTTGATGAGGAATTGCTCCATCAATACAATCTACTGATTCAAACAGGACCCAAAGATTTGCAAATTGCTGTGGTTGATAGCCAGGAGAACCGACTTCTGGTATTGGAAGATTATGCGATGAGCAATGTGCAATCCCACGGCGAGTTGCTGGCCGCACTTAAAGAACTTTTTGACGCCCACGCGCTGCTCAAGGCTGGCTTCTGGAGAGAGGTGAAAATCGGAATCAAAAACAACAAGTTTTGTCAGGTTCCGGAAGAGTTGTTCATCGAAAAAAATGCAGCCAAATACCTAAAGTTAAACGCCACACTTGAGGAAGGAAAAGAGAAAGTGCTGTGGTGCAAAAATACGAGTATTCATTCCGTAACAGTATTTTCAGTTCAGCAAGATTTTCACGATTGGATCGATAGCATTTACCAAAACACAACACATCAGTTCTTTCATCAGTCCGCTTGTTTGATTGAAGGTATCGCCCATGCATCAAAACCTGATACCAACCCGCTGTATGTGTATGTCGATCGCTTTAAGCTACACATCCTTTCTACCGACAAGGGCAAGCTGGTGTACTACAATCAATTCCCGATCAAGCAGTTTGCGGATTATGTAAAGTACATTATGCTCGTATTGAAGAGCCTGAACATGGACCAGCAGACGAGTGAAATTGTGCTGTGGGGTTATATCGGGAAAAACTCTCCGCACTATCTTGAGTTTATCAAGTACATTCGGAACGTAAGTTTCGGTGAGCGCCCAAGACACTTGAAATTCAGCTACCTGTTTGACGAAGTACAGGAGCATCAGTTTATCGATCTGTATTCGCTTCAACTACTCGCCAACTAATGTCACGCATTGCCATTTTCCCCGGATCGTTTGACCCCTTCACTAAAGGTCATGAAGATATTGTATTGCGGGGGCTTAGCCTTTTCGATGAGATTATTATTGCGGTGGGATACAACAGCACTAAAAGTCAGCGGTACTTTCCCATTGAGCTGATGGTGCAAAAAATAAAAGATACCTTCAAAAGCTATCCGCAAATTTCAGTGCAAACCTATGCCGAACTTACGGCTACATTTGCCAAAAAGAATAACGCCACCTATCTGTTGCGTGGGCTGAGAAATACGACCGACTTTGAATATGAAAACAGTATTGCGCAGATCAACCGCAATCTGAATATGGAATTGGAGTCTGTGTTTTTGATTACTTCCCCAAAGTTTGCTCCGATTAATTCATCGATTATTCGCGAAGTGCACCGCTACAAAGGCGATGTCTCCGAATACCTTCCCTACACGCTTTAGGGCTTTACTTTTTGTTTGCGGTAATATTCTTCAAAGACAAACCGAATAGACCGGTACGAGTTTTCCAGCGCGTGATACACTTCTTTCTGTGTCATCCAGCGGAGCTCTTCAATATCTTCCTCAATCGACGGCCTGCTGCGTGAATCGTTGATCAAATCCATTTCATACCACTTGGTGCGTTTGATCATGTTGTTCTTGTTCATTGTGTAGGTGTGCCACGTAGTACAAATCTTCTTACCGATCTTCACCTCTACGTTGCATTCTTCTTCCACTTCGCGAATAGCCGTTTCCTTACTTTTCTCGCCGGCTTCTTTCTTTCCTTTCGGGAGATCCCATTTCTTCATCCGGTAAATCATCAGGACACGATCCTTTTTGCGCACCAATCCCCCTGCCGCTTTTACCACTTTAAATTTCTTTTTGAGATACGCCTTGGTAGCCTCGTAGTCTTTTACCGACAAGGCCATTGAATGCAAGGGTATAGGAACTTTAGAATTGATCAGGTCGAGAATTAGATCAAGGTCCATCACGCTGGCAGAATGAACCCACACGTGGTTAATCAGCTTGGCCTTGGTGACGGGCTCTGAGGCAGCATTGATTTCGTGATTAAAAGAACCCACATCCGGCGACTCGCCGGGCTGTAAAATCTTTACGGGGATGTCGTTAACAAATAAATCCATGAAACAGTATCGTGTGCAAAAACATAAAATATTTTCAATCAATCAACATCCCCAGTCATAAAAGTGAAATATTCCACGATTCCTTCTAATTTGCAGGCATGAGTTTGATACAAATTGAATCTGCCTCGGCCCGCAAGATAGCTTCAAAGCTACTCGAAATTGGTGCGATTAAACTAAATTATAAAAATCCCTTTACCTGGAGCTCAGGATGGAAATCGCCGGTGTATTGCGACAACCGTTTGGCACTCTCCTACCCGGAAATACGGACGTTTGTAAAGGAATCGCTGGCGGCCGTCATTCGTAAAAATTACCCACAGGCGGAGTGTATCGCCGGAGTCGCCACAGCGGGCATACCTCAGGGAGCGTTGGTAGCCGATGCACTAGGTTTACCATTCGTTTACGTGCGCCCCAAACCCAAAGAACATGGCATGGGGAATCTGATTGAAGGGAAGATTGATGCCGGCAAAAAAGCGGTTTTGGTAGAAGACTTGATCTCTACGGGTGGAAGTTCATTGAAAGCCGCCCAAGCGATGCAGGAAGCCGGATTTCAGGTAATCGGCATGGTCGCGATATTCACCTACGGCTTTGAAGTGGCCGATAAAAGCTTTACGCAAGCCAATATTCCTCTGGTCTGCCTGAGTGACTTCAATTTCCTCTTGGAAGAAGCCGTAGAAAGAAAATACGTCGACGGCGATCAACTGGCCTATGTGAAAAGCTGGAGAGTAGATCCCGCGAACTGGAAGTAAGGACTATCCTTCCTTCCGGATCGCCTGAAGAGGTGACGTGTTGATTACTTCTCTTGAATTCATCCAGCCAATCAATACAGTAAGCACAACAACTCCGGCACTGATTAGCAATAACTCGGCATAGTTAGCGGCCAATTGCACCTCAAAGAAGAATTTTGTCAGCAACCAACCGCCGCCTAAGGAAAGTACCAGCGCAGTAAGTGCACTGAACAAGCCAAGGTAGCCATACTCGATGAGTGTAATTCTTAGAATCTGGCTCGTGCGCGCACCCAGCGTACGCAGCAATACATTTTCTTTGATCCTGACAAATTTGCTGTTGATTACAGCGCCTGCCAACACAACCAATCCGGTGATTATACTGAACAAGGCCAGGAAGCGAACCACCAATCCAATCTTTTCAAATAATTCGTTCACGGTACTGAGCACGAGTCGCAAATCGATTAGGGATACGTTGGGGAAGCTTGTCACTAACTCACGCTGAAAACGAGCGGCTTTCTGTGCGTCATCCACGCGAGTGGCCGCCACCCATATCTGCGGTGCCTGTTCCAGTGCCTCCTTCGGAAAAACGAAAATAAAATTCGGAGGATCCTTAGGCCATTCCACCTTGCGCACACCGCTGATAAACGTCTTCACCGGAACTCCTTGCACATTAAAAACCAAGGAGTCGCCGATCTTCACGCGCAAGGTCTCTTGCATCATCTCAGAAATGGTCACGAAAACCGAATCCTTCTTTCCCTTAGCAAAATGATGCATGGAGCCTTTCACTAATTCTTCGGAGGCAGTGAGGCTGTCGCGATAAGTAACGCGATATTCGCGCGTCAGCGCCCAATCAGGAATACTGGTGGTATCTTTTTGAATGGACTCGATCGATTTGCCTTTCAATTCGCTGAGGCGACAAGTAATGATCGGCACGAGTTGATTAAGTGGAATATTATTTTCTTTGATCAGTTTGACAACTCCCTCCTTCTGACTCGGTTGTATATCGAACAAAATAGTATTCGATTGATTTTTATTCCCTTTGAATTCAACCTGATTAAGCAAACTCCCCTGAATGATGTTCAGCACGGAAATGATAAATGCGCCAAGTCCGATCGTTACCATCAACATCCGCGTCTGATTGTTGGGGCGGAATAAGTTTGAGAGCGCATGGCGAAAAAGAAATGAAGCCTTGGAGGGAAAGAATCTTCGCACCAAAAACAAAAGTGCGGAAGCTACCAACACCAGACATCCCAACGCCGCAGCAATGCCCGCCGAAAATAAACCGCCTGCCACAAAGCTGCGCGTCTGATAAGCCGCGGCAAGGATTGGAAATAAAATGATGAGCACAATGGCTACAAGTCTGGTCTTTGAAAAAATCCTTCCAGGAATGAAATCTGCTCGCAGCACCGTAAGCGGAGGAACAAACCGCACCGACACAAGCGGAAGTATCGTGAACAACACCGAGACGATCGCTCCAATCAAAGTACCTTCGGCGATAGCGCGCCACGAAACATAAAACTGAATGTTGCCCGGCAGATAATCCTTGAATACCAAAGGGATAACCTGGTGGATGGCCACACCCAGGAAAGCCCCAATCAGGCTGCCGATAATTCCGAGAACAAAAACCTGGATAAAGAAAATATTAAATGCCTGCCATCCCGACGAACCAATACACCGTAACATGGCCACTTCGTCGCGCTTTTCGCGTGCGTAAATATGAACTGAACTGGCCACACCAATACATCCAAGAATCAGTGCAATAAAAGCAAGCAGAGAGAAGAAGCGATACACCGACCGAAAGCTTTCACCGAGACTTTCCTTTCGGCGCTCTACGGTTTCATAGGAATTGCCTAATCGCTTCGCTAGTGGTTTTACTTTTTCAAGGAGATCGGAAGTCTCCTTATCCGATTTCGTTTTTACAAAAAGACTGTAGCCAACGCGGCTTCCATATTGAATTAATCCCGTTGAGTCGAGGTCATTCAAGGAGACGTACACCGCCGGAGCCAATGTGGAAGTAAGCGCACCGCCGCCGGGAATTTTTGATACTACACCGGCCACGATAAATTTCTTACTGCCCACTTTTATCGAATCGCCTGAACTCACTTCATATTGTGTGGCCAGCGACTCGTCGAGCATCAGGTAGCCTCCCTTTCTTACCTGTGCATACGCGTTGAAAGGCTTGGTGATCAGCTCTCCATAAAAAGGGAAATCTCCTTCCAACCCTGTTACTTTCACCAGCCGGGAATTGCCGGTATTCATAAACATGACCATCGAAGCCATGTCTGCATCTTTCGCTACCGAAACTTTAGCTTTCGCCAAAAGATTTGTCCACGCCGTATCAAATTTTTTGTTTCCGTTAATGACAAGATCCGCGCCAAGCAACTCTTTTGCGTTGCGATCCAGTTCATCCTGCAAAGAATAATTTAACGAACTGATGGCCACCACAGCAGCGATACCCGTGACAAGCGCTGCCATAAACAAAAACAAGCGCGAGAAGTTGTGCCTGCCGTCGCGCCAAGCCATCTTCCAGACCCACTTGTCCTGAAAAATATTTTTTGATTTCCTTTTTAACCGGATGACGTACTCGATCATGCAAGGGAAGTTAATCGTTCGTTCACCAGATGCCCACCTTTCATTTGAAGTATCCGCTCTGTCTTTTGTGCAAGTTCAAGATTGTGAGTTACCAGCACCAGCGTTGTCTTTTCCTGACGGTTCATTTCAAACAGTAAGTCCGTCACCTGATGTGCATTTTCTTCGTCGAGATTTCCTGTTGGCTCGTCTGCGAACAAAATTCTGGGCGATGAAATAAACGCCCGAGCGATGGCTACACGCTGCTGCTCTCCCCCTGACAACTGCGATGGGTAATGATGCAACCTGTCGCCGAGCCCGACCCGACCCAAAAGGTCCTTCGCCTTCACAAGAATATTTTTCTCACCACGAAGTTCCAACGGTACCATCACATTTTCTAACGCCGTGAGCGTGGAGAGCAGTTGAAAATTCTGAAAGACAAAGCCAACAAACTGGTTGCGCACATAGGCGCGATCGTCTTCATTCATGGCGTTGAGCTTAAAACCCATTAGCGAAATCGAGCCGCTGGTAGGAACATCGAGACCGGCGCAAAGACCAAGCAAAGTAGTTTTGCCGCTACCCGATGGGCCAATGATAGAAAGGCTCGTCCCTTGCTCTGCCTGAAAAGAAACGTGGTCCAAAACAGTAAGCGATTTGTCAGCTGACGAATACGTTTTTGTAAGCTGCTCCGCCTGAAGTACAATATCTGCCATGAAGTAGGGTTTATCCTGCAATAATCGTCAATACATTGAATTTACTTCAATGATTTGTATAAACGGAGTCGGGTAACAGAGAAAGTTATTGTTAAGAAACTCTTAATTTCCGAAACTGAGCTGCTGGATTTTGTTCAACTTATTGATCAATCGTGCGGACTCTGCAAAATCCAGCGTCTGCTGCCCATCGCTGAAAGCCTCCTCAGGCTTCTGGTGAGTTTCGTAAATCACGCCATCGGCGCCGGCTACCGCAGCAGCAAGGGCCACAGGTTCCACAAACTCGCGAATGCCGATGCCATGCGATGGATCAGCAATGACGGGCAAATGCGTCTTCTCTTTCAGGATTGGAATGGCATTGATGTCAAAGGTATTTCGGCTCGCCCTTTCGTACGTGCGGATGCCGCGCTCGCACAGCATCAGCTTTTCATTGCCAGCCGAAAACACATACTCGGCCGAATAAAGCAGCTCTTCAATAGTCCCAGAAATCCCGCGCTTGATCATCACGGGCTTATCTACTTTACCGAGTTCGTCGAGCAAATTAAAATTCTGCGTATTGCGAGCGCCAACCTGAAACACATCGACATAGTCAACCATTTCAGCAATCTGACTTACCTGCATCACCTCCGTGACGATCTTAATTCCAGATTGTTTCGCCAGCGAATACCAAAGCTTCAACCCCTCAATTCCTAATCCACGAAAAGCGTAAGGAGAGCTTCGCGGCTTGAACACACCTCCGCGCATGATCCTAACACCATTCTGTTTCAAATGATCAATCGTGTCCTGAATTTGTTTTTCATTTTCAATCGAACACGGGCCCGCCATAATCGCCAGGGAACCATCGCCAATACGAACGCCATCACCCAAATCGATCACCGTCCGGTTTACTTTCCACTTGTTGGATACCAACTTATAATCATCTGATACTCGATGAATATCTTCAATACCCGGAAGGTTTCCGAGTGTCCTAATATCAAACTCTTTTTTTCCGATGGCCACGATATAATTTGCCACTTGCGTAGTTACACCGTTGGCTTTATAACCCAGTTTGGTAATTGCCGCAATCAGCTGATCCCTTTGATCGGCTGTGATGTGCTTAGAAAGTTGAATGATCATAAATTCGTTTTACAATTAGCCTCTCAACGAGGCAATGAATTTCTTAATGTCACCTGACAAATCCTTTGAGTCGGCTAACAATCGTATAAACGCACTGCCGATGATTGCTCCCGAAGAATAACTGCAGGCTTGGGCAAACGTTGATTGATTTGAAATACCAAAACCAATAAGGAATGGATTCTTCAACTTCAAATGTTTCAAGTATTTGAAATAATCGGCTTGCTCTTGCGAAAATTCATTCTTTGCGCCAGTGGTACTAGATGACGACACCGCATAGATGAAGCTGTTGGTAGCTGTATCTATCTGTCGAATACGATTTTCGGAAGTAGTTGGTGATATCAAAAATACATTGGTCAATCCGTTTGTATCGAACGTAGTTTTGTATTCGGTTTCAAACTCATACAGCGGAAGATCAGGCAAGATTAGCCCATCCACTCCCGCTGCTGCGGCATCCTTACAAAATTTCTCTACTCCATATTGCAACACAGGATTAAGATAGCCCATCAATATGATTGGCAACTTTACCTGCTGGCGTATTTCTTTAACTTGCTGTAGCAGTAATTTTACATTCATGCCATTGTCAAGCGCTACTTTGTTGCTTTGCTGAATCACCGGACCATCGGCAACAGGATCTGAGAAGGGAATTCCAATTTCGATGATATCAGCGCCTGCTTCTTCCAATGATTTTGCAATGCGAACCGTATCACCCAACGCTGGGAAACCAGCCGTGAAGTAAACTGACAAAACATTCTGTGCCTTCGATTCGAAAAGCGCGTTAATTCTATTTTTCATTTTGATAATATCAGGTCTTGAACTTGAATAGCAGTGTTAATATTTTCCCCAGCGGATGTAAGTCTCCAAGTCTTTGTCGCCGCGCCCAGAAAGGTTGACTATAACCACATCATCCTCATCCAACGACAGCTTGCCCAATACTGCAACAGCGTGCGCACTCTCAATCGCAGGAATGATTCCTTCCAGTCTGCTCAATTCAATTCCAGCATTCATCGCTTCGTCGTCTGTAGCGCTGATAAATTGTACACGCCCCGTATCAAACAGATGCGAATGCAACGGCCCGATACCAGGATAATCCAACCCCGCTGAAATAGAATAAGGCTCAATCACTTGACCATCTTCTGTTTGCATAAGAAGGGATTTGCTTCCATGCAAAATTCCAACCTTTCCCAAGGCCGTCGTCGCCGCCGACTCGCCGGTATCAACGCCCTTTCCTGCAGCTTCTACTCCGATTAACTTCACATGCTCATCGTCGAGAAAATGATAATAGGCTCCTGCGGCATTGCTACCTCCACCAACACAGGCGATTACATAATCTGGAAAAGGGTTTCCCTCTTGCGCAGTTAGTTGCGTTTTAATTTCATCGCTTATCACCGACTGAAACCGAGCCACCATATCCGGGTAAGGATGTGGTCCCACAACAGAACCAATAATGTAATGCGTGTCAGTCGGGTTGTTGATCCAATGGCGCATCGCTTCGTTGGTCGCATCTTTTAACGTCATGTTGCCAGACGTTGCCGCTACAACTTTCGTTCCCAAAATGCGCATGCGCTCTACGTTCGGACGCTGGCGTTCCATGTCCAATTGGCCCATGTACACAATACATTCCATGCCCATCAGCGCACATACCGTGGCAGTGGCTACACCATGCTGCCCTGCGCCTGTCTCCGCTATAATCTTTTTCTTGCCTAATTTTTTAGCCAGCAAAATTTGACCGATGGTGTTATTGATTTTGTGCGCTCCGGTATGGCAAAGGTCCTCGCGCTTCAAATAAATTTTCGCTTTGTATTTCTCTGAGAGTCGCTCTGCAAGGAATAAAGGTGTTGGTCTTCCCACATAATTTTTTAGCAGA
Source organism: Bacteroidota bacterium (assembly GCA_018266055.1). Lineage (GTDB taxonomy): Bacteria > Bacteroidota > Bacteroidia > Cytophagales > Cyclobacteriaceae > ELB16-189. Next base: position 171,328 of record JAFDYT010000017.1, read on the forward strand.
TAGTCAAAGTCCTTTTTAAACTGCGGAGACTCAATGATAGATAAGTAGCTTATGCGCAATTCTTCTACGTTCGGGTGCAACATTTCAGGAATGAACGCTCCTCCAAATTTTCCATAGTACCCATGATCGTTGACTGTATATTTCATACTGATGAAGTTTTGAATTTTAAATAGTGGTATCCAGAATAGTTTTTATAGATCTTATTTTATCGATGTCTTTTAAGCCAGGAGAAATTTCCACGCCGCTGTTAACATCTAAAGCAAATAAGCCTGCGGTCTTTACTTGCAGTGCGGCCAGCACATTTTCTGGTGACAAGCCTCCGCTCAGGAAAAAAGGAACGTGATTTGAATAATTTGCCAGTATCGACCAATCAAAAGTTTTTCCAGATCCGCCATAGCCCTCACTTTTTGTATCGAAAAGAAAGCAATCCGAGCACGACTCAAATTTATCGACCGTGGAAAAATCAAAGTCACGGTCGACTGAAAAAACCTTAATGATTCTTACACCACTCCTATTCAGTTGTTCACATTCCTTAACAGATTCGCCTCCATGAAGCTGTACAAAATCCAACCGATGTTGCTCGACTTTCTTCAACACAACTTCTGTCGCTTCGTTCACAAAAACTCCTACCCTTTTGATTTGACTGGGGAAATTCGTGGGAATGACAAAGTCTTTCCCTACGTACCGTTTAGATTTCTCATAGAAAATAAAACCCATAAAATCCGGGCTCAACGCTGCTACGTCGTTGATATTTTGCGCATCGCGCATACCGCAGATTTTCAATCCAGGTTTCATTTTCTCTTTTCCAATTGTGACATGAATTCTTTGGCTGCCGTTTCGGGCCGACTGTTTTTCATGAAGTTCTCGCCCATTAAAAATCCATCGAAGCCATGTTGTCTTAACTCGTGAATTGTCTCGACTTTACTGATACCACTTTCTGAAACTTTCACAATCTCCTTTGGCATCATCGCAGCAAGCTTCTTTGACACTTCGATGCTCACGTCAAAGCTTTTCAAATCGCGGTTATTCACTCCGATTAAGTCCACATCAGAGGATAAATGCGGCTGCAGCTCTTCGGCAGTATGAACTTCTAATAAAACCTCAAGACCAAACGAGTGAGCAAATGCCGACAGCTCTTTTACACGAGCAGGTTCAAGAATGGCAGCGATCAACAGAATAGCATCAGCGCCAATTGATTTTGCTTCCGTGATCTGATAATCGTCGATGGTGAAATCCTTTCGCAGAATCGGGCAAAAATTGAATTTGCGTGCTACCATCAAGTCGTCGCTGCTACCGCCGAAAAACTCTTTGTCGGTAAGTACCGACAGCGCGCTGGCACCAGCCTGCATGTAGCCGATGGACGTGCGCTCGACAGACACATGTGGATTGATCACGCCTTTACTAGGCGATTTTCGTTTGATCTCAGCAATAATCCCTGACTTATCCTTACGCAATACATATTTTTTTAAGGATATCGTAGGCGACGAAAAGTAAATGCTTTGCTCCAGCAATTTGACCGGATACAAACTCTTTCGTTCCGCGACTTCCTTTTTCTTCTGCTCAACAATCTTATCGAGGATATTCATATTTCACAGTTAACTATTGATTAAGTAACTTTTTAAAGGCACTCAGCGCTTTTCCAGAAAGCAGCGCTTCTTTGGCTTTGAGCAAACTGTTCTGCAAACCATCCTTTTGATTGCCTGCAAAGAGAGCCATTCCTGCGTTGGCAATCACAACCGCGTTTTGTTCTTCAGTCCCTTTGCCTTCAAGCACCGTCATGAAAATTTTTCCTGACTGCTCCATGCTGTCACCTCCGGCTAAATCAATGGCTGACAATCGCGGCAACTTCAAATCCTCAGGCTCAAGGAGCGCCTCACCTTCATTGTAAAAATACTTGAATCCGCTGGTGAGCGAAATCTCATCATAACCGTCAGTAGAATGAAGAATTACAAACTGCTTGTCAGTTTGCTGATAGAGATACCCGTATTGGCGCGCAAGTTCCAAACTAAAAACGCCCACCAACTGTCGCGTAGGAAATGCCGGATTCACCATCGGTCCAAGCATGTTAAAGAAAGTCTTCACTCCGAGTTCTTTTCGGATCGGTGCCACATTTTTCATAGCCGGATGAAACAACGGCGCATGCATAAAGCAAATATTGGCTCGATCAATACTGCGCTTCAGTTCGTCTTTGTCGTTGGTGAATTTATAACCAAAATGTTCCAGTACATTGGATGAACCTGACAGCGAAGACACACCATAATTGCCATGCTTCGCCACCGGCTGGCCTGCCGCTGCCACCACAAAAGACGACAGCGTGGAGATGTTAAAAGTGTTTTTTGCATCACCGCCAGTGCCGCACAAATCCATGACTGGTTCATCAAACTTCACAGGAATGCAAAGCTCAAGCATGCCATCGCGGAAGCCGGCAAGTTCATCAACCGTAATGCCACGCATCATGTACACCGTCATGAACGCCGACGCCTGACTGGGGTTAAACTTACCTGATGCCAGATTGATGAGCACCTGACGCGCATTCTCCTTTGACAGCGACTGATGATTGATTAATTCTGTTAATATCTGTTTCATTGTTCGGCGGCTTAATTCTTTAACCAGTTTGCAATCATCGTCGGGCCTTCGGGTGTCATCACCGACTCAGGATGAAACTGAAGGCCTCTCACGTCGTACTTCACGTGACGAATGCCCATGACCAATCCTTCGTCGTTTGTAGCAGTTACTTTTAATTCATGAGTAATACTGTCCGCCTTTACTGCCCACGAGTGATAATGCGTGCTTTGAAAAGTATCGGAGACATTTTTAAAGAGAGGCTCAGCCTTGTCCTTCACGTGCGTCATTGAGGTGACGCCATGAAGCACCTTGGGAATATTATACAACGTCGCGCCATACACTTCCGCGATCCCCTGATGGCCGAGGCAAATACCAAGAATACTTTTGGTCGGGCCATAGTTGAGAATCACTTGCTTCATGATGCCTGCTTCATCAGGCACGCCAGGCCCCGGCGACAGCAGAATCTTGTCATATCGGCCTACTTCTTCCACTGAGATCTTATCGTTGCGAATCACATCCGGATGATGCCCCAGTGATCGGATGATATGAACAAGGTTGTATGTGAATGAATCGTAATTATCCAGAACCAGAATTTTTATCGCCATATTCAATTTTTCAGTTTTAAAACATCAATCCAATAATCTAATTTCAATCCATTAAATCGTCTCCGCCAAAAGGATTGCTTTGCGTAAAGCTTCCAACTTGTTGTTAACTTCCTGCAATTCACTTTTGTTATCTGACTTTGAAACAACTCCAGCTCCCGCCTGATAAATCAACTGGTTTCCTTTGCTCAGGAAAGTCCGAATGGTAATCGCTTTGTTCAGCGAACCATCGAAGCTAATCAGTCCGATTGCACCGCCGTAAAAACTGCGATTAATATTCTCATACCGGTCGATGAGGTTCATGGCCATAACCTTAGGCGCTCCTGATAACGTTCCTGCGGGAAAAGTATCGGCAAACAATTGCACCACGGATGATCCTTCGGTAAGCTTGCCCGACACTTTTGACACGAGGTGAATGACATGCGAATAGTATTGCACTTCCTTGAACACTTCCACCTTCACATGGTCTGCGTTGCGGCTCATGTCATTGCGCGCCAAGTCCACCAGCATCACGTGCTCCGCGTTTTCTTTCTCATCGGCGGAAAGTTTCGCCGCCAGTGCTGCGTCTTCCTGATCGTTCCCGCTGCGGCGGAATGTGCCCGCAATCGGGTAAATGTACGCGTGCGAGTTTTTCACCTGAAGCTGCGCTTCGGGAGAGGAACCGAAAATCTTGTAGTTGCCATAATCAAAATAAAAAAGATACGGCGATGGGTTGATCGAGCGGAGCGCCCGGTACACGTTAAACTCATCGCCTTGAAATGAATTCGTAAAGCGGCGTGACAACACAATCTGAAACACATCGCCGCGATAGCAATGTTGCTTCCCTTTCTCAATAAGTTCGAGAAACTCTGCATCAGTATAGTTGGTCGTTTCCTTACCGGTGACATTAAACTTAAACGTAGAAAAACGATTGCTAAAGACAATCTGCTCAATGCGGCTCAGGGTGCTTTCGCTATTGCCGTAAGTAAATTCATGAAGGCGTAGTTCGTTATGAAAATGATCGACGGCGATGACGTAGCGATATAGTTTGTAAACCATGTCCGGAATAAGCGAGTCCGAAGACTTGAATTCTACATCCTCAAAGTAGCGCGCCGAATCATAGGACGTGTAGCCAAACAACCCCATGGACGTAAAGCGACTGTCGGCGTCACCGAGATCAAAGGATTTTCTAAAATCATCCAATAAATGCGGAAGGTTTTTACCAACGACTTCTACAGTTTGTACCGAACCATCCGGGAATCTGATTACAGCAAAACCCTTTTGCACTACAAACGAAGCAATGGGGTCGCAGCAAATGAATGACAAGCTGTTCTCATTGCCATGATAATCGGAGCTTTCAAGAAGAATACTTCCGGCAAAAACATCGCGCAGCTTCAGGTAAATGTTCACCGGCGTGATCGTGTCGGCCAGCAACTTCTTGTAATGTGTTCTTAAACTGTACTTCATGGTGTTCTGATTTTTGTTAAATAAAAAAGCCCGCTCCTTTGATCGGGGCGGGCTCTTTAGAAAATTATTTAGTTTTCAATAAAGCACAGCAAAGCACCGATCACTACCTGATCTGTGCCACCACCATGCATTGATTGAAATGTGATTCATGTTATTCTTCTTTTTTCTTTGCCGTTTTACGGGCTTTTGGTTTTGCTTCTACAGCCAGCGTTGATGATTTGGCTCTGGCGGTGCGATTAAGTCTTTCTTTGATTTTTTTCTTATTTCTCGAATTTCCGAAAGAACCTTTGGTGCGTTTTCCTTTTTTGGATTTTTTGTCTCCCCTTCCCATTTTAAATTTAATGTTTAGCGGGGCAATAATAAGGATGATTTGCGAAATACAAAAACACTGAGGCTAAATATTTACTTTTCTTAGCATAATTCGCAGGCCGACAAATCCCGTTACCCCTGAAATGAGGGAGCCAACAAGCACAGCAATTTTTGAATTCGCAATTAGCATGGGCTCATTGAACGCCAGCAGCGTGATGAATATCGACATTGTAAATCCAATGCCTGCCAGCAAGCCTGCGCCAAAGAGATGCCTTGAAGCCAAACCCTCTGGTAATAAGCACCAACCCAACGCAATCCCCACAATGGAGAAAAGAAATATCCCCAAGGGTTTTCCTATTGTAAGCCCAAGAATTACGCCCAGACTATTGAGCGACAACAGATCGCTGGCAAACGACGAAGGTATAGAAATGGCTGTATTGGCTAATGCAAACAAAGGCAAAATTACAAACGCCACCGGCATGTGAAGCCTATGCAGGAGCCGAGCCGACAATGACTTTTCATTAAACGAGCGGTAGGGAATTGCAAAGGCCACAAGCACACCGGTAATCGTAGCGTGAATGCCTGACCGGTGCATACAAAACCACATGATGCAGCCAAGCAGTAGATAAAGCCACAGCCACTGAACACGCATTTTGCTTAACAATAGCATCACTCCAAAAATCAAAAAGGCTAAGGCGAGGTAGAGCAATGAGAAATGTGTGGAATAAAATAAGGCGATAATAAGTATCGCGCCAAGATCGTCGATAATAGCCAGCGCCGTGAGAAAAACCCTGAGCGACAGCGGCACGCGTTTCCCCAACAGCGACAGTATCCCTAAAGAGAAAGCGATGTCGGTAGCCATGGGGATGCCGTAGCCGTTCTGCGAGGGAGTTCCATTATTAATTGCAAAGTGAATACCCGCCGGCACGACCATTCCACCCACGGCGGCCAGAATCGGCAACAGCGATTTCTTCATCTCCCTAAGCTCTCCTTCAAAGATTTCGTTTTTGATTTCCAGTCCTACCTGCAAAAAGAAAATCGTCATCAGCCCGTCGTTGATCCAGAACTCAATGGGCTTGGTTAACACGGGAATATGCCACATGTGCAAGTACCCGGTGCCAAAGGACGAACTCGCTACGGTTAAGGAAACGATTGCACAAAGCAGCAACGTTACCCCTCCTGCTTTTTCGCTTCCGAAAAAAGATGCGGCTACTTGCGAAATTCTTTTCATTATTTCAGTTCATTTCGTTCCGGATTTAAAATTACGCAAACATCCTCAACCTGATTGTTTGGGTATCTCTTGAGGTATGCCTATTTTTAAAAAAAATTGAAAATGAAAATCCCTTTCATAGTCATTTTGATGGTCGTATGTGTAAGTGGTATATGCCAGTCAGGCAAAAGAACTTACGATACGCTGCCCAATCTGCCCGAACATTATACTAAACGACTTGCGCTTTTTAAGGCCGAGCCAATCAAATCAGGCCGGATCATCATGGTGGGCAACAGCATCACCGAAGGTGGCGACTGGAAAAAATTATTTCAGGACAGCACGGTTATCAACCGGGGTATTTCGGGCGATGTAACCTTTGGCGTGCTCAACCGACTGCAGGAAATTATTGACCGTAAGCCAAGGAAAATATTTTTGCTTATAGGCATCAACGATCTGTCGCGCAATACACCGGATGAAGTAATCCAGGAAAACATTTTCAATATTGTTACAAAACTAAAAAGCCGGTTGCCGAAAACCACTGTGTATTTGCAGAGCATCTTACCCACCAACGAATCATTCAAGAACCTGAATAAGAATTTCGTTGGCAAAGGCGAGCACATTACGACCATCAATGCTCAACTGAAAAAATATGCCACTAAATTAAAATACAATTACATCGACCTGCACTCACGCTTTGTGGATAGTGAAGGTCGGATGGAAGCCAAATACTCGGGCGATGGCCTTCATCTCAATGCGGCGGGCTACGCTCACTGGATTGAAATTTTAAAAGAAGAGAAAATATTGTGACCTTTTTATTGATTTGAATTCGTGATGAAAAACCTTTCTCTGCTCCTCGTTTTCCTTTTCGTTTATTTTCAAAGTCAATCGCAGTTTAAAAACACCAAGCTAACCGAGCATCCGGAAGAAATTGATTTCTCGCTTTCTCCGTCGGTAACAATTAACAAAACCAATCCAAAGACCATCGTAATTGATGCAGGTAACGGCCACCTGATATTTTCCAACGACGGCGGCACCCAGTGGACCAATAGCAAACTATCTTCCACCGGTCGTCAGAGCATTACTTTTTTCAATCCGAAAGGAATACTTCATAGCCTGAAGATCACGGGAAGTAATCCGCAAAATAAAGACACGCAAGCAGATCAAATTGTAGGCAAAGAATCGCTTGACGAAGGCGCCACGTGGACGCAAGAGAATAGCATAGCCGCAACTCCTTCAGTTCACTTTAACAATCTTCGTGCTGCAACCCATTCCAAAAAAAATATCATCGCCCTGACCTGGTCTCAGTTTGATAACTATGGCAGCAGCGATAGCAATTGTCAGTCTAATATTTTTTTCAGCCGGTCGCCTAACGGAAGCCGATGGTCGAAGCCCGTTCAGCTAAACGAATCGCCGGGCGATTGCCAGGATGATGACTTCACCACCAAAGGCGCGACACCGGTAATCGGCACAGACGAAAAAATCTATGTAGCATGGGCCAATCGCGGCAACATCTATTTCGACCGCTCTTTTGATGACGGCACAAACTGGCTTCAGAATGATTTGCTCATTGCTAAACAAGAAGGTGGTTGGAAATTTGATATTTCAGGCGTACACAATCATGCTTCACTTCCCATCTTGTCCATCAACACAGCTCCCAATCGCCAGCAAGGTCAGCTTTACCTGGTGTGGGCCGATCAAAAGAATGGACCGGATAATACCGACATCTGGATGATTCGCTCCATGAATCGAGGCGACTATTGGTCGAAACCGCTGAAGGTAAATAAAGACTCCAGTCGCACGCATCAGTTTTTGCCGGCAACATCTGTTGATCCCAGCAACGGCAACCTCTACATCGCCTATTACGACCGGAGGAATTACGAAGACGATCAGACTGACGTTTATCTCGCGTGTTCGCGCGATGGTGGAAGCACATTTAATGAAGTAAAAATCAGCGACCGATACTTTATTCCGGAGGCTAGCAAAAAATTTATTGGCCATATTGCCGTAGATGCCTTCGGAGGTGTAGTCATTGTGGTTTGGTCGCGTATGGACGAGGGGGAATCTAGTTTGTGGTCGTGTGTGCTGAAAGAATCAGACCTTATCAAACTTAAAAAGTAAATCGTCGATCACCTTAACCAAAGGAATGTGTCACCATCACGAGTAGCGGTTAAAATTTTCTTCTTTCTCAACGGCTTTGTGCACGCCACTTATTATTCGCGCTTGCCGCGAATTCAGGAAATGTTTTCGATTGACAACGGTGTAGTTGGTTTGGTGCTGCTCTCATCGTCCATAGGCGCGCTTTTGGCGATGCCGTTCACCGGCTGGCTCATCATCCGCAACGGTAGTCGCAGGATCGTCATCTTCGCCACCTTCTTTTATTGTTCACTCATTCCGCTGATCTACTGGATGCCCACGCTCTCGGCGTTGATCGCGTTGTTTTTCGTGCTGGGGGTTTCCTCCGGGATGCTCGACGTGGCCATGAACTCTCAGGCTGTGATGGTTGAGAAGCAATTGCAGAAACCAATCATGACTTCGTTCCACGCTTTATTCAGTATCGGAATGGCGCTGGGCGCTTTTGCCGGATCGGTGTTCACCGAATTTAGTGTGGGCTTGTTTATTCACTTCAGTGTAATCTCTGCTGCAAGCCTGGTGATCGTTTTTGTAGCGCGCTACTACCTAATTCACGATAAGCCACAAACTAAAGAAACTGACGAGCCAGCGTTTCGGTTGCCCAACACGGCGATGGTGAGTGTAGGTGTGATTGCGTTTTGCTCCATGCTCGGCGAAGGCGCCATGGCGGATTGGAGTACCAACTACATGGAGCGCATTGCCAACTCAGGCGCGGCCCTCGCCCCTATCGGCTTGTCGGCATTTGCTATTGCTATGACTATCGGGCGTGTGCTCGGCGATGGCGCACGAATGAGGTTCGGCGACCGCGCATTAATGGTAGGCTGTGGCATCGTAGCCACCATCGGCATCGCTATCTCGATTACTTTTATTCATCCCCTTGCGGTCATCGCAGGATTCTTCATCGTTGGTATCGGCTTGTCGGCGGTAGTGCCCATCGCGTATAGCATTGCCGGACATACCAAAGATCTTCCGCCCGGTGTGGGGCTGGCCATGGTCACCACCGTAGGCTATTCAGGATTTTTGTTTGGACCTCCTATTATCGGATTCATTGCCCAATGGCAAAACTTGCGCGTTGCCCTGGGGCTGGTCGCCGTTCTTTTTGTGCTGATGACTGTACTCAGCTCAAAGCGAAAAGCCTAACAATTCTTTTCTTCGATATCACACGCTTCGGTAGCAGCCGGAATTTTGCTCCCTATTTCAGTTAGCGCCTTCACAAATGTTTCTGAAGCCTGAGCACCTGAAACTCCATACTTGTTGTCGATGATGTAAAAAGGAACTCCGGAAATACCGCGCTGCACATTGATGTGCTCTTCCATTTTAACCTCGTCGGTCAGCTCGTCGCTGTTCAAAAAATCAGTAACACGCGTTTCATCCAATCCCTGTTTAACTGCAATGGCTACCAGGTTTTTATTTTTAGAGAGATCAACACCCTGCTCGAAATAAGCGCTCATCAACGCTTCTTTCATCTGTGGCTGCTTTCCTTCGCGCTTCGCAAAGGCAATCAGGCGATGTGCGTTCAATGTATTCGGTGAAACCTGTTGATTCGCAAAATCAAACTTCAATCCCTCCTGCGCAGCCACACTTGTCACATGACCGGTAATCTGTTGGTATCGTTCTTCGCCTCCGAACTTGGTCGCGAGATATTCCTTTTGATTACTTCCTTCTTTGGGCATGTTGGGGTTCAGCTCAAACGGATGATATTCTACTTCGAAATCAAATTGATCTTTCAATTGGTCCATAGCGCGCTCTATCCTGCGCTTGCCGATATAACACCAGGGACAAACTACATCTGAAACAATATCAATTTTTAAGGTCGGCTTTGCCATAGTTTAAATTTTGAATGACAACAGAAAGACCCTCGGTAAGGTTCAACCGTGTATCAATCGTAGTGATAATTTAAAAGATTATTTAGACGGAGGACCGTCGCTGCTTCCGCTGCTCGTAGGGGTTGGTTTGGGAAGCCAGCTACCTTCGAACTTGAATTTTAATTTACCCTGATAGTCGCTGCTGTAGTAGGCTACACGATCCAACGTGGCACCAATTTCAGAAAGCTCAAGGCCGTCGGCCTCGCGTAAAAACATCACGTAAGTCCAATCGTTCTTTTTGCTGATCCACGAACCATAGAGGGTGTGGTTTATTTCCAGCAGGTTTTGGAAAAAGCTTTCCTGGTTTTTGTCAGGCACCGCTACCAACGGGCTCATCACCTGAAAATACCAGCGATTTGGGTTATCCTGAAAATTGAAGGCATCAATCCACACGGTGGCGCCTTTGTAAATAATGGACCATTGTCCGGGCTTAGCTCCACGGCAAAGGGCCGGATCGACCTTCAACGCGCGGATACTATCCTCTACCAATCCGGAAAGCTGGTTAAAATCCATAGTTGTCTGTTTTAGGTGGTTTGATTACGTTTCGAATATAGCAGGTAATCTCAATCCGAAGCAATAGCGTTGGTCCAATTGCCTGTTCTCCAAATAAAAATTGGGGTTTTGCCCTGATCACACAATCCTGACCTAAAGCTCTGTCTTTTCAAACCTTTATCTTACTTTTGTGTTTTCGAACAAATAACAAAACTATGACCGTAGCTGAAAAGGTTTCCTACAAAGTAAAAGACATGTCACTTGCTGCCTGGGGCCGCAAAGAAATAAAACTGGCGGAAGCCGAAATGCCTGGATTAATGGCTTTGCGCGAAGAATTTGGCGCTAAAAAACCGTTGAAAGGTGCTCGCATCGCGGGTTGCCTTCACATGACCATTCAAACTGCCGTGTTGATTGAAACACTGGTAGAACTGGGCGCTGAAGTTACCTGGAGTTCATGCAATATTTTCTCCACTCAGGATCATGCTGCCGCTGCTATTGCTGCAGCTGGAATTCCTGTATATGCCTGGAAAGGTATGAACGAAAAAGAATTCGACTGGTGTATCGAACAAACGCTGCACGCTTTTAAGGATGGCCAGCCTCTGAATATGATTTTGGACGACGGCGGCGACCTCACCAACATGGTGCTCGACCGCTATCCGCAATTGGTAGCCGGAATCAAAGGTATCTCTGAAGAAACTACCACCGGTGTACACCGCCTTATCGAGCGTATGCACGCAGGTAAACTTCCTCTTCCTGCTATTAACATCAACGACTCGGTTACGAAGTCAAAATTTGATAACAAATACGGCTGTAAAGAATCATTGGTAGATGCAATTCGCCGCGCTACCGACGTAATGATGGCTGGTAAAGTAGCCGTGGTTGCCGGTTACGGAGACGTAGGCAAAGGCTCGGCCGCTTCGTTGCGTGGTGCCGGTGCCCGTGTGATCGTGACTGAAATCGATCCGATCTGCGCACTGCAAGCTGCTATGGATGGCTTTGCCGTGAAAAAGATGGACGACGCCGTGAAGCAAGCTGACATCGTGGTGACCGCAACAGGAAACTTCGGTATTGTGCTGGGCCGTCACTTCGAAACCATGAAAGACAAAGCTATTGTTTGTAACATCGGTCACTTCGATAATGAAATTGATGTAGCCTGGCTGAACAAGAATGCTACGAAAGACGAAGTAAAACCTCAGGTGGATCTTTACACTTTGAAGAATGGCCGTCAGGTGATTTTGTTGGCCGAAGGCCGCCTGGTGAACCTTGGTTGCGCCACCGGTCACCCTTCGTTTGTAATGTCAAACTCATTTACCAACCAGACGTTGGCACAATTAGAACTGTGGACAAACACGTCTAAATACGAAAACAAAGTGTACATGCTGCCGAAACATCTCGATGAGAAAGTGGCGCAATTGCACTTGAAGAAAATTGGCGTTGAACTCGATGTACTCTCTGGTGATCAGGCCAAGTACATTGGCGTACAAGTAAGCGGGCCGTTCAAGCCGGATTACTATCGCTATTAATCTTCACTCTCTGCTTGCAAAAACGAGAGTCCCCGGGGTGAACAGCCCTGGGGTTTTTATTTATCAGCCTACGCGTTTGGCTTTGTAGCCTTCCTTTGTCAAGGCCGCCACAATTTTGTCGCGCAGGTCGCCTTGCAAAATCACTTCGCCGTCTTTACTAGATCCGCCTACGCCGCACTTAGTTTTCAGCAGTTTGGTCAACGCCTCCAAATCTTCGCTCTTGCCGACGAAACCTGTCACAATAGTAACTTGCTTGCCTGCTCTACCATTTTTATCCAACAACACCCGCAGGTTTTGCTGTTGAGGCGGCAATGTATCCGCCTCTTCTTCTTTGGATAGATTGTATTCAAAATTATCGCTGGTGGAATACACCACGCCTTCGCGGTTCTTCCATTCGTTTTTCTTTGCCATGATTAAAATTTATGAATTTGAAGAAATACCAGATTCAAAAGCAATAGTAAAAAATTAACAATCCCGAGGTTAAAGCGAAACTCTACGCCCTTCCAATAAAATGTACCGAGCAAACTGGTGATCAGCAGAATCAGCGGACCAAAAGCAAAGTTTCCGTAGATTGAAATCTCTACCGGCGAGCGGAAGTGCGTGCGCTGATCTTCCAGTGAAACTGGGATACTAAACAATGCGGACTGATACACCATCACGTTTTTACCTCCGCCAATCTTTCGGGCTGCTTCACGCGAAATACTTACACTGTTGCCGTCGCCTAATTCAATCTTAAAAGAAGACCCGCGGTTGGTGGCCTGCTCACCGACAATGTGCGTGCTAATCTTTTTCGACGGTAGGGAATAATCCGCAATGAGAATAACCGAAAACAACAATGTTAATCGCGAAACCAATTGAGCATGGCGCAGGTGTGTGGCCATCAGCGCCAACAGCTCCTCTCGCTTTGAAGGTTTGCGTGGAGCATTTTTAGGCTGCGGTCTATACCGCGGATCGCGGTGAGGCCGCTGAGGTGCAGGAGCCACCGGAGGAGCTTCTTCTCCCCCGCCTCTCAACATCTGATCGTAGATCGCCTTGCGCAACGGATCGCCCAGCACTTCATACGCCTCATTTACTTCCTTGAAGATCGCCTCCGCTTCGGGCGAAGGGTTCTTATCCGGATGAAATTGCAACGCCAGCCTCCGATAAGCTTGCTTGATCTGCAAGTCGCTGGCTTGGGTGCTAAGGCTTAGTATGAAGTAATAGTTCTTCACTTTGATAATTAAAAAAATAAAGCCCCGACAAAGTCGAGGCTATATTCATTCAAAAATGAAATTATCGTTTCACTACAAACGTGAGCACAGGTCGCTTGGCGTGACCCACTACGTCTTCGGCAATACTTCCTGCCATGACGTGCGCAAAACCCGTGCGACCATGCGTTGCCATAGCAATCAGGTCCGCGTCGATGCTGTCAGAGAAATAGATAATTCCTTCTTCTTCTGACAAATCGTTGTACACGTTGATGGTATAATTCTTAATGCCCATGCCCTTAGCAAATTTATACATGGCGTCTTTCACTACGCGATCGCGTTGGAAATCGCCGGGTGTATTGATGCGCACAAGATGAATGGTGGAGCCGTACGTTTGCTGCGCTCTCTTGATGATGCGCGTGAACACCTGCTCGTCTTGCGACAATGCGGTGGCGTACACAATATTTTTGAAATCGGTAGTCAACGGTTTCTTTTGTACTGTAAGTACCGGACAACGTGAGTGGCGCACTACTTTTTCAGTATTTGTTCCGATCACCATTTCTTCAATCTTGGTATGGCCTTTGGTGCCCATCACAATAAGATCCACTTTGTGCTCCGTGACGATCGCGTTAATGCCGTGAAAAGGATTTCCCAGCCGGAGCTCGCCAGTCACTTTCACCGACGTGTACTTGGGATCTTGCACCAATTTCTCCAACAACACTTTCGATTTCTTAAGCAACTCGAACGTGAAAATGCGGTCTTCCCAATCGGCCTTGTGCCACTCGCCGGTAATGCGATACGACTCGGGAGTAGCCTCTTCCACTACGTGAACAGCAATCAACTCGGCATTGTGTCGCTTGGCAATATCAAAGGCAACATCAAAGGCTACGGATGAAGTTTTAGAATAATCAACAGGGACAAGTATTTTTTTCATAGTTACTAGTTATTGGTCCTTAATTATAGAATCAAGGTACCATTTTTTGAGAAAGAAGAAAATGATCGATTACACTAAACTACCGATGCCAAAGAGTAACACAAACAACAACGTGGATAATGCCATCTGCTTCAGGAACGGATCAAGTTTCTCCGATGGTAAGGAAGAGACCGCCCGTCCGTTTACCAACAAAAGAGGAACGGAAAGCAGAAATAAAAATTGCCACGGCGAATCAAAATTTAGAATAACATAAGCCAGCGCACTGACTACGCCGCCAATCAATAAAAACCAATGGTACTGGGTGGCTTTGGCTTTGCCGATGCGCACCGGAATAGAATACTTTCCCGCGGTGCGGTCTGACTCGATGTCGCGGATGTTGTTGATGTTGAGCACAGCAATGGAAAAGAATCCGCAGCTAAGCGCCGGCAAAACCTGAGTAATCGTGAGGGCTTTGGTGAATAAATATTGCGACCCGAGCACGCCCACCAAGCCGAAGAAGATAAACACCGAAAGATCGCCGAGGCCCATATATCCATACGGTTTCTTTCCCACCGTGTAGGCAACGGCCGCCACAATAGACAGTAATCCTAACCCAAGGAAAAATACGATGGCTTTTATATCCCAGCCAAATGAAACCAGCAACAGCGATATGCCGCTAATCAGGCTCAGCAAAATGAACACCACCATCGCCAGCTTCATTTGCACAGCCGAGATTGCCCCCGATTGCACCGCACGCTGTGGACCGATGCGCTCGGCATGGTCAGCGCCATTGACAGTGTCACCGTAGTCGTTAGCCAGATTGGAAAGTACCTGAAGGAAAATCGTAGTGGTGCAGCAAAGGGTAAAGATGACTACGTTGAACTTCGACTGCGAAGCCGCCAGAAATCCTCCCATCCCAATACACGACAACGACAACGGCAACGTACGCAAACGAAAGGCTGAGAGCCACGCTTTCACATTCATAATGAAATATCAATTAGCAATCTTATCGAGAATTTTCTGATCGAGCGGCTGTACCGACGAATTGAAAAACGTTACTTCCGTCCCGTCTTCATTCACCATGTACTTCGCAAAATTCCAGTCGGGCTTATGCCCCGTCTTGGCTTGGAGCCATTGATACAACGGGCTCTGGTCTTTTCCTTTCACCGACACTTTCTCAAACATCTGAAACTTCACGCCGTAGTTGCGTTCGCAAAAGGCAGCGATTTCTTCACTGCTTCCCGGCTCCTGCCACAGAAAGTTATTCGCCGGAAAACCCAGCACAGTCACTTTATTGCCATACTGCTCGTGAAGTTTTTCGAGACCCGCATACTGTGGTGTCTTGCCGCACTTCGACGCCGTGTTTACGATCAGCAGTTTCTTGCCCTTGTATTGGCTGAAGTCCACTTCCTTCCCGTCAAGGGACTTCAGTTTAAAATCGTAGATGCTTCCTTTGGCCTGACCATTGGCGCCGGGCGATTGATCGGTCAAAAAAGAAATGATACCCATGGCGGCAACGATTAGTACGACAGGAATGATTATTCTTTTAAAGTTCATCAATGATTTGTTTGTCCATCGGCTTCACCTTCGAAGCAAAGAACTTCACGGTGCCGTCAGGCTTTACCAGGTACTTGCAGAAATTCCATGAAGGCTCCTGCCCTGTTTTCTCCTTCAACCACTTGTACAGCGCATGTTGATCGTCGCCTTTCACAGAAATCTTTTCAAACATCTGAAAGGTAACGCCATAATTCTTTTGACAGAACGATGAAATCTCTGAATTGGAGCCGGGTTCCTGTGCCCCAAAGTTATTGGCAGGGAAACCGAGAATCACTACTTTGTTGCCATACTGTTCGTGTAACTTTTGAAGATCGGTGTACTGAGGAGTATATCCGCACTTGGAGGCGGTGTTCACAATCAACAGGGTTTTTCCTTTGTACTGGGAGAAATCAATTTCCTTTCCTTCCAACGAATTGATTTTGAAATCATAGAGCGATGCCGGCAAGCTTACCATCATTAGCACTGAAAGAAGTATTGTTTTCATAGAAGTTAGTTTTGGTGTTTTGTTTTAATCGCGAATGCTAAAGATAACAAAAAGAGAAGCGAATAGTTCACATATTATGACAGGCGGCTACATCCGCTCCGGCACATGAATACCCAACAATAACATCGACTTTTTAAGCACGTCGGCCACTACCTTAGAAAGGGCGATACGGAAGTTCAGTTTGGCTACGTCGGTTTCACTGAAAATCGGAATGGACTGATAAAACTGGTTGTACCCTTTGGCTAAATCAAAAGCAAAGTTGGCAATTACCGCCGGTGAATATTCGCGTGCGGCTTCTTTTAGTTTCGCGACATAGTTATTGAACAAAAAGACTACTTCGCGCTCGGCAGGCTCCAAGGTGTGCACATTGCCAATGGATTCCACCGACGGCTTGATGTTCATGGCTTCCGCTTTGCGGATGATCGCGCGTATGCGGGCATGGGTGTATTGAATGAACGGCCCCGTATGTCCCTGCAATTGGATGGACTCGTTCGGGTCGAACAACATCCTTTTCTTAGGATCTACTTTCAGCAGGAAGAACTTCAACGCTCCCAACCCGATCATTTCGGAAAGTTCTTTGATTTCTGCTTCAGTCGATTCTTCAATCTTGCCGAGTTCGCGCGTTTGTTTCTCTGCCTCGTCGGCCATCTCCTGCATCAAGTCGTCAGCATCTACTACAGTGCCTTCGCGTGATTTCATTTTGCCGGTAGGCAGATCCACCATCCCGTACGACAGGTGATAACATTTCTCGGCCCATGTGTAGCCGAGTTTTTTCAAAATGAGGAACAACACTTTGAAATGATATTCCTGCTCGTTGCCCACGGTGTAGACTTGTCCTTCAATCTTTGGGAAATCGCGGAAACGCAAAATCGCCGTACCAATATCTTGCGTCATATACACAGAAGTACCGTCGGAGCGCAACAATACTTTCTGATCCAATCCATCGCCCGACAAATCCACCCACACCGAGCCATCTTCTTTTTTGAAGAACACGCCGCTCTCCAGTCCACGCAACACTTCTTCCTTTCCTAACAGATACGTATTCGATTCGTAATAGAGTTTTTCAAAATCGACGCCCATTCTTTTGTAGGTGGACGAGAATCCGTCATACACCCAGCCGTTCATGGTCTTCCACAGTTGCACGGTAGCTTCGTCTTTGGCTTCCCACTTTTGCAGCATGTCAACCGCTAGTTTCATAATCGGCGCTTGCTTCTCGGCATCGGCTTCACTTGTACCCGCGGCGATCAGCTCTGCCATCTGCGCTTTGTAGTTCTTATCAAAGATCACATAGTATTTTCCAACGAGGTGATCTCCTTTCATGCCGCTGCTTTGCGGCGTTTCGCCATTGCCAAACAATTGCCACGCCGCCATGCTCTTGCAGATGTGAATACCGCGGTCGTTGATGATCTGCACTTTGTGTACGTTGTAGCCAATCGCTTTGTAAATCTCAGCTACGGAATAGCCAAGAAAATTATTACGCAAGTGACCAAGATGCAGCGGCTTGTTGGTGTTGGGCGACGAATACTCCACCATAATCTCCTGCCCGTTGGGCGCCAGGGTACCAAAGTTTTTGTCGGCGTAAATATCTTTGAAGACGCTGACCCAAACGCTGTCGGCAATGACAAGGTTGAGAAAGCCTTTCACCACATTGAATTTGCTCACGATGCCCGAGTTGGCTACAAGGTACTCGCCGATGGCGGTCGCCGTTTGCTCCGGACCTTTCTTCGAAATCTTCGCCAGCGGAAAGCACACCAGCGTATGCGATCCTTCAAACTCGGCGTTGGTAGGTTGTAGTTGTAGCTGTTCTACAGATTGATTGAAAAGCGTTTGAACCGCCTTTTGTATCTCGTTTCTTAATTGAATATCCAAGTTCATAAAATCTATTCTGCCTCAAGTTCATCAAATGCATTTAACCGCAAAGAACGCAGAGGATCGCTGAGAAAGTGTCAGCTTCGAATGCATTCACCTCTGCGTGGCTCCGCGTCCTCTGCGGTTAAATGTATTTTACATATCAAGGATATACGCAAACATCAACGGCGCTACAATCGTGGCGTCGCTCTCAACAATAAACTTGGGTGTGTCGATGCTGAGTTTTCCCCAGGTGATCTTCTCGTTGGGCACCGCGCCAGAATACGAACCGTAGCTGGTAGTGGAATCACTGATCTGGCAGAAGTAACTCCAGAACGGCACGCCGTCGCGCTCCAGGTCCTGGTGCAACATCGGCACTACGCAAATCGGGAAGTCGCCGGCAATACCACCGCCAATCTGGAAGAAGCCAATGCCGTGTTCGCCTGCGTTGTTTGTGTACCAGTCTGCGAGCCATACCATATATTCAATACCGCTCTTCATCGTGCTGGCTTTCAATTCGCCCGTGAGCACGTACGATGCGAAGATATTTCCCATTGTGCTGTCTTCCCAGCCGGGCACTACCATCGGCATGTTCTTTTCCGCGGCAGCGATCATCCAACTGTTTTTGGGGTCGATCTCATAATATTGTTTCAGGTCACCGCTGTTGATCATGCGGAACATGAACTCGTGCGGAAAGAGGCGCTCGCCTTTGTCTTCGGCGTCTTTCCACACTTTATATAGGTGCTTTTGCAGGCGGCGGAACGCTTCCTCTTCGGGAATACACGTGTCGGTCACGCGGTTGAGGTGGTTTTGCAGCAAGTCCCACTCCTGCTCAGGCGTCAGGTCGCGGTAGTTGGGGATGCGCTTGTAGTGCGAGTGCGCCACCAGGTTCATGATGTCTTCTTCGAGGTTGGCACCAGTACAGCTGATGATGTGTACTTTGTTTTGGCGGATCATTTCGGCAAAACTGATGCCCAGTTCGCCCGTACTCATGGCGCCGGCCAGCGACACCAGCATTTTCTTGCCGTCGGCAATGTGTTTTTTATAGGCTTTGGACGCATCTACCAGCGCGGCGGCGTTGAAGTGCAGGTAATTCTTTTCGATGAAAGCGGAAATAGGACGGTTGCTCATAGTGGTTGACGTAGATTTTGGTGCGAAAATAAGGGAAATAGTTGTTAGTTGGTGGTGGCCGGCAGTTAGGATTTTTGGCGTCCCCCCGATGCCCGCCTGCTGGCACACTGGCCATCGGGGCCCGGCTATCCGCTGCAAGCCCTCGCCCACACGCTAGCTTTCGGGGCCACGCCGCTGCGGGCTTTCCGCTACTATCCGTGGCCGAGATTATCACGAAAGCCTGATGGTGTATCAAAATGAAATTTTCACAAAACTTCTTAAATTGATTTGACAAAATCCAAAATATGAGGACATTATTACTTTCAACAATTACTTTAATCTGGTCGCTAAACGCGACTGGAAATACTATAGATTCCTTGAAAAATGAGCCTCGAAAGACAATTTCTCCAGAAATCGATCTCTATCAAAGACTCTATGAGAGTGAGAAAGCCTCCAATGAAAGACTGATAAATTTTATATATGTGACATTAGGGAGTGGAGGAGGAATCCTCTTATTCATAGTTGGAAGTCAAATATTCTTTAATTATAAAATCAACAGTGCAGAAGTGGACTCCATTAAGAATGATCTTAAAAAGAGTTTTGCTGAATTTAAAGGTGACATCGAAAGAGAGAATCAAAAGCTATACAATAAAATTGAATCTGAAACAAAGAAATTACTTGACGGGGAGATAGAAGTTGTTTCAACTACTGTTGATAAAAATTTAAAAGACTTAAATATAAAAATTGATCAAAAGGTTGATGATATCTCATTTGATCTTTATCGAACGCGTGCAGACTTGTATTCTGATCAACAGCCAAATAACTTCATTGCTATCAGTCATTACATAGAAGCAGCCAAAGCTGGGATCAAAGGAAATATAAAAATTAATAGCACACTCAATCAATTAATTAAGATTTGTAAAGATGTTAATAATCTTAGCGACAGGATGCATTCTATTTTGAGTGAATTCGTAAAGACAATACCCATCAGTCATAGCAAAGAAATTGAAGAGTTGAATGAATATTTATCGACTGTAGGGATTTTTAAACTGGATGAGGCGAGCGGGGGTAAATATATGCAACTTAGAGAGTCAAAAAGAAATTAGTAAACTAGAGATTGAGGAGCTTATCAATATCTGGACTGATCTCAGTTTGAAATTCAATCAATTTCACCGCATAAATAATTTGCTTGTGTAACCTTTCAAACCAGCAGATCATGAACCAAATGACGCCAAAAAATATTTCGGTAAGGATCACCGACTAAGACTTCACAAGCGTTTGTCGAGAAAAAAATAAGGCCCCATCCCGCTGGTTGCATACTCAAACTCCACCTGATCGCCAACTTGATATTTTCTGTTTATTCGCGCATCCACGCGCAGTTCATGATCTCCAATGGTTTTGTAATAATTCGTTCTGCCGCTTTTCCCTGACCCCACTCGCTCACGGCGTTCGCTTGTGATCGTGCCCTGAATGATTGTCTTTTTATTCTCTTTTAGAATTGTCTTCAGATTTGAAATTGAATAATAGGAGATAAACAACAAGAATCCATCAAACGTAAGCGGAACAAAAACACGCGTGTTGCTTTCGCTAAGATAGTAGAAGCCCGCAGTGACCACGATGGCGGCAATCAGTGCAAACACAATGGTATTTCGAATGGACGAGTTAAGTTTTTTTACATCCACTTCGCTTAATTCGACTTGTTCCGGATTCTTTGCCATACGCTATGAGTAAAATTAGTTGTTTGATTTTCCTGCATACGTTTCTTTACCCTATACTTAGCAAAACGACTTGATCATCACCTGTCAATTGATCCAGACTGTCGTGCAAAGCTCTTATGCCTTCAATCTCTGCCTTTGCCCATTCGGGGTCGTCATTTCCGGAAAAGTCTTTAGTGAAGGCGATCAATTCCTCGACACTAAACTCCTCCGCAATCAACTTAGTAAGGAAAGATCGGCGGTGCCCGTAGGTTAAAATGACAGTTGAGTTTTGTCGCTTATTGACTATACTATTCACCACGTCATCGTGTTCACTCTTTAACAAATCAATACCTTTACTCTCTACCAGGAAAATCAGGAGTTCTGCAAAGACATATCCCGAATACGGAAAATCCTTCAGTTTTTTTGAATTTAAGTTCAGGTAGTCCCAATAGGTGTCAATCGTTTTTTTGCTCAAGAATCCTTTTTGAATTTTGATTTCTGCATTGGCCTTGAGATCATTTAACTTGGATGTCTCAATAATTCTGAAGTCTGCTATCGCTGACATAGTGGTTTGGTATTTATTTAGAATTTCATTTTAAAACTTCTCAAGCACCGGTGGAGTAGCTATCCCAAACCTAAGCAAATTTCATGAGGCATTTCTACTCCGCGTCAATTACCTAAACAGGTTTTCACTTCGTTCCATAAAAATCCGCTCCACAACCTGTATCTTTCCTCCTCTCATCGATCGCTATGAAAAGGATATTCTTGGTTCTTGCTGTTTGCATATCTACAGTGGCAAACGCCTCACCCGATCCGTTGCTGCTTCGCATCAAAATCAGCAAACCGTATTGTGTTTTTAATTTTCTGGAAACGTGTAAAGGCGTCAACGGCACCAGCGATGCGCTGCGGCTATACATCGAACAACAAACTAAATCGGATACGGCTTTTCAGCACCTCATCGCCGACTACATTGCGCTGCCGCTCGACAATCTGTATCAGCATCCCGGCTTTCCTGAATCGCGCCCCTCCTACCGATCCATCAAAGACTTGCTGATCATCGCCGCCGTGCAGGCCAACACAATCGACGACTTTAAGCGAAACGCCATCGGCATTTTACACAGCACCGACTACGACAAGCTAATCCAACTGATGACTCGCGCCGCGGTGTGGTACGACAAAATCATCTGGTCAAAACACGGAGCTGCAGCACAGCATCAGTTAGAACAACTGCAGAAATACCAAAAGACGGCGAACACCGCCTTTATCCAATTGAAGAAGTTTTACCATTCGAGCTGGCCGGAGGATATCCCCTTTACCATCGCCATCACGCCTGTGCCGGGGACGACCAACGCTACAGCCGCCACGCCGCACGCCAATACCTTGTGCCTGGATGTGCTTACCGAAGAAACCAACTATACCGGCCGCATCGCCATCGCCGTTCACGAAATCAGTCATGTGCTTTTCGCCGAACAAAGTCGGCAGGTGCAGGCAACACTAGAGAACCTCTTTGCTCAAAGCAAGTCGCCCTTTGCCGCCGCCGCTCACAATTTTTTTGATGAAGGGCTTGCTACAGCTTGTGGTAATGGCTGGATGTTCAAACAATTATCCGGCACAATCGACACCACTGGATGGTACAGCGATCCGTACATTGATGGGTTTGGTCATGCGCTCTTTCCGCTGGTGAGTCAATACATCAACGACGGGAAAACCATCGACGCTTCATTTGTGGAAAAAGCCATCCGCCTGTTCGGTGAAAAGTTTCCGCATGCACCTTACGATTACGGTATTCAATTCAATCACCTCACGATGCATGCCGATGAAAGTGAGCCGGTAGCGCGCAACACCATCAAACAAAACCTGTTGCAGCAATTTAGCCTGGGCTGGCTGAACTTCACTACTCCCCTGCTTGAAAGTGAGAGTGTTTCCTTGCTGCAAGAATCTCCGGGCACTCATCTTGTGCTGGTGGATCGCGATGAAGAAAAAACATTTACTGAGCTGACGCGGCTGTTTCCTCTCCTCAAAAACATTACGTACTCCCTAAAAGAAAATTTTGTCATTACCTTTTACGACGACCGAAATCGCCTGATCGTAATTGGCAAAATTGAAAAGGGTGCAAGCGATAAACTCTTCAAGGTGCTCAAACAAAAACAGTTTGTCGACAAGGCTGAGCACTATTGGCGGTTTTGAAGTCCGTCGACTTAAATCCCGGCCAATTGTTCCATGGCTGTCTTCTCTTGCCCTGCAATTGTTTTTAGCAATGCCGAAGCCTGGTGTACATACGTAATGTCACGGGTAAGACTCACTTTCTCTAAGAGCTGCGCCACTTCTGTCCATCGGCTTGCAATCTCTATAAACTCCAGATGCGCTTTCTTCAGCGTCGGCAAGCCAATCAGTGCATAACTCTCGCGAAGGAAATCACGGTATAAATTTCTGAACAACGCGCCGCCGGTTCCTGCCTTCTCCATCAGCATAGCAGTAGTTCCAAATTCGTTGGCGACGTCTTTGCTCGTAGCAAACCAGTGGGTAAGTTCGGCGCCGGTTTTGAGAATTCCTTTATAGCCGATGTTAGCGATGGGCGGATGGATATATTCTTTCGCATTATTTTTAATCGCCGCACGCACGGCCTTTTTAAGATCAACTTTCTCTTTACCCTGCTTTAAATAGTAGTACAAATTCTTTGATCCCATCGGTCCCTTTTCGGCACGCGCCAGCGCAAGACTTTCCAGACTTGTTTTCACCTGCCCTCCTTGCTGCCGCGTGTCAACAAGATAGGCGTAATGATTATCGTAGCCGTAGATGGCGACGTAATGACCTGCAAAATGAAATGGCCTAGTGAAATATTCCAAGTGAAAACAATCGAGCTTCAGGCCTACGGCTTGTCCTCCATCGAGTAGTTCTTTCACGGCAGCCCATGCTTTGACGGAGGAAGAAGTTTCCTTTGCAATCAACTCAAGATTTAGATTGCGCGCTATATTCTGTGTGAGTTGGTCAGGTTTGATACGACCACCGATAAATGGAAAATCCATAGTCTTCATCTTCCAAAAGATAAATCCGAGCCCTTCGCCCAGACCAAATAACATAGGCTCAGAAAGCTCAATACCTAATTGTTGCAGCAAGGTACCAGTAGCGGTAGTTTCGCAGTGTTCACCGACAAAGGGTTTCAAATGATCGAGTTTCATGTCTTTTTTCTTCTAAATAAGCTAGCCTCGCTGACAACATTATGTCAGCAGCGGGTCGCTTTATTTAATAAAAGAAAAGAATCATCCGTACAAGCATGATGAATGCTTCGGCAGCTAGATCAATAGCCTATACTATTCGTACTTGATCAGGGTGATATCATCGAAATAAGCAGTGCCCTGCGAAGGTCCATCCATCATCAGATAGATTATAATTCGCGAGGTTGCATTGATGTAATAGGGCAACTCCACTCTGTATTCAGTAAAGTCTGCCGTGCCGAGGATAGGTACGCTGCCTTGGGTAGTCTGAAGGTACAAAGTCCTTGAATCTGAATCTCCCCGGAACGCAACGATCACGCCATTGCCGCCCGATACACCCTCTAGTCTTACCTTCACTGACAATACCAAGCGGTCTCCTTCCTTAATATCTGGTGGCGGTGCAATCAGGTAAGCCCAATACGAGAAGGCAGAGACAGAGGGTGAGTTCATCTTTAAGCTATGACCTGCCGTCACGAACTTCTCAGCCGACAATACTCCGGTTTGATAGCTGCCGGCACGCTGCACAAAATCCCATTTGTTCGAGGCATAGTTAATAGTATCTGAAAAGACTATGGTCGGTGTAGTTTTAATGTTGCCCCACGAAGGCGGAGGGGTTGAGGGATTAAACAATTCGTCGAGATAATATTTTCTTCGTTCGGGAGTTTCGGGCACATACAGACCAAATTGACTTCCTGCGAACATCATGGTTTTATAATCACCATTGGCAAGTTTCGCGTTGTCGTGATTGCGGCCCAACACGGCGTGGCCCAGTTCATGAAACATCAGTATCTCCTTGTCGGTGTCGCTAAGCTGTGCCCAGCATGTAGCCCTAGTGCTGATCTGTACCTGATGGGCCACTTGAACTCCATAACCACAGTAATAATTCAGCGTGTCGGAATAAATGATTCTGAGTAAACTCACGTCGGGGTTAAAACCACGCGCATTGGCTTCTGACACAAACCGATCGAGGTAGGTTTTAAAGGTTGGATCTTCAAACACCGGAGCGGTTGATTCTTCCTTCTTGCACGTGACCGCAAGTATCACCAGAAGGACGAAGGGAAGCTTATTTTTCATGAGGTAGGTTTCCTACTGAAACGCAAGAGACCACATCAGGGTTTATCTGACGACCTGAGATACCACTGGTCCATTATTACGACGAAGATAAACCACGAAAGAAATAATCAATCTCATCGAGCGTTACCTTTACATCATGAACATACCCTCAGGAATAAAAACCGTCATCAGTCTGGCGATGCTTGTCGCGGTGGTCGTGTTTATTTATTTTTTCACCACGCATCAGGACGAGAAGATGCCATCTTCACCCACGGATTCTCTGTCAACTGTCGATTCCATTTCACTCCCATCCGCCAGCACCGCAGGCGCAAAGCCTCAGGCGAATGCCAAAGACAATTCTGTACCTGTGGTGGCTGAGTACATTCACGCACAGGCAGCAAACCCTTCGACGGTAGAGTTTTTGGAATGGTCGGCGCTCTCTGCCGAAGGAGCATACTGGAAAGTCCGCTGCAAATACGTCTCCACGACTTCGTTCCATGCCGAGGTTACTACCAATGCCTGGTTTTACATTCAACACCAACGCGTGGTGTACACCAAAGTCATTTCAAAAATCTGAACAATTCACACGTACGTTTCACCGATCCGGCTTTTGACTTGGTGAAATCGGAAACACAACGGTCACCGTAGTGCCTTTCCCTACTTCACTTGTCACCTCAATTTTACCTTCCAGTGTATCGACCGCTCGCTTCACAATGGCCAGTCCGAGACCAGTACCCTGAACTGTTGTTGCATTCGCACTTCGCATAAACGGAAGGAATATTCTTTCCAGATCAGCACAAGGAATGCCGATGCCATTGTCTGTTACGGCAATGGAAAAATGCGATTCGTCGGGATTGCTAACCACCATAGTGACCACCGAATCCGCGGGTGAAAACTTGAGTGCATTGCTGACCAGGTTGGTCAGTATAAGGTGCAGCAGTTGTTGATCCGTCAATACCTCGTCGGTCTTTTGCTGCAACAACAGGTTTACCCGTCCAGACAACATGGACGAGGTTTCGTTCAGGGCGCCTTTGACAATAGTGCCCAGCGAGTGCATCGAAAGCGTGCAACTGAAGAATCCCTTTTCGCTTTTTTGAATCGTCAGAATCTCTTCCAGCAAAATGGCCATCTTGCTGACCTGCCAATCTATCACCTGAAGCTTTTCCTTGAGTTTTTCATCTTCAATCAAGTGACTGTAGCGGCGTATAAAACCTGTAGCCAAACTTATCACCGCCAGCGGTGTGCGAAACTCGTGCGACGTGGTGGCGATAAACTGCGCCTGCAAATCCGAATATTCTTTCTGCTTTTGCAATGCCTCGCGCAAGGCCACGGTGCGCTCTTCCACCTTTTGCTCAAGCTGGGCATTGAATTTTTCGAGGAGCTCGCGCTCGTGGTGTTCTTTGGTGATATCCACGGCTATGATCATGACCACGGGCTTTTCTCCCACCCTGATCATCGGGGTGTAGGTGCGTCGATACCATTTTTTTTCCCCATGGATCATGCGGCTTATTTCATCGGTAGTGGTTTGATTCGTTCTCAACGTCTCCTTGATTTTCTCAAGACGCGTTTCATTCGTCTTCTTGTCAAAAATCTCCTGTGGCGGCAAGGACATTACATCTTCCCTGGTGTACCCCAAGATCGCCGCAGCGCTGTTGTTAACGAATAAAAATCTATTTTCTTCATTCACTACCACCAACGGGTCTTCAATACTTTCGGCAATGGATTTATAATGCGATTCACTCTCTAGCGCAATTTTCCGAAGCGTCTCGGCTTTTTCCTCAAGTAATTTTCGTTCGGTAATGTCTACTACAATTCCATACAATTTCAGAGAATGGTCGGGTTGAATTACCGGCTTCTGGTAAAACTCCAGCCAGCGAATCCCTTTTCCGTGGATGACCCTGAACTCGCCGTGAAATACAATGTACTCCGGCATGGTGCGATACAATTCCTCGTGTAACCTCTCGTAATCCTCAGGATGTACCACCCTGCTAATCCGCGACGCATCTGCTTTGATCTCCTCCGCATCAAGGCCAGTGATACGAAGGAAATAATCATTGGCGTACACGACGCTACTGGTGTGATCGGGCCGCACGAGAATGGTAAAGTGCCCTGTGTTGGTCAGGTTAGCAAGGTTTTCCAGGTCTTCCCGTGCTGTCGTGATTTTGGTTTTGCTTTCCCGGGCTGATATATCAATAAACACCATGTGAAAGAGTGCCGACTCTTCGTCCTGTTTGGTCACGGAGCCAATTCCTTCCAGCCGTACTTCACTTCCATCTCTGCGCACCACCATAAACTCTTCATGCCAGGGTGATAATGTAGCCATGGCGCGCTGGATGGAACTGTTAATCCGGTCCAAGTCTTTGGGATGAATAAACGGGGTAAGGGAAAATCCCTTTTCCTGAACGTCTTCGCGACTGAGGTGCAGCAACGAAAGAAGGCGATAGTTTAACTGTATAATGCGGCGGGTACCATCCTTGAAAACAAGAGCAGTGTAACTCGGCACAGGCGAATCTTCAATTTCAGAAATAAGCAGTTTTGAATCAGTCATCGGGGCAGCCATGGCTGGAGTTTTTCCTCAACTAATGTAAAGCCTTTGCGAATGCAGTCCTACCGTATTGCTTCTTTTAAAATATGACTTTTGTCCTTGTTCATTTTACTTCCGGATTTTCAGTGCGCATTCCATACACAAGCAGGTATCCGATCATCCAAAACTCTCCGACAGTTGCAGGAAGTGGCAAAACTGCTACCAGCGCAGGAGCCAAATTCATACAGTTAAGAAAGGTACTCACCAGATACCCGATCCCTCCCACGATCAAAGTCCATCCCAACCACAACGGCATTCTTCGCGACGTGATTACCACATACCCCATGGGAATCAGCCACAAGCCGAAGAACAAGCCTCCCACCATCCACGCGTTTGAAATGATGGCGCTTAAAAGTTGTATCAGAATGACTTTCTCCTCCACTCCCGGAACTGCTGCATGCGCTATTTGGATGGCCGCACCCATCGCGATGGCGCTAACCATGATGGCGGCTGAGTTCATCAACCCCCACCCTGCGATGGCAAAAGCAGCCCATGCTTTTATCTCTCTGAAGAGCCTATAAAACCACACTGCGGCAAGCGCCTGCGAACCAATTATCACAACCTCCAGCACAAGCCTTATTCCTGCCACGGACTCAGGTTCGGTTAAGTTGGTCAATGTCTTTTGCGCATCGCCGGAGACAAAAACCTGCGGATGAAATACCATAAACCCTAACACGCCGGCCACGGCCAGCAGGAAATACCAGAGGCCCGTGACCCGCGCAGCGGCTACTTGTTCTTTATGCTCCATTCTTTAACATCAATTTTAATTTGTAAGCGATATCTATCTAATATCTTTTTGCTAATCAATCGCTGGAGACAGATTCATTGGCTATTTGCATTCCCCGCATAGCATAAAAGATCAAAAAAGCAAAAACACCCACTGGCCTATAGAGAACAGTAGCCAGTGTGACATACTTCATGCTCACATTGTATTTCTTAGAATCAATACCTACGAGTATAGCAGTTATAATATTGAGTATAAAATTGAAAATAAAAGGCAGGTAGAATCTTATTATTGGCTTCATCTGAACGTCGTCACTGGATGTATACTCCATCAAGAGCATATTAAAGACGAATGATATAAGATAGAAAGCAGACAGCGTCAGTGCATATTTACTTAAAAGCTTTGAGAGGTTGTTCATTATTTAGAAATAGGTTTAATGGAGATAACTAGAAGATAAAAAAGCCCGCCAACCATTGGAATGCATACTGATAGCAGCCAAATCGGTAGTGCACTTTTGTTTGCCTTTAGTCGGTAAAAAATAATGAGACCAAAGCCTAGTTGGCCCACCCAATTTGAATATTTTGCGAATAACCCCAAATAAAGACCGAGGCCAAAAAATGGTGACAACGCCATGAGCATTGAGTTAAAGAGATAAAGCCCAACGAGCAACAAAGTTATCTCCAATAATCTTTGCGAAAATTGTTCTTTAGTGATCATCATCATTTTACTTGCATTTAACATGGCTGTGTTTTTAGTCCGGAATCAAGTAACTCCCTTCACTTATAACTTCTTGAATTTTTCCTGATCGGCTTGTCGCATTTTAGTGAATCCCTCTTTATTCAACGTCATCACAACCACGCCGTTTTGTCCGCGCGACCCATAGCTATCGGTCGCCTCTTTCCCTTTTACAATTTCGATTGACTCGATCCAGTTAGGATTTACATATACCACGAAGTCCGTAGTGATTGCCTCCTCTTTTACCGATACTCCATTGCTGTCGGTGATCAATGTTTTGTCCTCTGCTTTGATGACATACAATTTAGGATTGGGGTCAGGTGAAGTAAAACTTTGTCCCCTTACTGCCGAAGACAATCCAACAAGAACTAGTGCGAGGATAACAATTTGATTTCTTATGGTGGTTATGATTAAGTCATGGATGTGCTGTAATTCTAACTCCCCTCCTTCTCAAAGATACAAAACTTGTTATGCTCACGAAGTTCGCGAAACGAGTGACTGTATGGAATAGATTGGTGATCACATCTAGTTGGGGACGTCAGAATTTCTTTTTGGAATTGTAGAGACTCTTGGGTCGCTTGCATTCGATTTTTACTCCTACTTTTTTGTCTGTAATCTGATATTTATCTACGAGTGTTTTTTGATCAAGAATTTTTAGCTCCTTTATCAGTTTATTGTTTACCAACGCCAAATCTCCTTCAAAATTTGAAGTTAAGATTCGGTCATTCAATATATATTGAATGTCGTTCGTGTTAATTTCATTCATGACTTTCGCATAGTCCTTTGAATATGACTTAAAAAAAGTCTCATATTTATCTCGCGCAAAACTTTTAGTTGAAATAGCTACTGCACCGTCTTTTGCTTTGTCCCCGAATTTTTTTGTGGCGTCTTTTCCATAATAAGTCACAACAATAGCAATGTCAGTCGGATTATATTTCATAATCTCACTTTTATCAACGGGCTTATCATTAATAATAAAATAAGGATTTGGTCCAAGTTTCTGTACGGCCTGATTAGGAGAAAGTTGAGTGGGCTTACATCCGAAAACAGAAAGTAAGCATAGAATAAAAATATATCTCATTTGTTAATTATTTACTTTCCGACTATGATCTATTTGATCTTTCTTTTTGGTCTGCCAAGCATTGCTACCTATTGCATATTCTCTGACCTCCAAAATACCTGTTTATCTTTTCTTGTCCAACCCGTGAACCTTGAAGCATAGCAAGCTACTTTTGTACGACACGCTACAATTGAATTGATTGAGATTGATCAATGACAAGATCAACTACGGGCACAGTTCGCGGAATAGACCCTCGTGCGATAAATCGTACGTAAAACCCGGGTAGTCGTACATAAAACCCCGGTAGTCGTACATAATTCCCGGGTAGACTTACCTAAATTACGAGAAAGCTTACCGACATTACGAGAAAGCGTACCGTTAATACGAGTAGTCGTACATAAATTACGAGAAAGGTTACCGACATTACGAGAAAACGTACCTAAATCACGAGAAAGCTTACCTAAATTACGAGAAAGGTTACCGACTTTACGAGAAAGCGTACCTAAATACTGATATGTCGTACGTAAGTATCAGTAAATCGCACGCACGTAGCGATAATGCGCGGGGTGGCGTTTTCTGAGGTTAAAAAAGGATCGGAATTAGGTGCCACCAGAACGGGATGCCGGAACTACCACTTGCCTTTCGCAGGCTGTCCGGCATGATAACTAAAGGAGGAAATGAGATTTCATGACTATGCTTTTGTAGAAGCGGAGTACTCACCATCACGTTGTCACACCGGACGGAATTTGCGCAGAGGAATGCGCGCGATCCGGTGTCCCTTTGAAGATGCTATCAGTTATTCGTTAATTGTTAATCGCGCGGATAACAAATTAACAATTAACAGATAACACGGTATGACTCCTGCGGGCCTAGACAATGACCAAATTTTGGAATGAATTGTTGAATGAATCGTACACTCCATTCTATATGCTGTATTCTGTATTCTGCTAACTACTGTATCCTAACTACTCCCTACCTCACTTCAACACCACCACAGTAATCCCCGCACCTCCACGGTCGACGTGCTCGTCGGCAAAGGAGGCGACTTCTTTCACAGTCTTAAGCCGGTCGCGCACAATCTTGCGCAGCACGCCTTCGCCTTTGCCGTGCAGTATTCTCAGCTCTCCCTGACTAAGTAAGATGGCGTCGTCGAGAAAGCGGTCAAGTTCGGCCACTACTTCTTCGGCGCGCTTGCCGCGCAGGTCGAGTGTAGAGACGAACGACGATTGTTTGCGCATCACGTCCACGCCCAGCGCACGGGCTTTGCTTACCGACGTCGGCTCCACCAGGTCGCTGCGCACAAGTTGGTTGAGCTTCACGGTAGTGCGTGCGCTGCCAAACTCGATCACCGCCTGCTTGTCTTTGATGCTCACCAGCGTGCCGGTCACCTCCTGCCCGATCAGCCTTACCTTGTCGCCTTCTTTCAACACCTGCGGCGGCGCCGTAGGCTTGGTCACCTGCGGCTGCACTTTATCCGCCAGTTGCACCAGTCCCTGACGCACTTTGCGCGTCTCCTTTTTCTCGGCTTTGTTTTCGCGGATGTGGCGTATCGTCTTTTCGATCTCGCGGTTGGTTTCCTTCAGCAACGTCGAGGCTTCCGTCTTCGCCTTGTCGATGATCTCTTTCTTCTTTCCTTCAATCTCATTGCTGAGCCTCTGGTAGCGCTGGCGCTCTTCGTTGAGTTTTCGCTCTTTGTCGGCCAGCTCACGCTGACTGCGTTGCACCTGCAGCTTCTCGTCGGCTACGGTTTTCATCAGCGTCTCCAGGCCGGTGAGTTCTTTGCCGATGATCTGTTCGGCACACTCGATGGTAGCGTGAGGAAGACCTGTCTTGCGGGCAATCTCCAGGGCAAACGAACTTCCCGGCTTGCCGATCTCCAACTGAAAGAGCGGCTGCAACTTGCGCGTGTCAAACTGCATGGAGCCGTTGCGTATGTCGCGGCGGTTGGAGGCAAACAACTTCAGGTTATAATAGTGCGTGGTGGCTACACCCCACACTTTCTTCTCCAGCAAGGAAGCAAGAATCGCTTCGGCAATACCGCCGCCAAAGTTAGGGTCGGTGCCCGAGCCCATCTCGTCCATCAGCACCAGCGTGTCGGCGTCGGCGTGTTGCAAAAAAAAGGTCATGTTCTTCAGGTGCGAACTGTAGGTACTCAGGTCGTTCTCGATCGACTGCTGGTCGCCGATGTCGAGGAATATCTTCTTGTAAATCCCGACGGTGGATTGTTCATACATCGGCACAAGCAGTCCGCACTGCACCATGTATTGAATGAGACCCACGGTCTTAAGGCACACCGATTTCCCGCCGGCATTGGGACCCGACACGAGCAGGAAGCGCTCGTCGTGGGGCAGGTCAATCGTGAGTGGCACTACTTCGCGCTTGCCTTTCAAACTCAGGTAAAGCAACGGGTGGCGTGCGATCACCCAGTTGAGGTGCGGCTTGTCGGCGATGGCGGGCATATCGGCATCCAGCGCCAGAGCGAGCTTTGCCTTAGCCCGGTTAAAGTCGATGAGGCCAAGAAATACACATGCTTCTTTGATGGCCTCCAGGTGCTGCCGGAGCAAGGCGGTAAGTTCTTTGAGAATACGGATTACCTCACGGCGGTCGGCGTGCAGCAAGTCGCGGATTTCGTTGTTCGCTTCAAGCGACTCGGCGGGTTCGATATATACGGTTTGTCCGGTGGCTGATTCATCCATGATGAAGCCACGGAGTTTGCGCTTGTGTTCGGCGAGGATGGGGATTACCACACGGCCATCGCGGATGGTAAGGGTTGCTCCTTCGGGAACCCAGCTCTGCCCCACCGAGTCACGAAAGATCTGATCGGTAAGGCGACGCACACGACTTTCTTCTTCGCGCAGGCGCTTGCGAATGCGGGCCAGCTCGGGGCTGGCGTTGTCCTTGATCTTTCCTTTGTCACTAAACTTACTTTCGATGGCCGCCACCATTGACGCGGGCAGCGACACCGGCTCCGTCAACCGGAAAAGTTCAGGGTATTCTTCTTTCGCTCCATTCAAAAACCGGTGAATCACCAACACCGACTGCAACACCGCGAGGATGTCCTGAAAGTGTTCTTCTTCCAGGAAGCTGTCTTCAATGCGAATCACATCAAAATAGACCGAGGGGTCGGCATACGCCGAGAGTGGGAAAGTCTCTCCTTTCAGCAGTATGTTTTTGAACTCCACGGCACGACGCAGCGCAGTGCGAATGACGGCAGCATCACTTGAGAACGCGATGGCTTCCACATGCCGACGACCGAGGTCGCCAAGGCAATCGTTCAAGAGTCTGCTGCGCACCTGATCGAAACCAAGCTTGCTTTCAAAATCAATTGGATAAATGGCAGGCGTCACTTCTTATTTCACAGGTTTGGGAGCGTTTATTTTCATCGCACGTTGTTCGTGCACGGTAAGTGTGTCGATCACGGCGTCGTACACTTGCTCAAGTTCTTTGGGATGCTCCAGGTAATAGGCATAGGTTTTACGCAGCACAGAATCAGAGATGCCCTTTTCTTTCAGGAGTTTTTGCTCGCGCGGAAGAAAGTAGCGAATGGTGCTGTCTTTCAGTCCGGGAATTACATCGACGCGCGCTTCCGACACATACACGTCCACCAGCAAGGCAGAAAGCTGCGCCTGCGAGAGCACGTCGTTGGGTTTCTTGTTGGCCGTACAACTGATGAGCGCCAGCCACAGAAAAAGGATAGACAACTTTTGCATAGATAATCCGGTTTAAAACAAAAACCAGGCCTTAAATTTAAAGCTATTTCTTATTTTTAAGCCCGAAAAATTGAATGAAGGAGCTTCTCAAAAAATTGCGTCGTTACGAAATCCAGATTCGCAAGGCTGTTAACAGCCAGATGCAGGGCGACTTCCACTCTATATTTAAAGGAACGGGCCTGGAGTTTGACGACGTGCGCCCCTACCAGTACGGCGACGACATCCGCACCATCGACTGGAATGTGTCAGCCAAAGGCCACGGCACATTCGTGAAAACCTTCCGCGAAGAGAAAGAACAGACGATATTCTTCATCCTGGATGTGAGCGCCTCACAAGACATCGGCACACCGGGCAAAACCAAAGTGGATGTAGCCAAAGAAGTGTGCGGCGTGCTGACGCTGTCGGGAGCGAAAGAATCGAGTCAACTCGGTTTGATTTGTTTTTCCGACGAACGCGAGAAAGCGATCAAGCCGCGCAAAGGACCACAGCAGGCCTACGAGATCATCTCCAGCATTGTCAAACTCAAGCCGCATTCGCTGAAGACCAACCTGAACAAAGCCATCACGTTTGCCCTTAACTTCATCAAGCGGCGCAGCGTGATCATCATGGTCTCCGATTTCATCGACGACAATTACTTTCAACCGCTGGCTTCGCTGGCACGACGCCACGACCTGGTAGTCATCCGCATCAGCGACAAGCGCGAGACGCAGTTGCCCAAGCTCGGCATCATTCCTGTGCTGGACAAAGAAACCAGAAAGACGATGTGGGTAAATACATCGTTTGGAGGCTTCCGCGAAAAAATTGCCGAACACAACTCAGGGCGTCAGCAAGAGCTGGCCGAGTTCAGCAAACGACATCAGATCAACTTCCTCTCGATCAATACCGACGAAGATTTTGTACCCAAGCTGCTGAAGCTTTTCAAAGTGAGAAATAAGTCAATGAAAGTATGACGAGTGCGAGCAGACAGGTAATGAAGAAGAAGGCAAAGAACGCGCGCAGAAGATTCTATATTCTGTGTTCTATATGCTGCCTTCTACTCAGCGGAAGCCTCTACGCGCAGGAGATTAAAGTACACGCTAAGTTCAGCGCCGACAGCATTAAGCTGGGAAAGCCTGTGGAGCTATCCCTTTCGGCTCACTATCCTTCGAGGCTGAACATCCTTTTCCCTGATTCGTCGTTTGCGTTTGCCCCGTTTGAATTTCAGAAGAAACGATTTGTACCCACGCTTACGAAAAACGGCATCAGCCGCGACAGCGTGATCTACACGCTCACGTCTTTTGAAGTCGATAGCATTCAAACCCTGAAACTGCCGGTGTTTGTAGTTAACACGATGGACTGTGTAAAAGTATTCTCCAACACCGACTCAGTTTATTTCCAGCATCTCGTAAAATCAATTCCCGATTCGGTAGCCACCGAAAAGCTTCCGCTAAAAGCGAACACCAATTACCTGAACGTAAGCTGGAATTTAAACTACATCCTCGTGGGCATTGTGGTGCTGATTGTGGTTGTCGCGCTGGTGGTGGTGTGGATTGTATTTGGCAAACGGATCATGCGTTATTTCCGGATCAAGAAGCTCACCAAAGCCTACGAAGCCTTCCTGGCAAAGTTCGACAACTCATTATACAAACTGGAGACGGGCTTTTCCCCACAGCAGGCAGAGGCTACGCTGGTGGTGTGGAAGCTCTACCTGGAGTCGTTGATGCGACAGCCGTACACCAAGTACACGTCGAAAGAAATACGGGCGATGGAACAAAACGAAACCCTGGGCCAGGCGCTCAGCACCATCGACCGGATGATTTACGGCCACCAGCACGACAACGTGCGCTCGCCGTTTGATCAGCTCAAAGCCCATGTGCAGCAACAGTTTGAAAAAAAGAAAGCGGAGGTAAGCCATGGATAAACTGACGTCGCCCTGGTATTCGCTGGATTGGTTTTCGCTTTCCACTTTCAACGCACTGACGTGGGAGAACAAATTCTTTCTGTACTTCATCCCGGCGATTCCGTTGCTGTTTATCTTCCGATGGCTGATCCGCTACTGGCTCAACCAGAAGCTTCCGGTGGCGCTGATCAAAAGCGACCTGAAGAGTTCACCCACCAATGCCGTTCGTTTCCTTCCTGAGCTTTTCCTCATGGCGGTGCTCGCGCTGATCCTCGTCGCCCTCGCGCGGCCGCAACGCTCCAATGAAAAAGTAGAGCAATGGACGGAAGGAATTGACATCATGATTGCGCTCGACATCTCGCAGTCGATGCAAATCGAAGACTTTCAGCCCAACCGCTTGCAAGCTGCCAAGCAGGTAGCGCGCGACTTCATCAAAGGCCGCCTGCAAGACCGCATCGGGCTCATTGTCTTTTCCGGCGACGCCTTCTCGCTGGCGCCACTCACCACCGACTACGAGTTGCTTTACGCCTACCTCAACGACATCACCTTTGATATGATTGAATCGCGCGGTACGGCGATCGGCAGCGCACTCGGCGTAGTCACCAACCGTATGCGCGAATCAGAATCGAAGTCTAAAGTGTGTATTCTCATCAGCGACGGTGACAATACCGCGGGTAACATTGACCCGATCACGTCCGCCGAGCTGGCCGCCGCTTACAACATTAAGATCTATACCATTGTGGTAGGTAAGGAAGGACTCGTGCCGTTCGGTAAGGATTATTTCGGCCGCCCGCAGATGGTGGAAAACACCGTGGACGAAACCACCATGCGCAAGATCGCCAGCATTGGCAACGGCGAGTTCTTCCGCGTGACCGACAACGAAGCGTTGAAGAGTGTATTTCAGCGCATCGACAAATACGAGAAAGCCGAGATCAAGGAAAACCGCTTCAAAGACACGAGCGACTTTTACTTCATCTACCTGCAGTGGGCGATGATTCTGTTTTTGGTGTGGCTGGCGCTGAAGTCGAGCTTCCTGACCAACGTGTTGCAGGATTAAACCTTATCCGATCATTTTCTCCATCACCACCGTATCCTTTCCTTTGTAGAGCAGCCGCGCGAAGGTAGTCCATTGATTGCGCAGATATAAACGCTCGGCGCTGTTGGTGTAGAGATAGAGTTTGGTGTAGCCAAGCTCAGCGGCCTTGTGTTCGATGGCCTTCAACATGGCTTCGCCAATCCCCTGCTGGCGAAAGCGCTTATCGCAATACACCATCGACACCCAGGGACTGTATGGTTTGAATTCCTCATGCGCTTTGATCAGTCCACAGTTGAGGTGAAGGCCGCCCGTAGCCACCAGTTGATTGTCTTTGCGTGCAATGAAATGAAAGAGAATATCGTCGGGGCTTTGATTTGTTAACCGCGCGATGAGGGTTTCCTTCGGCACAGCCCACTCGTCGAAATACCAATCGGCTAGTTGTTGAATGGATAGACTATCCGTTGGTGCCAGCCGATCGATAACAAGCTCATTCATTGTCTTTCCCGTCATTCAACCATTCGATCATTCAGTAATTCAATCATTCAACAATTCAAAATTAGCTCATCAACCCCGCCTTGCCCCACTCCTGCTTTTCGGTATCGCTCCACAACTCGGGATAGAAGATGATCTTTTGAAAACGTGGAGGAAGATACTTCTGCCAGTTGGTTCCTCCGGTAGCCCGGATGTCTTCCGGATTTTTCTGCAAGTATTTCGCGGCCGATTTATAATGCGCCAGCGGCCAGCGCACGTTGGCAAACTCATCCAGTTCGCGAAGGCGCGATTTCACTTCCGCTGAGTCAGGGAATTTCTTCAGGTAAAGCGCACGAAGGTTTTTGTCGCGGTGCTTATCGCCTATCTCTTTAAACTGGTTCATATACTTCTCTTCAAACTGCTGAAGCGTGAGTGTCTTTTTGCCGGTGGCCAGTTCGGTCGCGCCGCTGCGCCAATACATCCTTTCGATCTGCTGGTCGATGGTGCTGTTTTCTCCGATTGCCTCACGGTCTTTGGCATTCACCAGGTTGATCAGATCCGTAGCACAAATCTCAATCATGCGATACTGGCCCGACTGAAACCCGGACGACGGCAGCAATGACATTCTGAATTTGAGAAACTGTTCTTTCTCCAACCCAAGCACCATGATTTCAAATGAACCTACGAGTTGCTGAAAGTAACGATTGATGCGGTCGAGGCGGGCACAAAAGAATTTCTCGTCCAAGTTGGGATGATCAACAATCTGTTCGATCTCCCACAAAATCAAATTGAAGTAGAGTTCGGTAATCTGGTGATAGACGATGAAGACTTTCTCGTCTTTGAAACTTGTCTTTGGGTTTTGAAGGCTCAGCAACGTATCGAGGTGAATGTAATCCCAATACGTGAGATAATCCGAGTAAAGCAATCCATCGAGATACGACGAAAGGTCTTGCCCCATGGCAGCATATTTCTGCCGGAGTTTTAAAAGTTGTTCAGTCAATACAGGGTCAAGCGGTGAATCCATTTGTAAATCAGTCAAATAAGAAGTGCAATAGAATTAAAAACAATGCCGACTCACAATCAACTTTGGCCCCAAAACGCCAAATTTTGAACCTTGAATCGATTGCGTAAATTTGAACCTTTAATAAGAATAACCCAAACTTTATGGCATCCACTCCTGCAACGTCAACCGCAAAAAAATCGATGAAACAAGACCGGTACGAACAACCTGATTT
This sequence comes from Bacteroidota bacterium, assembly GCA_018266055.1. Classification (GTDB taxonomy): domain Bacteria; phylum Bacteroidota; class Bacteroidia; order Cytophagales; family Cyclobacteriaceae; genus ELB16-189. Next base: position 209,968 of record JAFDYT010000017.1, read on the forward strand.
CTATGCGATTGACGATTTGCTGACCGAAGAACATAAGCTAATTCGCAGTTCCATCCGCGAGTTTGTCAAAAAAGAAATATCTCCCAACATCGAAGACTGGGCTCAGCGTGCACACTTTCCGTATGAAATGGTGCGCAAGTTTGGCGACATCGGCGCCTTCGGCCCGACCATTCCTCAGCAATACGGTGGCGGTGGCCTCGATTATATTTCGTACGGAATTTTGATGCAGGAAATAGAACGCGGCGACTCTGGCATGCGCTCCACTGCGTCGGTGCAAGGATCGCTCGTGATGTACCCGATCTACAAATTCGGCAGCGAAGAACAACGGAAAAAATACCTACCCAAACTTGCCAGCGGCGAATGGCTCGGCTGCTTCGGACTGACCGAACCTGACCACGGCTCAAACCCGAGCGGCATGGTCACCAACTTCAAAGACATGGGCGACCATTATTTATTGAATGGCGCCAAAATGTGGATCTCTAACTCTCCGCGTGCCGACGTGGCGGTTGTGTGGGCCAAGAATGAGGCAGGCCGTATTCACGGATTGATTGTAGAACGCGGCATGCCCGGATTCTCCACACCGGAAACGCACGGCAAATGGAGTTTGCGTGCAAGCGCTACCGGCGAGCTGGTATTCACCGATGTGAAAGTGCCTAAGGAAAATCTTTTGCCCGGCAAGAACGGACTGGGTGCGCCGATGATGTGTCTCGACTCTGCGCGCTACGGTATCGCCTGGGGTGCGATTGGCGCCGCAATGGACTGCTATGACTCTGCACGTCGCTATGCCACCGAGCGCATTCAATTCGGAAAACCGATTGGCTCATTTCAATTGGTGCAAAAGAAATTAGCGGAGATGCTAAGTGAAATCACGAAGGCACAATTGCTCAACTGGCGATTGGGAACCTTAATGAACGAAGGCAAAGCCAGCACTGCACAGATTTCGCTAGCGAAACGTAACAACGTGGCGGTAGCGCTGGAGATAGCGCGCGAAGCACGCCAGATACACGGAGGCATGGGCATCACGGGCGAATACCCGATCATGCGCCACATGATGAACCTGGAATCGGTTGTCACCTACGAAGGCACACACGACATTCACTTGCTGATTCTCGGAAACCACATCACCGGAATACCGGCGTTTTCTTAATCCGAAAAAGAGATTTAAAGAACTCCAGCTGTAAACGTGATTCGTTGCACCGGATTTTGAGGATCGGTGGAATAGAGCGTAACCGATTTGTTTTGTGGACCGGTTCGTCCTTTTGTATCCAATGAAATTTTAATGGAGGTTTCCTGACCTGGCTGCAATACGCGTTTGCCTGAAGTTACCAGCAGACATGAGCAGTTGGATTGCGCATGGCGAATGATCAACTCCTTTTTGCCGGTGTTGGTGATTTTAATTTCGCGCTCCAATACAACGCCCTCTTTTACATTGCCAAAGCGAACCATGTTGGCCGACAACGCAAGTACTGGAGCTTTCGCTAATTCTTCATTAGTCAGCTTGGGAAAATATTCCTCTACGGTTGCAAAAACGGAAAACGATTTTTCAGGAAGTTCATTGTCGTTGGTGACGAGCTCTACATTCTCAGACACAAACCCATACTGACCTTTTAATTTCGCATCGAAAATAATTTTGACCGAAGCGACTTCACCTGGCGCCACCTTGCGCGGCATGACCACACGGATATACGTGGGCCCGACAGACCGGATAAACTTAATGGTGTCTTTCGAATTGTTCGTCAGCAAGAAGGGAACTGACTCTGGGTCGCGGTTGATAAACACTTTACCGAGATTGAAGGAATTCGTTTTGAACAGCAGATGACCTTTCATCACGGTAAACGACGCTGGATCTTTTTCAGAAACCGGTGTAACTACATTTCCTTTAATTTGAAGTGCGATAGCAGCTCCATCCCAGTCAGTAGTGACAGAAAGAGATTTATTGAAATACCCAGGCCTTCCTTTGGGATCATAACTTGCCTTGACAAAGCCTGTGCCGCCCGGAGCAATCGCCTCTTTACTCCAGCCAGGAGTAGTACACCCACAGGAAGCCTGCACGGAAAGAATTTTTACAGGTCGTGTAGTGCGGTTGGTGACTACAAACTCAAACACTGCAGGCCCATCCGCTTCACGGATTTCGCCAAAGTCATGAATCTTTTCACGAAACGACAACGGCTCGGCCAACTGTCCAAACACAGTCTGCGCCACCATAGTCAGAAAAATCAACAACTTCACTTCGCGCCACATACGTACCATCAGTAAGGAATTAGATTTTTGAACATCAAAATTACAAATTAAGAACTCAAATCACGCCTGAATTTGTATTTTGCGCGTCTGATAAAAAAGGTATGTCACGAATTTTAACAGGAATACAGAGCAGCGGTCGCCCGCACCTGGGCAATTTGCTCGGAGCCATTATTCCGGCGATCAAGCTTTCCCAACTTCCAGGCAACGAGTCATTTTTTTTTATTGCCGATCTGCACTCACTTATTTCCATCAAGGACGCTAAAGTCCGCGAAGAAAATGTAAAGGCAGTAGCCGCCGCATGGCTGGCGTTTGGTTTCGATACCGAAAAGAATCTGCTCTACCGCCAGAGCCGCATCCCAATGGTGTGCGAGCTGACGTGGTACCTCAACTGCATCACGCCGTACCCGATGCTGGCGAATGCCCATTCCTTCAAAGACAAATCTGAAAAACTTTCGGATGTGAACGCCGGGCTCTTCACCTATCCCGTGCTGATGACCGCCGATATTATTTTGTACGATGCCCACTTTGTGCCGGTAGGAAAAGACCAGCGCCAGCACCTGGAGATGGCGCGCGATATCGCCACCACATTCAACACGATGTATGGCGAGACGTTTGTAGTGCCTGAAGCCAAGATCGAAGAAAGCGTGATGACCATTCCTGGCACCGACGGCCAGAAGATGAGCAAGTCGTACGGAAACATCATCGACATCTTTCTGCCGGACAAAGAATTGCGCAAGCAAATCATGACCATCGTGACGGACAGCACGCCGATGGAAGCCCCTAAAGATCCAGACAAAGACAATGTGTTTGCGATCTATAAATTAGTGGCTACGCCAGAACAAACCGAAGCACTTCGCCAGAAGTACCTTGCCGGGAATTTTGGATATGGCCATGCCAAGCAAGAGTTGTACGAACTGATTATTCAGAAATTCGCCAAAGAGCGCGAAGCATACAACCACTACATGAACGGAACCGAAATGGAGAAAATCCTGAGTCGCTGTGAAGAGAAAGCCGCCGTCATCGCACACTCGGTGCTTGAAAAAGTGAGAAAGAAAGTCGGCTTTGCCTGACCTAGAATTTGATAGTCAGGCCGCCGGTAAGTGTGGTGTGTTGGTTGGACGTGTAAGATCCGTAAGTGAACACCTGATTCGGCGATTGAAAATACCTGGCCTCCATCCGAAACAGTACCGCCGGCGTGATCTCAATATTGTATCCCAACGAATAACTCGCCGAAGCAAAGCCTTTCACACCCGTAGTCGGCACAATCATCACGCTGTTAGGATCGCTGAAGTATTCACCGCGCACGGTAACCGAATGCTTTGAAGTGAAATAATACCGCACTGTGCTATTTGCTTGCCACCATACATTATCTGTCAGGCGAAGACTATCCTGGCGCTGCTGGTTGCCCACATAAGACGATACCGTGACATTGAATTTTCCAACTTTATATATCGCATAAAAATCCAGAAACGTGCGCACTCGGTTATTCGGAGCGCTTGGAGATTTTTCGTAGCCATAATACGTATTCATATTTAGCGTGAGCTGCTCTGTTGCCTTAAACTCGAGTTGTCCGGCAAAAGCCAACGGCGTATTCACATCTTCAATCACCTGCCATCCATTGATAAGAAAGAGATTGGTGGTAAACTTCTTGCCAAGTGGCAACGACAAGCGCGCGCCGGTGAGGTAGTATGGCACATACTCTGGCGCAAAAGATCGCGTAAGTGTCGGTTGGTCAAACGATATCGCCGATTCATTGGTAAAGGGTGAACCCATCACACCTACGTCTACCCAAATGTTTTTATCCTGAAAAATTTTCACACCCACATTTGCTTCTACAATGTTGCGCAGCGTGAGGCGCTCTGCGGCATAGTTGCTGTTCATGTACGTGCCAAAACCCGGCGTAAAGGTGGCCCTCACACGCGCGCTTGAATACTTCAAACTAAGATAGGCCAGGTTAATGTTGAACTCGTTGTGACGGCTTTGTGAGACGAAGTAAGGAATGTTCGAATCCGCTGGCTCGGCATAATCGTAATTGAAATACGTGTCGATATAGCCTTCCAGTTTTAAAGTTGCCGTAGTATCGGCGAGTGGCAAAAATTTTATCCCCTGCCCATAGCCGCGAAGGCAAAATATTGTAACTACGCCAAGCACGAATAATAGCCGGCGCATCTTGAAAGAAATTTTATCGAGAGAAAGCGAAGCGTGGTTTACTTCTCGCTCCACACGACTTGTTGCTTGTCTTTGCCTACATTCAAAATGATCCGCAAGGGGTTGGGAACGATCACCAACTTGGTATCCTTGCCGGGAATAGAATCGACTTCAACAAAAACACCTTCGGAGGTGGCTACAGAAAACTCATTGTTGGCGCCAATGATATATGTTTTTGCCAGATAGGCCGTGGGGAAAAGTACATCCGTATCCGGGGAAAGCTTGTCGTGCACTTCCTGCAACACTTCTTCGAGGTATTCGCCATACTTTACGTGAAGAGCATCTTCCAGATCATGCAATTCCTCTTCCAGATCGTCGTATTTTGGGTTATTATAATCGATTTTCTTCAATTCGTTGCGACGAATGGCAATCTCCTGAATGGCTTTGTCGAGGCCTTTGGTATCCATAGTTTCAATTTTCTCCAAGATTATCGAAATGGACTTGATTTTAAAAATTTCAGCCCCAGATTCATTAATTTTGACACCTAAAAATTGCTCAGCATGGCAACCGATTTCCTCCCTATTAACGGCACCGACTACGTAGAATTTTACGTGGGCAATGCCAAGCAGGCTTCCTTGTATTATCAGCATTGTTTCGGGTTTGAGCTGGTAGCCTATGCCGGGCCTGAAACCGGTGTGCGCGACCGCGCTTCGTATGTAGTGCAGCAAAACAAAATCAGGTTTGTGCTGACTACTTCGCTGCAGCCTGACTCTGAAATCAACAATCATGTGAAAAAACACGGCGACGGCGTGAAGGTGCTGGCCCTTTGGGTTGACGACGCAAAAAAATCGTTTCACGAAACAGTAAGCCGCGGCGCGGAGATCGCCTCAGAACCAAAAGTTCTCAAGGACGAGCACGGCGAAGTAGTAGTTTCCTCCATCAAGACCTATGGCGACACCATTCACACTTTCGTGGAACGCAAGAATTACAAAGGCGTATTTCTTCCAGGCTTTCAGCCGGTGAAAAATAAATTGAAAGTTACCCCGATCGGTTTGAAATATGTAGACCATTGCGTGGGCAATGTAGAGCTCGGCCAGATGAACAAGTGGGTGAAGTTTTATGAAGACGTAATGGGCTTCAAACTGCTGATCACTTTTGATGACAACGACATCTCTACCGAATACAGCGCGCTGATGAGCAAAGTGGTGTCGAATGGAAACGGATATATCAAATTCCCGATTAACGAACCTGCCAAAGGAAAAAAGAAATCACAAATCGAAGAATACCTCGATTTCTACCATGGCGCGGGCGTGCAACACATCGCCATCGCTACCGACGACATCATTCATACGGTAAGTGAATTAAAAAATCGTGGCGTGGAATTTCTTCGCGTGCCCGACGTGTATTACGACGATGTACAACAGCGCGTGGGCCACATCAACGAAGACTGGAAAGAGCTGCAGAAGCTAAACATCCTCATCGACCGCGACGAAGAAGGCTACTTACTGCAAATCTTCTCCAAGCCGGTGCAAGATCGCCCGACATTATTTTTTGAAATCATCGAACGAAACGGCGCCAAATCGTTTGGCAAAGGAAACTTCAAAGCGCTCTTCGAAGCCATAGAACTTGAACAAGAACTGAGGGGAAATTTATAACACTACCATGTCAACGCTACTTGAAACCGCTACCGCCAAAGCGAACCATTGGCTCAACAGTACAATCGATCAGGCTACAAAAGATCAGGTAAAAAAACTCCTTGCTAACCCGGACAACAAAGAACTCATCGATAGTTTTTACAAAGACCTTGAATTCGGAACCGGAGGCTTGCGCGGCATTATGGGTGTGGGTGCCAATTGTATGAACCAATATACCGTGGGTACCGCCACGCAGGGCATGGCCAACTACTTGAAAAAATCCTTACCGGGAAAACAAATTCAGGTTGCCATCGCCTACGACAGTCGGAACAACAGCAAATACTTTGCGCAAGTAACCGCGAATGTTTTTTCCGCCAATGGAATTCTCGTTCACTTATTTAGCGACCTGCGACCAACGCCGCTGCTCTCCTTTGCCATCCGGCATTTAAAGTGCGATTCAGGAGTAGTGATCACCGCTTCGCACAATCCAAAAGAATACAACGGCTACAAAGCCTACTGGAATGACGGCGCACAGCTTGTGCCTCCACACGACAAAAACGTGATTAAGGAAGTGAATGCCATTACGGGTTTTGACCAAGTGAAGTTCGAGCCCAATGCATCCTTGATCAAGCCCATCGGGCCGGAAGTAGAAGAAGCCTACTACCGCGAAGTGATCGCGAAAATTCCCCGTAAGGAAAGTATCCTAAAGCAAAAAAATATCTCGCTGGTATATTCAAGCTTACACGGTGCAGGTATCACTATGGTGCCAGAATGTTTGAAGCGACTTGGCTTTGCTAACGTAAACGTAGTAGAAGAACAAAAAACGCCCGACGGTAATTTCCCTACGGTGCAGTCGCCCAACCCGGAAGAGCAGTCGGCGATGGAGATGGCGCTGAAAAAAGCAAAAGCGCTGAATGCCGAACTCGTATTGGCTACAGATCCCGACACCGACCGTGTAGGCTTTGGTATCAAAAACGACAAAGGAGAATTTTTCCTCCTCAACGGGAATCAGGCGTTCAGCCTCATGATGTGGTTTATTCTCAAAAATCTCTCCGATAAAAAAGACGCCTACATCGCCAAGACCATCGTGACCACCGAACTGGTGGACGACATGGCGCGCAACCTGGGTGTAGAATGCTATAACACGCTCACCGGTTTCAAATACATAGCCGAGCTGATGGGAGAACTGGAAGGAAAGAAAAAATTCATTGCCGCCGGCGAAGAAAGTTACGGCTATATGGTTGGTGATTTTGTGCGCGACAAAGATGCAGTAAGCGCCTGTGCGTTTTTTGCAGCAATGGCCGCTGCCGCCAAAGACGATGGCGCTACGCTTTACGACTGGCTTTTGCAAATGTATGTGGAAAACGGCTTTTACAAAGAAGGCCTGATCAACCTGGTGCGCAAAGGCGCGGATGGTGAGCAGCAAATCAAAGCCATGATGGAGCAATTCAGAAATAATCCTCCTCAAAATCTCGGTGGAGAAAAAGTAGCGCGCCTGCTGGATTATAAAACCAGCGTAGAAAAAGATCTGGCTTCCGGTAAAACAACACCGATTCAGTTGCCCAAATCAGATGTGCTGCAATTTTATACCGACAAGGGCAGTAAAATTTCTGTGAGGCCTTCGGGTACGGAGCCAAAGATAAAATTCTACGTGAGCGTTAAAGGCGCAATCGCTTCCAAAGGCGACTTTGAAAAAGTGAATGCGGAGCTAGACAAAAAGATCGCCGTGATCCGCGAAGAGTTGAAGTAGTTATTTCTTCAACGCCGTGCGGGCGAGAATCGCTGCCATCGCTAAAAAGCAGAGCACTCCGAAAATAGCATAGCCATCGGCGGAAAGTATTTCAGTAAGTCCATGTTCAAGACTTACTTTCTGAAGTGCATCGAAGTAAAACACCGAGAGCACCGCCACAACTACGCCTGAAATAGCGCCGCCTGCAATCAAACCGGTAGCAAAAAGATTGCCTCTGCCCAGTTCGTCTTCCTCAACTTTTTCTTTCTTTTGCTCGGCTCTCCAGTCAAGTACACCTTTGATGGCTCCTCCGGCAAAAATGGGAAGCGTCGTAGCCAAAGGAAGATAAAGGCCAATTGCAAAAGCAAGCGCCTTTATTCCGCACAACTCAAGGGTGATGGATATGAAAAGTCCGACCATTACATATTGCCAGTCAAGATTAAAGGATAGAATTCCCTTGGTGAGCGTGGCCATGAGTGTAGCCTGCGGTGCAGGATATTTCGTGCTGCCGATGGCGTGGGTAAATCCCTGGCTGATTAAATCCTGAGTCGGTGTATCCAGAATTTTGATGATGATCCCGATCGCCAAAGAAGAAACCAACGCTCCGATAAACAACGCGAGTTGCTGATACTTGGGCGTGGCCCCTACCAAAAATCCTGTCTTCAAGTCTTGAGAGGTACCACCGGCATTCGCGGCAGCGATACAGATAATCCCTCCTACCACCAAGGCCATCGGTTCGTATAATTTTCCAGTCCAACCCACGGCGGTAAAAATCAAACACGTTCCCATCAGGGTAGCGATAGTCATTCCGGAAATCGGACTGTTGCTCGTGCCGACAAGACCGACAATCCGGCTGGCTACGGTGACGAAGAAAAATCCGAACACAATGATGAGAACACCAAGCAGCATTTTTTGAATAATGCTATCACCTGGAATTTTAGGAAGAATGGCAATGATTACGACAAGCAATAAGCTGCCGATGAGCACTACTTTAAAGGAAAGGTCACGCTCTGTGCGAAGTACGCCGGCTTCTCCTTTTTCCTTCAGTGAGCCCATGCTTTCGCGGAAAGAACCGACGATTGTCGGAATGGTTTTCAGTAAGGTGATGAAACCTCCGGCCGCCACCGCTCCGGCTCCGATCTGACGGATGTAGGCAAAATACAAGGCAGACGCAGGGTTTTCGAACGTCTTGGTCACCGGATCCCAATTGCCACGGCCTCCGGCCACCGTAATGTCTTTCAAATAACCAAGCGTGACCAACTGATGTGCTACTTGCTCGAACGGAACGAGCGTGGCCAACAGTGGAATAATCGCCCACCAGGCTAATACCGAGCCGGCAACGAGAACGCCAGAAATCCGTGGACCGATGATATATCCTACGCCAAGATATTCCGGGGTGATCTCTCCATTGATCGTAGCCGACGGCCAAAATTTATTGGCTTGCTTTGTCAAGAAAGCCGGTGTTTCAGCAATCACATGAAACACCTTCTGAAGCATCGCATAGACAAAAGCTACGCCCATGCCGATGAATGCAGTCTGCGCAAATACGCCGCCCTTCTCTCCTGCCTGTAACACCGAAGCACAGGCTGTTCCTTCAGGATACGGTAGCGTGCCGTGCTCTTTCACAATCAGTGATCGCCTCAACGGAATCATCATCATTGTGCCCAGCATCCCGCCCAAAGCGGCGAGTGAGAAAATGGTGAAGTAGTTAAAATATTCTTCGCTGTTGATCACGCCATTTTCATCGGCCGACAAAAACAAAAATCCCGGTAAGGTAAATGCCACTCCCGCGGCAATAGACTCGCCCGCAGAGCCAGTAGTTTGAATGATGTTGTTTTCAAGAATAGTGGTCTTGAATAATTTTCGCCCCAGCGTAATCGCGATCACCGCAATGGGGATGGACGCCGTTACGGTTAACCCTGCCTTGATGGCCAGGTAGGTAGTGGAGCAACCAAACACAATACCAAAGAAACAGCCAAGCAGAATGGACTTGATAGTAAACTCAGCCACATTATGCTCGGGTGCGATGTAGGGTTTGAAAACTTTTGAATCTGACATACGGTAAGAAGATTAAGGCTTAGACGATGAGGTAGCAAACACAGAATTATAGACAAGAATGAGCACGGTTGCAAACAATCCAAAACCGGTGAGTACAAACCACATCATCGACGGATTGGTCTGCATGAAAGTAATACGCAGCCAATCGGCCAGGTAGCCTGCTGTCAAAGAACCAATCGCTACGGGCAAAAAGGCAAAGCCCATAAACGTGCCCACCTGATTGGCAGGAGCCAACGAACTCACGTATTCATAAAAGCGTGGCGTCTGGGTAGCCTCGCCAAGTGCATAAAGAAACACGCCTATGACCACTGCTGCCACGGTGCCCACGGAACCGATGATGAGCCATGACAAACTTGCCAATACAAAACCAAGGATCATGGCATTAATTGGTTTCCATTTTTTTACCAACGCCGCCATCGGAATGGTGAGAATAATGATCCCGGCGGCATCTACCGTTTCGAGCAATTCGAAGTTCTCGAACTTCAACACTTCGGTGGCATAGAAAGGCAGCAGGTAAAAAATCTGCCAGAACATCAGCCAGAAACCCGAGAAGATGATCAGAAAGCTGATGAACTTAAAGTTCCTGAAGACGAGTACCATTTCGCCGAATACTTTCGCAAAAGTGCGTTTGTCTTCTTCGCCCGTATTTTCAATTTCCTTGAAGAAGAGGAAGGTTCCCAAAAACAAAAGTGCTGACGTTGCCGAAGACATCATCAACACATATTCGATGCCGAGGTCTTTTCTGATATTAAGTGCTACAATCGGACCAAGTGCGCCGCCAAAATTGACCAAGGTGTAATAAATGGAAAAGCCCAACGGCTTTGATTCAGGTGTCGAAGTTTTTGCTACCGTGCCCACGATACAAGGCTTGATGAGCGAGCCGCCAATTGCGGTGAGCAGCAAAACAATAATCACATAATTGCGCACGCCGATAAGTTGTGTGATCGATGAACCATACTCCATGCCTGCCAGGCCAATACTAAAATAACCGATGGCAAAAATCGCAAAGCAGGTCATGAGCGTTTTTCTGAATCCATAGCGATCCACGAAAACACCTGCGACGATGGGCAGTGAATACACAATCGTAGAGAACCAGCCAGTGAGCGTAGCGGCTTCGTCGTGAAGGCCGACCTTATTGGCCAGGTAGTACGCAAGCACCGCCTTGGCGCCGTAAAAGGCGAGGCGTTCAAAGAGTTCAAGTGAATTGGCAATCCAAAAAGCAGGGGCAAAACCAGTGCGCAGGGAAGTGATACTCTTGGCGAGATTCATGAAATGTAGTGAGCGGTTTAAGGTAACTCCTGACAAAGTAGGAGTATTAATTTACATTGTCAACGGAATCATATAAAGCAAAAGACCCGGCTATAAACCGGGTCTTTCTTGAACATCATTTATCGACTTACTCGAACTCAGGCTCTACACTCCATTTTTCAGGAGAGCGCCACAAGCTTGATAACAACAACTCACGCATGAAGATAAACTCCTTCGGCAAGCGGTCGTACATGCGTTCGAAAAGTTCAGCATGCGACAGCAATTCTACTTTCCATTGCTCGCGATCTACCTGCATGATCTCATCGAATTGTTGCTTAGTGAAATTCAATCCTGACCAGTCGATGTCCTCGTATTGTGGCATCCAGCCGATAGGGCTTTCTACGGCGTTGGATTTGCCGTGTACTTTTTGAACTACCCATTTCAACACGCGCATGTTTTCGCCAAAGCCAGGCCAAGAGAAATTACCTTTCTCATCCTTGCGGAACCAGTTTACACCGAAAATGCGAGGAGGGTTAGGAATATCACGACCAAACTGCAACCAGTGGTTGAAGTAATCGCCCATGTGGTAGCCGCAGAACGGCAGCATGGCAAACGGATCGCGACGTACTTTTCCGATTTCACCGAAAGCAGCTGCTGTAGTTTCAGAACCCATCGTTGCAGCCAGGTAAACACCGGCGTTCCAGTTGTGCGCCTGATAAATCAATGGAATAGTGTTGCTTCTGCGTCCACCGAAGATGAATGCGCTGATCGGTACACCGTTAGGGTTTTCCCAATTGGCATCCACACTCGGGCATTGCGATGCGGGAGCCGTAAACCGTGAGTTGGCATGTGCAGCAGGTTTGCCCGACGCCGGATCATATTTCTGTCCACGCCAGTCGATCAGGTTTTTAGGAACTTCCTTGGTCATCCCCTCCCACCATACGTCACCGTCTTCGGTAAGCGCCACGTTGGTGAAGATGGTGTTCTTTGCAATAGCTTCCATGGCGTTCGGGTTGCTCTTGTAATTTGTACCCGGAGCCACACCAAAGTATCCTGACTCAGGGTTGATGGCGTAGAGTTTTCCATCCTTGCCAGGTTTGATCCACGCGATATCATCACCCACGGTAGTCACCTTCCATCCTTCGATTTCTTTAGGCGGAATGATCATTGCAAAATTGGTTTTACCACATGCACTCGGGAATGCCGCCGCCACATAGGTTTTTTCCTTTTCGGGACTTTCAACACCCAGGATCAGCATGTGCTCTGCCAGCCAGCCTTCTTCCTGTGCCATCGCAGAAGCTATGCGCAGCGCAAAACACTTTTTGCCCATCAGGGCATTGCCACCATAGCCTGATCCGTAAGAAACAATGGAGCGCTCCTCAGGATAATGCACGATATACTTGGTGGTAGGATTGCACGGCCATTTGGCATCTGCCTGACCTGGTGAAAGAGGAGCACCTACGGAGTGTAGACATTTTACATACTCACCGTCGGCGCCAAGTTGTTCAATTACTTTCACACCGGCGCGGGTCATGATGTGCATGTTTACCACAGCATATTCAGAGTCGGTGATTTGCACGCCGATGTGTGCCAACGGCGAGCCTACGGGACCCATACTGAACGGAATCACATACATGGTGCGACCCTTCATACAGCCGGTTAATAATTTTGAAAGCGTGGCCTTCATTTCGCGCGGATCAACCCAGTTGTTGGTAGGACCGGCATTGTCTTTTTTACGGCTACAGATGTAGGTTCTGTCTTCTACACGGGCTACGTCGCTCGGGTCGGAGAAGCATGCAAAACTGTTAGGACGTTTCTGTTGATTTAATTTAATGAACGTTCCCTTCTGCACCAGAAGATTACACAATGTATCATACTCTTCTTTCGATCCGTCACACCAATGAATTTGATCAGGTGTGGTTTGATCGGCTACTTGTTGAACCCATTTTTTCAATTCTTTATGTGCAACGGGGTAAGTTGCGGTCGGTTTGATGGTGTCTGTCATAACTTTGAGATTTGACAGCAATATAAAGAAATGAAGTTATCCTGTACCTGACAAGAATCAGCCAAAAAAAGAGCGAATGTGGTGGTTTTAGAGCAGGTTTTTGAGGTTTCCAGCGCAAGCCTTTACACTATCGATTGAAGAAACAGGGTATGTTTCCTGTTCTACATAAAAATGCTTCAATCCGGCCTCTTTTTCTTTCGAAAAAATCTTTTTAAAGTCGATAGAACCCGTTCCAACGTCAGCATTTTTCTTGCGATCGAGCTTGTCCATATCCTTCACGTGCCATTGTTCAAAGCGACCTGGGTGTGCCGCGAATAATTTCAACGGATCCTGGTTGGCATACACCGCCCAAAAGAGATCGAGTTCCATAGACACCAGCTTAGGGTCAAGCTCGGCGAGCATAATGTCGTAGGCTACTTTGCCTTCCAATTCCTTGAATTCACTATCGTGATTATGGTAGCCCATTTTAATTCCGCTGGCTTTACTGATTTCAGCTTTTTTGTTGATCAGTTCGCAGACTTTCTTCAGGTTGCTTTGGGTGTCGTGCTCTTCTTTGCGGAGTGAAGAGATCACCATATTTTCGATACCGATAGATTTGGCATCGGCCACAGCTTGCTCCCACTGATCAAAATGCGTGGTTTGATAGTGGCCACTGGTGATGCGCATGCCCAGATCGGCGGTCATCTTTCCGATTTCTGCGATCGGCAACCCAAAAAGTTTTCCGTCTTTATATCCAAAATGCTCCAGTTCGGTATAGCCAAAAGAAGCTACTTTTTCGAGCGTGCCTTTCACGTCTTTGAAAATCACATCGCGCAGGGAATAGAGTTGCAAACCGATCTTTCGTTTTGAGTCAGCGAATGCAAAAGAGGGAAGTGCAATGGCGGCGGCGGCCATGGCGCCGGTTTGAAGGAATTGCCTGCGTTTCATAAAAATAGGTTTTGAAGTTTATGAAAGATAGAACCTTTCTTTAAACCTCAAAACCAATTTTATGCGAACGTTACTTCTTCAGCAACTTAAATGCATGGCTCCACTCGTTGCGAAGCATTCCCGGAATACACCAAAGCATGCAAAGCGGCTCAATCGCGCGGGCCGATTCGGCTTTGCCAAAGTCGGCGGCTTCCCATCCAAATGAATTGATAATGTCGGCCACTTCTTTTTTTGCGTCGTCATTATTTCCGCAGATAAACATCGTAGGCTTTGCACCACCAAAAGAAGGATCTACCATGTGTGGGCTTCCCACGCTATTAAACGCCTTGACAAAGTTGGCCTGAGGAGCCAAAGCCTGAAGGCGCTCCATCAGCGAATCGTTAAGCGACGTGAAGAACTGAAGCACTCCATTTACAGGTGGCTTCTCTGCGATGGGGTTGGTGGCATCCATTACAGGCTTTCCGATCAGGTGAGGTGCCAAAGATTTTACTACCGACTCAGCCACATGGCCCTTTACTGCCAGCACAACGATGGCACCAAATTTTGCGGCCTCTTCAAAACTTGCGATAGCAGCAGCGGGGTTCTTGGATTTAAAATCAGCTAGCTTAGCCGGGTTGCTGGTGCCGAGTGTCACTTCGTGTCCATTTTTTATAAAACCAGCTGCTAGCACTTGTGCTACCGTTCCTGAACCGATGATGCCTATTTTCTTTTTCATATGGTTGATTAGGTTTTTGTTTGATGAAGTGTAAAACAAAAACCAAGAATTTTAATTCCTGAAAAGGAAAAAATCAGCGGACTACTTGACCGAAATAGATGACTCGCACGTCACGGGGAAATTGACCGAGTTAGCGATGAAGCAGAAATGATGCGCTTGCTCGTGCAGCGACTTTGCTTTTTCAAGATCGCCGGAGCTGATCGTCACCTGAGGTTTCAGTACCGCACTTACAAACTTTCCGTTGCCGTCGGCTTGCTCAAGCATCACTCCTTCCGGCTCATCGTGATAGCTTTCTACCACGATGCCGTTTACCGAGCACAAATGCAGATACCAAAGCATGTGACAAGATGATAAAATGCCAACGAGTATTTCTTCAGGGTTATGCCGCGAAGGGTCGCCGCGAAACGAAGGGTCGGACGAGCCGGGAATCTCTGGTTTGCCCTTCATGGCATACACATGATCCCTGGAGTAGCTGGCGTAGCCTTTGGTGCCCTGACCTGTGTTGCCCGTCCAGTTCATGGCAAGTGAATAGCGATGTGTCTTCATCGGTAGTTTTACTGCAAAGGTGCTACTTTTGAAAATAATATGATCATCGGTTTACTTTCTGACACACACAGCTATCTCGATCCAAAAATATTCGACTACTTTAAAAATGCAGACGAGCTCTGGCATGCCGGCGATATCGGCGATGCGCAGGTGATCAGTGATCTGAAAAATTTTAAACCGCTGCGGGCCGTGTATGGCAACATCGACGACAAGGAGATGCAAGCTCAATTCCCTGAAGACCTCCGGTTTGAATGCGAAGGGTTTGATATCTGGATGACACACATCGGCGGAGCGCCACCAAACTATAATCCGCGGGTTAAGAAGATTCTGAAAACCAAACTGCCAGACATTTTCGTGTGCGGTCACTCGCACATTTTACGGGTGAAGAAAGACCCTGCGTTAAACGGCATGCTTTATCTCAATCCCGGCGCAGCCGGAAATCATGGCTTTCATGCGATCAAAACGATACTACGGTTTGAACTGATCAATCGCGAAATCAAAAAAATGGAAGTGATCGAGCTGGGCAAGCGCGGACAATTGACCAATGGGCAATAAAAAAGCCAGTGAAAAAATCACTGGCTTTTATACCTGTTTAGGCTAGTTGAATTATTTTTTTGCTTTCGCCTTAAATTCTTCTTTGATCTTTTCGATATCTATGGCTTTAGCAACCGGTTTGAAGTTCTGAACCTTCAGGTCTGTTCTTCTGCGCGCTGCTTTAGCTTTGTCTTTGCGGTTTTTTCTTTTCAAACGGGTTACTGACATGGCTGTAAAATTTATTTCGAGCCGCAAAAATAATGGTTATTCTGGTTAATGCAAGCGGCTATCCGCCACATTCTTAAAATTTGAAAGCTACCCCCAGGCGGGCATTGGTAGACCCGAGCGCACCCAGTTCAAGAAAACCACCCACTTTTTTGGTGAAATAATAGCGTGCACCCGCGTGAATGCCCAGAAAAAGGCCACTGCCGTACACGTTCCCCAAGCCTGGACCGATATATCTGTCGTTCCATGAGAAAGAGCGGTAACCAAGGCTTAAGCCTCCGTAAATATCCACCGCCTCATTGCGCAGGTTTAATACTCTGCTGAAATGGTAAGAGCCTCGGCCACCTATATAAATAGCTGTAAACCGACCGTATCCCGAATAGTTATACGACAAATAATCTAGCCCACCTCCCACACTGATGTCGTCAGTAACACCAACTTCAAAGGAAGCGCTCAATGGAATACCGCCCGTATAATACGAGTTCACTCCAAAGCCCAGGTTCAACAGCTTATCACCATTTTTAAACTGAGCCACCGCATCAGTCGACAAAAATGAAATTGCTCCCAATACACAAATTCCTAAAATGATTTTTTTCATAGTTGGTTTTTAAAATATGCACAAACATACTACATCGCAAATTTATGACACAGCCTTTGCGCCAAAATGCCTTTGTAAGCGATAAGTGATTAGTTTTGTGCATGGAAAAAGTTTCTCTGCCCAAAGGAACACGCGACTTTGGCCCGACTCAAATGGCCAAGCGCTTGTTCTTAATCAATTCAATCAAAAAAGTATTTCAGAAATACGGGTTTCAGCCGCTCGAAACTCCGGCTATGGAAAATCTCTCTACCCTTACGGGAAAGTACGGTGAGGAAGGAGATCAATTGTTGTTTAAGATTTTAAATTCTGGTGACTTTCTAAAAGATGTTGAAGCTGCAAAACTTGAAACAAGAAATTCAAAACTCATCACTTCCGACATTGCGGAAAAAGGCCTTCGCTACGATCTCACAGTTCCCTTTGCTCGGTATGTCGTAATGAACCGTCACGAAATCACTTTTCCCTTCAAACGCTATCAGATCCAACCTGTGTGGCGCGCCGATAGGCCGCAGCGCGGGCGCTACCGCGAATTCTACCAATGCGATGCCGATGTGGTTGGTACCGACTCGCTGCTGTGCGAAACGGAGATAATATTAATGATCAAAGAAGCCTTTGCGTCGTTAGGCATTGCTGACTTTAGCATCAAAATTAATCACCGAGCAATTCTTTCTGGTCTAGCTGAAATTGTAGGGGCGGCACAAAATGAAAGCGCGCTCTTCGTGGCCATTGATAAGCTCGATAAAATCGGCGAAGAAAAAGTAAAGGAGGAATTGAAAGCCAAAGGTTTTGACGACGCTAGTCTCACGCTTCTTTTTGACATTCTAAATTTCAAAGGAACCACGGCAGAAAAAGTTGACTTCCTCACCACGAAATTCTCTTCTTCTGAAAAAGGAAAGAAAGGATTAAGTGATTTCTCTGAAGTGCTTTCGCTGCTGAAAAAATTTGGCGCCACTGACGAGCATGTGGAGTTTGATATTTCTCTGGCGCGCGGACTCAGCTACTACACCGGTTGTATTTTCGAGGTGAAGATCAGCAATGTTGGCGTTGGCAGCGTAAGCGGCGGCGGGCGCTACGATAATCTTACGGCAGTATTCGATTCGAAAGAGAAAAGTTCGGGTGTAGGGTTTTCATTTGGCATTGACCGGCTTTACGATGCAATGGAAGAACTAAAAATATTTCCAAAAGAAGCCAGCGCCGCCTCCACGGTATTGGTCGCTCACCTTGACGAAGAAAGTTTTACCTTTGGATTGAAAATTGCTCAATCGCTTCGCGATAGAAATGTGGCCTGCGAGATTTATCCGGACCAATCCAAAATAAAGAAGCAACTGGAATATGCCGACAAAAAGAAAATTCCTTTTGTGATTGTCATCGGATCGGAAGAAGTTAAAACCGGACAGCTCACGCTCAAAAAACTGGAAAGCGGGCAACAACTGAAACTTACGTTTCAGGAAATTGCCGACGCCATGCAGTTGTACAAATAGCAACCCAAAACAGTATCCCTTGAAGCCACTTCATACTATCAGTTCGGCGAGTCTTTCTTTTTCTGATTTACGTACGATCGTGAGCGGTGCCAGACTTGAACTTTCCGCTGACGCTGCCGCTAAAATTTTAAAATGCCGGGATTACCTTGATCAAAAGTTGGCCTCCTCGTCCGAGCCGATCTACGGCATCAACACTGGTTTTGGTTCTTTGTATAACAAGAACATTCCTAAAGATCAGTTAGAGAAACTTCAAGAGAATCTGGTGATGTCGCACGCGTGTGGCATGGGTCCTGCAGTACCGACTGAAATTGTGAAGCTGATGCTGTTTCTGAAAATTCAGTCGTTGGCTTATGGTCACTCAGGCGTGCAACTGGAAACGGTAAACCGGCTGGTGGCCATGTACAATGAGGCAATTCTTCCGCGCGTTTACACGCAAGGGTCACTGGGCGCTTCGGGCGATCTTGCCCCGCTGGCGCACCTGTCACTTCCGCTGATTGGTCTCGGTGAAGTATATATCAACGATACCCTTCGCACGGGCGCAGACCTTTTACAATTGAAAGGCTGGGAAAAACTTCACTTGAAATCGAAAGAGGGGTTGGCCTTACTCAACGGCACTCAGTTTATGAGCGCTTACGGGGTGTGGTGCACACTCCATGCTCATCGGCTGCTACGGTTGGCAAACATCATTGGCGCCTTATCGCTCGACGCTTTCGATGGTCGTGTGGAAGCCTTCGATGAGCATGTGCACGAAATCAGGCCTCACGCAGGGCAAACCAAGGTGGCGCGCGAAATAAGAGATTTACTGAAAGGCAGCGCCATTATTTCACAATCCAAGAAGCATGTGCAAGATCCGTACTCGTTTCGTTGCATGCCTCAGGTACATGGCGCCAGCGACGATGCGATGAAGTTTGTGATGCACACCTTCCTCACGGAAGTAAACAGCGTGACTGACAATCCAAACATCTTTGCAGAAGAAGATAAAATCATTTCGGCAGGAAATTTTCATGGTCAGCCTTTGGCTCTTGCTCTTGATTTTCTGGCCATCGCCATGGCGGAGATTGGAAGTATTTCCGAAAGGAGAACGTATCAGTTGATTTCTGGCTCACGCGATTTGCCCAATTACCTCGTAGCCAATCCGGGCATTAACTCCGGATTGATGATACCGCAATACACCGCCGCATCTATTGTTAGTCAAAACAAGCAATTGTGCACACCTGCTTCGGTGGACTCGATCGTGTCAAGCAATGGTCAGGAAGACCACGTGAGCATGGGCGCCAACGCCGCGACTAAAGCGTATCAAGTCATCAACAACATTTATGCCTTGTTGTCGATAGAATTAATCACTGCGGTACAAGCGCTACAGTTCAGACGGCCGCTGAAGACGTCGCCGTTCCTTGAGCAGTTTGCAGATACTTTTCGAAAGCAAGTTCCGTTTATAGAAACAGACCGGCTGCTGCATAATGACCTGGTGGCCGCGGAGAAATTCTTAAAAGAGTTTAACTTAGAAATGTGAAGCGGTTTTTTCTTTTATGGGGAGTGATGTGTGTGGCGCTCGTAGCGCAGGCACAGTACGTGAGCCGGTTGGGTCGTTTTCAGGTGGATCAGATCAGAGGCTGCGCGCCATTTACCATTACGATTACCAACACCAACTTAGTCACCACCGGAGATTGCACGCCAGGCAAGCCCTGCATCATGAGCTTTGACGGCACAACCAACTGCCCGCCCAACACCAGTTGCCAGAACATTTTTCAGTTCACCTATACTACACCAGGCACCTACAAGCTTTCGGTATTATATCAAAGCCTTGGGTCTGACGACATTACCGTGACGGTCGATTCGAACACCGCGCCGCCTTTTGATGTGTACACCTGCGCCGGTTCGAAAGTCTTCGTCAACATCACAGACAAAGTGTACGACTCTTACTCCATCGATTTTAACAATGACGGCACCGTAGATACAGCCATTCCTTCTGGTCTTAGCCAAACAGCCACGTACAGCTATGGCGCTGCTGGCAACTATACCATCAGCGTGAAAGGAAAGAAACTCAACGCTGCCAACAATTGTCTAGCTACCACTCATCCTTTTACAGCCATTGCCACTTTGCCCACACCGACGATCAACACCCTTACCGCCACTGACGTATCGACTTTACAGCTTGCTTATATACCGCAAACCAACATTGAATATCACGCCGACTTCGCCATCAACAATGCTTCGAATTTTCAGCAATACCAAACGCTGTATGGGGTGAGTTCACTGACTGTACCAAACCTAAACGTGGACAAAAACTACTATTGCTTCCGGCTTGGATCTTTTGACCCCTGCGCCAATATCAATACCTACTCGTCATCAGTGTGCAGTCAGGCTTTTAGCGTGACCTCGGTGAGTGGCGCCGAGCAGCTTTCGTGGCAAACAGAAAGCACGGGTATAACCAACATTCAGATCAGCCGAAACACGGCGCCTTTGACTTCGGTGACCGGAACAGCTACTTCGTATTCTGATAATGCCGTCATCTGCAAAACCAACTATTGCTATCAACTGGTCAGCAAATATCCCGGAGGCACTACGAGCACTTCGTTGCAAAAATGTGCGACCTCTTTTCTTACCACAACGCCAACCGCCATTTCCAACACCAGCGCCGTAGTCAGCGACGATGCTACAAAAGTGGACCTTTCCTGGCTGCAAGATCCGGCGTTCACTGCAGCGAGCTATCTCATCTTCAAATCGCAAAACGGCGGCTCGTTCACGCTGGATAATACCACCACAGCAAAGCAATACACCGACAACACGTACTCACCAGGATACTGCTACCGCATCAACTATACTGACAATTGCGACAACGCCAGTGCTCAAGGGCTTGCCTCCTGTCCTATGCACCTGAGTGGTACCAACAACGAAACCAACGAAGCTGTTTTGCAATGGTCGTCGTACAAGGGATGGAATCAAGGTGTAAAAAACTACACCATTCAAAAATTCAATCAGCAAGGACACCTGATTCAAACGATCACGTCAGTTACTGATACTTCCTACATCGATACGCAACAGGATCAGGTCAATCAAGTAGTGATCTATAAAATCATTGCCAATGCCAACGAAGCTGGTGTGTCTTCTTCCTCTTCCAATGAAGTACGAATTGTAAAGTCGGTCAATCTGTTTTATCCAACCGCCTTCAATCCGGAAAGCAAAGTTGCCACTGGCAACCGAACCTTTACGGTAAAGGGTCATTTCGTTTCCAAACTGGAGATCCAGATTTTTGACCGCTGGGGGTCGCTTGTATTTTATTCCGACAAAAACGAAGCCTGGGACGGCCGCAAAGACGGCAACGCCATGCCCGATGCCACCTATGTATGGACTGCCGAAGGCACTGACCTGATCGGCAATTCATTCAAAAAAGCAGGCACCGTGGTACTGATCAGGAAATAGACTCCGATTTTCTTTTTCAGAAAACGGTTTACCCAATTTTTCCACCTAATTTCGCCTCCACAAAAAAAGGACGATCATGTTTGATATGATGAAAATGATGGGCAAGATGAAAGAAGTTCAAGCCCGTCTGAAAGAAGCGCAGGATAATCTCTCACTGTTGAAAGTAGAGGGCGAGTCAGGTGGAGGCATGGTGAAAGCTACGGTAAACGGAAAGCGCCAACTCATCGCATTGGACATCGATGCGGCCATCCTCAAGGCAGAAGATAAAGTCATTATTCAAGATCTGGTCATCGCCGCGGTAAACAAAGCGAGCGACGAAGCAGAAATTCAGGCACGCGAGCAATTGAAAAAATCTACTGAAGGCTTGCTACCCAATATTCCAGGCATGGATCTTAGCAGCATGTTGGGATGACCCACGTTGCCATCGTCATTCTAAATTTCAACGGGAAACATTTTCTTCAACAGTTTTTGCCGTCGGTTTTGCAGCACAGCGAGGGCGCTAAAGTCTTTGTGGCTGACAATGGCTCCACCGACCAGTCGGCAGAATTTGTAATCCAGCACTTCCCTATGGTGGAAGTCATTCATCTCAAAGAGAACAAAGGATTTTGCGGTGGCTACAACCAGGTACTCAAGCAGATTGAGGCCACATATTATGTGCTTCTTAACTCGGATGTGGAAGTGACCTCAAATTGGCTCAGCCCGGTAATACAACTGATGGATTCAGACCCTGCAATAGGTGCGGCACAGCCGAAGATTTTGGCCTACCGTGCCAAAACCAAGTTTGAATATGCGGGTGCCGCCGGAGGAATGATCGACACACTGGCCTATCCCTTTTGCCGTGGCCGCCTCTTTGATTCCATTGAAGAAGACCTGCATCAATACGACGACACAATTCCGATTTTCTGGGCTTCGGGAGCTTGCCTCTTTGTAAGGGCAAAGCTTTTTCATGAATTGGGCGGCCTCGACGAGGATTTTTTTGCACACATGGAAGAGATTGACTTGTGCTGGAAAATGTCAAGAGCAGGCAACACCATTTACTATCAGGGTAAAAGCACCGTCTATCACGTCGGCGGCGGCACCTTGTCGGCGTCTAACCCACGAAAGACTTACCTGAACTTCCGCAATGGATTAAGTTTGCTTTTTAAACATCAGCGGTTTTACCAGCTTCTTTGGAAACTTCCCTTTCGCATGGTGCTGGACTGGATTGCGGCGCTTCATTTTTGGGTTTCAGGTTCCGGAATTCACGGCAAGGCAGTAATCATTGCCCACCTGAGCTTCGCCAGGCGCATTGGCCATGAAATCAGGAAGCGAAAACAAACCGCACGCCAACTAAAGAGTTTTAAGTCGGGTAAGATTTACCGCGGCTTTATCGTCTTCGAATACTTCCTATTCAAGAAAAAATCAATCGGATTATAAATCCCAGATCGAGCTGCGCTTGCGCAAATGGGCGCGCATGTTAAGGATAAAGGCCAGCGACAAGTATAGGATTACTGGCGACCCCATCGTCAAAAAAGAGGCATAAATGAAAAAAAGGCGAATGGAGGAGGTAGCTACCCCAAGCTTGTCTCCCAGGTAAGTACAAACCCCGAAAGCATGCTCCTCAAAGAAAAGTTGTATTCTCTTCACAAAATCCGTCATAACAAACAATTTATCTTTCCCCTTTCCGAAGATTCTATTGGCAATTCAACGGGCTTTTCAACCGACTCACAAATATAAGCAACCATCCGACCAAAGCCTTACTGGAGTTTCTTATTTTTTTGGTTATTGTTGCAATAAAACTCATATAAAACGTACATTTGCGACTCCTAAAAATTGATTTTAAACCAAATTCCATGAGAAAAATAGTTTACTCCCTGGTAATCATCGGGTCATTCGTAGTGACAGGTTGCACCCTGCCCCAGATGATTAAATTAGCCAAAGATCAGAAACTGGAAGTAAAGCCTAATCCGCTTGAGGTTCACAAAGACACCGTGAATTTCGACCTTTCGGGTAACTTACCTGCCAAGCTTTTGAAAAAAGGTACCGTGTATACGTTGAATACCTTTTACAAGTACGGCGATAACGAGTTAGCCCTCCCTGCTATTCCTTTTAAAGCAGAAGACTATCCGAACAATAAAACCGAGCAAACTCCAGTAACTAAAGCTTTCTCATTCCCTTATAAGGATGCGTATAAAGTGGGAACTGTAGAAATTCAGGGAGTTGCCTCTAAAGGCCCTAAGTCGAAGCCAACTCCACGTTTGGCCATCGCTACAGGTGTAATCACTACCTCTAAATTGGTTCAAAATTCATATTACGCTGCATTTGCAGAACATGGTTATAACAATCAGGAAGAACTGGTACCGGTTGTAATCCCTGACTTCAATTTTGAGCGTGGAAAATCAATCCTCCGCCCTTCTGAATTGAAGGCTGACAAAGGCAAGCAATTGGATGCCTTCATCGCTTCGAAGAACATCACCAGAACTGTAACCATCACCGGTACTCACTCCCCTGAAGGTATGGAGCGTATCAACAGCAAACTTTCTGAAGAGCGTGCTGCTGTGATCGAGAAATTCTACCGTGCTGAAATGAAGAAATACGATTACCAAGGCGTTGCTGCGGAGATCAAATTCATCCTTAAGCCGATCGTTGACGACTGGTCAGGTTTCAAAACTGCCCTGGCAAGCTACACTGGTATTTCTGCCGAAGAGAAAGCGGAATACCTGAATGCGATTGCTGCTGGCGGATCTTTCGAAGATCAAGAGAAAGCGTTGAAGAAACTGAAGTCTTACAACAAAGTGTTCAAAGATGTATATCCTGGCTTGCGTGCCGCTAAAACTGAGATCCTTACAGTAAAAGCTAAAAAGACTGACGCTGAAATCTCTGTACTTGCTAAGCAAATCACCAAAGGTGAAGTTAGCGCCGATGCCCTTACCTTCGAAGAATTGATGTACTCAGCTACTCTTACTCCTTCGTTAGACGAGAAAGCTGCTATCTACGAGGCTGCTACTAAAAAAGGAAGCAACTGGAATGCCAACAACAACCTGGCTGCTACTTACCTCCAAATGATCATCGAAAACCCTGCAAAAGCCTCTGACCTTGCTGACAAGGCCGCTGCTCAGTTGGATATCGCTGCCAAATTGAAAGAAACTCCTGAAGTACTTGCCAACTTAGCCTCTATTGCTTTGTTGAAGGGCAACCCTTACAAGTCATTCAGCTACGCTGCTAAAGCGTTGAACGGTGCTAACAACGATGTTACCCGCGGTGTAAACGGCGTGAAAGGTGCTACTGAAATCTACAAAGCAAAATACAGCGATGCAGTTCGCTCAACTTCATCTTCTTCGGACACTTACGTGAACCTTTTCAACAAAGGATTGGCTCAATTGCTTAACAAAGACTACAGCAACGCGGCTTCTTCTTTTGCTGAATCAACCCGCAAGAATCCTAACTTCGCTCTTGGCTTCTATGGTGCTGCAGTAGCTGCTGCGCACAACGGAAGTGGCGACGCAGTGGTAAGCAACCTTACCAGCGCCGTGAAACTTGATCCAAGCTTGAAAGAGAAAGCATTGACTGATCTTGAATTCACCAAATTCAATACCACCGACGCCTTCCGCAATGCGCTGAAGTAACAGTCAACTGAAATAAAGAAAAGCCCTGGCGATTTCGTCAGGGCTTTTTTGTTGGCAAATCCTTAAAATTCCCACGAAATCATTTTACGACCCCTTGAATCCTGAGTATAGGGGTATTATTTTTACGGTCTTTGTAAACGACCGTTTGTTTAACTACCTAATTATTCTGACATGAGAGAAATTCAGTTTAGAGAAGCCCTTCGGGAAGCCATGAGCGAAGAAATGCGGAGAGATCCCAAAGTGTTTTTGATGGGTGAAGAAGTGGCGGAATACAACGGCGCCTACAAAGTAAGCCAGGGCATGCTCGATGAGTTTGGTGCGGATCGCGTGATTGACACCCCGATAGCTGAACTTGGATTTGGTGGTATTGGTGTTGGCGCTGCGATGAATGGCATTCGCCCGATTGTTGAATTCATGACTTTCAATTTCTCATTGGTAGCGATCGATCAGGTTATCAACTCGGCGGCCAAGATGCTTTCGATGTCAGGCGGTCAGTTCAATATCCCCATTGTGTTTCGCGGCCCCACCGGAAACGCGGGTATGCTCAGCTCACAGCATTCGCAAAACTTTGAAAATTGGTATGCCAATACTCCGGGACTTAAAGTAGTCGTTCCATTTACACCTTACGATGCCAAAGGGCTTTTGAAAACAGCCATCCGCGATAACGATCCGGTAATCTTCATGGAAAGCGAGCTGATGTACGGCGATAAAGGCGATGTGCCTGCTGAAGAATATCTGATCCCCATTGGCGTAGCCGATGTAAAACGCAGTGGTACTGACGTCACCATCGTTTCATTCGGAAAAATAATGAAGGTAGCATTGGCTGCTGCCCAGGAATTGGAGAAAGAAGGCATTTCTGCTGAAGTGATTGACCTGCGCTCTGTGCGGCCGATTGACTACGCTACTGTGGTTGAATCTGTAAAGAAGACAAACCGTCTGGTGATTGTTGAAGAAGCGTGGCCATTGGCTGCAATCTCGTCTGAGATCACCTATCATATCCAAAAGCACGCGTTCGATTACCTCGATGCCCCGATCCACAGAATTAACAGTCTTGATGTGCCTCTTCCCTATGCACCTACCTTGATTGAAGCCATTCTGCCAAGTGTAGCAAAGACAGTGAAGGCTGCGAAAGCAGTATTGTACCGCGATTAAGCAAGCGAGAAAGTCACGAAAGTAATACCTGCCAGGCTTCGTCAATCTTACCCTGAGCGATCAGTGTCTTGGCATAGTGATGCCGGTATTCCTGATTGTCGGACAGTGAACTCAGTTTTTCTACGGCTGGGATTTTTTCCACGTTGGCCAAACGCGCCAGGTCATTCCCGCTAAGGACTTTACTGGTTCTTATATCTTCGGGTAGCTGGTCAATACCAATCGCGATTTTGGTGGTTGGCTTAGGAATTGTAAACAGGCTATCGCCGTTGGCCCGGCAATAGTAATCGCCGCCCATTCGGGCCACTGCATCCAACTTGTACTGATCGATCTTGCCTCCTGATAATACTTCGTCTTTCACATGGGCTAAAAGCACCTCGCAGACCACCATGTTTCCTCCGCCACCTTCCTGACCAAGTGCGATCACTTGATTTACCTTGCACTCAAAGGCCACCGGAGATTCCCCTACTCTTGGAGGTTTTACTTTTGATGATGGCATAGCGGTAAAGCCAGCCTTCGTAAATTCATTCACCTCTTTCGGGAATTCACAACTGGACAGAGAAGCCTGTTCTACCATCGAGAAGTTAACAATGTTGATTACTACTTCGGGAACGGCCAGGGCATTTTCAAGCGTGTGCTTCTCCGTGTTGTTTCGCACCCGCCGCGATGGCGCAAAAACCATAATCGGCGGATGGATGCTCACCATGTTGAAAAAACTAAATGGGCTCAGGTTTACCCTTCCCTCCTTGTCAACACTACTTACCAATGCTATCGGTCGCGGAACAATGGCGCCTTGAAGAACACCCAACAGTTCGGGGATAGTTATTTTTTGTGGATCAAAAGTTTGAACAGACACGACTGTAAGCCTTTAATATGGATTCAATTTTTTCTTGTTCTTACCCTTGTATTTGATCAGCACCGGATCGTTTTCGCCATAGCCGGGGTTTTGCTTTTTATAGATCGGATGGCGTCGGCTGCGGTATTCTTTATTGCCGTGGGCGTGATTGATTTGCGCGTGACAGGTAGCGAGAAAACAACGCGGCAATTCCGGTATGGAATAGGTAAATCCAACATTGACATACAGTGCGTTGATGTTATAGTGAATTGATTTACCACTTCCGGCGATCGCCAGGTCGTAGCTTTTTATTTCATAGGCCGGACGGACATAGACTTTAAAATACTCCGACATCTCGCGCTCGATAGTCACACCAAGATTGATGAACGTACTCGGTGTTACCTGCCCCGCATTGTAATTGGATTTCAACTTATAACTTCCTACCTGCAAGTCGGCGGTAAAAAGGTATTCGTTCCAACGATAAAACGAAACGCCGGCCATTCCCCAATACTTGCGGACAAACCCGGTAGAACTTGCTGCCTTCATATCGCCAATTTTATCGTTCAATATTTTAGAATGAAGCGTGCCGATACTCATCATCTCATACGAATAGCCGCCGCCAAACCGATAGCGGCTAAACTCATAATCTACCGTAAGCCCTAATGGAATATTAATCGCATGGCCTTTAAACCCAAGGTTGGCCGTGCCCGGATTGGCCACTATGTAGCTGCCTGGGGCGGTAGTATTGGTACCGGCATCGGTGATCCAATTGGTATAACGCGTGGCCGTTGACGATGTGAAAAGCTCGGGAAGACTGCCCGGCGCTTGATAAACGCCAAACCCTTCGATTTGATTATTGAAATAGGTTCTGCCGAAGCCAGTATAAGCTCCGAAATGAAAATTGCGCAATGCGCGACGGATTACATTTGAACCGTGACGAGGAGTGACGTAGAAGTGGTCAAGGGGGATTGCGGTTTTGCCTTCGTCCTGTGCCAACAGCGGCACTTGGGCAATGGCCTGAGCAATCAAAACAAAAAGTAATAGCCGTTTCAGAACAGATTTTTAAACCTAAAGATAGGAATTTGCTATCGAAAGAAAACAAATTCGAGGTACTACCAAAACGGATGAGGTGGTCAGAAAATTGCGATCAGCTTGTCTAGTAAGCCGAATAATTAGGGTAGTTGCTTTCGAGTGAGGAAAAGGTATGAAAGAATAGTTGACCTTTCCTTGCGGTGTAGCTATAGGTATGGTCCACCGATTTTCCATCAGGATTACGCAACGTAAGTACTACGTCATTTGCTCCTTCGCGTAAGGGCACCCGGCTATAGTAGATGCTGTGAGGCAAAGTCTGCCAATTTCGTGTGTCCGCTTTCTCTGTCAGCGCATTGAACACTCCTACGAGGGCGCCCAAAGTTTTATCTTCCTTTTTGATTTCATATTCCTCCACCTTCTTCAAGGCCACTCTGATCAGCGCCTTGCTGAATTCAAGTCCCATGCGCTCTTGCAGGCATTTGAATGCGATCTTATTCACGTCTTCCAATAATTGCATCGGCTGAGTATTACCGTTGGCCGAAACCACTGCGCTCGAAAAATAAGGCGACCGCTCAATGTATTTTGGAAACGCTACCCGAAATACTTCAAGACTGGTGAGGCCTTTCACTTCCTTTTCATCATATCCTTCAGTACTGAAAGGGAAACTCATCCCAAGCTGTTCGTTGGTGAAGTATAAAAAGCCGCCGCGTTTGCTGATGACAAAATCCACGCCCCATTCTGCCTTAATCGGAGCCAGGCCATTGTGCCAGAAAAAAATAAGCTCTGCCTCGCGTGGGGCATACACGTAGTCAGGTCTGTTCAGGCTCAATTTGTATTGCTCAAATTCATCTTTCAACCCACTGAGCCACGCCGTGCGCAGCAAATCTTCTTTTAGTTGGTCTGGTGCGCTGACGCCAAACATGGGCTGATAATCTTCCACATACACCTGCAGTGCATTGCGGTAAGCGATAAAGGCGTTGTTGTAATCCTTGTCTACCTCGTAAGTAATTCCCATGAGGATGTTGATGAATGCGTCGTGATCGTATTTATCGGTAGAATGGTACCGATCCGAAAGTTGCTGCAAGCGAATATTCAGCCGACGGATTTCGACGAGTGCGTCGTCGGTATTATTCATCTTCAGAAAATTCATCGCCTTGTAATACAGCAACAGCAGATGCTCATGATCTTCGCCCTTGTACGAAGTGACGTTAGGATTGGTCAGGTACGAAGCCGCCTCATTGAGGTAATTAGTGCGGTAATCTTCACCAAACAAAAATGCTTTTTCAAAAAATTCGTTGCTTTCGGCATACTTACCCATCATTGAGAGCACCAACCCATTGTTTACAAAATAGAGGAATTCCTTTTTGCCATGCGCTTCTGACGAATGTTGCTGTAACGTCTTGTAGGCTTTGTCAAGCTGGCCACTTTCAAACTCCTGATTGAACGTAAAATTCGATTGATAATACGTAGCGCACGAAAACGCCAGCGAAACAAGAAGGATTGATACAATGCGTTTCAAAAGACAATCAGCTTTATCGGCACAAGCATTACTTATTGATTTGGTCAGTCTTTGATAAACTTCTTAATCTCCTCCTGGCCGTACCACACTCTCTTATTGGTTTCCATATCCGTGAGGAAAAGTGTGGTAATGTAGTTTACTACCTTCTTCCGATTTAATACATCAGTCTCGGAAGTCATCTCACCAAACAACATCAAGTTAGCGCCTACTTCTTTGCCCCATTTGGAAGCACTTGTTGAACTGGAGAAATCCTGCTGATCGGCACGTTCCTGCCTCAACTTTTCTCTGAAATTATCTGACTCCACCAGGTCAGCAATATTGGAGTTGAAAATTGCGAGCTCTATTTTTTTGACATAATTGTCGGCATCAATGTGCTCGGCCGTCTTATTTCGGATAAGACCAACGATAATGGCGGGTTTCTTGTTCAATGACTTGGCGTACTCCTTGAATTTTTCGCTGGCAAGCAGATCCTTCACCATCTTATCAGCCACCATCCGCGAATCGCTATCGTTCCACCTTCCGCTTAGGTCGATTTGTTGGTCCGGGCTGATACGCGAAACCGTACGCGCACAGGAAGAAAGCAGGATGAGGATGAAAAGGCTTTTCAGGTAAGTCATATCGCAAAATACGTTATCGTAAACTAGCAAGCGTTATCCTTAACCAAGGCAACAACTATCGGGCCACAGCCAAAGATTTTAAGCGCTCAATTACTTCTTTGGGATTAGGCGACGCAAAAACAAAGTTTCCGGCCACCAGTACGTCGGCCCCGGCTTCCAAAAGCGCTGGAGCATTCGTAAGGTTGACGCCGCCATCAATTTCAATCAACGCTTTTGATCCGCTTTCGCGAATCATTTGCTTGAGCTCTTTCACTTTGTGATACGTCCTTTCTATAAATTTTTGTCCGCCAAAACCCGGGTTTACAGACATAATGCAGACCAAATCGAGGTCCTGAATAATTTCAGATAACGAAGCAACCGGAGTATGCGGATTCACAGCCACACCGGCCTTACAGCCCAGCGCTTTGATTTGTTGAATATTGCGGTGAAGGTGGGAACAAGCTTCAATATGAACGGAAATAATTTCAGCGCCTGCCTTGTGAAAAGCTTCCACGTATTTTTCAGGCTGAACGATCATTAAATGAACATCCAACGGTTTTTTTGCATGACGTTTGACCGCCTCAACCACAGGTATGCCCAATGAAATATTAGGTACAAATACGCCATCCATCACGTCCACGTGTACCCAATCTGCGGAACTGTTGTTGATCATTTCGATTTCTTTCTGAAGGTTGGCAAAATCGCCAGCCAGAATGGAAGGAGCGATGGTAGGAGTCATGCTGCAAAGATAGGTTTAGGAATGAAAGATAATGACCCCTTGGGAAAAGAATCTGTACAAATGCGAGCCGCAAATCCTGCTGAATTATAAGATTTGCAATCTTTCAATTTTCCGATCGTCCATCTTCAATTTTAGCCTACCTTTGCCGACTAATTTTTGAGACGTGAACTACCTTTCTGCAGAATCCCTATCCAAATCGTACAACGACCGCTGGCTTTTTCAAGACCTCACACTGGGCATTTCCCAAGGCGATAAAATTGCGCTGGTCGGCGAAAATGGGGTAGGCAAATCGACGCTGCTGAAGATCCTTATTGGAAAGGTTCAACCCGACGGAGGGAAAATAAGCATTCGCGAAGGCATAAAACTGGGCGACCTGGTGCAGCAACCCAATGCGCCTGGGCACTTCACGGTCAACGATATCTTATTTGACGAAAAGAATAAAATCGCAGCCGTAGTTAAGGCCTACGAAGCCTGCATCCACGATCCGCATACCTCGCCGGAAAAGATGCAGGAAGTGCTTGACTTGATGGAGGAATATCAGGCTTGGGAATATGATGCCAAAGTGCAGGAAATCACAGGTAAACTGGGCATCACAAACCTGGACCAGAAATTTGAAGAGCTCTCTGGGGGTCAGCGCAAGCGTACGTTTCTGGCTCAAATGCTTCTCTCCCAGCCCGACTTGTTGGTGCTGGACGAACCCACCAACCACCTTGACCTCGAAGCTATTGAATGGCTTGAAAATTACTTGTCAGGGCAAAACATCACGCTGCTGATGGTCACCCACGATCGATACTTTCTGGACAATGTAGCTAACCTGATCGTAGAGATAGACCGCGGCAAGCTCTTTTCATACAAAGGGAATTACGCCTACTTCCTCGAAAAGAAATCAGAGCGTGAAGAGATGCTGAAAACCGAAGTGGCCAAAGCTCGCAGCCTCCTCAAAAAAGAACTGGAATGGATGCGCAAGCAACCGCGGGCACGCGGTACCAAAGCCAAATACCGCGTGGAGGCATTTTATGAAATACAAGAGAAAGCATCGGTTAACCTGAAAAAGGAAAGGCTGGAACTTGATATTCAGGAACGACGTCAGGGAGGGAAAATACTGGAGCTTCATCACGTAAATAAAAAGTATGGCGAGAGGAAAATGGTCGATGACTTCTCTTACGTGTTTAAGAAAAAAGATCGTATTGGAGTAGTTGGGAAAAATGGAATCGGAAAATCTACTTTTCTCGACCTTCTTACCGGGCAGACAAAACCTGACTCCGGCGAAATAATTCCGGGTGTGACTACAAAGATCGGATACTTCACGCAGGAAACGGAAAACCTGAATCCTGCGCATCGCGTGATTGAGGAAGTTAAAGAAATAGCTGAGTTCATCACGCTTGCCGACGGTACCTCCATATCTGCCTCCCGATTCCTCGAACTGTTTTTGTTTGCACCTGAAAAACAATACACATTTATCGAAAAATTAAGCGGTGGAGAGAAGAAAAGGCTGCAGCTTTTGAAAATTCTGGTGACCAATCCGAATTTCTTAATTCTCGACGAGCCGACCAACGACTTTGACATTGATACTCTCAATGTGCTGGAAGATTTCCTGGACAAGTTCAACGGCTGCCTGGTGCTCGTATCTCACGACCGCTATTTTATGGATCATTTAGTGGAAGAGCTTTTCGTGTTTGAAGGCGATGGTAAGATTCGGCAATTCAACGGCAATTATTCTGATTACCGCACGTGGTTGGAAGAGAAAGAGGAAACAACAACACAACCTGAACCCGTGAAATCGGTGGCTCCGGCTGAGCAATCCAAAAAGGAAAAACCCAAGCTTTCATTCAAAGAAAAGCAAGAGTACGAAGCGTTGACCCGGGAAATTGAAGAGCTAGAATCAAAGAAGTCACTTTTATCCAATAAGCTCAGTGACGAGTCCCTCGATCATCAGCAATTGGTAAGCCTTGGTCAGGAAATTGAGGCTATTTCGCAAACGATTGAAACAAAAACCAACCGCTGGATAGAATTGTCGGATTTGATTTAAACTGTAGCCTTTGAATTTTTTTATGGGGATTTCTGTTGAAGGCTTAAACTAAAAAGCCAGAGAAGACGTCTAATCAAGAAAAAAATTCAGGTATGATCAACTATACATTCAAAAAAGATCACAATCCGATCCACTCCACTGACTGGAGTAACTTTTACCAAAAGAGCTTTGCCTTAGCGCTCATTAACTGGGAAATCAATCGTCAGGAAGACAGACTTAAGTCTGCAAAGACAGAATACCCGAAGAAATAATTAATTCGTTTTCTTTACCGACCCTCCACTGCTGGAGTGTGTATTTGTACGGGCAGGATTTCCCCGGTATTTGATGTCAGCTCCACTGCTTGCATGAGCCTCAAGGTCTTTAGAAACCGAAACTTTAGCCTCAGCGCCGCTGCTGGCATTTACAACCACACTTTCACTTTCAAGGCGATACGTATCTACGTCACCGGCGCTGCTCACTTCTACATCCAGTTTGGGTGACTTGCCTTCCAATACTACTTCTCCAGCGCTTGATGTATCAACCATCGTTGAGTTAGCATCAACAGAGATTTCTACGTTTGCGGCACTAGATACGCTGATTTCCATATCGCTAGTCTTAATAACACCTTCTGAAAAAACACTAGCCGCTGAACTTGCTGAAATCTTTTCCAGGTTCACGTATGTCACGTAAACCTTCACATTTACCTTGTTCCAAAAATTTCTACCGTCGCGCATCTTAATGCGTAGTGAACTCCCTTCAACTTGCGTGACCACGTCCGACAAAGATCCGTTCGTTATTTCAACACGGACGCTTTCCTTATCTCCTTTTTTCAGATATGCATCAATGGCCTGAGAAACTTTGATTCCCCGGAAAGACCCAACGGATCGTGTTTCAGTTTGCTGTGCGAATACGCCGATGGCGCTGATCCATATCCACAAAAAACCGATGATTGACTTCTTCATCATAATATTTTGAATTTGACGTAAGGACAAACCCAATTGAATAAGGTTGCTTGACGTGCTGATTTGGCTTAATTTTTTTTTGGAGGATGTAAGAAATAAAATGGTTTTTAACTAAATTTCGTTAATCGATCCTATATTTTCGCGTAAATATTAAAACATCATGATAAAAGAACAACTAAATGTATTGATAAACCTTGCAGCCAGCGATAATACTGTGGCTGAAAAGGAAGCCAAAGTCATTCATATGATTGCCAAAGCCAATGGGATATCGAAAGACGAAGTGGATGCCATGATGAAAAAACCCCAGGCTATTGGCGACCTCTCCTCCCTCACTGAAGACCAGAAATTTGAAAACTTATATCACCTTATCCAACTCATGAAGAGCGATGGCCAGGTGTTTAAAAGCGAAATTCACTTTTGCGAACAAGTAGCCGAAAAGCTGGGCTACAAAAAAGGCGTTGTGGCTGAACTCTCATCCCGCATCTACAGCGATCCTACTATCACTTCCGACCGCAAGTTGTTGATGGATCGGGCGCACAAGTTTTTGAAATGATCTTTGCGTACTGCAAACACAAGGCTACCCAAAAGGTGGCCTTTTTTTATGGCTTCCTACTCCGCAATAGCTGACTTCCTTCCGTGGTAAGATTATTATCCACCATTCTGTTGTTGTACTGTTGAATAAAAGCCTTCAAAGACTGCTCCATGTTGCGAACGGTATCAGGCATTTGAGTGACAAGATTGGCCTTCAAAAATTTATCTTCTTTAAAACGAAATAAGGCTGTGGATTTGGTGCCATCAAACTGCAAAAGGAAATCGCCACGAAAAAGCTGATAGGTA
This sequence comes from Bacteroidota bacterium, assembly GCA_018266055.1. Taxonomy (GTDB): domain Bacteria; phylum Bacteroidota; class Bacteroidia; order Cytophagales; family Cyclobacteriaceae; genus ELB16-189. The sequence continues at coordinate 244,759 of JAFDYT010000017.1, forward strand.
TTATTCAAATAATTGAAAGCAAAAGGGGCCGAGTGATCGTGGAGGATGTCGCGCCCAAAAGCGACATACGGCTTGTCGTAGTGCAACAACCCAAGAATGGTAGGCATAATATCCACTTGCTGAATAATCTCCGGCCTTAGACCTCCACCGTTCTCGCCGGGTTGAAAAAAGAAAATTGGTATCGAAAAATAGCCCCAGGCGGAATTGTACTCAGGCACCTGAATCTCCGCCGATGCATGATCGGCCGTGATGACGAAGATGGTGTTTTTAAACCACGGCATGGTGCTGGCCTTTTTAAAAAATTGTCGCAACGCAAAATCCGTGTATTCAATAGTTCGGTGAACCAATTTGGGGCCACCCTTAAATTTACTTTCATATCCTTCCGGCAAATTGTAGGGATGGTGAGAAGAGACAGTAAAAAGAGTAGTGAAAAAAGGTTCCTTAAAAGTATTCATTGATGAGGCGAAGTACTGCAGGAAAGGTTCGTCCCAAATTCCCCAGATGCCGTCAAAGTCTTTGTCATTATTGTACTCGGTCTTTCCGTAATACTGATCGAATCCTGAAAGTTTAGCGAACGCATCAAAGCCCATCGATCCATTCGGGGCACCGTGAAAGAATGCGGTGTGGTATTTTTTTTCTTTAAGCAAACTCGCCAGGCTATTGATTTTATTTCCTGAAAAGTGTGAAAGCACGTACGGCACTTCAATGGATGGAATACTGCTGATTACTGAAGGCATGGCGTCGATTGACTTGCGGCCATTGGCCAGCGAATACTGGTACGATCGGCTTACCGCAATAAGCGAGTCAAGAAACGGTGTATAGCCTTTGTATTTTCCCCCGTCGACATCCTTGTTATAAGCGCCTACAAATTCCTTTGAGAAACTTTCGAGGATCAGGATCACCACGTTCTTTGCATTCGGCAGAGCGCTGGAATCAGCTGCCTTGCGTACCGGCGTGAACACGGTTTCCAACTCTGCCTCCGAAGAAAAGTATTTCACCTTTTTGATCACATTGGCTTTTGCCGTTCGCATCAGTGCAAATGGCGTATTGAGTACAAGTCCAATGTCGTTCGGGGTCTCGGCGTAAGCGGCAGCATTACTGAGGGTGATAGGCCTGGTGCTGCTTCTAAAGCCCCCTCTGGCTCCTCCTACAAAAAGATAAATACTTACCAACATGGCGATCACGCCGCCTAAGTAAAAGATTGTCTTACTCTGGATTTGAGGTCCAGAATACTTCAATCTCTTGCCAACATAAAAAAGAACTGCAACGAGGCCAATCCAGAAAAGTACTGCATACCAATAATCCCATATAAATTGAAATGCCAGCCGGCCAAGGTTAGCTTCATTCTTAAATTGATCGATTACACTTAAGGTGGTTCTGCGAAGAGTAAATCGGTAGTAAATGAAATCGATGGTGTTTAAGGCAAAGGCTATAGAGTTTACAACCACAAAAATCCAGAAGAGCGTTTTCTTATAAACCGATTTAAATCTCCACGAAATAGGCAGAATCGCCAGAAGGATAAAGAGCGAATTGGAATACAGGGTGGCCGAGAGATCGAAGCGTAAACCGCCCAGAAGTATCACACTAAATCTGGACCAATTCATGTCGGCATAAAAGGGCCGATTGAAAAAGTAAAAACCAACCCTTGAAATAGTGTAGAGTACCATCACCAGAGTCAGGCTCAAAACCAGAAAACCGTAGATGTTTCCTTTGGCTTTAAGTCCCGAGAAAATATTCTTACCCGTCATAGCGTTAAATAAGTTAAGCCAAAATTAATTCAATGATTCAGTATTTATCTTAGTTTTGTAAATTAGGCTTGCTTTAAAAGCCTACCTAAGTCCTATTTTGAACAATTAATTAATCCAATTACCCCACAAGAATGAGGTATTTGATTGCTAGTTCGCTCTTCCTTATTGCCGTTACCTCTGTTGGCCAGAATATTGAATCCTTTGGGGTGTATGGCGGTTTTAACATACCCTTTACGGTTGATCAAGGTTTAAAGAATGACCCGCGTTTCTACGGTAAATTTACCCTTCGAGGAACTCCTGTCGGTTTCACCTATGGTTATGACAAAGTCGGCTACGGTTTTCTGGTTACTCCCGGATACATGCAGATCGGTCAGAAGTTCACTATCGTGAATTATCTCGGTGGTAATGTAGGGACACGCGACGTGACCATGGATTATTTTTCTGTGCCCGTGGCGCTGAAGCTTCACCTCAATGACATAGCCTTTTTCAGATTAAGTATTGTTGCCGCTTTAAATTTTAGTTATCTGGTGAAAGGCCAGGAGACACTAACGGTGAATGCCTCGCCAAGCGCCCGAAAATTAACCTACCCTATCGGAATAAGTGTACCGACTGACCCAGGTTATCAGGTAGCCTATGACGGTGTGTATGTGCCTACGCTTAACAACAGCATATATGTGTCGAGTGATAAGTTTGCTTCATTTCAAGTTTTTGGTGGCGTAGGATTTCACTCTGACTTTGACTTAAACGACACCTGGAGTCTCAATTTTGATGGACGCGCGAATTTCGGAATCTTCGATCCTCGGAAAAGCAGTTACATCAGCCAGCTAAAGAACCCCTCCGGCCCGCCTGGTGTTGACCCTACCGGCCTGCCCAAACTGGATACCAATCCCGGCGCACCTGATATTTATGGCCAGCGCAGAGACATTTATCTTTCAGCTTCCTTTGGCATCTCACGGATTATTCAGATCAAGGAGAAATTCCACTCCAAAAGAACCGCTCCTCATAAGCCCGGTTCACCCAAAATCAAGAGCCCAAAGCCAAAATCAGACCGGAGCAATAAGCCATTACGCAAACCTAAAAAGCCATAAAATAAAAAGCCCCGATCGTTTAGACCGGGGCTTTCACTTAAACTCTTCTCGGATTAGTTGCCATTCTTTTGGGCTGCCATTTTATCCATCTCTTTGTTAAAAGTGTCTTTGAATTTCTCGTAGTCATAATCCACTTTCAACTTGTCGTCTTTTGAAAGACGTTGATTGTATTGCTGAACAAGGTCATCGGCAGAAAGTTCGATGGCAATGTAAGTTTTATAGTTTCCTTCTTTAGTTTGAACCAGTTTCTCACAGATCGTGCGGATACCTTGCAAGGTTTGATCCACAACTTCACGGTTAAGGCTCTCAAACTTTTGCTCTAACTCTTCCTTTTTATTCATTGAGGTAGAGTTAGTATAGTTGTCAGTCACCGTCTTTACTGTGGTTTGGATGGCCTGAGCGAGTTCGTTGCGTGCGTTAGTCAAGGCTTTCTTTTTAGAAGTTACCTGGTCCATGCTCTCGCCGATAGAATTGGCACGGAAAACTTTGTTCGTGGTAAAGAAATCAGGGCCAGAGCAAGGTACCACTACTTCTTTTTCACCATCTGGTACTTTTTGTTGCGTCTTGCAACCTCCGATCAACGCAGCGGCAAAAGCAACTGCAACTATTGAATAAATTCTGACTTTTTTCATATTCATTGGGTTAATTATTGGTTTTACAAGTTACGATAAAGCAAGTTTAAGGCCATTTTTTAATCATGAAATAATTTAAAGCATAGATCATGAAAAACTCAATTGGTTTAATCACTGCAAAATTGCGTTGAGCAACTCCGGCAAAGTCTGACCATCCAAATTTTCGATCAACTTATTATAGGCATCCTGACTACTGCGCTCATAATCCAAACTAAATCCTTTAATCCGGTCGAGAGTGGTAGCATAGATTTCCTTGCTGTCTTTAACGGTGGAAACGCGGATAACGGATGTAGCGTAGGTAATATAAATGCTTCCTGAAACCGCCCCTTTCTCTGAATTTGAGTTTACATCCAACGCCAGCTCTGCTTTATTCATGTCGCTGGTGAACTCAAAGCCGGCAGTAGCAAGGTAATTCTTAATCTTATTGGCTACCTGCTGATTTACTTTATCAACACCGAGGTTTTTCTCCTTCGCGGTCAGATAAACCAGTGGGCGCTGCACACTCATGACCACCACTCCTTTCGGCACTACGATTTTTTGAGCCACCAACGAGTAGATATCGGAAGGATTGTCTCCGGCGAATTTCAATACATTCACTTTAACAGCTAAGGTTTGTTCAAGGTCGCGTGCACTTATTTTCGTTAGTAATATTTTCACCTGACCGTTATCGTCGGTTTTATAGTCGGGGAATACATCGCCGGCGCCCTTCTCGAAGGTAGCAATCAGCGGGAGGCCTGAGATTGGCTTTTGTGTGGCCTTGTTCACCACTTTCGCTGTTACGGTTTGACCACTTTGTGCGACAATCCGGTTGATCACCAGTTGAGCCGGGGTAACGACCAATTGCATCTTATCCAAAAGCAATTGCATGCTGGCTATAATCTCGTTGGTGAGCAGAATATCGTTGCCTTCAAATTGAATGCGCAGCGGATCTGCGAGGTATTTTTCGATAGCGCGGAAGCCCTGATAGTAAAAGCCAAGCGCGGTGACGGGGTCATTATTTTTCTCTGATTGTCGTGCTTTAGTAAAAAAATCAAGGCCAAGAGTTACTGCATTTCTCTTTTGTTCGTCTTTAATTTCTTTGTAGCGCTGTTTCGAAAGTCGATAATACACCCAATAATTGCGATCATCTTGCCACACATCGGCTTGTTCAAATTCTTCAATATCATCCGCAGCCGTAGTTTGTATCATCTGTTGATACTTCTCTGAAAAGCCTTTGCCGTCATCCAACTGATTAAGTACCGAAGTTGAGGAGACGTTGACTTTTATTCCAGAGACAAGATCTTCGAGTGCGCTTTTCTTGGCTTCCTGAACATAATTGTTCTGACCGTCTTTAGTGGCATGGCCAATGCCGACATAATACAGGGCATCATCGGGTTTAACACTCAGCCATGCGGGTTGAGGATTTTCATTTTTCTTACCTTTTTTCTTTGAGGATTTACTTTGCGTAACTGCCGGAGAGCAGCTTACCAGAATTGCGAAGGCAAAAATAAACAGTCTTTTCACAGGCTTTTCGATTTGACAAGATCAAAAGTAGCGATAAGTATGCCAATTAACACAAATTCCACAGATTGGTCCAGATAAAATCTACGTTACCAGTAAAAGCAAAAGAGCCGCCTTTCGGGCAGCTCTTTTGTATAACTAAGCTCGTTTTTATTGAATCTTCTTCACAATTGCTGCGAAAGCCTCAGGGTTATTTGCGGCTAAATCAGCCAATGCCTTGCGGTTTAATTCAATTCCTGCGGTTTTGATCTTACCCATAAACTGGGAATAAGATAAGCCATGGATTCTTGCACCGGCATTGATACGGGCAATCCAAAGTGAGCGGAAATCACGTTTTTTGGCTTTACGATCACGGTACGCGTAACCAAGACCTTTTTCTACTTTGTTTTTGGCGACTGTCCAAACATTCTTTCCACGGCCAAAATAACCTTTGGCTAATTCGAGGACTTTTTTGCGTCTTGCGCGGGATGCTACATTGTTTACTGAACGGGGCATAACTTTACATTTTTGATCTGAGGCGACTTATTATTTCAAAGCTCTTAATACCAAAGACCGGGGTTGAACATAAAACCAAAATTTGCTCAGGGCAAATTTTATACTAAGTAAGGCAACATCAATTTGACGTTGTTCTCATCTACTTTCTTCACTGTTACCTTGTGGGCAAGTCTTCTCTTTTGCTTGGTCTCCTTCTTGGTAAGAATATGGTTCTTAAAAGCGCGTTTACGTTTGATTTTACCGCTACCGGTAACTTTGAAACGCTTTTTAGCTCCAGACTTCGTTTTTAACTTAGGCATGATCTCAAAAAATTAAATCTATTCTATTACTTCTATTTCTTTCCTTTTGATGCGAGCATCAGATACATCCTTTTACCTTCCAATTGAGGCATCTGCTCTACTTTTCCAAACTCTTCTAACGACTGGGCAAACTTCAGCAGCAAAATCTCGCCCCGCTCTTTGTACACAATTGATCTTCCGGCAAAATGAACGTAGGCTTTCACCTTTGCTCCTTCTTTCAGGAAATTTTCAGCATGTTTCAGTTTGAAGTTAAAATCATGGTCATCGGTATTAGGACCGAACCGGATTTCTTTCAATACTGACTTTTGAGCATTTGCCTTAATTTCCTTCTGTTTCTTCTTCTGTTCGTATTTAAACTTGGAGTAGTCAACGACTTTGCAAACCGGAGGCTCCGCTTTTGGTGAAATCTCAACCAAGTCCAAACCTTGTGCCTGAGCAATCTTCAAGGCTTCTGAAATAGGGTACACATCCACTTTGATGTTTTCTCCCACCACACGCACGCGTTGTGCTGTGATTCTTTCATTTACGCGGTAAGGTTCTTCTACTACACGCTGCCGAAATCCTCTGTTATAAGGCCGGTTATTACTTGGTACTAATGCCACTCGTTGGGTTTAAATTCAAACTTTTTTAAAAAACAGCCTGCCTGGCTAGCAGACAGGGCTGCAAATATCGGGATATTTTCGGTTTTTCAAAATTTAAGCCAGGGTTGGCAACTGGAAATCTGCCTTGAATTGATCGACAAATTCCAACAAACCCATCGATCCCTTGTCTCCCTCGCCATGCTTTCGAACCGAAACCTTGTTTTCAGCCACTTCCTTTTCGCCCACAATGAGCATGAAAGGCACTTTTTTGACTTCGGCATCACGGATTTTCCGTCCAATCTTTTCGTCACGGTCGTCCAAAAAGCCACGGATATCGCTCTCTTTGAGTTTGCTTACCACCGTCTGCGCGTAATCGTTAAATTTCTCAGAGATAGGCAATACAGCAAACTGCTCAGGCGCTAGCCAGAGCGGGAAGTTGCCAGCACAATGCTCGATTAACACGGCCACAAAACGCTCCAATGAACCAAATGGCGCACGGTGGATCATCACCGGACGGTGACGCTGATTGTCAGAACCAATGTATTCCAATTCAAATCGTTGCGGCAACTGGTAATCTACCTGAATGGTACCCAATTGCCAGCTTCTGCCAAGGGCATCGCGCACCATAAAGTCGAGTTTAGGTCCGTAAAATGCGGCTTCGCCTTTCACAGCCACAGTGGTAAGGCCGCGTTCGTCTGCAGCTTCCTGAATTTCTCTTTCGGCGCGATTCCATAATTCGTCGTCGCCAATGTATTTCTGCTTGTTGTCGGGATCGCGAAGCGAGACCTGAGCCGTATAATTTTCAAATCCCAATGACTTGAACACGTGCAACACCAAGTCGATCACCTTAATGAATTCGTCTTTCACCTGATCCGGCCGGCAGAAAATGTGAGCATCGTCCTGAGTAAATCCGCGCACACGGGTAAGTCCATGCAACTCACCGCTCTGCTCATACCGATAAACCGTTCCGAACTCGGCATAGCGTATAGGAAGATCTTTGTACGAACGAGGTTTTACTTTATAGATCTCGCAGTGATGCGGGCAGTTCATTGGTTTCAGCAGGAACTCTTCGTTCTCGTCAGGAGTGTGAATTGGTTGGAAAGAGTCTTTACCGTATTTCTCGTAGTGCCCAGAAGTCACATACAATTGCTTGCTACCGATGTGCGGCGTAACCACCGGGTCATAGCCAGCTTTTATCTGAGCTCGGCGCATAAATTGTTCGAGGCGCTCACGTACGATGGTTCCCTTAGGCATCCACAGCGGAAGGCCCTGCCCTACCTTGTCGGAGAAAGCAAACAATTCAAGTTCTTTCCCAAGTTTGCGATGATCGCGCTTCTTTGCTTCCTCCAGTAAAAAGAGGTACTCATCAAGCTCTTTTTGTTTTGGAAAAGTAATTCCATAAATGCGGGTGAGCATCTTGTTCTTTTCATCGCCGCGCCAGTAAGCTCCGGCTACGTTCAAGAGTTTTACCGCTTTGATCGGTCCGGTAGTAGGGATATGCGGTCCACGACAAAGATCTACGAAGTTTCCCTGCTGATAGAATGTGATCGATCCATCCTGAAGACCATCGATCAACTCTAACTTATACTCATCTCCTTTTTTGGTGAAGTAATCTTTGGCTTCGGCTTTGGAAACATCCTTGCGTACGAAAGAGTTGTTGAGTCGAGCTAGTTCCACCATCTTCTTTTCCACGGCAGCAAGATCTTCTTCTCCAAAGGTTTTCCCGCCAAGGTCCACATCGTAATAGAACCCACTTTCGATGGGCGGGCCAATACCAAACTTCACGCCTGGATAAAGCGACTCAAGCGCCTCGGCCAACAAGTGCGCCGATGAATGCCAGAATGCATACTTGCCGCCTTTGTCATTCCATGTAAATATCTTAATCGACGAATCTTTCGTGATGGCGCGGTTCAGATCCCAAATTTCGCCATTCACTTCAATGGCCAACGCATTGCGCGCCAGGCCTTCGCTAATGCTCTGTGCGATTTCAATTCCTTTTATTCCTTCCTGAAATTCCTTTACCGAGCCGTCCGGTAATGTAATCTTAACACTCATGCTTTCGTTTTTGAAGCTGCAAATATAGGGTTAATCGGATATGGTTAATAACTGATTTATCAGTGTCTGCGCTTTGATTTTTAACTCACTTTGCTTCCGGGCGACACCACTGCCGAAGGCTGCAGCAATCGTAGTGATCCATCCTTGTCAGAAGCCATCAGAATCATTCCCTGGGATTCCACCCCCATGATTTTGCGTGGTGCGAGATTAACCAAAATGGTGACTTGCTTACCTACAATTTCCTCTGGCTGAAAATACTCGGCTATTCCACTCATCACCGTGCGCACGTCGATACCTGTATCTACCTGAAGCTTCAGGAGTTTTTTAGATTTCTCCACGCGCTCTGCTTTCAGGATTTTACCGATGCGAATATCCATCTTTGAAAAATCGTCGAAGGTGACTTCCGGTTTAGCAAGGTCAACTGGCTGTGATGCCAGTTCAATGGACGCTTTTTTTGCATTCAGTTTTTTAATCTGTCCGGCGATCGTCTCATCTTCAATTTTTTCGAAGAGAAGTTTCGGCTCACTGAGCGCATGCCCCTCCTTCAGCAAAGTGTGGCTACCGCATTCCTGCCAGGTAAAGTTCTTTGAATTCAGCATCAACTTCAGCCGTGCTGAGGTGAAAGGTAAAAAGGGCTCCACAAGAACAGCTAAGTTTGCCGATATCTGCAAAGCCAGATTTAGTATTGTACCAACCCTGGGCAAATCAGTCTTGGCCAATTTCCACGGCTCTGTTTCGGCGAGGTATTTGTTTCCCAGACGCGCGAGGTCCATTACCAAAGCTGTCGCTTCGCGAAAGCGGTAGTTTTCTAATGAGGCAGCAATCCGGGCCGGAAACTCTTTTAAATCGGTAATTACTTTTTCATCCGTTGGTGTCAATGCGCCACTGGCCGGAATCTTGTTATCAAAATACTTTTGCGTAAGTACTAAAGCACGATTTACAAAGTTGCCAAAGATGGCCACCAGTTCGTTGTTGTTCTTCGCCTGAAAATCCTTCCAGGTAAATTCACTGTCTTTTGTTTCTGGTAAATTGGTCAGTAATGCGTAACGAAGCACATCCGGTTTGTCAGGGAAGTCTTCAAGGTACTCGTGCATTTCAATCGACCAACCTCGGCTTGTACTCATCTTATCTCCTTCCAGGTTCATGAATTCATTGGCTGGAACATTATCGGGCAAAATGTATTCGCCCGAGGTGTGGAGCATAATCGGAAAAATGATGCAATGAAATACGATATTATCCTTACCAATGAAGTGAACGAGCTTTGTTTCTTCATCACTCCAGTATTTTTTCCAATCACCTTCAGCCACTTTTCCAAAATCGCGTTGAGGAGTTGCAAACTCTTTCTTTCCCTCTGCCAATTCTTTAAACAAGGCCCGGGTAGCTGAGATGTAACCAATCGGCGCATCAAACCAAACGTAAAGAACTTTTCCCTCCGCGTCAGGCAACGGCACTTTTATTCCCCAATCAAGGTCGCGGGTCATCGCGCGCGACTGTAGGCCAGCGTCAATCCACGACTTGCATTGGCCGTACACATTGGTCTTCCAATCGTCTTTATGCGAATTCAAAATCCATTCCTTCAGCCAGTTTTCATATTGCTGAAGTGGAAGATACCAATGTTTGGTCGGGCGAAGTACGGGAGGTTTTCCCGACAAGGTAGAATGCGGATCGATTAGTTCACGAGGACTTAAGGTAGAACCGCACTTTTCACACTGATCGCCATACGCATTAGTATGACCACATCGGGGGCAAGTACCAACGATATAGCGATCGGCCAAAAATACTTTTGCTTCTGTATCAAAATATTGCTCAGAGACTTCTTCATTCAGCAACCCTTTGTTGTAGAGAGTCAAAAAAAATTCTTGCGAAGTCTGATGATGAATTGATTCGCTAGTGCGATGATAAATATCGAACGACATTCCGAGCTTCTCAAAGCAGTCGCGGATTTGTGCATGGTACTTGTCGATGATGGCACGCGAGGTGGTGTTTTCTTTTAGGGCCTGATTGGGGATAGCTGTACCATGCTCATCACTACCGCTAACAAACACTACGTCTTTGCCATTAAGCCTAAGGTAACGTACGTAAACATCAGCCGGAATATAGGCACCTGCCAAATGGCCAATGTGTTTTGGGCCATTCGCGTATGGCAACGCGGCAGAAATAGTATATCGTTTATAATTTTTACTCATGATTCAGAAAAATGACTGCAAAGATGGTGAATGAATTGAGGAAGAGCAAAGAGGTGCTTGCGGTGTTAGCCGAAGTCAGGCTACTTATCGGTAGGTCGTAAGGTTTGGCCCTGACTGGTTTCTGATTGCTTCTCCATTAACGCGATAAGGTTCTGCTCGCCCTGGCTTCTTAAGCTGATGATATCACGAAGGTCCTGCGCAAAGCTAACTTCAAACAGAGAGCCTTTAGAGTCAGAGTGGATGAGATTAATCTCACCTCCAATTTTCTCAGAAGCCAATTTTGCCAGGTACAAGCCAATACCCCCTATTTCGGATCGCTCAGAAGCCCGCATGAACATTTGGAATACATCCTTCCCATCGCGATAGGCCATTCCAATCCCGTTATCTTCCACTGTAGCCTTGAGGCGATTTTCGTGTTTAAACACCCGAACCTTTACGTATGGATCCAGTCGCTCGGAAGTATTGTAGAATTTAATTGCGTTGTCAACCAAGTTTTCTAAAATGATTCGTACGAGTGCGGCATCAGAAATGATAGATGAATCCGGGGCAACCTCACAGGAAATAGAGAACCGTGGAGGCAGCCCTTTCTTTTGCTCAAAGGCAAATACGTCGTTAAGAATTTCTTGAAAATTAACAGCTACAGGAACGAGAACAGAACCGTTGATTTGGTTAACAATCATCAGTCGGGTCAGGATCGTATTCATCCTGTCGGCGGTCACATCAAGTTTTTTAAGGTAGTCTACCGCCAGCGGATCACGTATGTCCATCAGCGCTACATTACACATTCCTTTCAGTGTAGCCAATGGTCCACGTATGTCGTGCGACGTTTTGTAAATGAAATTGTCCAATTCATCATTCACCTGACGCAAGGCTTTGTTAGTTAAAATGAGCTCTTGAGTTCGGGCGGCCACTTTCCCTTCCAATTCTTTATTGTGAGAAGCCAGTATCAGGTTTTGGTTTTCAATTCTATTTTTAGCTTCAGAAAGTTGACGATTCACTTTTTGTTGTCGCCGTGTAAAATAAAACAGAATAATCGCAAGACTTACTACCAAACATGTAATCGTGATGATAAAAAAGTATTGTCTTTGTAGGCGGTCATAAACTTCTTTTTGCAGAGTCATAACCTGATCCTTCTCTGCAATGGTTTTCAGATTCTCACGCTGATCGTAGTTGGTCTGAACTTTAGTGAGGTTTTTAATTAACTTATCGCTGTATATGCTGTCTTTAAATTGAATGTATTTGTGTTGATAATAATAAGATTTCTGAAACTCCTGTTTATGCCCGTAAAAAGTGGCGAACTGATTGTATATCGATAATTTTATCTCAGCTAAATTGATAGCCTCAGCGAGACTCTCTGCCTCTTTTAAATAGGTTATTCCAAGTTCTTCGTGATTTAATTCAATTTCAATTTTACCTAGCTCAAAAAGATTCTCTGCCATGTATCTCTTGTCATTCTGCCTTTTCGATATATCCAACGACTTTAAGAAATTTTCTTTCGCCATCGCCAATTGGTGATTACCCTTGTAGGCATAGCCAAGACCCTCAAGTCCTTCTTTTACTATATTATCGTTGCAATTGTCCTTACAGATTTTAAAACCCTCTTTATAATACTTGATAGCATCATCGAAGGCTCCTAATTGCCCAAAAGACAAGCCAAGGTTGATGTAAACACCCTCGAAACCATTAAAGTCATCCAGCTCTTTACTTATTTCAATTGATTTAAGGTAGTTCTCAATCGCCTTGTCGTAGTCTTTCAAATTATAAAAAACTAGTCCAATATTATTGAGGGCCGTTCGGATAGATTTCTTGTCTCCCTCCTCTTCGCGTATCACCAAAGACTGAAAATGAAATTCTAACGCTTTATCATAATTTCCCAAGTAAGTGTTTGCAATACCAGCGTTGTTCAAAATAAACTTTATTTGACCTTTCAAAATTGGATACTTCTCACTATTTCTTCTGGCAATCCCTAAAATTCTTGTAAGTACCCGAACAGCTTCATCGTTCCGCCCCAGATCCATCAATGAATAGGCTATCATGCGTCCACCCTGAACGATCCTCACACTATCTCCAAGTGTTAGTGCAAGATTATCAAAATCAGTCGCATAGGTAAGCGCCTCATTGTAATTTATAGAATTGGTTTCTTTAAATAAACTATTCAAAACATCAAACCTATCATCACCTTTTGCCAGAGCCAGTTTTTGCTTCAAAGAATCAATTCTCTTAAAAGGTTGCGCGGTCAGCGACCCACTTAAAACGCAGAGTGAAAATGCAGTAAGTTTAAAGATGTGGTACAAGCGCAAGGTTCAAAAATAAGTTGTAAAATAATCGTGGAGGTATACGTTAGACATTTGTATCGCCAACCAGGCACAAAGTAAAATTTAAAAACCAACCAACCAAAAAAACCGATGAAAAAGTTACTTTACATCCTTGCCTTTGCACTTGTTGCATCAACGTCTCTGTTCTCATGCACTGAAGAAGTTGTTAAGCCTAAAGACTCCTCAACAGGAGTTGGCATTAAAGAATAATTGCTTCAAATCAACAGTGCTTTAATTTAGAGCACTAATGACAATCAAACATCAAAATTTTAATTTCCAAATAATATATGAAAACAAAAATATTACTCATCGCTATTGCTGCTATCAGCCTTCTGTCATTTACATTGATCTCAGGCAATTCTTCACACAAAGAGGCCTCCGCAAAGCAAGAAGTTAAAGAGTCTCAGAGCGGATTTGCTTTGCAAGACAGCAACCAGTTTTAAATAGTAGAAGATTCAATTCTTGGACGCACGTGTGCGTTTGAATTGATCTATGTTAATTCATTTATTCGGGTGTGTAAACATCACGCGGAATAAATTACACTTTCAATACAAACTATTGAATGATTGACTGATCATTTAAGTCAGTTATGCACTCGTTGGATTGATCAATCTTAGAATGCTGAAACCGGGTTTTCAGCGCTATATAGGGCTTTCCCGAGCTTAAACATTGATTAAAGGAAAGAAAAGAAGTTGATCGCTTTTTAGAAACAGGAAGCATTCATCTGCCAAACTTTAATCACCAAAAAAACACCTACCCCGATGGGTCGGAAAGATTTAGAATTCGTGAGCGGAATATGGCCATTTACTGAATGGCAGAATAGACCTTAAAGGTCAGGCAGTATGATATCAATGGAGAGCCAGCGTCACTTTGACAGCACTAACTCCATCGATCATAAAAAATTGATTTGAACATTAGATAATGAGAGAGGGAATTGAAAGAACCCTATAGGCCTCAACTGAGTTCGTATAAACTCTTTGGCGGTTACTGTAGACCACGCTCAGTCTCTGAATCCTCCATTATTCATATTATTAAGTTTCAAGAAATTAAAAAAAGTCAACCGAGGATATATTTAAGAAGATTGAGTGTAAACCATATTGACCGAATACGAGTAGTTTTAGCTTTCGCCTTAAAGCCTGAATAGGTTTTAGGCAAGTCTCTCAAAAAAATTGGCCGCTAAGTTCATCTTAGTCGGCCTAAATGGCTTGTGCTAAAATTGACTAAAATGAAGAAAACGAATTCAAAATTTTCATTTCGGAATGAAATATTACATGTCTTTTTGTTGATTTTTCAGCTTAATAACCAATTTCTATACACCCCCTTTGCCTTCATTTAGAGGGCAAAATATGAGTTTGTCCAAGGGGCATAAAATGAAGTTACTCTGATTTCTTTAAGGCGAAAGTCCACTCAATTAGAGTGATGGTCCTTGTATGCCTGACGAGGTTTTAAATTAAGAATCTGAAACATAGCAGTGTCTTGCACTGCATTTGGGTTGGGAGTCGTCAGAAGTTTGTCGCCGGCAAAAATACTATTCGCTCCGGCCATGAAACACAGCGCCTGTTCCTCCAGAGTCATCCGCACGCGTCCGGCAGATAATCTCACCATGGCCTTTGGCATGATGATACGCGCTGTTGCAATCATCCGAATCATTTCCCACACGGAGACTTTTTCCTGATCCTCAAGCGGGGTTCCTTCCACAGGCACCAGCGCATTGACAGGCACCGACTCCGGATGCTCAGGCAGCGTGGCCAGCGTAAGTAACATACCGATTCGGTCGTCCTCTTTTTCGCCCATCCCAATGATACCTCCAGAGCACACTGAGATCTTTGCATTTCTTACGTTTTCGAGTGTGTCAAGCCGATCCTTGTAGGTACGTGTCGAGATAATATCACCGTAAAATTCTTCGCTGGTATCCAGGTTGTGATTGTATGCGTATAAGCCTGCCTCCTTTAGTTTCTCGGCCTGCTCATGAGTGAGCATCCCCAAGGTGCAACAAACCTCCAAACCAAGCGAGCTTACGCCTTTCACCATGCCCAACACTTTATCAAAGTCTTTATTGTCGCGCACTTCACGCCAGGCAGCACCCATACAAAATCGGGTACTCCCCGATTCTTTGGCTTCAATTGCTTTGTGCATTACTTCGTCCACTTCCATGAGTTTGTGAACCTTCACATCGGTATGGTATCTGGCTGCCTGGGGGCAATACGCGCAATCCTCAGGGCAACCACCTGTTTTCACAGAAAGCAACGTGCACACCTGCACTTCCTTCGGATTGTGAAATTGTCTGTGTACTGTGGCTCCATTATAAATCAACTCCAGAATAGGCGTGTTATAAATCCTGGCAATCTCCTCCCTGCTCCAATCATTTCGGATCATAAATACGATATTGAATTAAGAAATTATTTCCACTGAAATTCAAATGGCAAGCGAGCCTGCGCGCCCTGAAGACGCTGCACCTTCTTCAACTGAAGGAACGTTTCATAGCCTTCGCCCAACTCCTGCTTCAACACAGAAGTCTTAGAGTTTTCTTCCACGTCCTGAAGCCACTGCGCAAAGAATGTTTTGTTCTTAGGATAAAAATTCAATTTGTAGTCTTCTCCAATGCCTGCCTTATTTGCTGCAATAGCCACGGCATCATCAAATCCTCCGAGCACATCCACAAGCCCCTTTTCCTTCGCCTGCACACCTGACCACACACGCCCTGACGCAACCCTTCGAAGTTGCTCCACATCCATCTTCCTTCCTTTGGCAGCTTTGGCTGTAAAGCCCTCGTAGATTTTATTCGTTTTCTTTTGCCAGATGGCTTTTTCTGCATCCGTAAGTGGGCGGGTAAACGTAACCATCTCTCCTACGTCACCAGTTTTTACTTCATCGAAGGTGATTCCAATTTTCTTATCAAGGAAACTACTAAGATCAAATAGCACACTAAATACTCCGATTGACCCAGTAATGGTGTTGGGCTCAGCCACAATCGTATCGCAACCCATGGCGAGGTAGTACCCTCCTGACGCTGCATAATTTGACATTGAAGCTATAATCGGTTTTTCCTTTGAGGCCAACACTACTTCACGCCACATCACATCCGAAGCTAGCGCACTGCCTCCCGGTGAGTTAATGCGCAATACAATCGCCTTGACTTTGTCGTTGGTTCTAGCTTTGCGCAATTCTTCAGCAAAAGTATCAGAGCCAATGGTTCCCTCTTGTGCCTTGCCGGGAAGAATGTCTCCTTCGGCGACGATGACCGCAATTTCATTTTTACTTGAAGATGAGTTTGTAAAACTCTTTTTGTACTTGTTGTATTTCACAAACGAAATCTTGGCATTATCGCCGAGGTTCAGTCTGGACCGAAGTTCGTGTTGTACCTGATCATAATACAACAGGGAATCAATCAACTTGTATTTCATCGCTTCGTCCGGTGAAGTGACCAACATTTTCGTTGAAATATTTTTGATCTCCACTTCATCAATCTTACGCGCTTCGGCTACTTCTTTTAACACTGTGTTATTAATTCCATCGATCAACTCCTTCAACTGCAAACGATTTGCATCACTCATCTTATCGAGAAAAAAAGGCTCGACAGCACTTTTAAAATCTCCTACCCTAAAGATTTCAGGCTTTATTTCAAGCTTGTCAAACAATCTCTTGTAAAAACTCACCTCCACCGCAAGGCCATTGAATTCAATCTCGCCTTCGGGATTGAGGTATACTTTATTGGCTGCCGAAGCCAGGTAATACGAAGGTTCGGAATACATTTCGCTGTAAGCGATTACCCATTTACCCGACTTTTTAAAATCTAAAATTGATTCTCGAATTTCTTTCGCCACAGCATAACCTCCTTGAAAAAAACTAACGTCAAGGTAAATCCCTTGTATGGCTCCATCATTTTTAGCATGGGCAAGAGCCGACTTCAATGAGAGTAAGCCAATGCTCGCTTCATCAGCACCGGGTATCGGAAGACCTTGCAACGGATTCTCGACTTCAAGTTCCGTGAATTTTCCATTCAGCTTTAAATGCAAAACTGAATTTTCACTGATTTCTTCTACCGCCTGATTATCGGAAAGATTGGACACCGCGCCAATCAGAATTGAGAACAAAATAAAGATCACAGCAATCATGGCCAGCAATGATCCCAGACATGAGGCTAAAAGAGTTTTAATAAAATTCATTGACTATCGAATTTAAGATGCCAAAAGTACACAAACCGGAACGGGAAATAAAGAAGGTTAGTTACCTTTAAAAAAATATGAACACGCAAAATGTTTTTCTTTTAATGGGCAGCAACCTGGGGATTCCTACTGATAATTTAAAGGCCGCCAGTAAAAAAATCGAGGATCAGATCGGAAAAATCGTAGCCTACTCTGGTGTTTATGAAACCTCAGCCTGGGGCAAAACCGACCAGCCGAATTATTTGAATCAGGCTTTGCAAATTGAAACCAAGCTAGCACCACAACAGCTATTGCAAGAAATTCATGCGATTGAAAAAGCGATGGGGAGATTACGAATTGAGAAATGGGAAGCTCGTCTCATTGATATTGATATCATGTATTTCGACGGCCTGATTATTCAAAGTGAAAATCTTATCGTCCCGCATCCTTTGCTGGCTCAACGAAGATTCGCTTTAGTGCCTCTGGTGGAAATCAGCGATCAGTTCGTACATCCAGTCTTTAGGAAAACAAACCAGCAATTGCTAGATGAATGTTCTGATCCTCTAGAAGTAAATCTAATCAAAGGCTGATCGCTTCAGCCGTAGGTGCAATTTTTTTCACGAGTCCCTGAAGCACTTTACCTGGTCCGCATTCTAAAAACGACGAACCTCCATCTTTCACCATTTGCTGCACCGACTGAGTCCATCTAACAGGAGCAGTAAGTTGATCAATCAGGTTTTTCTTAATGGTCTCGACTTCAGAAGAAGGTAACGCATTTACATTTTGATATACCGGACAGAATGGCTTCTGGAAGCTCGTAGCATGAATCGCTGTAGCAAGTTCTTCGCGCGCGGGTTCCATCAAGGGTGAGTGAAAAGCACCTCCCACTTGCAGCGGCAATGCCCGCTTGGCGCCGGCGGCTTTCATTTGCTCGCAGGCTATTTCAATTCCTTTCATGGAACCAGAAATAACCAATTGACCAGGACAATTGTAATTCGCAGCCACAACTACTTCTTCGCGTATTCCGGCACATATCTCTTCCACAATTTTATCATCCAGGCCAAGGATTGCTGCCATGGTAGATGGATTTTTTTCACACGCCTTCTGCATCGCCAGCGCTCGTTTGTACACCAGCTTCAATCCATCTTCAAAAGATAAAGCGCCATTCACTACCAACGCCGAAAACTCGCCTAATGAGTGGCCCGCTACCATCTCAGGTTTTTGCGCCTCTTGAGCCAAGGCCACCAAAGCCGAATGAATAAACACAGCGGGCTGTGTCACTTTGGTTTGCTTCAACTCGTCAGCCGAACCGTTGAACATAATTTCAGTGATCGGAAATCCCAGTATTTTATTAGCGGAATCAAATAATGATTTTGCTTTTTCACTTGACGCATACAAGTCTTTGCCCATTCCGGTAAACTGTGCGCCCTGACCTGGAAATATAAATGCTTTCATGCCGATAGGTGATGGTTAATGTTCGTTTATATAAAATCAAAATTCAAGATTTTAATTTAGCCATGCAAACTACTGCAGAATAAATCGGTCAAGAAAAGCCGATGATGGCATAAGGCAATGATCTGACTTACCAAACCACCGATACCGGTTTTTAGCTACAATGCGATAAACAAAATCGCGCAAAAACCGAGGTATCACTTTAAGGATGTAACAGGCAGGCCAAAGCCCTGAAAGATGCCGGGCTATGGTTAATGTAGCATCACTGCGAACGAAGATCTTATCACCATCGATCAGGACAATAGTGTCGGGCCGATCTGGGTAGCCAAGCTTGATCAATAGTTTCTCCGCAAACTCCGATTGTAGGGATGCAAATTTGAAAACACGGTGTTTGTCTCGTTTGAGAATAAATTGTACGGAGGCATTGCACAGATTGCAAACACCGTCAAAGAGAATAATTTTTTCTATCGAATTATCTGCACCCAATCTTTGATGGTACGGTTCCGTTTTTTGGGATCAACCACATCAAACACAACATCGGCCACATAGTAGTAAGTTCCTACGTCAAGGTCTCTGCCGTTGTTATCTTTACCATTCCAGTTAATGTAAATTGTTTTTTCCCCGCCTGACTGATACGAATACACTTCTTTGCCCCATCGGTTATACACGGTAAAAGTGACCCCAAGCACAAATCGGGCGCACTTCTTTTTCATAAGATCAATCTCAGCATCGCTTAACACAGAACAATCTGTTGATTTGGGGTCTGATTCATTGCCTTTAAGACTAAGCAGATTGTATGGTCTGAATTCATCGTTGCATTTATCTCCATTTGGAGTAAATACATTTGGTAGTTCGTAGTTAGGGCAATTATCGAAACAGAAAGAGTCACTTAAGTCACTTTCATGCCCTGCCCGATCCACGGCTGACACTTTGTAGCACTGTGCATATGAAGGAAGATTATTATGAACATAAAAAGTGTCACGCACCATTTCAGCTATCTTCGTAAAAGGCTGTCCTACGGCAGATGCGGCATATACATTATATCCGCTGATATCTGTTTTACATGGTGTAACTGGTTTTTTCCATCGCACTGTATTGGAATAATTGCCTGACGGAGCTTGACATCCGGTATAGGTGCTGCAATCAATACCCACCACTGAAAGCACAGGCTTGCACGGCAGTGTCTTATCATCAGGAACAGAACATGTAATCTCAGAGCTGTTGACTAACGGAGCTTGTATTTTGGGATTGCCATACGAACCGCGTGTGACCACTGCATAGCAATAGTTTTGTGTGGGCACCAAAGGAACCTTATTATACTGCCCCGAATCGAGATAAGAGAATAATTGTGTACCAACATTCACACTATCAATCAAAGTCAGATCACTTAGTTTGGTGGCGCCAGTATTTCCCCGATAAATCAGGTGCATTGGATATTCGGCAGTAATATTCGACCACGGCACATTGGCGCTCCAGCTTAACTTGATTTGTTTAAAGAGTGGCTTCAAATCAAGCCGCACATTGGAGGCCACTGCTGAAGTATCTACAAAGTTGCCGTTGCTGGCGTAAGCAAGCACTCTATAGTTATAACTGTTGTTGGCGGTGTTTAATCCATTATCCACAAAAACAGAATCTGTCAATTTTCCAGGATGAGCGACCTTGAGATTGGTATTGCCCGATGCGTTGTCGGCGCGATAAACTTGAAATGAATACGGCGGAGGAAAATTTACTTTATCCTTTTCCTCGAATGGCGAACGCCACTTTACAGTAATCTGCCCCGCCTGCTGATCTGTTACGTCCACACTCACGTTAGTGATTACCGGTTTATCTACCAGAATTGGTGGAATACAGATTTCAGATGAAACGTAACTAAGTCCTCCATTGGGTTGAGGGAATGCTGCCACCAACCGATAACAGTACTTCGCGCCTACTGCAAGTCCATTATCGAGATAACTTACAGTATTGATGGGAACCTGAGTGATAAGTTTGTATCCGAGATAATCGGGCATGCCGGTTATACAATTGGTAGGCGTAAATGGAGCACTATCTACTTTTCGCCAGACTTGCATAATCGTAGCTCCCGGACAACTTGTTGCATAGGATTGCCATGTTAGCTGAACGGATCGGGCGCCAGGGTTGGGTACAGCAGAGACCCACTGCGGCGCCGGGGCCACGATTCTTATTCGCCAGGTAGCAAATGAAGCCAAAGGAGGCGCTCCATTATCCGTAGCTTTGAACACTACTTGATAGGGTTGCTCTTTTACGTTGGTACAACTGGTTTGCCAGGTGAATTTTATCGACGCTTGCTGGTTGGCATCGTACGTTGGCTGCCAAAACGAAGGGCCCGGAGAATAGGACGCTGGCGAAGGGTTTAACGAAAACGCCTGAGAGAATGCCTGAATTTTTACACTATCGCCCTTGCCATTGGCGCCACCTTTCGGGTCACCATCAGGGTCGGTAGCGATAATATCTTGCTGAATAAGTGTGCCCGCCAAAACACACAAGTCGGGAGGCACCTGTAACTTAGGTCGTTCGTTTTTACAATCCTGTATAATTACCTGCATGTCGCGCTCTACATAGCCAAGCGACACCCACGTGCCGGCTACCTTGCGCCACTCTCTAATGATGAACGCGATATTATATTCTCCAGCTTCACCGGGTGCATCCCAGGTAATGGTTCCCGACACAGGGTCAATTGAAAAGGTGGGCGGACCACTTGCTGTCTCGTTTGCCTGCGAATAGGGGATACCTACCGGATCGTAGAATTTTTTTGAATTCGGATCCACGTAGCCGGAAACATCAAGGCTGGAGAGAAACTGACCACCAGGTCCGTAAACAGCAGCTTGTTTAGGAACAAACAACTCATACGAAAGGCTGTCGCCATCAATATCATAAGCGCCAGGATTGTGCGACCACTTTACGCCCGTACATCCTCTGTCGATAGGTGGTACGAGCAAATCGGGTGTGTTATCGCAGCCAAGCAATGGATCGATTATGATTTGGGTCTGAATAAAAAAGGGAGTGTCAATGGAGTTATCCATGTTAAAAATCCCCCCGTTTCTGTTTTGCTCGTAGTAGGTGATAGTATAAACCCCTGGCCCCGGAAAAGTATGCGTTACCGGATAAATCACTTCGCCAACTCCTCCATCGTCAGTTTGGGCAATTTGAGGTGGGTTCGGTCGTGACTCGGTAATAAGCGGCTTGCTGCCATCGCCAAAGCTAAGTGTGCCACCTCCGAACTTAACCTGTGTGCCCCATTTGGTATACACGTGAAGGGTGATGGTGTATTGATAGCTGCTACAACTTAGCCGGGTGAGCGTGATATCGCCGGCGCGAAGGTGAGTGGCACTAACCTTTGAAAATGAAACCAGGAGGATAAAAAAAATCGGAAAGAAAATACGAAGTGACCTCATCATCCCACAATTATTGATATAGCATTTCAAAAATACAACATAAAACACGGATTGCGGCGTATTGTTGCCCATTATTCAAAACCCAGCCTGGGGTATTTGGTTCCTCAACGAATTTTTATCTCAAATATTGGATTGCAGGGTTTTAACCTTTTTGAGCTACTTTGCGGCATGCGCGTAGTAGGAGAAATTGCACATCCGGAATTGAAGATAACGATCTTTCAATGGAACAACCGCTACCTGATTAAACTGGAAGCTGGTCTGTTGGAACAAACTTTCAAAATTCACGAGTACGACATCTCTTCGGAAGAGGATCTTAGAAAAATCGTGTCTGCTGAGTTTATCAAAGAAGCCATTGACCGCTTTAACAGCATGGCCGGAAGCTTGCGGCAGGCAATCGACAAAATTTAACACCCAACGATGCATTTCAGGGATTACAACACAGCGTTTTGCGATTGCCCCTGAGTACGTTAACTTTGGCATCCTTGTCTTAATTAGTTGATGGAAATTCTCGAAGAAAAGAAGAACAAAAACCGAAAGTATAAGCCGATTCTGGATCGCATACCCGATTGGCCGGTGTACCAGTTAAGTAAGAACCGAAAAGAGTTTATCGAAGAAGTTACGCGCAAATCGGTGGAGCGCATTCATGAACTTCGTCCTAACTACAAACAGCTTATTGACGATCTTCAGGCTACGGCCTATCGGGAGCAAAACCGGATCAAGAGAAACCGTTGGCGCGCCGACCCTAAAGATGATGCCCAATTCTGGTCGATGGTAAAAAATGAGCTCGTTGAGCTCAGCGCCAAAAACCCTGACGAGGTTCAGCCTAAAATTGATGACCTTCTGGAGCGCATAGTTCATCGCTATGCCTCAGAGATTGCCGGCAACTTCAAACCCAATAGCTACCGCTTCGCCCGCGAGGTGATCAAATTCTGGTTTGCCCGATTGCTCAATGGCGCGAGGGTAAAAAAATTCGGGGCCTTCTTCCGCAATCAGTATTCGCTACGCGACAAAATTCATATCGTGGGCAAGGTAAAGATGATCCGCAAACTGGCGCAGAAAGGAACCGTAGTAATGGTGCCTACGCATTTCAGTAACCTGGATTCAATCTTGATTGGATGGGTGATTCATTCCATAGGTTTGCCCGCCTTTATCTATGGTGCCGGGTTGAATCTTTTTAACATCAAGATCATTGCCTATTTCATGAACAGCCTTGGTGCTTACAAGGTCGACCGTCGGAAGAAAAATCTCCCTTACCTGGAAACGTTAAAAATGTATTCCAACCTGGCAATACAGAAAGGCGCCCATAGCTTGTTTTTCCCGGGCGGCACACGCTCGCGGTCAGGCATGATTGAAAAGCAATTGAAGCTTGGCTTGCTGAGCACGGCCATCGAAGCCCAACGCTCACTGTACAACACTGAAGGTGAACCGCGGAAAATCTTCGTGGTACCCGTCACGCTCAACTATCACTTTGTACTCGAAGCGCCTGACCTCATTGAAGATTATCTTCACGTGAAAGGACAGGACCGCTACTTTCCAGAACAGGATAAATACGGCAGCTTTCAGTTGATCAAATTTCTGATCAAATTTTTTGGAAACCGCTCCAACATCTCCGTTTCGATCGGTCCCGGGCTCGACGTCATGGGCAATTATGTAGACGATGAAGGAAACAGCCTTGACAACAGCGGACGAATCATCGATACACGCGAGTACTTTACCAGCAGTGGTCAGCTTACCGTTGACCGCCAGCGCGAAGACGAGTACACCCGCATGCTCAGCCAGCGCATCGTAACCGAGTATCACAAAATCAATCGTGTATTCGCAAGCCACCTGGTCTCGTTCATTGCTTTCGAAATGTGGGTGAAGAAATACCATCAGCTTGACCTGTTCAGCCTGCTGCGTTTGCCCGAAGAAGATCTAGAAATTGACTATGAAGAATTCAAAGTAGTCTTCAAGAGAGTCAGAAAACAAATCTTCCTGTTGAAGGAACAAGGCAAAATCAATTTTGCTTCACACCTAAAAGGAAACTCTGACGTGGTAATTACGCGCGGCGTGGACAATGTAGGCGTATTTCACCTGAATCGTCCGCTGCTTAAGAATAAAAGAGGCAACATCATTACCAAAGATTTGTCTCTCCTTTACTACTACCACAACCGAATGGTTGGCTATGACCTTGAACAACTTATCTGACAAACCTGTAGGCGTAATCGGCGCGGGCAGTTTTGGTACGGTCATCGCCAATATGCTAGCGCAAAACCGCAAAGTGCTTCTGTATGCCCGCGACCCTGAGCAGGTAGCGCGAATCAACAAGGAACAAACCAACAAAGGTTATACGCTGCACGAAAATGTTTTGGCCATCAACGACCTGGCCCAACTGGCCAACGAGTGTGAAGTACTTTTTCCGATCGTGCCTTCCCAGCACTTTCGTGCGATGATGAAAAAACTCGCGCCGTACTTGCATCCTTACCACATGCTCATTCACGGCACGAAAGGCTTTGATATCACTTTGCCACCCGGCGAAACCATCGAAACCATGAAAACGCTTGATCGCAAAATGGTAAAAACCATGAGCGAGGTAATCAAAGAAGAAAGCGTGGCGGTGCGGATCGGCTGTCTCGCAGGACCAAACCTTAGCCGCGAGCTAGCCCAGCGCCAGCCAGCCGCGACGGTGATTGCAAGCCATTTTAATGAAGTCATCCAAACCGGAAAGAAACTTTTGAAAAGCGATCGGTTTCAGGTGTATGAAAACAATGACATTGTAGGCGTTGAGATTGCCGGCGTGTTGAAAAATATTATTGCCATTGCTTCTGGTGCACTAAGTGGTCTGGGTTTTGGTGACAACGCGAAGGGCTTGTTGATCAGCAGAGGTGCGGTGGAAATGGTTTACCTGGGTCGCGCGCTTGGTGGCGACACCAAAGCTTTTCTGGGTGTGGCCGGAATTGGTGACCTCGTCACCACGTGCAACAGCCCAATGAGCCGCAACTTCACCGTAGGCTACCGCCTGGCGAAGGGAGAAAAATTAGATCAGATTGTGGCCGACATGCAGGAAGTAGCCGAAGGGATCAACACAGTAAGGATCGCTAAAAAATGTGCAGACCACTATAAAGTAAGGGCGCTGATTACCGACCGCCTGTACAAAGTTTTATTTGAAGGATTAACAGTCGAAGAAGCGCTCGAGTTTCTGATGCGCTATCCATTAAACATGGACATCGATTTTATCTGATCAATTCAGATTCGAATTGATTTTTCGGGTAGTCTCAGCCAGATCATCCTGAGACAACTTCAGTTTCGGATTGGCAAAGTTTATATCGTGCATCGACCTCATGGGCACCAGATGCACGTGCGCATGGTTCACTTCAAATCCTATCACGGCTACTCCTACCCTTTTGCAATTCGTCGCTTTCTTGATCGCCGCAGCAACGCGCTTCGCAAATACCATCATCTCCTTTAGCAACTCATCGTCGAGATCGAAAAAATAATCAACTTCCTTTTTGGGTATAACAAGCGTATGTCCCACTGCTAGTGGGTTGATATCCAGAAAAGCAAGAAAGCGATCATCTTCCGCCACAATGTGCGCCGGTATTTCGCGATCAACGATTTTAGAAAAAATAGATTTCATTTGCTTGTAGAATGATAAGGACTAACTCGCGATGTCTGTAATTTCAAACTCCATTTCACCAGCAGGAGTCTTAATCTTGGCGCTATCTCCCTTTTTCTTTCCGAGCAATCCTTTTCCAATAGGCGATTGTGTGGAGATGCGGCCGGTCTTTAAATCTGCTTCCTCCTCGCTTACCAACGTGTACGTCATAGTCGCGCCATTCTTTTTATTCTTAATCGTAACCTTCGATAAAATCGAAACTGAGGATATGTCAATTTTGGTTTCGTCGAGCAAGCGGGCATTTCCTAACAACTCTTCGAGCTTGGCAATTTTTGCTTCCAGATGACCTTGCGCATCTTTAGCCGCATCATACTCCGCATTTTCGCTCAAGTCGCCCTTGTCACGTGCTTCAGCGATTTGCTTGGCGATATCCGAGCGGCCTTTTGTTTTAAGCTGTGTAAGTTCAGCCGTAAGTTTATCTAACCCCTCTTTGGTATAATAAGAAATTTTTTTGCTCATACTGTGTTGATGTTACATATTTTTTTCACCCCTCAAAAAAACAAAAACAACGGCCGCTGTTCACGTGCCGTTGTTTGATGTTACAAATATAAATGATTAAATCACTTGTGCAAAATCAACCTCCCACCAATTCAGGAATTGCCTGCTTTACTTGCTCAAGCATGTCGTCGTCAAAGCGCGCCAGGTATAATGTTTTTGCTTTCGATAATTGTTCAATGGTCAATCCCTTAGCGCCGCGAAGGTCAGCTTTGTACAAACTTGCATTTTCAAAATCAGCGCCCATGAGATAACTATTTTGCAAATTCGACTCCATCAGGTATGAATTCTTAAAGCAGGTTTTAATAAGAAACGCATTTTCAAAATTAGCTTTGATTAAAAATGCATCTTTAAAATTAGCGCCGCTGGCATAAGCACCTTGTAAGTCAGCCTGATTAAGGTTTGAATTTTCAAAATTAGTTTGATTGAGACGCGTGTTCTCCAGGTTGGTTTCAATCAGCGATGAGTTGGTAAGATTAGCAGAGTTAAGGTTTGATGCTTTCAGGTTTACGTGGCTCAAGTTGGTGCGGGCCAAATGACAATTCACAAGATTGATTTCGTAAATCTTGTGGCGGTTTAGTCGCTTGATATTTCCTACCGTACGAAAAGCGGCTTCTTCCGATTCCCACAAACGAAAGTCATCAATCTCGTCTTTGTAGGTTCTTATACGTTGACGAATCTCTCCATTTTGATTTAACCAGAATATCAAAATACCAATCACGGCAATGTCGAAAATCATACCATGGGCTTGAGCCAATATCTGCCCGACAAATCCATGAAAGTCTTCGATGTAATAACTCAGACTTGAGCCAATCACGATGATAGAAATGCAAAGCAAAACGAGCGCACTAGTCAGTAATGGTTTTTCAACTATCTCGTCAAACCTCTCACGTAATCTTGTTCGTAAATCTTTTTTAGGCATCAGTGCAATTCGAAATGGAAGTTAAAAAATCTCCACCGAATAAAACAAATGTATCAGGATTCATTGAAATTATGACTCATATTCACCGAAGAATATTACATCAAGGAAGAGATTTAGACTTATATCAAAACTTGTACGGTCACGAAATAAATCGTGAGCCCTAGAAGGTCGCTTGTAGTGGTTATAAATGGCCCAGAAGCCAACGCAGGGTTAAATCCTAAACGGTTAATGATCATTGGTGTAATGGTTCCTACGAACGAGGAAAACAACACAACACAAAAAAGTGCAAAGGAAACAATCACCGAAAGCTTATGGTTATAGAATAATAAGTAAGTCGATCCTAACACAATAAGCGACAGCAATAAACCATTCAGCAACGCTACACTAAAAACTTTCGTCAGCCTCTTCCAGATTCCTTCGTCCACATATCCTGGACTTACCAGGCTTTGCACAACCAATCCTGACGACTGGATTCCTACATTTCCTCCGGTAGCCTGGATGAGGGGTACGAAAAAGGCAATGGCCGTAATTTTTGCCAGCTCTTGTTCAAAAAAACCCATAAATCTTGCACTCAGCATTCCGCCAAAAATACCAATCAGCAACCAGGGTAAGCGGGCTCGTACGTTGCGCCAAAGACTGTCATCTTCCTCCACGTCTTCCGTGATACCACTCATCAACTGGCGTTCTTCTTCCGCTTGTTCAGAAATCACATCCACCACGTCATCAATGGTGATTCGCCCAACGAGGTGCCCCTGCACATTGACCACCGGCACAGACTCGAGATCGTATTTTTTCATGATCTCCGCCACTTCCCGGTCTTCCAGATAAGTTTCTACAGCTGTTACATCATCGTCGTAAATATCTTTGACTAATGTCTTGGGGTCGGAGAGAATTAATTTTTGCAGTGCTACACGCCCCAACAACTTATCATTCTCGTCTACCACATACACTGCATAAAACTTAGTTACGTTTTCTGCCTGCTTGCGTATTTCATCTATACATTCCACCACGGTCCAATTCCACCGGGCGCGAATCAATTCCTTGGCCATCAATCCACCGGCTACATTGGCGTCGTAGCGCAGCAAGTCAATCACCTGCGATTTCAAATCAGGGTCAAGGCCAGCGATGATTTCCTCACTGGTTTTGATCGGCAACTCGTTGAGAATATCGGCTGCATCATCTGAGTCAAGATGATTGATAATCTCCGTCAATTCGCCAACAGTGTAAACAGATAAAAATGTCTTTCTTGTTTCAGGATCGAGATCGTTGATGATCTTTGCGCGAATGTTAACCGAAAGCAAATCAAGCACGTACTTCGACTCTTCACTGTTGAAGTCGTACAATAGGGCTGTAATATCGGCGGGGTTAACCTCTTCTAAGCTAGTGACAATAAACGGAGCATCTCGTTCATCCAGCGCCTGCTGAAACCGGCTCCGGAATTCCTTTGTTAACTCAAACTCTGCAAACTCATTCTGCGGCATGCTCAATCTGTAACGTAAGTGAAATAAATTGTTCCACACTCAACTGCTCGGCCCGCATATCCATCACCGGTAGTGCTGCAATTTGGGCGGGTAAATTTAAAGGTTTGAGTGCGTTGCGCAATGTTTTCCTTCGGTTTTGAAATCCCTGCTTCACCACTTTCTGAAACAGCACTTCATTGCAGTCCAACTTTTTTCTTCCATTGCGCGTCAGTCGTATCACTGCCGACATCACCTTGGGCGGTGGGTTGAAAACACCGGGCGGAACTTTAAAAAGATACTCAACATCATAATACGCCTGCAGCAAGACACTGAGAATTCCATAGGTTTTACTTCCTTCTTTCTCCGCAATCCGATCGGCTACTTCTTTCTGAAGCATACATACCACTTGCTTTACCTGATCGCGGTTTTCAAGCACCCGAAAAAAAATCTGAGACGAAATGTTGTAAGGAAAATTGCCGATAATGTGAATGTCGTCAGAAGTAAGCTGATGTAAATCCATCTTCAGGAAGTCACCTTCGTGAATCCGTTCCGTCAAGGCTGGGTAATGTTCTTTGAGGTACGCTACCGACTCGCGATCGATTTCTACCAGATGAAGATCCAACTTCGGATTGTTCATCATCAGGCGGGTGAGTACACCCATGCCCGGCCCAATCTCGAGTGTAAAGTTTTTATCGCCAGTTAAAATCAGCGACTCCACGATCCGCAGCGCGATATTCTGATCCTTTAAGAAATGTTGCCCTAAGAATTTTTTAGCCCGAACCATGCCCAAAATTCAACATTCAATTTTGAATTAACTAACTTGCGAGAACCTGAATACTGCAAATAATGTCTTCAATACCTCAAGAAAAACCACGCATCGGCATTACCCTCGGCGATCTCAATGGAATCGGCACAGAAGTAATTATCAAAGCACTCGCTGACAGCCGACTGCTCTCTATACTTACACCAGTTGTTTACGGATCTACCCGCGTGCTCTCGTACTATCGCAAGCTGATGGAATTGGAAGAATTCAACTACAGTCATGTCAAGACCAAAGGCCAGTTTTTCACCAAAGCCGTGAATGTGGTCAACTGCTGGGAAGATGTAATCGAAATTAACCCCGGCCAGCCTTCAAAGCAATCGGGCAAAGCCGCTCTCCTATGCTTAAGAAAAGCAGTGGAAGAATTGAAAGAAGGCTTGATTGACGCCGTAGTAACCGGGCCGATCGACAAAAACACCATTCATGGGGAGGAGTTTCCTTACCGGGGCCACACCGAATATTTTAACCAGGAGTTTAATGCGGGCGAAAGCCTTATGCTGCTTACCGGCAAAGACCTGAAAGTAGGCCTCGTCACCGAGCATATTCCCGTAAAGGATATTGCCTCCAACATTACCCGCGACCGTGTGGAACTCAAGATTCGATTGCTTGAGCTTTCCATGAAAAAAGACTTTAATATTAGTAAGCCTAAAATTGCCGTGCTGGGATTGAATCCACATGCTGGTGACGAAGGGCTGCTCGGAACAGAAGAACAGGAAATTATTAAACCGGTCATAGCCGAGCTCAAGGCCAAAGGCAAACTCATCATGGGGCCATTTGCCGCCGACGGTTTTTTTGCCTCGGGGCAATACACCAAATACGACGCCGTGCTGGCCATGTATCACGACCAGGGCCTGGTAGGCTTTAAAACCCTCGATTTCAGCAGCGGGGTAAACTTTACGGCGGGCCTTCCGATTGTGCGCACCTCACCCGACCATGGCACAGGCTACGCCATTGCCGGTAAAAACCAGGCCGATGAAAATTCTATGCGACAGGCGATCTATCTGGCCTGCGATATTGTTAAAAACAGAATCGAAGCAACCAAGTCATCTTAACCGAGAGAACTACCAATCGTCTAAAGGGCTTGCAAATGGATCGAAATTGTTTTATAGTTTTAAGTGAAGTAATAGTTTAAATGGACATTGTTACAAAAAAACAGCTGAACATCTTAATTCAGCTGGCGGAGGCCGACAAGCATTTTGCACAGGCAGAGCGGGACATGATATTGAAGATTGCAAGAGAGCGAAACTTCTCGGAGGAGTCGGTGCAGCATTTAATCCGCAACCCCGAGCCTATTGACTCGCTGGGGGCTTTGTCCAACGATCAGAAATTTGAGTACATCATCGCCTGCATCGGGCTGATCTTTGTAGATCACAAAATTTTTGAAAGCGAACTGATCTTCGTGAAAAGCATCGCGATCAAGCTCGGTTTCAAGAAAAGTGTGGTGGACTACCTGCTGGAAAATTATGGCAAAAAGACCTACGAGGAGCTAAAATCGAAGGTTTTGACGTCCTATCTTTGATTTTCCCGATCATTTCTTTCTCCATTCCCGGGAAAAAAGCCTGATCGATTACCAAAATCCGGCAAAACATGATAAATTTGCCGTCTTATTTTAAAAACCCTGAATGGTAAGGGATTTTAGTGTTAACATTCTTGGCCTCACAAAAGGTGTTCATCCGTTTGACTTTCATCTGGATGAAGAATTCTTTAAAAAGTACGGTCAGGAAGTAGTAAGCAAAGGAAATTTTACCGCTCAGGTTTCTCTCGATAAAAGAGAAACGTTCATTGAAGCTGATTTTAAGATTGAAGGCAACGCCCATTTGGTATGCGATCGTAGCCTGGATGAGTTCGATTATCCGGTGTCGGTCACCAAAAAGATCGTTTTCAAATACGGCGAAGAACCGGGCGAAATCAGCGACGAGATCTTCATCATCACCCACGACCAGCACAAACTGGAGCTTGGGCAACTGATGTATGAATTTATCGCATTGGAAATTCCAATGAAAAAACTTCATCCGCGGTTTCAAAACGAAGCCGACGATGAGGAAGAAGGGAAAGTCATTTACTCCTCCGGTACGGAAGCCGACGAAGAGCAGACGATAGACCCGAGATGGGAAGTGTTAAAAAAGTTAAAGTAGATTAAAATAAATTAGGTTATGCCAAATCCAAAACGAAAAACCTCGAAAACCCGCCGGGATAAAAGAAGGACACATTATAAAGCTGTAGCAAAAGCTTCGGCAGTATGCCCTACCACAGGCGAACACCACTTGCCACACCGCGCCTTCTGGCACGAAGGCAAATTGTATTTTAAAGGAAACGTGGTAATGGAAAAAGAAGTGTTGGCTTAAGCCATGACTAATTTCTTTTTGACCAACGTATTATCACTCTTTATTCATTGTACCCAAAAGGTGCAATTAAACTAATTCTCCTTTTTACGCCCGATTGAATTTCAGTCGGGCATTTTATTTTTTAATTGGCCGTACTAAACTTATGAATAAAATCAGAGCTGCCATTACCGGAGTAGGCGGATACGTACCCGACTATGTGCTTACCAACAAAGAGTTGGAGACCATGGTGGAAACCAGCGACGAATGGATCACCTCGCGCACTGGCATTAAAGAACGCCGCATCCTGAAAGGCGAAAACAAAGGCGTTTCGGTGATGGGCATTGAGGCCGTGAAAGATATGCTCGCCAAAAGCAAAGTAGATCCCAAAGAAATCGACTGCGTTATTTTCGCGACCATTACACCTGACCTTACTTTTCCAGCTACGGCCAACATCGTAGCGACTGCCGTGGGCGCCGTCAACGCTTTCAGCTTTGATGTAGCAGCGGCCTGCTCAGGATTTATCTACGCACTCACTACCGGTGCCAGTTTCATTCAGTCGGGCATGTACAAAAAAGTAATTGTGATTGGTGGCGATAAAATGTCAGCCATTCTTGATTATACCGATCGTACTACCTGCATTATTTTTGGAGACGGCGCTGGCTGTGTATTGCTCGAACCGACTACCGAAGAGGTAGGCGTAATGGATGCCATCCTCAAGAGCGATGGCAGTGGCGAAACATACCTTAACCTCAAAGCCGGCGGAAGTCGCTTGCCTGCCTCACACGAAACGATCGACAAGCGCCTGCACTATGTGTATCAGGAAGGCGCCGCAGTCTATAAATTTGCCGTGACCAATATGGCCGACGTAGCCGCTCAACTGGCTGAGCGTAACCACCTCACCGCAGAAACTATTTCGTGGCTGGTGCCACATCAGGCGAACAAACGAATCATCGATGCTACCGCCAGCCGTGTCGGCATCGACGAAAGTAAAGTAATGATGAATATCGAGCGCTATGGCAACACCACCGCCGGTACCATTCCTTTGCTGCTGTGGGATTATGAAAAGAGATTAAAAAAAGGAGATAACCTGCTGATCGCGGCGTTTGGCGGAGGCTTTACCTGGGGAGCTGTGTATGTGAAGTGGGCCTATAATCCCAACTAAAAATAAGCATTGACTTTAGGCTTTAGTTTTTGAATATTGAACAATTAATTTTTGATTTAAAATGGCAACTGTATCTGATCTGACCAAGGGAAGTTATATTCGCTACAACGGCGAAGTAGTACAAGTAGAAG
The DNA here is from genome assembly GCA_018266055.1 of Bacteroidota bacterium. GTDB lineage: Bacteria > Bacteroidota > Bacteroidia > Cytophagales > Cyclobacteriaceae > ELB16-189. Next base: position 277,637 of record JAFDYT010000017.1, read on the forward strand.
AATTACAACACCGTACTCCTGGAAACTTGCGCGCTTTTTATCAACTGAAGATGCGTAACGTTCGCAATGGCAAAATTGTAGAAAACCGCTTCCGCCCCGGCGATGCCGTGGATCAACTTCGTGTAGAGACTAAAGAATACAATTACCTTTATCAGGATGGTGAAAGTCTCGTGTGCATGGACAATCAAACTTTCGATCAGATTTATCTTGACAAAGTATTGCTGGGCGATTCTGTAAATTATATCAAAGAAGGCGTAACCTTACTAATTGCATTTGAAAACGGTACTCAGCCAATTACCGCCGAGGCACCTGCGCACGTGGTGGTAAACGTAACATACACCGAGCCAGGCATACAAGGCGACACTGCTACACGTACTTTGAAGGCCGCCACCATTGATACCGGCGCCGAAATCAGAGTGCCTTTGTTTGTCAATACCGGCGACAACATCAAGATCAAGACCGCCACAGGTGAGTATGTAGAACGCGTAAAATAATTGTTATGGCCAAAGACAAAAACAGCGGAGCAAAAAGCACCAAGAAAGTAACTTCTGAACCTCAAACCAATACCGAAATGAAAACCACTGAAATAAGAGACCTTATCGACTTCATTGCGCAATCAGGATTGAACGAAGTGGACATTGAGACGAAAGAGTTGAAGCTTCATGTGAAGCGCGAGCCCGATCAAAAAGTATTAAAATCTTCTGCGCCAGTAATGGCTGCTCCCGTAGCGGTGGCCGCTCCTGCTGCCGTGGCTGCGTTACCTGCCGCACAACCTGCTGCAACTCCTAAAGCTGAGAAACCTGCCGCCGCCGGCAAAAATACAGTGGATATCAAATCGCCGATGATCGGTACATTCTACCGCTCTTCGAACCCAGACTCCCCTCCTTTTATTTCGGTAGGCGACAAAGTGAGCAAAGGCCAGGTGGTGTGTATCATCGAAGCCATGAAATTGTTCAACGAAATCGAGTCTGAAGTATCGGGCACAGTCGTGAAAGCATCGGTAGAAAATTCTTCGCCGGTAGAATACGATCAAGTATTGTTCGTAGTAGAGCCCGACTAACGGGACGTTAATTGTTATTTGTTAATCAAAATAGATTAACAAATGCCTGTTATTCATTAACCACGAAACTATGTTTAAAAAAATATTAATAGCGAACAGAGGAGAAATTGCCTTGCGTGTGATTCGCACGTGCAAAGAAATGGATATCAAAACGGTGGCCGTGTACTCCACAGCCGATCGTGAAAGTCTTCACGTTCGTTTTGCCGACGAGGCCGTGTGTATCGGTGATGCACCAAGCAAAGATTCTTACCTGAACATTCCACGGATTATTTCCGCTGCCGAAATTACCAACGCAGATGCGATTCATCCCGGCTACGGATTCTTATCAGAACGCGCCGAGTTTTCAGCGATCTGCCATGAATATGGAATTAAGTTCATCGGGCCTACGCCTGCCATGATCAACTCCATGGGCGATAAATCAACGGCCAAGGATACCATGAAGAAAGCGGGAGTACCAACTATTCCTGGTTCCGATGGGTTGTTGTCTTCAGTAGAAGAAGGAATGGCCATTGCCAAAGAAATAAAGTACCCGGTAATTATAAAGGCTACTGCCGGCGGCGGTGGTAAAGGGATGCGCATCATCAACGATGAAAGCGAATTTCACAAAGCCTGGGACGACGCCAAGCGCGAAGCTGGTGCTTCCTTTGGCAATGACGGACTTTACCTCGAAAAATTTGTAGAAGAGCCACGCCACATTGAAATACAAGTAGTAGGCGACCAGTACGGAAAAGTTTGTCACCTTTCGGAACGTGATTGCAGTATTCAACGCCGTCATCAGAAACTGGTAGAAGAAACGCCTTCGCCGGTGGTAAGTCAGGAGCTGCGTGAGCGTATGGGTGAAGCCGCCATCAAAGGTGCCAAAGCCATCAACTACGAAGGCGCAGGAACTATTGAATTCCTGGTCGATAAGCATGGCGATTTCTATTTCATGGAAATGAACACGCGTATTCAGGTAGAGCACCCGATCACTGAAGAAGTGACTAACTACGATTTGATCAAAGAACAAATCAAAGTCGCTGCCGGTGTTCCGATTTCAGGCAATAACTACTACCCTACGCTATATGCGATGGAGTGCCGTATCAATGCCGAAGATCCTGCCAACGGATTCCGCCCGTCGCCTGGAAAGATTATCAACCTGCATAAGCCAGGCGGTCATGGTATTCGCATCGACAGCCATGTGTATGCCGGCTATACCATTCCTCCGAATTACGACTCGATGATTGGTAAACTGATTGCCACAGGCCAGTCGCGCGAAGAAGTTATCACCAGGATGAAGCGCGCCCTGAGCGAATTCATCATTGAAGGTGTGAAGACTACGATTCCATTCCATCTGAAGCTGATGGATAATCCAACCTTCCGCTCAGGCAAGTTCACCACCAAGTTTTTGGAGACCTCGTTTGATTTTTCATCGCTGAAGTAATCAAAGAGTCAATCGAATAAAAAAGGCTTCCTCCGGGAAGCCTTTTTTGTGTTCTTCAAACAAATACCTTTGCGCTCCTAATGACGACCAAGAAAAGCTATTTTCACCTTATTCTTATCCTGGGGCTACTCACCGCTATTGGCCCCTTCTCCATCGACATGTATCTTCCCTCCTTTCCGGCCATCGCGAAAGGGTTGAACACAAGTGTGGCTCAGGTGATGCTTTCGCTCTCCAGTTTTTTTATTGGCATTTCTGCCGGGCAATTGATTTACGGACCATTGCTTGAACGTTTCGGAAGAAAGAAACCTCTCTACGTGGGTTTGATCATTTACTTGTTCGCTTCCGCGGGATGCGCTTTCACTCAATCCGTTGACGCCTTAATTTTCTTTCGGTTTCTGCAAGCGTTGGGAAGCTGCGCGGGCCTCGTCACTTCACGAGCAATGGTGCGCGACCTGTTTGATGTAAAAGACAACGCCAAAGTATTTTCATCACTGATGCTGGTGGTGGCCGTGTCACCTATCATCGCTCCGACTGTTGGTGGATACATTACGGCTGCGTTCGGATGGCGGTATGTTTTCGCTGCCTTGATGGCGGTAGATTTTGCGGTATTGATTGCTGTACTTTTCCTATTGCCCGAAAGTAAGAAGGCCGATCCTACTCATTCGCTCAAACCGATGGCGGTGACAAAAAATTTCTATTTGATACTTACCGACCCGCAATTTTATGTGTATGCGTTAACAGGTGCCGTCGCTTCATCTGGATTATATGCCTATATCAGTGGATCGCCGCAAGTATTCATCGGGTTGTTTGATGTAAATGAAAAACAATACGGATGGATTTTCGCCATCATCGCCATTGGAGTTATCGGTTCGAGTCAGATCAACAGTCTGGCGCTTCATAAGTCAACCAGCGAAAAAATTATCCCCATCGCGCTGTTGTTTCAATGTGTCATTGGGGTGACGCTGGTTGCGCTCACCTACTTTTCTCTCAGCAACTTGTACACGACCATCGCACTCATCTTTTTGTATTTGTGCTGTCAGGGTTTCATCTTTCCCAACGCCTCCGCGCTCACTCTTGCCGCCTTTGGTCATAATGCCGGCAGCGCCTCGGCGCTGATGGGCGCCATACAAATGGGCATCGGTGCGCTTGCCTCAGCCGCTGTTAGTGTTTTGCAAGACAACACAGCTTTGCCCATGGTGTGCGTCATGGCCTTTTGCTCGATAGTTGCGTTTTCGATATTCGTATTGGGAGGAAGGCTTATTGCGCGCTGATGCGTATATGAATCAGCGACATTTAAGATTAGGCGATTTAATCGTTTCCCTGATTTTTATAATGCTGCCGAATCACTACTTTTTGTAATACACGCTTGATGATCAGCTCGGCAACGACATTGAAATAGCTTTCGTTTTTGTTTTCATTCAAATAGCGCTTCAGCTGGGCTTCACTGATGTCAATGCGGTAAAGCAATTGCATCATTGTAGCATCCGCTTTCGACTGACTGTGTACCAACTCGCGAACGATGGCTTCGTGAATGTTCGCATAGTCGGGCACAAGGACTTCAATAAAATCGACAGGAAAATTACTCTGCTCAAAGTCTTTGGTCAATTGCTGTATGAACGCTCGGAACAGGTCTTCGCTACTTAATTGGTTTCTTATGTCCAGCGATTTTTCCAAAGCTATATAGTTGATTGACGAATGTAGCAAACATAAAGTGAATCCCTCTAGGCCCCGTGATGATTTAGCGTTCAACCTTAGCCGACCATTGCAACCAGCGCTGCTCGTCCACGCCTTTGATTGTCATCCAAAGCGCCAGCGAAAGTTCGGCCAGCAGGCATGGCAACAGTATAAAAGGGAACAAGGCATCGGCCAATGTCGGAAAAAGAATCAATGCAAAACTATTGATCAGGTAACACACTCCTGCCACCTGCATGAGTAATCCAATCGTTTTGGGAATGAACCCCGACACGCGTATCAGGCTTCCTTCAAGCAGACAAACCACTCCAAAGAAAATCAGGCCTACGGCAAAACCGTAGCCATGCAGCTTGATGAACAAATACGAAAGCGATTGAAGTTGCTGCGGGTTAAACGCGGTAAGGTAAGCACCATCTCCCAACACGAACAGCGGCATAAGTAAACTTAGTTTATTGGCTACCAGCACGGCTGTTTGAATAATGTTGAATAGCAATGTAAGAAGGGCCACGTTTTTATTGACTGGCTTGAGAAGTACATATAAAATCATCATCACAGGCAAGTCACACATTTGCATGATCAGGTCTACGGCAATCCCCATTCGCCATAAAAAAGGAGAAGCCATGATGTTGGAAGCTGTCGCGGCGGCATCGCCGGGTACGACAAGGCGATTGCGCACAAAAGCTTCGCCAAAAATACCTGCCACAATAATGATCAGGTAGATCACGCCGCCAATGCGGGCATACCGGATGGGAGAAAATACTGACGATGGAGTCAATGTCATACTGTAAGATTTATTGCCTGACGGAGATATGTCTATACTTGTTACACAATGAAGGCTACGATTTCTCTACCCATTTTCGTGTGCGTTACATGCGTTAAAATTAGTAACATTGTGCCCAAGTATTTTACCCCATAATCGTGACCATTACACTCTTTCTGATCGGCATTACCGTCTTTACTAGTTTCTACGCTTTTAATAAGCCTCAGGTGATGAGTGGCTGGATGATGAATCCGTATATGATCAGTAATCGCCGTCAATATTACCGGTTGATTACGTCAGGATTTATCCATCAAGACCACATGCACTTGCTGTGGAATATGTTTGCATTCTATTTTTTTGGCACAGCCGTAGAAAACGATTTTGAGAGCTTGTTTGGCGATGCCGGCATGTTTTACTTCATTGTATTATACCTATCGGCTATCGTTGTATCCGATCTGCCTACTTATTTCAAACAGCGAAACAATATACTCTATAACGCCCTTGGAGCTTCAGGAGGAGTTGGCGCAGTGATTTTTGTATTTATCGTGCTTGAGCCATTGCAGGAAATCTGCCTGTACTTCGCGCTCTGCATGAAGGGTTTTATTTTCGGGCTTGGCTACATGCTCTATTCGTACTACCAGGGTCGAAACTCGAACGATAACATTAACCATGATGCACACTTGTTTGGCGCTCTCTACGGCCTGCTCTTTTGTGTAGTGATTTACCCCTCCGCTTTAATTCTTTTTTACCGTCAGGTAAATGAATGGATGCAATCCTTCCTATGACAAATTAATTTACCTGCTTGGTGCAACCTTTGGTCGCTCGGGCTGTACTTACCTAAAATTACAACCATGAAAAAGCTAACCTTGTCCCCCGTCTTTGTTCTTCTTTTCAGCTTTGCAGTTTTTGTGGCCAATGCCCAGGAAATTAGCAAGTCCTTTTCCGGCGTCAAAAAAATAAAAATCAACACTTCGTCGGGCGATGTGATCCTAACCAAAGGAAGTTCAGATGAGGTAAAAGTGAACGTTACCTACACGTACGACAAAGACGAATACGAGCCCGTGTTTGAACAAAGTGGAACAACACTTACCTTGAAAGAAGACTACCATAAACGATCGGTGTCCGGCGATTCAAAGTGGAAATTGACGATTCCCGATGGTCTTGAGATCAGCGCTTCTTCCGGATCGGGCAATGTGGAAGTAACCAACCTGAAGGTTTCTCTATCAGCCAATACTGGGTCTGGCGACTATACGTGGACAAATGTGTCCGGTGACTCAAAAATCAATACAGGATCGGGCAACATCAACCTGGATACTTACCAGGGAAATATCAACATCAACGCAGGCTCAGGAGATATCTCTTTAGTTAAATCTAATGGCGATGTGAGAGCTAATACCGGCTCAGGTAACATTTCTTTTTCTGAGGCAAAAGGAGAAATCCATGCCAACACCGGAAGCGGAAACATCAAAGCCAAAGAAGTAGCCCTTACAGGCAAAGGTTCATTCAACGCAGGATCGGGAGATGTGCTGTTGGTGCTGTCGGCTCCTCTGGCCTACAACCTTTCGCTTAACAGCGGATCAGGCGATGCTGTACTGGATTGCAAAGGCACCAAACTGGAAGGAAAATTAGTGATGACCGCCAGCAAGAAACACGGCGAGATCAAAGCTCCTTTTAACTTTGATAAGACCGAAGAAATCAACAACAACGGCGACAATAACATCACGATTCGCAAGACAGTACAACTTGGTACTTCGGATATCGAAATCAAAATCGGCACCGGCTCTGGCACAGCGGAAGTGAAAAAATAGTAGCAAATAAAGGCCGATTCAGAAGGCTTTTAGTAAATAAAATGCCGCGGATGATCTCCGTGGCATTTTATTTTAGAAGTAATGCAAGTATATTCAATATCAAATCACAGATTGTGATAACCTATAATCCACCTCAGAAGGGCCTTATCAGGACACGACGCTAGCCTACATGAAATCGAAGAACCAGAAAATTCAGGAAAAAAATCATCTCGCGAGAATAAAAAAGAAATACCGTGAGGAGTTTTTTGCCAATCTAAAAACAGTGTGCAACATAATGGCTGGATACGATCTTTATTCCAGGCTTCCCATTGCGTTTCGCGAAAGACTATACAACAGGCGATTTCATCAGCCTAAGATCGTCTATGACGAAAAAATATTTTCACCAAAAGAAATCAAAGAGATAAACGCATTTTTAGAAGCTGGCATTGGTTCCACTTTCCTGAACGGCCCATTTGGCCCGATCCCGTTACACCTCATTTTTGTTGAGGGGATGACCTTGATTGCCTTTGGGATTCAGTTAAAAGACGAAGATTATCCCGAAGCCAAAGAAATACGCGAAGGGCTTAAAGGCGTTGGAACAGACGAATTTCAAGCTGAATTTTATGCCAAAGTGCGCGAAGTGTTGTTGATTGTTGGCTCGCTGATCACGTCGCTTGATCGCGCGATTATTAACGGAACAATGACTCACGAGTTATCCGAGAATAAGTTGGCTCTTCGGTATTACATTAAAATGCAGAAGTTGGATGTGATCAAAGAAGACTTTGTGGTTGACGGCGAAAAAAGACCCGCCTATCGTGTGGGCTGGGCCTACCCTTTTCATGGCGTTGACTGGGTAGAGATAAAACCGGATCAAAAAGGAATTACCAAAAAGAACGCGATCCCGGTGTTTATTCAATCTCATGCTATACGGCGTCTGGAAGAGCGTACCAATCTGATGCCTGGCATATTGCAGCTTAGTCTATACAATAGCATAAGAATGCTTGAGTACACCGTCGAAAAGGACGGCAAACTACTCATCACTTATTTTTATTACGAGAAGAAAATCGGATACTTCGTGGGCACTGTAGTCAATGAACGACTGCTGCTTCAAACGTTTCTCTTCATCACTAACAATGGAACTCCGGAAGGAAGAAAGCTCACCAAGCTCACTGGTCTTAATCCACTCGACAAGAAATACCTGGCCATCGACAAGCTCAGCACTTTCCTTAGTTATAACATCAATGACAATGAGGTAGTCAAGCAAATTTTTATTCAGGCTGGCTGCGGCCACCTTCTGGAGATTGAAAACAAATCACTTTTCTTAGAAGAAGAAGGCAAAGAAATCAGCGTTGAAACAATTGCTCAATATCTTAAAACCAATCCTTTGTTTGCGATTTAGGTAAACTATTTTTTTTGTTAAGGCAGACCAAAAGGACCATCATGTGACTATCCTCATTCAAATATCATTCTTAAAATCCTGGTCACATCTTGTGAGTCTTTTGCCCAGTAGTATTTACCTCTTGTCATAGTAGAAATCATTTTAAAAATTGACTCATTGAAGGTATTGCTCACCATTTGCTTGCGCCCAAAAATATCTTTCCCAAATGGAACTAACCCATTGTTACCAACACCAATTGAAAATATTTTGATGTTATATTTCTTTGCCAGCTCAGCCGCAGACTCTGGAAAAATATTACCAGCCGTGTTATCGCCATCCCCGATAACAACTATTTTCTTTTCCTTTACGGTCATATCTAAAATTGACTCAGCAAAGAAAATAGCGTCACCCATGGCCGTTCCACGGCGTGACTTAATTCGAACAATAGAATCGATTTTTGTTTTAGTGAAACAGGAATCCGCGTTAAAGAGATCAACCAGAGCGTAGTTACCGCCAAAGGCAATGACTTGAATATCGCAATCTCCTCTATTCAAAAGAAATGGCTTTAATCCATCCACCACTGCCTTTAAGCGAAATGGACTATAATCTTCTAACCACATTGATTGCGATATATCGATTAATATCACTTTCGAGAAAGAGGAAGGCATCTTAGGCGTCGGACCAAGCCTGGTTTTCGACTCTCTTACCAGGAGAGAGTCTTGCGTAAAAAGAGTTGATTCCTTGTTTAAATAAGGGTTAAAGTAAGTAAACCTAATTTTTTTACTAAAATCATACTTCGCTTCTTTTTTAAAGTACAACTCATACGTAAATCGCTTTTTTGAAAAATATTTTCCCTGGATCAGGCTATCAGAAGTTTCTACTGACTTTATCCTGACACTTACATCAGGCATCGTGATTTTGGGAGGTGCGATTGCATACGTAAGGCCTTTGCCTTGTATATCTATATTATACAGTACAGGTATTCCTACTTCAGCTTTTGTGATTGAAAAACTCTCTTTTAATTCAAAATCTCCGCACAATTTGCCTCCTCCAGGCAGCGTCGTGACATTTCCCTGTGGTATTGGCTTTACCTTCACTTCAACGTTGTTTGATGAAAATTTAATCAACTTATCAAACCCCCGATTGCTGTTTCTTTGTTCCATCAAAATCGTTAATGGCGGCACTTTAATTATCCCAGAGACTGAAGGGCAAATTGCTTTGTGAACTATTTTATAGCTTGTGTACCCTCTAACTCCTTCTTGATGCACACCTGCAATGTCTACTATATAGTTGATTGAACTCACTGCAGAATTAACATAAGACAGCTGCCTGAATATACTATCCAGTTGAAGTCCAAGATCATAAAACCGGAGTGGAACTCGATTGATATCACTTATATTGAACGACAGTGAAAGAATGAAACACTCTCCTTCAAAGACTTCTGTCTTATCTACCGAAAGGTCAAGCCATGCCTCAGGGCTGACCGTAATGGAATATGCTGGGCGGCTCTTAGGAGTCAGACTAGCGGCTAACTTATCGTCAATCTCTGACTGCTCCCTTATTTTGAGAATTAAACTATCAACGTAATGATTTTTTTGCAATGCTTTCCAGGGCAGAAATCCTTTTGCTTTAGAATCACTTATTTCAAAAACCCAAGTTGACCAGCCAGTCACTATAACCGTATCATTAGGAGATAATTTTCCAACTCGATTTTCCAACTCAACATCCGAATACACGGGCCACTTTTTAGCTTCGCCCTTTGACAAATCATTCACTACAGCTTTGAACGGTGTACTAAGTTTATGTATCTGTTGTCCATTTGCACATTTAAAGGTGAATATGGTTACCCCAAAGACAACCGTCCACAGTGTTAAGATATGTCGAAGTATCACTTGCTAAAATTCATGTAAATAGATCAGGAAGCTAAATATATGGAATGCAATGAAGCAGCATTCGCAGGCAGCTCTTAAACGAGTACTAAAATTAGCGGCCCCTCACCCTTCATCGTAACGATATATCGTGTTGGATATATCCATGGACAAATTCAGTGCGTGCTTATAGAGGACACTCTCCAATTGCCGGTAACCTTCTGCGCTCAGCCGATTGATCTCAGCGCTGTACTGGTGGTTGATAAATTCCTTTGCGCTTTTTATCAGGTGATCAATGCCTGCATTGATATCCCGTTGCTCCTGCATCGCCCCCTCGTAAAGCGGGTCAAGGTCGTCTTTAATTTCGTCTGCGTCCATGGTAGTAAAGTCAACTTTATGAAGATAAAACAATCCAACGATAAGTCCAACCTGCCGTCGGAACTTCGGATTAGTGATCATTAAAACTTAAAAAAGCCTCCCTCAAACGATTTAGGAACCAAATCCTTTTGACTTACTCCAATCGACTTTTGGAATAAACCAAACAATGTGTGATATTAACACACCCCTTAACCACCAAGGTGTGTCTTGTCTATTCGCTGGCTTTATTCGCTCTGTCAGAGAGCTATACTTTTCTATGTCAAGGCTTGTTGTCTCTGGCAAACGAAAGGCCTTTGCTTTTGCCTTCGCCTTTTCATTGATTTTTTCAATTTCAGCGGTTGGACAGCTCAAGGAAATTGATTCTTTGCGCACTCTTTTATCCCAAACACCAAAAGGAGAAAAGCACGTCGACCTTCAGGTAGAGATCGCCTTTCACTACACCAAAATTTCTTCCGAAAAATCAGCGTCTCTGGCTACGACCGCGCTGGACGAAGCCACACTTATCGGCTATCAAAAAGGAATCGGCGATTGCTACAACGTGCTGGGGGTTGCCAATTCGATCCGAGGCGCTTTTAAAGTTGGGTTAGACTACTTCCTTAAAGCTTTAAAGGCGCGGGAAGAAGCGGGCAATTTTACCGGAGCTGCAAAAGTGCTTAACAATATCGCCGGGGTTTTCTCCGCACAGCGCGAATACAAAGAAGCCCTGGTTTACTCCGAGCGGTCGTTGATGATGCTAAAGGAAAAGACGACCGATAAGAAAGCCGTTGCCACCGCACTACTCAGCCGCGGTCAGATATATCAAAGCATGGGCGACACGGCCCAAGCACTGGGTCAATACCGTCAGGCCCTGGCTGACTTCAGCACGATCGGCGAACATAAAAGACAGGGAGAAACGCTGCTCTCCATCAGCAGCATCCTTCAGTCGATGGAAAAAAATCAACTGGCGCTCGACTACGCGTTCAACGCCATGAGCCTGATTGATGTGCGAACCGACAATCTGGTGGCTACGCATTTGTACCTTACCATCGGGCAGCTGTATGCCGACGAACATAAAGACCAAACCACCTTACATTATTTCTACCTGGCCTTGGCGGCAGCTAAAAAATGCAAAGCCATCAGCGAGCAGATTGCCGCCAGTCAGCAATTGTCGTCTTTCTTTGAGTCCAAAAAAATGTATGACTCCGCGCTTTTCTATCAAAAAGAGTATGCACAGCTAAGCAACGAAACATATTCCAGCGAGCTGGCCGGTCAACTTGCTTTTCTTGAAAAAGAATATGAGACGCAAAACAAAGACCGTCAACTGGCCCAACATCAACAGGAAATCATATCGCAGCGCTGGATTATCGCATCCATTGCCTTTGTATTGCTCTTTACGGTAGTCGTAGCCGGATTAACCTACCGAAACTACGTGCTGAAAAAAAAGGCCAACGAACAACTCCATCAATTGAACAAACAGGTGTCTGAGCAAAACGAAGAAATTTCGCTGATCAACGAAAACCTGGAGAAGGAAGCTCAACGCAGAACGGAAAAAATAAGACTTCAGAACGAGAAGCTGATTGAGTACGCTTTCTTTAATGCCCACCGCGTCAGGGGGCCGCTCGCACGGGTGCTTGGCCTTACCATGCTGATTGAAAAGGACCTGCCTGCCAATGAAATTAAAGACCTGAGTAAAAAAGTACAGGCGAGTGCCCAGGAACTAGACGAAGTAGTGCGCGAAATCTCGCGCAAGCTGGACGAAGAATAATCGCCTGACATTGTAATCCAAACAAACCTTTCACACTTTTGTGTTCTGTATCAGTCATAACTGATGAATAGCGCCCAATGAAAACCATGATGATTACGCCGGAAGGGCTGGAGAAACTAAAAGCTGAACTAGACCACCTGTGGCGAGTAGAGCGACCCGATACCACACAAAAGGTAGCGTGGGCTGCGAGTCTTGGCGACCGTTCGGAAAATGCCGATTATCACTACAATAAAAAACGCTTACGAGAAATTGATAAGCGCATACTTTACCTGCGCAAATGCATCGACGACCTGAAAGTAATACACTACTCCCCTTTTCAGGAAGGCAAAGTAATGTTTGGCGCGTGGGTGGAAATTGAATCCCGATCGATATCGGGAATGAAAAATCGGTTCCGTATTGTAGGCGGCGAAGAACTGATTGGCAGGAAAGATTATATCTCGATGGACTCGCCTATGGCGCAAGCGTTATTGAAAAAAGAAGTCGGCGAAGAAGTGATCGTCAAGACACCTTCTCGTGACTTTGTGTGGCGAATTATCAACATTGAATATCAAAAGTAGTGCAAAACCCTGCACGTCACTCCCCGACCATGACAAATGCTCCCCAGTAATACGGGTTCTTGTATTTTGCCTTTAAGGTTTGCTGAGCGTTGTCAAAGGCTTCGCGCTTACTCTTTCCGTCTAGCCAGAATTGGTAAAAGCTGCTCATCAATTCCTGTGTGGACTGATCGTTTACCTTCCACAAACTCATGATAATAGTTTGTGCGCCGGCGATCTTAAACGCGCGCTGCAATCCATAAACACCTTCACCGTTGTAACTTTCACCTAATCCGGTTTCGCACGCCGACAGCACCACCAGGTCCGTATTGTCGAGATTAAGATTCATGGCTTCATACGCCGTCAAAATACCGTCTTCCGCCAAATCATTCTTATGACCAGCCAACGTTTGTCCGGCGCCGGCCAACATCAGTCCCGAGCGCAACAAAGGATCCTGATTCAACGAAGCATCCGCTTGAAAGTATCCGTGGGTAGCAATGTGCAACACGCGCGGTTTATAACAATCCTTGAGTGACTCTTCCATCGCCTTGCTGCCCACCAACACTTCGGGTTGCCATCCTTTGGCGGTCATCAAACTGGCAATGTTTTCCACTTCGGTTTTTGTGCCTGGCAGTTCTTCCAGGTTTTCCGATCGCTCTAACCGTAAAGAATAATACGATCGTTGCCGGTCTTTTTCATTTTGCACCAACTTCGAACGTTCCTCGGTGGTAATCCCATAATCCGGAAAACCTATCAGGTACGCAAGGTTGTTTTCAGTCTCTTCCTTTTTCACAGACACCAGGTCTTTCGTGTTGGTGACCAACCCGATGTTAGTTTCTTCAAAAAGATATTTTTTGGTAACAGGATTATAGAGTGTATTTAAATTGATGTTGTTGTAAATACCATCGGGAGAAAAATAGACTTTCAGGCGGCCAGCGCCTTTCGCTTTCATCGCTACCAACTTATCGGCGATCGGTTTCCAATAAAAACTATACGATTGAAGATCCTCCACCTGAGTGCGAATGGCATTATAGTAAAACTTCGATTGCTTTCCTTCCAACTCATTGCCGTTGGGGAGTAACACCAACTCGGGTACCGCAGAATTGGTGGTGACAATCAATGCGGCATATTGTGTTGTGTCCGTTAGACCGTGACGAAAATAGCGTTTAGGCACTACATCACTACTGTCAAGTACGGCGACACTCCCGTATTTCTTTACGCGAATCATTTCAATCGCTACTTCACCAGGCTTCAACTTCGTTTTTATATCCGTCCAGGTGACAGGCTTCTTCTCGGCTATCGTTCCAAACATTTCCGATCGCCGAGAGAGTTCCTTTTCCTGCACTGTCACAAGAATTTCCAAGCTATCGATCTTCTGATTCTTCCCTGTAGTCCCATCCTTGTCTTTGTACCAGCGCGCCAATGTATTTTGATTGGCTTCCCAGTCAGTGTACAACGCAAATAGTTTTTTATCGCCGCTATTTCGAATACGGTGTTTCCATTTTGAGGTAGCATTCAGTAGCATCGCCTTGGTGGCCAGCTGATTGTTATACAAGTGCGACAGGATAGCCGGGTTCTGTTTCGCTCGCGCCACACAAAAGGAATTGAAATCTTCAAAGTTGTACTGCCTGTCAAAATAATAGGCGGTCTTCTGGTAATCGGATAGCGCCGGAAAGTACGATGAAATCTGCCGGTTGAGCCCTTCAATGCCTTTCAAATAATTATCCTCTGCGTTAGCATAGTTTCCCATCACGCGATAGAGATGCGCATTTTCTAAAAGTCTGGCGGTGTAAGCAGGATGACCTGTGCCTTGTATTCTTTTTGTGATGGCGAGGGCAACCTGATTAATCGAATCCGCTTGCTTGTACTTTCCCTTTAATTCGTAAATGCTAGACAAGAAAATGATCCGCAATGCATAGGTGGAGTTTTCTTTACCGATTACATTTTCCGTGATTTGAATGGCGTGCTGAATATACTTCTGAGCCTCGGCCAACCGGTTCTGAGTCGTCAATATGGCGGCCAGGTTGTTGAGTGTGGTGGCATAGCCAAGGTCTTGTTCTAAATTTTTCTTTTCAATCTCCTGTTCGCGAATGGTCAGCGATTGACGATACGTTTCGGCGGCCTTCCTGAAGTTCCACATCCTGTCATACACAAGCGCGATGTTATTGAGCGCCGTGGCATACGCCAGACTATTTTTCCCGAAGACAGATTCAGCCCTTTCCAATTGCATTTCGTACAACCTTCGCGAATTGTATAAATCGCCCATGAGGTAATACAAGTAGGCCAGATTTACCACGCAGTTCACATACTGAATTCCTTTCTTATCCGGCAGCGCGTCCACTACTTTGATATGCTCTACATACAAAGGCTCCGCCTTCGTGAGGTAGCCGAGAGCCTCATAAATATGCCCCAGGTTCGACAGGAAATACGCATACCGCCAGTTGTTCTTTCCCAGCCTTTTCTCGGTTTCTGCCAATGCCTTTTCGGCGAAGGGTAAGGCAAGGTCGTATCGCTCGTTTTTCAAATGGGCCTCGCATTGGATTCGGTTGGGAGCAATCAGATTTTCCGAACCATCTTGCCAGTACACTTTGTAAGGCTGAGTGTAATCTACATCCTGACGAAAGTTGCGCTTGCCTATAAACTTAAACGACAACAACGTAAGTTCTTCATACAGCGCTCCGGACTTAAAGTAGTCGCGGGTAACGCCTACGGGCACATCGTCTTTGAATTGAATAATCCGGTAATAGACAACATCGTCAGGATTTGCCGGCCGCATCATGTCTTCATTCAGTGCAATAGTCCACCAGCCTTGCCGAAGACCCCGGCTATCGGTAACATTTGGATGACTGGGGATGGCTTCCAGTTTATTTTGCGAAAATGCCAATGAACTGAAGAGTAGAGAAATGCCAATACAGACAGATTTCATTGTGGCTGGAGTTAGGTAAACTAAATCTACAACTTCTTTGTCCGTGTTCAAATAGCCTTACCGGTCGATGGCTGTATTTCTGTGGCCGGAAATTCTCTATCTTTATATAAAGAAATTACCGCATGGACACTATTACACTCGACGGTCATAAGAAAGTGCTCGGCATACTTTACGTGGTGTCGGCTATGCTCACCATACTCGGCATGGTGATCCTGAAATCCATCCTCGCGTTTGTATTCTCGTTTGCGCTTGACGAAGCCAACGAAAGCGACCGCCGGGTAATTGAAATGGTCTTGTCGCTGGTACAGTTTTTACCTTACTTTATCATTCTGTTTTTCTCGCTTCCCACACTGATTGCCGGAATCGGATTACTTACCCATCAATCGTGGGCTCCCGTGATGGCGCTGATCATGGGTTGTTTAAAAATCTTCTCCTTCCCTATCGGCACAGCCATTGGCGTGTATGCCATCTGGATTTATTCAGAACATCATAAACTTAAAACCGCTTCTTCGCCGGCTGCGTAGTGGCCATTCGGAAAAGAGGAAGTCTCATCTCAACTACTTCGCCACCGAGTCGGGCTCGTGGTATTCAATCTCCTGATCAAAGCCGGTGTACGACGAATAGTCGCGGAATACTTTCTTCATTTCATCGGATTGGCTAAGTTTTAAGATGCCGTCTTTATGAATGGCATACATCACATTGTAAAATCCGTCTTTAGGATCAAGCTTGCTGACGATACCATTGTAATTGAATGAGCTGTACGACACCCACAGCGAATCGCCCTGCACCTTTCGCACCTTCATCAGATAATGATTGTACTGACTCTTCTCTTCCTTGCTTTTCACCAGATACACATCGCCTACGTGTGGATCTTTCAGGTAAGCTTGTTCACGCTCACTGTCTTTCCTTCCCGCATAGGTGAAATAGGCAATCGCCAACACGATCAGCGCAGTACCGGAAAATAAATATATAGGAAGCGGAACTGTTGCCTTCAACTTTTGAATCACCTCTTTGGTGCCAAGCGTAATGTTTTTCTCTTCCGTTTCGTGGTTGCAATGCGCACACACAATGGTGGCCGTCTTCTTGTAAGGAAAAACCGGAAGCCAAAAGATATGCACGTAACGTGCATAGATCACCATGGCCGACTGGTTTTGATGGCAGTTGGGGCACTCGTAGTTTTCTAACGGTGCCTGTTTTAAAATCTTGGTATTCCAACCGTAGACAATCATTTCTTTCGAATTTTATAAACCGAAATAACAGAAAGAGATGGTAGGATCCAACCCTTTTGAGGTTAGTCAATAGCACTCTTTAAGAGGACTATGTACCAATGATGCTTTATGATTGTGGGATAAACTGAATCACCAAATCAACTGAAGTGAAATTATCAACCCCTGCTAAGCTCGATTCGCTTATTGCTCCTTAGACACAATTATTTTTTTATCGAAAGTAATCTGTGCGGTTCTGATTTTGAGAATATAGATACCACCGGGAAGATCACCTACGTAGATTGTCTTCCTGGTTTCGCCAGTTTCAATCATTAACCTCATCGCTTCTTTCCCCATCATATTATGAATCAGAACCGGAGTTGGCCTCTTTGCAGGCTCCAACAATTCTATCGTAACAAATTTCTGAGCTGGGTTAGGGAACACATTAGTGCGTAACGAAACATCCTTAGCGCTATCAATTTCAATAGGTGAGCCGAACTGGAACGAATTTCGGAAGTTACCTGCCACTCTACAAGTAACCTGACTGGGACTAAGCCACGTTGGGTCATAAGAATCAGGTGACGTAGACCCACCCAAAAATCCGTTACTACCAAAGCCTGACAAGTCCGAAAGAACCTGGCTGTTATACGAGTTCTTCATATCATAGTACGCAACCAATCCGCTTTGAGGCGATAGGTTTAATCCAAGGTTACTCTGAATTTGCGCATCGGTGAGAGCAATGTTCCATATCCTAACTTCGCCAATCCATCCCGGGAACGGAGACAAATACGCGTCGTCCCATCCAATCCATAGTGGTCCGGGCGATCCGATATCCTTGCTACTTGTGTAATCACCGTAACTGACGAATGCGCCGTCCACAAAGAACGATATTGTGCCTCCCACTCTTCGGGCTGCTACTTGATGACAATTCCCGTCAAATAAGTTTAGACTTCCGCTGGCTGGCTGAATATTTACAGTTCCTCCAAGTTGCACGTATGGGCTTCCACCAAAGAAACCAAAAATAAATCCGTCAGAATTATTTCCGTTGGCAATAGTCCGTTTCGACAGCATCGTTGAGCGGGGTTTACTTGCACTTAACTTAAAATAAACCTCAAAGGTAAACGAACCAGTACCCAGATTTAGGTGGCCACTTGCATCTGGAATGTTTACCCGATTGTCTGTTCCATTAAAACTTAACGCTTCGCTATAACATGGGTCTACATAAACAGACAATGATTTAAAGCTTGGGTAAGCATTAGTATAGTAAGTTAAATAGATGGTTGCCGTTGCCGGTGAGGATGACCAAAGAACCGTAATCGATGGGTCTCCCTGCGCAGTTGTTCCATAGGCCGTAATGGTTCCTCCGCCTGAAATAGACCACTGATAATTTGATTCACCATATCCACGTTGAGCATAATAAACTACCGAAGATGAAATACAGACCGTTGAGGGGCCGACTATTGTTGCCGCAACTACACTTGCCGATGAAACCATCATGACAAAGAATAAGATAAAGTTTTTCATATTTCGATTTTTAGTTATTTAAATACCGTACAGCAGAAGTGATTAAAGTAACTATCGTTACTAAAATACACCATTCCTTTTACCAGCTGTCTGTCAATTGCCTAGATCCAATTGCCATCGATAATTAAAAGTTCGAAATCTGCATAAAAAACGATTTTTTGTTTACACCATCTAGGGAATTCCTTATGAAAAATCAGGCATTCCTTAGTTCTGTCAATTCGCTTTTTGGCTAATTCGCTACCGTTACTTCAGTTTTTACAGTTAGGCATTTGAAATTTTGAATTGCGCTTTTGACTGAAGGTGACGCTACAAAAAAAACAGGGAAAGTGGAGATAAAGTGTCCACTAGTTATAAAACTATTGCCCTTTAAAAGCGAAATATTTAAAATCCTCCAACGGCACCTCTTACTATTATCTTTTTGTTAAGGCTCCTTAATTGTCCACGTTTTATGGTATCTTTCCTTATCAATAAAACAAAACAAAAGCACCATGGGGAAATTTGTAATCAGTACCCGTAGTAACGGGGAGTTTCAATTCAATCTTAAGGCCGACAATGGCGAGGTTATTCTCACTAGCGAAGGATACACCACACGTGCAGCGTGCGACAACGGCATTGAATCTGTGCGCAAGAATGCCACCGACGATGCTCGCTACGACCGCAAACGCTCGACCAACCAAAAACATTATTTCAACCTCAAAGCCACCAACGGTCAGGTGATTGGCACCAGCGAAATGTATGAAAGCTCAAGTGCCATGGAAACAGGCATTGCGTCAGTAAAGAAGAATGCTCCGGGGGCTACGGTGAGTAACTAAGTTTATTCTTTACGGTGGAGAACCCCACCCATTAGCACTAATGATGATGGCATTGCCATGACAAAGTGCATTGCATCATCGGGCAATAGTGCAGTACTACACTATTGCTTTTTTAGTTGTTTCCAGATTGAATATGCACTCCCAACAAGGATAGTACTGATTGGAAAAAGCATACAGAAGTTAGCTAGCCCAACGAAAAAATCGAATTTACTATCCCACTCCGGTTGTCCATAAATAAGGTCTGTTGGCTTTGCTATTTGAAAGACTGAAACGGCTATAAATACGCCGACTAGCGCACCATAAAAACAGTGCAAAAGCAGAGCCGTAAACTTTACGTGTTTCTTGAAGACTAGATTGATGAGAATGGTGATGGTTCCGGAATAAACAAAGATTCCAAGCATATAAACAACCAACATCATGGTTATAATCTCTACAGTTGCTTCTGTCATCAAGTTTATTCCAGGTTTGATATTTATTTCTAATTAATCAAAGCGCATCTTTGATATCTCGCTTTTTCTAGATTTCCGCCATAAGAAGTCTGATCAGTCACCGCCAAACTATTTTAATTTCTCTTCTAACACTAACTTTAATTCTTGAAGATCAACATTTCTCATAAGTTGCCCATGAATGGAGTAAGTCTGTCGTCCATCTGAAAGTTTTATTACTTTGTCCCATGTGTTCGTTGCCCCAATTAATTTAATTTCATTCAAATTCAAAATTGTTCTTCTTGACCAGTATCCAGGAATTTCAATTTGGTGATCAGAAATTTTTAAATAACCTAAGCCAAGCTGCCGGGCAAATAGAACTAAGAAAACGATAGTCAACATCAAGGTACCTACACCAAAAACACTGAGTAGGAATGAAAAACCAATTTCCCCAAGTCCGAATAAAGGAAGCAGATAGAATGAAGCAACAATTCCGGCTAGCCCTAAAATCAATAAAGCATATTGAGGTCTATATTTGAATTTCTTTGACATAGTACTCAACTGTATTTGTAAAATCAGTTCTCCGCAGCGTTTCCTCTTTCAGGCACTCTGCGCTTTGTGATCACAAATTACCACATTAATTCAAGATGGTTCGCTTGTCAACGAATGTTGCCCGAAGCGGGTGGCACCGCGGAGAAATGGAGGCTACTTCTTTACAATTTCAACTCTCCTGTTTTTGAACCTGCCCTCTTCAGTCGAGTTATCTGCAATTGGCTTAGTCTGTCCATATCCTTTTGTTGAAAGTCGCGATGGGTCAATCCCCTTATTCACCACGGCGGTAAAGACTGATTTCGCACGATTTTCTGATAACGTCTGATTGGCTGACGGTGTCCCTACATTATCGGTGTGCCCTTCGATGCTAATGGATATGTTTTCGTTTTTTGAAAGCATCTCAGCAATTTGAGTAATGATCGCCTCTGATTCAGGTTTTATATCAGATTTGTTAGTCTGAAAATTTATGTACAGCGCAATGTGCCCGTCTTTATTAAGTGCATCCAACAGATCAGACGCTGAAATGTCTTGTTTCATCTCTTCAATTTCAATTATAGTCAGGGAATACCATTCTGCCGTTTCACCCGGAGCTTCAATGCCTAACCAAACCGTCTTTTCCCCCACTTTAAAATATAAGGTTCCATACTGCGACGCCTGATACACTTTTTTCACATGGTATTTTGAAAGTGCGTTTTCATAATTCTTGAATACCTGATAAAACGACGGATTCGGCTTGCCACTCTCTGTATTGAAGTTGTACATAATTACCGTTTTGTATCCTTCCTTCGTCTTTGACTCCCCGTTTTCCATGACTAAATCGCTTACCCCATAATTACTACTGCACTCCCCTATCGTATAATTTGGCATCCGGTTAAACAATGAATGGTCTTTGCATCCGGCCGCGTCGTCCTGACTAATTGCTAACTGGCAAAACGAAAATACCAGTAAGAGTGTGAATAAGATCTTTTTCATAATTGTAAGCATTTCAAAGATTGTTACTTTTAGTTTCAACAGTATTTACCGTTAGCCCCTCCACTCCCCGTGATACTTCAAAATCGCAAAGAATAGTTGTGCGTAACATCCGGCAATAGGCCCTCTGTTGCTTCTACTAAAATACTTTTTTGTCCTTTATTATCCAAAGAGGATGAGCATTCAGCTGCCTGATCAATCGGCAGTTTGGAATTAGAAAACGTCACTTAGCCTGTAAAAAAGCAATACGTTGCCCTTGCTGTCTGCAATTTATTTAGGATACTTAGGGTGCTTCTTTACTTCCCGTATTTGTCCGAGATGCCGAAAGCAATGTTGGAAGAACATCATATAGCGCTGATGGATGTTGGGACCAAAACAGATATAGTGTATTCTGATATTATCCCTGGTGCTTTTCAAATAATCAATTGACTCATTGGTCAGGGTTGTGTACCAGATAATGTTATTCTTGCCATCGTTGTTTCCCAGAGGAACACCATACGTGAAAGGTTTTGTAAACTCAGTGGTCAGGTTCTTTTCCAATCGTTTAGGGTCTTTGTCTATAAAAAGACTATCCGGAAGGTAATGTGTGAACTCTGCCAGCGGACCCATTCGCAGGGCTGAGGATACATCATTCATCGTAATTATTTCCCACAAGCAGAGGTGCTCTACAATCTGATTGATACTCCAGCGGTCGGGGCTCTCTTTAAAATTCCATTGTTCTTTCGTTAGGTTCTTTGTCTCGGCAAGGATTTCTTCTTTCGAGCGAATGAGATTTTCGACTAAATATTTCCTGTCGGCTTCGGTCCATACGGGTGCTTTTGAAGGTTCCTCCGGCTTTGTTTGTGCTTTGCCAAGACTAAAGAGCCCGAAAACAAGAGTAATCGCCAGGATCAATTTCATAAAGGGGTTTATTTATGAAGCTGTCAACGGGTATTCTGTTTTTAGGTTGTGATCGCCCCGACACTGAGAATCAGTGAGGATTGTTGGTCGGGAGACCAACAGTAACAGGGTTTTTAGGTTGTGATCGCCCTGACACTGAGAATCGGTAGGGATTGTTGGTCGGGAGACCAACAATAACAGGGGATACCAACAATAACAGGGGTTGGTCGGGAGACCAACAGTAACAGGGTTGGCGCGCGTTTGTAACGCGTGCCCATATTTCAGTTCAATAACTTATATTTCAAGATAAGACAACAATAACACCGGCACAAGTCACGCTCATGCTCGCGCACAGGCCTAAGACTTGCGCCAGTTGGGGGTGGTAACAAAGGCACAAGTCACGTACTTGCTTAACACTTGCGCTAGCTCGATTTGTTTTAAGATTGTTGGTCGGAGACCAACAATAACAGAGGGAACGGAATGGTTCATTAGTCTCCCGCTGTCAGATATTTATCAATAGCTTGCTGAAGAGCTTTATCAAAGTTCTTCTCTCTAGTAAGCCTTATAAGAGACTCTTGCTTGTCCTTGTTTGTGCATAATTCGATCAACTTAGGAATACTATTCTTGTAGCGTGTTGCATTTTTTAACATCACACAAAGAACAATTAAGGACACGTATTCATCAGATGCATTATTGTAGCAAATAGCCAATTGCTCAAGTCTTTCAGGGTTTAAAAAGTTGAATCTCTTTTTATTCATTAGATAACTAAGTAACCGATTCTTTGCCAATCCGATTTTACTCAACTCTTCAAGATTCTCTGCCGCCTTTTCGATATTTTTTTCTAATAGCTGTTGACCCAGATAAGTCTCAATCAGGGGTTTTACAAGGAGTCCACCAAAGGTTGAGTGGAATTCCTTGAATATATCTTCAACTCCAAACACTTCTATGAATTCGACTAAGAACTCAAGATAGCTCTCATGCCAATTTAGCTCGTCACTGAATTTATTTAGCTGAAATAAAAACTGATCCTCTCTGAGAATACTCTTGAATTTAGTGTTATCATTTAGGTAAAACCTTATTGGCTCATCTGCGCGCCTTCCACCAAACATTAGCTCAAAATGAAAAGTATAAATAAGTCTGTCATACGTCCCCTCTGTCTCAATTTTCATTAATTGATTTTTTATGAGAGTACGAAATGTTGAATTGTCTGCGTAGTTTTTTTCTAACTGAAAGTAAATATTCGATGGCCCATCCTGTGAAGGGCTTGTGTTCCGTTGAGGGTTTAAATCAAAGAGGTATTTAATTGAATTATAAAATACTTTACTAGCCTGCTCAGTACTTACGTTTTTTAAAGTTGGAAGCACACTAAGTAAAAATAGAAGGGAACTTAGATTAGATTTAATCTGACTGTCTATTATTCCGTCAATTATTTCTGAATCAGGCTGGTCTTTGTCAATCATGTTAAACAAAAGCTCGAGTACGATGAACCAGAATGGATTACTTATGTAAGTGCCGATTATTTGATCCCTTTCTGCTGGTTTATGTTTCTTTTCAATATTTGAATAAATCCAATATGCAGTGTAATATTCCAAGAATGTTTTGTGAGTAAAATTATTATCGAAATATATAGATCGCTTCTGCGCATAAGTCATGAAACTTTCTGCTAATTCCTCGGCATCATTGTCATCGGTTATACTCAGTTTATTTTTTATTGTTTTACAGACTGTATTTTTTGCCTTTTCATAGCTTAGCTGAATATTCTCACCGCTTAGCTGTTCATATTGCCAGTAAGCTAAATCAGAAAATATTTTCTCCTTCTCCTTGTAGATATTTGGATTCAAATCAATTTGGAGATCTTTCTCAGCATCCCATTTATCAACGAGTGTTTTAGTACAGCTTTGATATATTTCAAGTTTGGATTCTGGTATTTTAAGAATGTTGCGATAGATTATAACGATAAGAGATAGAAGGAGAGGGTTTCTTATCAACTCTTCATCAATTTCCTCTTTAAGTTCAAGAAATTTTTCTACCTCTTTAGTCCTAATTTCTGTGTCTGCTTCCTCCTTATTGTACCATTTCCTAACATATTCTTCAATTTGCTCCGTATTAAAATTTTGAATCCGAAGTTCAGTGAATTTATTTTCATCTAAGCTAGCCTCGTCATATCCGATTATTCTTGAAGATGTAAGTGATCTCGCCATAGGATATACAACGTGAAAGTTTTCAATGTCATTCTTTATTTCAATTTTGTCATTGATCTTAAATACTTCATCAAGACCATCGAAGAAGACCAACACCTTATAATTGGAAAATATTTCGTTTAGGATTGAATCTGTGATATTTAGTATACCGTATTCAACCTCAAGAGTATTTACAATGTATCTAATAATATTGCATTGATTTTTCTTTTTGAATGCAAGATATTTTCTCAACTCTATCCTAAAGGGTAGGTAATTTGTTATTGATCTGTCCTCAAACTCGGATATTTTTTCGTTGAGGATATCACATATTAGAGATTTAATTAGCACGGATTTTCCGGAGCCTGGATTTCCGAGAACAACTGGATTCACACCATTACTTAAGAGGTTGCTGTATGGAATATCTTCATCTTCAAATTCATCAAAGCCGTCATTAGTGTTTTCTGTAGAATTATCTTTCTTTTTGTGTACAGAGAAAAGGGGTTTAACAAAAATGTCTTGAAGATTCTTACGTTTTCTTTTTATGGAGATATCTACACCGAGGCCAATAAAATTAACTTGTGAGAGTACATTAAGAGCGCTTTGCTTGTACTTAACTTTAAAGTCATCGTAAGAAAATTCTCTAGTCAACCGCTCTTCAATTGCTTTCAGGATTTTTTGAAGCTCTAAAAGAGAGAGATTCGAATTTTGAGCGATTAGTTCGAGGTTAGTATTTATGCCTTGTAAGACAATATATGCCTGATTGTTTTGAAGAATCGGACCTATTTTCTCATCGAGAAGCAATTCTCTCTTTAAGCATGAGATGAAGTCGACAATGAAAGTATCTGGTAGCGCGCTATGTTCAAATCGGGTTCTGGCGATTTGAGTGTTAATTTTTGAATCGTGGAAAAGGAGCTTTACCAGTTCTCCAAAGACGACTTCATGCTTAAAAAAATAATCAGCGTATGTCGCAATGGCCCTAGGGTATTTTGTTTGCATACGGATTGATGTTCGATCAACAGCATCATAGAATCTCTTATTGAGTGTGTCAGGCGTTGCCGCAGCCGAATCAAATAGATGATCAAATCCCTTGTCGGCAAGTTTAGTTGCAATCCAAGTTCCAAACGAGATTAAAGCCGCTGTTACTAGCATAGTTTTTCAAGTTGATAGTTGAACTTCTAATTTAAGAACTTATCACCACATCCCGAGTGCGATAGATCGGCCCCTAGCTGGCGCGCATTTGTAACGCGTGTCCATACTACATTTAAATAACCTTCTATTTCAAGATAATACCAACAATAACAGCGGCACAAGTCACGCTCATTCCCGCGCAATGCCTAAACCTTGCGTCAGTTTAGGCAAACTATGTCAGTTGCTGGCTTTAATCTCATCATCCTTAGGGAACTTAAATTCCATCCATTTTTCTGAAGGCCTTGCCCACCAAAGAACCTTTCCTGTTGACTTGCATGTCCATGCCCCGTTATTTGTTGTTTCACCTGGCTTTACGCCTGATTGTAGTCCGGTCGACCAATTTCCATCTTCTTTTTGAAGCGCAAATTTTATGTCCATAGTTTCACTACAATTGTTCTTCCATGAAACAGATATACTCGAACTTGAGCCGCAATGAGTGCCACGTTTATTTGTAACTACTACAAAACAATCGTGAAATTTAGTTAAGCCAGTTGTCGGAGTGCTTGGTGTCTTTAAAAAGTCTAACCTATCCTGAATTTTTGAGTTCCACCTTTCTTCAAAAAGCTTATTATAAAAATCCTCAGGATTTATTCCTTTCGACTTCAAAAAGTTGTCAAATTCATATTTTGACTTTATCTTTTTTAATTCTTCGTTTTCATTAGCATTTAACTTATCCACAGATAGCACACCACAAACAACTGGATTTCCTCCAATCAAACTGCAGATGGAAGAAGCTATGTCACCATCAATTAAGTCCTTAAAGTCTTTTGCTTTTTGAGCGTTTTCAAGGGCTTTTTCTAGCTTTATTATTTTGGAACCGTTTTGTCCAAAAAGGTTCAATGAAGCTAAACAAAGAATCACAATTGCTAACAAATTTTTCATTGTCAAGGGTTTTATTTTGACTACTTAACATATCACTATTCCCTCCTCCAAAATACCTCTTTCTCCTCTCCTCTCTAACACCACTTAGCATTCGGTGGGTTTGGGCGGGTAAGTGGTGGAGTTGGGGTAGAATTCGGCGAATAAGTTGAAAGCTAAAAGTTGAAAGCTGAAAGTGGTTCCTGCTTCGTACCTCTAATCTCGTACCTCTAATCTCGTACCTCGTACCTCTAATCTCGTACCTCTAATCTCGTACCTCGTACCTCCACCCTCGTACCTCTCCTTATATATAGAGTACAAGACCGGTCTCTCCTTACCGACCGCCTCTCTTTAGGGTGATTTTCGTTATATATCGTTAGTCGTTTCGTTGTATTTCGTTAAAAAACTTCGGATGATGACTCTAAATCATTGATTCCCGTCTGATTTCGCACTTTTCTGTGTTGGCACAGGTATTGAATACTATTTGGCACGTATGAATACTTTAACATTCACTCCTGCCACCACCGATCTGCGGTGCAAAACATGCGGTAAGGAATGCATTTATCCTGCTTCCGGTAGCATCGGTAAGGCTTTGCATCGAAGTACAAGGCTATCCCTTCGGGAATCCTTTGCATCAGGCGCTACTGCAATTGCATCGCGTGCTACTGCAACTGCATCACGTGCTACTGCAACTGCATCGCGTGCTAGTGCAACTGCATCGCGTGCTAGTGCAACTGCATCGCGCGCTAGTGCAACTGCATCACGTGCTACTGCAACTGCATCACGTGCTACTGCAACTGCATCACGTGCTACTGCAATTGCATCACGTGCTAGTGCCATTGCATCACGTGCTACTGCAACTGCATCACGTGCTAGTGCAGCTGCATCGCATCGCGAATCGACTGTTTCCCCTCCGGCGGGCCTGAAATCGCGTGTTTCTGCAGCAAATGAAGCACTGGATGCTTTTGCATTACCATCGCTGATGAAAAATATCCGCAGCACATACCATGTAATCCACCGCACTCCCTTGGCAGCAGGTGGTGAGTTTTTCAAACCAGGCTTTCTTACAGCATCAGTAAACCTTAAACCCTTTGTGTTATGTAGCACTTGAACCCCTACCCCTAATGCTAGATCTGCAGCCAGGCTGTGGTGCGCATGCATGAGTGACGCCTTGAGCGACACCATAAAATAAATTAATAAACCTAAATCTGAAAAGATGAAGTTTCTTGTGAAACTGGGGATTTCCCGGATGACGATTTTGCAAAAAATCGATACGTCGCGGCATTTCACTCTTTCCATGACTGGAAACGTCAATTTTCCTTCGCCAATTCCTACGTTGACCGTGGTGGCAACCACGCCCAACCAACTGGAGGCGGCAGTGCTAAAGGCTAAAGGTGGCAGTAAAAGTGACACCACCGCCAAGCGCGACAAGGAGGAAGATCTCGATTTGCTGTTGATTCAACTCGCAGCATACGTGCAAGGCGTGGCCAACCAAAACGAAGGCACTGCGGAAGCGGTGATCCAGAGTGCGGGCATGGATGTGAGAAGCAAGAGTACCCGCACGATTCGTGATTTTGAAGTTTTCCTTACCCGGGTTTCCGGCGAAGTAAGACTGCAATACAAGGCTGTGAAACGTGGCGCGTATGAGATTCAGATCTTCACAGACCTCACCAACGAGGCAAACTGGACTAC
>JAFDYT010000018.1 GCA_018266055.1 Bacteroidota bacterium
GACATCGGCTGGGTCACGGGCCACTCTTATATTCTTTACGGCCCGCTCACGGCAGGCGGCACCACGCTGATGTTTGAAGGTGTCCCTTCGTGGCCCGACATGGGTCGCTTCTGGCACGTGATCGAAAAACATCAGGTGAACATTTTCTACACGGCGCCTACTGCTATTCGCTCGTTGCAAACCGCGCCGATCGAATTGGTTGATAAATACGATTTGTCGTCGCTGGAAATAATCGGAAGTGTGGGCGAGCCCATCAACGAAGAAGCCTGGCATTGGTATCACAAACATATCGGCAAAGAAAAATGCCCGCTGGTAGATACATGGTGGCAAACAGAAACCGGAGGCATTATGATTTCACCCATCGCCAACGTGACTCCACTGAAGCCGGCGTTTGCTTCCTTCCCGCTGCCCGGCGTTCAACTTGCCGTGATGGACGAAAAAGGAAACGAACTTTCGGGAAATGACCTTGAAGGAAGGCTCGCAATCAAATTTCCGTGGCCTTCGATGGCACGCACCATCTATGGCAATCATCAGCGGTTCAAGGAAACATACTTCTCTACTTTCCCTGGGAAATATTTTACCGGCGATGGTTGCAAGCGCGATCACGACGGATATTACCGCATCACCGGCCGTGTTGACGATGTGCTGATTGTGTCAGGCCACAACCTGGGAACCGCCGAAATTGAAAGCGCCATCGACGAACATTCGGCTGTTGCAGAATCGGCGGTGGTAGGCTATCCGCACGACATCAAAGGGCAAGGCGTGTATGCTTTTGTGATTTGTTTTGAAAAACCGCGCGACGAAGATCGTGTGCGCAACGAGATCAAAGAAACCGTTTCAAAAATCATCGGCCCAATTGCTAAGCCCGACAAAATTCAGTTTGTCAGCGGGCTTCCCAAAACCCGATCAGGCAAAATCATGCGGCGCATTTTGCGCAAAGTAGCCGAAGGCGATACTTCCAATCTTGGCGATATCACCACCCTGCTCGATCCTGGCGTAGTTGAAGAAATCAAAAACGGTGCGTTGTAAAATTCTATGATCAGCGAAGCTACTCTGGCGGATGTTCCCGCGTTGAACAAACTCGTCAACTCCGCGTATCGCGGAGAGTCATCCCGTAAAGGATGGACAACCGAAGCCGACTTGTTGGATGGCACACGTATCGACGAAGACTCGATCCGTTTACTTATCGAGACACCGCAATCGCAAGTGTTAAAATATACTGAAGAGGGTAAGATTATCGGCTGTGTGCGGCTAGACAACCGCGGAAAAAAAATGTATCTGGGAATGTTTGCCGTTGATCCGGAAATTCAGGGCAAAGGCATCGGAAAAAAATTATTGCAAGCCGCCGACGAGGAAGCGAAAAAACAAAATTGCCAATGCATCGAGATGACGGTAATTTCTGTACGCAGCGAATTGATTGCCTGGTATCAACGCCACGGCTACAAACTCACTGGCGAAGAGAAGCCAATGGTTCTTGAAGGCGCCAGCGCAGGAATTCCAAAAATGAATTTGCGGTTTGTTGTTCTGGAAAAAGCAGTGCTATAAATTAGCAGCATGGAAATATCTGGCGTAATTGTAAGCCTTCTGCCGCTACAGAGCGGACAAGGAAAAAATGGAACCTGGAAAAAACAAGAGTTCATTCTTGAAACTCCCGGTCAATATCCCAAAAAAGTGTGCATGAACCTGTGGGGCGACAAAGTGGATGAAATAAAAATTGCTGTAGGCGATAAGATCACAGCCTCAATCAACATCGAAAGCCGCGAATATAACGGCCGCTGGTACACCGATGTGCGTGCCTGGAAAGTGCAGAAAGAGTCAGCAAGTCAGGGCAACAGCAACCGCGATGTGCCTCCTCCACCAGACGACACCTTCGTGCCTGATTCTTCCGGCAGCGACGACCTTCCTTTTTAAAATTCTTCGCCAACCTCTTTCCTTTCTGAGAGAGGTTGGCGCAAGAACTCCTCAATTCATTATTCCAGCGGAATATCGCCTGGCTTTTCGCCGATTACTTCCACGCGCGGAGGCAAAAGTTTGTACATCACCGGCGTTACCAATCGCGAAAGCAGCGTTGAACTGATTAGTCCGCCGATGATCACCAACGCCAGCGGAGAATACAACGGGTTGCCCTCAATCGCCAGCGGAATCAATCCACCAATAGCAGTCAGGGAAGTTAGTACGATTGGTACAAAGCGAATCTCTCCGGCTTTTTCAATGGCCTCATCCAGGGGCACACCGCGTTCGCGAAGTTGATGCGTAAAATCGACAAGCAAGATCGAGTTCTTCACTTCTATTCCCACCAATGCGATTAACCCAACTACCGCGACGAAAGAGAGCGGGTTGCCCGTGAGGAAGAGCATCGTCACTGCACCAATCACACCAAGCGGAATCACCGACAACACAATCAGCGTGCTTTTGAAATTTCCAAACTCAAGCACCAACACCGCGATGAATCCAAAGGCAGTGATCATAATAATCGTTGTTAATCCACCAAACGACTCCTGTTTGTTTTCCACCTCGCCGGCTGCCACGTAGCGGTACCCTTTCGGGAATGGAAACTTCTCTAATTTTTTCAGCACAGCGTTCGTCACATTTTCGTAGAGATAGCCGCTCTTTACAAAAGCCGTCACGGTCGAGAAGCGGTCTTTGTCGTAGTGCCGCACCAGATTGGGTGAAGTTTCGAATTCCACCGTCGCCAACTGCTTCAAAGGAATGGCTTGCCCGTTGATCGAGTTGATGTACAGTTTATCAAACACCTCGAAGGTGGCGAGTTTCCCTTTGGGCAACGTCACGTTAATGTTGATTTCATCTTCTCCTTCGCCAGGCGTAAACTCTCCCACATTCAAGCCTGCCACACCGAGGCGTACCATGCGGTCAATGTCGCTTATGGCTACACCAAGTTGTCCGGCCTTCTCTTTGTTTATTTTCACCCGCATATCAGTTTGCTGATTGGCAAGCGGGTTGTTGACATAAATAGTCCCTTCCGTATTCTTGAGGATCTGCTCTACGTCCATCGAAATTTTTCGCAGCGTGTCAAGGTTTTCGCCAAATAAGCGCAACGCCACAGGCGCTTCGAGCGGAGGCCCTTGTTCAAAATCTTTCACTTCAATTTTTGCATTCGGGTAGTAGAAAAATTTAGCACGAAGCTTATCGATAAGTTTTGTTTTCTTTTCCGGCGTAAGGCCATTGAGCTGTACGAAAAATTGAGAAAAGTTGGGTGACTCGCTTTTTGTAATCACATTATAATAAATACGAGGATTGCCTTTGCCAACGTTGGTGGTGAAATAGGTAATGTCTTTCTCCTTTTTCAATTCGCTCTCCACGTAGCGCGCCACACGATCCGTTTCATACAAGCTCGTGCTATTGGGCATCTCAATGTTGATGAGAAATTGTGGCTTCTCTGATTTTGGAAACAGACTGAATCCCACCACGGGGAAAAGCCCAAGGCTACCGACGAATAAAAGGAGCGCAATACCCAAGGTTGACCACGGATGGCGCAGCGCCCAGTGCAACAACTTGGTGTACGTGCCGCTGATCGCGCGCTTCAACAGGCGAAGAAAAATATTTCCTTCGCTTGAGGTATGTGTTTTCAACAAACGGCTCGACAAAAACGGAACGATGGTAAGCGACACAAACAACGATGCAAGCACCGTAGTGATTACAGCCATCGGAAGGCTGCGGATAAAATCACCAGCTTGCTCCGGCAAAAACACCAGAGGCAAAAAGGCTAGGATCAACGTTGCCGTGCAGCCTAGCACCGCCAAGCCAATTTGCTTTGTGGCTTCAATCGATGCTTCCATTTTTGATTTGCCGGCGCGGAGATAGCGCTCAATGTTTTCAATTACCACAATAGAGTCGTCGACGAGAATACCCAGCGCTACGATCAAACCCACAATACTTAATTGATTGATTGAATAGCCGAGGTAATCCAACAGGAAAAGCCCGGTGAAAATGGAAAGCGGAATAGAAATCATCACCACCAGCGCCGCGCGATTGCCTAACGGCAGAAGTGTAATCGACACAAGCAGAATAGCAATCAAAAAATCTTTGGCAAATCGCGTAAGCCTTTTCTCCACACTCTTCGCCTGCTCAAAGTTCTTCACCATTTTGATGTTGGCCGGAAGTTCTTTTTCAAACTGAGCAAGAATCGGTGTGATCTGATCATCTACAGTAAAAATATTCTGTCCATCCTTCTGCGCGGCCGTCAGTAATACACTGCGAAATCCATTTTGCCGCGTGAGATAGGTTTCGTCCTGATATGTATTTTCAATTTCAGCGATGTCTTTGAGGTAAACGATTTTTCCATTGGCCGAATAGACAATCGTATTTTTGATTTCATCAATGCTCTTGTATTCACCGCTGGTCTTGATGTTGAAGCGGCGTGTGCCCATTTCAATATTTCCTCCTGGGATATTTGCATTCTCACTTTGCAGCGCACCGATTACAGCATTCACCGGAATATGCTGGAGCGCCAGCTTTTCGATGTTGAGTGACACACGCACATTTCGTTCGGGATATCCGTGCGTTTCAATTTTCTTCAGACTCTTCACCTTTTCAAGCCGGTTCTCCAGTAACTCCACTTGTTTTTGAAGGTCATAGTATCCGGCCGTTTCCGACACTAGTGCGAGCTGCAGAATGTTCACATCCGTGGAAGAGAACTTGATGATCTTGATATCAAAAATATCTTTGGGCAATTCCAGCCGAAGTGCATTCACTTCACGAACGATCTCCTGGTATTTTTCATCCGGATCCATTTCGTGTTTATAATCCACGCGCACCGTAGCGAGTCCATCGTTTACATCCGAAATAATTCTCTTAATGTTTTCAAGGTCGTTGAATCGTTTCTCCATCGGGTCAACCACAAGTTTCTCCATGTCGAGCGGACTGGTGCCTGGGTAGATCACAATGATAGCGAACGACGGTGCTGTGGTTTCAGGATCTTCGCCGCGAGGCATGTTGAGCAGCGAGTTTAGTCCTAGCGCCAGCATCATCACGAAAACGATGAGCGTAAACTGCCAATTTTTAACTGAGAATTCTGCGATCTTCATGACGACTATTGATCAATTTTTACAGTGCTATTTTCAGTCAGGAATGCGGAGCCGGCAGAAATCACTTCGGTTACGTCTTTCAATCCGTCGGCGATGTAGGCCATTTTGTTTTCAAGAAAGGCAACCATGACAGGAAGTTTTCGAACCGACTTTTTATCAGGATTCACTACAAACACGTACGCCTTTTTTCCCTGACCCTCCACCAGCGCTTCGATCGGCACATGCTGAAAAGATTTTTTTACGGAAGGGGCAATTTCCACTTTCGCGAAAAGCCCGCTCGCCAATTTTTTATTTCCCGGTTTCACGCGCACTTCAGCCTGGTACAAACCACTGTATGCATCTGCACCTTCGTTGATCACATTAAGGTCGCCATCAAAACTTTCGTTCGGATAAGCGTCAGTTGTGATTTTTGCTTTGTCTCCTTTCTTCACGCGCACCCAATCCACATCGGGCAATCCGATTTTTACAATCCATTCATTTTGCGATGCGGCATTGATGGCGAGTACGGGCGTACCTCCACCGACCAGTTCACCTTCGTTGGCAAACTTTCTGATTACTTTTCCCGACGCATTCGCGCGAATCGTAGCGTACTGTTTGTTGAACGAGGCAATACGATAACCTTCGTCGGCCACATTAAAAGCCGTTTGCAAATTTTGAATTTGCTCAAGCGTAGCTGCTGAATCCTTGAGCAGTCGTTGGCCGCGCTCCAGATCACGTTTGGTTTTGTCCAAGTTGTTTTTTGCCTGTGCCACTTGCGCATCAATTTCCGTAAGGTCGAGTGCGGCGAGCAACTGGCCTTTGCTTACCGACTCACCTTCTTTCACATAAATTTTAGAAATCACTCCGCCCACTTTAAATGAAAGCTTGGATTCTGTTTCAGTAGTGATAAGTCCGGAACTTACTACGGGCAAACTGTATTCGCTCGTTTCCACCGGAGCAAGCTTGATAGCCACAGCGGATTCATCCAACGTGGTTTGCGACTCTTCTTTCTTTTCCTTAGCTCCGCAGCTCCACAGTAACACGCCAAAAAACAATGGCGCGAAGAGTCTCATAGATAATTGTTTCATAAATATTGATTAGAGGTTATTGATTGTCTTTTGCAATGCCGCCGATTTACGCAGCACTTCGTATTGATTGATCGAATGCGTGAGTTGGGCGGTGGTGTATTTGTTTTGTGCGTCGAGGTATTCCAGCAAAATCGCCTGGCCTTCTTTGTATTTTGCTTGAATGATTTGAAACGATCGCTCGGTGCTTCTCACGCCGCTTCGCGATGTTTCGTACGATTGCTGAGCTGCTCTCAGTTCATAGTGAGCCTGAATTACCTGTAACTCGATTTGCTTTTTGAGTTGCTCCATTTTGTTCTCCATCACCTGATAGTCGATACGCGCCTGTTGCGTCTTCGCACGTTTTTCACCGCCTTTAAAAATATCCCACGTAAGGCCAAACTGCACAAGCCAATATTGCTGATCGCTTTTGAAGGTATAGTTGAATCCTTGATAGCCGGCATCGCCCACCACATTCACGCGGGGAAGCGCGCTGCCTTTGTTCAGGCTGATGAGTTGCTCGCTTGCGCGAAGACCATTTTGCACCTGCTGCAACTCCTGCCTTTGCTGCAAGGCCGTGTTGGTGAGCGAAGAAATTTCACCAGATGATTCCTTTGCGAACGTAAGTGTTGAATCTTTGAGAATAGAAGAGCTCAATTCGCGGTTAAGCAAAAAATTAAAATACGCTTGCGCTACTTCGTTGTTCTTTTCATTCTCAGCGATTTGCTGTTCTATCTTGCCAAGTTCATATTCCGTGCTGAGCACCACGTCTTTGGTCGCTTTCGCATTGGCCACCAGTGAAATATTTACCTTCAATAATTCCTCAAGAGTAGCGTGGGTGTTTTTCAAAATTTTTACAGCTTCGTCACTTTGCAAGTATTGATAATACGCCGACACGATTTCGTACTTGAGCTGATTTTCGTAGGCCTTCTTCTGCGCTTGCTGCACCGTGATCAATTCCTTTTGCGCTTTGTAGTTGAAATAAATGTCAGGATTGAAAATCGGTTGTATCAATCTCACCTTGGTATCGTGAAAATTGGTTGCCAGAAAATTGGTAGTCTGGTTGGCAATGGTTGGATACTTTGGTGCCGACGGGTTGAGCACGGCGTTGATCTGGTTAAGGTTATTGTACACCGGATTCACCAAATCGCCGACGGGGATTGTGATTTTTCGTCCTCCATCGGCAAGCTGATAAGAGCCATTGGCCGACAGATAAGGAAGAAACAAAGCCTTGGCCTGCGCCAGGTTTTCTATGCTTCGTTCATAGTTCAACTGCTCTTGCTGCAGTTGCAGATTGTTTTTCAATCCTTCCTGAATGTACTTTTCAAGAACTGTACCCTGCGCCAGCACAAGCTTCACCACGAAGAGAGCCAGGGTCGTTAAGGAAATTTTAATTTTCATCGTTAATCAACTTAACAGTGTTTAGTTTGAGTGTAAATTTTTTTTAGATGGTTTCAAGAATCTGCTTGAACATGGTAAAAGACTTTTCAAGCATTTTGGATCGTTCCTCTTCAACATAAATTTTCATGCGGTCACGAAGGGCGAGTGAGCACATGCCGTGCATCGTACTCCAGATGAGGAAAGAAAGGGTTTTGTAATCCTTGCCCGTGAAGTGGCCGGTGTCCTGACATTCCTTCACAAGATTTTCCAACTGGCAATGTGCGGCCTCTCCCATTTTCCACTCTTCCGAATTGATGTCGCAATTCATCGGGGCCTGCATGATGAACATGATGTCGTAGTATTTCGGGAACTTGAAGGTAAACTCCATGTAGCGTTCGCCCATTTTCATCAGTCGCATAAACGGGTCTTGTATTTCCGCCAGCGTGAACATATACTCATTGAATATTTTAAACGCCTCCATGTGAAGTGCATAAAAAATTTCATTCTTGTCTTTGAAGTAGAGATAGATCGTAGCCGGACTGTACTCAATGGCTTCGGCAATGTTGCGAATGCTCACATCGTCAAATCCTTTATCGACAAAAAGTTGGTGTGCCGATTGCAAAATCGTGTCGCGCATTTCCTGGCGATCACGTTCTTTTCTTTCTTTTACTCCCATATGGCCTTGTTCTTTTTCGGGATCAAAAATAATAAACAGTGTTTATTTTACTAACATTGTTCTTAATAAAATCATAAGTCACTGATTTTCAGTAGGAAAAATTTATACTGCTTTGGCAAAAAAATATTGTCAATCAGGGCAAATTCACCGTTTGCACAATTCAAAATCTGGTTTACCTTTGCAGTCCTTAAAATAAAGGGAGCTTAGCTCAGCTGGTTCAGAGCATCTGCCTTACAAGCAGAGGGTCGGGGGTTCGAACCCCTCAGCTCCCACAAAAGCCTCATATATTCTGAGGCTTTTTTATTTCTTCACCCTGAAGAAAATCAAGCGAATAGAAAGGCGTTTCTTCGCATCCGCCCATGTATTACCTCTCCGCTGATTGGCCTCTTTCGTTAACTTGCCCTCATGATCAACAATAAGCTGCGCCTATATTGGAATTTCCAGATCTGGGGTTGGTCTTTTTATGCCCTGGTGCAAATCGGGGCCAGCTATGTTTCGGCGCTGCTCTCTACCGGCACTGGCAACCTGAGCACACCACGCACTATTTTCTTCTTTTACGAAGCATTGCTTTGTCTGCTCGTCACCCATGCTTACCGCCATTTTATCAATCGCTGGCAGTGGGTGAATTTGGGAATGGCTCGTTTGTTTGGGCGCACCATCGTAAGTGTGTTTGTGCTGGGCACCATCATGTATTTTTTGCGAATACCCGTGTCTATACCCCTCGGCTTTTTCAATCCGGCGCAGGCGTTTAAGGTGCTGCACATTTTAGGGCAGTCGCTGTTTTATGCCATCATTTTCTTTCTTTGGTCGGTGTTGTATTTCATCTACAGCTATTTTGAGCAATACAACAAGTCGCTGAAAATGGAGGCTACTGTCAAAGAGATCGAGCTCAACAACCTGAAAGCGCAGCTCAACCCTCATTTTATTTTTAATGCCATGAACAGCATCCGGGCGCTAGTGGACGAAAATCCGGTTAAATCGAAGGACGCCATCACGCAGCTGTCAAACATTCTGCGCAACTCGCTGGCCACCGACAAAAAAGGGCTTACCAAGTTTGAAGACGAATTAAAAATTGTAAAAGACTATCTTAGCCTAGAGAGCATCCGCTTTGAAGAACGCCTCAAAATTGAATACGAAATCGCGCAAGGCTCGTACGATTTCTGGGTTCCTCCTTTTATGATACAAACTCTGGTGGAAAATGGGGTAAAACATGGCATCTCGCAGCTCACCGAAGGTGGCACTATCAAAGTAAAAACAGTGCTGATGGACGACGAACTCAAAATTCAGATCATCAACAGCGGGCGGTACGTCAATGGCCGCACTCAGGGTGTAGGGCTGTCCAATACCGTCCAGCGACTGAAACTTTTGTACGGCGATGCCGCCTATCTACGAATAAGTAATGAAAAAAATAATTTTGTTTTGACAGAAGTAAAAATTCCACATCTATACAACCTCTAAAAATAGTTTTAACCCGATTTTGAGTAAAAGAAATTAATCGACCCAATTATCTGAAGAAATGAAAGCATTAGTGATTGATGATGAGCGCCTGGCCCGCAAAGAATTGATGAAGCTACTGGAAGAGCATCCTTCCATCGAGGTGGCTGGCGAAGCGATGAATGCCGACGAAGCTGAAAAAATGATTGAAGAACACAACCCGGACCTGCTCTTTCTCGACATTCAGATGCCGGGACGCAACGGGTTTCAGTTGCTGGAATCGCTCGATTCAGCGCCTTTTGTGGTCTTTACCACCGCCTATGACGAATTTGCCCTGAAGGCGTTTGAGGTAAACGCCCTCGACTATCTGTTGAAGCCGATCCAGCCCGAGCGCCTGAGCGAAGCCGTGCACAAAATTCTAGAGAAAGAGAAAGCAAAAGCTGGCCGCGCCCACGACAAAAAACTCGGGCTTGACGACCAGATTTTTGTAAAAGACGGCGAGCGCTGCTGGTTTGTAGGCCTCAATAAC
This sequence comes from Bacteroidota bacterium, assembly GCA_018266055.1. Classification (GTDB taxonomy): domain Bacteria; phylum Bacteroidota; class Bacteroidia; order Cytophagales; family Cyclobacteriaceae; genus ELB16-189. The sequence continues at coordinate 10,108 of JAFDYT010000018.1, forward strand.
GTGCGCATGTTTGAGTCAGACGGCAACTATATTAAAGTGTACTTTGACAACAACCGCCCGATGATTCACAAGTCGCTCAATGCTCTTGATGAAAAGCTGGACGAACGCGCCTTTTTCAGAGCAAGCCGAAAACACATCATTAACCTAAGCTGGGTGGAAGGCATTGAAACCTGGTTTAACGGCGGGCTAATGGTAAAGCTACGCGGAGGCGACAAGGTGGAGGTTAGCCGCCGGCAAGCAGCAAAATTCAAAGACATGATGAGTTTGTAGAAAACCTGAATTAAGAAAAAGCCCCGTCTTAATCACTCAAACGGGGCTTTTTTTTTATTTTCTATAACTTAATTAGGCAGTCGCTGCAGAGCGCTCTACTTTAGTTTGCTGTTTCAAAATCACAGTCTTCTTGGCTTTGTAGCCACAATAGCCGCACTGATAGTGCTTGGTGATTTCGCCTTCTTCGGTTTCAGTAGGTTGCTTCACAATTTCCTCTCTCACCACCTTAAAGGTCTGATAGTTACACTCAGGGCATTGTAATGCATGAAGGTGACCTGCATACTTTTCAATTTGGATGTATCCTGTTTCTTCGTCTTTCCACACATCGTAGTCAACCGAGAACACATTTTCTTCGGCTTGCATACCTTCATCGAGGTAAGCATCTTCTTCTTCTTCACTCAAAAGCTTCATTGGCTTTCCAGTGTTCGGAGAAATCCGAGGCTGATAACGAAGCAGTTTAAGGCGCTTTTCGATGTAGAAGGGATAGTAAAATTTCAACAGGTTTTGGATAATAACCGCTACGATCAACGCCATAGCACCGGTTACGAATATCCGCACACCAATGAACACATAGGTCAGGTGAGTAATGGCTGAGTTAGCGAAAAAACAACCGCCTACAATGATAGCAATGACGGCGACCCAAAGGGTATTGATCTCGTATTTGTTAATGAAATCATACTTGTCCTTACTGCCTTTTGTGGACGACAGCTTGACATAATAACCCAACGCGATGAGGATTCCGATAGCTCCGCATAAAAAGGCAATATTCTGGGCCAATGAATTCCATGAATCATAGTTTGGCGCTATTTCATTGGGATCTCCTTCTCCCTGCGAAAAAGCCATGACGGGAAGTAGCATCAGCAGAAACATCGCAGCTCTCTTTACAAATTCTTTGTTCATAATGAGTTAAGTTTTTTCGGGTTTGTCTTAAGCGAGATCAAATATAGGCTAAAGTGTCTATTTTTTAATACGCCAACCGACAAATATAATCATGTTAACAGAATTATAATCCTCAGAAAAAGGGAAAAACGAGCAGTGCGACCCTTTTTTTAGGCCTGAATAAAAGCACTAATTATCTTTTGCGCTTCCGTCGGGTTCTCATACATCGCCATATGCCCCACAGAAGGCAAAAGGTGCAAATGGGCTTTAGGGTTGTAAAGAAGGTGCTTGGAAGTAATATCCGCGGGGATGATTCCGTCCTTTTCTCCAGCCAAAATCAGCGTAGGCATTTCCAGTGTTTTGAATATCTCTTCATACGAAGGCCTGTTTCGCATGGCCAGGCTATAGGCGATGAGCGTAGCTTGCGGCGTCTTGCGCGAAATATTATCCACTAAGGATATCGCCGGGTGGTGCTTATCAAAGAAAAGTCCAGGCACAAAAGTGTCAATAAAAGGATCAACACCGTGCTTGCTCACAAACTCGATTACTTTGGTTCGATTGGCTTTACGCTCCTCGCTGTCTTCAAAAATGGTGGAATGAAACAATCCCAACCCTGCCATTTTCTGGGCGCCTCTGCCCGCCATAGCCAGCGCTACATAGCCGCCCAGCGAATGTCCAATCACTATCGGCCTACGGATGTGCTGTTCGTCCATCCACGTAAGTATCCGGGCTGCAATTTCATCGATAGAAAAAGGATTATGCGGCAGTGGGCTTGCGCCAAATCCGGGAAGGTCGATGACAATAATTTCGTGGTGATCGGTAAAAGGTTCTATAAATCCGTTCCAGATTTCATGGGTTTCACAAAATCCGTGAATAAAAATTACCGGCTTTCCCTTACCGAATTTTTTAGAGAAGATTTCTTCCATCAATGCGATTTCACCGGCTCCAGCATCTGGATGACGGTACGTTCTATACCCTCAGGGTCAAAGCCGCATTCGTGGTGCAATTCAATTTGTTCGCCGTGCTCAATCACCGCATCAGGAATTCCCAACCGTTTTACTTCGGCAGAATAATTATTGTCGGCCATAAACTCAAGAATGGCGCTTCCAAATCCGCCTTGCACACAGCCGTCTTCAAGCGTTACGATTTTCTTGAATTTTCCAAATACTTCGTGAAGCATTGGCTCATCAAGTGGTTTAGCAAAACGCATATCATAATGCGCGACCAAAATGCCCTGTTTTTCCAATCGGTCGGTCACCTCCACGGCATAGTTACCTACGTGGCCAATGGATAAGATGGCGATTTCCTCACCTTCGCGAATCTTTCTTCCGGTTCCGATTTTAATTTCCTCGAAAGGTTTTTTCCAGTCAGGCAACACTCCCTGGCCGCGTGGATAACGTATGGAGAAAGCCTTTTCTGTGCGCGGAAGTTGTGCCGTGTACATCAGGTTGCGCAACTCAACTTCGTTCATCGGCGCAGACACAATTATGTTTGGCAAACACCGGAAAAATGCGATGTCGTAGGCGCCATGGTGCGTGGGTCCGTCGGAACCAGCAAAGCCCGCTCGATCGAGACAGAAATTGACAGGTAAATTCTGGATGCATACATCGTGCACCACCTGATCGTAGCCGCGCTGCATGAAAGAGCTGTAAATATTACAGAAAGGAATGAGGCCTTGTGTGGCAAGCCCAGCCGAAAACGTAACAGCATGCTGCTCAGCTATGCCCACGTCAATTGCGCGGTCGGGCATTTCCTTCATCATAATGTTCAGCGACGAACCCGAAGGCATCGCCGGAGTGATTCCAAAAATCTTTTCGTTGGTTTTCGCTAATTCCAATAAGGTATGGCCAAATACATCCTGGTATTTGGGAGCTTGAGGAACGGTATATACCTTTTTGTAAATCTCACCGGTGATCTTATCAAATGTGCCGGGCGAATGCCACGTGGTAGCGTTTCCTTTCTCGGCGGGACCAAATCCTTTGCCTTTGGTGGTAACGCAATGAAGAATTTTAGGGCCTTTGATTTTCTTAAGATCATTAAGCACCGCCACCAGATGATCTACATCGTGGCCATCTACCGGACCAAAGTAGCGCAGGTGCAGCGACTCAAACAGATTGCTCTGGCTGAGTACCGTTGACTTTATTCCGTTTTCAATTTTTGAAACGATCTCCTGCGCATTTTTGCCAAACTTGGAAAGCTTGCCGAGCAAGTTCCACACATCGTCCTTGAGTTTATTGTAGGTATTGGATGTGGTAATATCCGTCAGGTAATCTTTGAGCGCACCCACGTTTGGGTCGATCGACATGCAGTTGTCGTTAAGGATGATCAGCAGATTAGTATCTGATACGCCTGCGTGATTTAATCCTTCAAAAGCCATTCCTCCAGTCAGGGCTCCGTCGCCGATAATGGCCACGTGCTGTTTATCTGTAATGCCCTGACTTTTTGAAGCGAATGCCATGCCCAGCGCCGCTGATACGGATGTAGAAGAGTGGCCAACACCAAATGCATCGTATTCACTTTCTTTCCTTTTCGGGAAACCAGAAATTCCTTTATAAAAGCGATTGGTATGAAAAGAATCTCTGCGTCCTGTCAATATTTTGTGGCCGTACGCCTGATGGCCTACATCCCACACCAGCTGATCGTAAGGAGTGTTAAAAACATAATGCAATGCTACGGTAAGCTCTACCACCCCCAGGCTAGCCCCAAAATGGCCACCGTACACAGAAACATTATCGATAATAAACTGACGCAACTCCTCAGAAAGTTGTACCAATTGTGCCTGATCTAGCTTTTTCAGGTCGGCCGGACTGTTAATCTGGCCTAATAATTTTCCAGGGGTAATCAGCATTTCAGGCAAATTTTAAGGATTGTACCAGTAATAACAATGATTAAAGTTATCAGTTTACGGGAAATTAAAATTAATCCAGCCACAAATTTACGTATTTCCGGTAGTACGGGATTTTTGTCATCGGATTTGAATAATTTTGCCCACTTTTATCTTTATGGCACAGGAAAATTTTGAGGTAAGACTGCCTTTGTTTGAAGGCCCTTTCGACTTGTTATTGTTTTTCATCGAACGCGATGAACTCGATATCAACGACATTCCGATTTCGCAAATCACCAGCGAGTTTTTGGAGTACCTCCACCGTCTTGAAAACCTGAACATAGAGGTGGCCAGCGAATTCATTTTAGTGGCGGCTACCCTGATGCGCATAAAATCAAAAATGTTGTTGCCACGACCTCAACTTGACGAGCAAGGCAACGAAATCGATCCGCGCGAAGAACTGGTGAAGCACCTGATGGAGTACAAAAAGTACAAGTCGGTGGTGGAGCAATTCCACAAAATGGAAGAGACCGAGCTGATGAAAGAAAAGCGCGGCAACCTGATCAAAGAATTGCGCCAGCTGGCAGAAATTTCCAATGTAGAAGCCGAACTTCAGGATGTGGATCTTTTCAAACTGCTTACCGTTTTCGAAAAAGTACTAAAACGCCAGGAGGAGGAAAAAAACAAGCCTGTGCATCAGGTGATTCAATACCCTTATACTATTGAGGGGCAGAAGGAATACATTTTAAATGAAGTGACTACCAAGCATCGGGTAGCATTCATCGAGCTTTTTGAAAAAGCGCCGACGCGAATTGCGTTGATCTTTAACTTCCTTGCCATTCTGGAAATGTTGGCCTACGGCTATCTGAACATTCAGGTGGGCGAAGGCTACAATAATTTCTGGGTAACACGGCCGCAAACCGAAACCCAGGACGTACCTCAGAATTAAATTTCAGCGATTACTTCGGCAGAAGATCTCCTTTTAGGCGCAGCAATTCTATTTCAGAAGCCTTGGTACTGAAGCGCGCAGCAATTAACTGGTTGTAGGCATCCGACAAACTTTGCTGCGCTGTACGCAATTCAATGAATGTTGTAATCCCGCGGCGAAATCCCGCCAGGGCAATGGTCACATTTTCCTTCGCTACCAGAATATTCTCTTCCTGAATCTGAAGGATGCGTTTTGAGTTTTCGTAGTTGGTGAAAGCATTTCTCACGCCTACCGTAGCCAATGTTTTTTGTTGGTCATACACCGCCTGCATTCGCGACTGCGTCACTTTTGCCTGAGCTACCAAACGCGATTGGTTAAGATTGTTAATGATCGGCAAAGAAACCGCAATACCGTAGTTATATCCGTAGCCTGTGTTTTGCTTTAATGAAAATGCCGAAGCAGCCACTTGCGTGGAAGTTAGACCATAGGTATAGGCCCCCGTCAACTGAATAATGGGTGAGCGGCCAGCCTGATTTTCGTAGACTGCGGTGGTTGCCACCTCAAGATTCTTTTTTGCGGCCAGCACTGTCTGATTTGAATTTTCAATGCTTGAAAGAATCTCACTCAAATTCAAATTCATGTCTATCGGAATCGTATCGGCGATCGTAAACTGGTCGGGCAAAGCAAATCCAAGCTGGCCATTCATCTGATCTTTGATCTGCTGGATCAAAATCTCTTGTTGCACCGCCAGTGTTCGTTGAGCATTCAAATCGACTTTCGCCTGAAGAAGTTCCGGCTTTGCTCCGGTACCTACTTCCAATTTGCGTTCGGCCAATTTTACGCGCTCCAAGTTCACCGCTGTCACTTCCTGAATCGCCTTTAACTGTTCCTGCTGCCTTACAATGTTGTAGAAATTAGTCATTGTAGCAGCTACTGTATTTACAATCTGATTGCGCACGTTAGCTTCTCCCCATTCAGCCAATTGAATTAATCTTCTGCGGGTGGCAAACATTTTAGTGCCATCAAAAATAGTCCAGGTAGCCTGCGCGGCCAGGTTATTATTATAAGAAGGAATATTGTAAGTATTCTGGTCGGGGCGGTTAGCGCTGGGAAAATATTTGATTTCAGCATTACTGCTGTTCTGAATGCGCGCACCGGTGAGGTTTAACGTAGGAAGGAAAGCCCCGCGAATAAATCGTTTATCGGTGAACTGCGTAGCCGCAGTTGTCTGAGCCACTTTTATATCATAGTTTTTTTGAATCGCCATCTGCACCACTTCCTCTACGGTAATGGTCTGTTGAGCCGTCGAAAAATTCAGAATGAAAAAAAGAAAAAATACTGTGGAATAAAACTTACGATTCATAGACAAGTTCCTTGTGGGGTTCACTAACAGATTCATCATTGAGTTCGGCATCAATGTGTTTACGCTTTCTCGATAAGAAAGAGTACATGGCCGGAATTACAAACAGGGTAAGCACCAACGAAAACAAAATACCTCCCACAATCACAACGCCAAGCGGAATACGGCTGGTGCTCGCATCGCCAAGCGACAACGCCAGCGGCAACGATCCAAGCGCCATGGCAAGGCTGGTCATCAAAATCGGGCGCAGGCGCAGACGCGACGCCTCGAGTACGGCATCAATTTTTGATAAGCCTTCTTCTCGCTTCTGGTTGGCGAATTCCACAATCAGAATTCCGTTTTTCGTCACCAAACCAATCAGCATGATCATTCCAATCTGCGAAAAGATATTGATCGTTTGATGGAAAATCCAAAGTGAAATAAATGCTCCGCTGATCGCCAGTGGCACAGTCACCATGATAGTAAGCGGATCGATGAAGCTTTCGAACTGAGCCGCGAGCACCAGGTAAATCAACACCAACGCAAGTAGGAACGCAAAAGAAGTATTGCCTGAGCTCTCTGCAAAGTCGCGCGAAGTGCCCGACAATGAAGTAGTAAAAGTTTCATCAAGCAATGGCTTCACGATAGCTTCCATGGCGGCAATACCATCACCGATTGTTTTGCCGGGAGCAAGGCCCGCAGAAATAGTAGCCGATTTGTATCGATTAAAATGATACAACGCCGGCGGTGTAGCCGACTCTTCGATGGTCACCACGTTGTCAATAGAAACCAACTGGCCAGACGAAGTGCGCACGTATAGCTTCTTTAAGTCATCTGGGTCATCGCGGTCCATCCGGATCACCTGACCGATCACCTGATATTGTTTTCCCTCACGGGTAAAATAACCGAAGCGCAAATTACTATATGCCAGCTGCAGCGTCTGCGAAATATCCTGTACACTAATTCCCAGCTGTGTCGCTTTAAGTCGATTGATTTTTACGCGTAGTTCGGGCTTATTAAATTTCAAATCCACATCCACCCCTTGCAGTACCGGGTTGGTATTAGCTTGCTCCAGGATTTTCGGAAGCACACTTTGCAACTTATCGAAGTTGTTGTTTTGAATTACAAATTGCACCGGCAGCCCTCCTCTTCGGTTTACAGAAATGGTTTGTTCCTGAATGGCGAAGGCACGGCCTTGCGGGAAGCGAGGTAAGTTTTTGCCGACCATGTCCACAATTTGCTGTTGCGAGCGTGTCCGGTTTTTCGGATCACTCAACGTAGCGCGCACAAAGGCAGTGTTTACCGAACCGGCACCGCTAAACGAAGGAGCCGTTACCGAAAGAAGAATCTGAGCCTCAGGCACAGAGTCTTCCATAAACTGCACGACCTTGTCCACGTACGCATCCATGTAATCATAGGATGTTCCTTCTGGGGCTGAAACAGCCAAACGAAATTGATTGCGATCTTCAAGTGGCGCTAATTCAGACTGAATGTTTTGACTTAAAAAATAAACCGATCCAATACAAAACAGAATGATTACGAAGGCCATCCAGCGGATTTTCATAAACGCTGCGAGGAACCGGCTGTATCCTGACTCGAGGCCCACAAAGAATGGCTCAGAGAAAGTATAGAACCACGAGTGCTTGTGATTTTCGCGCGTGAGCTTCACGCTCAATACGGGTGTTAGCGTGAGCGACACAAAAGCGGAAATAAGCACAGCGCCCGCTACCACAATTCCAAACTCACGGAACAACCGACCAACGAATCCTTGCAAAAACACAATCGGCAGAAACACAACGGCCAGCGTAATGGAAGTGGAAATTACCGCAAAGAAAATTTCTTTCGATCCTTCCTTCGCCGCGCGGTATTTGTTCATCCCGCCTTCTAGTTTCTTATAGATGTTTTCGGTAACAACAATCCCATCGTCCACCACAAGACCGGTGGCCAATACAATTCCCAGCATCGTGAGCACGTTGATTGAAAAATCGAACAGGTACATAATGAAGAACGACGCGATCAGAGACACAGGGATATCGATGAGCGGGCGGAAGGCAATCAGCACATCGCGGAAGAACAAATAGATAATGAGTACAACAAGCAAAAACGAAATCAACAACGTCTCCTGCACTTCAGAAATTGCACGCTTAATAAATATGGTCTGATCGAGGGCAATGTTAAGTTTAATATCCGGTGGCACTTCCTTTTTAATCTGATCCATCCGTTTATAAAACTCATCGGCGATCGTCACATAGTTGGCACCTGGAAGTGGAACCATGGCTAAACCCACCATCGGAATACCACGGTCTTTCAGAATTGACTCTTCGTTTTCCGGGCCGAGCAAAGCCTGACCTACATCTTTCAACCGAATATCGCCGGTAGGTGAAGCCTTTACAATCACATCGTTGAAATCCTCTTCGGTGTACAGTCGCCCGAATGTCCTTACGGTAAGTTCGGTAGCATTGCCTGCAATTTTTCCGGAAGGCAATTCTACGTTTTCACGGTTGAGTGCATTCTGTACGTCCAGTGGCGTAAGATTATACGCGCTGAGTTTGGAAGGATCAAGCCAGATGCGCATGGCAAATTTTTTCTCTCCCCAGATTTGCACGCTACTTACACCCTTGATAGTTTGAAGGCGCTCAACGAGCACGTTGGTAGCATATTCGGTAAGCTGCAGGGGATTTTTGGTGCTGCTTTGCACCGTCATACTGATGATGGCGTCAGAGTTGGCATCCGCTTTTGAAACAACCGGAGGTAAGGTAAGATCAAGGGGCAGTGAACTACGTGCTTGCGAAACTTTGTCGCGTACATCGTTGGCAGCCGCTTCAAGATCCACACCCAATTCAAACTCTACGTTGATGCTGCTTCGCCCAATGCTTGAGGTGGACGAAATATTGCGGATACCGGCAATACCGTTAATCGATTTTTCAAGTGGCTCGGTAATCTGCGACTCAACAATATCGGCATTGGCGCCTGAGTACGTGGTAAACACGTTTACGTTTGGCGGATCAATCGCCGGATAATCGCGGATGCCGAGAAACTTAAATCCAATCAGTCCGAACAGCACCAGCACGATGCTCATCACAAAGGCCAGTACGGGTCGTCTTAAACTTAATTCGGAGATATTCATCTCTATTTTTTCAGTTTTATTAAATCTCTTTCCAACTTACTTTGAACCGTAACGGTTCAACTTCGTGACTTTCAATTTTGATTTCGGCCGAATCGCCATCAAGCCGGTAGTGATTACTGTATCACCAGCTTTCAAGCCTTTCACAATCTCCACAAAAACAGAATCACGAATACCAGTCTCCACAGTCAAAAATTTCACGCTATCTTTTCGTAATAAAATAATCTGCTTGCTGCGTGCCTGAGGAATTACTGCCTGTGTGGGCACCATCAGCGCATTGGCATTTTTTCCCAGTTGAAGATTTACCGTAGCAAAAAGTCCTGGCACTAACTCTGCGTGATTTTCATTGACAATCGCTTTGATTTTGAGTGTGCGTGTCACCTGATCTACATTTCCTTCGGTAGCAAGCACTTTGGCGTGATGCTCTTGCGCGCCACCATCCACTCTGAATTTTACGATGTAGCCCGGCGAAATATTCTTGGCATATTTTTCAGGAATCGAAAATTCAAGTTTCAATTGGCTTACCTGGCGGATGCTGGTAAGGAGATCGGAAGGAGAAACGTAAGCGCCAAGACTCACATTGCGCAAGCCAAGCTTACCATCATACGGCGCACGGATTTCGGTTTTGGAAATTGAAATCTTGGTCGTTTCAATGTCGGCTTTGAGATTGTCAACGGCGAGTGCACTAAGGTCGAAGTCTTGCTGACTGATACCGTTGATGGCCAACAGATCACGCTGACGCTCTACGGTGCGGTTAGAAATGTCGAGCTGCACCTGAAGTTTTTTCAACTGAGCCTGCAAATCCTGATCGAAAAGTTTTACCAGCAACGCTCCCTTTTTCACAGAAGATCCTTCCTGAATATTGAGTTGTACAATACGACCTGAAGTTTCCGGGCGTATCTGGGTTTCTTCTACGGGAAGCAAAGATCCGGGCACTTCAATGTTTTCGCTTTCGTTGTGAGGCTCAACTATAAATCCTTCCACTGAAAGTGGTCCTACTTTGCGGGCTTGAGGTGCCGCCGCCTTCTGCTTGCACGCTGACGCGAACAGGGCTACTGTGATGAGTGAAAAAATAATTGTTCTGAACATGTTCTGAGATAAGTATCAAAATTTAAAACTAACGTAATCAGGCCACTCGTGTTCACTTTTTGGTATTGACTATGAACCGCTCATGTAATTTAAGGACTTGCGGTATCAACAACTCGCTCTCGTCGTTATGAATGACGAAATCTGCCTTCGCTATCTTCTCACTTTCTGGCATCTGGTTGCGGATAATTTTTTTTATTTCATCCGCAGTCCTGTTTTTATCACGCACTAACACTCGTTTGATCCGAAGTTCTTCTGGCGCAGTCACAACAATCATTTTATCCAATTGTTTGTATGACCCTGCTTCGAAAAGTAACGCTGCTTCTTTGACAACATAAGGAGCTCCGTTATTCCGCTCAAACCAATTTTCGCTGTCTGCAGCAACACGCGGATGTACCAACTGGTTCAGTTTCTCCAATTGAGCAGGGTTATTAAAAACTGACTTGCTCAGATAACCGCGATTGAGTTCACCACCAACCTGATAACTCTGCTCTCCAAACTCCCTTTTGATTTGCCTGATCAAAACCTCGTCCGAAACCATCAGCATTTTGGCGCGACTATCGGCATCATACACAGGCGCACCGAGGTGTTGAAAAATTTTGCACACCAGACTTTTGCCAGAGCCGATGCCTCCTGTTACGCCGATGCGGAGTGCTTTTTTCATGTCCCCTTTTTTCAGCGTGGTTTTTTGTACACAGAGTCTACCCGCAGCAGTAGAGCATACGACGGAATATTTAAAACTTTCGGAACTATGCTGTTGCTTTGTTTCAATTGCCTTACACTTACCTGTGATACCATCTCGCGCGAAAGCGTATTAAAATCGCTAGCCCGGTTTACCGGAATTTGAAACTGAGCCTCCACGCTGTCGGTAAACACCACTGAAGTTTTTTTGTCTGTCGTTACTTTAACCCGTTTGGTCACCTGCGTCACCTGGCCTACTTCGAACATCACCTGCGCGATGGGAGGATTTCGCTTGACGAACTCACTTCCCGGAAAACTGACCTCCACTTCGTCGCGGAAATTTTCGCTCACTTTGTCTTCCTGCACTTTTAAAAAGATGGAATCGCCCAGCGCATGAAGCCAACTTTGCGGGCCTTCGAGTCGCACTGAATCAGGAAGAACTACCACCGGGCTTATCCTGCCATAACCCTCGCTGAATTTAACTCCCGACACATCGGCGGCCAGCTTGTAGCGATGAAAATCGCGCGGATCAATTTTAATGGTCAGTGTATCTGTCACCACAAAATTTACTTTCAGATTTCCCAATTGTGTAGCTACGATTGGCAGCAAAGTACTTCCCACAATTTTTTTTACTTCTGTGGGATGCTCCAGCGGAATAATCAGGGTAGGCACTTTCAGACCCATGTGCTTCCGGAAAAGATCCCAACCGTTGCCTGACACATTAAGGTTAATCGACTTGGGCAAGTGCTCGGCAGGAAGATACTTCTCTCCGTCAAATTCGAAGAGAAGTGGAAACCGTACGTTGGTAGAATAATTTTTATTGAACGCGTTAAAGATCCAAAATACGACGGCGGTCACCACACAGAGCGAAACCGCTTTCCAATTGGTTTTATCAATGCGGAAAAGGTTGAAAAGAAATCGTACGATGTTCATGCCTTCATTTTAGCGTCAATGAAAGCCCCTGGCACGGTTATCTCAGGCTGCCGGCTTTTTGCTGGCCGCTGCCTTCGTCGACTCCATGGATACGGCTGACTTCGAAAACTTAATTCTTGCTCCGCGCTCAACTTCGATTATAAAAGTGTCGTCTTCTATTTCGGCTACCCGACCATGCACTCCTCCGATGGTCACTACGTAGTCGCCTTTTTTGATCTCTTCGGTAAATTTCTTTTGGTCTTTGGCTTTTTTCTGCTGCGGACGGATCATGAAAAAGTAGAGAATACCGAACATCAATACCATCATGATCGGGAAGCTCCAATTATTGCCTTGGGCCTGAAGTAATATAGATAACATGGGTGTAAAAAATTTAGGCTGCAAGTTATCCCAATAAAAGCAACCTGCCAAGCAACTAGCTCATGGATTAATTAATCCAGAAAAGCGTCCATGGCTACCGAGGGTTTGCCGGTATCGTCAAAGGCGCCCAAACCGTAGCCCTGCCAGTTGTTGTAGCATTCAGGCTCCCAATAGAAAACGCCGAGGCCTTGGCCGCCAGTTACCGATTTTGTTTTGGCGATTATGTCTTGCAAAAAAGCCTTGGCCATGTCAGGCTGGTTGGCTGGCATACCTACCTCTACCACCATCACGGGTTTTTTATAGCGGCTTACCATGTCGTTCATATTGGTAAGGCACTGTGTGTTCACCGTACTCCAGTTGGAGGCGCCACCGCTGGCATACGACGGATAGAGCGACATCCCAATGATGTCAAAGTTGGTGGCGTTGGCCGTGAGGCCATCAAACATCCAGCGAAAGAGGCTGTTGTCATACCCATTGGAAATATGCACGATCACCTGCGAGGTGCTGCTTACTTCTTTCACTGCTTTGTAGCCCGCGTTGACCAGCGCCGAAAAGGTTTTCATACTGGCAGATGCGCGTCCTGTTTCCCACAGCATGCCGTCGTTGGTTTCGTTGCCCACCTGCACCCAGTCGGGTGTAATTCCATTCAATTTCAAAGTATCCATTACGCCTTTGGTATAGGTGTACACCATGGTGGTTAGTGCATCTACACTCAGGCTTTCCCACGCTTTAGGTTTGGGTTGCTTGCCGGGATCGGCCCATGAGTCGGCATAATGAAAGTCGATCATGATTTTCATACCGAGGTCTTTCGCACGGCGCGCTTTGTTGACCACATCGGTGGTATTGTTCCATCCGTCGGTTGGGTGTACCCACGCTCTTAGGCGTATTGAGTTTATTCCTTTGTCCTTTAAAATTTGAAGCAAATCCTGGGCGGTGCCGCTGCTGTTGTAAAATTTTATCCCTGCCGATTCCATCTGTGTGAGCCAACCCACATCCGCGCCTTTGTAAAAAGTAGGTGTGGTCACTACCGGAGCGGCTTGTTCTTTTTTACCGCAGCCCGAAAAGCCAACCACTACAAACAGGATAATCCATACAACTCTCATGGCTCAAAAAAATTAATTGCCTAAAAATACAAAATCCCTCAGTGAGGGATTTTGTAAAAAATTTATACGTGTACTTTTTCTACTTCGTCGGTCCGTTGGCTCCGTCAGGTTTGGGTGTCACCATCGCTTTGAATTTGATGGTGGTAGTTTTAGGCCAGGTATTGGCAGTGACGGTAATTGTTTTGTTTTGAATTCCAGATTTTCCGTGCGTATCGAACTCTGCTTTTACAAATCCTGATCCTCCCACCGGGATCGGAGTCTTCGTCCAATCAGGCACGGTGCAACCGCAAGAAGGCTGCGCGTTTTGAATCAGCAACGGCGCCTTACCGGTGTTTTTCACCACATACGTGTAAGATACTTTTTGTCCTTCCGGAATGGTTCCGAAGTCATGATCCAAGGTTGAAAATTCAATGACAGGCAATGGGCCTTCGGGTTTTTCTTCGGGTGCAGCGGCCGGAGTATTAGTGGCCGGAGCAGCGGCGGTATTGGCAGGTGCTGTTTTATTTCCTTCCAATTGTGCCAATCGGCTTTCGAGTTCGGCTATCTTTTTTTCGGAAGCGCGGTCGCGGCAGCCGTACGCCACAAGCGCTAACGCTGCCACCATCAATACTTTCAATCCCATTTTCATAGCTATAGTTTTATTTCTGATTCAAAATTAAAGTCGCGTGGTATTCCATTCAATAATTTGATTGGCTTTAACAAAACGTTAACTGTTCTTTCCGCGGATTTGTTCAAGCAATTCATCGACATCATCAAGCAACTGCTGGGCTTTGCCTTTGGTTTCGGCCACTACCTTCTGGCCCTGGCTTTGCGCCTCGGAGGTAAGCGGAGTTTCTTTTCCGTTCATGAGGTCGTCGAGGTAAGCCTGCAGCAACTTTTTGTACTTATCCAATTGAAAGGAAAGTTTTTCGCGGGTGTTAGAGCCCTTGTCGGGTGCGTACAAAATGCCAAGAATAGCTCCGGCAGCGGCTCCGGCCAAAAAGGCCATTAAGGCGTTATTGCTTTTTTTTCCCATAGTGTTTCACTTTAAAGTGCAAAGATAAAAAGTATTTGTCTCTGTTATTTATTGTCGATAAGGCCACGACCACTCTTTTTTAGTGCGCCGGATTCTTTCATGGCTTTAGAGATCACATCCAGAATTCCGTTGATAAACTGCCGGCTTTTGGGCGTACTGTAATCCTTTGAAAGCTCAATGTACTCGTTGATGGTCACCTTCACGGGAATGTTGGGGAAATTGATCATCTCAGAGATCGCCATTTCCAGAATCACCCGATCGGTAAGCGGCAGGCGATCCACTTCCCAGTTGCGGGTGTTTTTAGCGATCAATTCTTTGTATTGCGGGTCGAGATCTACAGCGCTGTTGAAAAGGCGCTCGATAAATTCCTGATCATCTTCCCAGTTGAGTGACACTTTTTGCAGCGTGATTTTTCCATCGGCGTAGGCTTTGATGGTCTTGTCAACCATACTTTTCACAATGTCTTTGTCTTCGGCCCAGCGCATGTTTTGCTCCTCAAAATAATCGTTGATGGTGCCAGTGCCCAAAATGATTTTGCGGCTCAAATGCTTGATGAACGCCTTCTGTGTTTCTTCGTCCGGATTTTTTTCGGCGATAAATTTCTGATATGTGCTG
The DNA here is from genome assembly GCA_018266055.1 of Bacteroidota bacterium. Taxonomy (GTDB): domain Bacteria; phylum Bacteroidota; class Bacteroidia; order Cytophagales; family Cyclobacteriaceae; genus ELB16-189. The sequence goes on from JAFDYT010000018.1 coordinate 25,262, forward strand.
TCTTCTTTTACGATGTCGCGAAACCAGCTTCTTACTTTATCCTGGCGGCCATCCCAGCCGGAGTTTTCTTTGAGGACAGCCTTCTTCAACTCTTCGTTTTGGCGCCAGGCTTTAATCCAGGCATGATTCGAAAAATTAGAATGATCTCCGCGTTTTTCGCTGCCGGCCTGATCGGCGAGTGCTACCATCAGGGCAATCACGCTATGATACATGGTAGCGAGCTTCTCCATCTCAAGCAAAATGTTTTTGCTGAGATAGCGCTGATCTTTCTCGATCAACTTATGAAAAAGTTTGGCGGCGTCTTCTACCGCCTTTGCGATGGCCGCATCATCAGAGGCAGCGGCAACTCCTTTCATTTTTTTGTCAAAAAGCTGAAGGGCGGTTTTTTTTTGTGATTTAAGTAAGTCCTTGTCCTGCACCTCCATGGAGTTGAGGTCAGGCTGAAAGCGCTCCTCAATTAAATCCTGGGCCAGTTCCAGATCAGCTTCTTTGCATTGGTTGTAAGCAAAGAGGCTTTGCATGATTTTGATGCGGATAGTGCGCCGGTTGAGCATGAGCGAAGAACGTTTTTTGAGGCCGCAAATTACGCGCTTGCCGCGAAATGTGAAAGGCTTTGTTGGATAAGTAGGGATTTGCGAACTTGCCGCCTGAGTTTTGCGTTTGCCTTGAGCTGTAAGAAAACTCACGAACTGCTGATGAAAGAACTTGGATATCTCAATAAATACCTGATCAAATATAAATGGCACCTCATCTGGGGGCTGGTGTTTGTACTGATCTCCAACATCTTTCAGATTTTACCAGCCCAGATGGTTCGTCACTCCATCGATCTGGTGGTAGATAATGTGCGCATCTATCGCTCTTTCAATCAAAGCCAACTGCAGTCAGGATTCTTTCAGGTGTTTTCGCGCGGCATTCTGATTTATGCGATTCTCATTTTACTGATGGCGCTGCTGCGCGGCGTGTTTCTCTACTTTCAGCGCCAGACACTTATTGTGATGAGCCGGTTGATTGAGTATGACCTGAAGAACGAAATCTTTGAGCACTACCAGACCTTACCGGTAAGTTTTTACCGAAAAAATAACACCGGAGACCTGATGAATCGCATCAGCGAAGACGTAGGGCGCGTGCGCATGTACCTGGGGCCTGCGATCATGTATGGCCTCACGATGATCAGTTTGTTTGCCATGATTCTGCCGATCATGTTTGCCATCAGTCCTAAGCTCACTTTGTACTCGGTGCTGCCCTTGCCACTGTTGTCCATCGCGATATTCTATGTGAATAACATCATTGAGCAGCGCAGCGAAGAAATTCAAAGGAGCCAATCGCGGCTGAGCACTTTTGTGCAAGAAGCTTTTTCGGGCATTCGCGTATTGAAATCATTTACCCGCGAGAAGGAAAGCGTGGCCAATTTTTCGCGCGAAAGCGAAGAATACAAACGACAATCCATCAAGCTGACGAAAGTAGAGGCGCTCTTTTATCCGATTGTGCTGGGGCTTGTAGGGCTTAGCATTATTCTCACCGTTTATGCCGGAAGTGTGGAGGTGATTAATGGCTCACTCACCATCGGCAACATTGCCGAGTTTATCATTTATGTAAACATCCTGACGTGGCCTGTGACGTTGCTTGGCTGGACGAGCAGTCAGGTAAAGCGCGCCGAAGCTTCGCAAAAGCGAATCAATGAATTTTTGAAAGTGAAAACAGACATTGTATCTGAGCGGAATCTGGATCAGGAAATTCAGGGCATCGTGGAATTCAAAAACGTGAGTTTTACTTATCCGGACACGGGCATCGAAGCGCTTAAAAATATTTCTTTTACCATCAACAAAGGCGAGTCGCTGGCTATTATTGGTACTACAGGCTCTGGGAAAAGTACGGTTGCCAATCTGGTTTCACGGTTGTACGATGCTACACGCGGCGAAGTACGCATCGACCGCACTCCGATCAAAGATTTTAACTTAGTGAGTCTGCGCCGTCAGGTAGGTGTTGTACCGCAGGATGTGTTTCTCTTCAGCGACACCATCTTCAATAACATTGGCTTCGGACTTAATCAGCCCGACGAAAGCAAGATTATACAGGCGGCAAAAGATGCTGACGTGTACGACAATATTCAGGCGTTCCCCAAAGGGTTTTCTACTCGTGTCGGTGAGCGTGGCATCACCTTGTCCGGCGGACAAAAGCAGCGCGTTTCCATCGCGCGGGCCGTGGCGCGTGAGCCCAAGATTTTGATTTTGGACGATGCGCTTTCGGCGGTGGACACAAAAACCGAGAACAACATTCTCAACAGCATGAAGAAAATTATGGTGGGCCGCACGTCCATCATTATTTCACATCGCGTTTCATCGGCGAAACTCGCCAACAAAATTCTGGTGATCGACGACGGTTCAATTGTAGAAGAAGGTACGCACGAAAGTCTGCTAGCGCGCAATGGCGTGTACAAAGAACTTTACGAAAAGCAAATGCAGACCGAGCCCGTGGCTGAGCAATAATCAGAATACGTAGCGAAGGCCGACGCCGCCCTGAAAGCGTTGATAGCCCGGATCGACGAGCGCGTCAGTAAACATCTCAACTTCTATAAAAGCGGAAACCGGCAAAGAAAAATACGAGTACTCAAAGCCTACAATAGCTACAGCTCCGTAGGTGAAGCGGTTTTTAGTAAAGTGCCCAAAACGGTTTTCGCCGAAAGGGCCAGCCTGCTGGTAATTGTAATCGTAACGCAAGGTGGTGTTTCGCCATTGCCATCCCAAACCTGCGTAGAGCATCAATCCCTTTGAAATTTTTTCCGCATCCCATTGGTACAAAAACTTAGTTTCCAAAAACCAATCGTTGATGGGCTTATGTACCAGGTACGTCATCGTTGATTTTTCTTTTGTTAACGGATCCGTGCTAAGTGTATCGGGAATGTATTTGTTGAACAAGCCGCGGTAATAGCTGTTGTACAATCCACTGGCGGCTTTCCCGCCGTCAACTGCGAACGACCAATGCTTTGTAGGATAAAATTTGTAGGTCAGTGCAAATGGATCGCCAACTTTAAACCCGATTCCCTGATAAGGGTATTGGCTTTCTTCAAAGATTGGGCAAACAATCTTTGCCTTCATGTGCGAAACATGAGGCACTGAAAACTTACCACTGCGAACACTCTTTTTCACCTGGGCAACGGCTGCTGACCCCACTGTGAGTAAGAGAAAAAAAACGAAAAAAGTAGTTTTCTGGCTACGCATTGCCAGCAAAGATAATTCTTTTGCCCAAACGGCTTAATTTATGGGGGCCTTTTTCAGGTGAGCGGTCAAACCGCTTCTTTGTATTGCATTCTATGGAGGTTGGAGTAGAAGCCGTCTTTTGACAAGAGTTCCTCATGACGGCCGCTTTCTTTCACCTCTCCTTTATCGAGCACGATGATTTTATGCGCGTGTTGAATGGTGGACAGTCGATGTGCAATCACAATGCTGGTGCGGTTCTCCATCATTTTAGTGATGGCCGTTTGAATCATTTCTTCCGTCTCGCTATCCACCGATGAAGTGGCTTCATCGAGCACCAGAATCTTCGGGTCATAGACCATCGCGCGGATAAAAGAAAGTAATTGGCGTTGGCCCACCGAAAGGGTTGCCCCGCGCTCCATCACGTTATAATTCAGGCCACCAGGTAGTCGGTCGATGAACTTTCTGGCGCCAACCAGGTCGGCCGCATGCAAGATCATTTCGTCGGTCACGTCGGGATTGCCAAGCGTGATGTTGTAGCGAATGGTATCGGAGAAAAGGAATACATCCTGCAGCACTACGCCGATATTTTTTCGGAGAGCTGAAAGGTTGTACTCATTCAAGTTAACGCCATCAATCAAAATCTGTCCACGGTTGATTTCGTAAAACCGGTTGAGTAAATTAATTACCGACGACTTGCCTGCGCCCGTGGCCCCCACAAGCGCCACGGTTTGTCCTTGCTTGATCTCGATGTTAAAATCCTTGAGCACATAATTGTTGTCGGTGTAGGCAAACCAAACGTGATCAAACCGAACTTCTCCTTTCATGTGTGACGGTGCGAACGATCCACTCGTAGAAACAAACTCCTGATCATCCAGCAAGTTGATGATGCGCGACGTACTCACAATGCCCATCTGCAAAGTATTGTAGCGATCGGCAATCATGCGTATCGGTCTGAAAAAAAGCTGAATGAACATGATGAACGATACGAGTTTGCCTAAAGTAATGCCGGTAATTTCTTCGTTGATGGCTCCTTTGGCTCCGTACCACACCAGCAGGCCAGTGCCCATTGCGACAATGATTTCGGCTACGGGGAAGTAAACCGAATAGTACAATACCGAGCGCAAGTTGGCGTCGCGGTGCTCGCGATTGATCTCTTTAAACTTTTCAAATTCTTTGCTTTCACTTCCAAAAATCTGGACGATGTTCATGCCGGTGATGTGCTCTTGCACAAACGCATTCAGGTTAGATACCGCGTTGCGCACATCGTTGAACGTGACTTTAATTTTTTCTTTAAAGACGTAGGTGGCCAACACCATGAGTGGAATGGTTGATAAGCTGACGAGCGCCAGTCGCCAGTCGATCCAAAACATGAAAACCAGAATAAATACAATCTGCAGCAGGTCGCTGGCCATGGCGGCCAGGCCTTCGCTAAAAACATCGGCCAGCGTTTCCACATCAGAAATAGTGCGCGTTACCAGGCGGCCAATAGGCGTTTTGTCGAAAAAGGGAAGGCGGAGTTGCACAATATGACTATACAGCTTGACGCGGATATCGCGGATGACAAACTGAGCAATTCGTCCGGAGATGAACGTGTGCACGTATTGCACTACGGACTGTACGATGAGCAATGCAAAAATAATCAGCATCACATTGACCATTCCCCAGTAATTTCCATACTGCACGTCCTGATCGATGGTGTTTTGAATGAGTATAGGTCGTAACGGAGTAAGAATACCCAGGGCGAGGGTGAGAAAAATAACGAGATAGAATCGGCCTTTGTAGGGGTTTACAAATTGCAATAACCGCTTGAGTACGGTCAGGTCGATAATATTTCCGCTGCTAACTTTCTCTTTTTCCATTGGGATTTAAACCCGTTTTACAAAATAAGGTTCGCAAAAATGCAAAAAGCAAACGATTTCTATTGGACGAATTCTGCGAATACAAAATTGCCATCGATTGTGTGAAAAAAACGCCTGTTCCGCATAGCGAGATTGTTGCCAAATTGTTAACAAAATGTTTGGAAGAATTAAACCCGATTCTGGGATTTCTATATAATAAAAAGGATATTTTTGCCGCGACAAATTCTATCCAAAAAAACCAATTGCTATGATGAAAAAACTACTCATGACGGTTGCCTTTGCGCTAACTACAATCGTGGGATTGTATGCACAAGGTGTGACCACTGCAAGCATCAGTGGCTTAGTCACCGACAAAAACGGTGAACCTTTGCCAGGTGCAAGTGTAATTGCTATCCACACTCCATCCGGCACAAAATATGGTGCTGTGAGCCGTTCTGACGGACGCTACAACCTGCCAGCCGTTCGAATTGGCGGGCCTTACACAGTCACAGTAACTTTCGTAGGTTATGAAGACCAAAAGACTGAAATCGATTACCTGGCACTTGACCAAAATTTTACAGCCAATTTCAAACTAGGTGAATCGGCCATTCAACTTTCTGAAATTCAGGTAACGGCTCAAAAAGACGCTGTGTTGAATTCAGAACGTACTGGTGCAGCAACTAGCGTACGCCGTGAGCAATTTGAGCGCCTGCCCAGTATTACTCGTAGTTTTCAAGACTTCACTGCACTTGACCCACGGTCGAACGGCTTCAGCTTCGGCGGTAGAAGCAATCTTTTTAACAACTTTACGATTGACGGCGCCACTTCAAATAACGTCTTTGGATTAAGTGCTCTTCCTGGTGGACAAGCTAACTCACAACCTATTTCTGTGGATGCGATTCAAGCTATCCAAGTGAACTTTGCTCCCTACGACGTTCGCCAGGGCGCCTTCACAGGTGCTGGGGTAAACGCAGTTACCCGAAGCGGGACCAACGAGTTCTCAGGATCAGCCTACGGTTTCTTCAAGAATCAAAGCATGGTTGGTACCAAAGTAGCTGGAGTGACTCAAACCAATGCCAACTTCAGTTATGAAAACGTGGGCTTCCGTTTAGGTGGACCCATCATTAAAAACAAGCTTTTCTTCTTTGCCAATTATGAATTTGAGAAGAACGTGACTCCAGCCGTTACATTCCCTGCAAATACAACAGGCAACCAGCCGCTTGGAATTACTGATACTGCCGATCCAAATTATAATAGTGAAGCCAACTTGCAGCGTATTTCTGATTTCTTTAGCAACCCTGCTAATGCTTCTATTACTGGAGGATATAACCCAGGTTCGTACAAAAACTTTGACTTGCCAACGCAAAGCCAAAAATATCTTGCTCGCTTCGACTGGAATATTTCTGACAAGCACAAATTGACAGTTCGCTACAATCAGTTAAGCGCTTTCCGCGACATTACACCAAGTGGTTCAGTTAATCCATTTGGAACCTCCATCGGTGGTCGCACCAACAGCGTTAACGGAATTCCATTCTCCAATTCCTATTACCGCCAGCTAAATACACTTTACTCGATTGTGGCAGAACTTAACAGCTCCTTTAGCAACAAGTACTCCAATACATTTACGATTGGTTATTCTGCATTCCGCGATCCCCGTGAGCAAGGAGGAGGTGGTGCAGTACCTGCCTTCCCTATGGTGGATATCAAAGGCCCCAACGGACAATGGTTAACTTCTATTGGTCCCGATCCTTTCACGAAAAACAACAAGTTGTATCAGGACATCATCCAGATCAATGACAACTTTAATATCTACTTACCGAACCATGTTGTTACTCTTGGAACGGCGAATGAACTCTTCAAGTTTACGAACGTGTTCACCGCCATGATCAATGGTAACTATCAGTTCAACAGCATTAGCGATTTCCTTAACAATGCGGTGGCTCCAACTGCGACCAATGCACCTACGCAATTTCAAACTCAATATTCTGCCGTAGCCGGAAACCCCGCACCAGGCGCGATTTGGAATGCGCAACAATTTGGTGTTTATGCACAGGATGAGTACACCGGTATTAAAAACGTAAAACTAACGTATGGTATCCGCGTTGACATGCCTTCGTATCCTTCAACGCTGCCTCAAAACACGATCAGCGATGCACTGACTTTCAATCATGGCGAAAAAATTCAGGTGGGGAAACTGCCTAACGCCACTGTACTCTATTCTCCCCGCATCGGTTTCAACTGGGATGTGAAAGGTGATAAGACTTTGCAAGTTCGCGGAGGGACCGGAGTATTCACGGGTCGTATTCCATTTGTATGGTTGTCAAACCAGGTGACCAACAACGGTCTTCTCTTTGGCCAGATCCAATCCGCCGGTCAAGCCGCAAACTTTGCCTCTGGATATAATTTCAGTGCAACACCCGTTACATCCACAGGCGCAGCTCCTCAGTTTAGCATCAATGCTACAGTAAAGAACTTCAAATTCCCTCAAGTATGGAGAACTAATATCGCGATTGACAAATCATTGCCATACGGATTAGTGGCTACTTTTGAAGCGATCTATACGAAGGATATAAATGCTGCGTATTGGAGAGATGCCAACCTTAGCGACCCTATTCGCACTGTAGATGGTGATGGTCGTCCCCAATTTGCCGCTACGATCAATTCTAACCCTACAGCGGGAGCAACCGATGCCAACGGTAATCCACTTTACGGAAGAAGAATTAATCAAAACATAGTTTCCGCTCTCGTGCTCGACAATACCAAATTAGGGTATTCTTACTCGCTGACCGGTCAGTTGCAAAAGACCTTCAACAAAGGATTCTATGCTTCTGCTGCCTACACCTTCACTGACGCACGCGACGTGAATGCAGGCACAGGGTCACAGGCCAGTGTTACTTCTTATCCTACCGTGCAGAGCTACAACCTGCCTATAATTTCTTACTCCAGCAATTTGGCGCAGCACCGTGTAGTAGCAAGCGCTTCGTACCGTAAGGAGTATGCTAGATTCTTTGCCACTACTTTGTCAGCCATTTATCAAGGTTCCTCTGGCTTCCGCTATTCATACACGTACACTGGCGATGTGAATGGTGACGGCTCGACCAATGACCTGATTTACATTCCAAGAAACCAAAGCGAAATTCTGCTGACCACATCAAACGCAGCAGATACCCGCAGCGTAGTAGACATATGGAATCAATTGGATCAGTACATCAGTCAGGACAAATACTTAAGCAAGCATCGTGGTGAATATGCCGCTCGCAACGGAGCTGTATCTCCATGGACCAATTCATTGAATGTGCGCTTGTTGCAAGACTTCTACATTGAACTTAAGAACGGTAAGCGTAATACTTTGCAATTCTCCTTTGAAGCCATCAACTTCCTGAATCTGTTAAACTCGGATTGGGGTGTGACAAAAATACCTGCAAGACAAGCACTTCTTGGTTTTGCCGGATATGAAAACCCTGGTGTGACAACCCCAAATACTAATGCTTCCAATCCATTGTTACCGAATAGTTCTTACACTACTACTGCTTTTACCGGCAGGCCAATTTTCACGTTTGCAACTAACTCTGATGGAAGTGCCCTGAGCCGCACCAACATTAACAATACCACCATCGGTTCACGTTATCAATTGCAAATTGGTGTTCGTTACATCTTCAATTAATTAAATGACAACTATGAAATACATTAGATTATCTCTCCTCCTTATTTCTGCTGGAGCCCTCATGCTAGGTTGTCAGGATCCTGATTACCCGGCGGCTGTACCTTCAAGCACCGTGCGTAGTGCTAACGTGGTGTTCATCAATGCAGCTCCGGATATTTCGAGCCCGCAATCATTTTTAGTGAACAATGCTGCGGCTTCATCCATAGCCTTCCCAGGCGCTGTTTTAACCACTATCAACCCGAGCACTGAACAATTTCGTATCAAGAATGCAGTGTTCGGTGTGATTAAGCCTGATACATTGTCTCAAAAAGCTGACCTCGTGAGTCAGACCGGTGCGACAACGATTCAGGGTAACGGGCACTATACGGTAATTCTCACAGACACTGTGAAGCGTCCGTTCGGTAAAGCGAGTGCCTTCACTTCAAACCCAGGTGGATTGACGTTCACTACAATTACGGACGTAACCACCGCCCCAACAGCAGGCAACTCAGGCATCCGGTTTTTGAACCTCGCGCCTGGTGCTGCCGCAGTTTATCTTACCCATGACGGGGGTCAGACATTCACCGGATTGACGACTAGTGTTGCTTACAAAAAGACAACCACGACATTTACCTCTGTGCCAACCGGAACTTATGTGCTGGAAGTGCGCACCGGTAGTGTTTCTGGTACTGTCATTGCTACTTTACCAAGTCAAGCTTACGCTGATGGGAAGTTATATACCGTATTCCTTTCTGGAAAAGTGGTAAAAGTTGGCTCAAGCAATATTGTGAAGGTTCCGTATGCCGTTAATGCAGTGGCTCATAACTAATACAACAACTTTGTAATTAAAAAGGCTGCTCATTTCGGGCAGCCTTTTTTGCTTTCAAAGGGGATGCATTAGGCAATTGCAAAGAGGGTACAATAGCGATCGCCGGTTCTTTTTGTGAGAAAGGTGCAGCCGCGTGGTCTACCAGATCAGGCCTCATTTCTGTTAAGTCAGGTCTCTGATCTGTTAAATCAGGTCTCATTCCTGTTAAGTCAGGTCTCTGATCTGTTGAATCAGGTCTCATTCCTGTCGAGTCATATCTCTGATTTGTTGAATCATGATCCATGTCAAATAAATACCTTCTCCGAGTCTGTTCAGCGAACTGCAAGGCTCCTATTTTCCCCTGCCAGAGTTGGTGTTTCTCATCACGCGCACTCACTATTTTCTTTTTGTTGGAGAAGAACTCCAAATCAAAGGCCGAGGTTTATCGAACTCACGATACAAGGGAATATGTTTTGGATGGCGTTGATTTTAAAGAATGCCCTAATGCAAACTATCTCATTACTGTTGAACTTAACTCTAAAGGCAATATCAAGTTCAGTAAAGTAAAATCCGCTTAATCTGTCTCCTCATAATCTTTTCGTAAAAACTCAGTAAGTAATGAAGATGGAAAGGTATAATTCTCTTTTTCTTCCCATTCATCACCTTTAGTAATTTCCGCCCCTACCTTCTTTGCAATAAATTCCTTCCGGATATTGTCTACAGTTATTTCAACCCAATTTTTACAGTTATAAGTGTTGTTCTTAGGGATAAGAAATCGCTTTTTTTCTTCGGTATTTTTTTTTGAAACAAGTACAATCATCTATTCAAAAATTAGGCTATTAACGATCTTATAAGTCCCATCAGAGTTCTGAATACCTGAAATACTCTTCACCCTTGTGAACCCTTTTCGTTGAGCCATTTTACCGGTAAATGTCTGAAGAGCCGCTTCCTCAATAGTCATCAATTTTGTATTGACTTTCTCCAAAATCAATTTATTAAAGGTTTCAAGATTATCCCCTAAACCCTCATACCAAATCCCTTTAACACCTTTTATTGAGCCAGGTGCAGAATTTCTTTGAATTGTTGTAAATATTTCATCAAATACTTTTGTACCACTTGCAACCCTTGCCCCTTCATTTCCAAGTTTAACATTAATTGAAAGTTCTAAGTAGCCTTGAGTTAAACCACCCCTACCAACTTCTGTGACTCCATTCTCCAGAAAGACAATTGCCTCTCCAGCTTGATATTCTGTTTTTAATATAACGTTTGCTACATCATCCGCTCCCTTTGCTACACTACTAACCTGATCCTCCAAATTAGATATTTTTTTCTCAAATAGCTCCTGATCCGAAGCATTAAGAATTTTTTTAGCGTCCCTACTCTCTTTGGCCAGATCATCCACAATTTTTTTTACTGAACTTATCCCCTGATGCAAGCTCAAGGCTAGGTTTACCCATCGCCACTTATCTACTAAAGACTTTGGTAATTGATTCTCTAAACCAGCGTCCAGAAGTAAGTTAGAACCCGATCCAACGACATCGGCTATCACCATTAGTTTCCTAAGCCAATTGGCACTTTCAAGTGCTACTTTTATCTCTCCCGCACCAGCTAAAAACAGTAATCCGTCTACGACTAACCATCCTCGCTTTTGCAAAGATTCTGTCGAACCTTTATCGAGTAACAAGCATATATAAATCGCCGGTACACTGATTAGATCGTTCTTTTTAAATTGACGGTTCGTCAATTTGTATAAACACTCCAGGATTCATCAAGACCTCACTTTGAACTTGAATAGAGATGTCGGCATCAGCATGTCGCAATTTATCCAAGTTTTGTCCCCAATCAGATATGTCATCAATGTATACTCCTGTTTTGGTCTTAATACGTTGAATAACAGCAATTTTTTCTCCATCCCCAGCATGCTTCGCAGTCAATTCAATAAACGCCTCCGCCACCTCTTGTTTCAATGATGGAGCTGTCTATCCTTCTTATGAATTTATAAAAGAGGCTTTAGCCCTTCATCTTTTATAAAATCTGTAAATGATTTTTTATATAAAGATATACTTGGTGAATCTGTCAATAAATAAACAGGGGGATCTTCTTTACCTTCAGCACAATCAAAAAAGAAAAAGTTATACCCTTGCCATTGAGCAAAGAAAAAATAACTGTCTTTGATTTCTACCTGCTTATTATCTAATTCATCTATACTTGCAATTTTAGCTGATTCTCTATTCCTACTTAATTTATGACGTTCTGTTAAATAGCTACCCAACATTTGGCCGCTTTTCTTCCCAAACAATTTTAAGAACTCCTTATAAGCATTAGGCAACTTTATTTTGGATTCTATTTCTAATTGATTAATCTCTTTATCATTTAAGCCTTCAATAGACCCCAATATTCTTATATACTCGTTTAAAAATGATAAATAATTCAATTTCATATCAATAATGCAATTTTGTAGTAGTTACTATTTTGATATTTACATTTGGGAACATATCAGAAAATTGCTGGAAAATAGCCGAGCAAGATGGACATGGACACAAATCACTGGTTAATCTCAATTCTCCTGTTACCTCTGGATATTTAGCTCCTTTTACTGCACCCTTTTGTTTAGCAAAGAACTCCAGACCTATATACTCTGTATCTAAATGTCTAGTTGCTATAGTTGGGCTAAAAACTCTTTGCCCTGACTCAACTTGTTCTACAAATTCTTTGGCAATAAACTTGTTGCTGTTAACCATTTGACTGTTAAATTTCTTACCACTTACTACTAAATATTCCTGCCCGTCAAAAGTTATCTTAGCTAAGTTTCTATCTGCTGCAATAGCATAATCTGATTTTACTTTAGCCACAAATTCACTCCATACACCGTCTGCTAATTCAACTGAAACTTTAGGATTTGTTTTGCATAAATTGCGGAATCCCTGAAAGTCAGCTTCATTTTTAACAATATAGAATAGGTTATCAATCTCATCCGCCCCCTTTGCTACCCCTTCAGCAACGTCCTCCTTCCACCACTCCTTATTTCCCGTTTGCTTCTGTCCATAACTCTTGAATTCCTCGGCAGCATCTAATAGTTCCTGAGCCTCTTTTGATCCATTTTTTGCTGCTTCATGCAGAGCCTTTTTTGCCGCAGACTTTTCTACTGCACGAATATAAGCACTCACAGCCGTGCGTGACAACCCTGAGGTTAGATTAATAACATTTAATGCAAGTGTTATTTTGTTGTAGCTGTCTAGGACAGCCCTAACTTCAGGGACTCTCGACAAGTCAGTGTTATTAACAATCAGATTTGATACCGCATTCCCTTTTGTGAATATATCTGTGAACTTAAAAAAACGATTTATCCACGTTGGTGCATTTGCTACCTTTGAAAACGGGACAAGTAATGTCAATGCATTTAATGAGTTTTCAACATACAAGGCTATATTGCGCATATCCCCTTCCCGATACGCATATTCTGCAGCTAGCGCGGGTATGACAATTACTGTACCTGATTGGCTTTCAACCCTTAGCGGTTTAATTCCCTCTATTAAAGTTATGTCTGACTCTTTTGCGACAATGATTAAATCGAATGGTCTTAGCCTTATTTCAGGATCATAGTTAACTTCTTGTTTTACAATTGTACACTCTTCATATCCATCGCTACCAAAATCATTTATCCACTCGCATTTTCTCTCCACTACCCATCGTCCTTGAGCGACAGAAATTTCTTTATCTCCATCCAACATGTATCTCACATGAAGGATGGGTTCACCATTGTCTGGTGACAAGTAGCTATTTTGAACAAAGATGACTTCTGGGGTTACTTTCGTCTGTCGGTCCTGAAATTCATTTACCGATCTCCCGAGGATATATGTTAACACCTGACTGAGAGCCTTACTATTATTTCCTCCTACACCCCAAATGCCATCATTAATTTTTGAAGAAAGGTTTTTAATTAATGACCCACTAAGTTTTTTAATCTCTATGTTTACTTTCGTGTCGCTAAATATTACTGGTTTGGCCTCTAGTCCTCGGATTATTGCATCTGCCTGATTCGCATCAGCGTACTTTAATAGTTTCAACGCAAACCCCTCGGTTCCCTCTACTCCAAAATATGTTCCTTCCATACTTCCAGATGCAAAATAGCTTAGAAGCTTTATTCGATCTGCCGCTGAAAAGAAGCCGTAATCAAGTGCGGTTAGCTCTTTGAATTTTGTTTTAATATCATTCCTATCCTCGTCTGAGATCGTTACCTTATTTACTAAAGCAAGTATGGATTCGCACCTTTTTAACGCTGTATCTGCATTTTTTGCGAGAGAATTTATTATTGACTCCCAACACTCCTTGCTAAAATTTAAAGTTAGATCTCCGACATCAATTTTGCCTCCACATGGTGTAATTCCTTGAGCGTTTGCGGGGTTTGAGCTTAGAGTATAGTTGAGCGACTCATCGGAAAACTTGTTAATCAACGAGACTAACTTATCCAATTGCTCTCTAGAGATATCTTCTCTCAATCGGAGTTTATTCATCCATACTACCGTATGAGAAGTCAAATCTCCTTCATCAATTATTGAATAATGAACTCCACGTGTAAGTTGGTTTACCTTCAATAAGTCCTTACCCGCGTAACTGGTAATTCCATTTTCTTCTGTCTTAGGAAGTAATTTCAGATCTTCTTCTTTATAAAATCCTAGAAACTTATTGCCCGTGTACAGTAATAAATAAATTTTTCCTTGGTATATCGCCGTGTTTGCTCTAGAAGAAATATTAGGCTTCAAAAAGGCAATTTTGACATAACGGGTTCCCTTGTTAAAATAGAACCATGTCTTGTCAATTATCGCCTCATCCTGTGGATCTTCAACTGTTTCATAGGTTGCTTCTGCTACACTGGCCCCAGCCTCATCCCCTTCAAACAATCCCAACACTGTCGCCGGGTCGTGGATGCGGTCCCACTGGAGTTTCCACAGGTGTGTGCCGTCGTGGTAGTCCATCAGGTTGTCGGTGGTGCCTTGTGGTAGTGCGTTGTTGTCGGCGAAGGTGTGTTTGAGTGTGAACGCTCCATGCCCAAGCTCGTGTGCCATCGTGATTACGATCTTCGACTGTCGCGCTGCGTCGTCTGCTGC
>JAFDYT010000019.1 GCA_018266055.1 Bacteroidota bacterium
GCAGCAGACGACGCAGCGCGACAGGCGAGTATGGTGATTACGATGGCACACGAGCTTGGGCATGGAGCGTTCACACTCAAACACACCTTCGCCGACAACAACGCACTACCACAAGGCACCACCGACAACCTGATGGACTACAACAACGGCACACACCTGTGGAAACTCCAATGGGACCGCATCCATGACCCGGCGACGGTGTTGGGATTGTTTGAGGGAGATGATAGTGGGGCGAGTGTAAATAATGAGGATGAGATTATGGGGTACATAATATCTGACGCTAAAGCGTATATCCGAATGATTGCTCCTCCTAATCAGGTTAAGGAGCCAAAAGAAGTATTACCACAAGGAACAGAAATAGTCTTGGTTAGCACCACTGCAGCAAACAAGTTCTCTGCTGTAAAATTCCTGGATAAGAAAGAAATCTACTTGACCAGCTCTTCAAACATTACGGCTATAATTAAATTAATTAAACCAGAAAAATACCTGGTAACTAATGATTTTGATGCTGTAGTTCTGCCGTATTCTACTAGCCCAGCCGGCCAAAAAATAACAAAGGATAGTTATGTTATTGCAGACAAATCCTGTGGGGACTATTATCAAGTAAAGGAAAACACAAGTGACAATAGGGGATGGTGGGTTGAGAAAAAATCACTCAAACGAGTTGGGAATGATGTTGACCCTACATTCGACTGGATGGTAAATGTGAAACTAGATGATTTGGGTTCAAATAAATTTCTTTCAGAGATTAAAAACAATCGAGCGGGTATTAATGATCGCTCTAATAAGGATATTTATGGTATAAACAGCCTTAGAATGTATACCATAGTTGATAACAATGGAGTTAAACATCAAAAGGGTTTTTTCTACAGCTCTATGGATCAAGGGTACCCCGATATAATATCTGGTACGGACTTTCAGAAAAGACTAGAAAAATTAATTCTCGATGAACTTGCAAAAGAGGGGAGCTATGGATCTATCAATGCCTATGACGGTGAAGTATTTACATGGGGAAAAGGTTTTGCGGTAACAGGGACATTGATGGATGTACTCGCTCAACTTATTGAAAACAAGAATATAAATTTCGAGCAAATATTTGCTAATGTCGGAATTAAAATAGTTGATGGATCTTTATGGGTTATCAATGAAGAAGGGGCTTGGTTAAAAGATACACCTCCAAAGAAGGCAGACTATCTAGCTTCAAAATATATAAGAGGGAGTAAAGTGCTAATGAGTTTTTTTATTGAACTGGCAGAAAAAAAAGGTTATCAAAAAGAAGTCATGAATGCACAATATTCAGTCTTGCAATCTGGAGACGGATCTGCAAATTATCCTGAGTATATTCTTAATAAAGATAACACTGGATATGCAGAGAATTGGAACGATGAATCAGTTACAATTTTAGCTCATTTATCACATTGGTGCGGGTATAGTTGGTCGCAAGGACAAAATCGCTACAAAGACACTAAGGGTGAATTAGGAGCTATCTTATATAAATACATATACAATACAGTTGTGAATTACCCTTCGGTTCGCCAAGGACCAGTATTGCAAACAAATATATTTACATGGAATTTGGTTGATTATACTTTATTGGAGAAACTGAAAATGTTTGGTTTAACAAAGCCTGCTGCCTTAACAGAACTGAATAGCACATGGTCTTCTAATCTTATTGACCTGGAATTCAAATATGATAAACAAAATATAAAGCGTGCAGTCAAGAAGGATTCAGACAAATATGTGAGCAACACTCAAATCGTGCTTATAAAAATGGAAACCGGCTTTATTGTTTTAACATTTAATGGAACAGCTATTACTTATGAAGAATTTAAACCTTAATATAGTTATCACACTCTCATTCCTGATACTTTGCTCATTTCAAGAACCGGCCATCGATATTGAAAGGGTTCGGAAGGATGCTCTTAGCTCGAATGAAAATATTATTCCGGAAAAGATTTTATCCCGTCTGCGAAAAAACAGATTTCTTGTAATTTATCAAGGGAACTATTGCTTTGTTCATGTTCCGTATAAGAGTTTTGCGTCAGAAAGCCAGATGAAACAATCTATAGTGGTTGTTTATAAAATGATAAATGCTGAATGGGTTCTCTCAAGAATTCTACCTTACTTTTATAATATAGCAGTGATTGATTCTTATAAGAATATTTTTATTTCAGAGAATCAGGAATGTGGATTAGAGGGTAATTGTAACACCTTTACAGAAATAGATTTTTTTGAAAGTGAGTCGTTTACCCCTTTGGCTAATTACAGAGGATTTGATAAGACTGTTTACTTAATGAACAAACTCAATAAGGGGGGTAAAAGTGAGGTTTCTAACCTTATTGGCGATACGATTGCTAATACATATGAACTTTCCAAGTTCAAATCAATCTCACCCAGAGGTTACTCATACACACTCCTCCAACAGGGGACGATTTTGAAAAGCGTTAGTGATACGTTGGGAATAGAAGGCTTTTCTAAACTTACAACTATTAATGTTGAGCGCAATGCCAAATGAATTATGAGAGCAATTCTTGTTATTAGAAAGGCCAAAACTGCTGCGCGTTATAATTTTACTTTGGTAATTCTCGATATTAAAAATAGGCTGCCTTTCAAAGCAGCCTATTCCTATCATCAAAATCAATTCTTCGTCTTCAATACAATCTTTGTGTCTTTGCTTACATCGACGAGCCATTCTTCAAAGGGCTTAGGGCCGAAGGTGCCGTAGGCGTTGTTGGAGAACCCATAGCCTTCGTTGGGGATACCTAAAAAATTAGTATCGAGCTTGTCGTTGTTGTTTTCGTCGTGAAAGAAGCGCGCGGCATATTTGCCGGGCTTCAGGTTTTCAAACATCATGGTGGCTTTCTTGTCTTTGATGTGCATTGCCTTTGAGCCTACGGTTTTGTGTGTGGCGTCGAAAAGCTCAAGCATTACTTTTCCATTGTCGCTTTTAAGGTCGGTGATTTCTACTGATAGGATTACCTGCGCGTGGGTTTGCGAACTAATGGCTGCTGCAAAAAGTAAAGGAATAATAAATTTTTTCATAATGATCCTGGTTGTGAAAATAAAACTGTTTTGTTTGTTAAAAAAGTATCCGGAATTGTGGCACAGGGAAGATTCCCAGTTGGTATTGATTCATCACGTTGCCGGTGCGCACGTCAAAGTTTTGCATGAAAATGTTTTGGTGGTTGGTCACATTCTGTACATCCAGCGCCCACTCCATGGTCATCCTTCCTTTGTTCACCCGATAGGTTAACCGTACGTCGGCACGGAAGTAGGCAGGATATTGCTGCGAAAATGCTTCCGACGTCTTGTACGTGATCTGTCCCAGGCTTACCGAAGCGGCGTAATCGATTGGTGTGTAGCGTCGGCCGCCGGCGGTGGTCAACTTCAAACTGAAACCCAGTGTGCGGTCTTTGCTTCCCACTTTCCATTCTTTGCCACCCAATAAGTTGACAATATAGCCACCGTCAAAGGCGGTACTTCGCCAGAGGTTATCGCTGCCTTTGTATTCCGATTTGAATAGGGAAGAGGTAAGCAGGAAGTAATACTGTTGCGAATAGAATTTCTCCAGTGTCAATTCCATTCCGTAGTTGCGGCCGACTCCCTTGTTCACCAAATTGAATTTGTCGGGGATGGCAAAGTCAGATCCGGCGTTGAGCATGCTGAAAGGACTGGAGGTTTGCTCGATCGGCGCCCGATCGATGGATTGATAGTAGCTTTCCAGCTTCAGACGGTAATCACGGCTAAAGTTGTAATCGTACGCGATAGCCACGTGCTTGCTTCGGGTAAATCCTAAATCCTGATTCGAGTTATTCAGTCCTTCGTAGGTTTTGATGTAATACACCGGCAGGGCCTGGATCTGATTGTGAATACCTGCACCAATGCTTAGTGATTGTTTAGCGTTGAGCTGATACTTTAAGCCTGCACGAGGTTCGAGGGCGGAGGCTTTGCCTAGGGAGAAATGTTGCGCGTGTACACCAAGGTTCATGGTCAGGTTTTCGCTGAAGCGATGCTGCCAGTTGAAGTATTCCTGAAGCAGAGCACTATTGCCTTTGCCTTTGCTGATTGAACGCCAGTAATTGATATGCGCAGGGGTTTGGCGGATGATACTGTCGCCGAAGCTGGCGTTGTAGGCGTTCACCATTACGCCTGCCACAAACATGTCGGCAGCACTAAACTTATGGTTCACCACCAGGTGTGCACTCTGTTGCAATTGAGTAAACGATTGGTTGAAATAATTGGTGATGCTGATGAGCTTTGGCGGTGACGCATTGCTCCAATTGAGCGAGTCGATGTTTATAATAGTCTGTGCGCCTGAACTTGCCAGGGTAAGCTTGTAGGAAGTTTTGGGAGAAAAGACATACGAATGAGAGACGCCAATCACGCCCATCTTGGTTTTATTATACAAGTCTGAATTTTCGTCGCCGTAAAGGTTGCTGGTACTCTTGCTGAAATCGGTCTCACTTCCTTTAAAGCTGATGTCACTCATGCCACCAATGCCGAAGATGCTGAACTTGCCCGCTTTCTCAGTGGGCACATTGATCTTGAAACTTAAGTCCTGATAATTAGGAATGGCTGTACCTGTTCCGAAATTCAGTCCCATGGCTTTGAATATACCAAGTGTAGAGTACCGGTAGTTGACCATGAAAGTCGCTTCCTTTCCTTTTTTGATCGGCCCTTCGGCACCAAACTCAAGACCGTTAAATCCAATTTGTCCGAGGTATTCGCGCTTTAGGTTGTTACCGTTGCGCATCTGCAAATCAAACACACCGCCCACGGCATTTCCGTAGGTGGCAGGAAATGCCGCCGTTATAAAATCAGATTTAGTCAGCGTATTGTTGTTGAGCATACTTACCGGTCCGCCAGTGCTTCCAAAAGAAGAAAAGTGGTTGGGGCTCGGGATGTCAATGCCGTTAAGGCGCCACAGCAATCCTGCCGGTGAGTTACCACGGATGACAATGTCGTTGCGCGCGTCATTTACGTTACTTACGCCGGCGAAGTTTTGAGCCATACGGCTCACGTCATTTCTACCACCAGCAAAACGAGAAGTTTCTTCCGTATTGAAAGTGCGTCCACTCACAGTGGTGAGGTCGTTGTTCAATTCGGTCTTATCGCCGTCAGTGGTGACCACTACTTCCTTCAGTGCGATCAGGCTCTCTTTCATTTCAAAGTTGAGTTCAAGCTGTTTACCCGCCACGACCAGGGCATTGGTACTCATAATTTCTTCATACCCAACCGAAGTTACTTTTAACGTATATCGGCCAGTAGGAACTCCAGCAATGGAATATTGACCGTTGGCGTCGGTGGTGGTGCCAAGCGCAGGGTTGGAATCCACGATCATGATCACTACGCCCGGGATAGGCGCTTTGGAGTCAATGTCGGTGACGACTCCGCGAATGGTTTGTTTAGTCTGGGCAGATAGTAAGGAAGTGCCCGAAAGAAGACTTAGGATTACGAGGGAAAGAAATCTCATAGCTGTTTTTTTCTACAAAAAAGGGTTGGATTGAGGGTTTGATAAAATTGTGTTTACTGAACTGTTGAATTTCATCCCCCAGCCGGGGAATGTGCAGATGAAGCGAAAAGGGGGAAATAGTCCTTTACTCTCCGGTCTTCTGAAGGCCTTTGACCTTTCTCGAATTGGATGGTGAAAATGAAGGGAACGGAGCGTAGTACAGAGTAATCATGCATTGATTTTTTTGTTAGTATTGAAAACCATTTTTAAGTTCAGTCAACGAAGCTGACTAACGTAAAACCCGAAATAAGTTTTCCCTTTTTGTAAAAAAGGATAGGAGAGTCTTGCAAATAAAACTGTTCGTGCAGTGTCCGGAAAAGGGAAATTACCGATCAAGCCAGTCTTTAAATTCCTGCACACGTTCGCGGGCTACCACCACGTCGTTGTCGTCACTGGTTTTGAGAATGAGTTTCAGTCGCGAGTTGGTATAACTGATCATGTCCTGAATGGACTCAAGGGCGATGATGTACTTGCGGTTGATGCGGAAGAACCGCTTAGGCTCCAGCAGCTCCTGCAATTGATCGAGCGTGAAATCGAGGATGTGTTTTCGGCCGTCTTTGGTTTGTGCAAAGGTGGTTTTCTCCAGACTATAAAAGAAAAGGATCTCGGTCGTTTCCACCGACTTCAGATGTTCACCTACTTTAATCACGAACCGCTCTTTGTACTTTTTGGTAAGCATGCTCATCGCCAACGTGATGCTTTCCATGAGTTGCGATGACGGAGAATCTTTCACGACTGTCATCGACTTGAATTTGGCAATGGCAGCACGCAGCTCATCTTCATCTACAGGCTTCAGGATGTAATCAATGCTGTTGACTTTGAAAGCCTTGAGCGCGTATTCGTCGTAGGCGGTAGTGAAGATGATGGGCGAAGTAATCTTTACCTGATCGAAAATTTGAAAACTGATGCCGTCGGCCAACTGAATGTCCATGAAGACAAGGTCAGGCGATGGGTGCTGTTGAAACCAATGGATAGATCTTTTCACTGAATCAATCGTATCAAGCACTGTTGATTCAGGTAGGATAACCTTGACAAGACTCTGCAAGCGCCGCGCTGCCTGCGGCTCATCTTCAACGATCAGTATCTTCATCATCAATTTCGATCAGTGGTAATTTTACCGAAAACTTTCCTCCGGATTGTGAGATCACTACTTCTTTGTTTGTGAGAAAAGAATAACGCTGACGGATATTTTCCAGACCGAGTCCGGAGGTAGGCTCGCCCAATACTGATTTCTTCTGCAAGTTGTTTTCTACTACAAGGTAGTCGCCGTCACGGAATAAACGAATATGAAGCGGATCCTCCGACGACACGATGTTGTGTTTTATCGCATTTTCAATCAACAACTGAAGCGCCAATGGTGCCACCATCGATGGCGTATCATTCAATTCGATGTGAACGGAGAGATTATTACCAAAGCGGATTTCCTGCAAGAAGATGTAGGAGTGAAGGAATTTCAATTCGTCGGCCAGAGGCACCACTTCCTTCTCGCGGGTGTCAAGCACATACCGATATACTTCCGAAAGCTGCTTGATAAATTTGGCTGCTTTGTTCTGATCTTCATACACTAAGTTCGTAAGCGCATTGAGACTGTTAAACAAGAAGTGTGGGTTTACCTGACTCTTCAAACTTTCGTACTGCGCTGCCACACTTTCGCGCTTGAACTTCTCGGCATCAATCTGCGATTGTTTCCAGCAAATCAAAAACGCACGGCTGTGCATGAAGAGTGAGACGATGAAAGTAATAATTAGAGACATGATCATGATGTTGAGCATGATCTCGTTGCGAAGTTCGAATGAAAGCAAAGGTCTCCAAATTAGCAGCAGCAGCGCTACCGCTGCGGTAGAGTAAACCACTGTGCCCGTGATGCCGATCACTAACCGTTTGACTGGCGCATCAATCCAGGATATCTTCTTATCGAGGTACTCGGCCATGTAAGAGTTTCCCAGCCACAGCGTAATCCAAATGGATACGGAGAAGAGCGTGTCATATGCGCATTCTTTGAACGAGTTGAAACACGCCGGGCAGGTTAAGAACGAAAGTAGAATGCCACCAATCAGGCTGACCGGGAGGACAACTCTAAGTTTATTAACAAATAATTTTGGGGCATTCATTCGCTACAAAGATAACCGTTATGCAATACGCTAGCCTACATGTTGCACTCATCCATCACATTTTATTGACAATTCTTGAGCAAGTCTTCGGTCATGCTTTTGCCCCAGGCTGGCGCGATGGGACTACTGAGTTGTTCCGTGTCGAAGAGTGCCAGCGCTCTCTTCGCGCGTTCGCAGGCTTCGGTGGTTGGTTGTTTGAAGAACTTCAATGTACCAAACTGAATCTGCGCCATCAATGCAATCGCACGCGGGTTGTTCGGATTCAACGCAACCGCTTTCTCAAAACTATTCGCCGCCAGGTTTGAATATTGCTGACCTCGAGTAGCAGGGTCTACCGTGAGTTTGATCATCGAAATGAATCCGTCGAGGGCTACAATCTCTGAATCGTCTTTCTTTATCGCATCGGCTTTGGCCAATGTTTCCTTTGCCAGATCAAGGTACGCGTCTTTCTTACCGCCGTCGGTTTCTTTGGTAGCCATGAAGATGTAGCCAAGGGTTGCATAGTAGTGTGGTTCCCATTTCGTCTTCTCGGCGTTGCCGATACGTTGAAAGGAATTCACCGCCTGCTGAAGTGCGGCTACATCATTGGCCGCGTATAGCTGACCGATTGTTTTTTTCATGGCTTCCGTGTATTTGTCGTCAGCCTTGGCTACAACGACAAGCAGAAGCAGGAGAGAGGTAAGAAGAGCTTTCATAGGTTATAAGTTTGGAAGTTGGTTGACAGATTTATTTTTAGAGATGGTGATGAAGATGCCGAAGAAAAGAAAGTGTTGTGCGGGTTGTTGCACAGCCCTGCGTGCATAGACGCCGTCGCTGCCGGGCGTAGCGTTGTATTGATAGCCGAAGATATTATTATGACTCAACAGGTTCGTAGCAGAAACATACACGATCAGCCAGTTCTTGGGCAGGTAACTGATGTTCGCACTCAGATCCTGATACGAAGGTGTCTTGTCGGTTTGGAATGACGGTGAGTTGGGATTGAAGTAGGTGCGCGGACTGCTGTACGAATAGGTTATGCCGACTTGTGATTTCAATGGCGTGATGAAGTGCTTGTACACGAATGAGAAATTGTGCGTAGAAGCAAACGTGGGCACGGCGCTGACAGGATAGTTGAGGTAGTCACGCTTGGTGTCTAGGTATGAATACGAAATCCAGTAGTCCACATTGCGCAAGGTTTGGTTGTCTCTCCAGAATACTTCCACGCCTTTGGCGTAGCCGCTGCCGTTGTTGTTGAACAGCGTATCAAGGCCCTGGTATTGAAACTTCACGAGATCGTTGTATTTCTTGTAGTAGGTTTCGATGCGGAAGGTGCGGTTGTTGTTGATGAACTGATAGTTCAGGATGAAGTGTTCGGCTTTCTCTGACTTCAGCATGTTGTTTTCACTCACATAGGGATTCTTCGCCGACTGCCGGAACTGTCCGTATGCAAAAGAGAACTGTCCTTTGTCTTTGGGTTTGAAGGCAATGGAAAGGCGAGGGTCAACTCCCGTCTGTTGGTTAAGGCTGTTGTATTCCGCTCGAAGCCCGGCGCGTGCCACCAGATGATTGCTCGCGTAGGCTTCTGCTTCGGCAAAGGTGGACGTGATGGTTTCGGTGAAGGACCGTGACCGCGTAAGGTTTGCTTCCCCATCGAAGATGGAGGTGATGTAGTTTCGGGATAGCAATTCGCCGCCCACTTTCAACTCTACTTTGTCGCTCACAGAGTTTTCGAATACTACTTTGGTGTGAGTGCCTTCTTCTTTCTCGCCGCGAGGACTGCCGTCGAGCTTCAATGCGTTTTGATTGTAGTTGTACGAGAAGCCGCCGCGCACCGACCACTTGTCGTTGAGCGATTGCTTGAGCGACGCGTTGCCGTAACGATAATCGTTGGTTAAGTCAAAGAGTTGCTTCATCGAAGGGTCGGCAATACCATGATTATAAAGCGCGAAGTTGGAATGGTTGAAGTTGCCGAAGAATTTGAACAACCCGTCTTTGCCCACTTGCTGACGGTAAGCAGTACTTCCTTCAATCGATACGGGAGGTGCCGTCCAGTCCACACGCTGATTGATCACATGAAAGTAAGGGGTGATGTTGGTGTACTGCACTTTTCCTGTCCACGATGCTTTGTCCCACACGTGGGTGTGCGCCACATCGCCGCCGACGGAAAGAAACCCGATGTCTGTCTGGTTCATTTCTGCTTTGTCTTTGGAGTTTAGGATCAGCGCCGACGACAAAGCCTGTCCGTACTCTGCCGAGTAGCCGCCCGTGCTGAAGCTTGTGCCTTTGAACATGAAGGGCAGGAACCTTCCGCGCGACGGCGTGTTGGGCGCTGCCGTTCCGTAGGCATTGAGTACGGCTACACCGTCAATGAATGTTCGCGTTTCGTTGCTGTCACCACCGCGCACAAACAGCCGCCCGCTTTCGCCAACTTTCTGGGTGCCGGGTAATGTGTTGAGTGCTCCGGCGATGTCGGCGGTGGCGCCTGCGGTTGTGGCTATGTCCACGGCTTTTAAAATCGTGCGTCGCTTTTCGTCACCGGCGGTAAACGATCCGGCCGAGATCACGACCGCTTCCAGCACATTGATTTCTTCTTTCAATTGCACAGCAAGTTCAATCGCCTTCCCGTCAAGGTGTACTGCCTCTTCGTGTGTTTTATATCCCACGGAAGTGATGACAATAAAACGATCGCCTTTCTCGTCGGAGGTGAAGGTGAAGGAGCCGTTGGCATCGCTGCTGGCGCCGTCGTACGAATCTTTGATTACGATGTTGGCGCCGGGCAGTGGTTCACCTTTCTGGTCTTTCACAATGCCGCTGATTTTGGTTTGCCCGAAGGCGACGGTGACGAGGACTAAAAGAAGGGGAGTGAGGGAGTAGCGTTGTTTCATGCTCCAAAAGTGCAGCCTGCCGTTCACCTTTATAAATCAATGCTACCGAATTGTAGATCGCGGCGGAAGAGTTGTAGGTTTTGCGCGATTGAAGGCAGGTGCGACGCCCGGGAGTAGAAAAAAAAGGCTTCCTCTATACTTACTACTTCAAAAAAACGCGCAGTCTGTAACTCAGGTCACAGTACTAAAAAAGCGGCCAGGCTAATTTTGAGGACACTTTGTATTTATGCACAATCCTATCGACTTCTCTCAGGCACGATTCAAGCATTTAAACTGGAAGTTCCGAATCCGGAATTTTCTTGACGGTAAGGAGCTTTTGACTAAAGAGCAGGCGGTTTCGCATCAGCACTGCGATCTGGGAAAATGGTATTACGCTGACGGCAAGGCGAAATATGGATACTTGCAGGAAATGAAGGATTTTGAGCTTGAACATAAGGCCCTTCATGATACTGTGAAAGAGATTATTCAACTCAAGGAGTCTGGAAGAAATGTGGAGTCGGAATTGAAATATAAAGAGATACTAAAAGCAAGCGACACGATTGTCCGATTGCTAAACGACGCTGAGCTTAAAATCAACATGAGTGCTGATTTATCAAAAGGAAAACTATTTATCAACTAACCCCTATATGATTACTAAAGGAAACCGCCTGTACAGTATTTTTACTCACACGTGTCCTCGTTGCCATAGTGATAACTTGTTCAAGTCAGCGCCTTATCGGTTAAGGCATTTTATGGATATGCATGAGGCTTGCGGAAAGTGCGGCCAGCGCTATCACCTTGAACCTTCGTTTTACTCCGGGGCTATGTATGTAAGCCACGCACTTCAGGTAGCTTTATTGACGAGTGTGTATGTGGCGCTGCGTGTTCTTTTTAATCCGGAAAGTGAGAATGTGTACATCATCACCACCATCGCTTCGGCCGTAGTGTTGTTGCCGGTTAACCTTCGTTTATCCCGAAGCATTTATATCAATTTCTTCGTCTCTTATAATAAGGAGTACGATGTTCAATAATGATGATCTAAAATCCTTCATCTCCATCATTTTCAGAAAGACATTCGTCCAATAAAAAAATCTTGGCTATGGAGCCGGAGTGTGATCCAGGTTACAGAGGAGCGAATGTGCTGTCTATATTTTTGCGACCTAAATTATTTTAAATGAAGAATAAATTAATCTGGCTGGTGGGTTTTTTCCTGATCACGATTACCAGTTCAGCCCAGGATACCTTATTACTTAAATTACCCGATGCCATTGAGGCTGCGCAAAAGAATAACCCTGAAATACGATTAGCCTCGTTGGAACAGGAAAAGGCTTCTGCAAAGTTTAGTCAAACCAACGCCTTGTTTCTTCCTCAGGTTAATCTGAGCTATACGGCAATGTCCACCAATAATCCTTTGAATGCATTTGGATTTAAGTTGCAGCAACAGTCAGTCACGGCCGCCGATTTTAATCCCTCGCTATTAAACAGTCCGGGTGCCAACCAAAACTATATGACGAAGGCGGAGATGAATCAGCCATTGGTAAACCTAGACATGATTTATATGCGTAAAGCTGCAGGCCAGCAGCTGGAGGTGTATGCCTACCAGACCAAGCGCACTAAGCAATACCTAGCCTTTGAAGTTCAAAAAGCTTATGCCATGCTTCAGTTGTCTTACCAGGCGGTGGCTGTGTTGACGGAAGCTCGTCAAACAGTGAACTCTATTTATGACGCTACGAAAAATCGTTTTGAGAAAGGGTTTCTCCAAAAGTCAGATGTGCTTGCCGTACAGGTTCAGGTCTCGACAGTAGAAAGCCAATTGGCTGAAGCCAACAGCAATGTGCGAAATGCTTCGGATTATTTGAGCTTATTGATGGGATCCAAAGACAAACCACTTTATAAAGCAGAACCTGTTGTGGCAGCAGCACAAGAGCAGGAGTTTGAGAAACAGATCCCGGAAGATCGCGCCGATTTTAAAGCCATGCAGTCAGCCTTGATGGCGCAGACAACGATGATTCGATCAGGCAAGATGTTTTACCTGCCGAAACTAAATGCATTTGGTAATTATATGTTCAATGATAAGCAGGCTTTCGGTTTCGGATCGAATGCGTATCTGGTGGGCGCTCAGTTTTCATGGAATGTATTTTCCGGTACGGCTCAACATTATAAAATCGCGGAGCAAAAAATAGAACATTCTAAAACCGAGCTTCAGTTGGATTATCAGAAACAGCAGAGTCAACTCGAGTTGAGCAAAGCGCTTCGCCAACTGCGCGATGCAGAGTTTACTCTTCAGCAACACGAGGTATCGGTAAGCCAGGCTGCTGAAGTTTTGCGAATCGTTCGAAATCGCTTTGAGTTGGGATTAGTATCCACCAACGATGTGTTGCAATCACAAACCACGCTCTCCACACAGAAACTTCGTCAGTCGGAGACGCTCTTCAAACGCCAGACTATCCTGGCATACCTTCAATTTTTAACATCCACTTCTGAACAATAAACGATGAACATCATGAGCCTTACACTGAACCGATCGTTGGGAATACTATTATCTATAGCTTCCGTGACATTGACGCACTGCTCCGGAGATAAGAAAGAGAGTGAAAGTAAAAAAGAGAACCCTATTTTGGTTTACGAGGGAACGCCTTCGCAACAAGCGGCGGTGCAAATTAGCGTCAGCGGTCAGATTGAATCCAAAGAAACGGCGGCCATCAGCACGCGCATCATGGGCTTTGTGTCCAGCGTGAAAGTAAAGCCTGGCGACCATGTTCAACGTGGACAATTGCTGATCAGCATTAGCAATGGAGATATCCTGGCGAAGCGTGCGCAGGCGCAGGCGATGGTATCAGAAGCCGAAGCTGCCCTCAACGATGCGCAGAAAGACTACGAACGCTATGAAGAGTTGTACAAAAAGCAGAGCGCCTCTGCCAAAGAGCTTGAAAATGCTACGTTGCGATACACGTCAGTAAAAGCTAAGGCCGAGGCTGCCCGTCAGATGAAAAATGAAGCCGACGCAATGCTTGCCTATACCAATCTGGTGGCGCCTTTTTCGGGCGTGGTTACACAGAAAAATATTGATGAAGGAAGCATCGCCAATCCGGGGATGCCATTGCTTATGCTCGCCGAAGACGGCGACTATCACGTTCGCGCCGCGGTGTCAGAAGGCGATATTGGTAAGCTTGCCCTCGGAACGAGTGCAACAGTGACGGTAAAATCCACAGGCAAATCATTCGCCGGAAAGGTTTCTGAAATCAGTCCATCGTCACAGTTTACCGGTGGGCAGTTTCAGATCAAGGTCACTGTGCCTGCGGAAGAAAAGCCGGGCCTGTTTACAGGAATGGTGGTCAATCTCCGCATCGCGTCGGAAAACAAAGGGGAAGACCAAAGCTCCTGGGTTCCGGCGTCAGCGATTGTTTACAAAGACCAGTTGACCGGACTTTATACGATCGGGGAAAATCAGACGGCGCAGTTGCGATGGGTAAAAGTAGGGAAGAAGCAAGTCGATCGGGTAGAGATCCTTTCGGGAATAAGCGCGGCCGAAAAATTTATTCTCAGAAGTGAGGGTAAGCTGTTTAGCGGGGCGAGCGTAGTGGTGAAATAATCAATTGTTTCTTAAGAGTTAAAACACATGAAAGAAGGTTTATCCGGAAATATTGCAAAAGCATTTCTACAGTCGAAGCTGACGATCTTACTGATGATCGCGTTCCTCCTGATCGGAGGCTACAGCACGATGCTGATCCCCAGAGAAGAAGAGCCGCAGATCGACGTGCCTATGGCCGACATTTTTCTTCGCTATCCGGGCGCTTCGCCAAAAGAAGTAGAAGCCCGTGTAGCTAAACCACTGGAGAAAATAATCTCCAACGTGAAAGGAGTGGAGTATGTGTATTCCACTTCCATGAAAGGTCAGGCGATGGTGATTGTTCAATTCTACGTCGGCGAAGACGTGGAGCGTTCGCTCGTGAAATTGTACAACGAGTTGATGAAGAACATGGACAAGGTGCCTGCCGGTGTGTCAATGCCGTTGGTAAAAACAAGGGCTATCGACGACGTGCCCGTACTCGGATTAACCTTATGGAGTGAGAAATACAACGACTATGACCTTAAACAACTTGGTCAGGTCATGACCAACGAGATTAAGAAAATACCGGACGTTGCTGCCGTGTCGTTGATTGGGGGAAGAAGCCGTCAGGTAAACGTGGTGCTGGATAAAGACAAGATGGCCCAAAGCCATGTTGATTTTTTGTCTATTGCCAGACAGATTCAGGCCAATGATGCGCAACTGCAGTCGGGGCATTTGGTGCGAACAGATACGGCCTTCTCGGTGGACACCGGAATCTTTTTGAAAGACAGTGAGGAAGTAGGGAACCTGATTGTAGGGGTGAATCAGGGACAGCCCGTGTATTTAAAGCAGGTGGCGTCTGTGGAAGAAGGAGCGGAGAGACCCTCTCAATATGTTTTCTTTGGGTATGGTCGCCATGATCTAGCGGCGGCCGCTACCTACCCGTCTGAATATCCGGCCGTAACTTTGTCGATTGCGAAAAAGAAAGGTGCCGATGCCATGAATCTCTCTAGTCGTATTGTGGCTAAGGTTGAGCACCTGAGGAAAGAATTTGTTCCTGCTGATGTTCACATTTCCGAAACAAGAAATTACGGTGAAACCGCTTCTGAAAAAGTATCAGAGCTATTGCTCCATCTTTTCGTAGCCATCATCGCCGTCACCGGATTTGTGATGCTGGCCATGGGCTGGCGCGGTGGACTTGTGGTGTTTCTTTCTGTGCCGGTCACCTTCGCGCTCACCTTGTTTAGTTACTATCTTCTTGACTACACCCTCAACCGGATCACACTCTTTGCGCTGGTATTTATTACCGGTATTGTGGTTGACGATTCCATCATCATTGCCGAGAACATGCACCGTCATTTTAAGATGAAACGATTGCCTCTTTTGCAGGCCGCCATCTTCGCCATCAATGAAGTAGGTAATCCAACGATACTAGCCACCTTCACGGTCATTGCCGCTGTATTACCCATGGCGTTTGTGTCTGGAATGATGGGCCCTTACATGAGCCCCATGCCGATTGGTGCTTCTATTGCCATGATGCTCTCACTCATTGTAGCGCTCACGCTGACGCCTTACCTGGGCTATATCTTCCTTCGTGAAAAGGAAGGGCATGGTGAAAGTACACCACCAACGCTTGAGCAATCTAAAATCTATAAACTTTACAAAGCGTCCATTCATCCCATGCTCGAAACCCGCTGGAAGCGATGGGCATTTATTATGAGCACCGTCGTGGTGTTGCTCTTCTCCATGTCATTCTTTTACACCAAATGGGTGGCGGTAAAAATGCTCCCGTTCGATAATAAGAATGAATTTCAGGTGGTGATCGACATGCCCGAAGGAACTACGCTGGAACGTACGGCGGTTGTGGCTCAGGAAATTGCCCGCTACTTGGCGAAGCAAGAGTTGATTAAGAACTTTCAGGCACACGTCGGCACGGCCGGACCGATTAGCTTTAATGGTTTGGTGCGTCACTATGATTTGCGTCGTGGTGAAAATGTAGCCGATATACAGGTGAACCTGGTGGATAAAAAAGACCGCTCCACGCAAAGCCACGAAATCGTAAAGAGCCTTCGGCCTGCAATCCAAACGATCGCCAGAAAGTACAATGCCAACGTGAAGATGGTAGAGGTGCCACCCGGACCTCCTGTGCTCTCTACCATTGTAGCCGAGATTTACGGACCCGATTACGAAGAACAACTCCGGATTGCCAATCAACTGAAACAAATCATCGAAAAGACACAAGGTGTGGTGGACGTCGATTGGATGACCGAAGCGGATCAACCGGAATATGTGTTCGAGGTAGATAAGGATAAAGCCATGCGCCTGGGTATTGCCCCCGCGCAAATTGTAGCCACCATGAATTCGGCTTTGTCGAACATGCATGCCGGCGTCATCCACGACCAAAATTCATTCGAGCCTGTTCAGATTGTGCTTCAGTTAAAAGACGAAGAGAAAGGAAGCCTCAACGAACTCAAAGGCCTGAAGATGCTCAGCCAGCAAGGCACTATGGTTCCAGTCGGTGACCTGGTGCACATCACCAAAAGCATCGCGGAGAAAAGCATTTACCGAAAGAATCAAAAGCGTGTGGTGTTTGTGCTGGCCGACTTGGCCGGCGACCTGGAGAGCCCGTCGTATGCCATGATGGATATCGCCGAAAGGCTTGGGGAAATCAAATTACCTCAGGGGTACAAACTTGAGGAGTCGTACACACACCAGCCTGAGTTTGAAGACGATTACACCCTGAAGTGGGATGGAGAGTGGCAGATTACCTTCGAGGTGTTCCGCGATCTGGGAATCGCTTTTGCCGTGGTGCTGATCATGATTTATATGCTTATCGTCGGGTGGTTTCAGGATTTCAAAGTGCCGCTCGTGATGCTCGCGGCCATTCCTTTATCACTTGTGGGCATTGTCTTTGGCCACTGGATACTCAATGCGTATTTCACTGCCACCTCTATGATCGGGTTTATTGCGTTGGCCGGAGTGATGGTGCGGAATTCTGTGTTGCTCATTGACTTTATTAACATACGCCTTGAAGAAGGAATCCCGTTGAAGCAGGCGATCATTGAAGCGGGCGCCGTGCGCACCACACCGATCTTGTTGACTGCCGGTGCCGTAGTACTCGGAGCAGTAATCATTTTGTTCGATCCGATATTCCAGGGACTGGCCATCTCCCTGATGGGAGGAACCATCACTTCTACTTTCCTTACGCTGCTGGTAGTTCCGCTTATTTATTTCCGCATGATGCGTGGTAAAGAAGTTAAATCAAACGCTTAATAAATCAAATCATGAAACTGTTGTTAGTAACTTGTTTGAAAGAATATCAAAAGACAGTCGCCGAGATTTTTAATAAGTCCGGGATTGCCGTCTTCAGCGTCACTAAAACTATTGGATTCAAAGACCAGCGTCAGCACAATCTGCTCGACGATTGGTTCACCAGCGGCACCGATCAGTTTGATTCTGTCTTTGCCTTTAGTTTCACAGAGGAAGAAAAGTCGGAGCACGCGCTTGCTCTCGTTAAGGAATACAATTCGAAGCACGATACCGGTTTCCCGATAAGGGCCTTTGTCATTCCGGTAGATAAGTCGAGTTATAGCTAAGCCGATACGCTGACCTTCATCATAGCGGCGGCATTCGCTTTGTCTCGGCAAAGTAAATCGACCGCTGCTACGGTCTATTTCAAGTTCAAATAAAATCGGTTTTCGCGCTTCGGTTTCACTGCCGATTAATGCTATCTTCGGCGTTGATATTTTAAACCCACACCGACCATGAGCATGTCTTCTTCCTTCCGTTTGATTGTAGTTCTTTTCATCACCGTACTGTCGCTATCGGCATCTGCACAAAAGCCAATCGAAGGCCGATGGGATTTGGTCGTCGCCAAAGACGGTAAAGAACTTCCTTCCTGGTTGGAGGTGCGTCACTCTGGAACACATACGTTGGTCGGTCGCTTCTGTTATGCCTTCGGCAGTGCCCGGCCTGTGGCAGAAGTAAAGTACAACAGCGGCAAGTTCAGTTTCTCTATCCCACCGCAGTGGGAGCCCGGCAACACCAACATGGACTTTGAAGGAACGGTAGAAGGCGACAGCCTTCACGGAACGATGCTTTATACCGACGGCAAAACCTATGCGTGGAAAGGGGTGCGTGCGCCCGCTCTTCGTCACGACATGAACCCCGTGTGGAATAAGCCCACGATCATTTTCAACGGCAAAGACCTTACCGGCTGGCACGCGATGGGCGAGAACCAATGGGTAGTAGAAGGCGGTATATTGAAAAGCCCCAAGTCGGGTGCCAACCTGGTGACCGACAACGCCTACATGGATTTTAAACTGCACATCGAGTTTCGTTATCCCAAGGGAAGCAACAGCGGCGTGTATCTGCGCGGCCGCTATGAAGTGCAAGTAACCGATAGCAAGGGGTTAGAACCTTACGACGATCAGTTCAGCGGCATCTACGGATTCTTGCCGCCCAATGAAATGGTGGCCAAAGCCGCCGGCGAATGGCAGTCGTACGACATTACGCTGATTGGAAGAAGGGTAACCGTTGTGGCCAACGGCAGCACCGTTATTAATGATCAGGTGATCCCCGGCATTACCGGCGGTGCATTGAACAGTCGCGAAGGCGAGCCCGGCCCGATTTTGATTCAGGGTGATCACGGCCCGATTGAGTACCGCAACATCATTCTCACTACGGTAAAAGAGTAAGCTTACTCGTAAAACTCCTGCAGGGAGCCGAAGTAGCTTTCGTTCCAGCCTTCCACGATGTCGTCATAGTCGATATCGGGAATATTGGTGTGGCGCAGTTCGGCCGACGTGCCTGTGGCGTGCGAATGCAGAATGATGGTGACGATAGAAGGCTCCGCTTGCTCGCCGAAGTACCATTGCTGTACAATCTTCTTGCTCTCGACAAACTCGATGTTCTTGCCGACGATGCTGCCGTCCCACAGGGAAAACTCAGAGCCCGGCTCGGTACTCATTTCGGCGGGTTCGCCCGTCCACAACTGCAATGTGGCAGGTAAGGTGAGGGCAAGGTACACGTCTTCCGGCGGTGCGGCGATCAGGTAGTATTTTTTGTAGTCTTTCACAGTGCCAAGGTCAGCACTTGGGGCGGTACTTACAACTATTGCGGTTCAATTTTAAGGCCAACGGCACACAGCCAAATCTACGGAATGGCGTCCTTAAGGCGTTTTTGACCCTTATTTACCTATGTATGGCCTGCGTGACTCGTTTTGGTACCCATGTCGTCTCACTTGAGTACCAAGTCGTCTCACTTAGGTACCAAGTCGTCTCACTTGGGTACCAAGTCGTCTCATTTGGGTACCAAGTCAGATGAATTACTGCCCATGTCGTCTCACTTGGGTACCAAGTCAGATGACTTGCTGCCCATGTCGTCTCCTTTGGGTACCAAGTCAGATGACTTACTGCCTATGTCGTCTCATTTGGGTACCAAGTCAGATGACTTACTACCCATGTCGCCTCACTTGGGTACCAAGTCAGATGACTTACTACCCATGTCGTCTCATTTGGGTACCAAGTCAGATAACTTACTACCCATGTCGTCTAACTTAAGTGCCAAGTTAATCGACATGGGGCCTAAATAGTCTGATGCAGGGGTAAACACTGTCGTCTTGATACCTGACCAATCTCATTTATGGCGTAAAAAAGGCGTTTTGGTCCTTAGCAAAGCGAATGGAGGACAGGAGAGGGGTCTTTCTTCCTGGGTTTTGAGATCATCAATAGCCATGCCTTGGTATTGATCAACGTGCTGTTACACATAACTTATCCACCACTTCGCTTTGTTTCTCTTCTTTAACTCATACCAATATACGCAGGCCGGATAAAGGATGACCACCACACCAATCCACAGCGCATAGGTACCTGGCAAAGTGAGACCGAACTTACCCACGAGCAGGGGTGATGCTTTCCCCGGCGATCCTTTAAAAATCATGGTGCTGACCGGATGGCCTGCCGCCACTACAGCTATCAGCGCCAGCATATGAATAACCAGAATATGGAGCACATAATAAAACAGGGCCACGTTGCCAAACAATGAAACGGGTTTCATCCAGTCGCGCGTTTTTGACTCAAGTCCACGCAGCAACAGCATGGCAACACCCAGGGTGGCACACAGAAAGTCTAAAGACGGTGGATATTTTTCTACATTTAAAAACGACATGATCGTCTTCGTTACTGTTTCCTGATGACTCCAGGGATATAAATCGCCATAGTTA
The DNA here is from genome assembly GCA_018266055.1 of Bacteroidota bacterium. Classification (GTDB taxonomy): domain Bacteria; phylum Bacteroidota; class Bacteroidia; order Cytophagales; family Cyclobacteriaceae; genus ELB16-189. The sequence continues at coordinate 20,240 of JAFDYT010000019.1, forward strand.
TTGACCGCGCGCAGGGCCACAAACAATAACAGACTGCCGCAGCCAAGCCAAAGCAGTGCTCTTCTTCGTGCGGCGGGTGCGAAATCTGCATCATACAATCGGCCGAGGCAATACCCCAATGTCATTACTCCGATCCACGGAATGAGGGGATAAGTAAACTGCAGGGAATAGTCGTTGGCAAGCGGGAATAACTTTGCCACGTGAAAGAATGACCAGAGCATATCGGCTGGCGATCCTTCGGCAAAGGAAACGCTGTCGAAGGCGTTGTGGCCGCACACAATCAAGGCCCCAATAAGTAGAATAATTTTGAAATTGAAGTGCAGAAGCAACGATAAGAATAGCATGCTGAACCCGATTGTTGAAATGATGTTGCTGGTGATGTGATGAAAGGCAGGATCGAAGTGCCATGCAAAATGGACCAGTGTCAGTTGCAAAGCAATTAACCATAGGCCGCGTGTGAACAGAAAGAAAGCCGCTTCGGATTTTGATTTGCGCTGAGCGATGAAGTACGCCGAAGTACCCGCCAACAAAATAAAGGTAGGCGCGCACAAATGTGTGATGAGTCGCGTAGCAAAGATGGCAGGAGTAGTATGCTGCAAATCGGTAGGGCTGAAGAGATACGTACCGGCAAAAAAGTAAATGCGCACGTGATCTAAAGCCATGATGATCATGACCAGTCCGCGAAGTACATCAATCGATTCGATACGGCCAATGCCGGCGGGCACTGGTTTAGTGTGAAGTGTCATTGAATAATACGTGTAGTGTAGTTGGTGATGGAAGGCTAACAGAACAAGACCAGCAATGAAATAATCAGAATAGTGCCCAGTACAATACAGTAGGTCAGGCGCGAGGTGTCTTCCTGCGAGAGAAACATAAATACTTTTTTACGGCAAAAGTAGATTTCTAGCTAGCGGTGGGGTATTACAGTTGTTTCATTTAGTGTAATTAATGTTGCCTAAATGGGATTGGAGGTGACACTTTTGCCAATAAATTCACATTAGTAGATAAACAAACCCAAGGCATAAAACTGATCGCTGGTGCCGTCAAAAGGAGCTACAACTTTGCCGTTCTTACAAAGCAAGGAAGAGTGTGCGATTGGCCCATCGCAGGTAACATACACGTCGTTGTCATAGACTGCAATTGCATACGCCTGATTGGAGTTGGAGTTGCCTTCTGTAAGCGAAACGGCTTCGCCATTTTTCCAGTACTTGGCAACTTTAAAACCCTTGGCATTCGTTTCGTATCCGGCCACGTAGACTACATCTCCTGAAACAGTAATTGCATAGGCACACGCAGGTGTAGTGCCGGCGGTCAGATCTATTCGTGTTCCGTTTTTCCAATACGAAGCGCGGAGATCAGTGCCTTGTGCGGAATAACTACCTGCAGCATATACGTCGGTACCCTGGACGGTAACTGCTCTTGCTATACCAGAAAACTGGTAAACTACTGTCTTGCCATTTTTCCAGATGAAGGAGTTTGGCAATGCTTTGTTAGTTTGGTAACCTGCGATAAAGAAATCAGGCGATGCATCAGCGATGGCCGAGGCAAGCCCGCTGGCCGACTGCGATGAATTGTCCAGCAAATGATTTAGTTGCCCGATGGACCAATACGCAGGAACCGAAGTAGCTCCAAAGTGTGCTTCGCCAGCCAGGTAAACCTTTTCGTTTAGTATTGCCATGGACGTGGCCGTGATGGTATCTGCAATGGTGACGGCATTTTTGTTCTTCCAATACTTAAGGATAGACCCTTCGTAACCAACGGTATAAATATCATTGCCCGTTACCTGAATGCCGAATAGCGCACTGTTGGTTTTACCATCCGTGAGGGGAGTGGCAATCCCATTTTTCCAGTAGGTAGCGGTGAAGATTGAATCCGATCCGTATCGTTTAGCGCCGGCTAAATAGATATTGCCTGGATGATAGCGCGGCATGTGGTAATCAATAGTGCTGCAGGAAGTCATGGCGACTGCAAGCCATCCAATTCCAAAGGTATGAATGAACTTTTTCCACACGCTGATTATCCAAGTCATACGCGATGCTGATTATTGCAAATGTAAAACCCAAAAATCATAGTAACCATGATTTCCGGAGGTGTCGCCATCATTGCTGTCGCTGTATGCACTTATCGAGACTGTTTTATCGGCCGAAAGCGTTATCGATGCCGGCCAATCTGCGCGTGATCCTCCAACGCATCGTTGCCAGTTTAGTTTACCGTCTGCACCGATTTCTACAAGCCATACATCGGATTGTCCATGGTTGCCCGTAACATCTCCGTCAAGGCTATCTGTTAACCCCAGGAGCAGGGTTGTCCCGTTCGTAACCTCAACGGCCGATTGGAACGTGTCATTGCCCGCCCCTCCTAAACAATGTTGCCACAGCAGGTTTCCTGTTGAAGAAAGGTTTATCACCCACCCATCATCAGTAGCATTGGAAACACCGTGATCGGAATGATTATGATATCCTGTTATATCGCCGTCGCCGCTCATCGTTTCACCACTGACAAGGATAGTGCCGTTGCTTAGTTGAAGAATAGATGAAGGCCTGTCGGCTTTGCTGCCTCCGAAGTCCTTCTTCCAAATCAGTCCCCCGTTCAAGTCGACTTTGACCACCCATAGATCAGAAAGGATATCCACAGAACCGTCGTTAACGATGTGCGACCCGGCAATCTGACCATCCGTACTTTTGGTACTTGCGGCCAGAAGGAGGTTCCCATCCGAAGAAATAGTTAAGCAGGTGAACCGATCTTCGTTGGAACCGCCGTATTTCTTCTGTTGAATTAAATTCAGGTTGACATCCAGCTTTACTAACCACGCGTCAGTATCTCCCCACGAAGAAATGTCGGTTAGGTCGCCATCCGTGCTGTTGGTGGAACCGGCCATCCACACGCTTCCGTCGGGTGCCTGGACCATAGGGCCGGCAAAGTCATTACCATTTCCTCCCAGCATCAGTGACTTGATCATGTTTCCTTCCGAATCAATTTTGATTAGCAAGGCGTCAGTTCCATCGTGAGTGGGACCAATTCCATATTTGGAAGTAAGATCTCCATATGCCGATGCGCCAATTATAAATCCACCATCCACAGTTGCAACAATGCTCAGGCCATTCTCATCTCCATATGAGCCATAGGTTTTAGACCAAACCATTGTTCCTGCCTTAGTAAGTTTTATTACCCACACGTCTGTGCCTCCCTTTGTGTCAGGCACATCACCACTTGCATTTGATTCGGTTGTTCCAACGATCACCAAACTGCCATCCGCGAGGGTGACATGTGAAGTAGCCCAATCACCCTGTTGACCACCAGGCATTTTTTGCCATTGCGTGGTGTACTGCACTACGGGTGATACCTCAGGAGGCACCACGGGTGGTGCTACAGGTTTGACTTCACTTTGCTTGCATGCGGAAAGAATAGACAAAATGAATAAAGAGAAAAGGCGGAGATAACGGCTACTAATAAGCATATACATATAGTGTGAGTAAAAAAAGAAAAGCCCAACACAGTAGTGCGGGCCTTTCAGAATAGTGCAGCTTATTTCTTTAAGATGTAAATGGAGTGTGTATAGGAATCATACTTCATCAACGTAATCGAATTGGCGTCGAAGTTGATGATGTAATAGGCACCTTTCAAAAGCTTCGTTTCATAGCCAGCCGGATAGGTTTTGGAATCATCAAACTTTAAGCCAACGTAAGGACTGTTAAAGAGACTAAACGTGCCGGATCCTCCCGTTGAGTTATCGGATGTAAAGGTGGCGTTGTATTGCCGGCCAGTGAACACCACTTTGATGTTTTTAATGTTTTTAGTGGTGTCGGCTGCATTTGCGGTTGACACGGTGGAGTACGTAAAGGTACCGGTGTACGTGCCTTGCAACTGCTTGCCTACTTTGGTCGTGTCAACTCCCCCGCATGAAGGTGGCGGTGTAAAGGTAGAGTCAGTGGCCTCTGTAAAATTTGTCACACGTACGCTGCGCACGTTGCTTCCATCAGATGGCAATTCTTCAAATGAAAATACGAACTTGCTTCCTGCTCGTGCTGTTGTAGAACTGAAACCTGTTACAGGATTGATTGTCCGCCCGTCTTTTAGCAGGATAAGCCCTCCGGAATTTGAAGCTGGCGCCTGAAGCACCAGGCCCAATACTTTTTGATCATTGGATGGCGTAACGCTATCCTGACTTTTGTTGCATGCAGTCATTGCCGCTGTGGATAGAAGTACCCAAAGAATTTTTTTCATAACGTAAAGAGTTGGTTTTGTTTTACTATCGGATGATTTGTTCATCCTTGCTTATAAAACACCCCATCCTGAGATTACCCTTACTTCCTTGATTGAATAGGAATGAAATAATAGACACTCAGTTCAGGGCCGATCCAGGTCTTCGTATTCGACACTGCGGTGGGGCTGTACGTATTGCTAAGCAGATAAGGTGGATAAAGAGTATAAAACAAATGATCCCCGTTGGTAAATCGTGAAAGAGTAGCGGGTGCATTGTTGATGTAGTAGTGCGTTACAAGTTGATTGAATACGAGACCTGCCTGAAGACTTATTTTTTTGTTTCGGAAAAACTCAAGTGCTACGGAATACCGCGTCAACGTGCTTTTGGCAGCAATGGGAAATTTGCTTCCGGTAGAGTCGTAATAAAAGCCGGATTTTGTAATGTCACCGCGTGAGAAATTAAATCGCAGACGCAGCCGCCTGGATAACCCGATGCTTGTGCCTAGTCCGTACCGCACATGTGATACACTGAAATTGGTGTGTGCTGAAAGGGTGCCATAAAGAAGAGGGATTCCTGTTCGCACAGACATCCCAACAAAAGAAGATTCATCTAGCGCCATGCCGGAATCAATAAAAAAAGGACTCGTTTTTTCTGTTGTCTTCGGAGACGGCTTAGGTGAAGCAGCTTTTTGCGGGGCTGTATTCTTCGTCTGGTCAGGCTTTCTTTGACGATCAACGCTCCGAATAGTATCCAAACGAAGTGTGTCTTTCGGTTGAATTGGTTGAGTGATTCGGGTACGCTGAATTGCGATAGAATCAGATGGTTTTGAAGCTGCGTGATCGTGTAGTTTTTTCACCGTATCGATCGTGGGTGTAACAATCTTTACAGGGCTTATCTTATTGGTTGTCGCAATCGTATTTACGGCCTCTTGTACCGCTGGCGTTTTACCTGATTCTTTTGTCACTGCCTTTAGCGGAGGGCTAACGCGTTTGGGTTTTAGGGCGGTAGAAAGTACAATGTAATTTTCAATTCGCTTCACCGTCATGCCCTCTTTCTTCAACCACGCCAGAAGAGCGGAGATCTCAAGCTTGCTACTTTTTAATGTCAGGTACTGACGCACATTCAATGCCTGAGGACTATATGAAAACACTAACCCAGTCTGTTTTGCAGCTAATGTAAGTAATGAGTCGAGACGGTATTTTCTTGGCTCCAGAAAAATAACCTGGTGGTTTTCAGGTGAACGCTGTTGTGCCGCGGCCTGGAAAGCCAGAAATCCAATCCATAAGTATGCAATTATTTTTAGTGGCTTAGAAGCAGCCATCTCCTGAAATAAAAACAGTGTTATCTTTTATCTCGTAGGTGAGATGTAAGGATTCGGCGATTACATCCATGATGAAAGACAACGATTGATTATGATACTCCGTCGTTAATGGGCATTCTTTCAACTTGGTGTTGGTAAAAACGAATTGCACTCCGTAGGCTTTACTTAGCTGCCTGGTAACCTCGTCCAGCGAAGTATTGGAAAAGGAAAGCGCGCGCGTGGCATAGGCGATGTTGTTTTCACTGACCAGTTTTTCAAGACTCAACTCTCCGGTTGCCCGTCGGTATATTCCTTTCATCCCTGCTTCTATGATAATTTCCTTACGGCTGGTACTCATCAGTACCTTGCCGCGTGTTACTTCGGTTTCGACTTCGTTTTTTATTGAGTCGTTTTGCACATTGAATGCAGTGCCCAATACTTTTATCCGGATATCGTCTACGGTAATCACAAAAGGCTTGGATGGGTTGTGTGAAACATCAAAATAAGCTTCCCCTTTCAGTACGATGTTTCGTTGCGGGCCTTCCATTCCTTTTGGCCATTGAATATGACTCTTTCTGTTCATCGTCACGGAAGAGCCGTCTGGCAGCGTCATTGCCACCACATCCTGATGTGCCTCACGTGCCTCCCAGGTAAGTGTATCCGGTGGATTGAGATTCCAGAAATAAATAACTATGCCGGCACCAACAAGCAAAGCCAGAGATGCAGCTAGGCGGAAGGGAGTGAAGAATATTTGTTTAGCGACAGTTTTATTTTTGAGAAGTGGCTGCAATTTTCTCCAGACTTCTTCTTTATCTGCACGGCGTTCTTCCTGCGTTTCGGCAAACCATATTTTTTCAAATTGTTGATAGCGAGTCTTATTTTCTTCCGAGGCTTCGATCCAGTCGTTTACCTGCATGGCCTCCTCGGGCGTTGCTTCTCCTGCGAGAAACTTACCAAGAAGGGTGTCGTCAATCAAAGTGGGGTTTGTCATGAAGGCCACAGGTTACAGGTAGTCTTTTAATTTTTCTCTCAATATCCGCAAAGCTTTGCCCATTTGCGCTTCAATGGTTTTTACCGACAGGTCCATTTCTTCTGCAATTTCCACGTACCTCTTTCCTTCTAACCGACTCTTTTCAAAGATAATACGGCACTGCGGCGGCAAATCATTCATCGCATTGCTGATCTGCGTGTCTAACTCTTCAAATGTGTTCAAGTCTGAATCCACCATCGTATGAGTCACCATTTCGCGAGCGGCAACTACACGGTGATTGGATTTTATCTTTTCATGACGAATGACATTAAGGCAATGCCGGTACACTGCGGTGTATAAATAAGCTTTGGCGGAGTCTGTGGTTTCAAGATCAGTTTTCATTTCCCACCACCTGGTGAATATCGATTGAACGGCGTCGTTGGCTTTGTCTTCATCTTTTAACATAGCAGTTGCATAACGGTGCAGCCCGTCAAAGAAATTATCAAAGCTTTCTTTAAAAAGCCGTTCAAACTGAAATGAAGTCTTTTTGCTCTCCAAACCCCTTATATCATTAATAAACAGATGAAAGGTCATTTACCCCTATCGGGTAGGGCTCAAAATTAAGAAATTCTTTATGCTAAGGGTTTTCCTGCGGTAGGGAGCGTACTTTATTCATTCTGTAGTGATTTCACAGGATTCATGCTGGCCACGGATATCACTTTATACCCAACCACGGCAATGGAAATCGTAAACATCGCCAGCACTGCAATCACAAAAGTCGCTACACCTACTCCCTGATGATAACGCCAGATGGAATTCATCAGCAAGTTGCAGAGCATGAAGCTGAGGTAGGAGCCAATGGCCGAGGCCACTGCCAGGATCAATAGAAACTCGGTGTTGATCACCATGGCAATGTTGGCCATAGAGGCACCCAATACTTTTCGCACGCCGATTTCTTTCATTCTGCGAATGATGTTCAGTGACACCAGCGAGAACAACCCCGTGACGGAAAGCATCATGGCCACCGCTCCGATAAACACATACATGTACAAAATGTTAATGTTAACAACCGTGGCATCGTTGAGGAAATTCACCATCATGTTGCCGTTGTACAGGCGGTTGGGGAAAAGCTTTTTCCACTCGTGAGCCATAAACGCATTGACGGCGGGCACAGCCTCTGCCGAGGTGTTTACAATCAGGTTGGTGTAACTGTCAGGCAATACATACCGGATCATCAGCGCGTCGAGCTCGCGCCACAGGCCTTGCGTGTAAATGTCTTTTACCACGCCCACTACACGAAGGTGAATGCTGTCGCGCCAGATGATTTCCTGTCCGATAGGATCGGTAAGTCTGAACTGGTCGGCCATCTTTTGTGAGATGATGATCGATTCGCGCTGATCGTTTTCTGAATCCGTGATGAAGTCGCGGCCTTTCAGCAAGGTAATCCCCATGGTTTGAAGGTAATGATCGCCTACTTCAATGATGTCTACCTCCGTTTGAACCGAGGCATGCGTCACGGGTTCGTGCAGGTGGTTGGATAGTATTCCGCTGCGGGCGCCGGCCATGGAGTGCACCGAAGGGTTTTGTTCCAGCGCATGCTTGTATTGATCAAACTCTTCCCGGTTGTTTACCCAACTGATAATGGAGCCGCGTACATCAAAGCCCAGGTCATACTGTTTTTGATACTGTGCGTTTTGGTAAAACCCGATGGCGCTTACAATGGCCACCAGCGAGATGGCAAACTGCATGCCTAGCAGCAATCGTGTAAAAAGGTTAGTGCCGCCGAATTTCAATTTGCCTTTTAATATACTGGCCGGCTCAAACCGGCTGATGTACAGCGCAGGATAACTACCCGCCAATATGCCGGTAAAGAGCAGCACGCCGACCAGAAACAACACAAAGCCTGGCGAGTCGAGATAATGCGCTCGCAACTGCATGTATTCCCACAAGTAATTCCAGCCTTGCAACAACACATCGGCAAAAGCCAAACCTACCAGTAAGGCAAGCAGGCAAATGACGATGGTTTCGCCCATGAATTGGGCGATCAGTTGATGACGTCGGCTGCCCATCACTTTGCGAATGCCGATCTCTTTCAATCGGCGCGATGAAATGGCGATGGTGGTATTGGTCAGGTTAAAGCAGGCAATCATAAGAATAAAGATGGCCATGATCGAGGAGCCCAATACCGCCGACTGCGGTGGAGCGACAAAGGTCCACGCAGTGGTATATTCGGCCCGGTCTTTAGCGGCCATGCCGGGCAGCCTCTCTAAAAGGAATTCCCTGACTTTAAAATCTTCCCGCGCCTGATTGTTGTTGGCGACGTAACCCTGCAGTTGATCATGCACATTCTTCACGCGACTGGGGTCGTTGATGAGCAGGAACAGTGTACACACTTCCTTCCAGTTGTCTTCAAACAACAGGGAGTGCTCGTCGCTGATGTTTTCAAAATTAAGGTAGCTTGACCCATTCTTGTGATAAAAGCTGGAGTTCATCGGCTGTTCCTTATACACGCCGGCTACTTTCAGTTCTTTCAGCTTGGTTCCAATTACCTGTGTCACCGTTTTTCCAAGCGCCTCTTGTGCTGAATGAAACAGCTTCACCGCCATCTCTTCACTTAAATACACGCTGGTGCGATCTTTTAAAGCGTCAGGGGTTCCGGCTATGAATTCAAATGAAAACATGCGGAAGAAGTCGGGATCGACGTAGTATAAGTTGGCCGCAAAAAGATCTTCGTCGCGTTTGAAGTTAGAGTAGGAGTAGTAGTAGCGCGACGATTGCGCCACGTCGGGCATGGTGTTGTGTACAATACTTCCCAATGGCATAGACGCATAGCCAAACCGGGTAACCGTACCTCCGAATTCACGTAGCGAAGAAACACGGTATATCTTTTCACTTTGTGTATGGATGGCGTCAAAGGTGGAGCTGTATTCGTTGGCGAAATAGGAGACAATGCAGCAGGCGATGGCGATGCCCATGCCAAACACATTGATAAGGATGAATAGCTTGTTTTTCAGAATGCTCCGAAGGGTGATCAGGAAGTAGTTTTTAATCATAGCCGTGCGTATTCAACAAATGTGCCATTACTCAAAGGACGAGATTAAACCTAAAATTCAGGCTTTTGACCTGCCACTGCGTTCGTAAATGAAATGAGGTGTCCGTTTTAGGACTCCTTTATCCTGTTTTAGTTAATCGAAAAGGTAAATGTTTTTCCTCATATCTTATAAACATCTGCAACTCTTACTAAGGAAATAGTCTAACCTGTTCGTACACTTTTATAACATCTTATAGCGTACACTTACCGCTGACGTTTCCTGAATTCACCAGTAAGCTAATAGCCTTTCCTATTAAATTGATTGATCCTTATTTCATGATATAGGTCAAGAATGTCTTTTAAAGATATCCTTTTCACTTGACGTAGGTTAAGAAATGCGTATCGTCATGAAAATAGTTGTCTGAAAATTTTGTGCTCACCTGCCCGTCACAATATCATTGTATCACCAACAGCGCAGCACAGGGTTCATACATACCAAAGCGCGCGACGGTAAACAGGATAACTAATGAACGCATTCACACCTTATTCATCTTCACTTGATCACCGTAGCGGCGACTTGCGTGCGATGGAGCAAGAGGTGGATACTATAAAGGGTATGTGGAGTTATGTTTCTTCTGAAGTCGTACACGTTTATCAGGTAGAGCGTACGACTTCTCGTAATAACGTAACGACTTCTTGTAGAAACGTGAGGTTTACTCGTAGCAAGGTGACGGCTTCTCGTAATAACGTGATGACTTCTCGCAGAAACGTGACGACTTCTCGTAATAAGGTGACGTTTTCTCGTAGAAACGTGACGACATCTCGTAGAAAAGTGAGGTTTCTTCGTAATAAGGTGACGACTTCTCGCAGAAAGGTGATGACTTGTCGTAGAAACGTGACGCTTCTTCATAATAAGGTGACGACTTATCGCAGAAGCGTGATGACTTTTCGTAGAAACGTGACGTTTCTTCGTAATAAAGTGACGACTTCTCGTAATTTCAGTACCATGCTTCAGAATTTACGTCGGAGTGCTTCATTCGCGCGTCTGTTCAGCGAACAATGTGCTCTGTTCAGCGAACGGATCATGCGCATGGTCGCGCCGTTTTTTTGTTTTCTATCCACCGTCCGTCGTGTAGCCTCAGGCCATGACGTGATGTGTGTAAAAATACGTAGTCTGTTTTTCAGGCCGGGTGATTCCATGCACTACAACTGCAGTAACGTAGGGTATAAGGAAAACCCATTTGTTCTGCTGAAAACAACCTGCTAGTCGATTGATGTGTAAATAAATGTGTAACCGCAGTGATGCTGAAGCGGTGCGATTCATGAGTTGCACCGGGGAGGTTAACTGCACAATGCCTAACAAAACGATGAAGTTTGAAGCCTACGCCGGTATAAGTAAACTACCAGTACCGGGGAAGTTAGCACGGGGGCGTGAGTGTATCATGCAGACGACGGGGAATCCGAATTTCCCGACGCCTATCCCCACAATGACTACGTTGGCCACGCTCGTCAACCAGGCGGAGGCGGCCTACCTGCAAGCAAAAGCAGGGGGCCCCGACGACACGGCGATGATGCGTGCCAAAGTAGAAGCGCTTGAGCTGGCGATGAAGCAATTCGTCAGTTACGTGGAAGCAATAGCCAACCAAAACCTGGCTACTGCCGACGCGGTTATCCGTAGTGCTGGTCTGTTTGTGAAAACACGAACTACCAGAAAGACCTCCGAGTTCTCTGTATTTGCCACCGGCAACCCCGGTGAGGCAAAGATAGCGTACAAAGGAGTATCGCGCGGCTCCATTGAAGTTCAGATGAGTACCGACATCACCAACCCTGCCAACTGGCGCACCATTTACTTGGGCACGCGCGGGCGCATCGTGCGCGGCGAGCTGGAGGTGAACACCCGGTATTACTTCAGAGCCCGCATGATCACTAAAAACGGTCCCAGCGAGTGGAGCGAAGTACGGATCATCTACCTGCCCGCCTAACGGCGCACAGCGTAGAGCACCTAAAGACTGCCTCACAAGGGCAGTCTTTTTTTGTGGGGTTAAGAATGTCAACCCTTCATTATTGTTGGTCTCCCGAGGAGTCAATACACCTTTTAGACCAAATCAGCTCTAAATTAGGCATACTTTTTGTGCTAATTTTCTTAGCATTGGCGTTAGTATTCTGCTAAGCTATATTGAAAACAAATATTTATCAGGAAGTTATCAACAATTATGGCAATATTTCGGTAAGCCAAAAACCCAAATAATGGCCAAAATTAGGTGTTTTCAGCGCGCCTATAAAAGTTATCAACAATTCAACAATATCGGAAATATAAATATTTTATACTTCTTCTAAACGGTCATTTGCAGAATTGAATATCACAAAATACCTTTACGATATAGGAAAAAAAATAAGCCATACTTCCGCGTTTTTAGGGGGCGAGGGAGTAGGGCTTAACCAATAACATGGGACGTGCGTAGTGCTGGCGGCGACTGTCAATTGCAGGCCATAGGGTGCAAATCCCTAACGCTCCACTGTTATTAGGTCAAAACTAACACCTTAATTGACAAGACAAAATTTAATTTGATATTTATGGATATACAATTAAAAATTTCGGATGAACAGGCCAGGGAGCTCCTGGCTTATTATCAAGGAGAATATAAAAAATTAGAACTAAAGCAACGCGAATTGCTTGACCTAATGGCACAACTAGGCGGCCAGCCAAAGAAGCCAAACACTATTTTATCAACTCCATTTCTTTTCTCGAACACAGTGTACAATAAGGAATGGTCGTGGACTGACAAAGCTAGATTTGCCTTAAAGGGTTTTAACAAGTGCCTAACAGCAAAGGAAATAGTTAAAATAATTTCTAGTTCTTATGAGACTGAGATATTAATGTCAGAAGATTCTTTTCAAAACGCTTTCAGAGCATTAGCGAGTACATTAAGCACGAGGATAAAAGACAAAAGTATTTTTGGTCGATACAAACCTACTGACGGCGGCGAATTCAAAGTAGGCTTAATAGAATGGTTTGACGCCGATGGAAACCCACTAAATGAATATCGCAATGATTAATAAAAACTTCGTTATTGTTGGTCTCCTTTAGTTATTGTTGGTTCCAGACAATAGCATGTCTTATTTGAGCGCGTGAGCAATGCGCGTGACTTGTGCCGTATTTGTCTCTCCTCAATTCTTCGACCCCTTCAGGATCAAAAAATAGAACAAAGAACTTTTGCTTTGCTAAAAACCGTTTCCTTAGTTCGCGTCGATGGAGATTTACCCGCCCGGCACGATTGTCTCAGTAAGCTTCACCCGTGAATTTGGTAAGATCATAAAGCGTTGCTGGTGCGGTGGACCCAAAACGAAGTTGCATTACGAGGTTTTAGTAATCAATCAGGATGGGAAGGAAGAAGTCTGGGTATACAATCACGATGATTTAATCCTTGAGATTCCTATTAACTAATTAAATTTAAAGTATGAATTGGTGGAGCACAATAGGTTTAATTTTAGATATGGCAGGCGTAACCCTTATTTTCTTCTGGGGTATTAGAAGCCCTTTAGATACGCCAACAAGTGTAATGGAATCACTTCATCGCGAGCTCCATTCGCCTAAAGAGAAAATGTTTAAGCTTATATCAAAAATTGGATACGTTCTAATTGTAGTAGGGTTCTCTCTACAACTAATAGGAAGTAACGTGAAATGAATTTGGTATTCACCAGCGCAAGTCTTATTCAAGCGCGTAAGCGGTGTGCGTGACTTGTGCTATTAGAACACTTATAATAAATTGGAATGAAGACTCTAGTCTTATTATCGATCACTACGTTGTCTATTTTTTCAGCCTTCGGACAAATACAAGTTGATATTAACCTGCAGGTAGATGACGATGTTGCCAAAACAAGTGAGATTAAGGTCACGATAAAAGACGCAGCAAATATTGTTTCAACGTTTAATGTCAAGCAAGTCCACCCTGGCACACAAAATCAAACATCGGTGATAACCAAGCCGGGTGTTTACTCCATTGCCTTTGACTATTTGCAAAAGGATAAATGGAAAAGAACAGACTATGAATTTACTGTTGATGGAAAAGAAAAGCGGGTGGAAATCTATTTGGATTTTGACCGTAACGACAGAGGTAGTGAATACTTAAAGGATCTGACCGTTTCAAAGATTTACACCTCGCGTAATTTATCAATTGTTCCAGTCTGGGGAATGAAAAGAGGAAAACAGCCTGTTTATAAAATACGTAGTCAATCTGACACTGTGTTTTACGGCCAAAGTATAACTAGTCATTTTTACGGAAGACTTCTTTATCGGATTGGTGACTCCACTCGTAAATCATTTGGCGGATCCTACTGCGAATCAACAGTTAGCGAAAAACCATTAACAAAAGGTGACTCCGTTTACTCATTCATTCCAACATACAACCCTAATAACGTATTTGTTGTCCGCTTACCTGGACATTATAAGTACGCTGTTATGATCGGAACGCAGAGGTATGATAGTGGTATATTGTCATCCCTGATCCGATCTGCAAAGACAAGAAAGAGAGTACTGATCAATTATGAATTAGAAAGTAGTTTCACTATTGAATAAGTTGCTATTCGACCCTTTCAGGGTCGCTTTCTTCAATCAAGGAATTTCTATAAACTTCGTTATTGTTGGTCTCCCGACCAACAATCTTACCTTGGTTATTGTTGGTCTCCCGACCGACAATCTTACTCTAAAGTATTTTGTTTCTGATTTCTGCATTATTTTCGATTATGAAATTGGAGCATCATCATGTTCAATTTTTTACGGCTGTGTGTTACGATTGGATTTGTCTGCTAGAGACAGACGAGTCTAAAGAAATAATTATCGAAGCACTTCAGTATCAGGTGAGGGCTGGTCATGTTAAGGTCGCGGCGTTTGTGATCATGCCAAATCATCTTCATCTCATTTGGCGGATTCAGAATACATACAATCTTGAAGACGTGCAACGTGATTTTTTAAAGTTTACGGCAAAGAGATTATTGAAGGTTATTCGTGACAAAAAGGGCGAGCAAGAATTAGAGCAGCTTTTTGTTGGGCTAAAGGACAGGAGATTTCAAGTATGGAAACGCAACTCGCTAAGCGTTGATTTGATTCACGACTGGTTCTTCAGGCAAAAGTTTGATTACCTTCACAATAATCCTTGTCAGCCGCATTGGCAGTTGGCGTCTCTCCCTGAAGATTATAAATATAGTTCAGCGTGCTTTTATGAAACCGGGGTGAATGAATTTGGGTTTCTTACTCATTATGATGAGATTTAGTTTTGAGATTGTTGGTCGGGAGACCAACAATAACCAAATGGTGTTAGATTTTGAAACCGGAACAATTATCATCGAACCAGTTGATAGAATATATAAAATATTCATGTTGAGACTACTCGGCATCACCAACAATAGCCAATGGTTTCTTACTCATTATGATGAGATTTAGTTTTGAGATTGTTGGTCGGGAGACCAACAATAACCAATCTTCGATCAAGGAATTTCTATAAACATATGATCCCTTCGGGATCGCAGCTGCATAGAGGATTGAATTGCAGTTACTACCGATGCCGAAGGCATCGCATGTGTATAGCAAAAGACTTTACTTGACGACGCGACCCCGAAGGGGTCGAATGTAACGTGTTGTCTTCGATCAAGGAATTTCTATAAACATATGATCCCTTCGGGATCGCAGCTGCATAGAGGATTGAATTGCAGTTACTACCGATGCCGAAGGCATCGCATGTGTATAGCAAAAGACTTTACTTGACGACACGACCCCGAAGGGGTCGAATGTGACGTGTGCTTCTGGTCTTTATGACGTAGCCACACTCTGCCAACTCACTTTACGCTTCATCCGCCATTAACTCCATTCACCCAATTTGATAATCTGTAATCTTCGCAAAATGTATTATTTTTCGAGATGAAATTTCGTCTCGCTCTCGCCGTTGTCTTTGCGTGTGGTTCTTTCTCGGGTTGGTCGGCACCGTTCTTTCCACCTTCCGATACCAGCATCTCAAGCCTAAAGTTTTTAGGCGAATACGACATTCCCTTCAACTACAATTTTAAATCGACGACGGTAGGCGGACTCTCCGGCATCGACTACGACCGCAAGACCGACACCTATTATATGATCTGCGATGACCGCTCGGCCATCAATCCGGTACGGTATTATACAGCCAAGATAAAGATTACACCCACGGGCATTGATACGGTTGAGTTTCTCGATGTGCATTCGTTGTTGCAACCCAACGGCAAACCCTTTCCGTCGGCCAAGGAAGATCCTGCGCTGGTGCCTGATCCGGAAGCCATTCGTTACAATCCAAAGACCAAGCAAATTGTGTGGACCAGCGAAGGCGAACGCAATGTAAAAGCAACGCCTGTCGTGCTGGTCGATCCGTCGATCAACCTTGCTAATCCTGACGGCAGCTATGCAGGGAAGTTTGACATCCCTGAAAACCTGAAGATGAAGTCCACCGACAATGGTCCGCGTCAAAATGGAGTGCTGGAAGGAATTACCTACACCGACGACTACAAGACGCTGTTTGTGTCGCTGGAAGAACCGCGCTATGAAGACGGTCCGCGTGCCGATGTGGTGAAGACTGATTCGTGGATACGGATTTACCGCTACGATGCGGCAACGAAAAAGAACACTGGTCAATATGCGTATGCGCTTGAGCCAGTCGCCAAAAAGCCTAAGCCGGAAACTGCTTTCAAAGTGAATGGTGTTTCAGAGATCTTCGCGCTCAGCGCCAACAAGCTGCTGGTGATGGAGCGTTCGTTTTCTACCGGCCACCTGGCGTGCGTGATCAAAGTATTTGTGGCCGACTTGAAACATGCAGGCAACGTAGCCGACGTGAATTCGTTGACTGAAAACCCACCGACGGCACCGGCTTCCAAAAAGTTATTGCTTAACATGGACGACATGACGCAGTACATCGACAACATTGAAGGCATCACCTACGGGCCGGATCTTCCCAACGGCCACAAGACATTGCTGTTCATTGGCGATAACAACTTCAACTTTCTGGAGAAGGCACAAGTGCTGCTCTTTGAAGTGATTCCCTGACCTTTCCGTCTTTTATTCTTGCGCTCACATGATCAGGGTATATCCTTGCGCATGTTTTTTTATGAGGTTTGTCATAGTGCATGGGTTAGAAATACTCTAACTCGTGTGGTGTAAGACACGATTTATCTCTAAAGGTTATGACCGCAAAGGAAACAGGCTCTCTCAGGAAAGAACTACTGGCGATTGACGAACTGATGACAGGAGCCGAAAAGCAATTTTCGAAACAGATCAGGAAAGTCCACCCCAATAATTATAAAAGCGCGTTGAACTTGCTTCACTATCTGGTGTTGCGCAGTCAGGACATCCGCGCGCTGCAAGACCGTCTGCATGCTGTAGGGCTTTCGTCGCTCACCAGCGCGGAGAGTCACGTGCGCGGACAGCTTCAGTCGGTGCTGCACTTTCTTGGCGTAAAGCAGAAGTCGCCTTCGCACATCATGAACTACGAGCAGGGCAAAGAATCGCATAATAAAAATGTGCTTTCGCTCATGGGCGAAAAACAAAACGAGTCGATTCCATTTATCATGGCCACGTTCGACAAGAAGTACGCCGACGATTACGCTACGGTAAAGAGCATGCTGCAATCGGGCATGAACGTAGCGCGTATCAACTGCGCCCACGACGACGAGAGCACGTGGTTTCGCATGATTCAGAATATCAAACGCGCGTCGAAGATCACCGGCCTGTCGTGCAAGATTTACATGGACCTTGCTGGTCCGAAGATTCGCACGAGCCTGATCGACGAGAAGAAAGTAAAGATCAAAGAAGGGAAAACCATTTCGCTGGTGGATGAAGAACACCTTACTGCCGACGACAAAGTGGTAGGCTGTACAATCAAAGGCATTGTGAGTCAGCTTAAAGAAGGCGAGCGCGTGCTGTTTGACGACGGCCTCATAGAGACTCGTGTAGAGAATATTGAAGGCGACCGCGCGATACTTCAGGTGTTGCGCATCTCGTCTAAAAAGCCGTGCATCAAACACGGTAAGGGAATCAACTTCCCCGACTCCAAACTTCAGTTCTCGGCGCTTACCGAATACGACCGCGAATGCCTTCCGTTTGTGTTGAAGCACGCCGACATGGTGGGCTATTCGTTTGTGCGCAATGCCGACGACCTGATGGAATTGAAACACGCGATGGGCAAAGGAAAGAAACCTGCGCTGATTATTAAGATTGAAACACCCGAAGCAGTGCTGAATCTTCCGTCACTTTTGTTTTGCGGATTGGAAGACGAGCACGTAGGCGTGATGATTGCACGTGGCGACCTGGCCGTAGAAATTGGCTTCGAACGGATGAGCGAAATTCAGGAAGAGATCTTATGGATTTGCGAAGCAGCTCATGTGCCCGTGATCTGGGCAACACAAGTATTGGAGACCTTGAACAAGTCGGGCGTGGCGACACGCTCTGAAGTGACCGACGCGGCGCACGCGGGACTATCGGATTGCGTGATGATCAACAAAGGCCATCATATCATCCGCGTGATTGAAACGCTGCGCGATATTTTGCTGCGCAGTGGCGGCCATCACGACAAGAAGCGATATACGTTCCGTCCGCTTACGCTGGCGACGCGTTTTCTTTCCTCTGATAATTCACTTCGGTAACTTTCCATTCAAAATCCGCTCTGGAAAAGGAGAGGAGTACCATCCGGTTTGGCCTTTTGTTTAAACCAAAGTCACCTTCTTCGGTCTTAACTGATCAACGGCAGGCGAAAATTGAAAATTGGTCTCATTTCGCCGGTTTAAATTTCCCGTGTGCTATTCATTCTTTAGATTTGGAGGATTATGAAGCGGATACTGATACTTAGTAGTGGGTTTATTCTGGCGCTGGTGGTGGCCATGAACCTTAGAGACAATGCGAACTACGGAAAGACCGAAGAAAGCGCCTCCGACGAGCGCGAAGAGCGTGAGCGCGAGGGGCGTGAAGGGATGGGAGAGAAGGAAAACGGGCCGCGTGAGTTTCTTAATTATCATTTAGGTATCCGCACACGGTCTGATCAGGACAAACCTGGCTATCCGGCCAACCATCAGTGGCAGGAGTTGAAGAAAGCGCAGGCGCTGGCGGCGTTTCAGAAAAAGAATACTGCGACAGCCCGCACACAGAGTGTGGCCAACGGCGTGACTAGTTTTATAGAACGTGGACCGGGCAACGTGCCGGGCCGCACCCGCGGAATAATTGTCGATCCGGATGATGCTTCCAACAAAACATGGTTCGTGGGGTCGGCCAGCGGTGGAATCTGGAAAACCATTGACGGCGGCACGAGCTGGAAATGGCTTACGCCGAATGTGCCCAACCTGGCGACGACTACGTTGGCCATGGCCGCTTCAAATCACAATACCATTTTCGCCGGTACTGGCGAAGGTTTCGGACTAGTGGACGGCGTAATTGGCACAGGCATTTTCAAAAGCACTGATAAAGGAAATACCTGGAACTTCCTGAGCAACTCGCTCGTGATGGGAAGCGTGAACCGACTGGCAGTGGATCCAGCCAATGAAAACAATGTGTTAGCGGCTTCCAACAAAGGCATCTATCGCTCTACCGATGGCGGCACCACCTGGACATTAAGCTTTAGTGGTGTAGTGCAAGACCTGCGCCCTACGCCAGGAAATTTCTCCGTGCTCTATGCCACACAATATGGTGTTGGTGTACTAAAATCTACTGACAGCGGCGTGACTTGGAAACTCAGCAACACGGGCATGACGCCAACGGGTCGGATTGAAATCGCGGTGTCGCCGGTGAATACCAGTCGCATCATCGCGTCGAGCCAGGGATCGCTATCGGGTGTAAATTCAGATCTATACTTGTCCACCGACGCAGGAGCTTCCTGGTCGTTGGTGACACTTACCCTCGGCACCAAGACTGTTGACTTTCTGGCCAGCACAGCAGGTAGTCAGGGATGGTATGACAACACGGTTACGTTCAGTCCGTACGATCAAAACGTAGTGTACGTCGGTGGTATCGGTATCTTTCAGGTTACGCTTGGTGCGCCGGGTACAGGCTCTACCGGCACGTATTCGTTAGCAGAGAATGGAACGAGTTCGTTTTTAAACCTTGTCAACTTTGGCGCCACTGCCGACGGCGGTAAACTGGAGATCGGCGGCTCGGCTAGTTCAGATACAGTGAAAGTATTGTTTGGTCCCGGCATTTCGCAAAAGGCGCATCGGTTTTTGGTGCCCGTCGGTGCTACGTCGGGAGTGAAAGACACCAGCTACGTGTATCAGGATTATGTGGACGTGCCTTTTCAGGTGTGGAACGTGACCAAGAAACAACAACTGATGGTTTCCTTTCGCGATCAGGATCGCAATGGTGTTTTTGATTTGATTGCCGAGAATACGTCGAGCACCGTAGCCACGCAGCAGAGCAGGGAGTATGTGTTTATTAATAATGTGGCGTACAATCCACTAGCACCCAGCCCGTCCATCGCAGTGAAAGGCGGGCATGTGTTTAATGAAATGTATTTCTTCTGGCCCGACCTTGCCAGTGGCGGCACGTGGAATCCGTTGAGTCTTCCGTCGTCGAATTTATTGATCACCTACAAAGTCATTTATAAATATACCAGCACGGTGGCAACGGTGATCGATCCGTATGGCGACTATGATGCCAAGAACAGCAGCGTGCATCCTGATCAACACAATATTTATCCAATTCCGGTAAACACCTCGTCGAAGACGTATCAGCTTCTCATCGCCAACGACGGTGGCTTATTCCTTTCTTCTACATCAACTTCGCCGGGCACTACGGCAGGTGAGTGGACGAAGGTTGGTAATGGTTACAACACGAGTCAGTTTTATGGAGCCGACAAGAAACCAGGAGCACAGGAATACCTTGGCGGGATGCAAGACAACTCTACGTACTTCACGCCGTCGGGAACAGTATCATCGGCGGCTACCTTTTTCTCTACGCATCCGCAGCTAGCTGGCGATGGATTTGAAGTGTTGTGGAATACCAACGATCCGAAGAAGATGATCGGCGGCGCAGAGTACAATTACTTCTCGCGCTCCCTCGACGGTGGTGTTTCGTGGACGTCGGCATTTTCCGGACTTACCCTTTCAGGCTCTTCGCCTGACGCTTCTAAGTTTCCTTTTATCTCCAAGCTGGCTTGTTCCAAACAAGCTCCGGATATTCTCTATACAGTCGGCTCAGAAGGCGTGTGGAAGTCGACCAACTTTGGCGCAGCCTGGACGCTCACACCCATCACTTCGGGATGGGGCTCGTCGTCGTTCGCCGATGTGGAAGTGTCGCGCGCCAATGCCAACATTGTGTGGGCAGGCAGCGGTATGTATTCGGGCAGCAACCTCTTTGTGTCCACCAATGCAGGAAAGACCTTTACGGCGGTACCAAATCCTACCGGTGTTAAGCTTGGAAACATCACGCGCATTGCTACACATCCTACTGAAGAGAAAACAGCGTATGCAGTTTTCTCTTTTGCGCAGACTGCAAAGATCCTGATGACCAAAGACCTCGGCCAAACCTGGACAGACATTAGCGGCTTTGGTTCTGGCACATCAAGTACTACAGGATTCCCCGACGTGGCAGTGTATTCGCTGTACGTGCGTCCCGACAACCCCAAGATTATCTGGGCAGGAACCGAAATCGGTATTGTAGAGTCGATCGATGCGGGTGCGACGTGGGCGCTGCTGACGGATTTCCCCAGTGTAGCCGTATGGGATATGAAAGGACAAGACAATGAAATTGTACTGGCCACGCACGGTCGTGGAATATGGACGGCAGAGGTAGCAACCGATCAAAACGCTAACTTCCCCGTGCCGTCTATAGTAGCTACAGGCACTTCACCTCAATCGAAATTTGTAGTGCAGGTCAATGTTCCCTACAAATACGATTCCGTTCAGGTGGTCATCAATACGCAGAAGCTGAAGTTTGTTCCACCGTCTGCAGGAGTATTTAACTTGCAGATCTCGAATGTCAATCCAGGAACGGTCGTGTTACAACTAATCGCCTACAAAGGTTCTGCACCAATCTATTCTCAGTCGCTCACCACTCCGCAACTGACACTAGCTGCGACACGGCAGCAGTACTTCGACTATTTTATAAGTACATCTAACTTCTATACCAACGGCCTTTCATTACAGTCGATGGGTCCTTCGAATACGAGTCTTCAAAGTGCACACAACTATGCTACCAATCAGGATGCATCAGCGACCTTGCTCGTGCCGATTGTAGTTTCTTCAGGAAGCAACACCTCGATTTCCTATCAGGACATCGCGATTGTGAAACCAGGAACGGCGGGTTCGGTATTTGGTCAGGCTGCCTTCAATGATTATGTAGTGGTGGAAGGTACTAAGGACGGATTAACATGGACGCCCATTGCGGATGGTTACAATGCATCGGGCAACACAGGATGGTTGTCAACCTACAACGCCGCGCAAAGTGGAAGCCTTGCTCAGACGGTGTCGCAGACATTCGATCTGAAAAAGAACTTCAATGCGGGCGATACCCTGCTCATTCGGTTCAGGCTTCATGCCAATGTAGAAACACTTTCCGCCTGGGGCTGGTCAGTCGATAATTTGTACATTCAGCAAACACCCACTGGCGTTGAGCCAGTCACGGTTCATACAGTTTCTGTGTACCCCAATCCAACCGATGGAAAGTTCTTTGTGAATTATACCCTTGACGGGAAATCGTCGGTAAGTCTGTCCCTGATCGACCCAAAGGGAAGATCATTGATGGTGCGCGACCTTGGCGTGAGAGAGTCAGGCGAACATCAGGAGGAAGTTGATGCGGAATCGACTGAGAACGGCGTGTATTTCGTACGGATCAAGAGCACTGAATTTGATAAAGTAGTCAAGCTGCTGATCGACAAAAAGTAGCTGGTAATTAGTCTTTTATACCCTGTAAGTTCTTCGTCACTTTGATAGGGAAACCGGTGAGAAGGCCCATGGTTTTGGCAGCGCCGAGGATGAAGACGTTGTCGCTGATAATCCAGGTAGTATTCACCAGATTTTTATGTCGCTGCATGGCAGCTTGCCACAACTTTCGGGCAGAGGTATCGAAGCCTTTCATATTCTGACAATTGTAAACCAATGACACTTTTGCATGGTTGTTAGCCTTTTTCATTTGCTCATCCCACCGATGAAGCGCATCCGTGGCTACGGCCACGTCTAAGAAGCCGGTAAAATCGAACTGCAGGTATTCTTTGCTATTGATTGTCACCGTAGTGATTTCTACTGAATTCATGCTAGATTAATTTTCTATTTAAGTTAAAAAAAATATTTAGAACTAAATTGCACCCTTGATCAGGCGCGTGCTGCCTGATGGCAATACTTTTATTAAATCATGGAGTTAGGCAGTATTTTTCCACAATTCGATCATGCTCTTCTTAAACACCTTGAGGCGATCGGTCAGGTTACCGAATTTGAGGAAGGTGAAATGCTGATGCGCTCAGGCCAGTACTTTAAGAACTCACTGCTGATTTTAGAGGGGCAGGTAAAACTTTACCGCGAAGGGCAGGAAGGTGAGGAGTTTTTTCTCTACTACCTTGAAAAAGGAAATGCCTGTGCGCTATCGATGATCTGCGCGGAAAAGAATGAATCAAGCGCCATCAAGGCAAGGGCGCTTTCGAAAGTGACTGCGCTGGCCATCCCCATTCATTATATGGATGGCCTCATGCGCGAATACCGCCAGTGGTATTATTTTGTGTTGGAAACCTATCGATCCAGATTCAGCGAATTGCTGGAAGTAATCGACCATGTTGTTTTTCATTCAATGGATGAAAAACTCGAGTTTTACCTTACCCGTCAGTTTGATTTGTTGGGTGATAGAATCACCGTTACGCATCAGGAGATAGCCGATGACCTGAACTCCTCACGCGAAGTTATTTCGCGGCTGTTAAAAAAGCTGGAGTCGCAGAAACGGATCTCCATTTCGCGTAACGAAATCACCAAGCTCAAATTCTGAGCAGGTTCTATAGCAAAAGCAGAATGGCAACGAGGGTGGCCCAGATCAGCCCGGCAGTGGTAATGAACAAATCTCTGGCGGTAATGGGCTCTGCCGTATGAACGCCGAGCGCCAACTTTCTCACAACAATCACGATTGTATTCATAGCAAACATTGTCTCGGGGCGTTTATCTTGTTCCCAGCCTGGTTGTAACCCCTGGGATGGCAATTCAGGACACTTATTTTACAGGTTGTGGAATTGGGCTTCAATTTTCTATCTTGGAAGCGGCTTCACAATGCGTTGCAAATGAAAAAAGTAGTCACTTTTGGGGAAATACTCATGCGGCTTTCGCCGCCTTCGTGGCAACGTATTGAACAGGCGTCGCAATGGAATGCGGTCTATGCCGGTTCAGAAGCCAATGTGTCGGCATCGTGCTGCAAGCTTGGAATGGCCGCGACTCACGTTACGGTGTTGCCGGATGATGAAATTGGAGAAGCCGCTGCTTCGACGTTGCGTTCGTATGGGATAAATACAGCACAAGTGCAACGCACACCAGGACGGATTGGTATTTATTTTTATGAAAATGCAGCGTCGGTTCGTTCTCCTAAAATCATTTACGATCGCTTTCATTCGTGCTTTGCAAACATAAAACCCGGATCGGTAGATTGGGAAGAAGCGATGGCTGGTGCCGATTGGTTTCACTGGACAGGCATTACGCCGGCGGTGTCTGAAGGTGCGGCCACAGTGTGCAAGGAGGCGCTGCTCGCGGCGCGCAAGAAGGGAATGAAGGTTTCCGGCGACATCAACTATCGGCGTGTGCTGTGGCAATATGGGAAATCGGCGCGTGAGGTAATGCCTGAAATGATTAGTTATTGCGATTTGCTGGTGGGTGGACTTGAAGATTTTAAGAATTGCATCGGGATCGAAGATACGTCATTTGAAAAAGCATGTGAAAAAATCGTGAAGCAGTTTCCTTCTGTGAAGAAAATTGCCACCACACATCGCGAAACCAAAAGTGCATCCCATCAATTTGTTGATGCAGTATTGTGGAGTAAGAATTCCCTGCTGAAGTCGTCGCGCTATGAGTTGTTTCCCATCGTTGACCGGATTGGTGCCGGCGACGCGTTTATGGCCGGACTGATCGTGGGTGAACTTTCGGGTAAAACGGATCAACAAACACTTGAATTTGCAACCGCCGCGTGTGCATTGAAGCACACCATTGAAGGCGATGTAAACCTGGCCTCTGCAGAAGAAATTGAATCGCTCATGCAAAACAACAACACCGGAAAACTTTTGCGATGAGGGCATCTAAATCTGATATTCTTAGCGCTATCGAAAAGACAGGACTCGTGCCGCTGTTTTATCATGACGATGTTTCTACGGCGACACACGTGATTGAAGCGTCGTATCGTGGCGGTGCCCGTGTTTTTGAGTTTGCCAATCGTGGCCCGAATGCTTTAACGGTATTCCGTGAATTAGTAAACCGGTTTTCATCGTATGCTGATTTTTATCTTGGCATTGGCACCATTATGAATGCGCCACAGGCAAAAGAGTTTATCGATGCCGGCGCGCAGTTCCTGGTATCGCCGATTTTCAAAACCGAGATTGCTGAAGTAGTTACTCATGAAGATATTATCTGGATTCCCGGCACAGGCACAATGACTGAGATTGTCACCGCAGTAGATGCCGGCACAGCGTTGGTAAAAGTATTCCCTGGTGCTGTGTTAGGTCCTGTTTTTGTTTCATCGGTGTTGCCGATTTTACCTGCGCTCAAGATAATGCCGACCGGAGGCGTTGAGCCCAACGAGCAAAACCTGTCGGCATGGTTTAAGGCAGGTGTCTTTTGTGTAGGAATGGGATCGCAGTTGTTTCCTGCGATCTATGTTGCATCCAACAATTGGATCGCTATTGAAAATCAGGTTCGCGAGACCCTTCAGATCATCGGCAAGGTGAGACCTAAATAATCAACGCCAGGCGTTGCGCAAAAAGCGAAGCCAGTTTTTGCTGGTCACATTCTCAATATCTTCTTTACTGTAGCCTCGTTTTTCCAGCAGCGTTGGCAACCGTTGCAGATCAGCGATCGTCTCAATGTCGGTAGGGCATTGTTCCTTACCAAAAGCACCGTCCAGGTCAGAGCCGATGCCGATGTGAAGACTGTTACCGGCAAGCTGGCAGATGTGATCCATGTGATCGATTAGTTTGTCGAGATTACAATCCATGGACTGAGGTGTGGACGTTCCTCGCACCCAATTCGGAACGAGCATCCAGGCATCCATTACGCCGCCAATTACCGCGCCGCGTTCGATCAACGCTTTAATTTGTTCGTCGCTGAACTGGCGGTTGTGCGGCACTAGCGATCTGCAATTATTGTGACTGGCCCATACATGCCCGTTGAAATTGTTCAGTGCTTCCCAAAAACTGTCGTCACACAAGTGCGTGGCATCGAGAATGACGTTGAGTCGCTCCATCTCTTTAAGCAGTGATTTCCCTGCTTGTCCTATTCCGCCGGTAGCGTCGGTGCCTTGTGCGTAGCGGCCGGGCCCGTAATGTGCTAGGCCAATCGCGCGAAGCCCATTCGCATAAGCGCGTTCCAAATGAGCTAAGGTCACGATTGAATCGGCACCTTCCAGACTAAGGATATAGCCAATTGGCTTTTTGACCGAAGAATCTTTTTCCCATTGTGCAAGGTGATCGTCCAACGACTTGGAATTCGTTATAGGCCGTAGCTCGCCAGCTTCCTCCATGGCTTTGTACCAGGCAAGCTGAGCCTGCGTGTGCGCCCAGGCTTGCTCTGGCGAATGCCATCCAGGCAATGGATTTTGAGGCGAAACATAACGCGCAATTTGCGTAGCCACCACCACGCCTACATTGCCTTTTCGAAGCTCTTCAAAGTTCACCACACCTTTGCCGCGGTCGGGTTTGTCAGTCAGGTTTTTTTCGCGTTCGCGAATTTCCTGAATCGGTCGGGTCAAGTCGCGATTCCATTCCATCGCGTTCATACTTAAATCGAGATGAGCGTCTACCAACAGCATCGTTAAAAAATCAAAGGGTTATTGTTCGGTTTCTAGCCACCATATTCCAGCGTGTGGTGGCAAGGTGGTTTTCAATCACTGTGGCCCTGTCATATAAGGCCACCGTTGGGCAGACGTGAAAAGGAACTCCGTACAATACATCGCCAACGGAATAATTATTTTCCCCATTCACTTTCAGTACCATGTGTTCTTCGCTGTGACCTACCGGCTGGAGGTTGTTAGCATTGAGAAATAACACACGTTTATCAAGAGGGTTTTCTGAAGCGATGGACTTGTGGCCAAGGTCGATGCAAATTAAATCCGCTTCTGGTTTTGAAATCACGCGTGTGATGACCAACGCCCCGTATACAAATGGCTGCTCGGCAAACGTGTCGTGGTACCCGTGGTCCCAGTAAATAAATGTACCTGGACTGCACACTACATTTTTTCTGAGTTCATGAATAGGAAATGTCGTGGTTCCACCGACCACAATAACAGGTTCCGGAAGGCCAGCGTCAGTCATTCGTTTTTGCATGTTGAGCACCGGTGCAAAACCTTGGTTGCACTTTTGTGTTCGAAGGGCAAGGTCAGCATCGCGCAGGTGACCATCGTAGGCGTGAATGCCCACAACCTGTACCGCATCTAATTCACTCGCGCTGAGGTAAAGCGTATCCGCTTGTTGGCCAGGTTTTATACCGGTACGGTTCATACCGATATTCAAATCAATGTACACATTGATCTTTTGTTTGCTTTCACTGAAAACATGGTTGAGTTGCGAAAGCGTTTCAGTATTGTCGAACAAGCATGAGAATTTGGTGTTCGGATATTTCTTTACCACAGACGCGAAGCGGCTTATCTTTGGACCCACTGGCTGATATGCCAACAAAACGTCCGGCGCGCCGGCTTCGCCGAGCATCTCTGCTTCGGCGATGGTCGCACACTTGAATTGCGTAAAGCCGGAAGAAAGTAAAATCTTTGTTACGTCGGCTGACTTGTGTGTTTTTACATGAGGCCTCAGCCGACTTACATCGGGAAGCATCGTCTTGAGAATTTCAATGTTCTTTTTGACCTGGGCAGGATATACTGCCAACGTGGGCGAGTCAACCTGATCGATGTTTGAAATTTGATACCATTCCATGCTAAACCTTCTTAAACGTTCAACTCAAACATAGCTTCAATTTCCACGGGAATATTGTCGGGGAGAGAGCCCATGCCTACGGCACTTCGCACACCTACGCCGTTATCTGTGCCCCATACTTCGGCAAACAGTTCGCTGCAGCCATTGATCACAAAGGGATGACGGCCAAATTCCGGCACGGCATTCACCATACCCAGCACTTTTATCACACGCTTAATTTTATTGAAGCTTCCGAGATTTGCTTTTAGGGTTGCCAACATCGCAAGCCCTACCTGACGAGCAGCCAGTTTTGCTTCATCGACCGTAAGATCAATCCCTACCTTGCCAATGATTAATCCTCCATCATCCTTTACGGTGCCGTGACCAGAGAGAAACACATGATGCCCGTCGATGAGGAAGGGCTTGTACACGCCGAGAGGCTTAGGAGCCGGAGGTAAGGTTAATCCAAGTTTTTCAAAACGCTGATCAGGGGTGAGATTCATTTTATTGTTAATTAGATGAACAGTTGCAAGATAAGTACGCCAATAAGTCCGCCAACGGAAATGATGGTCTCCATCAATGACCACGACAATAGTGTTTGTTTTATAGTAAGATTGAAGTACTCTTTGTAAAGCCAGAAGCCACTGTCGTTAACATGAGAAAACATGAGGCTACCAGCGCCGACTGCAAGTACCATCAGGTTGGGATTCGCATGCGTCAACCTGATCATTGGCGCAATGATTCCTGCGGCCGTAAGGCCAGCAACAGTGGCTGACCCAATACTTACGCGGATAACGGCAGCGATCAGCCAACCAAGCATCAGCGGATTAACATTCAGGTCTTGAAACGACTTTGCAATTTGTAAGCCTACGCCACTGTCGATCATGATTTCTTTTAATGCACCGCCACCGGCCATAATCAATAAAATCATGGAGATATCCTTGACCGCATCAGCGTAAATGCCAGCGAGTTTGCTCGCCGAGATTTTCCTTCCAATGCCCAGTGTCACACTGGCGAAGGCCAATGAGATCAACATGACAATATCCGGATCACCAAGGAATGAAAGCAGTTGACGGGCTTTTCCCGTTAAGGGTAAAATAGTAAGTGCCAACGAAGTACTGGCCAATAGAAGTACCGGCAGCAGGGCAGAGATTAAGGAGTTGAACAGACTTGGTAATTGATTCTCCGGCAGCGAAGGTGGCCTGAAGGTCTCCAATGGTTGTGAGTTC
Organism: Bacteroidota bacterium; assembly: GCA_018266055.1. Taxonomy (GTDB): domain Bacteria; phylum Bacteroidota; class Bacteroidia; order Cytophagales; family Cyclobacteriaceae; genus ELB16-189. The sequence continues at coordinate 49,048 of JAFDYT010000019.1, forward strand.
ATGCGCTTGAGTGTGCTCGCGAAGATCGGGCCTGCCAGGATTACTGTAGGAATGGCGACGATAATACCGTACAGTAAGGTCTGGCCAATGTCGGCATTGAATTGGCCGACCAGCGCAGTGGGCGAAGGATGCGGCGGAAGAAACCCATGTGTTACTGATAATGAGGCCAGCATGGAGATGCCAAGAAATACGACGGGCAGTTTGTTTTGAAAGGCGACAGCAAACACCAGCGGCACAATCAGCACAAAGCCTACATTATAAAACAAAGGAATACCTACTACGAAGCCTGTAGCCACCAGCGCCCACTGAATGTAGCGAGTGCCGAAGATTTTCATCATGCCTCGTGTGATTTGCTGAGCTGCACCACTTTCAGCAACGAGTTTGCCGAGCATTGCCCCACATACAATGATGACCAACAGGGAGCCAAGCAATTGCCCCATGCCTTTGCGAATGGAGTTGACAATCGTGGTGAGGTCCATGCCTAGAAGAAAACCGGCCAGCAACGACACAAAAAGGAAAGCGAGGAACGCATTCATTTTAAGTCGAGCGATAAGCAAGACCAATACCAGGATGCAGCAGGAGATGATAAGTATTGACACGTCGGTAAGAAAGGTGGTGAAAGTACTACTTACAACCTGTAACTGCAATGAAGATACCTGTACAATGTTGAAAAATTAATTTGATTAACTCGTCGTCATTGATCGCATAAAATCAATTGGTGCAGTCACATATTTTCGGTTAATTTAAAGTGATTTACTCAATCCGAAATTTTATACGAATGGGAAGAGGCCTGCGTTGTTCAGTGAGTTTGCTTTTTATCTGGATGTCGCTTTCACCGGCGATGGGGCAATGGAAGAAACTCTTTAACGAAAAAAACTTAGACGGCTGGAAGCAGTTGAATGGCCAGGCTCGATACGAAGTTGTAAATAAAGAGATTGTAGGAACCACTGTGGCAGGATCGCCCAACTCATTTCTGGCCACAGAGAAAACATACCGCAACTTTATTCTTGAGCTTGAATTTAAACTTGACGGAGAAAGTAATTCGGGCATTCAAATCCGAAGCGAGAGCAAACCTGATTATAAAGAAGGTCGCGTGCATGGATATCAGGTAGAAATTGACCCATCGCCACGTGCCTGGACCGGCGGTATCTATGACGAAGCCCGTCGGGATTGGCTTTATCCGTTAGAGTATAACCCCGAAGCAAAGGCAGCTTTCAAAAAATCAGCATGGAATAAAATTCGCGTGGAGTGCATTGGGAACGTCATCCGCACCTGGGTAAATGGTGTGGCTGCCGCCTGTCTTGTTGACGACATGACTCCGGAAGGGTTTATTGCGCTGCAGGTTCATTCTGTGAGCAAACCGGAGGACGCTGGTGTGAAAATTCATTTTCGGAATATCCTTATTCAAACGGAAAACCTGAAGCCTTCTGCGGCGGATGATATTTTTGTAGTGAACACGATTCCTAATACACTGGCTGAGCCTGAAAGCAGAAATGGAGTTGCCCTACTTTGGGACGGAAAATCTACTACGGGATGGCGAGGCGCTTACAAAAATGAATTTCCCGACAAGGGCTGGGAGATTAAAGAAGGAACGTTGAGAGTATTACCGTCGTCGGGTGGCGAGTCAACGAATGGCGGTGACATTGTCACGGAGAAAGAATATGGAGCATTCGACCTTCAGTTTGAATTCAAACTAACCGAAGGCGCCAACAGCGGAGTAAAATATTTCGTCACCGAAAAAGAAAAGAATTCGGGTTCGGCCATCGGATTGGAATATCAAATCCTTGACGACGAAAAGCATCCTGACGCCAAACTCGGCGCAGTTGGCAATCGCACGTTGGCATCGCTTTACGATTTGATCCCTTCATTAAAAATTTCGCGCGGCCTTCACAAAATCGGCGAGTGGAATTACGGGCGCATCGTAGTTCATCCGGATAATCGTATTGAGCATTGGCTCAATGGTTATAAAGTAGTCGAGTATCAGCGTGGCACACCAATCTACTACGCGCTTGTGGCACGAAGTAAATATGCGCAGTGGGAGAATTTCGGTATGGCGCCCACGGGTCATATCCTGTTGCAAGACCACGGCAACAACGTTTCGTTCAGAAGCATTAAAATCAAAGAGTTGAAATAAAATCTTTAAAGCCATGAAAACTTCACGTCGCAATTTTATTAAACGTACCTCGGTGGCTGCTCTGGGGGCGATCGCATTCAGTGCCAAAAGTTACGCCAATATTCTTGGTGCCAACGACAAGGTTCGTGTGGGCGTCGTTGGCTTCTCCGACCGCTTTCGCAACTCGTTGTTTCCTGCCTTTAATTTTCACTATCAGGAGTTGAACTTTGATATTATCGCTGTGTCTGACATCTGGAAGAAAAGGAGAGAAGAGGGGCAAGCCTTTCTGAAAGGAAAACTCAGTCACGATGTGCGGGCATGTGTGAATAATGATGAGCTCTACACCATAAAAGATCTTGATGCTGTGTTCATCAGCACCGCTGATTTTCAACATGCGCTGCATGCCATAGAAGGAGTAAAGGCGGGGTGTGATGTGTATTGCGAAAAGCCATTTGCCGAAACGATGGAAGACAATCGGGCCGCATTGAAGGCCATAAAGGAAAGTAACAAGATTGTGCAGATTGGTTCGCAACGGCGCAGCGGCACAAACTATAGAGCGGCAGCTGAATTTATCCGGCAGGGAAAGTTTGGCGATATCACTATGGTTGAACTGACATGGAATGTAAACCAGCCGGGCCGGTGGCGACGTCCCAATCTTGTCGCTCAATTGCGCGAAGAAGACACCGACTGGAAACGGTTTTTATTGAATCGCCCGTTCGAGGCATTTGATGCACGCAAGCATCTGGAGTACCGGTTATTCTGGCCTTACTCTTCGGGTATGCCCGGCCAATGGATGAGTCATCAGATTGATACGGTGCATTGGTTCAGTGGATTAAAACATCCGCGCAGCGTGGTAGCCAACGGCGGCGTGTATCATTGGAAAGACGGAAGGAAAAACTGGGACACTACTACTGCGGTTTTTGAATATGGCCCTGAAAACGATTTGACTTCTGGTTTCCAGGTGACCTTTAGTTCGCGTATGCACAACGGCGATGAGAATCCTGCTGAGATTTATTTTTCCAACGGCGGCGAGCTTAACCTGATCACCAATACTATTTCAGCGCATGGCGGTTTGACGGAACGTTCCGCGAAAGAAATGAACATGAGTGCCAACCTGTTGCCTACACTGGATTTAAGCACGCTGAGTGAAAAAGTGGTGGCGTCGGCCAATACTGGGGGAGATGTACTTACGTCCAACCATGTGCGCAACTGGATGGAGTGTGTGCGTAGCCGCCAGCAGCCCAACGCGCCGGTAGAAGCAGGATATGCCCACTCGATTGCCAACATCATGACTACGGCTGCATCGCACACGGGCATGAAAGCAACCTTCGACGAAAAAACGCAGGAGGTGATGGTGAACGGAAAAATCTTTACGTATTAATTTCGACTTGTGACCAATACAGAAACTCTTTTTAGTGTAGCGAATAAAACGGCCGTCATTACCGGCGGCACCGGCGTGCTTGGTGGCGCGATGGCTCATGGACTGGCTGATGCAAATGCTAATGTGGTAATTCTTGGCCGGAAAAAAGAAGTCGGCAATGCGCTGGTGAGTGCCATCACCGCAAGAGGAAAAAAAGCATTGTTCGTCCAAGCCGATGTGTTGAAAGCGGATGAGTTGGCTGCAGCCAATGAAAAAATTCTTTCCACATTTGGTGCGGTTGATATTCTCATCAATGCCGCTGGCGGAAACTTGCCGGGCGCCATCATTACTCCTGATCAGAATTTTTTTGATTTGAATATCCAGGAATTTGAAAAGGTAGTTGACCTTAACCTTACGGGAACTGTGTTGCCCACAAAAATCTTTTGTGCCGATATGGCGAAGCGAAAAGCGGGAGTCATTATCAATATTGCATCCATGGCGTCATACCGGCCGATCACGCGGGTAGTGGGATATTCGGCGGCCAAGTCGGCGGTGAATAATTTTACTGAATGGCTGGCTGTGGAAATGGCGAAAAAGTTTGGCGAAGGAATCCGAGTTAATGCCATCGCTCCCGGATTTTTCCTTACGGAACAAAACCGAAATTTACTTACCAATTCCGATGGCAGCTATACCGCTCGCGGTGAGGCAGCAATCAAACAAACACCGTACGGCCGCTTTGGTAAGCCCGACGAACTGATTGGCACGTTGCTCTGGCTTTGTTCTGATGCGTCGAAGTTTGTCACTGGCGTTACTGTTCCGGTGGACGGAGGCTTTACTGTTTTTTGCGGAGTGTAATCAGAATCCATGAACAGCACTCCGAATTTTCTAGGTCCTGATTTTTTGTTGGAGAATGAATTTTCGTCACGCCTCTACCACGAGTACGCCGAAGGCATGCCGATCATCGATTACCATAACCATCTTTCTCCACACGATATTAATTCCAACCGGCAATTTCAGAATCTTACTGAACTGTGGCTCGATGGCGATCATTACAAGTGGCGGGCCATGCGCACGAATGGTGTTCCTGAAAAATACTGCACCGGCGATGCGCCACCTTTTGAGAAATTCGTGAAGTGGGCAGAAACGATGCCTTACGCTATTCGCAACCCACTGTATCATTGGTCGCACCTTGAACTGAAAAATTACTTTGGCATTAATGAACTGTTGTCGCCGGCTACTGCGCGCACCATCTATTCCCAATGCGGAGCGTTATTGCTTCAGGAGGATTTTAAAGTTCGTGGTCTGCTGAACAAAATGAAAGTTGAAGTGGTATGCACCACAGACGATCCCGTTGATTCCCTTACCAGTCATCAGCAACTCGCGCAAAGCGATGTGAGTTTGCGCATGCTGCCCACGTTCAGGCCGGACAAAGTTTATGCTTTTTCTGACCCGGTGGCGTACAGTGTGTATCTTGAAAGGATATCGGCGGCTGCGGGAATTGTCATTGAGCGTTATGATCAATTGCTCGAGGCTCTGGAAAAAAGAATCGACTTTTTTCATCAGCAAGGTTGTCGAGTTTCTGATCACGGGCTTGAGTTGCTGCCTTTTGTCCTTAATGCCGAACAAACGGCGGCAGCATTATTTCATAAAGTAAGAAATGGTTCTTCGCTCAGCGACGAAGAGCAGCAATCACTTCGTGCTGCAATACTGATTCAATTGTCTAAGATGTATCACCAACGTGGTTGGGTACAGCAGTTTCACCTTGGGGCATTGCGAAACAACAGCAGCAGAAAATTACGTGAGTTAGGACCGGACTCAGGCTTTGATTCTATTGGCGACTTTCCGCAGGCGCGATCTATGTCACAGTTTTTTAATTTCCTTGACAACTCCAATCAGTTGACTAAGACGATCATCTACAACCTCAATCCCGCCGATAACGAAGTGTTTGCTACGATGATTGGCAACTTCAACGATGGGAGCATAGCAGGAAAGATACAGTGGGGTAGTGGGTGGTGGTTTCTTGATCAAAAGGACGGGATGGAGAAACAACTCAATACACTTTCAAACCTCGGGCTGCTTTCGCGATTTGTTGGCATGGTCACAGACTCACGCAGCTTTCTTTCATTCCCGCGCCACGAATATTTCAGAAGAATACTCTGCAATCTGATTGGAAAAGACATGGCCAAAGGCGAGCTACCGCACGATTTGCCCTGGATGGGAAAGATTGTGCAAGACATCTGCTATCACAACAGTAAAAACTATTTTGGATTTTGAAGACTGATGCAACTCCGTCTTTTATGAAGAGCTATCGGTGGCGGATTGTGATGATTTTGTTTTTGGCCACCACAATCAATTACATTGATCGAAACGTGTTGTCGTTTACCATGATCGACGAAGGTTTTCGCAAGACGATGTTGGGATTACCTGACGGCGCCACGCTCACCGACGCTGACATCAACACATTTAAAGAGCGAATGGGTTTTGTGGATGCGGCATTTAAGACTGCTTATGCCATCGGATTTCTCTTGGTAGGTTGGTTTATTGACAAAGTGGGTACACGCCGCGGTTTTTCGTGGTCGATTATTGTGTGGAGCCTGGCCGGCGTGTTCAACGCCTTTGTCAATTCTGTGCGCGGACTTAGCCTTACGCGGTTCATGCTGGGCATCGGCGAGGCAGGAAATTTTCCGTCGGCGGTTAAGTCGGTGGCGGAGTGGTTTCCAAAAAAGGAGCGGGCCTTTGCTACGGGCATTTTCAATGCCGGAGCAAACGTAGGCATCATCTGCACCGCGTTTGCCGTACCGGCGATTACACTTTACTTTGGATGGCGCGTGTCGTTCATTCTCACCGGCCTGCTGGGTTTTGTAGTGCTGTTGCTTTGGCGATTTATTTATAAGAAACCGGAAGAGCATAGTACGATCAGCCGCGAGGAGTTAGCCCATATTAAAAGCGATGGCGACGAGCGCGACGATAGTGCACAAAAGATTTCGTATGCGCGTCTTCTCACGTTCAGACAAACATGGGCCATCGTGGTGTGTAAATTTCTTGCCGATCCGATCTGGTATTTCTACCTGACGTGGCTTCCCGATTTTTTTAATTCCAATGAAGCCTTAGATCAGAAACTTGATCTCAAAAACATCAGTCTGCCTTTCCTTGTGATTTACCTCGTGTCGGATATTGGAAGTATTTTCTTCGGATGGCTTTCGTCGAAATTTATTACCATGGGCTGGTCGGTAGCGAAGGCCCGCAAGACCACAATGCTTATTTGCGCCTTGTGCGTAACCAGTATTTTTCTGGCGTCTACTACGCACAGTATTTTTGTGGCTGTCGCGCTGGTGGCGCTGGCCACGGCCGCCCATCAGGGATGGTCGGCAAATGTGTACACCATGAGCTCGGATATGTTTCCTAAAAACGCCGTGAGTTCGGTGATGGGCATTGGCGGAATGTTTGGCGCCGTGAGCGGTATTGCGCTTGCAGCTTCCGCCGGGATTATTCGGGTGAAGTTTGGATATCTGCCGCTCTTTGTACTCGCATCCTCAAGCTATCTTATCGCGTGGCTGATCATGACGCGTCTAGTTCCGGATTGGAAACGTGTTACGGATTAACTGACCGCGCAATTCCCAATTCCAATCCACGCAACTCGGCTAACCCTTTCAGTCGCCCGATGGCGGAATATCCTGGCGTTGTTTTCTTTGAAAGATCGTCAAGCATCTGATGCCCGTGATCCGGGCGCATCGGGATAGATATCTTTCTTTCGTTCATCACCTTTATCACTTCTTTCACCACAGCAAACATATCTGTGTCGCCGTCAAGGTGATTGGCTTCATAAAAATTTCCGTCAGAGTCTCGTCGCGTGTTTCTAAGGTGAAGAAAATGAATATGATCGCCGAGTCGCTGCACCATAGCAGGTAAGTCGTTGTCAGCGCGTGCGCCGTAGGAGCCGGTGCAAAAGCACAGCCCGTTGGCCACAGAAGGAACTGCGTCAAGCAAAGCTCTTGCATCTTGCTCTGTGCTGTGAATGCGGGGCAATCCGAGCAGCGAATAAGGCGGATCGTCAGGATGAATAGCCATTTTCAATCCGACTTGCTCTGCGGTAGGGATTACCTCTCTCAAAAAATGAAACAAGTTCTGTTGCAAGGCGGCTGCATTGATGTGCGAATAATGTTGCAGTTCGCTCAGCACCTGCGCCACGGTGAAGTGCTCGTCGCTTCCGGGAAGGCCCAAAAGAATATTTTTAAACACGCGATCTTTTTGTTCGTCGGTAGCGCGATCAAACCATTGCTTTGCTCTGTTGATTTCCTCAGTTGAATAATCGCCGGAAGCATTGGGGCGTTTGAGTTGGAATAAGTCGAAGGCGATGAAGGCAGCGCGTTCAAAGCGCAACGCACGACTTCCTTCTGGTAGAGTATAACTGGTGTCGGTGCGCGTCCAATCGAGGATCGGCATAAAGTTGTACGTGATGACCTTAAGTCCGCATTTCGCCAGATGATGCAGACTCTCTTTATAGTTTGCGATGTAGATGTCGCAGTGGCCTGTTCTCTTTTTAATATCCTCATGCACTGGCAGACTTTCTACTACCGTCCACGTCATGCCCGCTTCTTCAATCTGATTTTTCCTTTTCACAATTTCTTCCACCGTCCAGATTTCCCCAACGGGAATATGATGCAGCGCGGTGACTACGCCCGTGCATCCTGCTTGCCGGATATCGCTGAGTTTCACAGTGTCGTTCGGACCGTACCACCGCATGGTCTGTTCCATTAAATACATGGCTTGCGCTAATTTTCTACAAGGTATTAAAAGCGAATAAAAAAATAAGCCTTCGGGTGACCGAAGGCTTATTGAGTTGAAATGAAGCGTTAATTATTTCTCCGGATAGAGCACGGCCTGGAGATAATTGTTCATGTTAAAGTATTTGACCGCCGTTTCCTTCAGGTCTTTAGTAGTAACTGCCTTAAGGCGATCTTCAAATGAAAGGAGATCCCCGGAGCCTGTTCCAAGTTCTACCGTCTGCTGCAATTTGTTAAGCCAGTAGTTATTGTCTTTCAGGTCTTCGAGGTGCTTTTTGCTCATCGTTTCTTTTACTTTCGCCAGGTCAGCTTCCAGCGGACCGTTGTCTTTTATCTTTTGAATTTCGGCAAACGTAGCGGCAATCAGCTTATCTACATTCTCCGGTCCGCAAGGCAACGAAACATTAATTGAATAATTGTTGTACGGGTTTTTGCTCATCGAGGCGCGCATTCCGCCACCGTAAATGCCACCCATGTCTTCGCGCAGCGTTTCAATCAACTTAATATTCATTACCTCCATCAGCATTTGCAATTTGAAATTCTCGTCGTCCGAGTATTTTGTTTCGCCGGTAAAGGCAATGCTGATGAAGCTCTTGGGTTCGGCGCCTTTTTTAATCTCTTTCTTCACCACACCCTTTATCGGGCGGATGCCAAGATCTTTAAACGTGGTGCTGACAGGAGTAGAAGGCAAACTGCCCAGGTAGGTAGCAACCAACTCTTTTAATTTGCCGGTGTCAAAACTTCCCACAAAAATGAAGGTAAACCCGTCGGCGTTGCCAAATCTCTCTTTGTAAATCTCCAGCGCGCGATCCAGATTTATTTTTGAAAAATCACTGGGCCTAGGGAAGCGTGATGCGCGCGGGTGATTGTTTACAAGGATTCGCTGCACGGAATCTTGAAATACCGTCTGCGGATTGGCCAGCATATTTTGCACCATCGCCTGTTGCTTGGAAACAAACGACGCAAAAAGCGTTTCGTCTTTACGCGGTTGCGTCAGGTTCAAATACACTAACTGAAGCATTGTTTCCAGGTCGGCAGTTCCACTCTGGCCGCGTACTCCTTCTGTGAGCGTTCCAAAGACAGGCATGGCAAACGCAGTTTTACCCGACGTAATTTTGCGCACATCCGTAGGGGTAAGGTCTTTTACACCCATTTGCGATACCACTGTCGAAGCGTAAGCGGCATTGTAATAGTCTTTTTGATCATACAGCGACTGGCCACCAAATCGCGTGGCGGTCATTACAATCTGATCGTTTTTAAAGTCAGTCTTTTTGTAAATCACTTTTACACCGTTGCTCAAAGTAAGCTCGGTATAGCCCATCTCGTTGTTTTCCTTTTCTGAAACAATCTTTCCAGGCGCAGGGGCTTTGTCCATTAGGCTAGAGGCCACTGCTTTTTCTTCGTACGCAGTTACCGGAATTTTTTCCGCTTTGTTGGTAATGGCAAGCAATTCGTCAGAAGTAGGGATTGGCACCTCAGACTTATCCGATCCCGTAAAGGCGACAAGCTTATTTTCCGTAGTGGGGATAGTCTTAGCGGTATATTGATTTACTTCATCAAGAGTAATCGTTGGCAACAGCTCTTTGTAATACGTAAACTCATTTTCAATTCCGGGAATGGATTCCTGAGAAAGAAAATTGCGTATTAGCTCTTCTGCATGATCTTGCGATTCCGTTTTGTCCTTTTCATTATAGAATCGTTCCATCATGCGCAGGCTGGATTTTTTTGCGCGATCTAATTCGCCAGCGGTAAATCCAAACTTGCGGGCGCGTTCGTTTTCCTGCACGATGGCCGTGATGGCCGGCTCGGCGCCGCCTTTGCCTACCAGCATAAAGGAATTGTACACTTCATGGCCATGGAGAAAACTATTGAGACTGCTGCCGGCAAAAACAAACGGAGGGTTTGGCTTTTGCGTCAACTCCTGAATGCGCTGGCTAAACATCGATCCAAAAAGCGCTTTAATTAATGTGTTGCGGTAATCGGCTAGCGTAACGTCGGGTTTTGATAGCTTGGTAGAATAATAAATCTGCACCACGTTGTTGGTCGCTTCTTTATCCGTTACCGACAATCCTTCTGACACAGAGCGCTCGGGAATAGATGCATACGCGCGCGGTCTTTCCTTAGCAGGGTTTTTTAGCTTCTCAAAGTGCGCTTTGATTTTTGCTTCGGCGTCGGCGACATCCAGATCTCCCACTACAATTACCGCCATCAAATCCGGACGATACCAGTCTTTATAGAACCGGCGAATTACATCGTATTTAAAATTTTTCAGAATCTCGTCTTTGCCGATCGGCAGGCGCTCGGCATATTTTGAACCGGCAAACAATTTCGGCAACACCACTTTATTCATGCGGTCGTTTGCACCTTTGCCCAGGCGCGATTCTTCCAGCACTACGCCGCGCTCTTTGTCAATCTCGGCATCTTCAAACGTCACCGTGCTTGCCCAATCTTCCAACACCAGTAATCCTTTGTCGAAATTTTCAGGGCGATCCGTAGGGATAGGAAGGATGTACACCGTTTCATCAAAACTGGTGTAGGCGTTCAGGTCGGCGCCAAACTTTACACCGATGGATTGAAGGAACGACACCAATTCATTCTTCTTAAAATTCTTTGTGCCGTTAAAAGCCATGTGCTCGGTAAAGTGCGCGAGTCCGCGCTGGTCATCGTCTTCAAGAATTGATCCGGCTTTTACTACCAGGCGCAATTCTACTTTCTTCTCAGGCTTTCCGTTTTTGCGGATGTAATAAGTGAGGCCATTGGAGAGTTTTCCAATCTTAATGTCGGGCGACACAGGCAATGTGCTTTTGAGATCGAGCTGTGCCGAGGCCGCCACAGCCAGAAGCACAAGCGCGGCGCACAAGCCATGCCGCAGGGTGTTTACTACATTACGTTTTACGTTCATCTTGGTTTGGTTTGGTTGATATGGTGCGATTCTATTCAGACCTTGTACGACCAAAATAGAACAACGTTTATTTTATTCCAATTGATTAAGATTATTTAAGGTTTTTTTTAGGGAATGAGCGATTTCCAAAGTAACAATTATCAATTTTTAAGGATAACCCTATGAAAATAATTTTGTGAAGTCAGAGAAAATGCCGATGCTTCGCCTTCACTACATTAAGCTCAGGCCCTGAGCATTTATTTTATAGACTATGCAATTCAAGTTCTAATCGTACCATCTATTATTTCTCCACTTCTTGTCTACACTGGTGTAGTACATTGTCACCATAAATCCTTTTGAATAACTTAATCTAAATTCGTTCTTGCTCTTAAGCCTTGAAAACTTGATTCCATACTTTATTGGATAGTCTGCCGGGATTTGACCGGTTTGTGCAAGGATACTTTCAATTTCTTTGATTGTTTGTTCACTTCTCGCTCTTTGTACTTTGTCAACTGCCATGGAAGAGAAAAATTGCCCGAGAATAAATAATGGTATAGCTAGAATGAATGAAAAGAATTCTTTTAATCTGCTTCTATCCCAAATCAAATATCCTATCAATAAAGCTGTTGAAGCACAAAATAAAATTATCAGTAAAACTAAAAGGTAGAACATTTCAATTAGAACAAGATCGTCAATGAACGGAATGACCATACCTAGTATAAAAATGAATATAGCTATTAATTTATGTCGTTTCATTGATATTTAGTTACCAAAGCAATCTCTTCACCTTTGCTTCTTTCAGTCGACCAAACTTTCTTACATAATTCAAATCATTCTTGTTATCGTACATCAATTGAATTTCAAAATAATTGATGTACTCCAGCATGGCCAATAACAAAAATGCAATAGCTCCGTATTTGTCCCAATTTCCTTTAGATGGGTAAAATAGGATAATAATCGCTGAGCCAATCACTAAAGCAAGGTCTATTAATTTTAATCTTTTAAAAATATTTGTCAGATTGCTTATGGTCTTGTTTTTTATTTGTTGGGAGAGATCAAACCACAAATAACTTCCCTGCAAAAGAAGGACTCCATTTAACGTCATGGCAAGTATAGAATTTAGTCCAACGGCCTCGTTACGCACATTACAGTTTACTAAAAATGCAAAAGGCAGTACAAACACGTTGATGAATTCCAGCACGAAAAGGTTTTGCAATCTCTTTAGTAATTTTCTTTTTCTCATTCTCTAAAATTTTCCAATAGTTCACCTTGATTACTCGAGCCAATTTAATATCAACTATTCAATCTTATCAACCTTAAATACTCTGGCATGGTCTGGTTTATCTTCAATATGCCCAAGTTTATATTCTTCTGGTATTCCTTTGTCGATATAGAATTGCCCGGTGAGCTTTATGTACTCGTTTTTGCTAAAGTAGTCTCTGTCTAACTGACTGGCGCTGTCTGACTCTATAAAGAAATAGTCATCGTCGCTGGGCTCAGTCGCCGGATTTGTTTTGTACATAGTGGTGTCTACAAAGTTTGCGCAGTGGCACATCCAGTCGACACGCGTAGCAATAATTGTTTCAGTGGTATGGGATAGAATGAAAGGCCGATCAAATGGAGTGACGGTAGAATTGTAAAATAAAATGCTTAAGGCCAATCCAGTGGTGCTTAGTAACAAAATCACTAGACCTTTTATTTTCATAGTCTACTTTCCTTCGAGTACCAGCTTTGTCGATGACTTTATAATCTCGTCTTTGTTCATCATCATTTTCCTGAACGTGCCCTTCACATACATTTCCGATTGGTCGCGGTAGTGACGGCTAAAAGGATTTCCCGATTGACCAGTAGGCAAAATACTGATGCTGTTTTCGATGTCAGAGAAATCGACGACGCGTCGGGTGCTTGGGCCCGCCAGCACTTTGTATTCGCCGGTTTCAGAGAAATCGCTGATCATGTTGTTGATCATCTCCGGGCTGCCGTTCATGGGAAACGGGCCTACTTCGAAGAAGCTGCGCAGCGCGGCAATCTTGCCGAGCGGATGAGGATTCTCCAGCGTATTGGCTTTGTCCCACGTCCACTGCGATACATTGCCACCCCATTTGTTCGTCAGGAAAGAAACAGACTCGCGGAACGACTGAAGTAAAATATCACTGCGGTTTTCCTTTTTGTCTTTGGAGTAAACGTTATCCCACCACAGTGAATTCTCGCGCGCGATCTGCGCCGCAATCTCGCTCTTTACCATGTGGTTTGACGCGAGAAAACGCTTATAGTTGGTGTCGCCCAGTTCGTCGGCGTAGGTATTGCGCAAAAATTGGTTGATCCACTTATAATAAATGGTAGGGGCCGCATCGCGCGTGGTGACGGTGCCATTCCAGTTCTTGAGCACCTTCAGCGCTTCTTGTTCTTCACTGGATAAGGTTTCACCCGCTGCCGCCGTGAGAAGGACTTTTACATTTTCAGTAAGCAGCGGATTAGTCACGTCAATCATCATCGAGCTGATGGATGTTCTATCCCAATCGCTTTTAGACTCCAGCAACTGCATGATGCGTTTGGCGCGATCTTCAGGCACATAATAGCCGGGATAAAGCATGCCCGCAATGGAATCAGGCTGGTTGTTGGCCGAATAGACATAGTTCCATTTCGGATTGACTGCCTGCGGATTTTGTGAGAAATCGAGAAAGGATTTGATGTCGTCTTTGCCGCTTGCACCGTCGAGCACAAAGTTGCGGTTGGCGCCGCTGTGCAGTGTATATAACTTGGCGGTTGCCCACCAGGCTATGTTTCCTTTGGCATCGCCGTACATTACATTCAATCCGGGTGCGGCAATAAGCGATACGCCATGCTGAAATTCGCCGATGTTTTTCGCATGCGATATTTCGTACACCGCTTGCAAGGTTTTCATGGGTTGCTGCGTATAAGTCCACTGCATGGACAAAGGCGAAGTAACGTTGAGGTCATCCAGTAAGTCGTTTACGATTGGCCCATGGCGCGTGATCTTTACGTCGAGCAAGACGTCCTTTTCATTTTTTACTTTGATTGTTTTCTTAATCACGTCGTAGTTCTTCCAGCCGTCGGGCGTTTTGTACTGCGCTGGGTCGCCAGGGTTGTTTTCTTCTTTATAAAAATCGAGGTCGTCGTTTTCAAACATCGTGAGGCCGTATGCATATTCCCTGTTGTGTCCCAGCAGCGGAAAGGGAACACCGGCCAGATGATAGCCGTAGATTTCGTAGTCGGGCGTTACAATGTGGGCTTCGTACCACACGGTAGGTTGCGAGTACGCAATGTGCGGATCGTTGGCCAATATAACTTTACCATTCTTTGCTTTGCCGGGCGCCACGACCCAGCCGTTGCTGCCAATGAATGCGGGCACCGGAAGCTGATCGACGATGTGATTTACGGCCGCGGAGATATTTCCGTACTGATCGCGCGGGCCTTTGGTGTTGCGGATCATCGTGGTGTTTGGTGTCGGCGTGATGCCGAGTTCTTTCACGTAATCGTCGCCGAGTTTTTCCTTAAGCTCCGTCAGCAGCGGGTCGGTTTTTTGTGCCATCGCAAAGCTGAATGACATGTAGCCAAACACGTTGTAGATATCCTTGAGTGTATATTTTTCTTTTTGAACGCCTACCAGCGAAAATTCAATCGGTGTGGGACCCTTTTCAATAAATTGGTTGACGCCATTGAGATAGGCGAGGGAAAGGAGATATGTTTCACTTTTTTTATCCAGGCTGTCGATGGCTTTGGCCGACGCCTCTTCAATACCGAGTCCGGCAAAGAACTTGTCGTTTTTGAGCGCGATGGATCCAAAGATTTCCGAAAGGCGGCCTGGCGCAATGCGGCGCACCAATTCCATTTGCCACAGCCGGTCTTGCGCATGCAAGTAGCCAAGCGCCGTCATGGCGTCGCTTTTGGAATCGGCATAGATGTGCGGCACACCGTATTCGTCAAAATACACCGTAGTAGTCTTGGCGATGCCGTTGAGCTTGAGTTCGCCTTCGTAGGTAGGCTTTTGGTGATATACATACGCCAGCGCACTGACCACAAGAACAAGCAGTAGCACACCGACGATTTTGAGAAGTAGTTTGAGGATTTTCATAAGATTATAATCAGGATAAATACTTAATGAGCGGTTTTGATAAATCGGTAGTGATATCCAAGTGTGAACGTACTTATAGATTCTGCCCACAGCCCGTCGTTTTGGTTGATAGGCTGAAGAGCGCCAACATAACCAATGGATATCTCGCTACGCCGTTGGATAACTACACCAGTTTTCACACTCATAGAAAACCAAACTTTACGGAGCGAAAAATAGTCGGGCGTTTGGGTGGTGTAAGTGCTTGTGGGATAATAAGTAGAGATTGTATAAAGGTTATTTGAATACGACGAAAAGGTTGACCTGATCCCTGCGCCACCAAAGAATTTCAGGTTAGCACCGTTATAGATATAATAGAGAAATTGAGGAGTGACAGAGATATTCAGTTGTTTAAAAGTATTTTTATAGTCTTGAAAATAGGACAAATTAATTTGTTGAGCATGTGTCTCAAAATCACTGGAGCCTGCGGCAAATTCTAATCTCCACAGCAGTTTGCTTACTTCTGGCTTTAGCTGATAATCAATTCCAAAAGCTAAAGAGGGTGTAGCCGATGATTTGGTCCCCAAGCTTGAGAAACTGTTTTGAGTTTTGTGGCTTACGCTATTGGCGATTAAATAGACGCCTGCGGAGAATGAAATCACGCCTTTCTTGCCGCCATTTTTATTTCCTTGGGACTTATCGCCATTAATCTCGTCAATAATTTTCGCCAGCGCGCCTTCAGTATAGGTAGCTCGCTTAATGAGCCATTCAATTCCACCGGAAGGATTTGCCGACTTGGCTGCTGCAAACGTAAGTTGCAACTTATATGCTTCGTTGTTTACATATTGGCCCGACTTAGTGGAATACAATTGATAGACTAACTCCTTGGCATTTCCTGTTTCGTCAAGAATAAAGTAACGCGTCTTAATCTGATCTTTATAGCGAAACAGGCTCTGGATTTTCCCCTGGCGCAGCACTTCCATAAACACTGTATCGACAGTAGCCGCCACGGTAGGCAATGAATTATTGTTTAAGCCTACTTCGTCTTTGCTGATGAGTGTGCTAAACCTCCGGTACGATACACTACCGTTAATTTGAAAGTACGAGACTTGCTTAACAGAATAGGAACGGGAATTGCCACCGTCTTTTTCTTTTTGGAATTCGAAGACGGAGGGATTGCGAGTCCAGTCGCGCTGATTGATAAATCCGCGGATGGTGTCTTGTCCACTCACGAGAAGCCCGGGTTGGAAATTAGATTGAGCATTTAGAAAATTGCAAATCAATACTAGTGAAAAAAGGATAAGAAATTGTTTCATAAAGAGCTTGAGGTCGTTTGTTGTAGACGTGAAATTTGATTCGCGAATATAGTCTATCTTTAAGACAATGTTTTTGAAAGAAGAGTAGTTGCCCCAATTTTTGAATTCAAGAAAATGACGCGGATCACCATATTCCTTTTGATGATTTCAATCGCCGCCACCAGGGCGCAGAATCTTCCGCGTGTGGCAAGCGGCACAATCGAACGACTCGAGAATTTTCCATCTGCGTTTGTGACGGCGCTCAATGTAGATGTATGGCTGCCGGAAGGATATTCTTCCGCAAAGAAATATAGCGTGCTGTACATGCACGATGGCCAGATGTTGTTTGATTCAACTACTACGTGGAACAAACAAGCGTGGGAAGTAGATGATGTGCTGAGCAAGCTTCTTAAAGAAGGAAAAATAAAAGATGTAATAGTGGTTGGCATATGGAACGGTGGTGCAAGGAGGCACGCTGATTATTTTCCGCAGAAGCCGTATGAATCGCTCACGCAAATTCAACGCGACACTATCACTTCGCAGCTTCAGAAATTGGGTCGCACGAAGGAAGTGTTTACTCCCGTGTCAGACAATTACCTGAAGTTTTTGGTCACGGAGCTAAAGCCGGCGATTGATAAGAAATTCTCCACTAATAAAGATCGTGCGCATACCTTTATCGCCGGCAGCAGCATGGGCGGATTAATTTCTTGGTACGCCATCTGCGAATATCCTGATGTATTTGGCGGAGCTGCGTGTATGAGTTCGCATTGGCCCGGCATCTTTTCGATGAACAACAATCCGATTCCGGATGCCTTTGTTCGTTACGCCAGTGACCATCTGCCCAAACCCGGTACTCATAAAATCTATTTTGATTATGGAGATCAGACGCTGGACGCATTGTATCCGCCATTGCAGCAAAAGATAGATGCAGTGATGAAGAGAAAAGGATTTACGGATAAAAATTGGATGACCCGTTTTTTCCCTGGCGAAAATCACAGTGAACGTGCGTGGCGCAAACGCTTTGATATACCGATGTTGTTTTTGTTAGGCAAATAACGCGGGTATTTAAAAGTAAGATTTCTTCATACTCAGTCTCTTTTTGCAAAGCTTAATCCCTTAAACACTGTGAACAGCGTATTCACCCGGTGGTAAACTTAACATGGTAGTATTGATTCACGATAGAGTAAAATCGTTGCAGATAGCCTCGGAAGCAAAAGCCAGGCTTTCATTGCTATGAAAAGTATTTTTTGTCTGGGGTTCGGTTTGTAGGTTTGCAATCGTGACACTAAGGGAAAGAAAGCAAAGAAATAATCACAAACTGAAAATGGGAGATATAGAAGCTGTAAAAAAAGAAGTGTTTGAATAAACCATTTGAGATACAATAGAGGTCAAAGAAAAAAAACATGTTGCAACAGCACAGAACGGCGATAATAAAAAATATCGGCAGAGTAATCGAACTGGATGATGAAGAAATAAAATGGTTTAGTTCACTTCTTGAGGTGAGATCCTTTGATAAAAAAGATTTTGTTTTACAGGCGGGAGATATTTGCCAGTACCAAAATTACGTAGTGAGTGGATGTCTCAAAATCTATTACACAGATAATACGGGGATCGAGCATACGGTCAAATTTGCAATTGAAGATTGGTGGGCTGTTGACCTTCAAAGTTTTACAACGCAGACTCCCGCTTTTTATTCCATTCAGGCTCTGGAAAACACTGACGTTGTTCGCATTGGAAAGACCGGTTACGACGCTCTCCACGAAAGGATTCCTAAGTTTGAAAAATTTAGCAGGCTAATGTTTCAAAACTCGTATATCCTGCTTCAAAACAGAATGACTCAAAATCTGTTTGAGCCGGCCGAGGAGAAATACCGCCACTTTTCTGAGAAGTATCCCGGACTTGAATTGCGAATCCCACAAAAGGAAATAGCTTCTTACCTCGGTATAACGCCCGAATTCCTTAGCATTATTCGCCGAAGGCGAAAAAATGGAATTTTTTCTTAAACTACTTCAATTTTATCAGCCATTATAATGGACTGTTTTGCGCCTCACAAAACAAACAAATTATGATGCAACTGATATTCGGAACTCAAAATGATTGGACAGGATTTATTCTCCGCGTTGCCCTTGGAGGCATTATGTTCCCGCATGGAGCGCAAAAATTGCTCGGATGGTTTGGTGGCTATGGCTTTACCGATACGATGGACTTCTTTACTAAGTCGATGAAACTTCCGTGGATCGTCTCCTTCATGGTAATCCTTATTGAATCTGTTGGGGCGGCTGCTTTGATTCTTGGCTTTAGTAGCAGAGTCTGGGCCATTGGCCTTATGTTTGTAATGCTAGGAGCAATTTTCACCACATCTATCCATTATGGTTTTTTTATGAATTGGTTTGGAAATCAATCAGGTGAAGGATACGAATACCACGTACTTATAATTTGTATCTGCGCCACCTTGCTGCTTACGGGAAGCGGCAAATATTCTATTGATGCGCTGATCCGACTTTAAAAAAAAGTGGGACCATTCCGTTTTATGCAATGATTTAGGATATGGTTAAAGAGTTACAGTAAGGTCAACTACACTGTCGGCATATCGGCATTGTAGATTCCAAGACAAAAAGTATTTTGCGCAGCAAAATTACAAAAATGATAATTCGGATGCTTAGCAAATCACCGAGAGCAGCGGTGCGCATAATTGTAATTGCATTGATTGCTTTTTATGCCACCGCCTGCCAGAGTCGATACATTAAATACAACACCGTTTCGCATGGCGAACGCACGCAGTTTTCAAACACTAAGCTCGACCTTTCCATCAAATTTTACGGCGACTATGTTTTTACTTCCGCGTTAGCCAAAGAGGAGAGGGCAATGCTTCACCACATCCTGGCAGGATATTTTGCCTATTCAAAGTTAAAACCTCGAAGTGCCGTGTATTATACCCAAACTTCGATTGCTCCTTATTTTACAAGCGTAGGTTGGTATGTGAAAAAGCAAGAGCTAAACTTCGATGCGATCAAAAAGGATTTTGTGTTGGAAAACCCGGATACCTTTTACTCTAAGTTTTATCACCTTCACAAGACAGCCGTAGGAGAGGGAAGATGCTGGGTGATCAGGATTTACCCGATGCAGGAAAACTATCTGCTGGTGATTCTTTATGCTGACATAACCAAAAACAAGACGACGCTTGAGACGCTAGATCAAAACTTACTCACGGAATCGGACGGGATATTTGATACCCTCGACAAATAAGTGTAGTTTCATTGCCATCAATCATCAACTACTACCATGCCAGCCTATATTATTGTAGAAGTAAAAGTAAACGATCCCGTGCTGTACGAGGATTACAAGAAGCTCACGCCGGGTTCTATTGCCAAGTATCATGGTAAATTTATCGTTCGCGGTGGCAAAACCGAGAACCTAGAGGGCGTGTGGCATCCCGAACGGATTGTAGTGCTTGAATTTCCAACCGTTGAACTGGCCAAAACCTGGTGGTCGTCTGCCGATTATGCGCCGGCCAAAGCCATTCGCCAGCGTACGTCAGAATCCAAAATGATTTTAGTAGAAGGGTTTATGCCGTAAGCTTCCCGTCAAAGCCCGTCCACCGAGTTTTTAAGACTTTCCTCTCATCCCTGGCCGAACTGAGCCGACTTTACTGTGAAATAGGCCATCCTCAAGCGGGGGTCTATTCAACGAACTGTGTCAGTTGGTTAAATTTGTTGTGTTGAGTGAAGCAGACATTGTACCGTTGTGAGCAGACATTATACCCTTGTGAGCAGAAATAATACTGTTGTCGACCGATTCCGCAACAGAATCAGCTGATTACGAATCAATTCTAGCTAATTCAGGTATGAAAGGGACTAATGGGCTGCTTTTGGCGATTATGTTCACTTTTTTCTAAGGACAATCTGTTCCTCTTGCTTGGCGATCACCCTAAGGAAGAACTCGCGGATGGTAGGGTACTCGTCCGGCTGATAGACTGCGCGGTTAACCATCAGCTGGCTTACGAAATTAATCGTGTTGCCAATCAGGGTAACGCCGTATACAAACTTTGCACTCCCGTCGGTTAACGTAAAAGAGGTGGACTTGGGCATTTCCTCTACCTGATAGTTTTCGGGGATATCTATTTTGGAAATATAAAATTGGTCGAAGCTTGGACTAAAATCGATGACCAACTTACGTGTCTCTCCTTTGAATATTGTATTCTCTATTTTCGACGTCAGGTAAGGGTTAAGGTAGATAAGATCGTTTGAAAAGCTTACCCCGTTAGCCCCGTTGACCTTCATTTTTATCTTAAGTGGTTTGCGCGAATCATCGAGGTATTCCACCGAGTAAATGTCCGTCAAATCCGGCAGCTCAAGATGCATCCGTTCTGTGAATTTCTCAAGGCCCCAATCTTGGAAGTCTTTTCGTTTATCGCTGGCGAAAAGTCCGTAGTGCGATTCTTCAATTTCACCGATAACGGTTTGCTCAGCGGGGTCAAAGCGCAACTTCACATCGTCAACCGTTTTAGATTTTGGCGGAACCAGAGGAATCAATTCCGGATTCTTAGAAACTAATACACCGTAGCCATTATGACAGCGAAAAGGGATAAACTCAGTCGCCAGTTTAGGATCGGTGGCATCAATTAATAGCCGGTCTTCTTTGCCGGTCTTTGAAGGCAGCACTGCTAACACAATGACATCATTGAGTTGATCAATGCTCGGGTGGCTCATCTGGAGGATTCCATTTTTCCGGGTGCTGATAAGCACCGGGTACGCCTTGATACCACCCCTTTTTAGAAGGGCCATGACCATCATGTTGACTTCAGAGGAGCTTCCTTTGGAAGATTCAAAGACCTCTTTGAAATCGCGGTCGGGAACTTTGTCGGTGAAGCCATCCCATTTAACCTTTTTCTTTACGAAGTGTACGATTGAGTCTATTGCTTCTCGTGCCCCGGCAGGTATTTTTATTTTCTTGAATGTGCTGTTGACGAATACGGTGTCTTGCGGTTCGCTGCCGTATGTTTCAAGGTAGTCGTACCGATGACCAATCCATTCCCAGCTATCACTGCCCCAGATGTAAATGTTTAGTGTGCCAATTAAATTTATAGATGGCAATGAATAGGGCTCTTCATGAAAGGCCGGGATATTTTTTACTTTCCAGGTGTTGGTCTTTATACCGTTTCTGCTTGTCTCGGTGTGGTCCGTAATGGGCACCGATCCCTGAACGAGTGATTCAAAGGGTAGTTTTCCTCTGAATATATACTCGCTCCAATACGTGGGTATACTTTGCTGATATTGCCAGGCCAGGTTAACATCCGCACCGTAGCGAATGAGGTAGCTGTATTCAATCACAGATCCTTCCACTACATTGGGCAAAGCAAATTTCAATTCGTTGGTCGAGCTGTTGTGCTTCGATTCGAAGATGGATTTTGATTCCAGCGTTGACTCAATGATTTTTCCATTGACAAGATTGTAAGTTGCTCCCTTAACTCTTGAAATGTTCACTCTTTTGCGGCTGTAGAACATAGAGAAATTACCCCACTGGTCTACGGCTTCTTTCTTTAGGATTTTAATACGAATGTGACGCTCAAACATATTGCCAAAAACTACATCCACTTTTCCGACATCAAAAAGCACAACGGCTATGGCTGTGGAATCAATGGTGCATCGTGTGGATGTCAGTTCGTCAAGGCTTACTTTGCCAAACTCCTTTGGCCCCGTTTGACCATGGGCGGTGAGATTTAAAACTAATCCAAACAGGAAAATCAGCAGGCGATTCATGAAACTATTTTGACTAAAGTTAAGAGAGAATATATTATTTATAAAAAGATGAATCAGGGATGAGTATGTGGTAGTGTCTTCATTTTATTTTGATTTAATTTAATGCTATCACATAGAAAGAATGCTTCACTGGATTCCTTATCCGATGGTGCGAATCGCCATATTCTTCGCCACCGGAATTCTGGCCGGGATTTATTTTCCGTGGATAGATCACACTTGGCTAGCAACGCTCGCCGTTGGTTTGCTTTGCTTTTTGGGTTTGCTGTTTCGCGCGGATGAACATCGGTTTCCGGCGCTGGCTGGTGCGCTTGTCTTGAGCACCGTGTTCTTCCTTGGCTTCCTGCGACTAGTAGGATTCAACGAACTTAACAGTGAAACTCATTTTGCCACAATCACTAAGCCTATCGTGGCCTACGAGGCCGAGCTACTTAGTGTGCCGGAAGAGAAACGCAACTCGTGGAAGGTGGAAGTGAAGATGATCGCGGTGAAGACAACGCCATGGCAACACGCCGACGGTAAGGTGTTGCTGTACATTTCCAAATCCAATTTCAACCGGAGTCAGTGGCATTACGGCGACAGAATTTTGGTGAAAGGTAGTCCGCAACCAATTCATGGTCCTGCCAACCCCTCCGAGTTTGATTTCAAACGCTTCCTGAGTTTCAGAAACATCGGTCATCAGCAGGTCGTGGAATCCGGCGATGTTCGAATCGTAGCTCCTGCATTGCACAAAGGACTGATGTACTATTCCTACGAAGCCCGTCGCTGGTCGATCGATAAGATCAACCAAGTTGTACACGGCGATAACGAAAGAGCCGTTGCGACGGCACTGATCCTGGGTGTCACCGAAGGCATTGACAACGATCTGCTCAACGCCTATGCAGCGAGCGGCGCCATGCACTTGCTTGCGGTGTCGGGCATGCACGTGGGGATTATCTACGCCATCATTTTGTTTTTATGTGAGCCACTCAATCGATGGCGAAGAAGTGCATGGTTAATCGCCGGCATTAGCGTACTGGTGCTGTGGGCCTTTGCTTACGTCACCGGGCTCTCGCCATCGGTACTTCGCGCGGTCACGATGTTTTCATTCATTGCCGTGGCAAGGCCATTCGGCAAACGGACAAACCTGTACAACACGCTCGCGGCGTCGGCGTTTGTGTTGCTGCTCTTCAACCCGTACCTCATCTTGTCGGTGGGCTTTCAACTTTCGTATCTGGCCGTGTTGGGCATCGTGTATCTTCAGCGGCCCATCTATCACCTGATCGACATACACAACCGCGTGTTGGATTGGATCTGGCAACTCACCGCGGTATCCATGGCGGCGCAAGTTGCTACTTTCCCGTTGAGCTTGCTATACTTTCACCAGTTCCCGACGTACTTTTTGCTTTCCAATTTGTTTGTGATTCCGCTTTCCACAGTAGTGCTGGTGGGTGGGATTTTCCTGCTAGCGACCGGTGTGATTACGCCGTTGGCTTCCGTGACCGGGATGATGTTGCAGTGGATGGTAAAACTCCTCAACGGAATTGTGTACCTGACCGAGTCGCTGCCGATGAGTGTGGTGGATGCGATTGTGATAAGCCCTGCGCAATGCTGGCTTTTGTTTGGAATGCTTGTTTCCCTCATTCTCGTGGTGGAGCTGAAATCTGCGCGATGGTTCTATGCAAGCTGTGGTTTGGGGCTGGTGTTTTCTTTTCTGCAATGGCAGCACTTTGACGAAGCTGTGGATGATGAGTCGTTTATGGTGTATTCCATTCCAACACATTATGCAATGGACTTGATAGATCACGGGCAATCAAACTTTGAATGCGACTCACTGCTGGCCGCTGACGAACAGAAGATCCGGTTTCATATTCAACCCAACCGGTTGGAGCACGGCGTGCAGTGGGTAGTAACGGGAATTCCTTCAAAGACAGTTCAGGGTATTACTTTTTTCAATTTCCATCGTAAAACGATCGCATGGATTACCGATAAGAAAACAACCTTGCCTTCAGGATTTGCCGTCGATTATCTGATCGTCAGTAATAATGCATTGAATGTGAAGGATATGGAGTCGGTAAAAAATGTGTCATTGATTTTGGATGGAACCAATGCGCCGTATTATGTAACTTCGCTGCAAGTGGCGCAAAAGAACACCATTCACGTCACCGCCACTGACGGTGCGTTTGTACTTCGTTAACCAAATAACATGGAGCTTGTATTGTACGAAACTAAGGAAAGGGTAGGGTATATTACACTCAACCGCCCAGAAAAGAGGAATGCACTTAGTCCCGAACTGGTAGCAGCCCTGCTCGATGCATTTACACGCGCAGAGAATGACAATGAAGCAAAAGTGATTGTGCTTCGCGCAAACGGAGAAGCGTTTTGCGCAGGTGCCGATCTGGCTTACCTTCAGTCGATGCAGCATTTTTCGAGAGAAGACAACCTCGCCGACTCCAACCAGTTGAAGTCGTTGTTTCTGAAAATCTATCAACTCAACAAAGTAGTAATTGCCCAGGTGCATGGCCATGCGTTGGCAGGCGGCTGCGGACTTGCCAATGTATGCGACGTGGTGTTTGCCGTACCCGAAGCCAGGTTTGGTTACACCGAAGTAAAGATCGGCTTTGTTCCTGCGATGGTGTTGGTCTTTCTGATTCGCAAAATAGGAGAGCAGCGTGCGCGGCATCTGCTGTTGAGCGGCGATTTGGTTCAGGACAAAGAAGCCCTGACGATGGGATTGGTGAATTTCATCTCGACAAAAGCGGAGCTTGCTGAGGCGGTAGAATCCTTCGCTCAGAAATTAGTCACGGGCAACTCAGCCAACTCCATGGCGCTCACCAAACGAATGATCGACGAGGTGCAATCCATGCCGCTGGCGCAAGCACTTGATTATGCCGCCGCAAAGAATGTGGAAGCACGCTCCTCCGACGATTGTAAGAAGGGAATTGGTGCGTTTTTGAGTAAGGAGAAGATCGTTTGGTAGAAAATAATTGAAAGATTGTTGAGGTAGATTGAAACTTTAATCGTAATATTACGATTAATAACACCATGGGACTTACCAAAACAGAAGACTTCAAAAAGACGCACCTCGACCTGGCCGCGGTAACGAAAGCGCTGGGGCATCCTGCGCGCATCGCAATTCTTCAATTCCTGATAAAAAGTAAATCATGTATCTGCGGTGATATTGTGGAAGAACTACCGTTGTCGCAGTCTACCGTTTCGCAACATTTGAAAGAATTGAAAAACGCAGGCTTAATAAAAGGAAATATCGACGGACCCAGCGTGTGCTATTGTATTGACGAAAAGAACTGGGCGAAAGCCGCTAAACTAGTGGCTGACCTATTTGACAGTTACAAAGGGCAGGATTGCTGCTGATTTTTTTTGCTTTAATTAATCGTAATATACCGATAAACATTAATCAATAACCATTATGAAAACACAGGAGACTGCCGAACAACTCAAGGAGATTGTCCGCGAAAAGTACAGCCAGATTGCTGAACAGAGTAAAGGTGAAAATGAATCGAGTTGCTGCGGGGCCACCTGTGGCTGCTCTACCGTAGATTACGTTGTCATGGCCGACGACTATTCGAACTTAAAAGGCTACGCACCCGATGCAGACCTTGGCCTCGGCTGCGGACTGCCTACCGAGTTTGCGTTGATCAAAGAAGGCGACACGGTGGTAGATCTCGGCAGCGGTGCAGGCAATGATTGCTTCGTAGCCCGCTCCATAGCCGGTGAAAAAGGAAAAGTAATTGGTATTGATTTCACCGAGAAGATGATTGAGAAGGCGAGAGCCAATGCGGACAAACTCGGATATAAAAATGTGGAGTTCAGGCAGGGCGATATTGAAAACATGCCGCTGGCCGGTGGCGTGGCCGATGTGGTAGTGAGCAATTGTGTATTGAATCTGGTGCCTAACAAAAAGCAGGCATTCGCAGAGACATTTCGTGTGTTGAAGAAAGGCGGTCATTTCAGCGTTTCAGATATTGTGCTGGTTGGAGAGTTGCCTGAAGGTTTGCAAAAAAGCGCCGAGATGTACGCGGGCTGTGTGGCCGGCGCTATTCAGAAAGACGAGTATCTCTCCATCATTAAAGAAGCGGGCTTTGCCAACATTTCAATTCAAAAGGAAAAGCGAATCAACCTGCCGGACGAAATTCTGCTTCAGTACTTGCCCGAAAGTCAGGTTAAGGAATTCGCGTCCGGTAAATCAGGTATCTTTAGCGTCACGGTCTACGCCGAAAAGCCCGTCAATTGTTGTGCTCCGGGCTGCTGCGACTAAACCGATATTGCCAATGACAGAATCACGAAATCACCAATTACTTCCGCCACTGCAAGCCACAGTAGAAGAGTTGCAACATAAGTTCAATACGATTCCTGTGGAGCGTTATGCTGTGTTAAACGAACTAACGAACTTCATTAAAAGTAAATCGCGCTCGGGACAGAAGGTAGTCCTGAATTTTATATGCACACACAACTCACGACGAAGTCACCTGGCACAACTGTGGGCACAAACCGCAGCGTATGTATATGGCGTAAGCAACGTCGTTTGTTTTTCAGGCGGAACGGAAGCTACGGCGTTTAATCCGCGTGCTGTGAAAGCGATGGCGGGCGCGGGGTTTAACATTGTAACCACCAAAGCGGGCGATAACCCGGTGTATGAAGTTCGGTTTTCGGATGACGCACCGGCGGTCATAGCTTTTTCAAAAACATACGATGATCCGTTTAACCAAAGTGCTGATTTTGCTGCTGTGATGACATGCTCGCACGCAGATGAAAATTGCCCGTTGGTGCAGGGGGCGACTGCCCGTATTGCGTTGACCTACGATGATCCCAAAGAATTTGATGGAACGCCTTTGGAGGCTGCGAAGTACACCGAGCGTGTGAAGCAGATTGGAACGGAGATCTTGTTTGCCTTCTCAAAAGTTAATTCTTGAAAACCGAACATAAGGGCCGGTACGTATGTTATCTGTTCTTGAAATAATTAGTAATGAAACTACAGAAAAACGTACCGGCTCCTCTGTTCAAACTCAATGACATTTACGGGCGAAGCATCGACCTCAATGACTATCGCGACAAGAAAGTATTCATAGGCTTCTTCCGCCATGCGGGATGCCCATTTTGCAACATTCGGGTGCACACGCTTCAAAAGGCACGCGAAGAGCTTAAAGCCAAAGGGCTGGAAATGATTTTCTTTTTCGAATCCAAACAGAGTGTTCTGCTCATGAGCACATTTCACAAGGAGGTTTCTCCGATTCCATTGATTTCCGATCCTGAAAAGAAAATGTATTCGGCGTATGGACTTGAGCCTTCTGGCTATAAGTCGGCGATCAGTCACCTTACTTCTTTCGTGCAAACGGCTTACAAAGCAAGCAAACTCGGAGTGCCTATGCACATGATGGCCGACGGAGAATCGATCAGCACCATGCCCGCCGAGTTTCTGTTGAGCGAAGGCCTGATCGTGAAAGAAATTCATTACTCCGAGCGACTCAACGACCGTCTCAGTCTTGAAACCATCCGCGCTTTCGCAGCAGGGAAGAGCTAAAGGTCGTCCTTGATTTACTACCTTTGAGTTAGAATAAATCAAAGGCATTGACGTCGCACGATTGGCTGAAGAAATATTGGGGACATTCTGCATTTCGCGCTCCGCAGGAAGAAGTGATAGAAGCTTCGTTGGCGGGAAAAGACGTGCTTGCCGTGTTACCCACCGGTGCCGGTAAATCCATCTGCTTTCAGGTAACTTCGCTGATGAAAGAAGGCGTGTGCATTGTCGTAACGCCGCTGATCGCGCTGATGCAAGATCAAGTACAGCAACTGAAGCGAAGAGGTATTGCCGCAACAGCCGTTCACTCCGGGTTGAATAGCCGCGAGATTGACATCGCACTTGACAATTGTGTGTACGGCAAAGAGAAGTTTCTCTATGTGTCGCCTGAGCGCTTACAGACTGAAATGTTTGTGGAGCGTTTTAAGAAAATGAACGTCAACCTCGTGGCCATCGACGAGGCGCATTGCATCTCACAATGGGGTTATGATTTTCGTCCTCCGTATTTGTTGATTGCTTCGCTTCGCGAATTGAAGCCTGGTGTTCCGTTCATGGCCTTGACGGCGTCAGCCACTAAGCTGGTGCGCAACGACATTGTTGAAAAACTTCAGCTAAAATCTCCTTCCGTTTTTCTGAAAAGCTTTGCCAGAGAAAACCTGTCGCTGGTGGTACGCAAGACAGAAACCAAAGAGAAGAAACTGCTGGAGATTCTGCGCAAAGTGCCGGGGCCAGGTATCGTATATGTTCGTTCGCGTAAAGCGACAGAAGTTATTGCCAAGTTGCTGGTGAGAAATTCAATTTCAGCCACGTTCTATCATGCCGGGCTGCCAGCCGACGAAAGGCTAAACCGCCAGCAGCAATGGATCAGCAACGAAGTTCGCGTGATGGTAGCCACCAATGCCTTTGGCATGGGCATCAACAAAGCCGATGTGCGCACGGTCGTTCATCTTGATCTTCCGGAAAGCATTGAATCGTATTATCAGGAAGCTGGTCGCGCCGGCCGCGATGGCAAGCGAAGCTATGCTACCGTGATTTATCACGAGGCCGATGTGCTGAGTCTTCGTCATAAAACAGAATTAGCGCAGCCTGACCTTGATTACCTGAAGACGATTTATCAGGCGCTGGCCAATCATTTTCAACTGGCCGAAGGAAGCAGCCAGGGCGAAGCCTTTGATTTCGACCTCGACAGATTTTCCAAACAGTATAACTTCAGTCCGGCGGCAGTTCATCCGGCGTTGAAGAAAATGGAAGAGTTCGGATTGATCCAGTTGAACGAAGGCTTTCATCGTCCTTCGCGCGTCCATTTTTCGATGGACAAAAAGCGCATGTACGAATTTCAGGTAGCCAATGCTCGGTTTGATCCGATTATAAAAATGATGCTTCGTCTTTACGGCGCAGAGCTGTTTTCCGATTTCGTGGTGATCTCCGAAACTAATCTGGCGAGTGGCTTGAAACTTAGTTTACCAGAAGTGAAGCTGGAGTTGCAAAAGCTTCATCGGCTGCAGTTGCTGATCTACGAGCCGGCGTCCAACGCACCGCAGGTGGTCTTTGTATTGCCACGGCAGGATGCCGACCGGTTGCCCATTGAAAAGAAAGAGATGGACCGCCGCCGCGATCTTCATCTACAAAAGATGGAGTCGATGATTGAGTATGCCGAGCAGAACCATCGGTGCCGCATGCAATTAATTCAGGAATACTTTGATGAAGTAACGTATCAAACCTGTGGCATTTGCGACGTGTGTCTTGAAAAGAAGAAGAGCACCAACCTTACACTGTTCAGCGATTACAGCGAGCAGATTGCTTATCTGTTGAATCAGAAGCCGATGCCCGTAGATGATCTGGAAACGGCCGTGGCACCTCGCGACAAAGAACTGTTTGTAGAAGTGGTGCGCGAGTTGGTCGATGCCGGTACGATTTACTACGATGACCATTGGATTCTTCACAAAAAGGAGGGGAGAGCGAAGGAACAAAAAAAACGATAGGGTGTTAATAAGTACTAAATTTGTACTCTGAAAATGAACAACGTGAAGGATACCATTTCTCAGCTTCGTACGTATTGCAATAGCCTTACGGAATAT
The DNA here is from genome assembly GCA_018266055.1 of Bacteroidota bacterium. Classification (GTDB taxonomy): domain Bacteria; phylum Bacteroidota; class Bacteroidia; order Cytophagales; family Cyclobacteriaceae; genus ELB16-189. The sequence goes on from JAFDYT010000019.1 coordinate 78,902, forward strand.
AGCCGCAGGAAAACCCGTGTAGTGACGATTGGCGATGTGCCCATGGGCGGCGACAACCCGATTCGCATTCAGTCGATGACGACCATTGATACGATGGATACGGTGGGATCGGTGGAGCAAACCATCCGCATGGTAGAGGCAGGATGCGAGTACGTGCGCATTACGGCGCCAAGCATTAAAGAAGCCCAGAATCTGGAAGAGATAAAAAAGGAATTGCGCAAGCGCGGATATACGGTGCCGCTTATCGCGGATATTCATTTTACACCCAATGCCGCCGAACTCGCCGCCCGCATCGTAGAGAAAGTGCGCGTGAATCCTGGCAATTATGCCGACAAAAAGAAATTCGAAGAGATAGAATACACCGATTCGGCGTATAACGAGGAGTTGGATCGCATCCGTCAGAAGTTTTCGCCGCTGGTAAAGATTTGTAAAGAGTACGGCACGGCCATGCGCATTGGTACCAACCACGGCTCGCTTTCCGACCGGATCATGAGCCGTTACGGCGACACGCCACTTGGCATGGTAGAAAGTGCGCTGGAGTTTCTTCGCATTTGCGAAGACTTGCAGTTTTACAACATCGTGCTTTCCATGAAGGCCAGCAATCCGCAGGTGATGGTGCAGGCCTATCGTCTGCTGGTGCAGAAACTGGATGAAGAAAAATTCCAGCCTTATCCTTTACACCTCGGTGTGACCGAAGCCGGCGACGGCGAAGACGGACGTATAAAATCATCGGTTGGAATCGGGACATTGTTAGAGGATGGACTGGGTGATACTATTCGCGTTTCGCTGACGGAAGAACCTGAAGCAGAAGTGCCGGTAGCCCAGCAATTGGCCCGCCGCTATACTTCAAGGAAGGCGAATCCTGTCATTCCAAAGATCACGCATTATCCGATCAATCCTTTTGAATACACCCGGCGCGCTTCACGCGAAGTAGCCAACGTTGGCGGGCATCAGGTGCCACGCGTGGTCGCTGATCTGTCAGCCAAAGAGAAAATCACTCCCGCGTCGCTTTACGCTCTGGGCTACCATTATTCTGTACCGCTCGACAAGTGGAATATTGCCGACAACGCCTGTGATTACATTTATGCCGGTGATGTGCCAGTGGATTTTGAAATTCCTGGAACGCTTGGAATCATTTACAACCACGCTACCTGGCTTTCTAAAAAGAATGACGTCAGGTCGTATCCGATTTTTACTGCCGAAGATTTTTTGAATGCTAATGAATTTTCAGATGAATTGAATTTTATCAGAATCGATATCAACGATTTGGGTGAAGCTCTACTTTCAAAATTGGATCAACAGGCCAACTGCGTTTTGATCATCACGACAAGCAACGATCATGGCCTTGCCGAGCAGCGCCGGCTATTGGTTGAGTTGATAGAAGAGCAATGCAGTGTTCCTGTGATCATCCACAGAACGTACGAACATATTTCTGCTGAAGAGTTTCAGTTGTATGCAGCTACAGATCTTGGAGGGCTTTTGATTGATGGGTTAGGCGACGGTATTTTTCTTTCGCCTCATACAGGTGTGTCAGACAAGATTGCCAACGAAACCGCGTTTAATATTCTGCAAGCGACACGTACCCGCATCTCCAAGACGGAATACATCTCGTGCCCGTCATGCGGAAGGACGCTCTTTGATTTGCAGGAAACCACGGCCAAGATCAGGGCCAGGACGAGCCACCTGAAAGGGATTAAGATCGGGATCATGGGATGCATCGTCAACGGGCCAGGTGAAATGGCAGATGCCGACTATGGATATGTCGGTTCCGGCCCGGGACGCATCACTTTGTACCGAAGTAAAGACGTGGTGAAAAGGAATGTCCCTTCTGAACAAGCCGTAGATCTGCTCATCGGCCTGATAAAAGAAGACAACAATTGGGTAGAAGTAAGCGAAACTGTTAACTTGTAAGTCATGGAAAATCAGGAAGCAAAAAAGAAACTATCGGTGAAGGAATTTTTCTCGCTCGGAGAAGTGGGCGGCTATTTTTTCAGAAAGAAAGATCCCAACCGTCCTTCGAACATCAACCTTACCATGATGCATGGGGTGAATAAAATTTCCATCGTCATTTTCTTGCTGGGTGTGTTGTTCATCATACTCAAACGCCTGCTGTGAACCTCGAATCATTCAGGGAGTTTTGCCTGAAAAAGCCGGGAGCCAGAGAAGAGTTTCCATTTGGTGAAGAGACGATGGTATTCAAAGTAGCGGGTAAAATGTTTGCTCTTACGGATGTTGAGACGTTTGCCAGTATTAACCTGAAATGCGACCCAGAAGTGGCTGTGGAACTCAGAGAACAATACCCATCGGTGCAGCCCGGCTATCACATGAACAAGAAGCATTGGAATACTGTCCTTATGGATGGAAGTATTCCTGATCGGTTGGTCAGGGAGTGGATTGACGGCTCGTACAATCTGGTGGCTCCTCGCGCAAAAGCAAGCAAAAAGAAGACACCGAAGAAAAAATGAGTTTGGGGGTCTGTTCGTTATTGAGAAGTTACATTTTTTAGGTGACTCGGATTACTTAAGTTAATTTTTTACTTTTACAGATTGTGATCGTCCATTTGGAATGACCCGGGCCTTATTCTTACTCCTTGCGTGTCTTTTCGCGCTGGTTGGCTGCAATACCCAACGGACGATTTGCCCTGCCTATCAAAGTGCTTTCATATTCGACAAGTCCGCGGAGCGAAAGACGTTTTTGGTCTATAACGACGACAAAAACCAGCCTCAGGAAGTATTGGCCAGCAACAGCAAAACCCTTAATCTTCCACCGCGTGACTCCTCGTGGGATAAGAGCGTAGTGATACCTGCTCCGTCATTGCCGATTGAGCGCCGTGTAAAAAAAGACCGTTACTTATTGCTTCCGAACAAGACTTATCGCAAGGCATTGCGCGCCTTGCAGACGGTGCCGATGAAGGCAGTTTATCCGAAGAAAGTTGATGATTCTTTGGCCACCAAGAAGGCGCTTGACAGTGCAGCCCGGAGTGTAACCGATACGATCACTTCGGTAGCGGCAGATACCTCTTCTTCACAACCCAAAGGAGACAGCGTGTATGTGATTACCAAAGAGAAGGAGAAATTCAACGTGGATCAGGATAATTACATGTGGTACTTCCGCGACATTCTGGTGTTGCCCGATGTGAAATTGGCGATGGAGGAGTCGAAAAATGAGAAGTCGGAGGCTGGAGCTGCGACATCTAAAACGAAGCAAGGATTCTTCCAGAAATTGAAAGGTATTTTTAAGAAAAAGCCGAAAGCGAAAAGCGATTCCACGCAAGTAGTTCAGGAAGAAGTCAATCCGACGGATTCAACTTCTACCGAAAAGAAACCTGATGTACCTAAAAAGAAAAAAGGGCTTGGCGGATTATTCGGCAAGAAATCAAAAGCTCCGGCAACAGCTCCGAAGAAACCGGAAGGAAAGAAAGAAGAAGACGATGGTTTTTAAAACCTCAATCTGACAGTGAAGGAGGAATAGTGACGTTTATTTTCAATACCAATTTTTAACAGAAAATCTTAGTAAGACCTATGGCAAGACTTCGGTCGATTAATCCATTTTCGAAAGTAAATAACGACACTGGTTTTGGTGTCAATGATAATTACGGAGGGCGCTTCATCAACCGCGACGGCACCTTTAACATCCGCAAGGAAGGGCACAGTTTCTGGGAAAGGTTCAGTGTGTTTCATAGTATGCTTAATCTGCCGCTTTGGAAATTCATCGTGGTGATCGTCACCTTTTTTATCGGAGCTAATCTATTATTCACCATGATTTATTTGGCGCTTGGCGCCGATCAGTTTGTAGGTCTGATAGCCGATAACCGCTGGAAGGAAATCAAGGAAATCTATTTCTTTTCTACTCAGACTTTTACCACCGTAGGTTACGGCAGAGTGAATCCGCTGGGCGACGGCGCTAATTTTGTGGCGTCCATTGAAGCGATGTGTGGCTTTATTTCTTTCGCCATTGTAACGGGTTTGATTTACGGTCGTTTTGCAAAACCTACATCCTTTTTAATGTTCAGCGAGCACGCTGTGATTGCGCCGTACAAGGAAGGAACTGGCTTGATGTTTCGCTTTGCATCGTACAAAGACAACCATACGCTTACTGATGTAGACATCCGTGTAAACGCAGCCCTTCAGGTACAGGAAAATGGGAAATCGATTTACAAATTTTACGACCTTACTCTAGAACGAAGCAAGGTGGACAGCCTGCCCATGAACTGGACGGTGGTGCATCCCATCGATGATAAAAGCCCGTTGATTGGATTTACGGAAGAAGACATCAAGAACGCTGACCTCGAGGTGTATGTGTTGATCCGAGGCTTCGATGATGTGTTTTCGAATTTTGTACTACGCCGTACATCCTACACCTACAACGAGATTATGTTCAATCGCAAATTCGTTCCGATGTATCGGGAAAGTGAAGATGGTAAAACAACCATACTTGAGCTCCATAAGCTCAACGCCCACAAGCCTGTGCTCGAAAAGGTAAGTTAAATCGGCGATTACTTTACGCCAACAATCCGGACTTCCACGCGACGTCCTTCTTCTTGCGAAGTAGTTTGGTCTTTGGTGGCACCATAGCCTTTGGCTACAATGCGTCGGCGAACGATTCCTTTGTGATTGAAATAGTCGAGCACGGCAATGGCACGTTTATTCGAAATCTCGCGATTCGCTTCTTCACTTCCTTCCGACGAAGCAAATCCGGATATCTCAATTCCCAAGCCAGGATTCGCGTTAAGCACTTGCATCAACTCATCCAGAGGCGCATTGTATTGTTCTTTCAGATCGCTTTTGCCTTGATCGAAGAAGACCTTTACAAACTTGGCTAGTAATGCTTTGTCGTAGGAGACGGTCTTGGCCGACTCACCCTTTAGACGGATCGCTTCTTCGCTAAAGTTCATCGTCGGTAAAGAGAGTACGGTTTTACCTTCCACCTGTTTTTGCTCAAACTTGCTTTCGTCGCTTTCATCGTAATAGTAGGTGCGGGCAGCTACTTCAATTTTGGAATTCTCTTTTTCATTGAAGTTTACTGATTCGATTGGGTTTTCGTGTTCAATCAGACTGACCAGGTATTTGATGCCTTCCTGATCGTTGGCGGCCATGAGGTCAAGCATCATGTCGTACGGGTCAACGCTTCCGCTTTTCACCAATTGGGCTTCGTGCGTTTTACGCAATTCGGTTTTCACGTCTTGTTGGGTATCGTAAAAGGCGTTTTTCACCAACACTTCCTGACCCACCACTACATCAAATTGCTTGATGGTTTTCAAGCTGATCTGTTGATACAGTTCATAGAAGTAATCCTGATTGGGAATATTTACGTTGATCGTATAAGGAAGGAACCCTTCCGATTCGATAACGATGTCATAATTTTTTGCAGGAGGGAGGATGATGAGATAATCGCCGGTTTTAGGATCTGGATCGTATACGAACTCTACGTCTTTCTTCGTTTCCTTGTCGATCACATACATTTTAGTCGGAATAGTCTTTCCAGTCTCAGCATTGAGAATCCGCCCTTTCACCATGGTTAGCGGCACAGTCGATGCGTTCTCCGGCATGTCTATATAATAAATGTCTTGCGCCCCCTGACCCCCTTTGCGGTCAGACGAGAAATACGCACGCTTGCCGTCAGCGAGTAAAGTAAAGTAGTTGTCGTTGGCCGTGGTATTGATCGGGTAGCCCATGTTTTCCGGGCGGCACCATTTGCCTCCTGACAATCGTGTTTTGAAAATGTCGTTGCCGCCCATGGTGCTGTGACCATCGGAGGTAAAGAATAGGGTTTTCTGATCGGGATGAATGAAAGGAGCATCTTCGTTAGCGGCTGTGTTTACTTCAGGGCCCAGGTTTACAGGCATTCCCCATTTGCCATCGGCCTTAAGTTCAGTCTTCCAAATGTCCAACCCTCCGCGGCCGCCGGTTCTGTCGCTGGCAAAGTAGATGGTTTTGCCGTCGGGGGTAATGCTGCAGGTGGTTTCCATGGAGCCATGTGCATTGATGCTTCCTGCCAGTAAGGTTGGTTTCGACCACCCATCACCGTCTTTCATGATTTGATAAAGACTTCCGGGGTCAGTGCTTCCGCCGATGAAGATCATCATTTTTTGCCCGTCAGGCGATATTCCCGCTGTGCCTACGTTGTATTCTGAGGCAATGGGTATGATTGTCGGTTCAGTCCATGCGCCAGACTTGTTGTAGGACACGAATATCTCTTCAATGAACTTGTCCGCAGACCGGGTACGGCCCGTATTGGGGCGCAATGCTGTATAGGCAATAATGCTCTCGTCGGCCGAAACCGTGGGGTTGTATTCGGTGTATTTGCTATTCACAGCAGTGCCAAAACTGTGCACTGTAAAATTGCGCGGAACACCCATGAACGAAATAGCCCGATGACAGATTTCGATGGCTTTGTCGGCATTGGCTTTGGCCTTGGGATCGGCTTTATTGGCATTTTTATAAAAAGTGAAACTCTCTAGCGCTTTGTCCAGCTGCTCGTTTTTCATGTACAAATACCCAAGATCGTAAGGCAGAATCGTTGACGACAGCACCTTTCCTTCTTTCAATGCTTTTTCGAAGAAGGGGATGCCTTTTACCTGATCATCAATGTTTTGCTGTTTTTGATAGCAAACTCCGGTTTGGTAGAAGGCCAACGGATCTTTAACACCGGATTGAATTGCCTCCAGAAATAGCGGCAGGGCTTTGTCGTAACTCTTAATGGTAAACAAGCGCTGGGCCTCTGCAAGCTTTTTAGTGTCTTGCGCAAAGCCGTTGACGCTCAGCGCCAAAAACAGAAGGATCAGAATGGAGTTTTTGAATTGTGCCATGGTAGTTTAAAAAATTATGCAAAACTGTCTTATTTAAATCATGCCCTTTTTACTTATAAAACTTTATTCCTTATGATGTAAGGAATTTTCGACAAGCCGAAATTTTCCGGAAGCTCCTAATCCGTCAAAGTTATTAACAATTAATTAATTCTTAAGAAAAGTCAAGAATTCGAGGATTAGACAACGAGTTGACTAAAATCACACGATCATGTGAATATCTTGGAATTCTCGCCAAATTGTGCCAGATTTAACGGTTAAACCCAAAAAACCATGCTCAATCGCCTGTGGAAGATGCTCGATGTGGAGCCAAAGGAGACCGGTCCGGTAGGGCTTCTGCTGATCATGAGTTTCTTGATGGGGCTGTTTCTTGCCACGTTTGGTGTGGCTTCGCAATCCCTTTTGCTGGGGTTGCCTGACTTCAGCGAGAAGGATGGATTGCCTATTGTACTTTTGTATTCCGGAGCATTGGGTATCCTGATTACCCTTATTTATAATTTCCTTCAGGGGCGCATCTCATTCTCCGCGCTTGCGCTATTCAACCTGGTTTTGGTGATCGGAGCATCTGCTTTCATTGAGTTTTCGAGGCAATCTGTGCAAGATGTGAAAGCCCTTTACGAGCTTGGTTTTGCCCTAATCTTGCCCTTTACTTTCATCGTTCAACTTGTTTTCTGGGGCGCCTTTGGCCGTATGTTCAACGTGCGCGATGGTAAACGTCTTATCGGAAGTGTTGACGTGGGGACGGATATCGCATCAATTCTCGCGTTTTTTACCATTCCTATCTTGCTGGCCTCAGGCGTGGACGTTGAATCGCTCTATACGGTGGCTCTATTTAGTATTATCGCCTACACGCTGGTGTTTTTTGTGTTGGCTCAACGCTACCTTGGTAAAGGCGCCACCGCCGTGGCCGAGTCGGATATCAAGAAACTGTCAGTCGGCGATTTTATTACCAACAAGTACATTATGTTGATGGCGGCGTTTATCGTCGTTTCGTTGACAGCCCTTCGGTTTGTGGATTATTCCTTTTATAACGTGTCGGTGGTGCAGTTTAACAACGATTCGCTCCCGATCTTCCTCAGTCTTTTTGAAGCTACCATTGTGATTTTCAGTTTCTTGTTCACCACGTTTGTCACCGACAGAATTGCCCAAGACTATGGATTGAAATGGGCGATGCTGATCAACCCGATGGTGCTGTTGGTATTCACAGGGTCGGCGCTTGGGTTAGGAGCTTTTTTTGGATTTGAAAAGTCAGTTGTGGGAAATACTGCGGTATACTTCTTCATTGCCATTGCGATGAGCAAGCTATTCATCAACTCCCTGCGCGATGCGCTTGATACGCCAATCTTCAAATTCTATTATGTTCCAATAGATAAAGCCATAAAAATTGACGTTCAAACCAAGATTGAAGGTTTTGTTTTTGCCTTGGCCAGTACTGTGGCTGGAGGTCTGATTGTGTTGATTAACAACTTCGAAATCTTTAATCTCCTTTCGGTAACAGCCTTTACCATCGCCGTACTTGTCATTTGGTATTTGGTAGCTAGTCGCATGTACACAGGATACCGCGACACACTTCAGGCTTCTCTGATTAAAAATAAAGAAGCTGTGGAGAAGGATGTGGTTAAGGAATATACCATGGACAGTGTATTGGATAAAGAAGTAAAGAGCGACGCCGAAAGCAAAGTGATCTACGGGCTGAAACTGATGGAGAAACTGGAGCCTGCATTGTTTGAATCTTCGATCGTTCAATTATCTGAAAGCAAAATAAAACGCGTCCGTCAGTTTGCGCTTGACAAAATTCAGGAGCTAGGATTAGTGCCCGATGCCAAGGATGAGATAAAAGGGTTGGCTTCCCAAGCCGCAGGATCAGCCGAAGACAGCGACCTGCTGTCGATATCGCCCGATAAGTTGATGAAGCTAAGCAAGTCGGTAAAGCAAACCGACCGATTGCTGGCGGCCAAGTTCATGCGCAAGCTCACCAACAACAAAACGATCTTTATATTATTGGAGCTACTTCGTGATCCTGATCCGAAAGTAAGAAACGAAGCCATTCTCACGGCCCGAAAAGTAAAACGCCAGGAAACCTGGAACGTACTGGTGGAGATGCTTTCATCACCTTTGTATTCACACCAAGCAGCCTCGGCCTTGAAGGAGGCGGGAAGTGCCGCGCTTCAGCATCTTGAGACAGCTTTCCACAAGTCTGGCCAAAGTGAGTTGGTCATGGTGAAGCTTATTCAGATCATGGGCCACATTGGTGGCAACGAAGGACTTCAATTGCTCTGGAAGAAAATCGATTATCCGGATAAGCGCATCGTAAAGCAAATTCTATATGCTCTGCGTTTTATCAATTACCAGGCAACCGGACGCGAAGCACTTGCCGTGAAGGAATTGCTGGATACTGAAATGAGTAAGACACTCTGGAACCTGGCGGCCCTCGATGAAATTCCGGATGAACCAATCTACGCTTTTCTCCGCGAAGCACTTCGTGAAGAAATCACCGACAACTACGAGCATCTTACATTGCTGTTGTCATTGCTTTACGATCCTGAGTCTGTACAGTTGGTGAAGGAAAACGTGGAAGCAGCCACACCCGATAGCATTCAATATGCACTGGAGCTTCTTGACCTTTTTGTAGATCAGGATTTGAAACCCAAGCTGATCCCGCTGCTCGACGATTCAACTACTTCTGATAAGCTCGAGAAATTGCAGATTTTCTTCCCGCGCGAAAGTTATAATCCGATTCAAACGATCAATTACATTCTTAACCGCGACTTCAATTTTAATAACCGCTGGACAAAAGCTTGCGCCGCTCACACCACGGCTTATCTTGACGGATTCCGCGTGAGCCGCGGGTTGGTAAGTCAGATGTTCAATCAGGACAAACTCCTTCAGGAAACGACGGCTTGGGTTATCTACAATAAAGACAAGCAGGCGTATTATACTATTGCCGAAAGGCTGCCTTACAGGGATAAGAAATTCCTCGATTCATCGATAGAAAACAATCAGCTGCTGGACGGTTTGGATGATGGATTTTTCCTTTTCATTGAAATGGTAATGCTCATCAAAAAACTGCCAGCATTCAATCGCATATCTGGTAAAGTGTTGAGCGACCTTTCGGATAAGATCACGCCGGTAACATTAAATACGCGCGAAAAATTGAAGATAAACACTGCAGAAACCCCAATCTTAATTGTCGCTTCCGGCGAAGCAAAATTGAGAGTGGGTGATCAGGAGGTTGGCGTGTTGAAGAAGGACGGCGTATTCGGCGATCTCTTCCAGGAAGGACCTGTGCCGAAGATAACCGAAGTTGAAGCTACAGAACGTACCGTGATTTTTAAAATTGAATTAGTGGATTTCTATTTTGTATTGGCGAGCCATCACGACCTGGCGCAAGGTCTCATTTATAACGTGACTGAAAAGAAAAAACAACTAGTATAAATTTTTTGCTATGGCAGACATCGACGTATTGATCACATTTGCGGAGAAAGACAACGAGACCGAAAAGAAGAGCGAGCAGGGGTGGGTTACCCAATTCAAGAAGTTCCTTGAATTGATGCTCTTTCAGGTGCTGGGTACCAAGCCCGTCATTGTGATCAAATCAGAATTTGACACCGCCACCGCTCCGGCGATGGACAATGCGTCCATTCTTGTAGCGGTGTTGACGAAAGATTTTGTGCAGTCGGGCCGGTGTCTGGATCTGGTAGAGACATTCTACAAAAACACATCCCAATCTCCTGTCAACCGTGTATTCAAAGTGCTGAAGTCGCCGCTCACACTGCAAGAGCAGCCTCCGCGACTGCGCGATTCTATCGGCTACGATATGTATCAGTTGGATGCCGAGACTGGTCAGATGAAAGAGTACTCCGACTTTTTTAGTCTTGAGGCTGAGAAACAGTATTGGATGAAGTTGGTGGATCTCGCGTACGACATTCACGAATCACTTCTCAACTTGAAAGAAGGCGATGCCAAAAGTGGAAGTGTAAAAAACATTTTCAAAAGAAAGACCATCTACCTTGCCGAGACTGGCCACGATCTTTCTGTTCAGAGAAATATTATCAAGCGCGAGTTGCAGCGGCATGGGTTCATCGTATTGCCCAATCATTCATTGCCCACACGTGCGGATGAGTTGGAACGCGAAGTGAGGAAAGACCTGGATGGATGCTCTCTGTCAGTGCACCTGATTGGAAGTGCCTATGGGGAAATCCCCGAAGGGGCAGACCGGTCGGTAGTGGATATTCAAAATAAAATTGCTTCTGAAGTAGCTGTAGCCAAGCGACAAACTAAGGAAGAATTTTCACGGCTAATCTGGATTGCGCAAAATCTGAAAAACGCGAGCGATCGTCAGAAAGCTTTTATCGAAACCATTCGCCGCGATACCGATGCGCAAGAAGGCGCTGAGATTTTGCAAAACCCGCTGGAGGATTTCAAAAACATCATGCGTGAAGAATTGATCGAGTCTCAGGATCGCACCAGCGCAGAAACCGAAGGAAGTAAATCAATCTACTTGGTTCACGACCGCGTTGACCACGCAGAAGTAGCACCGATTCGCGAAGTACTGGAGAAGTCGGGCTTCAAAGTATTGCTGCCCGCTTTTGAAGGCGAGCTACTTGATGTGCGTAAGAAGCACATCGACAACCTGCGCAATTTCGACGGTGCAATTATTTATAAAGGAAAAGTAAACGACCAATGGGTTCGTATGAAAATATTGGATCTGTTGAAAGCACCGGGTTTTGGCCGCAATAAACCGATCCAGGGAAAAGCCTTGGTGGGGACGGGGAATATCGATTCATTCAAGAATCAAAATATCACTTTGATTGCCGGCGACTCCACACGTTCGATCGAAAATCTGAAGAATTTTTTACAAGAACTTAAATAACAAAAGGTATGGCACAACTTGACGAAATACCTGGCTCGCCCACAACGGTTGACACCAGCAATCCGTTTCCCGGGCTTCGCCCTTTTAAGGTGGAAGAAAGCCACTTGTTCTTTGGCCGTGAAGGACAAAGCGATGAGGTGCTTCTCAAACTTTCGAAGAGCAGGTTTGTCGGTGTAATTGGTCCTTCCGGTAGCGGTAAGTCTTCGTTCATTTATTGCGGAGTACTGCCGATTCTATATGGAGGTTTCCTCACTGACTCCAGCCCGAACTGGGAAGTTGTGGTTACTCGTCCCGGTGCCGGTCCTATCGACAACCTGGCGGAATCGCTGCTGAAAACGACCAAAGATTATAACTACGCTGATCCTGAAGATAGGAAAATCAAGCGTACCATCGTGTCTACGCTTCTTCGAAGCAGCTCGCTTGGCTTGGTGGAAGCGATTCAACAATCGAGAAGAAGTGAAGACATCAACTATTTGGTTCTTGTCGATCAGTTTGAGGAATTGTTCCGCTTTAAGGATAGCACGGATCCGAATTCGGTAAATGAAACGCTCGCTTTCGTTAACCTGTTGATGGAAGCGGTGAACTATGAAGACTCACCGATCTACGTGGCCATTACAATGCGCTCGGATTTTATCGGAGATTGTGCGCAGTTCCCTGAGCTTACTCGTAAGATCAACGACAGCCACTATCTGATTCCACAGATGACGCGCGACCAGAAACGCCGCGCCATCGAAGGACCAGTGGCGGTAGGTAATGCTAAAATTGCATCGCGGTTAACGCAGCAACTTCTAAATGATTTGGGTGACAATCCCGATCAGCTGCCTATTCTTCAGCATGCGCTGATGCGTACGTGGAGTTACTGGAGCCGGTATCGTGATTACGAAGACGAGTTGCTGGATCTGAAGCATTATGAGGCTATCGGAACGATGAGCGAAGCGCTCTCGATGCATGCCAACGAAGCCTTTGATGAACTCGATGAAGATCAGAAGCGAATTTGCGAAGTACTTTTCAAAGCGATCACCGAAAAGCGAGGGGAGAACTTTGGCATACGCCGACCCACTCGTTTGAATGAAATTGCTTCCATCGCCGATGTGAGCGAGAGCGATGTGATTGATGTGATTGAAAAATTCCGTGAACCCGGACGTTCGTTATTGACGCCTGGCCATGGACTTCCTCTTGGTTCAAAATCAATGATTGATATCTCGCACGAAAGTTTGATGCGGATATGGGTGCGTTTAAAAAACTGGGTGGACGATGAAGCGGATGCCGTGCAAATGTATCTGCGTTTAGCTGAGGCGGCCAACATGTATCAGGTAGGCAAGGCCGGCTTGTGGAGACCACCGGATTTGCAATTGGCGTTGAACTGGCAAGTGAAGCACAAGCCCACACTCGTGTGGGGGCAACGATATCATCCCGCCTTTGAGCGGACGATGATCTTCCTTGAATATTCAAAGAAAGAATTCGAAACCGAGCAACGCATCAAAGAACTTGAAGCCAAGCGCAAGCTTGAGCGTGCAAGAACCACGGCGATCGTGTTTGGTATTATTACTGGTTTTGCGTTGATAGCGCTGGTGTACGCCTTCGTCCAGCAAGGGATAGCGAAAGAAAATGCTGATCGAGCGGATAAGAATGCTCAAGTAGCTGAAGTAAAAAAACAGGAAGCTATAAAGAGTGCTGCAATTGCAGCCGAAGAGGCGAAAAAAGCTCGGATTGCAGAGGCAGCTGCAAAGGAACAGGCGGACATTGCTCAGAAAGCGAGAGCATTGGCAGAAGAAAAGCGGATTCAGGCTGAGAAAGCTGAAGCGGCGGCTACGGTTGCCAGAGACCAGGCAACCAAGAATGCCGAGCTTGCGCGACAAGCTGAGAAGAAGGCTATCGCCGCACAGAAAGTAGCGGAAGCAGCGCAGAAGGATGCCGAGCGGGAAAAATACCTTGCACTTGCGAAAGCCATGGCGTTGAAGTCAAAAGAAATCAACTCAGACAAGGAACTCCGTTCTTTGGTTGCACAGCAAGCATACAACTTCAATTTGAAGTATAGCGGGTACGCGTACAACAATGAAGTGTACAATGGCTTGTTTGCGGCGCTCAAGGTTTGGAAAGATCCGTTGACCAATAGTCTTAGTGGCCACACCAATGCAGCGCGTGCGCTGGTAACGTCGGTGAAGAATAATTCCATCTACTCTGGAGGTAGCGACGGAAGAGTTATACATTGGGCTCAAAGCAATGGGATTTGGAAAGCCGATACGTTGAAGCGATTCGAAGATTACCAAATCTATTCGATGGATATCAGTCCTGACGGGAATATGCTTGTCGCTGGTGGTCTATCGCCACAAGATCGTGATGTCAATTTTGTTTATCTGTTTGATCTTTCGAAACCAGGTTCTGAGCCGCGGAAAATTGCAGGCTTTATCTCGGATGTAGAAAATATCAACTTCACTCCGGATAACAAGGGCTTCTATGCGAGAAGTAACTCAGGAAAAAGCATCATGTTCTCGGATTTAACATCCGCCAAGGAAGTTATCTCCTGCAAAGAAAAAATCACATCGATTGACCTTAATCCCGAAGGAACAAAACTAGCGGGCGGCGGTGTCGATGGGAATCTTTTCATTTGGGATATTAAAAATGGGTATGCACCGACGACGTATCCTATTTTATCTCAGAAGAAAGACATCTTAACGGTTGCGTTTACTCCGAAAGGAAATGATGTAGTGATCGGCGCAGAGAATGGTGAACTTCGGATTGTGAATAGTGGCATTGTGCGAAGAATTCTCACTGGTCATACCTCTCATATTGAGCAAATCAAATTCAGCCATTCGGGCCAATTCATGGCTACGGCAAGCAAGGATAACTCCATTCGTTTGTGGAACATGGATGAATTGAAGCAGCAGCCTCAGGTCCTCAACGATCACGACTGGGTTTGGAGCATGGCTTTCTCTCCCGACGATAATCAGATCATGGCGGGGATTCATAGTGTCAAAACAGGCATTGGTGACAACGATACCGACTACACCATCCATGCATGGCCAACCAAAATCACGGCCATGTCGGGGAAACTTTGTAGCTACATAAAGAACAACATGACCATGGAAGAATGGGATACTTATGTGAGTGATGGAGCTAAGCAACCTCAAGCCACTTGTCCCAATCTGCCCATAAACACTAAATAGCCTATGAAGCATTTTTTACCCTTTTTAATTTTCGTACTAATAGGCATTGGTCAGGTTTTTGGGCAGCAAGGTTCGCAGCGACTTCGACTGGCACAATCCGTTTACGAGCAAGGCCGATTGCATGAATTACCTACTGTCTTGGATTCTACTGCTTTCCTCAGTTTGTCTAAAGAAGATAAGGTGAGCGCCTACAAGCTGCTGACGCTTGCTCATATCTATCTGGAGGAACCTGAACTCGCAGACCAATCGATGTTGAAGTTGTTGAACACCGATCATTTCTTTGAACCCAATACTTCCATTGATCCTGCTGAGTTCATCGGGTTGTACAAAACCTTCAGGACAAAGCCGGTGTTCAGTGTGGGCGCGAAAGTAGGGGGCAACATGACGATACCCTTTCTAAGCAACAATTACTACATTTCAAGCGGAGCAAACGGCGCGGGTAAATACACAACACCTATTGGTATACAGTTCGGTGTCGTCTTTGAAAAAGCGCTGTTTGATAGATCTAAAAATAAGATTCTAAAGAAACTCACTTTTGCGCCGGAGTTGCTGTACACACCCAGATCTGTGGCATACAGCAATGACGATTTCATGAACGGCAATGCATCCTTCAAAGGTACGTTGAAGCAGACTTGGTTGGATTTTAATCCGATGGTGCAGTTTAAGGTCAACAAGTCAAAGACTTTACAAACGTATCTTGCCTTTGGACCTGGAATTAGTTACTTAATGAAAGGAACGTTAAGCACGCCAAACTTTTCATGGGATAAGGGTCAGGGCGCGGTAAGTGGTCCGGATGTGGTTAACACATCAAGCTACAAAAAGATCGTTCCCTCACTCATCGGGGCTGCCGGTTTGAAATTCAAATTTGGAGCCATATATCTCACCGCGGAAGGGCGGATTCAGTACGGGTTAGTGTCACCGATTAATTCTTCTCAAAGAACGAATGTTGAATCTGTTTTTGCCTATAACTATACGTTAACAGATTACAAGCCGCTGACAATTATGGGGAATGTCGGATTTATATTCCCGTATTTCAATCCGATTAAGATCAAAAGAAAATAAAAGACTTTTCATGAAAGGAAATTTTACAGTATTGGTTTGTTTCGTAGTAATGCTCGTCTCTTGCAAGGAGAGTGGTATTCCCGTAGCAACACCTTCGACCTTTACTCATTACTATAATAATTTTGGCGACCAACTGGATGCGCAAGCCATCCTCGAAATTTCAGATGGGTTTATGATTCTGGCCAATTCCTCATCCCATGGCCCTGTGCTGATCCGAACGGATAAATTTGGTAATCTTCAGCCGTCTGCTACCCCTGACAAATTGTTCAGTAAAAATTGGTACGCCGGTGGTTTCACAACCTTGAAAGATAATTCAGGGTACATGATGGTGGGCAGATCAGGAACCAAAATGATTCTTTTTAAAGCGGATGTAGATGGAAAGCCGACTGGCGATTCGGCCGTTTATAACCTCAAAGGAAAGAACAACGAAATCTTAGATGTTGATGGATTGGCAATAGTACAAGGCCAAACGTCTGGTGATTTTTTTGTTGTTGGAAAAATCTCAAACTACTCAGACGATATGTTGCTGGCACGTGTGCTTGGTACCAAGCTTGATTCAGTTGTTTTTTATAAAACTTATGGTGCAGGAGGAAGTACGCTTGCCAACAGGATTTACCTTGACTATACTGAACAAAACGCCTACTGGGGTGGCACCAGGACAGATGCGAATGGTATTCACATGCGGTTTGTAAAGTCTGGTTTTATTTCAAATTCAACCTACTTTGATATCACCTATCCGATAGGCCAACTTGGTGACAAATTTTATGGTAATGACTTCTGTGCTTATGGCTACGGTTTTGCTTTTGTAGGTAGTCACGTAGCGGCCAGTGGATTGTATGATTCAATCAGTTTCACAAGGGTAGGAGGGGATGGAGACGTTCAGATAAACGTTAAGAATTACGGGCTCGTTAATCCTGCGAGCCCAACCACTACATTTGAGCAATCGGCTAAACCTGGCAATTCCATCTGTTCCACGCAAGACGGCGGCACGCTAATTCTTGGAACCTTGGCTATGGACGCGCAAGGCACCGATACTGATTATTTTCTGATCAAACTTGATGGTACGGGCAAACAACAATGGTCCAGAACTCACGGAGGAAAATACCTTGATAAAGGGGTCAGGGTGTTACAAGCTGCCGACGGCGGGTATATAGTACTCGGAACCACTACACTGGCAAACGTAAATACAGTTTTCCTGATGAAGACTGACACTCACGGTGATATTCAATAGTACAGTATAGGTAATTATTTTTCAGAATTATTTTTTGAGACGATTTTAGTTTTTCACTAAGGAAAATATTTATGATGAGAAGTTTACAGATTTCGCTTTTGTTTTTTGTGATGGTTGTTCTTAATGCCACACAAGTTTTTGCAACTCCGCCAACAATCACACCATCTGGTCCTTCTGTGGCTGCTGTTTCAGCAACCTATGGCTATCCTTCGTCGAGTGTTTCATTTACATTTACGGCCTCAAGCTTGGCCAACGGCGAAACAGTAACTATCGCAGCGCCTGCAGGGTTTGAAGTTTCGTTGACGGCAGGAAGTGGATACGCTTCTTCTGTCACAAAAAATGCAGATGGCACTGGAAACATTTCTTCTACTTCAATTTTTGTTCGACTGGCGGCAGGTACCGCTGTGGGCTCTTATAGTGGTAATGTAACACTGAATGGAACAACCGCAAGTGCAAACGTAGCCACAACATCAAGTACCGTTAGTGCTAAGGCATTAACCATGAGCGGGCTATCGGTGCCAGCCAGCAAAGTTTATGACGGTAGCACCAGCGCTGTAGTAAGCGGAACTGCTGCCTTGTTATCATCTGAAGCTTTGGGTAGTGGCACTGGTGCGGATGGTAAACCCATCACTGGAGATGCAGTAAGCATCACAGGAACAGCGACAGGTACTTACAATTCAAAAGATGTAGCTTCTGCTACGACGGTAACTTATGGAGGTTTGAGTTTAACGGGTGCTCAAGCAGGAAACTATACTTTAACTATTCAAAGCCCAGCCAGTGCTACCATTACTACAAAAACACTATCACTTGATGGGACACTGACAGCCAGTGCGAGTCGACCCTATAATGGTACTACGTCCGCCAGTCTTGCGGGTAGTGCAGTTCTCTTTGCTCCTGAAGCGGTTGGTACAGGAAACACTTCTGACTTTAAACCCTATACAGGCGATGTCGTAAGCGTAACCGGTACACCCGTAGGCACATACAATTCGAAGGATGTGGCTACAGCTACAACAATTACTATTTCAGGGGTTAGCTTAACCGGAGCACAGGCTACCAATTATTCTCTATTGATTGGTTCACCAAGCGCAACAATTACGGCGAAAGCATTAACAATGTCGGGGCTTTCTGTTCCTGCAAGTAAAATTTATGATGGAACTACAGCAGCTGTGGTAAGTGGTGCTCCTGCATTGCAGTCTTCTGAAGCCGCAGGAACTGGGACTACTGCAGATGGAAAGCCCTACACAGGAGATGTTGTAAGCATTACTGGAACGGCGACTGGTACATACAACTCTAAAAACGTAGCCTCGGCAACCACAGTCACTTATGCCGGCTTAAGCTTGACAGGTGCTGATGCTACGAACTATTCACTAACCATTCAAAGCCCGGCAAGTGCTACCATTACCACCAAAGCACTAACGATGAGCGGGCTTACTGTTCCTGCTAGTAAGATTTATGATGCAACAACTGCCGCAGTTGTAAGTGGAACGCCGACACTTCAAACCTCAGAAGCTGTTGGGGCTGGCACTACGGCCGACGGTATCCCTTATACTGGTGACGCCGTAAGTATTACAGGTACCGCTGCAGGGACATACAACTCAAAGAATGTGGCTACAGCCACTACTGTTACGTTCAGTGGCTTAAGTCTTACCGGAGCTCAAGCAACAAACTATTCGCTTACCATTCAGGGTGCAGCAAGTGCTACAATAACAACTAAAGCATTGACCTTAACCGGAGCCACTGTGGATAATAAGACATTTGATGGAACCACGGCCGCTACCATCAGCGGATCGGCCCTTCAATCTGCAGAGGCACCGGGTTCTGGTACTACGTCTGACGGCGTACCTTATACAGGTGATGTGGTGAGTCTTTCTGGCTCTGGCACGGGTACATTTTCAAGTACTGGTCCTGGTACTTCGATTTCAGTTACCGGTGCGGCAGGGTATTCACTCACCGGAGGCCAGGCTACCAACTATTCAGTGACACAACCATCCGGCTTGTCAGGAAATATCTTCTCAGCGAAACCAACGGCGCAATCTACCGCCATGGTGTTTTCAAGTATTACCAATACAACACTAACAGTAAGTTGGACTGTTCCTGGAGCAGGAGGGGGTAACAACAGAATATTAGTAGTTAAGCAGGGCGGAGCACCAACTGCTCCGACGAATGGAACTGCATCAACGAGCCCAACAACCTATACTGCCAATGCGGCTTTTGGATCAGGTTCTACCACGGCTGCGGGAAGTTTTGTTGTTTACATTGGCAACAGTAATACGGCTGCGATAACAGGATTGACTGCAAACACTTCGTATACTTTCAATCTTTATGAATTTAATAGTGCTGGTTCAGGAACCGAAAACTACCTGACCACAAGTCCTTTGACACAAAGTCAAACTACAGAGGATGAGCCATTGAATTATCCAACAGGACTTACTGCGACGGCAACAACGTCTGCAGGCAATCCAGTTATTACTTTGAACTGGACAGGATCTACTGGGTCACCAGCGCCTGCTAACTATTTGGTACTGGCGCGTGATGTGACCAATAGCGGATCTTTCCCTGCTTTTTCAGATGGTTCATCCGTGCCTGGCAATGACAATGATTTGAGTTCTCAAGGAAGTACTTGGAATGGTTCTCAGGTAATAGCGTTTGGTACGAACACCTACAATGGTTGGACCAACAATAAACTAACTGCTGGAAATTTGTATGAATTTCAGATCAACCCTTATACCACGGCTGGAATAATTAATCCAGATTACAAGACGACTCCTGCGGCACCGACCGTTCAGGTTTATACCGAGCCAACGGCATCTGCTTCCAATCCCACTTTTTCCAATATCACTCCCACATCCATTGACGTCACCGTTGCTGGCGGCACTGGACTTGGCGCTGTGGGTGGCTATATCGTAACGAGAAAAGTAGGTTCTGCTCCACTCACTGCACCAACGGATGGTACTGTTTACACTACAGCTAGCACTATCGGAGGTGATCCGGTAGTATATGTCGGTCCGGCTACCACTTTCACAGATGGAAGCCTTACAGCGTTGACTAACTATTTTTATAATGTTTATGTCTATAGCGGAACAGGAGCTTTAATCAACTATAAAACTACTTCGCCGGGCACTGCTAATACTACAACGCTGTGTACTCCGCCAGTCACGCAGGCAACCAACGTCACCTTCGGAACAACCACTGCAGGAACAATGGTTATAAACTGGACCAATGGAAGTGGAAACAACCGCATTGTAATTGTTAATTCATCGCCCATCACTTTTGTACCAAGTTCCGGAACATCTTACACCGCCAACACTGATTTTAGTTCAGGAACAGATTTGGGCGCAGGTCAAAAATGTGTTTATAATGGTTCTGGCAGTACCGTAACAATCAGTAACCTTAGCGGAGGTACCACCTACTATGTAGCTGTATTTGACTATAACAATACAGGAACATGTTATTTTAAAACTTCTCCTGCCACAGGTAATAAAGTTACGCCAAGTGCCTCTACCAACTCAACTTTTTCTGCGGGAGCAGGTGGGACATTAGCGTCAACAGTTACCACTCAACCAGGCGAGGCTACTGTGTTTACATTTACTGCTACCGATGTGGGTGATGACGGGGTTTCTACCCGATTCACTCAATTGATTTTTAGGCCAGGTGCTGGTAACCAGGTGACTGATTGGACTCAGTTGTTTGGAACAACAAGTCATGCGGAACTTTATGACAATGTGGGTCATGGCCCTGCACAACATGGCACAGCAATCATCACAGCTAATACCATTACAATACCTTCCATCAGTGCTGGAGGAACTGGTACTTCACCGAGTGACCTCGGAACTATTGCTGATGGTGCAACAAGAAACTACACCCTGAAAGTTTGGTTGCTCACCTCTCTTGGAGGAACACTTCCTTCAACTGTTGACAATAAACATGTAGAGTTTTCGATCACTGGAAGTGATGCCACGGCAGTAGCTACAAAAACACAATTTTCTGCAGCGACTACCACGAGTTCAGGCGCGGATCCAATTACAGTTACTGCAACTAAAATTAATATTAACCAGCAGCCTTCGGCAGCGGCACTTGCCTATGTGTCTTTGGCCACCCAACCTATTTTTGAGGCAACTGATGTTAACAATAATAGGGATTTGGACATCAACAATGCCATTACAGTAACGACAACAAATCCAACTGACTTAGGCCCAAATAGCGCTCCTACCAATTTTGTGAATGGTTTGGCTAACTTTTCTGCCTCGGGATTTAATTTCCATAATACGGGAACATCGACAATGGCGGTTGCAATAACATCACCTTCATTGACGTCGCCAAATTCTTCATCTATCACGGTAACAGCCACCACTACGCTTAGTAATTCTGTCACTTCAATGTCATCATCTCCTCTGATCAACAACACGACCGGAGTGATAAGTGGAGGCACAGCAACGAATGCCGTGTTGGGTTTTAGACTTAGTACCTCGGGATCGCCGCTAACGCTTTCGCAGTTGGTATTCAATTCGACCGTAAGTCCCACTAACCTTGTTCAGAACTTTAAGTTGTATAGCAACTCGGTGGATAGTTATACCGGAGCTACACAGATTGCCACATCATCATCACTCACGTTTTCAGGATTGAGTGTTGCGTTGACTTCAACACCAACCTATTTCTTTTTGGTGTGTGACGTGGATCCTTATTTCCCCACTGCAAGTCCAACGATTCAATTTTCTTTGCCGACATCGGGTGTTACTGTTTCCGCAGGAAGTATCAGCGGATCTACGCAGACGGGAATAAATTATCTGCTGAATGATAATACCCCACCTGTACTACAAACCATAACAACTTTACCAGGGTTTCTCAATTCGTGGGCTACGGTGTGGCCTTACCAAATGACGACTCCTGCATATAATGGTAATACGGCAGATTTCTTAATGACCTTTAGCGAACCCGTGCTTGGGATGAATATTGCTAAGTTAACCCCTCAGGTAAGTGGTTTGACATCCTATGCGCTTTTATCAGTGTCACCTGCAACCAGTTCAGGTGGAGCAGCTAGTTCACCCAGCCAATATTGGAGAATTAGTTATGCAATTACCGGTTCCAATAATTCAGGGACCGTTAATGGAGGTTACGTCTATAGTGAATATTCAAATTCAATTCCTTACGTCACGGACGTAGCGAATAATCAGGAAACAACCAGCGTGCCATCCCGATTCATACCTGCACCTCCTGCCTCAGATTTTTATTATGTGGTATTGCCGAAGCCAACTAATCCGGTCAATCCAGTTACACTCAGTGCTCCAACAATCACAACAACGTCAATAACTTTGCAATGGACTCAGCCAGCCGCGCCGCTCGGACAGATCCCAACTCACTATTTAGTAAGAGCTAAAGAGTCGCACCTGAGCTTCCCGTCACCAGTTACAAATGGACAATTGATGCCAGATGATCCGGATGCCAGCGATGGTTATGTGGCGATAAATGTGGCTAACACGGGGTATCCAGCTCTTAGCCCTTCGATTCTTTCAACGTCATTCTCGCTTAGCTCCGGAGTTAGTTATGATTTTGAAGTGTATGCCTATTCCAAAGGTTCTTATCCGGGCGCCGTGGAGGAAATAGATTATAACTCTACACCTGCAACAATAACTAAGACAACGCTTGTTGCAAACTCGGCATACATTACCGCCGTTGCAGCAACGCCTACAATAAGCTCGCTAATTACCACTCAACCCTTAGCTCATGCGCAATTGACTCCAAACCTTAAGTTTCAAGTTACTGACGAGGCTTTTGACCAGGACAATGCCCCCACTAAGTTTTCTGGTGTGATTGTAAGACAAGGTACAGGTAACTCAGGTGTCCTTGCCGATTGGACACAAGCAATTGCTGGTGCCGAATTAACTGATGGTACGACCGTTATTAACGCATCTTCGATTACCGCAAACCAAATAATTTTTACCGGCATCTCTTCGACTAATCCTGGGGATTTAGGTTATGTGCCGGATGGAACTTTGCCTAAGACTTTTTCATTGAACATTTGGCTTAAGTCCTCTTTGGGAGGCACACTGCCCGTGTCAATCGATGATAAACCATTTTCATTTCTGGTAGATCAAACAAGTTTTACACTGGATAATACATCAAGCAATCAGCTTAGTTCTACATTTCAAATATCTTCTTATAATACAGGCGCTGGAGCCAATGTGGTTAATGTAATTGCCTCGCAACTCGTTTACAATGTCCAACCAACCACACCGATAGGAGTCGCTTCACCCTTCCCTACGGCACCTGTAGTTTATGCGCTTGATGCGAATAGCAACAGAGACTTGGATTATACAAATTCAGCAACCCTGAGCAACACAGCCTCATTAGGTCAGTCCATCAATAGTCAAAATTTTGCGGCTGGTGTGTTAACTCTCAGCACTTTTAACTTTACAACTGCCGGAGGCCCTACACAGCTTACAATTACTGGCACAGGTACACCCGTTGTAACACCCACAACAAGTACTGTCCCTGGAGGTATTACAACAGTAATTTCTAATTTGACAAAAATTACTGCCGGAGCAGGTGCAGAACCAGCAAGTTTTTCATCGTTAACAACAGCACAAAGCGGGGCCGTTTTGCCGCAAGTTAACGCAGCGTTGAATTTTGATTTTACTATTACGGATGATGTGGGGGCCAATAGTGTGACCAAGGCCGACAACGACGGATTGCCTACATTGTTTACTGCCTTGACTATTACTCAAGATACCAACAACGGTACCAATGGGGGAGGAGACCCATTGTTTGATGATTGGACCAATTCAATTGCAGGTGCATCCCTTACAGACAATCTTGGAAACACCATAACAGCAAGTTCTATCACGGCAACGACTATTAATTTTACAGGAATTTCGACGGCTACTCTCGGATCTATTGGCGATGATGGAGCCAAGACTTATACCCTTAAGATTTGGCTGAAGAACCCAGTTAACGCAAGTCTATCTGATATTATTGATAACAAAGACTATGTGTTCGACATTGCGCAGACCAATATCACCATCAACCCAGTGGCCAATACATCCAGTACTTTCCAGGCCAGCAACACAACTTCAGGAGATACTAACAATAAGGTTAATGTCGCAGCGACACAACTTGATTTTACTACGCAATGGGCGGTTAATGCAAATCAAAGTTATGATGCTGCGTTAAGCCCAAGTCCAATTGCTAAACCTCATGATGCTAACGGCAACGTCGATATTGACTGGAGCACCGCAGCCTCGGTTACAACGGCTAATCCGGCGTTATATCCGCCGGTAAATCTTACGGTGACGAACAACTTTATTGGAGGAACGAGGTATTATACTTTTGACCCCGCGCTTCAGATAGCTAGTTCGGGAGGTGGCGCAAATGGAGCAACAACAAATCTCGTTCTGTCAAGCGCCGGAATCCCGGTAGCAGGTAATGGAATTAGCAACGCGTTTAAACTAAACTATTCAGGTAACTCTGATATCGTTCAGGACAATACGTTTACCTATCCTACTAATATCCTTTATGCGTCCGCAAACAACCAGCAAATAGCGCCGCTAGCTGGCGGCACGGGTATTGCATTAGAGCAGTTTTTAGTTCGTGATGGTGGTGCGGCTCATGCTGATTCAGATGGCTCCCCAACGATTTTGAATTCAATCACATTGGATGTCACCAATTATCAAAATCTTCGTGAAATAGCTTTGTTCCAGGGGGGAAGTGGTGGAACCAACATAAAGGAGCTTTCGGTAGTTCCTGCGAACTATACAGTTATTAGTGCCAATGTAGCGCGGTTTGTGTTTAGTGGGTTCACCTTAACTGCGCCTAAAAATTCGAACGCCACGCTAACCGTGAAGGCAAGTTTTATCCCAACGGTTACCGATAATCAGGTTGTTTCTTTTGTGGTTAATGCCGTTAGTGCAAGTGCAACAGGTAGTTCTCAATTTGCAAATACAACACCAAGCGGAATCCAAAGTACTGTCAGCGGAAACGACAACAAGATTGAGGTCGTGGCAACTAAGATTGCATTTACTACAGTGCCTGCGTCGGCTAGTTTAAATGTTCCATTCGCAGTGGTTGTGCAGGCACAGGATGCAAATTCTAATTTGGACGCGGATTACAACGGAACTATTTCATCTTACAATACTTCGTCAGGATCTTTTGTAACTACGAATAACCCTTCGGGCACATTCAGTGGTGGTCAATTTGGTTTCCCCTATACGGCTGGCCCTCCGGCTACAGGATTTCAATTTACAGTAGGTAATGGAAATACGACACTGACGTTGAACAGTGGAGCGGCCAATACTGCTGGAGCAAGCGTTGATGCAGGAGCCATAGCTGGTACGTCTCCAAACATTAATGTTATTACCTCATTTGATTCATGGCTATACTTCGATCCGACATTTGCTTATACAACTCAGATCGATTTTGTTCCCTATCAAGGCAGTTCTACTACGAATGCTAGTTTCCCGCTCGCTAAGGTTATTCTAAGCGATGGGGGCGCACCAGGAAGTGCTACAAACCCGATACCTCCATACCTTCATAATCAGGCTTTAGGATCTCATGATGATACGGATGGTGCAGCGACAAGCATTTCAGACTTCACGATTTCGCTAACAAATTATCAGGACATTCAAAAAATTGGATTATACACAGTCGGCGGCGTTCAAATCGGGACAGATCAAACTCCGGCGGCAACTGTTACATTCACTGGAATTAATTCATATTCTGCGCCTGACAATGATGCCATAGCTTATGTAATACGTGCTGAGTTTAAGTCAGCCATTGTCGATCAGGATCAAATTATTATGAAGATTACTAATGTAACTCATAATTCAGGATCTGATTTTCCGGCGGCTACGATTGGTGGTGTAGCAGGAGGGGATTCTACTCCTTCTACGATGAACTTCCTCGATGTTATCGCTACCAGTCTTGACTTTTTGACTCAACCGTCAACCTATGCGGGGATAAATGAGCCCATTGGTATTAATCCGGCGACAACGCAGCCCTACTCGTATGGAAGCTCGCCTTATCTTACATCGATGCCTACGACTAGCGCAGGCATCGTTACTGCCAGAGACAAATTTGCGAACGTAGATTTAACCTTTACACCGTCGTCATTAAGCATTACAGATGCTGCCAACAATCCACTTGGCTCGCCTAATATTTTTTCATTTAGCAATGGGATGATGGATCTGACGGGTATGACATACCATCAGGTAGGTAATGGTGCGGTCAAGATCGTAGCTCAAGTGACAACGCCTGTCTCACGAACAATTGATTCTTCTGTTCCTTCGGGTATAGGTAATTCTAAACCCTGTAATACGGTTAATGTATTAAATGTTTCAGTCACTCAGAGTTATGCGGGTGTGGTACCCGGAAGTGGAAGTCCTCTTGCTGCCAGCTTAAAAGGAGGGCTGCAATCTCAAAATATTTTCGGACTTACCTTCACTGCAAATTCAACGGCTGGTGTTGAACCGAAACTAAAAGGCTTTACCATCGGGTTCAAAGACAAGAATGGTCAGAATTTAGCGTATGAGAATAACGGCGCATTTATATTCAAAAACTTGAATGTATTCATTAATGGTGTTGCTAATAATATAACATCAACTGGTGGAGTATTGACAAAAGCCTCATCGACTAATACTCTAAATGTATATGATCAAATCATCGTGGATCTGTCGGCCCCGTCAGCCCAGGTTTCATTAAGTTCAGGTAGCGCATCTTTTTATTTGGTTGTTGACGTTGATGCAAATACCAATACAGGAACGCCTGCAATAACTCCTTACTTTATTGATTCTGGTTGGGGTAATGCCGATGATCAGCATACTGTAGTCTCCAACGGTACAGCATCAGGATCATTTGATGGTAACCAATACTCATTTGCCTCAATTAAACCTCCTGTATTGCAAGCTGATATCAAGAAGTATCCTACTACACTTACTAGTCCATACGCAGGTCAGCCGAACGTGGACAAGTCGATAAGCTCAATTACGTTACAGTTTGACACTAATGTGGGGTCACTTGATGCCGGTGGTGCTGGTAACGCTGAATTGTGGAATAGATCGACAAATACGAAGGTGGCAGATATGGTGCTTCATTCCCCTCAAGTGAAAAGCAGTGTTGATATTCATAATACGGTTAGTCCGATCTATCCGACTTTAACCTTTGATTTAGTGAATAAACCTGCGACGCTTACTGCAGACGAAGTTTATTTTGTAAAGATCATTAAGGGGCAATATGACCCCATCAATAACTTAGGTCATGGAATCGCTGATTATGGATTGAATTTCTTCGGGGGCATTAGTGATAACTCCACGTTGTATTTCAAGATATCTAGCGCAATACCACCTGCTTTGATAGACGCCAAAAGCACTTTCAACACTACGACGTTGGGTACTTTAACTACTAAGTTTGATCGCGCGGGTACAAGCTATTTTATTATTGTGCCTTCAGGATCAACACCTCCAACATCAGGCCAGGTAAAAAGCCCTGGCACTTACCTGGCAGCGACGGTTGCAGCATCGGGTAATTATCCAATCACTGTTGTGAGCGGCTATCAAACCTTTACTTTCCCTGCGACCTTTGTTGCAGGAAATAACTATGACGTTTACATCTTCGCTGAGAACGACGCAGTGCCCAGCCCAGTGCCGGCTGCAGGTATCTACGATGGCACTTTCACAGCAGGAGGTGGCGCAGGCCCGACGTTAGTATTATCGGGTATCGCAGCCTCACAAACTAGTGTTACTCCAAATGGTGGAGCGGGCCAATTGTATACGATTTGCCCTGATAGTTATGTGACTATTACAAATCCAATGGTTGTAGGCGAAACGGGTAGTGTTTCGTTCTCTTCGCCGTCAGATCAAGATTTCAATGTGTTACTACCTACAGGATTTGAATATGATGTTACAGTTGCGCCAAATATTCAACTTATTGGTGGAAACTTCCAGAACCTTAACAGCAGGCTTTACCCTAATTCTGCTAGTCATCCGATGTGGGAGTATAAATACATCAGTAATACTCTTTTGAACATTCGCTTCTTTAATAAGAATAATCCAGCCAACACACCTGACTTTATTTCGATTTCAGGAATTAACATTATTGGTAAATCTGGTGGTGCACAGGGTAATATTCAATGGTTCTATGGTAACAATGTATTTACTCCTACGGCTACTCCATATTTTACCCTGGCGCAAATCGCCTTAGTAGGTAATTCAGCTCCTGATTTCAACAACTCATATTGGGCACAAAATAAACCGTTTCCTTCACCCAATAACCCGGCAGTAATTCAAGCCTTTAATAAGACGGTGAATACAATCCCTGATAATTTTGTCGATTCAAACAATCCAGGTGCAATAAGACTATTGCCTTCTTCTGGCTTTGCTCAAGGTGATTACCTCGCAAGTTATTTTAGTGGAAGTGGGGTTAGTGGTGATTTGTTTACACTCAACTCAGTCAGCACGGGAACGGCATTCAACATTTCAATGACTCATACGGACCTCAATGGATGTACGACGGTTAGAAATGAGCAATATTTAGTTTATGATCACAACAGTCAGATCTCTTCGAAATTGGGAATAGCCACCTATGCTACGTCACCCGTATCACCTGCAGGAACAAAGCAAGACATTGTGAATAAAAATTTTCCTACCGGTGCATCAGGCCCAATCGTTTCTCCGACTTTGTCCTCAACGGAGCTTGCAGGATATACGCTATTGAGATTGTCGGTTGATTTGCCAAGTTCTTCACTTGCAGCTTCGAGCATTCCCTTGTCGGGTGCGGCATGGAGAAATGTGGTGCACAAGACCATCATTGACAGTACTAATGCGCCTAGTTATACATGGGATTATAGTAAAATCCTAAATGCCAAAACACCTTTGCCAACAGGATATAGTGATGTCTACGATTACTATAAGAACACTACAACTTCTGGAAGTTTGAATGTCTATTGGTCAGGCGGTAAGCTTGGGACGATTCAATACACAGGCGCTTACCAAAGCACTGCGGATAATTCAGTTTACGTTCCGTTCAGACAAGACGTCGCATTATTCTTACCTGCGGTTCCGTTGATTGAAATTGTCTCGCCGGCGCCTTTTTATGATAAAGCTGATGCGGCGACAACGCCAAATTTCAATGCAGTTCAATATCCAGTTTCTAACAAAACTAATGGATACCCAGGTACAGCAACCTTCTGCGAATTTGGCACAGGCCTTATTACGCTCACTGGTTTCCCGCTAGCCACAGCGGGGAATTCTACTGGTGTATTCGATATTTTTGACTACAGTGCTTTTGATTTCTCTAAGGTACCTTCACTAAATACATCGATTAAACCAGTTGGCCCGAACAGCGGTTTTGTTGACAATGGAAACGGAACGGCCACAATCGATCCTACAAAAATCAATAATGGTTATAAGGATATTTTAGTGACCTATACTTACCAGGATAACAATTCACCTGCTGTAGGAACTGGCTACCTGATTATCCGAATTTCGCCAAACCCTGTAGCAAGCTTTACACAAACAAGTACCAAGGGAACCAATGCACCTAATGCATCTGCTTTGGCTGCCTTTTGTGTCAATAATCAAATTGACTTTGATGCATCGGCATCAACAATCAATGGAAGCCCGATTCCTGGCAGTGGATCGACTTACAATTGGAATTTTGGTGACGCAAATTCTCCAGCCAACACCTCGGCATTACCCAACCCATCACACGTGTTTGGTCTTTCATCAACGTATACCGTTACACTCGATATTGTTTCAAACTTTGGTTGTCATTCAAAACCTAGCAGTTCAAGTACAACCGTCGGGGTTCTGTCTAACAATGTAAAAGTTGGGGATATTCCTACTGTTGATTTTTCATTCTTGGGCAATTGCGTCGGAAGTGCGATTACCTTCCAAAATGGTTCGAAAACACCGACATCTTCCAATTCTTCAGTGGCCAGATTCGATTGGGATTTTGGTGATTCAGGAACGTTAACGGGCTATAATCTTGGAATACCAAGTCCTTCGGCACCTTTTAACTATCCAGCGAATCCTTTGGATGGAACTAATGTGAGCCACACGTACACGGCTGCCAATTCCTACAAAGTGACTTTGACAACAACAACAGACTTGGGTTGTCAAAATAGTGCTTTCAAATATGTAGGGCAATTGCTAGCCTTTTCACCAACACAGGGTTCCGCTTTTACCGAAAATTTTGACGGCGCTAATGGGAAGCCTTTGAATGGTGGATGGATCACTCTGGATATCAATCCAGTGAATGCAGCACCTATTCCGGTTCCAAGCCCTCTGAATGGTAAATCTTCATGGATTTATGATGCAGCCAAAGGTAACTGGACTACTACTGCCAATTACGGACAAAGCGAAAAGTCGGCACTTTATTCCGCCTGCTTGAACTTAGGAAGTGTTCCTCGGCCTGTAATTTCATTCGGCTCAAATGTTGACCTTAGCATAGGCGAGGGGCTTGTACTTCAATATTCAGTTGACAATTTGAATATACAAGACCCTAATAAGCAATGGGAGGTATTGGGAACAACATCGACTGGAAAGTCACCGGGACTTGATTGGTACAATAGTACCGCCTTGCCTACTAATCCTGGAACCGGATATACAAACTCTCACAATTTATCAGAGTTTGGGTGGTCTGGTAGCTTGGGAGCCATTAAACCAAGGCATAAACTGGATACATTAAATGGAGCAGGTCAGGTAATCTTCCGCTTTGCTTTTGCTTCAGCAAACGGCGGAGGAAAAGGTATTACAATTGATAGTATTAGAGTTGGAAGTAGAACCCGTACTGTTCTATTCGAAAACTTTACAACTACTAATGCTGGAACTAATATCGCGTTAAACTCCAGCCTATTGAGCGAAGCTAATTTTATTACCAATTTTACTCTTGCAAATATTTCAAGCACCCAGTTAGTAAATATTAATTATCACGTAGGTTTCCTAGGCGAGGATCCGTTTAATGTTGTTAGCCCCGCTGATCCAAGTGCTAGGGCATTATTCTACAATGTAAAACAAGTGCCTTTTGCATTCTTGGATGGGGCACATAAACCGGAATATGGCACGGGAACTGATTTGTTTGCGGATTGGGGTAAGAGTTATTATGATTTGCAAACTTTGAATTTGGCTAAAGCCGATTTTCAAGATGCAAGCCATGCTGTAACTAGTGTGACCCTTGACAATACGTCTGGAACAGTTCAGGTAGATGTTAATGTTACACCATTGACAGATCTGCCGGCGACCACGGTTTTGCAAGTAGGTGTCCTGGAAGAATCTGTGTCTGCTTCTCAGGTATCAAATAAATTAATCACCACTGGTGAAAGCACCTTTAATTACGTCTTAAAGAAGCTATTACCTGACGGTACCGGTACAAAGTTCCCAGCGGGCACCTTTAAAAATGGAGTCCCCGTGAATCTCGGAAGCTATAAATGGATTGCCTCACCCGCTTTCGGAGCTAACAACAAGTTCTCAGTAGTTGTGTTCTTGCAAGATGAAGTGACCAAAGACGTATATCAAGCTGATTTTATCCAAGGTATAACTCCACCCACTTCAACAGTCACAGCCATTGAGCCAATTTCTGCTGAAAACATCAAGGTTTACCCGAATCCGGCAGATCAGGAATTCGTAATCGAATTACCTTATGCGGCTAAATCACCTATGTCAATTCAAATGGCGAATCAGCTTGGGCAGTTTACACAACTGGGATCATTTAGCGAAGGCGAACAAAGCAAGAAGGTGAGTACTCAGGGGCTTGCCGATGGGGTGTATATCTTGCAATTGGGAAGCAATGGCGATGCTTTACGCACCAAAGTCATCGTGTTGCATAAGTAACAGAAATCTTACATTGATTTCTTTTGATAATGAATAATTGAAAGGGCTTTTTCGCAATGAAAGGAGCCCTTTCTTTTTATGATTTTGTTTTTTTTATGTTGAAACCTTACTTAATTTTCGTGCAGATTTACTCAACCACCACCGAGGCCTAACCGTATGGAAATATTTCTCAAAGCCGACACTTGGCTAGCGCTTTTAACCCTTTGTTTTTTAGAGATTGTACTTGGAATAGATAACATCATCTTTATTTCCATTGTATCCAATAAGCTTCCGGAAGAATTACGTCAACGTGCCCGCAACACTGGATTATTCCTCGCTATGTTTGTTCGCATTGGCTTTTTGCTTGGCATCACGTGGATCATCGGTTTTAAGCAACCCTTGTTCTCTGTGGCGGATATTTTGCCGGATTTCCTGATTAAATTCTTGGGCTTTCACGGTGACCATACCTTTAGCGGAAGGGATTTGATTCTTGGCTTTGGTGGACTTTTCCTTATCGCCAAAAGCACGATGGAAATAAACCATGAAATGGAGGGTGAAGCCGATGAGCATGGAACGAAAAAATCAAAAGTACCAACCTTATCAGGCACAATTCTACAGATCATTCTTTTGGATATTATTTTCTCTTTTGATTCCATTCTTACTGCTATCGGTATCGTTGACAAAGTGATCATCATGATCATGGCCGTAATTGTGTCCATTGGTGTGATGATGTTTTTCTCTGGCGCTATCAGCAAATTCATTCAGCAGCATCCCTCGATGGAGGTATTGGCGCTGGGGTTCCTCATCTTGATTGGTTTCATGCTATTCCTTGAAGCATTAGAGTATGCCGTGCCAAAAGGATACATCTATTTTGCGGTGGCATTTTCTCTGCTGATCGAACTCACCAATATTCGCGTGGTAAAGAAGCGAAAATCTGATCCTGTAAAGCTGCACAAACCCTTTAACGAAGCTGACATCAGCGATGCCCTAGGCAAAGGCGAACCGGAAGAGCAGTTCGCAACTGATCCTAGCTACCCCATTGGTAAATTCACTCCGAAAGAAAGCTACACTTCGGAAGAGTTGGGTGACCTTATTTCAAAAATTGAAAAGTTGCCTCTAAAAATCGAAGACGCATCACGTGGGCTAACCGATGAGCAGTTGGATTCCCCTTATCGAGAAGGTGGCTGGACACTAAGGCAAGTAATTCATCACCTGGCTGACAGCCACATGAATGCATACATTCGCGTGAAGTGGACGATCACAGAGAACACCCCGACCATCAAAGCCTACGACCAAAAGGGCTGGGCTGAAACTCCGGATGCTAAATTACCAATAAGCGTTTCCCTCAACCTATTGAAGTCGCTGCATGCTAAATGGGTTGATATTCTTAAGGCGCTCACACCTGAGCAACTGACAAAAGAGTTTATTCATCCTGAAACACAAAAGCACGTTCGTATCGACAGAATGATTGATAACTATGCGTGGCATGGTGAGCATCATCTGGCGCACATTAAAGTTCTGAAAAAAAGAAAGGGCTGGTAAATTATTTCCTGACCAAGGGAATTCTTTTAGTGTCTCGCTAAATTCGCGGCAGATCTTATAGCATTTTACATGTATTCACGGCCCTGGTTTTTATTCAATCGGCATGTCGAGACCATTTATCCGGCATTATTAAGAACGGTACAACTTCCCGTATATGAACGTGAACGCATCACTACTCCAGACAATGATTTTCTCGATCTCGATTGGCTGAGGAATAAATCTAATCAGGTGGTTGTAATTTCACATGGACTTGAAGGCAACTCAGGCCGCGGGTACGTGAAGGGAATGGCGAAGACGTTTTTCGAAAATGGATTTGATGTGCTGGCATGGAATTATCGCGGATGCAGTGGAGAAATGAATAAATCCTTGCGGTTTTATCACAGTGGAGCCACGGATGATTTAGCAACGGTATGCAATCACGCATTCGATAAAGGATACCAATCCGTTTTCCTCATTGGCTTTAGCCTTGGCGGGAATCTTACCTTAAAATTTGCCGGCGAAAGAGACCTCGATCAGCGCATCAAAGGCGCAATAGCTTTTTCTGTACCACTCGATTTGTACACCAGCAGTTTGGAATTGGCTAAACCGTCGAACTGGGTTTACTCCCGACGATTTTTGAAAAGCCTAAAAAAGAAAATCATTGAGAAGTCCAGGCTAATGCCCGGCTTGAATAGTAATGCGTTGAAGGATGTAACTACGCTTCGGCATTTTGATGACGTTTACACTGGCCCATTGCATGGATTTAAAGATGCGTTGGATTACTATCAGAAGAGTAGCGCCATTTCTTTTCTTGAAGGGATTCGGATTCCTACATTGATTGTAAATGCTTCAAACGATCCATTTCTAAGTAAAGAATGCTTCCCTGAAAAAATTAGCAATCCTTTGGTAAAGTTTGAAGTGACATCTCAGGGCGGTCATGTTGGGTTCGCCTCGTTTACTGGAAAAGGGCTATATTGGACCGACCTACGGGCGTTGAAATTCGTCCGCGAAATACAATCATGACAGAGCGCTATTCCATAGGGGCAACGGCCAAACAACTCGCCGATCGTTTTGAGGTTGAAGAACCCACTGGCTTTGTGGCCCGATACAATGCTGCGCCTTCTCAGCTCTTGCCTGTGATTACACAAGGAATACCTCGCGGGTTTTCCTTTTTCTATTGGGGCCAACCACCAGGGTGGAGTAAAAACAAGACACTCGCTGAACGGATCATTAATGTGCGCAAAGAACAAATCGATGATAAGCCAGTGCTAAAGAAAAATCTTGTTTCACATCGGTGTATTGTTCCAGCCGATGGCTTTTACGCATGGAAGCGAGTGGGTAAGAAAACGCTCATCCCATGGCGCTTTTCGCTGAAGAATAAATCCATTTTTTCGATTGCTGGAGTGTGGGAAGAATATGACGACGAAGAAAATAACTCTTTTCATACGTTCACCATTATTACCACTCAGGCAAACACTTTTGTTACACCAGTTTCGGAGCGTATGCCTCTTATACTGACCAAGGCAGAAGAAAAAATATGGATGGACGCAAAACCTTTAGAGGATGATTTTCTAAAAAGTGTAGCCTCTGTTTCTGCCGACCAACTTGATGGATTTGCGGTGTCACCCCAGCTCAACACAATTTCGTTTGACAGACCTTCGTTGGTATTGCCAGTACCGCCGGCCGACCAATTTGGTAATCTCACCCTTTTCGATTGATTGACTGCTTTAGCTTGCTTCAAATTCTGATTAATTTTACGATCATATTGTCGCAGTGAAAAAGGTAATACTACTTTTCATCTTCACCACACTTTTTGCTTTTCAGGTGTGTGCCCAATTGATCACTCGCTACGTGTATCACGATGCGGCTAAGCAAAACATAAAAGAGGTTTATCAGGTAAAAGATACGGTAAGCAACATCTTGCAAGGGCGCTACATATCGTATTATCTCAATGGCAATATCGAATCCAAAGGACAATTCGTAAACAATGAAACTACAGGTGTCTGGGAATTTTATTACGAAACAGGAAACCTGCACATGCGGGGAATTCTCAGGCAGAATTCCAACTACGGACTTTGGGAATACTTCTATGAAAATGGCCAGAAAAGCATGGAAGGAACTATCGATGGCAAGCAGCGCGAAGGCACCTGGAAAATATATTATGAAAGCGGGGAGTTGAAGGAAAAGGGAGAATATGTGGCGAATAAAAGATCCGGGTTTTGGAATACATTTTTTGAGGATGGCACTAAGCGTGGAGAAATCGATTATAAGGACGATTTTGGCCGCTACATCGAATACTATCACTCGGGCAAAGTAATGGCCGAGGGGCCAAAATCTGGGCCTAAAAATGTGGGGCATTGGCGGACCTATACGGAAGAGGGGACACTCGAGAGTGAAGGCGATTATTCGGCTGGTAAAAAAAATGGCGAATGGAAATTGTATTACCCTTCAGGGAAGGTTTCGTCCGTTGGCAATTATGAAAATGATGAGCCTGTAGGTCAGTGGCTGTACTATTTTGAGGATGGATCGATAAGCTCGAAAGGTGAATTTGTAGGCGGCAAAAAAAATGGCTATTGGACTTCGTATAACAAAAATGGTTCACTGAAAAGTGAGGTTACTTTCGTGAAAGGATCTGGTGAATATCGAGAATACTATCCGGGTGGCAAACTGAAAGTGAAAGGCCAAATTGTGGATGGCAAAGATCAGGGAAGCTGGAAGTATTACTACGAGGATGGAAAGTTGGAGGGCGAATGCGATTTCGATCGAGGCAAGGGAATTTATTTTGGGTATTACCCCAACGGAGCATTGCAGACGAAAGGGCAAATTGAAGACGATTTGCGAGTGGGCACCTGGGAGCTCTACGAACAGGATGGTAAGCTCTCAGGGTATTACAAACCTTTTTATGAAGACAAAAGCATAGCTAATGCAATCAATGCGCTGGTACAAAAATCAAAGATGCCTCCGCCGGTCAGGAAAGGCCGTGTGCCTGGGTTCAACTACTTCTCACCTCGATATCCAGAATACCACAGTGTAATCATTCAGGGAAATCCAGCCTTTATGTTTGTAGGTAGCTTTCCAATGGGCGTTGAGTTCTACAACGAGGCAAGATTAGGGCACGAGTTTTCTTTTGAGGGTATTCGTGATCCATTTTTCTCGGCCGACGCACAGGTGCCAGAGGGAAAGCTATTCAAACGTGGGTACGCAATTTCATTGAAGCAAAAATTCTACAATCCGATCGACATGGGCATGTGGTACTTTGCACATGAGCTACGGTTCACTAACATCGTGCATTATTCCAATGTTCAGCTGTCACCGGTGTCTAGCGGATTAATCACGGCCAGTGCTTCTGAGCAACGTGTGGAATATGGACTTATCCTCGGGGTCCGGCTGATGCAGCGCATCAACGCCAATGGCATCACCATCGATTCATTCATAGGGTACGGTCTGGGGTACCGAGACCTTTCGATTGACCCGCAATTCGATAGCGTTTTCAAATCCATAAATGCCAATAATTTTTCGCAAACATTCAGGTTTGGGATTAATTTTGGATACTCCTTTTCATTCGAAGGGAGATAACCTATTCTTGTTAAAATAAACTACAATGCAACAACCCGATTCGCTTAACCAAGTGGCTGAATTTCATCACACGTTCAAACACCCCGTCTTACCCACACCGCAAATACCTTCTCCTGAGCGTTGCAGCCTACGGATTGCATTGCTCGCCGAAGAATTAAAGGAACTCGAAGAGGCTGTAAAGAATAACGACATTATAGAGGCAGCGGATGCGTTTTGTGATATCCAATACGTTTTGTCAGGCGCGATACTTGAGTTTGGCTTGGGCGAAAAATTCAAAGCACTATTCGACGAGGTTCAACGATCTAATATGAGTAAGGCCTGCGATTCAGAAGAAGAGGCAATAAGAACAGTGGAACATTACAAACAAAATAAGAACACAGAGTGTTATTATCGGGAAGAAGGTGGCCGATGGCTGGTTTACCGAACCTCTGATAACAAGACGATAAAGTCAATCAATTACTCGCCCGCGGACCTAAAGAAAATTCTGGAGTAATGGTGTGAAGTTTTTGATCGGTAAAAAGACGAAAGGGGAGGCCAGAACGTTCTGAAGACAGGATGAGCAAGCTGAGCTTAACACACCAATAAAAACACTACAGGGCTCAAGTATAAATTCTCCTCTGTACCTAGGTCAATATCAATATTTGAATTAAATTAAGCAGGAATTAAGTGTTCAAAGTGGACGCATTTACGATGAAAGCCAACCCATGATTGCCTTTAATAAATCACGCATGTTACGTGAAAGCCACATGGCGAAAAATGATTTCCTGTGTTGGTTTTATAGTTAACTTTAAACGAAATTTTTATCTATGGATCAAAAAGCAACGCCAATACCTTTTTTAATCACCTGGAATCAAGTGATGATTGTAGGAACCATTGCCATGGGAGCATTGGCGATCATCATTTATCTCATCTATAAGCTTCGTGTTTCTCTTCTAAAAGATCCAAAAGAAAAATACGATTACATGAACCTTAATGAGATCAGATGGTTCAAGCGTGTATTTTTTTTCATTGGGATTGCGGCGGCCTGTGCGGTGAATCTTTATGGAATGGAGAAGTTCACTACACTAGGTCTTTGGTTTTTTGTGCGGATATTTTTCTCTATTGCCTGCGCGACGCTGATAACCTACGTGGCTTCCTTAATTCTGGAATTCTATTATCCTACCAAACTCAACTTTAAACTTCGCAAGCTTCGTTACACTCCGCGCATCAATCCTAAAAATGGTCACAGGATGAGGCTGCTCAGCGAAGACGAAGAAGATGTGCACTTGAATGAAGGCATGCAGGC
This sequence comes from Bacteroidota bacterium, assembly GCA_018266055.1. GTDB lineage: Bacteria > Bacteroidota > Bacteroidia > Cytophagales > Cyclobacteriaceae > ELB16-189. The sequence goes on from JAFDYT010000019.1 coordinate 117,217, forward strand.
TGAAGAAAATATCTTTTCCATTGATTACGATGTGTGGGTAGATGAATCTACCGCGGAAGTCAAAATTGAAAAGTACGATGGTCACTTGACGGCTTTACAATGCAACAACTGTGGATTCTATACGATGAAAGTGTGGCGTGAAGAAATCATAGAACGGAATGAAGATGGCTCGCCAAAAGAATTATTAAAGCACTATCAATGCTCTTATTGTAAAAACGTGCGTGCCACCGCCTTCAACGTTTCCAAAAAAGAGGTGGACGATTACAAATTGCAAAAACCAAAGTTGCAGCGTAATACTCGAAATATCGACATGGTTAAAATTGATTTGCACTCGACACTCGGCGCTCGCAAATCTTTTGAATTCAAATCCATCGAAGAATTAGAGAAGTTTCTTAAAGAGTTTGATTTCGACAAGGTGGTGTAGCTGAACCCAATTGTATATTTTCTCGTTCCAGTTGATAATAATTTAAGTTATATGAAGAAGTTATTGGTGATGTTGATAGTGGTGTTGGCGGTTAATGCCTCGGTGGCTACTCCTTTAGATACCTTGGCTTTGAAGCCCAAGCCGGTCTATGGCAAGGAGGCCCGAATAATATCCTACATTCTGGATAACTATCACTATCGGAAAATTACCCTCAACGACTCTCTTTCAGAGGCGATTCTCACAGGCTACATCAAAGAACTCGACAATTCCAGATCTTATTTTCTTGAATCCGATGTCCAATCCTTCCAAAAGTATAAACTCGTTATCGATGACCTTACACGCAAGGAAGATGTAACACCAGCGTATGAAATCTACACGGTGTTCATTAAGCGCTTGCATGAAAGGATGGATTATGTGTTGAACACACTATTGTCAAAGGAATTTGACTTTACCGCGGATGAAAATTATGAAACAGAACGAGATAAAGCACCATGGCCAAAGTCCACTGAAGAGCTCAACGAGATATGGAGAAAAGCAATCAAGAGTCAGGCGTTGAGCCTTAAACTGGCCGACAAAAAGCCGGGAGAGATTAACGACGTGCTCAGGAAACGTTATGAACGTTTCCTTAAATCGTTTAATCAGTTCAACTCCGAAGATGTGTTTAACATTTACATGAACAGCATCACGGAGGCGTATGATCCTCACACCAATTATCTTTCACCTAAAGCTTCTGACTTGTTTAAACAAAGCATGAGCCTTTCTCTAGAAGGTATAGGTGCGTCACTTCAAACTGAAAATGAATATACGAAAGTAGCCAAGATTCTTCCTGGCGGCGATGCCGATAAGTCAGGAAAACTCCATGCTAACGACTACATTATTGGAGTCGCCCAAGGCAAAGATGGTGAGATGGTGGATGTAATCGGCTGGCGGCTCGATGATGTGGTTAAGCTCATAAAGGGACCCAAAGGCACCTTCGTCAGATTATCGATTCTACCTTCTCCGGCAGGTGTGAATGGTCCGTCACAGGAAATTACACTAGTTCGCGATAAGATCAAGCTGGAAGATCAGGCTGCTAAGAAAAACCTGATCCGCTATCAAAGTAACGGAAAGGATATGAAACTCGGCGTAATTACCTTGCCCGGATTTTACATGGACTTTGATGCCTACCAAAAAGGAGATCCCGACTACAGAAGCACGACCCGCGACGTGAAAAAACTAATTGAAGAATTAAAAAAGGAAGGCATTGATGGATTAGTCATGGACTTGCGAAATAACGGTGGCGGTTCACTGATGGAGGCAATTGATCTTACCGGATTGTTTATTAAAGATGGCCCCGTGGTCCAGGTAAGAAGTTCAAACAATCAAGTACAGGTAGGAGCCGACGATGATAAGTCCGTGAGCTATAGTGGCCCACTCGTAGTGCTAACCAACCGGTTTAGTGCGTCGGCTTCAGAAATATTTGCCGGTGCCATTCAGGATTACCGACGCGGCGTGATTGTGGGTGAGGCTACCTACGGTAAAGGAACAGTACAGCGTGTACAGGATCTTAAGCAAGTGATGAACGAAAAGAATACACCTGTCGGTGAATTGAAATACACATTCCAAAAGTTCTATCGGGTGAGTGGAAGCAGCACCCAGCATAAAGGAGTGGAGCCCGATATTAAGTTACCTTCAGCGCTTGATGCACAACAGTATGGTGAAAGCGCCAATCTTAGTGCTTTACCTTGGGATGTGATAGGAGCGGCGTCCTTTCAGAAAAACACGGATGTAAATGAAAAGATAATCTCAGGACTTAATAAGTCGTACAACGACCGGGTGAAACACGATCCTATGTTGAAAGGATTTATCTCTGACACAGATGATCTGCGCAAAAATTTACACCAGACATCAGTATCGCTCAACGAAGCAAAGCGTAGAAAGCAAATGGAAGAGGCCGAGAAAAAGAAAGCCGACGGCAAGCTTGATACAAAACTGACCTCTACCAAAGAAGGTTTGCCTAACGATGAACTTCAGAAGCTGAATGACGAATATCTTCGGGAAGGACTACTAATCCTCACTGAATTGGCATTCAAAAGAATCGGATAACCTACTTCTTTACAGGAATTGAAGTCAGAGTGAACCCCTTGCTCCTCAATAATGCAATCAAGCCTTTTTCACCTTCCAGGTGCGAAACGCCCACACAGATAAATGACGGGCTCTCCTTTACCATTTTTTCAAGTTTGGGGAGCCACTCGGCATTGCGCTTGGTATAAAACTCTTCAATGAAAATGGGATTGCTTTCTGTCGGGTGCACGGCGTATTCAAAAATTTCGTTTAGTGTACCGAATGGATAGACCTCCATTAGCTTTTGGAATTCTGATTTTTGCTCTTCAAAGTGCTCAATGCTGTAGATCAGAGCTCTGGTTTGATTCAACAGAGGATAAGCATCCAACGCCTGAGCTTCACGCTCAATTGGCTCAAGACTATAGGTCTTTACTTTGTTTTTAATCGCGATGTTGAGCAACTCGATGTCGTAAAACTTCACCTTATCGCCGAGGGAGAGACGCGTCATGGCAATAGATAAAGCAAGGGGTTTCATTTTTCCGTACTTGTTTTCAAAAGCAGCTTTCGACAAATGAAATTCTTTTTCGAAGAAAGTTAGTACTTGCGTGTACTCTTCAGGCTTTAACTGCGTCGCGAGCGATTGCCCTTTCGGGAAATGCAGTGCAGTATTCAATTCATGTTGTGCGTGATGATCTACCTGATCTTCAATAGCGAATATTTTAACGCCTTTGATTTTTTCGTTTACAACGGCAGGTATTTTAAAGTGCTTTTCATGCGTAAACTTTAACGAGCCGAATAGATAAGATGGTTTGCTTAAACCATTGCCTGAGATTTCCCAAAGTGGAGATTCTTGTGCTTGACAATAAAAGGTTGAAATAATAAATAACAGAAGAGCCAATTTTTTCATAAGAATACAGGTTTATCGTGGAGAGTTTAATTACTTGAGATTACTTCGCTAATTCATTTAGAAATTTCTTAAACTTTGGGGTGTCATAATTTTTCATTCCAATTTCTTTCATTGCTACAATTCCATCTTTACCAATTACGAAGGTAGTAGGGATTGACGGTACTTGTAATTGCTCACTCAGGTAACCCGAGGGCATGAATATCGGAAAGGAATAAGATTGGTTTTTAATGAATTTTTTTACCTTCTCAACCTGGGCATCTTTGTCAAGCGAAAGCATTACAAAAACGATCTTTTCGTGATCTACTTCGTTATACAGTTTTTGTATTCCCGGCATCTCACTTCTGCAAGGGGCGCACCAGGTAGCCCAAAGATTCAGAAAGACAACCTTGCCTTTATAATTGTTAAAATCAGCTTTGTTGCCATCAAGGTCTTTTATTACAAAATCATAATCGAATGCTTCGTGGCCTTCGGTTTCCGTAGAGGCATTCATAAGACCTGAATGGAGAGCGGCGCGCTGAGTAAGTGATGCCGCAAGGTCAAATCCGCCGAAGAAATACATTCCGACCAGAAACAGGATAAATAGTGCAGATTTGGGGATGGATTTCATTCCGCGTGATCGTTTTTTATGATTTGTACCAAATGTCTTTATTTATCTAACTTTCCACAATGAAAATGCGAAAAATCGGCTTCGGACTTTGTTTTCTGATTTTCTTACTGGCGGTTAACCCCAGCGCCAATGCGCAAAAGGTAAAATACAAAGATCTCATTCTTTTACTTTCGGCGAAGCAATACGATAAGGCAGAGCCATTCCTGAAAAGGTATTTAAAGGAAAACGACGATAATCCGAATGCATTTTTATACATGGGCATTGTGCTTCAGGATAAATTGTCAAAAATTGATCCTCTGCTTCATACAGAAACACTCGAAGGTACTATTGATTCTTCGGTTTTCTTTTTTGATAAGTCTTACAAGACCATTACAGAGAAGGAGCTGCGAAAGAATGATGAGTATTACGAAGCTTATATGCGCCGCGACTTACGCACAGGGAAGTTTGTCATCAAGCTTTCGGATGTGCAATTGGATATCGAAAACAGGATGAACTCCCTGAAGACCCGAAAAGACAAAGTCAGGCAGCTCAAAACTTATTTTGTAGAATCTTCGCAGGCGTATAGCCGGACAAATCAACTTTATAAAACATTGCATTCCAAATATGGCGCTGAACGAGAGTTTTTTCTTCGTTCAGACGATGAAATGCTAGCGGCACTAAAGAGAATATCAGTGAATTTTGACAGTGCCATTACTGCATTTGAAAAGTACAAATCGATATCCAAGGAACTAGGTAAGAACGGATACAACCATGTCATTGATTTACAGGAAATAAAAGACATAAAACGTGATGGATCAACAACGCAGGATTTCATGAAAGATGATTTGAAATTGTGGGATTATAAGAAATGGTCTGCCCAAGCAACCCAAATCATTGAAAAGGAAATTACGCCTCTGCGAGACAACTTGATTGCCTTCGATATAGCCTTGAACAAGTTAAACGAAAAACTTAAAACTGATTCGATTTCTGTAAAACCAGACCTTGCCTCTTTGGCATCCAAACTTCCTGAAACTCAACTAAAAAAGTACGACCCGTCGCCGATGCCGTTTGACGTTTTTGCCATGAAAATGGCCGAACTGGAATACCACTCGGATTTGATCATGAATAGACCTCTTCGTGACTCCCTGAATGTGCGGCTACGACTCGCTGGTATTAAGTCCGAAATAGCTGATTTGAAGAAATTAGACAGCGTATCAGCTAGTCTCATGAAGAGAGATTTTTCGCAAGAGGAAAAGGACTATCATCACTTTATCAGTAAAGCCTATGGTACAACTTCGGTACTTCAAAGCCTGATTAATTCTACTAACGAATACGCGAAAAAGGAGAGACTTAAAAAGGAAACGGCTTGGGAGCGGATCAGTCAGTCGCTTAAATGGTTAGTGGCCGGCACAGATTCAATACCCTTATACAGTGAGTCGAACCGAGAGCTGAAGTACAAACCGCTAATCATTGAAGATGAGCGTTTTACTGCGGGCTTGTTTTATCAGGATACTACTGCTGTTGGCTATTTTTACGACATCACTCCCGCGCGGATACCAAAAATCAAAACTACCTACAAGGTCGATCAGATGAGTTTTAAGAAGAAGAGCCTTTCACTCTTCAAGGGATTGGCCACCAGCGATGCGGTTGGAAATTCTTTTATCGTACTGTTATACTCGTCGGAAAAAGCTAACGATCGCTTTCCGGCAACTTTGGCTAAGATTTATAGAACTGAAGGTCTCGCATGGAGTGTGGATGTCAGCTTTGAGCTTTTGCCTGCCGAAATTAAACTGAACAACGAAAACGGTGAGATAAGCGTTCGCATGTCAGGAAGCGACGGAGCTTCAAAAATTGTAAACTTTGATAAAAGCGGAGCGGTGCTAAAGTGATTAGTTGCCCGTAAGCTTTTTCCAATCCTGGTAGCGGAGATTTATCCGCTGCTTCATTTTTTCGTAGTTTTCCCAGCTATCGGTAACGTGGTAAATAGAAGGCAGTGCTCTCACTAAGACTTCGTCGTAATCAGCGCGATAGAGGCCTCCACCGTAGTAGTAATAGGTAAACATATTCCCCTCGCGGTTGAACAGCTCAAACCCGAGATAACCGTCCCAGATTTCGCTCAAAATTGTGCACGAAATTTCTTTGCGTTTGAATCTGAAAATCTGGCCGGCAGCTTCTTCCTCAAAAAAATCAGAGTATAGGTTCGTTTCAATGACCCATCCCAGATACATCCCGATATGAACGTACGCCTGTTCAATCGGCAAAGAATCCGGAAAGTTGCCTAAGAAGTGGCTCTTGGCATTGTCATAAATCGTTTTCTGCATGTCGGCTTTCTTTTCCATACTACAATGATATTAAATTTTAAGAACCCTTCTACCTTTTGTTAAATTAAACTAAAATCTTTCAAACGCCTAGCAAATGAATGAAAGAAACTTGCCACGGCCTTACCTTACGGTCGCCTTGAAGGGTTGCAATTCCTTCAGGTAAACCTTGTTATTGCCTCTGCTGATATCGGCCATTCTCATCGAAGGGTCAATCTCAATACTCTCAATTTCGCGCTGCCCGCGATTGATTTTCACGGTATAGGTAGGATACACCCATGGCCAAGCATCGTTTACGATTCTTGGAGTGGCATTTTCCTGTGGTTTGTTGCCAAGTGTCTCATTTGTTGGTATGTAGTACAATTCTTTGTACCCGTCAGTGTAGGTAATTAGCAAATCGACCGGCATGGGGAAGTCACCAATGCGCTTCAGTTCGATCAGGGTTTCTTTTTCATTGCCGCTTATCTGGCCTACAGCGTAGTCTATTCGTTTAGTTGTGCCGATCCAATACCGCAGGTACCAGCCCAATTGCATGCCCGACGTTTTTTCCATTACGCGTATGAAATCGTTGGGACTGGGATGCCTCATTTTCCACGTATTGTAGTAGCGAAGCATTCCCTTGTAGAAATTATCATTACCGATAATATATTTGAGTTGCTCCAAAAATACAGCGCCAATGCTATAGGCGGCTGTGCTATACGCCCGATTGGTGTTGAAGTGGTCAGAATGCTGGCTTGCCGGCTCCTGAAGGCCGCTAGCCACCAGTGAAAAATAGGCGCCGTAGCTGCCGCCGTGAGGGTTGCCGGTATCGTTGATTGAGGCCATTGCTTCGCTGCTGGCAAAGTCGGTAAACCCTTCGTCCATCCAGGCGTAAAGCGACTCGTTGCTGGCCAGCGCCATTTGAAACCAACTGTGGGAAACCTCATGCGCCATCGTGCCGCACAAGCCGGCCAATGAGCCTTCTCCGAGAATCAGCGTGCACATAGGATATTCCATGCCGCCATCGCCACCTTGAATGATTGAGTAGGTGTCGAAAGGGTATTTTCCAAAATGGGTATTGAGGTATTGAAACACCTTTACAGCTACGTCTTCCATTTTTTTCCAGGTATCGGCAGTTTTATCGTTTTTCTGGTAAAAGAAATGAAGTTCGGGACCGTTGGGAACCTGAGCCCTGTCGTGTGTATAGTCAGGATCTGCCACCCATGCAAAATCGATTACATCCTTGGCAATGAAATTCCAGGTTACATCTTCTGTAGCCCGGGGCACGGTAGTTCCGGATTTTTCGTAACCATACCCAACCTTGTCGGCGTTTTGTAGCTTGCCCGTGCCGGCCACCATGAAGCGCGGATCGATCTTTATCTTTACATCAAAATCACCCCAGACACCGTGAAACTCGCGCGCTACATACTGATAGGCGTGCCATCCCTGATAATCATATTCGGCCATTTTTGGGTACCACTGCGTCATCGAAAATGCAATTCCCTCGCGGCTGTCTCTTCCCGATCTTCTGATTTGCAGCGGCACCTGCGCGTGAAATTTCATTTCAAAAACGGATTTCGTTTTCGGCAACATTGGCTTAGCGAGCGTTACCTCCAGCACAGTTCCGTTCACCACATATTTCAGATCCTTTCCATCTTGCTTTAAAGAAAGAATATGCTGGTACCCAATTTCCTCATCCGAGAGTTTCACGATTCGGTCTCCAACACGACGGTCGGGATCGGAAATATTGCGAGAGCGCACGTCCATCATGCTTCCAGGTTGAAAGGCATTGAAATATAGATGGTAGTAGACTTTATCGAGTGTGTCGGGGGAGTTGTTGTAATAGACTAGCTTTTGATCGCCGTCGAATTGGTGGTTGGTGACATTCATCTGAATGTTCATGGTGTATTCCACCCGCTGTTGCCAATAGGTCTGCTGCGCAATGGATGTTGAAAATGAAGCTACCAGTAAAAGTAACGCAAGTGTATAAAGTCGATTCATGGTTCTGGAATTAAAACAAAGACCTATTTAGGTAATTTATAGAAATCAATCAATCCTGATTTTGATTTGAAGTTAAAATACCTGATGAGACTGAACGAGAGGTTTCCACTATTGGCAACACTGATCTGCTCGCCCGGCAATGCCTGAGGAAAATTATAAGTATAGCTGAGAAGGAAGGTCCAATTTTTCAATGAAATGCTGACAGGTAAACTCATTGAGTAATTAAGTACCCCAAACTTGTTGTTATCTTCAAGATAGTAAAGCGGAAGGTTATGCCGCACACGGTAAATGATATCAATAAGTCGTGTGGAGTAAGGCTGATAAATCTGCCATGACTCATTGCCCAGCAGCACATTGAATGACGGATAGACCAAAAAACGACTCATACCCAGCCAGTTTCTCTTTTCAAGATTGATCATCACCCCAGGCATGATCCGGTTGGCTGTTTTATCGCCAAAGTAAAGCGCATAATCCAACCGAAAGAGAAATGGCTTCAGATTAAAGTAGTTGCTAAGTCCCAGGGTGTTAGTATAAGGCGCGCTGTAGGTCGAGTCTGAAAAGGAATAAAAAAAACGACTGTACTCCAGATTGAATGTCCACTTCTTTATTGTTTTAAGATACCCTGCTGACCCGATAGTAAGGTAAAGGCTGGGAGAATACTCTTGGCTCCAATAGGCGGTACCATCCAGATAAAGCCCTGATTTGTGAAAGTAGGAAAGCCCGCCAGAAAGTCCAAACTGGCTCAGATTAAGGCTTTCATTGGCAGAGGTAATGTTGCTGTTATATCCTGTTCGCACCACCAAACTGGAGCCCACCTCAAAAAGCTCGGGCATGTTTACCAGGCTGTCAATTAATTGAAATATAGAAAGCGAATCAGAGGAAAGAAGTGGTAAGACTGCAGCCTCAGTGTTTTTTTTTTGAGTTGTTGAGTCTGGCTTTTGGGCGCAGGCAACCCTGGCCATGAGGAATACGCAAACGAAAAAGAAAATGTATTTACGCTCCAAAAAAAATAGAATATGAATTTGAAGTATTACTTCTTTCGCTCGCGCAACTTCATATTCCTATCCCTAAAATTCTCCTTCCTGTCTTGCTGCAACCTGCGGTTGTTGAGCATGTTGATGATGATGTTTCTGAAGTCGCGCTCGGCTTGATGCAAATTTAGCATTTGTTGGGCAGTAATCACATTCATGAGTTTGCCAGAATACTCTTTTTCGAGCGTCAATTCATCTTGTTTCACTTTCAACCCTAAATCGACAAGCGCCTGGTTTTGTTTTGGGTCGGCAGTTTTAGGATCGGTGGCCCTCTCCGCATCCTTTAGCGGCTTGCGAAGTTCGGTTCTCTTTTCGGTAAACTCATTGTAGATAGGCCAGAACTTTTCAGCTTGTTCCGGTGTGAGTCCAAGGCGTTGGGTTATAAAACCAATCCGTGCGGCTTTGATTTTTTCTTTTGCAGCACTCTGAGTGGGTTGGGTTTCATCGCCTTCCTGCGCAACTACAGTAGTAGCAGCGCAAACCATGATGAGTATGTAAAGTATCTTGTTCATTTTCTTATAATTCATTTTCCAACTCGCCGTTCAATTCATTTTCTTTTACTCCTCCAAGCAGGAAATCTGAATGCATTTGTAAATTTAATGAGTCTGCATCGATTTCGTCAAACTTTACGGCCTCCAGAAGCTCCGATTCGGTGAGGTCGCTTTCATCGAGGTAGGCGATTAGATTTTCTGTATTGATGGAAGCCAGCAGATCTTCTGTGCCACCTGAAACTTTAGGATTAAGGAAGTAAATTACCCCTACAATCAGGATCAGCGCAGGCAAGGCAAGCCGAAGCGCAAGACTCCATTTGGCCGTTGCAGGTGCTGGCCTGGAAGCCTCAATCCGCGACTGAATTTTCATCGGCAACCGATCAAAGTACCCGTCGGGCACTTCGAAGATGTTTTGTTTCGGTATGTCGTCCAGTTTTTTCATTTGTAGGTAAGATTTAGTTGTCCTTCTAAAGTTTAATCTTCTGACAAAAATTCTTCGATTTTCTTCACCGCATGGTGAAAGCTGGCCTTTAGCGCTCCCACACTGGTTTGGGTCACATTGGCCATTTCTTCGTAGGGCATCTCTTCAAAGTATTTAAGGTTAAAAACCAGGCGCTGCTTATCTGGCAGCGTGAGCAGGGCCTTTTGAAGTTTCTTTTGAATATCATCGCCATTGATATGTGCAGAACTGTCAAGCTTTGACGTGAGCACTTCGCCCATGTCTTCAATGGGGATGAAGAAACGCCTTTTCTTTTTGCTTAAATAAGAAAGGCACTCGTTGGTGGCGATGCGGTAAATCCAGGTGAAAAGTTGGGAGTCTTCCCGAAAGTTGTCGATGGCTTTGTGAACTTTGATGAATATCTCCTGAGTAAGGTCGTCGGCATCGTCATGGTCAATCACCATTTTTCGTACGAGCCAATACACACGCTGCTGATAGGTGCGCACCAGCATATTGAAACCGTAATTTCTCGATTCCGGATTCCGGATTTTTTGCAGGAGTTCTTTGTCTTCCAAAAGAAGGCAATGGTTTAGATTGACCGGTTAGACCAACGGACTTACCAAAGGTTTAATTTACTTCAATTTCTCAAGACTATCCACGAGAAGCTCGTACTGCTCGCGCGAGTGCGCTGGGAAATTGGCAAACCGAAGCTGCGTTTTTTTCAATTCGCCGTAGCCATCGCCCGGGCTCATGCCCAGTTCTGTCAGATAGTTGGTGATCTTACCCACATGTTCACCGCAATCAGCCACAATAACCGTTTTTGACTGCGCATTTTTATCCTTTACGAACGGAGAAAGGAGAGGGTGGTTTTCGAGCAGGTTGCAAAGAATGGCTGCTTTGTACTCTGTTTCCTTTCGTAAGGATTGAATTCCCCTGCGCAGAAAATCTTCGACCACTTTTGAGAGAAGATAAATGCCAAGCACATTGGGTGTTTCGGGTGTTTGGTTCTTCTTAGCGTTTTGAAGGTAAAACGGAATAGAATGGTAGGTACCGATTTTCTTCCCGTCTGACAAAAGTTTCTCAGCTTTGGCCACACAGCGATCATTCACCACCCACACGCCAAGCCCGGCCGGCAAACCAAATCCTTTTTGTACAGAAAAGAAAACGGAATCGACTTTAGTATAATCAAACGAAGGGTAGGGCAGCGACGACACGGCGTCTACAACAATCAGTGCCTCAGGGTTTGATGTTCTGTATTGATTGATGAACTCTTGCGTCAGTGAAACGCCTGTGCTGGTTTCGTTATGAGTGAGTCCGATCATTTCGGTGCCAGCAGGAACGGATACGCTGTCTCCAAATGATTGACCCAACGGAACGGCGTGCTTCTCAGAATTTTTGCCCAGCAGCACAGCAATCTCATAAAAGCGGCTGGAGAAGGCTCCATTCACCAGGTGAAAGGATTTTTCGGATACAAGATTCTGAACCGAACGTTCCCAGATTTCGGTGGCCGAAGCGGCAAAGAAAATATGAAAGCCGGCGGGGATGCCGAGCAATTCCTTTAAGCCGTCTGTGGCGCTTTTGAAAATCGCTTCAAACTCTTTGGTACGATGACCAAGGGACGGAATTCCATCGCGGAAAGCCTGGCGCATGTGATCTTCAACCGTGAAATAAATCTGCGACGGACCGGCCGCGAAGGTGACAGTAGGTTTCATAATTATGCTCAAAGCTATCGGTAAACTCAACTTTTTACAAACCCAATTTTCATTCTTACAGTTTTGTAAAAATGAAATCGGCAATTGCTTATCTTTGTATCAATAATTCCCACTCGGATTTGGGACACGTTTGCTGAACCTAACAATTGTTACAATACCGGGTTAAGCTTTTTTCTAAAATCAGGCCTCATACTGACGGAAACGTCAGTACCTCGCCCTAAAAGCAGGTTAACAGTGGAAGATTGCGGAAACCGGCAGCCCAAAACTTGTCTTCATGGGGTTCAGAAACCACCACCAAGTCCAGTGGGTTTTATTTTTGCAGGCTCTTTAGTTTTTGTTCGGTGAGCTTTCGTTTCGTGTCGAGCGGAAAATCGCCATTCATCATCCAATCGTAATAGGCGGGCTCTTCTTTAAATACTTTGTGAACGAGTTTGCCTTTGTGTTTTCCAAAATTGAATATCACTTCGCCTTTTTCATTTCGCACCATGCGTCCGGCCAAGTCCACCAGGTCGTCACTCACCAGTTTGGCGAGCGCCTCCATGTCGTTTTTGATTTGCCCAATCTTCCGTTCCAGGCTATCGGTTACAGGCTGGCCATCGTACTTCTCAATCTGTGCAAGCAGCACTTCCATCGAAGCTTGTGTATCGGCCTCGGCGGAATGCGCATTTTCCATCTCGCGGTTGCAGTAAAATTTATACGCTGCCGCCAGCGTGCGCTTCTCCATCAGGTGAAAGATGCGCTGCGAATCAATGATCTTTTTACGGCTGTAATCAAACTCCACATCGGCGCGAAGAAATTCTTCCACGAGCATCGGTACGTCGAACTTCAATACGTTAAAGCCGGCCAGATCGCAGCCTTCCATAAAGCGGGCGTAGTCTTTAGCCACTTCTTTGAAGACCGGCTTGTCTTTTACCTGCTCGTTGGTAATTCCATGAATTGCGGTGGACTCCGGTAAGATAGGAATCGTCGGGTTCAGGATATTGCTCTTGCGAATGATCTCTCCATTCGGCATTACTTTTATCACAGCAATTTCGATGATCCGATCGTGTGCAATATTCACCCCCGTGGTTTCAAGATCAAAAAAGCAAAGCGGAATCTTCAGGCTAAGTTTCATGCAATAGGGGAAAGATAAAATTGGTTATTGGAAGGAAGCAATAGCCCTGTAAAACTGGCCGGAGGAGATTCCTATTTTCTTTAACAGTTCTTTAGCAGCGCTGGCACTTTGTAAATCTTCCTTGGCCAAGTTCGTAATAAATCGTTCGCCCGTACTTGAGATTAACGTCACTTTTCCATTAGACATCTCGTGTTTGGGAGTGGCGTAGGCAATTCCTGAAACGTCGGCGCGCTCGGCCTTACCAATTTCTTTGGAAAGAGCATCCGATTCATCGTAAAGAATTATTCCGCTTTTGGGTGTGGCATTAGCTAGAGTGCTGATAAAGGCTTTGTCTGTGGAAGCTAAAGTGCTGATTATGAGAATATGATGATGATATTCCAGCAATGAAGCTGAAGTAGAAGCAGGTTCAAAAACGATCACTGAAGCATCTGCAATCTGCTCTTTGGCAGAAGTTGAAAAATCGCATTTGCGATTGTTGCGATCCAGAACGAATAAAATAAGTTGGGCTATTCTAGAACGATGAGCACCGACGATGATGATTCTCTGTTTGTCAGCACTTTGGCTATAAATGGCTGAGGGCGTTGATTGCATGCGAAGCAAAGTAAAACAAATTGCAGAAGGTTTGAAAATGAATTTTATTGTCTAATGGTTAAAAGAAATAAGAATTTATCAACAAAGAATTGTGTTTATTGAATGTGCACAAGTTGCCTCAGATGGGGATAGTAATTTGAATTGCAAAAGTAGGTTTGTCTCCGTTTTATAAAAAAGCAACTCGTACCAACAACCACAAAGTAAGTATGGAGCAAAGATCAACGCCAGTGAGGTTAAGTTCTGCCATCAGCGGAGCGGGCAATAAGACCCGAGGGCTTGCCAGAGACATTTCTGAGAGCCTTGGAAAATTGCCGCCTCAGGCGCCTGATCTGGAAGAAGCAATCCTCGGTGCATTGATGCTTGAAAAAAATGCGCTTACCGCTGTGGTGGAGTTTTTGCGCCCCGATCATTTTTACACGGATCAGCACAAAGAGATTTTTACGGCCATCATTGACTTGTTCAAAGCGTCAGAGCCGGTGGATATGCGCACGGTGGTGGCGCAGCTCCGCAAGAATGGCAAACTTGAAGTTGTAGGTGGTGCTTATTACATCGCCGAACTTACGTCGAAGGTAAGTTCAGCAGCCAACATCGAGTACCACGCCAGGATCATCATTGAGATGGCCATCAAGCGCGACCTGATTCAGATCGCCTCGCAGGTGCATCACGATGCCTACGAAGACACCACCGACGTATTTGAATTGCTTGACAAAACTGAGCAATCTATTTTCCAGATTTCAGATTCCAACCTGCGCAAGAATTACGACAACATGAAGTCGTTGATGTTTCGAGCGATTCAGGAACTTCAGGAAAAGAAAAATCATAAAGACGGACTTACCGGTGTGCCCAGCGGGTTCTCGCGGCTCGACCGACTTACTTCTGGCTGGCAGCGATCTGACCTTGTTATCATTGCAGCCCGGCCTGGTATGGGTAAAACGGCATTCATCGTTTCGGCTTTGCGCAATGCGGCTGTAGACTTCAACCATCCGGTAGCAATTTTCTCACTTGAAATGGCTTCACTTCAGTTGGTGAATCGTCTGATCTCCGCGGAAGCGGAACTGGAATCTGAAAAAATCAAAAAGGGAAACCTGGCCGAATTTGAGTGGCAGCAGTTGGTGCACAAAACCAACCGACTGTCGTCGGCGCCGATCTTCATTGACGATACGCCTGGTCTCTCTATTCTTGAGTTGCGTGCCAAGTGCCGTCGACTTAAAGCAGAACACAATATTCAAATGATTGTGATTGACTATCTGCAGTTGATGAAAGGCGAAGCGACCGGAAACCGCGAGCAGGAAATTGCCTCCATCTCTCGTGCGTTGAAAGGAATTGCCAAAGAATTGAATGTACCGGTTATTGCACTTTCGCAGTTGAGTCGCGGTGTGGAAACCCGCGGTGGTGATAAACGTCCGCAGCTTTCTGACTTGCGTGAATCGGGATCTATCGAGCAGGACGCCGATATCGTAATGTTCCTTTATCGTCCTGAATATTATAAGATCACGGAATACGAAGACGGTACGCCATCGCAAGGAGTAGCCGAAGTCATTATTGCCAAACATCGCAACGGTTCGCTGGATAGCGTGAAGCTGAAGTTCATCGGCAAGTATACCAAGTTTGCTGATTACGATTCGCCCGATGGTTTCATCCCGATGAGCAACATCCAAAGCCGCGTTAACCGTGACGAACCTGAGGCAAACGACGATATGCCATTTTAAAATTTCAAAGTGATCGTAGAAAGTAGCACGAACAGAAAACATCCAAGAGACTTTCTGCTTTACGTTTTAAACTTTCCACGTAAAAGCATAACTTCCGCTCCAAACAAATTAACCTCGATACTATGAAAGCACTCGTGCTGACCAGTACTAGTAATATCGAAATGAAAGACGTGCCCGTGCCTGCTTTATCTCCTGGCAAGGCACTGGTGAAAATCAAAGCCGTAGCGCTCAACCGTCGCGACGAATGGATCCGTGAGGGAAAATATCCTAACATAAAAACAGGAATGGTCATGGGCTCCGACGGCGCGGGCGTGGTGGAAGCCGTTCACAACGAAGAGCATAAAGAATGGGTAGGAAAAGAAGTGGTGATCAATCCTAACATCGACTGGGGGCCAAACTCAGAAGTACAGTCTTCGCGATACACTATTTTAGGAATGCCAAACGACGGGACTTTTGCCGAATACGTTGCTGTACCCGTCGATCGACTACACCATGTTCCTTTTCATCTCGACTTGCTGCAAGCAGCGGCACTTCCACTCGGTGGCCTGACTGCGTTCCGAGCATTGTTTAACAAAGGCGAATTGCAGACTGGCCAAAATGTATTGATATCCGGTTTCGGCGGCGGCGTTGCTCAGTTTGCTTTTCTTTTTGCCAAAGCCGCTGGCGCGAATGTGTACGTTACCTCGGGCAGCGACGAGAAGCTGGAGAAAGCCATGAAGATGGGAGCGAAGGGCGGCTACAATTACAAAAAGCAATCGACCTACGAAGACCTCTGGAAAACGAAAGGTGGCTTTGACCTGATCATCGATAGCGCCGGTGGCGACCAGATCAACACGTACATTAAAATGCTACGTTCCGGCGGGAAGATTGTGTTTTATGGTGCTACCAACGGACGCCCTTCCAACATCGACTTTTACAGAATGTTCTGGCATCAGCTTTCAGTGATCGGCACCACGATGGGCAGCGATCAGGAGTTTAGCGAGATGCTCACCTTCATAGGCAAACATCAGATCCGGCCATTGGTTGATTCGATCCGACCGTTTTCAAAATTGGCAGAGTCATTTCAGGATGTGACCAAGCCAAACAAAGTCGGTAAGATCGTATTTCAGGTGTAGAGATTAATCCATTTCGTCCAGCAACGACCTCAATTCATTGACTGCTTTGAGGTTGTTTTGTTTTTGAGCCTGCGCAATGCCCGCTTCGATGACGGCAGCGGCCTCTTTGTTTAATGAAAGGTCAATGTAAATCAGTGAAGCTTGATAATAGGCGGGAACATAGTCTGGATTTGAAGCCATCAACTGATCAAAAATTTCTTTGGCTTTCGCTTGATCTGACTTGGCCAGTTCCAGGGCCAGCGCATAGCGATTAAAAGGGTCGGTCGGGTCTTCGGCGACAAATTGTTCGAGCATTTTTATTCGTTCAGAATTCATCGCCAAACTATTCTGTTTTTTTGCTATTTATCCTTTATCTTGAGCCCAAAATTAGTTCCTAATTGTTAGGAAATTGATAATCACCCGATTGAAATTTTATGAAGATATTAGTTTGTATTTCCAACGTGCCCGACACAACCTCCAAGATCGCATTCGTAGAGAATAATACGAAGTTTGATACCACAGGAGTTCAGTTTATTATCGGTCCGTATGATGATTACGCGTTGGCCCGGGCCATCGAATTAAAAGAGGCTTCTGCGGCTACTGTTACCGTGCTGAATGTCGGTCTGGCCGACACCGAACCGACCATCCGCAAAGCGCTAGCCATTGGCGCCGACGATGCCATTCGCGTCAACGCAGATCCTAGCGATTCATTTTTTGTGGCTTCACAAATTGCGGAGCATGCCAAAGGTTATGATTTGATTTTGATGGGCCGCGAGTCGATTGACTTCAACAGCGGTGTAGTGCATGCCATGGTAGGCGAGTTGCTAGGTATTCCCTCGGTATCGCCGGTGATGAAGCTGGATATCGACGGCACAAAAGTGACCATGACAAAAGAAATCGAAGGAGGTAAAGAGCAGGTAGAGGCGAGTCTTCCGCTGGTGGCAGGCTGTCAGGAGCCGATCGCCGAATGGAAAATTCCCAACATGCGTGGAATTATGTCGGCGCGTACCAAACCTTTGAAAGTGGTAGAACCCAAAGGTGTTGATCAGATCGTGGCGACAAAGAAATTTGAATTGCCACCGGCAAAAGGAGCAGTGAAAATGATTAGCGCCGACAACGTAGGCGAGCTGGTAAACTTACTGAAGACCGAAGCCAAAGTGCTTTGATAGTTTTAAGAATTAGAAGGTGAAAGAATATAGAGACAACGATTTAACTGACAACGATGAATATTTTAGTTTTTGTAGAAACATCTGAAGGCAAAGCAAGAAAGACCTCGCTAGAGGCAGTGGCTTATGCGCATAAAATGGGCGGCACAGTAACGGCCATTGTGTTGGGTGCTGCCGATGCGAATGACCTTCAAAATATAGGGAAATACGGAGCCACAAAAGTGCTTCATGCATCTGATTCAAAACTAAACGAGCCGGTGCTGCAGGCCTATTCTTCTGTCATCAGCAAAGCGATGGCTGACGAGGCTGCCGATGTGCTGGTGTTGGCCAACTCATCACTCGGTACTCCACTTGCTGCCAAGGTGGCGATCAGAAATGGTGCAAGCTTCGCTAGCAACGTTACCGAATTGCCAGATACAAGTGCGGGGTTTGTGGTGAAGCGGAGCATCTACACGGGCAAGGCTTTTGCCATGGTAGAATTAAAGAATGCCAAAAAAGTAATCGCCATAAAAAAGAACGCAGCCGAATTGAAAGAAGTAGCCGGCGCCGCGCAGGTTGCAAACTATGCAGTGACGTTGAATGACGCAGATTTTAATACAAAGGTACTGTCGTCTGAAAAAGCAACCGGCGATATCCTTTTGCCAGAAGCTGAAATTGTGGTATCGGGTGGACGAGGCATGAAAGGTCCTGAGCATTGGGGAATACTGGAAGAGCTTGCCAAAGCACTTCATGCGGCTACCGGTTGCAGCAAGCCCGTGAGCGACATGGGCTGGAGACCGCATCACGAGCACGTTGGCCAGACCGGAGTGAAAGTGGCGCCACAATTGTATATCGCTATAGGAATATCCGGTGCGATTCAACACCTGGCCGGAGTAAATTCATCGAAGTGCATTGTGGTGATCAACAAAGATGCCGACGCACCTTTTTTCAAAGCCGCTGATTATGGCATCGTAGGCGATGCCTTCGACGTGTTACCTAAACTCACACAAGCGGTTTTGGCAGCGAAATAATTTTTTCAACTATTTTCATAAAATAAAGTTCAGTGGCTGCTCCAAAGAAAATAAAACTTGAAATTCTGGGCCTATCGTCGAGCCAATCCCAGACAGGATCGTTTGCGTTGGTGCTGGGCGAAACAGAAGGAAACCGGCGGCTTCCGATCATCATCGGCATGTTTGAAGCGCAGGCCATAGCCATTGAAATCGAAAAGATTATTCCCAACCGCCCAATGACGCACGACTTGTTCAAGTCGTTCGCCAGTGCGTTTCATTTTCATGTAGAAGAAATCATCATCTCTGATCTTAAAGAAGGCGTGTTCTTTGCCAAGATCGTGTGTAGCGACGGGCTGAAGAAAATGGAAGTAGATGCTCGCCCATCGGATGCCATTGCCATCGGCTTGCGTTTTGATTCCTCGATTTATACCTACGAAACAATCCTTGCCGAAGCGGGAATTGTATTGACCGACCAGGAGGAAGATGAAGAAAAGGAAAAGACAGTGCCGAAGCCGGAAGCGAAGCCCAAGGTGAAGAAAGAGCCAGTGAAAAAAGGAGAGGACTTCAAGAGTTTTACTACCGATAAGCTTCGTGACCTTTTGAAAGACGCTATCGACAAGGAAGACTACGAACGTGCGGCCAAAATCCGCGACGAGCTCGGTAAAAGAAACTAATTCTCTGTTGGGTATTTTCCTTTTTGAATAGCGCCCCTGATTTAACCAATCGCATCCATTAGTTTATGAACACACGACAACGACTTATCGTGATGAACTTCCTTGAGTTCTTTATCTGGGGCTCCTGGCTAATTTCGTTGGGCGGGTATATGATCATCACTTTAAAATTTACCGGAGCGCAGGTGGGTAGCATTTACGGTACGATGGGTATCGCTTCATTGTTTATGCCGGCCTTGATGGGCATAGTAGCCGACCGCTGGGTTAATGCCGAACGTGTACTAGGGCTCTGTCATCTCATTGGCGCAGGGCTACTATTCTGGGCATCGA
Organism: Bacteroidota bacterium; assembly: GCA_018266055.1. Lineage (GTDB taxonomy): Bacteria > Bacteroidota > Bacteroidia > Cytophagales > Cyclobacteriaceae > ELB16-189. Next base: position 136,812 of record JAFDYT010000019.1, read on the forward strand.
CAGTGAAGGATGCTTCGACCATGTTCGTCATTATGTTGCTTAACGCGATGTTTTACATGCCGACTATTGCTTTGAATAACACCGTTTCCTACGCCGTGTTAAAAAAAGAAGGGATTGATGTGATCAAAGTATTTCCGCCGATCCGTGTGTGGGGAACTGTCGGGTTTGTTTGCTCTATGTGGGTCATCGATTGGGGCCACTGGACGCTCAGTCCATTTCAATTGTATGTGAGTGCTTTTTCTGCTTTAGTGTTAGGCATTTATGCATTTACTATGCCTGCCTGCCCGCCAGTACGCGCCACTAAAAAGAGCAGTTGGCTTTCAACCCTTGGGCTCGATGCTTTTGTGCTTTTCAAGAACAGACGCATGGCGGTCTTCTTTTTGTTCGCCATGTTGCTAGGGGCTGCCCTTCAGATCACCAATACGTTCGGCGGCACTTTCCTCGAAGATTTTAAATTGAACTATGCCGATTCATTTGGGGTAAAACATCCGAACCTTTTGCTTTCAATTTCTCAGATTTCAGAAACCCTTTTTATTCTCACCATTCCTTTTTTCCTCAAGCGATTTGGTATTAAAAAAGTAATGACCATAAGCATTTTTGCCTGGGTGCTTCGCTTTGGATTGTTCGGTGTAGGAAACCCCGGTGATGGTTTAATACTCCTGGTGCTCTCAATGATCATTTACGGAATGGCTTTCGACTTCTTCAACATATCGGGCTCGTTGTTTGTAGAGCGCGAAGCCGATCGCAGTATCATGGCCAGTGCACAAGGATTGTTTATGCTAATGACCAACGGCATCGGCGCTTTTTTGGGCGGCGCGATCAGCGGAAGGGTAGTTGATTATTTTACTGTGGAAGGCGTACGTAATTGGCCCTACATTTGGTTTACGTTTGCAGCGTATGCGCTGTTGTTAGGCTTGGTTTTCCCTTTTGTGTTCAACTATCGTCATGACCCAGAGAAGAGCGCCAAAGTAGCGGCTCATTGATTTACGTAGGTTCATTATCAACCAAAATAGTAGCTTACTCTGGGCATCATTTGATTGTCACAATTGATCACTAACTTTGTAGTATGGCCAAAGTGATCCAATTTCCGAGCCCAGGTCCCGAAAAATTCGGATTTAAACCGGTACGGAAAAAGGGGAAAGCTCCCAAGGCAATTCCCGGCCAACTCAATCTGTTTTCTTCTGCAAAAATCGTAAGCCTTCACTCGCTTTCGTCATTTGACGAGGCGCTGATGCTTGATGATCGCGGTGATAAAAAAGCTAAAGCACTTTATCAGAAAGCGATTGAGGAAGGAGACTCATCCGCCGATGCATATTGTAATTGGGGAATACTTGAATCGCAGGAAGGCAATTTTGCGAAAGCGATTGATTGCTTTACGCAATGCCTCAAGGAAAACCCGCGCCACTTTGAAGCACATTACAATCTGGCCAATCTATATGCCGAAGCAGGAAACCTGGCCCTCGCCAAAGTTCATTATCAGGTGTCAATTGAATTGGAACCATACTTTCCCAACAGCCATTACAATCTTGCACTGACTTTGGCGATGAACAAAGAAATAGATCTGGCGATCCAGGCTCTTCAAAATTACTGTCGACTGGTTTCGGCGGATGAAAAAAGACAGGCGCTTGATCTGATTGCCGGATTATCTCAAACGCTGCGGTCTGTTAAATAGACCAGATCGTAACAAAGAAAAGCACCAGCCGGTAAAGCTCCAGTGCGACCTTCAATACCACGACCATCAATAAAGACTTTACAATGAGTCGCCAGCTTTTCTCTTTGTAGAATTCACTTCCCGAGCGAATCAGAAAGTAGAGGTTGGTGGTGATGAAAATTACAGTAAGGGAGAGTTCGTTCAGGTATTTACCCACCCCAAGAAATGCCGCGAAAATCGAAAGCACGATAGCGTTGATAAACAAATTAAAACATGCCAATTCCACCATATACCCCACGTGGTCGGTAAAGTAGCGGTTGTGCTTGCGATAAAGCACATTGAGCGGCAGCGAGCCGATCACGACGAACACCATAACCATGAGCTTGGCAAAGCCAACAGTTTTTAAATTGTAGATCAGGCTGAACGAAGACAAATCCATGCCCAGCGAAACCATTTTGGTGGCTACAATGCTTTGAAAGAATTTACTGACTGCCGGAAAAGCCCTGAATGGCGATGCCAGTTGGGTATTGAGCGAAGCATTGAACAGTTGGATGACCGGAAAGAAAAAATACACCAGATTTAATACAAAAAACAAGGACAAAGGCTTGAGGTAATTTACACGCCGGCCTTCTATAAATTCACGGGTTATGAAGCCCGGCCTGCTAAGGGTAAGCCAGAGTGTTTTTAGCAGTTTGGAGTCAGCGAAAGTAATCGCCTCCAGAATGTTGCTTAGGAGTTTTTTGAACGAGCGATCGGCGGCATGCAACACTTTTTCGCCACAGCGGTTGCAATAGTTTCCTTCAAACTCATGGCCACAACTCTTGCACGTATGCGCGATTAACTTTTCCATTGGTAAAAGAGGGCGCAAATTAAGCCTTAAATGCTTTCAAGATTTTTTTTCCCCGCGAAATAAAACCGGCGCTTCCAAAGGGCAATTCGTCTTCGATGTAGGGGATTAATTCATTCTTCAATTCAGGTACTTCCGGCACGAGATTGGCCAGCACGGTCATTGAAAATACCCTGACTGCGATTGGCTGCTTGCGATCCTTCAATAGGGCAAAACAATTGTCTATCGTTCGGCCTTGCGCCGACTTTGGGATGGCCACGAATTGCAACAACCGTACGATGTTTCTCTTCACCGCATCATGCGAATTTGGCCGCTCCAGTTCTTTAAGGATTCTGGTGAGGTGGGGCTTGATCAGGGAGGGTTCACGCTCCACGCATATACTGATCGGCCATGACGCACGCTGAGTAATTCGGTAGGGGCCAGCCAGAAAGATGTCCATAAGGTCGGCAAACCGCTTGGGATTACTCCCTACAAAGTCAGCAGCGCGGGCATATTGGTGCTGATAGTGCTCTTCGCTAAGAAACTTTCTCAAATCCATTGACTTAGATTATTTAACTCATTGATATTAGGTTAATTAAATAATTTTACTTTAACTTTATATTCAACTTAAACAGATGGAGCTATGCCGCTATTTTTTACCATCATTGCTACTGCACTTTTTCAACTAGGCCTGTGCTTTTTTTGCTTTTATGCAAAGCAATCTAAAGCCGCCTGATCGAAACCCAACCCTCATTTTTGCAGTAGGTCTTTTATGTCCTGCCCGATTCTCCGTGGCTTTAAGCTTTTGGCGTCGATAAGACACCAGCTAGTTTTGGCCTCGGCAATTTTCTTTTCTCCCACCATAAACCGCACGTGCCTCATTGACTGAGCGCCTTCTGCAGTACTCACCCAAGTATCGGCTAAAATTTCATCGCCCAAAAATGCGGCATTGAAATAATCGATTTCGTGGCGAAGCACTACCCAGCGATAGTTGTCTCTGATTTCTGGTGAAGCCATGGCCAACCAATGCGCTGTAGCTACCTGCTGCACCCACTGCAAATACACCACATTGTTTACGTGATCCATCTCGTCGATGTCGGCGGGGCTTACCTGAATCTTCACCTGAAATGGAGTACTATTTGGATGATAAGTTGGTTCTGAGCTCATGGGAATAACGGAGCGTTTTGGTCAGTAAAAGATAGTTCTATTTTTTCATTCAAAAAGGTGAACAAAAGTGATTTAAAGATGCGGATAAGGCATATAAAAACCTTATTTTTGAAGGTTAGAATAACTCAAAATGAACGAAGGAAACGCAAACAAGGAAACGAATTACTCAGCGAGTAATATTCAGGTTTTAGAAGGGCTTGAGGCGGTGCGTAAAAGGCCGTCAATGTACATCGGCGATACTGGCCTTAAAGGTCTTCACCACCTGGTGTGGGAGGTAGTCGATAACAGTATTGACGAGGCAATGGCCGGCTATTGCAACGAGATTGACGTGACAGTCAATCCGGACAATTCGATCCTTGTGGAAGACAACGGCCGCGGTATTCCGACGGACATGCACGAAAAGGAAAAGAAGTCGGCGCTCGAAGTGGTAATGACCGTGCTTCATGCCGGTGGAAAGTTTGATAAAGACACGTACAAGGTGTCGGGTGGTTTGCACGGCGTAGGGGTTTCTTGCGTGAACGCACTTTCTTCGGTATTGAAAGCGACCGTGTATCGCGAAGGCAAAATCTTTGAACAAGAATATCATAAGGGAATCCCGCAATATCCTGTCCGTGTAGCCGGAGAAAGCCAGCGTCGTGGAACTTCCGTGCACTTCAAACCAGACGGAGAAATATTTACGCTAAGTACCGAATACAATTACGAAACGATTTCCAACCGCTTGCGCGAATTAGCCTTTTTGAATCCGGGTATTCGCCTCAACTTGAAAGACCTCCGTGAAAATGACGAAAGCGGAAAACCCAAAAGCGATACCTTCTTTTCAGAAGTAGGCCTTCGCGAGTTTGTAGAATATCTCGACTCCACACGCGAGAAGCTTATTCCTAATCCAATTTTTATTGAGAACGCGAAGGGTGAAATACCGGTGCAGGTAGCCCTTGGCTACAACACTTCATACAGCGAAAACTTGGTGTCGTATGTAAATAACATCAATACGCACGAAGGTGGTACGCACGTAGCGGGATTCCGTCGTGCGCTTACGCGAACACTGAAGGGCTACGCAGAAAAATCGGGCTTACTTGAAAAAGCCAAAGTGGAGATCAGCGGCGACGATTTCCGTGAAGGATTGACGGCGGTGATTTCTGTGAAGGTAGCAGAACCTCAATTTGAAGGTCAAACCAAAACCAAGCTCGGTAACTCTGAAGCGATGGGCGTGGTGGACACCGTAGTGGGCGAGATGCTTCAAAACTTTTTGGAGGAAAACCCCAAAGAAGCACGCCTGATTATCAACAAAGTGATCCTCGCTGCTCAGGCTCGTATAGCGGCCAAAAAGGCCCGAGAGATGGTGCAGCGCAAAAACGTATTGTCGGGCACTGGCCTTCCTGGAAAGTTGGCGGATTGCTCAAGTTCAGATCCTGCGATTTGTGAGCTGTATCTTGTAGAGGGAGATTCGGCCGGTGGATCAGCCAAGCAAGGCCGCGACAGAAATTTCCAGGCTATACTTCCCCTGCGCGGAAAAATCCTTAACGTAGAAAAGGCTCAGGAGCATAAGATTTACGAAAACGAGGAGATCAAAAACATGATCACTGCACTGGGGGTAACCTTTGGTACCGCCGAAGACAGTAAGGCGCTTAACCTTTCCAAGTTAAGGTATCATAAACTTATTATTATGACTGATGCCGATGTGGACGGAAGTCACATTCGTACGTTAATTTTGACCTTCTTCTTCCGGTACATGCGTGAACTGATTGAGCAAGGATACATCTATATTGCCTTGCCTCCATTGTATTTGGTGAAGAAAGGAAAAGAAGAACGCTATTGCTGGAATGAAGAAGAGCGTGATCTATTGATCAAGCAATTGGCGAAAGACGGCAAAGAAGAGAATGTAGGCGTGCAGCGATACAAAGGATTGGGAGAAATGAACCCCGAGCAGTTGTGGACCACCACGATGGATCCGCTTAAGCGGACGTTGAAGCAGGTGAACATTGAGTCAGCGGCGGAGGCGGATCACCTTTTCTCTATGCTGATGGGCGATGAAGTAGCTCCGCGCAGAGACTTCATCGAGAAGAACGCGAAGTACGCTAAAGTTGATATTTAACACCCAGGTGTGAGAAGGAATGTGGCGGAATAGTTTAATGTAATCTTGAGTCAGGATATGGAAATTCAGCAAGAACAATCATCAGCTCTGGATTTTGTTGAGAAGCAAATAGTAGAGAGTAATTACGTAAGTCGTGATTTAAGTTGGTTGCAGTTTAATTACCGTGTGCTTGATCAGGCCAAGCACATGGACCGAAGTATTTTCGACCGGCTGAAGTTCTTGTCTATTACCGCTTCCAACCTCGATGAATTTTGCACCATCCGTTTGGGTAGTCTTTACAATTATCTCGATTTTAATAAAGAGCGTTTCGATTACAGCGGGCTTCGTGAAGAGCCTTTTCATCAATACCTCATGGCCGAGTTACACCGGTTTGTAGCCGAGCAGTGCGACTATTACATCAAAAAACTAAAGCCGCTTTTTGAAAAGAATAATTTTCGGATAGTAGAGTATCCGTTTCTGAGCGCCGATGATAAGGCTAGGGTTGACGCTTATTTTCAGCGCACCATCTACCCGATGCTCACACCGATGATGTTTGACAATTACCACACCTTTCCGGTGTTGAAGAATAATCGGCTATTGTTTGGTGTGGTGACTAAGGCACCGCATGATCACCAGAATCAACTGCGTGTTTCGTTCATTCAGGTGCCTAGCAATATTCCGCGCTTCTATGAAATTCTGAATCAGGATAACTCCATTTCGTTTATTTCAGTAGAAGAAATCATTCGGAACAATATTCATCACTTGTTCAGAAACATTGAGATATCCAGTGTGAATTTATTTCGCATTAATCGCAATGGTGATTTTACATTGGAAGAAAGCGAAGACATCGAAGCTAACTTTCTGGAAGAACTGAAACGAAAACTTCAGACCAGAAGAACCGGTAGGGTAGTCCGTCTGGATATTGAGGAGAACCCCGATCCGTGGATGATGCGCGTGCTGAAAATCCAGTGGGACCTTGACGATCAGAATATTTTTATCATTCCCAAAGAAGCGATGATTGATTTCTCAGGGATTAATCAGATTGTCAATCACGGTGAGTTTAAATCCAAACGCTTTCAACCGCGGCCACCGGTAAAACCGTTGTCATTTCCCGAACAAGGGTCGGCTGATTTGTTTGAGATATTGAAAGGCAGGGATATTCTTTTGCAACATCCTTACAACTCAATGGAGCCTGTACTTGAGTTGCTTGAGAAAGCAGCCGACGATCCTTATGTGCTCTCAATTAAAATTACAATCTACCGCCTGGCGCGCGAATCTCGTGTTAGTGCGGCGTTGCTCAAGGCCGCTGAAAATGGTAAGCATGTGTCCGTGTTGTTTGAAGTAAAAGCCCGATTTGATGAGGAGAATAACCTTCGTGAAGCGCAGAAACTTCAAAAGGCAGGATGCTTTGTGATTTATGGAGTGAGCAGTTTGAAAACTCACACCAAGTTGCTGCTGATCGTTCGCAATGAGCCGGATCGCGTGTATCGTTACGTTCATCTTTCGAGCGGCAACTATAACGAAACTACCGCGAGGTTTTATACAGACATCGGTCTTTTAAGCACCAATGAGACCTATGCGCATGATGTGTCTGAATTCTTCAATGTAATCACAGGACATTCGCATCCCACCTCTTACATCAACCTGATTACCTCGCCGCGCGACATGCGCAATCAACTTTGCAGCCTTATCCGAAAAGAAGCGGAGACTGCAAAACAAGGGTTGCCTGCCGGTATTATCATTAAACTAAACTCGTTGCAGGACAAAGAGCTTATTGATACCCTGTACGAAGCTTCTCAGGCTGGCGTGGTCATTAAATTAATCGTTCGTGGAATTTGCTGCATACGCCCTGGCCGTAAAGGCGTGAGCGAAAATATTGAAGTGATATCTGTGGTGGGTGAATTTCTAGAACACTCGCGAATCTATTATTTCCATAACCTGGGAAACCCCAAAGTGTATATCGGCAGTGCCGACGCAATGGTGCGCAGTTTTGATCGTCGTATCGAATCACTCTTTCTGCTTGAACAAGAGATGTTGCGCAAGCAAGCGATGAATATTCTGCGGTACAACCTTCGCGACAATGTGAATTCATACACGATGCAAGAGGATGGTTCTTATCGCATTAAAGAACTCAACGGCGAGGCGCCGTTCAACATGCATAAGGAGTTTTACAACGTGACCCGACAGATCATTCAGGACGTAAAACTTCTCTAGAAAAATGCAATCCAGAAGAGCATTCTTAAAAAAATCAGCGGCTGCATCCTGCGGAATGGCTTTGCTCGGTTTCGGCGCTGCCAATGCTGAATCACATGTAATCGACTATCCAACTTTTGATTTTCATTGTCATCCTGGATTATTTCCAACGCGCGGCGTTCCCGGTTTTGCCGGCGAGGCGATGCTTCAGAAAACAGTGAAGGAAATGAATGAAGGTAAGCTGTCAGGTGCGTTCTTCAGTCTTGTCGCTGACCTGCCGAACATAAGACCTGGAGCGACAGGGATACAAATTACAGGTTCATACAAGCCCGGTGACGGATGGAAGGAATACAAACGCCAACTGGCGATTTACAAGGATATACTGGCTGCGTTACCTGTGCGCGGAGCTGTCAATGCAGCTGATCTTGATAATTCGTTCAAAGAGCATCGTGTAGCCGCTTTTCTTTCGTGTGAAGGAGGCGATTTCATAGAAGGAAGTAGCGATCGCATTGATGAAATGTATGCCGATGGAGTGCGTTCCATTCAGTTAGTGCACTATCACCCGAATGAATTGGGCGATCTTCAAACAGAAGCTCCAGCGTATAATGGACTTTCTTCTGCAGGTAAGGATGCGGTGCGCAAGATGAACAAATTAGGGATGGTGATCGACGTTGCTCACGCTACCTATGAAACCACAAAGACCGTTTGTGAGCTAAGTACAAAACCTGTGATCTTATCGCACAGTATTTTGAAGCTTGATGACTCCAGGCCACTTGCAAAGCGGGCTATTACCAAAGAGCACGCAAAAGTGGTAGCAGAAACAGGCGGAGTGATTGGCGCATGGCCAAGCGGCTTTAATACCAGCTTTGATGATTTTGTTGAGAATACGTTGAAGCTTATCGAAGTAGTTGGTGCAGATCACGTGGGATTGGGCACTGACATGGATGGAAATTTCAAGCCTGTGCTTAACTCTTATCTACAACTTGACTCGTGGGCAGCTGCCTTGCAAGCCAAAGGATTGTCGCGTGAGGAAACTGCCAAAGTTTTAGGTGGCAACGCAAGGCGTGTACTGCTTCAAGTATTGCGTTGATTTACTTTGTGGCTAGGTATTCTTCAATCTCTTTCAGAATTGCACCAATCATTCCTTTAATCTGAGTGAAGATAGAAAACGACTGCTCGTGGTTTTCGCTTTGTGCCGCCTTCTCCAGATTTCCAACCAGAATAGTGAGGGCATTGACGCCAATGTAAGCACCAGTGGGCTTCATCGCATGAGCAGCCTTTTGAATGAGCTTGTATTCATTGTGCGTTAGCTGACTATTCAGTTGAGAAATGAATCGACGAGCTTCATCCTGAAAGGTCATCAAAAGCACTTCTATGAAGGCTGGATTCCCAACCGATATGTCGTTCAGGTAGTCCTGATTGATGTAACGGAAATTTTCCATCACGGCATTTGACTTGCGGTTGACTTTATAATTTTCGGAGATAGATTTATTCGGTACCATGTTGTGTATTCTGTTTAGAGGTTTATAGAATATTCAGTCTTGCCATTAATTCATTGCGGTATGATTCTCCTATCGGGATTAATTTCTTTCCAATCTGAATCAGCGACTCTTCAATCAAATCAATTTTATCAGGTCTTACGATAAACGAACGATGCACACGTGCAAACTGATCGGCGGGAAGTTTGCTTTCAATGCCCTTCATAGTTGAGTGAACCAGGTATCTGGTCTTTTCAGTAAAGAAGTTTACATAGTCGCCGTACGCTTCCACCCAAAGGATATCGGCTAGGCGTACGTTAACGATCTGATCGTTGGCTTTGATGAAAATTGAATCTGCTTTTGGTTCAGGGTTCTTCTTGGCCAAGGTAAGATCAACCAACTTCTCAGCTTCTTGCCAGAATGTGTTGAGCAGTGCCATCAGCGGTGATGGATTTTCAAGTACAAGCGCTTTCAGATAGTCGGCATTCATAAAATTGCGACTATCAATTTTCAGCACTGCCTGATTTTCATCGGACTGATGGATAGTAAGACGAGGATTCAGAGCCTTGATCTGTCCTTTTGAATGTGTGTTTGTTGCCATGAGTTCTTTTTTGTTTTCGTTGAACCAAAAGTGAAGAACTGGCCCACTGAAACCATCAGCAAAAAACCGATTTTAGGAAATAAGGTATTTTCTTAGTCAAAGCCAAAAAAGGCCGTTTTTAGCTAAATTTTGATAAGAAAAACTCGCAGAGGAGAGGCCTTTTACAAGAACTTTAGCCGACTCATTAGTTCTGTCTTAAAGGATTCACCGATCGGAATAAGCTTTTTACCAATCACAATCAGGGTATCTTCAATAGCGTTGATCTTATCAACGCGAATGATGAACGACCGGTGAACGCGTAGAAACTGGTCGGAGGGAAGCTTTCCTTCGATGCCTTTCATAGTGGCATGAATCACGTACCGGTCCTTATCAGTGAAGATGCTTACATAATCACCGTAAGCTTCCACCCACAAGATGTCCTGTAGCATGATTTTTACCACTTGATTATTCGCCTTGACGAAAACGGAATCGGCGGTGGAATAATTTTCATTATCGCTGGCCAGGCGATTTTCAATTCGAGTAACAGTTTTTAAGAAGCGCTCAGGACTTACCGGCTTCAGTAGATAGTCAGTTACTTCATATTCAAAAGCATCGAGCGCATATTTCTCTTTAGAGGAGACAATCACCACCTCCGGAGTATCGGTGAGCATTTTCAAGAATTCAAGACCAGTGATATCAGGCATCTCTACATCCAGAAACAGCACATCGATGGAATAATTTTGGAGATGATCACGCGCCTCGATCACGTTGCTGCATGAGGCGATTAGTTTCCAATTCTTGATTTTTTTTATCAGTTCTTCGAGTGTCCTGCGTGACATCTCGTCGTCATCGACCAAAAGGCAATTTGGCATACTAGAGATTCTTGTTTATCGTATTCTGCGAAGGATGGCATTGATGCGGGCGTTGAGCTCTTCTGGATTAAAAGGTTTGATAACAAAATCATCAGCACCAGAATTGAGACAGTTGATCCTGTCTTTGCTACTCTCTGCGGAGGATAAAACAAGAATAGCCAGTTTATCCCATTTGGAATTACTACGTATCTTTTTGATCACCTCAACTCCGCTCATGTCGGGCATGTTCAGGTCAATGATCAGCACCTGTGGCTCATCTTTTTCTTCCAGGTATTTCAGGCAAGCGAAGCCGCCTTCGAGAGTAACGATGGTAAAATTTTTTTGAAAGAACTGATTTAATAAAAGGCGAAGCGCCGGCTCATCATCAACAATGAGGAGTATGGGCATTTTATTTTTTGACATGACTTATTGTGTTTTTATAAATGAAGGCTTCTACTTCAGGTTTAACTTTCTCTAACATCTCCTGAATTTTTTGGATCAGGTTTTCTAAATGTACTGATTTTGTTCCGGAATTCATGGCATCGTTTTCGAGCTGGCCTACTATTTTGGTTAGCGAGTTTATTCCAACGTAAGACCCCAGTGGCTTGAAGGCGTGCGCATTTTTTTTGAGGCCAATTAAGTCATTTTCTTCAAATGCAAGCCTGATTTTACTCATATACTGTGCTGACTGTTTTTGAAACAGCTCAATCATTTCCAGTTGAAAGGCTATATTGTCTGGGGAGATACTTTCAAGGAACGCCAGATCCAGGTAGGATTCAATTTCCTTTGCCGGTGCCTGCTCCAATTGACTCGACGACGGCTTTAAGTATTTGGTGAGCAAAGAATTTAAATCACTAAGCTTAAATGGTTTTGAGATATATTCATTCATGCCGGCTGATTTCACGCGAACTTCTGGATCAAAAAGTACAGAGGCAGTCATCGCAATGATCGGTATGGATCGAAGGGGCTCTTCCATTTCCGTTCTGATCTTGTGCGTGGTCTCGTAGCCATCCATTTCTGGCATCTGCACGTCCATAATAATCAGATCGAACTTATGCTTCTTTAATAGGTCCAGTGCAATTAATCCGTTATCGGCTACAGCCACATTTATCTTCCATTTCTCGAGCGTTTTTTTCGCCACGGTTTGGTTGATAAGATTATCTTCCACAAGAAGTACTGACCTCCCTTCAAAAATATCGTGATTTGTCCACGAGTTACCATCGTCTACTTTGGTAGATACCGCGATTCCTTCCTCATAGGGTATAATCACCTCAAAGGTTGTTCCCATACCCAGCACACTTTGCACATGTACATCACCATGTTGCATCTCTGTCAGTTGCTTTACGATAGTGAGCCCTAAACCGGTTCCGCCGAACTTAGTAGCAGTCGGCTGGTCAGCTTGTGTAAAGCGTTCGAAAATCATTTGAAGCTTGTCTTCAGGAATACCAATTCCGGTGTCCGTAACGGTAAACTTTAAATAATATTTCTTGTCATTTTGCCTCACCACTGTGCAAGTAAGACCAACAGAGCCCTTGCTTGTAAACTTGAGCGCGTTAGAGAGCAGGTTGAGTAGTATTTGGCTTAACCGAACTGGGTCTCCCTTTAGGTATTCGGGTGCGCCGCTAAAGATTTTTACATCAAGGGAAATATTTTTCTCAACAGCTTGAGGCTGAAGATTTTTTACCAATTGTGTGATTACTTGTTTGGGATTGAAGTCAATATAATCAAGTGTCAGTTTACCGGCTTCAATTTTTGAAAGATCGAGAATATCATTGATGATCGAGAGAAGCTGTTCGCCAGACGATTTAATTCCCTTCAGGTATTCCAGATTTTCAGAAGAAAGTGAGCTATTGAACATGAGGTTGGTAAGTCCCAATACACCGTTAATCGGAGTACGAAGTTCATGACTCATCTTGGCAAGGAAATCTTGCTTGGCGTTGCTGGATTCTTCGGCTTGCTGCTTGGCTTTAAGTAAATTTTTCTCTACCTCCTTAATTTCGGTGATGTCGCGGTAAAGCCACATGTGTCCTTTGTAAACGGTATCCACAAAAATGGGCACATAATCTCTAGCATAAACCTTACCCGACACCATTTCCAATTCTTCGTTAACAACCGTTTCACGATTCTTTAGTAGCTGATTGATCCGCTCCACAAATTCTTCGGGTTCCCGGAATAGCATTTTACTATTTTCAGCAGCATTGGAGCAGTCCATTCCTGTTAGAACTTCCGGAGGCGCCGGGATCATAAACATGTCGCAGAATTTCTGGTTGGTTAGAACAATTCTTCTGTTTTCATCTTCAACCAATACGCCTGCCTGGATAGTGAGGATCAAGTTTTGAAGGCGTGAGGTAGCAGACTTTAGGCTTTCCTGGCCTTGCTTCCGTTCGGATATATCTCTAATAATAGCGCTAAATATCTTCTTTCCATTGGCCACTGCTTCACCGAAACTAATTTCCAAAGGAACCTGGTGTCCTTCCTTATGCAAACCAGGGAATTCGAGAGACGACCAACTTCCGTGTTTGCGAACCCCTGTCTTATTGTAATTCGCAAAAGCGGCTTCATGAATTTTTTTGAGATAATCGGGAATGATGGTTTGTAATGATTTCCCGTTAAGCTCAGATGAAGAATATCCAAAGATTTTTTGAGTCACTTCGTTGCAGTAAATAATCCTTTCTTTATCATCTACAGTAATCACAGCATCTGAGATGGTGTCCATCACAACCTGCTTGAGGGCTTGTGTATCTTTCAACTCTTCTTGCGCCCGATGGATTTCAGTAAGATCGCGCGTGAGTAGCAGGCATTCATTTTTTGAAAAAGGAATAACACGAGCTTCGTAATGTTGAAGCCCGTTTTCAAAAGGGATGTTGAAGTTGAATGTCTCGGGAGTATTTTTAGCTATGACATCGACAATAGAAGTGAGGAATTGTTGCGCTACAGATGCTGGAAAGATTTCCTGCAGTGACGTCTTCTTTTCGTCATACCAATATGATCCATCTACAATAGCTCCATTGGAATTAACCTTAATTGGGTTGTCAGGAATGGCGTCAAGTAAGGCGCGCAGGTTACGCTCTCTTTCCTTCACCTGATCGATGAGTCGGATATTATTTAAGGCTAACGAAGCATAGGAAGCGAGGAACCGCGATGTCTCAAATTCTTCTTCCGTAAAGAAGACCCCTGACATCCGGTTCATCACCAAGGCACCCCAACAAATGGTGCCCATGTTTAGCGGAATGACGATCAGCTGCTCTTCTTTTATATTAGCTCCTTCAGGGTAGAGTGCCCTTTTATCAAGGTGCGCATTTTCAATGCGTTCACTTTTCCCAATGGCTATTATAGATCCGATAATTCCCTTATCAAAAGGAATACACCACTTTGTTAAGTCAGGATTGTCCCACGAAGGCCCCTCTACAATGATTGGGCAAAGTTCTTTGCGATCGTGATTGGCCAGATAAATGGCCATGGTATCATAATCGATTAAGCCTGAAAGGCCCTTTGCCAAAAGCCTTGCCACCAGCGCGGAGTCTAAAGACGACGCAATCTGCGTTGAAATTTCCAGAAGTTTCTGGCGTTCGGCTGAACTATTGAGTTTTGATTCCACAAATACAATTAAATGGTAGCACAAAAATCAACCTCTTAGGTTTCTCAAAAAAGGTCTTAATCGAATAATAGACTGGTTTAATCGAAAAAAGAATCTGCGCCTTCACTTTCGCTATAAGTTTGAGCCATAAAACAGAAAAGTTATGAAAAAATACGTATCGCTTGTTACTGGCTGCTCAGGGTTTATTGGATCACATGTGGCTAAGGAGTTACTTTCCATGGGTCACGAGGTCATAGGTGTAGACGACCTTTCAGGAGGTTTTCTAATCAACAACCCTGAAGGAATGAAATTCATAAAAGGCTCCGTCGCTGACGCCGATTTTATTCAGCAGTTGTTTGCCACCTACCGATTTGATTATATCTATCATCTGGCGGCTTATGCAGCAGAGGGATTGAGTCATTTCATTCGTCATTTTAACTACCAAAATAATCTGGTCGGTAGTATCAATCTGGTCAATGCGGCTGTAAACCAGGGCACAGTAAAAACATTTGTGTTCACTTCATCTATTGCTGTCTATGGAAGCAACCAAACTCCGATGACCGAAGCCTTAACCCCGATGCCTGAAGATCCTTACGGTGTATCAAAATATGCAGTTGAGTTGGATCTTGAATGTGCCCATCGCATGTTTGGATTGAACTATATTATCTTCCGTCCGCACAACGTGTATGGTGAAGGTCAGAACATTGGCGATCCTTATCGCAATGTCATTGGAATTTTCATGAACCAAATCATGCAGCGAAAGCCCATGACGATTTTTGGTGATGGTACACAAACCCGGGCATTTAGCTACATCGCTGATGTTGCACCGATCATTGCCCGCTCTGTAAATGTAACTGAAGCGTATAATCAGGTTTTCAATGTAGGGGCAGATAAACCATACACTGTCAATGAACTCGCAATTCAGGTGGCGAGGGCCATGGGAGTGAAGCCAGATATCAACTACCTCGACGCACGGAAAGAAACACTTCATGCGTACTGCACGCACGACAAAGCACATCAATATTTTCATTCCCTATTTTCTAATGTTTCACTGGAAGTGGGATTAGGTAAAATGGCGCGGTGGGCCAAAAAGACTGGCGCGTTGCCAGGCCAGGTGTTTGAAAAAGTGGAAATTGAAAAGAACATGCCGCCTTCGTGGGCACGCATGATTAAACGTGAAAAAATTGCTGCCTGATATGATCACGAATACACTAATAATACTAATGCTCGCTGTGGTGTTTTACACCTATGTGGGTTATGGACTGGTGGTTTGGGTGATGCTTAGATTCAGAAAGATAAAACACCAGTTATGGAACTCCCCAAAGTAACGCTATTGATTGCGGCGTACAATGAACGCGATATCCTGATGGAAAAAGTAAGGAATACGTACTCGCTTAATTATCCTGCGGATTTGATGGATATTGTATTCGTAACCGATGGATCGACTGATGGATCGGAGGAAATGCTCTATGACCTACCTCTTGTAAGAGTATTTCACCTACCGAGGCGTGAAGGCAAGTTGGCCGCCGTAAATCGTGTCATGGAGAAAGTTACGTCGCCGATAGTAGTGCTTACTGATGCAAACTGCATGCTTAATAAAGAAGCACTCTTCAACATCGTTCGTCATTACCGCGATCCGAAAGTAGGAGCGGTCTCTGGTGAGAAGAGAGTCTTCGCTGAAGGCAACTCATCGGGAAAGGGTGAGGGACTGTATTGGAAGTACGAGTCCATCTTAAAGAAAATGGATAGTGAATTGTACTCCGTGGTTGGCGCTGCAGGCGAATTGTTCTCATTTCGAAGAGAGCTCTTCGTCCCACTTCCTGCAGGCACTATAATTGAAGACTTCGTTTTGTCGATGGACATTGCTGCCAAAGGATACCGCGTAGTGTATGAGCCTTGCGCGATTGCCCAAGAAGCTCCCTCAGCAAATTTAAAAGAAGAGTGGAAAAGAAAAGTCAGAATTTGTGCAGGTGGCTTCCAGGCGATTGGCGTCTTCTCATACTTGTTAAAGCCAGCGCGGTTCTCTGTGTTAAGCTTTCAATTTTTCTCCCATCGTCTGCTTCGGTGGGCGGTTGCTCCGTTCCTGTTGCCTTTGATATTCGTACTCAGCGCATGGAGCGCGGCTCAAGGAAATGTGTTCTATGGGTACTTCTTCGCAGCACAGGTCATCCTATACTGCCTGGCGGCACTAGGCCTTCTGTATACCAATGAAAATCAACTACCTAAATTCATCAGCATTCCATTTCAGTTTTTAATGATGAATGCAGCTGCTTATGCCGGGCTAATTCGGTTTTGGCGCGGCAGCCAAAGTTCAGTATGGGAAAAAGCAAAACGTCAATCAATATGAAAAACAAACCTCGGGTATCCGTCATTCTTTTAAATATGAATCAGCCGGCACTGACTGTAGCGTGTGTTGAATCATTGCAAAGGTGTACTTATCCTAATCTCGAAATTATTATTGTAGATCAAGCTTCGAAAGACAACTCAGTTGAGCTTCTTCGTCGTCAATTCCCTTCAGTAAACTTAATTGCAAGTAAAATCAATTTGGGTTTTACGGGAGGTAATAACTTAGGAATGTTGAGCTCTACGGGCGATTATTTTTTTCTACTCAACAACGACACTGAAGTTGATCCTGGATTTCTTGAGCCGCTTATTGATGCGCTTGAAGCAGATCCAAGTGCAGGAGCCGCTTCGCCGTTGATTCGATTTTATCAGGATAAAAATAAAATTCAATACGCCGGTGGACCAGCCAAAATCGATTTGATACGCGGAAGGAATTCCTGGCGCGGATGGATGACGGATTATCCTGGAAACTTCAGAACCACCGAATCAACAACGGCGGCCCACGGCGCTGCTTTTATTATTAAAGTTAAAGCGGCGTCTGAGGTAGGGCTCCTTGATGATAATTTCTTCATTTATTTTGAAGAACTGGATTGGAGCCTTCGCCTAACCAAAGGAGGATACAAGATTTTATTTGTGCCTGCATCAGAAGTCTTCCATAAGGAATCGATGACAATGCCTAAAGAACATCCTTTCCGCGTTCGTCAAATGACGCGCAACAGGATTCTGCTCAGCCGCAAGCACCTCAACAAACTAGTATTTGGGATTAGCTTGGCTTACGCTTCGTTGATTTCCTTTCCGCGAAACTGCATGCGTTATGTCATGTCGCGGAACAAAGAGTTGCTTAAGGCTTACACAAAGGGTTTCTATCAAGGTCTGATCAATCAATAATTGAATTATGAAAAGAATATTAATTACAGGAGGAGCCGGTTTTTTAGGCTCACACCTTTGCGATCGTTTTATCAAAGACGGCTATCATGTCATCGCGATGGATAATCTGATTACGGGCAGCCTAAAAAATATTGAGCATCTCTTCAAACTTCCTCAATTTGAGTTCTACCATCATGACGTTTCTAAGTTCGTGCATGTGCCAGGGCCTTTGGATTATATTCTGCACTTTGCCTCACCGGCCAGCCCGATTGACTACCTGAAAATACCAATTCAAACATTGAAGGTAGGCTCACTGGGTACGCACAATTTGTTAGGCCTAGCGCTTGAAAAAAACGCTCGTATAGTGGTTGCCTCAACTTCCGAAATTTATGGCGACCCTTTAGTACACCCGCAAACCGAGGAGTATTATGGGAATGTCAATACAATTGGCCCACGGGGTGTGTACGATGAAGCCAAGCGATTTCAGGAAGCGATAACAATGGCGTACCATACGTATCATAAAGTGAATACGGGTATTGTACGAATATTTAATACCTACGGACCTCGTATGCGTCTCAACGACGGCCGCGTGTTACCAGCCTTTGTCGGTCAGGCGCTTCGTGGCGAAAACCTTACTGTTTTTGGTGATGGCTCCCAAACCAGGTCGTTTTGTTATGTGGATGATTTGGTAGAGGGAATTACCAGACTCTTGTTGTCGGACTACCACCAGCCAGTAAACATGGGAAATCCCGCAGAGATCACAATACTTCAGTTTGCTCAGGAGATTATAAAGTTGACACATACAGATCAAAAGATTGTTTTCAAACCGCTTCCGAAGGACGATCCAAAGCAACGGCAACCTGATATTTCCAGAGCTAAAGAGTTATTCGGATGGGAACCAAAAGTATCTCGACAAGATGGGTTGAAAATTACTTATCAGTACTTTACCTCGTTATCGCCGTCTGACTGGAATGAAAATCATCGCGAATTCAAAAAAGCAGTATAGTCTTTTTAGCCTGACCTCAAGTAAATTTTCATAAGGTTATCCCTAAATGAATGGCGAAATTTGGGCTGATTCGGTATTTTTCCGCTGATTCAGGGGAAATTATTACCTGCCCGGCTAGGCATCTGTTTTGAAATTACTTATTTTAGAGATGACAGTTCTAGGGTTTCTAATTGATAAACAAAGACTATGAATAAGACGGAGCGAATTAAAGTAGTATTAGTAGATGATCATACATTAGTCAGGGATTCCATTGCGTTAATGCTTCAACAAATTGATGATATTCAAATCGTCGGTTCCGTATCGAGTGGAGAAGAGATCGTAAATAAGTTTAGGGCATTCAATCCAGATGTAATCATCATGGATATTATGATGAAAGGCATGACGGGTATAGAAGCAACTCGTTGGCTAAAAGAGAGAAGCAGTACGATCAAAATTATTTTGTTGTCGTCTGAAATCAAAAAGGAGTTTGTCACTGCGGGAATTCAGGCTGGCATTGATGGATACCTGCCTAAGGACATAGAAAAAGATAATTTGATTGATGCCATTCATACTGTAATGAAGGGTGAGAAATACTTTAATCAGGCTATCACTACCCTTGTATTTGAAGATTTTTACAAGAAGGAAAAAACCCACCACCACGCCGAGAAACAGCTTGTTCTTACTGACCTCTCCAAACGTGAACTGGAGGTACTTGCGTTAATCGCGAATGGTAAAAGCAATAAGGAAGTAGCCGATGAGCTTTTTATAAGCATCAAAACAGTGGATACTCACAAAATGCATATTCTTGACAAATTAGGCCTGAAAAATACAGCCGAGTTGGTGAAGTATGCCATTAAGAACAACCTGATCTCTCTTTAGGTTTGTCAAATCCCTGAAGGAAACTCTTACCACTCAGAAAAACCCTGACTCCTCGTTAGGGTGATTACCTTATCCGGCTTAGTGCATAAACCCTCTTTGTACATTTTCTATTTATCAAAAAGCCCAATTCTGGTCTCTTTTTACACTTTTTGATGAGATAATTCTGATTTTTTGGAATCCTCCTATTCTGATTGCTGAAGGGATTCTTTGGTGCATGTTTGACTCAACAAAACCAAAGAATTATGTCACAAGCAAGAATGAATGAGAACGGGATCAAAGGGATGATCATTCTCGCCATGTTTATCGTGTTGAGCTTAAAGTCATGCATGCTCCGCGCACAATCCTTTTCCAGAGAAGCCATTGACCGCAAAATATACCAGCGCGTGAGAGCCTGGGAAGATAGCGTGAAGAAGGCGAAGCCTCATCAAAAGCCAATCTATCTTGGTGGTGAACTTTCCCTTGCTTTTCCACAGTCTGACCTGAAGAGTAAAATCAGTCAGCTCAACGGACTTCGCATGAGCTACATCGGTACCAACCTGGCCGGTGTGATGGGCAACGCCATTGGCAAACTGAAAGCACAAGCCGGACTCTATTATTCAGAGCCTTCGGTACCCTACACGATGACCATGTTGCAAGGCGGCCTTTCAGCCAGCGTGTATCCGCTGCGGTTGAAGAACAGAACCTATCATCGCTTTGAGCCTTATCTGCAGGCGGGCGTGTCGTATCAGCAAACCAAATATTTCGGTACGTATTTATTGTCAGACGCAGGAGCACAAGCTACTCCATACAACTACAGCACCACCGAACAACCACTGCTGGGCAGAACAGGATATACCCAGATGAACATGGCTGCCGGCGTGGAGTATCAACTGGAAAACAACAACGACCTATTCATCCATCTGTTTGCCGAAGTAGGATACGGTGCAGGCATTAATGCCACAGCGTCGAACCGAAACTTCGCAGGCACTACAGTGGCCAATCCGATGTGGATATCGGTAGGTATCAATTTTGGGATCATCAAATAACAATGAGTATGAAAACGACTGCCGAAGTAGCCACTCAGGAACTGGACAAAGCCAAATCGATTATCGATCAGTTCATCAACAGTTGCTCGCACAATCTCAAAAGCCCGCTCACTTCCATTGAAGGCCTGGTGATGATCGCAGAATACTGTTCTGATCGTGATGAGATTAAGCAATGCCTTGAATTGATTCATCATTGCGCAGTAAACATGCAGGAGATGATCAAGAGTTTGGAGGATTACACCATCAACTTGCAACGTGAGTTAAACCATGAGGAAATATTCGCCACAGATCTTGTCGATAAAATATTAAAAGAATACGCCCAACATATTGAAGAAAACAATATTGCATTCTCTACAAGCATCTCACAACCCTTCAATTGGATATCTGATCGTCAATGCAACTACCTCATCCTTAAAAATCTGGTGGATAATGCTATTCAGTTTTCAGATCCCACAAAGGAAAACAAGAAAGTGAACGTAACTGTAGGTGTGCAGGTAGACCAGGTCAATATGGAAGTTTCTGATAATGGAATTGGAATTGCTGAGGACGAAATCGAAAAAGTATTCGAGCCCTTTCATAGAAGCTCCTCGCACTCCAAAGGAAATGGGCTTGGGTTGTTCCTTGTAAAAGGAATTGTAAACAAGTTAAAGGCTTCTATCTCAGTAAAATCAAAGGAAAAAGTAGGTACATCTTTTAGTCTTTCACTCCCTAACCATCAACTTATATGAAAAAAATAATTCTACTCATTCTTGAAGTTACCTTCTTTGCGGTGGTCGCCAATGCTCAGCATATCTCATTAGTGCCAACAGTAGAGAAAACAGTAGCTGGAAACCAGTATGGATCATTACTGGTATTTCAAACCAAGCGATTGTGGAG
The DNA here is from genome assembly GCA_018266055.1 of Bacteroidota bacterium. GTDB lineage: Bacteria > Bacteroidota > Bacteroidia > Cytophagales > Cyclobacteriaceae > ELB16-189. The sequence continues at coordinate 158,181 of JAFDYT010000019.1, forward strand.
CATAGGCGGCTTCTATCAAAGTTCCGTCACCCGGACTAGTGAGGGCATTCAGACAAGTAATCCCTTTTATGGTGTTTCTATCAGCGCTCCTCTGGTTCGTTCAGGAAAAATAAATCTGCTCGCCAATGGCAGGGTAGGAGTAGTGAATGAAGATTTTCTTGTGGTAGTGCCAGGGCTTGAAACAGAAGTAAAGATTAGCCGATCTATTAGCGTCTCCTCGCTAATGAGTATACGGATGAGCTATCCGTCAGCCGCCTTACGAATTGCTATTAAAATTTAAACTACACGAGCCATGGAAAACGAATATAACATCATGAACGAGATTTACTTCGAAAGAATAAAGCATTCGAGGATCATGAGTTGGATGCTCTTCATAGCAAATCTGATCCTTGTTCCAATGGTTGTGTTAATGCTCTGGGGCTGCGAACCTGCGGTAGAGCCTACGCGCGAGTTTATCATCCGCAAAGGAGACCACTATGCTTCACCCACATTGTCAGAGAGCTTGCAAAGCCGCAAACTTGTGTTCGAAGCTAAATTTAATGAGAGTGCAGTTTATGATTTTGGAAGTGATGCTTTGCAGAGCAACAAAAACAAGTTAATGGGCTTTTGCGATAGCAACTCTCTGCCGCATCAAAACAGCGCACGATTTGCCTGGCAATGGTACAACAATCGTCTTGAGATTTATGCCTACTGCTATTTTAAGGGCGAGCGTCAAGAGCAATTCATTGGCGTGGTGCCTATCAACGAGTACAGCCATTATGAACTGGAACTTAGCAATGACCATTACATCTTTAAGCTGAATGATCAGGCACCTGTGCTGATGAAGAGGGCCAATACAAATGAGGTGGGCACCTACTTTAAGTTATGGCCTTACTTTGGCGGACACATTGCTGCACCTCATGACGTGACTATTGACATTAAAACTATTTACTAAACAAACAAAACTATACCTTATGAAAACAAATGTTCACTCGAATGTAAATGCAACCAAATGGGTGTTGTACTTACTGGTTACTTTCCTTACACTGTTATTGGTTGGCAGAGTAAACGCGCAACGAAATTTAAGTGGTCCTTCTAATCTTTATATTGGGATTGAAGGAACACTAAGTACCCGCAACTTTCATATCAACAGCGACCTCGCGAATCTCAAAGGAATCAATACAACCCAGACTGGTCAAACTATTGGTATTGTAGGTGGAGGAAACCTCTTTATGTCTCGCGTATCTATCGGTTCGTTCCATGCTCAAAGCAACGATAACTCTCCGTTGAAGTTGAGCACCATTGAAGTGGGTACTAACTTTTTCCCTTTTCAGGCCATGAAAGAAAAACCAAGATTTTTTGAGCCATACCTTGTGGCTACAATAGATCAAAGTAGTGTAAAATCTACAGGAACATTTACGCCTGTAAATTTGGGTTCAAGCTCTTCTGGCACTGGATGTGGTTGCCCCGGAAATCCTGGTTCAGGGTCGAGCAGCGGAAGCGGTATTTTGCCTGATCCTGACCAACCTGGAGTGACTGCAACACCCGTGTCCGAAGCTTATTCGGGTAAGATAATTACACGGCGAGTAAACTTCGGTGTAGGTTTACGGTTCCATGCGGTTCAGGGAAATCACTTCTTAAATCTTTTCGCTGAGGTAAGGAAGGGCCTCTCAATAGGCACTGAGACAACTTCAGTAGCATTGGGTAACACATCCTCTTCTGGTCAGTTGGCTGTTAATTTTGGGTTAGCCATCGGCCTTACTAAATCGAGAAACGGAGCTTTCTTTATGCATGCACGAAGAAAATAAAATTATAGTGTAGCCCTGGGAAAGCCCCGGGGCTACTTTTATGTAGATCTACTTCCAAAAAACTGGTTTGGCAGTAACCCCGCCGTGAAGTCGGCAATCAACACAAAAGGCTGTTGATTTTTTATATCCTAACAATCGATCATCAAGCGGGCTATACACCGCTGTAGTCAACAACTCAACACCGGAAAAACTTGCAAGATCAGCGATAGGTAAAAATGTTTCTTCACAGTCGCCGTATACTGTGAGAGCCACGGCCGAGGAATTGTAAGGTAGCTGAAGTGGAGAAATAAAAAGTCTTTTGGTTTGTACAGTCGATCCTCCGAAAAAACCTATCACAGGCTCTTCTTTGTCAGAAACAGAATACATATTCGAGATGCTTCTCGATGGCTGCGGGCCGAAGATTGTTCCCACGTTTTCATTGTTCTTTTGTAGCTCGCTCCAATATTCGAATGCTTCTTTTGTGATGGCGTATTGTTGTACCAAAATGCTGTAACCAATCCCAAATTTTTCTGAAGTTAAAGGAACCGACTGAATCAGGTAGTCATTCACCTTGTCTTCAGACAACTGCGTGGTTGAGTTTACCAACACCTGAGTAGACGGGGTATCCTTCCAGCATGAATATACCAGCTCTGATGGGCTGCGAACACGAACTTTACCATTCTCAAAAAGGAAGTTGGAATAAAATGCAGAGTGATACTCCCATGTTTCTAGAAAATTCCAGAAGTAATAATGCGTTTGATTTTTTTCATCGTGAGTATTAAGATAAATATTCAAAAACTTTCCTTCGATTCGCCAGTGCAAAGAATCAATGGGAGGTGTAATTTTAAGTTTAACAAAATCAGATCGATAGCTTTTATTAAATCGTGTCGTGATTTTAAGTTGATATTTTAAGGCCGTGTCCAGCGTGAGATTGCCAGAATAAATACCTCCTAAAGATCCAACTAATGGGTAACTTTTTCCACCAATATCGACAACCTCAACGTTGGCTTCCTCTTCCGTCATCACACGGTCTGCTGAGTCAAGGGCCTGAGTACGGCTCAGACGGACAGTGCTCGTCGCTCCAATCGGATTTATAAAACCTTCGACAACCAGATACCCTTCGGGAGCTGCCAATCGTGGCGTTGCGTAAGGATCGAGGCAACCAGACCAGAGGCAAACCCAAACAGGGACCATCACTGTCTGAATAAATTTCTTACGAAATTGATATTTCATTTATCATTAAAACTGAAACGAGTTTAGTATTTAATGATAGCTTTTAAAGCTAAAATGCTGTGAATATCAATATCCATTATTTGGAAGGGTAATTTCACATTGTAGCAGCAAATATCTAACTATCTAGAAGTTTGGTGGTAAATAAGATCTGCTAATAAGCAGTGGCAGCAGGTCTAAACTATTGCCTCCTAAAACGGCGATAAATCCTTATCGCTAAGACTAAAAATAGTGCAAACACAATTAGCCCAGTTAGGCCCCAGACCAGACTCATTCCTTCTTTCACTGATACCAACATGACAATGGCAACCAGGAAGAGCGTAGCTACTTCATTCCAAATGCGTAATGCATTGGAGGAATATGCGAAGATATTTCGTCGTTGTTGAAGATAGATCACATGAATGGATGCATGATATAACAACAAGGCAGCCACTAAAACAAGTTTTAGCATTAACCACACTGGAATACTTCCGTAGAGAACCAACATCCACGATCCGAAAATCAATGTGAGCACACACGAAGGCCAGGTTATCCCGAGCCATAAGCGTTGTATCATAATGCCGAACTGTTGCTGAAGAATGATTCGCTCAGACTCTGGTTTGTCACAGGCTTCCCGGTTGTAGATGAACAATCGAACTATATAGAATAGGCCTGCGAACCAGGTGACCACAAAGATGATATGCAATGCCTTTACGTAGAAATACATTCCCTACTGATTAGACAGTTTCCACTCCATTTCCACTTCATTTAGCTCTCTTGTAAAATTTTCGGCAACTAGACTTGCCAGCGCTGAAACCCAATCGGAATTATTATTAAGACAAGGCACGACGAGAAATTCTTCACCGCCATTTTTTAGAAATATTTCTTTGCCTTCGACTTGAATTTCTTCAAGCGTTTCGAGGCAATCGCTCACAAACGCCGGGCAGGCTACTACTAATCGCTTTATGCCTTGCTTAGGAAATTGAGTTAGTTGTTCCGCTGTGTATGGTTTTAGCCATGCATCAGCACCGAGTCGTGACTGAAAGGAAGTACTGAACGTTCCTTTTTTTAGGTCAAGTTTCTCTGCAACCATTTGGGTTGTAGTAAATACCTGATGCCTATAGCAAGTTTGATGTGCCTCGCTACTTTCTGAACAACAATTTTCCCTAGTCAGACATATCGATTTGGTCGGGTCTGATTTTCGGACGTGCCTTTCGGGAATACCATGATAGCTAAATAAAACGTGGTCATACGATTTGGCTAAGTGTGGTTTCAGGCTATTGGCCAGGGCAGAAATATACAGTGGGTGATTGTAGAATGGGGGCAAAACCCTTAGCCTAAAAGGATACCTTTTTTTTGTAAAAGCGGTTTGCACATGCGCCACAGCTGTTTCGTAGCTACTCATTGCATAATGAGGATAAAGTGGCACCAGCACTATTTCTTTGAGATCAGGATTTTCGTTTGCTAATTTTTCGATAGCCACTTCTGGTGAAGGGTTGCCATAGCGCATGCAAAGTCCTACTGGTAACTTGGTTCTCTGTGCCAGATCATTTTGCAGTAACTTTGATAAGTGAATTAGAGGAGAGCCGTTTTCCGTCCAGATGCTTTTGTATTTAAGTGCGCTTTTGGGCGATCGGAAAGGCACAATGATTCCCCTTACCAATAGCAACCTGGCCAGATAGGGGATATCTATCACACGCTCATCCATCAAAAACTCACCAAGGTATTTCTTCAGATCTTTAACTTCATAAGAATCTGGTGAACCAAGATTTGTCAACAGTACTGCTTTCTTCGTCATGATCAAATGGCTTTACTGAAAATAGCGTTTGCATTATTTTTGCGCCACAACCGCGCATCAAGGGCGGAACAAATGTTGCGGATAAACGTACCGCCCTGCGCAGTCACCTCAATCAACCCGTCCTCAAACTTTACTAAACCATCGTTGCTAAGATTGATCATCTTGGCAACAATTGATTCGTAAAATGACTTCTCCAGCTTTTGCTCGTCAATTCTGGTTTGGTTTGTACAGATTAGCTCTAGAATTTTTTTTCGCAAGTAGATGTCTTCCTCGTTAAGCTTATGCCCCGTAATGATTGGGAGTTGTTCATTTTCGATTTTCTCTTCGTAAGCCTCTACTTCTTTTTCGTTTTGCATGAAGGCACCCCACGCATCGCTGATCGAAGAGGCACCGAGTCCGATGATCAACTTGTTTTGTGTGGTCGTATATCCCATAAAATTGCGATGCATTTTTCCAGCTTGTGCTGCCAACCGGAGTTTGTCGCTGGTGAGCGCAAAGTGATCCATACCGATGGCATAATATCCTTGCTTTAGCAAAAGAGCTCTGCCTGTGGAATACATCTTCAATTTGTCGGATGCTGCAGGTAAATCAACTTCCGAATACCGCCGTTGTCCTTTGCTCTTCCATGGCACATGAGCATACGAATAGAAGGCAATTCTATCTGGCAGTAATTGATTGATCCTATCAATAGTATACTCGATATGGTTTACTGTTTGGTGCGGAAGTCCGTAAACAAGGTCAACGTTGATGCTGTCATACCCGAGCTCACGAGCCCAGTCGACAACCTCTTTTGTTTTTTCATATGACTGAAGACGGTTGATCATGTATTGAACCTTAGGGTCAAAATCCTGAACGCCAAGGCTAATTCGTTTAAATCCAACCTTTCGCAAAGCGTCGAGATGAGCCCGCGTAGTATAGTTGGGATGTACCTCTACACTAAATTCATGTCCATCGGCAATGTTACAACCATCGGTAAGACCTGACACCAGCCGGGTAAGATTTTCAGGACTGAAGAAAGTTGGTGTTCCCCCTCCAAGATGAATCTCGCGGATAGTAGGCTGGGTACTTAGAATCTCCAGGTATAACTTCCACTCCTTTAAAACAGTTTGAATGTACTTGTCTTCTACGCTATGGTTTTTGGTGATTCGCTTATTGCAAGCGCAAAAGGTGCATAGATTTTCGCAGAAGGGGAGATGTACGTAAATGCAGAGCTCTCCATTTTCATTGACAAAAGTATCTCTGACTGATTGCTTCCATAGTTCGAACGTGAGAGTCTCAGCCTCCCAATACGGCACCGTCGGATAGCTCGTATACCGGGGAGTTGACTTGTCGTATTTTGTAAGTAAGGAAAGTATCGTGTTGCTCATGCTTTGTTTCTAAGCTTCAAATTCTTCAACAGCGGCCAGTGTCTGATGGATATCATCCACAGACAATGCATTGCTAATAAACCAACTTTCAAAGGCCGATGGGGGTAGGTACACACCCCTCTGCAGAAGATGATGAAAGAACCGATTAAACAATTCCCCGTCACAAGCCTTTGCACTTTCAAAATCTCTAACCACACCTGCACCAAAATGTACGCTCAACATACTTCCTACCTGGTTTATGGTGTGGGCTATTCCTTTTCTCTTAAGAATTTCTGAAAGCCCTTCACAGAGCAACTTACTTTTCTCGTTAAGTGCCGTGTATAAATCTGGGGTGTTATTTAATTCATTCAGCAGTGTATAGCCGGCAATCATGGCAATGGGGTTTCCACTTAATGTTCCTGCTTGATATACATTACCAAGTGGAGCAATCCTTTCCATAATTTCCTTTTTGCCCCCGAATGCGCCAACAGGCATTCCTCCACCGATTATTTTTCCGTAGGTAACAAGGTCTGCTTCAATTCTATAGAGTTCTTGCGCTCCTCCTCGTGTCAATCGAAAGCCAGTTATTACTTCATCTAAAATGAAAATGATTCCTTGCTGTGTGCATAACTCACGAAGCCCTTGTAAAAAACCTGGGGCAGGTGGAATGCATCCCATGTTTCCACCAACAGGTTCAATAATTATAGCGGCGATTTCCTTTCCATACTGCCGTACTACCTTCTGAACTTCCTCTAGATTATTATACGGCACCGTGATGGTATCCTGAGCTACGTAACTTTGTACGCCTGGAACTGACTGGATATCTAAAGTAGCCAACCCACTTCCTGCTTTGACCAAGAATGCGTCGGCATGACCATGGTAGCATCCTTCAAATTTTATAATCTTATTTCTTCCGGTAAATCCTCTGGCTAATCGGATGGCGCTCATACAAGCTTCAGTACCGCTATTTACCATTCGGATCAGATCTACATTAGGCACCATTTTTTTGATGAGCTCTGCCATTTCAATTTCCAATTCAGTTGGCGCACCAAACGAAGTGGAGTCGGCAGCTTTAGCCTGGATTGCCTGCACAACCGGAGGATGCGCATGGCCCAGTATCATTGGTCCCCATGAATTGATATAATCAATGTAGCGGTTACCATCTTCGTCGTATAAATAAGCTCCCTTTGCTCGTTTGATAAAGAGAGGATGTCCTCCTACACTTTTAAAAGCACGGACCGGGGAGTTCACTCCTCCAGGAATATGATGCTGTGCGCGTTCAAATAAGGCTTGGCTAGTTTTGTAACTCCGCATAATCTATTTAGTTCGGGTGAGAAGTTGAGCTGCCGCTTTGGCGAAATACGTGGCGATAAGGTCAGCACCTGCTCTTTTGATGGAGGTTAAAACTTCCATCATGGCCTGTTCTTCGTTGAGGTAGCCTGCCTTCGCTGCCGCTTTTATCATTGAGTATTCACCGCTGACGTGATACGCGCTTACAGGCAAGTGAACCGAGTTTTTTGTTTCGCGAATCACATCAAGGTAAGCATGAGCTGGCTTCACCATAATAATATCTGCACCTTCATTCACATCCATCAACACTTCTTTCAAAGCTTCATGGCGGTTGCTTGGATCCATTTGATAAGTTTTTTTGTCACCGAAACCAGGTGCGCTATCAAGCGCATCCCGGAAAGGGCCATAGAAACATGACGCGTATTTTGCCGCATAGCTCATGATGCCCGTTCGATGAAACCCTTCCTTTTCCAGCGCCTCCCGGATGGCAGCAATTCGACCATCCATCATGTCGCTTGGGGCCACAAAATCGGCACCTGCTCTCGCGTGACTGACGCTCATGCGTGCAAGCACTTCCACAGTTTTATCATTCACAATTTGATCACCCTCCACAATGCCATCATGCCCGTAAGAGGAGTAAGGGTCCAGAGCTACATCTGTCATTACGACCAAGTCAGGCAAGGCTTTTTTTATGGCCCTAATGCTCCGGTGCATCAGCCCTTGTTCGTTAACGGCTTCTTTTCCTTCGTTGTCCTTCAAAGCATCAGGAACCTTTACGAAAAGCAAAGCACATCGAATTCCAAGTTTATAGCATTCTTGCAATTCCTTTACGGCCAGGTCTAGTGAATACCTATAGAAATCAGGCATAGAAGAAATCTCCTCCTTTTTATTTTCGCCTTCAGTAATAAATACTGGCAAAATAAAATCGGAGGGATGTAATCTCGTTTCCTTCACCAGTTCTCGCACTCCGGAAGATTGGCGGAGTATTCTATTTCTTCTATTCATTAGTTGCTCTCTTTATATTCCTTCACTACATCTACAAATGCTTTTGCATGATCTACTGGAATATTGGGTAAGATGCCATGGCCTAAATTGGCGATGTAGCCTTGCACTCCAAACCGGCGGATCATTTGAGTTACTTCTTTTTTTATTTCGGTTACTGACATACCTAATTTGCTTGGATCGAAATTGCCTTGTAATGCTACCCGCTTACCAGCTTCATGGCGTGCCGTTTCAGGCAAAACTCCCCAATCAATTCCTATTCCCGAGACAGATTTTTGATGCGATAAAGAAGATAAGGCGTAACTGCTTCCTTTTGGGAAAAGAATGACTGGTGCAAGTGGCGCCAGTGCGTCTGCAATTTCAACAAGATAAGGAGCGGCAAAACGATCGAAATCGTCCGGGCTCAGCAATCCACTCCAGCTGTCGAAAACCTGTATAACATCGGCACCAGCTCGCACTTGCTCTTTCAAGTATGAAATTGTAGCCCTTGTAATCTTACTAAGCAATGCCTTGGCAAGTTCAGGATTTGTAAAACAAAATGCCTTTGCCTTTTCAAAGCCTTTGCTTCCTTTACCTTCCACCATGTAACACAGCAACGTAAAAGGAGCTCCGGCAAAACCGATCAAAGGAACTTGATCATTCAATTCACGTTTCGTCAACGAAATAGCGCTGAATACATAGTGAAGTTTTTCTACGATTGCATTTTCATTGAGTAGGTCAATATCTTTCTGGGTGCTGATGGTGTGGGGCAGGAGAGGACCTTTTCCTTCCTCCATTAAAACAGTCATTCCTAACGCCTGAGGGATCACAAGAATGTCAGAAAAAATAATAGCTGCGTCTACACCAACTCTATGAATAGGTTGAAGTGTGATTTCGCACGCAAGCTCCGGAGTTTGGACTCTGGTGAAAAAATCATACTTACTTTTCAGAACCTGATATTCGGGCAGATATCTTCCCGCTTGTCTCATCATCCAAACCGGTGGGCGGGTTACACTTTCTCTGCGTAGCGCTTTAAGTAATAAATCGTTTTTTAACATGTTACTTTATAGAAGTCGTGGATTAAACTGATAATAGATTTCTGTGTAGGCTTTTCCGCAACACAAATTGTAGTGAAGCCTGAATCGCGCGCACATGCGGCTGTTGTGTGTCCTATGCAAAATGCCACACAGTCTTTATTAGAATTAGCTGATAAAAAACTTTTAATAGCGCTTGGGCTAAAAAAAATTACGCCCTGATAAGCGTTTTTTATTACTACAGGATTTGTGCTTGTTTTATAGGCTGCAATTTCGTGAACTCGCACTCCGTGGCTTCTGAGCTTGGTGGGCAGTTCGTCTCTGCGAATATCGCTACACACAAAATTGATAGAAGTAATTGAACGATCCTTAAGGATTTCGTCGGCAAGGAGGGAAGCATTTTCTGCACTCGAAATTATCGGTAGCCTTTCCCGCAAGGCAGCACCGCATGTAGCATTGGCCAAACAAAAGACGGGGAAATTTTCTTTTAAAAGATTTAGCTGATCAAGAATCTTTATCCAGGCAAGCACGCCCGTTTCACTGGAAATGGCTACCATTGGAAATAGTTCCTGATGATTAAGCTTGATGGGCAAATCAATTTTAGTAGAAATAAAATCGTGTTGAGTCAGTTGAATCCCCAAGGAAGACAATTGATCAGCACTTTCCGGTGTAAGTACTTTTGTGGAAACTATATGAAGGTCAGTCTTCAAAATTCGGGCGAAATGTTTTTATAATTTTATTAGCGCCTAATTCAAGAATCTTTTGTGCCGCTATTTTTCCAACATCTTTGGCTTGATCAAGATTCAAGGTGAGCTCGACTTCACATTTGTCTTTAGCATCAAGAGAAAATACATTGCCTCTAAAGGAGATGCGGTTATGATCAATTGTTGCCAATGCGGCAATGGGTACGGAACACCCACCGTGAAGGGCTGCAAGAAAATCTCGCTCCGCTGAAATGCACAATTCTGTCCATGTGTGATTGATCGAAGAACAGATAGTTCTTGCGAAAGCATCGTCTTCGCGGCATACCACGCCAATAGCACCCTGCGAGGGCGAAGGCAGCATCCAATCCAGAGTAATAAATTGGTGGGTAGAGACAGCTAAACGTTCGAGTGCCGCTTGCGCGAAAAGAGCTCCGTTCCATCCAGAATGATCAAGTTTAGACAAACGTGTCTGTATGTTTCCTCTGAGGTTTTCAGTGCGATGATGCGGATATCGATGCAGCCATTGTGACTTCCGGCGCATACTGCTCGTACCGATTACACACTCTTTGTCCAGCTCAATAGTTTTTCCTTTTGGCAAGACTAGACAATCAAATGGAGTTCCGCGCTCAAGCAACGCTGAAAGACTAAGTCCTTGCGCTAGTCGGGTCGGAATATCCTTCGAAGAATGAACAGCCACATCAATCTTGTCCTGCAGTAGAGCACTATCAAGTGATTTGGTAAAAATTCCCTGAATGCCCATTTCATAAAGAGGAGTTACGAGATCCACGTCTCCATCCGATGTAATTTGAATAATTTCAGAATGAAACCCCTGATCCTTAAATTTTTTCTGCACAGTTCGTGCCTGGTACATCGCCAGTGAACTTTCACGTGAGCCAATTCGTATCGACTTAGTCACTTTCATCAATCTTGGCCGATGAGTTCATTCACTGTTTCAATCACAGAGCAACCTTTGTAGCCTGCAGTTTTGATTTGCTTGATCAATCCGGAGAATTTTTTATCTATTCGATCAGAAGTTAAACTTTGGGGAGCGATTCTGGCAACTTTTTCCTTATAGCTCAGCAAAACATCTCTATGCAGATAAATAGTCTGCCATTCCATCAATCGCTGAATGTATTCTTCCAAAATACTTTCGGCTTTTGGAATTTCTGTTTGTCGTTGCGCAATCAGTGTATTGTGGAAAGAAGAAATTTCATCCAACGAAAAAAGTCGTACACCAGAAATTCTTTTGATAGACGGATCTATAACCTGTGGCACACTTAAATCCAGGAACAACCTTTTTCCATCTGGTACATTATCGTGGCGAATCAGATAACCATTCGCCTGAGCTGTAGTAAGAACTGTGTTAAATGATTGAAGCTGTTGGGGAAATGATTCGAACGGTATTACTTCTGCTCCGATTTCCGCGGCCAGCGATTGCGCATGAGTTAGGGTACGATTGGTGACAGCGATAGCTCGTGTTGGAAAATATTCGCGGAGATTTCTAGCCACAGCTTGACCCATTTCTCCTGTGCCAATAATTAATATTTTTCCGTTTTGATCAGGTTCGTTAGCTAAGATTAATTCTGAGGCTGCATAGCTAACTGAATATTTGCCGTGACTGAGATTCGTTTTTACCTTAACCTCTTTTGAAGCATGAAAAGCAAAGGAGGTAATGCGGTCAGTGAGCGTACCAGTTAATCCGTACTGTCGTGACACCTGTATTGCCTTTTTTACCTGGCCTACAATTTCATAATCGCCAATAATTTGTGAATTAAGGCCACAAACCACTTTGAAGAAGTGTGAGATCGCATCTCTGCTGAATTCGAAATAGAAGTACTCTCCAATTTGTTTCTCGGAAATCGAAAGTTGATCGCACACTAACTCCTTGAGTAACGACATCGGCGCACAGGCATAAAACTCAGTGCGATTACAGGTTGAAAGGACGAAGAAATCCTTTAGCCCCAGGTTCAATGCCCGGGCATAGACTTCTGCGGTAGAATCTCCATTGAGCGCAAAGTGACTTCTTGTTTGGATATCAGCCTTGGTAAAGTTGGTGCCGATCAACGTCCAATTAGTTAAGTGATGATATTGTATATGCGAAGTCATTTCCTTTTGATCTCGCAAATTTCTTGTTGTCCGCTTTAAGAAAATACCGCAATCCGTATCATTAATGACTCTAAATGGTTTATTTTCTTTGAATAACTAATGTTCATCATATCGCCTTTTGAGGAACGTCAGCATTCTTGAATTTTCACTTGGAGTAGGGAAGGGTTTCCCCATGATTAGAAGTAAAAATCAAAATTCAAAATGACGATTCCACTTAGAATTTTAGAGGTTCAGAAAGGGGCGACTAAAGCTCCAACTAACGATTAGAAAACAAATCACTGTTGATTAGCAAACAGTTGAGCGTCTAACCACTTCTAAAATCTTCATTTTTAGCTCAAAAACAAGGTTTTCAGTTTTGGCTCGCCCTTTGAGTAAGGGTTTGGCATAACAATAAAAACTTAAAACCTATGAGTAAGTATTTGATTATTTTCCTGGCTGTGATGTTAGTTTCTTGTGGCACAGTTTCTCTTTGCCCTTCTTATGGTACCTACAATAAGTCAACCGACTATGGTCAAAAGAAGCAGAAGAAATTTCATGCAAAAAGTAGAATGTCTGTTCCCTTTCGATTCTAAACTATTTTTCCTTCGGGTCCCCTTGGTCTGATTGTTTAGTTGTATTGAAGGCAAACCTTGGTATCGCTGCAGAATTTTGCAGGTCCATACGGAAACCTGCAAACCCATTGGTTAGAAATGCTTGAGCTTGATGATTTTTATTTATGAAATTTAAATCTCGCCAGGTTTTCTGAAGACCAAGTCAATATGCCAAAAATCACCGAAAGCGTTTTATTTAACCAATACTCCAATGGATCTCATGAAATTATGATCAACTACCTGATTAAGATCAGCAAAATTCACAAAGGGCTGGAGTGTCCCTCATATTGGGTAACAGAGCGCACTTAACATAATATAAATTATATAACGTTGTGCGTATTCTGTCATATTTTAACAAAAATCTTCGCGTCCATATCTAGTACTTTAAATTTGTTCGGATCAATCAGCGGCAAGACTGCATCATAAAAACCGATGATAAACAAGCCGCCCGGATTAAGTGAGTCGTAGAATTTGTTGAACAGTTTTTTCTTGGCCTCATTATCGAAGTAGATCATCACATTTCGACAGAATATAATATCAAACTTTCTTACAAACGGCCCGGTAATTAAATTGTGATGTTCAAACCGGACATGGCGGATAAGCCTGGCCTCAAACTGAACATTTCCATCTTTTACCTTGTAATATTTGCTCAGTGAATTCGAGGCATTAAACTGTTGATAGTTTTTTGCGTATTCCTCAATTTTCAATTCATTGTATTCGCCCATTTGAGCGATCGCCATGGCCTGATTACTTATATCTGAAGCAACCGCCTCGACAGGCCTCGCATAGAATACTTCATTTAATACAATGCCCATGGTATAAACTTCTTCACCGGTGGAACAACCCGCATGCCAAATCGCAAGTCTTTCCTTTACTGCCAATTCGGTAGCAAGTAGTTTACTTAATTTTTTCCACAGGATTGGATCACGAAACATAGAGGTAAGCCCTACGCTGATTTCATCCATAAATGGATAGATGAACGAATGATCTTTCAGAATTTTTATCCAAAGCTCATGTACTGCTCTTAGCTGAAAAATATGTAGCGCTCTAATTACCCTACGTTTTAATGATTTCGGTTCATAACAACTGAAATCAATGCCGTGTCTTTGATGAATAGCGTCGGTAAGCGACTTCAGCTCTTCGTCGGAAATATCAACAGCATCTGAGGTAGTCTTTGTTTCCAAATTATAGTTCGTTGCGCAAAACTAGGAGACCCTTTTTGCTATTGTTGCTGGTGTTTATTTTTATAAAAGTAGAGTTGTGCTTCTTCACCATCCCGTTCTTATTTTTCAATTCGAGCGCAAATGTTCCCGCACGTTCTTCGCTTCGGGCAAGGTATTCTTGTATCTGATGAAAGGATCCATTCAAGAAAAAATCCTTCATGGCAGATCGCTTTAGTTCAATTCTTTTGATTCCCATTTCACTCAGAAAAAGATCATTGGCCGACTTGAATGTCATGTCCGGATTAATTTCGGCCACCGGGAAGCAATGTTTAATAGCCGCAATGGTTTCCTGAAGTTCAATCGTCTTTTCCTTTTCCTGGGTATTGAACAGCGAGACCAGCATTATTTTAGTCGGCTTACCGTCATCTCCATTTATCGGTGTAAAATTTCCAGACATCCAGATGTGTTGACGCTGCTTGTTCAGAATTCGAAACTCGCCCGAAAAAGTCTGGCCCGAGGCTATGCTGCCCCACATGGTTTCAAATTGTCTTCGGTCGAGACCTTCTTCCACCAGCGTTTCCATATATCCTTTTCCCTGAATGTCGGAAAGCGCATATCCGGCAATGCCCAAAAACACCGGATTGGCATTGATAATTTGTCCGTTCAAATCCAGCTCAAGCGTAGAAAGCGTTGAGAGTATCGCCTCCATCTCTTCTTGCTTTCGCTTCATTAACTGTTGGGTTATCTGAAGCTTATCAACGTTCTGTTGAATTTCATTCTCTCTTGATTTCAGATCATCCGTCATTTTTCGCGACTGTTCCAAAAGACGCTCTGTGTTGATGTGATTTTGTACAGACCGAATGGTATTCCCGATAACTTCTCCTGCCTTTCTAAAATAATTGATATGCGTTGGCGTAAAAGGATGGAAAGAAGCGATTTCCATAGCTCCGTATATTGCTCCTTCAGCAAGTAAGGGAACAACACAAACGGCGCACGGACTCCCCTGCCCTAACCCTGATGAAATTGTAATATAACCTTTTGGCAGGTTGGCAAGATGCATCACTTCCTTTTCGTAAAACACTTGGCCTATCATTCCCTCGCCAATACCGAACCTTAGCTTTGTGGAGGAACGTTTATCGAAAGCATAGCCTGCAGCTAATTCGAAGTAGGTATCACCTTCTTCTTCTTTCAGCAAATAAATAGTACCCAGTTTCGCCTGTACATAATTTACAGATCGCGCAACCGCATTCTCCAAGTAATGCGACAGATCATTATCCGAATGCTTCAACTCCGCCATAGCAGCAGCTCCCATCGCTACCCAATTGCTCCCTTTTTCATGGCTAAGAAGTGTGCTGACTTTGCGATGAACGGCATCCAAAGAAACACGCAATTCAGGATCGGAAATTTCTTTCACGACAATTTCAAAATCATCATCGCCAACATTTTTGATCTTATCAAAAGCGAGATAAAGTTCATTTATTCGTTCCTTTGTCTGGTTGATCTTCTGTAACGCTAATTCTTCTGAATGATTTCCGGCAGGGCCATGGCCCAACCATAAGAACATTTCGCTCAGAAACTTATTACGTTGCGCATATAAACTTAGTATGAACAAGAGATTAACAATCAATGCCAGGTTGGACCAATTCCAAAGACCATTCGCGCGGCTACTCAATCCCAGTAGAAAGACAGAGAACAATAAGGCTAACCAAAAAATAAACTTGCTTTTCATTTTAAAAGGTCAGGCCTGCTTCTTGATTCTTTTCATTGTGGAGCAATCCAGCACCCAAACAAAAAGGGGTGTGATGGATGGATGATCGCTGAATGAAAAATAAATGGAATTAATATAGACTAGGTCTGTCGCCTCGCAAAAATCATCGGCTATGATATCTTCAGTATTGCAACTGGTTCTCCCGATAAGATTGGGAACATCTCCGTACATTTTAACACCGAGTTCATTCGATAACTTTGTAATCACCGCAGCAGAAATGATGTTGTCCACCTCCTTGACAAACTCTTCTTTCAGGCTAACCGATTGATTCCTACTTTCAGGGATTCTTTGCGTAAGAAGGTCCAATTCCCTTTCGGAAAGGAACAGATAACTTTTTCCAGACCAATCTCCGAAAAGTTCGGTGGTTAATAAAATTGACGGCTCTTTGCTGTGCTGATAGTTTTCATTGGTAAGGTAGCCTGATGCAAGGGGACAGGTTCCATAATGAAAATTATTAAAGTATATTTTATTGCCGGTCAATTTGGCAAGTGAAGCTGTAGCATTTGAAAATCCTGACTCAAAGGCTTCACGCAGTTCTCTTTCAAGAGTATCCATTTTTTCCATAGCTCACTCAGGCATTAATTGTTTTACTGGTTTGATTGTTCAGAATACTATTGATAATCCCGGGTATGCTCAGTGAAAGGCATACATTCCCGTTTCCTAGAATTGTAACACCACTTAAAAATGGAATTGAATCGTAAGGCTTTTTTAAAGGCTTTTCAACGATCTCTTTCTGCTGCAGAAGTTTATCAACCACAAAACCTATCCGCTTGCCATTGAAAAATACCACCACGATTTCCAATTTCTGCTCTTGGTGGAGTTGATCAAATTTTTGATAGCGTTTTTTCTTAGGCTCAGTATGTGTAGCAAACAGATCGGCAAGAAAAACCACATGAATCGTATGACCAAGATGGACGGCAATCAACCCATTTGCCGCTTTGTGAATCTCCGATTTATAAATAGAAATTACCGACTCAGTGTAGGAAAGCGGAATAGCATAGGTTTGATTTTCCAGATCGAACAGCAGTGTTGACTTCACTGCCATAGAAGAAGGCAAACTAAGTGTAAAAATACTTCCTTCGCCGATCATGGAATCAACATTCACCGTGCCACCAATGGAATCAAGAGCTTTCTTGACAACGTCCATCCCTACTCCTCTTCCCGAAATTGCGGTCACATGATCCATCGTGGAGAATCCAGGCTCGAAAATCAGTCCTATCAAATCCCGATCACTCATCTGGTTGGCATCGGCGGCAGAGATGACACCTTTTTCAATTGCCTTTGCTTTTATTTTGGCAGGGTCTATTCCTGCGCCGTCGTCTTTAATTTTAATGATCACATTATCCGATTCACTGGAAGCCGATAAGGTTACTGTTCCTTCCTCGGGCTTTCCTTTCGTTTTTCTTTGATCCGGTTTTTCAACGCCATGACCAACTGAGTTTCGTATTAGGTGAATCAATGAATCGCTGATTACCTGCAGGACGTTGCGATCGATTTCTGTTTCCGTGCCTTCCAGCTTCAATTTTACCACTTTACTTTCTTTGTTCGCTGCATCACGTACAATCCTGTGAAACTTGTTGAATAGAAATCCAACTTGCACCAATCTCACGTCCATCACCGAATATTGCAAATCCGAGGAAATCCTGTTGAGTCGTGAGTATTCATTGGAAGAATGGCCGCTGGCTGTATTGGCGATGATACGATCTCGCTCAATCACCAGTTCACCGACCAGGTTTAACAGGTTGTCGAGCTTCTTTACCGGAACCTGAACGAGATCTGAAAAAGTAACATTGGTTGACTCAACTTCATGCTCTGCTTCGTTGTTGACTTCGGGTTCGGGAGTTTCCTCGGTGCCCAAAGTAGTTATCTGCTCATTTTCTTTGGAAGCAACTACATTGCCAGGCTGGGTCTTTGCTGCGGAAGAATCCTTATCCGCCGAAGGTTTTGCATTCTTGATTACAATTTCAAGTTTGGTTTTTATCCCACGGTATTTTACATCCCGGGGAGTTTTGATCGCTTCAATCAATTCACCAAGTACGTCGGCAGCTTTGAATACAGAAGTGAAAATTTCATTTCCGAGCAAGATCCTACCTTCGCGAACCTCGCCAAAGAAATCCTCCATGACATGAGCCATCTCAGCTATTTTATCAAAGCCCATCCCTGTGGCATTTCCTTTCAACGTGTGTGTGATTCGAAACAAAGCCTGAACAGAACTTGCGTCGTGAACATTCTTTTCAACTACTGTAAGTAGTCGGTTGATTTCGGTATAGTTTTCAAGCGCTTCCGCCAAAAATATCTCGCGGTATTCCTGATCTTTGTTTTCGTTGCTCATAATGCTGTGACGATAAAATTTGGAATTTCATGTAATGCAACCTGATGCATGGATGCGCCTGTTTCAAAGGCTACTTTGGGCATTCCATAAACAACAGAAGATACTTCATCTTGAGAAATCGTAAGACCTCCCGCATCCTTTATTTTGCGTAGCCCTTCCGCCCCATCTTTCCCCATACCCGTGAGGATTACCCCGATGGCTCGTTGGCCGAACGCGAATGCGACTGATTCAAAAACACAGTCTATAGAAGGGTGATTAAATTCTTTGTACGGTTCGAGGGTGTACTTCGCGACGATGGCAGCGCCAACACGACTAACCTGAAGGTTGGCTGTGCCCGGTGAAAAATAAATGTGATTGGGTAGTAATGCCTCGCCATTTCTTACCACATTTATAGAAAGTCCTGTTGTTTCAGCAAGGCGCAGTGCAAAAGATTCAATAAACCGCTCAGGCATGTGCTGTGCGATGATCACCGGCACTGCCAGATTTTTAGGAAGGTGATTGATAATATGTTCCACTGCATTGGGGCCACCCGTAGAAGCACCGATGGCAATGATGTCATAGTTTACACGGGTATCAAACGAGTGAACAAATGTGTTTCTCCCTTTTGTAATTTGCCGGAGTTTGACGTAGTCAGTAAGGGAAGCCTCTCTGACCATGTGCATCAGCGGTGGATACCCTTCTGCGACCTGCTGTTCCTGTGGTTTATCAACAAAGTCAAAAGCACCTTCCTTTAGAGCATCGAATATCTTGGGATCGGTCCGGTCGAGTGAACTCAGAAGGATAATAGGCAACGGCATGTCTTTCATGAGATGCTGAACCACAAAGAGTCCGTCAAACTGAGGCATAATCATATCAGTGATCACCACATCAGGCTTCAGCAACTTTACTTTGTCCACACCATCCAGCCCATTGGTCGCGGTCGCGACTAACTCAATCTGATCGTCCTTTCTCAATAGGTCTGACAAAAGTATTCGCATGAATCCTGAATCCTCGATCAGCAAGGTTTTGATTTTAGCCCGCTCCATATTCGATGCGCTATAAAAAAACTATAGCTTACTGATTTCCTGGATTAGCTGATCTGAAGTAAATGGTTTAACGATGTAGGCTTTGGCACCAAGCGTTAATCCTTCTTGGATCACCGACTCCTGCCCTACCGCGCTAATCATGATTACTTTTGACGCTAATCCTTCCTGTGTATAAACTTTGAGGATATCGGTTCCAATCATGTCGGGTAGTATATTGTCGAGCGTGATAACATCGGGTTGAAGTTCAAAGGCCATGTCAATCGCCTCTTCACCATTGGAGGCCTGACCTACTACTTTCCATCCCGCTTGCTCAAGTGCATCCTTAATTACCGTCCTCATGTACAAGGAATCATCAACGACTAATACATTCTTTGACATTGCTAATAAATTTAAATTCTATATTTTTTTTGTTCAGACGTTGAAATCAATACCTCGCCGGTATCGCTGTAAAACCGGGCCGTGCGAGATACTTTGCCTCCTACATCTTTAGCGGCCACAAAAATTTTTCGCTCCACTAATTCTTTCATCACCGCTTCTTCATTTTGTGATCCCACACTTTCGGTTGATTCATAGATCTGTGCGCCTCCTGTGACTTTTGCCCGGAGGCTGCTCAGGTCACTTCCTTGATATTCCAAAGAAGCGAGCAATTCATCGATCAGTTTTTTCGCTCCCAGGAAGTCAGCATTTCCCAACGGCTTGGGCAACGGAATATGCGCTCCTCCCGATAGCCCTTTTACGCGGTCCGTAACAAACAGCCCAATGCATGACCCCAAACCATAACATGTGTAAATGACCGGATTAGACGTCACGTGCGTATCATTGATGCCAAGGACGACATTTCTATGCTGCAACTTCATCTTGCTTCTTAAAAAGTTGACCTTCTTGTTCACTTATGACTTTGAAAATATCAATCATGATGATCAATTGTTTTTCCAGTTTTACGATACCAACGATGTACGATTGCTCCGCCTGCTGATCGCCGGTAAAGATCGAATTCTCTATGCTAGAAGTAGATATCGAAAGTGTATTGGGCACCTCGCGAACAAGAATTCCCATTTTATACTCGTCACTTTCGATCACGAGCGTATAGTTGTTTCCTTTAAAATCAGCATCGGTATTTCTTACCAATCCGAATTTCTCTTCGAGATCAAGGATGGCAATCACGTTTCCCCGGATGTTTGCTACGCCTTTCACATAAGCAGGAGTCTGAGGCATGCGGGTCACTGTCGGTGTGATTACTACTTCCTTGATCTGATCAATCGAAAGACCATATTCTTCCTGACCCAGTTTAAAAACAACGATCTGTTGATTGCGCGCCAGGGTTTGTCCTGCCGCTGTACTATGATTTACTTCGCTCATACTTTTCAGGTTTAGTTGTCAACGAAGAATTATTTTTTCAATTTGAACTGAGTCGCTCCGGCCTGAAGTTCAGCTGCCACCGCGGAGAGTTCATCACCGGCTTTTGCTATCTCCATCATGCCGTTGTTCATTTGCTGACTCGAACTAGCTACCTGTTGTGTTCCGGCTGCTGTTTCTTCAGAGACCACTACAATTTGTTCAATGTTCTTCACCACGCTACCGATGGAATCTTTCTGCGTGGACGTAGCCAATTGAATTTCCTTCGAGGCGCTAAAAGTTTCCTCACTTGACTTCGCAATTTCCTGGAATATTTTCTCCGCCTCGATGCTGGATTTATTTCCCTCTTTTACGCTCGCCTCCATCGTATCGATCGCTTTTCCTGCTGCGGTGGTATCCTTTTGCACATCACCAATTATTTTTTCAATTTCCACCGCCGACTTTCTTGAATCTTCCGCCAGCTTGCGGATCTCTTCGGCCACTACCGCGAAACCTCTTCCTGCGTCTCCTGCACGGGCCGCTTCAATCGCCGCGTTAAGCGCCAACAGATTCGTCTGACTTGCGATGTCCGTAATCACGTTCAGTGTTCTACCAATCTCCTCGGTACGTTGCGTTAATATTCCGATGGATTTTGAAGTTTGTGTTGCGGAAGTTTTTATCTCATCCATGTTTTCTACCAACACTTTTACTGTTTTCATTCCCTGATTGGAGCTTTCCAATCCACGCTCAGCAGCCTTGTTAATCACGTTTGCCTTTTTCTCCATTTCATTGGCAGAGGCCATCACATGGTTCACGAGTTTAGATGACTCATCCGTCTTTTGGGCCTGGTCTTGCGCACCTTTCGCCATCTGCGCAATTGCAGTAGCTACTTCGGTAGTATTGCGTTTCATGTCATCTACTTTTTTCTGCAGCAAGTCCGACGACTTGGCCACCACTTCGGACCCCTGGCTGATGTTACTCATCACAGAGTTAAGGTTTTCAAGCGCTTTGTTGATTTCAGCGGTGAGTCCTTCATTATCAACAGACGTATCACACCGTAAGCTTAGATCGCCGTTGGCCATCGCCTTGATGACACGGATTACCTCGGTCATATCAAGAGCATACTTTACCACTTTAAAGGGCTTGCCGTTCAAATCCATAATGGGATTGTACGACGCCTGAATGTAAACTTCCTTCCCGCGTTTATCAATGCGGGTAAAGGTTCCCACAAAGAATTCGCCATTATTTAGTTTTCTCCAGAACTCTGCGTATTCATTGCCTCGTGCATAAGAGGGATCCACAAACATCCGGTGGTGCTTTCCTTTTACTTCGTTGAGCGAGTATCCGCCAAGAGCCGAAAGAAAGTTGTCATTCGCATCAATGATTGTACCGTCCATATTAAACTCGATGACCGCATTTGATTTGCCTATGGCATTCAATTGTCCTTCGTAATCGGCGTTTTTGAGTTTCTGTGCAGTCACATCGGTAGCAAATTTTACCACCTTAAATGGCCGACCATTCATATCAAAAATAGGATTGTAACTGGCCTGAATCCAGACTTCCTTTCCACCCTTGCCAATGCGCTTGAATTCGTCGGCTACAAATTCGCCGCGGTTAAGCTTTGCCCAAAATTCTTTGTAGGCTGCGCTTTGTCCATAGCCGGTTTCTACAAAAAGGTTATGATGCTTTCCTTTTACTTCCGGCAAGGAATAACCCAGCGCACTTAAAAAATTGTCATTGGCCTCGATGATCGTTCCGTCCATGTTAAACGAAATGACCGCTTGCGATTTACCAATCGCATCTACCTGGCCCTGAAAGTCAGCATTCCTTAGTTTTTGAGCGGTTACATCAGTGGCAAACTTCACTACTTTAAAGGGTTTGCCTTTCGCATCAAGAATAGGATTGTAGGTCGCTTGGATCCAAACTTCTCTGCCTCCTTTGCCAATGCGCTTAAACTCATCGGCTACAAATTCGCCACGGTTAAGTTTCGTCCAGAAGTCAGCGTACGCACTGCTGCGGGCGTAACTATCTTCTACAAAAATACGGTGATGCTTACCCTTCACCTCTTCCAAGGTGTAGCCGCCGAGTGCATTCAAAAAATTGTCGTTTGCATGAATGACTGTACCATCCATGGTAAAAGAAATCACCGCTTGGGATTTGTTGATGGCGTCGATCTCGCCTTGCATTTCCTGGAGGGCTATCTTTGCTTTTGAATTTTCTGATGAATGGTTTTCGTCTTTACCATTCTGCTTTCGTTTTGGCTGGGCAATTTCTAGTGTTTCCATAAGGTGGTTTATAAGGGTTTTTAAATCAAGATTTTTTATAAAACAGATTTATATTGAAAGTCTTTCAGGTGATTATTGAATTCTACGAGCGTCTTTATCGGGTGCATTCTGAAAAAGTCAATCACATCGGGTTGGTAATTCAATTGCTTTGCAATACGCTTGGCCAGTAAAACTTCTGCCGGATGAAAATGATTGTCCGCGGCAATGAGTCGCAGTACCCAAAAAAGCAACTCTGCCCTTTCTTCTATTCCCCCTATCTCATCATAATCAATGGGTACCAGCTGATGCTCTTGAAGATAAGACTCTTTCAAACCATTCTCAGTAAGGATTTCTACCAGAATATTCCTTTCTGATTGAGCAAACCTTCCATCCACATGGGCCAGGTGCAACAGAAGATTTATCTTTTTTACCAATAAGCTGTTCATAATCTTATTTCTTAATGATTGCTACATTCCAAAAGTAGTGCGTCGCTAATCATTTTACCTTGTGCTTTATTCCTTAGAAGATGATCAATAAAATACATAGTTTAACATCCGTATTTTTACCTAAGGTATTTTCTTTACTACATACACGGCAGTGCTTATGCTTTTCTATCATGGTGCCGGCAAATTATTTTTCCAGTCAGGAATGGCCGCCACGATGGATGTACCTACACCAAAGTCGGATTGTACTTCAATGCTTCCTTTAACTTTTACGAGTGCCTCCTGCACCAGGTATAGACCCAAGCCTGCTCCTTTCGAAGAGGCGGTGGCACGGTAAAACATTTGAAAAATACGCGTCACAAATTCGCGTTCAATACCAATTCCGTTATCAACGATCTCGATTTTGGTCTGATGATTAAGGTTAATCACCTTTACTGAAACAAAGGATTTCGGTTTGCGCAAATCCGCGTAGTCATACACATTTTTCAAAATCTGATATAGAATTGTGTTCACCGAAACATAATCTGAATGAATTATGGCGTTACCAACAAACACTTGCCTGTATTGCACCCGATCGTAATTAGGATGCGTATTCAACTCGTTCTTTATTTCCAATAACATACCCCGTAAATCAACTTCATCGCACGATATGGGCTCATTCGTAATTTTTAGGAAGTCAACTAGTTTCTTGACGTGCGACTCTAACCGACCAAGCGTAGATTTCATCAATGTAATGTACTCGCTATGTTGCGTGGAGGAATCCATCTTCATAATAGAAACCAATCCTAACATGGTGCTGATTGGAGCACGCAAATCATGCGATGCGCTATACACAAAGCGATCCAATTCGCTATGTACTTTCTCCAGCAGGTGGGTTTTCTCAGCCAGCTTATGTTCTTTCTCTACCTCCGAGGAGATGTCCACGATCACTTCGTCATACACCAACTCACCATTGATGACTAACTCAACACTCGTTAGCCGCCCCCAAAAATTGGTACGATCACAACGATGAAAAAGGATACGTTCATTTTGAATTTTCCCATAGGCTCTCAACTTCATCTTGACATGGTAGTACGAATCAGAATCAGCGAATATTTGCCGCCGGGGCAAGGCATGCGCCTCGTCCATGGATTCAATTTGAAATGCAGTTAGGGCTTCCTCATTCATATAAGAAAACCCCTTGTCGGTACTCCTCAAAATAAGGACGGGTAGAATGTTCCTTACTGAATCAATGATCGCAAGTTCCAATTTTTCCGTCATGATGTTAGGCATATCACAAAGGTGCCTAATCCCTGATTTGAATGAAATACAACTTACTACTAACAGGAACCTAAGTAATTCTACTGATATCCCACTAAAGTGAATTCGGAGTCGGTCATTCGACTACTTTAAATGGTTTAATTTGAAATAACATGATGGGTGATTTTGATTTAGCTGAGACGTGCAATTCGTTGATCCGGTCTCTGGAAAAGGAATTAGGGTCTAAAAGTATTTTGCGATTGAGTTTGGATGTCCAACTTCCTAACCGGATTATTGGAGACCAGGAAGGCTTACGTAGTTCCATTGTTCAAATCTGTGAATTTCTTACTAGCCACCTCATCAATGGGCTTGTGGATATTGAAATTGTTAAGACCGGACAACACAACGGGAGTATTACACTCACGGTGGAAGTGCGCGGCTCTGATTCTTCAAATGAAGAAAAAAGGGCTATGAAAGCCTTGTCGGAAATGAATATGAACTGGCTTTCAACGATGCCGTACAAAACATCGTTTTCGATTCATCATGAATTCTATCATTTCTCCTTTCGAATGACCTTTGATCGGGTCAAAAAGGAAGAAAAAGAACCTCGTCCTCGTTTCGCGGATGCAAAAATTCTAATTGCTGAAGACAACGAAACTAACGCAATGGTTTTTACCTCCTTCCTCGAAGACTGGGGGTGTGAAGTCACGGTCGTTGCCAATGGTGAAGAAGCTATTTCAAAAATAAATCAACAGGTTTTTGACCTTGTGCTGATGGACATCTACATGCCTAAGATGAATGGCACAGCATCCACACGACTTATCCGACAGGTAAACAAAACAATTCCAATCATTATCCTTACGGCTTCGTCTCTTGAATTGGATATCAACGAATGCTTCTCGGCCGGAGCCAACGACTTTCTCCTGAAACCCATTAGTAGCAGTCAACTGAGATCGGTTATTGAAAAGTATTTGTGAGTTAATACAAAGCGAATGAACCGGTTAAACCGCCTTATCGAGTCCGTGCACAAATCGCTCATCCACAGCGATGCAGGTGAACTTGAGTTTGAGCGTGCGCGGCAAAACCTTACCATTACTTTAATTACGTTTATCACCGGCCTAATTTATGGCATTTCCTTTTTGCCATCTGGCCAATATCTGCTTGCGTTGATCTGCATTATTAATTCCCTTTTAGTATTGCTTATTCCTATTGGTTTTAAATTTTTCTCCGCACGGCAGAACAATATTTTGTTTCATTTCTTTGGGTTGGCCTTTTTAAGTTTTAACATTTTCGGTAGCGGCAACCACTACAGCATTGGCATACTTCTTTGGATAATCCTGGTCATTAATTTAGCCTTTTCATTGCTGGATCGAAATGCAGCAGTTGCCTTTGGCTTAATAGCATTAATCATGCTTATCGTCCGGCAAATCCTGGTCGATTCGCCAGTCCATTTACCTTATGTTATCCCACAAGAAATTATCGATTCACCGCGAGCCATTGATATTGCTATTCCCGGACTGATCAATCTATTCATTATTTATTCTACCTACGGCCTGTATGAGAAATCCTTATCCTTACTTCAGCACTCCAACCAAAACGTTAACCTTCTCAACAAAGAACTTTTCAAAAGCAAGTTAGCCTACTGGACCATCGTTGAAAAAAGTCCCGGGTTCATCTTTACTCATACACTATCGGGCAAGATTCTGTTTGTGAATTCCGCCTTAGAAAAACAAATTAACGCCTCTATTAGTCAACTTATCCACAAACCCA
The DNA here is from genome assembly GCA_018266055.1 of Bacteroidota bacterium. Classification (GTDB taxonomy): domain Bacteria; phylum Bacteroidota; class Bacteroidia; order Cytophagales; family Cyclobacteriaceae; genus ELB16-189. The sequence goes on from JAFDYT010000019.1 coordinate 184,344, forward strand.
TTCAAGTACTTCTTCCCAACATCTCCTGTGATTACATCGAAAAGTACCTTCATAGTTTAAATCAAGCGGGCCACTGCGAAGGTTTCTTTAAGATCGGCGATGAATGTAATCCTCAATACTATTCATATCGGAGCACCTTATTCTCTGACGATACAGGTGATCGTGTGGTCATCTGTTTTGCAGAAGACTCCACCGAGAAAGAAGCCAACCGGCTAAAAGTAATAAAGAGGGAAGAAGAACTAGAGGCTACCATATCTTCTTTGAACGACGCCGTCATTTTGATTAATAATCAGAACCGTATTTTTAGGTGCTGGTCTACACTAAGTTTTCTTCCTCAGCCTGAAGCATGCCTCGGGAAGACAATTAATGATGCCTTCGGGACGCCACTTCAGGATCAATTCGAATTCTTTATTGAATCCTTTCACCGATCTAGGAAAAACAATACGCAAGAAGTAATACAAATTCCAGCCTACTTCACGGAAGAAAAAAAATGGCTGCGATTCAAAATCTCACCGGTGAATGGACAGGAACTTAATATCGCTGCTTCAATCTATATTTCTGATATCACTGAAGAGCATCTGGAAGAAGTCAGTTCAAGAATAAGGCTTGAAAAACTACAACGCTACCAGACTTGCCTTAGCAGGTTGTCGCACTCCGATCTTGTCTCCAATGTCAATCTCAACCAAAGTATTGCGCTGATTTTGAAAGAAGCAGCCGAAGCAATGAATGTACAGATCGCAAAGTACTGGGAAATTGATCAAAACCTAGCATCTATGGATTGCAAGATGATTTGGATGAATCATACCCTTCGTTATCCCAACACCACTATTCGTCCGGCGCAGGAGGGAATACTGAACTACTTTTCCCCCCTTAGAAACGGGAAGCCTGTTTATTCCAACGATGTCCATCGCGATATCGGAGAAACAAAATTTTGCCGAAACACCCTAACACCACTCCACGTTAAGTCATTTCTTCTTACGCCTATTTTCATGCACGGCCAATTGCACGGAGGACTATGCGTAGATACCATCGACGAGAAAGTAACGTGGGACGAACAGGACATTTCCTTTGCCGAGTCTATCGTCACCATTATGTCATTAACCATCGAAGCGGATGTGAGAAAGAAAGCCACCGAAAAATTAAAAGAGTACTCTCAGCAGACGCTGGAGTATTCGCGGCAACTTCAGATCACCAACAGCGAGATGGTCACAGTAATGGAAAACCTGGCGGAGGCACGAAAGAAAGCCGAAGAATCGGAGCGGTTGAAGTCGATGTTTCTTGCCAACATGTCTCACGAAATCAGGACTCCCATGAATGCCATCATGGGCTTTTCTGAATTGCTGGAGAGCCCACGAACGAGCGAATCAAAAAGAAAAGAGTTTACGCGGTTGATACGCGTTCATTCGCAGGATTTGCTGGCGATACTAAACGACGTGCTCGATTATTCAAAACTTGAATCAGGCCAGGCATCCCTTATTGAAATAGAAGGCAACATTGATGAATTAATTGAGCGGCTCATCAATGGCATGCGGGCCGAGACGCATTACCTCAATCATAAGGAAGTCGTTCTTCAAAACTCGAACCAGCTTTCCCCGGAAAGAAACTTTATTAAAGCTGATTTTATAAGGTTGTTTCAGGTATTGAACAACCTGTTAACCAATGCCGTGAAGTTTACTGACTACGGCAAGGTGAGCATAGGGTGCAAAGACGAAGTCGATCATCTTCTTTTCTTTGTGTCGGATACGGGAATAGGAATACCAAAAAACAAAAAGGAGATTATTTTCGAATCCTTCCGGCAAGCCGACGATTGGGTTCATCAGAAGCATGGAGGCTCAGGCTTGGGACTAGCCATCTGCAAGGGAAATGTAGAGATGTGGGGAGGAAAAATCTGGGTAGAATCTGAAATAAACGTAGGCAGTACTTTCTATTTCACGCTTCCGATCCGGAAGAAAAACCGCAGACTCTCGTAGTATCGGCAATCGTCTGCTCGACCAAAAAGAATTTATTAAAAGTCAAAATGTGTCTTGCCAAACTGACAACACTGCAGAGGATTGAATCCACTAGACTCTGCGTACTCCAAATTACACATAACCTAACTTTCCGACTCCGTCTCCCACATCGTCAACGTTAGCTTTCCGGACACAGAGAGTTTATTTAAGTTTTAGCGAGAAGCTAAATTGTTAGTGCAGCGGGCGTTTCGGCTACCCACGCGTCAGAACTGAATCTTCTGCTCAATTATCTTTTTAATAAGCTCAGTGGTGTTTTTCAAATTGAACTTGTTCAACACGTTGGCTCTGTGGGTTTCTACGGTGCGTGGACTCACATCCAGCTTGTCGGCGATTTCCTTACTAGAGTAACCTTCCATCAGAAAGCTGATGATTTCCTTTTCCTTGTTGGTAAGAAAAGGAAGGCCTCCTTTCGGGCGGTTGTACACATTGTTAATCAGAAGACTCGATATTTCAAGCGAAAAGAACCTCTCACCCCTAATTACTTTTTGAACTCCTTTTAATAGTTCATTGGGTTCAACGTCTTTGTGAATGTATCCATCCACCTCGGCTTCCAGCGCGTTCACAATATAAAACTCTTCCTTATGTGCGCTAAGGATGATTACTTTCAGCGCCGGGTTTACATTCTTTATGTATTTTGCTACATCCAAACCGCTTTCGTCGCCCAGAGAAATATCCACAAATATAATATCAGCCGAGAGGGTTGGCACCAGAGGTTTTAACTGAGCGAAGGATTTGTACTCGCCTGTAATTTCAATCTCCGGATCCATTTTTAAAATCGCGATTAGACCCATGCGAAACAAGGTGTGGTCGTCCAAAAGTACTATCCTGGTCATAGGTGGTTTAGATCCCAATTTATACTAATTTTTCACACCGCAAACAATTTATGTTCGGCTTCGTCTATGAAATCCTTAAAATGGTTGGGAACCAGCCATCCAAGGCGGGATTTAAATACTTCTTACGTTTAAGGAGGAAGGGTTCTAACCTTAAAAAACAAAAAGAATTACTTGTCTTTTTTAGACTTAAACGAGTTCTTTCCCTTATAAATCGATAAGTTTAGAGAAGCAATTTAAATGAATCAATGCCTACTATGAACGCGAAGGAATGGAGTAAGCGCATATTGATTTTTCTGATCGTATTCAGTTGCCAAACTTGCACTAACAAAAAGGCTGATTCAGAATCAAAGACAAAGGAAGCTTTTGTATTTTTTTCAAGTACGGAAGGGAAAGATCGCTTTACTATTGAACTAATTGGCAACAAAGCGATTACAAGCAGTTTTAGAATAAGGATTTACAACCCCGCTGGAGCTAAAATTTACGAATACAATTGGGCTGCAGGCATTTCATTTATAATCGAAGAGAGCCGAATCAACGAGCGGAAAATGGTGAGAAAAAAAATCCTGTCATTTTATGATAACTTCTTTAACAAAAATAACTTCTGTAAAATCTCAGACATGAAAATTACCGGACTCTTTCAGTCAAGTGATTCGGCGGTAATGAAAAATATATTAAAGGATTACAATAGTCAGGTCTTTATTATGGGGATCCAGGACTTTTGTCTTAGCTACTCACAAAAAAATCAGAAAGTATTGACGTTTAAAGCTATGAGGAAAACGACGTTAAAAAAACACAGTCTCCTTTGATGAAAAAACGGGTTAAAAACGTATTTCAAAGAATTATAAATCTGTGTTCAGAGAAAATAGTCTCCCTTCCGATACCATCCCTGTTATACAGTATCGCCGGTCTATCCATCGCAAACATAGCGTTTACCATAATTTCTAATTCCATTATTGACGATAGTTTGTTGCAAACGAAAATAGCAGAGCATGTACTATTTGAACTGGAGTATGGAAATGAAAGAACAATGCGGCATGTTGATGTTACGATGAGAGGTTTTGCTATTGTCCCAGACGAAAAGTACCTGTACAGAAGTCATGAATTCCTTGTAATCGATCAAGAGAATAACTTCAAAAGGCTGGACAGTTTGCTTAGACTGCAGGGTTACAATAACAAGGAAGGCCAGTTATATCTCGAGCAATATAAAGCTGATTTAAGGAGGTTTGTTTCTTATCATGGCAGAATGATTTCTTATTTGAAACGTGGAGAGAGAGCCAGATTTGAAGAGGAATTCAAAAAAGATGTTGGAGCTAATTTTTGGCCACGTTTTTCAAACGCATTGTCAACAATTTCCGAATTTGAATACGATATAACTGAAAACGCAACCAATAGATACAAGTTCTTCTCTTCCTTTATAATCTATTATCAGTTTTTCTCTTTCGTATTTATTTGCTTTGTCCTGGTTCTCGTGTTCAGAAGAATAATGATCAACAGATCGATTGACAAGTTTAACGAGAAGCAAAAGATGATCGAAGAGTTAAATAAAGCGAAGGAAAACATGTTATCTCTGATGAGCCATGAAATCCGAACGCCTCTCAATTCCATGATTGGTCTCTCCCACGTGTTGAGCAAACGAAATCCACGCCCTGACCAAATGGAAATCATCAACACACTCGAAGCTTCCGGAGATCACTTAATTCACATTGTCAACGATATCCTCGATTATAATAAAATCCATGCCAAGGGCATAAATCTCGATGTAAGTCCTTTTGAGTTGTCCGTAATTCTGAAACAGATTCATTCGATGTTTATGCGAATGGCTGAGGATCGAAATTTGTATTTTACCGTACAGATAGATAGTGCAATACCCATCAAGCTTTTAGGAGACCCTACCCGGCTGGTGCAAATATTAAGTAATCTGGTAAGTAATGGATTAAAGTTCACCTCAGCGGGAGGTGTCCGTGTAAACGCCCAATTAATTAGCTCCGAAGGATCGACGGCCTTGGTGGAGTTTGTGGTGCAGGATACAGGCATAGGTATCAATGAGAGTGAAATGGAGAATATATTCCTTCCGTTTAGACAGGAAAAGAATATCCACGGAAAATTCGGAGGCACCGGACTTGGTCTGACTATTGTAAAAAGTATTGTTGAGCTAATGGGTGGAGAGATAAACGTGAGCAGTTCAAAGAGCAAGGGCTCCACATTTAAGGCAAGTATTCCTTTCAAACTTCCATCCGGAAACACACAAGAACCGGCGAATGATTCGGAATCAGCCGGGATAGCTAATACCTTCTTATTGAAGAACAAGAAAGTGCTTTATGTGGAGGATGTTGAGTCAAATTGGTTTTTGGTAAACAACATATTGACGGACTATTCGATAGCGTGTGAAAATGCCGAAAACGGGTCTAAGACATTAGACTATGTTTCTCGCACGAGATACGATTTAATACTGCTCGACGTACAACTACCGGACATCAGTGGCTTCGATATAGCGCGGTCAATCCGAGGCAACCTTGACTCTAAGAACAAAACGACCCCGATTATCCTTTTCTCAGCTTTCACCACTTTGAGAGAAGAAGAACTTAAAGCGTGCGGAGCAAACGATTTTTTGGGCAAACCGTTCAGACAGGATACGTTAATCCAAAAAATGGCGGAGTTGATCAGAAACGGAAATAAATAATGTATCGCCAGTGCACCAAGTAGGATTTTTTTTGAACAAATATTTCATACCAAAAACAGTTTTATCTTCAGCTTTCAACTGTGTATATTTAATAGCATTGTACCAGAAAACTTGAATTTCATCATGTTTTTTAAAAAGATCTATCTGTATTTATTTCTGCTATTTTTTGTATCGCTTTGCCCCGGATGCGAAAGTAAAAGAATCGGATCGAACGAAAGGCTGTATAAAAGGGAAGCTTACATTAATTTTTCAAATAAGCAGAGTAAGGATCATTTCGTGCTAGAATTTTTAGGCACAGAGGTATTATTCGGCAGCACAAGGCTAAGGATATTTTCATCCACCGGAGATACCCTATATAATTTCACATGGGAGGTAAGCAATTATTTTTGGAAAGAAGACAGCCGTTATCTGGACGAGTCACAACGGATTCAAAAATTTTGGAATATTTTCGATCACACCTTAGACGAATCAAGCTTTAGCCCCATGTCTGACCTAAAGATCACCGGGCTCATCTATTCTACTGACGAAGACTTTGCCAGGGATATTACGAGCGATTCAACGAATGTTGGCCTGCTCTTGAACGTGCAGGATTATTGCATTGCTTTCTCCAAAAAATACAATAAGGCGATTCGCCTTAGGGCTATCCGAAAGAGCATTTTAAAAAAATATAATCTCCTTTGATGGACTTGCACGCACCCACCATACGCAAAGGAATAACCAGCAAGTTCCTTGATTATCTAGACAAAATACCAATAAATGTTTTATTGTACAGCATCATACTTCTCATCTTAATCAATGTTATTGGTTCCATTATTTCTAGAGTTATCATGGAAAATAGCATCAAGCAAACCCGAATTGCAGAACATGCTGTTTTTGAAATTGATTATGCTCACGATTGGACGGTACGCCACGTTGATGTCTCCATGAGGGGCTTTGCCATAATTCAGGACGAAAGCTACTTGTACCGAAGCAACGAATTCATTCGTATTGACCTGGAGAATAATTTCAAGAGATTGGATAGCCTGCTGCAGCTTCAGGGATACAACGACTCTGAAGGTCTAAAGGCAATAGAAAAATATAAGGCCACAATGAGAAACTTTGTTATTTATCACGGAGAAATGATTAAGCTTCTCAAAGCGGGCAAACGAGAGGAGTTTTTAAAGGAGTTCCGAAAAGATATAGGTGCGTATTTCTGGCCGATCTATTCTGCTGCGATGGAGGCGGTGTACAAGTTTGAATCGAATCTTACAAGATCTGCCAATGAAAGATATCGCTTTTTTTCGGCTGGGGTAGTTTACTTGCAGGTTTTTACTTTTCTTATCAGTTCTTCGGTTGTCTTACTCGTCTTTCAAAAATTAGAAAAGAAGAAGGTAATGGAGAAACTTCTTGAAGAGCGAAAACTTTTCGACGAAAGGAATAAAATAAAGGAGACTATGCTTTCGATGATGAGCCATGAAATCCGCACGCCTCTTAATTCTATGATTGGTCTTACCCATGTATTGGGCAAGCGAGATCCTCGGCCCGACCAAAAGGAAATCATCAATACACTTGAAGCTTCCGGAGATCACTTAATTCACATCGTCAACGATATTCTCGATTACAATAAAATACAGGCCAACCGGCTAGGGCTAGAGTTATCGCCTTTTAATCTTTCGGATATTCTTCGACAGATTCATTCCATGTTTTTCAGAATGGCCGATGAAAAAAATATCTCTTTTTCGGTTCAGGTAGATAGCGGTATGCCTTTGAATATTACCGGCGACAGTACCAGACTTATTCAAATCCTCAGTAATCTGATCGGCAATGCCATGAAATTTACCTCTTCCGGCAGCGTGAATCTGCACGTACGTCCAATTCAAATCACCAATCATTCGGTAAAAGCTGAATTTGTAGTTGCAGATACCGGCATAGGTATCTCGTCGGATATCATTGACACCATCTTTCAACCATTCTCTCAGGAAAAAGATATTCACCGAAAATACGGCGGCACTGGACTGGGGCTTGTCATAGTAAAAAATTTAGTGGAATTGATGGAAGGAAAAGTAACCGTGAATAGTGTTTATGGAAAGGGGGCCACATTTACGGCAACTATTCCTTTTGAAATTAGTCAGGATAATTCAGGCAACATAATCACATCTGAAAATCTAAAAGATGCCAAACACTCGCTGAGAGGAAAAAAAATTCTTTACATTGAAGATGTAGAGTCCAATCGTTTCCTTATCAACAGCCTGTTTGAAGATTACTCGGTCGAATGCCACAATGCCGAAAATGCAAAAGAAGCATTGGATTGCATTCAGAAAACAAAATTTGATTTGATTTTATTAGACATACAGTTACCTGACTTGAATGGATTCAAAGTGGCCAACTCCATCCGAACGGACCAGCAATCCAAAAACAAAGAGACTCCTATCATCCTCTTCTCTGCTTTCACCAACATACTTGAAAGTGACGTCAGGGAATGTCGTGCCAATGATTTTATTAACAAGCCATTTAAGCCGGAAGAATTGATCTCCAAAATGCAAAAAGCAATTCTGAAAGACATCTGATCGTTTTTAATGCAAGAAGCGATAGATCGTGGAGAGATGAGATTTTAACTCCCTGTTTAATTCTGATAGTGAATCGTCATACCCTTCGAAGACTCTGTATTTTTCAAACAAGGCGTACAGTTCGGCGTACTTCAGGTTGGAAACGATCGGGCTCATCTTATGTAGTTCAGCCCTCATCGATTTAATGTCTCGCTTTTTGTCGGCAGCAAAAAAAGCATTTTCCATCTTTTTGAAGTCACTGACGATTAGCCGTCTTATCTCTACTAATTTATCAGGCTTATTACGAAAAATCTGTTCGTAGAATTCAAATGACATTATTTTTCCAAAAGATAAATATCGGTGGCATTAAATTAGGCAAATTTCAATTATTGTCAGCGACCAATTTTATCATTAAAACAGGTTAGGTGAACCCCGGCAGTTCCACGATTTTTTTGATACATCTTTATGTTCCAATGTTGGAATGGCGATTCAGATCACACCATATAAAACACCGTAGAATTTCTCACGAGTAATCGAGGGATATGTGGCAGGGTTGGGTATAGCTAGACATTGATTGTCAATAGTACGCGAGCTAACAGACTTGAGGATCAGCCACTTCCAGAAGACCAAATCAATTCACTCATATCACTCCGTATATTCAAGTATTTTGCCACAACCGAAGTTCGCGGAAGTTTGTAGACAGATTTCATAGCGCTTATCAACTAAGAATGGACGAAATTGGTTGAATTACCGTAGCGCTTACACAGTCACCTAATGTTTAATGAGCACTTGATGTCTGATCAAAAAGCATGAACATTTTTTGTTATATTTAACTAGGCCACGGTCAACCCGTTTACCAAACGGGCCCCTGCCCCATTAAGGGATTGGCTTTAATTATTAAATAATGTTCAACAAAAGATTCAAATCGCTTCAGGAGGCAAAAGGATGGACCTTGATGGAGACGGCTCGTAAGATCGGCGTTCATGTGGATACCATCCATACATACCGTACAGTAGCCACTCCCAAATTCAAACACCTGACTAACATTGCAAAGGCATTCGGCGTATCGCTGGAGTATCTGATTACCGGCAAGGACAGTAATCCTAAAAACCTGAATGATTTTAGCTCATTCAAAAAATTCTATGCCTCCTTGTCGCCGACCGAACGATCAAAGATTAAGAAGTGGGTTGAAAAAAAGTAAGCGCAGCCCTGCGTTTTACAGCTAGATTCTAAGGTGCTGAATCGAATTGCCATATCCTTTCTTGTTTTTAAGATAGAGAGCTTGGATATGGCCTGAAATTCTATTTTCAAAAATATCTACTGCTCCCTGGGTGAGTAGGTGCGATTCCCCAACCATACAAATTCTTCAGTAAAATCCACTGATTAATGTCATTTACATGCCTGTTTCTAGTTAATCAGCGGAAAAACAAGGGTGCCTAACTTCATAGAAATTTACTTAACTCATTTCTATGGAGACTGAAAAGAAGCTCACGCGAATTGGCATCTTGCTAGGCTCGTTTGTTCCCCTCGCCTCAACGTTCATGGACTTTTACTGGAGCGACCTCACTCCTACCTTATCCAACCTGATCCTGATCTACCAACGCGACCATCTGCTCTGGATTATCCTTACTACCCCCGTAGCCATCGGCGGTGTATTTTTCTTCTTTGCCAAAAAGGTTAAAAAGCATGAAGATGAACTCATTGCCGATCGTAACCAGAATGCAGAAGAGCTCAATACGCTGGAAAAGTTCATCTTCGATATTTAATCCGGAGATTTTACTGAACATCATTACCATTTTAATGATCAGCGCCTTGAGGGGATCCTTGACTCGCTTAAAAGCAAGCTGGTGCGCCAGAAGGAAGAAGATGAAAAAGCCCGCTGGATTGCTGAAGGCCATGCGCGAATGGGTGAAGTATTACGTCGTTCAGCAGACTTGGTGACGCTCTCCGATGACGTCATCAAAAACCTGGTCAAGATTACCGGAGCCAACCAGGGCTCGGTATTTATCGCCAACGATCAAAACCCCAAAGATGTATTTCTTGAACTGACTGCCTGCTATGCTTACGACCGAAAGAAACACGAGCGGAAAACCATATATCCCGGAAATGGACAGGTTGGTCAATGTTTCCTGGAACGCGACACTATAGTACTCACACAAGTACCCAATCATTACGTGAAGATTACCTCAGGCCTTGGCGAAGGAACGCCCTCATTTATCGTAATCATACCCATCAAAACCAACGACACAATCGAAGGAGTAATGGAGATTGCGTCCTTTCGTATAATGCCCGACTATCATGTAGCATTTCTGGAAAAGGTATGCCAGGGATTTGCCGCCGTCATCCGAGCTGTCAAAGTAAACGAAGCCACCCGAGCGCTACTCGAAACATCGCAGAACCAAACCGAAGAACTGAGGGCTCAGGAAGAAGAAATGCGACAAAATATGGAAGAACTTGCCGCCACACAGGAAGCCATGGAGCGGAAGACAATCGAGGCAGATGAACACAGCCATATGCTGAAAGCCATCTTCGACTCATCGGCCGACGCCATTTTGACAACCGACGAACAAGGCATTATCGATACGCACAATAAAGCGGCGATGGCCATGTTTCAATATTCTGGCGAAGAACTGGCTGGAACTACGATGACCCGGCTGCTGGCCGAAGTAGAACACGGCGAGTTTAGCCATCAGGCCGAAGCTACGCTGGGGCAACTCGTCACCACAGAAGGACTGAAAAAAGACGGCACCCGGTTTCCTATCGAATGGATGGTCAACGAAGCGTACGTGGGTGACCGTAGAATCTTCACTTGCATCATTCACGACATCACGCACCGCGCCAAAGCCGAAAGTCTCAAACAGGCACAGTTGGAAGCCTTCAAAATGCAGGAAGAAGAATTGCGCCTCAACAAGGAAGAACTCTATGCGTCGCGTCAGATAAAAGAACGGTTTGACAATCGGGAAACTTTGCTGGACTTAACATCAATCCTTTCGGAGACAGATTTAAGAGGCGTAATCACCTATGCCAATGCCAAATTCTGCGAAGTAGCCAAGTATAAGGCGGGCGAACTCATCGGCAAACCCCAGAGTATCGTGCGCCACCCCGATATGCCCAAAGAACTATTCCGGTTAATGTGGGAGACCATACGGCAAGGCCACGTGTTTTCAGGAATTATTAAAAACAAAGCTAAGGATGGCACCGCCTATTGGGTGGACGCTACGATCGTGCCGATCAAAGATCGCGACGGAAAGGTGATGAAGTATATTGGCGCGAGGTATCACATCAAAAATGAGACAACGGCCCTCGAACAATATAACCGTCAGGCCGATCACTTCGGGTGGCCCCGATTACTAGGCCATGAACTTGTTCCACTCTGACGGCAGCATCGCATGAAAGCAGTAAAGCCATATTCGCTTCACCCTCAGGTGACTGAACTTATCAGCGAAAAATCTTTTTCTCTTTTGTGTCAGAATGATATTGTATCTATTGCCGACACGGATAGCCTAATTGTTTTTGCCAACGAAAACTTTGCCCGCATAAGTGGCTATTCGGTACACGAACTGGAAGGCGCCCCGCACAGCATCATCAACTCAGGTCATCATCCGCACTCCTTTTGGCAAACGATGTGGAATACTATTACACGCGGCAGATCATGGAGGGCGCAGATCAAAAACAAAACCAAAGCAGGCCAATACTATTGGATCAATACACAGGTCACTCCCATCAAGGATGAGCATAATATCATCATAGCCTATATGGCGGTGGGCCACGATATCACGCACGAAAAACTGGAAGAGGTAAAAATCAAAGCCATCTACAACAACACCAAAGACAGTCATGTGTTGCTATCGCCCACAAGCGAAATCCTTTCCTTCAACCATAGTGCCTACAAGTTTTTTAAAAAAGTACATGGACTTGAAATGAAGGTTGGTGAATCCATTCATTCCTACTTGTCGCACGAAGATGACATCGAGTTTGAGCTTAATTTCAAACGTGCCCTGGCCGGCGAAGAAGTGCGCATTGAGCTTGAGTTTTCTTTGCGCGACGGCAGGAAACGGTGGTATAAAATAGCTTATGCTCCTGTGTACGACGAATTTGATGTGCTCATCGGAGTAGCCAGAAACTGCGGTGACATCGACAAACGAAAACGTGCCGAAGAAAACCTGACCAAAGAAAAGCGCCGACTGGTAGCCCTCGTCGAATCTATTCCCGACGCGATCTTTTTTAAAGACGGCGACGGCCGATGGCTCATTACCAACGAAACCGCCAAGCGTCTGTTTAAACTGCACGACATCGACTGGTATGAAAAAACAGAGATGGAACTGGCAGCCCTCCATCCTGAGTTTCAGAAAGCCCACGAGACTTGCCTTATCGACGACGAAAGAACATGGCAGTCGCGGCAACTTATGGTCTTCACTGAATTTGTAGTCGACGATCAGGGGCGCACGCGCGAATACGAAGTACGAAAAATGCCAGTGTTCAAAGCCGATGGATCAAGAAAAGCCCTGGTGATTATCGGCACCGACGTGACCGAACGAAAACTTAACGAAGCGCAGCTGAAGACCACCAAAAAAATGATGGAACAAATCATGCGGGTGGCCAAGATTGGCGGCTGGCAGGCTGACTTTGCCACCAATACGTTGAAGTGGACCGGACTGACGCGCGAACTGACTGAAGTGGATGAAGACTACATTCCCGAACTAGACACCGTACATCTGTTCTACAAAGAAGGAGAAAGCCGCGACAAGATCATGGCCGCTGTAGAGCACGCAAAAAATACCGGACAAGGTTTTGAAATTGAATTGGAAATGGTTTCTGCCAAAGGCCGGACTTTCTACACCAAAACCATTGCCGAGCCAAAAATGGTGAATGGCGTATGCGAAAAAATCTACGGCTACTTTCAGGACATCACCGAACAGGTGGAACTAAGTCGGAAGAACAAACAGATTGAAATTAAATTCAGTCACCTGATCGAGAAAAGCGCGGACGCCATCATCTTGCAAGACGAACGTGGTATTGTGCAGTTCTTCTCGGCAGCGGCTAGAAAAATACTCGGCTACACGTCAGAAGAAATCGTCGGGCAAAACCTGTCGATGATTTTTCATCCCGACGACGTGCAGGTAGCCATGCAAAACAGAAAGACCATTCGTGAAACTCCCGGTGGCTCCTTCCCTATTACTGTAAATCGGGTGAAGCATAAACAAGGGCACTATCTTTTTGTAGAAGGCACTGTGACCAATCTGATCCACGACGAAAATGTGAAAGCCATCGTAGTGAACTTCAGAGACGTGACCGAAAAGAAAGCTACGGCGGAGAAACTCACCGAAAAGAACAAGAACCTCGAAACCATCGCCTTCCTGTTTTCACACGAAGTGCGCGGGCCTGTTGCTACCATTTCAGGCCTGTCGAATATCTTTAACCGTGAAGACGCCACCGATCCGATCAACAAGGCAGTGCTTGATAAAATCCAGATTCCAGTTCACCGCCTGGATGAAATCATTTCAAAAATAGTACAGATGACTAACGAGCTCGATATGACAGCAGCTCGTGACGAGAAGAGTTTTCTTTCTGATAGGCAAAGAAAGATAATGTAGAAAACGTGTCACTACTCCAACGCCACAAACAATTCAGCCTGCAGCTTCCACTCGCCGTCTGTTTTTTTCCATTGTGCGCTGTAGCGTCCGCCTTTGCTGTAAGTATTAAACCCTTTCCACACGCCACTTTCCCAGGCCAGGTTAACGTTGTTTTTGCTGACAATAATCTCTGACGGAATGCGTTCAAAACTCGTTAGCGGAGCTTCTGCAAATATCTTCTTCCACGATGCCCGGCTGGCTTCCTTGCCCCGCTCCATTACCCCACTTCCGCGAGTGATTACGTAATCTTCCATACAGAATTTTACAATTCCGTCGGCGTCTTTTCGTGCAATCGCTTCATTGGAGCTCTGTCTTGCTTTGCGTATCAATTCCTCTTCGTTTCCTGATTGAGCGAAGGCCAATTGAAAAGAGATTAAAAACATAATGGATAAAATGATTTTCATGGTTATAGTTGTATTCGTGATCAGACGACTCCTCTTTATCTCTTACTACTTTTCTTTGACGCTTTCTTTACAATCTTTATTATTTACTTCTTAGCGGTTGTATGGTAGTTTTCTTTTTGTCTGATCGTTCGTTTAACGGAACAGAACTAATCTAACTGCTGGGTAAATTTAACACTTTAAGGTCGTTGAAGTAGCTCCATATTACAGTGTTTAACTGGGCCTGAAGTTAAGTCTTATCTAGTGCTACATTTTGATAATTTCTGCACATCTCAATTCTCGCCTACACTCCTATTCTTGCGGTGCGCCAGTGTGCGCGAAGACGTTATGAAAAATTTCTTTTGGTTTCTTTCTTTTTGTGTACTCAGTATTACAGGGTATTGTCAGCCAACACACATTCCATTGTTTCCGAAAGGAGCGCCGGGGGCGCTGCCTGCGCCTGCGCACTACCATGAAGAGGTGGACAGCAATGGCTATGCGTATAGAGTGACGCAGCCGGAGTTGATCGCCTTTCTTCCCGAGAAAGGGAAAGCAACGGGTACGTCAGTGATCATCTGCCCTGGCGGTGGATACCAACTGATCGTTACTTCCGACGAAGGCACAGACGTCGCCAGGAAATTTGCTCAATTCGGCATTGCCGCCTTTGTGTTGAAATACAGGATTCCTAACGATACGGTGATGAAGAATAAGTCGATGGCGCCGTTGCAAGATGCGCAGCAAGCGATGTTAACCGTACGTGAGAATGCACGCGAGTGGAATCTTAACCCGCAACGTGTGGGTATCGTGGGTCTCTCGGCTGGCGGGCACGTGGCTTCCACTGCAGGCACACACTTCGACACGACGCTGGTAGTCAACACACATCATTCTTCTTTACGTCCCGACTTCATGGTATTGGTTTATCCGGTGATCACGATGAATACCGAGTGGGGTGCCCCGCGATCGCGCGGTAATTTGCTGGGCTCGCATCCTTCGACTTCGGCCATTAACTTTTTCAGTAGCGAACTACATGTGACACCAAGCACCCCCCCCACGTTCCTGCTTCATGCATCAGACGACAAGCGGATTACAGTACGAAACAGCCTCGTCTTTTATGAGGCACTGCGGAAGGCGGGAGTGAAAGCAGAAATGCATCTGTTACAGGATGGAGGACATGGCTTTGGCATAGACCACCCGACACGTAAAGATGAATGGATAAAACTATGCGTAGACTGGATGAGGATTAACGGATTCTAAAGAATGTAAACTTTACGTCTTGTGTCTTAAGTCGTCTACCCCAAAGCCATAATCAACTCAGTCTCAAGATTACTTTCTTCTTTGGTCCAGTGGCCGTAGATCTCTAGGTATGGAGGCACCACGCGGTATCCCTGACGATCCAACTCGTCCGTCATGCGCTGGCCCGATTGCTTAATCAAACTGTAGCTTCCCTTGTGTTTGAAGTAAGCGTACTTCTCTAACGTGATCGTTATTTTCTCCAGCCCAAAGAGATCACCTATCGGGTCTTCCAGTTCCACACCGGCAAAGACCGTGTCGTTGGCGCCATATAGCCAGATGTTTTTCCCTTTGTTTTTAATTGTATTAGTGCGAACAATCTCCCACATCTTGCCGCTTAACGCAAAGGCTTTGGCTACATAGTCTTTGTTTGACGCTACACCTTGCAGACCGTACACGTCGCGCTGAAATCGTTCGGTAATGATTTGTATGTCCATTGTCTTAGCGAAGATAGCCTTTTGAAACAGTTTGACCCAAATTCAACGAAGTGCAATCCCCTGTTCTCTCAATGTGTCTGCCCACGCTAAAACGCCACATGAACCAATCTTGCTCATGCTATCCGCTTTCAGTACTAAATTATCTGTTTCAATATTCAAACCTGCCTTGAGAAGAATCTTTTTATGGTCAGACGACAATTCAATGTGCTGGCAGGTAAACTGCTCTTTTGGATTTGGTTTCTCGACCGCTGATGGTGAAGCGTTTTGTCCGTAAGTAACTATGTAAAGTATGAGGCACCGCTGAGAACAAACAAGAGGCAGATGAATGCATGCGTGTGGCGTAAAGAATTCAGCGTAGCAACCTGTTTTCGTCGAGTACTACTTTGAGTCGATCGTGCTCTTTCCAGAACTTCGACTTCACTTCATCGAAATATTTTTTGTATTCCGCATTAGCGACGATACGCTCCAGGATCGGATCCTTGTCGAGAAAAAGAATGATCCAGTACTGCACGTTGTCCTGAGTGGCAAAAATCTTCATTTGTTCGGTAGCCTTTTGCGTATCGCCGAGGTAGGCGTAGTAGGCGCTGAGGCCAAGGCTGCCATAGATGGACTTGTCGGCATCGAGGAACGCCTTATAGTCGGTGACAAGTTCGTCCGACTCTTTCTTCAACCCACGCTGCGCCAGCACGTAGGCGATCACCAGGTTTTCGTGGCGATACACATCGAGTTTCTGCGCTTTGCGAATGCGCAGGAATCGCTTGTAATAGTCGTAGGCTCCTTTGTAGTCGCGCAGGTAGTAGGAAATCTTACCGATGTCTTGCAAAATGTCGAAGCGTGTGGTGTCTTTGTTAAACTCGGTGATTAACTCATTGCGCGCCTGCACACCGTCGCCAGTCTTTGCAAAGCGAACAAAGGCACGCACGTATTTCGAAAACGGATTGTTCGGACTATAATCTAAAGACTTGTCAAGATACTTTAAGGACTCATCCACAAATCCATTTTGAACCAAGGCATTGCCAAGGCGCAGGTACGTGTAGCTTGTGGTGGTAGAGTCGGTGGAGGCTGCATTCAATTGAAGTCCACGCAGCGCATACTGCAAATATTTGCCCGTGTCAGGAATGTACAGGGCGTAGAAGTCGGTAAGGAAGCTTATGACAGTTGATGAATTGGGATTGTATTCGAGCGCCTTTTCCAGGTAGGGCACTGCGGTGGCATACTCTTTCTTCGAAAGAAACGACACGGCCTTGGCAAGCAGGCTCTCTTCCAGTTTAGGATCTTGCAGAAGGGCCTGATCAGCGTACCGATCGATCTCGTCAACGTATTTTTTGTCGGTATGAAAGAGATCGAGGGAATAAAAAGACATCGCTACTTCGGCGTAAGCCAGCGCAAAGCGCGGATCGCGGGCGATGGCTTCTTTAAAATAGCCAATGGCGTTGTGCAGGTTGCTCGCCTTACCGATCGCCTGCTGATCTCTACCCTTTAAAAAGTAGTCGTAGGCGACAAGGTCAGTGGTCGGTTTCTTCTGAATACGCTTCTCTTCTTCCGGGGTGATGATCAGACTGATCTCATCGGCAATGCTGTTGGCAATCTCCTGTTGCAGTTGAAAGATGTCTTTACTTTCGCGTTTGTATTCATTAGCCCAGATGTGACGATCGGTCGCGGCATCAATCAATTGAATATGAAGCAATATCTGATCACCGATTTTCTGGCCGCTGCCTTCCAAAAAATAGCTCACCTGAAGTTCTCTGGCAATCTCGGGTACGGACTTGTTGGAGTTTCTATATTTTTCGGCCGATGTGCGGCTGATGACGCGCAGGTCTTTAATCTTCTGAAGATTACTCATCGTCGATTCCATCAAACCGTTGATGAGGTACACATTCGATGAGTCGTTGCTTTCGTTTTTAAACGGCAACACCACAATTGATTTCTCACGGACTACATTCACATGAAACAGGCCTACGCGAAGGACGTACAGGACTATCCCAATTACGACAACGACAAGGGCCACTCCTATCGCCCAATAGTTCCTTCTGCCTGCAGTGCTCGTCACAGGAATTGGTTCTTCCTCGCGACGCTTTCCGGCTTCACCCGGCGGATAACCATAATATTCACGAAAGCATTTGATGAAATACGACGTACTGTTGAAACCCACTTCATGCGCCACTTCCGAAACATTGAGCGACGAGGTGCGCAGCAATTCCATCGCACGGCCAAGACGAACCTGATTGATGAGCTGACTTACCGAGAGGTTGCTTTCCTTTTTCACTTTACGGAGCAGATTAGAACGGCTCATGTGAAGTGCATCGGCAAGCTCAGAAACCCCAAATTGCTCATTGGCCATATTCTGGCCGATGATGCTTTTCACGTCATTGAGAAAATCACTGCTATTGGAAGGGCTTTCGGCCATAATTAGTCAATCCGATTTCCGGTAAAAATACAGCTGCGCCCGACAGTAAAAAAGCGTAGGCACAATGCCCCGATGGGGAAGAAAAACGGCCTGATGCGTCATTATTTATACTCGTGCGCCATTGTTTATATCAATTTCCGCAAAGTTGATGCAATGTGGCGCAAACCTTCTTAGCCAGCCGCGGCGACACCCCCGTTCTTTGTGATCATCAAAAACAAACTATTTATGAAAACAAAAAACACAGGAGTATTGACCGTCGCTACCGCCTTCGCGCTGGCTACACTATTATTAACCACCGGCGCGTGCCAGCAAAAGAAGACCGACTCCAATGGCTCGGCAAAGTCTGGTACCGGCGTGAAGCCACCCCAGGTTGACATTCACACGGCCGTCGTCACCGGCAACCTTGATGCGGTGCGGCAACACATTGCTGCCGGCTCTGACATCAATACCAAAGATCCGTTTGGCGGATCAAGTCCGCTCATCAGTGCAGCCGTCTTTGGGAAGCCCGACATCGCCAAAGCATTGATTGATGCAGGCGCGGATCTGAATATGCAAAACAACGATGGTTCTACCGCATTGCATTGCGCTGCCTTCTTCTGCCGGCCGGAGATCGTAAAGATGTTGCTCGCCAAGCACGCCGACAAAACCATCCGCAACAAGTACAACGCAACTGCCTATGAGAATGTGAGCGGTTCCTTCACCGAGATGAAGCCGGCCTACGACATGATCTTGAATGCGCTCGCCCCCATGGGCCTCAAGCTCGATTATGCATACGTAGAAAAGACGCGCCCTGAAATTGCCGCCTTATTGAAATAACTGATCGTGCAAAACAGTAACAACATGTTGACGACCGACCGGAGATTTGATATTGACTGGGTGCGGGTGATTGCAATCGGCTTGCTGGTGATCTACCACACGGCGATCGGCTTCCAGCCCTGGGGACGGATGATCGGATTCATTACCACCGAAGAGTCGTGGGTGCCGCTGTGGATACCCATGATGCTTCTGAATGTGTGGCGCATACCGTTGCTCTTCTTTGTGTCGGGCATGGGCGTGTACTTCGCTCTTCAACGCCGCAGCTGGAAGCAACTGATCGGCGAGCGTACGTTGCGGATCTTTGTGCCGTATGTGTTTGGCATCTTTTGCATTGTACCCATTCATCTGCTGCTGCTGCGAAACTATTATCATATTGACCTGATTTATACCTACGACGCAGGGCATCTCTGGTTTCTTGGAAACATCTTTGTGTATGTGCTGATCTTTACACCGCTGTTTAGCTACCTGCGACGCAACGAAAACACGCCGCCTGTGCAGCGCCTGAAGAAGTTCATCGGCACGCCCCTGTTTTTGCTTGTGGTCATCGCGGCGTTTGTAGCCGAAGTGCTGATCGTAAAACCCATGCCCTACGAACTCTATGCTACCACGCGGCACGGGTTTGTCATCGGCTTGCTTGCCTTCTTCTTTGGCTTTTGTTTTGTGCTTGGCGGCGATGGCTTTTCTACGCTGATTACGAAAGGACGTTGGCTGTTTCTTCTCGGCAGTGCCGCACTCTTTTTGTGGCGCCTCATGGGGCCGGCGCTGAACACTCCATCACCAATGTATATGGTGGCGGTAGAATCTTGCGGCTGGATCTTGTCGGTCCTGGCGTTTGCCCGGCTTTACCTTAATCACACGAACAAGGTGTTGCGTTACCTTACGCCGGCGGCATATCCCGTGTACCTGTTTCACATGATCTTTTTGTACCTCGGCGCTACCCTATTGTTTCCGTTGAAGATGCCAGCCGCGGTGCAGTATGTGCTCACGGTGTTGTTTACCCTCGGCGGATCGATAGCAGCCTATGAAGTGGTAAGACGGATAAAATGGATACGGGCTTTGTTTGGTATACCACTCTGAGCCACAGGAATTCCGGTCCTGAAATTGAAAGAAATGATTCGACCCAGATAAGCTGGAGCAGCTGAAGAGGTAATAAAGTAATAAGCAAAGAAGGCTGATCCCACAAAAGGGGTTAGCCTTCTTTTATTGTTTGGTCTTGGAGAAATGCTTCTTCATACCTAAAAAAGATTCGATAGTATTTTACGAGTAAGGAATTCTTGACGTAAATTACGTGGCGAAGCCTTGTCCATGACGATGGCATCGATTAATTAGGCTACATCACGTGTACTGATTCTTAAAACCTTAACTTAATTTGAATGATTAAAACGTTTACGAAACACTGTCTTTTTGTTTGCTGCTTTTTTAGTTATTTCATCGGCTATTCGCAATGGACTCAGGCGAACGGGCCGTACGGCGGTAATTTTTATTCCGTGTATTCCAGCAACGGGAAATTATTCACCTCTTCTCCTTACCGATTATTTACTTCCACTGATAACGGCAGCAATTGGGCACTGAAGGCTTCCGACTACTCTTCCTTTTGCTACTTGCTGAGCGGAACCTCCCTGTTGCGCGGAACCAACAATGGAGTTTATCTCTCCGCCGATAACGGCGATACCTGGACGCTCGCCCAAGGAATAACTCAAACAGTTTATTGCCTGGCGGTGAGCGGGACAAACCTCTTTGCGGGAACATTCGCAGGATTATATGTCTCCACCGACAACGGAAACAACTGGACGGCCACAAGTTTGCCCAACACACTGATTGTGCAGTCGCTGCTGGTGAGCGGCGGAAATATCTTTGCTGGCACAGGTCAAGGCGTTTATCTTTCAACGAATAACGGCTCTACCTGGACGGCTAAAACCACCGGCTTAAGCAATTTGTATGTCAGCTCGTTGGCGATCATCGGCAGCACTGTTTTTGCGGGTACAAGCGGTGGAGTGTTTATCTCTACCAATAATGGCACCAACTGGACTTCCTCAGGGTTGCCCACCTCTACCATTGTTAATTCGTTGGCGGTAAACGGAAGCAATGTTTTTGCCGGTACTCGGCAAGGCGTGTTTCTTTCCTCCAATAATGGCACCAGCTGGACTGCCGCCAATACAGGCTTAACGGACAACATGATTACCTCACTTTATTTAACCGGAACAAATCTTTATGCCGCTACTTCCATTGGCATCTTTGTTTCCGGTGATAATGGATCAACCTGGAGCGCCATCAACAAAGGGTTACTGTCCGTTTCCATCGATGAGATGATCGTGAGGGGGCCCACCGTGATCGCTGGGACCTTTGGTGCCGGTATCGTGTTGTCGACCGACAACGGTGTTACCTGGACCAACTCAAATACCGGACTAACCAGCACGTACAGCAAAACGATCCAGTCGCTTACCATGAATACGACAACCGTTTTTGCAGGCACTGCCGAAGGTGTCTTTCTCTCTACCGACAACGGCAGTAGCTGGTCGGCCGCTAACACAGGGATAAGTACAATGAGCATTGCTGCCATTGCCACCGATGCCAATGGCAATTTATATGCCGGTACGGATGCCGATATTTATGTATCTACCACCAACGGAAGCAGTTGGGTTAAAAAAAGTATTGGCGCACCGGTCACGCAAG
Organism: Bacteroidota bacterium; assembly: GCA_018266055.1. Taxonomy (GTDB): domain Bacteria; phylum Bacteroidota; class Bacteroidia; order Cytophagales; family Cyclobacteriaceae; genus ELB16-189. The sequence goes on from JAFDYT010000019.1 coordinate 206,027, forward strand.
TGCGCACGCTGACCACCACAGGAAATAGTGTGTTTGCCGGAACCAATCAGGGGCTGTATGTTTCCACTAATGCAGGCACCACTTGGACAAGTGCCAACACAGGTTTGTCGGCTACCAACGTGTACAAACTTCTGGTCACTGGAAATTTAATTTTTGCCGGCACCGAGAATGGTGTTTTTAAATCTACCGATAACGGTGCGACGTGGACAGCCGCGAATACAGGAATTACCAGTAAACCAATCAATGCGCTTATCCAAAGTGGAAGCTTGCTGATAGCGGGGTCTTCCAATTACGGCGTATTTATTTCCGGCGACAACGGTGCCAACTGGATTCAGGTAAATACCGGTTTGCAGAACACGAATGTCATCTCACTGTTGGGCAACAGCACTTTTGTTTTTGCAGGAACCAATGGTACCGGAGTGTATAAACGCCCCTTGGCTGACTTTCAACCTACCATCACCAGTTTCACTCCAACATCGGGTGTTGTAGGTACTTCCGTAACGATCACCGGCACCAATTTTCAAACCAATAGTGCCTACGACGTCGTCACGTTCAACGGAGTGCCTGCCACCATCACCGGCACTCCCACGCCTACAAGCATTACCGTAACAGTGCCTGCAAGCACCACCACCGGCAAGATCTCCGTATCGATTGCCAATCAAACCGCCACCAGTTCCGCCGACTTTGTAGTCGTCGTACCTCCTACTATCAGCAGTTTTTCACCGACTTCCGGACCGGCGGGAACCACCGTCACCATCACAGGTACCAACTTTGATCCGGTGGCAGCAAACAATGCAGTCACATTCAACGGTGTCACGGCGGAGGTTGTCGGAACCCCGACATCTACCACCATCACCACAAAAGTTCCAACCGGAGCTACGACAGGTTTAATCGGAATTACCGTAAACGGGATTACTGTGAAAAGCACAGATGCCTTCACGGTGCAGGTAGTCACCGGCGACATTATCCTTCCGTCATCTGACCATGGTATCACACTCTATCCCAATCCAGCCGGCCACAGCGTGACTATCAGCTTGAAAGCAATTGCGAATGGCAAACCAACCAGCATTCAGATCGTTGATGTGATGGGGCGCCACACTGCGGTACCTTTCGAAACGGCAGAACAAGACATCACTATCGATGTGGGACACTACGCTGCGGGAACGTACATTGTAAAAGCTGCCACCGCGGAAGGGAATTATCAATGTTTGTTTATCAAGTTATGATTATAGGGTAGGTTAAAACAAGTTGGCGCGCGTTTGCAACGCGTGCCTTATCGTACTTCAAGAAACCATTTAAGTTTCAATAAATAATACGTACCCCTATTAGCAAGCGTTATAAACACGCGCTAGCTTAGGGTATAGAAACCGAATCGCTATCGTCAATATTTTAAGCACCAGCGGTGCGTCATGTGTATAGCAAATAAAGGAGAAAACAACCAAGCTCCATCGGAGCGGCATCAATCACCTTCAAAAATATATTCCGTTTTAAAATCAATTTCATATCGCTTCAATAGTTCACAAGTTGGCGCGCGTTTGCAACGCGTGCCTTATCGTACTTCAAGAAACCATTTAAGTTTCAATAAATAATACGTACCCCTATTAGCACGCGTTATAAACGCGCGCTAGCTTAGTGCATCCCTTTTAAGCACCAGCGGTGCGCCATGTTTATAGAAACCGAATTGCTATCGTCAATATTTTTTTAGCACCAGCGGTGCGTCATGTGTATAGCAAATAAAGGAGAAAACAACCAAGCTCCATCGGAGCGGCATCAATCACCTTCAAAAATATATTCTGGTTTGAAATCAATTTCATATCGCTTCAATAATTCAACATATTCATCCCTAAACGTCCTTGTTTTATGATGTTCCTCCTGAGTTCGGATATAATTCATAATAGCATCCAATTGCGAGTGCCCCAGCGTGAACGCTCCAAACCCCGTCTGCCATTCAAATTTACCTGCCACCCATTTCTTTTCGTTGATGAACCTTGACGAATTTGCTTTTATGTCTCGCACTATGTCCGACAGCGTGGTATCTGGTCTTAAACCCACTAACAGGTGAATATGATCGGGCATCCCATTGATGGCGAGGAGCTTTTGGTTCTTGTTGGTGACAATTCCGGTGATGTATTTATACAGTTCTTCTTTCCACCGATGACTAATCAGGTTTGCCCTGCCTTTTACGGCAAATACGACGTGGAAATACAATTGGGTGAAGGTATTGGCCATGTTATTCCGCTCCTACGGAGCTAGTTGTGTTTCTATTTTCGTTGCTATACACATGACGCTGCGATGCAGCTTCTGTAAGCAACCCTCAAAATACCTTTTTTCTAAAATACTTTGCTGGATGGCTTCGGCTTGGCAAGTATTATTGTCGCTCATTTGTCATCCCTTTTAAGCACCAACGGTGCGCCATGTGTATAGAAACCGAATTGTTATCGTCAATATTTTAAGCACCAGCGGTGCGTCATGTGTATAGCAAACAAAGGAGAAACAACCAGCTCCATCGGAGCGGCATCCATCACCTTCAAAAATATATTCTGGTTTGAAATCAATTTCATATCGCTTCAATAATTTCACCGATGACTAATCAGGTTTGCCCTGCCTTTTACGGCAAATACGACGTGAAAATACAATTGGGTGAAGGTATTGGCCATGCTATTCCGCTCCTACGGAGCTGGTTGTGTTTTTATTTTCGTTGCTATACACATGACGCTGCGATGCAGCTTCTGTAAGCAACCCTCAAAATACCTTTTTTTCTAAAATACTTTGCTGGAGGGCTTCAGCTTGGTAAGAACTATTGTCGCTCATTTGTCATCCCTTTTAAGCACCAACGGTGCGCCATGTGTATAGCAAATAAGAGAGAAACAACCAAGCTCCATCGGAGCGGCATCAATCAACCTCAAAAATATATTCTGTTTTAAAATCAATTTCATATCGCTTCAATAGTTCACAAGTTGGCGCGCGTTTGCAACGCGTGCCTTACCGTACTTCAAAAAACCATTTAAGTTTCAATAAATAATACGTACACATATTAGCACGCGTTATAAACGCGCTAGCTTAGGTGTATAGAAACCGAATTGTTATCGTCCATATTTTAAGCACCAGCGGTGCGCCATGTGTATAGCAAATAAGGGAGAAAACAACCAAGCTCCATCGGAGCGGCATCAATCACCTTCAAAAATATATTCTGGTTTGAAATCAATTTCATATCGCTTCAATAATTCAACATATTCATCCAATCCCGCCATTGACGGTGTTCTTCACCGTCAATCAGTTCGAACTCTAAAAATTTAAACCTTGTCTACGAAAACCTTTCAACACCTGACATGCCGACTACGTGTCGGTGAAGAACATCGACTACGGGCAAGTCGGACGACCAACGATAACAAAAGTTGGCTGCCGTTGCATTACGTAATCTTAAATGTAAAAAAGTTAACCGGTCTAAAGTATCCAAATTGAGAGTCCGCCTTTTTTAATTCTCTATAAATTTCTCCCAGCAATTTACTTTGCCCCATATACTGCTCACTGCCTGCGTGACGCGACCCTAAGTAAATAATTCCCTTGTCATGATTAACAATAAGTTTAATTATGACTTCTATTCCCTCTCCTTTGTCAGTCAACTCGAAAAACGCTTTATAAAGTGGTGCGCCCTGTTCATCAGAAGCAATATCAAATAGGCTTTTTGTTTTTCGGATTTCCGCCCCACTGATTCTTTCCTTTAGGTCTTTAATGATCGACTCTTGTAGTCTGTCGTCCCATGCGTCAATAATTATTTTATTGACATTCTCAACATCGTCACGGTCATAGTATTTATGGTCAGCAAGGAAATTATTTAGATCTATAACTGTTTCCCGTGTCATATTTTTTTTTGCAATGCCCAATGTTGCTATCGTTTCCTTTTAGGATGGCCCTAAGATTCCTAAACTCTCCAGTACTATGTAGACGACTAACCCACATAGTCCAATTACTAGGTTTGAAATAAATTTCGCGTTGTCGTTGTCCCACAGCTTCAATCTCAAAGTTTGAATCATTAGAATTGCGAACGGAATAAGAATAGGAAGATGTCTGACGGGAAAGAGTTGATAAACTCTGTCCGCTTTTTCCAGTCCAGCCTCGCTTTCCCCAAAGATTTCAAAAACCAAAATGAAAGCTGTTAGATATCTGATTATCCAAAGTCCAACGATAAGAATAGTCGAGAGAATTAAAGTCCTTATTATCACAGAGGTTTTCATTTGTTAGCAGATTGCAGCCAACATCTCGCTATCCGCAATATTGCCCATAACTTTATTGCTTCACCAAGTTAGTATTTTGAAACAGCATTAGCCAACGGACTTATTAATTTGCCAAACCTGAAATGATGTTTAGAAGAAGGATTGGTGGTCGGGAGACCACCAATAACAAAAGGAGACCACCAATAACAAGTGGTGCCCTACTTAATTCTTATTTCTTGAGTCCATTTCACTTTGTCCCTTTCGTCATTAGGTATATCTAAAGTTAAGTGAAGTATTTTGTCACCCTTGTCGTAGGTGTCGATGATATCATATTTCGCTAGTTCAAATCCGTAATACTCATTTGTTAAAATTCTTTTCTCTATAAAGGGTAAATAGCTATAGTTGCGGTAAATTTCAATTCGAACCCCTCTGTTATCAGAAATTGCATTACCAAGTCCGGTTTCTTTATAAATCAATCCAGATTCAATTTCCTTCTCTACTCTTGGCTCAAACTCAGCTGTTACAAATCCTATTCCCAACGCTCCAATTGTCCCCGAGAGGTAACCTAATCCAAAAACTAATGTCATGAGTATATACCCAAACACTTTTATAAATTTTGATTTGATTCTCACGATTCGCCAGAGGAAGAAACAGATTCCTAAATAATATAACGTCAGTAGTGTCCAGTCTATCTCAAGTGAAGTTGTTGAAATATCAACAGCCAAGAAAATTGACGTTAAAGACAAGATTGTCAGTATTGCTAAACTTATTGCCTTTATTCTATTATTACGCTGTCCCCATCTGCTTATATAATAAGTCAAGATTGGATATGTCCACAAAGCAATCAATGTTATTATCCAAGTAATCATGTCTTATTAAGGTATTGCAGCTCACGGCTACATGCTCATATTGCATATAATCATCTACTGCCCCTCACCAAGTTAGTATTTTGAAACAGTATTAGCCAACGGACTTACCGGGTTGCAAAACCTGAAATGATGCTTTTAAGAAGGATTGGTGGTCGGGAGACCACCAATAACAAAAGGAGACAAACAATAACAAGTGGGTCATTTCTTTATTACAGGGCCTGAGTACATTAACTCAATGGCAAACCTGTCGCCCGGTAGTTTCTGTACTCTCTCTATTGTCAAAATGTTTTTTATAGTCGTATTGCCATATTGAATCCATTCCTTCAATTGTAATTGGTTCTCACCTTTTTCCTTTAAGAAATTCTCTGTCGCTGATGTACCACCTAAAATATCGATAGGCTCATCAAGTCCATTTTCAATTTCTTTCATTAATTGGATTCCCTTAACAACCCAATAATTAATGTCTGTCGTATCTGCTTTAAATCTGCTAGTTTCAAATCTAAAAGTAAAAATATAGTATTCACAGTCCTCATGTGAACTAGTAATAGTCAAGTCGTCCCCGTTTTTAAGTTCAACAGTTTCTTTCCACTCACTTTTATCAAATGTCGCGTTGGGGTAAACTGATTTTTTAATTACTGATTTTGCAGTGCAGGTGTCCTCGTAGCTTTTGTAGGTAATGGTGTCAAGCTTGTTGTATTCCTTTTCAGGTGCCTGGTTGTCCCCAGTCTGAGTTGAGTCGGCCTTTACGTTGTCAGCTTGTTTGTTATTCGTCGATTGGGAGCAACTAATTAATGAAACCAATGTCAAAAGTGCCACGATTTGTTTTGGAGTCATATCATTAATGCGGTTGCCTTCACCAAGTTAGTATTTTGAAACAGCATTAGCCAACGGACTTACCATGTTGCCAAACCTGAAATGATGTTTAGAAGAAGGATTGTTGGTCGGAGACCAACAATAACAAGGGGAACGAAAGCTTGTCAGCGAATATTAAACTGTCCGCGTGAGTAACATTACTTACTTCACTTCTTCTATTTCAATTATTTCTCCCTTCTCATTCGTTTTTACATTATACGTACTTTGTTTGGAAGGCCTTGTCAATAAAACACTCGCTATTATTAATATACCTATCCAGATTCCTAGTCCCAAAAAATATCGAACTGTCCCTTTTGTTGAATTACGTTCATCAATACGAACCATTTGGTTGTCAAATGGTCCCTTTAGTCCCTTAAACAACCAAATTGCAAATGCTCCAGTTGCTGTAAAAAGAAAATTTGAAATGGGATTTATCATATTCTTTAAAAACTAAATCATTGTCGTCTATATGTCACTGTCTACGGAGCTGGCGAATGGCCTACAACATCTCGCTATACGCAATATTGCCTATAACTTTCTTGCCTTACCAAGTTAGTATTTTGAAACAGCATTAGCCAACGGACTTACCAGTTAGCCAAACATGAAACGATGTTTAGAAGAAGGATTGGTGGTCGGGAGACCACCAATAACAGAAGGAGACCAACAATAACATGGGGTAGTCTAACAATTATGGATTAGCGCCCTGCTTTTTCTTATTTGTCGATGAGTGCATTTTCTTTATGATTTCATTAAGAGTATCTATTTGGGTTCGTTTTTGTTCTTCTATTGTTTCAATCTTATTCAGTACATCCATAACATCTTTTAGTCCTTCATTATTCAAGATCAAGCTTTTTTTAATTGACTCCGAAAATGTAGAATCAGAAAATGAAATATTTACCTTATCTATTTCCTTTTTTGATCGATTAGTGCCGGAGAAAAATACTGCAAAAGCAATCACAGTGGTGAATATTCCAAGGGATAGTATATGACTTGATGCCTTGAGAATGTCGGTAGTATTGTCAGCAACTGTTTGATTAAAGACTGTGCAGTTAACAATTTCTGCTGTAATTTCAGATTTACTTTTCGGCTTTATAGCTTCTGGATCATCAAAATCAATAATTGTATCTATAAAAATTGCCTTCTGAACTTTTACGCTAATGCATCTCAGAGATACTATCATCGCTATTACAAGTAGGCTTATAGATACTATCACGATCACATTTATGGTACCTTTTAACTCAGTACCCAAAAGAAAAAAATGAATCGCAGAGACCGCGGAAATGTACGTTAGCAGTTTGAAAGCCTTCTCTTCAAGATGTTGTATCCTCTCCTTGGATTCCTTATACATTTCCATCGAAGTATTGAAAAATCTATCGTCTGGATCCGTTTCAGGAAAATAGTCTTTTATTATTTTTTTCTCGGCCTCTTTAGGTTGTTTGTGAGGAAGAAGTCCATGCCAAACAATATTTATTGAGTTCACAAAGCTCTTTAATACTTTCTTTATGCTAGTCTCCCTTTCTACCAAAGGACCAATATGTTTTCCTAGTTCACTCATAAAATTCATTTATCAAGGCATCTGAAATATTTAAACCCAATTCCTTTTCAAGCCAAACCCACTCACCAACCGGGTTCACTTCAAGAAACACATAATCATCATTTGGAGTTTGAATTAAGTCAATTGCAGAATAGACAAGGTCGAATGCATGATTGAGCTTAAGCAGGCATTGATTTACGTTTTCAGGCAAATTTATTACAGAGTATTTCTTTTGCACATCCGGCTTTCTCCAATCAACTTCTTCACTCTCGACCTTATCAATTCTGACCACAAATACTTTATCTTTTACTATCGTTACTCTAATGTCTGCCTTATTTGAAATCATTTCTTGCAAGAAAACAGGTGTTTCGAATGTTTCATTTTGTTCATAGCTATCAAAATAGTTCTGGTCAATTACAGATGTGTAAATTGAATAGGTCACTTCGTCCAATACCTGAAGTCCATTCGAAACTGGTTTAATAATTGTCTTCGAATTAGCATGAAGAAATTCTTTCGCTCTTAAGGGAGAATTCGTAATTATAGATTTTGGTGTGGTAAATCCAATTTGGTTGGCAATTTTTAATTGAAACAACTTCCTCTCGGCAATGTGGGTAGCGAACATTGGATTAATCCATTTGGCTTTGTGACCTAATGACAAATAGAGACCCTCAAGAAAGTGCTTTCTTTCATTATTTAAGTATGATGAATCAGGATCATACTTGTCATTGTAAAATTTAGTTGGTGTTCTTTTAAAAATTATGGTACGAACTGAATTCAAGTCATAGACGGATGTCCCGATGTTGCAAACATATTCTGTGTTAGGGCTAATCTGGAATTCAATTCTGTCGAGATCGTCTGAATTTAATCTTAAATAATTAGTTGATCGCGTCCTTAATTTAGAAATCAAATATTCCACACTGATATCGTCCCTATTGGTGACGAATAAGGTTTCAATCTTTATCATGATGATTCCGACATATCCGCTGCCTCTCTTGTTTTGGTGATTGTGGTGGCAGCAAGGGGGACTTCACTCATTATTGTCTTTACATTTTCTTCATGAAAACCTTTATTAATAGAATGTTTTTTCAGGTTTGTCTCTGAAGGAGTTGATTCGGATTTTGTTCTGAAGTTAAGGATCGGATTCTTTGTCATAATTGTTATGAGTTTTCTGACATGTCAGCTGCTTCCCTTGACCTAGTGATTAGAGTAGCAGTTGATCGGTGTTCACTTGTGATAGATTTTACATTTTCTTCATGAAAGCCTTTGTCTATCGAATGTCTCTTCAAGTCAATAGGCGAGAGATTAGAGTCGGACTTTATTCTGAAATTGAGGATCGGATTCTTTGGCTTCATGTTACGAGTTTTCTGAACTATCAACTGCTTCTCTTGATTCTGTTATTCGTGTAGCTAACGAATGAATTGTAGACTTTTCCGATTCTATTTTCATTTTTCCAGCAGCATTAATCCTACCTCCAATTTTTATATCATACTGAGAATCGTCACATGGCTTCGTGGCCTCTGATGATTTTCTAAAATCAAGTATTGGACTTTGCTTCTTTGGCATGGACATTTGAAATTTATTGTGGAGTATACAAATATACTTAAATCTGTTGTTTTTCAGCCTCACCACTATCGAATAAATACCTAAGTCTCCAGGCTGAATCAAGGTAGCTATTTTACTTTCTTGTCAATAGCTCTGACCAATTTTACCAAGAATTCCCTCACATCTTTTACGGTTTTCTTGTCGATTAGTGTCTTTCCATTTGTTATAGGGTTAATATCGGCTTCATGAGCTATTTTATTTCGCCTATGTACAATAAGCCCCAGTTCTTTGACAATGTCTTCTTTATCTATCTTTAAGTCCTTGGATATTGCTTTCCAAATAGATTTTACAGAAATAAGTGACAAAGCTCTTTCAACACTACTTGGAGCCTGATAAGAATGCTTCGAAGTAATTTTTCTAATTTCATTGTCAAGTAGCTGTACTCGAACAACCTTGTCAGAGGTCGATAGCAGAAGATTGACTGACTTTAGAGAAATATGAAATCTATCAAATTCTGAATTCGTTTTGTTTTTTCCTTCAAATATTTCCAGCATCCCATCTCTAACCAAGTCATGAACATAATAGTCGAAAGCGCTTACCAATAGAACGTATTCGGCACGTAGAATTTCGGAAATATCCATTGCGGGAACTTGCTGCTCGAAATAAGAATGAATGCCATCTATTGTGTCGATACTCTCAATATTCTTTAAGAATTGTTTAAGAGGTGCCTTCATGAAGTTAATGTAATTATTTTTTCTGCCATGTTCTCAAAAAGAATTTTAAACCAATTTAAAGTTCTTTTTTGGCCTGCTCCAGAGAGTTTAGACCGTATTGGGTCTAGTTCGTAAATTGGTAAACCTAATCGGTTAGAGATAGCTATCAATTTATTGAAATTTGATATTTCTCCTATACAATACTTATCAATGGGTCTTTGACTTTTTAGGTTCCTACTAAGTTTTTCTGATGAATCATATTTACTATCCTGCAATATCATTCCCTCTTTTGCCAGACTGGGGACTAAGTCAGATTCAATACAACCGGCAATTTTATTCATCATCATTTCAAATGAATATGAGGGTCTTCCTTCACTTAGATTAAAATCATTTATTGTATAACCAAGGAATTTGGGAGTGCTGTTTGGTAGTGGATATTCAGCGTCCGCAAATATTGGTCTTGCTGACTTTGCCCATTTCTCCCAACTAGGCAAAACTCTCGATAGTGATTTTACCGCCATGTATGAAAACAAGTCAGGAGACGTTGGTACAATAAAGTAATCTGATGAGACAAATAAGTCCTGATTTATGGCACTTAAGCTTGGGTTAAGGTCGATAAGTACGTACTCTGCATTATATTTCTTTGCAGTTTTTTCAATCAAGTAATTAAATGCGCCCGGAAGGTTCTTAAGCGTCCCTAATGCATTAGATAGTTGAAATGAGACACCAAGAGAAACTTCGTATTCAGTTAAGTCAAGATGTCCAGGCAATAAAAAGAGATAAGGATTTCTTCTGACTGTAATACAACTTACTGATTCAATCAACTTTGGTTTTGCTTTGAATGCTGGTTCTAACGCATCCTTTATGTTATTAGTGTCACCTGCCTCAAAGTGCCTTTCATATTCATTTTGCCCAATTGAATATAATGTCAAATTACATTGTGAATCTGCGTCTACTAATAAAGTTCTCTTTCCTTTTCGAGCCAACATCCAGCCGAGATTGAATGCTGTCGTAGTTTTACTTACGCCGCCCTTGTGATTGAATACAGCAATTTTTTTTATCATTTTTTAATTGTTTCAATTTATCCACTTTGTTAAAAGTGTAGTTATCAGCCTCATCTCTCCATATGCCATTTATTGCACTACCTCTCTATTACTCTCTCTAAAATACCTCTTTCTCCTCTTCTCTCCAACGCCACTTAGCATTCGGCGGGTTTGGGCGGGTAAGTGGTGGAGATGGGGTAGAATTCGGTTGGGTAGTTGGTAGTCCATAGTCGTTAGTCTTTAGACTTTAGTTGTTAGTCGACGGTGCATAACTGTCAGTGGTCTCTACTTCGTACTCCGACAATTAACTAATAGCAATTAACGGATAACAGTACCCCTTTTTCGTTATATATCGTTAGTCGTTTCGTTGTATTTCGTTAAAAATTTTTATTTCGTAAGCAAAATCGTTGATTTCAGCCCGTTTTAAGGGTTTCCTCGGTTGGCATAGTGATTGTAAAGTATGCCAACTGTATGCAAAGACTTACACTATATAATTCCTTCACTGATAAGACTACCCTGGCGTGTGGTTTTATAATGGCAGCACCGGTTATCGCGAACACCGCGTCGGTCGTGACTAAGGCTGCACCTGTCGTAAGGAAGTCAGCGCCGTCTCAACCAAAGCACACGCTAAGTTTTTCATGGTCCACGCTGTCTTCGTCATTGTGCCGCCGATTTGGTTACGGTAGCGGCGGTAATGGTCACGTTGGCGTCAGTGATAATTATAGCTGTGTCGAAGATCATCATTTCTGCGTCGAAATT
>JAFDYT010000001.1:0-413300 GCA_018266055.1 Bacteroidota bacterium
AGGGAGCCAAGCCCCGCTGATCACGGCGTAGAAATGCATCTGGTGCGCGGTGAAAAACCCGCCCAAGCTGTAGGCCAGGCCGATCACCAGTGCGATGCGGGCATCGGTTCCGCGCTGCCGCACCAAGCGCATGAAGCCCACGCCGCCTATGATCACATACCCCAGGAAAAGGGCCTGCAGCGTATAAAGCGTATGGCCCACCGTGCCCGCCAGCAGGATGGACGGAGGATACCAAGCGGGTCCTTGCAGGTCGGCATAGATGGGATAGCCCGATTGCGCGTAGGGGTCCCAGAGCGGGAAGTGCCCGTCCTGCATGGCTTGGGCAATGAACCAGCGCCACGGCATCCAGCAGTCCAGCGTATCGCCCTGCACCAGGCCGTAAGTGAACGAACTGATCGGCCAATACACCAGGGGCACGATGGCAGCAATCACGGCCCAGCCCCATCGCCGTGCCCAAAGATCCACAGGACCACGCCGCAGTTCCGGGCCTTGGGCGTTCATGCCTTCTTCAGCTTGGCCTTGCCCGCCCCGGCCATGCGCTTGATCTCGCTCAATTTCATCAGCGCCTCAACAGGCGTGAGGTTGTTGATGTCCACTTCCTGGAGTTCATCGCGGATGGCCTCCAAGGCGGGATCGTCCAGTTGGAAAAAGCTGAGCTGGGGCTCACGGCCCAGGCCGGCCATCGGGGCGGGCACCGTGATGGGGCCATTCGTTCCGGCTTCTTCGCCGAGATTGCCCGCATGGGCCTGTTCCAGGTGCTTCAGCACGCGCTCGGCGCGTTCCACCACGGCATGGGGCATGCCGGCCATGCGGGCCACGTGGATACCGAAACTGCGGTCGCTGCCGCCAGGCACCAGCTTGCGGAGGAAGAGCACCTTGCCGCCGGCTTCGCGCACGGCCACGTTGGCGTTGCGGATGCGCGGGAAGGTCTCCGCCATGTCGTTCAGCTCGTGGTAGTGCGTGGCGAAGAGCGTCTTGGGCCGCAGCGGATGCTCGTGCAGGTACTCGGCGATGGACCACGCGATGGAGATGCCGTCGTAGGTGCTGGTGCCGCGGCCGATCTCATCCATCAGCACCAGGCTGCGGTCGCTCAGGTTGTTGAGGATGCTCGCCGTTTCGGTCATCTCGACCATGAAGGTCGATTCGCCTCGCGATAAATTGTCAGACGCGCCCACGCGCGTAAAAATTTTATCGACAATACCGACTAAGGCATGCTCGGCCGGCACGTAACATCCGATCTGCGCCATCAACACAATCAAGGCCGTCTGCCGCAGCAACGCCGACTTACCTGCCATGTTCGGGCCGGTGATGATTAAGATTTGTTGTGTCTCGTTGTCGAGATAGATGTCGTTGGGCACATAGCTTTCGCCCACGGGCAATTGCTTTTCGATCACCGGATGGCGCCCAGCTTTTATTGCGAGGCGCGTAGAGTCGCTGATCTCGGGCCGAGTGTAGCGGTTGGCATGGGCGATGGCAGCAAAAGACAACAGACAGTCGAGGTCGGCGATGATGCGCGCGTTGTGCTGAATCTGAGAAATAAATTCAGCGGTGTGGCGCACCAGCTCCTGAAAAATCTGCTGCTCAATTACGGTGAGCTTTTCCTCGGCATGAAGAATCTTTTCTTCATACACTTTGAGTTCCTCGGTGATGAAGCGCTCGGCATTTACCAGTGTTTGCTTGCGAATCCAGTCGTTGGGAACTTTGTCTTTGTTGGCGTTGCTCACTTCCAGGTAATAGCCGAACACTTTGTTGTAGGAAATCTTCAGCGAGTTGATGCCGGTTCGCTCTACCTCGCGTTTCTGAATTTGCAGCAGATAGTCTTTTCCCGAAAAGGCAATCGCACGAAGTTCGTCGAGTTCGGCATTTACTTTTTCTTTGATGATGCCGCCCTGATGCAACTGCATCGGTGCATCTTCCTTCAGTTCGCGGTCAATTTTTTCGAAGAGAAATTCGCAAGGGTCGATCTGGCTTCCGAATTTTATTAATTCCGGTGCGCCGGAATTCATCAGCACTTGCTTTACTGGCGCGATGGCATGAAGCGCTCTCTTTAGTTGCAGTAACTCGCGCGGGTTAACGCGTCCCACTGCCACTTTTGAAATGAGTCGCTCGAGATCAGCAATGTGCCGAAAGTTCTCCGCGATTTTTTCGGAGAGTTCGGTGTGTTCAAAAAAGTGAGCGACAGTGTTGAGCCGCTCGTCAATACGCTGGCGTTCTTTCAGCGGCAGCACCATCCACTTGCGCAGGTTGCGCGAGCCCATAGGCGTGATGGTCTGATCGAGCACCTGGATAAGTGGCACGCCGCCATCGTTGTGCGAGTGAACGATTTCAAGATTACGGATCGTGAATTTGTCGAGCCACACATAATGGTCTTCGTCCAGCCGCGCGATGCCTGCGATATGATGCGTGTGGTTATGCTCGGTGGCTTCGAGGTAATGCAGGATGGCGCCCGCGGCAATAATTGCTTCGATCATGCCGTCGATACCAAAACCTTTGAGGGTTGAGGTTTTGAATTGCCGCACTAATTTTTCCTGCGCGAAGTCGAGCGAGTACACCCAATCGTCAAGCGCAAAGGTGGCATACTCATCGGCGAAAAGTGAATCCAGCTTTTCGCGATACACTTTGCTGTAGATAATCTCCGCTGGCGTAAAATTCTGGATGAGCTTTAGGACATAACTTTCGTTTCCCTGTGCGGCATAAAACTCGCCCGTGCTGATGTCAAGAAAAGAAATACCCCAGGTGGTTTTGCCGATGCATACGGAAGCCAGAAAATTATTTTGCTTTTTCTCCAGCACGTTGTCGTTGAAGGAAACGCCGGGAGTTACCAGTTCGGTCACCCCGCGTTTTACAATTCCTTTCACAAACCGAGGATCTTCAAGCTGATCGCAGATGGCTACGCGGTGGCCAGCTCGCACTAGTTTCGGCAAGTAGGTATCGAGCGAATGATGAGGAAATCCCGCCAAGGCTGTCTCCGACACTGAGCCGTTGCCGCGTTTGGTTAAAACAATGTCAAGGATTTTGCTGGCCGTGATCGCATCTTCACCAAACGTTTCGTAAAAATCGCCTACACGAAACAACAGCAAAGCGCCAGGGTATTTCGCCTTGATCGCGTTGTATTGTTTCATCAATGGTGTATCTGCTGCGGCCATGGCGGCAAAGATAACCGAATGCTGAAATTGTAAAACGAAGTTATTTTTCTTTCAACAGAATCCGGATGTCTTCAATCATCCGGTCGATTTCTAGCGAGAGCGTACCATTGTACAAACCACGCAGGTGCCCGCGCTTGTCTACCAGCAGGCAATGTTCGGTATGCACAAAGTTGGTGGAGTCGCGGGTATAGCCTGCTACCTCTTCTGCAAAGTACGACTGCCGCGCGAGGGTGTAGATTTCACTCTGGCGGCCCGTCACCAGGCGCCATTGCGGGTAACGGATATCGTGTAGCTGCGCAAACCCCTGAAGCTGTCGCACGGAGTCGGCCCACGGCATCACCGAATGCGAAATGAGCATTACATTATCATTCGAATTAAATGTCTCTTGCACCTTGGCCAGGTGGTTTGTCATTTTCGGACAAATGCTCGGGCACGCGGTGAAGAAAAAATTGGCGACATAGATTTTCCCTTCCACGGTTTTGTTAGTGACTGCGCTTCCTTCCTGATCGGTAAAATGAAATGGGGCAATACGATGGAGCGTGTCTTCCGAAAAATTTTCCTCGCCAGGCCACAGTGGTGTAAACTCAGCGCTGTGATAGTAAGGCAGGTGTTGTTCACTGCAACTTAGCAACACAATAAAAATCAGAATGGAGAAAATGAATTTCATCTCGAAGCGGACAAACAATTTTTTGAACCGGTGAGGCCGTACTTCCGTCCATTGCGTACCTGGTAGTTGGCTTTCAGTCGACCGTCAGCTTCCCACATTTTTTGTGTGCCCGATTCGTATCCGTTTTCATAATTGAAGTCGCGATACAATTTTCCATTGGCCTGCCATTCGGTTACGTTGCCGTGATAGACATCGTTTTTGTAGTGATACACTAAGCGTGGCGTGCCATCGGCGTACCATCCTTTGTGCTCGCCTTCTTTTTTTCCTTGATGATAAACCCGCACTTCCTTCAGTTGGCGATTGTCGTACCACAACTTTAAAATTCCTTCTTCTTTCCCGTCAAGGTATGGTGTGAGTGAAGTTGTATCGCCCGCCGCGTTAAGAGTAAAAGCCCATCCTGAAAAAATTTCATTGCTTCGATACGTTACTCCTTCGCGGGTAATTATTTTTTCCGCGGAAGCGTTTACAAAAACAGCAGGAACTTTACTTTGCCGACAGCTCGCGAGCAGCGCGATAATTCCAAACGCGAGAACCCGATTCATCAATTTGAAACGGTGCCGGGTGTTCCATAAAAACCGTCGCCATTGATATAAGGTGCGTCGGCGGTGATGTGATAGTGATAAATACCAGAAGGGTAATCTGTTGTGATACCAGTGTGACCGTGCAACGCATCAAGGTCAGCGTCGGTAAGGGTCTTTCCATTTTCAAGTGGCCCATACACCGGAAAGCCGTCAAGTAAAAATCCGAGCAACGCATCTTTGCCTTTGTTGGTAGTGAGATAGAGAGGCTCTACGTGATAATGATATTGACCTGTCATTTGCGGATGGCCGTTGTATTGATCGAACGAGTTGATTTCGCTGGTAAGCGGCTGGTTTGGTCCCGCATATTGATTATAAAAAGGTACGCCATTGAGCGAAATGCCAATCGAACCAAGCGGCGTTGAACTGCTGCTTGATGCCTTGACAGGATTGAGCGGAATGCGGAAGGTGAGGCTTTGAGTAGAAATAGAATTCGGATTCAATTGAAACTTGCTGTTGGTGCCGTTGTAGGCTTCGTATTTTGAACCGGAGTAGTACGGGCTTTTGTGATCGGGCTGGTCTGATGACTTGATGACCAAGTAGTTTCCGTCCACATACATATCGGTGGCACCGTAAATTTTTTTGTACACCGCGGGCACGGAGGAAGTGGAAGGCGCGACGCTGCTTTTCTGACAGCTCATGGCCAGCAACGCCATTAGACAAAAAGTTAAAACCAATTTATTCATACGTTGAATTTGAAATACAAACGGGGAATCCTGCTAAAAATTTTATGTGGAATTACGACTTCAACAAACATAGTCGTTTAAAGTTTAAAATTACCCGTTGCCTTTGAATCTTATTATCTTTGACTAATGATTTTCCTTTTCCACGTCGGCTTTCTTGAGGTCAGTTGGATTGACATTATCGACATCGGGCTCGTGGGAGTTTTGCTGTATCAGGTTTACAAGTTGATTCACGGAAGTATAGCCGTAAATATTTTTTTAGGAATCTTGTCGCTCTATCTGGTGTACCTCGTGGTGCGCGCCGCGCAGATGGAGTTGCTCGCCACCATCCTTGGCCAGTTTATGGGTGTGGGCGTGCTGGCGATGATCATTCTCTTTCAGCCGGAGATCAGAAAATTTTTGTTGGTGATTGGAAGAAGCGCAGAATTTAACCGCGACAATATTTTTAAAACACTCAACAACTGGCGCTATGGC
Source organism: Bacteroidota bacterium (assembly GCA_018266055.1). Taxonomy (GTDB): domain Bacteria; phylum Bacteroidota; class Bacteroidia; order Cytophagales; family Cyclobacteriaceae; genus ELB16-189. Next base: position 5,549 of record JAFDYT010000001.1, read on the forward strand.
TATCAGGATGACTTCGATGTGCCGCAACTGATGGAAGCCGCCAAATCACTGAAGGCCACGCGTACCGGAGCGCTCATTGTTTTTTCGCGCGACAGCGAGTTAAAATTTTATTGTCAGACCGGCGACTGGATAGATGCTGACGTGAACAAGCGCCTGCTGCTTTCTATTTTTCATAAGAGCAGCCCGCTGCACGACGGCGCTATTGTGATTTACAAAGGAAGAATAAAAGCTGCTCGGGTAGTGCTGCCCGTGAGCGACAACGATCACCTGCCGCCGCATTTTGGTTTGCGTCACCGCTCGGCCATCGGCATGAGCGAAACTACAGATACACTGGTGATGGCGGTGTCAGAAGAATCGGGAAGATTAATTTTGGCTCGAAACGGAAAGTACATTCGCGGTCTCAAGCTCAAGCAGATCGAGCGAAAAATTTTGGAATACCTTCACAACACCGAACCGCAAAACTGGGAGGAAGTTCCCGCCGAGCCCGAAGCTCCGGAACCTGAAGAGGTGAAAGCCTGACACCAAAATTCTCTCATATTGGCTACCTTTCGCCAATGAAACGTTACGCTTTTTTACTTTTTGTCACTGGCCATTATTTCGCGCAATCGCAGACAATAGAAACTGTCATCCAGAAAGGTCACGAGCTGGCCGTGCTCACGGTAGCGGTTAGTCCCGACAGTAACTATGTCGCTACCGGCAGCCGCGATAAGTCGGCAAAACTTTGGGAGCTAAGTACGGGCCGCGAAGTGCGAAGTTTTCTGGGCCATCAGGCATCGGTAAACAGTCTAGATTTCAGTAGCGACGGAAAATTTATCATCACCGGAAACGGCGATCAGACCGCCAGAATCTGGGAAGTAGCGACTGGGAAGGAAGTTCTCTCGGTTCATCCGGATCAGGAGCGCATTACTGACGTGGTGTTCGATCCGAAGGGAAAATTTTTTGTGACTGTAGGATATGGTCGCAAAGCGCGAGTGTGGGAATTTCCTTCCGGGAAAAAAATAGCTGAGACCGATGCCGACGGCTACGCCGGATCGAGCGGAGGCATCAAACTCGCGATCAGCAATAACGGCGAGTGGCTCGCCATCGGTGAAGACAACAAAGTGGCCACGGTTTACAAAACCGGATCATGGCAAAAAGCTTATGAATTTAATGTTCCTGAAGGATCATGTGGCGGCTGCTTTACGGATGTAGCATTCACGCCCGATAGCCGCTACCTCATCAAGGCATCGCACAACGGGCCGCTGAGAAAATACAATTTGTCAAACGGCAAACTTGAATTTACGGCGAAGAAAGAAGTCGGCGATTTGAGCACCATAAACGTCAGCCGCGATGGAAAGCTAATGGTGCTTTGCACAAAGAAAGAGTTTTCAATTTACACCGTTGACAAAGGCGATTCACTCAAAACAATCAATCCGGGAATTGAAGCAGAAATCAATGAAGCGACTTTCAGCGCCGACGCGAAAAAAGTTTTGCTTGCCTGTGACGACAATCGCGTGGTGATTTGGGATTTGGCTAAGAACAAAAAGGCGGGCGAACTCACCGGCTTTCTCAATCAGCGCGACAAAGGCGGGTTGAATTACGATCCCAACTCGTATTGGGATTCGTACATTGCCAAATACGTGCGGTTCAAAAATGATTTGCTCCTAAGTCGTGATAACAAAACACTTCTCAAAGGAAAATTTGGAACAAAAGTAAAACGGTGGGATATCGCCACCGGCAAAACCGAGATGGAATACGCCGGACATAGTAAGGCCGTGCTTTGCTATCAATACAGCCGCGATGGCAAGAAGCTGATTACCGGTGGAGGCGAGGGAACGATCATTGTGTGGAATGCAGAAACCGGCGACACTCTGCGTGTGATCAAAGCCTACCGAGATCCGGTGTTTGATGTGAGCTTCAGCAACGACGAATCAAAAATTGTGAGCAGCAGTTGGGATGCGACGATGATGATTCACGACGCAGCCACCGGCGCGCAGCTGGAGTATTTTAAGTTGACAGGTTCTGCTTACAAAGCGCAATTCACACGCAACGATTTGTACCTCGTCACGGCCAACTTGCCGACGGGCTTGCAACTCCTGGAGATCGATACACAAAAACCTATCCGTGAATTTGTAGGCCACACCGAGACCATCGCCGTCATTCAGCTTTCGCAGGATGGAAAAAAACTCATGAGCGCCAGTTGGGACGGATCGATTCGTTTGTGGGATATCGGCACCGGACTGATGGAGAAAAAATTGGTGGGTCACGCAGGAGCGGTATATGCGGCAATGTTCAATCCGTCGGAGAAATTTATTTTTAGCGCTGGCGCCGACAGGATAATCCGCCAGTGGGATGTATCCACAGGCAAAGTGATAAAAACGTGGAAAGGGCATCAGGCCGAGATCACCAGCCTGCAATTAACCTCCGATGAAAAAATGCTGATTAGCCACAGTGTAGATGGCGCCACCAAATTCTGGGATTTGAATTCTGACAAAGAATTTTTTGAACACATTCACTTTGGTGAAAAAGAATGGATGGTGAAAAATCCCGAAGGTTATTTTAATGGAACCCAGGAAGCGCGCAAGTTCATTCACTTTGTGGATGGAATGAAAACGTACTCGGTCGATCAATTCTTTGATGAGTATTACCGTCCCGACTTGCTTCCGAAGATTTTTCAAAACCGCGGCGGCGACGATGGCTTTAAAAGTCTGCAAGGCAAATTGCAAAAGTCTCCACCACCTTCAGTGAAGGTGGCTACATTGCTTACCTCCGATCCCGCCAAGGCCGAAGTATTTATAAAGATTACTGACAACGGTGCGGGTGCAGATAACCTGAAATTATTTCACAACGGAAAGTCGATCGTTATTGACAAATCGGCGCTGAAACTTCCTTCCGGGAAAGATCAATCTACCGTGTATCGACATGTGGTTTCGCTGGTGGGTGGCACCAATACATTTTCCGCGACTGCGCGAAACAAAGACAACATCGAATCGGATGCAGCTTCGGCCGAGCTGTTTTCTGAAATCACGGGAAAGACCAGCACGTGCTACATACTCGCGGTGGGCATCAATCAATACAAAAACCCGCGTATGATACTTAACTACGCCAAACCTGACGCTGAGTCGTTTGAAAAGATTGTAGATGAGCGCGGCGCACAACTTTACAAGAACCTGGAAGTGCACACGCTCTTTGATGCCGAGGCATCGCGCGCGGCGATCTTGAGTAAACTCGACGAACTAGCCACGAAAATTCATCAGGAAGATGTGTTCATTTTTTACTACGCCGGTCACGGCAGTATGGTAGACGACCGATTCTTTTTTATTCCGAGCGAGAGCCTGCGGCTCTATGACTTAAGCTCGCTGCAACGAGAAGCGATTGAAGCCAATGTGTTGCAGGAGAAATTCAAAAACATTCATGCGCTCAAGCAACTCATTGTGATGGATGCGTGCCAGAGCGGTGGCTCCGTGGAGTTGCTGGCGTCGCGCGGAGCCGCAGAAGAGAAGGCCATCGCGCAATTGTCGCGCAGCGCAGGCATTCACGTGATGGCGTCGGCGGGAAGCGAGCAGTTTGCCACGGAGTTTGCTGAGCTAGGCCATGGTTTGTTTACTTACCTGCTCGTAAAAGCGTTGCAGGGAGACGCTGACGGTGCACCGAAAGACGGCAAGGTGACCATCTATGAATTGAAATCGTACCTCGATGATCAGGTGCCGGAACTCACACGCAAGTTGAAAGGCAAGCCGCAATATCCTTACACGTTTTCACGCGGTCAGGATTTTCCAGTGGTGATTGAAAAGCCCTGAGTTGAAAAGATTTTTGTATTCCTGCTTTTTTCTTCTTTAATTTTGCACTGTCGTTCTTTACCAATTTTTTAAACTTTGTAAAATGAAAGAAGCCAATCTGGTTAAATTTTACTTCGTCAGGTATTTTTTCCTTGCGTTTGGTTTGTTGCAAGGCATGGCGGCCACTTCAATGCTGATGCAGTTTCAAGCCTCACCAAAAAACAGGTTTGCCTTTTTTGTGTTCTTCACGCTGGCGCTGATTTTGTTTTCTGCACACTTCTTTTTCTTCTCTAAACTGAAGCGCGTGGCGCTCAGTAAAAAGAAAATTGCCATTATCTACGGGCACCGCACCAAGCAGTTCGACTGGAATCAGGTGAAGGAATTGAAGCTGATTCCTTATGTGAGCATGTATTCGCTGAAGCTGAAAGGAAAAAACAAAATCTATTTTCTGCCGGCGCACGACAGTTCGGCGATCTTCGGGATGTTTCACGCGGAGCCCGAATTTATTCCCAAGAAGGTGAAAGCCTGACGGCTTATTGGTGAAACACCGATGATTTGACAATCAGGTTGTCGCGCACTTCAAGCATCTCGCCGACCACTAAATCCTCTTCACCCTCCACGTGTCGCACATATTCCATGAACACACGGTTGTCGTACGGTGTTAGTCTCGTTACTTCGTACCGTAGCGAGGGTAAACGCTCAAAAGCATCTTGCCACCAGTCGCGAAGAGCGACTTTGCCTTTGATTAACCCGTTTGTTTCCGGTCGGCGCACTTTCAACTTCGGACTGAAATGTTCGGCCTGATCGTGGTAGAGCGCCAGCAAGGCATTCAGGTTTTTTTGGTTGAAGGCGGCAAACCATCGTGTCGCGATTTCATTCAGCTCAGCAGACGTCATGGCATTAATCGAGAACATGAAGTGTCACCCAGTAGCGATACGCCACCAGCGCCTTGTCTAATTTCGACAACCGGTTAATGTCGCGTCTGCTGTATTTGGGCAAAACAATTTTGTTGACGCTGGCAAGAAAGCGGAAAATCAGTTTCATGTTATTTCAATACGCCCAATTCTTTTCCCACTTCCGTGAATGCCTTAATGGCTTTGTCCAGATGATGGCGCTCGTGGCCTGCTGAAATTTGGACGCGGATGCGCGCTTTGCCTTTGGCCACTACCGGAAAGAAAAACCCGATCACGTAGATTCCCTTTTCTAAAAGCAGTTCGGCAAACTTTTGCGCCAGCGGAGCTTCGTACAGCATGATGGGCACGATGGGATGCTCACCAGGTCTGATGTCAAAACCTGCTTTGGTCATCTCGGCGCGGAAATATTTTGTGTTTTGCTCCAGCTTGTCGCGAAGCGCTGTTGTTTCCGAAAGCATGTTGAACACTTCAATGGAAGCGCCAACAATGGAAGGTGCCAGTGTGTTGGAAAACAAATATGGACGTGAGCGCTGACGCAGCATTTCAATAATTTCTTTTTTACCTGAAGTAAATCCTCCTGAGGCACCGCCTAACGCTTTTCCCAAAGTGCCGGTAATAATATCCACACGATCCATCACCCCGCGATACTCAGGTACACCTCGACCAGTTTTCCCGATAAAGCCCATCGAGTGACACTCATCGGTCATCACCAATGCTTCGTAATGGTCGGCCAGATCACAGATTTTATCCATCTGTGCAATGGTGCCATCCATCGAGAAGGCGCCGTCGGTCACAATGATAATCTGGTTAGCGCCAGCTTTTTTTGCGTCTTCCAGTTGCTGCTTCAGGTCGTCCATGTCGTTGTGCTTGTAGCGGTAGCGCATGGCTTTGCACAAGCGAACTCCATCGATGATCGAGGCGTGGTTGAGTTCATCAGAAATGATAGCGTCCTTTTCGCCCAACAGCGGTTCGAATACACCTCCGTTGGCATCGAAGGCTGCGGCATAGAGTATGGTGTCTTCCGTGTGAAGGAATTCAGAAATCTTTTTTTCCAGTTCTTTATGAATGTCTTGCGTGCCGCAGATAAAGCGCACCGACGACATTCCAAAACCATGAGAGTCAATCGCCTTTTTGGCGGCTTCGATCACGCGCGGATGCGAGGAAAGCCCCAGATAATTGTTGGCGCAAAAGTTGATCACTTCTTTGCCGTCGGCAGTTTTTATATCAGCGGCTTGCGGCGTAGTGATTATTCTTTCTCTTTTGTAAAGTCCGGCTTCGCGGATAGATTGGAGCTCTTTTTCTAAAACGGGTTGAAGTTTTTTATACATGGCTATTCAGGGTTCAAAAGAAGGCACAAAACTACAAATCCAAACGTAATTCGTACATCTTAATTTTTAATAACTTCGCCCCCGCATTCGTTTGAACAATGAAAAAAACTAAGGTATTACTGATTGGAGCCGGAGGGCAACTAGGCGCTGAACTCACGCAGGGATTGTGGAAGTTGTATGGCCAGGAAAATGTGATTGCGTCAGACATAAAAGACGCGCAAGGTGTGCTCAAGGAAGGGCCTTATGAAAAGTTTGACGTAATGCAGCGCGACAAACTTTTTGAGCTTCTGAAGAAAAATGAAATCACGCAGGTCTATCACCTAGCTGCCCTGTTGTCGGCTACTGGCGAGAAAGATCCCCGCTGGGCGTGGAAGCTGAACATGGAGAGTCTGCTGTTTGTATTGGAGGCCGCGCAGGAACTGAAGCTTCATAAGGTTTACTGGCCAAGTTCTATCGCCGCTTTTGGGCCTACCACGCCGAAACAAAATACGCCGCAAGACACGATCATGGATCCATCGACAGTGTATGGAATCACCAAACTTGCCGGAGAACTGTGGTGCCAGTATTATTTTCGACGATATGGTGTAGATGTACGCAGCCTGCGCTACCCCGGACTGATCGGGTGGAAGACACCGCCAGGAGGAGGCACTACGGATTATGCTGTGGATATTTATTTCAAGGCATTGAAAGAAAAAAAATACGAATGCTTCCTGTCGCCCGATACATACCTGCCGATGATGTACATGGACGATGCTGTGAAAGCGACCATCGACCTGATGGAGGCTCCGGCCGAAAAAGTGAAAGTGCGCACCAGCTACAACATTTCGGCGATGAGTTTTTGTCCGGCACAGATTGCGGCCACCATTAAGAAGCACATTCCTGATTTTACTATCACCTATCAGCCCGACTTCCGACAGGCGATTGCTGACTCCTGGCCCAAATCCATCGACGACAGCGACGCCCGCAAAGATTGGGGCTGGCAACATCAGTTTGGACTGGAAGAAATGACGAGCGATATTTTAAAAAACCTGAAGGAGGTTATCTAACAGTCACTTCATACATGAAAATGAGCCTACGGTTGAGATAAATGTGAATTCTAAAAACCCCAACCTCTTTAAACCGATAAAAGATAAAGTAATTGCCTTCCTTGTCCATACCCAGCTCGCGTGATTCCTTTTCCTGATCGACAAACTCTTTGTTGACTTTCTTTGACAGATAAACCGACACGGTTTCAACTTTTTCTGGAGGTAGGTTGGAGGTAAACGAAAACCGAACCGATGAATCGCGCTTTACGGAAAACCGACCTTCCAAAGGGAAATAGTGATTCAGTTTGTTAGCAATGAATCCTGAAGATTTTACAGGAGCATTCAAAAAATCCTTTAAGAGTGGTTTGTCGTGAGTTAACAACCAGAAATTATTTACTGGAAAGTGATTGGCGCTAAATAGTTCTGGTGGAGTTAAGAAATAGTATTTATTAAAAGAAGGAATAAATCTGTCTTTGTTTTTGGTTACATAGCCGCTGGCCCAGGTTGGGTCACACAAAAACCAGTTGTCGTTAAGGCGCACAGCATTCCAGGCATGGTCAATGCGTCCCGAGCCAATTGGGGTTTCAGTCGTTCTGCCATAGCCTTCTATAATTTCGCATTGAAGGTTGGCCTGAGCACAGAGCGATTGTAGCAGCATAGAGTATCCAGAACAAATAGAACTCTTGTGCTGTACAAGTGTCTTTAAAATTTTTTTGTTAAAATGTTTTCGCCAACGATCAAGTTTATTCTTGCGGAATTTGAGTTGTGATTCATTGCGGTTGCTCTCACTTAATAAGTCCAGATCGTACGAAATATTAAGCGTGATCCATTTAAAAATGGCTCTGAATTTCTCCACGTCTGTGGATAAATCTTTCGTTAAAAATTCAGCTAATTTTTTTTGATCACGAAGGTCATAGCCAATATAAATTTCGGCGATGCTATCTGCTTTGGAAAAATCAACAGCTTCAAACTCTGAGTATTGAGAGAACGAGGGATATGAAATCAGCAGGGAGATACAAATCAGAGAAGCCCTCATGCGATAAAGTCAAGATAAAAGCACAAAGTACTAATTATCCGAAAACTGGACGGAAAGATTGGTTGATATGCCTAGTCGGAATCCACTGCCGACATACGTTCCGTTTTCAAATGCAGTGGCAAACTCTATTCTGAATAATCGAAGAATCCCGTTAAGGCCATAACCCAGCTCAGTATAATTTCCAGAAGATGGTGTAGCCAGATAATTCACAAAGAAACTTTCTGTAAGACCGAACAGTCTCGCTTTCGGAATCCTTGAGATCAAGAATTTTCTGAAATGATAATGCACGTTGGCCGTGAAATATTCGTCGCGGGTGCTGAATTTATAATAGTCCAACACGCGGAAACTTCCTACCGGGTCGGTTGTCATGAACGGCGTCATATTGCCCGTGAAATGCTTGTAGTCCATGAAGAACATGGATTGCGTGTTCAAGAACTTGCCGGCGCGCAGATTCATGTCCAGCATTCCGCGCACGCCCATCCGCACGCCCTGACGAATGCCCACTTCCACCAGATCGTAGTTTACGTCACTGCCAAAAATATTTTGAAATCCTTTTCGGTAATCGAAACTGAAAATGGGAGTTGAGCGGTCCTCGCGAAACTTGTTCCCATTGCGAATGCGGTATTTCTGCCATGGTCTTGCTTCAAAACCGATAGAACCAGTAAATGCTGTGTTGTCTTGAAAACCGGTGTTGGGCAATTCTACGTTGACGGGCGCATTGTCAGTGAAATGATTTTTGCTATCGTCGCGGAACGAATAAAGTTTATTATTGAAAAGCTCATGCCTGCGGGCCAGCGACCATTGAGTACGAATGGAATACTTGTCGTTTATTCGCTGACGGAAATTGAAGTCAACAAACTCGCGCTCATAAAGCTTCATCCAGTTTTGTCCTTGAAAAAGTGTGGTGAAGGTGTTAATCACCGGATGGATAGGTTCCTGATTGTTGAGTTGCTGAATGTACCGGCCGCCGCTTAGCGTTACGCGTGTAGTTCGCGTGCGGTAATCAACTCGCAGAAATCCAGTAAGCTTTTCTCTGGCGAATGAATAACGAAACAGAGGACTGATCTCTAACCGTTTGGTGTCAGGCCACTTTTGTTTGTTGATGGTGTCGCGCTTTACCCAGCGTTTAAAATAGCTGAGACGATAATACACATTGGCGCCTTCTACGGTATTGAAACCGCCAAACGGAGTATGTATTTGAAAGTTGGAGGATTTGCCCAACGAATAGCTGTTACCTGTAATAACATCCCAAGGCTTGAAGCCGGCGTGTTTTCGTTTTGATTTGAGCGTATCACCTTCGTCGCGCTTGCGTTGCACCTGGCTAATGCTGTCCGATTTTTTGTAGCCACGTACTTCTTCTTTGTCGAGCGGAGCCGGCCGGATGTCAGCCCAAAAGGTGGAATCTTTTTTGTAAGCCGTTGTGTCCACAGAAAATTTTGATTCCGAGAGTACGTCGGGCTCCTTCTCTTTTTCGCGCTCGGCCTTTTCGTATTCTTTAGCCAGTTGCTTCAACTCTTTGTTGGTGATTTCTTTTCCGCTTTCCAGGCGTTGTTTAAGCTGCTGGTTTTTCTGGCTGAATTGTTTTTTAATTTTTTTAGCTTCTTCTTTTTCGATCTTCTCGTCGATGATATCCATCTCTACGGGCAATGCCGGATTCAGTTTGATCTGATAATTTTTTACCGTGGCATTGTACGATCCGGCGAAATCGAAACCAAAAACTTTACCACTCACAATCGCTTGCATCGATACCGGCATCCATGCCTTGTCTTCTATCGGGTTGTAAATCTGTTTTACTTTAAAGTGAATGCCCAACTTGGAAGAAACAAGCTCCAGGCTGTGGATGCTCCACCAGTTTTCAACAATAAAAATTTCACCTTCAAAAACATTGTCGCCTTTTGAGCGTGGGATTACCTTGATTTTGCTGATCTCGTATTTGCCGTCTTTGAAAGTGCCGAGGTATTCAAACCTGTAATAGGAAAAAGCCTTAGGCGAAAGTGGTGAAACCGTCTCAGCAATTTCAGGTTGATAAAAACTTCCGAAAAAATAATTGTTGGGCGAACCGTTGCGGTCTTTGCCTTGCGTGTAAATGGCGATTACCTTTTCTTCAAACTTGTTTGGCCGTGTATATTTAATTTCACTCACCGACTCGGTGATGAACAAGCGATCTTTGGTAATGCCTTCTTTCTCCAGCATTTTTTTAGCGATCCATGGATAGTCGTTGAGTTTTCCTTTGCCTTTGATGTACACCTTAGCCGAATAGCTGTCTAACTGTTGCACATGATACTTCGCTTTGGCGATGGCTTTGCGCATGATGGTATAAGCCGGGTCTTCCTTACCGGCTTTGATGGTCACGGCCTGAAGCATGATGGTTTGTGGTTTAAGCTCCACGTTGAGTTCAACCATGTCTTTGCCAACTTCGATGACGCGGCTTTCCGATTCGTAGCCGATAAATTTAAATACCAGATCGTATGCACCCGGAGTGAGCCCTATTTCATAGTACCCATTGAGATCGGTAGCAGCGCCGGAGCCTGTTTGTTTGATGTAGATAGAGGCAAACGGAAGAGGTGTGCCGTCACTCGCTTTTACAACACCCTTGATGCCGCCGCCGAGTGCCGAAATATAAACACCGAAAAAGAGAAATGGAAGTAAAATTTTTTTCATCAGCTTTCGGGCTTAGACGGAATTTTGCGGTGAAAAGTTGTATCGCCGTACTACCGGTAGAAACCTTTTGTACGAATCATCTGCTCGACCACTTCCGGAACGAGGTAACGTATCGATTTATTGCTTTTGATACATTGCCGAATGTACGTGGCCGATATATCAAACAAAGGCGCATCAATCATTTTCACGTGTGGATGACTCTTCAGCGGTGAATTTGTTACGCGTGGTCGCGGATAAACATAAAGTCCGAACTGTTTGAGGATTTCCTCATGATTTTTCCACTGGGTAAAATTTTCCAGGTTGTCTTCGCCAAGAATCAAAACAAACTCCTTACCGGGATGTTTCTCGCGGAGGTTTGCCAAGGTATAAATGGTGTAGCTGGGTTTGGGCAAATGAAACTCAACATCGCTTACTTCAAACTTGTAATTGTCGGCAATGGCGGCTTTCACCATATCGTAGCGATCGAATTCATGCAGCAAGCCTTTGCTTGGCTTTAGTGGATTTTGAGGTGACACTACAAACCACACTTTGCTGAGGTCGGTATTTTCGGCCATGATGTTGGCAATGGCCAGATGCCCTACGTGGATGGGATTAAACGAGCCGAAAAATAATCCGACTTTCATTTACCATTTTTAAAATCGTTGTAAAGCTTTTGTGCTTCGGCCAGCGACTTGTCGAGGGTTTCGTTGAGCAGCACCACGTCAAATTTATCCTGAAACGACATCTCAAAGTTAGCCTTGAAAATCCGGCGCGAAAGGCTCTCTTCACTTTCTGTCCCGCGGTCTTTGAGTCGTTCTTTCAAGGTTTCCATGGATGGCACTTTCACAAAAATAGCCAGTGCTTTATCGCCGAAATATTTCTTCAGGTTGATTCCGCCTTTTACGTCCACATCGAAGATTACGTTTTTCCCTTCTTGCCAGATGCGCTCAACTTCTGATTTCAGCGTGCCGTAAAAATTTCCTGCATACACTTCTTCCCACTCTACAAATTCGTCGCGGTCGATTTTCGCTTTGAACTCTTCCGGTGTGAGAAAATAATAGTCTTTGCCGTGCTCTTCTTTACGCCCGCGTTTGTCGCGCGTGGCTGCAGAGATCGAAAAGCCCAAATCGGAATTGTTTTCCAAAAGATGTTGTACGATCGTCGTTTTTCCAGAGCCAGAGGGAGCTGAGAAAATGATGGCTTTTCCCGGCATCAGGCAGTGGTGTTTATCTTGGCTTTGATTTGTGCAACAAGATCTTCCGGTGCAGCACCGCCACAGCACTTTGTTTTCAATAACTCTTTGAGGGTCATGTCCACATTATACGATTTGTAACACGGCATGCAGTGGTCCATGTGTTTTTTGAAATACTCTTTTTGCTCGGGTGTAGCTTCACCATCCAGAATGGATTGGAGCATTTCCATACACGATGGTTTTTTGCCATCGGCCAGGATAAATGGATTGGAGGAGGTTGCCATAACGTAAGCTTTATTTATAACCCATGGATTGTGCGTATGACTTTAATTTTTCTTTGAGCAAATTCCTGGCGCGGTGCAAGCGACTGCGTACTGTGCCAATGGGTATGTCAAGAATTTTAGCCATCTCTTCGTATTTAAATCCTTCCAGGTCGCACAGGATAATCACGGTGCGAAAATCTACGTCCAAGGAGTTCAGTGCATTGCTGATCTCGTCTCCAATCATATCCTTCAATGACTCAACCCGCAGGTCAGGAGTGATCTGCCGGTCTACTTCATCGGAGTTGTAATACGTTTCTACTTCCTGATAATCTACCTTCGAAGGTTCTTTGCTCTTCTTACGGTAATCGTTTATAAAACTGTTTTTCAAGATGCGGAACAGCCATGCTTTGGCATTAGTTCCTTTCTGGAATGATTCTATAAAGCGGTAGGCTTTCAGGTAGGTATCCTGCACCAGGTCTTTGGCGTCGTCGCGCTCCAGCGTAAGACGGTAGCCAAAATTATACATTGAGTTTATGTGTGGCATAAACTCGTTGTTGAAAATCTCCTGCTTTTCCTTTTCTGTATAGTGTTGGCGTGGCGCGTCTTCGAATTCCATGAAGGGCAAAAGTAAGATTTAATTTGAAAATGGAACGACAGGAAATTTGAAAAAGCGGCGGATTAAAAAACCTTTAGACTGAGGTCGAGGCTTTTCACAGAATGTGTGAGCGCACCGATAGAAATATAATCTACACCACATTCGGCTACTTCTGTCAAATTGCTTTCGGTAATTCCTCCGCTGGCTTCCGTTTTGCATTGATGGTTTACCATAGCTACCGCTTCTTTCATCATGATGGTGCTCATGTTATCGAGCATGATCACGTCCACCGCATGCGTAGCGAGGGCTTCTTTTACTTCGTTCAGGTTGCGCGTTTCTACTTCGATGAGCAAATCTTTTTGATGATCTTTCAAATAATTCACGGTCAGGCCGACGGCTTTTGCAATGCCTCCCGAAACATCGAGGTGATTATCTTTCAGCATGATCATGTCATAAAGCGCAAAGCGATGATTGCGCCCACCGCCAATCGCTACCGCCCATTTTTCAAGTAAGCGAAAGTTAGGTGTCGTCTTTCGTGTGTCGAGGAGTTGCGTGCGCGTATTTTTTATCAGCTCGCCAAGGTGATGTGTTTTGGTGGCGATGCCGCTCATGCGTTGCATGCAATTGAGCACAAGTCGTTCGGCCGAAAGAATGGCTCTCGCATTACCCGAAACCTCAAAAGCTACTTCGCCTTTAAGCACGGAGTCGCCGTCTTTTTTATAAACTGAAAGTAAAAGCGTTGGGTCGATGGCGTGAAAGATTTTTTCGGCCAACTCAATTCCCGCAATAATGCCGTCGTCTTTTACGAGTAGTTTTGCTTTGGTAATTTTTTCTTGTGGAATGGTGGCCAGCGACGAATGATCGCCTTCGCCAATGTCTTCGTCAAGGGCAGTGTGTATGAATTGGGCTATGGCAGCTTCCGTCAGGTAAGCGGGTCGGTTCATTCTTTGGTGAAGCTCATTTCATGAATGAGGTAAGCGCCTTCCACTTCGCGCATGCGCATAAGCACGTTGAAGCTGTCAGCACCACTTTGAAATTTGCCAATGGCAAATTGCAACCCGCCTTTTGAAGCACCGCTGTGAACGATGGAGAAATCAGTAGGTGCGTGCTTTTTGAAAAAATCACGCAACACAAATTCAGCCTGCGCTTTGCTGTAAGTGGCCACTTCGCCTTCCAGATTCAATACAATGCTCGTGTTAAAATATTTTACGAGCTCTTTGGCGTTGCCCGCTTTCACTGCATCTTTCATCGGGTTGAAGATCGTGGATTGTGCACGTCCTTCGCCAAAAGCAACGATCAGACAGACAATAAGGAATACTTTTTTCATTGTATTAATTCACACCAAAATTATGCCATTGTTGGCGAAGGAAAAAATCATTCATTTTTGGCCATTTCACCGGTTTTTTCCTCTATTATAAATGGCGAATTGCGTTGATGCCGCTGGATCGCCTTTCTCGACAACCAGATGCCAATGGCTAATGCGCCGGCCGCTCCTACCCAAAGTCCGGGAACAAAAGAAATAAACCAGAAGTAATCGTACGCCCCGTGGAAAAGTGTGGCGATCATCAGCCCGTACCACGCGTAATGTTCTTTTCCTTTATTGAATTTGGCGATGCCGAGAAAATAGCCCATCAATACTGCAAACGAAGCATGGCCGGGCACCGCGGTAAACATACGCATCAGTCCGGTGGCTAAACCGTTATCGCTTTGCATCACATAAATGATGTTTTCGAAACTGGCAAAACCAAGGCTTACACTTACGGCATAGACAATTCCATCGAAAGGTTCATTGAAATTTTTGTTTGGATAAAGCACCCAACGAACAAATATGAATTTGCTGAATTCCTCAATCAGGGCAACAAGGATAAAAGCATGAATCGCCTGATCCGTTAAACTTTTTTGATTGATAGGAACAATCTTATCCACCGGATAGCTGATCAAGTATGTGATCAATGTACTCACAATACCCATGAGGAAACTTGCGATGAGCCAACGGATGGGCTCGCGCTCGTACTTATCTTTTACGTAGATGTACCACCCTATGGCTGCACCCGGAGCCAATGCGAGTGCAAGCAGAAAAAGGGAGTTCATCTTTTTAAAATTAGTTTTCGATTACGGCCTCAATGGATTCCATTTTGGCGTCGCTGAATCGCCCTTCGGTGGCAAACACTATTTTACCGTCAGGGTCTAACACAAAGAAATAGGGGATGTCGCGTCGTTCAAAGTCGAGCTCGTCTTTGTATTTTCTCAATTCACCTTTGTAAAACAAAATATACGGCAACAATTTCGGGTCAACATTTTTCATAGCCTTTCTTTTGGCCGTGCCTGTCGCTGCTGCATTTACTCCTGTGAACATGGGCACAAAATAAACATTCACATCATAGCTGATGCTTTGCATCATGCCGGTTTGCTTTTCGATAAAGGTAGAATACACCGGACCGAACCATGAGTTAAGTTCGTCTTCCGATTTCTTTGAATAGGCGAGGCCAATCAGCGTGTATTTGCCTTTCACATCCAGGGGTAGATTTACCTTCTTATCTTCTACGGTTTCGGCAGTCATGTCGGGAAATTGTTTGCCAATGACTTGCCCCATAAGTTTATGGCCGCACCAACTTAGACACAAAAGGACAGCGAATGCTTTTCGGATCATAGACCGAAGGTAGTAAATCCTGAGCTTAATTTATTTAAACGGCCAGAGTTTTAAGCACGATAACTTGTAGTCTAGAAACCTGCAATTGAGTAGCCTGAGCACAGTCTTTTTGAAATCAAACTCTACTCCACGCGCTCAATAATCTTTCCTGACTTCTTGTTTTTCAGGATTACTTTTTTGGCGCCGTAGTGTGTCACTTCTTCTTTTACGAGATAATGATCGTCGTCGTACGATTGCAGGTGGCTGTCTTTGCCTACGCCGGTACGCCCACGCCACACGCTGAGTTGCACAGGCTCCCATAATTTTGTTTTTGCAGACTTGTACGCGGCATCCAAAACCGAATTCACCACATAGCCATCGTAAAATGTTTCTTTCGGTTGTGTTCCTTTTTCCATGGCGTCAAACATATCCATGAACATGTGGTTGTAACCAAGTTCATTCAACTCATCACCCACGGGAAATAACCAGCCCGAGTTGCTTTCGGCTTTTTCAGAAAGATAACCTTCGCTTTTACCGGTTGTAAACATTTCGAAGCCGGTGCGCAGAAAACTGTTTACCCAAATTGTTCCTTCGGTGCCCATCACCTCGTCCCGAAGGTCAAGGCCGCCGCGGAATGTCCAGCTCACTTCAAATTGTGCAATGGCTCCGTTTTCATATTTGATCAACCCGATGGCGTGATCTTCTGCATCGATTGGCTTCACTTGGGTGTCGGCCCAGCACATCACCTCAATGGGTTTAATGTCTTTGCCAATATAGCTTCGCGTGATCTCCACGCAATGGCAGCCGAGATCAAGAATGCAACCACCTCCAGCTTGCTCTATATCCCAGAACCAATCGCTGTGCGGGCCGGGGTGAGTCTCGCGCGATTTGGCCCAGAGTATTCTTCCCAGCGCTCCCTTCTTCACGCTGTCGTGCGCTTTGATAAACTTGGGTGTGTACACAAGGTCTTCCAGGTAGCCATTGAAGATGCCCGCTTTCTCTACGGCCAGCAACATACGTTCCGCTTCGGCGGCATTGCGGCCAAGCGGTTTAGTGGTGATTACCGCCTTTTTGTGTTTGCAACACAGGTTCACGGCCTCTTCGTGCAGGTGGTTGGGCAACGCAATACACACCACCTGTACGTCGGGGCGTGCGATGGCTTCTTCCATAGAGGTGGCCACAAAACCAACCTTGTAGTCGGAGGCAAATTTTCTGGCGCTTTCTTCCTTACGGGAATAGATGCTTACGATTTTGTCTTTGCTGCGGTATCCTTGAATAGAGTCGGCATAGAAGCGGCCGATAAAGCCGGAGCCTAACATGGCAATGTTCATAGTGGTTATTCCTTTATTTTAAGTTCAACAATTTCTTTGAGGCTGAGGTACCCTTTGGCCTTGGCCACGTAATACTCAACGTTTCGGTATTTTAATGACACATTCTTTCCAATCAATTTTTTAGGATCGCTGACAAAACTGTCAGACCCGCTGAAGTTCGACAGCCAGATTACCCGACGATCTTGTCCTTCTTCATCGTGCACAATCACGTAAACAAAGTCTTCAATTTCTACCGATTTTATTTTACCGGTAACGGTGATCCCTTTCTCATCGTCGTCGGTATCCATAAACACTTTGAAGACCGAAGGACAAATGGGCGCCATCAGCATTCCTACCTTTTTGCCAAACTCAGTCATCGCCGCCTGATCAGAGATGTCTATTTCAACTTTGTTTTTGTTGATGGCATCAAGCATGCAGATGCCCAGTTCGCCTTCAATCTCTCCTTTCGATTTGTTGGCGAGATTTTGCTTACTGATGCAGTCGCAGGTTTCCTGCGCTATCTTTTTATTGACATCATCTTGAGCCAGAAGTATTCCACACGACAATAGGGCCAGGGAAAAAGCAATCACGAATCGGGCGGACCGACTTCTGATGATAAAGTGATTCATTCGTTGGTGGGTTTCTTGAATTTATAAATCAGAGCAACCTGAAGTGCGCGGTTAGTGATTTTGGTAGAGTACGTAATTCCGAAAACAGGATTTGAGTTGCTGTCATTAAGCCAGATATTTTTTATGCCGATGCAATAGCTCGCGTTAAGCGCAAAATTTTTGAAAATCGTGTGTTCGGCTCCAACAATAAATCCCCAGTCGTTTTTGTGGTAGGTCTTGGTGATATCCTGATTAAATAATTTTGTGTTGTTCAAAGTGAAGCTCACATACGATCCGGCTTGAACGAAAAGATTTTTATAGACCTGATAAGAGGCCGTCAACGGAATAGTAAAATAATTGATGTCGACATCAGAGCCCATCGAGCCGACCTTTTTGTAGCCAAGCGAGTTGTAGCGGGCATAAATGCGAATAGACAACGGGTCAGAAATCTTTTGATTGTAGAAAATGGAAATCGTAGGCTTCACCGCGTTCGACAAAAATGAAACTCCACCCGAAGTGCCATTACTATAAGTGGTTATGGAGTATATCCGTTGGTTCGACACATTAATTCCGGCATCCACACCGAAAAATGACTTCTGGCAAATTGCCGCCGCCGAAACAACAAGCAACAGAAGAAATAGGCTCAGAGATTTTGACATGGATTTCAAAGTTAGATTTTTTTTCCTTCCTACAACCGATTTCACTACTGACTGTTAGTTTGTTTTTAAAATTATTTTAAAAAATCCCAGTCGCATTTTCGCATCCTATTTTTCATTGCCGTAAATTTAGAGGCTCCACGAGTGTGTAATTTAAATTTTGTAAAGAATTGAAAGACGTGAACAACATTGGATTGTACGATCCCTCCTTCGAAAAAGACTCTTGCGGTGTAGGCTTTGTGGCAAACATCAAAGGAAGAAAATCGCATCAGATTGTTTCCGACGCGCTGACTATGCTTGAACGCATGGAGCACCGTGGCGCATGCGGTTGTGAACCTAACACTGGCGATGGTGCCGGTATTTTGATTCAGGTACCTCACGAATTTTTTACCAGCGAGTGCAGCAAACTCGGCATGAAACTTCCGGCCTTCGGCCAATACGGCGTGGGCCTTGTATTTTTTCCGCGTGATCCTAAAGTGCGCGAAGAATGCCGGACGGTGCTCAACCGTCAAATCAAAAAAATGAAAATGTCGCTTCTTGGCTATCGCGTGTTGCCCACCAACCACGGCGACTTGGGCGATACGGCGCTTGCGTCTGAACCCGTGATGGAGCAGGTGTTCATCAAGCGCATTGACAGCGGCACTGACCCCGAAGATTTTGAGCGCAAACTTTTTATCCTTCGAAAGTATTCAACGCACATCATCACCGAGTCGGTGAAAGGAGTTGACAACCAATTTTATTTTTCGTCTCTTTCGTATAAGACTATTGCCTACAAAGGCATGCTCACCTCTGGGCAACTACGGTACTATTTTGCAGACCTTGAAAACGAAGAAGTAGTTTCGGCCCTGGCAGTTATTCATTCACGTTTCTCCACCAATACTTTCCCGTCGTGGAGGTTGGCGCAGCCGTTCCGCTACATAGCGCACAACGGGGAGATCAACACCGTGCAGGGAAACATCAACTGGCTGAAATCAAAAGAAGCGTTTTTTGCTTCGCCTTATTTTACGCCGGAAGAAATCAACATGATTCTTCCGATCTGTAACCCTAAGCAATCCGACTCGTCTAATCTGGATAACACCATCGAGTTGCTGGTGCATGCTGGCCGCTCGCTTCCTCATGTGATGATGATGCTTATTCCCGAAGCATGGGATGGCAACGAAAACATGAGTCAGGAGAAAAAAGATTTTTACGAATACCACGCCAACCTGATGGAGCCGTGGGATGGCCCGGCGTCGATCACCTTCACCGATGGGAAAATTGTAGGCGCTACGTTGGATCGGAACGGACTTCGTCCGTCGCGCTTTGTAGTTACTGACGACGACACCGTAATCATGGCCAGCGAAGTAGGCGTGCTCGATGTCGATCAATCAAAAGTGGTACTGAAAGGTCGCTTGCAGCCCGGCAAAATGTTTGTGGTCGATCTCGAACAAGGCCGCATCATCAGCGACGATGAATTGAAAAAGAATATTTGTTCGCGCAAGCCATACGGCAAATGGGTGAAAGAAAATAAAGTGAAACTGAGCGACCTGCCCGAGCCAGGCGGTAGTTTCCACAAGTACGATCCCGTTACTTTTTTGAAACGTCAGATTTCGTTTGGCTACACCTCCGAAGATTTGCGCGTGATCCTCGCACAGATGTGCGAAACCGGCAAAGAAGCGCTCGGCTCTATGGGCAACGATACGCCGCTGGCGGTGCTGTCGCAGCAGGCACAACACCTGTCTAGCTACTTCAAGCAACTCTTCGCGCAAGTAACCAACCCGCCGATTGACTCTATTCGCGAGCGATTGGTAATGTCATTGTCAACGCACGTGGGCGGCTCATTGAATTTGTTGGAAGAATCTCCCGAGCATTGCATCACGCTGGAGTTGCCAACACCCGTGCTCACGAACAACGAAGTAGAAAAAATTCGCTACATCGATCACAGGCATTTACAAACGAAAACAATCTACACGTACTTCAAGGCCGACGGCGAACCGGGCTCCCTTGAAAAAGGATTGAGCCGCGTTTGTCAATACGTGACCGACGCTATTGAAGACGGATTCACCATCATCATCTTATCCGACAGAAGCTTTGACAGCGGGCACGCGCAGATCCCGTCGTTGCTAGCTGTGGCAGCGGTGCATCACGACCTGATCCGCAAAGGTCTTCGCGGAAAAGTAGGGTTGCTGGTGGAAGCCGGCGACGTGTGGGAAACCCATCATTTTGCTACGCTCATTGGCTACGGCGCTTCCGGCGTGAATCCCTATCTGGTGTATCAGACCATTCACGACATGAAGAAGAAAAATCTTCTCAGCGAAGGTCTTACCGAAGAGAAAGCGATTTACAATTATAAGAAAGCCGTTGGCGGCGAGTTGCTCAAGATTATGAGCAAGATGGGCATCAGCACGCTGCAATCGTATCACGGCGCTCAGATTTTTGAAGCGCTTGGCATTAGCAAAGAAGTAGTCGATCAATATTTCACCGGAACGGTTTCGCGCATCGGCGGTCTTCGTCTGGATGACATTGCCATGGAAGCGCTGGCCAAGCACAAACTTGCATTTCCTAAAACCAGCAACACCACTCAGCGTCTGGCGGTGGGCGGCGTGTATCAGTGGAAGCAGCGCGGCGAATCGCACTTGTTCAATCCGCAGACTATCCATTTGTTGCAGCAGTCGACCAAGACCAACGATTATTCGCTCTTCAAAAAATATTCGCAACTCATCAACGAGCAGAGCAGCAAGTCAATCACACTTCGCAGCATTCTCAAATTCAAAAAAGGAAAATCCATTCCGATTGAAGAAGTAGAGCCGAAGGAAAGTATTTTCAAACGCTTTGCTACCGGCGCGATGTCGTTCGGATCTATCTCGCACGAGGCACACAGCACACTTGCCATTGCCATGAACCGTATTGGCGGGAAAAGCAACTGCGGTGAAGGTGGCGAAGATGAAATTCGCTTCAAGCGCAAAGAAAATGGCGATTGGGAAAACTCCGCGATCAAGCAAGTAGCTTCCGGCCGCTTCGGTGTGACGAGTTATTACCTCACCAATGCTAAAGAACTTCAGATCAAAATGGCGCAAGGCGCAAAGCCTGGCGAAGGAGGACAATTGCCCGGCCACAAAGTGGACGATTGGATCGGCCGAGTGCGCCACTCTACTCCCGGTGTCGGATTGATTTCGCCGCCACCGCACCATGATATTTACTCCATCGAAGATCTGGCACAGCTTATTTTCGATTTAAAAAATGCTAACCGCGAAGCGCGCATTAGCGTGAAGCTGGTTTCCGAAGCAGGCGTAGGCACCATTGCTTCTGGCGTTGCCAAAGCGCATGCCGACGTGATCTTAATTGCAGGCCACGATGGAGGAACAGGCGCGTCACCGCTTAGTTCTATTCGTCATGCAGGCTTGCCATGGGAGTTGGGCCTTGCGGAAGCGCATCAAACGCTGGTAAGAAATAAATTGCGCGGTCGCGTAGTGTTGCAAACCGACGGACAAATTCGTACCGGTCGGGATCTGGCTATCGCTGCGTTGCTTGGCGCAGAAGAGTGGGGTGTAGCAACGGCTGCATTGGTGACTACGGGCTGCATCATGATGCGCAAATGTCATTTGAATACCTGCCCGGTTGGAGTAGCTACACAGAATAAAGAGTTGCGTGCGCTGTTTACCGGCAAGCCGGAATACGTGGTGAACATGTTCACCTTCCTGGCCGAAGAACTTCGCGAGATCATGGCTGAACTTGGCTTCCGCACCGTGAATGAAATGGTAGGACAGGTCGATCGTCTGGAAATGACGGAAGACCGCGAGCATTGGAAAGTAGGTAACATCGACCTTTCGGGATTGTTGTTTAAAGAAGCGATGAGCCTCGATACCGCATTGTTCAAGCAAGAAGAGCAGGATCACGGAATCGAAAATGTACTCGACAAAAAACTGATTCAGCTTGCCCAGCCTGCATTAAAAAATGTGGAGCCTGTGAAAGGCGAGTTCCGAATTTCTAATCAAGACCGCAGCGTGGGCGCGATGCTCTCCAACGAGATTTCAAAAATCTATCTCGGTCCAGGGTTGCCTAAGGATTCAGTGCACGTGAAGTTTACGGGCACCGCCGGACAAAGCTTCGGAGCATTCACTACCGGTGGAGTTACTTTCGAACTCGAAGGCGACGCGAATGATTATTTCGGAAAAGGCCTGTCAGGCGGAAAATTGATTCTGTATCCCGAAAAGAAAATCACCTTCAATCCTTCCAAGAATATAATTGTAGGTAACGTGGCGTTCTTCGGTGCTACTTCCGGTGAGGCGTACATTCGCGGTATGGCCGGCGAGCGTTTTGCTGTGCGCAACAGTGGTGTGAAAGTAGTGGTGGAAGGTGTAGGAGATCATGGCTGCGAATACATGACCGGCGGAACCGTGGTAATCCTTGGCGATACCGGCCGAAATTTTGCGGCAGGCATGAGCGGTGGCGTAGCGTACGTGTGGGACGTGAACAAAACCTTTGCGAAAAACTGCAACATGGAAATGGTTTCGTTTGACACGCTTGACGCCGAAGACGAAGAATTTTTGCGCGATATCATCAAGAACCATCAGCAATACACCGGCAGCGAGCTGGCATTGCACGTGCTGGGATACTGGCCGCATTCATTTAAACAGTTTGTGAAAGTGATGCCAACCGACTACAAGGCCGTACTCGAAAAGAGAAAAGCAGCGCAGTTGGTGAGTTAAGCTATTCACTTGCAGGATCTGATTTTTTGCACATCTCAAAAAATCATTTACCTTTGCATCACTTCTTAAAGAAAATGTTTAGAGGGGACCGCAAGTCCCCTCTTTGTTTCTATGGATTTGAAAGAAAAAATAAAGGATTTGGCTGAAAAAAGCCTTGGCAGCCCTGCCCACTTTCTGGTGGATGTAGTGGTGTCGAAGCATAAGCCAATGAAAATTACCGTGATCGTAGACGGCGATCAGGGCATTACCATCGACGATTGTGCGGCAGTGAGCCGCGCCCTGAACGACTCCACTGAAACACTGATCGATGAGCAATATTCATTGGAAGTATCCACACCTGGCCTCGATCATCCTTTGAAAATGAAACGCCAGTATGTGAAAAATAAAGGCCGCGGACTAAAGGCAGTACTCAAAAATAAAAGCATTGTGACCGGCGTATTGAAAGAAGTAGTGGAAGAAAAAATTGTCGTTGAAACAGAATCTGGAAAAGGCAAGAAAATAGAATTGAAAACTGTAGAAATCCCATTCTCTGAAATTGAAAAAGCATTTGTAACCGTATCTTTTAAATAGACCGAACTATGGACGCATCAACTTTAATTGAATCGTTTGCTGACTTTGCGAAGCAGAAAAACATCGACCGGCCCACTATGATCCGGATTCTCGAAGATGTATTCCGCAACATGATCCGCAAAAAGTATGTGCAAGACGACAATTTTGACATCATTGTCAATGCCGATAAAGGCGACTTGGAAATCTGGCGTTTCCGCGAAATCGTTGATGACGATTCTGAAGATATCTGGGATCACGACAAGATCAGTCTTTCTGAGGCACAGAAAATTGAGCCCGATTTTGAAGTAGGTGAAGAAGTAGCTGAAGAAATTCACCTCGAAGACTTCGGTCGTCGCGCCGTAACCACCGCGCGCCAGGCGTTGATGCAAAAGGTGAAAGACCTTGAAAAAGATATTCTCTTCCAGAAATACAAAGACATCGTTGGTGAAATCATCAGCGGCGAAGTGTATCAGGTGTTGAGCCGTGAAGTATTGCTGACCGATGCAGAAGGAAACGAAATTTCAATTCCTCGCGGAGAGCAGATTCCTAAAGACCGCTACCGCAAAGGTGAAACCGTACGTGCCATCGTTCACAAAGTAGACATGGTAAATGGTAGCCCTAAAATCATTTTGTCGCGCACGTCGCCGGTTTTCCTGGAGCGCTTATTCGAACAGGAAGTACCCGAGGTCTATGACGGTCTGATCACCATTAAGAAAGTAGTGCGTGAGCCAGGCGAGCGCGCCAAGGTAGCGGTAGAGTCGTACGACGACCGCATCGATCCGGTAGGCGCTTGCGTCGGTATGAAAGGTTCGCGCATTCACGCAGTAGTGCGCGAATTGCAAAACGAAAACATCGACGTAATCAACTTTACTGAAAACCCTGAGCTTTACATTCAGCGTGCTCTCAGCCCTGCCAAAATTGTAAGCATCAAAATCGATAAAGACAGCGGTCGTGTAGCCGTGTTCTTAAAACCCGATCAGGTTTCCCTGGCCATTGGAAAAGGCGGCTTGAATATCAAGCTGGCGAGCCGGTTGGTAGGTATGGAAATAGACGTGTTCCGTGAAACCGACGGCACCGCTCAGGAGGAAGACGTCGATCTTGATGAGTTTAGCGACGAACTGGAAAGCTGGGTGATCGACGAACTCAAACGCATTGGACTTGATACAGCCAAGAGTGTTCTCGCGCTGAACCGCGAAGAACTGGTGCGCCGCACCGATCTCGAAGAAGAGACAGTAGACCAGATTCTCGGCGTGTTGAAAAAAGAATTTGAACAAGGATAAACGGCAAAAAAGTAGTTTTACAATAGGATAAACTCGCAAATCGATAAAAATAGCAGATATTTGAGCATGGCTGAAGAAAAGGGTATACGATTAGGACAAGCATCGCGCAAACTCAACGTGGGCCACAACACTATTTTGGATTTTTTAGCCAAAAAAGGGTTTTCCGTTGAAAATAATCCAAACGCCAAACTGACTGCCGATCAGTTTGCCATGCTTGCCAAAGAATACGCCTCATCAGCTTCTGAAAAACTGGAAGCTTCTGGCCTCACCATCGGCGGCAAGCATATCGAAAGCACTCCTGCGAAAGTAGAGCCCGAAGTGCACCGCAAGAAAACGGAAGATGAGGAGAGCATGCTCATCAAAAACCTTGGATCAAAAGACATTGTCAAGCACAAGGAGGAAGTAAAGCAGCCCGACAAGGTTGAAATTGAAAAACCGAAGTTGGAAGGCATTAAAGTACTTGGCAAGCTCGACCTCGAGAAAAAGAAAACCAAGGAACCGGAGCCCGAAGTGGAAGTACCCGCCGTACCACAAGTTGTAGTTGAAAAACCGGCGGAAGTGGTAGTACCTAAAGTGGTTGAACCCGAAAAGCCGGTTGAGCCAGAATTAGAGTTAATCAAAGCAAAAGCCGGCAAACTGCAAGGCTTGAAAGTGGTGGATAAGATTGAGTTGCCCGTGGCATCGTCGGATCCCAACAAAAGCAATGCAGCCCAGCAGCAAAAGCGGCCCCGCAAAAGAATTCCGAATTTTAATGATAACAAGGGCCCACGCCCAGCTACTGGCCATCCCGGAGCTAACAAGGGCAAACCGGCACCACGTGTGCAGAAGGTGGAGCCCACTGACAAAGAAATTCAGGATCAGATCAGAGCAACGCTTGCAAAACTAAGTGGCGGTCAGAAGAAATTCACCGGCGCCAAATACCGCAAAGAAAAACGCCAGGCTATTTCAGATGCCGAAGAAGAGCGTTTGCAACAAGAGCAAGAGCAATCGAAGACACTAAAAGTAACCGAGTTTATCTCGGCCAACGATTTGGCCTCATTGATGAATGTATCGGTAAACGATGTGATCTCTACCTGTATGGGGTTGGGAATGTTCGTTTCCATCAACCAACGGTTGGATGCTGAGGCGATCACTGTGATTGCTGATGAATTTGGTTACGAAGTTCAGTTTACAACCTCTACTGAAGAAGAAGTTGAAGCGGAGGAGGAAGAAGAAAGCGACGAAGTACTGAAGCCACGTGCGCCGATCGTTACCATCATGGGTCACGTCGATCATGGAAAGACCTCGCTGCTCGATTACATCCGTAAAGCCAAAGTGGTGGCTACCGAAGCCGGAGGAATTACCCAGCACATCGGTGCCTATGATGTGACTACCCAAAGCGGACAAAAAATTGCGTTCCTTGATACGCCAGGTCACGAAGCATTTACGGCCATGCGTGCACGCGGTGCCAAACTTACTGACATCGCTATCATTGTGGTCGCTGCCGACGACGATGTGATGCCGCAAACCAAAGAGGCGATCAACCACGCGCAGGTGGCGGGTGTGCCGCTGGTTTTCGCGATTAACAAAATTGATAAGCCAGGAGCCAATCCCGAGAAGGTGAAAGAATCACTTTCTAAAATAAATATTCTGGTGGAAGACTGGGGTGGTAAATACCAAAGCCAGGCTATCTCTGCCAAAACCGGACAAGGTGTGGAGCAGTTGCTTGAAAAAGTATTGCTCGAAGCCGAGTTATTGAATTTAAGGGCCAACCCTGACAAACCTGCCGTAGGTTCTATCATCGAAGCTGAGCTCGACAAAGGTCGCGGTTATGTAAGCACCCTGATGGTGCAGGCCGGTACGTTGAAGGTGGGAGATGTAATGGTGGCCGGATCGAACTATGGCCGCGTAAAAGCGATGTTCGACGACACGGGTAAGCGCGTAAACGAAGCAGGTCCGTCAACGCCGGTACAAGTATTAGGTTTGGATGGCGCGCCACAAGCGGGTGAGAAATTCCAGGTGATGGAAACTGACCGCGAAGCGCGTGAAGTAGCCAACAAGCGTAGTCAGATTTTGCGTGAGCAAAGCATTCGGACGAAGAAACATATTACGCTGGATGAAATTGGACGTCGTTTGGCTATTGGTTCATTCAAGCAATTGAACGTGATTGTAAAAGGTGACGTGGACGGATCGATCGAAGCACTTTCCGATTCGTTGTTGAAACTCTCTACCGAGAAAGTGGCTGTAAGTATTATCCATAAGGCGGTAGGTCAGATTTCAGAATCCGACGTGTTGCTCGCATCTGCGTCAGACGCGATCATCGTAGGATTCCAGGTACGGCCATCAGCCGCGGCACGCCGCTTGGCCGATGCCGAAGAAATCGAAATCCGTTTGTATTCGATCATCTACGACGCGATCAATGAAGTGAAGGCTGCGATGGAAGGTATGCTCGAGAAGGAGTTGGAGGAAGTAATCGTAGGAAATGCCGAAGTACGCGACGTGTTCAAGATATCGAAAGTGGGAACCGTGGCCGGAACCATGGTGACCGACGGATACATCAAACGCAGCAACCCGATACGCCTCATCCGCGATGGTATCGTGGTGTATGCCGGAAAACTCAATTCCCTGAAGCGTTTCAAAGACGACGCCAGCGAAGTGAAGTCAGGCTTTGATTGCGGTATGGGCATCGAAGGCTTCAACAACATTGAAGTAGGCGATGTGATTGAAAGCTACGAGATGAAAGAAGTGAAGAAATCGCTGTAAGCGAGAAGAATCATAAATAAAAAAAGCCGGTCATTACTGATCGGCTTTTTTGTTTGTCTCAAGAAAAACCTATGCTGCTGGTGTTTTGGGTTTCATCACCACCAAAGTTCCCGCAATGATATCATGCAAGGCTTGTTTCTTTTCAGTGAAACCGGCCATGATGTAACCAATTAATAAAATGGCTGAGCTTATGAATTTACAAACATTGCGTACGAGTGCTTTTGTAAAATCAAGTTTGTTTCCATTGGTATCAGTTACAATTATCCCTAAAGCAACTTTTCCAAAACTGCCTTGAAATTTTGAGGACTCAAGGAGTGAATGATAAAGCAGATCCACAATTTTTTGAACGAGCCAGGCAACGCCGAACATCGCTGTTAGGGAGGCTACCAGTGCTGCTACATCTAGTTGATCGGGATTTGTAAGACCTGAAAAAGGGAATCCTCCTGCGGCCGAGAATCCAATGGCGGCAAGTATCGGAGCCAAAATGACCCAATTCACAACACCAAGAATTAGCCCATCAATTATGGCTGCCACGAATCGTAGCCAAAAACCTGTGTAATTTGTGTTCATAATTTTAATTTAGGTTGGTAAAAAGGTTGAGGTAATATTCTAAAATTATCAAAAGTTTTACGTAAACCAAACCCTTACCTTCTCCAAATTGCAGAACCAAAGCCAGATCTCTTGAATAATACACTTGAAAAACTCTTTCAATCCCTGGAGCATCAGCGCAGGGAATTGCTCCATTCGCTGCACAACGTTGCGCCCCAAAAACTCAATCGTTGCGAGAACGATAAATGGTCGGTGAATCAGATTCTGGCCCATTTGATCGCCGCCGAGCGGCTGTCGGTCAGCTATCTTAAAAAGAAGATTCAAGGTATTGAAACGGCTTCTGATACGGGCTTTGTGGAAGAATTGAAAATGCTCGTCTTAAAGATTTCGCAGCGACTTCCCCTCAAATTCAAAGCCCCCAAAGTGGTGGTGGAAAACACAACGACTGAAACTGATTTTGAAAAACTGCAGGAAGAATGGACCACGGTGCGCCTTGAGTTGAAACTCGTGCTGGAGCGCGTAGAAGACCGACACATCAAACGCAAAATTTACCGTCACGTGCGCGCAGGCATGCTCAACGTGCAACATGCGCTACAATTTTTGAAAGAACACGTGGGCCATCATACGCCTCAGATAACAAACCAGTTGAAGCAGAACTAATTTTTACTCATCTTCCCAATTCGAATTATTTTATTTCCAATGAAAAAATTTTTATTCTTTATCGTTGCGCTCGTCGCAGCCTCCATTGCTTTTGCGCAACCTAAGCTTCAATCCCCTTCTGAATTTTTGGGCTATGAATTGGGCGATCGGTTTACCCGTCATCATCGTGTAGTAGAGTATTTCAAACACGTAGCTGAAGCAGCGCCAGCCAGTGTCCGCACTCAGCAATACGGAGAAACGTACGAACATCGCCCGCTCATTTATTCAATCATTGCATCAGCGGAAAATTTTAAGAACATCGAGCAGATTCGTCAGGATAATTTGCGCAGGGCAGGTTTGCTCGACGGAACACCGTCTACCAAAGTAGCCATCGTGTGGCTGAGTTATAACGTGCACGGCAACGAGGCCAACTCTATGGAGGCGGCCATGAAAACGATTTATGAATTAGTGAATCCGGCTAACGCGAAATCAAAAGAGTGGCTGAAGAACACGGTGGTTATTATCGATCCGTGTATCAACCCTGACGGTCGCGACCGCTATGCGAATTACTACAACCAATACGGTAACAATCCGGCCAACAGCGATCCGCAGGCACGCGAGCACCGCGAGCCATGGCCTGGTGGAAGAGCCAATCACTATTTGTTTGATTTGAACCGCGACTGGGCGTGGGAAACTCAAACTGAATCGCAGGCACGCATAAAAATTTACAATCAGTGGATGCCGCATGTGCACGTTGATTTTCACGAACAGGGATACAACACGCCGTACTATTTCGCTCCGGCCGCAGAGCCATTTCACGAAGTGATCAGCACCTGGCAGCGCGAATTCCAAACGACGATCGGAAAAAACAACGCAAAATATTTTGATGAGCAGGGATGGCTGTACTTCACCCGCGAGCGCTATGATTTGTATTATCCAAGCTACGGCGACACGTATCCGGTGTACAGTGGGGCGATTGGTATGACTTATGAGCAAGGCGGCATCGGAGGCGGGCTTTCAGTAACGACGAACGAAGGCGATCCACTCACGCTCAAAGACAGGTTGACTCACCACTTCACCAATGGAATGAGCACCATTGAAATTTCTTCGATGAATGCGGCGAGGTTAAACGATGAGTTCGAAAAATTCTTTAAAGAGAATGCCACGGCACCTTCCGTGCCGTACAAAACCTACGTAATCAAAGCGGAAAACAATCCTGACAAGCTGAAAAAGATTACCGACTGGATGAGTACGCATAGCATTCAGTTTGGTCATGCAGCAGCCGGTAGACCTGCGCGGGGCTTTGACTACACCACGCAAACGCAAAACAACTTCACACTTACCACTGACGATATTGTGCTGAATATCTATCAGCCGAAAGGCCGCTTTGTCACAACCTTGTTTGAACCGCAAAGCAAACTCAACGACTCGCTCACGTACGATATCACTGCGTGGAATTTATTTTATAGTTATGGACTAAAGGCATTTGCCCTTACGGAAAAAATAGCCGTTGCAAAAAATTATCAGCCGAAAGTCGCTGCTTCTGAAGCTATCCCGGTCAAGCCGTATGCTTATATTTTTAAATACCAAAGCCTGAACGATGTAGAGTTGCTGGCAGCGCTGATAAAAAAAGGAATTAAAGTAAGAGCAAGCGGCAAATCATTCGCCTCTGGTGGACAGACCTTTGAGCCAGGCACTTTGCTGGTCACGAGGCGCAACAACGAAGGCATTGCCGACTTTGATAACGTTGTTCAATCCATTGCCAAAAGCCTTGATCGAAAAATTTATGCAACGCAATCGGGGTTTGTAGATAAAGGTTTTGATTTTGGATCACGTGAAGTAAACCATTTGAAAGCACCGAAGGTGGCGCTGCTGGGCGGAGATCAAACTTCGTCGTTGGGCCATGGTGAGCTGTGGCATTTCTTTGAGCAGCAGATTCATTATCCGGTAACAGTTATCGGCACAGATTATTTCAAAACAATCGACCTGTGGAAATATACTGTGTTGGTTGTGCCCGATGGCAACTATAAATTATTTGATGAAGGAATGCTGTCGATGATTGAGCGCTGGGTAAGTGACGGAGGCAAGTTGATTCTCATTGCCAACGGGGCTGGCACCTTTGCCGACAAAAAAGGATTTGCCTTGAAGGAATTTGCCGATGACGACGCAAAGAAAAAAACCGAGAAGGAAGACAAAGAATTGAAGGAAAAAGAGGGCCCGGTGAAATTTGCAGAAGCAGAACGCAAAGAATTAAGCAACAATATTTTTGGTGCGATCTACAAAGTCACGCTCGACAAAACTCATCCGCTGGCCTTTGGCCTTGACGATTACTACTACTCACTGCGCACCAATGAACTTCATTTTTCGTACCTCGAGCAGGGCTGGAACGTGGGCATTCTCAAAGGAAAACAAAAACCACTGATTGGCTTTGCCGGTAAGAACATCAACAAGAAGCTCGAAAACACGCTTGTGTTTGGTGTGGAAGACAAAGGAAAAGGTCAGGTGGTGTACATGACCGACAATCCGATGTTTCGTTGCTTTTGGGAAAATGGCAAGATGATTTTCGCGAATGCGGTATTTATGGTAGGCCAATAGGCTTACCCGAAAAGACTGTTCAATTCAAGATCTACTTTGCTAACGATCGAAGAAAAATCTTCGATGTTGTTGACAAAATCGAGGTGGTTCATGTCGATCACCAAAAGTTTGCCTTTGTATTCGCTGATCCATTTTTCGTAATGTTCATTCAGCGTTTTTAAATATTCAAGCTTAATGTTGAATTCGAAGTCGCGGTTGCGCCGCTGAATTTGAGAAACCAGTTTAGGAATGTCGGCCTTCAGGTAGATGAGCAAATCGGGTGGCTGCACAAAGTTGATCATCGAGTGAAAAATGTCGAGGTAGCTTTGGTAATCGCGGTCGTTGATGTGCCCGCTCTTGTGCAGATTTTTGGCAAAGATGTAGGCGTCTTCATAAATAGTCCGGTCCTGAATAATGGTTTTTTCGCTTTCGCGGATAACGCGCACTTGCGTGAAACGGCTGTTGAGAAAATAGATTTGCAGATGAAACGCCCAGCGCGTCATGTCTTCGTAAAAATCGCGGAGGTAGGGATTTGTATCAACCGATTCATACAGCGGAGTCCAGCCGTAGTGTTTGGCTAATTTTTCAGCAAGAGTAGTTTTTCCGGAGCCAATGTTTCCCGAGACGGCAATGTGTTTGATCGGTTTCAAGCAATGAAGTTTGTGGGCTCAAAGTTGACACAATTCTTTTACTCTTGAAACCAGAAAATTCAATACTGGTTTGAAACAATGAATTTGGAAGCATACCAATGTTGCCCTAACTTGGTCGGTTTAATTTTAATCTGAAAACATGTCAACAGGAATCAGGCCGTTGGTAAAAGAAACTGACGTAGTGTTAATGGGTGCGGGTATCATGAGCGCCACGCTGGGCATTCTGCTTAAAGAATTGAATCCGGATATCACCATTCAGATTTTTGAACGCCTTGATGCGGCAGGAATGGAAAGCTCGGACGCCTGGAACAATGCCGGAACGGGTCACTCCGCGTTTTGTGAGTTAAACTACACACCACAAAAGCCCGACGGCTCGATTGATATTTCCAAGGCTGTGAAAATTGCTGAATCGTTTGAGGCGTCGCGCGAATTCTGGTCGTACTTGGTTCAAAAAAATTACTTGCCTAACCCTTCCGAGTTTATTTCCCCAATCCCGCACATGAGTTTGGTGTGGGGTGATGACAACGTTAATTATTTGCGGAAGCGCTATGCGGCCATGCAGGCTAGTCCACTTTTCAAAGACATGATCTACACGGAAGACCGCGAGCTCATTACACAGTGGGCGCCCATCGTAATGAAGGGCCGCGATGCCAACCAGCCCGTTGCGGCCACACGCATGGACATAGGCACTGACGTAAACTTCGGTGCACTCACACGCAGTCTGTTCAATCAATTGAATAAAATGCAGGGCGTGACATTGCATTATAACATTGAGGCACTCGACCTCGACCCCGACGGCAAAGGAGGATGGGACGTATTTGTGAAGAGCTTGCTCACCGGCGAGAAGAGCAAAGTGAACACAAAATTTGTTTTCATCGGAGCGGGTGGCGCCACCTTGCACTTGCTGAAGCGTGCGGAAATAGAGGAGCGTAAAGGATACGGGGGGTTTCCTGTCAGCGGCCTGTGGCTGAAATGTTTGAACGAAGAGTTGATCAAACAGCACCACGCCAAAGTGTATGGCAAGGCCACGGTAGGCTCACCACCCATGTCTGTGCCGCATGTTGACACACGCATTATAGATGGGAAAAAGGAATTGCTGTTTGGTCCCTTCGCGGGATTCTCAACTAAGTTTTTGAAAAACGGATCGCTGATGGATTTACCAAAATCTATCCGGCTGGACAATGCCATCCCGATGATTTTTGCGGGGATGAAAAACATGCCGCTCACCAAGTACCTTATCGAGCAGGTAAGGCAAACTCCAGAGCAACGGCTTGCTGCTCTTGAAGAATATGTGCCCGTCACCAAACTGGAAGACTGGGAATTGAAAGAAGCGGGCCAGCGCGTGCAGGTGATCAAGAAAGACAAAAAGGAAGGTGGAATCCTTGAGTTTGGAACGGAGGTTGTCGTTTCGCAAGACGGCACCGTAGCAGCCTTGCTCGGCGCTTCGCCAGGCGCATCCACAGCCGCCGCCGTAATGCTCGGTATTCTGCCGAAGTGTTTTAAGAAACTAAGCCAGGCGCAGTCGTGGCAGGATAAATTAAAAGAGATGGTTCCGTCCTTCGGGCAATCGCTTTCACAAAATGAAAAATTGCTGAAGGAATCGCGCCAGCGCACAGCGTCAATACTTGGTCTTGCTAAGAAATAGTACTTCGGCCTGAAGTTTTCCTCATGTTTATAAACAATTTCTGCAGGATACGAAGTAGCCTTCGTTTCCGTTTATATTGCACTTTAATTTTATCCCCGGTTTTTATTGCTATGAATCGTCTAATCTGCTTCGTTTCTTTTTTCGCCATTTTAATCTCTTGCCAGCCCGACGAAGAGAAATGCGTACTCAATCCGGAAATAAAAATCGACCTGAAGGTTTCTTCACTCGAAGATTCGATCCCCCAACTTCATACCAAAAAACAACTGGTTAGTTTTTTCTCGCGGCATGCGGCTTTGCGTGATATTTTTTTCGGGCGGACAAATTATCCTGACGATTCTGTGTTTATCAACAAACTTTTCAGGCGTTTCAATCATCCTTCGTTCGACACGTTGCTAACGCAGACGAAGCAATTGTTTGGCAGCGGACAAAAGCTTAAAGAGGAATTTCAGCGAGCTTTTGCCAATATGAAGTATTACTATCCGGATTTTCAACCGCCGCGGATTGAAACGGTGATCACAGGCATGGAAAGCGATTTGTACGTTAGCGATTCGCTGATCATCGTAGGTCTGGATTATTACTTAGGCAGGCGGTCGAGCTACAAACCCGACATGTACGCGTACATGCTGAGGAGATATGAAGAAAACTTTATTGTGCCCTCAGCCCTTTTGCTTTATGGAATTGATTCGAAGTACAACAAAACAAATTTGAATGACAGGACGATGATGGCGGAGATGATCACTTACGGCAAAGCCTACTATTTTGCCAAGCACATGCTGCCTTGCGTTCACGACAGCGTGTTCATTGGCTATACAGGCAAAGAGATTGAAGGGGCAAAAGCCAATCAGGATATGATCTGGAAAAGGTTTGTGCAAGACGAAGCGCTGTTTTCCACAAGCCAACGAATGAAAGAGCGTTACATTGGTGAGCGCCCCAAAACTTATGAAGTGGGTAATGAGTGCCCCGGGCGCATAGGCACTTGGGTGGGCTGGCAGATTGTTAATGAATTCATAAAAGTAAAACCTGACGTATCATTGCCTGCCTTAATGAATCTTAAGGACCCGCAGAAGATTTTCAAAGAGTCGAAGTATAGGCCGCCTATGGGCGATGACGCGAAATAGTTTTGACCGCACAAAGAAATTCTCTCTGGAAGTGAAACTATAAGTGATTTTATCAGTATATGATGTTTTACTGTTTCTAGTTTTTACCAAAACCTAAGCACATGACCAAACGAACGTACATCATTGCGGCAGGCGTTGTACTTGCGCTGCTCGTTCTTTATTTTTTTCTACGAGGAGGCACCAATGGTCAGACGGCGGATATAATGGCCGTGGCTAAGAAAGGCGAGTTTAAAGTAGAAGTAGAAACGTCGGGAGAACTCGAAGCAAAAAACTCAGTGAAGATCTTAGGGCCACAAGCGCTTCGCAACTTTCAAATCTGGCAAGTCACTATTCAGAATATCGTCAACGAAGGCACGGTTGTAAAAAAAGGAGATTGGGTAGCTACGCTCGATCGCTCGGAGTTTCAAAAAAAATATACCGACAAGCAAATCGAGCTTGAAAAAGCAAATTCAAAGTTTGTACAAACACAATTAGATACGACACTCATCATGCGGCAGTCGCGCGATGAACTCATCAATCTAAAATACGCCGCCGAAGAAAAGAAAATCATTTTAGACCAGTCGCAATTCGAGCCGCCGGCCACAATCAAGCAAGCCGAGATTGCGCTCGACAAAGCCAACCGTGCCTATGAGCAGGCAATTGAAAATTATAAAATCAAAAAAAATCAGAACGTAGAGAAGATGCGCGAAGTCTCCGCCGAACTCCGTAAGGTGCAAGGTGACCTCAATAACATGACTTCGGTGCTGCAGTCGTTTGAAGTAAAAGCGCCAGAAGACGGAATGGTGATTTATGAAAAGGGATGGGATGGCCGCCCGATCAAAGCAGGTTCACAAATTCAGATGTGGGACCCAAAAGTGGCCTCGCTCCCTGACCTTACGAGGATGGTTTCTAAAACGTATGTCAACGAAGTAGATGTGCGCAAAGTAAAGAAAGGTCAACACGTAGAGATTGGATTGGATGCATATCCGGAAAAGAAATTGAAAGGGTCAGTAGTGAGTGTGGCTAACGTGGGCGAGCAGCGCCCCAACTCTGATGCCAAAGTTTTTGAAGTCATGGTGGATATCGAAGGAACCGACGCAACCCTTCGCCCATCAATGACTACCAGTAATAAAATTATTGCCAGTGTAAAAGACAAAGTAGTGTTCATTCCACTGGAGTGCTTGCAGACCGAATACGACTCGATCACTTATGTCTTTAAGAAAGATGGAGCAAGCATTGAGAAACAAGAAGTGATTGTAGGCGAAACCAACTCCAACGATGCCACAATTTTAGGAGGAATTACCGAAGGCGATAAAATCTTTTTGTCGGTACCTCCGGGCCAGGAGGGAAAGGCCAGTAAGCTTTTGCCCGAACTGAATGGAAAAAGGAAGAAGAAAGATGAACAAGGAAAACCCGCTGAGCCTACGGCTATGTTGAAATCAAAAAATACTACGGCTGAACTGAACACCAAAAAGCCGGGCCAGTGATTTCAAAAAGAATATTGGCCAACTTCTACATTGCAGTCAGTGCGGTGTTGGTAAACAAAATCAGGTCGTTACTTACGGGCCTGGGAATAATCTTTGGTGTGGCGGCCGTGATAGCCATGCTCGCCATAGGCAATGGCGCCCAAAAGGAACTCCTTGAGCAAATCAAATTGGTGGGCGTGAACAACATTGTGGTGAAGCCCATTGTTCAGCAAAAGGAAGAAAAGGTAGAAGAGGAGGTCGGCAAAAAAGAAAAGAAAAAATTTTCTCCCGGCCTGACCTTACGCGATGTAGCCGGAATTCAAAAGGTAATTCCTGGCATTTCTCAAGTGAGTCCTGAAGTCCTGATCGAAACCACGGTGATCCGTCAAGGGCATCGGCGGTCTGCCAAACTCATTGGCGTGCAACCTTCCTATTTCGATATTTTTAATTTCACCCTAAGCGCAGGTCAGCATTTCAACGAAGAACAAATGCGGTTGGGATCGCCGGTGTGTATCATTGGAAGCGGTATCAAGAGCAAGTTTTTTCCCACAGAAAACCCTGTCGGCAAAAGCATTAAAGTGGGACCGCACTGGCTGCTAATTGTTGGCATACTCAAAGAGCGTGTCATTTCGCAAACCAGTCTTGGGAAGCTTGGGATTCGGGATTACAACATGGACATCTACGCGCCGTTGCACACGATCTTAATTCGGTATAAAAACAGAGAACTCATTACGCAGGAAGATTTGCGCCTTGCTTCCATGCGCAGCCAGGGAATGATCATCGATACTTCAACGGATCCAAAAGAAGAAGAGCAGAACAAAAATTATCATCAGCTCGACAAACTGGTGATTCAGGTAAAAGAAACCAGTTCGCTCCAGCCTACGGCAGAAGTACTACAGCGCATGTTGAAGCGCAAACACTTTGACGTGGTCGATTATGAAATTGAAATCCCTGAGTTGCTGTTGAAGCAGCAGCAGCGCACCAACGATATTTTCAACTATGTACTTGGCGCAATCGCGGGTATTTCATTACTCGTGGGCGGTATCGGTATTATGAACATCATGCTGGCGTCTGTGTTGGAGCGTATTAAAGAGATTGGCTTGCGCCTGGCTATCGGCGCGCAGAAGAGTGATATCGTGCAGCAGTTTTTATTTGAGTCGGTAATGATCAGCGTGAGCGGCGGGCTGATCGGCGTGGCGTTGGGCGGTGCGATGGCGTATGTGATATCTACCTTTGCCGGCATCCCAACCATCATTACGTTAGCATCAATTATTTTGTCATTCGGGGTGGCTGCTTCCGTGGGCCTCGCCTTTGGTATTGCACCGGCACGTCGTGCGGCACAACAAGATCCTATTGCTTCCTTACGCTATGAATAAGAAACTATTTTTTTTCCTTGGCTTGTCGATCGTAGCCTTGAGTTCGTTCGCGCAAAATGTGTTCACGTTGGAAGATGTGATCCATCGTGCGCAAAGCCAGTCACCGGCATTCCGTCAGGTGGAAACAAAACGAGAGACCAAATACTGGAGTTACCGACTGTACCGATCAAATTATAATCCACAGATTCGTCTTAATAATTTTACCGCGGGTTCTCTTTACACCAACAGCATCTCGCCCATTCGTCAGCCTGACGGTACGCTGAGTTACATTCCCATCAACCAGTTTAACCCAGGCGCCAACTTCGCGCTACAGCAACCAATCCAATGGACGAACGGACAGATTTCGGTGAACTCGTTTTACAATTATTTCAACAACATCAGTAACAGCTCTACGCAATGGAGCGGTACGCCAGTAAACATTCAGCTGAATCAACCGCTTTTTTCTTTTAATCAATACAAATGGGATCGCCGGATAGAACCGATCAAATTCGAAGAATCGAAACGCGAGTATGCCGAAAGCATGGAGCAGATTGCGCGCGATGCGGCTACCTATTTTTTTAATGTGTTGCAAGCGCAGGTTAATCTTCAGATTGCCAAATTCAATCTTGCCAACAATGACACGATTTATAAAATCGAAAAAGGGAGGTACAATATCGGAAGCACTTCGGAGGATAAACTCTTGCAGGTAGAACTTCAGTTGTTGCGTTCGCGGCAGGATGTAGCGCAGGCCAACCTTGATCTGCAAACCTCAAGTCTCCAGTTGAGAACATTTATTGGCTTACGCAACGGCGAATCCTTTCAGTTGATCATGCCTGAAAATATTCCATTGTTTGAAGTAAACGAAGATGAAGCGCTTGACCATGCCAAGAAAACGCGTTCCGCATACATCGCATTCGAGCGACGACGAACTGAAGCGGAGCGAGACGTGGCCATCGCGCGCGGCTCGTTGTATCAGGTGGGCATTACGGCTTCTTACGGATTGAACAACGTGGGTGCGCAGCTGGGCGACATCTACCAAAACCCATCAAAACAGCAAGTGGCTAATATTACGTTCAATGTGCCTGTGGTAGATTGGGGCCGGCGTAAAGCGACGATGAAGACGGCTTACGCCAACAAGAAATTGCAAGACTATGTGATCGCGCAGGATGAAGTAACCTTCGAGCAGGAGATCCTCACGCAGGTGCGCAAGTTTGAGATGCTGCGCCTTCAGATAGAGATTACTCAAAAATCAGATCAAGTGGCGCTTGAGCGTTATAAAGTTTCACAAAATAGATACCTCATCGGCAAGATCGATATCACCAACCTGAATATTGCACTTAATGAAAAGGACAACGCCAAGCGTAGCTACATCCAGGCGTTGAATACTTTCTGGACAGCCTACTATGATTTGCGCAGGTTCACGCTCTACGATTTTTCTGAGCGCAAATATCTCTACGACCCGTTTGCTGCAGAAAAATAGAAGCTGATTCTTTTCGCTTCCGCTAAACAACGTTGTATTGGTGGTTTGCCATTTATTCTTTACGTTCATGGAAAATTTTGCCAAAAAGCGAATTTTTCCTTCGAGAATGTAATCCCTAAACCCAAACCATGAAGCCAGTTGTTTTTAGCAAACTTTCGTTGATGATGTTGCTCCAGTATTTTATCTGGGGCGCCTGGTATGTGACCATGGGCACATACATGTCAGTATTTCTTAAATCCAGCGGCGTGCAGATCGGTGCAGCGTATAGTGCGCTGGCTATTGCTACCATGATTTCTCCTTTTTTTATTGGTATGGTAGCCGACCGCTACTTCGCGGCGCAACGGATCATGGGCGTGCTGCATATTCTGGGCGGTGCGTTGCTGTATTTCGCCACGCAAATTACCGACAACACTTTCTTTTATTGGATAATCGTATTCTATTCGCTGCTCTATATGCCAACGATCGCGCTCAGCAACAGTGTTGCCTTTCAGCAGATGACCGATCCAGGTAAGCAATTCCCATGGATCAGAGTATTCGGCACGATCGGATGGATTATCTCAGGGCTGATGATCGGAGCATTGGCGATTGAGAAAACGCCCTCTACCTTTTACATGGCTGCTATCGCTTCACTTGCATTAGGAGTGATTTCATTTACTTTACCCAACACGCCGCCTAAGGGAAAATCAACTGACAGCGCGATCGGCGCGGAAGCTTTCGTTCTTTTCAAAGACAAATCGTACCTCATCTTTTTTGTAGCGGCTATTCTGGTGTGCATTCCTCTTTCGTTCTATTATGGCTTTGCTAATTTGTTTCTTAACGAAATTGGAATGGAGAACGCGGCCAGCAAAATGATCATGGGCCAGATATCTGAAGCAATATTCATCCTTGCCATCCCCTTCTTATTCAACAGCA
Source organism: Bacteroidota bacterium (assembly GCA_018266055.1). Taxonomy (GTDB): domain Bacteria; phylum Bacteroidota; class Bacteroidia; order Cytophagales; family Cyclobacteriaceae; genus ELB16-189. The sequence goes on from JAFDYT010000001.1 coordinate 45,129, forward strand.
TAGGCGTGAAAAAAATATTGATGATCGGTATCCTCGCATGGATTCTACGCTACGTTTGTTTTGCTTTCGGCAATGTAGACGCCAACCTGTGGATGCTGTATGCAGGGATTGTCCTTCACGGCGTTTGTTATGATTTCTTTTTCGTGACGGGCTACATGTACACGGAAAAGAAAGCGGGAGAGAAAATTAAAAACGCAGCGCAAGGGTTATTCACTTTTGCGACCTATGGATTGGGCATGTTTATCGGCACGTGGTTTTCAGGATTTACTACCGATCACTACACGCTGGACGGCAAACACCTCTGGGATAACATCTGGCTTGTGCCTGCCTACATCGCCATCGCGGTGTTGTTTTATTTCATCATCTTCTTCAAAGAAAAGACAGAGTTGAGCAAGTGAGCAATTACCTTCAGAAAAAAGATATTTATAATTTAGTCATGATCAAAGAATACATTCAATCCAACCAGCAGCGCTTTCTCGATGAGTTGTTCGATCTGCTGCGTATCCCATCGGTCAGCGCCGATAGCCGCCACAAAGCCGACGTTCGCAAAGCGGCCGAGTACATTGTTCAAAAATTAAAAGACGCGGGGGCGGAAGCCGTGCAGCTCTGTGAAACTAAGGGTCACCCCATTGTGTACGGCGAAAAAATAATTAACCCATCGCTGCCTACAGTGCTGGTGTATGGTCACTACGACGTGCAGCCACCTGATCCGCTTAACTTGTGGACGTCCCCTCCTTTTGAACCGGTGATCAAGGAAGGGAAAATTTTTGCGCGTGGCTCGTGCGATGATAAAGGCCAGGTGTACATGCACCTCAAAGCGTTTGAGGCGATGATGAAATTGAATCAGCTTTCGTGCAATGTAAAATTCATGATCGAAGGTGAGGAAGAAGTCGGCTCTGACAACCTGGGCATCTTTGTAAAAGAAAACAAAGCAAAACTCAAGGCTGACGTAATTTTGATTTCTGATACATCGATGATTTCGCTTGAGCATCCTTCGATTACGGTTGGCTTGCGCGGATTGAGTTACATGGAAGTGGAGGTCACCGGCCCTAACCGCGATCTTCATTCAGGAGTATATGGTGGCGCCGTGGCCAACCCGATCAATGTGTTGAGTAAGATGATTGGTTCTCTACACGATGAGAATGGCCGCGTGACGATTCCAGGATTTTATGATAAAGTGGCCGAGCTGTCGCCCGATGATCGTAAGAAATTAAATGAAGCGCCATTCGACTTGGCTGAGTATAAGAAAGATCTCGCTATCGATGACATACAAGGCGAGAAAGGATTTACCACGCTTGAGCGCACGGGCATTCGCCCTACGCTTGATGCGAACGGAATTTGGGGAGGATATACCGGCGAAGGAGCAAAGACGGTGTTGCCTTCAAAAGCTTCAGCAAAAATTTCCATGCGGCTCGTTCCCAATCAGGATAGTCAGGAGATCAGCGAGTTGTTTACTAAACATTTTTTATCAATCGCGCCTAAGTCTGTAAAGGTGAAAGTTACGGTGCATCACGGAGGCCAGCCCGCTGTGACGCCAACGGATTCAAAAGCCTTTAAGGCTGCCAGCGATGCGTTTGTCGAAGTCTGGGGAAAAGCTCCCATCCCCACGCGCGATGGAGGAAGTATTCCGATTGTATCGCTGTTCAAAAAAGAACTTGGCCTTGACACGGTGCTCATGGGCTTCGGCCTTGACAGCGATGCCATTCACTCACCCAACGAACATTACGGGGTGAAGAATTTTCTAATCGGCATCGAAACGATTTTCACGTTCTATAAACATTTCAGCAAAAAATAATTTTCATGAAAAAGACTTGTATTTTCTTTCTGTGGTTGGCGGCAGGTGTAGTACAGGCGCAAGAAAAGAATTCGGGGTTAAGCGAAATGCGCGACCCGATCATGCAATACCAGGCTGATGTGGCAAGTCTTGAACGCACGTATTCGGTGCGAGAGTCAGACGAATTCTACGCTCGCTTCGCGAGATTTTATTCTGAGTGGCTTACGAAAATGAAGGCTCTACCTTTCGATAAATTCAGCCAGGATGGCAAAGTCGATTACGTTTTATTGAGGAATGAAATAGAGAAAGATGCATATTTTCTTCAGCAGAAAAAGGCGGACTACGATCAGATTAAAAACACCATTCCATTTGCTGACAAAATAATGTCATTAGTGCAACAGCGCCGTGTGGGCAAACACTTAGATGGAGAGCAAACAGCCAAAGCCCTGAATGATTTGAAAAAAAACGTGCAGTCTGTTCAGAAAGAATTGGAGAAACTTCCGAAACCGTCTGAGCGACTTTCAAAGAAAGCCTTTTCTGCGACGCATGAATATCGCAAAGCCATCAATGAATTTTATTCCTTCTATCACGAATACGATCCTCTGTTTGGTTGGTGGACACAAGCGCCGCACACTGAGTTGGATTCCGCGTTCAGCAGTTACGAACGGTTTTTGAAAACGTGGAAGGCATCCGATGCTTCGAAAGACGATGGCAGTGGAATTATTGGCAATCCGATTGGTCGGGAGCAAATCATCAAAAGTCTGGAGATGGAATTTATTTCTTATACACCGGAAGAATTGATTGCCATTGCCAACAAAGAATTCGCGTGGTGTGAAAAAGAAATGCTGAAGGCTTCGCAAGAGATGGGCTTTGGCGATAAGTGGAAAGACGCCTTGGAAAAAGTGAAGAACGATCATGTAGAACCTGGGCAACAACCCGAGTTTGTTGCGTTTCTTGCCAACGAGGCCATCAATTACTTACAGAAAAATGACCTCGTCACTGTACCAGACCTGGCAAAAGAAGATTGGGGCATGCGCATGCTGAGCGCACAAGACCAGCGGTTCAGTCCATTTTTTCTGGGCGGTGAAAATATTCTTATCGCCTACCCAACGCCTGCGATGCCGCATGAGGATAAGCTCATGAGTATGCGCGGCAACAACAAGCACTTTGCGCGCGCAACCGTTTTTCACGAATTAATTCCTGGTCATCATCTGCAAGGCTTCATGGTGGATCGCTACAATCCGCATCGTCAACTTTTTTATACTCCGTTTTGGATTGAGGGATGGGCACTGTATTGGGAGATGATTCTGTGGGAAAAGAATTTTCAAAAGTCTCCGGAAAACAGGGTCGGCATGTTGTTTTGGCGCATGCATCGCTGTGCGCGAATAATCTTTTCGCTGAATTATCACTTAGGCAATTGGACGCCTCAACAGTGTATCGATTTTCTGGTGGACAAAGTGGGGCATGAGCGCGCCAACGCGACAGCTGAAGTGCGACGTTCTTTTACCGGAGGATATGGACCGTTGTATCAACTGGCGTACATGATTGGAGCCAAAGAATTTTATGCGTTGCGTGGAGAACTGGTGAACTCAGGCAAGATGAAGGAAAAAGAATTTCATGATAACATTTTGCAAAGCGGCCCTATATCCGTTGAACTTTTGAGAGCCTTACTGACCCAACAGCCACTTGCCCGAGACTTTAAAACGAAGTGGAAATTCGGATACTAAAAAAATAAATTTCCGGCGCTGTATCTTTTCACCAATTCTTCATTATGACTGAAAACAAACTCAGTCGAAATGAAAAATTATCAATTAGGAACCCTCTTTTTTGCAGGCGTTCTTTCCTTAGCACAATCGTGCACAAAAGAAACAGTCAATCCTTCAACGAAGACTTTGGGGTCTGGGAGTATTCAGACGATCGCTGGCCTTGGCCCAAACAAAGGTGGATATTCAGGCGATGGAGGTTTGGCTAATTTAGCTGCAATTTCCTGGGTAACAGGGATTGCTACCGACGCATTTAACAATGTGTACTTTACCGACGGTGCAAGCAACACGGTTCGGAAAATCAATGCATCGACGAAAATAATTTCTACTGTAGCTGGCGCTCCATATCCTTCCAATCAAAATCCGTATCAAGGAGACGGTGGCCTGGCCACGGCCGCACGTTTGAATATTCCACTGGCGGTAGCTGTGGATGGCAACGGGAATCTCGCCATAGCTGACGCGGGCAACAACGTTGTTCGCTTTGTGAATGCAGCCGACGGTAAGATCTCCACAGCAGCAGGAATAAATTTTAGTTTGGTTACATACTCAGGCGATGGTGGGCCAGCCACACAGGCTTCCCTGTGGAATCCATACAGCGTGGCAATGGATGCGGCGGGCAACCTGTACATCGCCGATAGTGAAAACAACGCCATTCGTAAAGTAACAAAGGCAACAGGAATAATTTCTACCATAGCAGGTCTTGGCCCTGATCAGCCAGGTTATTCAGGTGATGGGGGCTCAGCCACCTCAGCGAAATTAAATTCACCTAATGGTATTGCCGTAGATGCCAATGGCAACATCTATTTTTCTGACAATGGAAACCATCTCCTCCGTAAGATCTCTAACGGAATAATCACTACCATCGCGGGCACAGGCGCTACTGGCTACGAAGGCGATGGAGGCAAAGCGGTTCAGGCGAAGCTTAGCAGCTCTATTGTGGGTGTGACAACAGATTTGTCGGGGAATGTTTACTTCGCCGACTCAGGCAACAATGTCATTCGAAAAATTGATGTCTCAACAGGAATCATCACCACCGTGGCAGGAAGTGGAAAGGCAGGATATTCAGGCGATGGTGGTAACGCATTGATTGCATCGTTGTCTGCTCCGCTGGGCGTAGCCGTGGATAGCAAAGGCAATATCTATATAGCAGATTCGCAAAATAGTGCAATCCGTATGGTGACACCTTAGAGACCTCATTTGGAAACAAAAGCAAACCCCTTGAAGAGGCTGCATTCTGAGTAATGAATTACCTGCGGATAGAATTTATCGGATATACCCTTCGAAATTCTTGTGGTCGCGGTGATACAACACATCTTTCGGCAACGACTTGAAATATTCGTAGGTGATTTTCAATCCTTCAGCACGCGACACTTTTGGCTCCCAGTTTAAAATCTGGCGAGCCTTGGTGATATCGGGCTGACGCTGCTTCGGATCGTCTTTGGGCAGGGGTTGATAGATAATCTTTTGTGTCGTGCTGGTAAGTTTGATAATCTCTTCGGCAAATTCTTTGATCGTAATTTCGCTAGGATTGCCAATGTTCATGGGCAGCACATAGCTGCTCATAAGTAAGCGATAAATTCCTTCCACCAGGTCATCCACAAAACAGAACGAGCGGGTTTGCGAGCCATCGCCAAAGATGGTAAGGTCTTCTCCACGCAATGCCTGACCGATAAAAGCGGGTAACACACGTCCGTCGTTGAGGCGCATCCGCGGCCCGTAGGTATTGAAGATCCGGATGATGCGTGTATCCACTTTGTGATAGGTGTGATAGGCCATAGTCATCGCTTCCTGGAAGCGCTTCGCTTCGTCGTACACGCCGCGCGGGCCCACCGGATTTACGTTACCGTAATATTCTTCGGGTTGGGGATGAACGTTGGGATCGCCATACACCTCAGATGTGGAGGCGATCATGATGCGCGCCTTCTTCACACGCGCAAGCCCTAACAAATTGTGTATACCTAGCGAGCCAACCTTTAGCGTCTGGATAGGAATTTTCAAATAATCAATCGGGCTGGCAGGTGAAGCAAAGTGAAGAATGTATTGCAAGTCGCCTGGAACGTGTACAAATTTTGAAACATCGTGATTGTAGAATTCAAACTCTTTCAGCTTGAATAGATGCTCAATATTCCGAAGATCACCCGTGATAAGATTGTCCATGGCGACAACCTCAAACCCTTCTTTGATAAAGCGATCGCAAAGATGTGACCCAAGAAAACCTGCCGCGCCGGTGATTAATATTCGTTGTTTCATTCGGGTTATTTTTTTGAAAAGATGAGCTTTACGAATTGTTTTAAATAATAGCTTGACGACCAATGCTGAAATAAGTGTACCCCAATTCTTTCATTTGCTGGAGGTCATAAAGATTTCGTCCATCAAAAATCACTTTGCCCTTTAGGCATGAAGCTAATTTATCAAAGTCAGGTGTGCGGAATTCGGGCCACTCGGTAGCGATGAAGATGGCGTCGGCATTGGTTGCCGCTTCGTAAGGATTTTCGCAGTACGTGATGCGTTCACCAAGAATTCGTTTCACATTATTCATGGCTTCCGGATCATGTGTTTTGACTACCGCTCCGGCGTCTAACAGCTCATGGATATTTTCTAAAGCTGGCGCTTCACGAATATCGTCAGTATGCGGCTTGAACGATAACCCCCAAACAGCAATGGTTTTTCCTTTCAGGTTGTTGTTGAAAAATTCTTTTACACGGGCCATCAGTTTAGTCTTCTGCGATTCATTCACTTCCATTACCGCATCAAGGATTTTGAAATCGTATTTTACTTCGTCCGACGATTTTACCAATGCCTGCACGTCTTTTGGAAAGCAGCTTCCTCCATAACCAATTCCTGGGAATAGAAAGCGCTTGCCGATGCGACTGTCGGTACCAATTCCCTTGCGCACCGAGTCCACATCGGCACCCAGCAATTCGCATAGGTTGGCAATCTCATTCATGAAAGTGATTTTGGTGGCCAGAAATGAATTGGCGGCGTACTTGGTCAGTTCCGCGGAGCGCTCGTCCATAAACACAAGAGGATTGCCTTGACGCACAAATGGAGCGTAGAGTGTTTCCATTATTTTTCTGGCTTTTGCCGAATTCGTGCCAATCACCACGCGCTCAGGCTTCATGAAATCTTCTACGGCCACGCCTTCTCTCAAAAACTCGGGGTTGGAAACGACGTCAAATTCAACCTTGGCATTAGGCGCGATGCGGCTCCTTACTTTTTCGGAAGTGCCTACAGGCACTGTACTTTTATCGACAATGACAGTGTAATCTTTCAAAATAGGACCCAGGGCTTCGGCCACGCCAAGAACATATTTCAGGTCGGCTGAGCCATCTTCACCGGGAGGTGTAGGCAAAGCGAGGAAAATGATTTTTGCTCCTTCAATCCCTTGCTCAAGATTGGTAGTGAATTGCAATCTCCCCTGATGAATGTTGCGCTGAAATAGCGTTTCAAGTCCAGGCTCGTAAATGGTGATTTCACCGCGGCTGAGCTTAGCTACTTTTTCCTTATCAATGTCAACACACGTTACATTGTTTCCTGTTTCGGCGAAGCAAGTTCCCGTAACCAAACCTACATACCCAGTTCCAACAACAGCTATTTTCATATTCTTTTATCACTTAGGCGGCAAAAATACCCATTTGTAAAATAAAAATCAGTACGAACTAACACTCGTTTGGTTGTAAAGATATTTGTCGATACTTTTACGATTCACCAAACAGAAATCAGGATCATGAACGCGACGTTAGAGGACTCATCAGGAATCAGTTTTGAGCAATCAGAGCATGAAAAAATGATTGTGCAGATGGTGCGCGACTTTGGCGCCGCTGAAATCAAGCCAAAGATGATGGAGTGGGACGAAAATCAGCATTTCCCTGCAGATGTTTTCAGAAAGATGGGCCACCTTGGTTTGATGGGCGTGTTGGTACCTCATGAATACGGAGGTTCAGGTTTCGGATATCACGAATATACCACGGCCATCGCCGAGTTGTCGAAGATTGATGGCTCCATCGGATTGTCGATGGCTGCCCACAACTCTCTTTGCACAGGCCATATTTTGCAGTTTGCCAACGAATCGCAAAAGCAAAAGTATTTGCCAAAACTGGCTTCAGGCGAATGGATTGGCGCCTGGGGACTTACCGAGCCTAACACCGGCTCTGACGCCGGAAATATGCGCACCGTGGCCAAGCGCGACGGCGATTATTTTGTAATCAATGGAGCAAAGAATTTTATTACCCACGGAAAATCCGGTAATGTAGCCGTGGTGATAGCCCGTACAGGCGAAATCGGTGACTCGCATGGAATGACGGCCTTCATAATTGAGCGCGAAACGGCAGGCTTGCATGCCGGGAAAAAGGAAAATAAACTTGGGATGCGCGCTAGCGAAACAGCAGAAATGATCTTTACCGATTGTCGAGTACATAAAGATCAGGTGATTGGCAGCGAAGGCGAAGGCTTTGTCCAATCGCTTAAAGTGCTTGACGGAGGACGAATCTCAATTGCTTCTCTCGCTTTGGGCATCGCGCAAGGCGCCTATGAAGCCGCCCTTCAATATTCAAAAGAACGCCATCAGTTCAACAAACCCATTTCCACTTTTCAGGGAATCTCCTTTAAACTGGCCGAAATGGCAACGAAAATAGAGGCAGCGCGACTGTTGATCCACCAGGCAGCAGATTTAAAAAATCGCCACCAGCCCGTGAGCAAAGAATCGGCCATGGCTAAACTTTATGCCTCAGAAATCGCCGTGGAGGTAGCTAACGACGCCGTACAGATCTTTGGGGGCTATGGATATACCAAGGATTTTCCGGTTGAAAAATTTTACCGCGACGCCAAACTATGTACCATTGGCGAAGGAACCTCCGAAATTCAGAAATTAGTGATTTCTCGCTCAATTTTGAAGTAGCATTTGCAAAGTTCAACGCATTAAACCTATATTTGCAGCCCAAATAGCTAAAACATGCTGATTATCAACATTAAGGAAAACGAATCGATCGATAAAGCTTTGAAGCGCTTTAAGAAGAAATTTGAGAAGACTGGCGTATTGAAAGAATTGCGCGAAAGAACTTCATTCACCAAACCTTCGGTGAGAAGAAGAAGCGAGATCATTCACGCTACGTACATCCAAAAGAAGTTCGCCAACGAGAACAACTAACATTCTATAGACATTTTGTCAACAATCCCCTGCTGATTTTCATCAGCGGGGGATTTTTTTTACATTTAGTAGAAAGCACGGCATAGTGATGTCCGATTCCTTTCTCAAATATCTTAAGTTCGAAAAGCGGTATAGTCCCAAAACCGTTATTTCCTACCAGACCGATCTCCATCAGTTTCAGGAATTTTTAAACAAAGAATTTGATAACACCCCAAGCGATCAAGCCAATCATGGGCTCATTCGCTCCTGGATTGTGAGCCTTGTTGAGAACAAGCTGGATGCCGTTTCGATTAATCGAAAAATAGCCTGCCTCCGGTCTTACTTTAAATTTCTGATTAAACAGGGGGTAATAGCCAAAGACCCTACCGCAAAAATCAAGATCCTGAAAACCAAGAAGAAGCTTCCGCACTTTGTGCAAGAAGGTGACATGGTAAACGTGCTTGATCACACTGTATTTCAAACTGATTTTGACGGCACCCGCGACCAGCTTATTCTTGAGCTCCTTTACGGAACAGGAATGCGCCTTTCCGAACTTATCGGTTTAAAAGATTCCAGCTTTAATATCCGTACCCGTACGCTTAAAGTTTTAGGGAAAAGAAATAAGGAGCGCGTGATCCCTTTCACCGAAAACCTCGTTAAATTGATAGAAGGATATCTGGCGATGAGGAACAAGGAAGTTGAAAAAAAGAATGATTCTTTCCTGGTGGTGAAAAGTGGAGCCCCGCTCTATCCGGTTTTGGTAAACCGCATTGTGAAAAAGTACCTGCAAGACTCAAACGTAGAAAAGAAAAGCCCGCACGTCATGCGCCATACCTACGCTACACACTTGCTAAACAAAGGCGCCGAAATTAATGCAGTAAAAGATTTGCTTGGACATACTAGCCTGGCCGCAACCCAGGTGTATACCCACAACTCTATGGAAAAATTGAAGAAAGTTTTTGATCAAGCCCACCCGAAAGCGTGAGCAAAGTATTTTATATGTTTCACTTAAATTTTTTATTCTTATGAAACTGCAAGTTCACTCCATCCATTTTGATGCCGATGAAAAATTGATCGACTTCATCCAAAAGAAAGTTGACAAACTAGAAACATTTTATGACCGATTAGTGGATGGTGAAGTCTTTCTGCGCCTTAACAACGAAGGCGTCGAAAACAAAACGGTGGAAATAAAAGTAAAAGTGCCCGGAAGCCAGCTTTTCGCCAAAGAACAAGCCAAATCGTTTGAAGAAGCAACCGACCTGGCTACCGAAGCGCTACGCTCTCAGTTGAAGAAATTCAAAACAAAAATGAAAGAAGGAAGGGCATAACCCTTTGGAATAATTTAACCTAATAAAAAAAGCCCCGATTTTGTCGGGGCTTTTTCTTTATACTTTGAAGACCTTTTTTAGTTGGTCTACATAATCAAGTTTTTCCCAAGGGAAGAGCTCAACTTTTACTTTCTTTTCATTTTTCTGCCCTTTGTTGAAGACTTTCTCCACGATTTTTGTCTCACGACCCATGTGGCCATAGGCGGCGGTTTCAGAGTAAATCGGGGTTCTCAGGTTGAAGCGCTCTTCAATGAAATAAGGACGCATGTCAAATACCTTTTCAATCTTTTTGGCGATCTCGCCATCGGTCATTTTTACTTTGGCTGTGCCGTAGGTGTTTACATACAAGCCAACTGGTTTTGCCACGCCGATGGCATAGGCTACCTGCACCAATACTTCGTCGCAGATTCCTGCGGCTACCATGTTCTTGGCGATGTGGCGAGTGGCATACGCTGCAGAGCGGTCAACCTTCGAAGGGTCTTTGCCAGAAAATGCGCCACCACCGTGAGCACCTTTACCACCATAGGTATCTACAATAATTTTGCGACCGGTTAATCCTGTATCGCCGTGAGGTCCACCAATTACAAACTTGCCGGTAGGGTTCACGTGGTACTTGATGTCGTTGCCGAAAAGATTCTGGACACGCTTAGGCAATTTTTTCTTGATGCGAGGAACAAGAACGTTGATTACATCATCTTTAATTTTTTTCAGCATCACCGTATCGTTGGCAAAATCGTCGTGCTGTGTAGAGATTACGATTGCATCAATGCGCTGAGGTTTGTTATCGTCGCTGTACTCAATAGTCACCTGCGATTTCGCATCCGGACGAAGATAAGTCATCACTTTTCCTTCGCGGCGAATCACTGACAATTCACGCAGCAGCATGTGGGCCAAATCCAACGGCAGCGGCATGAAGTTGTCGGTCTCGTTGGTGGCGTAGCCAAACATCATCCCTTGGTCACCAGCGCCCTGGTCTTCTTTTTTCTTGCGCTCAACTCCCTGGTTGATATCTGAAGATTGTTCGTGAATAGCCGAGAAAATTCCACAGCTATTGGCTTCAAACATGTATTCGCTTTTGGTATAACCGATTTTCTTGATCACCTCACGGGCGATGTCTTGCACATCAAGGTAGGCTTCAGATTTAACTTCACCCGCCAATACCACCTGGCCAGTAGTTACCAGTGTTTCGCAGGCAACCTTTGAATTGGGGTCGTATGCTAAAAAGTAATCGATGAGGGCATCAGAAATCTGATCAGCAACCTTATCGGGATGGCCTTCAGAAACGGATTCGGAAGTGAATAAATACGGCATGTCTTTGTTTTATTTTACGATGAATGGATAATTGATTTACTATTTGAAGCGGCAAAAATACGGTAATAAGTTAATTAGTCAATGAGCGCTAGACCCAATTCTCACGGGGCTAAAAACAAGAAAACTGCAGGCTCTTTGTCCAGGTTTGGTGTGTTTCTTTTCCATGCCGAAACCGTCAACGTTTGAATGAGCTCATTTTTCCCGGTTAAGTTAAAAGCCACACACAAAAGCGTATTCCCCGAAAGGCTGTTCAGCAGATTTTTCAAAACCTGATTGTTACGAAAAGGTGTTTCAATAAAAATCTGCGTCTGGCGTTTTGCGGCAGATTCCTTTTCAAGAGACTTGATTTTTTGTGCGCATTCTTTGGCGTCGATAGGCAGATAGCCATGAAAGGCAAACTGTTGGCCATTGAGCCCGGAACCCATTAAGGCTAATAAAATTGACGACGGACCGACTAATGGCTTTACAGTAATGTTTTTCTGATGCGCTAAGTTGACAGCCATCGCTCCCGGATCGGCAATGCCAGGGCATCCTGACTCTGAGAGTATGCCCATGTTGTGCCCCGCTGCAAGTGGAGTCAGCATCACTTCGAGCTCATTTTCTTTAGTGTCTTTATTCAGTACAGAAAAGGATAGCGCTTCGATGCTGTCATAGATTTTAAGACTGCTTAAATACCGCCGGGCAGTGCGAACATCTTCGGCAAGAAAATGCTGAATGGTTTTGAGCGATTCAATCACCTGCGCAGGGATTACCTCACGGCCAGTGTCTGCTGCAATCACGGTGGGTACAAGAAATAGCGTTCCTCGAACTGGCTTATCCATTCAAAAATTCCATCACAAGTTTGGCGAACTCCATGGGCTTTTCGGCTTGAATCCAATGGCCGGTATCCAGTGAGGCAAACTCGGCTTTGGGAAATATTTTTTTAATCAACACTTCATCCGAAGGCTCAAAATAATTCGAACGATCGCCGGTGATGAATAAGGTGGTACCGTCAAACGTACCAGGATAGACCATGGCTTCGCCGATTTCCTGAAGGTGCTCGTCAATCACAGGCAGGTTTACCTTCCAAATGAATTGGCCTTCGCTGTTGCGTGTTAGGTTTTTAAGGAGAAACTGGCGAACAGCCAGATCCGGTTCATATCCCGACAAGGCAATTTCGGCTTCCGACCGTGTTGTAATTTCATCCAAAGGAATTGCCTTCATTCCTTCAATCAGCCGGTCATGTCGCACTACATAATACTTGGGCACAATGTCTGCTACGATAAGCTTGTCTACCTGGCTCGGGTTTTTCACAGCAAAGTTCATCGCCGTTTTCCCACCCATAGAGTGGCCGATGATATGTGGCTTTTCGATCTTGTTTTCAAGAATGAATTTTTCAAGATCTTCGGTCAAAACTTTATAGTTAAACTCGTCGCTGTGCGGCGACTGGCCGTGGTTGCGCTGGTCAACAATATACACAGAGTACTTTTCGGCAAATACTTTGCCCAAAGAATGCCAATTGTCGGATGAGCCTAGCAATCCATGCAGGATAATCAACGGTTTGCCCTGACCTTGCTGTCGAAAAAAGAGTTTCATAAGCTCATACGTGGAGGTGTGAATACAAAAGTAAGATATAATTAAGGGAAATTGCCCGGCGCGGTTTCGGACGATTGATGATTTCTTTTCATCTTTGACCCTTCGTTTTAATCTAATTATGGAATTGAAAGAAGGAATTTATCAGGTTCAGGATTTGCCGCTGACAGAAGTAGCGCAAGAATTTGGAACGCCGCTGTATGTGTACGATGGAAAGAAAATTGTAGCGCAGTTGCAAAATCTGAAAAACGCTTTTTCTGAAAATCAGGTAAAGGTAAAATTCGCCGCCAAGGCATTGACCAATATTTCAATTTTAAAACTGCTAAAGAAACATGGCGCCGGCCTTGAAGCCGTGTCGATCAACGAAGCACAGATTGCGCTCGGTGCGGGCTTTACAAAAGAGGAGATATTATATACTCCCAACTGCGTTGACTTCAGCGAAATTGTAGCTGGTGTGGACCTTGGCCTTAACATCAATCTCGACAACTTGTCGGTGCTTGAAAAATTTGGAAAGAAATACGGAAGCACTTATCCGATCGGCATTCGCCTCAATCCGCACATCATGGCCGGAGGCAACTATAAAATTTCTACCGGGCACGGCAACTCAAAATTTGGGATATCGATCTATCAGCTTCCGCAGATCATGCAACTTGTGGAGCAATATAAAATTGTAATCAACGGCCTTCATATTCACACGGGCTCTGAAATCACAGAGACGGATGTGTTTTTGAAAATGGCCGAGATACTTTTTGGTATCGCGCGCGACTTTCCTTCGCTGAAGTTCATCGATTTTGGAAGCGGCTTTAAAGTGGCATACAAAGAAGGTGATCACGTCACCAACATTTATGACCTTGGATTAAAACTAGGACGGGCATTCAAAGAATTTTATCACAGTTACGGCAAGCAACTTGAGCTGTGGATTGAGCCGGGCAAATATCTGGTGAGCGAATCGGGCTACTTGCTGGTAAATGCCAACGTAGTGAAGGCTACTCCTTCCGTAACATTTGTTGGAGTAAACAGCGGCCTTAATCATTTGATTCGCCCGATGATGTATGATGCGTACCACGAAATTGTGAACATCTCAAACCCTACCGGTTCGCAGAAGATTTATACCGTGGTGGGAAATATTTGTGAGACGGATACACTCGGCGCCGACAGAAAGCTGAATGAAGTACGCGAAGGGGATATCCTGGCGATCAAAAATGCCGGCGCCTACGGCTATTCGATGGCATCGAATTACAACTCAAGGTTTCGGCCGGCGGAAGTATTGATCTGGAATGGTAAAGCGCAATTGATTCGCAAACGAGACACGATGGATGACTTGCTGCGAAATCAAGTGGTGGTAGATCTGGAATAAAAAAAGGCGCTGAACTCAGCGCCTTTACTTTTTGAAACTAGATACAAATTATTTCAACCGTGCTTTAAAGAAATCAAGAGTGTTTTTGTAGGCATCTGCCGTGAACTCTTTGCTGTGCTTGGGATTGCTTGGGTTCGCGAAAGCGTGATCGGCATCGTATGATTTAACAGTAAGCTTCTTTCCTGCTGCTGCCATATTCTTTTGAAATTTTTCAGTCACGTCTTTGTTGATCCACTGATCTTGTGTTGGCCAGATGTCAAGTACATCGCAATTCAAATTTTTCAATCTGTCTACACTTTCTTCTGGCATGCCATAATAAATCACACACGCCACAGCCTGACCGCCTGCCGTGAGTGATGCTTGCATCGACTGGCCGCCGCCGAAGCACCAGCCAATGGTACCTACTTTGGCATTTTTGCCGACATAAGCCAGCGCGCCTTTCACAATAGCGTTGCCGCGATCTTGCTTAAACTCTTGCATGTACTTTCCGGCTTCTTCGCGGGTGGTGCCTACTTTGCCGTCATACATGTCGAGCGCGAGGACGTTTACGTTGCCCAAATCATTGTAGAGATTTTCAGCTTCGCGTTTGATATGATCATTAAGACCCCACCATTCCTGAAATACAAAAATCCAGTTGTCGGTTTTTGTTTTTGCTTCAATCACATAGGCGTTGGCGTCGGCACCGTCGGTTTTAATCTTGATCATCTTGCCGCCGGCAGCGCTCACGTGTACATACACGTCAGGAAGCGGGTGCTTTTTGTTAAAACTTTTGTTGGAGGCAAACATGGCAAACTTTTCCGTGGCGGGAGTATGGCATACCGTTTCGGTTTGCGCAAACCCGGCGAAGCCAGCCAGTAAAGCGAAAAGGGTGGTTAGTTTTTTCATAGATTTTTGTTTTGTTGGTGATTAACCGTTTTTAACAGAGAATAGTTTGAATTGTTTTCTAGTTTTTAAGTTGTCCACGCACTACTCTATCGTACGTAATAAAATCAGTGTTGACCGGTTCAAATCCCGTTTGGCGAAGAAGTAAGGCTACCTGCGCACGGTGATAGCTGGCGTGATTCACCGTATGAATCATGATCGACTCGACATTGTTTGTAAAAGGATCGCCGGTGTAGTTGGTATAATTTAATTCACGATCAAAATTTTCTGTCGACTGAACATACGCTACCCAGTTTGCATCAGCTTTTTCAAGCATGGTAGCCAACTCAGGTAACGAATAACTCGACCATAACTTTACATCGGGCTTCGGAAGGCCTTTAATACGATGAAGCCACAGCATTTCGGCAGCAGCAATGTGACCCATTAGCGAGATCGCTTTTTCATTTTTCACTTGCTGGTCGATGAGGCACTTCATTACTTTTTGGTTGGCCCAGGCATTGAATTGATACAGTTGTAGAAAATATTTCTTCATGATGATAAGAGTGGTTCAAACAGATTTAAACTCAAGAACTAAAAATTCCGGCAAAGATGGAAGATAAATTCTTCCGGCTGTATTTTGATTCGGCGAGGGTTCGGGCCGCATGTTGAAATTGTTGCAGCGTTTCACCACCTGAAATGAAAGGCTTTATTTTATTTACAAAGTCTGTCGGATTTTTTGGATCGCAGGCAACGCCGCATCCTTCGCGCTCTATTTCTTCTTTGATCCATCCTCCAAAATTGGTGACAATCATTTTGCCGGACGCAAGCCCATCGAAGTATTTATTAGGAGATCCCGTTTCAAGCACGGGAAGGTTCTTATAACAGACGAAGACTGCATCGGTCACATTCATCACTTCCTTCACGCCGGCGCGGTCAACAAACCCAGTGAAGGTTATGTTATTCAAATTCAATTTCTCGGCAGAAGACTTTAGCCAACCTAGCATTGCACCATCACCGCACAAAATAAAATGTACGGGTAGTTCAGCCTTTCGGCAACTGTTGGCACATTCTATCAAATAATCAAGGCCGTTGGCGGCGCCCATGGTGCCAATGTAGGAGACAACAAACTTTCCGACAGCGCTGTACTTTTCCTGAAGCGTCGGATTTTTTACTTCAGGCAAATAGTAATCACAATCCGCCATGTTGGGAATCACGTCGATTTTTTTGTGACTCACTTTTTTTTCGATGGCTTCCCTAATAGGAATGGATAAGGCTACGATCGATTGAGCTTCGCGATAAATATATTTTTCGAGGTTATAGAGCGCCGACTTCAAAAAATAATTATTCACAAAGCGCATCTGAATGGGCGCTTCGGGCCAGAGATCGCCAACTTCAAAAATGAAAGGAATTTTTTTCTGTCGCTTGAGCCATATTGCCGGAAGCCCAATGGTGAGAGGAACCGATATGGCATAACAAATAGTGACGTCTTGAATTTTTTTTCCGACCTGAAAACTTTTCCAGGCATAATTTAAAAATGAAAAACTTCGCGCGATAAACCCAAATGCGTTTTCATACATCACCGGAAGTGAATGCACTTCGATCCCATCCACATGTTCGACTGAATATTTCTTTTTATTGCTGCCTGTGATCACCACGGTTTCTATTCCATGATCAGCCAGCGCTTTCGCCAGGTAATAGGAACGAACGGCGCCACCTTGTGTAGGTGTGTTGAAATGCTGATGAAGAATCAAGACTTTCACGGCGCAAAAGAAAAAAGGAAACGGATGGAAACCAAAAAATGTCCTTCTTTGTAGTGGGATAAACCTGATTCGCTGATGAAAAAGAAGTTGTTGATATTTTTTTATGGCTCGTACCTGAATTTTTTGGCGCTCATCGCTCCGCGAAAGGCAGGTAAAATCGGGTTTATGCTTTTTTGTCATCCGCGTAGGCGCGAAGTAAAACCGCATCATCTCGAATTTCTGAATACAGCCGAAAGATTCACTGTGGAGTTTGAAGGAAAGAAAGTGCAATGCTATCGCTGGGGTAATGGCGACCGGAAAATTTTATTGTGTCATGGATGGGAAAGTCACAGCTACTGGTGGAAGAGTGTAGTGAGTGGCTTGTCAAAAGAAAAATTTACAATCTATTCGATTGATGCACCCGGCCACGGATTGTCGGAAGGTCATTACATTAATGCGCCGCACTATAGCCGTCTTATCGAAAAGTTGGTAAATGATTGGGGCGGAGTGTATGCTATACTCGGGCATTCGCTCGGCGCACTCTCAGCAGTATTTACATTGTACCGCGTGCCCACTTTGCCCGTGCAAAAAATAGTAGTGATGGCAGCGCCTGGAGAAGTGAAGCACTTTTTTGAATATTATAAAAATACCCTCGGCTTATCCGCCGCAAGTATGAAAGCCATCCTGGAGTATTTTGTGGAAACGCTTGGACACGGACCGGAATATTTTTCGTTGCAGCGATTCACTGCTCCGCTTACTCTTACAGGTTTAATTATTCACGACAAAGACGACCGCGACGCACCGTATAAGTATGCACTAGCTGCGCATCAGAATTGGAAAAACTCTCAAATGATTTCCACTTCAGGATTAGGTCACAACCTGAAATCGTTGGAGTTGATCGAAAACGTGAAAGAATTTTTAGGATGACCTATTTGATTGGATTAAGAATCGGGGTGATTTTTATTCCAAGGTAGAAATTTCTCGGAGCGGCGGCGTTAAAGTATCGGGCCCCAGCCGCATTCAAGTCGTTTCCCAAACTGTAGCGTTGGTCAAGTGCGTTGTCAACGCCAGAGAAAATCTCAAAGGAAGTATTTTTGGAAATCAGATTTCTGTAACCTACTCGTGATCCGACGAGTAAATAATCTGAGGCATACGCTGAGTTGGCGTCGTTGAGTGGAATCTTATCGACAAAGCTGGAGGTTGCGTTACAATAAAAATGTGTAAGAAAATTCACATCCACACCCGTTACAACGGTGTGAGTTGGCGTACCTGTCCATTGATTACCCGCATAGGAAACACCGCCTGGAGCGTAGTTTACAAAGCGATAATTGGTAAGTGTAAAAGAAGTCCAAAGATTTAGGCTCGAAATACTTCCCGAAAATATTCTTCGCCAGGCAGCATACACTTCGAGTCCTTTTTGTGAGGTATTTCCGGCATTGGTAAATGAAGCGCCTACATTTTGACTGACAATGGCTTGAGACATCTCGAAATCGTAGGCCGCGACATCAAACGAAATAATTTTAGCCAGCGATCCTCGCATTCCGATTTCATAGTTGATCCCCTGCTCGGGTGCTAATGCATTGCTATATACCCCCGACGACGGTCTTACTTCGGCGAGCGATGGCGCGGAAAACCCTTTGCTCACCGATGCAAATGCCGAAAACTGTTCGCTGAATTTTTTGAGCAAAGCAATGCGCGGCGACAACACCGGATCAAAATGACGCTGCTGAGGCCCAGGCGATGCCCCAACGATTCGATTGAATTTGTAATTCAGGAAATTCCCACTCGTGCCAAGTGTTAAATAAAAATTTCGAGGCAGCTCGATTTCCGCCTGAACAAACGACAGAAAGATTGTGGACGTTAGTCGGTCGTCGGTTTGCACAGTGTCTTTCACACCTGCCTTGTTTCCATAATCTGTAAGCGGTGAATAAAAATATTGGAACTCAGCCCCGCCGGTAAACTTTCCGCGCCAGTTCTTTTTTTCTATGTCAACTTGAGTATCGGTACGCCCACCAAAGTTGGACTCCGTTCTTCTTTCAAAATTTAGAATGGAGGGATTTGTAAAATTGGTGTATGAACTGTAAAGCCCGGCCCGAGTTGACCAGGCCGAAGACCACTCGTGATCAATAGATGCGCCACCGAAAATTGTTTTGTTGTAGATCGCGGCCTGTTGCTGCACAGCACCAGCCGTAGTTTTAGAGGCAGGCCTCGCCTGACGTGGATCGGCATTGTACTGCGCCAACGTTAGGCCGCCTGGAGATTGATAATATAGGTCCGTGTAGAAAACCGTTGTTTGTAAAATACTACCGGGTGAAAGAAGAACTCTTCCTTCCATATTCATTGCGTCACGCCGCATAGCAGTCTGCTGACGGTAGCCATCGGCTTGCTGATGGGCGTAGTTAAAAAAGAATTTATTTTTCTGATCGCCAACTACTGCACTGGTTTGATAGCGCTGAAAACCAAAACTTCCGCCGGAAGTAGAAAACTGAATTTTGTTTTGAGATGATGTCGGGCTAGT
Source organism: Bacteroidota bacterium (assembly GCA_018266055.1). Classification (GTDB taxonomy): domain Bacteria; phylum Bacteroidota; class Bacteroidia; order Cytophagales; family Cyclobacteriaceae; genus ELB16-189. The sequence continues at coordinate 64,477 of JAFDYT010000001.1, forward strand.
GAGCAAAACTACACCACCTGTGCCTGCGCCGTACAGGCTTGCGCCCGGGCCTTTGATAATTTCAGCTTTACCGAAGGCGTCAAAGTCCAGAAGATTAAGATATGTGTTACCGCCGCCGTCGGTAAGGGGAAGCCCATTCCAATAAAATTTTACATCGCGAACTCCGAAGGGCGAGCGAATGGTGCTGCCACGAATGGAGAAGCGATAACTCCCCGGCGATCGCTCTTCCATTCGCACACCAGCCACAGTGTTCACAGCAGAAAGAATCGTACTGGTGCTGAATCGTGAGAAATCCTTTTCCGTGGTGATGCCAAGCGACACCGGCGTTTCTTTCAGAAGCCGGTTATACGAATAGGCGCTAACCACCACGTCATTCAGCAGCCGCGAGGAATCGTTTACTGTTTTTTGCTGAGCCTTGAGCGTAAGGCCCGACAAAATGAAAAATAAAAGTAAACGGAACTTCATGAGCTGATCAGAATGAAGCGAGCACTTCTTCTAAATTTTTTGTCGCTTTAAAATTCTCAAGCAGTTTCAGCATGACGCGATCTACAAGCGTGTCGGGACATGAAGCACCGCTGGTGAGAATTATCTTCACCGGATCTTTAGCCGGAAGGTAATCCCGTGTTGTTTTCTTTTCCTTGCGATGATAATCGAAATGATGAATTTCTTTTTCAGAAATAATTTCCTTTTCTGAATTGATGAAATACGTCGGAAACTTTCGTTCGCACAACTCCACGATGTGCGACGTGTTGCTGCTGTTATATCCACCGACTACCACGGCGATATCCGCATCGGTTTTTAAAAGCTCGTACGATGCGTCCTGATTGTCGTTGGTGGCGTAGCACAAGGTATCGCGGGTGTCAGCAAAATGTTCTTTCAGATTTGCTTCACCGTATTTCTGAACCATGGCCTGACGGAAGTAATCGGCGATAGCTTGTGTTTCGGTAGCGAGCATGGTGGTTTGATTTACCACACCTACGCGCAGCAAATCTTTTTCAGGATCAAACCCTTCCGAAAACCGATTGGCGAATTCACGGAAGAAATCCTCTTTCGTTTTTTCTCCCGTTATGTAGGCTGCTAACCGAATGGCATCGTTCATGTCCTGAACTACAATCGCCGGCGCTCCAGCAGCACTGTGTGAAAATGTTGCTTTCGTTTCCTCGTGTTTGGGCTTCCCGTGAATGATAACAGTGTAGCTTTCTTTGCCTAATCGTTTGGCGCGGTTCCAGACTTTTTCTACAAACGGACAAGTCGTGTTGTATTGCTGAACTTCAACTCCTTTGTCGAGCAGTAACTTTTCAATTTCCAGCGTGGTGCCAAATGCAGGAATGATGACGATATCTTCTTTTTGAATTTTATCCCAGGGAATAAATGGCGTGCCATCGGTATCGGTGATGAATTGGATGCCGCGGCTGAGCAGATCGTTGTTCACCTCCTGGTTGTGAATCATTTGACTAAGCAGATAAACTTTTTTCCCTGGATTTTCTTCAATCGCGCGGTAGCTAATCTCAATCGCATTTTCTACACCGTAACAAAAACCAAAATGGCGTGCCAGGTAAAACTGCACGGGCCCAAAATCTAGGACCGAAGGCGTGAAGTCTTGCTTACGCAAATCTTTGGCGGCCCGGGTTTCTTTTACCTTGCCCGTGATGGACGATCGGTAGTACGAAGGAATATCAAACTTTTTGATAAGAAATGGGTTTAATCATCAAAGGTAAAGCCGGAATTGTCAAACAAAAAACCCCGGCTATTCACCGGGGTTTTTCTTAAGCTGCTTTGGAGAGCTTGTCTTCTTTTATTTTGTGAGTTCGTACTTCTTTGGCGTACAAATCAAACCATTTTACTTCTACTACTTTGCCCTTGATGTACTTGAGCACCTCCATCACTTTGCCGTCAATTTTGCTGCGCACGCGCTCGCCTTTTTTAAACAGTCTCCTCATTTTGGTTGGTTTATTAGAAACGTAATGCATATAAATATTCTCTTGGGAAATCCGGGTACACTCCGGCGAAGATCACCTGATCTCCCGATTTTTTCTTCTTCAAAATTTCATTCACTTCCTTGGCCGACTTTACCACTGCATTGTCAACGTGGGTAATGATAAATCCTGCATGCATATCGGTGTATTTTTTTACAACCCCGTTGGCAAGCGATTTTACCACCACTCCGTTAGCAAGATCTAATTTTTTTAACATTTTTCCATCGGCGTCCTCCAATTCCATTCCGAGACTGGAAGTAACATCTTTTTCTTCTCTTTTCACAGAGGCAATTTTTCCGTCTTTGTTCTTTAAGGTAACCGGGATCACCATAGTTTTGCCTTTTCTGTCCACGGTAATGTTGATTTTGTCACCCGGCCTTTTCCTGCCTACGTATTCAATTAAGGCCGAACTGGATTTGATAATCGTTTCATCCATCTTAGTTACCACGTCACCTTTTTGAATTCCTGCCTCCTGCGCGGCGCTCTTTCCACCTTCGCTAAAGTTGGCCACGAATGCGCCTTCGCTCACATCCAAATCTTCTTCTTTGGCGAGGTCACTGTTAACGCTTGTAACCTGAATACCTAGCCAGCCACGTTGCACGGTGCCATAGGTCAGCAAGTCTTCCACTACTTTGCTGACGATGTTGGAAGGAACGGCAAATCCGTAGCCTGAATAAGAACCTGTAGGACTGGCGATGGCAGTATTGATTCCAAGTAAGCCACCGTCGAGGCTCACCAAAGCACCGCCACTGTTGCCGGGATTAATTGCTGCGTCCGTTTGAATAAACGACTCTATCGCCGTGCGGCCTTGCTTATTATCCTGTGAAGGATTATTCGAATTGATAATGTTAATGCTTCTTCCCTTGGCGCTGATGATTCCGGCTGTAACTGTTGAGTTGAGATTGAAAGGGTTCCCTACAGCCAACACCCACTCGCCTACTTTTGAATTGTCGGAATTCACAAAAGAAAGAAACGGCAAATCCTTTTGATTGATTTTGATAACGGCAAGGTCAGTGTCGGGATCTGTGCCAATGACTTCTGCTTTGAAAGAACGATTATCGAAAAGAGTGACGTCAACCACGTCCGCATCTTGTACTACGTGATTGTTGGTCACGATGTATCCATCGCCATTGATGATTACCCCCGAGCCGGTGCTCACACTAGGACCTTGTTGAACCGGGCCGTTAGGACCAAAGAAAAATTGTTGGATGGGATCATTGGATTCGCGCTCGCGTGAAGCATTTCCCGTTTGCGTGGAACGGATATGTACCACTGCTTTCGTTACTTTTTCGGCGGTACCCGTAAAATCCAGCGCTACCGCTTCGCCATTTTCGTTGATCCGATAGGCGACCTGCGATGTCGGCATACCATTGACGTGTTCAATTTTTACGCCTTGATTTTTGCTGATGTTAAACCATTGAAAGGAGGCGATGGTGATGATACTTCCCATTGCCGCGGCCAGGAAAAGAGTTCCGAACTTTTTCATACCTGATAAAAATTTTTGTTCAACCATTTTTTTGAGAATGGAGATGCGACGGCCTCAAAAAAAGTTTTGGTGATTTTTTTAATTGAAATGCCTGCAACACCATTCGTTACTAAAAAATCTAAAGTAGTCTCGTGTTAACGAAAATTATGCCAAATGGGTTCTGGCCTTTGTCACACTGACATTATTTCTTGATCAATTCGCCATTTTTATACTCGTATTCAATCGTGAGTTTGCCCTCCTGGTCATACCATTTTGAAATGCCCTCGCGCAAGCCATTTTTGTACAGACCTTCTTCCATTACTTTACCGTTGTCGTAATACACTTTGGTGGCGCCTTCAATTTTCCCGTTGACATAATTTCTTTCTTCCTTCAGGGTAGTGTAATTGAATTCTTTGTACTCGCCGTGCCGCAGACCTTTGTGGTAATAGCAACGTTTCACCAGATTATTGTTAGTGCCAAACTCTACATACAGGCCTTCCTTTTCGCCATTCGCGTATGAAGTGATCGACATCGGCAGTCCGTTAGGATAGTACTGCACCCAACTGCCATTTCGTTTTCCATTAAAATACTGGCCGCTCTCGGTTTTGCTAGTGGCAGTTCCCACCACAATTCCGACAAGGCCCGGGGCGTCAGGATACTCAACTTTATTGGCTCCCGCCGGCAAGTCAGTAAGGTCACCAGTCTTTTGCTCAGGCGCACCTGCCGAAGACGGAGCTGCCTGTTCCGTCGTTTTGTTTTCGGCGCAGCCAATGAACAGAAGTGAAAGCACAAAAAATTTGACAAGCTTCATGGCATGAAATTTTACGCCCAAATATATTGACTAACTTTACTTTTCGTCAAGCGGTAAAAAAGGAATGAAATACGTTTTTTTGTTTGTACTCACAACGCTTTCCACGTCACTTCGGGCTCAGGAAAAAGAGTTTGGATGGCTGATAGGCACCTGGCAGCAAGAGAATAACAAGTCGTTCGAAGAATGGAAATTTGAAAAAGGAACCCTTTTGGGAATTGGCTATACGCTGGATGAAAAGGGAAACCGCCTGATTACCGAAGAGATCAAGTTGTTAAAAAAGGATAAGGATTTTTTTTATGAACCTGATATTACCGGACCGAAAGGAGAAGTCAGGTTTAAAATTTCCGCTCATGACACCACCTCTTTTGTAGCTGAGAATCCCAAACATTATTTCCCTCAAAAAATTACTTATTTAAGAAAGGACGACACGCACCTGGAAGTCTCATTCCAAAAAGGTACGCACAGAGTCAACTTCTTTTTCACCAAATTGAAATGATAAAAACTACTGCTACTGTTTTTCTGAAGCAAGGCCGCGAAGCTTCGGTGAAGCGTTTTCACCCATGGGTTTTTTCGGGAGCCATTGAACGAATCGATGGCACACCCACTGATGGCGACTGGGTTGAAGTAAAGGATTCACGCAAACAAGGATTGGGCTACGGACATTATCAGAAGGGGACAATCACCGTACGACTCCTTTCATTTTCTGCAATTGTGCCCGACGAAAAAATTTACGCTGAAAAAATTAAGGCTGCATATAATCAACGGGCGTTTACCAAAGTAATCAGTGAGCACACCAACTGCTTCAGGCTCGTGCACGGCGAGGGCGACGGCCTTCCGGGGATGATCATCGACGTGTACAACGGCGTCGCGGTCATGCAAGCGCACACAGTTGGCATGCACAACGATCGTCATCGCATTGCCGAAGCCATCAAAGAAACTTTGTTTGACACGATTCACTCGATCTATTATAAAAGTCAGGGCACATTGCAATCCGCCGAGAATGAATATCTGCTTGGGATGAGTACGGTGCCTCACGTCGTGACCGAACACGGCAATAAATTTTACATTGATTGGGAAGAAGGCCAGAAGACCGGATTTTTCCTTGATCAGCGCGAGAACAGAAAACTCCTCGGCGAGATGTCGAAAGGCGTGTCGGTGCTGAACACCTTTTGTTACACCGGCGGGTTTTCAGTGTACGCGCTCAACGCCGGCGCGTCGTTGGTTCATTCTGTAGATGCGTCAGCCAAAGCCATCGACCTGACGCGTAGAAATATTGAGTTGAATGGATTTGATCCGCTCCAGCATGAATGTTTTGCGGTAGATACTTTTGACTTTCTGAAAGACAAAAAAGATCAGTACGATGTGATCATTCTTGATCCGCCGGCTTTCGCCAAACACAAAGACGCCAAGCATCAGGCAATGAAAGGATATCAGCGGCTCAATGCGGAAGCGATGCGCGCGGTAAAATCCAACGGAATAATTTTTACGTTCTCCTGTTCGCAGGTCGTTGACAAGCAATTGTTTTACGACACGGTGGTTTCAGCAGCGTTGCAAAGCGGCCGCGAAATAAAAGTACTCGATCATTTGTGCCAGCCGGCGGATCACCCGGTGTCGATGTATCATCCCGAAGGTGAATACCTGAAAGGGTTGGTGCTTTACGTGAGTTAGTGAGTTAAGCTACCGCGAACCTTTCCGCTCGTGAAAGGCTCCGCCATATTCTGGATCTTCGCGTTTTTTCTGACGGTCTATTTCGCGTGCGATCTCCAGCGCTTCTTCAGGCGAGGTTTCTTCGATTTTTATTTCAGCAGGAAGCTGCTTGACCGGAATTTTTGTGCGGATAAGTTTTTCAATGCGTTGAATGTGATAAAGCTCCGCCTTGGTGGCAAATGTAATTGCTTTGCCGTCCTGAAAGGCGCGACCGGTTCGGCCGATGCGATGCACGTAGTCTTCATATAGTGAAGGCACATCAAAATTAATTACATGCGAAACTTTCTCTACATCGATCCCCCGCGCGGCCACGTCGGTGGCCACAAGAATTCGCAGATCGCCTTGCTTGAATTCATTCATCGCATTGATGCGCGTGTTTTGTCCTTTGTTGGAATGAATCACTCGAAGCGGGCCCAGGTTTTTCCTTTCTAGGAAGCGGAACACGTTGTTGGCATTTTCCTTCGTGCGTGCAAAAATGATCACGCGATTGAATGTCTCCCGATCGGCGAGGAGCGATTCGAGAAAATTAATTTTAGTGCGCAAGTTGGGGATGTAATACAACTCCTGATTTACCTGCTTTGCCGCGGTGGCCTGGGGTGTGATTTCCACACGCACAGGAAACTCCAAAAACTCTTGCGACAATTTTTCAATACGTTCAGAAAATGTAGCTGAGAACAACAGGTTTTGTTTTTTTGACGGAATGACTTCAAAAATTTTACGAAGCTGAGGCATAAACCCCATGTCCATCATGCGGTCGGCTTCGTCAATCACCAGCGTTTTGATATGTTTAGTGACAATTTCATTGCGAAGGTAAAGCTCCATAAAGCGCCCAGGAGTTGAGATCAGGATGTCAACACCTTTTTTTATTTCTTCAAGCTGCGTTTTGGGGCCAACGCCGCCGTAGAGTGCAGCCATGCGCAGGTCGGTAAATTTCGAAAGTTGCTGCGCTTGTGCCATTACCTGAACAGCAAGTTCTTTGGTGGGGACTAATATCAGCGCCCGCGGATCAGAACCTTGTGCATAATGCACTTTCATTAAAACCGGCAGCATGTAGGCGGCAGTTTTGCCGGTGCCTGTTTGCGCAATACCGATCACGTGCTGCCCGCCGAGGATAAGGGGAATACATTTTTGCTGCACATCGGTGGGCGAGGCAAAGCCGGCCTCATCGATGGCCTGAAAAAGTTGTTTGTTCAGTTTAAAATCTGTCCACAGCATTGGTAATTCTCCTTTATCTTTACAAGGTAATGAACTCTACACTCATCCTGAACGCGAAAATAGTAAACGAAGGAAGACTCGTTGAAGGCGATGTATTAATTAAAGGAACTTTCATTGAGAAAATCGGTGGCGATTTGCAGTCTGTTCCTGCTGGAAAAGTCGTGGATGCCAATGGGAAATTATTGCTGCCCGGCGCGATTGATGACCAGGTTCATTTTCGCGAGCCAGGGCTGACACACAAAGGAAATATCTTTACCGAATCAAGAGCTGCCGTGGCTGGCGGTGTGACGAGCTTTATGGAGATGCCGAATACGGTGCCGCCGGTTTTCACACAGCAATTGCTGGAAGAAAAATATGCCATCGCGGCAAAAAATTCGCTTGCCAATTACTCCTTTTTCATGGGGGCCGCCAACGACAACCTCGAAGAGGTGTTGAAGACCGATATCAAAAATGTGTGCGGACTAAAAATCTTCATGGGCTCTTCCACCGGAAATCTTTTGGTGGATAATGAGAAAACCCTCGAAGGATTTTTTTCACGGTTCCCTTCGCTGATTGCCACACACTGTGAGCACGAGCCAACCATTCGTCAGAATACCGAAGATTTCAGAAACCGGTTTGGTGAAGATTTACCCATACACGAGCACATGAACATTCGCAGCGAAGAGGCCTGCTATCGCTCGTCTTCGTTTGCTGTGGGGCTTGCCAAAAAGCATGGCACCAAACTTCACATCCTGCACATCTCCACAGCCAAAGAAATTTCTCTTTTCGAAAACGATATTCCTTTAGAAAAAAAGAAGATCACGGCCGAAGCCTGCATTCATCACCTCTGGTTTAACGACGCTGACTATGCCCGACTGGGTACAAAAATAAAGTGGAACCCTGCCATTAAAACGGAACGTGATCAGCGCGCCATTTTGCAGGCGGTGATTGACAATCGTATTGATGTGATCGCGACAGATCATGCACCGCATACGCTGGAAGAAAAAAATAATACCTACTTCAAGGCACCGTCAGGCGGGCCGCTGGTGCAGCACAGCCTGGTGGCGATGCTCGAATTTTATTATCAGGGGAAAATCGGGTTGGAGAAAATTGTAGAGAAGATGAGCCATCATCCTGCTATTCTTTTTCAAATCGAACGGCGAGGCTTTATCCGCGAAGGCTACTTTGCCGACCTGGTGCTGGTTGACCTTCATAAACCCTGGACGGTGGCCAAAGAAAATATTTTAGCCAAGTGCGGATGGTCGCCGCTGGAAGGACAGACTTTTCAGTCTTCTGTTGAAAAGACGTGGGTTTCCGGGCGCCTTGCCTACGACGGAGGCATTGTGGAAGGAACGCCGGGCATGCGGCTCCGCTTCGATCGGTAGTAATTGTTTTGCATTTTCACCCCGTGTAGTTACCTTTGCCCTCCCGATTCGCAATTTCGATTGGAATTAGGGTAAAACGGTGGGTGTAGTTCAGTTGGTTAGAATGCTAGATTGTGATTCTGGAGGTCGTGGGTTCGAGCCCCATCACTCACCCGTAAAATAGAAACCCTAGGCAATGCTTAGGGTTTTTTTGTTTTTCTACGGTTTTTTACTTTTTGTATCTTGTGCCTATGATCACGTGGACTGACGTAAAAAAATTTCCGCTGGAAGAGCGTGTGCAGGCTCTCTATGAGCACGCCACATTTGTTATGGCCATCCGCTATTATCGCTATAAAGTGAATTTGTTTTTGCTTGGCGATGAATACGTTGAAGTTTTTGTCAACCACAAACGAGCCAACATCGATAAAATTGATTTGCTCGATCGCAGCCACTCGCGGATGAAATTCTATTCCGACCAGATAAAGCTTTCGCTCTAGCGCAAAAAAAATCCTCTCCGAATTGAAGAGGATTTTTTTATGAAGCTTACTTACTTTTTTACTTCCCTTGATTTCCAGAACCTTTTCCCTGACCGGAAATCGACTGGCGCATTTCGGTGTCGGCCTGTACGTTTTGCATTTTGTAATAATCCATCACGCCGAGGTTGCCATTCACGAAAGCGGCGGCAATAGCCTTTGGAATTTCGGCTTCGGCCTGAATTACATTGGCTCTCGCTTCCTGCGCCTTGGCAATCATTTCCTGCTCTTGGGCTACGGCCATAGCGCGGCGCTCTTCGGCGCGGGCTTCGGCTACTTTCAAATCGGCAGCAGCCTGGTCGGTTTGAAGTTTTGCACCAATGTTGGCACCCACGTCTACGTCGGCAATATCAATGGAGAGAATTTCAAAGGCCGTTCCGGCATCCAATCCGCGCGACAAAACAAGTTTTGAAATTTTATCAGGATTGGCCAACACCTCGCGGTGCGATCCGGCTTGACCGATAGACGTAACAATACCTTCGCCTACGCGAGCGAGAATGGTGTCTTCGCCGGCACCACCTACTAGTTGAGCGATGCTTGCACGAACCGTAATTCTGGCGACAGCGATAAGCTGAATACCGTCGGCGGCTACAGCGGCTACTTTAGGCGTAGTGATCACTTTAGGATTTACCGAAATCTGTACGGCCTGAAATACATCGCGGCCAGCAAGGTTGATGGCTGTAGCTTGCTTGAAACTCAGGTTGATGTTGGCTTTCTCGGCAGAGATCAGCGCACGGATTACATTAGGTACATCGCCACCGGCGAGGTAGTGTGTTTCAAGTTCGCGAGTAGTCACCTGCAGTCCGGCTTTGGTAGCGGTGATCAACGAATTGACAATTACACCGGGCGGAACTTTACGGATGCGCATCCCGATCAGTTCGCCGATGGTGATTCGTACTCCGGCAAAGATGGCTGTGATCCACAGGCCCACCGGCACAAAGTACATGAACATGAAGAAGGCAATGATGCCTATAAATACAATGAAAATAAAAAATAAGCCTTCCATAGGTTAGTGAATTGGTTCTACAATTATTTGGTTTGATGAAATCTTTATCACGCGAATGCGAGTGCCACTGTCAAGGTACTCGCCAAGTGTTTTTACTTCAAATGTTTTGTTGTTGATCTCGGCTTTTCCTACCGGGCGGAGCGCCGAGATGGTTTGTCCTTCGGTGCCCACCAAAAGCTGATCGAGTTCTCCTTCGTTCACCTTGCTGTCGCTGGACGTCTTGAGCGAAAATTTTCCCCACACATTGGCAGAAAAGGAGTAGTACATAATCGCTCCTGAAGCTACCGATGTTACACCGACGATGATCCAGCCGGCTTCGCTGCCGAAGTAACGGAAACTCAAGCCTACGCCGACGATGAGAAATCCAAAACCCAACACGCCAACCAGCGTAGTGCCGGGCACGAAAATGATTTCAGCGACAATCAGCGCGAGACCAAAAACGATTAGCGAAAGGACGGTAACCCACTCAATCATCTTGTAAAAGTACTCAATTCATTGATTTGTTGAAGTGACAAAATAATGCTCCACTCAAATCTGTAAATCGGATTTTTTCTTTCCGCTAAAATTCCCAATTTTCGAAGCAATATTTAACCACAACAAACACTATGAAAAAATTTCTGGTACTCCTTTTCTTCATGATGGCCGGCCTGGCTATTCAATCTAAAGCACAAACCGTTTATGCCTCGTCCAAAGGCGAAAAATACCACACTGCAGATTGCAAACTTTCTGGCGATGCCGATAGCATGACTTTGGCCGCTGCCAAGAAAGCCGGCAAGACGTCTTGCGGCGTGTGCAAACCAGACGAACATTTGAAAGACAAAATGGTACAATGCTCAGGCAAAACTGCCGATGGCACTCAATGCAAGCGCCAAACCGCAAGCAAAGACGGCAAATGCTTCCAGCATAAATCCAAATAATGGAAAGAGCAAAAATCCACGCGCAGGGGCCAACGTTTTCGCGGATCATCGCGGGCGCATGGCGTTGGCACAACGTCTCCCCCGAAACCGTAGAACGGTTGGCTCTTGCCGCACTGGAGCAAGGCATTACCAGCTTTGACCACGCCGACATCTACGGCGATCACAGCAACGAAGAAGCTTTTGGGCTCGCCTTGAAAAAAAATCCTTCGCTCCGAAATCAAATGGAGCTGATCACCAAGTGTGACATCAAATTTCCTTCGGCCAAGCGACCTGCCACCTGGATCAAACACTATGATACGTCGAAAGAGCACATCCTGTGGTCGGTAGAAAATTCATTGAAAATGTTTCATACCGACCGGCTGGATTTGTTGCTCATTCACCGGCCCGATCCGCTGATGGATCCTCACGAAGTAGCCGAAGCCTTTGTTCAGCTAAAGAAAGAAGGGAAGGTGCTGCACTTTGGCGTTTCTAATTTTACTACGAGTCAGTTTCGCATGTTGCAAAAGCATTTGCCCATGCCGCTCGTAACCAATCAAATTGAAATTTCGCTTTCGCGGATTGATCCTTTCTTCAACGGTGATCTCGACCTGATGCTCGAACTCGGCGTGTCGCCCATGGCGTGGTCACCATTGGGTGGAGGCAAGCTGATGGCCGAGGAGCGCGACATGTTTGGCAAAGCCACCAAATACAACGCCTCCTACAGTCAGCTGGCGCTGGCATGGTTGCTGCGTCATCCGTCAAAAATTTTTCCGGTCATCGGCACTACACAACCTGACCGTATCAAAGAAGCCGCCAAAGCCATCGACATTCATATCGATCGTCAGGATTGGTTTGAAATGTTGAAGTGGGTGATGGGCGCTGAGATGCCGTAGATCAGATTTTATAATCCGATAAAAATTCCATCTTCATTTTCCTTCACGGGAAAACATTCCAGATCAGCGCAACGCTGATTGCTTTCTCTTCCTGTTTTTAAGTTGAACTGATACTGGTGTAGCGGGCAGACTACCTCACCGAGATAATTGATATTTCCTTTGCTCAGCGACTCGCCGCTGTGGCTGCACTTGTCTTGCACGCCAAAGAAGTTCCCACCGCGTCTGACAAGGCAAATCCTTTTGCCGCGTACCATCAACAGCCGCGGTTGATTTTCCGAGAGAGCCGCTTCGGCGGAAGCCTTGCTGTCAAAAATTTTTATCCAATCCATTTAGAGGTTATCTTCCGAAAAATTTCATACTAAAGATATGGCCAAACGATCAATTCTGTTTCTGTTGATGGGCGCAGCGATTTTATCTCATGCACAGAAAACCCCCAAGCTTTCGCAGAAACTTGACCAGCAGGTAAAAGCCCTTGAGCCGCAGGTGATCGAATGGCGCAGAAAATTTCATCAAAGTCCGGAGCTTTCCAACCGTGAAACCAATACAGGCGCTTTCATCGCTCAATACCTGAAATCACTGGGCCTTGAGGTTCAGTATCCGGTGGCGAAGACCGGCGTGGTGGCGTTGCTCAAGTCAGGGAAACCCGGACCTGTGGTGGCACTTCGCGCCGATATGGATGCGCTGCCGATCAGTGAAAAAAACAGTCTGCCGTTTGCGTCGAATGTAAAAGTAAATTTCGGTGGACAAGAGACGGGAGTGATGCACGCGTGTGGGCACGATGCGCACATGGCCATGCTCATGGCAGTAGCGAAAATTTTGGTAGACAATAAAAGTGAGTTAAAAGGCAGCGTGAAATTTTTATTCCAGCCGGCCGAGGAAGGCGTGGGCCCGAGCGAGTCACCTGCTGGAGCAGAACTGATGGTGAAAGAAGGCGTGCTCGAAAATCCGAAAGTCGATGCCATTTTTGGTTTGCACATTCAGTCGCTGATGCCATCTGGAACCCTGAACTATCGCTCAGGACCTTTCATGGCTGCCGTGGATGGATTTGATGTAAAAGTCACGGGCAAAGGCGCTCATGGCGCTACACCGTGGGAAGGGATTGATCCTGTGGTGGTGTCGAGTCAGATTGTCAATGGACTTCAAACTATTGTAAGCAGGCAGACCGCGCTTACCGATGCAGCAGCGGTGGTGACGGTAGGAAGTTTTCATGCCGGCATTCGCCGGAATATCATTCCCGATGAAGCCTTGTTGCAAGGCACGATCCGCACTTTTGGCGCTGACGCACAAAAGAAGGTGCACGAAAAAATTAAATTAACTGCTACAAAAATTGCTGAAGCTTCTGGAGCAACGGCAGATGTGCAAATTCAGATTATGTATCCAGCTACGATTAACGATCCTGCCCTTACGGAAATGATGGTGCCGAGTTTGATCAAGGCCGCTGGAAAGGAAAAGGTGAATGTAGTTTCCCCCGCTACGATGGCCGAAGATTTTTCTTTCTTCCAGCAAAAAGTACCCGGCTTCTTTTTCTTTTTAGGCGCGTATCCGGCGGAGATGAAACTGGAGCGCAAGCCTACACACCACACCGCCGATTTTATGATCGACGAAAATGCTTTTGGCGTTGGTGTAAAAGCGTTGTTGAATGTTACCGTAGACTATCTTTCAGCTCACTAGCTTTTAACTTTCTACTTTCTGCTTTACACTTTAAACTTCAGATTCAGGGCTTTCAACTTTTCTTTGCGTACTTCCAGTTTCTTCCCTTGCCTTCGCTGATCCATTCGATGGCCTGGGCGATACGCTTGTTGCGCGTTTCCTCGGTCTTGGCTTCTTCAAACCATTGGATGTATTCCTTGCGGTGTGAGTAGGCAAAATTTTCGAAAATTTCGTAAGCGGTTTTATTTTTCTTCAGCGCTCGGGCGAGATAGTCGGGCGTGTCGATGGTCTTCGTTCCTTTGGGAGTTGTCTTCACCGGCCGTTTGATTTCCTGTTCGTTCAAATCAACCGCTTGCTTTAAAAAACCGAGAAGAATTTTATCCGACGGCAAATCTTTCAGGGAAGTGATCTTGCTGAAGTTGCCCATGCTTCCACCGTCGTTGCGCGACGTTAGAATTCCTTTTGGGTCGTTCATTAGCGAGTATTTCCAAAAGCCAAACGAGCAATGTTGCTTGAAGGCAGCCATGTTGCACATTACACCTTTGTAATCAAAGTTGGGGAAACCCCACTTGATCACTTCTTCCACATCAGGGCAAGCCTCGTGTACCAGCTCGCGCAGGTGGGTGAGGATTGGTCTCGCAAACTCCGCCGACTTGGCGATGTAGGCATCTACCTGTTTGTTTTTCTTTCCCATAGGGTTTAATTAATAAAACGCATCTTCAATATGCACGATTTCTTTTTCACCATACTGATCGCGAATGGAAACAATATCGTAACGCACATTACCCTGCCAGTTGATTTGGTAGGTATATTCTTCTGCGCCGTCGATAATATTTTTTGCCTTTTTGTAATCGACAAAATCTTCGGGGTAGCCGTACTTATCAGAGCTTCGCATTTTTACTTCAACAAAAATGAGCCAGTTGTTTTTCTTCACAATCAAATCAATCTCCGACTGCTTGTGCCGGTAGTTGCGCGCTACAATTTCAAATCCTTTGCCAATCAAAAAATCAGCCGCGAGCATTTCGCCTTCCTTGCCCTTATTAATTTTATCGCTCACCGGATTTTATTTTACCTTTGACCCCAATTTCCACAAGAATAAAGTTAATCGCAAACGATGAAGAAATTGATTGAGGGTTTCACGCAGCAATTGGCACAGGCGCTTAAGATCGGACAAGCCGTTGACCTGGTGCGGCCGGGTAGTGATATCCGCAATATTGTAATCACCGGTATGGGGGGCTCTGGTATTGGTGCAAACCTTGTGGAGTCGCTCACGTTTGGTCGCGTGCCGATTCCGATCACGGTGACGAAGGGTTATAACATTCCGCAGTTTGTGAGTCCGCATACGTTGTTTATTGCTTGCTCGTATAGCGGCGCCACAGAGGAAACATTGGCAGCCGTGCAAAAGGCGATGTTGAAGCGTGCACACATCATCTGCATTTCGTCGGGCGGCAAGTTACTGGAGATGGCCAAAGAATATAACCTCTACTTTATTCAATTGCCGGGCGGATCACGCAGCTCGCGTGCGCAGCTTGGCTACTTGATGGTGTCGCTGCTGTATGCGCTGTACCACACCGACCTGATCGGCGCTGCCTTCATGAAAGAAACCGAGAATGCCATTGAATACCTTGATCGCGGCGAAAAGGCAATTCAAGCTGAAGCGGAATTGATTGCCAAAAAACTGCGTGGCAAATTGCCTATAATATATTGCGACGAGCGATTGAAAGCCATGGCCACGCGGTTTCAAAATCAGATCAATGAAAACGCCAAGCAGATGGCGCACGTGAATACATTCCCTGAGATGAATCACAACGAATTGGTGGGCTGGCGTTTTCCGGAAAACATTTTGCAGCAATCGCAGGTTGTGTATTTGTATTCTGACCACGACCACGAGCGCGTGGAAAAGAGGATGGAAATTTGTCGTGAGATTTTTGAAAAGCGGTCCAACCCAATCATAGATATTGTGGCCGAAGGAGCCTCGTTGCTGGAGCAGTATTATTACCTGATACACCTTGCCGACTGGATCTCGTACTATCTCGCCAAAGAAAATGGCATTGATCCCGACTCGGAAGAGGTGATTGATTTTTTGAAAGGCGAGCTTGAAAAACTAAAGTGAACTTTAGCATAAACAAAAAAACAGAATTTCAAGATCTCGGCCTGATCGATTATCAAAAAGCCTGGGATTATCAGACCGAGCTGTTCAATAAAATATTATCCGTAAAGGCGCAGAACAGAAACCTGCCCGACCACGAACAGCAGC
Organism: Bacteroidota bacterium; assembly: GCA_018266055.1. Taxonomy (GTDB): domain Bacteria; phylum Bacteroidota; class Bacteroidia; order Cytophagales; family Cyclobacteriaceae; genus ELB16-189. The sequence goes on from JAFDYT010000001.1 coordinate 80,229, forward strand.
CCACGGATAACTATTTGCTCTTCTGCGAGCACCCGCACGTGTACACGCTCGGAAAAAGCGGCGACGAGAAAAACCTGGTGATTCCTGCAGCTGAACTTTCTTCTATCGGCGCGAGCTACTACCAGATCAACCGCGGCGGCGACATCACGTACCACGGCCCCGGCCAGATTGTAGTCTACCCTATTATCGACCTTGAAAATTTTTTTACCGACATCCACCAGTACATGCGCTTGCTGGAAGAGTCGGTGATGGGCACGTTAAAGAACATTGGCATATCCTCAGGGAGAATCAAAGGACTTACTGGTGTGTGGCTCGATGTTGATAATCCCACGAAAGCAAGAAAGATTTGTGCCATGGGTGTGAAGACAAGCCGCTGGGTAACTATGCACGGGCTGGCGCTGAATGTGAATACGGATTTGAATTATTTCAATCACATTGTGCCTTGCGGTATCAGCGACAAAGCCGTGACGTCGGTGGAGAAGGAGCTGGGCGAAGCGCAGCCGATGGAACGCGTGAAGGAACTCTTGAAGCAACAAATTGTTTCTCTCTTTGAAATGCAATTGACATGAAGAAAGACATTGAGATACCGGAAGTAAAGAATGTAACGCTGGCTGTGGTGCGGGAAAAGAACTTGCTCAACCAGGACGAATGGAAAGTGTATTTGCTCAACAACAACGACCACGATCTTGAAAATACGTTGGTAGCTAGTCGAGGCTATGGCCTCAAAGACGGCGAAGAGCAACGCACCTCCACACTCCGGCATTTTCTAGACATGGTTCCCGCCAAGGGGAATATCGTGGTGGAGCCCATCGACCCTAAAGTATTTCATCTCAACAACGAATATTGGGTAAGCTACTATAAAGGCACGCAGATTTACGACAAGCGTTTTGTGTTTGTGCCCGACTCTATCTGTGAGCAAAACCTGGTGCATATTCCTGAACTCGACAAGGAGGGCGTACTTCATTCATAAACCACTGATCGACGCCTCAATTCGGTTTACCCCAAAAATCATCCATTCAGCGAACAAAGCGATTTTAAACATCAACCTTTGATACTTGACGTGGTATTCACCGCGTTATGATTTCGTTGAAGAAAATTTTTTACATCGTATTGCTTCTCGGGCTCAATCGCTGCGGCGAGTGCGACGGCTCCAGCACCTATCAGATCAAATCGGTTACGCCTGATCCTACCATCAAATGGAAGTGCCACTATGTAGCCGACGGCCTTGAGACCTGCGCTTCGTGGCAAAAAACCCAACACGTCTCGTTTGCCGATACGTGTAGTAAATTTGCACTCAGCCAGATTCTTACCCGCGCTCAGATTAGCAAATACCAATAGCGTATCATTTTGTTTCGAAAAGGGGCTCTTTTATCTTTCGATAAACAACATGTTCCATGAAAAGAGCCCTGATTTTGCTTGCCCTACTGTCTGTCGGAGTATCCCTTTATTCACAAAGTAAGCCGCGCGCCCGCGATCTTGGAATTCCGTTTAACGGAACTCCCGGGGCGTGGAATGCCATCACTGACGTGGCTGGTGTGGAGGTGGGTCATAAAACATTGATTGAAGGATCAGGGAAACTGGTGGTAGGTAAAGGCCCCGTACGCACAGGCGTGACCGCGATATTTCCTCGCGGAAAAAATTCTACAGAGCGTGTGTTTGCCGCCTGGTACACCTTGAATGGCAACGGCGAAATGACGGGCACGACCTGGCTGGAGGAGTCGGGTTGTCTTGGCTCGCCAATCCTGATCACCAACACCCACAGCGTAGGCACGGTGCGCGATGCCGTAATTCAGTGGTATGTTGACAAAATGCCAAAGGGTGATTACTCCGGTGACTTGAGTTTGCCAGTGGTAGCTGAAACATGGGACGGATTTTTAAATGACATCAACGGCTTTCATGTGAAAAAAGAGCACGCCTATGAAGCCATGAACAGTGCAACCAGCGGCGCGGTAGCCGAGGGAAATGTAGGCGGCGGCACCGGTATGGTAGTTCATGAATTTAAAGGAGGCATCGGCACATCGTCAAGAAAATTGGAAAACGGATACACGGTAGGGGCGCTGGTGCAGGCCAACTATGGTTCGCGAAGTCAACTGACCATCGCAGGCGTGCCGGTAGGCAAGGAAATCACGGATCTGAAACCTGAGAAAGGAAAACTCGGCGATGATCAAGGCTCCATCATTGTGGTGGTGGCGACGGACGCCCCCTTATTGCCTCATCAACTCAAGCGGCTAGCAAGAAGAATACCGATGGGAATTGGCGTAATGGGCGGCCGTGGCGGGAATTCTTCCGGCGATATTTTTATTACTTTCTCCACGGCCAATGCGGATGCCGGTAAAACTAAAGGTGTGGCCACCGTGCAGATGATTCCCAATGAACAAATCAATCCTTTTTTCACCGCTGTAGCGGAAGCTGTGGAAGAAGCAATCGTTAATGCGATGGTGGCCGCACAGACGATGGAAGGCATCAATGGGAACAAAGTGTATGCGCTCCCGCACGACAGGTTGAAAGAAGTCTTGAAAAAATATAACCGTTTAAAATAAACTGCTGACTTATTGCATCAGGTCTTTGATGATCAGCTTGGCGTGGTCGCGCGAATTTTCAATAAACCATTTGTTGGTTTTTAATCCGCCACACACTACGCCAGCCAGATACAAACTTGATACGTTGGTTTGCATAGTCTTCTCATCGTACACTGGCGTGTGAAATTCGTCATCTTGGAATTGGATGCCGAGCGATTTCATAAATGCAAACGGCGGCTGATAGCCCGTCATCGCCAACACAAAGTCGTTGGCAATTCGCTTGGTTCCTTCTGGTGTTTGAATTTCGATATGAGTTTCGGAGATACTTTTTACCGTGGAATTAAAATGCGCTTTGATGGAGCCTTCTTTAATTCGATTTTCAATATCGGGCTTCACCCAATATTTCACATTGTCGCCAAAAGCTGCTTCGCGTATCACCATCGTTACCTCGGCTCCTTTGCGCCATGTTTCCAACGCGGCATCAACTGCGGAGTTGGCCGCACCGATCACAACTACTTTCTGTTTGAAATAAGGATGCGGCTCGCCGTAATAGTGTTTTACTTTTGAAAGATCTTCGCCGGGCACGTTCAAGAGAAAAGGCAAGTCGTAAAAGCCTAGGGCAAGCACTACGGCACGCGCAGAATATTTACCACGCGTAGTTGCCATCGAAAAACTTCCCATTGTTGAGAGCTTGGCTTCTTTCACTTCTTCGTACAGGCGCACATTCAAATCCCAGCTTGTGCACACACGCCTGTAATATTCGAGCGCTTCCACGCGGGTAGGCTTCGCGTTGTTAGACACAAACGGAACATCGCCAATTTCCAGCTTCTCTGAAGTAGAAAAGAAGGTCATGTTCATGGGATAATGATAAAGGGAATTAACAAGGCATCCCTTTTCGATGATCACATAATTTAGTCCTGCTTTTTTGGCTTCAATGCCACACGAGAGCCCGATAGGGCCTGCACCAATGATGATAAGATCAAACCCTTCCATGCAAAACAAAGGTAACGCAAGGAAACGCAACAGCGAAACACTATTATTTCAATTCTTTTTTGAGGACGAACCTTGTGCCTTCGAATGTCAATGGAAACTTCTGGTAGCGCTTTTCTCTTTTTATTTTATGAATTGAATTCCTTACTTTCAACGAAATATACCCATCATGAAACGGTTAATTTTCGTTCCGTTGGTCCTTGTTTCCATCGCTTGCTGGAGCCAGACAGCTACCGAGATTTTGCTTTTTGATCTGCAATCCAAAAAAGACAACATCACCATTTCCAATCCGAAAAATATAACCAACCATAAAGGGTATGACAATCAGCCTTCCTTTCACCAAGGCAAGCCACTGATCTATTACTCGTCTTTCGACGACCAGGGCCGGTCCGACATCAAGTATTACAATTACAAAACCGGAGAGACAAAGTCACTTACGGTTACACCTGACCGCGAGTATTCGCCCAAACTCACGCCCGATGGCCAGTACATTTCCTGTGTGATTCAGCGCGACGATGGTGCGCAGGATGTCGGCAAATATCCTGTTGAAGGTGGCCCGCCACTTACTATTGTAGATAATCAGATTGTAGGATATTTTCTATGGACCGACAATAGTCATCTGGCTTTGTTTGTGCTGGGTAAGGACAGTCGGCCGAGCACGCTTCACTACCTTAGGCTGCCCACAAAAAAGGATACAGTGATAGCCGAAAACATTGGGCGATCACTACATCTTGTGCCACACGAAGACGCGTTTAGCTTCGTACACAAAGTGACCGACAGCAAATGGTTTATCATGAAATTTTATCCCCGAAAAAAGAAGGGATCGCTTTATGTAATTGCAGAAACGCCACCGCATCAGGAAGACTTGTGCTGGACGTCCGACGGGAAAATCATCACCAGCTCTGAGGATAGAATTTTGTGGATGGATCCAGCGAAAGACAAGAAATGGAACGAAGTGCAAATTGAGAATGGAGCAGAGTTGCTCAAAGGAGTGACACGGTTGGCCGTTGATGCCGAGGGAAAGAAATTGGCGGTGGTAATTGCAGAACAATAAGTGACTACTTTTCGCCGAAAGCGCCTTTGGCCACGTACCACTTTTTGATTTCGATTTCTAAAAGCCCTTCGCGTACGCCAGGGTCAGATTCAACCACGTTTCGGTTTACATCGCCTTTCATCACAAGGATGCCTCCTTCGGTATCGCCAAAAGTTCCCTGCGTAATCACATTGCCGGTCTTCTGAATTTCTTTCAGGTAGTCGTCGTGTTTATGAAATAATTCGGGCACTTCGTTAATGTTGAATTTGGCGATGTAGGGTTTGAACCGGATAAATTGATACGTGGTCATTTCGTAAGGCTCATGTACAAGCTGCGGTTGTCCCACCTGCGACTTATACGGTTGAATTTCGATGTTCCACCGTTTATTTTTTACTCCCGGGTCATCGCTGAGCCACTGCTCAACTTCTTTCACGGCGTTGGATTTAAAAATGAAAATCCCACCTCCACCTTCAAACGGTCCGGCTACCACAAGCTTTCCTTCTTTCGCTAGCTTTTGAATATTGGCCATATGGCCGGCCATTATTTTGTCGAGTTCTTCCTTGGGAAGTTCTTCCCTGTCGTCGCGGTGGTGGAGAAATACAAAGACAAAATCTTGCGCACAAGCAGCACGCCACGAGAGTAAAAAGAAAAGCAACAACGGTTTCATTCCCTGAAATTAAGCAACTTTCGATTAGCTTCCTTCCGCAGCAGGAGATAGTTGTAATTTGCCCTTTTTAATCGTAAATCGAAATTCAAATTGTAAATAAGCAATGATCATTGTAGCAGATAGTGGAGGCTCAAAAATTGATTGGCGCCTTCTCAAAAAAGACGGATCCATTGGTCAGGCAAATAGCGCCGGATTCAATCCGTATTATCAGCCAATCGGCCACTTGAAAAAAATTACGGAAGAAACATTACTACCTCAGGTGAATGAAGAGGTAACAAAAATATTTTTTTACGGCACCGGTGTTTCGTCGGAAAAGAATGTAATCAGCATTCAAAATGTTTTCCTCGAATACTTCCCGAAAGCGACCATCGAAGTAGGATGGGATTTGCTGGCCGCGGCGCGAGCCTTGTGCGGGCGCGAGCCTGGCATTGCTTGCATATTAGGTACGGGCTCGAATTCATGCCTCTACGACGGAGAAAAAATTATCGACAACGTCGCCAACCTCGGCTGGATACTGGCCGACGAAGGTTCAGGTACATATATTGGCAAGAAATTTATCTTCGATTATTTCCGTAAGGAGATGCCCGAAAAGCTGGCAGAGCAGTTTCACAGCCGTTTTCCCTACAGCCGCGAGGAAGTGTTGGAGAAAGTGTATCAGCAGGAAAAACCCGGAGCCTTTTTGGCCAGCTTTGCCAAGTTTATTTTTCAACATTTGAAAGAACCTTATTGCTATCAACTCGCCTACCAGAGTTTTTCAGATTTCTTTCAAAACAATGTGATGAAGTACGACAATTACAAAAACCTGAAAGTACATTTCACCGGCTCCATCGGATTTTACTTTAGCGACGTAGTGCGTCAGGTGGCCAACGACAAAGGGATTACTGTAAAAAATATTTTAGAAGGACCCATCGCCGGCTTGACGTTGTATCATCAGAAAGATTTGTAAAAGTCGAATTGCAGTTAAGTTCGATTTCATTGAAACCATGAATACTACAGAGTCTTCTTCACATCACGATCATCTTGAGCATAAGAGTGTGCACGAGCTGCTGGTGGGCATCAACCAGGAAGATAAGTCTGTACCGCAAGCCATTGAAAAAATAATTCCTTCCATCGAGGCATTGGTGAAGGTTGTGGTTGAGAAGATGAAAAACGGTGGCCGGCTTTTTTATATCGGCGCAGGTACCAGCGGTCGGCTGGGAATTCTGGATGCTTCCGAAATACCGCCAACCTATGGTATGCCGCATGGAAAAGTGATCGGATTAATTGCTGGTGGCGACACCGCCATCCGGCGGGCTGTAGAAAATGCCGAAGACGACAAGGAGCAGGCCTGGAAAGATTTACGTGAGTATGAAATCAACTCTGGCGATGTTTTGATTGGCATTGCCGCTTCTGGGCGCACGCCTTATGTGATTGGTGGCGTAAAACAGGCACGGCTTCAAAAAATCGTAACAGGCTGCATTACCTGCAACTCGGGTAGTGAGTTGGCAGCGAGCGTTGATTATCCGGTGGAAGTTGTGGTTGGCCCTGAATTTGTGACCGGCAGCACCCGCATGAAAGCTGGTACCGCGCAAAAACTTGTGCTCAACATGATTTCAACGGCTACCATGATACAACTTGGTAGGATAAAAGGAAATAAGATGGTGGACATGCAACTCACTAATCACAAACTGGTAAACCGTGGTGTGCGCATGATCATGGACGAGCTTCACATCGATGAAGCAAAAGCCGAAGCGCTTCTCAAAAAATTTGGAAGCGTAAGGGCGGCAATCAATAATTTCAAATAAGATTTTACAGTAGAGACAATTGGGCATTTGTCACCGGGGAATCGGCGGGCACAAGGTATTGCCTTTTGGTTTTCACTTCGCGGCAGAGCACACGCGTGCGTTTGATTTTTCCCTTGGTAAACCACCGGCCGTGCAGACTGAAAATACTTCCTTCAGGAATGTGGGAAAGCAATACAGTAGCCTTTTCGCGCTCATCGAAGGAGCGGAACAACTGCATCAGCTCGGAATCAGAATAGCTGGAGGCTTTTGGGGAAACCATGTGTTTGCGCAAGCCCGTAAGCAAGGGTTCGGGAAAAATTTCTTCGGTGAGCAAAGGAGCCATCAGATGGCGAAATGACGATTTCCATTCTTCGCCGTGGGCTTCGGCTTTGAACCCTTTGGCCTGATGCACGCGATGGTGAGCTACCTCATGCACATACGTCATAAGGAACACAAAAGGGTGAAGGTTGAAGTTGATGGTGATCCGCGGATGATGGCCTGTTCGGCTGGTAAAGTCGCCGACTTTGGAAAGGCGGTTTTTACGCAGCTTGAGGTCGAACGGGAGTTCCTGCCAGAGAAAAGTGCAGTAATCCACGGCCCCGGAAGGCACATGCTGAGAGAGAAGTTGATGAACCTTTTTGAAATCCATGGCAATAAAAAAAGGCTTTAGTTTTCCTAAAGCCTTCCCGGGAAAATCTCTTGTTAGAGATTACTTCTTTTTTTCTGAAGCGGCTTTTGCAGCAGAGTCAGCTTTAGCAACTGAATCAGCTTTAGCTTTTACAGCAGCAGCTTCAGCTTCTACTTTAGCAATTGAGTCAGCTTTGGCAATTGAGTCAGCTTTAGCTTTAGCAGCTTCAGCAGCTTTGTCTTTGCCTCCACAGGCTACGAATGCAACGGCAAAGCCGCACACCATCATAAGAGCGAACAATTTTTTCATAGTTTACAGGTTATAAATTTGCCCGCAAATATAAGCGTATGCTTCAATTTTAAATCATTAAGTAAGAAAAAATTAATAATTGAGGTAAAATTGACTTAAAATAGGCCGCTCATCACCACCTGCAATCGTTGCCAATCATTTCTTCCTGAAAAAGAGACGAACGGGAGTTCCCTCAAAATCAAACTTTTCGCGAAGCCTGTTTTCCAAAAACCGAATGTACGATTCCTGAATGTACTGGGGCAGATTGCAGAAAAAAGCAAAGGTCGGCGTTTTGGCCTGTACCTGGGTGACATACTTAATCTGAATCATTTTTCCCTTAATAGCTGGCGGCGGGTAGTGAGCGATTTCGGGGAGCAAGGCATCGTTGAGTGCCGAAGTCGGCACTTTTTTATTCTTGTTTTCATAAACCTCAACGGCCTTTTCGATGACCTGGAAAATCCGTTGCTTGGTCAGGGCAGAGGCAAATAGAATGGGCACATAGTTGATCGGCGCAATCTTCTCCAGCATTTCCTTTTTCATTTTGTCGGCGGTCTTGCTGTCTTTTTCAATCAGGTCCCACTTGTTGACCATAATTACAATTCCCTTTCCCTGCTTTTGAGCCAGGCTGATGATATTCACATCCTGCGATTCCAATCCGCGCTCGGCATCAATCACCACGATACATACATCACTTTCTTCGAGGGCATGGAGTGAGCGCAGTACGGAATAAAACTCGACGTCTTCCATCAGGCGGGATTTCTTTCGCAGCCCGGCGGTATCGATCAGGATGAAGTCTTTGCCAAACATTTTGTAGCGCGAGTGGATGGCATCGCGCGTGGTGCCGGCTTCATCCGTAACAATGCTTCGCTCGGTACCGAGCAACACATTGAGAAAAGACGACTTGCCCACGTTTGGTCTTCCCAGGATGGCGATCTTGGCGATGCCTGCATCCGGATTTTCAAGGCCTTCGGAGGGTAATATCTTTACCAGTTCGTCAAGTAATTCGCCGGTGCCCGATCCATTTTCTGCGGAAACCGGAAATACATCGCCCATGCCGAGTTCATAAAACTCGTTGGCGAGCAATGTTTTTTGAGGTGTATCGGCTTTGTTGGCGGCAATAAATACAGGCTTTTTTGACTTGCGGATAATCTGTGCAAATTCCTTGTCGTAGCCGGTAAGGCCTTGTTGGCAATCGACCATGAAAATCACGGCCGTACATTCTTCAAGAGCCAATTCTACCTGCTTGCGGATTTGCGATTCAAACTTATCGTCAGAGCCAGTGACATAGCCACCGGTATCAATGATGGTGAAAAACTTTCCGATCCATTCGGCATATCCATAGTGCCGGTCGCGCGTTACGCCGGGCATGTCGTCCATGATGGCCTGACGTTGTTTTACCAGCCTGTTGAAAAAGGTCGATTTCCCTACGTTGGGCCTGCCTACTATTGCTATGATGTTAGCCATTTACTTAGTTGTCAAATTTTCACGTGGCCAGGGGAGCTTGGCACGAAATAGTTCGCAAGGTAAGGCAACTATCCCAAATAGACGCAAGAAGGTGTGCTAATTGTCGAGGTAGCCGAAGCGCTTCAGCTTCAATTTCTGCTTTCGCCAGTTCTCAGCCACTTTCACGTGGGTTTCCAAAAAGATTTTCTTTCCGAAGAATTTCTCCAGATCGAGGCGCGCATCGGTGCCTACTTTTTTAAGGGAGCTTCCGCCTTTGCCGATCAGGATTCCTTTTTGAGAGTCGCGCTCTACAAAAATCACCGCCCTGATGCGGATGATGTTTTCTTCTTCTTTAAAAGATTCGACATTCACTTCTGAGCTGTAAGGAATTTCCTGCTCGTAGTTGAGGAATATTTTTTCCCGGATAATCTCGGCCGCAAAAAACCGCTCGCTGCGGTCGGTGAGTTCTTCCTTTGGATAATATCCCGGGTGCTCTGGCAAATATTTTTTTAGGGTGTCCAGCACAAGGCTAAGGTTTTCGCCGCTCACCGCCGATACGGGAATGATCTCGGTAGCCTGAATGTGATTTTTCCAGTAGTCAATTTTATCCTTTACCTGCGAGCCTTTGGCAAGATCAATTTTGTTGATCAACAAAACGATTGGGGTTTTAAAATTCTGAAACCGCTGAAAAAGGGTTTCGTCATATTTCTCGTCAAGCTCTACAATCAATAAGATCACGTCGGCATCTTCCAGCGATACCTTCACGTAGTTCATCATCGCCTCGTGCAGTTCGTACTTCGGTTCCAGCAAGCCAGGTGTGTCGGAATAAACGATTTGAAAATCATCGCCATTTAATATGCCCATGATGCGGTGGCGTGTGGTTTGAGCTTTGGCGGTGATGATCGAGAGATTTTCGCCTACCAATTTGTTCATCAGGCTGCTTTTGCCCACGTTGGGTTTGCCGATGATACTAACGAAGCCTGATTTGTGAGGTGATGCCATAGTATTCTGCAAAAGTAGCTCAAAGTGAGTTGACTCTGTAGAATTTTGAAAAGTAGGCCATCCAATTCATTTCATTGATGATTGTCATATTTCGGTTTGTTAAATTTACTTAACTCGAGAAAATTGCTGCGAAGACTATGATAGACATACTTCATGAGTTTGTAAACCAAAAGGTTGCCATGATAATAACTGTTGGCGAAGGCAAAATCGCACAGGTCGACAACCGTACTTGCCAACTGTCAGGATTTCATCGGGTGGAATTGCATCTTGAAGCGGCTGATACCCAAACCCATGAGGAGGATGGTGTGACCTTGTGAACCACACGAACTTGCGACAACGCGCTATTTTACTTCTTGTATTGATTTTCTGGTTGAATTCTTTTTTGTGCGCCCAGGTGCCATCCGCTTTGGATAGCCTGTTGAAGCGATATCATAGCGACATCCCCCGCGACACAAATTTTGTAACGCTTCTTAATACGCTTAGTCGCACCTATCGGCTCAAGTCTGCCGATACGGCAATCTATTTTGGAAAACAAGCGTATGAACTGGCTGAAAAACTCAGTTTTGAAAAAGGAGTGGCTACGGCGCTTAATTTCATTGGCGTGGGATATTTCTACAAGGGCGATTACAAAACGGATTTGTCGTTTCAGCAAAAAGCGCTCGACTATGCACGCGAACGGCACTATGAAACACAGATGGCCAACGCACTCAACAGCCTCGCACTGGCTTATCAATATCAGGGCAACAATTCACTGGCGCTTGAATTTTACCTGAAGTCGTTGCAAAATGAGGAACGACGTCACGATGTTAACGGTCAGGTGAAAGTACTTGCAAACCTGAGCATCTTCTGGAAGCGTCAGGGAAACTACGAGCGGGCAATTGATTATTCAGAGCAGGCCTTGCATTTGAAAGACTCGGCACAACTACCTCAGGCAACGCGGGCAGGTATCGTCAATACTCTTGGAACCTGCTATATCGAATTAAAAAAATTTGAAAAAGCACTTGTGTATTTAAAGCAATCGCTGGAGTTAAATCAACGGATGCACCAAACGCTTTATGTCATCAACAGCATGAGCAACATCGGATATTGTTACCTGCAAATGGGGAAACCTGACCAGGCCCGGCACTATTTTCTAGAGGCGCTAAATATGACCGAGAAAGTCGACGCTCCGCTGGAACGTACGCTGACGCTTCTGGATTTAGCTGAGGTATACGTTGAAGAAAAAAAGCCGCAGGAAGCATTGGTGTTGGCAAAGCAGGGTTTTGCGCTAGCCAAGAAAATCAATCAGAAGGAGAATATTCTTACGGCCTACCGTGAGCTGGCAACGATCTATCAGGCGCTCGGAAATACTTCCATGGCGTATAGTTATCTCCATCAAGCCATGACGCTGAACGATAGCTTACGCAGTGCGGACATTACCAGAAAAGTAGTTGAACTACAAAAGTCATACGAATTGGAAAAGAAAGAAACGGAAATCAGTCTGCTGGCAAAAGATGCGGCTCTTAAAACAGCAGAGCTCAATCAGGAGCGAAGCTTGCGCTATGGATTGTTGTTTTTAGTGGGCGGATTATGTGTGGCTGTGTTTACGGTTTACTATGCCTTTTCTGTGAAGACTTCGCTGAACCGAAAATTGCAGACACAAAATGACGAAATCCTTGAGCAGAAAAAGCTGATCGAAGACATTAACATCAGCCTTCGCAACCAGGCGCTAAGGGCGCAGATGAATCCGCATTTTATTTTTAATGCATTAAACTCTATCCAGTTTCTCATCTTTAGTCAGGATAATGAAAAGGCGCTTCACTACCTCTCAAAATTTGCCCGGTTGCTACGTAAAATTCTGGACCACTCACGTCAGGAGTTAATTCCGCTCTCGGCGGAAATAGAAACGATTGAGTACTATGTGCAACTCGAGGCCTTGCGCTTCAATGAAGGTTTTGACTTTACAATTACCACCAATTTTCCGGAGGAAGAGCAAAACAAATGGAGTGTACCACCCATGATTGTGCAGCCTTTTATTGAGAACGCCATCATCCATGGACTGATGCCCAAAAAGGAAGACCGCAAACTTGGTGTAACCTATTACAGGGAAGAAGACTTTATTGTCTGCGAAGTGACAGACAACGGAATTGGCCGAAAGGCTGCTGAAGAAATAAAAAATCAAAAGCAACATATTCATCAGTCAAAAGGGATGCAGTTTACTTACGATCGACTGAAAGTATTAAACAACCAAAGTTCAGGCCGGGCGCATGTGGAGGTGGTTGATCTGGAGAATGAGGAACACTTCCCGGCAGGAACTAAAGTAAAAATCTATTTTCCCACCACTCCTCATGTGTAACACTGTAATTATCGACGACGAGCAAAGCGGCCGGCAAATGCTCCAAGCGCTGATCGAGAAATATTTTGCACAGCAGGTGAACGTAGTGGCCACCGCCGAATCGGTGGCGCAAGGTGCCGAAGCCATCCGGCATCATCAACCGGATCTGGTATTTCTAGATATTGAAATGCCTGAGGCGTCGGGCTTTGAGTTGTTCGACCGCGTGAAGCTCTCCTTTGAAGTGATCTTTGTGACAGCCTTCAGCGAGTATGCGATAAAAGCTTTCAAAGTAAACGCGATTGACTACCTCTTGAAACCATTGGACGCCACCGAGTTTCGGTTGGCGGTTAATAAAGCTATCTCCCGCATAAAGGAAAAGTCTCCAGCGCAAGCACCGCTGGTGGAGTGGCTGAAAGGGTTTTCCAAATCTTCGAAAATAGGACTTCCGCTGAGCGATGGATCATTGTTTATCGATGTGAATGAGATTGTGCGCTGCGAGTCGTCGAGCAACTACACCAACATCTATCTTGACGATGGCAAGCACTATCTCATTTGCCGGACGTTGAAGGAAGTGGAAGAATCTCTTTCGGGTTATAAATTTCTTCGCGTGCACCGTTCGCATCTGATCAACGTGAACAAAGTATCCATGTTTAGCAAAAATGACGGTGGCATGATCATCTTGTCCGACCATTCCAAAGTACCTATTAACCGCCAGGGAAGGGAAGCCATTGAGAATTTGCTCAATTCATTCTGATCCTCGCTAAGTGGCGGGCGGGTTTCACGCAGTCAGCGCCGGTCTTTACGCAGTGGCACCCAATCGTCTTTGCCAGTCAATGTAATATTGCGCCACTAAAAATATTACATCTCATGAACAGAAAAGTAGTGTCAGCAATGCTTTGGAGTACAGCTCTATTTTTGATCTGTATTTCTTGCAAAAAAGATTCGGAAGTCGCCCCGGCTCCTTCCATTACCTCCATTAATAAAACCCCGCTTTTTCCCGGTGATGATTTCACACTCACGGGTTTGAATTTTGATGTCACGGCGGCAAAGAATACGCTAAAGTTTGGAACCACCGCAGTGACGGTCACTTCGGCCACTGCCACCACGTTGTCAGCCACCCTGCCGGCGAACTTTACCACGGGCAGCTACGAGGTGAGCGTAACAGTAAATAACCAAACGGCTAAACTATCTGCCAATGTAGACGTTGTGCTTCCGTCAGTTTCTTCGATTAGCAAGAATCCGCTTTCACCTGGCGACGCCTTCACGATTACCGGTTCAAATTTCGATGTCAACGCCGCAAAGAATGTATTGAAATTTGGAACAACGGCTGTGGCCGTATCATCCGCCACGGCCACTACGCTGTCGGCCACACTTCCCACCAACTTTACAGCAGGCAATTATGAAGTGAGTGTTACGGTCGATAATCAGACAACAAAGCTTTCTGCCAAGGTTGATGTACTGCCACCCACACCAACAGTCACCAGTTTCAGTCCTACGAGCGGGCCAGACGGAACCGTTGTGACTGTGACCGGAACCAATTTCGACGTGAACGCTTCCAATAACAGTATAACGTTGGGAAATCTACCTACTGCAATCGTTGCTACTTCAGCAACAGCTACGGCACTCACTTTTGTTATGCCAAATATTGACAACGGATCGTATTCTATTAATCTTCAGGTGAACAGGAACAATGAAAGTTCAGGAATAACAAGTACAAGTTCAGGCTTCGTGCTTGTGAAAACACCCAACATTACGGGGTACACTCCTCAATTTGCCACCGCAGGTGAATCAATTACTATTCTTGGTAATAATTTTGACCTTGTCAAAGCCAACAATGTTGTAAAATTTGACAATACCCTGGCCACAGTTTCTTCAGCTACCTCTTCGCAGCTAGTTGTGACAGTCCCTCAAGGACTAGCTCCAGGCAGCGCTTACACACTTTCGGTGCAGGCAACTGTGAGTGGAATATCTTCAAGCACAGCCAAAAGCTCTTCGAAGTTTAATTATTACGAGGTGGCTAACGGATTGGTAGCGTATTACAAATTTGCCGGTGATACCAAGGATTACAGCGGTATGGGTAACCACCTTACGGCTACAGATATCACATACTCGAGCGATCACAATGCCGTAGCCAACGCAGCAGCAAGTTTTAATGGATCATCGTCTATGGCAGAGAGTAGCATTGGAACAAGTTTTCTCAATTCATCAGATGCCAGCGTATCGATCTGGTACTATGGAGCCTCTTCTAACGGCCTAAAGTTGATTGATGAAACGAACAACCGATTATTGGTTTACGATTTTGGAAAGTCAGGTTTTGGCCAATGCAACCCGTCGTGCGAATACGTGTCGCTAACAGTTTCAAGAAATACTTGGCACCATTTGGTAGGGCTTTACGATGGAGCAAATAAAACGCTTAGTCTTTATATTGACAATGTGCCAGTGGCTACTGGCCCAATGAATGCGACAGCAAAATTTGTCATTCTTAATTGGAGATTTGGATTCGGTAGCAATACTTACTGGCAAGGCAAAATAGGAAAGACGAAGATTTACAATCGTCTGCTCAGTGTCGCAGAAATAGATCAGCTTTATAAAGAATAGTTCACATTCATAGTTGTTTGAAAAGGTCGCCTGACAAGGGCGGCCTTTTTTTATATCCTTATTGATCCTTTCATCCATCTTAAAGTCCATCTGAATTAGAATAGACAAGAGTGTTGATTGTGATGACAAAAACCCAAGGGTCATCTGCTAATTATCATGTGGCGCGGTAAGTATTTTCCCTATCTTTAATTTTCTTATTTGTCTGTTATCGAAATGAATTTTCGCAGTGCCTTCCAGTTCATTTGCACAGTGCAAGCATTTCTCTTTTTTAGCAGAACCAATTTGTTAGCTCAGACACATTCCGACACGTTCACTTCTGTTGCCGAATCCTATCCGGTTGAATTTTACAAAACGAAAATTGGCCCGGCGGCGAAGTTGTACAACGGCAAAGAATACAGGCCATACCGGGCAAGAAAGGGCGAGACTCCTTACCTCTTTCAACGATGGGAAAAAGCGAACCTTGAGTACGATGGCCAGCTCTATAGTAATGTGCCGATAATGATCGATTTGAGTCGCAGCGTGGTGATCATGAATTACAAAGGTGGCTTCCTGCAACTGATCAATGAAAAGATTAGCCACTTTACAGTGAAAGGACGAAAGTTTGTGTCGCTTCATCCAATCGGTTTGCCAACCGGTTTTTATGAACTTCTATACGATGGAAACAGCAAAGTTTATTCTTTAAGACAAAGGCAACTGCAAGAGCGCCAATGGGGCATGGAGATTACCTGGGAGTTTGTAGAACAAGTTAGCTACTTCATTGCTGGTTCAGACAAACTGCAAAGCGTGAGCGGTAACATCGATGTAGTAAGTCTATTTCCTGGCCAGACGCAGGCATTGAAAACCTACATGCGAAAAAACAATCTGCGGTTTAAAAAGCATTTCGAACGTGATTTGATTGCGGTGGCCACCTATTATGATCAATTGAACAAGTGATGCGGCGACTTTTCCTTTTCTTGCTGGCCCAACTCTTTTCTGTTTGCCTGTTTGCGCAGCAGCAGAGTCTGATCACGTTTCAGCTTTCCGATGCATCGTTTGAGGAGTTTGTCAATTTAGCTGAGCGCCAGACGCAGTTTCATTTCTACTTTGATCGTCATGCTACCGACAGCCTTCGCGTTACGATCAGCGTGAACGAAGAACCGTTGAGCAAAGTGTTGAAACAACTTTTCGAAGGCACTCGATTTACGTATAGCGTTTACAACAAATCAATTTTTGTAACCCGCGGACGCCAGCTTTACACTTTTCTTCCGGCTCCTTTTTTCGATGGCGATGCACAAACGGTAGAGGAAGAAAACATTCCGGTAGTGTACAGCGATTTTGATTTGAAAGAACAATCGAAAGAAGACGAAAACAAAGTCTACACCATTGGCAACCGACTGAACCCGACGAAAGGACCGGCTACACTCACTGGCATAATCAAGAATAGCGCTACCGGTGAAGCCATGGTTGGAGCTACGGTGATGGAAGCTAACACATCAACAGGATGTATCACCGATCCGTTTGGTCGCTACCAGTTAATGCTTAGCAAAGGAAGTCACACGTTAAAAGTAAAAATGCTCGGAATGAAGCCCACCGTGCGTCACCTTGTTGTATTTTCCAATGGCTCGCTCAACATTGATCTCACAGAAGAAATAACGCCGTTGAAAGAAGTGCTGGTAAGGTCAGACAAGGACGCTCAGGTGATGGGCTTGCAGATGGGAACGCAGAAGTTGGATATCAAAACGATGAGACAAATTCCACTGGCACTGGGTGAAACTGACGTACTTAAAGTGATCACCGCTTTGCCCGGCGTACAGACCGTGGGGGAAGGAACACTCGGCCTTAATGTACGCGGCGGATCCAGCAGTCAAAACCTGATTTTGTTTAATGACGCGTTCATTTACAACCCATCTCATTTTTTTGGATTTTTCTCCACGTTCAATCCCGATGTGATCAAGAGTGTAGAACTTTATAAAAGCGGAATGACCGCCGACTATGGTGGCAGGTTATCGTCTGTGCTCGACATTCGCGCACGTGAAGGAAACCTGAAAAAATTCACAGGCTCTGGCGGGCTAAGTCCGGTGGCGGCGCGACTTACACTCGAAGGCCCGATCGTCAAAGACAAAACTTCTTTTCTGTTGGGTGTGCGATCAACCTATTCAGATTGGGTGATGGGCAAGGTCGATGTGAAATCATTGAAAAACAGCACGGCCAATTTTTATGATATCACGGCCAACATCAATCATAAGATTAATGAAAACAACAGCTTACTGCTTTCGGCGTATACCAGCGCAGATCAGTTTCGCTTGAAGAGCGATACCAATTATCGCTATAGCAACCTCATTGCATCGGCCAAGTGGACTCACGTTTTCAATTCCAAACTTTTTGGCTATGCGGTGGGTGGGTTCAGCCAATACCGCTACTCTGTCTCGGGCAACGATAGTCCACCGTCAGCGTTCAACATGAGTTTTTCTATTGCGCAGGCAAATTTCAAAACTGACTTTATTTATTACCACAACAATCAGCATACTTTCTCGGCCGGAGTGAGTACGCTTCGTTATTTTTCGTCGCCGGGAAACATGCAGCCATCAGGAAGTCAATCATCCGTTGCGCCTAATGTGTTGCAAAACGAACAGGCTTTAGAAAGCGCACTTTATTTTGGCGACAATATTGAAGTTTCCCGTTCGCTGTCGCTATACGCAGGCATTCGCTATTCCTCGTACCAGTATTTGGGCCGAAAGGATGTATTCACGTATGTGCCGGGTCAGCCGTTGGAGATTAGTAACATGGTTGATACGCTGCACTATGGCAAAGGGAAAACAATCGCCAATTATGGCGGCCTGGAACCTCGGCTTTCGCTTCGCTACAAACTGTCGGAGAGTGCGTCGCTCAAACTCAGCTACAACCGAATGAGACAATACATTCAGGTGTTGTCGAACACGACAGCAATCACACCCACTGACATTTGGAAACTAAGCGACACGTACATCAAGCCTCAGGTGGGAGATCAGATTTCAATTGGCTTATATAAAAATCTCAAACAAAATCTGATCGAGACATCCATTGAGGCTTATATGAAGACGATCCAAAACACGATCGACTATAAAGGCGGCGCGCAGCTCTTGCTCAATCCACACATTGAAACTGACGTGCTAAACGCCAACGGAAAGGCCTATGGCGTAGAGCTGCTTATAAAAAAATCGTCGGGAAAAATTAACGGCTGGGTAAGTTATACCTATTCGCGATCGTTTTTAAAAACTGTAAGCAATGTTCCTATAGAAACCGTAAACCGCGGACAGTATTACCCCAGCAGCTACGACAAACCACACGCGTTCAACTTCATTGGCAATTATAAATTCAGCAGGAGATTTAATTTTTCACTCAATGCCGTGTACAGTACTGGCAGACCGATCACCATCCCACTCGGAACATATACCCTGGAGGGGAAAACTTACCTTTTCTATTCTCAACGGAACCAATATCGTATTCCAGATTATTTCCGCGTCGACGTATCGGTCAATATAGAAGGAAGCCATAAGATTAAAAAGCTTGCGCATAGCAGTTGGACAGTAGCTGTATACAACTTGTTGGGCAGGCACAACGCCTACTCGGCCTATTATGTAATTGAGAACAACAAAGCCAACGGCTATTTGCTCTCGGTGTTTGCACAGCCAATTCCAACGATAACCTATAATTTCAGATTTTAGCGATGAAGTATAAGTGGTATTGGAAGATTTTGTTTTTCATGACGCTCGCGAGCTGCGTAGAGCCGTTCAAGCCGTCTGTCTCGCTAACTTCCATAAACGTGTTGGTCATCGATGGTTTCCTTAACGCGACAGACAGCACAATTCAGGTTACACTGTCGAGGGCAGTTTCGGTCACCTCATCGGATTCAAGTTATGCCGAGAGTGGCGCTCAAGTTGCTATTCAACCGGATATTGGATTTGAATATTTTCTGACGGAAACATCCGCAGGAGTTTATACCGGAAAAACAATTATATCTCCCGCCAATAAGTACCGACTGCTCGTGACAACCAAGGATGAAAAAAAATATTCGTCTGAGTTGATTGACATTTTGATCGCTCCACCCATCGACAGTGTTTACTGGAGGCCAATGCCTGATGGCGTGGCCCTTTACGTGGATGCCCATGATTCCGAACAGGCTACGCGTTATTATCGCTGGACTTATGACGAGACATGGAAGTACCGGACGCCTTATTATGTGTATAAAAAATGGTTGGGAGGCCAGCTCATTGAAGTTCCTCCGGCCAACAACATCTGTTGGAAATCAGAATCATCAAACGAAGTTTTGGTTTATTCTACGCAAGCCTTGAAGGACAATTCCGTGAGCAAGTTTCAGGTAAACTTTCTCCCGATGGGCATTCAAAAATTGAGTACTAAATACAGCATCAACCTTCACCAGCGTGCCATCAACTCAAACATCTACAACTATTGGCAACAGTTGCAAACAAAGAGTCAGAATCTCGGAAGCTTGTTTGACGTGTTGCCTACGCAAATTATTGGCAACGTTCACAGCGATTCCGATCCAGCAGAAATAGTACTTGGATATTTTTCGGGAAGTACAGTCACGAGCAAACGCATATTCATTGATACACTAGACTTGCCTCACTACCTGCAGCATTGGCCCGAATATTACAATTGCAAACCAGATACGGTTTTTGCTGGTGACTTATCGAAGGCTCCTGACGGAACTTTGTTTTTTAATTCCTGGAATTTTGGCGGCGCTCCGGCGGGCTACATCACCACAAATACTTATTGTATGGATTGTCGACTGTCAGGCGGGAAAACTACACCACCGTCTTTTTGGAAATAATTGGTACCTGAAGAATGATCCTCAAAAAAAACATATTGATTTTCTTTCTCCTGCTAATGTGGTTAGCCCCTCATGCCCAGGAAAAATTCAGCGCGACTCTTACAGAAAAATTCAATGACTATTCCCGAAAAAATGTCACCGAGAAACTTTTTGTGCACACAGACCGCGCGTTTTATCTCGCCGGAGAAATCGTGTGGTTCAAAATCTACGAAGTGGAAGGTCTTTATCACACGCCGCTGCCACTTAACCGGGTGGTTTATGTAGAGTTGCTTGATAAAAACAACCAGCCGATTATTCAACAAAAAATTTCCATGAATAATGGATTTGGAAACGGATCGATTTTTCTACCGGCATCCATTGGTACTGGCACCTATCTTTTTCGTGCCTATACCAACTGGATGAAAAATTTCAGCGCAGAATATTATTTTCAAAAGAAAATTTCTGTAGTCAATACTTTTGTAAAGCGGTTTAACCCAACGCCCACCGAACTACCAAAGATGGTCGCCACTTTTTTTCCGGAAGGAGGAAACCTTGTAGCCGGCGTTGACAATAAAATAGGATATAAAGTCAGCAATGACACTGGCCAGGGAATTGATTTTGCCGGATGTCTGATCGATGAACGCAATGATACGATTGCACGATTTTCTCCTTTGAAATTTGGGATGGGAAGTTTCTCATTCACGCCATCTCTTCAAGGAAGATACAAAGCGCTGATCAAGGCGGGTAAACAGCGAATGTTGGTGGACTTCCCCGCAGTCGTTGCAGGATATTCAATGAAGGTGAAGACAACCAGCGACAAGGTTAAGATTTCGGTTTTCCATCCTTCAGCATCTGCGAATGAGCCGGTAAGCGTGTTCATTCATCGACACCAACTCGTCAGTAAAGCGGAGATAAAATTTTTGAAGAACGATAGTGTTTCTTTTTGGTTTGCCAAAAGCGAAATGCCCGAAGGTATTTCACACATCACGCTATTTACTGGCGACTTGCAGCCCGTGTGTGAAAGACTTTATTTCAAAAAGCCTTCCTCTCGTTTGCCGGTCGATTTGCAATTAGACAAACTTGTTTATTCCACACGCGAAAAAGTGACGCTGACGGTACGAACCAATTCTAAAGCCAATTTCTCCGCATCGGTTTATCGCCTCGACTCGCTCGGCGAAGAGACCGATGTGCACATCGCCGAATACTTGTGGATGACTTCAGATTTGAAAGGATTTGTTGAATCACCTGACTATTATTTTTCCAGCGACAAGTTTGTGGAGGAAGCACAGGACAATCTGATGCTAACCCAGGGATGGCGAAGGTTTGCCTGGAAAGACATTATTGATCAGCGCCCGATGATTCACTTCCCGCCTGAATATGGAGGGCATTTAATTCAGGCCACCATACGCGATGAAAAAAATGAACCAGCTGCCGAAGCAATAGGCATGGTATCGGTAGTTGGGAAAAATGTAAACCTCACTAGTGCTCGCAGCGATGAGAAAGGTGAAGTTTTTTTTGAAATAAATAATTTGGTGGGCACCAAAAAAATCGTGTTGCAGACGAGCGGAAAAGACAGCCTGAAACACATTGAAATTGGCAATGTTTTTTCCGAGCAGTATGCTTCAAACACGCTTTTGGATTTTGCGTTGGCAGCGGAACATAAAAAGAATTTACTTTCAAGAAGTGTTGGGCTACAGGCACAGCACATCTACACCGAAAGTGAAATAAAAAAAATACGCCCCACCAAAATTGACAGCATTCCATTTTATGGACTGGCCACGAGAAGGTTTTTGCTTGACGACTATACGCGCTTTCCTGTGATGGAAGAAGTGATGCGCGAGTACGTGTCAGGGCTGATGGTGCGCAAGCGTGCGGACAACAAATTCCGGTTTAGGGTATTGGACGAACCCAACCAAACGATTTTTTCTGAAAGCCCTTTGATACTTTTAGACGGAGTGCCGCTGTCCACTGAAGATGAGATAATGAATTTTGATCCGGTTCGCGTCAAAAGAATAGATGTAATTAATCAGAAATATTTTTTGGGGCCGGCGGTCTTTTCAGGTATAGTCAGCTATACTACTTATAAAGGTGACTTGGGCGGATTTCAACTCAACCCCAAATGTGTGGTGCTGGATTACGATGGGCTCGAACTGGAACGCGAGTTTTATTCGCCTAACTATTCTGAGAAATCAGATCCTCGCATCCCCGACTTCCGTTCGCTGGTGTATTGGAACCCAACGCTCGAAATCAATTCAACTCAACCAAAGGAAATCAAATTTTTCACCCCTGATCTGCCGGGCACTTATAAAGTGGTGGCAGAGGGCGTGAATGAAAATGGAGTGGCAGGTAGTGGAGTGATGATTTTTAGGGTGGAGTAGTTTAAGGTGATAACAAATTTCAAAGGGAAATTAGATCGTAAATGGCTGACTGGGAATTTTTTAGCCAAATGCAATAAAAAAAGCGACCTGATCAGGTCGCTTTAGTAGTAGCGGGGACAAGACTCGAACTTGTGTGCGCCAGCTGGCGGATATGAGCCCAACGAGCTACCTTTTTATTTTTGGAATAATCGATTCCCAAATAAACAATCTTCCTTTAGCAGACTTAAGCTCTTTCTCTCGTTTCATAGCTTCGGCTTTGGTGGCGAATTCCTCACTATACGCAAGCAACCAAGGTCTGAATTTTACCGTCCACCCTTTTTTGGAAAGTTGGTTGTGTGAGTTGAATCTGGCGGTGAGGTCGGAGGTGAAGCCAACATATATTTTTTCGAAGGAGGCCGAATAAAGTACGTAAACGTAGAACATACCTTGTGAAAACAAAAAAAGCGACCTGATCAGGTCGCTTTAGTAGTAGCGGGGACAAGACTCGAACTTGTGACCTTTGGGTTATGAGCCCAACGAGCTACCAACTGCTCCACCCCGCGATTTAGGCCACAAAAGTAGAACCACTATCGTTAAAAACCAAATCAAACTAATTATCTATTGTCATTGCATGCTCTTTTGTAATTTGAGCCTCTAAATTTTTTTAAAATGACGGTTGATCTGCGAAGTGATACGGTGACGAAGCCAACGCCAGCCATGCTTGAGGCTATCATGAGTGCCGAAGTTGGTGACGATGTGTTTGGTGAAGACCCAACGGTGAAAATTCTGGAGCAGAAATGCGCAAAAATGTTGTCCATGGATGGTGCGGTGTTTTGCCCGTCGGGCACCATGACTAACCAGATCGGTATTAAAGTGCTCACTCAACCCTTTGAAGAAGTTATCTGTTATAAAGGGTCGCATATTTATAAATACGAAGGTGGAGGGCTGGCAGGCAACAGCAACGTCAGCGTGCGCTTGCTCAATGGCGATCGCGGCAGGATCTCGCCCGAAGAAGTTTCGGCTAACATCAACAACAGCGCCGATGCCCATCAGGCGATAAGTGCTGTGGTAGCGCTCGAAAATACCGTTGTACGGGAAGCAGGAAGCTATTATACCTTAAAGCAAATTGCGTCGATTAGCGAGCTGGCTCGAAGTAAAAACCTGAAAATGCATCTGGATGGCGCTCGTTTTTTTAATGCGCTTGCCGAGACTAAGGAAAAACCCGAAGAATTCGGAAAATATTTTGACACCATCTCAATTTGCCTCTCGAAGGGTCTAGGTGCGCCGATCGGTTCTGTGCTCTTATACAAGAAAGAATATGAAAGCAAAGCCCGGCGCATGCGCAAAGCCTTTGGCGGCGGTATGCGCCAGGTAGGATTTTTGGCGGCTGCCGGGATTTATGCACTCGACCATCATATTGAAAGACTAAAGGAAGACCACGCTCGCGCCAAAAAACTTGGCACTGCCTTGCAAAATCTTTCGTGGGTAAAATCTGTGATGCCGGTGGATACTAACATTGTGATTTTTGAAGTCGCACAGGGCCTTACACCAGAAAAGGTGTTGACCAAATTTGGCGAGCACCGGATTAAGGCATTGCCCTTCAGCGCCACCGAGATCAGGTTGGTCACTCACCTGGACTTTACCGATGCCATGCTCGACAAATGCCTGGACGTATTTGCTAAGATTGCATTTTAATGTTGCTAAATTATTCCACACTCCCCCTGGCAGAACGCATGCGGCCTGCTTCCCTCGATGATCTCATCGGGCAGGAACATCTCGTGGGCGAGAACGGAATAATCCGGAGGGCGATTCAGTCGGGCAATGTGCCTTCCATGATTTTGTGGGGGCCGCCCGGTGTCGGTAAAACCACCATCGCCAACATTATCGCACACGAAGTGAAGCGACCCTTTCATACGCTCAGCGCGGTCAGCGCCGGTGTAAAAGATGTGCGCGAGATAATTGAAAAAGCAAAATATTCTTCTCGTGCTATTTTATTTATCGATGAAATTCATCGGTTCAACAAATCGCAACAGGATGCTTTGCTCGGTGCGGTGGAAAAAGGAACCATCACGCTGATCGGTGCTACTACGGAAAACCCTTCGTTTGAAGTTAACTCGGCGTTGCTTTCACGCTGTCAGGTGTACACCCTCAAGTCGTTGAATGAAAAGGAACTGATCCGTTTGGTCGAGCAATCGTTGCAGCGCGACGAAGAATTGAAAAAGCGAAAGATCATTATCAAAGAACATCAAGCCTTGCTGAATATTTCGGGAGGGGACGCCCGAAAGCTGTTGAACCTGGTGCAATTGATCAGCGAATCGATTCGTGGAGACATTGAAGTCACCGACGAACTGGTGATCAACACCGCACAAAAACACATTGCCATCTACGACAAAAGCGGAGAGCAGCACTACGATATAATTTCAGCATTCATCAAATCGTTGCGCGGCAGCGACCCAAATGCCGCCGTTTATTATTTGGCTAGAATGATCGAAGGTGGAGAAGATGTGAAGTTTATTGCACGACGTATGGTGATCCTCGCCAGCGAAGACATTGGCAATGCCAACCCAACAGCGCTGGTGATGGCGACAACGACATTTCAGGCTGTGGATGTGATTGGCTACCCCGAAGCAAGAATAATTCTCTCTCAATGTGCTGTGTATCTAGCGTGCTCGCCAAAGAGCAATGCCAGTTATGTAGCCATCGATGACGCACTAAGAGCCGTGCGCGAAACCGGCGACTTGCCTGTGCCGTTGTCCATCCGCAATGCGCCTACGAAACTGATGAAGGAGATGGACTACGGCAAAGATTATCAATACGCTCATAGTTTTGAAAATAATTTTGTGAACATGGAATTTCTGCCTGAGAAGATTAAAGGCACAAAATTTTATGACCCGGGAAAAAATGCCCGTGAAGAAGAGTTGAGAAATTACCTGAAAAGGTTGTGGAAGGAGAAGTACGGCTATTAGATCGGTTGAAATGCAGCATTTAATTTTTGAGTCATCACCTGCCTTTATCTTTCTCTGCGCTCTTGCGGGCGTGGGCTATGCATACCTGCTTTATCGCACCAAGCATCCGTGGAGCAAACGAATTAACCAAGTGCTCTTTGGTTTGCGGGCGGTGATGGTTGCGTTGCTCGCGTTTTTATTGATTGGCCCGATCGTAAAATTAACTACCAACTCATTCGAAAAGCCTATGGTAGTTTTCCTGGTTGATAATTCCACCTCCCTGACGGGAAAAATTGACTCGACGCGGACGATCAACCAAATAGCTGAAGCGTCAAAGCAGTTGAAAGATCATGGCTACGAAGTAGCGCTCAGAGATCTTTCGGGCCATCCGGTAGAAAAATTTACCTGGAGGAATAAAACCACTGACTTAAATGGCGCACTGAAAAATGTGATCACTGAGCATGAAGAGAAGAACCTGGCCTCAATCGTACTTCTTTCGGATGGAATTTATAATTCAGGATCATCGCCTGTGTTTAGTCCCTGGCGCGTGCCCATTAGCACGGTGGGTGTGGGCGACACCATCGAGCATCCGGATTTGATTTTGAAAAATATTGCCTATAACAAGATTGCCTATCAGGGCAATAAATTCCCCGTAAGGGTGGAGGTGGCGGTGCAGCATTTATCTGGTGAGCCCGTCACGGTTTCGCTGCTGGCAAATAACAAAGTCGTTGCTAAGCAGACGAAAGGAAGCGAAAACAAATCGATACTTGATTTTGATTTTTTGCAGGATGCCAATGAAAAAGGAATTCAGCGACTCGATGTAGTAATTGAATCGGTAGCAGGTGAATCAAATTCAAAAAATAACCGCGCTGGCTTCTTCGTCGAAGTGATTGAAGGCCGCAAGAAAATTTTGGTGATTGCCCCTGCACCACATCCGGATATAAAGGCATTGAAATCGGTGGTAGAGAAAAATTCTAACTACGAATTTATACTTCATATTCCTGGAATATCAAAAACAGACGCAAGCCTGCTGCAGCCGGGCAAGGCTGAATTAGTCATATTTCATCAGCCGTTTGATCGCGAGATGAAGACTGCGGCGCTTTATTCTCAACTGAGCAAAGGCAAATCCTCGCTTCTTCTTCTGATCGGAACTAAGACAAACCTGCGGACACTTCCCGCGAATGGAGTTCCCCTTACGTTCACAAACTTTGGTCAGCAAGACGAGGCAACGCCGGTCGTAAATTCTAATTTTCACGACTTTGAATTCTCAGAAAATTCGAATTCTGTTTTTGCTCGATATCCTCCTATAACTATACCGTTTGGAAAGTTTACCTATCCGGCTAATGCCCGAATCCTTTTGAATCAACGCATCGGCAGTGTGGCCACTGACCGGCCGATGCTGCTGGTGTGGGAAGAGAACGATCGGAAGATGGCAGCTTTTGTAGGCGACGGGCTCTGGAAGTGGAGGCTTGAAGAATTCTCAGCCACGGAAAAGGCCGAAGTGTTTGATGAAACTTTTGCGCGATTGATTCAATACCTCAGCACACTGGATGACAAACGTAAATTCAGGTTTTTCTCAACACAGTCTGAGTTCAATGAAGATGGACCTGTTGTATTTGAAGGACAGGTTTACAACGACTTGTTTGAAAAAATCTACGGTAACAAAATTGACATCGCATTGACGGACGAAAAAGGAAAAACCACGCGGTACAATTATACCCTTAGCCCCGGGGGCGAGCGGTATCGCGTAGGCGGACTAAGCGCAGGCAAATACCAATACTCAGCAACAACGTTGGTTAATGGAAAAAAAGAAAATGTGTCAGGACAATTTCTAGTGGCAGAACAAAACAGCGAACCTCAAAATCTCGTCGCCGACTTTGGTTTGCTGCGAAAACTCTCTGCACAGTCAGGAGGAAAATTCTATTCGCAAAAAGATTGGAGTAAACTTATCTCCGACTTTAAAACTTCAGAGATCAAATCGGTCATTCATTCAGAGGAATCTTTTGATCCGCTCATTCACGTTAAGTGGTTTTTCCTTTTACTGCTCTTGCTGATCTCGGCGGAGTGGTTCATCAGGAAATATATGGGCGGTTATTAATCTCAGTTTCATTCCAACCTTATCTCATTAAGTGCGGTCTAAGGATCAAACTCTAATGAGATATGAAATTAAATACTATCACGCTTTTGGGCGCCCTCGTCTGGCTCATGGCCAACTGTACTAAACAAGACGCTGCCTTAAAAACAGGAACGTACAGCGATCTAAGTTCGTTTGCGAAGAATTTTGTTGGGATGAATTCCTCCGTTAATATGGCCATGGCTCCATCCAGAAGCGGAGCAATCAACCAGTCTTTCAATGGCATGGGAAATGTCGCGGTTGGTAACGGAGGAGTTGTATTTTCTGGCGACAGCACGATGGATCCGTACAAAGGGTGTGCGAAATACACTGAAACAAATAACCCCGACGGCAGCACCACAGTAGTTACGGACTACGGCACAGGATGCACCCAAACCTACAATGATTGGCAATCTACAATCTGGGGCAAAAATTC
Organism: Bacteroidota bacterium; assembly: GCA_018266055.1. Lineage (GTDB taxonomy): Bacteria > Bacteroidota > Bacteroidia > Cytophagales > Cyclobacteriaceae > ELB16-189. The sequence continues at coordinate 108,114 of JAFDYT010000001.1, forward strand.
GTACACGTATAAAAACTCCACTTCTCAAAAAGGATCAGTCTTCACCTCGTTGTATTATTACAGAAGCATCTCTGACAACTTCGGAGGAAGAACGATTTATCAGGGAGATACGAGTACCTGGCTGTCAAACGGGCACTCGACTTCATCAGGTAATTCGCTTTACGACACGACAAAGAATACCTATTCAGGATCCAATTCTTATAGCGACACTTCTGATTTTAAGTACAATAAGCAATTGTTCTCGTATATGGCTAACGGAAAATATTCCTACTCAAATCAAAAATCTGTTCAGGAAGAAAGTTCATACCGATATACCGACGGAAAAAATTATTATCAGGCTGTTGTGACGGTTCCGATCGTTAGAGATTATACCTGCAATCAGAATAAGAGCGGCACACCAAACGGCCTGATGTATATTCAAGTGCCAATCTCAGGTCACGAAATTGTAAAATACAGTCAGGACGGTGTGGAAGGCGAGTTTGAAATTGATTACGGAAACGGAGCTTGTGATACGTTGATTACCATTATCGAAAATGGAAAATCAATTGTAATCGATTTAGGATCCTCTCCGATAATGCCAATGAAGGGATGATAGGGTGATGTTGTTAAGCGCGAACCTCTCTCAACTTTGAGAGAGGTTCTTTTTTATTTGCTTAATATCCTTTGTTAATTCCTTTCTCTGTGGCAGGTACTCCTTTCAGCATCCATTCAGGGGCGGGTTTTCCCTTCAGATAATGATCGAAGAATTGCATCATGCGGATGGCAAAGTCAGTCTTGTCCTGACGTTGCGTAAGCCCGTGGCCTTGTCCGTTGTAATTGAGCATCCACACAGGTTTGTTGAGCCGACGTAGCGCCATATAATATTCGATGCCTTGATACCATGGCACTGCGCCATCGGCATCGTTGTGCATCATGAGTAAAGGAGTTTCTACTTTGTTGGCGAAAAACAGCGGAGAGTTTTCTATATAGTTCATGGGTTTTTCCCAGAGCGATCCTCCAATGCGGCTTTGGGTATGCTCGTATTGGAACATGCGACTGAGTCCGCTCTCCCAACGAACCCCACCGTAAGCACTTGTCATGTTAGAAACAGGCGCACCGGCTTCGGCCGCAGCAAACAAGTTGGTGCGCGTGATCAAGTAGGCCGATTGATAGCCGCCCCAACTGTGGCCCTGTACGCCAATGTGTTTTTCATCGACAAAACCTTTGGCCATCAGGCTTGTCACACCGGGTAGTACGCAGTTGTGCGCGCTCTCGCCCGGGAAGCCGATCTTGTACACAATATCCGGAACGAATACCAGATAGCCGTTGCTGGTATATAGCGAGTAGTTGATGAACGAGCGAATAGGTGCAGGCACATAGTGAACGTGAAGATTGTCGGCATTCTTTTCATAGAAGTAGACAATCATCGGATATTTTTTCTTCGGATCAAATCCTTCGGGCTTGTAGAGCAAACCCTGAAGCGGGATATTATCCAGCGAAACCCAATTCACCATTTCTACACTTCCCCAGAAATAATTTTTCATCTGCGGATTCGCATCGCTGATTTTTTTTGGAGCGGTAAAATGAAAATCAGTAGCCCATACATCCGGAAACTCCCGGAAACTCTCACGCGTGAACAAAAGCTGCGTGGCATTTTTGGCTTTTACTGTTCCAGCAAACCGGAAGTTATCCATAATCAGTTTGGTCAACTTCCCATCTGAAAGTGAAAGACTGTAATAACCAGAAGCCTTGGTGGTTTCGTCAAAAGCAGACAGCAACAACTCTTTGGAAGGATCGATGAAGCGTTCTTCCATATCAAGCTTTAGGTACCGAAAAATAATTTTATTGGAACGCCCGACGTTGGTAAGGTTCACCGGCGCTTTTTTGTTTAGCGGGTCAAAAGCCCAAAGGTCGTAGCGATCGTAAACGATAATTCGCTCATCGTTTTTTGTCCAACCGGCAATGCCGTAAGCACTGGGGTAATCCGGATGATCGTCTTCTTCATCAGCAAATTTTATTTTCAGTCCCTCGTTGAGCTTAACAATTTTATCGGCTTGTACAGAATAATTAAACCACGCCGTGTCCGTGAGGCTGAACCAATAAATATTTTTCCCTGCCGGAGAGAACGATGCGTTGCCTTTCACTTTCTGAGCAATTATTTTACGCACGTTGTTTTTAACATCCAGAAGATAAAAGTCGGCAAAGGACGAATTTTCCCAAGTGATCATTTTTCGATAAGGCAAATTTGATTCGCCCAAAAAGACAGACGTATTCCCTTCGTTGGCAATTTCAACAGATGGAACTTCCCGAGTTCCCAACTGCACCACCGACATCGTTGTCAGGTCAATGACGGCCAGGTACGAGCGTTTCTTTTCGGTTTCAAGTTGTTTGTTTTGCTGGGGATAGATGTAGCCGTCATCGCCGCGCCAAACTTCGACATTCACAATTTCTTCGGGCAACAGAGTCGTGTCTTGCACCACAGGGCGCGGTGAGGTTCCAAAGAATAATTGAGATCCGTCTTTTGAAAAATTGGGTGTATAGTTTTCGTTGACCAGCCAGTTGGGCGGAAAGGCAAGCGACTTATCTACATCGAGATGTTTGGCAGCAGCCGATTCTTTTTTCCAATGAAACAATTGATAAGCATGAATCAGCGCTTTGGTTGTGTCTACATCCACCAGAAAGGAAGCCTGACGCCCATCTTCGCTCAGCGCAAGTCCTTTGAATTTATATTTGCTTTTGCCTTCGAAAAGGGCTTGCAATTTTTCGGTGCTAAGATCATAGTAATAAATCCCCGCCTTCAGAGTGCTGTCATTTCCAGACGAGCTGAAGAGCAAGCCAGCGCCAAATTTAGAGAACATGTATTCGCGTACATACCCAAACGAAATCTCTTTCTGATCCTCGATTTTGCGGAGTACTAGCGTGTAGCCGTTGTCGTCGGTATTTGGTTTAGCTTTCTTCTTTGGCTTGTCTTGTTTTTTTTCTTCAGATTTATTTTTGTCATCAGGTTTTGCCTTTACTGGTTTTTTAGCCTCCAGTTGATAGGCCAACCAACTTCCCGATTTTTCAGGAACCCGATAGGATCTGACATCCGCAATTTTTTCAGTTTTTCTTGTAAGGAATGAATAGATCCCAAGAGAATCTTTGGGCATGTCTTCTTTTTTCTTTTTCTGCCTGCGCAAGTCTTTCACCAATTTGCTTTGTGGCTTGATTTTGAAAACAGCATAACGACTATCGAAAAGTAAGCTGATTGTTTCAGCACGTTTTACTGAATCCTGCGCCTGACTTTTCAGGTTATAAAAAATCACTTTCCCATCGCCATCCTGCGGATTGACGGTGAACGCCGCAAAATTCCCATCGGGTGTAAGTGCTTTATACGTGACCTCCTTCCAGCCATCGTAAACCGAATGTGTGAGCGGTTGTTTCTGAACTGGCAACGAATTTTTCTTTTGCGAGTAGGAAGGAAAAATCGACGCAAAAAGAAGGAGCAGAAATGCAAAGTACTTCATAGAAATAGCGTTAGGTTAGATTAAATCTAATGATAATTGAAACTTCGATGATGACGGATTGTATAAGTGGCGCTTATCTTTTGTGGCTAGCTCAGGAATAAACAAACTCCCCCAAACTGCTCTTCACGGTCACCTTTTTCTGATCAGATTTTTCAACACGACCAATGACCTTGGCGTCGATGCCAAAGGATTTCGCAATTCGAATAGCTTGCTCTGCCGACTTTTCATTCAGGTAAATCTCCATCCGATGGCCCATGTTGAAAACCTTGTACATCTCTTTCCAATCAGTATTGCTGCATTTTTGAATGAGCTGAAACAAAGGAGGAGTTTCAAACAGATTGTCTTTGACTATGTGAAGCGAATCGATAAAGTGAAGCACTTTGGTTTGAGCGCCACCGCTACAATGCACCATGCCGTGAATTTCGGCAAGCATGTCGTTGAGCATTTTTAAAATTACCGGCGCGTATGTGCGCGTAGGAGAGAGCACAAGTTTGCCAACATTGACAGGTACTCCCGGAAGCGTATCAGTCACTTTGTAAGAACCGGAATAGGCAAGTTCTGCTGGAATATTTCCGTCGTACGATTCAGGATATTTGGAAGCGTATTCCTTGTGAAAGACATCGTGTCGGGCCGAGGTTAGGCCGTTGCTGCCCATGCCGCCATTGTATTCTTTTTCGTAATGCGCCTGACCAAACGAGGCCAGCCCCACAATCACATCGCCCGACTGAATGGTGCTGTTGTCTATCACTTCGCTCCTTTTCATTCGCGCCGTAACCGTACTATCCACAATGATCGTACGCACCAGGTCACCTACGTCGGCAGTCTCACCGCCAGTGCTGTAAATTTCCATTCCATGAGTGCGCAGCAGTTCAAGTACTTCTTCCGTTCCATCGATGATGGCGGAAATCACTTCGCGTGGAATTAAATTTTTGTTTCTCCCGATAGTTGACGAAAGTGTGATTGGTCCTTTGGCGCCTACGCAAAGAAGGTCATCCACATTCATGATTACCGCATCCTGAGCAATTCCTTTCCACACGCTCAGGTCGCCCGTTTCTTTCCAATAAATGTATGCCAATGACGATTTCGTGCCGGCCCCGTCGGCGTGCATCACGGTGCAGTAATTGTTGTCGTGCCCCAGCAGGTCGGGCATGATTTTGCAAAATGCTTTTGGGAAAAGCCCTTTATCTAAATTTTTGATAGCCGCGTGAACATCTTCCTTCGAAGCGGATACACCACGTTGCGAGTAACGATCTGTTTTCAAGAAAGGTATTATTTCAATTTAATGCCAAGCCACAAGTAGCCTGGCGAAGAAAGTACATTGTATTGGTAGTTGCTGTAGTACATGCGCGGTTGTTGCTGGCCGTACATGCCCGGGCCACGCGAGGTTGGTCCGTATCCGTTGTTGGGGGTCACGTTTTTGTTTTGCACGATCAACCGCCCGGTTTCAAACTCAATACCTAACAATTTCACATCCTCTTTTTTGATATTGAATGCCTTGAATGGAATTTTCGCTTCGTACGTGTAAGAGCCATCGTCAAGTGCAATGATCATCGCCTCGATGCCGTTAGCAAGACCCAGACGGCTGGAGATGATGTTTTCCTTTGCGAGACCGATTAATTCCACCACTTCTACATCGCTCACCAGTTCTTTCTTCATTCTGATTTTTGCAGCGAGTTCAGTTTCAGAATTCACAGCTTCGGGCTTTTCTTTTTTCAATTCACTCGCATCTTTCCCTACCGGATATTTCAAGCCCACTTTTCCTCTTTTTTTTCCGTTTGGATTTAGCCGGAGTGAAAGTCCGAATAGGCCAATTTTCTGCTGAGTTAGATCGTCAGAGATTTTTAACCGGAAGTACAAATTCTCGCCGTCATTGCCCACATTCGACAAAAATTTGCCATCGGGATCAAGCCACCACTCGCATGTCCAATCGCTGACGTTGCCGTCAATTATCGGAGGTTTTTCGAAAACAATACTTTCGTGAACGCCTTTCTGCGCCGCTGCTGCAAACGACAGAAAAACAAGGCAGGAGCAAATGATCTTTACCATAGCTTGGAGTAAAAACCAAAATTACAGGAAACCTTGAAATTTTACTTCTTTAATTTCTCACGCTCCGTAAAAAGGGCGTCGTCGTTGGCGTATTGGCACGGGAGCACCAACTTACCCTTGCGGTTGATAAGACCGTATTTCTTGTTGAGCACCACCGCGGCAAATCCATCTTCATCAAATGAAATCGGGTAATCGTAAAGGCACTCGGCTATCACGTCTCCAGAGGTCGCATAAAGGCCGTATTTGTTTTTTTTCTTAGTGCTTACGGTCGAAGTGTCGGCGTCTGACAGCAAAGCCTCATCAAACTGGCATGGGATGACGAGCTTGCCACTCCAGTTAATAAGACCCATTTTCTTTTTTTGTTTTACTTGATAGAAATGACCGCCCGCTTCCGCGAATGGCATCTTATCCGCATCGTAAAGGCAGGGTACGATGATTTTTCCTGCGCTATTGATAAGTCCTGCTTTTTTCTTTTGAACAACCACCGCTGCTTTTCCAAATCCATTCAGTTCTTCAAAGAAAAACCGCTTTTGAAAAAGACACGGCGAAGCTACTACACCGTTGCGAATATCAACCAGTCCAAATTTCTTTTTCCGGATAACAAGGGAATATTCGTCATCAAACTCTTCAATTTTTTGATAAGTAGGCTCAATGACCCATTCACCGCGCAGGTTAATGAGGCCCCACTTGCCTTTGCTTTTTGCCCAGGCAAATTTGCCGGTGAAGTCACGCGCTATAGTGAAGCGGGGCGCAATTACCATGGAATCGTTGCGCATGTAGCCCCACTTTTTAGTACTCTTGTCGTACGACACTTCAATACCTTGCCCGTTCGCCACAGCGGTTAAAGCAAAGAAGAGAGCAAGTAGAATTTTGTTCATCGAGTTTTTATTTAGCCAACTTTAATTTACGAAACACCTCCCACGCTACGATGCCGAGGCATACCGAGATATTCAACGAGTGCTTGGTGCCTGCTTGTGGAATTTCCAGCGCTAGATCGCCTAGCTCAATCACTGGCTCGCTCACGCCATTGACTTCGTTGCCAAAAACGAGGCAGTATTTGCCTGACGAAGACGGTATAAATTCATGCAAGGGCACACTTTTAGTAGTTTGCTCAACAATGATAATCTGATAGCCTTCTGCTTTCAATTTTGATGCGGCTTCTTCCGCTTTTTCAAAATAAGACCACGCCACAGAATCCGTTGACCCTAACGCCGTTTTGTGAATTTCGCGGTGAGGCGGCGTCCCGGTAATCCCGGTAAGGTAAATTTTCTCAACACGGAAAGCATCTGCAGTACGAAAGGCCGACCCAACGTTGTGCAGGCTTCTTACATTATCCAGTAAAATGGAGACAGGAATTTTTTCGGCTTCCTTAAATTCATCCACCGACATTCGGCCGAGTTCTTCGAGTTTTAGTTTTTTCAATGGGAATGATTGTTCAAGTGGTGAAGTAAGGTTATGGTCTCTTTGGCTTCGCGCACATCGTGTACGCGCAAAAGCGAAGCTCCTTTCATCAATGCGATCGCATTCAGGGCTGTAGTGCCGTTTAGTGCATGTTCAGGATTCGTTGCCAGCGTTCGCCAGATCATCGACTTGCGCGACAGACCGGCAAGAATTGGTTTACCCAGAACACCAAGGGCATCAAGATTTTTCAATAATTCAAAATTCTGTGAAACGGTTTTGGCAAAACCAAAACCCGGATCGATAATTATATCGCTCACACCCAATTGCTGAAGCGCGTAAATCTTTTGATGGAAATAATCGATTATTTCTTTCAGAAGATGATCGTATTGTGTCAGCAAATTCATTGTTTGTGGTGTGCCCCGCAAGTGCATGAGAACGTAAGGAACATTTAGTCGTGCAACAGTGGCAAACATAGCAGGGTCAAGCCCTCCGCCGGAGATGTCATTGATCATCGACGCCCCTGCGTCAACCGCTTCCTCCGCTACTTCCGCCCGGAAAGTGTCGATTGAAACAAAGGTGTCTGGAAAATTTTTTTGGATCATTTTTATGGCTGGAACAACGCGCTTTAGTTCTTCCGACGCCGAAATATGCTCCGCGCCCGGGCGAGAGGAGTAGCCACCCACATCGATAATGTCAGCGCCTTCTTCAATCATTTTCTCAGTCTGCTTTAAAATAGCTCCTTCATCGGTGTAGCGAAATCCGTCAAAAAAACTGTCGGGCGTAACATTGAGGATGCCCATAATTCTGGGTAAAGAAAGATCGAGCAGCTTCCCCTGAAGGTTCAGTGTTTTGTTGACCGAAAATATTTTACTTTGCACTCTTTATGAATGATAAAACCGCTCACGAATATAAAGAGGTGATGGCTGTGTGCAAAACCTTGTTTGCCAAGAAGACGCACGATTACGGCACAGCATGGCGCGTATTGCGCCTTCCCTCCATTACAGACCAGATTTTCATTAAAGCGCAGCGCATTCGCAGCATTCAGGAAAAAGGCTCTCAAAAAGTAGAAGACAGCATCAAAGACGAATTCATCGGTATAATAAACTATTGCCTGATTGCGATGATGCAGATGAACCTCGTAGACTCATCAAAGATGGAAATGAGCTTTGAAGAACTTGAGCCGATGTATGACGCTGCAGCGAACGAAACCTTTGAGCTTCTTCAAAATAAAAATCACGACTACGACGAAGCGTGGCGCGATATGCGGGTGGGCTCCATGACCGACATTATTCTGATGAAACTATTTCGCATAAAGCAAATAGAAGATATCAATGGCAAAACACTAGTGAGCGAAGGTGTTAAAGCCAACTACCAGGACATGATAAATTACGCTGTATTTTGTTTGATCAAACTGACGACCGCCCAGTAACTCTTTGTTGAGTCAACCAATTCATTTATGCAAAAATTCATCGACCAGTTTTCCCGTTACTTTGTAGGTTGTCTTTTTATTTTTTCCGGATTGATCAAACTGAACGACCCGATCGGAACAGAAATAAAAATGGAGGAGTACTTTGATGTTTTTACCGAAAGCTTTGGGTCTTTCTTTCATTACTTCGTTCCCTGGTCACTGGAAATTGGAATGATCATGATCGTTCTTGAGCTGGCACTCGGCGTGGCTGTTCTTATTTTCTGGCGAATGCGATTGACTGGCTGGACTCTGCTACTCTTGATGGTGTTTTTTACTTTTCTCACCTTTTACTCTGCCTATTTTAATAAGGTCACGGATTGCGGATGCTTTGGCGATGCGATTAAACTGACGCCCTGGCAATCGTTCACCAAAGATATCGTGATAATGGTTTTTGTTGCGCACTTGTTTTGGTACAAGCATCGTTATGTTCCGGTGCTGCGCACCCGCGAGGGAGATGCGGTTGTTATCGCAACTGTGATCATTTGCACAGTGGTTGGAATTTACGCGATTCGCCATTTGCCTTTTATTGATTTCAGGGCGTATAAAGTAGGCAACAATATTCCTCAACAAATGTTGCCACAAGAACAGCCGATCATTGAATACATTTTTGAAAAAGGAGGAAAGGAAATTGAATCTCAGAAATATTTGTCAGCCGATGAAGGGTATAAATACATTTCATCAAAAGTGCTAAATGAAGAAAAGACGAAACCAAAAATTACCGACTATAAGGTTTCCTCACCTGAAGGTGAAGACAAAACGCAATACACTTTCGAGGGCAATCGGCTTCTGATTGTTATTTTTAATGTCGATAAAGCCTCAACCAAAAACATTGCGGCACTGCGTAGGCTAACGACCGAACTTGAGGGCAAGGTCGATTGCTTTATCCTTACGTCGTCTAGTGCAGAATCGGTAGAGAAGTTTCGCCACGAAAACCAGTTGGCAGTCCCTTATTATTTTGCCGATGCCACAGTTTTGAAAACAATAATCCGGTCCAACCCCGGAATTGCGTTGTGGCAAAAGGGTACTGTTCTTGGCAACTGGCATCACAACGATACTCCAACAGCAGCTGAGGTGCTTCAATTAATTGCTGGGAAATGAAAATTTTTTTGGTGGGCCTTCCTGGCTCAGGAAAAACAACACTTGGCAGGCAACTGGCGAAGCGTTTGAATATCTCGTTTCTCGATCTTGATGCTGAAATTGAAAACGCAGAGCAGTCAGTCATTAGCGAAATCTTTTCCCGAAAGGGCGAAGATTATTTCCGAAAGGCAGAATCAAGCAGGCTTCAGAAATTAGGTGAATCAAATCTTGACTTTGTATTATCGACTGGCGGTGGCGCCCCGTGTTTCTTCGATAACATGAGAAAAATGAACTCAGCTGGCAAGACGATATTTCTGGATGTCCCCACTACAGAAATAATGAACCGATTGCTACGAACCGATTTAGCCAAACGCCCCTTGTTTGCCAAAATGAATCGGGAGGAGTTCAAAGATAAAATTGAATTCATGCGCTCGCAGCGCTTTACTTTTTACAAGCAGGCCAAGCACATCATTTCTGGCTCCAAAATCTCCGTGGACGATTTGGTAAATGTGGTTAAAGAGTGAAGCCAAAGGTTACCATGATAGAACTGTTGGAGTTTTTGGTAATTACTACAGGTGAGTAAACTGAGCTAATCGTGTAAGGCCGGTACGAGGAATTCCAGTTTGTGTTGATATAACCCAGATCGATGGTGTACTTATTTGTTCTGTATCCCAGCCCTCCTGAAATACTTGTGATTGAGTTATCTGTACCGTTTTGAATAGCGATGTAAGGGTCGGGCATGTAGCTATAACCGGCGCGCACTCTGAAACCTCCAAACCGATACTCACCACCGCCGCGAATGTTTACTACACTAGCGAATTTCTTTATGTCCTGATTGTCGTAAGTAAAATCCAATCCGTCAGTTTGCGATGTGAGGCTGGATTTTCCGTAGTTCACTTTTTCAATTTCAGCGGTGATCAAAGCTTTTTTCTGGATGAAAACCGTTGCCCCTGCTTTGAGGCGCCAGGGAGTAGTAAGTGTGTAGTTTGAGATGAGTTGATCGATTCCATCACTTGTTGAGGAAAGTGTTTTGTTGTGGCTTGGATAGGTCACATCCACATAATTGTAATTATCCCATCCAGCGTTGAGCGTTGCTGAGTAATTATCTGCAATGGAATAGAAATATGTAGGCGTGGCAACAGAAAGTCCTAGCTGAATAAAATCTTTGGGTTTGACAATCGCACCAAAAGTGGCATTGATACCCGATCCCTTGATAGAATAATCCTCATTCAGATTGAAGCCGATGAGTGGACCATAGGGAAAAAATTCGGAGTACGCTTTTTTCGAGCGATAGTTAAAGCTTGGGAACCCAACAGTGGCCCCAAGGTAAAAAGCATCGCCAAAATTAGCTCCGTATGAAACGTTGAACTGATTTTGGGCGCCGGTGATTTGAACTTGCTCGTGTTGTTCTACATTCGTTTTGTCTGCATAACTATGGTACGTGGATGAATCACCACCCTGCACAATCTCACTCATCGGGCCAAATAAGTAATTGTTGAATCCAAGACGTGTTAGATAGTAGTAAGATCCTCCATTTTCACTGAATTGATTCGGGTAGTAGCCGCTGCTCTGCTCCATAAAGTAATCAATCAGCGAATTGTCTGGATTTACACCTTTATATGAAAAAGTCTGATTGAAATTATTAGTACGTGTAAATGAAATCGCAAAATTTCCGCTTACAAATTTTCCATTATTCTTGTCGCTATGAAATACTAAACTAAATCCAGGAATATTAAAGTTTGATTTAGAGTCTTTGGTGTCGGTTCCAAAATAATTTGATTTCGAATTGTAAAAATTGGTTCCGAGCGAAAGCGTAGCCTCTGATTTGTTGAAAAATCCTAATCCTGCAGGATTAGAAAATGATGAACTATAATCTCCGCCAAGGGCAACTTGTGCTCCGCCCATTGCTTGTATTCGGGCGCTCCCCCCAGGGTTGATTCTACTGAACATAAGTGCTTCTTCTGCATAGCTTTGAGCATAAGAACCTGTCACGCTGAGCATAAGGATACCACTCAGCCAAAGGCCAATTGTTTTTTTCATTGAAGTAAAAGTTAGTAAGTAGAAAGGTGCAGCGTTGGATCAGATTTTATCTTCTACCATGACCGCCACCGCCGCCAGACGAATGGCCACCGCCGCCGCCACCACTGAATCCGCCACCTCCTGAGAATCCACCAGAGCTGCGAGCACCACCCCAGCTACCGCCAGAATTGCCCCAAGAACTTTGACGAGCGCCACCTGAATTGGAATTATTCCAGAAACTACTGCGTGATGCGGAGCTGCTTCCAGTGTTGTTCCATGAACCACGACTAGTAGAAGTTGTGGATGCCGAAGTGTTTCTCCAGCCATTATTGTAATAAGAGGAAGATCTAGTGTTGGAAGCCATTGTTCTGGCTCCAGTGGAATTGCGACCACTGCCATTATAATAGGCCGTATTTCCTCTGGAAGAACCTGAGGAGGCATAAGAAGAGGTATAGCGGGTTGCTCCGGTGGAAGTGCTACGGGTTGGTCTTCTTCCGTACGCAGGGCCACCATTTTCAGCTACTATCTGGGTGGTTGTGTATCCATAGCAGTAAGGGCTATTGCCATATGCCATTCCATAACCCGTGTAGGGAAAGCCATACATTCCATACATGGTACTATAACCGAATCCATAACCCATGCCATAGCTCATCATAGGGTAGTAGTACCCCATACCCATACCGTAGCCCATTCCGTACATTGAGTAGGGGCTGTATCCCATTCCATACATGGAGTATGGACTATATCCGCCGTACATTGAGTAAGGGTTGTAGCCATATCCGTAATTGCTATAACCTGTATTGTAATTGTTGTTATAGCTGTACAAGTTTTGATTAACGTTTGGCTGATAATTAGGAGTGAAATAGGAAGCTGTGGAAGCATTAGAGCCTACTTTTGCTCCAGCTATATAGTCTGGATTTTCATTTCTTCCAGAGTAGCTGTCAGAAGCGGTGATGGTAGGCGATGCGCCTGAGTTTTTTGCAGAAGCCAAAACCACTTCTTCACGCTTCGAAAGACTGATTTTAGCTCTGTCCTTCGAAGTGAAATACATGTCATCATTTTCTTGTGCGTAAGCACAAATCCCCGCGCTCATTGCTAACAGAGACAATAAAATGGATTTTGTTTTCATAGTTTCAGGATTACTCCTTTGGTTATTAACGTAAATCTAATGAATTCGGATATTTTAATGAACAAGTTTCTTCAATTCCATATCAACGCTGCGACCTGCCTTGAATATATTTGCAGGTTAAATACTAACAAATTCAATACCAAAAATGGGAAAAGAGATTACCAACCGTGCCGATGATTATTCGCAATGGTACATTGATCTGGTTAAAAAGGCCGATTTGGCAGAAAATTCTGATGTTCGTGGCTGTATGGTTATCAAACCGTATGGCTTCAGTATATGGGAGAAAATGCAGCAGGCTCTTGATAAAATGTTTAAAGATACGGGCCATAGTAATGCCTATTTCCCCTTGTTCGTACCCAAATCTTTTCTCGCCAAAGAGGCTAGTCATGTGGAGGGCTTTGCCAAAGAGTGTGCGATTGTTACTCATTACCGATTAAAAAATGCTGCGGATGGAAGTGGAGTAATCGTTGATCCAGATGCTAAGTTGGATGAAGAACTTATTGTAAGACCTACCTCTGAAACGGTAATCTGGAATAGCTACAAAAAATGGATCCAGTCGTATCGTGATCTTCCAATATTGATTAACCAATGGTGTAATGTAGTTCGCTGGGAAATGCGCACGCGACTATTCCTTCGTACTTCAGAGTTCCTTTGGCAGGAAGGTCACACTGCGCACGCTACTCAGCAGGAAGCAGTGAAAGAGACAGTGCAGATGCTTGACGTGTACGCTGATTTTGTAGAAAACTTCATGGCCGTGCCAGTAATCAAAGGAAGAAAGTCAGAGGGAGAGAAATTTCCAGGCGCCATTGACACCTATTGCATTGAAGCATTGATGCAAGACGGAAAAGCATTACAGGCTGGCACTTCGCATTTCTTGGGGCAAAATTTCGCGAAAGCGTTTGACGTGCAATTCACCAATAAAGAAGGAAAGCTCGAGTTGGTTTGGGGAACTTCGTGGGGTGTAAGTACGCGGTTGATCGGCGCGCTGATTATGGCCCACTCCGACGATGATGGATTAGTCCTTCCGCCAAAGCTCGCCCCTATTCACGTGGTGATTGTTCCGATCTTTAGAACAGAAGAAGAATTGGCAAAAATTTCTGCCAAAGTAGATACCATCGCCGGCCCTCTACGCAAGCTTGGTTACTCCATCAAGTTTGATAACCGCGATACGCATAAGCCAGGATTCAAATTTGCTGAATACGAAATGCGCGGTGTGCCAGTGCGTATTGCTATTGGGCCTCGTGATCTTGAAAATGGAACAGTGGAAGTAGCTCGTCGCGATACCAAAGAGAAACAAGTGATGAAAATGGATGATGTGGTGGCTGAAGTTCCAAAATTGTTAGAAGCCATTCAATCTAACATTTTCCAGAAGGCATTAAAATTCCGTGCTGACAACACACGGAAAATTGATTCATACGACGAATTCAAAAAATCACTAGACGAAACGCCAGGATTTATCCTGGCGCACTGGGATGGTACGAAAGAAACAGAAGCTGCTATCAAAGAAGAAACCAAAGCAACGATTCGTTGTATTCCTTTGGATGCTCCTGAAGAGGAAGGCAAATGTATCTATTCGGGGAAACCGTCGAAGCGAAGAGTATTGTTTGCGCGGGCTTACTAGCCTATTGCTTTAACAATATCAACAAACTCGCGGGCTTTAAGCGAAGCGCCGCCCACCAGGCCTCCATCTACATCAGGACAGGAGAAAAGCTCTTTTGCATTGTCGGCTTTTACACTACCGCCATAAAGGATTGAAATGGTTGACGCCACATCGTTGCCATATTTTGAGGCGATATGTTTGCGAATCACTGCGTGCATGTCTTGTGCTTGTTGAGACGATGCTGTTTTGCCGGTGCCGATAGCCCAAACAGGCTCGTAAGCAATTACCGTTTTTTGCAACGCTTCAGCACTCAGGTGAAATAGCGCTTCTTCTACTTGTTTGGTCACCAAAGCTTCGTGTGTGCCAGCCTCGCGGATTTCCAGTGGTTCTCCGCAGCAAAAAATAGGTGTGAGTTGAGCGGCCAGCGCTTTGTCAACCTTTGTGGCAAGAAGTTTTCCATCTTCACCAAAATATTGACGGCGTTCGCTATGACCAAGGATCACGTAGGGAATGCCGACAGACTTCAACATCAGGGCTGAGACTTCGCCGGTGTAGGCACCCCAATCGTGCTGGCTACTATTTTGTGCGCTGAGTTTTATGGATGAACTACCCAGTTGATCTTTCAAAGAAACCAGATAAGGAAAGGGCACGCCCAAAACGACTATGGCTTTTCCTTTTACTTCGGCGTTTACTAATTGGAGTACTTCAGAAGTTAATGCTTTGGCCTCGTCCAAGGTCTTGTTCATTTTCCAGTTGCCGGCTACGATTTTTTGACGCATTGTAATTGATTTTAAAAATTAAAGTAAGGAGTGATTTCTTATTTCGAAGAAAAGGTAAAGACTTCTGAATTGGTTTCGCGCGTAAGTCGCGCACTTTTTACCGGCGCTTTATAAGTCACGTGCACCAGGTTGGATTGATCGTCATGAATCTCGGTGATTACATCGTTAAAGACTTCGATCGTTTTTAATTTCTTTATGTTTTCAATTTCTATGTAGCTGATAATCGAGATGTCTTCCTTTTCATATCCCAGAAAATTTAGCTTGGCTACTTTGCCGTCGATCTTAATTTTAAGATGTGCGGCCATGTAGTTCTTAATAAGCTGTTCGGTGGTAAGTCCATTCTTTGGGGTTAAAATATCCAACTCAGGTTCCTTGCGTTGCGCGCGAACCCCAAGCTCCAGTTCGTCTACAAAAATGCGCGAAGTAATTTGCAGCGACTTCGACTTTTCGTTGTAGTTAATTTCAGTGACTGAAATGTGAATGGGATGCACCCACAACAGAAAGGAATAGATCAGGGAATGGATCATGGCAAAATTGTTTTCAAAAATACTTTTAACTTCGGGAAAACGAAAAGCATTTTTTTAAAGCGCGTACAATCCTTTTACCGGTATTCCCGTATCAGAAGAAAAATTTTAGCCTTATGCGAATTTCCCTGCTGGTGTTGTTTTGGTCTTTGATGCTGATTTCCTGCAAGGAGGTTTCCTTTAAAGAGCCCCAACCGGCCGGAATCCCTGCCTTGAAGGAAGTTCCCGCAGCTCTTCGTGGCAGCTATCAGTCGTATGACCAAACCTCTGGCGATTTTTCGGACACGCTGATTATCGAATCATGGGGGTATCACATGAAAGATAAAAATGATAAAGATTGGCTAGGTAAGGGAACGCTCAGCGACTCTCTGGTGCTGAAATATTTTGAAAATTATTATTTCGTAAACTTCAAAACCGGAGATCAGTGGGTGGTAAGGTTGGTAAAACAAAATTCCAACGGCTCTATTGAATTTTTGGCTATTGATCTTCAGGATGAGGTAAAGGGAAAGGACGTTCTCAAAAAACTTTCCAAAAAATTAAAGGTGAAAGAGATCAAACGTAAGGATGATACTTTCTATCAAATCAACCCCAGTCAGGCGCAGCTCATGATGCTGATTAAAGACGGTTTCTTTACCGGACCTAAGCTCGATAAGATCAAGCGATCAAACTAACGACTCAATAAGCTGGCTAAAATTCTTTTGAAGGAGCGCACGCATTTTGTTCGCGCGCGTTTCGGAATATCTTGTTTCACTGTCATCCATATAATTCACTTTCGTCATTTCAAGCTGAAGGGCGTGAACGTTATCGGCGGGCTTTCCAAAATGCCGTGTAATGAAGCCACCTTTGAAAGGATGGTTGTGACTGAGGGAATAATTATTTTGTCCTAGCACGCTCAACGTGGTCTCAATAAGGTGAGGTGCAGCGGATGTTTCATCGGCGTCACCTAAAATTAAATCCGGAAATTTTTCTTTTTGAATTGATGGTACGACTTGCCGGATTGAGTGACAATCCCACAATAGTACTTTGCCGAATTTATTTTTTAATCGTGTCAAACGGTCACTTAGCTGCTGATGATATGGCCAATAATACTTTTCGAGTCGACGGTCAACCTCTTCCGGGTCTACTTCGTTGCGCTCATCGTGGTAGAGCGGTTCTCCTAAAAATGTAGTGGTAGGACAAAGGCCGGTGATGATGCGGCCATCGGTGTAGAGAGGTTTGCTTTTTGGATCGCGATTAAGGTCGATTACCCATCTGCTATATTTTGCAGCGATTAGCGTCATTCCCATGGCAGGTGCGAAATCATAAAGCTGGTGAACAAACCAATCGGTGTCGTCGGGCGCTTTAATAAGCGAGGGTTTGTATTGCTCTTTCAGTTCGTCGGGAAATGCTGTGCCACAGTGAGGCACACTGATGAGGATAGGAACTTCCGGAGCAGTAGCCGGCTGAATGGTAAAATTCATTTTTTGATTTTCTTATTTGATTCCTTGCTAAGCACCAGGGATATTGAATCCAGCGATTTTTTTAACTGCATCTTCTCCTGAGCGCACTTGTCGAGCTCCAGTCTGATTTCGCTGAGCTTACGGTTCGCTTGGTTTGTTTCATTTATATTTTCCTGAGTGATACCATGTTGAACGTAGGCATAAACAATGGATATCAGGCATATGCCAGAAATTACGCCGAATGTTATAGCTATTCGTCGAGCGCGCCGGATATTTGCCCGCGCAATTTTTTCCTGGTCGCCGGGTTCCTCAGTAGTGTAGCTCATGTTAGTTCTTTTTACGAGACTTCTTTTTGGTTTTCTTTTTCGAAGAACTCATCTGTTGAATTTCCTCTGTCATCTTTTTTATAGAGAGTTGCTTTTCGTCGTTCGCAGCCTGCAATTTTTGATTTTCTAGTTTCAGAATTTCCACCTCGCGGTTTGAGCCGATTATTTTTTTCAGCTTCATAATCCGTTTATACGATTCGTCGATCCGAGCCCGCGATATTTCGCCGGTAGCTACATAGCCCTTAATCACGCTCAGCACTTTATCAACTGTGCGGTTCTCAACGCCTGAAATGTTGTTAGAGAAGCACATGATGTCTACGCCAGCATTCACTGCCAATTTGATGGCCTCTTCCAATCCATAATTGTTTGCAATAGCCTTCATCTGCATGTCGTCAGTAAAGACAACTCCATTGAAACCGAGTCGTTTTCTTAACAGCGAATCCAGAATTGTTTTCGACAATGTTCCGGGAAGGGCTTTGTGGTCAAGATTTTTATTTACGATATGACTCGTCATCACGCCGTCTACATAACCCGAGTCGATGAGCAGCTGATATGGTTTCAGTTCGCGCGAAGACCACGTATTGGTGACATCGGCAAGTCCGAGGTGCGTATCGTCTTTAGAGCTACCATGCCCGGGGAAATGCTTTAATGAAGTGACAATGCCAAATCGACGGTGTTGCTTCACAACTTCTTTCGCGTAAAGCGCCACGGTATCTTCGTTAGCCGAATAAGAGCGTTCGGGTCGCACGATTACCGGATTGGTCGGGTTGACAGCAAGGTCAACACAAGGCGCAAAATTTACATTGATGCCGAGACCAGCCAGTGTAGCGGCTGTAGCTTCGGCGTAGAACCGAACAGAATCGAGCGACTTAAACTTGCCAATAGAAGCCGCAGAAATCGACCTGGTAAATCCATATTTTTCTTTTAATCGATTTACCTTTCCGCCTTCCTGATCGATGCATATAAACAAAGGAATCGACGCCGCCTTTTGGTATGTCCAGCTCATTTTTTTAAAAGCTGCGAAAGCGTGCGACGTTTGAGGGATATTTTTTTCAAAGTAAATCAAAGAGCCAACCTTGCCTCGCTTTACTTCATCAAGTACAGCCGAATCCACTTCTGCCTTAGGCATTCCAATCAGGATCATCTGTCCGATTTTCAGTTCAAGGCTGTCGATCGTCTGCGCGTGAGCTTTCGCAAGTGTTACTACAAAAAATAAGAGTACAAACTTTTTCATGAATTAATAGTTGTCGTGAATTTCTTTAATTATTTTTTCCATAATAGCGCGCACTTCGCGGCCAGGAGCAACGAAATTGTTACTCATGAAACTGAAAATAAAAAGCTTCTTTTTGCGCGTGATGAGGAATCCGCTAAGCGACTGATTGTTGGAGAACGAACCGGTTTTGCCAAAAAGGAAAGACTCATATCCTTTGAACCAATTTTTTAAAGTGCCAGCCTTGCCATTGGTAACGAGCAAAGGAAACAGTCGATCTTGTGGCACTGTTCTATAAATTTTTTCCCACAGTGCCACCATCGTCCGCGGCGTGATCAGGTTGTAGCGCGACAAGCCTGAGCCATCCACCCACCGTGGTGTGTCTGGCAAGTCGGCTAGAATATTTTTAAGGGAATAGCGGATGGCGATTTCGGGCTTTAGTGTATCGCTTACCGTGGCTGCGCATTGCAACAACAATTGTTCAGCAATAAAGTTGTCGCTCTCCTGCATCATTACTTTGTACAAACTGTCTGAAGGAATACTTTTTAAAATGGAAGCCTTGGCGGGAAAAGGTTTATTGACTTCTTCTACCGTTCGGTGAAGTGTGTCGCTGAGCAAGTCTGCTGTTAGGTCGCTGGCGGTTCTGAAGGGAATGTAAAATTCATCAGACTTTCTTTTGCCATTGAAATACACGAGATGGTTTGAATCTACATCACGAATGATTTCTTCGTTGACATGCGTTTCGCTGGATAAGGAAAAATCGGCAGAGAACCGGGAAGGAATGCTGGTAAAATTTCCTGTAGAGTTCTTCACGATGTGAATGAGATTCCCGTAAAGGGGAAATGAAGATCGCTCGGCAGAATAATAATCATTGTAATCATCCCATGCCCAGCCGGCACCAAGTCGCTCAGCCTGAAAATTGGATGAGGAAAAAAATAGGCGCGACGAATAATTTCTTAAAAAAGTATAGACTCTTCCGTTGTTAAATGTATTGCTGTAAAGAAACGATGGGTCGCCCATGCCCTGAAAAATCAGTGAGTCGCCAGCTTGATAATATTTCAAAGAGGAGACTGAGTCGCCCAGAGTTTTTAGCGATGTGTAGAGCGTAAGAACTTTGTCGTTGGAAGCAGGCAGATAATAATGAGCGCCGTGATAATCGACCAAGACTTTGTGGTTCGAAAAATCGAGAAGATAAAAGCCAACGTTGTTTTTAAGTTGGCGCTCGCTGATTTGTATTTCTTTTTTAACTCTCAGCGCAGGAGAGCATCCTGCGAACACCACGAGAGTCAGCAAAAAAATTCTCATGCTTTGGGCGTGAGGTAGCGGTCCTGCAATATTTTCAGATGATGTTTTTCGTGACCTGCAATGATAAACCCAAGAGCGATTACCGAGAGTTCGTTGTTGCTGGAGGTTCCTTTTCGCGTAAGCATTTCAGGTGTGAATCCTTCAAACAAATCAATCGTGCTGGCGCGGAGATGACTCATCTCGGCGGCAATTTTTTGCAATGACCGTCCGCTTGCGTTGGCTTGCGGCGCATAGTCATTTTCTTCAAAGCCGGCCAAAGGCGTTTTATCATTTCGTGCGAAGCGAAGAGCACGATACGCAAAAATCCGCTCGGCGTCGATGATATGGCAGAGTAACTCTCGCACCGTCCATTTCCCGGGGGCGTAAGCGAAATCAGCTTTGTCGGCAGGGATGCTATGTACCAGCTCTTGCATGCGATGCCCCGAAATACGAAGCGCCTGGAGCACATCAGACTCTGTGACTTGCTTTACATAATTTTTATAGAAATGCGGAATGGTTTCGAGGTTGATCAGCATGATATGAATTTTTAAGTAGTTGGATAAAATTCGTTAAAAAATCAGAGCTTCCCAATCAGGTCCACATACAATTCCGTCAACTTCACTTCCGCTTTTCCGGCGGTAGCCAGGATTTGTGAGATGTCCACCGGCTTAAGGTCGTCAGGGTCACACTCATCGGTTAAAACAGAAATGGCGCAGCAAGGCAAGCTCATGTGGTTGGCCACCAACACTTCTGGTACTGTGCTCATGCCCACGGCGTCAGCACCTATGTTTCTGAGAAAACGATATTCGGCGCGCGTTTCAAGATTCGGGCCCGGTACGGCTACATACACGCCTTTGTTCAATTTGATTTTCTTTTTTTTGGCGATGCTTTGCAACAGCGTATTCAATTTTTTGGAATAAGGCCGGCTCATATCCGGAAAGCGCGGGCCAAGCACTTCAAAATTTTCTCCTCGCAATGGGTTGTCGGGTTGCAGGTTGATATGGTCGTCGATCAGCATCAGCTCACCTTTTTTCCATTTCAGGTTCATGCATCCGGCGGCATTTGAAATGAGCAGGTAATCGATGCCCAAAAATTTCATCACACGCACGGGCAACGTAATTTGCTGCATGTCATAGCCTTCATAGTAATGGAATCTTCCTTGCATGGCGATCACCCGTTTTCCCTTGAGCTCGCCGTAAATAAGTTTTCCTTTGTGAAACTCAACCGTCGAGATGGGAAAATGCGGAATGGAGTTGTAATTTATAACGATGGGATTTTTGATTTCCTTCACAAAGCGGTCACCAAGACCAGTCCCCAGAATAATTCCAATTTCAGGTTGAGTAATGCCGTGGCTTTGAATGTACCCTACGGCTTCGTTGATTTCGTGTAGCATAAAAATTAGCGTGGCGTCAAAAGTCGCAAAAGAGAAATCAAAATCAAATTCAAAATGTGTTGATTGCTTTTGATGAAGAGAGAATATGGATTCAGAATATGTCCAAAGTTCGATGGGCAATACCTTGGCCGCTTCTATAAATAATGCTCTTTGTTTTTGGTTTGAGATACTTCCAAAAAAAACTGAGCGACTTTTTGGGTGACGGCTTTAAAGAATTTTTCTCCTTTGGCAGCCGATGCTTTTCGCGGATCGCCCACGCCAGTGTCTTTCGTCACTTTCGTCCACTGACGCTCAGCCCAAGCCCAGCCCTGTTGAATTGCTGTGTATTTGAATTTTCTGGACGCACCATCGCCCGCTTCATTGAGTGGCAAAACCAAATCGGGGCGAAGGTGTAAAATCAAACTCGTTTCCATCTCTCCGGCGTGATCGTCTTTCACTTCAAAAAATTCTTTTTGATCCATGGCTTTAAACCAATCACACGAAGCAAGAAACATGTCGGGAAATTTTAATCCCAGCTCGCGGATCATGGTTTTAAAGTCATTGCCACCGTGACTGTTCAGGATGATAAGCTTGTGAATGCCCTGACGATTTAAGGTTTCGATTACGTCGCGCAGCACTATTAATTGCGTGCTCGGATTCATGTTCATGTCCAGTGTTACGTCGTGTTGGCCGGTGTTTACTCCAAAAGGAATTACTGGCAGTACGATAATCTTCGCGCCTTGTTCCCACGCGATCCTGGCGGCTTCGGCAGCGATGAGCTCAGCTTCCAGAATATCTGTTCCGTAAGGCAGGTGATAGTTATGCGCTTCGCAGGCTCCCCACGGCAGAATCGCCAGATCAAATGAAGATTCCTTTACTGACTTCCAGTTGGTCTCAGAAAGAATGTAAGGGCGCATGATCAGAAATTTGGTGACAGCAAATACTTGCCATAAAAATCATCGATTACAGCAACGGCTTCTTTCGGTGTGTCCACAAGGTTGACAAGGTCAAGGTCTTCCGCATGAA
This sequence comes from Bacteroidota bacterium, assembly GCA_018266055.1. Taxonomy (GTDB): domain Bacteria; phylum Bacteroidota; class Bacteroidia; order Cytophagales; family Cyclobacteriaceae; genus ELB16-189. The sequence goes on from JAFDYT010000001.1 coordinate 130,299, forward strand.
TCATTTTTTCTTCCACCAATACTTTCTTAAACCAGTCAATCATTCCCGACCAGAATTTTTTTCCTACCATAACAATGGGGAAGCGTCCGATCTTTTTGGTTTGAATGAGCGTCAAGGCTTCGGTTAGCTCATCGAGTGTGCCAAACCCTCCCGGCATGATGATAAATCCCTGCGAATATTTCACGAACATTACTTTACGCACAAAGAAGTAATCGAAGTTCATGAGCTTGTCCTGATCGATGTAAATATTTCCCTTTTGCTCGTGGGGCAGAAAAATATTTAACCCTACCGACTTTCCACCGGCCTTGTTGGCTCCTTTGTTCCCCGCTTCCATGATACCAGGGCCTCCGCCGGTAATTACACCATACCCATGTTGCACCAAGCGCTCAGCGATAGCTTCGGCAACTTTATAATACGGACTGCTTGGTTTCACACGCGCCGATCCGAAGATGGTTACGCAGGGGCCGATCTTGGCCATCTTCTCAAAACCTTCTACAAACTCGCTCATTACTTTAAAGATCATCCACGAGTCAGAGCTTTTTATCTCTGCCCAGTTTTTGTCCTTAAATGCCTGACGAATGCGATGCTCTTCTTCCAGCGCTGACTGCAGTAAATTTTCTTCTACTTGTTTTTTCTTAGCCATAGTATTTCATTTCTCACAGGCGCCAAGTTAAGAAATGAATTGAGAATAAACGCAGGCCATCAACCACAGTGTCGCACCCTCACTGTGACAACAAGGGAGGAGCAACAAAACCTGATGTTATCGCTCAGCTACTGTTCGATTTTTATGACTGACGGTAAATACCCGCGAAAGATTAAACCCAAGGCGCAGGCCCATGTTGTTAATCTGATCAGACGTGTTGGTGATGAAGGCGCGTTCGTTCATGCCAATTCCGTTGGTCACATGAAGTTGAAAAACGTGACCACCGGTTTCGATGTCAAAACCCACGGCGGCAAAATTGTAATAGCCTGCGGATAAATATCCGGGCAGCACATATTGATAATCCCAGTTGATGGACACCCGTTTGCTCAGTTTATATCGTCCGCCAAAGCCAACGGAATAAACGTCGTTCTTGTCTGCCGGCGTGGCCACCAGATTAGTGTGTACTACCGAGGGCGTAAATTGAAGCGTAAGTCGTTCCGAAAATTTCCGGGCGATCAGGACCTGGTAATAAAACGCCATGCGTGAGGAATAAAAATTGACACGCGAAGGATCTGCAAACGGCATTGTGTTAAGTGTTGTGCCGGCTACGAGCTCAAATGAAAAAGGAATTCCTCCCTTTCCCGTCGCTTGCCAGATCATCCGGTATTTGACAAACCCATCCAACTCGCGATTGATGTTGCTTCGACCAACACCAACCATAATGCGGTTTGAGACTCCATAGTCGAAGCCAAGCCGCATGTTGGCCTGATCAAATCCATAAAGGTTATCAAGTCCACCATTAAACGTTCCGAACCGATGCAAAATGCGCACGTCTAGCACACCGGCGCTGAGATGTTCGGCTGCGTGTGTATTTACTATGCGTGTCGACTTGAATGCGTTGGTCACAAATTGCTTCTTGGGAGTTCCGTCATCCACCAGCGACAACAGGTCGTCCTGCGCATTTGCCGTGAACCCGATCAGGCCAACGAGCAGACCAATCAAATGCTTTTTCATAGCGTTGGTAAAAAAATTATTTCAACGCTTTGTAATCGCAGGCGGTTTGAATTTCAACCGTCGGAGAGATTTTGTCTTTTACCGCACCAGGAATTTCAATCTTATAATCTTCCAGAAGAATTTTGAAGGAAGCCTCGCTTGAAATTGCACCTTCAGTTACTTTGATGGTGCCCACCACTTCAACGTCTTTCTTCACGTTGTGAATTTCAAGGGTACCTTTTACAAGTGCTTTGTAGGTGCCGTCTTTTTTGAAATTTATTTTTGAAAGATCCTCGATCTTCCCTTTAAAAATAGCTTTGGGATACTTATCACTCTCCATGTAGTTTTCATTGAAATGCTCTTGCATCAGACCACGCTTGAATTCAAATCCCTTGATGAGTACAGCAAATTCAATCTGGCCCGTGGAAATATCGATCACGCTGGTTACAGATTTATTCACGCCATCAATATCTTCTACCGGCGTGCCAGCTTTGAAACTGATGGTTCCGGTTTTGGTGAAGAAGCGTGTTTGTGCAGATACAACAGCAGTGGTGAATACCATAAGACATACGATGAGAAACGAGCGAATCATAATGTTCAAGTTTAGGGTTTAGTTCGAATTAGATAGAATACAATTGTTTAACACGATATCGGTGAGTTTGCCGGTGCACTTTCCTTTGATAACAACCGCCTCACCGCTTTTCTTGTGAGATAAGGCCGATGCCTCTTCCTTGTAAAAGCTGCAGGTGATGGCTGTGAGTGGATCGGTAGTATCGATGATTAATGTAGCCGTCGCCAGATCGATTTCGCTTATCGTGCCCGACACCAGAATGACTTTATCAACGTATTTTTTGCTAGCCGCTTCTTCGCTCGTGGTAAACTCTTTCATCAGCTCAACGGCGGTGATTTCAAAATCGGCTTTTTCATCGCGGGTGTCGGTGGGTTTCTTGTTGTACAAATAAATCCCATAAATGGCTCCGGCTACAATGGCGATCAGTACAATGGCAATAACTCTTTTCATTTATTTGGAAATTAATTGTTCGGTGCTCCGGCGTTGATCCAGCATTGAATGATATTTATTTCTGATGGCGTAAGCGCCCCGTTGGGAGGCATGGTCTTATCGACCAGAGTGCGTTGTTTTATCCTTGCTACTTTCGCATAAATCTGATCGTAGGTTTGCAAGGTCACTCCACCCACCGCTGTCGTGTTATGGCAGCTGACAGTGGCGCAGTTGTTAGTTATGATCGGGAGTACATCGGCTGTAAACTTGGCGTTAATGGTAGAGCAACTCACAGCACTAAGATGGTAAAGGTTTTGCTCGTTGTCGTAATAACACGATTGACACAACTGAATGCCTGCAAACAGAACTAAGGCAACTCGAATTGATTTGAATGATTTCATATTCGTCGATCAATTATTGGGTGCACCTGCGGCAATCCATTTTTTAATTTGAGTGATATAGCAGTCTGGCAGTTTGCTGCCTCCCTGCGGCATTTCTTTTGTGCCCGTATATGGAGACACCCATTGAATGGAACCAAGTAGCCTACCCGGGTTCGATGTTAGCTCAGCCTGGATTGTGGTTATTGAACTCAAGTCTACGCCCGCGCTAGCAGAGGTTCCACTGTGACATCCTTTGCAATACGTGCTGATGATCGGGGCGATAACTGCCGCATAGGTAAACTTAGTCGTGTCACAGCCATTGCATGTGTTATTCTTTGCTCCTTGATTGATCCACTTCTGAAGTTGTGCAACTTGATCACTGGTAGGCGCCACGTAGTTACTGTTGCGCTTTGAGGCCATTTCCTTTAGGGAGTTATTCAGGCTGTTGATAGTGCCTAGTCGTCTCACAATCGAAGAATAGGTTGTCATGCTGAAAGCATTGCGGTTGGTGGTGCCATGGCACCCGCTTTTGCCGCACACCGAATTGATCAGCGGGAGAATGGTATTTGCAAAATAAACGGTATCGGTGCTGCAGGTCACCACCTGAATAGTCGTGCCTCCGCCAGAGCTACCACCGGTAGTTGTGCCGGTACCTGAGCCGGTTTCTTGCACGGGAACCGGGAGTTCATGAACGCAAGAGACCATTCCAATCGACGAACCGACGAGTACAAGCGCCAAATAGACAAGACTAATCTTAATGAATCTGTTCATTGAAAATATTATTTCGTTTTTACTTTTCATTCGGCCAAATTCAGAAAAGTAATTGACGATAAACCGATTTTGTCTTTGGAATACACTTAAAGGAGTTAAATCTCTTTAATTGAGGGTTGGGAATAAGCCCCAATCAACGGAATGATATTTACTAATGGGTGTTAGGCGTTGTGATTTATTTAATTTTAAACCAATACCCTGTTCTTATACCGAAGAGTTGCATCGGATTGTTTTCAAATCCCTGACCTAAGCTTTTTTCGTAAAACAGAGATGCTTCCCATTGACCCTTGTTCTTATCGCGCTTGATCACCAACCCCGCCGACGTTGTTAGTGTGCCGCCCAGGTATTTGTTTTCAGTGCGTTTATCTAATGTGGTGATTACTGCTTCTTCGTCTCTCGGATCGTTTTCATGATGAATAAAATTGTATTGCATCTGGCGCGTCAGTATTCCGTAAGGAGTGTAACCAGCGCGAACTACCAACTGACTCTTGTCGAATACCCAGTAGCGGTACTTCACACTCATCGGCAGCGAAATCATGCGATTTGAAACCATTTCAGAAGTAAGCATTCCGAGTTGTGGCGTGAGCGGAGCAAATGGTATTTCGTCTTTCTTAAAACTTGTTTCAGTAGTAGAGTAATCGACACCAGTTTCCACGCTCAGGTGCGGCGACATAATCCAGTCGGCGGTAACGCCGATGCGCGGCGTAAATTCGCCAGTGCCAATATTGAAAACACTCTTTGCCAGGTCAAGGTGTGGCCCGATCTGTATACCAATGCCATTGAAGTAATGTTTCTCCATAATGTTCCTCGCTTTGAGCGACGATTCACTTTGCCGCAATGTGACAGGCTTAATTTTGTTGACTTTTTCAGGAGTCATCGTCACTAGGCTAAGCGTGCCTACCTGTACTGTCGGCACCATCAAGTCTGACAAGCGAGTATGAAATGGAGTTGTGGTGGTGGGCTGAGATTTCTTAGACAAGAGTAAAACTACTTCACCATTTTCAGTAGCGATTAGTCCATCGTCGGCAAGTTGGTTGTACAACTCTGCCGGAATATTTTCTTTTCGGCCGATGCCAACTTTATAAATTACATCCTGGGATGCAAGCTCACCAGGATCGTTAACCTTTATGAGGCGCAATTTAAATTGCGGCGAAGTAGGTGCGACAGTTACAGCTACTACTGGCTGATGTTGTTCACTGACTTCACATTGCAATTGCTGAACAAGCGCATTTAAAGAATCGATGGTTTTATTTTTAGTAGATAAAGTCTCCTCATGGGCAAGATTTTGATTTTCGTTAGTGAAATAATTTTTTGAAAGAATAAGTGCGTTGAACCCCGTCAGCAGAAGTAACGCAGCAACAAAGGCAAGTTTGCCCATGTTCCTCATATACCACGGATCCTGGTTAAATTGATCCAGGCGATCGTGGAAACTTTCTAACGCCGAAGAATCCAGCCTGGGATCTTCGTAGTTCTTTAGTTTCTTTCGAACTAAATCGTCAAAAACATGATCATCCATTTTGTTCCGATTTTTCTTCTTCGTTCAGGTTCAAAAATTTCTTCAGTTTAATGCGTGCCATATTCAGGTTAGACTTGCTGGTACCTTCGCTGATGTTAAGCTTCTGGGCGATTTCAGAATGTTTATATCCTTCTACGGCATAAAGGTTAAAGACTAACCGATACGACGGCGGAAGTTCCTGAATCGCATTGATGATCACTTCTTCGGCCATCGAACTGAGCACTTCAGGGAGTAAGTGCTCATTTTTAGTGTAGGAAATATCCACGTTGTGATAATGCTTCTCATTTCTCCTGAAATGGTCGATGGAAGAATTGATCATAATTGTTCGCAGCCACCCTTTAAAGGAAAGCCCCGGCGAATACTTGTCGAGGTTAGTAAGGATTTTAAAGAATCCATCGTTTACGATCTCAATGGCCTCATCACGCGAACGGGCATAGCGGAGACACACGCCCATGGCATAGCCATAGAACTGCTTGTAAAGCTTGTCCTGACTTTTCCGGTCTCCCTTCCGGCAAGCCTGCAATAGCTTCTGAAGTTCGTGGTCAGCTACAGTTTCAATAACCTAAAATAAAGTGCACTCTCTCTTCCATCACGGTCGTATTTTCAAAAGGGTTGGTCGGTCTCGAGTATTTATATTGGATCTACCAACCCTTTTTGGCTCATTTGCGTGCTTAACGCCGAGAATTACTTCGAAATTATTGAAAGTTCAATGAAACATTGTTTTCGCCAGCACACTTGGATCCAGATTTTGCTGATTTCATTTTTCCTTTTGACTGCTTGCCGCCACGATCCGGATGTGCCTGTGTCACCAATCTTAACTTTTGATAAAGATATCAGTGCCATCGTGCTTAACAACTGTGCCACGTCGGGCTGTCACGACGGCAGTTCTGAAAGAAGAAAGCTTGTTACCTACAGCGAGGTCATGCACTATGTCTCAGCGGGGAAACCGTACAGCAGCAAATTATTCACTTCTATTATCAAGCTGTCGGGCGACAAAATGCCTCCCAACGGTCCGCTATCAGACGCGCAGATCAAATCGGTTTATATCTGGATTTTACAAGGCGCAAAAGAAAACTGATATGAAGCGGAGATTTATCTATTTCTTTTTAGGATTGGTGATCGTGGTGAGCGGCTGCTATTATGATTCCGTGGAGGCGCTTCATCCCTTAGACGGTTATGTGAACCCGTGCGACTCTACCCTACAGACCACCTATTCGTCGGCGATCAAGTACATCATCAGCTACAATTGCATCTCGTGCCACAACTCTTCTTATGCTGGCGGCAACGTAACGCTCGACTCGTATGATCAAGTGAAATTGTATGCTTCCAATGGAAAGTTGATGAACTCAATTTTGAGAAATTCCGGATACAACCCGATGCCGCCTACACAGGCGCTGGCCACGTGCCAAACTACCCGCATTCAGCAATGGATTACTAATAATTACCCCCAATGAAGAACAAATTTTTAATCGCCTGTTTTCTTTTTGTTTCGTCAAGAGCCTTGGCGCAAGATTTACTAGCGGAAGTCGACAAGCAATCGCCACCACAAAAGGATTATGCCATCGCTACTTTTAAGGGAACTCGATTGGTAAATTTTCAAACCATTGAAACGTTATCGAAAGGATCGCTGGAGGTGCGTATTGCGCATCGCTTCGGAGCATTTTCAACCGGAAGTACTAACCTTTGGGGTCTCGATGGCCCGGCCACGATTCAACTACGGATTGACTATGCCGTGACCGATCGACTGTTGGTAGGATTAGGCCGAGCATCAGATCACAAAGTGATTGACGCTTTCGCGAAATACCGTCTCTGGCGACAAACTACCGATGACGCGATGCCCGTGTCGGTCACTGGATTAGCCAGCATTAATGTTGACACAGAGCCCAACAGTCTTTTGGCTGTGGATCGCTACCAATATTTCAGCAGCAGGTTAGCGTATATGGCCTCGGTGATGGTAGCCCGGAAGTTCAATTCACAATTCAGTTTGCAAATCAGTCCGACATTCATTCACTATAATCTGGTGGATAATCTCACCGACAAGAATGACATGGTAAGTGTTGCCGGCCTGGCGCGCTACAAATTTACCAAACGTACCGCGCTGACTGTCGAGTACATTCAGCGTGTAACACCGTACACAGCTACAATGTCGCAATACCACAATGTGTTGAGTCTTGGTTTTGATATTGAAACCGGCGGCCACGTGTTTCAGGTGTTTGTTACCAATGGCAGCGCCATCAACGAGACCAGAACAATACCTTACACCACAGCAGGATTTTCAAACGGCATGATGCTTGGTTTTAATATCTCCCGAGTATTTTCGGTAAAGCAGAAAAAATAGTGGATTATCCGGTAACGGTAAGCGTAGTTCCGCTAAGCGTTACTTTGTATTGGCTCAAAGGCGAAGGAGGTGGACCACTCACCACATTTCCATTCAAATCAAATTTTCCGTTGTGGCATGGACAGATAAATTGTTTTACTGAGGAATTATAACTTACGCCACACCCTTCGTGTGTGCAATAAGGTGCCAAAGCGATGTAGGTAGATTGCCCCGTGCGAACGATATAAATTCCCTGAGTAGAGAGCACGCCACCGACAGTATTTAATGCACCGTTGGCGGAATTGGTAAGATCAATAGTGAAATTTGCATTCGGTTTTGGTGTTACCGATGTAGTACTGCAACTGTCAAGCGCTTGTGCAATGAGCCCTACGCCCAACAGGGTGCTTGAGTTAGTAAGAAAATCCCTTCGCTTCATGATCGGATAAGTTAATAAGCCTTTACTCTGATCACGAAGAGAGAGAGGAAAAGGTTGGTTGCATTAGCCCAATAGATCGCGTAGTGCGCTCTCTAGAGTTTCATATTGAAAATGAAATCCGGCCTGCCTTATTTTTGCAGAGGAGACTTTACTACCCTTCAAGACTAGGTCCGCACGATCGCCCAAAATAATTTTCAACACCATCGATGGAACCGGCGGCAACCAAATCGGTTTGCGCAAGACTCGTGCACACGCCTGTGTGAATTCCTTGTTCGTACAAAAATCTGTTACTGCATTGTAATGGCCAGACATTGCACGCTCTTCCACAGCGCGTAAGAACAGATTACACAAATCGTCGAGGTGTATCCACGAAAGGTATTGCCTGCCTGATCCTAGCGCGGCGCCAAATCCCATCCTGATTGGCTTGACTATTTCGTTTAGCGCACCTCCCTTTTCACTAAGAACGATACCGATGCGGAACTTTGTCACACGCACGCCCAGTTCGTTGATCGTGTCAACTTCCTGTTCCCAACGCTGCGTTACCTCCGCCAGAAAATCCTGACCGGGCGAATCATTCTCAGAAAAAACCCTTTCGCTATCCTCAGTACCGTAGTATCCGATCGCCGATGCCGAAATAAATGAGCTGACGGTATGGGGATTATTTTTCAAGGTCTGAAAAAGAAGTTTCGTCGACTCAACGCGGCTGTCGATGATCTCTTTTTTGCGGGCAACCGTCCAGGGCTTATCGGCAATGCCAGCTCCGGCCAGATGAATGATCGTGTCCACACCCGCCAGTGCCTGAACATCAATAATTCTTTTTTCGAGATTCCAGGCAAACGTTTCCACACGACCCGGTTTTTTCGCGCGGCTAAGGTGCACTACGCCGTATCCTTTTTCCAAAAGCAATTCAGTCAGTCTATGGCCAATCAGACCGCTTGCGCCCGTGATGAGGATTTTTTTTGCCATAATTGATAGCTTTGGATCAAATTAACATTTCTATGAGGAATAAGTTTTATTTATTGTGTGCACTGATGATCGTCTTTGCCAGTGTCTCCGCCCAAACAGTGACGGTGAAAAAACAAAGTGAACGCGTGAAAGGAGAAAGTGTGGAGGGCTCGGGCACTACCCTTGACGGAAAGCTGAGTGACGTGACTGCTTTGTGGAGCAAATTTTTAAAGGAAGTTGGTCGGGTAAAGTTGTTTTCTTCTGACCCTGTGGTAATCACCGAACCCAACTTCAACGGCACAGTGTATCCCAAAGGAACGTTGTATGCGTTTGCCTTTGAAAGCGGGAGCACCACGCGTGTTTGGCTGGGCGTTGTACCTAAAGAGTGGGAGGAAAAAGATGTAGAGTTTGCCAACAAACAAGTTGAAAAATTGATCTATCAGTTTGGCATCCAGTTCAACCGGGCTAAAGTTCAAAAGCAGATCGACGAGGCGCAGCAAGCTACGGACGCCGTAGAAAAGCAAAAGCTAAGACTTATCAACCAAAACAAGGAACTGGTCATTCAGATGAGCAACAACGAGAAAGAAAAAATTCAACTCGAAAAATCATTGGACAATAACAAGCTTGAAGGCGAAGCGCTGAAAATCAAATTAGATAAAAACAAAAAAGCACAAGACTCACTTATCAATGCGGCCGAACAAATCAAAAAGGTGATGGAAACACACCGAGAGCGGCTACGCAAAATCAACTAAATAAAAAAAAGCCCCCGGAAATTCCAGGGGCTTTTTGTTAGAAGAAAGATTCTTCTTAGAAAATGTAGCGCACACCCAGCTGAGCCTGAGCCCGTGAGCTGAATTGATCGATCGACCATTTCGCTGAAGGAGTGGTGTAGCTTCCGTTTACTGTTGCTACTCCACCTGAAATGGTGCGGCTGGAGATTGACAAACCAGGATCAACGGATGAGTTGATGGTGTTTGGCGTGAAGTAATATACTCCCCAGTTTTTGCTGATCAGGTTGCTGAAGTTGATGATATCAAAAGTGATCTGGATGGTATTTGTTCTGCTTCCGTTTTTGAAGTGGAAGTCGTGCATGAGGCGCAGGTCCATTTGATTGTTCCAAGGAGTGCGTGCTCCGTTGCGCTCGGTGAATTGACCGCGGCGTGTGCTCAAATACGTATCGTTGTTGATGAACTGATCAAACGCAGCCTTCATGTTTCCGGAAGGATCTTTCACATTAAGATTGTATGGATCTTCGCCGTTGGCTTTAGGCACATAGAACAAATCTACTTGCTGACCATTTTTCGTCAGGTTGTTGCTCGACGTGATTCCATAAGTGAAAGGCGAACCGGATTGGAATGTAGGGATCAACGAGATGTATGAAGTTCCAGATTGTCCCCAGTTCTTTTTGTATTGAATGGTTCCAACAATGCGGTGACGGATATCGAAGTTAGAGTAAGTTAATCCCGGGTTGTTTGGATTCAACGCCTGGTTGGTTTGCCAGCCTGACTCCGGTGAGTTGCGGATACCGTTCAAAATATCTTTCGACTGACCGTAGGTATAAGCGGCCATGAAGCTCAATCCAAAATCATACGCTTTAGAAATCTGTGCTGTCAATTGGTAACGTGCGCCTTTGTCGGTATTGGTGATCAGATACACGCTGGAGAAGTTGTTGCTCACGCGATTTGCCGAAGCACCACCACTCAGATAAAGCGGTTGCACATGGTTTACATCGTAGCTTGCATAAGCAGTGGAGTCTTTCAGGTTAACTTGTTTGATGTAAAGATCTTTCACCGTTTTGGTGTACAAGGCTTCGAGCGTCAATTTATAGCCACCGCCAAGTTGAACATCTACAGCAATGTTGCTTCTCCACATGCGTGGCAGAGAGAAGTTCTTGTCAAGCAAATCGATTTCGGTTCTGTTTGACGAGCCGTGTGCTGCAGCGAACGCACCGAATTGAGTCTGGTCGGTAGGGATCGGTGTAGAAGTTGCAGGAGCAATTGGCTTCGGTGGATTCAAGTCCATTGCATTGAAAGTGGATCCATTGTTTACATACGAGTAGCCTAACCATGCGAAAGGAATTCTTCCGGTGAAAAGACCAGAACCACCACGTACAATTATACTTTTGTCGCCTTTTACGTCGTAGTTGAAACCGATGCGAGGAGAAACATACACTTGACTGAAATAGCTGGTACCGATGGTCGAAGGATTGTTGTATGTAAATGAAGTTCCATAATCAGCAGGGCTCGACGGGAAGTTGGCACGAGCAGTTCCGTTAGGGCCAGTAGGAAGAATCGGCATATCGGCGCGTAAGCCATAAGTGAATGTTAGGTTGCCTTTGATGATTTCATCCTGAGCGTAAAGGCTAGTGAGAAACACATTAAACTTGGCCGGTGAGTTGTTCAGTAAGGTGGCGCGTGTATCATCAGTAGCGCTGTAAAGGGCACGCATGCGCGAAGGAGAGTCAGCCAGGAAGTTGGCGACGCTGCTGTAGTCAAAGCGGCCGTTCCATGAGTTGATGAACACGTAATCGATTTTATAAAATTCGTTGTGTGTTCCTACAGTGATGGTATGATTGCCGGTGAAGTATTTGAAGTTGTCGGTGAATTCAAACGTGCGCTGACGCATATTGAAAATCCCCGCTTCGCGGTTGGTACCCAACAACACGTGGCCACCATTGATACCATTGATCTGAATTTGTGGGAAGATCGTTCCGTTCGGGTTGCGTGAATCTTTGATGTCGGTATATCCTACAATAAGACTGTTGCTGGCATTGTTTCCAAAACGGCTCTTCAATTCCAAAACGGTGCTGGTGTTGGTATTTTTTTGAACGAAGTCATAGTTACCAAATTGGAATTCTTGAGTAGAGCGCTCCAGGTTGCTGGCTTCTGAAAGAATGGTGTTGTTACGAATAGCAAGGGTGTGGTTTTTGTTGATCACCCAATCCATGCGGTTGAAGAATTTGGTGCTCTTGGAATAAATGCTGTAAGAACCAATGGCACCGGGATCGTACGAACTAGCAGAGCCGAAGTATCCGCTACCTGCAAGATTTTGCAGATGACTTACAATGGAATTCGCTGTATTTACATCGAGGAAATAACCAGGAGCTCCGGCAGGGAAGAATAGCGGCACTGAGTTGTTAGTCACCTCTTCGTTGGTAAACCAGAACAGTTTGTCTTTCTTCAATGCAAAGCCCAAACGGAAACCAGTTTGATAATCATAATACGAACTGTTGATGCTTCCATCGCCTACTTTATCAGCGCCTTTGTATTTGCCTGTAAGGGTAGCGTTTCTGCCGAAGGCATATACCGAACCACTCACAGTGTTTGTACCGCTGCGCGATACGGCGTTGATACTTCCGCCGGTGAAGTTACCAAGTGAAACATCGTAGGGTGCGATTTGAACTTGTACTTGCTGAATAGCATCCAGACTGAATGAGTTAGTGCGCGTGCTGCTGCCAGGTTGGTTGGCCGTTCCGCTGATACCGCCTAAGGATGGGCTAAAACCGATAGCGTCGTTGTTGATTGCACCGTCGAGGGTAATGTTGTTGTAGCGGAAGTTAGTTCCGGCAAAAGAGTTGTTGCTGCTTTGCGGTGTGAGTCGGGTGAAGTCAGAGAAACTTCTGTTCAATGTAGGCAGTGAGGTAATTTGCTCGCGGCTTACGCTGGTACCTGTTCCGGTTTTTTCAGTGGCATCCTGATTTACTCCCACAATCGTTACTTCGTTGAGTTGCTGATTTTCTTCTTTAAGGGTTACATCCAGCTTTAAAGTTTCACCAAGTTTCAAACTCAGATCGTCAAACTTTTCTGTTTTGTATCCCACGAAAGTGACATTCACTTGGTAAGGGCCACCCGGGTTGAGGTTGGCAAGGAAATAACGACCTTCGTGGTTAGTCACCACGCCAAAGGAAGTGTTGGTGGGAATGTAGATGATCTGGATTGTTGCACCCGGAAGGCTTTCTCCTTTCGAATCAACAATTCTGCCGCTCACCGCACTGGTAGTGGTTTGGGCAAAGGTTGCGGCGCCGATTAATGAGGCAATCGCAAATAGTAAAATCTTTTTCATGCAGCTTTTTTATTTGCCGCAAAGGTGGAGGGCTACTATTATCCCATGTGGTTGGCTATGTTACCAAATCATTAAGATGAGGATCCGGATAACCGCCTCAAATCGATATTCGTAGAAATTTCGCAGGAAAAAGAACCGGGTAAATGTTACCGGTACTGTAAGGTAATGTTACGCGAATAACTATTTCGTAATCGGCGACCTTATTTACTGATCGGCACCCGGGTAAGAAGTACCTTGATAATATCGGCCGTTCTTACCGCATCGGCTTCGGCTTCGTAGTTGAGCAGTATGCGGTGGTTCATCACATCCAGCGCTACTTCCTTAATGTCTTCCGGCAACACGTAATCGCGTCCGTCCATGTAGGCTACTGCTTTCGCGGAAAGGTTGAGGTTGATGCTGGCACGCGGGGAAGCGCCAAACTGAATGTATTGAGCTTCTTTATCGAGTTTGTATTCTTTGGGTTTGCGTGTAGCTGAGACCAGTTCAATAATATATCGCTCAAGCGACTCAGAAATTTTCACTTTGTTTACGCCGTCGCGGATCGAGAAAATATCTTCTTTGGTGAGCACCGTATTTACTTCGAAAGCAAACTGCATATTGGAAATGCGCCGCATGATTTCGAGCTCTTGTTCTTTGGTAGGATAATCCACGAACACCTTCATCATAAAGCGATCGACCTGAGCTTCCGGCAGTGGATAAGTTCCTTCCTGATCAACAGGGTTTTGCGTAGCCAACACAAGGAAAGGGCGATCCAACTTAAAGGTAGTCTCGCCTATCGTCACTTGTTTTTCCTGCATTGCTTCCAACAATGCCGACTGCACTTTGGCAGGCGAGCGGTTGATTTCATCTGCCAGAATGATATTGGCGAAGATCGGGCCTTTCTTTACTTCAAACTTGCCCTCTTTCTGGTTGTAGATCATCGTACCTACCAGGTCGGCGGGCAATAGGTCAGGTGTGAATTGAATACGCTGAAAGTCCAGGTGCAGCACTTGTGCCAGCGTGCTGATGGTAAGGGTCTTGGCCAGCCCGGGAACGCCTTCCAGCAGAATGTGCCCATTGGTGAAAAGCCCGACCAGCAGCCGGTTCACCATATATTCTTGTCCTACAACGACCTTTCCTACTTCGGTATAGACCTGTTTTATTTTCTCTTTGTGCGCCTCGTGCTGCTCCGTAGTTGAGTTGAATGCCATAGTTGAATCCGATAAGATCGCAATATTATAAAATTTAAGGTTTTAGTCTTAATCTTTAAACGGAACATCTTGCGGATTTCGCCGAGAATCCCAAATCACAAGTACCTCCAGGGTTTGATCGGTGACCTTGTAAAACAGGAAATAATCTCTAACCAGTTTGCATCTCACCCCTTCCGCGGAGGTCTTTCTTCCCAGCTGTGGATTTTTGAAAGGAGTTTAGCTGTTTGGTGGAAAAGCTCGTTGAGGCGCCTTGGGTAGCTATAACTTTTATTGCGAATGAGCCAGTATCGTAAAATTTCATCTTTCTCGTTTGCGGCCTGGAGCGACCAAACTATTTTCCGAGCCATTGAGCACTTCTCTTTTTAACTTCTGCATCAGTCAAAAAAATCCCAGAAGCGATTTCTTTTTCGGCCTTGCGGAGGAGAAGTAATTGTTTTTCAGACAGTGCCAATGTTTTTTTTTTGGATTCATCGCCAATCAGAGTGTAAAGACTTTTGAGCAGCACCTTATCATCTGACTGGCTGATTTTGTTGATCAGTTTCTTTTTGATTTCTATTGAGGTCATGATTATTTGAGATTATCAAAAATAACTAAAAAACCACAATCTCGGCGCCCCTTGGGTTGGCCAAAAAGGAGTTCACCAGATTTTGCACTATTCTATTTTCTTTGCCCACTTTCACATACGCGCGGGCGGTTTCAAAATCAGTGATCGCTTCCTGTTTGTCATAAAAGCCGAAGCCCACATAATTTCCATTTTCGATTAACACCAGCGATTGCTCTGCCGCTTTCCTTCCCGGCCCGAGAATAGCCATCGAATTACCTGATTCATAAAATGAATCGACGGCTTTTTGTGCGCGCTTGTTGTACTTCTTAACCGACTCTACACCCTGGCACGCGCCGCCGCATGAGCCCGATTGAAAGCTGAAGCAATCGCCTTTAGCCAGTTGCAGGCCGCTCAGCTTGGGGCAAAGTTCAAACTCTTTCACCTTCTCCCACCAAAAATTCCAGGCGTCGCCTTTGGTGCTGAAAGTGATGAGCGGTACAGTTCCTTTGCTTACCGAGTTTACACAGAAGCGCAGGTAGCCGTTGCGGTCTTCGTAGTCGTAAATACCCCATTCCTCGGTTTTATATTTTTGGGCGAGGTTGTACTTCGGCCACAGCCGGCGGATTTCCTGCGATTCAAAGATCAGCGCAATCAGCTCGCTGCCGGTGAGCTCGTAAGTAATATGATGAATTTCGTTGCGAATGTTCGAGCGGTTCCACTCGCGCGCGTCTCCGGAAAAGTGCCCGGCAATTCTTTTTTTGATGTTGATGGCTTTGCCCACATAAATCACCTGACTGTGGCCGTCTAGAAAATAATACACGCCGGCCCGCGATGGCAGTGCTTCAAATTCTTCCTTGGGCAAGTTGGGTGGAAGGATCATGTCGCCCGAATTGCGCTTCAGTGCTTTGGCAATGGTTCCTTCGTTGTCGCGCTTGAGCAGCACGTCAAATATTTTAGCCGTGGCGAGTGCGTCGCCGCTGGCGCGATGGCGGTCGGGAATTTTTATCCCCAGGCTTTCAGCAAGGCGTCCGAGGCCGTACGAATGCAAACCAGGAATAATTTTTCGGGAAAGCCTGACGGTACAGAGTTTCTTTGTGTTCCACGCGATGCCGGCATCTTCAAATTCTTTTCTTAAAAAACTATAATCGAAGTGAGCGTTATGCGCTACAAATACGCGACCATCCAGCCAGCGAAAAACTTCCTGAGCAATGTCGGTGAAAGCAGGTGCTTCCTTTACCATTTCATAGTTGATGCCGGTAAGTCCGGTGATGAAATGAGGAATCTGGCGACCGGGGTTTATAAGCGTACGATAATGATCGGTGATTTGAAGCCCATCGTGATGATAGATTGCGATTTCGGTTATGCGATGACTGGCTGCATGGCCCCCGGTAGTTTCAATATCAACAATCGCGTACATGGAAAGGCGAAAATAGGTTTTGTGCACTCAACTTTCAATACTCCTCTCATCACAAACCAATCTTTTCGGTGGCATTCTTTTCTTAGTTTTAGCTTTTCTTTAAAATTCAGTTATGAAAAAAATAGTTTTTCTTGTTTTGATTAGTGCTTCTCTTCACGCACAGCAACTTGCACCCCTTACGGTAGAGAAAATCATGCGCGACCCGAAATGGATCGGCGTGGCTCCTTCAAATTTTTTCTGGAGCGAAGACAGCAAGCAAGTTTATTTCCTCTGGAATCCTGAAAAACTTCCTGGCGATTCATTGTATTACGTTTCTCTGACGAATACCACACCAACAAAATTAAGCCCGGCGTTTCGTCGTCAGCTTCCATCCGTGTTCGGAACTTATAATGCGGCGCACACCCAAAAAGTTTTTGAACGCAATGGTGATATTTTCCTATTGGAAATTTCAACAGGGAAAACCACGCAACTCACCAATACGCTGGATCGCGAGTCAAACCCGTATTTCTCCGGCGATGAAAAAAAGATTCTTTTCGTAGCGAATGGTAATTTATACAGTTGGGAGATTGCTTCAGGTGCTTTCGCTCAGCTCACCGATTTCCGCAAAGGATCAAAAAAATCCGATCCCAAACTTTCTGAGCAAGACAAATGGCTCAAGACTGACCAGCTTGCTTACTTTCAGATTTTGCGTGAACGCAACACCAATAAAAAACTTACGGATAAAAACCTGAAGAGCGATAAGCCAAAGCGTCCAAAAGAAATTTATCTAGACGAAAAAACTGTCGACAACATTCAGCTCAGTCCGGACGGAAAATTCATCACCTTTCGCGTAAGCAAATCGGCGAATGCAAAAACTACCATCGTACCAAGTTATGTGACCGAGTCAGGCTTTACCGAAGACATTCAAAGCCGCACTAAAGTTGGCGCTATGCAAAACACACAAGAACTTTTTGTGTATGACATTGCCAAAGACACGGTGCTCGCGGTCAAAACGGATCAGCTTGCCGGAATCTTTGATTCGCCAGAATTCAAAAAGGAATATCCTTCAAAGGAATCGAAACCGAAAAAGGACGGAGGCGACAAAACAAAAGAGACGAAGCAGCCTTTGCGCGCAGTGAATTTTCAATCGCTCACCTGGAGTGAGGATGGCAAGACCAATGTTTTTTCTATCCGATCCGTGGATAACAAAGACCGCTGGATCGTGTCGCTTGATGTCACATCACAAAAAATAAAACTCATCGATCGTCAGCACGACGAAGCATGGATTGGAGGACCCGGCACTGGCGGATTTTTTGCAGGCACCAACATCGGCTTTGTCAATAACACTACGGTGTGGTTTCATTCGGAAGAGAGTGGATATTCGCACCTTTATTCGGTAGATCTTATCACCGGTAAAAAGACAGCGCTCACTTCAGGCAAATACGAAGTGCAACAGGCGCAACTCTCGCTCGACAAAAAGTATTTCTACATCACGACCAACGAAGTTCATCCAGGCGAGAAACAATTTTACAAATTGCCGGTGAGTGGAGGGAAGGCCGAGCGCATCACCGCCATGACCGGAGCGCATGAAGTACAACTCTCGCCTGATGAAAAGTGGATTGCATATCGCTATTCATATTCCAACAAGCCGTGGGAATTATTTCTTCAAGAAAATAAAGCAGGAAGTAAGCCAAAGCAAATTACCAATTCGCTATCAGCGGAATTTTTATCGTATGCCTGGCGCGATCCTGAAGTCACTACGTTCAAAGCCCGCGACGGTGCGGACGTGTACACTCGCGTGTACACTCCTTCCAAACCTAATGGCGCAGCAGTAATTTTTGTGCATGGCGCCGGTTATCTGCAAAATGCACACAAATGGTGGAGCAGTTATTTCCGTGAATACATGTTCAACAACTTGCTTGTCGACAAAGGCTATACCGTGATCGATCTTGACTACCGGGCGAGTGCAGGGTATGGACGCGATTGGCGGACGGGCATCTATCGCTTTATGGGTGGTAAGGATCTCACCGATCATGTAGATGGAGCGAAGTGGCTGGTTGAAAAATACAATATCGATCCGAAACGTATTGGTATTTATGGAGGCTCGTACGGAGGTTTCATCACGCTGATGGGCATGTTCACCACTCCTGATGTTTTCGCAGCAGGGGCGGCGCTCAGACCAGTGACGGATTGGGCGCATTACAATCATCCCTACACGGCTAATATTCTCAACGAACCTTTTGCCGACAGCCTTGCTTATGTAAAAAGCTCACCACTGTATCATGCCGAAGGATTGAAAGGTCATTTGTTGATCTGTCACGGCATGATTGACACCAACGTTCATTTTCAAGATGCAGTACGGTTGTCGCAACGGCTGATTGAATTAGGCAAGGACAACTGGGAGCTCGCCGCATACCCGATGGAAGATCACGGCTTTGTGGAACCGAGTAGCTGGACTGACGAATACAAACGTATCTTGAAATTGTTTGAAGAGAATTTGAACAAGTAGCAGCTTTGAAGTGAGCTTTTAGAAATTGAACGGTCTTGTGAAACGAATCGTACGACGCTGCTTTTCGTGGTTTGCAAAAGTGTCTTTCAAAAATTTCTTACCTTCATCAGTGATAAACCACCTACCCATGAAATCCTTTTGTTTCCTGTTGCTCGTGAGTGTTGTACTCATACAATGTGCAACCAAAAAATCATCCGAGGCACCCGAAGCTGCACAGTTTACTTCCGCGGTCTATAACGATAGTCTCTACAGTAAGGCAATTACCCTCGGCTCTGCTGCGCGAGGCCTTGACCTTTTTAAAAATTATTTTTCCACTCAGCCTGACTCTGTTTGCGACCAGGACCTGAAAGAATACATAGCCTATTCGTTTGTTGTGGCAGATTCAATAAGCCGACAGCTATCGCGCCGAAGTGATATTGACAAGCTGACTTCTGCGTATTTCGATCCCAAAGGCAACGACGACAGCGCTAAAAAATTCGAGAGCGAGCTCAACCAAAATGCATTGCAACTTGAATCGTCGGAAGGCAGCTTGTTCGTTAGCCCTGATCCCGACAAAATTGCACAGGCTTTTAACCAACACCTTTCGCCGATCACCAAAGAATATCTCGCTCAATGGGTAATCGAAGAAAAACAACCGTGGGGTGCTGACGCAGGCTTCATCATTTCAGTGATGGACATGGCCAAGCGCGCTGCTTTTTGGGATGCATTTGTAGAAAAGAATCCGCGCCATATTTTTATCGACAAGGCGCGCGCCAATAAACTCATGTACTTGTCGTATCTCATGGTCGGCCTTGACAATACACCTGCCTTCGGAGACAATCTGGAACTTTCGCCTGAATTTTTAGATGCCTTCACGTACTTATCGAAAACGTATCCCACTCAAGAGTGCGGCAAAGTAATGACGGCTTATGTGCAACTTCTCAAAGACAACAACAATCGCCGCACACCAGCGGTAGATGAGTTTATAAAAAAGTATGGAATGTGAGATGAGACAAAAAGTACAAACCGGAGTCTGAACACAAATCCCATCTATAGAGTAATTCGTTGTGACTCCCTTCTTTCATTCTCTTGCGCCAGAGGCGCTCTATGCTACCGAAGTTGACCAATTGCTGGCGCTGGGGTGGTATCGCATGCACCAAACGATTTTCACCTGCTCGCACATTGAGCATTACGATAAGCTTTATCGGGTGCATTGGCTTCGGTTTGCGTGCGCTGCAATCAAAGACACAGCTACTCATCGACGAATCCGCAGACGCAATCAGCGTTTTCATCATACCATAGAACCTGTTACGGTCATTTCATCCGCGCATCGAGAGTTGCATGCGCGCTATCGCGCGTCGATCAATTTTGAAGGAGCTTACAGCATCGAAGAATGCCTCTTTGGCGACGAAGACGAAATCAAAAGTATTTTTACTACGCACTGTCTTTCGGTGTATGATGGTGATCGCCTGATTGCCGCCGGTTATTTTGATGTTGGAGCTGCAGCCGCGGCGTCTATTTTGCATTTCTTCGATCCGCACTATGCACGGTATAGTTTAGGCAAGTACCTTATCCTGCTCACACTGGATTATCTTAACGAGCATTGTTATTCGTTTTATTATCCGGGATATGTGGTGGCGAGTTTACCTAAAATGGACTACAAGCTTTTCCTCGGAAGGGAGCATGCTTTCTACTTCGATCCGCACACTGTCACGTGGAAGCTATTTGACGAGAATATTCTTCTTGAGCCACCGTTGTAAGTTATTTTCCTGACGCTGATCATAGGTCGCGGAAGTAAAAACTGACAACTTGGTTTCGAAAGAAATTTATTATGCCATGAATTCAGTACAGTCGTATATCGCTGACCGCCCGACGTCACAAGGGCAAATCATGAGTGTGTTACGCAACCTTATTCTCGACCTGGGGCCGCACGTGCAGGAGAAGATCAGCTACACAGTTCCGTTTTTTTATTTCCGTGGACCGCTCTGTTATCTCTCGCCAAAATTCGACGGCGTGTACATTGGCTTCGTCCGTGGTCATCAGCTAAGCAACGATCAGGGTCTTCTCGAAAAGAAAGACCGCAAGTACATCCGGTCTGTTCATTTTTATAGTCTTGCAGATTTCGAGGAGAAAGAAGATGAGATTAGAAAAATTTTGAATGAAGCGGCAATCCTGAACGAGTATTATTTCCAACAGAAGAAATTGAAGCCAGCTAAGAAAGCGATCCGGAAAAAGAAGTAGTTCAATTATTTTTCACACATCGAACCGATGCGCCATCGTTTCCGCCGCTGGTATTTATTCTTACCGCTTTATGGTTTTTATTCACATAAAATAAGTACTTGTAGTTGTCTCTTTCTACTGTCGAAGTCCAAAAGGTTCCAAATTTATTGATGCCATCCGAACGCAGATAAATAAAGCGGGAGTATTCGGGACTGTAAATGCGGCCGCCAAATAAATCAGATTCACTCCAATAATGAACCAGGTTTGTATAGCGTTCCCCTTTTTTTCCAAGAGTTATAATTAGTGAATCCACTTCAGCTTTAGAGGGCAAGTGCCATCCAACCGGGCAAGCATGCTGAGCGGCAACCCAACTGTAAAGCATACCATATTTTTCACAATAATTTGAGGAGTAATCATAGCATGCAGCATAGTTTTTCACATTGGTCAAAAGCCCATTCCATGCCGTCACATCATCCACGGGTTCACAGTAAGCCAGATTTTTAGCCATCCAAATTTTTCCTCCGATGGTAACAGTAGGATATTCCTTTTCATCCCTTGGATCTTTCAACACCTGACCAGAGGCTGGGCTAATCCTATAGAAAATAACAAACAAGACCACAAAGAAAATGATATGAGCTTTCATAATGTGTGAAAGTTTGTTATCAAAGGAAAAGGTTTGTGCGATTCTTTCCAAACCAGTAAGCGACCTCCTTAAGAATGTTAATGCTATGATTTTATAATCCGTATTTTTGCCGGATGATCAATGCGCAAGACGAACCCGAAGAATTCGACGACGAACTTTTTGAACACCATCGTATTGTAGCCGACCCAGGGCAGAGCCTGATGCGCATCGACAAATTTTTGCAAGATCGCTTGCCGAATGTAACGCGGACTAAAATACAGAACGGTATTCACGATGGGTTTGTTAAAGTAAATGAGAAAGACATCAAACCCAACTACAAAGTTCATCCCAACGACGTCATCACCGTTTCCTTTCCGGAGCCACCGCGCGATACCGATGTAAAGCCGGAAAACATTCCGTTGAACATCGTCTTTGAAGACGACTATCTACTCGTTGTCAACAAACCCGCCGGCATGGTGGTACATCCCGCTTATCAGAATTGGAGTGGCACGCTCGTCAACGCGCTGGCCTATCATTTTCAAAACCTTCCGCAGATGCAAGGCAACGAAGGCAGGCCAGGATTGGTACATCGTATCGACAAAGACACCTCGGGCTTGCTGGTGATTGCCAAGACAGAAGCCGCGATGACTTCATTGGCTAAACAATTTTTTGATCACTCCATTGAGCGCACGTACCAGGCAATTGTGTGGGGAATTCCTGATCCAGCGGAAGGAACGATTAACGTAAACGTAGGGCGAAGCTTAAAAGACCGACGCCTTACTGCGGCGTTTCCTGATGGTGATTTCGGACGAACAGCGATCACGCATTATAAAGTGTTGCAGGATTTTCGTTATGTGTCACTGATTGAATGTCGGCTGGAAACGGGCCGCACGCACCAGATCCGTGCCCACATGAAATACCTCAAACATCCGATCTTCAACGATGAAATGTATGGAGGAAGTGAAGTGCTGAAAGGAACAGTGTTTGCCAAATACAAACAGTTTGTAGACAATTGTTTTAAGGTCATTCCTCGCCAGGCTTTGCACGCCAAGACATTGGGATTCATTCACCCCGGAACTCAAAAATTTATTCAATTTGATTCAGAACTTCCCGACGACTTCAAAGAGGTGATTGAAAAGTGGGAGAATTATGTGAAGTATAATTAAAAAGCCCTCGCGTTTGGCGAAGGCTTTTAGATGCTCAGCGGATAAGAGCTATTTCTTTTTGATAGTGTATTCTGAGTCTACATTCAACTCCATGTTCAATGGCATCTCTTCCGGAATCTGACCACCGGGTTGAAGCATCATCACTCCTTTTTGTTCAGTGTAGGCTTTGCACGACTCGGGCCAGCCGGTAGCGAGGTTGATGTTTACTTTAGAAACAGTTCTCCCCTTGAAGTTGGTTGTCGCTTTTAAACCTTGCTGAAGGCTCACGATTTTTGTAGTGTCGGTGCTGGCGATTTTGCCGTCGCCTACAACAGTGGCAGAAGGTTCTTGTGCCGACTCCAGTGTCCACACATAGTCAGTGCCGAGTGGTAGCGGATTGGCAATTGATTTTTTCGTACTCCAGGTAATCCCTACTTTGATTTTGTTTTCTGGGTAACTGATCAATCCGGCTTCCAGGGAATTTTTTATCGATGCCTTGCTGAATTGGTTTTCAAGACCAGCCTTCATCTGAGCAGTTTCAGCGGCCTTGAATCCATTGGCTGGCGTAAGACCTGACCAAATGTTTTCGACATTCTCAACGTTATCAACGGTTCCATTTTTACTAAGTGTAAAAGTGAATTTTTTTCCTTTCATCGCCTGAAGGATTTTGTTTCCGATGTTTTTAGTGGTGTCACCTTCTGAGTCAAGGTTTAATCCTGCGGCAGGCACCGTCGACGAAATTTTGGTGTACTCAATTTCAAACTTGCCACCATCTTTGACAAGCTCAATGACTTTTAGCAGCGCCGTGGCTTTAAGAGTCGTTTCTATGTTTTGATCCTGGCCCGCTACAGTGATATGCTGTTTCACGGTTGCCGACTGCGACCACTCATAAGAGTCTCCTTTTTTGAATGTATAGTGCAAGTGGTGTTCTTTTTGTGCAAGTGCGCTAAGCGAAATGCCTGCGAAATAGAAGAACAAGAGTGTAATTTTTTTCATGATTGTTTTGGTTGATTTCCAAAGGTAAAAGGAAGTACCATAAACAAAAAATGACGCCGAAAGGCGCCATTTTTATGCTGCTGCTGTTTACTTATTTCAGGCCAGGCAACCCTTCTGGTTTGGCTTGCTCGTTGCCAAATGAAGGAGCTTTACGTACGGTGGGGTAAACTTCGTCCAGTGTGTTGCCTTCGTACAATCTTCCGTTTTTCATCACCAGATTGATCGTGTTGGTGTTGCGGATGTTTTCCAACGGATTGCTATTCAGGATAATTAAGTCGGCTAATTTCCCGGCTTCAATACTTCCCAGGTCGCCATCCAGACCGAGGCCTCTGGCACCAAGTATAGTTGCAACTTTAAGAGCGTCGTGATTGCTCATGCCTCCGGAGGCTACACTCCACACTTCCCAGTGATACCCAAGCCCCTGCATTTCACCGTGCGACCCAATTCCTGCTTTGCCACCAGCTTCCACAAGGTCTTTCACAAACTTGGCGTGTTTGGGAAATACTTGCTCTTCATACATAAACCAGCCTCCCACGCGGCGAGTCTTTCCGTCGAGTTCAGACTTGGGAGTGAAATGATTTAGCTTGGGATCTTTGTTCGGGTTTTCTGTTTCCCAATAATAGTTCTCCGCAAATGGCCCACCATACGAAACCAGAAGTGTAGGTGTATAGGTGGTTCCTGACTCAGCAACAAACTTGGTGAAGTCTTTGTAAAGTGGATGAATCGGGAATGCGTGCTCATGGCCAGGGTATCCGTCGATGATGTTGGCCATATTCAGTTTGATGCTCAAGCCGCCTTCGGTAGTGGGTGAAAGCTTTTGCTCTTTTGCGGCCATGATAATCCACTGCCGCTGCTGACGATTACCGGTCATGTACATTTTGATGTACTTGGTGTTATAGTATTCTGAATACTGTTTCAGAATGTCTTTAGCCTGATCAGCATCCTTTACATTGTACGCCCAGAAACCAACACCCGGCCCAGTAGAATAAATACGCGGGCCGATGATCTGACCGGTTTCAACCATGTCGCCGTAAGTAAGCACGTCGGTGGTGGCTGTTTGCGGATCACGCGTAGTGGTTACTCCGTAAGCAAGGTTGGCCGCATAGACCCACACTTGATTTTTATGAATGCCCCATGCAGGCCACATGTGCGAGTGAGTGTCTACAAATCCCGGCACGATCGTCTTTCCTTTTACATCCATTTTCTTCACCGAAGCATCTACCGTGATGGAACCGCTTGCGCCCACTTGCTTGATGCGATTGTTTTCAATTAAGATGTCGCCGGATTCAATCACTTCGTTTCCTTTCATGGTTACGATGCGTGCGCCTTGCAACAAAATTTTCCCGATAGGAATATCTTTCGCTACTGAAACTTTAATTCGGAATTCAGCGGGTTTATATTCTTCGTCTTTTTTCTCTTCTTTCTTATCCGCTTTTTTGTCATCCTTCTTGTCGTCTTTCTTTACTTCGGCTTCAGCCTCTTTCTTTTTTTCTTCTTCGGCTTTTTTCTTTTTCAGGAAATCTTCTTTGGCCTTCGCGCTATCAAGATTATAGGTAAAGAATGCATTGCCCAACGAGAAGTACACGCTTTTGCCGTTGTCGCTCCACGACGGGAATTCGCCACCGAGCTTGGTGAGTTTCCTTGCCGGAAACTGCGCACTACCCGCATCAGCCACGGAAATTTTCGGAGTCTCACCACCCACTTTTGGAATCGTAACTACATAAATCTCATTGTTGATTTTGGCGAGCGCCTTGTCTCCTTCCGGTGCCATCAGGATTTGCTCGGCAGCCGAAGGTTCTGGCGATGGTTCTTGCTCGGTCTCTTGGAGCTTGCAATCCAACGACGAGAATCCAAACGTGGTAATCCCCGACACTTTTACGATACCTTTTTCGTCGGTACCATCCCAGCGCATGGAAATCAATCCTTTGGAATAATGATCGAGATAAATGCGGTCGTCGCCTTTCACAAAATGAGGTGAATAACGTCCGCGCGATTTGTCGATTATGGTGGTGGCGCCACCGTCGGCAGGGATCCACGCGATGAAGGTTTCAGCAAAACCAACAGGACCATCCTGATCCATAAAATATTGTGTTGGTGACTTAGTGAAAATGATGCGGTTGATTTTGTACGACCATGCCAGCTCTGAATAAACACCAGGCTCCGTTGTCAGCTTTTGTACGGAGGGAGCTTTGGCTTTGAAATTATACTTGTAAATATTTCCAGCGCTTCCTTCCCACGTTGCCCACGCAAGCTGCGCGCCGTCGGGGCTCCATACCGGTTGTGCTTCAGTAAAATTAAAAGTGCTCACTCGTTTAGGTGTTCCGTTAGGAAGATCCATCACATACAAGCGATTCAACGCCGTGAATGCCACACGTTTTCCATCAGGCGAAACTTTCGGATCACGTATTTGCGTCACAATCATTGTAGCCTCGTCCGTGATCGGATATTTGAAATCAAGCTTTGGTCCTAACTCCACTTCAGTTTCCATTTGGAATGGAATTTCCACAGCACTTCCACCGGCTACAGGAATGCGATAAAACTTTCCGCCGTACGAAGCCACTACCTCTTTACTGTCGGGCGTGAAGGACATAGCTGGAAGCACGCCTAATGTTGCGATGGATTCCTGTTCATCGTGCTGCACAGGATAAGCCAGCCACTTTTCTTCTGCAGTTTGCAGGTTGCGGAGCACCAGGCCGGTGTGTTCGTTGTAGCGTGAGCCATACACCAGCCATTTGCCGTCAGGCGATAGTGTGGGTGCAAAAGCCGAGCCGTAACGCGATGTTTTCAATTCCGATTCGCCGCGCTCGCGGTCATACACTGAAAGTTGATATTGTGGAAGTTGTGCGTTGTAGTTCCACCCGCCGAAGCGTTGAGAATACCAGATGTATCTTCCATCAGGGCCAAACGCAGGCTCTATCGTTTTCAACGGATCGGGTTTGCTGATAAGCTGGGCGCCACCGCCACCATCTTTATGATATAAGAAAAGTTTCATGAAAAGGCGGCCTTTGGAAGTAACAATGTACTCGCCATCGGGCGTCCACTCAGCCGACTGATGATTGTCGGTGTTACCACGTGTCACTTGCAGCGAATCTTTTTTGTCGAGTGAAAACCACCACACATTGTCGCCACCGCTGCGGTCGGAAATGAAAAGAAGTTTGGTGCCGTCAGGGCTAAACCGCGGATGCGAATCGAAGGCCATTCCTTTGGAGAAAGCTGTTGGCTTTCCACCAGCGATCGGCATGGTGTAGATGTCGCCCAGAAAATCAAAAGCGATGGTCTTGCCGTCCGGACTTACGTCCAGCGACATCCAGGTGCCTTCATTGGTTTTGATACCGATTTTACGATCGGCCTCTAGCGGCAAGTCTTTTTTCTTTTTCGGTTTAGCTTTTTTTACGGTGTCGGCCTTTTCTTCTTTTTTCGGCTCTTGCGCCAATACGAAGTGGCCCGTGAGTCCAAGAAGGATCACGTAAAGGGTGGTACGTATTTTATTCATGAAGAGGTTTTAAGTGGAAATGCCAAGGTAAACGAATTTTTTATTTCGTGGTTTTGGCTCTTACACTATCGGCAAAAAAGCCGGAAACCGCTCAGTTTTATACCGTTGTTTCTCGCCGCACAATTTTTTTGTCGAGCCATTGAAGCGCGAGGATAAACACTATTCCGAAAATGATCAAACCGGGATAGCCAGACAAAAACCGGAAGGCTCCTGTTGAAAATTTAAAATCAGTGGCGGCGATGGCGAATACAAGGCCCACCAGAAAAGCGAAAATGCCGAGGCCGATCCAGAAATTGTCGCGCGAAATTTCTTTTGAATGCTCTTTTGCTTCCACAAGGCGAACCATGCGGTCAGCAAAATTGGAAGGCAAGGCATATTCTGGTTCTTGCCCAAGCGCATCGAATACTTTTTTATAAGCCTGTTCGTCGATCTCATCAAAAGGCGTGGTACTTGATTCACGCAGGTGCTGCAATTCTTCTTCGAATGATTTCATAGCAATTCTTCTTTACCAAGATACTTCTTTACTTTTTCTTTCAACAGATTTCGTGCACGGAAAAGATAATTTTTTACGGTGCCCTCGGGCATGCCTGTCACTTCGCCGATTTCACCATAGCTCATCTCATCGACATGATACATCGTGAGGATCGTTTTATAATGTGGAGGCAACTGCTCAATTAATTTCTTTGTCATAGTTTCCGACTCTGTATCTTCCATCGCTTCGTGCGGATCATCGGAGGCGATGAAATGTGCCGTATAACTTTCTTCTTCCGGAATGTCGCTGAGTTTTATTTTACGCTTTCGCAAATGATTAATGCCACTACGGTAAGCAATGGTGGCAATCCACGTGCTGAGCTTGGACTGAAAATTGAATTCACCGATTTTTTCATACACGCGCAAAAACACATCCTGACAAAGTTCTTCCCGGTCTTCCTCCCGGTCGATGAGCCTGCCGACCATGTGCGCCACTAGCCTTTCATGCTGCTTGATAAGCTGCCTGAAGGCCTGTTTGTCGCCGCCAATAATGCGGGAAACTAAGGCGTGATCGTCGGTCATTTCAGGGTGAGACACTATCCGCGTAGAAGATGTTGCAGGAATATACCAAAAAAGATTCCCCGAGTGGAATTCGCAAAGAATGACTCACTTTCCAGATATTTAAAAAATTAATAGAGGAATCTGCAACATTCAGCACTTACCCGCTGTCATACGCCCCAAAACAACAGAAACAAAATTTACAATTATGGATAGCAACTTAAGAGAAGTATTAATGCCGCTGGCCATTTTCGGCGGATTGGGCGGTTCGGTTTATTTTTTCGTACGCGTGATGACCGACTACATTCTGAAAAAGAAAATGATTGAAAAAGGATTCGTAAACGACGAAACGCAGGCCATATTCAAGCAGCACGCTGCCGATACCAAGTACTCGTCGCTGAAGTGGGGTTTGATTATTTTCTTCAGCGGACTTTCACTCATTATTATGGAGTTTATCAGCGTGCGTCCAGAGTCTCCGCTGCCATACGGTTTGTTTGCCGTGTCGGCATCACTTGGTTTTCTGATTTATTACTACCTCGTCAGGAAGGAAGTAAAATAACTTCTCACCCGGAAGCCTTGAGTTGATTTCAGGCTTCCGGCCTTTTTGGAATTCTCTTTTCCACCTCAACATTATTTTTATGCTTCGCAATTATTTTAAAACTGCCATCCGCAGTTTGTTAAGGCATCGCTTTTTCTCTGCCATCAATGTGTTTGGATTATCGGTGGCCATGGCGCTATCCATGATCATCATTATGCTCGTGGCCGATCAGATGATGTATGATCGCTATAATACCAAACGCGATCGTATTTACCGGGTGAACTCCATTCCCATTGGTATGGACGGCCAGATGATGAATGAAACCGGGACAACTACGCTACCCTTGCGACAAGAATTGCTTGATAATTATCCCGGTGTGGAGAAGGCCGTACGGATTGTACGTGGTTTTGGAAACATGTGGCTGGAGATAGAGCAAAACGTGAACATACCTGTGGCGGGATATTTTGTCGATCCTGAAATGCTTGAGGTATTTGAATACGAATTGGAATACGGAAACCCGAAGACCGCGTTGGTTGATCCGTACTCCGTAGTGCTCACCAAAAAAGCAGCGAGAAAATTATTCAAACAGGACAACCCAATTGGCGAATCGTTCAAGGTAGGTAAGGACGGTCCCTATAAAGTGACCGGCGTTCTAAAAGAAACTAAACATAAAACTCATATCGGATTTGATGCACTGGCGAGTATCGCCACCGTTAAAAGCCTGAAAGCCGAAGGGAAGTCGGTCGCCAACCTTGACGACTGGTATAATTGCTGGCAAGGCTGGACGTACCTTTTGCTGGAAGAGGGGAAATCGCCGGAAGGTATGCAAGCCGCCTTTGACAAAATTCAAAGCAAATATTTTTCGGTATTGCCCAAGCCGGAAAGTCAGAATAAAGTGAAGTACCATCTTCAGGCGTTAATGGATATTACTCCGGGTGCGTTCATCAACAATCCGATTGGTCCTTTTTTGCCGTGGGTATTTATTTATTTTTTTGCCGGCCTTGCGGGAATCGTGATGCTCACCTCGTGTTTTAATTTCACCAACTTGTCCATCGCCCGTTCGCTGACGCGCGCCCGCGAAATCGGTGTGCGCAAAGTAACCGGAGCGTCGCGCGTGCAGGTCTTTCTCCAATTTCTTTCTGAATCAGTACTGGTTTCTTTGGTTGCGCTTGCTGGTGCTTTGCTTATTCTGATTTTAATAAAACCACTGATGTTGAAACTCAGCTTTGCACGACTGATGATGTGGGATTTGGAAGCCAACTATTTTGTATTCGGAGTGTTTGTACTCTTTGCTTTGGTAGTAGGAATTCTCGCCGGATTTTTCCCCGCGGTGGTGCTCAGTGGTTTCCAACCGGTGAAGGTGTTGAAAAGCCTCGGCACCATGAAGTTGTTTTCCAACATTGCACTCCGAAAGACCTTGCTCGTAGCGCAATTTGTTTTCTCGCTCATTTTCATTTTGTCGGTGATCGTGGTGTTCAATCAGCTTCAACTTTTTCTAAAGGCTGATCATGGATTTAGCATGGAACGAAAAGTAGTGGTGAATCTGGGAAACACTTCGGCAGAGACGATGAAAACAGAGCTGCTCAAAAGCAGCAACATCGAAAGTGTAACGTCGTTATCGCATGTGTTGGCGGCGGGCTCATCAATGGCTCAGGGTTACAAACGCGCAATGGAAGACAAGAGCTGGACAACACTTTATTATTACTCTACAGATGAAGATTTCCTTGCACACTTTGAGATTCCTTTGGTAGCAGGAAAATATTTTTCCGCTGCCGACGGCGAATCCAATAAAAATCACATCGTGATCAGTGAGAAAGCCGTTGAAGTGTTTCATTTTAAATCGCCGATGGATGCCATTGGCCAAAGCCTGATTCTGCAGCGCGATTCATCCGAGAGCCTTATCATTGGTGTAGTAAAGAATTTTAATCATCAATTGCTGGTGGAAAAGATGGAACCGCTGGCGCTAATCTACAATCCTTCGGAGTATCGGATTCTCGTGGCAAAATATTCCGGCACGTATGACGAAGCTGGCAAAACGGTGAGTGCAGCGTGGAGCAAAATAAACCCAACGCTGCGGGTGGATTACAATGACTTCAGTGCCGAGGTGCATAAAATGTACGATATATTTTTTGGCGATCTGGTAAGCATCCTCAGTGTGATCGCCTTTCTCGCCATCACCATCTCTTGCCTGGGGTTGTTGGGAATGGCCACCTATGCTACCGAAACGCGAATCAAAGAAATATCCATTCGCAAAGTATTGGGCAGTAGCAATGCCGAGCTGATTTACTTGCTGTCAAAGGGATTCGTGGCTATTCTTCTGATCGCCATCGCGATTGCAGTGCCGGCGGCGTATTTCATCAATAACTTGTGGCTTGAACAACTCGCCTACCACGTTTCGGTGGATGCCTGGACTATAGTGTTGGGCGTAATTTCCCTGCTAGCATTCAGTAGCCTCACCATCGGATCGCAAACCTGGCGGGCGGCCTACACCAAACCGGTGGATAATTTGAAAGGCGAGTAGTGTGACCGCGGTGTAATTCATTTAGCCTTCAGTAAAAAATTGCGCTATACTTGTAGCGCAATTTTTGTTTTAACCTATGAGTGAGTTTCAACTGTATTTTGGCCTGGGCAAAGATCATATTCTGGATTATGTAAATGGCTACGACCATATCCTGTTTGTGCTGGCGCTTTGTGCGGTTTACCTGGTGCGCGACTGGAAGAAAATTTTAATTCTGGTTACGGCCTTTACCATCGGGCACTCAATTACCCTGGCCTTAGCCACGCTTGAAATCATTTCAGTAAAAACGGAATTAATAGAATTTCTTATTCCGCTCACCATCTTCACCACCGCGGTTTCGAATCTTTTCAAAAAAGAAGAAACGATGGGCAAAAAGAATATTCAGATCAACTATGTGTTTGCCCTTTTCTTTGGACTAATCCACGGCATGGGCTTTTCCAATTATTTACGTGCCCTGCTCGGCAAAAGCCATAGTATTTTATCCCCGCTTTTGGCCTTTAACCTCGGGTTGGAGTTTGGCCAGATAATAGTTGTAACCTTATTCCTGATAATCAGTTATATTTTGGTCGATTGGCTAAAGGTGCACCGCCGCGATTGGAAGATGATTTTATCTTCTGCCATTGCCGGTATCGCCTTCATCCTTATCAAAGACAGAATCTATTTTTAAATCGTAACATAATTCTATGAAGCAATCTTTACTGATTTTCTTTTTAATCGGATCATTTGTAGCAGCCGCACAAGAGAAGCCGAAAGACAACACACCGCAATGGAAAGGAAAGTTTGAGCAACTCGATCAAACCTTGCCTACGCCCAACGAATACCGCACTGGCTCTGGCGCGCCTGGCCCCAAATATTGGCAACAGCAGGCCGACTATGAAATCAGCGCAGAGCTTAACGACGAAAACCAAAGCATCTCTGGCAGTGAAACGATCACGTACACCAACAACTCGCCCGATGTGTTGAAATATTTCTGGGTACAGCTTGATCAAAACCTCTATGACAAAGGAAGCAACACCATGAAAACATCGACCAGCTCGGTGAGAGATTCGGTGGCGACCAAACTTGTAGCTGGCCAGCTTAACCTCTGGGATTTTGATGGTGGCTACAAAATCAAATCGGTGAAAGACGCTTCTGGCAAAGACCTTTCTACCACCGTCAACAAGACGATGATGCGTGTGGATTTGCCACAACCGCTTAAACCGGGTGGAAAATATTCTTTTAAAATTGAATGGTCTTATAATATTCTCGATCGCAACCAGCTTTTCTCACGTGGGGGGTATGAATTTTTCCCAGAAGATGGGAACTATTTATATACCATAGCTCAGTGGTTTCCACGCATGTGTGTGTACGACGATGTAGTGGGCTGGCAAAACAAACAGTTCCTCGGCCGAGGAGAGTTTACGCTTCCTTTCGGAAATTATAAAGTGAACATCACTGTTCCCGCCGATCACATTGTGGCCGCCACAGGCATGGTGAAGAATGCAAGCCAGGTATTGACGAGTGCACAGCTCGCCCGTTTTGAAAAAGCAAAAACCACCTACGACAAACCAGTGATCATTGCTACGCAAGACGAAGCGATCGCTCGTGAAAAAACAAAAGTGAAAGAGAAGAAAACCTGGCAATTTGAAGCGACCAACGTGCGCGACTTTGCCTTTGCGTCTTCGCGGAAATTTATTTGGGATGCAATGGCCGTAAAAATCGGAAACAATTCGCCGCTGGCGATGTCATTCTATCCCAAAGAAGGAAACCCCCTGTGGGAAAAGGAATCTACAATTGCTGTAAAAAACACACTGGAAGTCTATTCGAAATACACCATCGATTTCCCATATCCTCAGGCTACCTCAGTACATGCCGCCAGCATTGGTATGGAATATCCGATGATCTGCTTCAACTTTGGTCGCCCGAAAAAAGATGGCACCTACGACAACCAGATTCTTCAACGCATGTTGGGCGTGGTAATTCACGAAGTAGGCCACAACTTCTTTCCGATGATCATCAACAGCGACGAGCGCCAGATGACCTGGATGGACGAAGGCATCGACAGCTTTGTACAATTGCTTACCGAATTAGAGCGTTATCCGAACCTCGACTTCAGCCGCGGCAAACCGGCAGGCCTGGTGCCCTACATGAAAGGCGACAAGGCGATCATGCGACCGCTCATGACAAACTCAGAACAAGTAATTCAATCCGGTTCAGAGCAGTACCAAAAGGCAGCTACCGCGCTTTATATTTTGCGTGAGACAGTAATGGGTCACGACTTATTCGATCGTTCTTTTAAAGAGTATGCTCAACGCTGGGCCTTCAAGCATCCCAAGCCTTCTGATTTTTTCCGCACGATGGAAGATGCTTCAGCAGTAGATCTTGATTGGTTTTGGCGCGGATGGTTTTATACCACCGACAATGTAGATCAGTCGCTCGATCAGGTGAAGTGGTATAAACTTCGCACCACACAAACCAACCTGGAAGGAAAAGATAAAAATGTAGCGAAGGGCGATTTAGCTACCGGCAAAGACGACAAGAAGCCAGCGGAAGATTTTAGCAATGGTCCGAGCTATTTTAGCGTGATCCCGACTGATGCGCGTTTCAATGGCGAATTCAGAAACACCATTGACGACAAAGCAGTGATCAGCAAACTAGAAAACAAAAATTTCTATGAGATCACACTTACCAACAAGGGTGGATTATTGATGCCTGTAATTATTCAATGGAATTACAAAGATGGCACCTCTGAAATTGAGCGCATCCCTGCGGAAATATGGCGTGTGAATGAAACGAAAGTCACCAAAGTGTTTGCCAAAGACAAAGAAGTAGCTAGCGTAGTCATCGATCCGGAAAAAGAAACTTCAGACATCAGCACCGACGACAATGTATTCCCGCGCGTAGCACAGCCATCCAAATTTGATGAGCTGAAAAAGAAAACAAATTAAATTTAGCATCACCACATGCCGCTCTCTTTCTGAGGGCGGCATTATTATTTTTTTAGACCACCATAAACTAATGTATCTTCTATGAAAAAAGTACTTGGATTTTTGTTGCTCCTAATCGCCTGTACGGCGTGGGCACAAGAGAAACCAAAAGACAACGCACCGCAATGGAAAGGTAAGTTCGAGCAACTTGATCAAACCTTACCGACTCCAAACGAATACCGCACCGGCTCTGGCGCGCCGGGCCCAAAGTATTGGCAACAACAGGCAGACTATGACATTACCGCCGAACTCAACGATGACAATCAAAGTATCAGCGGAAGCGAGACTATTACTTACACCAACAATTCACCTACGCCATTGAAATACCTGTGGCTGCAGGTAGATCAAAACATCAATGCCAAAGACAACAACACCGCCAAGATGGCTAACACGTCCGTTCGCGATTCGTCGCGCACAAAGAAAATGGCGGTGGATCTTCAATTGTACGATTTTGATGGAGGACATAAAATCGCGTCGATCAAAGATGCTTCAGGAAAAGCCCTGACGTATTTTGTGAATCAAACGATGATGCGAGTGGATCTGCCTCAGCCTTTGGCGTCAGGCCAGAAGTTTGTTTTCAAGATCGATTGGTCGTTCAACATTAACGATCGCATGCATGGCGCTACACCCAATGACAGCCGCAGCGGCTACGAGTATTTTCCCGAAGACGGCAATTACCTCTATGCGGTGGCTCAATGGTTTCCACGCATGTGTGTGTTTGATGATGTGGTAGGCTGGCAGAACAAGCAGTTTCTTGGTCAGGGTGAATTTGCCCTTGCGTTCGGAAATTATAAAGTGAAGCTCACGGTGCCTGCCGATCACGTGGTGGCCGCAACTGGCTCGCTGAAAAACGCAAGTGCCGTGTTAACTCCTGAGCAGCTTGCACGCTATGAGAAGGCGAAAACCTCGTTTGATAAACCCGTCATCATTTGTACCCAGGATGAAGCCATTCAGCGCGAGAAAACTAAAGTGAAAGAAAAGAAAGTGTGGGAGTTTGAAGCGACTAACGTACGCGACTTTGCTTTTGCTACCTCAAGAAAATTCATCTGGGATGCGCAGGCTGTGAAAATTGCGGGCCGCACTCCACTGGCGATGTCTTTTTATCCTAAAGAAGGAAACCCTCTGTGGGAACAAGAATCTACCAAGGCGGTGAAGAACACGATCACTACCTATTCAAAGTACTCTATCGATTATCCGTATCCACAAGCTACATCGGTGCACACCGCTTCCATTGGTATGGAATATCCGATGATCTGCTTCAACTTCGGAAGACCAAACAAAGACGGCACGTTCTCAGACGATAAAAAATGGGGAATGATCGGTGTGATCATTCACGAAGTTGGCCACACGTTCTTCCCGATGATTATCAACAACGACGAGCGCCAATGGACGTGGATGGACGAAGGTGTAAATACGTTTGTGCAGTATCGCACACAGGTGGAGAATTATCCCGACATGCCGCAGCGCAGAGGCCCCGCCGACCGCATTGTACCATATATGAAAGGCGACAAAAATCTGATGCGTCCGCTGATGACGAATTCAGAACAAGTTGTTCAGTTCGGAGCAGAGCAATATGCAAAATGTGCCACCGGCCTCAACATGCTTCGCGAAACGATCATGGGCCCCGAGCTGTTCGACAAAGCGTTCAAAGAATATTGCAGCCGCTGGGCATTTAAACATCCGAAGCCAGCAGACTTTTTCCGCACGATGGAAGACGCTTCTGCCGTTGATCTCGACTGGTTCTGGCGCGGTTGGTTTTATTCAACAGATTATGTGGATCAATCACTCGATCAGGTGAAGTGGTATAAGCTTAGGTCTACTCAACCTAATGTAGAAGGAAAAGATAAAACTGTGGAGAAAGGTGATCTGGCCAGCAACAAAGACGACAAAAAGCCAGCTGAAGATTTTAGCAATGGTCCGAATTACTTTAGCGTAATCCCGACGGATGCGCGATTCAATGGTGAGTTTAGAAATACCATCGACGACAAAGCGGTAATTACAAAACTTGAGAATAAAAACTTTTACGAAATCACGTTGTCCAACAAAGGAGGAATGGTGATGCCTGTGATTATCGAATGGACCTACAAAGACGGAACCAAGGAGACCGAGCGCATTCCGGCTGAGATTTGGCGTGTGAATGAAACAAAAGTCACCAAAGTGTTTGCCAAAGATAAAGAAGTGGCCAGCGTGGTGATCGATCCCAAAAAGGAAATCTCTGATATCAGCACGGATGACAATGTGTTTCCGCGTGTGGCGCAACCTTCTAAGTTTGACGAATTGAAGAAAAAGACAAATTAGACGGAGAGAACAAACTTTTTACCTTTACGCATTAATTAACTACCATGTATCTCATGAAAAATAGTATAACACTTTTATTTATTCTTTTTTCGTTGTCTCTGATGGCTCAGGATAAAAAATGGTCTGGCAAATTTGAGCAACTCGATCAGGTTTTACCCACTCCGAACAGCTATCGCTCGGCCTCTGGTGCTCCTGGAAGCAACTACTGGCAACAACGAGCTGATTACGACATTGATGTTGAATTGAATGATGAAACCCAGTTGATCACCGGTAAGGAAACGATCACCTATTTCAACAATGCGCCTGAAGTGATGAAGTACCTTTGGCTGCAGTTGGATCAGAACAATCTTTCGAATGGTAACATGACCGACAAGACCGAGACCAACAGCGTGCGTGATTCTGTGCCGGCCAAATGGTTTCCGCTTTCAAGCGATACCTACGGGTACGAAGGCGGCTTTAAAATCAAATCCATAAAAGATGCTGCTACGGGCAAAGACCTTCCTTTTTTGGTGAACTATACCATGCTGCGGGTAGATCTTCCGATGCCTTTGAAAAGCGGAGACAAATACAGTTTTAAAGTGGAATGGAGTTATACTGAAAAAGACAGATTGAAATTCAGCGAACGCGGCGGCTATGAATACTTTCCTGAAGACGGAAATTATTTGTACACCGAAGCCCAATGGTTTCCACGCATGTGTGTGTTTGACGATTACGAAGGCTGGCAGAACAAACAATTTTTAGGACAAGGAGAGTTTGCGCTGACATTCGGTAACTACAAAGTGAGAATCACGGTGCCATCCGATCATATTGTGGGCGCTACCGGTGTGCTGCAAAATCCCAAAGCCGTACTAACACCTCAGCAGATCGAACGCTTTGAGCTTGCGAAGAAAACATTCGACAAACCTGTATTGATTGTAAGTGAAGAAGAGGTTCGTAAAAAAGAGAAGGAACGCTCTTCTAAAAAGAGTACGTGGGAATTTTATGCAGAGAATGTGCGCGACTTTGCTTTTGCTACGTCGCGTAAATTTATCTGGGACGCGATTGCTGTGAAAGTAAACGATAAAACGCCTCTGGCTCAATCTCTGTATCCTAAAGAAGGAAATCCGCTTTGGGGAAAGGAATCGACCATGGCGATCAAGAATACGCTGGAAGTGTATTCGTCGCGTACCTTGGATTACCCGTATCCAACTGCCTACTCGGTGCATATCGCTAATCAGGGTATGGAGTATCCGATGATTTGTTTTAATGGCGGCCGTCCTAAGCCCGATGGCACCTATTCGCAGCGCACCTACGAAGGAATGGTGGGTGTAATTATCCACGAGGTGGGCCACAACTTCTTCCCGATGATTGTTAACTCTGACGAGCGTCAGTGGAGCTGGATGGACGAAGGACTTAATTCGTTCCTTGAGCGCGAAACCAAACGCGAACGCTACCCTAATGTGAATATCAGTTGGGGTTCACCCAAAGGATTGGCTGGCTACATGCGCGGCGATAAAAATAAGATGCGCCCCATCATGTGGGATTCAGATAATATCCCGGGCGGAGATTTTGGACCCAATGCGTACGGAAAACCCGCAGCTGCTTTGACGCTGCTTCGTGAGACCGTGATGGGCCCTGAATTGTTCGACAAAGCATTTAAAGAATACGCGCAACGCTGGGCCTTCAAGCAGCCTAAGCCGGCCGATTTTTTCCGTAGCATGGAAGATGCTTCGGCAGTAGATCTCGATTGGTTTTGGCGTGGATGGTTTTACACCGTCGACAACGTGGACATCGAATTGAGCGATGTAAAATGGTTTAAAGTAAAGTCGGAACAGAAGGATGTGGAAAACAAAAATGTGAAAACTACTTCCGGCGATCTGGCTTCGAATAAATCAAAAGACAAAGCCACAGATTTCAGCCAGGGCCCGCAGGAGATTACCATTCTCAATACACCCGATAATGGATACGGTGAGTTCAAAAATAAAATCAACGACGCCGGTGTTCGTCAGAAGCTGGAAGGAAAAAACATGTATGAACTTACTCTCAAAAATAAAGGTGGACTTGTAAGCCCGATTATTATCGAGTGGACCTTTGCTGATGGCACTAAAGAGGTAGAAAAAATCCCAGCCGAAATCTGGCGCGTCAATGAAAATGAGGTGAAAAAAGTATTCCTGAAAGAAAAAGAAGTAACCAACGTAGTGATTGACCCGAACAACGATACCGCCGATACTAACCAAGCGGACAATGTTTTCCCTAAAAAACCGGTGGAAAACAAATTCGATCAGCTGAAGAAGAATTAAACAACACGTCGCATATTAAAAAAGGAAGGGGTTTTCTCCTTCCTTTTTTTATGGGTTATTGTTTACAAAATTCGATACCAAATGAATTAACTTTAACTTTGTACTAACTAAACCCAACCTGCTATCATACGCATAACGCTCTATACAGCAATCTCTTTTCTGATCTCCTTCCTTACGTTTCCGGTGTTGATCAAATTGCTCACGCAGCTGAATCTTTTTGATTCGCCGGGTCTTCACAAGATCCATTCGAATTTTAAACCTTCACTGGGTGGCGTAGCGGTGCTGATCGGTGCAGGCTTTTCCTTGCTCTTGGGTCTTCCGCTTACGGATTGGATTGTGTTGAAATATTTTTTTGTGTCGCTTTTGCTCATGTTCCTGATTGGCCTGCGCGATGACGTTTTGGCGCTGACACCTAAGCAAAAATTATACAGTCAGTTTCTGCCGGTAATTTTATTGGTTGTACTTAATCAAACCACATTAAACTCCACGTACGGGCTCGTAGCGACGCCGCAAATCCCGATGCCCATGGTGTGGATAGTTAGTATTTTCACCCTCATCATCCTTACCAACGCATACAATCTTATTGATGGATTAGACGGCCTTGCCGGAATAATCGGCATCATCACACTTACCACATTCGGAATTTGGTTTCACTTTGCTGGCAACGATGCACAAAGCCTGATCGCCTTGACGTTTGCCGGAGGATTGCTGGCCTTTTTATTTTTTAACTGGGAGCCGTCCAAGATTTTTATGGGAGATACCGGGGCTTTGATGATCGGATTTCTTCTCTCGTACATGGCAATCTTTTTCATCAATGAAAACTATAAACTTCCCGAAGGTCACGAGTATAAGTTTGAAGGCTCTGTCGCCACCGCTATTTGTGTGGTGATCATTCCGGTTTTTGATACGCTCCGGGTTATTGTGCTGCGCCTTCGCCAGGGGCAGTCACCTTTTCATGCCGACCGCAATCACCTGCATCACCAATTTTTGAAGTTGGGATTCAGCCATTCGAAAGCAGTTATTTTCATCGCATCCATTAACATTATCATGATTGTTTTGGCATTACTCTTACGAAAACAAAATGATCTGCTAATTTTGGGTTTGGTAATTGCGCTTTGCCTGGTAATTAACTTCCTGTTGAGAAAGGCATTGGAGCAAAAAACAAAGCATCATGGAGCAAAAAATTAATTCTATAGCCGAAGAGGTAAAGTCATTCTCAATAGCATCGAAGGAGACTCTTGAAAATTTCCGTTTAAAATTTATTAGCAAAAAAGGGATGGTGCCTTCGCTCTTCGACGAGCTAAAGCAAGCCACCGCCGACGAGAAAAAGAAAGTAGGCAAGTTGCTGAACGACCTCAAGCAATTGGCGGAAGCGAAGTTCAAGTCGGCGCAAGAGGAATTGGAAAACGCTCCTTCTGAAACAGCTACCAACATTGATCTTTCGCTCCCGGTAGTTCCCAATAAACTTGGCAACCAACACCCGCTGAGCCTTACCCGCTATCGGATTGTCGAAGTGTTCGAGCGATTGGGTTTTAGCCTCGCCGATGGACCAGAAATTGAAGACGATGAACATAATTTCACAGCCCTCAATTTTCCGCTCAACCATCCGGCGCGTGAAATGCAGGACACTTTTTTCGTAGAGAAAAATCCGGACATCCTGTTGCGCACCCACACCTCGAATGTGCAGATTCGGTTGATGAAGAAACAAAAGCCACCCATTCGTGCGATTATGCCAGGGCGCGTGTTTCGCAATGAGGCAATCTCTGCCCGTGCACATTGCTTCTTCCATCAGGTGGAAGGGTTGTATGTAGATAAGAATGTGGGCTTTGCCGATCTGAAGCAAACGCTCTATCACTTTGCGCAGGAGATGTACGGAAAAGATATTAAGATCAGGTATCGTCCGTCGTTCTTCCCTTTTACAGAACCGAGCGCCGAGATTGATATTTCATGTCTGATTTGCAAAGGCAAAGGCTGCAACATCTGCAAGCACAGCGGCTGGGTGGAAATTGCCGGCTCTGGAATGGTACATCCTAATGTGCTTCGCAATTGCGGAATCGACCCGGAAGAATATACAGGCTTTGCTTTTGGAATGGGCATTGAGCGTGTTACTCAATTACTTTTCCAGGTAAACGACTTGCGCCTCTATTCAGAAAACGATATCCGCTTCCTGAAGCAATTCAAGCCGGTGGTTTGATGAACTCTTTAAACAAAATTGGCGTAGTCGGCGCCGGTGCAATGGGGCAGGGGATTGCCCAGGTTTGTGCTGCTGCCGGCCACGAAGTACTATTCAACGATGTTGATCTCAGGGCTATTGAAAGAGGAATCAAAAGCATCGGAAAAAATCTTGATCAGGCAATAGCCAAAGGCAAGTTATCGCCGGAAGGGAAACAAGAAATTATCAGCAGGATAAAACCCGCAACACTTCAAGAACTGTGCGTCGATTTGGTTATTGAAGCCGTGGTAGAAAAACTTGAAGTGAAACAGGCAATCTTTTCCGAATTGGAGAAGGTCAATCCGCCAAGTACTATTTTCGCTTCCAACACTTCATCTTTATCCATCACTTCTATAGGTTCGCGCTTGAGTCACCCAAGCCGAATGGTGGGCTTGCATTTTTTTAATCCGGCGCATTTAATGAAGCTGGTGGAGGTGATTTCAGGAAACGAAACTGATCAACGCCTGATTGAAGGACTTGTTCGGTTTGTAGAAGAGTTGGGAAAAACGCCTGTGGTGGTAAAAGATTCGCCAGGCTTTATCGTTAACAGGGTGGCACGGCATTATTATCTCGAATCACTAAAGATGCTGGAGCAAAAGGCCGCCGATATTGGCACGATTGATGCCCTTTTAAAGTCGGCCGGCTTTAAGTTAGGGCCTTTTGAACTTATGGATTTGATTGGCAACGACGTGAATCTGGAGGTGAGTCGGCTGATGTACAATGCGTTTGACAAAACACCGCGATTCAAGCCGAATCCGATCCAGGAAGAAAAAGTGAGACAGGGTTTACTGGGTAAGAAAACAGGACAAGGATATTATCATTATGAAAAAAAATAGATTTCAATTTGCCGCGCTGATTGTTTTTGTCTTGGCGTTCGCTGGCGCAAACGGCCAGGCGATGTTCCCGGAAGTGACGGTGAACTTGGCATATCCGCAGTATCAGCGGCTAAAGCTTGACGGTGGTTTCGTATACATCGATGGTGCCGGGTTGAAGGGAATTATACTTTACCGGGCCAATGAAAATTCTTACCTCGCTTTCGAGCGCGCTTGCCCGCACCATCCGGCCGCGAATTGTGTGGTGCAGGTAGATGGATCTACTCTTTTTATGATCGACCATTGCTGTCGATCTACTTTTAATTTTTCGGATGGAATGCCCACCGGAGGTCCCGCTGAGCGTCCGTTACTTCAATACCGCACCGAACTGACCGGCACGGTATTGAAAATATCGGATGAGGTAATTAATTAAAACCTATTTGCGTATTACGCTGTTCCTTTTGCTGTAGGTGAAGTAAACCACCAGACCGATCAGCAACCACAGGAAGGCAACCAATTGCGTCACGGAGTCAAGCCCGATGATCATTGTTGAGCAAACTACAATACCCATAATCGGAACGAAAGGAACCCACGGCGTTTTGAAGGCACGCACGGCATTTGGATTTGCCTTGCGCATTACCAGTACACCTACGCACACCAGCACAAAGGCAAACAAAGTTCCGATGCTTGTCAGGTCACCGGTGATATCGCCTGGCAGAAGTGTTGCAATCAGTCCTACAAAAATGAACAACAACATGTTTGATTTATAAGGTGTTCTGAACGTCGGGTGGAGTTCGG
Organism: Bacteroidota bacterium; assembly: GCA_018266055.1. Classification (GTDB taxonomy): domain Bacteria; phylum Bacteroidota; class Bacteroidia; order Cytophagales; family Cyclobacteriaceae; genus ELB16-189. The sequence continues at coordinate 172,906 of JAFDYT010000001.1, forward strand.
CAAAAACTTTAGGAAGTAGCCCATCCACAGACATAGAATAGAACACACGGGATTGCCCCATAAGCATAACGAGGATAACGGAAGAGAAACCTGCAAGAATAGCTACTGTCACTAATGTTGAAAGCCATCCGTAGCCAGGCATGTATGCATCGATCGCGTAAGCAACAGATGCTTCTTTACCCTTGAGCATAAAATCAGTGTAAGGCGCAACGCCAGTGAGCACGTACGAGAACAGGATATAAAGTATTGTACAAATCACCAGCGAACCTAGAATACCGATTGGCATATCTCTCTTTGGATTTTTAGATTCTTGCGCTGCGGTAGAAATTGCATCGAAGCCAATGAACGCGAAGAATACAACACCGGCGCCGGCAATCACACCAAACCAACCGTGATCCCACATGGATTCGTACGAATAAGAACTTCCGTCAGGAAGAAGTGCAGGCTTAGCGTCGGCAGGGATGAGATAAGGAGTGTGGTTGGCAGGGTTGATGAACTGCCAGCCGATCCAGATGAACACCAACACGATTGAAACTTTTACGATTACAATAATGGTGTTGACAAAAGCAGATTCCTGAGTTCCTTTGATCAGCAGAAGTGAAAGCGCAAGCAGAATAAATAAGGCAGGTGCATTCATAATTCCATGGTGCATGGTGCCATCAATCAACGCTTTTTGAAACGGCGAATGACACCATTCGTAGGGGATGCTCCCCCCGAGCAGCTTATTTAAAAATTCACTCCAGGCGATTGACACTGTTGCGGCGCCAAGGGCATACTCAAGTACCAATGCCCAGCCAATTACCCAAGCTACAAACTCACCCATAGTGACATAGGCGTAGGTATAGGCGCTTCCTGCTACCGGTATCATCGAAGCAAATTCAGCATAACATAAACCAGCGAAGGCGCAGCCTACGGCGGCGAAAATAAATGACAGTGTTACCGCGGGTCCGGCATGCTCACCGGCCGCTGCCGCTGTGCGGACAAAAAGCCCGGCACCAATAATGGCGCCAATACCCAGCGCAACCAGGTTGCCGGCGCCAAGCGTACGCTTCAACCCGTGCGAAGAATCGGAGGCTTGTGCAAGGAGTTGTTCAAGCGGTTTTTTAACGAATAAACTCATGAAAGGAAGTTTTAGGATTTTATGTAGCCCTAAAAGTAAAAATAATATTGGAAGAAGGAAGGACTATTTTTTTGAATTAAAGGCCTACTTGTTGGCCTTGGCCGGATCGAACTTCATTCGAACTCTTACGGTACTTTCCACAGGCTTGTCGTCTTCGGTGGTGGGCTTCCATTGAGGCCCTTCCTTCACCAGACGAATCACTTCTTCGTCACATCCGTGGCCAAGACTTTTAATCACACTGAAATTTGTGAGTGAACCATCCAGGCCAACATTAAACTCCACCACCACACGACCTTTGATTTTATTTTCCAATGCTTCCTGCGGGTAGCGCAAGTTGGCATCCAGGTATTTGTCGTATGCTTTTCGCCCGCCGACGGGGGCAGCCAACCGGATAACGGGCTCGGCGTTTTCTTCGCGTTGTGAACCGTAGCCTGTCACCACTACTTCGCTGAGCTGCGCCGCATCTTCTTTCATTTTCACATCCAGTTTATCCTTGCCAGCGATGTCAGCTTCTTCCGATTGGAATCCGATAAAGGAGAAAATAACTGTATGAATAGATTCGGTGGTGTGCAGTGTATAATTCCCGTTGGCATCTGTAATGGCTCCTTCGCTGGTTCCTTTTAACATGACGTTCACGCCGGGCAGTGGCAGACCATCTTGTTCGGAAACTACTTTCCCGGAAACGGATCGCATTGCTGTCATCTTGACTACGGCAGGTGCCTCGCTGCGTTTGGCCATTGCTAGTGATTCTTTTTTCTGATCAAGCATCTGGGGCTGAGCTACGACATTGCCTGAGCCTGCAAGTTCTTTTTCTTCATGCACAATTTTGCTTTTTGCCAATTCCGATTCATCGGCTAACGCCAACTCTTGCGTAGGAGCCGCCTTCACAGACTCGACTTCTTTAGGTTCAGATTTTCGGTTTTCAAGGCTTGCAATATCTCCGCTGCTTTTATGTGGTTTGGCAGCCTGAGTAGTTTGATCAAGATTATTTTTGGAATCAGCAAGCGGTTCTGTTTTCACATCCGATTTTTCCATGGCAATACCACCCACATCTTCCAGTGCTGCTGAGTCGCTTGTGGATGGCGCTTCTTTTGCTTTGTAGGCCACGGTGTTTTCGCGCGGAAATTCGATCAGAAAAAAGACCACCCCAAGGACGATCAGCACTCCGGCAGCAATTCTCAATGGAGTAAAGAACACGCGCCTCTTTTTCTTCAGCAGTCTGTCGTTGATTTCGGCAACATCCGCGGCTGCGTCTTTAACCTCTACCAAGTCTATTCCTTCAAGGGCTTCGGCCAGCAACGGATCGCTCAACGCTCTTTTCTCCAGCGCGTGCATTTCAGCCGGTGTCAGTTCACCTTTTTTGTATTTGATAATATCGTCGTGGAGGTCAGCCATTTTCTTCCATACAAATTTTCAAATTTCTTTTTCCGTTTTGAATAAAACTTTTCACTTGGTTAAGGTCTAGTCCGGTAGTGACCGATATTTCTTTATAACATTTCTCTTCCAGAAAAAACAACTGCACACACTGTTTCTGCCCATCCACCAGCCGGTTGATGCATTTTTCCAGTTTGTCGAGGTTTTCTTCTACTTCCTGGTCGCCTTCAGGATGCAGCAAATACTCGTTTTCCATATCTGTCGCCGAAATTTCTTCTTTGAATTTACCTTTTGCGCTTCGGATTTTCATCAGGCACATGTTGCGCGCCGACACGTACAACCAGCTTTTGAAGTTTTCGACCTCGTGATTCTTTAACGATTGGATGAGTTTTTCGAAGAGCTGCATCGTGGCATCTTTGGCCTCGTCGCGGTCTTTCAGGTATTTCATGCACACACCGTACACCAGCGCCGTGTAGCGCTTATACAACTCGCCGATTACCTCCAGATCGCCGGTAGCCTGGTAGCGGTGAATCAGTTCTATGTCGGTTTGTGGCGTGGCCATGCGCAGCCAAGTTAAAATTTTTTTGGCCTTTTATGGAAAATGATTGCCGGCGGCATCCTTATGTCAAACTCAAAAAAATTATGAAAAAGAAAATATCGCTGCTGGCTGTCATGGTGATTTTGCTGGCCAGCTTTCGCCTGATGCCTTCGCGCACGATTGGTGGAAAAGTTACTTCCAAAGATGATGGGTCCGGCTTGCCCGGAGTGAGTGTGGTGTTGAAAGGAACCACTACCGCTTCAGTTACAGATGCCCAAGGGAATTATTTGATCACGGTGCCCGACCAGGGCGGTACGTTGGTTTTCTCTTTTGTCGGGATGATCTCCAAAGAGGTGAAAATCGGCACCAAAGACCGTGTTGATGTGGTAATGGAGAATGACACTAAAAGCCTCAGCGAAGTAGCGGTAGTAGGTTATGGTGTTCATAAAGAACTCAACTTATCTAATGAATCCATTTCAAATAGCCTGCAAGGAAAAGTCGCCGGTGTGCAAGCCAGTGGCAGGCCACAAAGAATAAAAAAATCAGCAGCCATGGACATGGCGTATCAGCCTTCACCTGCTCAGGTGTATGAGGCCGAGGAGCAATTCAACACCGAAGAATACAAAGGCATTACTGAAAATATTTTTCACGATGCCGTACATAGCCCGCTATCTACTTTTTCGATTGATGTGGATGCAGCATCCTACAGCAACGTGCGTCGTTTCATTCAGGACGGCCAACGCCCGCCGCAGGATGCTGTGCGCATTGAAGAGATGGTTAACTATTTTCACTACGAGTACCCACAACCTACCGGTGAGGATCCTTTTTCGATCAATACAGAAATTTCTACAGCACCGTGGAATGAAAAACACAAACTCGTACTGGTGGGATTGCAAGGCAAAAAAATCCCCACCGAAAAATTGCCTCCCTCAAACCTTGTCTTTCTGATCGACGTGTCGGGCTCAATGAGCGACGCCAACAAATTACCTCTTTTGAAATCGTCCTTTAAGTTGCTGGTACAGCAGTTGCGCGAGCAAGACCATGTGGCGATTGTAGTTTATGCCGGAGCGGCGGGTGTGGTGTTGCCATCTACTTCGGGTGCAGATAAAAAGACCATCATCGAGGCCCTTGATCACCTCGAAGCGGGAGGTTCAACGGCCGGCGGCGCGGGCATTCGCCTGGCATATCAGATCGCCAAAGAGAATTTTAAGAAGGAAGGGAACAACCGCGTAATCCTGGCTACCGACGGTGATTTTAATATCGGAGAATCGAGTGACGGAGCCATGGAGAAATTGATTGAAGAGAAAAGAAAGGACGGCGTATTCCTTACGGCATTGGGCTTTGGTATGGGCAATTACAAAGATTCAAAGATGGAAACGCTGGCCGACAAAGGAAACGGCAATTACATGTACATCGACTCCATTCTTGAAGCTCAAAAAGCGTTGGTGAATGAATTTGGTGGAACGCTTTTCACAATCGCCAAAGATGTGAAGCTGCAGGTAGAGTTCAATCCCGCCAAGGTGCAAGCTTATCGGTTAATCGGTTACGAAAATCGGATGCTGAAGAGCGAAGATTTTAATAACGATAAAAAAGATGCCGGCGAACTAGGCTCTGGCCACACCGTGACCGCGCTGTATGAAATCATTCCGGTAGGTGTGGAAAGTAAGTTTTTTAAAGTGGATGAATTGAAATATCAAAAAACTAAGATTGATCCGAAGGCTTCAGCTTCCAATGAATTGATGACGGTGAAATTCCGCTATAAAAAACCAGACGGTGATGTGAGCAAGCTGATTGTTCACCCACTGGTGGATAATAATACAGCAATCGAAAAAACATCCGACAATTTTCGCTGGGCCGCTTCTGTAGCTTCCTTCGGCATGTTGTTACGCCAGTCAGAATATCTCAATGGGTTTTCGGAAGATGGAATTCTCCGTCTCGCCCAGGGTGCCAAAGGTGAAGACAAAGAAGGATATCGCACAGAGTTTATTAGTCTGGTGAAAGCCGATCGGTTGGTAGCAGGGAGGTGAGAAAGAAAGAGGCTCCAACCGGAGCCTCTTTGTTTTGTTACAGGTTGAAATAGCCTTTGATATAATCGGGCTGCTTGAGGTTGATCCAGGCAGCTCGATTCTTGTCAAAATCTTCGTAGGTGAATTGATCGATTTGCGCTTGAGTAAATGACAGTCGGCTCTCGGGCTTCCGCTTGGTCACGATGCCAAGGCCCTGATCGCAATCCAACACAAACACATCAATGTCGTCGCGGAAGGTGCGCAGGTGCAGGATTGTTTTCCACACGTCGCCGTTCCATTGGCCTTTAAATTCTTTCGCTTTCCATTCTTCAAAAGTTCCGGCTTCTTCTTTCGTCACGGGGTTGCAGTCGTGCATAATGATTACGCCATCATCCGACAGGTACTTTAGCGTATTCTCTACATCCCTCAGCGCATAGCGGTATTCGTGCATACCGTCGATCAGCGAGAGCTGAACTTTTTTGTTGTCAAACACGCGGTCGGCGTCCTGCGCGAAGAAGTCGTCGCTTTTTTTCTCGAAGAATCGATTGAAAAAATTGTATGGGTTGATGAAAAGCTTTCCAATTTTACGGAGCGAATCAAAGGCAAAGAATGGATCAACGGCTACTTTGAATGTACTTTTGACTCTGAAAAAAACCCGCCCGTTGAAGACGCCAATTTCAAGATAGTTGGTGAGTTTTTTTTTCGTCATCAACTCATTGATGAGGGTAATTCTGTCCATAAAGTAATCCTCGGTTTTGGGGTTAGGGGTTATAAAAAAGAGCTACAATTCTTCGCAAGGTGTTTTTAAAACGAAGGTTCCAGCCGGCCTGGGGTTCTGCCAAAGCCCCGGTAAACAGATCTCCGCGGCGCAAATATAAAGATAATGTACTCGAGGTAACGCCCCACTTCGACACAAACTTGTAATAGCCACGGTTGTGTTTCACCCTCTTTATCGATTTTGAGCCGAAATGATACACGCGGCTTTTGCTCACGCCTTTGAAAAACCGCACGCCTAGCTTCCACAGTTTCATTGAGAAATCAGGATCGGAATACATTCCGGGTGAAAACTCCAAACTATAGCCACCGATCAGATCCCACACGTCTACATGTACAATACTTGGTGGCCAGGTGGATCCCTGCCAGTCGTTCATCGGCAAGCTTGCAAATTCACGAAGCAATTTTTCTTCCTGAAAAGTCTCGATGGAAGAGCCGTAGTCTTTTTGGATGGCGCAGTTACTTGAAAACACGGGCTCAATCGCTGTGGAGGAGAGATAAAAAAACGGATGGCCGATTTGGTCTATTTCTTCTTTAAGGTGTTTGTCCCAATCGGGACATACATACATGTCGTCGTTAATGAACAACGCGTATGGAGAGCTCATCAGCGAGCGGCAGCTGTTGAGAGCATAACACACGCCGATGTTTTTGCTGCTGTGGCTGTAGTCAATGTCGGGCTGTTGTTTTATCCACTCCAGCGAACCATCAGTACCTTCGTTGACATGCACGATAATCTGGTGACGATAAAAGGAATTTTTGCGAATGCTTTCGACGCAAAGCTGCAGATAGGGGAGATTATTCCACGACGGAATTAAAATGGAAAAGACAAAGTCGTTTTTCGTTGAGTTCTTTACCTTCCGGATGGGCGTTTGAGCAATATTCATGACGGGAAAAGCAACAAAATATTCAGAATCATTTTATAATAAAAGCCATTTGTGAAAGATGGGTATTTTAGACACTTTTATCTTCAAAGCCATAAAAGTGAAAATTGCTGCCCATATCACATTCTTTTTTGTAGAGCACCGGCTGAAATACTTGCGGCAAGTGATCGAAAACCTCAACAGTCTGCCCCACGACGTCACTATTTTCATCTACTCCAATACTGATCTGTCGCCTTTTGTCAGTCAGAAAAATATTGTGAATAAGATTTATCCTTACAAAAAGAAAGGTGTGTTGGGATATAACCAAGGTTTCTGGAACCGCGTTGGGTTAACCCCGCTGGTTCATCCGTATTACCTCACTTGGGAAAACAGGAAAATTGTTACCGAAAGAATTGAAGAGTTTGATGTTCAGCTTTACCTGGAAGATGACATTGCCTTTACCGATCAGAATCTAGGCTATTGGCTGGCGCACAAAGATGCCTGCCTGCGCAACGACTACAATCCTGGCTTTCTCAGGATAGAGTATGCTCCAGACAGCCGTGTGCTTCTCACCGACATTCTGCGATGGCCAGACAAGATCATTACCCTTGAAGGAAAACCCTACCTGCTCAATGACGACAGCTCGTATTGTGGCTTTTGGATTTACGATCGCCAAGAGCTAAAAAAATTTATCACAACCAAAGAGTGGAAATTTGAATTCGATGGACTTGGGATTAGAGAAAAATCGGCGATTGGATGGAATGGAGGCATGATGAGCCGCTACAAAGGTACGCTGTTGCCGCTGGCCAAAGACGCGAACGGCGAACTCCAGCTTTCAAGTTCCTGCCTCGTGCACCACATTCCCAACACGTACATTAATGATCCGGTACACTGTCGGATCCAACTCCCTATTACTGTGGATATTTTTTAGCTGAAAAAAAGGAACTCCGTTCAACAATTTTTCTCAGGTACTCAGGTTATGGTCAGGTAGAACCAGCTCAGGCAGCAAAAAGGCAGTGGAGGTGATGTCCTGAATTTTTTATTAAGTATAATCGGAATTAACTTGCCTCTGTTTTTTTGAAAAAATGGTTAAGATCAGCGTAGTCATTATCACCTTCAACGAAGAGGAGAACATAGCCCGATGCATCGACTCGGTGCGGCCTATCGCTGATGAAATCGTGGTGATCGACTCGTTCTCTAAAGATTTGACCAAAAAAATCTGTTTAGAAAAGGGAGTTCGGTTTATTGAGCATCCCTTTGAAGGGCACATTCAACAAAAAAATTTCGGACTTACCCAGGCACAGTACGATCATGTGCTGTCACTTGACGCCGACGAATATCTTTCGCCGGAACTGACCTACTCGATCTTCTTTGCCAAGAAATTGTGGCCGGCCGAGGCCTACGAAATGAACCGCCTGTCGAGCTACGGAGGCCGGTGGATGAAGCTGAGTGCGTGGTATCCTGACCGAAAGCTGCGACTTTGGAATCGCAAACTCGGAACGTGGGGTGGCGACAATCCGCACGACAAGGTTATTCTCACCAAAAAAGTAAATGTCATGCACCTGAAGGGCGATCTGATGCATGAAGCGTATGATAATGCCTCCGAGTTTTTGGTGAAGGTGCAGGGCTATTCGGATATTTTTGCCAAAGAGAAAAGGTATGTGTTGCACAGCTCGTCGTTCAAAATATTTTATAAGACGTTCTATTCTTTTTTCTTCAATTTCTTTGTCAAGCTAGGGTTGTTTGGTGGATACGAGGGAGCGATGATCTCCATGTCAAACACCAACTACACGTTTTATAAATATTCGAAGCTCTACGAAGCCAACCGGCAACTAAAAATCTCGCTCATCATTCTTGCCAAGTGCAAAAGAGATTCTCTTGAATTGGTCTTGTTGAGTATCATGAGGCAGTCTGTTTTACCCGACGAGGTGATTATTACGTTGGCAAGACCCAGCGAAGAGACGTTGCAACTAATCGCTTCATTTCAATCTATTTTTCCGGTTGCGCTTCACGCGAAGTACACGCAGACCGCCGAGCAGCCTGTGGCGCAAGCCATTGAGCAGGCAAAAAACGAATACCTCATCTTTGTTGATGGCGATGTGGTGTTGCACAAAAATTTCATTAAGAGCCATAAGTGCAATGCGTGGAAAGGAAGGTTCCTGCAAGGATCAAGTGTGCATCTGTATCCGCGAAAAACAGAAAGCCTGATCAAAGAGAAAAAGACAAAAGTTAGTTTCAACGATTCGGGTATAGGAAATCGCCTGAGAGCCATTGAAAGCAACATCTTGTCACTTTTGTTTTCAAGCTACAAAAAGGGCTTCAAGAAAGGGCGCCCGCTTAACTTGTCGTGCTGGAAGGAAGACATCGACGCTGTACTCGTGCCCGGCCGCGACCAGGTTGATATCGCCGATTTGTTTGTAAAGCTGGAGGCGCTCGATATCCGAAGGAAGAACCTTATATTTTCAGGCATTGGATACCATTTGTATCACCCCGAAGCCGGCACGCAAGCTTCTGATCACATCACTCCGGCGTTTGTAAAACCAGCCACTTCGAAAATGAAAGTCAGCGGATTCACCATCATCCGCAACTCGGTTAAATACGATTACCCAATTGTCGAAGCGATCACATCAATCTTACCGCTGTGCGATGAGGTAGTAGTTGCTGTGGGCGATTCCGTGGACAACACGATGGATCTCATCCGCAGCATCAACTCGCCGAAAATAAAAATCATAGAAACGGTTTGGGACGAAACGCTACGAAAAGGCGGACGAACCTTTGCGCTGGAAACGGACAAAGCGTTTAATGCCATCTCGCCCGATAGCGATTGGGCTTTTTACATTCAGGCCGACGAAACCGTTCACGAAAAATATTATCCTGTGATCTGGGCTGAGATGGAGAAATACAAAGACAGCCCTGAAGTGGATGGATTGCTATTTAAGTACAAACACTTTTACGGGTCGTACGATTACGTGGGTGAATCGTGGCGCTGGTACCGTCGTGAAATTCGCGTGGTTCGTAACAACAAAAATATTTTTTCCTACCGCGATGCCCAGGGTTTCCGCAAAAAGCCCAACGACAAGCTGATGGTCAAACTCATCGACGCCTATATATACCACTACGGCTGGGTGAAAGACCCGCGTGCGATGCAAAACAAACAGCAGGATTGGAACAAATTCTACCATGACGATACCTGGATAGAACAGCATGTAGCCAAAGCCGAAGAATTTGATTACAGCAACATCGACTCACTGGAACTGTTCAAGGAAACTCACCCCAGCGCGATGCTCGACCGGATCAGGCGTAAAAACTGGAAGTTTGACTACGATATCACCAAACGGAAATACTCGCTGAAAGAGAAATTCAAGCGGGCAATCTATTTTTTCACCGGATACCGGTTCGGGGAATATAAGAACTACAAAATCATAAAATAAACCTTGTTTTTTGCCTTCGCTGGTTTTTAAAACAGTGAAACACATTACTTTTGTGACCCTGAATTGTTGACTATGCTGGTAAAAACAAAGAATTATCGCCTCGAAAAGAACATCTATATCCGCACGGCATTCATTAACGTGCTCAAGCAGCAATGGTGGGTAAGCCTTATCGTAGTGGCTATTTGCCTTGGCTACCTCTGGATCGCAAGTTGGTGGTGGTTTTTTGCAGCTATTTTAGGCGCCGGATTATTCCTCTTGTTCTGGTGGATCCAATTTTACGGAGTCACACAGCTTGAGCAAGGCAAAATGCTTTTCGAGCGCTTCTCTTACGAAATCAACAGTCAGCAGATTGTAATGAAAATAAATCCCCGCGAAGGGATGCCCATGAAGTGGGATCAGATCAAAAGAGCACAGGTGGCGAAAGACGCTTTTATCCTTTACATCAACCGCGCTCAATTTATTTACTTGCCATTCAAGATTTTCAATACGGATAACGAACGCAAATTCGTTGGAAGCATTTTGAAAACGAAAGGGCTTATCAAGTAAGTATTCACACCTGAATCCAGTTCCTCACATTTTTTTGGATGTGTGGTTATGAAAAATTCAAAACCTGAATCTGCGAGCAAACCAAAATCAATAAGCCCTCAGGAATCTCTCGCCAAGATTCAGCGCTATTGCGCTTATCAGGAGCGGTCGCATCATGAAGTCAAAAATAAGCTCTACAGTTTTGGGCTGCGCACCGACGATGTAGATGAGATTCTTTCGCGTCTGATTACTGAAGGATTTCTCAACGAGGAACGTTTCGCTAAAACTTTTGCCGGCGGCAAATTCAGGATGATGAAATGGGGCCGGATAAAAATTCAACGCGAGTTGGAAGCACAAGGCCTCACCGCAAGGTGCATTGCCAGAGGCCTCAAAGAAATTGATCAGGCTGATTATCGAAAAGCGATGATCAATTTGCTTAAAAAGAAACTAGCCCAAATCCCAGAGGAAAATCCTTACGCGAAAAAAAACAAGGCAGCCCGTTTTGTAATAGGCAAGGGATACGAACCTGAGTTGGTATGGGAGGCGCTAAACGACCTGCTGGCGTAAGGTGGGGTATTTTGTAATCCGCACGACATTTTATCATTTTGGCAAACCCGATCTTTGCACCTTTCCGTAAGTAAGCCAGTTGTTAATCGCAGATTCAATGTTTAATCAGAAACTCATGAAAAAAATTCTTTTCCTGTCATTTGTTCTTGTAGTGAATGTTGCCTTCGCGCAAAGCGATGAAGCCAGAAAGAAATCATTCAACATCAAAAAAGAAGGAGCCATAGAAGGATATGATCCGGTAAGTTACTTTGAAGGGAAGCCCAAAGAAGGAGAATCGAATCTGACTTATGTTTTCAAAGGCGTTCGCTATCAGTTTAGCTCGCCGTCAAATCTCGCTAAATTTAAGGCTACACCAGAAAAATATGAACCCGCTTATGGTGGATGGTGCGCCTACGCCATGGGCGAAACCGGCGAGAAAGTAAAAATCGATCCTGAGACTTTTAAGATCATCGACGGCAAGCTCTACCTGTTTTATAATTTTTGGGGAAACAACACACTCACCGACTGGAATAAAAGTGAGAAGACTCTCAAAGCCAAAGCCGACCAGAACTGGAAAAAGCTTTTGCCGTAACCTCACCTTGATGAAAACAAAGTTTTTTTTACCTTTAATTAACTATTGAAATGAGTGATCTTACCCGCGCAGTGCATGTAATTTTAGACCAGCTTACCGATGCGGTAAAGCAATTGACAGACGCTGAATATACGGCTCCTTCTCAAACGCTTAGTGGTTCGTCTATCGGTCAGCACCTGCGCCATACATTAGAGTTTTTCATTTGTCTCGAAGCGGGTTTCGGTAAGGGTGTTGTGAATTATGATAAACGCGCCCACGATCATTTGATTGAGAATAACAAGCAAGTGGCCTTACTTACCATGGAAAGGATTCGTTCGTTTGTAGGCACACAACAACACGATAAGTCGATGCTTATAGAAGTGGGCTACAATCTTTCCAGCAGCGAATGTGTGCAGGTAGAGACCAACTATTTCAGAGAATTGATTTATAATATTGAGCACGCGGTGCACCACATGGCAATAATAAAAATAGGCATTCGCGAAATCGCGCCACGCGTTTCTCTCTCCACGGAGTTTGGTGTAGCCGCATCTACCATTCGCCATCGCTCAGGCGTTTTGCAAGCACAGTAATCAGGAATGGCATCGTTTGGCAGAAGGTTTATTGTAAAACTTTTTCATTGGGAATATTGGCCGTTTGGAATTATCCAACTGCCTTTGATTTTCATGTGGCTTTGGTATTCGCTCCGCGAACGGTCATTCTTTTATTTCTCGGCGTCTAATCCGGGCATAATTAGTGGGGGCATGATGGGAGAATCGAAATTTGATGTGCTCTTACTTGTGCCCGACGAGGTGAAACCCAAAACAATTCTCGCAAAAAAATCTTTTACGGTAACGCAATTGCTCAAGCTGATTGAAGAAAGCGAACTTCAATTTCCTCTCATCTTTAAGCCCGACCTAGGTGAGCGCGGGTGGATGGTAAGGCGCATCAATAGCGAAGCTGAAGCTGCACAATACCTTTCGGAAATAAAAATTGATTTCATCGTTCAGGAGTTGGTCGATTTGCCGCTTGAGTTCGGCGTATATTATGTGCGATTTCCCAACGAAGCAAAGGGTCGTGTGAACTCTATCACTGCCAAAGAATTCTTAGCGGTGAAAGGTGACGGAACAAAAACGATGCGTGAATTAATCATGGCCAACGACCGCGCGCTACTACAGCTCGAAGTGCTTGAGGTGAAATACGGCAGCCGCATGAACGAAATTCTTCCGCAAGGAAAAGAGGAAATTCTTGTCTCTATCGGCAACCATTGTCTTGGCACAAAATTCCTGAATGCGAATCACTTGATCACTCCGACTCTCTCGGAATCGTTCGATCGCATCAGCAAAAAAATTAACGGATTTTATTTTGGTCGCTTCGATTTGCGTTGTGCTACCGTGGCTGATCTTGAAAATGGAAATGTAAAAATTGTAGAGCTCAACGGATGCGGCGCTGAGCCGTCGCACATTTATCATCCGGACGCATCGTTGGTAAAAGGCGTCCGCGATTTGATCACGCATTGGCAAAACTTGTATCGCGTAAGCCGTGAGAACCATCAACTTGGAGTTGCGTATCTTTCGTTTCAGGAAGGCCGATCGATTTACAAAAAATTTAAAGCGCTGAAAGACTAAGCCGATGAATTACTTCTATGTTTTTTTTCTGGGCTTTTTCTTCAGCTTTATTGGCTCAATTCCTCCGGGCACACTCAATGTCTCCATTTTGCAAATGGCCTTGCAGGGAAAGACAGGCATAGCTACGCGCTTTGCACTTGCTGTAGCGATCGTGGAATATCCTTACGCCTGGATCGGCGTGCAATTTGAGTACTGGCTTACTTCGTCGCCCATGGTGGTGAGTAATTTTCAGTTGATCGCTGCTATTGTGATGACCAGCATCGGCATTTTTAATTTGATCCCGTCAAAGCCGGATTCGGGTGTTGCAAAAAAATTTAATGAAAGTGGATTTCGTCGTGGGTTGCTCCTTAGTGTGCTCAACCCAATGGCGATTCCCTATTGGATGGGATTTACAGCGTACCTCAAAGCCGAAGGTTGGATCAACCTTTCTACTACAGGATTGTTGCACAGTTATGTGTTAGGCACTTCTGTTGGAGCGATGGCATTGCTTTCACTGGTGATTTTTTATGCGAAGAAGCTCGCGCCGTATGTGCAAGGCAGCAAGTGGATAAAAATTATTCCTGGTTTGGTGCTGCTTTCGTTGGGCTTGTATGCTTTTGCAAAATATTTAATGAATTAAACCCCGACGTGTTACCGCCGGGGTTTCCTCTTCTCACTTCCCTCTTTTGTCGTTCCAGTCGCTGAGCTTTTTAAGTTGCTCTTCTTTTAAATACGGCTTTACCTGTAGCGCGAGTGAATCCATCACACGCTTCTCCTGCTTTTGATAATTAGCGCGCAGGGCGTCCAACCGTTTTGCCGCGCGATCTACTGCCGGTTTCATTTTTACTTTCTGAGTGCTGTCAGCATTGGTGATTCTGTAAATTCTGTCCGACAGATTTCTTTTTTCTGAATGACCATATCGATGTTTCCCATCGTGTCCACCACCATGCCCACGGTGATGCCCACCGTCGCCACGTTGTGCCATTGCACTTACTGATACCAGCGTTGCCAGTCCAAGACTGAGCACCCACAGCCAACTTCTTTTTGTTTTCATATTTCTTTTTTGTGCATTAGACAGTGCTGCACGCCGGTCTATTCCCGGTCGGAAGAAATATTTTTTCGAAGCAATGAAGTCTGTTCAGGATTGAATTTCCTGAAGGCGATGATCAAGATTTTTTACGCTTGTTCCGGTTTTGGCCGGAATCTGATCCATCGCGTATTCGCTCAATGCTGTGATGGTGAGCGAAGGATTGACGCCTAAGTTGCACGGCATAATGCTGCCATCGAGGATATAAAAGTTGGAGTAGCCGTGTACTTTGAAGTGCTCATCAACTACACCTTGCGCAGCAGTTTTACCCATTGGGCAGCCGCCCAATATATGCGCGGTGGAAGAAAGGCCAAACAATACTTCGCTGAATGCATTCTGAGGAACGGCGTTTACTTTTTTCGCGTAGCGGTATAGTGCATCCTGACCAACCGGAATGTAGCTCGGCACTTTTTCTCCTTGATTGTTGCTCATCACCAGGCGTGTGCCGAATACTCCGGATTTCAGTTTCATTTGCATCGCGTTGGGCAACGACTGCATAATCAAAAAAATAATGCTCGACTTCGCAAGCTTGAAGTTGAAAACGGATCGCAGAAAATTCCACGGTTGTGTGATGATGTTGCCAATCATCTTCAGCGTGCGAACTATCGGGGTGCCATTTCCTGCGGCCATTACTGCAAGACGAATCATAGCGCCAGAGCCATCAGGAAATTTACAAAGCTCAATGTGCGTATGGTCATCGGGGTTGAATACTGAACTGATGGCGATGCCGTGATTTAGTTTGCGATCGGCCGATACTACACCCGAAAGCATTTCTGAATTGGTCAGAATATTTTCTCCCAGTTGATCGGAAAGATTGGGCAATGTTTTGAAAACATGTTTCTGACGAAGCAATAGATCTAAGGTGCCCAGTACGCCGCCACTCATCACCAGCCCACGCGATACAAAAATCTGTTTTCTTTTTCTGAACCACGACGTGCTTGATTCGGTGTGGATGTGGTATTCGTCATTCACATTTTCGATTTTGGTCACCAGTGTTTCGGCGAGTACTTCAGCGCCGAACATTTTTTCGGCGAACCACAAGTAATTTTTGTCGAGTGTATTTTTTGCGCCGTGGCGGCAACCAACCATGCATCCGGCACATTCAATACAGCCGGTGCGCGTGGGGCCAAGCCCTTTGAAATACGGGTCGCGTTCTGCTTTAGTATCGCCCAGGTAAACGCCCACATAGTCTACACGATTATAAGAGTCGCCGCGCCCCATATCATTGGCTACTGATTTGAGTACTTTGTCTTCTTCGTATTCCTTCGAAAATTTTTCACTCCCGAGCATGAACTTTGCTTTTTCAAAAAAGGGAGCAAGGGTATTTTTCCAGTCTTTGAAATGCGACCACACTGGATGGGTATAAAAACTTTCGCGTGGCATCATGTGTGTGTTGGCGTACACAAGCGAACCGCCGCCTACACCCACACCCGAAATAATAAATACTTCTTTGAAGAAAGTGAGCTTCTGAAATCCGAAACACTTGAGGATCGGAATCCACAAATATTTTTTGATATTCCAATTGGTAGTTGGAAAATCAGAGGAGTTCCATCTTTTCCCTTTTTCAATAACAAGAACAGAATATCCTTTTTCGGCGAGGCGCATCGCTGAGACCGATCCGCCAAATCCCGAACCGATTACGATGTAATCAAATTTCTGATTCATGCGCGATTCACGTTCACCGACAGATAGTGTCCTATTTTACTTTGAACGCATTTCGGATGTTGTCTTCGCTGAAGCCAGTAGCAATCGCACCCTGGTTGGCGTACACATAAAGAGCCGTATTGAAAATTGTGTTGGCTACGTTAAAAATGAGCCCGACGAGCAACAGTGTTAAGACGCCAATTCCAATACCAATAAGCAAGCCGGTAATGCCAAACGCCTGCGCAAGACCTATGCTGATGGCGCCGGCGATGAGGATGAGTGCGAACATAATTAGGAACTGAACGAGCCCAAGGCCGATCGCTTTGATCAGGTTTTCACCCCAGGTCTTTTTGATTACTTCGATGGATTTTTTGACGGCCGCACCCGGCGCGAGACCTTCGTACACCAACACGGGAACTACAAAAATCGTCATGATGCTCCACGCCATTCCCAGCAGTGACACAATAATACTGGTGACGATTTGCCCGATTTTGCCAAAATTTTTTCCAGCATTTTCAATAAGACGAAGCAACAAACCTACGGTAGCCGAGAGTAAACTCCATTGGAAAATCAAACCAATTCGCGAAAGTGCGAATTGAAAGCTTTCTCCAAATGTGGCGTTGCCTCCTTCGAAGCGAATCTTGGTGGTGTATACCACACACACGTTGAAGAAGGTGGCGATAAATGCAAGTCCGAAGTACGTTACAAATAGGATTACGTACTCTGTAACGTGCAGTGTGTTTTCGTCGTAGCCGCTTTCCAGAATTTTACTGATGATGGTCGGAAAAATCATCGCGATCATAAACAGTGTGGAGAAGAAAAACGACAAGAAGGCAAAGCCTAAAAGTTCTTTGTCTTTGTTGATGACGTCGAAGGTAACTTTAGTAAGTTCCCAGCTTCTTGAAAATGCGTTCATGGCAAAATGGTTTGGTGATTTGTGAAGACTAAGGTAACAATAAAATTAGGATGCTTCTCTTCCGTGTGCCTTATCGTGGATGAATCCACGGAGCGCGATAACTGCGCTGCAGAAGTTGCGTAGCTTCTTCGTCGCCGGTAATTTGTTTTAATGTGGGATTGTAGCGGATTGCTCTTCCCGTTTTCATAGAAAGATTGGCGAGAATGCAGCTAGCCGTTGAGATGTGGCCTTCCTGTAAGGAGGCTACTGGCTTGCTTTTGTTTTCGATGGCATGAAGAAAATCGAGCATCTGCAAGCGCGTGGCAGGCGCGGTGTGCAACTCAATATCTTTTTCGGTGAGATCTTCTGGAAATTTTTCCCGTTCGTAGGTCACATCACGGTGAATGGATTTTCCTTTCCCGTAAGGAACAAAATCGTACTTCATCACGCTGCAAGAAAGAGTTCCTTTATCACCGTAGATTTTGTAGCCCCACGGATATTCGTGATCGGTAGCTTCGCCCCAGGTGCGGTGCTGCCACACACAGGAAAGCCGGTCGAATTCAAACACCGCAGTTTGTGTGTCGGTAATGTTGCTGATGCCTGCGTTGGGTAAATAAATTCCTCCGCTAGAAAATATTTTTGTGGGCCAGCCGAGGTTCAGCATCCAGCGCACGGCGTCGAGCATGTGCACGCCCATGTCGCCCATGATTCCATTGCCATATTCCATAAAGCCACGCCAGCGGCGATGCGGAAGTCCGGTGAACGGCAGCATAGGTGCTGGCCCGGTCCATCGTTCGTAATCAAAAAAGTCGGGTATAGCCTGCACAGCAGGACTATCGTTGCCACGCATGTGGTAGTAGCAAAACATTTCTACGTGCGAGATGTTGCCCAGCAATCCGGCCTCAATAATATTCTTTTTGGCTTCTACCAGATGCGGTGTACTTCGCCGCTGCAATCCAACCTGCACCGTGCGTTGATACTTTTCTGCGGTTGCGAGCATAGCTTCGCCTTCAGCCACGTCAACACTAATCGGTTTCTGCACATACACATTGGCGCCGGCTTTCAGTGCGTCAATGGTTTGAATCGCGTGCCAGTGATCTGGTGTGCCGATGAGCACGACATCTAATTCATTTTCAGAAAGCATTTTTAGATGATCGTCATACAACCGCGGAACCTTGCCTGACTTCTGGCGAGTACTTACCAGGCGCCCCGCTTCCTTCAATTGGTTTTGGTCGACATCGCAAAGCGCAATGACTTCTACAGGGGCCACCTGAATGAGCCGAAACAAATCACTCTTGCCATACCAACCTGTGCCAATCAATGCCACGCGCCACGGTTGTGCGGGTGATAGTAAATCAAGCGCCTCAGCACCCAAAGCACTTAGCACCAGCGAGGCCGTAGCACCCTTGAGGAAATGCCGTCGGTTGATATTAAATGTGTTCATCGCTAATTAATTATAGTCCCTTGTTCTGTAAAAAAATATTCAGTTCCTGAAGATGATCTGTGTTGATCAGATCGACACCGTTATTCAACAGCTCTTGCCAAACTACCTCCTTATCGGGAATGCCGTACAGTCGCAATTTTTTTCCTTCGGCGTGCACGCGCTGCGCCAGCGCTTTGATGCGCTTCATATCATCTTCAGTGGCAGCCGAATTTCCTCTCCAGTCCGACCACTTGCTGTACGTATCGCTGATCACCGGCATGACATCCGCGTTATACCCTTTGCCTACATCGTCGGGCCGGCCATCTATTGCTATTCCAGACGCAGAATCTTTCAACATCATTTCTTGCGGTCGCTCGCCGGAAAGAAATATTTTGACGGCGCAGTTGTCAGTGTAGCATAACAGTGAAGGGAAATGGCTCAGCAATTCTTTCAGCGTCAGGTACGTAGGTTCTCCTTTTGTTTTCAGATCGATCATTAAATAAAATGGCGATTGGCTTCCCGGATAAATCCTTCCGTGGTGCGCTTTGATAATGCTATCGAGTGGCGCCAGATAGAGCTTACTTAATTCTGGCGAGTGGCTTGTGGCGCGGTTGTGGGCTACCACAATTTTTCCATCTGCTAAATGGATATCAGCTTCTACCGAAATGAATCCATTGTCAAGGGCTTCTTTCAGTGGACGGCTATGGACATAATCGTTGTGTGCGTGCGCATTCAAGTGTGGCTCCTTGCGCTGCCCAACAGCGGGAAGGCGCAGCATCAGGAGCAAGAGGAGAATATACTTAGTCACGGATTCTTTGTTTTGAAATCTAAAGATAATGAAACCGCGGCGGTGGGGTTTATTCTTTTATACTACTTTAGCGCGATGAGAAAAGCATTGGCCGCTCAGCAGGGAGTCCGAAAAAAATTCATAGGGCTGTTCAGTAAAGTTGGCAAAAAGAAAAATTTCAACGGCTATAGCGAGGACACGATCCTGCTCACACGAATCACGGATGCGGAATCAGAGGAAGTAGTGGCCGATCATGTTTGGTTTGCCTACACTGCCGGTTTTGAAAAAGCATTTCTCAAAGAAGGCGATTGGGTAGAGTTTGAAGCGCGGATAAAAAAATATACCAAAGGGTATGTAAACAAGGATTTGAAAATTAACCGGCAGACGACGGATTATAAATTAAGTCATCCCACGAAAATCAAAAAATTGTAGCAGCCGATTTACTTCACTTCAACAATTGAATGATCAAAGTATTTCTGGTTGATGAAGATGGGGAACTCGCTGAACAAATCTATGCTGTTGATGATCTCCAGCGTCTTAAGGTCTTTGAGGTCAAGTTGCGCGTATCCAAGAAAGGACAGTTGCTCTTGGGGTACAGGCGTTTTCAAAGGTACCACGGCAATCTGTGATTCCTTGCGGTAGAAGACAAAATACCGATAGCCCTGAAAGATTAAAT
Organism: Bacteroidota bacterium; assembly: GCA_018266055.1. Lineage (GTDB taxonomy): Bacteria > Bacteroidota > Bacteroidia > Cytophagales > Cyclobacteriaceae > ELB16-189. The sequence goes on from JAFDYT010000001.1 coordinate 192,767, forward strand.
CGGCTAGAAGGGTGTGATTAAATTCTATCATGAAGTCGAAACGACACTATATTCGTTGAAGTATCTGACGATAACAAGTTTGCCGGTGAATAGTTTAAATGTGTCGATGATTTATTAATGAGAATCAACTTCAGCCCACGCTTTCTCTACCAGTTTTTTGGTGGCGATAATACCGTCATGCTCGCTCAGGGGTGAGCCTTCGTATTCAATCCCGATATATCCGTCAAATTTTGCCTGCTTCACAAGCTCAAGCATTTTTTTATAGTCGATGATAGTTTCGTTGCCTTGCGCATCAAAGGCATACGATTTAGCGCTCACGCCGTGGGCAAAGGGCAGCATTTCGCTCACGCCTTTATACCGATCATACACTTCTGCGCACTTGTTGTTTTCGGTGCTTCCCCACTTGGCGCCGGTGCACCAGTTGCCAAAATCAGGTAGTGTGCCGCAATTGGGCATATTTACTTCCTTGATGACCGACGCTACCCATTGGCCGTCGGAGCTGTAGAGCCCGTGGTTTTCAATCAACACATTGATATTTTTAGTTTGCGCATAAGTGCAAAGCTGTTTCAGCGCATCAACCATCGACGCCTTCATTTCTTCTTTAGTACCATCGCCAAAAGCATTTACCCGAATGGAGTGGCAACCCAGAATGCTGGCGGCATCTACCCATTTGAAATGATTTTCTACGGCTTTCTTTCTTTCGGCGGCATTGCTGGTTCCCAGGTTTCCCTCTTCATCTACCATGATCAGCATGCTTTTCACGCCAAGTGAATCGGCCGTGTTTCTCATCTTCTTCCAGAAAGCCTGATCGGTAGCGTGTGCCTTATAAAATCCATTGACGTATTCAATGGCTGTAATTCCAAAATCATTTTTTGCGATGGCCGCAAAATTTTCGGCTTTTAGCGTTCCGCTGTCGAGCGCGCGGTGTATGGACCATTCTGCCAACGAAATTTTTAATCCCGAAGAATCGGAGGGAGCAGCCGCAGTTTCAGCTGGTTTTTGTTTGCATTGAATGCCGATGAGGCCAATGAATACAAGCGTTGAAAACGCAGTGAGCCTGATTTTTTGCATGGAAGTTTTCATCATTCCCGAAGGTAACGAGAATGACAGATAAAACAATCGATGATGCGCCTGTTGTTTTATCTATTCATCTCGCAGCGCTTTGATCGGGTTGGCTACGGCTGCGCGAACCACGTGGTAGCCTACTGTGAGGAGCGTAATACTCATGGCCAGCAAAGCCGAAATCAAAAAGGTAAACCACTCGTTAGTCAGCTCTATTCGATAGGCAAAATTCTGAAGCCACCGGTTGGTAAAATACCACGCTGCAGGGTAAGCGATTAATGTACCTAGCCCGACCAACAGGAAAAACTCTTTGGCTACGAGCAGCACCAGGTTGTTGATGCTTGCTCCAATTACTTTCCGAACGCCGATTTCTTTGGTACGCCGTTCGGTGGTGTAGGCGGCGAGGCCTAACAAGCCAAGGCATGCGATGACGATGGTAAGGCCGGAGAAGGCTGTAAAAATTTGACTGCGCTTTTCGTCGGCTTTGTATTGCGAGTCGATGTTTTCGTTGAGAAACACATACTCGAACGGAGCATCGGGAAATTCCCGTTTCCACTCCTGCTCTAACTTTTGGATGGAGGCGCGCAGGTTTCCCGGCGTCAGCCGTACGAAAACGTAATTCACATCGCGGTTCAACACAATCATCATTGGCTCGATGGCATCGTACAGCGAATTTTGGTTGTAGTCTTTGATCACTCCCACTACTTTTCTTTCGGTAGGACCATTGGGGCCGCCGCCAAAGAGGAATTTTTTTCCAATCGGATCCTTCCAGCCCATCCGGCTCACCATGCTTTCGTTGACGAGCACAGCAAAGGCGCTGTCGCCGGGATTGTCTTTCGAAAAGTTGCGGCCTTTCACGACACTCATGTTGAGCGCATTTACAAATTCATAATCGACGGCAAAAAGATCCACGCCGCGATCCACCATTTTCCCATCGGCGTCTTCTACCTTGAAAAGTCCTTTACCGATTCCTTCACCGGGCGATGAATTCGCGCGGCCCGTAGCCACGACGTTAGGCAAACGTTTCAGTTGCTCGGCAAAACCTTCGGCTTTCCTGCGCATTTCACGTCCGTTAAAGTTCAGCCGGACTACATTTTCCTTATCGAAGCCGAGATCTTTATTTCGTAGAAACTGAAGCTGATCAAAAACTACCAGCGTACTGATCAACATGAAAATGCTTAGCCCGAATTGTGTGACCACCAGCATTTTTCGAAATGCAGCATTCCCGCCTTTCGACGATAGCTTTCCTTTCAACACACTTACCGGGTTGAAGCCAGACAAATAAAAAGCAGGATAGCTTCCGCCTAAAATTCCCGTAAGGAAAATAATAGCGGCCAGGCTCACCACCACTGGGGTTTGCAGAATATAACTAAAGGGAAGCTGCTTATTGGCCAGCACATTAAAGGCTGGCAGGAAGGCGTAGATCAGCGCGATGCTGAGCGCAAGCGATACAAGAGCAACAAGCACTGACTCGGTCAAAAACTGTGCGATGAGCTGACTGCGTTGTGAGCCCATCACTTTGCGAAGCCCAACTTCTTTGGCACGCGAAGTGGAGCGGGCGGTGGCCAGGTTCATATAGTTAATGCACGCGATGATCAGCATGAAAGCAGCAACGGCTACGAAGGTATAGATGTAGGAAATATCGCCGCCGGCTTCGGCTTCATCTTGAATTTTAGAATACAAATGAATGTCGGTGATGCGCTGCAGCTCGTACTTTACTTTTACGCCGATCTCTTCAAATACAGGATTCACTTTTTCCTTTACAATTTTATCGAGACTCACCTGCATTTTTTTCATGTCATACCCGACCGGCAATTGAATGTAGGTGGTAGTGCCAAAGCCACCCCAGGCGCCCGGCTGCTTGCGTGTGCTTTCGGAGACCAACCCGCTAAACCGAAAATGTGAATTAAGAGGAACGTCTTTAATGATGCCTGTGATTTTGAAATTTTCTTCCTGCGCATTGACCAACGACTGGTTCAGCGCGTCAAGCGGATTGGCAAAATATTTTTTAGCGATGGATTCGGTGATCACCATAGAAAAAGGGCGATCAAGCGCGGTGCCGGGATCGCCCGCCAGAAATGTGTAAGAAAACATATCAAACACAGTGGAGTCGGCGAGATAGAAATCATCTTCGTAAAACTGACGCTCGCCATTTTTATAGAGATTGCGGTTCATGCCGTCGAAGCGCACGGTGTTGATTACTTCAGGATAGTTGTTTCGCAACTCTTCCGCCAACGGCTTTTGTACCACTGCCCACGTAAAGGCATTGTCAGGTTCTTTGATATTGGAAATGATACGATAGATGGAGTTGGCATTTTTGTGATAACGGTCGTAGCTCAGCTCGTCCAGCACATACATCAGCAACAGAAGACTGCATGTGATGCCAATGGTAAGGCCTAAAATGTTGATGGCCGAATAGGCTTTGTCTTTGAGCAAATTGCGCAATGCGATTTTGATAAGGTTTCTGATCATGGCCTTAAGATTATTAAAAATGAAAAACGACGGTTTTGGCGAGGTGAAGTAATGATGGATACGGCCCTCAAATAGTTTTGATGACGTGCAGCCATATCCATGAGCGGCGCAAAAAGTATTCAGGCGCTAATCAATCAGGAACTTGAGCGCCTGGCGTCTGAAATTATTTTTTTGCGGGTAAATAAATTTTCTTTCCTGTTTTGGCGCTTTGCACCGCCGCGTCAAGAATTTCCATAACTACCATATTATTCTCAAGCGAAGAAAGATCGTATGCTGGCAAGGTCATTTTCTTTTGTACTACTGCGGCTAAAAGTGCAAACGGATCGTCGTAAGGATCTTTACGTTCAGCAAATGTTTCAGTGTGTTCTTTTTCTTCGCCTTTCAGTCGCACGCGCATGGTAGTGCGGTTGTCGCTGAGTGCGTAGCCAGTGGCTCCATATACCTCCATGTCTTTCCGGCTGAAGGGCCAATTCCACGAGGCCTGAACAATGCCTTGCATGGCGGGATATTCCAGCACGATGGTAGCCTCATCATCTACTTTTGGATAAATGTCGGGTTTGAATTGTTCTGTCACGGCAAAAACGGAGAGCGGTCTTTTTCCTTCGGCCATCCAGGTGATCAGGTTAGCTCCATAGCAACCAAAATCGATGATGGCGCCCCCACCATTTTGTTTGGGATCGGTGAGCCAATCTAAAAATTCTTTGTTCACGCCAATCTCTTTCGGACCCTGGTGGCCGTCGTGTACAACAATTTTTCTTAGTGCGCCCAATTCATTTTTAACTACCATAGCTTTGGCGGCGTGATTTGTGCCGTACCATGTCGTTTCGTAATTGGTAAGCAGTTGAATCTTGTATTGAGTGGCCAGCGCTTGCATCTGCAGCGCATGATCTAAATTGACAGCGAGTGGCTTTTCTACCATCACATGAATGCCTCGGGGAGCACAGACTTTCACCACACCCAGATGTTCGAAGATCGTGCCGAAGGCAGTGACTGCTTCCGGCTTTGCTTTCTCCAGCATCTCGTCCAGCGACCGATACCATAGCGACATCGGAAGATGGTGCTGCTCCATGTATCTCCTGGCGAGATCTTCGTTCGGTTCGGCGATGCCCACGATCTGTATGTCTCCGCGATCAGCCCTGCCAAGTATCCAATGCACATGCGTGTGGGTAAGCCCGGCCACGCCAACACGCAACGGATTAGATTGTGCAAAACTTCGCGACAAAAGAGCGGTCAGAAGAACGCCTATCCACAGCAAGTTTCTTTTCATAGCAATAAATTATTTATTTAATAACTGATTCACCATTCACGTTGGTGGTGAGTACCTCGCTCATGTAATCAAAAAAAGGGCGAATACTTTTATACGTTTTATTTACCTGTTGAAGAAAATTTTTGTGCAACACTTCTTCGTCGGTAAATGAGCGTTCAAACCAAAATTGTTTGTAGCGCAACAGTTCGATAGCCGGATGTGTTTTGTCGAATCCTTGTGGCGCGGTCTTTACCCGATCGCCCTGCATGGCACCAAAGGTGGATTTGATCGCCTTCGAATGAAGCATCTTCTGCCAATCTTCGTAGTTGATGCTGATGTCCTGCCGGATTCTTTTTAAATCATCTGGATTGGGATATACGAAGCCACAACCAACGCGTGAGCCGCCAGGTTTTATCCACCAGTAATATCCACCACGAAGCATAGGCTTTGTTCTTTTGAGATAGCCCGCAAAGCGCGGATTGTACGGAGACTTGTCTTTGGAAAAACGAACGTCGTTGTAAATGCGATAAATACTTCGCTTGCCATAAGGAGTTTCAATCTGGTCATGCTGGTTCATCGCCGCGATCAGATGATCGGCAAACGCGATGACGTTTTCCTGTGCAGCAAGGTATTTTTCTTTGTTGGCATTAAACCAGTCACGGTCATTATGCGCCGACAATTTTTTTAAGAAATCAAGTGTAGATTTTTCAATTTGGATGGCCATAATCAGAAAAGAATAGAACTTCCGCTCCAGCTTTACGAAGGTGATAATTTTTTCATTTAAATTAACGCTACCTTATGATTCAATCGCTTAAATAAAAAATCATGTTTGGACTTACTACGCTCGGCATTTTTCATACGATAATCAGTTTGGTGGCCGTGGCCACTGGTGCGATTGCGCTGATTCGTGCGGGTAAAATTTCGTGGCAGAATTCGATCGGAAAGATTTATGTAATCAGCACCGTGGTAGTTTGCCTTACGGGCTTTGGAATTTTTCAACACGGTGGTTTTGGCAAGCCCCATGCATTGGGGGTCATCACGCTGATCACACTCATTATCATTTTCGCAGCGGGTAATAATAAATTCGGCCGCTGGTCGACGTTTATAGAGACAGTGGGATATTCCCTTACGTTCTTTTTTCACATTGTACCGGGTATTACGGAGTTGGCCACGCGCCTGCCGCTTGGCAATCCGCTTGCCTCAAGCCCGGACGACCCCCATATTCAAATGGCGATTGGGATTTGCTTTGTTTTATTTTTGATCGGCGCGGCCTGGCAGGTAAGAACTATCGCAAAACAACCAACACCCTGAATTCACTACACCAACATCCAGTCTTCTTCAGCAGTTTGTACAATCGATGAAAAATCAGTGCGCGCCGGGATGTTCAGGTACGGATAATTCACTTTCGAGAGATAGAGTCCTTGTGGATAAGCCGGCGTGACAAACTCAGGCAGCTTTCTTTGCTGCATGTATTTTTCGAGCTCCTCGACAGTAAGTTTTCCCCGGCCTACTTCCAGCAAAGTGCCAACCATGAATCGTACCATGCCTGACAAAAAGCGATTGGCCGAAACCTGATACCGGATCTTATCGCCAGAGGAATTTCGGTAAAGGGATGCGGAAAAAATAGTGCAGCACGTGTGTTTGTATTTGTCGGGACTTTTGCAAAAAGCTCTAAAGTCACTATGCCGAGCAAAAATTGCTACCGCCTTTTTCATTTCTTCCAGATTCAGGCTGGGCTCAAGATACATCGCACTGCTTTCGCCAAGAAAAGGATCTTTGTAGGTATGGATGAAGTAATCGTATGTGCGTTGTGTAGCGTCGTAGCGGGCATGCTGAAATGGATCGACCGGGATAATTTCAAACACAGCAATGTCGGCTGGCAAGAGTTTATTCAACCGAAACATCATGTCAAAGTCCCAGGCATTATCTACTTCAAGATGAAAGAAAAATTGTGATGCATGTACCTGAGCATCGGTGCGCCCACACCCCATAATGGTCACGTCTGTTTTCAGGATATGACCGAGGGCGTCTTCAATCACGGCTTGGACATTGGGTACATTGGGCTGTCGTTGCCAACCGCGGTACTGATTCCCTTTGTATCCAATGTGAAAAAAATATTTCATTGTAATTTCAAAGGTACGGCTATTGTTTTATTTCTGATTAACAAAGGAAAAGCCCGCTGCAATAATTCACTTCATTCTAAACCGCAAGAATTACCTACCTTGGAGCTGCAGAACCATCATCGTATGTTAATTAATAAATACCGGCTTCTTTGGATGATCATGACATTGGCGACTATTACCGCGCATGCACAAAAAGAGATTTCCTTTGACCCGACCTTCACCAAGAAATATGCGGGCACGTATCACATGGCCGCCGTCGGCTCACCTGTCTCAAATGAAAACGACAAATATGTATTGGACGAAACGGGCATGGCCACGTGGACAATCTTTTCATCGAATAAACCTGATGGAACTACTTCTTTTGCGCCAATGACTATTAAGGGAACCTGGCGTGCTGCTGAGGGTGTAATTCAGATCTGCTTCCGGGCGCGCAAACATGGACGCATTGTGCCACAAACGTTTCGCCTAAGCGGTGATGTTTTTTCTTCCGATAAGGCCTACCTGAAATTAATGATCATCAGCCCGCCGGTGCAACGCGAGCCGATTATTAAAAAATAAGTATGCGTTGATTTACCATTTACCCCACCCGTGAATATAGTGCATCATTTTTTTCTTGTCATGATTCGTTTTATAGTCATTCTATTTTTTATAGGAATTGTTCCTGTAGTGCGCGCACAGACACAAGAGCTGGATAGTTTGTTGAACAGACTTCGCCAAAAGCCGGCTGATGAAGAGCGCGTTCGCTTGTATCTGGAAGTGGCCAACGAATACGAACAAAGTGATTTGCAAAAAACAGTTTTGTATGCCGACTCGGGCATTCAGCTTGCAGGCAAATCCAAAGCGTTTGAAAAACAACTTCCTCCACTTTACCTGCGAAAGGGCATGGCTTTGCGAAAGCAAAGTGTAAATACCGAAGCATTGAAAGCATTCAAATCAGGTTTGTCGCTTTCGGTAGCGCAGCACGATCAACTAAATGAAGCGCGGTTTTACAGCGAACTGGCTTCGATAGCGCACACCAATGGCGAGATAGCAAAAGCACTCGACCTCGACCAAAAATCGTTGGATATTTTTGTCGCGCTGAAGGATACGCTGGGGATTACGGAGACTTACAATAATATCGGTGTGATTCATTGGCACAAAGAGAACAGGTCAAAGGCGATGGTGTTTTATAAAAAAGCAGTGGCCTTGAATTCTTCGGCCAGGCATTTAATCACCAAGGCACGCCTATTGAATAACATCGGCCTTATCTTCAAAGACATCGATCAATACGACAGTGCCCTAACTTATTTTAACGAAGCATTGAGTTATCTTGACATCAAAAAAAATGCGTTTGGGTATGCGCTGGTGAACAACAACATCGGCATCAGCTATCGCGAAAAAGGAAATTACGATCTGGCGTTGAAGCATTTTGAAATAGCGAGGCGATTGCAAGTGCAGCTTAACGATCAGTATGGACTCACGCTGGTGAACGATAACATTGGGCGCGTGTTGGTGGCTCAGCGCAAATTCAAAGAAGGGCTGGCCTACCTTAAAACGGCCTTTGAATACAGTCTTAAAGCCGACAACCTGGAATGGCAGGGGCACGTGAGCGAGCACCTGGCGGATTCGTATGAGTTGATGGGTGATTTTAAAAATGCGTATCTGGCGAGAAAGCAAGCCGACGTCTATGAGGATTCATTGGATACTCGGAGCCGGCACCGCGAGCTCGCCGAAGTAGAAGTAAAGTACCAGGTGAAGCAGCAGCAGGCAGAAAATGATTTGCTCAAAGCTGAAAATGAATTGAACCTTTCTACCATTCGCAACAAGAATCTCTTGGTGACTGGCGCCATTATTTTTTCTGTGCTGATTTTTACGCTGCTCATCTTCGCCTATCGGGCGCTTCAGATCAAAAAGAAGACCACGGCTATCATCGAAGAAAAAAATGCACGTCTGGAGGCACTCAATCAAGAAAAAAATAACCTAATGGGAATTGTAGCGCACGACCTCAAGTCGCCTTTTAATTCTATTGGTGGCATTACCAATATTCTACCGCTCGCCGGCCCGCTCAACGACGAGCAAAAGAAATTTGTATCACTTATAAATAATGTAGTGGAAAGCAGTCGCACCTTAATTCAGGACTTGTTGGATTTGTCGGCGCTTGAAAATCGTGAGATAAAAATTGGTCGTGAGCCGGTCAACGTCACCGACCTGATGACAGGCGTGTACGCGAAGCATACATTGCAGGCGCAGAAAAAGGGAATCACTCTTGAGGTTTCAGAAGAAGCAAAAGATGCAGTCATCGTATCAGACCACAGGCACATTGAGCGTATCCTTGATAATCTTATTTCCAACGCGTTAAAATTTTCACAACCCAGCACTCACGTTGCGATCGGAAGTAAATTGGAGAGCGGCCAGGTTCAATTTTATGTCAAGGACCAAGGGCCGGGTATCAGCGCGGAAGATCAAAAGAACTTATTCAAAAAATTCAGAAAACTAAGCGCTCAACCTACGCAAGGCGAATCTTCGTCGGGCCTTGGTCTTTCCATAGTGAAGGCCTTGGTTGAGGAGTTGGGAGGAAACATTGCAGTGGAAAGTGAACTCGGCAAAGGCACTACGTTTACCTGCACGCTTCCTATAAAATAGAGTTTAGTCGTCCGACCATTCGTCCACCGACTTCATCATGATGTCGCGGTATTCTTTCATCAGCCGATCATGAAGGCCGACCTCAACTGTATAGCCTACTATTTTCAGGTATTCTTTGCTCGATGTTTTGTTCGTGACCGGCGGTGTCATGCAGCTCACGTTCATGCCTAATTTTTGCATACCAACGGTGGTGTTGGTAAACCAATTTGTGTTTCCGGTTTGTCCGCACACCTCAAAGGTTTTCTTCGAATCGTCTCTGATGATTTGCCAGTAGTTTGAAAACATGAAATGAATTGAAACGCAAAGGTACGAAACCGATTTGGAACCCTTGTGAAGAACCTTACCGACCGTTAAGCGCCTCAATCTTTTTACGCACGCTGCCTCGTTCAAAAGCGCGCAGTCCCACGATCAGGCTACTGAGCACCACGCCGGGCGAGGCGAGTTTCTGGCCGAAGCCAGCTACAGAGCGATCGCGCAAGGCGATGTAGTTTTCTTTTTGTACGTCGGTATTGAGTTCGGCGTAGTTCAGTGCTACTTGCCAGGCGGCATCACGAGCGATCTGCATTGAAAAATCCGCAATTCCTTCTTCCAATGTTCCGGCCAGTTTATTAATGGGCTTGAGCAGCGGCCACACTTCGGTGATTTCATTTCGCACGGTTTCTACTAATCCAGCAAGGACCTGATTGATTTTATCAAAATCACCGTGAAGGGAATGAATGGATTCCGAAGGGCAAACGGTTGCAGCGGCAATGCCGAGGTCTAACCCGATGTGTGCGTTCATTCCTAACAAAAGATGTTGCAAAACCAGCGGTGGCCAATGGGCGCACAGCTCGAACGACTGTCGCCAGGAGTCTGTGCAGCCTTTGTGGTTTTTATATTGACAATACGCCGTCAGGTAGCGGTTGGCAAACACCACATCGAGTTCCTCCATGCGTTGGTTGTCGTCAAAATAATTGGCGTTGATTTTATTTTTTATTTCTCGCGTTACGCGCAAGTAGAGCGAAGCAAAGTAGCCTTCCCGCTCATCGCGATGTAGCGACTCCTCTACAATTAGTTCGAGGTGCGTAATTACTTCGGCGATGGAGGTGGGCAAAGGCATAGTTATCCGTTGGTGGTGATGAGGGCAAACTTGCCGGCAAAGTCAGGTTCGGCCAACACACTTAGCGCTCTTTCAATTTTGTCGGTGATAAATCCATCCACACCAAGGCTTAGGTAGGCACGCATCGAATCTTTGCTGTTTACCGTCCAGGCGTACACTAGTGTGGGTTTTATTTTATTACCGTTGTCACGAAGCTGTATGGCCATCATGATTTCCATGAAATAGCTGGTGGAGATGGTGGAAAGGAGTGGCACGCTATTGCCGTTGGCATAGGTATAACTCATTTGCATCCGCTGAAAAAACTGATCTACTTCTTTAATTGAACTACCTCCGTCAACGCCAATCGTGTCGCTGGCAGCTTTTAACAGAAAACCGTTGAAGCTGCTGAATGATTTCTTGTTGCTGCTGGTGATACTAATGGCTACTTCAGGTAAGGTGAAGCTGGCCCGAATCAGATCATAGAGCAAGTTGACATGGTATTCCTCCAGGTTTTTAGTGTCAAAGAAGATCCGTACCAGGTAGAGCGGCCTGGCGCTGGTTTTACTTTTCACAATAGCTTCCTGAAGCCCGGTCAGGTAATCTTCCAGGCGCGGCCCTTTTCGGGGCGGAAATAATTTTGACCACAGAGGAACGACGTCGTTCACATAAAATTCATTGTCTTTATAAAATACATCAGGCTCAAGGGCATTTGCTCCGGCAGCAAGACTAGCCACGGCTTCTTCAACGGTATTCGGGTTGTGGGCTATGAGGTAAAATGGTCGGGGCATTCACAGGGTAATTTTGGTTTGCGGCAACATAAGTTTATGGAAGCGCAAGTGCTATGAAGAAATAGTGTTCTGCTGGTTTGGGCTAGAATTCGGTAGGATTAGAGAAGAAAACGGTAACGCTGGCGTCACTAAAACATAACCGATTTTTTTAACCTACGGCAGAAATTCGTTGACGACGGATTTAAATTTTAGGTACTTTTAAAGCTTACTAATTCACCACTATGGCTAGTGAACAGATCATTCTAGAAGTAAAGGATCTCACCAAAACGTACGAAGGCAACATTCAGGCTGTGAAGGGAGTGAGCTTCACTGTAAAACGCGGCGAGGTATTCGGTATTCTCGGACCCAATGGCGCCGGAAAAACTACCACACTCGAGATGATTGAAGGCCTTCGGCCGATTACCTCCGGCTCTGTTCTCCTTGACGGGATAAAAACCGAAGAAGAGCCTTATCGCGTAAAGCAGCGGATTGGAATTCAACTCCAGTCGTCAGCTTTTTTTCAAAACTTAAAACTTACTGAACTGATCGAAATGTTCGCCAGCCTCTACGGATCATCCGTCGATGCGATGGAGCTGCTCAACGAAGTTGGCCTGCGCGAGAAAGCAAACTTCTTGGTAAAAAATCTTTCGGGCGGACAAAAGCAGCGGTTCTCTATTGCGACGACGCTGGTGAACAAGCCCGTCATGGTTTTTTTGGACGAACCTACTACCGGCCTTGATCCACAAGCACGACGAAACTTGTGGGACCTTGTGGCGCAGATCAAAAACCGGGGCACTACGGTAATCCTCACGACGCACTATATGGAAGAAGCGCAGTTCCTCTGCGACCGCATTGCGATCATGGACGACGGAAAAATTGTGGCCCTGGATACGCCTGATCAATTGATTAAACAATTGCTCGGTCGAGGTTTCAAGCCGCATGTGGAGGTTCCCCCCGCAACACTCGAAGACGTATTTATTGACCTGACAGGAAAACACCTACGCGACTAACATGAATCAGACGACACGCTCATTTCTGGCTTTGACCAAAGCCTCCCTGAAAATGTATTACCGCAACAAAGGCGCTATCTTTTTCAGCTTGCTGTTGCCCGTGGCACTAATGTCCATCTTCGGTTTTCTTTCTAAAGGCGGAGGCAATTCACTTCAAGTTGCGTTGACTAACCACGCGAAGAGCCCGATCGCCATTGGCCTGGTGGAAACGCTGAAGAGCGTGGAAGCATTTCACGTAAGTGAAACCACCGAAGAAGAAGCCGCACGCGATCTGGGCAAAGGCAACATTGACCTGCAAGTTGTTATTCCCGAAAATTTCGGCATGGTAGAAAATGATAAACCTGTGCCCGGTAGTTTGAAAACTTATTTTAATAAAGCCAAACCGCAAAGCGGCCGAATCGCCAACATGATTATTGTACAAATTGTGTCAGGCATCGACAAAAAAATATCCAATACACCCACGCTGTACGAAGTGAAAAGTGAAGGTGTGTTGACCAACAACCTTGGCTTTTTTGATTTTATTCTTCCCGGTCTTCTCTCGATGACCATTATGCAGCTTGGTATTTTTGGTGTAGCGTTCAGTTTTGTGGCTATGAAAGCAAGCGGAGCATTGAAAAGATTGCAGGCCACACCGGTTCATCCGATTTATTTTGTTACCGCTCAGGCGGTGGTGCGCATGCTGGTCTCGCTGGCTACAGTGACATTGTTGATTGTGCTTGGCACTTACCTGTTTGATTTTCACATGCTCGGTAGTTACCTCACGTTTGGCCTCGTGGCCGCGCTTGGCATTTTGATTTTCTTAGGAATTGGTTTTGCCATTGCGGGCTGGGCGAAAGACGAGACGCAGGTGGCACCGGTAGCTAACCTGATTCAGTTGCCATTGTTGTTGCTGTCCGGAATTTTCTTTCCGCGCGATGGTTTCCCGGCATGGCTGCGATCCATCACCGATTACTTTCCGCTCACGTATGTGAGCCACGGCTTGCGAAAAATTGCCAACGAAGGCGCAAGCCTGACTCAGATACCCGGCGACCTTATCGGAATGATCGTCTGGCTGGTGATCGTGTACGCGATTGCCGTGAAAGTATTCCGCTGGGAATAGTTCACCTATTTCTTTTTTGGATCGCGAAGCAGGATTTCTACCCGACGGTTTTTACTTCGACCGTTCTCGGTTTTGTTTTCACTGATCGGCCGCGAACTGCCAAATCCTTCGAACATTATTTTTTCATCCGATACACCTTTGCCGATCAGGTAATGCGCTACCACTTCAGCCCTTCGCGCCGAAAGCATCACGTTGTGTCGCTCGTCACCCCGGTTGTCGGTATGGCCCGATACGCTGACTTCAAGCGTGGGATGCGCTATTAAAAATGCACTGAGTGAATCCAGTTGCGAATAATGTTTTTCTTTTAGCCGATAACTATCAAATTCAAAAAGAAGATCGCTTAATGTGATAAGGCTGTCAGCTTTTAAAAGAGGAGACTGCACAGGAGCAATTTTTTTGACAGGGTAAGCACGGGTGGTATCTTTTACGGCTACCACCGAATCTCTTTTTTGCTTTTTGATGATCGGTGCCGGCGTTACTACAGGCGTCATGTTTTTATAGGCGCCTTCCTTGGCATTTTTAGCCAAACGCTTTTTAAAATCTTTCATGCTGATGGCTTGTCGCAATTTGTTGCGACCAATCAGGCGCCGGCACACGTAATTGAAACAAATGATTTGCTGGAACACGTTGTGCGATTTGGTGCGCGTGAGCGTCCACTGATTTTTTTCGGGAATGTGCGACACGAGCAGAGGCGTTCGTTCTGGCCCGCTTTCGCGACCTACATTGGTAGGGCGCCACGGCCGACTGACGCAGCCGTTGAGCGCAGCCAAAATGAAAACGAATACGAAAAGCTTTATAGACACGGAGTGAATAGATGCACTCATCTATTCAAGCGGGATTGAGTGAAATAAATTTTCATGGCGGTTGGTTTGGTTGTCATCCTAACGCAGGTGAATTCAGCGAATTGCTTGTGACGAAAAAAGTTTTTTTAATTGGGTCCAATTGGCAAAGTAAGCAGAGCCTGAATCCATATAAATTGTAATTTTACCGCATGCCCGCCTCTGTATTGCGCACCGTAGATGTAACTCGCTATGTCACTCCCTTACGGGAAGGAGGATCGCTGCCCGCCATTGTGGAGGCCAGCGATCAGTTTTTGTATGTACTTAAATTTCGGGGCGCTGGTCAGGGACGCAAAGCGTTGATTGCGGAGTTACTCGGCGGTGAAATTGCGAGAGCACTTGGCTTCAAAGTTCCGGAGATCGTCTTCGCCAATCTTGATGTTGCCTTTGGCAGAATTGAAGGCGATGAAGAGATTCAGGATTTACTGAAGGCAAGTGTAGGACTTAACCTCGGCCTGCATTATTTGTCAGGCGCGATCACCTTTGATCCCGTGGCTACAAAAATTGATTCGTTGCTTGCTTCCATGATTGTGTGGATGGACGCGTTGCTCATGAATATGGATCGCACGGCGCGCAATACCAATATGCTCTGGTGGCACAAAGAACTGTGGCTTATTGATCACGGGGCATCGTTGTATTTTCACCATGCGTGGAACGATTGGCAAAATCCGGAAAAGCCATTCCCTAAAGTGAAAGACCATGTGCTGCTGCCACAGGCTAACGCGTTGCGCGAGGTGGATCAGCTTTTCAGAAATATTCTTACGCCTGAGAAAATTGAATCAATCGTAGCGCTCGTTCCCGACGAGTGGCTTAGCGATGAGCCATTTCAAAGCGGTGTTGAACATCGCGACGCCTATGTACAGTTTTTGAAAAATAGAATTGCTCACTCCGAATTTTTTATAAACGAAGCCAGCCATGCCAGAGAATCACTTATTTGAATACGCGGTGATTCGCGTGGTGCCTCGGGTAGAGCGCGAAGAGTTTGTCAACGTTGGCGTCATCGTACTGTGTGCCAAACAAAATTTTTTAGAGACAAAAATCCAACTCAACGATGTGCGATTGAATGCCTTGTGCCCCAATCTGGATCGCGGCGAATTGCAGGAGCACATTCAATCGTTCGAGCGAATTTGTAAGGGCGGATTAGACAGCGGTCCTATTGGGCAGCTGCCACTGGCCGAGCGCTTTCGCTGGCTTACGGCCGCGCGAAGCACTATGGTGCAAACGTCGCACGTGCACCCCGGTTTGTGCACGGATCCTCACCAAATACTGAATCGCTTGTTTGATCAGGTGGTGGTGTAAAAATTTCTATCGGGGTGTAGATATGCCGTAAATTTTCAGGAGATAAAATCCGATGGCCAGTAGCGGCACTGCACGGTATAGAAGAGGGATGAATTTTACCCGCAATGACTCATTGCCAAACGAACTGAGCAGCACAACAACAGCTCCAGTCAGAGAGGAGCTTCCAATCAAAATCATTTCTCTAAATCCATTCCATTGCTCAATGGCAAACAGAATGCCGATTACCGTGACGGAAGAGCCAATGGATATTATTTTCGGCGCAATAGTACTGCCCAGAAGACCAAGCATACCTTTCTGGTTATCGTCATTTTGCCCCTCCTCATTTTGAGACGCTCTTGGAACGTAGGTCATTAGAAAATAAATTCCTGATAATGCACTTAGCGATATGATTATAATTTCTTCGCTGTAAGAATAAGTTGACCTGAAGAGAAAAGCTCCGGCGAATGCGGCGAGGCACGTTACCTCTAAATGGATAGAATATTTCTGTAGGATAGAAATTGGGGTAGTCATTGTATTAGATTTTGGTTTTATTTTAAGGTCAACTGCCATGCCAATAATTTCTTTTTTTCTATGTGATTATTGTCGATAACAATCATATAAAAAATAGACAATGACTCCATCAGTAAAGTGAGTGCCGCATCATTTAATCTTGAATTGTCAAAATAGATTCTTTTCTCACTTACAAAATCTTCCAACGTTTTTATTTTTTCTTTCTTAATTAAGGTTTCGAGTTCGGGGATGGACAAAAAGAGTTTGATTCGTTCTTTTAGCTTTTCTTCATTCATTTTTATCTGATTGTTGATCGTATAGGCTTTTTCAAACGTTACTCTTTCTTGAAATAAAGGTGTTACGATGCGCATCATGTTGGAATAGAGTTCTACATCGTTCTCGGTCTCTTTTTGCAATGTTAGGATTCGCTCATGCCGGGCTCTGTAGTCAACTTCACAATTTAATAATCGGGCCCGTAAAAGAAAATAAGAATACACCTTGTCATCCGCATTTTTGAGTTTTTCAGTAAGTGTTTGTTTTTCTTCTTTCAATTGAGTGATGATAGAAGCAGCTTCTTCACGAAAGCATTTGACGCCAGCGAATTCAAATGTTTTAAGATCTTTGGGCGCCTGTTGAATTTGTTCGAGCACAGAAATGTCGGCGACTATGCCATTCAATTTTCTGGAAAGGCCTAAAACTTCTTCTGTTAAGATTGAATCTAGGGTTGAATCTTCGGCTTTACTTAGCTCTTCCCCTTTCGGAAACAATCGGTCGTCATAAAATCCTCGATATGTATTGTCGAAACTGAAGTGTTCTTGTTCTTCATGATACTCTTTCGCAAACGCGTCAAGATTCATTAACGAAGGCTCACTTGTGAATTTCACTTCTTCATAAATAAATTCCGTCATTTCGCGCTGGAGTTTTTCTGGCTCACTGAAGAAGACCCACGCGGACTGATCTAAAATTTCCGCCTGAATGTTAAGCCCTTTCAGGTGAGCCTCACGATCTTCAGTAGACGGGTGTGAGGCCCATTGGTTTTTGATTACCAAACGAGAAGTGTTCATGTGTTGAAAAAACTGAGCACTAACGTTAGGCAATCCATTGGTGAGAGTGAGATTATTTTTTTTCTGCAAACACGCGTAAAAGCTCTTGGTGATGTGGGAAGAGGTTTTCGGCTTTTATGTTTCTCGCGATCATGCCATTATATCGTTGCATTAATTGTTGATAGCACAGTTCTGCTACTTCCAGTCTGCGAAGTGCAGTAATTAACGCCTCTGAACCACTCACAGACGCGGCTACCGAATCGGCATGGAACTCCATTTGCCTCGATAAACCAAGATAATTTTTATTCATAAGGCCATAGACATCTCTGAGGATAGACTGGATGCCTGAAATGATACCTTCCGTTAAGATGGAAAAAAAAGAAAAGTAGGCGTGAATATTCCCCCAGGCCTCAAGCGACTCGTTGAGTTCTTTGTTATCGTAAAGCAGGTTGTGGATAATTCGATTCACATTGTACACATAGCTACCAAGCCTCATGCTACGTTGCGAAAAGTGCCCAAACTCATGCGCTAAAATCGCCTTGAACTCACTGACATTTACACCATTCACTAAACCAAGGCCAATCACTAAATTTTTCCGGACAGGAAAAAACATGCTCCAGAAACTGGAATTATAAAAGACGTATGCATTCACCTCATTCGATATAAAAATTTTTTTAGGAAAGGGTGCGCCAATTTCTTTAGTCAACCTTTTGATAAAGGCGAATAATTGGGGGTGATCTTTTTTAGTAATGCGAGTTAGGTGCGATAAGTCTTTTTCGTTGGTAGAAAAAATAAACTTCACCAAAAAAAACAGCACAGCGCCTCCCAGCACTACAATTCCAAGACCTAGGATTAGTGTGAGTAGTCCGGGAAACAGAGTAATTACTTTGATTCCACCATACGCGCAGAGTACCGCTAGGCCAATTCCTCCCAGCAGTAGCAAAAAATAGACAACCATAAACCAAGCAATGGACCCCATCACTTTTATGACTCGACTTTTAAATTTCTCAGAGGGTATAAGAATTTTTTCGTCTATGTTTTGTGGCGAAGTGGGGTAAACCAACAATGAAGTACTCATGAAATAAAAGATTTAACCCAAAGTAAGAGAACTCTTTTATTTGACAAACAATTAGCGCTACTTATATCAAGGGCAACATTCCGTTATGCAAGCGAATCAATTGATTTTTTTCGCCATCCAAAAATCGAGTGAGTACTTATCCCACTCTTTCGGCAATAACAACAGCGCTGCCAGAAGGATTGTGCGTGGCATCACATGCGAAAGATCCCAAATGGGTTCTGCTAGCCCGTGTCCGAAAGTTACGATCACCAGAACTGTGGCAAGTGAGTATAAGGCATAATCGCGCTTGAGTCCAATCACCACGAGAAATCCGGCTACCAATTCCACGTAAGAGGTGTAGTACGCCGTGAGGTGAATGAGCCACTCCGGCAACAAATCTTTGTACATGGGAAGAAAGAAATCCATGTGATATACCTTCTCTACACCCCAGGTGAAGACTTTGCCAAATCCCTGAAAGAAGAAAATAAATCCCAGCACCAGCCGAAGCGTAGTAATGGCGATAACCTGATTGATATTCATATTTTGCGATGTCTAAAGTAGCCGGATTATTCTTGTTGTACAAGGCGCGAAAACTGGTTTGCAATAACTTCGCGGCCGTTCCGTTACTTTGGTATCAACTCCCCTAAATTGTAACCCATGAAGAAAATTATCCTCGCTTTATTTTGCCTGGGGTATTCGCACCTGTGGGCACAAGACACAAAAAAAGAATTTGATGGCAGCCAGTGGAAAGCACCCTATTCTCTTCCGTCGCCAGAAGGCTGGGGCGTGGAGCGGTTTCTGGTGCCTCCTGATTTTGCATCGGCTATTCCATTCAAAGGTGTGGAAGACATCCGTTTTACACCGGGTTGGGGCGAGGCCGACAGCAAGGAGTATTGGGCGTATGCGTTTCTCTGGTATTTAAATGAAAAACCTGCGCTTACAGCAAAGAATATTGAAGCTTATCTTGCGGCATACTACACTGGCCTGATTGCCAGAAATATTCAGCCTCGAAAAATTCCGTCTTCGAAAATATTTCCTGTCAAAGCAACGATAAGTGAAATTACCTCGTGGCCTGGCGACGCAAAAACTTTTCACGGCACCGTGTACATGCTCGACTATATGGCGCAAAAACCCATCACGCTCAATTGTCTCGTGCACGTGGGTGTATGTGCGAATCAACCCAATGGATTCGTCTTTTTTGAAATTTCTCCCCAGCCAGCCAACAGCCCTGTGTGGACAAGTCTGGATGTGCTATGGAAAAATTTTTCCTGTACCAGAAAGTAATTACAACCGGCTGATGGTCAGCACTCTTTTTGAGGCAAGCACAGTGAAGGTGAAGCCTTAACAAATTCTTTACACTTTGTTTTGAACTAATCTACGGGTGAAAGCATTTTAAGTCCCGTAGCAGGGCTTCCTGCTCATTTGTTTCACCTTTTTAATATTTCATCCAAATGCAGACCAATACATTATTTTCACCCTACACCTTGGGTCACGCAACGTTGGCCAACCGAATCGTGATGGCGCCGATGACACGCAGCCGCGCGATTCACAACACCCCCAATAGTCTTATCGCAGAATTTTACGCACAGCGCGCCGCCGCCGGACTGTTGATCACCGAAGGAACCTCGCCTTCACCTAATGGATTAGGCTATGCCCGCATTCCTGGTATCTTCAACGCCGAGCAAGTGGCCGGCTGGAAACTGGTCACCAAAGCGGTGCACGACAAAGGCGGAAAAATTTTTATTCAACTCATGCACACCGGCCGAATCGGGCATGCCCTTAACCTGCCCGCCGGCGCAAAAGTGGTGGCGCCATCGGCAGTGGTAGCGCCCGGTCAGATGTGGACGGACAGCGAAGGCATGAAAGATCACCCTGTGCCGCATGCGCTTACCGCGGATGAACTTCAGGCCACCAAAGCAGAATATGTGCAGGCAGCGAAGAATGCAGTAGCCGCAGGTTTTGACGGTGTTGAGTTGCATGGCGCTAATGGCTATCTGCTTGAGCAGTTTCTTTCGCCGCACTCAAACCGTCGCACCGACAGCTACGGAGGCTCAGTAGAAAATCGAGCACGCTTTGTGCTTGAAGTAGCACAAGAAGTGAGCAACGCCATCGGTAAGGAAAAAACCGCTATTCGTCTGTCACCGTATGGTGCCTTCAACGATATGCCACATTATCCAGAGATCGACGCTACCTATTCTTACCTCGCTGAGCAGTTGAGCAATATTGGCATAGTCTATATTCATCTGGTGGACCACAGCTCGCAGGGGGCGCCGGTGGTGCCGCAAGCCATTAAAGAAACGATCCGCAAAAAATTCAAAAACACCTTGATTCTTTCTGGCGGATACACCGCCGAGCGCGCAGAAGCAGATCTGCAATCTGGTGCTGCTGACCTGGTGGCGTTTGGTAAACCTTTTATCAGTAATCCGGATTTGGTGGAAAGGTTTAAAAAAGGAAGCTCCCTTAATGATAAACTAGACGTATCGACATTTTACACTCCGGGCGAGAAAGGGTACACCGACTATCCCGTGTTAGCTTAATATTTTTTTTGGAGTACAGGAGAAAGGGGCTGCCGCAAGGTGGCCTTTTTTTATAAATACGGATTATTTAATCCTGTTTAAGGAGGCACAAGCCTAGCAAATGATTCATAGCCGCAAGTGTGATTTTTATCATAGGAAAATGAGTGGTTCAATTCTATGTTTAGTAAAAACCTAGTCCTATGAAAACTTTATTTCTGGCTGTAGCACTATTGGTGCTTTACGACCTTCATATTTCCGCCCAACAACCTGTTGGAAAAATTTCTTCCAAGTTTGATTTTGTACCCGGCGACAAAATCATTTTTTACAACGACTTTATTTCTGAAAATCTCGGCGACTTCCCAGTTACATGGAATACTTCCGGCAGCGGCGAGATTGTTACTACTGAGCGCTTTCCAGGCAGATGGTTCCAACTTACCAAAGGAGGCTATTTCATTCCTGAGGCGAAGACACCGTTCGGCGAAAACTATACTATTGAGTTTGACTTTATTCCGATGCTGGCCAATGGCGGTGATGGAATGTATGGTGTAGATTTCTTTTTGGTGTCAGGTACGCTTACTAATCCTACGGAAGGAGGAGCCATTCCCGGTAAGGCGGGACTGAAAATCTCCATCGGTTATGATAATATCTCATGGACCAATTATTCAATGAAGGATGCTGGATATGTAGCCAACGGAAGCAGCCCGTTTCAGTTTAAGCCCGGTGAAAAATACCACGTAGCATTTTGGGTTCAGAAGCAACGCGTGCGCCTTTACGTGAATGAAAACAAAGTGCTCGACGTACCGCGCGCTCTGCTGGCTGGCTATCTCTATTCTATTTTCAGAATAGAAACCAGCGACGAAGCGCAACCGATGTTGGGCAATTTCCGCGTAGCCATTGGTCTTCCTGATTTGCGCAACAAGTTGCTCACGCAGGGAAAATACATTGCATACGGAATTCAGTTTGACGTGAACTCCGATCAGCTTAAACCGGAATCAGAAGGTACACTCAGGGAAATTGCTTTGTTGATGAAAGAAAACCCCACGCTTCGCATCCGCATTGTGGGCCACACCGATAGCGATGGTGATGCGGGATCAAACATGGATTTATCTAAACTCAGGGCCGCGGCAGTGCGCGACGCTCTTACTACTAACTACGGCATTGACAATGCACGGATGGAAACTGACGGAAAGGGAAAAACTCAGCCACTGGTGCCTAACGATAATCCAATGAATAAAGCAAAAAACCGACGCGTGGAGTTTATTAAGAAATAATAATGCCCCGAAATAAATAAAGCCGTCGAGTGTGACGGCTTTATTCTTGTACACTATGAAAATTCAATTGAGTTTTTTGAGTCCTTTGCTTTTCGCCTTTTCGCTTTTAGTCTCTTTTTTATTTGACTTGTTTTTTATTTTCGACTTGTCCTGATCGGACGATGTTTCTTCCTGATTTATTTTTTCATGGTCGTTCTCTTCATTATTATTCAGGTGATCATCGGAGTCAAAATCAGGAGTATGCAAATGAGGAAGGTTGGGAATATCAATATCGATCGGAGGGATGTCTATGTTAATCGGCGGTATTGTCACATCCACGGGAGGGATGTTGAGGTTCATTTCATCCAGGTTGACCTTGAGAGACTCCAGGTGAATTTCCATTTTTTCGAGTGCCACTTCTACAGATTTCATCGCTTTTTCTATGGCAACTTCCACTTGTGCATTGATCTCATCTTCGTTGATGTTGATATCAAGGTGGTGAGCACGGGTGGGTATTCGTTTTAGCCCGTCGGCGCGAGGCTCTTCTTTTTCTTCGTTGCGGGTTTTCTTTTTGGCACCAGTTGTGTCTTGTGAAAAGCCTGATGCTGCCAGCAAAGCCAGCATGATGATCATCAGGTTGCGGAAGGTTATTTTCATGGGATTGGATTTGTTAGGGAATACTTAGTTTGGCCTTAAAGGTTACAGCACATCATGATTTATTTTTCAACGGCATCCATTATTCCACCTGCAGCACGTGATGAATTTTTTTTTGACTGACAAAAAAGCGTCAGGCAAAGCGATATGTCTGCCTGACGCTTTGGGCTTACTCTGTGGCTAGATTAATTCTTTATCATCTTAATGAATTTGGTAAGACTGCCGTAGCGGGCAACGCACACATATAATCCTGGTACTACCTGACTTCCTTGCTTATCTACTCCACTCCACTCAAACACATGCCGACCGACAGCGCAACTGTTTCTCCAAGTTGTGATTTCCCTACCATTGCTATCTATGATGCTTAGCTGCACTTCTCCTTCCTCGGGTACATCAAAGAATATGTTAGTCTTTTGTGAAAACGAGTTTGGATAATTCTGTAGTAATGCAAATGAAACTGGGGCGTCGTTGGGGTCTTTCCAGAGTACCTGATAGGGAACCCGCTTCAACTCGTTGTTATAAACAGCGGCGGGAGTTATTGTACTTGTAATATTCACATCTTTGACTGTGGCATCTATCACTCTTTTTGCCAAACTGAATCGGAATAATTCCGTCTCATCCTCAAGATTAGCAAACCTACCGCTTTTATCATCCCATAACACTGAAAGTGCTCCATCTACCACATTGCTCGTGCCGAAGGCGGCATCTGAATTTTGCCTTACCGAAGGGAGGTAGTCAAACCTTGATGGATCCCAGGTTAGCGTGAACTGATAAGCGGAAATAGAGGTAAAGTTTTTTACCCGAACGATCACTTCAATCTCGCTTGAGTCTACCTTATTTTCTTCGAGTAAAAATATTACCGCATTGTTAGTAAGACGATCTTGTTGGGTGTTGTCGCGACTAATGTTCACATCACCGAATTTCACACCTACAAAATCCTGAGCGATTTGCCCATCAACCTGTGTTAACGTTACATTCGACGGATATGGGAAGGGAGAATCACCTGCGAACGTGTAGTCGGCAAGGACGAATGTCCATTGTTTGTCAACTGGAAAACTATTTATTCCCAAAATCAATTCCTGAATCAAAACAAGATCGATGGTGCTAAGACTTTGACTACTATTGACATCCCCGGCAATGATTTTGTATGGAGAGTCAAGAATTTGTACCCCAAGAATATGTCGTCGTAAAGCGGCAATGTCCGCAGCATCAATTCCGTTGATCGCATGAGGATCATTTATTTTCTGTGGTTCTACCGAATAGGTTGATCCTGCCGGAGCATCAAAGTGATAGTCACCATTACTACTAGATGTGGCACTTTGCAGACCTTCATTGAGGTTAACGGTCACTTGCTGAATGGCTTCGTGGTTAGGATAATATACCTTCCCGCTTATGGAGATATCAACATTGATGGAAACAGTTCCGGATTGAGTGGCAGTAGCAAGTGCACTGTGAGTATTGTCTATTAGCTCAATGCTAAGTGGCTGATTTCCAATTTCAACAGGAGTGCTTGACCCATAACTCCCTGTTAATTTGAAGCGAATCAAAAACAAGGTGTCGTTATCTGCAATTGTTTGAGGTAAAAGGTGAGGCTCAAACCAAGCCACAGACAATCGACCTGAACTTGTTTGGGTTAACCCAAAAGCGTTTGCGTCCATCCCCGACAAGTTAAAGGACTCAGTGCCTAAATAGGTAATTACGTTGGGATCCCATGTAACTGAAAACTGACTACTGATTATTTTATTAAATCCGGTAGCTCTAACTGGGACCAGTACCTCACTATTCTTATAATCGTGCAAACTGGAAGTGAAAAGAGTAACGTTGCCTGGATTTTTTACTGTGAGTGTTTGAGTTACAGGGATGGCCGGATTATAGAACCCCCGGTTGTCAATCTCTTGTTGAGCAGTGATCACGGTTGACCCTGGCCCCACGAGCGTAACTTTATTACCAAATACGGTTGCCACAGACGGATTTGAACTGGAATAGCTTACCGCCAGCTTTGAACTTGCTGTAGCCTGAAGGGTGAAAGGAGGGTCGGTCAATGTTTTATCGGGAAGCGCATTGAAGGTGATAGTTTGATTGCCAGGCAATACGTTTAGTACTTGCGACACACTTCCGGCAGGGTTGTACGGAGCGCCACCTGCCTGTGCCACTGTAATCGTTGTAGTGCCAACACCGCGAATGGTTACGGTGTTGCCAAGTGAAATGGCCACTGAGGTGTTTGAACTTGTGCTCGTTATGGTTTTACCCGAACTGGCGGAAGCCGAAAGGCCGAACAAAGGATCACCGAACCGTTTGTCAGGGATCGGAACAAAGTTAATGGTTTGATTCTGGGCGTTCGTGTAATTGGTTTCCAAGTTTGACGAAACGCTATACGCAGAAGCAGTCGTTCCGTTAAGCGCCTTCACTCGATAATAGTACAACGTTTGTGGTGCCAAGCCTGTGACCGCAAAAGTTGTAGCGTTACCCACATCAACATTGGTGTACCCTGACAATGGAGAATTGGAGAAGAGCTGATAAACATCCATCAGATAGCTTGTGGCGCCAGGCACGGCTAGCCAGTTAGCCATAAATCCATTTGTTGATTGATTGGTGATGGGTAGTAATACAGGAGGGCTTAGAACGGTGGAAGCGGATGCTACTTCAGAATTGCCGGACGTGGTGGTACCATTCGACGCACGCACCCGGAAGTAGTATATTGTATTGTTTTGCAAACCGCTTAGCACTTGTTTGCGGCTGTTCACTTGTAAATTTGTGTAAATAGGTAACAAAGCGCTGAAATCCGATGAAGTCGCCACATCAAGAAAATAAGAAGTTGCACCCGCCACCTTACCCCACTGCACGACAAAACTGTCGGATGAAATTTCACTTGCTGAAACCACATCTGGAGCGCCAAAAAGTGGAGCCACAACAGTAATAGTGGCTGAATTGAGGCTATGGATCAAATTGCTGGGACTAATGTTCAGGGCTGAAGTACTCCGTAAGCGTACGTAATAAGTGCCCGGGCAAGGTACTTTAATGGTTGTCGAAGATTGCGCTAGTGTTGATATATCCAGGTCCACAATATTTGTAAAGGCGTCATCGGTCGCCACATCATATCTGTAATCGATCGCAGAACTTATGGCCGGCCATGTTAAAGTGAAGTAGTTGTATCCAACATTTGTCACAGTAGCAACAGGTGGGGCCACGGCCGTTTTCAGGAGATACGTTTCCGAGTTTTCTGATGTAGAGACGTCATTCTTAGCTCTGATTCGCACATAATAGCTGGTAGCCGGATTCAGGTTTGCTACTAAGGCCGAGTTGGCATAAACTACTTTGTTATTGTATTCTGGCAAGATGGAAGAAAAATCAGGTGAAGGGGCGACATCAATTTGGTAAGAGCTTGCACCAAGCACACTGTTCCAGTCTAATTTGAAGGAAGTGTCTGAAATATTGGACGCGTATGGTTGAGACAATTGTATGCTTGAGGGTACGGAAAGTACACTGGGATCAATTGTAATTGGAAGCAGAGAGGAGATTTCGTAACCAATGGCCGTGTTCAGGTCTATCATTTTGGTCGCCTGATTCGTAGTCATATCAAATTTGAAGATTACTCCCTTCCCATATTTCCCTCCATAGGTAGCTGGGCACCACAACTCGTTACCTAACTGTGCGAGTTTTACTACTACTTTGCCCCAATCGACGGGCATCTCAAATACAGTCGAGTATGTAGCTCCGGAAATCTTAAATAGCGTCCCATTTTTGTTGGCCCCAGAAGCATAAGTTGTTCCATATAAATCACCATTGTCAGCAACAAGAAGCGCTGTCAAGCCATAGCCATTTTCAGTAACCCCATCGAATTGATGAATGACCTTAAAATCTGAACCATCCGGTTTTATGCTGTAAATAATGCCTTGACCACCTACTTCATTGTGACCACCGTACAAATTTCCATCGGCATCGAAAGTAAGCGGAGTGGGTGATCCGGTCTGGCTGGCAAACGTGTGAATGATTTGAAAGGATGAACCATCGGGTCTGATTTTAAACACTACTCCAGACTGTGAAAAGGAGTTACCCTGATTAGGATTGACACCGTAAAGAAAACCATCAGTGCCTTTTACAAGGCCACCAAACGGATGGCTTCCATTCATCACATCCTGATTAATGAAACTTTTTATCGGATTAAAGTTGTCGCCTGTAAGGTCGACAGAGAAAATCACGCCTCCTGAGCCAGCACCGTAGAGATTATTTTCTCCCCATAATTTCCCCTCTGCCAATAATAGCGGGCCGGACTCGCTAGCACCAGTCACATCACGGTTAGTAGCATCAAATTTTTTGATGATGGTAAAATGGCTACCGTCAGACTTTATTTTATAGATCATGCTTTCATCCCCGGAAAGTGAATTATAGCGTGTCGCGCTATAGTAAAAGCCATCCCCTCCGTTGACGAATTCATTGGCATAACTTGAAACTACTCCGGGCACATCCATTATCTTTTGAAAATTAGTACCGTCAGCGTTAAACCTGATCAGCGTGCCGCTATATCCATACCTAAAAAGTCCACCCTTGTTGGCGGCAGCAAGAAAAGCGTTTTGAGCTACTAGCTGAACCTGCGTTATCTGCAAAAGAAATAAGCAAACAAAATACTGACGGAGATGCTTCATAAAATGGAAAATTTGGTGAAGCTCAAAAATCACTATCACTATCTACATAGGCTGGTAATTTCGTTGCAAGACTAGGTCTTATTATGCTTTTTTGACCGTAGTTTGCACTGATTTAGCGTGCTTACTCAAAAGGTGTAGGCGTGAGGTATGTTTCCTCTGATTTTATCAACTTCCATGTTTATATATATGAGAAAAATATTACTTGTTTATTTATCGTTCGCAATCGCTTGCAGTAAAAAAGACCCGATTATACTCCCCTTTCAACCCGACCTAATCCCCGAAGGCATTGCCATAGATTCGGCAGCCCGAACCTTATTTCTTAGCAGTCTCCATCACAGTAAAATTGTGACGTGCTCGCTTGACGGCACAACTGTTGCCGATTTTATCGCTACCCATCAATATCACTTTCAGCCCGGCTTTGGGATGACGATTAAGGGCGACACTTTGTATGCGCTGGGCAATAGCTTACCAAAAGGAAATAATCGGTCAATTCTCCTTTTACTTAGTAAAAGTACAGGCGCACTCATTCGTTCCTTTGCGCCGCGCGATTCGGCTTTTAAATATTTAAACGACCTTGCCGTAGCCCGCAACGGCGATGTGTACATCACTGATTCGGAAAACAATAAACTTTACACCGTGAAGCACAGCGCCGATAGCCTGCACGTGTGGTTGGAGTCTGACGCGATAGCTAATTCCAACGGCATCGCCATTTCCCCTGACGACAAATATCTCTATCTCGCGTCTGACAAGCACGGCATCCGCATCATGGAAATAGCCACAAAAAGAATAATGAATGAACAGCCTAACGATTTCAGAGGCATTGACGGCATGAAATATTATCGGCATAGCCTCATCGCTATCGCCAACGGAAATCGCGATGAAACTAAAAACGGAGTGTATCGCTATTTTCTTAATGAGACGAATACCGCCATTGTAGAAAAGAAACTACTGTTGGCGCCTGGTGAAGATTTTGTATTGCCCACCACCTTTGCAATCGTAAATGGGTTCATGTATTTTGTGATCGACTCACAACTTGGCAGCCTCGACGGCGAGCGCAATCAAATTATTGACAGTGCCACGCTAAAGAAGTATACGCTGTTGAAATTGAAGATCTGAAAGACTGAATTATTTTTTAAGGAATTTGAATTGATAGGTCTTTAATGTCGTCTGAACCCTTACCAAGCAAAGACCAGTAGGCAGGTGGGTTACGTCGGCTTCATAACCGCTTTCGTTGGTTGTCAGTAAAATGTCGAAAATCTTTCCCGTGGCATCAAATCCTTGCACCCAAATCACTTCTCCGGCCATTCCCTTGATCTTCATCGAGTTCTCGATCGGATTAGGATAAAGTGTCACATCCGACGGCACAGACGTAGTTTCTGTGATTGCAAAAACTGAGCTAGAGATTTCAGAAAAATTTATCAATGGAGATTTCAATAATCCACTGGCATACGAGCCCCGCGTCATTACAACATATCGGTAGGATTGATTCTCAACCAATGGTGTAGCATGGTATTGTCCCGAATCCAGATACACCATTCCGTTCCGTCCCACATCCACACTGTCAATTAAACTTAGGTCGCTCACGGTTTTTACATTGCCCTGTCCGCGATAGATCAAATGCATCGGGTATTCCTTGGTATTGTTCGACCACGGCAGGGTGCCTTTCCATCGTAGTTCAATTTTTTTGTTTGATGCTGTTGCTGTAAGCAGTACCGACGACGCTACTGCAGCGCTGTCAATCACATTTCCATTGGAAGAATAGGCGACTACCCGATAATAAAAGATGTTCGGGGAAAGTGTATTCATTTTCGTATCTACAAAAACACTGTCAGCCAATTTACCCTTGTGAGCCACTTTCAGATCTCCAGTAGCTGTTGAGTTTACGGCGCGCAACACCTGAAACGAATACGGCGGTGGAAACTGAATTTTGTCTGCCTGAACGGGGCTGCGCCATCGCACGGTGATCTGTCCCGCTTCGCTGTCGGTAACGTCAATAGTTACGGCAGTCATCACAGGAGCTTTGACTAAAAGTGTAGGTAAGCATGTCTCCTGTGAAGCTATCCCCGGTGCGGGCAAGCCGGTTGATGATTTAAGCACGGCCACCAGACGATAACAATATTTTGCGCCGGCAGCGAGGTGTGTATC
This sequence comes from Bacteroidota bacterium, assembly GCA_018266055.1. GTDB lineage: Bacteria > Bacteroidota > Bacteroidia > Cytophagales > Cyclobacteriaceae > ELB16-189. The sequence goes on from JAFDYT010000001.1 coordinate 222,181, forward strand.
GGTGTAAGTTGTGGCTGTGATCGGAACTTGCGCTTGCAATTCATAGCCTGCACTATCCGGCATTCCTGTGGTGCATGTGCCGGGCACAAAAGGATTACTACCCACTTTCCGCCAGATCTGAATGACCGATGAATTGGAAACGCCCACGTGTGCGGACGTGTAGGATTGCCATGTAAGTTGTGCCGATCGCTGATCGGGTGCGACGGATACGCCAACCCATTGCGGGGACGGTGCCACCACATGCAACGAGGTGATTGCAAAAGTAGCCAACCGAACGGCTCCATTATCAAAGGCTTTCGTCACGATTGGGTACGGCTGCGGCGCCACATCCGAACAATCGGTTTGCCAGGTGAATTGAACCTGCGCTTGTTGTGTCGGCGTTAGTGCGGGTTGCCATGCGGGCGTAAGTAGAGAAGTGGTTGGTGGTGAGTATGAGGCTCCAAGCGCCAATGCAGGCGAGTACAGTTGGATGGCGAGGCTGTCGCCGGCATTTCCGTCCGGGTCGGTAGCGTTGATCACGGTTTTGACCAGTGCATCTGCTTCCACGCACTCGCTGGCCAGTGCAAGAAGGTGTGGTCTTTTATTCTTACAGTCTTCTATTAGAATCTGCAAATCGCTCTCAACAAAACCTAACATCACCCACTGCCCTGATTTTTTTCTCCATTCTTTTACAAGAATTGAGATGACGTATTCACCCGCTGCTCCCGGTGCATCCCAAACGATCGTGCCTGTAGTGGGGTTAATATAAAAAACGGGAGGTCCATTTCCGCCCTCGTTTGCCTGCGGGTATGAAATGCCGATGCTGTTGTAAAATCCTATTTCGTTGGGTAACCTGTAACCGTCAACGGGAATAGCGGACAAAAAATTTCCACTCGCATCGTATGAAGCTCCTTTGCCGGGAACGGAAAGTGAATACGACAGACTGTCGCCGTCAGCATCGTAGGCCGCGGTGTTGTAACTCCAGGATACGCCGGTGCAGCCCTGATCTACCGGCGGCACCTGCAACACGGGAGAATTGTTGCAGCCAATCAGGGGATCAACTGCGATTTGAGTTTGAAGGAAAAAAGGAATGTTTACCGAGTTATCCATATTGAGAATCCCCTGATCCCGGTTTTGCTCCGTGTAGCTGATAGTGTACGTCCCGGGGCTTGCATAAGTGTGCGGTACGGAAACTTCTACATCGCCAATATTGCCGTTGTCATTCAAGGCGATGACTGGGGGATTGGGCCGGGGATCAAGGATCATGGTAGTACCATCACCAAAATTAAGTGTGCCGCCCCCAAACTTAACCTGAGTCGCCCACTTGGTAAATACGTGCAAATTGACCACTACTTGATTCGTGTTGCAGGCGGTGCGTGTTACGGTAATATTGCCTGCCCTCAGGTGTGTGGCGGACGCACTCCGGAAAATAAGGAGGGCCATCACCCCAAGCATCAGCGATAATAGTTTTATCATACGCGTGAAAGTTACCCCATTCACAGCCTAAACGCTATAGTTAGTATGACATGTATGAAGCAAAAATAAAAGTTAATGGGAAACTGCTTTTTTTGACGATTAGCAAACAGCCTTTTAACGATATATCAACAAAACGGCTAAAAGGGACAACCTACTCCATCACCCCGGCGTAAGGAGAAACCGCGAATTTACCATTGCCAATAAGGTTTTCTTATAGTTGACAGAGGATTGGCACAGTAGTTGGGTATAGATAGGGCGTAACTAAACAATTTTAATTATGTCGTATCAAAACATTTCTTTCACACTGCCACAGGCAGACATCGATGCGGTAAAAGCCGCCATCGCCACCATCAACAGCAAGCTGCCTTTTTTGATCACCCTCGACGCCGACGAGATCAGAGGCCTGGTCAAGCTCGGCCCTAAGAGCGCCGACTTCGTCAACGATGCCGCTGCTGCTTCGGTCAACTTTCCCAATGTACTTCCCGCTTCGTTCGACAAAGTGGAGTACGGAAAAGACACCGCGCTGTTCAAGTCGCTGGGCGATATCAAGCAGTTGGTGGACTCGCTCAAGGAAAAGCTTGACAACACTTACACCGCCGTAGGCAGCGAAGCCATGGTGGCCTCGCTGGAGGTGTATGCCTACGTGCAGACCGCCGGCGACCGCACACCGGGGTTGAAGAGCGTGGCCGACAAACTCAAAGACCGGTTTAAATCACAAGGTGCACGCAAGAGCAGCAAGAAAAAAAATCCGTCCGCCTGATGGCCGGCCAAAGGGGAGAAGTCGGGCTCCCCAGGCCAAGGGTACCTCACAAGGGTACCCTTTTTTTATGTCCGCACCGCACCACCGCCTTTTGCACTCGACTGCCGCTGTTGATTGAATGAAATTGATATACATCAATTTAGATGAGCATCAAGACAACACGAGTACTAAATTTTGGTACTGCTGTACTTTCAGAGATGACCCGAGTAGTAAAATTTAGTGCTGCAGTACTTTCGGAGACTACTCGAGTAGTAAAATTTAGCACTGCTGTTCACTCAGAGAAGATTCAGGTAATAAAATTTGGTGCTTCTGTTCACTTGGAGAGGACTCGGGTAGTGAAATTTGGTACTGCTGTTCTCTCCAAGAGGATACGAGTAGTGAAATTTGGTACATATGTTCTCTCGGTATTCCCTAATCGCTAAATCATCGCGCCGTGAGATCCTATTTTGGTCTCTTCGAAATTTGTTCTTAGGTTAGAATCGATATTCGGCGACTAATACGTTCCGTGAGGTAAGGTCATTGTATCTGATTTTTTAGGCAAATAAGGATGGTTGATTTAAATTCTATATTGCTTTACCGGATGACGCACATTAAGAATATTCCACATATTCTAAAACATGGCATTACTCATTATTCGTCCATGTCTAAAAATAAAAATTATATCGCTATTGGTGATGGAAATCTTATTAATACCCGGAATGATTTCGTAATGCCCAATGGAAAGACTCTGGGTGAATACATCCCATTTTATTTTGGGCCACACATGCCCATGTTGTATGTGATGCAAAAAGGTTTTAATGGCGTCACGCCTTCACTACCTCAAGATATTGTGTATTGCATCACCTCTGTAGAAGCCATTCAGCAAGCAAAGTTGGATTATGTGTTTACCAATGGCCATGCAGTTGATAGGTTTTCAGAATTCTATTATCCTAAGGATATCAAAAATATTCTCAAGATCATTGACACAAAGGCTATTGACGAGAAATATTGGAAAAAGGAAAGTGACCTGGATTTAAAACGTAGAAAGGAAGCAGAGTTTTTGGTTGAAGGGGATATCCCAATTGCAGCAATTCAACGTTTTGCAGTTTATGATCAAACAACAGCAGCTCAAATTAAGAAAATGGGTTGGTTTCAAGATCAGGAGCTAATTGTCAAACCTAATTATTACTTTTAGCATGAATATGATTCAATATCAATCAGGCAATGTACTGGAGAGCCCCGCCGAGGCATTAGTAAATACCGTGAATACTGTTGGTGTAATGGGGAAGGGTATAGCTCTACAGTTTAAAAAAGAATTTCCCTTTAATACTCGTAAATATGAAGAGGCCTGCCAAAACGGACTGATTGGCATTGGGAAACTGCTGGTGGTACGCGACACTTCACTTGCCACGGGTGAAAAAGTAATTATAAACTTTCCAACTAAAAAAGATTGGCGAAAGCCGTCTGAGTATTCGTTTATCGAATCGGGGTTAAAGGACTTAGTTAGGTTAATTCACGAAGAAAAAATCAAGTCTATTGCCATACCACCTCTAGGTTCTGGCAATGGTGGTCTTGATTGGCAAAGAGTTAAGGGGATTTTGGAAAGACATTTATCAGACCTCCCAATACAAGTCTATGTCTACGAGCCGAACGCATTAATTCAAGATGCAATGAAAAAGGAACGGGTGAAACTTACACCGGCCCGAGCGATGCTATTAGACGTGTTGTATGACTTAGTAAGGAATGGTGAGTTTATTTCTGAATTTGCGGCCGAAAAAATCGCTTACTTCCTTCAACGTTTTGGAGCAGGTGACCAATTCAAGCTTGAGTATAAACAGAATTTTTACGGCCCTTACTCAGGAAAGGTAAAATATGTACTCTACTACTTAAACGGAAGCTACATTTTTGGCTACAGTGCGATGGATAAAAAACCATTCGAAGAACTGGGAATAATAACCGATGGTGCCACCACTGTGCAAGAATATCTGTCTAAGACTGAAAATCTGCCATTTAAGGAAATTGCTGACAAAGTGAAAGAATTTCTAACAGGGTTTTACTCTTCGTTCGGTCTCGAATTGTTGTCTACTGTCGATTTCATTATGAGAGAAAAAGACGCTAAAACTATTGATGACATTAAAAGACATTTAGGACAATGGAGCGACCGCAAAAAGACCTTATTTGATAATCCCAAGTTTATTGATATAGCGGTCGACAGAATTCAGAGTCACCTCAATTGAAATTTAGGCCCTCCACTATCGCAAGCGATTCACTTGTGCTTACTGCGATAACTGCAAAACCAAATAGATTTTGAAATGATGGGGCACCATCATCAGAATAATCCACCCATGAACCCCTTACCCTACGAAAACATTACCTACAAGACAAGCCTGAAAGAGCAAGAAGTGCTGCGTAGCCTCAGGGAAGTAGTCACGTCAGAACATGGCCAGGCCTGGAATAAATACAAAGGACGTATTGACGGCAGCGAGTTTAACATCGTCAGAGTAATAGAATACCGCAATTCTTTTCTTCCGAAAATCAGCGGAAAGATTGAACCCGACTTCTTCGGAACGCGCATCAAGGTTACCATGCGCCTTCACGAATTTACGCTCATATTCATGATCTTTTGGCTGGGGGGTGTTGGCTTGGCTGCATCATTAATGTGGGTTCAAAATCTTGATGAAGCCGAATTCAGCCCTTCAATTTTAGTCCCTTTTGGAATGTTCATCTTCGGCCTGGTATTAACCATCGGCGGCTTTAAAGCCGAAAGCATCAAATCAAAAAAAGAACTTCAGAAACTGTTTGAAGCGGAGATCGAATAGCTGTTGATAATATCAGACAATCAGATCTGCCTTTGGCTTGTGGATTAACTATTTGTTATGAATCACAAAAATTTGTGACGGTGATGTGCCCTGTGACACCATGTCTGTTATCTTAGTTATTTAATCACCACATATACCAATATGAAAAAAACAGTACTTCCGATTTTACTTGCTACCGTTTGGATCAGCATCTCTGAGTTTGTACGCAACACCTTTTTGCTGCACACTGAATGGGTTGAACACTACCGGCAATTGAATATGGTTTTTCCTGAGCAGCCGCTGAACGGAGCCGTGTGGGGAATTTGGTCGTTGTGTTTTGCTGTCGCCATTTTTATTGTGAGCAAAAAGTTTTCATGGATTCAAACCGCACTGCTGTCGTGGTTTGTGGGCTTTATGTTTATGTGGCTGGTGATCGGCAACCTGGGCGTACTTCCTTTCTCCATTTTGCCGGTGGCCGTTCCGCTGAGTGTTTTAGAAGCGTTCGTTGCGAGTTTTATTATATCCAGATTTTCTCAGACTGAAAGTAAATAACATCTGAGCGCACACTCCGCGTGCTCAGGGATTATACCACTGCTTTTGTAAGTTCACTTTCCGGGTAAAAGGGGCGTTCCTGTCTACTTTATTCTGCCGACTATTAAATACTTCCTGCCACTTATTCCTTAAAAACTACCGGTTATTGTTTCCACCCTATTCATGTGATGGAACTGTTATACCGCCGATAGACATTTGTCCTAAATCAAACAAAAAAAACAATGGGACTTAAAGAAAAACAAGCGATGGCCGGCCTCGACTTTGGTTGGTCTGAAAGAAGAATTAAAGAGTACACCGGTAAGGATGTGAAAATCGAACTGGCCGCAGACACGTTCTCCAACGACATGGACGCTATTCTCTTCGCCGACTCGCGCGGTGCCGAGCGCATGGCCAACGGCATTGCCAAAGTGTGTTACAACGACATTGGCAAAGATGCCTTTAATGAAAAGAAAGTAGAGAAGGTGGTATTGAAAAATCAGGCCGCCGGAAGCAGAAGCATTACGTTTGACGGCACTAAGCTGGTGATGGCGTGCGCCTTTACATCGAGTGACGACTCGTTTTCTGAAAATGAAGTACAGGAACTGATCGAAAATCAACTGTAATGGCACGTCGCAGTTTTTGGTTAATCTGTTTTGTACTGGGCGGGTTAACCTCGTATGGACAAACTCTGACGCTGAAGGAAAGGCAGGCCATCGCCAACCTGGATTTCAGCTGGTCAGAGAAAAGGATACTCGAGAATTATGGATCGGCAGTAAAAATAGAATTAGACCAGACGTCGGTAGCCGGCGACATGGACGCAATTCTCTATGCCGACTCGCGCGGCGCGCAAACTGCCGCTAACGCAATAGCCAGAGTATGCGGCGACAACCTGGGCAAAGATGCCTTGAGAGGAAAAAAAATCACCAAAGTGGTGATCAAAAATATTCGCGAAGGAAAACCCAAAGTGGAAATCAAAGACGGCACACTGTCGCTCTTCACTGGATTGTCTTCTTCCGAGAACTACTTCGGTGAGTCTGATTTACAGGCAGCTATAGAGAACCTGCTTTAATCGATTGCTGTAGAGTAAGGCTGACAGAGTAATTCTGTTGGCCTTTTCTTTACCTCTCCCAGCCATGAAACAATTCTATCTCATCCTGAGCCTGCTCTGCCTGACAGCGGCAGCCCGCTCACAAACCAATACCACGATGTTATTAAATAAATATACTTCGCGTCCAACCGAAGATATCCTGATCGACCTGAACGCCCTGAAGATAAGAGAGCTTGACGGCGAAAATATTGAGCAACCGCTCATCACGCTTTTGGCCGGAGGAAACAGGATTCCCGTGAGGGGATTTCTGGTGGATATGAAAAACGAGCCCAAGGAAAACGGTGTGGTCATGAAATTGCAAGACAGCAATGACGTACTCTTTGTAGAAATTTATGCTATCGCGGGCATAGTCATCCACGAGGCCGACCGCATTGCTCCTCTTTTGGTGGACTTGGCGCCGGCGGATGCCGCGAGCTTCCCAGCCGTGACGCGGCTTGAAATAAAAAAGCGAATCGCCGAAGAAAGCGCGCGACTTACAGCCGCCTTCGGACAGACCGCAATTCTGCTAGACGAAGACATCCCTGCAAAACCCGAAGAGCTCTTCTTTACCAAACTTTTTCTTACTGACGTAACGATGGCGCTAATCACCATCGGAAAAACAGAAGAGGGTAAAAATGCAATCCGCGAGGAAGTTAAGGAGATTCACGTGCGGCGTGGCGCAGAGTTGGCAGTGAGCAGAGATTCGGGTAAACTCATCATTCAATTTCCGTTTACCAAAAGCTACACTACCAATAAGGAGCGTCATGCGCTAGTAGATAAAGTGTACAATGTTCTGTAGTCAGACTATGAAACAGAAAATGTTTCAGCATTTCTTATCGCGGCCACCCTCCGCCATTTTGAATGATTTGCTAGACTTGAAGACCCGCAAGGAGAAAGGCGAACCGATTGAAATGCCTCTAATCACGGTTATGCTCAACAACAAAAGTGTGGTGTCGGGTAGTTTGATTGACTTTAAAAAACAAAGCGCTGTGGCTTCGTACCTCACAGTGAAAATGGCAGGCACGTACGATGTATTTTTTTCAGAAACCACAGGCATTCAAGGACTCATTGTGCACGACGTTGAAAAAATCGACTATCTGCTTTACGATCTAGACGATGATTTGATTTCACCTAAAAACCCTGTGACGCGGTACGAAGTGAAAAAAAGAATAGACGAAGAGACGCGGAGGTTGTGCGTGTACTTCGGCCAGCCGATCCGGATTTCTTTCACCAATGAAATGTTGGGAGCCCTGGAGTATTTTCACCTGCGAAATTTGGTTTCAGACATTGCGATGTGCCTGATTGCCCTGGCCGAGCAGGAAGGAATAAAAAGGAAAATATCATGCAAGTGCCCGGTCATTGAAATAAGGAAAGATTCGGAGCTGACCATTACGCATAAAGACAGTACGCTCCTTATTACCGACACGTTGTTGCGGTCGTACACTACACCGTCTAAACGCAATAAACTGATGCAAACCATAGTCCGTAGTTTAGATTTTACTTAACTTTTCCTGAATAAGATTACGAAGTAAATTATGAAATACAGATTCGTGTGGGTCATTCTTCTGGTGAGCATCTTTCCCGCGTCAGCGCAGAAAGTGAATGTTGACAGTTTGAAGGGTGTACTGGAAAGAAAGAACCTTACTGTACAGGAGGAACTGGTCACCGTAAGCCTGTTGGGCAAAGCCTTGCGTAAAAGTAATGCACAAGAGGCGTCCGCTTTTCTATTTAAGGCGCTGAGTCTTTCAGAGGAACTTAACGATTCACTTCGGCAAGCCAATGCCTATCAGTTGCTCGGCAATATCATGGTAGATAAAGGACAATACGAGCAAGCCACCGAGTTTTACATGAAAGCCATTACCTACTTTCAACAGAAACAGGATACGCTGGGCATGATTAAAGTAAATCAGGGATTAGGTCAATGTTTCGATTTGCTGAAGAATTACAAAAATGCTGTGCAGTATTTTCAGCAAGCACTCAATATCGCGCTTCCCTTTGGAAAGAAGAATATAATCGCGGCGTGCTACATGAACCTCGGCGTAGCTTGTCAGGAATCGGGCGAAGATGACAAAGCGTTGAGCCACTATGAGAAATGCAAGTTTATACTGGATGAGTTGAACATGAAGGAAGGAAAATTTGTGTTGTACAACAATATGTCGGTGGTGCTTGAGAAACAGAAACAACACCGCGACGCGATGAGGTATGCACATAAGGCCTACAACCTTATTGACTCCACCACGGCCAAGGTCAACGTTGCCAATTGCACATTAAATCTTGGCGAGTTGTACTTCAAGGCAGGCCGCAATGATTCCGCTTTATTCTGGCTTCATCGCGCAGTAGCGTTAGCAGAAAAAAATAAATTTCAGGAGCAGATTATCAATAGCCATCATTGGCTCGCCGAGGTGTACAGCGCCATGAATCACTACCAAGAAGCCTATGCCAGCGAAAAGCGATATCGCGAAGTGAAGGACAGCGTCTTTGATCAGCGTGAATTGTGGCTGGTGCAGCAACTTCACGAAGGCTATCAGCTTGGAGAAAAGGAGAAAGAGATTCGTACGCTAAAAGCTGAACAGGAAAAACTGGCGCTTGATCTAAAAGTGAAAAACCTGGTTACTACACTCATGATTGTGGTGACGGCTTCGGTGATTTTACTCGGATTAGTAATTATGTATTATTACCGAAGGAAACAGCGATTGGCTGCCATGCTTGACAATCAAAACAAAGAGATACATCGCCTGAATCAGGTTTTGGAGATCAAGGCGCTGCGGTCACAGATGGATCCGCATTTTGTTTTTAATGCGCTCAACGGCTTGCAACATTATCTGAAAATAAATACGCCCGAAGCGTCCATTGAATACCTGAGTAAGGTGGCGCGCCTGATACGTCTTACCCTGCAGAACGCCTCGCGCGATTGGGTAAAACTGAATGAAGAGATGGAGATATTGAAACTCTACATGCAAATCGAACAGTATCGCTTTCCCGGGAAGTTTGATTTTGAGTTTCGATTAGAACCTGGCGTTGAAAACGAAAAGGTTCCATTCCTTGTCATTCAGCCCTACGTTGAAAATTCGGTATTGCACGGATTAATTCCTCGTACCAAACCAGGGGGTAAGGTGGTAGTTTCGGCCACGAAGAAAAATGATAAGCTATTGGTCATTGTAGAAGACAATGGAGTTGGCCGAAGTGCCGCCAGCAATCATGGCGACCCGATGTTTACCTCCATGGGCTCTGGCTTGGTAAAAGAAAGGTTGAAAAAATTGTCGTTGCAACTTGGTGTATTAATGGAGGCTGTTACGGAAGATTTAAAAGACGAAAATGGAAACGCTTCGGGAACTCGCAGCACCTTGACTTTTGAAGTACAGTCTTTATTGCAAACTTCTTTCGCCGCATGACGAACGCACCATTACGCGCTGTAATTGTAGAAGACGAGCTGCTGGGGCTGGAAGCTTTTCTTGGGTTGATTTCCAACTACCCTCAGCTTGAAGTGGTCGGTCAGGCATCAGATATAGACGGTGCAGTAAAAGCCATTCATGAAACAGAACCCGATGTTGTATTTTTAGACATCCGGCTGGGCAACCGGTCGGGGTTTGATATTCTTCAGAAACTGGCGTTTACTAATTTTTATCTGGTGATCACGTCGGCGTATCATGAGTATGCACTTAACGCTATTCGCGAAGACGCCGTTGATTACTTGCTCAAACCCGTGGCTGCCGAAGAGTTGTCGCGAGCGATCCAGCGAATAAGAGAAAGGCAAAAAAGTAATACTCCTTTTGTTCCACACCAGTGGTCGGGATTACAGCGAGCTGTAGAGCGGTTGCATAGCGATCGCATATCGGTGTCTACTGCGTCGGGTTTTACATTCATTTCTACATCGCAGATTTTGCGTTGTGTTGCTGAAGGGCCGTACACAAAACTAATTCTGAAAGCCACCATGCCGCTGCTCACCACACGAAACCTGGGAGAATATGAAAAGATGCTGACTCCGGATTTTGGTTTTTTCCGGATTCACAACCACGTGATCATTAACATACGTGAAGTAATGCGCTATGTGCGCGGCGACGGCGGACACGTAATCATGACCGACGGAGAGAAAGTGGATGTGTCGCGGCGAAAGAAAACAGAGTTCCTGGCATGGATACAACAGAACGCTGGTCAGTGATGAATTAGCACAACCTAATTTTTGAATCGCGGGTAAAGGTGTACTTTTGCGCAAAATTTTTATCTGATGCCAGAGTCAACACAATGTCCCCAATGTAAATCCCTTTACGGATACCCCACCGGCACCTCGATGATGTGCCCCGAGTGTGGTCATGAGTGGAACCCCAACGAAGTAACGGAAGTGGTTTCTGAAGAAACGGATTCATCGGTAGTGAAAGATGCGAACGGCAATGTGCTGCAGGATGGAGATACCGTGGTACTCATCAAAGATCTCCCAGTGAAAGGCGCGCCCAAACCGATCAAGGCGGGTACTAAAGTAAAAAACATTAAGCTCACCGACGGCGATCATAACATTGACTGCAAGATCGATGGCTTTGGTGCGATGGCTCTCAAATCCATTTTTGTAAAGAAGGCCTGACCTTACGATCCTTTATTTTGAACCACTAGCTGCCACCTGTGGCGTGATTTTGTATTGCCTGATCAGGTCCTGATTAATTCCGGATTTTTCTACCTTTTTAAAAATCCGATTGATTATATTTATAAAGGGCCAACTAATGTTTCACTAAACCATTTGATTTATGGAGCAATACAAGATCGTACAAGACATCATGATTGTTTTCGCTGTGGTTTATTTTTTACTGGAAGTTATTCTCAATCTTAACGATGTGGATCAGGATACATCGAATGTAATTTTACTCCAGTGGGCGAAAGGCAAAGCGATATTTATTCCTTTTGCCATGGGCGCTATCGGTGGTCATCTTTTTCTCGGCACCACCAACGGCTGGTTTAAAATACCGAACTCTATTTTTCCGGTACTCATCCTTTTTGGTATTGCCATCGTGTTGCTGATCATTGGTAGTAAAATGAAGTTCGAACGAACGCGCTTGTTTTTGACCACATTGTTGTTGCTCGGCGTATTGTACGGGCACTTGTTTTGGTCGATGAATTATAAAATTTAATCTTATGAAAGCATACTTGCAGTCAAAAGTGAAGATCATACGCATTGCAAAAATTGTAGTGGCGTCGTTGCTTGGTGTGATGGTAGTGATTGATATTGTTTTGGTGGCACTGGAGAAAGAAGGATTCCCCTCCTTCAGTTGGGTAGTGCGTGACCATCGTACGCAGCTGATTTGGCTTACGTTTCTTTTTGGTGGCTTGGTAGCCAAAGTGTTTTACAATCGGCGAGTAAATCTTAAAGAATCTGAAGCGTCGGGGTTTCTTACTTTTTTTGTGATGATTGGTTTACTCTTCATTCTTGGTCACCTCATCGAAACCAAGATCAGTACGCTCAACGAACTAATCATCCTACTGTCAGGTGGACTTCTGGCGTATCGGGTGTGGCCTCAGTATTATCAGGACACGAAGCCGAATAATTAATTAAATCGTGTCGACCGTTGCACGATCTCCCAGCCGATGATTGTATCTTTTCGTACGCGGAACCGATTGAGAATAAAATATTTTCCTTTCGTGCCTGCTGGACCAACATAGGTGACCTCTGTCTTTGAATCTTTCACTATATCGGAAGTTAGTTCAGGGATTACTCCCTTGTCTTTGTAGCAATAAATTTTGTCGCCAGAAGGTAACGTTTCGACAGGCAAAACTCTTTTCCGGCTCCAGTCTGAGTCGTCATCCAACTTACGAATCGGCTGGCCAACCCATTGCTCCATAATATTTACCGGTAGGGCTTTACTGCCGCCGCACGCCGAAAGCGTAAAAGCAAAAAAGATCACGCAATAATTTTTCATGCTCATTGATTTGTTTTTTTATTCTTCTCCTTGATGAAGTTGTAAAATTCAGTTCCTGTTTTCTTTGCTTCCTGTTCCAATTCGTCGCTAAGTTTTTTCTGTCCTGGTGCATTCATCTGCAGATATACTTCCAACGCTTGCTTTTGTATTTTTTGATGAGTTGTGCGTTCGTGAAGAGCGGCCTGATCGAGCAAGGAATTAAGATGAGCCGAGATTTGGTCGTGCTGGGCCTGAATACTTACCGCGGGCGCAATGCGGTCGTAGTCATCTCTGGGCAATTGATCGATCACACGCATCATCGCGAATGCAGCTTTCTTGTGTTTGCTAGCCAGGTGCGCCATGCGGTATGCCACGGCGCCTACAATAATAAGAAGCAAGCCGATGACGCCGGCAGTGATCTCCCATTGCGTTACTGTTTGTTTGACTTTATCCAGCGACTTGTTGGTAACAGAATCAAATTTTTCGAGCAAGGCAAATAGCTTTTTCTCCCATGAACTGTCGTATTCACTAGCCAGTTGGGATAGCGACGAGTGTATGAGGGAATCAACAAGCAGACGTGTTTTCTTTCCAAGCAAAGAATCGCGCAGCAGCGAAACTTTCTGGAGTGTTACTTCTCCCAATAATTCATCGCGAAGCGCCGCCGATATCTTACGCATGCCGAGCGAGAGCGTATCGTTGCTGATTATTTTTATCAATGTCTTTTGGCCTTCGGCAGAAAGATGATCAAGTTGAGTCTTGAGCCAGGCGGAGGTAGCTTTGCTAAGCAAACTGTCGCGCACATTTTTTGATATCTTTTTTGTGCCGTCGTCAAGTTGAGCGATCAGCAATTTGGCAAGCGCTTTAATTTTGGCGCTGTCGTTGTGCAGCCCGTCAATCGCACCTTTGGCTGCACTGTCGGTGGAGCGTTTGATGATTCGGCCTACAGCTGGATTTTTGTCGAGATCGTTAACTACCTTCTCCAGCGTTTTTCGGGTTTGAAAAACCAGGCACGATTGAACAGCCAAAGCCAAAAACAATAAAACTGCTAACCCTTTTAATCGAGTGAAAATGACAGTAAGATTCATGCCGAAAATTTTTCTACACCATTTTCCAAAAAAATTGACACCTTCTTGATCATGTCTAATCAAACTCCAGACTAAAGGATTCCGGAAAGGGGCCATCGTACGTCACTTTGCCATGTGGCTGCACACGAATATTTTTCAAACGCACAAGGCTACCCACAATCTCCGGAATTTGCACAGCATTGATATACCGACCGAAGCATGCATGGAGGCCATACCCAAAGTGCAAATATTCATTGGTGCGATGCTCGTTGAAAGTGCCAGGGTCGGCAAAGGCTCGCTTGTCGTGCATGGCAGAGAAAATTCCGACGGCAATTTTCTTGTTGGCTTTGATTCGATGTTTGCCTACACGCTGTTCGCTTTTACTAAACCGCACAACAATCGGGTTGTGCGGATTGAACCGGAGGGCTTCGTAGCAAATATTTTTTAATGAAGCTGTGTCGGCTCCAATGGCTGTAGCCATCACGGTGGGTCGCTTTAAAAGCTCTTCCATCACCAGCACCACGCACTTGCTTGTAGTATCCACAGCCCCGATCATTAACCCGCAAATGTTCCGGCGAATAAAATCATCGGTGACAATCGGATTTGTTTTTTGCTGCAGTAGCAATCGACTTAACACAGTATCAGAAGGCAAGTCTCCACGTTCCAATTTTTGATGGCTTTCGCGAATCACTCCTGCCATGTATTCTTTTAACTCACCTGCAGCTTGCTTCGCGGCATTAGTTACTCCGGGGTCGTTATTCAGATTGAGAAAGAGCTGGTGAAAAAGTTTCCGCATCCAGTCTTGCATTTTCTTTTTATCAGCTACCGGCACGCCGAAGTAATGTTCCAGCAAGGCCAGGGGAACTACCCGTGAAAGTTGACTGACGACTTCTATGCGGTGTGTCGCCAGAAGTGGCGTGAGCAATTTGGAAATCTCTTCGCGTATAATTTGCTGAATTAGCAGAAGGTCGTCCCGTTTTACGCTCGCTTCCATAATACCTTTTTCACGATCGTGAACTTCGGACGCATCCATTCCCAAAAAGAAATCGAGACCCACGGCGTGCATGTTGGCTGCGTTGATTTCGGCAATGGTAAAGTCCTTATCACGCGTGAGTATTTCTTTTACGCTGTCGTAGCGCGACACAATCACCCATGATCCAATATTGAGCACCGGAAAGAAGGTTCGCAGAAATCCTGTTGCGATGCGAATGAATCTGGGGTTGCCAAGGAGTTGCGCAATCATAAGCCCGCGATTTTTTTCAGTGCATTAATTCCAGGCATGAAAAAATAAGCTCCACCTTTCACGTAGGTGAACTGCGGCACATCGGTAAGTTTTCTCCGGACGGGACACGCCTGCACCGTAAACTCACCGAGTTGATCTGGCTTTTGTATGCCGTTTACCGGCGGCTTGCCATCGATGCCTATGATCGGATCGGGATCGTTATAAAGATGATCAAACTTCTTGTTATTCATCCATTGCTGTTGAATGAATTCAAATTGCCTGCCGATGTTGGTGTTGAAGCAAATGAAGTACAAACCAACGTCCGAATTTTTTGATGACTGGATGAGATCTTCCGGCTCGGCCGAAGGCGCAAGGGGTTCACCGTAAGGCCTTCCTCGTCGAAGGATGCGGTGCTTTTTGGACACACTCACTGATTCTTCTGGATCGTCGTTCATCCCATCGCGCGGATTGGCTTTACGAATGTGTGCTCCTACGGGACATTTTAATCCGAGCTTGTCGGCGTGATAATATCCAAAATCGTTGGCTTCCGATAATTTTTTTTCTTTGTGATCTTCAGTCGGCGACAAGGTGAGCGGTGTGCCCGAAGGATGCCGCCCGACCATGGCAGCGGCCAGTTGAATTGCTTCAGGAATTTTATTTTCACTTTTTTCCATCATATAATTCCAGAACCCTTTCACGTCTTGTTTGATTTGCCGGAACACCATGTACGATCCATTTTTCCCTAAATCAAAATTGTCTGCCAACACTGGCGAGAGCGGCAATTTTTCGTATTCGTTTTTGTATCCGAAGATAAATTCTCCGCTTGCTACCACATTGTTGACGTTATCTTTCCTCTTGTGCTGCATTTCGCGAAGCGTAGGCTGTGAGATGCCATCATGAAAGCCGAAATGCTCTTTGTCGTGCGGCAACTTCTGCGAAGGAAGTGTATGCCATGCGTTGATTTGGTGATTCTTCAGTTGCACTTGGAGTTGGTTCAGGCGTTCATCAAGTTGTTCGCGGTTGACAGCGTAGATCATTAGCATAAAATGAGTGTCGTTTTCTCCAGGCTTTCCCCACTCCCACGTGTTGGGAGCATTGTCATTGTAATCCCCTAATATCCGTTGACGAAAGGGAGATGTCATGCCGTCATTAAATTCCAGGGAGAAATCATTTTTAAAAGAAAGATCAAGCTGCTTTATTCCTTCTTTGGTAAAAGCGATGTTCACTGCGTGAGTCTGCGGGTTGACGCTACCGCTGGTGACTGTAGGTGTAAGGTCCTTTAAGAAGGGACGGAGCAAATTTCGATCGTGGGCATGGCATAATAAAAAAGCCGAAGTTGGCAGTGTTTTATATCCCCGAATGAGTAAGCCTTGAATATCGCTGTAGTCTAAAGTTTCCATGTCGTTGTGTGATGAGGTGATATCTTTTACTTAAAGTTTAGAAAGCCACTCCTGGCATTCTTCTGGCGTCATTGTTTTGAAGAGGCCTTGATGAATCAGATTATTGTTCAGTACGTTGACCACCGAAAGCGATTTGTAGGCTGTGTACCAAACTTGTGTTGGAATCTGATGAACGCGTGTCCAGTATTTGAACCGTTGCTCATCGGTCGCTCCATTCTGAATCAGGTTTTTCGTTTTAGGAAACAAGTCTGTGTTACTCCACACGCCTGTCAAGCCCACGGCTGCTTTGTCTACAAAATCACCAAGATAACTTTCCCATGATCCATCAAAATTACTGAAGAACAAAAGCCTTTTTCCTTCGTCAATGATTACCCAACGGGCGAAGTGAATGGTGGGTATGTTGCCTAGCTTTCCTTTGTTGTATAATACCATTGCCAGCAAGTTGATTCCCCACAGCACAAGTTTTAACAAACCAAGTCTGAATAGGCCGGGCTTTATCGCAACCAAATGTGTGAGTTGGTTTTGTACCGTAAAGTCTTCCCGATTGGTGAGGGAGGTGATTTGTGAAGTCAGTGTTACTTCACTTTTAATTTCAATCTGCGGATCAGTTTCTTCTTTCATGCGCAGTACCGCGTAGCCAATCCCTAACAGCACTATAAGCGTGAGAAGAATCCAACCCAACACGTGCCAACCGAAAATTAGTCCGATAAAAATAAGAACGGCTGCCGCGATGAGAATTGGCTCCCAGATTGATTTTAGTTTGATTTCAGGTGGAGCCTCTTTCATCAAACTACTATAGTTTGTGTTAAGATGATTCACAATGTTTTGTTTGATCTGCTCCGGAGAATTATCCTGTTGTGGTATGGCATTCAAAAAATTTTCAATGGCAGTTCTGATTTTGTTTTGAAGAAGAATGGTGGCTACCGAGAGACCCCGATGCCCTACATAAAAAGCGTTGGGGTATGGCATTTTTTTACGGAGGATATACTCGGAAAAGGCACCGATCCCTCCTGGTTTATAACCTAGGCAGTGCCCGTAAACAAGGTCAAATCCGCTTCCGGCTTTGTCGTATAGTTCTGCAAGTAGGGAAGGTAAATCCCCATCGAAGTTTGCACTGAAGGCAAGCCAAGTCGGATGAGTTTTACCCTGCTCGATCATGGGTTCAATGATCACGAACCGTGCGAAATGAACAGACGGAAACAAACTGAAAGGAATGGTAGCGTTGCTTTCTACGTCCTGGTCAATCTGCAAAAGCAGTTGCCTCAGCGACGCTACACGTTCAGGTATTACCTCAGAAAGAACGGTGAGCGGAGATTGTTGAATCATGATTTTTTATTTTAGAATAATGCGTTAATAGATTGCCTCTGACCTTTTCAGCTTGGTCTTAAATTCTTTGTTTATCAATTGCGGACTTTTTAGCTTAAGCAAATTGAAGTTGGTAAAGTAGGAGTCGATTGATGATTTTTGAATTCTTGTAATTTTAAGACAAGCAATTTGATTTGGTTGGGAAAAGAATTTTAGTAGTACGCTCTCCGATAGGTCAAATAATTTTCTAGCTACCTGCGTTGCATTTTGTTGTGCGGCCGAGTTACTTCCTGTCATAAATTTTGCCATGGATTGAATAGTGCAGTCATCTGCACCAGTAGCTGCCACTGACGCTTCGGTAGCTAAGCAAAAGCCAACGAAATAAATTCCGGATTTGTCGTTTTGAATTTGAGCGATCAGATGATCTGGAAGATCGGCCTTGAAATTTCCGGCGCTTATGGTTTTTGATTGGGCAAAATCAAACTTTGCATCAAGGCATTGCGCTCCTTCCTTAATACAGCTAAACGAAGCAAAGACAGGCGTTAACGATTCTGTTACAGGAATGTAACCGGATGATCCGTTAGTCGGTACTTCAACCTGTTCTTCAATAAGCCATTGTTCAATTTTCAAAAACTTGGATTCGAGTTTTTGCTGTTGGTCTAGATAGATGGCACTGATTGAAGGATTACTCAAGTCCTGCCCGAAGAGGGAGTATTTAAAATTGCTGAGATCGGCATTTATTTTTTTTACCGCATATTCATATTTTTTTGGTTGCACGTTGAATAGCCACGAAACCTGTGTGCTTAGCGCCACCAATGTGCTAAGACAAACAGCTACCCAGGCAGCACCTTTTTTCATTGTATGAAGAACACCACTTACAATACTTAGTAATGCAGAAACGAGGTAAACGATATATTGCAAATTTCTCGTCTTCTCCCAATCAAGCGCTTTGTTACTCCACGTTTCATAAAAATGGTCGGCCACTATTTTGTATTCCGTTTGACTGACAGCTTCGAGGTTAATGCACAAAAGCAAAACCAGAAGAACCAATGAGACGCAAATTGTTTTCATTGCAAATGGGTTTTAAATGTTTTTTTACAGAACAAAAATTTTCATTGCGCTAAGGGCTTGTTCTTTTTATCGTCTGGTTTCAAGCTGCTGCGCAGGTTGGCCACTTTGCTTAGCACATCAAACCAGAATGGAGCGCCAAGACAAATCGCCAGAATAGTCATCATCAGTCCTCCTAGTTTTTTGAGCACATACCAACACTCGCCACTTTGCTTTCTATATTGAGCATATTCCTTGTCGGGCCAACCGATAGGAATGTATAAGTTCATACTGGCCACAGCCGTGTCCATGGCCGCCTTTTGGTTTTTCATTTGATTGACCAGATCGTTGAGTGAATGTGCTACTTGATGAACAGAATCGGTTGTGGCGCTGTCTTTTGCCAAGGCCGTCGCTTTTTGCTGAAGGGCAGAAACTTTTTTGATATAACTGCTGTCTTGCGATGCCGTGTAAGCCGCGTGAGCAAGTTTTAGTCGTGCGTCGGGGTTACTATAAAGATATGATGCCAGTTGCAGCGAGTCGATATTGAGCGCTACCGTAATAATAGAGGCAAATACAAAAGTGTACCACACTGTCTTTCGTTTGTAGTGACCGGTAAGCCGCTCCATAATAGCGTTAAACCAGTGCTCGATTTGCTCTTCAAAATGATCGACATCGCTGACCGCAGCATTCATTTTTTTCTGCGCGCTGGTTTTGGCAATAAAGGAGCGAAGCAATGTTTTGATCTCCGGGGGAAACGCTGACTTGGTAATAGCGTCGTTCAGGTTGGTAATCTCAAAAGATGAGGTTGTTATGGTGTCTTTATTTTCGGCTGATTCTTTAGCAGAAGTATACACTAGCTCTGCAATGGTTTTGGCAAAACTCTTTGCATTCATATAATGTGCCGACTTACCTGGCGAACTCATTCCATTGAGCAACACATGATCTGTGATTTTGTCAGCCACATCACCGAACGTTTTTTTAATCCAGTGAGTCAAAACTTCTGAGCGCAAGCCAATAAACCCTGAATAGAGTTCAATGCAAGAGTTATTGATGAGCGCCAAAAGAAAATAAATGAAGATGAGGCCGGCGATCAAATCAAGTATTGGGAATGATGTCATAGTGAATGTGGTTTTGAAATATTCAGTTTGGAATTAAGGCAACTTTATCGATGACCATGATTTCCGTCTAACTCGCAAATTTTTGAATCGTGTTTACCAACGACACTAATTGGTCGGCATAATTTGGCGATTGTGCATATCCCGCTGCTGCAATTGCTGACACAAACTTCACCGGGTCATTCTTTACAGCGAGAGCCGCTGCATACCGAAGGCTGCCGTCTGGCAATTTGGTTTTGAAAAAAACATTGGTGTGATCGGTAAAACTTTCTTCAGGAGTGTTGTACTTTCTGAAATACGAAGTACCAGTGTATTTAAAAAACTTTACGCCTTTAATGGTGGTGGGCTCAACCTTGGCTATAGTCACAAGCCCTATTTGCTGTGGAGTAAGGTCGCTGCGCTTGCTGTATTCGAAGGTGGTGAGCAGCTGCTCATTCCCGTTAAGGCCATCAAAATCTTTTACTCCAAAAAACATATTGCCCGGAGCGTGTTCGCCCCATCCGCTTTCGAGTGCGGCCTGCGCCAGAATCGCTACCGCGCTGATTCCGGATTTGGTTTCCGTTTGCTTGGCAAAGGGGAGGTATTTTTTTACAAAGTCATTGGGTGTCATGGTTTTTTAAAATTTGTTGTGAACGTTGAATCAGATTTTAACATAGGCCCTGAACAAATCGATGGTAGCCGGGCCGATACCCGGAACACGGTCAAGGTCTTCAATCGAGGAGAAATTGCCATGGCGTTGACGATACTTTACAATGGCGCTCGCCTTAGTGTTACCTATTCCGGGCAATGTCTCAAGTTCTGTTTCTGAAGCGGTGTTTACATTCACCAGACCGGGAACGATATTAGGAGTAGGCGTGGGCTCAGCGTGCGGATCTATCTTCGACCAATGGCCGGTGGCATCAGCTTCAAGCACAATGCTGTCGTCCCAGCCGGTGGCGTAGATTGCTTTCGAGACGCTGTAGTCTACAAATGTTTTGGCGCCAGTGCCCGCTTTTACCGGAATAGTTTGACGTGGTGTAGTAATACTTTTTTGCAACATGTCGAGCACTCCTTTGTTCGGATGTCCATAGGCCCAGGCCGTCCACAATACATGCCGGCTCAGGTCGCCCATACCAATTAATGCCATTTTAGGAGTGATGCGGTTTAGCAGTTCCTGTGTGGTACCGTTCTTCGAACCATGATGGCCAGTTAGGTACACGTCGGCATCCAATAGATTCGTGCCTTGATATTTTTTTAACAGACTAGCCAACGCAGCCTCCTCAAGATCACCGGTCACAAGCATAGACGAAGCGCCATAATCAATCCGAATCACGAGCGAGTGATTGTTTGCATTTTTAAAATCGATGTCGGTCCATCCGGGATTCGTCGCCGATGTACCCCACAGAATTTTTATTGTCGGATCGGTGCCGGTGCAGTTCACTGCGTCGATTACGCTGTTGGTTATGCCGTTTACACCCACGTCGGCTGTGGTTATCGCTTCAAAGCCGATGTCGTCAGAAGGATCTGAATTGTCTTCTGAGTCTTGTGCGGCACGGTGTAGTTTAATTTGCCCTGCTTTACCGGAGCCTTCTTCAAGTCCGTCGGTCACAGCATTTTTTATAACATACGGAGGAGTTAATACCACCGGAACACCTAATGTATGATCCTTGTGCGGATGAGTAAGATAAACACACTTCAGGGTGTGGTTCAGGTCACTCCGGCGGGTGAAGAAGTCGTCGAGATAAGCTTTCAAAGCCTCGGAAGAATTGTATTGAGCGTCAGTCTCGCCGCCGGTATCAATAAGAATAGCAGCGCAAGGAAACTCAATAAGGGTGGCGCATCCTTGGCCCACATTGATGAGGTGCACTCGCATCTGAGCATTAGCGGTGTAGATAAGCAAACTCATCAGCACCGCAAGTAGTGTTTTCATTTTCGGTTGATTAAGGATGGGTGCCTACTCTTTTCAGGATTTTCGGCGTGGTCCTGTTATTTAATATGACATTGAAATAATCAATAGGAGCGAAATGGAGGTTGTGCAAACCCGCACGGTTCGGCAGCTCAATACATGTGTTTGGCACGACACACCGAACATAGCCATAGCTACCCCAAAAGGGTAGCACCAATTAGTATTTTGAGAGAATCAGCCGGTAAACGGTAGGTCTGGGTTAGTATTTGGCGGACGGACTGAGTGGCTTGATGGCCCGAAAACCCAGGGTAAAAAACAAGTATGACAAAATATTGAACACGTTATTGAGAAACCAGAGCGGATTTAATAATCGTGTATCCATCAGCGTCATGATAAAAAAAGTACAGAACGTGTAGAAAAAGATGCCGGCCAGAAACCAAAAGGAGGCAGAGGCAAAAAGATTTTCCTCACTTTCGGAAAGTGCAAGTAAGGCGAATCCGGTCACAAACGCTCCGGCTATTTCATAGCTCGGAATAAACAATCCACTGGCGGTGCTTTCGGTAAGCCGCGGATAAAGAAACATGCAAAATACCCACCAGAAAGGGGTGAGAATCAGGAGAATTTTTGAAATGATTTTCAAAACCGGCTGATTCGTAACGACTGATGCAAACCAGAAATAAAAAAGAGCTTCTATCAGAGCGTAAAGATCAAAGACTTCATGTCCAGGCCAATTCTCGTTGACCTGGAGCATTATCCACACACTTAAATCTGTTAAAAACCCGATGATCAAAAAAAGCAAAAACAGCCGCGCAGGGTTGTCGGCTGTTTTGAATTTGTAGAGCCCGAGCCCAATCGGTAAAATCACCGGGAGGGCGAGCAGGCCGCGAATGGTTACTAATGTCACACAACGAATATACTAACTCCCGGGCGGAAAAGATCGCTCCAGGTCTTCCGTTAGCAAATTACTTTTGTGCTTGGTGTGAATATGTTTTTTTGCACTGTCTGAGGGGAAGAGTACCACCCTGATGCGGTTTGGTGCAAAGTTGTAGGAGCCGTTAGCTTTTTTCGTATTATCAAGCCCAAAGAAGTATTTCACATTTTTAATTTTAGGCCCGCACTGTTCAATGAATTCCTTGATCATGTGCCGCTCTGTCTCCAGTTTGTAGTTTTCGAAGTGAGCAAACGGATGCTCGCAATAACCTTGCTTATTGTCCCCAAACAGTGAAGCAAAGGCCCATGCGTGTTTGCGTACTTCGCTTCCACTGATGGGTGCAACCCCTTTGGCCGAATCTGCATGCTCTTGAATGAATCTTTTTACGTCAGCGATTTTTTTACGATTGTATTTCGTGTCATCAAAGCCAAACGTAGTTTTTGGTCTGGCCAGTTTGGCTTGTTCGGGATGATGCGGGTAATCTTCTGGCCTCAGGTTACGCGGCCAGTTTTTGGCCGAATCCTCTGCCGCCAGAAAAAGAACCGGATTTGGCGCTACGGCATGAGCATAATAACAGTACCAGAATTTTTTTCCGACACTTCCCTTTCCGGGTTTGAATTCACTAAGTGGAAATGTTCCTCCGATGGAGTGATCAGAGATTTTTTTGAGTGCCGGATCGTTCAGAAAATTGAACACCAGACGTACGGCGTCATTTTGAATTTCGCCGTCCGAATCAAAGGGGATTAATTGCGACATAGACGTTTTGGTTTATGGTTAAAGTTTAAGTTTCGAAGTTGAACCCGCCGTGGTCTTTGCCCGTGCGGCTTAAGGCACGTGTAAGTTGAAATTGCGCAGTCTTGGGCGAGGAAATCGTAATTGAAAATGAGCTCCCCTGATTTCCGTTTGCAAACCAATGGAGGATATACCCTTGGTCTTCTGGAACTTCTACTGAAATTGAATCACTATTTTTTGCAATCAACTCGTGATCCAGATATAACCAAAGTGAGCCATTACTAATAAAAGTAGAAATAACGATTTTTACCATGGTGGTCTTTTTTGATTTAACACGTTAAACATAGTGCAAAGTCTACCTCTGGAACAGCACCAAATAGTAAATGGAACTTTTGAGACAGAAATCGGTAGGAATTGGAAAGAAAACGGTTAGCGGTGTTTTAGCAAAAGCAGGAATTCATCCTTCCTCCGACGCGATACATCAATGTGCGAGCCGTCGGCCATAAGTACCACCCCGCCTTCTCCCTTGAGGTACTCTGACACGAAATCGAGGTTGATCAAATGAGAATTGTGTATCCTGAAAAACCGATAGTCGCCCAGCATAACTTCTACCTCCTTTAGGGTTTTTGAAACCATTATTTTGTTTTTGTTTACCGTGTGAAAGGTGGTGTAGGTATTGTCCGACTCGCACCGTACAATATCTTTTATGGCGACATACAGAAAGCCGGTGAGGGTGGGCAGCGCAATCTTTGTTTTTGTATCCGATGGAGAAAGCTGCAGGTTAGACAGAAGATTTCTGATATTGGCTGCGTTATCGGTGGCTAATTTTCTGGCGCGGAATTTTTCCAGCGCTCCGGCCAACTCATCTTTGTCGATTGGTTTTAAAAGATAATCTATCGCCGAAAGCCGAAAGGCCTGCACGGCAAAATGATCGTAGGAAGTTGTAAATATGATTTCAAAGGGAATGTGGTCAAGCATCTGCAGCAAATCAAAGGAAGTTCCCGAAGAAATCATTACATCCAATAATGCAAGGTCAGGTTTGGCAGACTCAATTAAATTTTTACCCTCGTCGATGGAAGAGGCTACGCCTACGATCTGAAAATCAGGGTAAGCGCCGAGCATTTCCAACATTGCTTCTTGCTGATGTTTTTCATCTTCTACCAAAACAACTTGATAACTCATAGTTTAATTAAGAAAAGGAATGGTGATAGATACTTTCTTTCCATTGGCGCCATCGGAGTGAGGCACAATGGTAAAGCCAGCCTGAGTGTGGTATAGCGAGTTAATTACTTTAAGCCGGTCTTGAATAAGAGACATTCCCATGGACGTTTTTTTCACCAGGTGCGATAAATCCAAATCAGATTTTGGCACATTGCTTTGACCGTTGTCGCGTACTTCACATAAAATGTGGCGATCATCCTTTACTGAAAACCGGATGTCAATCAGGCCACCGCTCCCCAATTGATTAAGTCCATGCCAAATGGAGTTTTCAATAAATGGCTGTATTATCATGGGTGGGATTTCTATGGTGTCGGGTGTGAATCCCGATTCAAACTCAATATTAAAATCAAACGAATGGTTTAAGCGAAGTTGCTCAAGCTGAATGTAATGTCGAAGAGCATCAATTTCGTCGGAGAGTGGCACCATTGGTTGGGACGAACTTTCCAATACATGACGAATTAGTTGAGAGAATTTTATGAGATACTCTCCCGCACCAGCCTGATTACTATGCATAAAATGATGGATCGAGTTCATGCAATTAAAAATAAAATGCGGGCTCATTTGGGCACGCAGCGCTTTGAGTTCACCTTCGGCCAGACTGAGTTTAAAATTAGCCTCTACTTGTTTAAAGTGAGATTCTCTTTTGGATCGATAGAAAACAAAAACGATAAACGAGAAGGCTACTACGACCGGAATAAGTGCAAGTAATACTGTGCGCTGCACCTGATCATCTTCTTTCTGAATGAGTGCCGATAAATTAGTGGCAGCATCCTGAAATAAAAGGAATCCCCACTGGGGTTTCTCCAACAGGCTAAAGCAAGTACAGATAAATCCAGCAAAGCACCCTAACATCATAGACGATATTAAGGTAGCATTTTTTGATGAATGAAGCGCTACAGGTAGTGGCTTAGCGCCCGAAAAAATAAATTTTTACTTAGGTCTTGACACCTACTATTTGTTTGAGCTGAGGAGGTACTTTTTAAAGTGTTAGGGCTCAAGAACGGCCATATAGAGCAGGCTAAAAATACTTCCCAATTAGGCGAGCACAAATTTATCTTCAAACTCAGGTTCTGAAATTACGCTGAGTGCATCTTTGATTTTATCGGTGGTGAAGCCGTCAACGCCCAGGCTGAGGTAAGTTCGCATAGAGTCCTTACAGTTTACTGTCCAGGCATATACCTGGTTGGGTTTTACTGCGCTTGCGCTGTCTCTAAAGCGGATCGCTGTCATTATTTCAATGAAATAATCTTTAGAAATGGCTGAAACAGCCGGAGCTTTTGGCCCGCAAGCATACGTGTAATTCATTCTTATTTCTTTGAAGAAATCCAGGGCATCCTTTGCACTATATCCGTCAAGTCCAATGGATTCTTTTTCATCTTTCGGAACAAATCCATTAAAGCTCCCGATTTGCTTTTTGTCTCGTGTGGTTACGCCAAGAGCAACTCCAGGAAGGGAAAAATTTGAGCGGACGACTTCGAAGAACCTGTTTAAATCAAAGTGGCTTAGATTCTTGATATCAAAAAGAATTCTCGCCAGCCGTAACGGGCATTCATCTTTTTTGCTGGCAAGTATTAGGCCTTGCAACTCGGTGAGGTAATCAGCCAATCGCGGACCTCGTTTTGGTGTGGTAATAAGTTTTGACCACAGCGGAGCCAAGTCCATCACGTAAAAATCATTGTCGATGAAGTAAACATCTGGCTCTAACGCATTGGCCCCGGCGGCGAGGCATTCAATAGCTTCTTCTACCGAATTGGGGTTTCTTGCGATAAGATAGAAGGGACGTTTCATTTCCGTTGTTTAAAAATTTCCGAACCAGTATTCCTTGTTTTACTTAGACACTGATGAGGACCTAAAAGTTGAAAGCTGGAATAAAAAATAATTACACTATTTGCTTATTTAACGTTGAAAACACCCGAATTCGTGTTGGTTACCTCAATTAAATTTAGGACTTAAGAAAAGACTTACCCATGGACGTTTGCAAATAAAATTTCGCAATCGAATTAGCAACGCTAATAACCAACCATCCTAAAATCACCCACATCAGGCAAAACGATAGTAAATCGTTTGCGAGAATTTTTGATGATGAATTATTTTTTGCCATGGTTCAATGTTTTTCAAAACGAAAAACCAATGAGCTGGTTACTCAAGATTTTTTCTTCACTGTTGTTGGTGTTACTTCAACCAAACGAATGGTCCAAAAATCGTCGGCCAGGTTTTCCGAGAGCAAATAATCATAGGGCATGGTAAAATATCCATTTAGCCCCCAACTGGCTCCCCAACTATTTCTAATGATAAACCTTTTGGTAGAATCTTGATAACCTACGGCCATTACGGCATGACCTCCGGCTTGTGCCTCATTTTTCTTAGGAAGGTTGAGTTTGCCGCTCTTGGCTACGGCTTCACTTTCGAACGATTCGTATACGGTGAACCCGAAAACAAATGGATATCCCTCTGCCAGACAACCTTTCATTTGGTTAAGGTTGCGTGCGATGCGATGGTAGGAAGTTACCTGATGATCGCGTGCAACAGTATAACAACTATTCGCAGGTCTGTTGGCAAATTGATTGGGATTGTAAGGCCACATGTTTTCAGGACAAACGCCGAGCTTATTCACACTTTTTATTCCATCACGAATCAAGGCGCCGCTATCGCTGTTTACAGTGTGCTCGATCTCTCGCTCGTTATAATATATGAATAAGCGCGAAGGCATGAACTCTTTGCTCGGAGCTTGCTTGCGAAGTTCAAATTCAAAAGCTGCACCAATTGCATTGGCCGTGCAACTACCCAATTGCCCTTGGTCATACACCGGTGGGCATTGCTTTGTCAAATCTACCTTTGATGGTAATTTTCTCAGTAATGGCTTTGGAGCTGCATATTGCAAGTCTCGTTGGTCGGGAAGATCGGGCAGCCAACCGTAGCGAGCTAATTTGTGGGCCATGGAATTCGGATTTGGATGATGGTTAATTTATTTATTATTCGATTGTGTAGTTTGTTTGCTTGCTTTTACCAGGCGGGCTGTCATCTCCACATCTTCAAAATCAATTTCAGAGTCTTTTAAGGAGTAAAGCAACCACCGAACTTCTTTGATGTGTGTTTTACTTTCTTGCTCGGCCAGATGGTAGAGGTGAGCAAGTGCGCATAATTTTTCCTGATCGTTGCATAGATTCAACAAATGAACGCCGTACTGAAAAAGCTCGCGTTCTGTTTTGGTGAGCACTGCATCTTTAAATATGTGAATCAGTGTTTCTGGAATTTCTTCCTGGATTTGCAAATCACGAATCGCTTGCTTTTCCCGCTCGTCTACAGATTTATCTATGTTCACCAGGAGGTGTACAAAATAAAGCAGTCCTAAATGGTAATTTGCGTTTGGTAAGCCCACGATGATATTTTTATTCTATTTCAAGATTTTTCATTTCAGAAACCTCTTCCATGGTCATCAAATTGGCATTCAATGATTGAAGTATTCGGCTGTGAGCCTCAGTTTCGGTGCCATCGGCCAGCAGGATAACCGGTGTTCGCCGGTTTACGCTCAGGTTACGAATAGACCTAACCATTTCAATACCAGTAACCACCGGCAAGTCCTGGCCACAAAGAATCAAATCGAACGGAGACAACTTTGCGGCCATCAAGCCTTCCAGGCCATTGCCGTATGGCTCAACGTGCCATTGCCCTAATTCCTTTTTTATCATTTGCAGAACCGATCCTTGCCGATGAACTACCAGTACCTTCATTGAACAAAATTTAAAAAACCCTAAACCAGTGATAACCAATCACTGCGTGTAAGCTCGGCAGAAAAACAAAAAGGAATTTATAATGGTCTATACGGCTGGTGGGTTTAGTCTCCGTGACCCCTTGAAAACGCCTAAAAACGCAGATTTTGACGTTTTGCTAAATTTTTTTGTAAGGAATTCCCTATGAAAATTCAGGATATCCTTAAAAATCAGATTAGGAATTTCAGGGAATCAGGCCCAATTCGAAGGAGGCTTTTACCAGGCCAACCGTGCTTTTAACCTTCAATTTGCCCTGAATATTCAGTTTGTGAGATTGAACTGTCTTCTCGCTCAAGGATAATTGACTTGCGATTTCTTTCAGGCTTTTTTCGCTGCAGATAAGTTTTAGAATCTCCCGTTCTCTTTCGGTCAGATCCTGCTTGCCGCCAAACTCGGGTCGTTCGTGCCTGGTTTTGCTTTTCATGGTGCGGTGGATAGCCATGTTGAGCAAGTCATTGTAGTAAAAATCGTGGTCGACAACAGAGGAGATTGCTTTTTCCAGCTCTTCGGGGTCAGTATTTTTTAAAAGGAAGGAGTGGACGCCGAGCTCAAGCATGTAAACCATGTACTTTTCGCTGTCGTGCATTGTCAGCACAATAATTTTTAGGTCAGGATATTTTTTTAATAATTGTTCGGCGCACTCAGTGCCATTCATCACAGGCATTTCCAGATCAAGTACCACCACATCGGGCTTTTTTAATTTCACCTGTTGCAGGCACTCTTCGCCATTGCTCGCCTCGGTTATTTCTCCAATTCGTTTGAAGGTTTTTAAAAGACGAATCATTGCCTTGCGAAAAATCTGGTGATCGTCAACAATGCAAATATTAATCTTAGGCATAGGTTAAAAAGAGTATGTCACAGAGGCATTCGTGCCTTGTGGAAAATTGTGTTCAAAAATTAATTTAGCGGGCAACAGCCGTGACCTGTTTTCAAGACTCAACAGGCCCAATCCATGCCCCGGCTGTGCGCGATTCTTTACCGCCTCCCGGTCAAACCCAACGCCGTTGTCGAGCACGTTGATCTGCAATTGATTTTTGGTCCAGGTAAAGACCACCTCAATGGCCGACGCTTTGGCGTGCTTGAGTGCGTTGCCAACCAGCTCCTGCACCATGCGGTACAATAGAGTTTGTTTATTTTTTTCGATTAGTGTAGCCTCTCCATGAAAGGAAAAGGTCACTGCTACCTGATTACGTGAGGAAAGTCGAGTGCACATTTCGTCAACGGCTTCGGTAAGCCCGAAATACTCCAGGCTACTCGGCATCAAGTCCCAACAAATCCGTCGCACGGTTTCCGTCACTTCCGTGACCATTTGCTGAACTTCTTTGCGGTCCTCTTCTGGAGCATTTTGAAGGATAGCCAAGGTGGTGGTTCGCAAAGCCTGAAGCATAAGCCCAACGTCATCGTGCAGGTCTTTAGCCACACGTCGTCGTTCATCTTCCTGCGATTCCATTTGAGCCAACAACATTTGCTGCTGGTATTTTACTTCAAGTGCTTGTTGCTTCACTTGTTCACTGAGCACTTTCTTTTGGTAAAAAACGACAAACAGAATAATCACTACTGCCATGATCAGCATCGCAGCGGTGCCGATCAGGAAAAGGATAGTGACACTGTTGTCGGGGGAATTAGCCATTGGATAAGATCATGCTAGTTTATAAGATATCTGCAAGTTACTCATCGTGTCTCTGATTTTACTACCGGGCTTTTTGTGGCGTGCCACAACCCGATGGCAAAGAGAATATTCTTAATGATATTCAAGATATTGTGGAGGCTCCAGTAAACAATCTGGTCATCTTTCAGTACTTCAATAAGATAATTTCTCAGTAAAAAGATGAAGAAAGCTCCTGCGAAATAAACCAGCACCGCGGTATCAACCCAAAACATTGGCAACTGGTGAATATGGGTTGAGGGAAGGTCTCGCATTAGTTTGAAGAAGTGAAGGACCGAGAATATAATGAATACGGCTGCTGTGAGGGTGACGCTGAATGATGTCAATTGTTTTGCTTGAAGGAAAATTAGATCGACAAAGAAAAATGAAGTGTAAACGATGGCAATGGTAATAAAAAGCTTAAGGGTTTTACGGCCAAAAGCGAAAAAGTAGCTAACCAAAAGAAAATGAAACTCGGCCAAACGATAAATGTTTCCAAATAAATTGTCTCCTAGGACTATCAAAACGGAGGAAATATCGAGTAAAAAAGCAGTGATGGTAAGTAGCCATAAGTATAAAAGGACTCTGTCAGAATTTTTTTTCTGCAAAAGCAAGAATCCAATTACTATGGGTAAAAGAGCGGATCCATCAGATAAATAGGAAATAACAAGAGACTGCTCTAAGGTCACGAGGCTAAATCAATTTGTTGTTGGACAATATGGCGGGCATGGGTGAGAATTATCGGTAGTAATGTTTCCTCCTCCATCCATTAACTTCTTGCCTTTTGCTTTTGGAGTTTTGCTGGGCCACATGTTATTACCTTTTTCATCAGCGCCAACAAGGATCAGTTGCTTCTGGCCTTTGTCATCGATAGCATAATAAATCCGGATACCCATGCAGCCAGGTTGGTTCAGCATTTTCTGAATAATCTCTTTGCCAAAAAAATGAGCCTTGGTTACGTGATGGTCTTCGTGTTGTTGAATCCATTTCTTCACAAGCGTTTCATCCATGGAGGATCCTTCGGTTCCTTTGAACGTGTAGTTTTTTTTCTTTGCCATAACAATAGGTGGTTAAAAAATGAGTTATTAAATTCAATACTAACACTTTTTTTCAACTTCAATTATGTCCAAAGACTTCGCGCCGAGTGCGAGGTAAGAAAATCACCGATAATGTTTGATTGCTAAATTATTTAGCGGGCATGTCAGGCAGGATGCTTCTCAGGCTTTTCTTCTTTCACAGGAGCTGCAGGAAGTTGCTCGCCGGTTTTTGTTTTTTGAATTCCAAAAAGTCTGTAAGCGATCAATTTCCCCGCCATGTTTCGATCAGATTGCTCCACCCTTAGGCTCCCTTTTTGGAGAACCTTTCTTTCATTGTAAACCGAGTAGTTTATCAGAAGGGCCTCACCTCGTGACTCAAAGGAAAGCGCAACGACCGGAAGTTCATGTTGATTGGTGAATTCGATGGAAGTATTTTTCAAGTCATCCACAATTTTGCTTTCTTCACTAGTGAGTTGCCCTTGTACTTGCAGTTGAAAAGTCATCGTGAGATCTGAGAACGGCACCAGTTGAGGATACTCGTTGTAGAGCAATTGCGTGTACTCGTCTGCTGCTCTGCCTCCGGTGGCTTTCGCAAGGCTCTCGTACACACGGGCAACTAAAAGTTTTTGGTAAGGATCGTCCGAATCCGGATCGTTTAGCACTTGCTTAAAATAGTCGATAGCAGTTTTCTCTTTCCCTTCGGCCAAGTAAAGTTTTCCCAGAAAGTAGCGGAAGTATTTTTTTACACGCGGCCGCTTGTCTGTTTGTAATTTTTTCAGATAAATATCGATAAAGTATTCGTTGCCGAAGCCATCAATGACGGACCACACTTCGTCGAATGTAATCAGGTTTTCAGGCGAGAAGATCGAATAGATTACTTGTTCACGTTCAGGATTCCCCGCCACCAATGAGGCAAGCACCATTTTCTGATGGCGAATTTCAAGTGTGAACTTGACCCATCGATACCAGTTTATCGGGTTCAGCCAGAAGTACCATTCGTTGTGTTCAAACCAGTATTCCTTTTTGAATTGTAATTGATTTAAATAATTGAGCGATGCAACCGCCAGATTGTATTGCTCCTGTCCCCACGTGGTGCCAATGTGCAACTCCTGAAACCGTGCGGCTTTGTTGGCGCGGTCCTGACTCTCGGCAGTGAGCCCTTCAAAATGCTGGGCACGAGCTAGGCCAATGCAATGCCAGCCATAACCCGGCGTGCTTCCTTGTTTTTGAAGCACATCCGTTAAAAGTGTGTCTGCCTTTTCAGGATGACCGCGGTAAGTGGCCAGCGTACCGCGCATGTAGTAATATTCTTTTGTTGTTTTCTCCGGGCTGCTTTCACGTTGAGCTGCTTCTTCAAAAAACATTTCAGCTTGTTCCATTTCACCCATCGCCAGTTTAAACTCAGCGTAATTATTGCTTGAGTAAGCTCCGTTCTGAATGAGCATGTCGTAATAATAATTCGCAGAATCGATGTCCAGCAGATAATCGTGGATCATCGCTTTGTAGTGATACGTGCTAAGGTAAAGCCTGTTGAGATATTTTGGATCATACAGGCCATTGTTGTATTGAAAGTCGTTTTGGATTTTTCGTAGCGCCGAATCCAGGTATTGGTTGGCGGCCATCACATTTTCTTTCACCGAATTTTTCAAAAAAGGAAACTGCCTTGAAGTATACACGCGGTTACGATGAAAGATCCATGCCATTGTGTTGTACGAGTCCATGTTGATTTCCATCTGAAAATTCCGGTCGCGGATGTGATAGAGCACTTCCATCGCTTTGTCTTGTTGCTCTACATTTTGATAACAACGACTCAAGAAATAGGTGATCAATCCGTAGTCGTAATGGTAGCGATAGTTGGCGCTGTACATGGCGTAGTTGTTGGTGCGCATGCGCAACAGCGGGTCGAAATCATTTTCAATTTTATCCAATGCTTTTTGCAGCGAAGGAATGGCTTTGCGAAAACCTAATTCATCGTTGGCACGAAAAAAAAGATATGCTCCTTCGAGCATGTGACCTACATAATACGTGCTGTCTTTTCGAATGAAGCCGCGTGCTTTTTCATACGTTTTGTCCTCCAGGAAAGAACCGTCGCGCTCGCTGTCAATCTGCTGACGAATGCTGGTCTGTGCTCCGGCGGAAGCGCAAATGAAAATCAATAAATAAAGCAGACGCGTTGGCTTCATAATTTTATGGTTTGGCGGGTATCCCCATCTTCGCAAGCTTATTCACTTCCAGATCTGCAATTTGCTGCAGCGCCGTACGCGATGCTTCGCGGTTGCGGAAGATGAGGCGATGGTGCAACACAGGATGCGCCAGATCGCGAATGTCATCTTCAATTACAAAGTCGCGCTGGTTAACAAGCGCCCATGCTTTTAAACACTTGATGAACGTGATTCCACCTCGCGTAGAACAGCCTAATGCAATCTCGGTATGACGACGCGTTGCCTGCACCAGCCGTACAATTCCTTTCACCAATTCAGGATGGATGTAAACTTTTTCAGCAGCCTCTTGCAGATGAATGACGTCGTTATACGTGAGCACTTGCTTTACGGTATTCTTCCCGTTGCCAATGGCCAGGTAGTTGGAGTAAATATCAAACTCCACTTCTTCAGAAACATAACCGAATGAAATCTTCATCGAGAAACGGTCAAGCTGGGCGGTTGGCAAGGGATAGGTTCCCTCCATCTCAATTGGATTTTGCGTGGCGATGGTGAAGAAGAACTGATCCAGTTGAAATGTGGTGTCGCCCGATGAGATTTGATTTTCGGCCATACACTCCAGCAACGCGCTCTGCACTTTGGGTGAAGCCCGGTTGATTTCATCGGCCAGCAGCACGTGTGTGAAGAGCGGACCTTTTTTGAAGATGAAATCTTTTTTCGATTCATCGAAAATGTATGAACCGATCAAGTCCATCGGTAGCAAGTCGGGCGTGAACTGAATGCGCTTGAAGGCAACACCTCCGTTGGCCGAATGAAAATCAATGGCTCCTTCGGAGATCGATTGCGCCAGTGTTTTTGCCAGTACGGTTTTGCCCGCACCGGGATTATCTTCCAGCAGAATGTGGCCTTTGGCCAACAAAGCCGTCACTACGTATTTTATTTCTTTCGGCTTGCCGCGAATGATGGTCTCAATGTTTTCTGTCAGAGCCTTGAGCTTGGATGTAGTTTCGTTCATAACGATGGGGTTGAATAGTCGGTAGATGTAGGAGTTTGAAAATAACGTAAGGCGAGCGCCATATTAAAGT
The DNA here is from genome assembly GCA_018266055.1 of Bacteroidota bacterium. GTDB lineage: Bacteria > Bacteroidota > Bacteroidia > Cytophagales > Cyclobacteriaceae > ELB16-189. The sequence continues at coordinate 256,291 of JAFDYT010000001.1, forward strand.
AGCCTGCTGCGCTTTTGAAGATTCCATTTTTAACACGAATGGAACTTCCAATATTTTTTGCAAATCGGTTGATGACTGCTGCGTCTTCCGGTTGATGAGTGCCTGCCGAATATTTCAACCGCAGATACACGTGCATAAATTCTTCAAAGCCTGCCTTCAGCGCGGGATCGATTTTAGTTTGCGCATAAGAAAGCGGCGTTTCATTTTCTCGCTCGAAGCCCGCCATGTGGAAGCGGTACAATGCTGCTTGATAAACCTGATCGGCCTTCGCGGAGAGATTGCCTGCAAAGGATATTCGCAGCAAGCGATAAATAAGGTAGAGCAGCGGCAACAACAAAATTATAATAAGCAGCGCTCCGATTCCTTTCGCGGCGAGTAAGGCTATTTCCTGCCAGGTGATTTTCTTTTCGGCGACGTTGGCGCCTTTCTTTGTGCCGCTTTCTTTTTTCTTTTCTTTTTCTTTTCCGCGAATGTGAATTTCATCGGCAATGATTGGCGAAGGAAAATCCTGCACCTGCTGTTCGATAGAAACGCCCGGACGCGGCTTCGGAATTTTTTTTGCTTCGTCTTTGTACGAAACAATAATCAGCGAGTCGCCGGGATGAATCGCCGCAAACGTGGTGTCCTTTTTATTATAGAGTATTCTGCAAAGCGATGCATCGATAGGCCGCGTGAAAGATTTATTCAGTGCATACGTGTTGTTCAAAAAAATCAGTGAGCTGAAAGAGGCGTTAAGCGATTTTGTTTTTTCGTTGACTGATTCAGCTTTCGCATTAAGCACAAGCCACGGTTCTGGTGGAGGAAGCGGCGGCGTGCCGTCGGGCTTTGGCGCATTTTGCTGATCCTCATTCCCGATAGTCATGTCAAAGTCGAGCCAACCGTATCCGGGGAAATACACTTGCGTCCACGCGTGCGCCTGACTTGCGTAAAACCAATACCAGCCTTTGTTTTTGTCGCTTCGGTTGATGGCTGCAAAGCCTGTGGTGAAGCGCGTGGGCACACCCAGTGCGCGAAGCATGAACAGCGATGCGCCTGCATAATAAGTACAATAGCCTGTGTGGGTTTTGAACAGAAAGTTGTACAACATTTTCGAGCTGGGAATATTCGGATCGTCGACCGCGCCGGCTTTTAATGAATACCTGAAAATTCGTTTCCCATTTTCATTGCGCTTCAAAAAGAAATCGCGAACCGCGATCACTTTGTCAACAGGCCGCGCATCTTTCCCAACCAAACTGAAGGCAAGCTTGGAGATGGAATCGTAAATGCCGCCGGTGGGCAATGTGGTGTAGTAGTTTAAAAATTTGTTGTCGATTTTGGAGTAACCTTTCACGCTTCTCAACTCTTCGTGGCGCTTGTCCTGAATGCCTTCGAGCATCGGGTTGGCGGAGATGTTGTACACGAAGTACGCATTGTTCAGCTCGGATGCGTAAGAAGTGATTTTGTAGCCGGAGATAAATGTTTTCTGAAAATCTTTTTCTACAGGAATAGTTTGAATGGCAAATACATTCGCTGGGCCAAGTACCGAATGCTTCCAGGTGTTTTCTGAAAGATAGACTTGGGCTTCCACTACCTTTTTTAATTTGTCGCCCATCGATTTGCGGAATATAGTAGTGTCGATGTATGAATAATACATGGGCAGATTGACCGGGTCAACGTCAAACTCATCAAAGGAAGGAACGTTCACATCGCGGGTGAATGTTTCTTTCACCGGATCGTAGCGTGTGAGATAGTGATACACAAAATACAATGGCGCGGGCGAGCCATCTGGAAAATAATTGTCCAGCTTGCTACAGAACATCAGCTTATCGGACGAACTCATTTTCGAATTCACCCGCATTGTGTCTTTTAATCGGTATCCATCGTCGCCTTTGCCTCCTTTTTCCATTAGGCCGTTGCGCTCGTCGTAGTTGTTGTCGTTGTTCTTCGAGCCGTCTTTGTTATTTTTTGCACCGCGCGCACCGAGTTCTTTTTCAACAGCTTTGAGATCGCTTTTAAAAAGACTTTCGGTAACGATGAAGGCGAGCAGAATCAGCAAGGCAAATAAGCTGATGCGCAGTGCCAGCTTTCCAGATCGTTTCAGATTTATTTCAACCCGCTTCGTCAGCAACGGAGAAAGAAACAACATGTACAATCCGTACACCACCACCGGGCTAATGTGCACGAGGATGTACGTAAGGCTTACGTCGATCGTGTCGGAGATTGCCACAAGTGTAACGGTCGCCAGCAGACCAAACACAATAATATACGACCACCGTATCCGCGCCAGCAGAAAACCAAACACCCATCCGAAAATGAAAAGGGTGGAATACAGTTGAAACCTTGCCGTAGCATAGAACACATCGAACTCGCCGGGCAGGCGATTGATTATTTTTTCAAATAGCCAGTACCCTATCCACAGCAAGAGAAAAGTAATTGCAAGACGTGCTCCATAATAATAGAGTGTGTACGCCAGCGTAAGCCCCACAGCAAAATAAATGGTCTGGCTGACGAGGCTGGTATTGAGTGCGGTGTACGAGAAGTTGACAAACCGAAGTGTGATGAACCCGATGATAATGGTAGGGATAACTACCAACACAAGGCGAATGAGGAGTTGCTGAAAGCGGTCGTTATTGTCTTGCCTGTTCATCGTTCAAATTCTATATCGTTGGTCAGCCAGCTATTGCCGCGCTGTTTCAGCGCTGAGGCAATGTCATTTTCATTTTCTTTCAAACTTCTCCGCAGCGACGACAGCAACCAGGGTTGCCTCAGTTTGTCAGAGGGTTTGGCCTCGGGCTTAAAGAAAATATCCTTTACCTGAAGTTGAAATGGCGACGGAATTGCATCCGACAATTTCACTACTACCAACGGAACTGACGGCGGCAAGTTTTTTAATATAGTCTCGACTTCTCCCACAGGCACCAGCGAAGGAAGGCAGACAAATGCAGCTTTACTATAATTAACAAATCCGGATGGCGCCAATTGGCTTTGCCACGCCGCCGCGGTGATTTGAAATAACTCATTCTTCTTTTCGCTTAGGCCGCTTAGCTTCGGTACTTCCTGATCGTGTGGAATACGCACATCATAGCCGTTTTGAGCAATGGCCTCAAACAAATTGCGTACGGTGTCTTTGTACACGTTCAATAGCTCAGTTTCAAAAACTCCACCCTGCAATCCGAACCCGTGGTAATAACTCACATAAAAATAAAGATGCGACGCGTAAGGATCTTTTGTTTCGGGAATGCGCACCACCAGCTGACCGCTCTTGGCATAAATTTTCCACACGATGCGGTGAATGTTATCGCCGGTTTCAAACTCTTTGTAATTCACATGCTCGCCCTCTACGCGTTTGGGGATATCAATGCGGTGCTTTTGTTCTTCGGTAGAGTTGGGCTGCGCTTTTATTTTCTGTTCTTCCTGCGGCAGCGGCAAGGTATATAACTGCTGCGTGTAGGGAATGGTGCAGGGCAGCGACACGAGACCCAGCATATCGCAAAACGAAATCAATACTTTTTCTACATCGTAAATGCCCCGGTCGTGAAGTAAGGTTTGCCCGGTGCCGCGAATTGCCTGCCGCCACCAATGACGCGGTCGCGGCACATTGGTGTCTAGAATAACGCGCTCAGACATTCTCTTTTCAGAAAAAACCAACCGTGCCTGAATCGTGCCGAGCAGCGGGCGCAACGCCGGGCCGCTGATCATCACCGTAAGGGGAATCCAACCCGCTTCTGCTTTTTGGCCGTCGCCAAACTTTGCCTGCACGGCAATACGTTTGTTTTTTACGCCGTTCATAAAATAAGCCCACGTGCTTACGGCCGTAAGCAGGCTTATCAAAAATAGCCCGAGGATTGTCCACTTTACCAACTGAATAAATTGGTTCATCACCAACCAGAGGTTTGAGTCATCTTGTCCGTACTCGTTGCGCAGCCAAAGACTTACGATCCAAAGGGCAGCGATCGACAAAAGCAGTTGCCAACGTACGCCTACCAGCTTAGACCAGTAGGAAGAGAATTTGATAAACGTAGAGAGAGAAAGTGACTTCATTCAAAATCTTAGGACACACAAGAAAGGAAAATTTTTACAAATAACGATTGCAAAAGGGATGGATTGTAGCAGCCGCATCGTTTTCTTTTTTCGCTTTGCCACATCCTCTTATATTTGCTCACTTCAAAAACAGAATCATGAGCAAATCAAAACTTACGCAGAGCGTACACGTCGGATCTAAGGGCGACAGTCTTTATGGTGGATTAGTGAATCCGATCTATCCATCTTCGGCCTATGATTACGATGCCGAAGTGAGGTATCCGCGCTACTTTAATACGCCGAATCAAAAAGCTGTGGTGGAGAAAATTGCAGCGCTGGAAAACACAGAAGATGGCTTACTCTTTGGCTCGGGTATGGCGGCGATCATGACCTCGATTTTTGCGATGGTGCGCCATGGCGATCATATTTTGTTTCAGGATGATTTATATGGAGGCACACATCATGCAGCAATTACCGAATTGAAACGCTACGGCATTGATCATTCGATGGTGAATGTTTTTGATTTGGAAAAATTTGAAGCGGCGATCAAGCCGAACACCAAAGTGATTTATATTGAAACGCCGTCGAACCCGCTGCTTAAAATTACGGACATCCGTGGTGTAGCCCGTATCGCGAAGAAACACAAAATCATCACCATCATCGATAATACGTTTGCCTCGCCCGTAAACCAAAACCCGATAAGCCTGGGCATTGATATTGTTACCCACAGCGGCACCAAATACATCGGCGGCCACAGCGACATTTGCTGCGGAGTAGCAGTAGGTTCAAAGAAGCTCATCGAAAAAGTTAAAGCAAGCGCAATGCACTTTGGCGGAAGTACCGACGCGCAGACGGCATATCTCGTCGAACGAAGTTTGAAGACAATTGTGCTCCGTGTACAACAGCAGAACAAAAACGCCCTGGCGCTGGCGAAGTATCTTGAAAAAGAACCCAAGGTAAGTGCAGTGTATTATCCGGGCTTAAAAAGTAATCCCGGTTTTGCTATCGCAAAAAAGCAAATGCCAGGTGGATTTGGTGGAATGCTTTCATTTGAGATTAAGGGCGATACAGAAAAATTTTTGAAGCGATTGAAAATTATTCGCAAAGCGATAAGTCTTGGCGGCGTAGAAAGTACAATCACACAGCCGGTAAAAACTTCACACGCCAAAATGTCTCCGGCTGAGCGAAAGGCAGCAGGCATTTCCGACAAACTTTTGCGTTTCTCTGTGGGCATAGAAGATGTGAAAGATTTAATCAACGACATCAAACAGGCTCTTTAATTCCACGCGTACTTTGTTTCTCCTATGATTATCCGCGAAGCAACACCCAAAGACATTCCATCTCTTCTTGACTTTCAATTGAAGATGGCTCTGGAAACCGAAAACATAACGCTCGAAATCAGCGCGCTTACCTTGGGTGTGCAACGAATGTTTAAAGATTCGACCAAAGGCCGCTACTATGTAGCTGAAGATAATGATGAAGTGATCGGTTGCCTGATGACTACGTACGAATGGAGCGACTGGCGCAACGGCACTATCCTTTGGATACAGTCGGTGTATGTGGATAAGCCGCATCGTGGCAAGGGTGTGTACAAGGAGCTCTACAATTTTATCAAAAAGATGGTGGACGAAGACCCTGACATGACGGGCATCCGCCTTTATGTGGATAAGACGAACCTCGCGGCTCAAACCGTGTATAAAAAGCTCGGCATGAATGGCGATCACTACGCCACCTTTGAGTGGATGAAGGATTAAGCTGACGCTTTTTCTCCAAAGGTTTTCAAAAATCTTCCCTTAAAATTTTTTACATTAGGTTTCAGTTGGTTTGAAGCGATTGCATTTGCTTTAAAAGAATTCGTCACACCTAAACCTAAATGTCTATGAGAGGCTTGATGATGGAGTATCAACTCACCATCCCCACTATTCTGCGCCGGGCTGAAACGTTGTTTGCCAAAAAGGAAATTGTCAGCCGCATGCCCGACAAGAGCATTCATCGCTACACCTACAAAGACTTTGCGCTACGAACAAAAAAATTAAGCGACGCTCTTCACCAGCTTGGCGTGCGCCATGGTGATCGGGTAGCCACACTTTGCTGGAATCATTACCAACACCTCGAAGCGTATTTTGCCGCCCCGTGCATGGGAGCGATCGTTCACACGCTTAATCTGCGGTTGAGCCCGGATGACCTTACTTACATTGTCAATCACGCCGAAGACAAGGTGATCATTGTGGATCAAGTACTATTGCCTTTGCTTGAAAAATTCAAGGCCAACATTTCAGTTCAACATCTGATCGTGATTCCCAACGCCGGCCAGCCAATTCCGCAAGGATATTTGAATTACGAAGACGTCGTTGCCTCCGGCGATGCCTCAAGGTTTGAACCATTCGAGGGAGACGAATACACGGCAGCGTCGATGTGCTACACGTCGGGCACTACTGGCAAACCCAAAGGCGTGCTGTATTCGCATCGCTCAATCATGCTTCATGCCATGTCGTGTTTGGTAAGTTGCTGCGGCCTCGGAATCACCGAAGTGGATTCCGTGCTCCCGATTGTACCGATGTTTCACGCCAGCGCGTGGGGCTTTCCTTTTAACTGCACGTTTGTGGGAGCGAAACAGGTTTTTCCCGGCCCGTATTTGGATCCAGAAAGTTTGCTCGATTTGTATGAGAAGGAAAAAGTCACCGTCACAGGTGGCGTACCTACTGTGATGCTTGGAATTTTAAACAAGCTTGACGCTGATCCCAACCGCTACAAGTTAGCCTTGAGGATTATTCTGGTGGGTGGCTCCGCTTTGCCGCGCTTTCTGGTCAAAGCGTTTGATGAACGATACCACATTCAAGTATTGCAAGGATGGGGCATGACAGAGACTTCTCCATTGGGAAGTACTTCAGTGCTGACAAGTCAACTAGTGAATGCCTCGAAGGAAGAGCAATACGATCACACGGCCAAGCAAGGTTTGCCAGCTCCGTTCGTTGAGATTCGCGGACGAAATGAAAATGGATTCATCCCGTGGGACGGTGTCACCATGGGCGAACTGGAAATTCGCGGACCGTGGATTGCGGCGGCGTACTACCGCGACATGGAACCCGAAGGAAAATTTACTTCCGACGAATGGTTTAAAACCGGTGACATTGTGACGATTGATGAGCAAGGCTGTATTGAAATCAAAGACCGCAGCAAAGACGTGATCAAGTCAGGCGGCGAGTGGATTAGTTCGGTAGCGCTTGAAAATACATTGATGGGTCATTCCGCAGTGATGGAAGCCGCCGTGATTTCTATTCCCGATGAAAAATGGATGGAGCGCCCGTATGCGTATGTAGTTCTTAAAGAAGGGAAGACAGTGACGCCGGACGAGTTGAAAAAATATCTAGAAGACAAGTTTGCCAAGTTTTGGTTGCCTGATGGCTATGAAGAGGTAGCCGCAATTCCGAAAACTTCAGTGGGAAAATTTTTGAAATCAGCTTTACGCGATAAGTACTCGAAGGATCACGGCTGATATTAATTCTTCAGCCACTTTTGTGGATCAAGTGCTTCGATATTTTTTGTGATCTGAAAGCGCAACTCTGAAATACCATCAGAAGAGGAGAGTACGCGGGCGATTTCCTGACCTGTAGAAACATGGTCGCCTTTTTTTACAAACACATCTTTCACGCCTGCATACACCGTGTAGTAATCTCCGTGGCGGATGATGATCGTACTGCCGAGCCCTTTGATGAACGCAATCGTGCGCACCTCTCCATTAAATACCACACGCACCGGTTCATTGGCTTTTGTCTGTATGTTGATGCCATTGTTTTGAATCTCGATGCCTCTCAGCACGGGATGCATCTGCCGGCCAAACCGCTGCGACACAAACCCTGACACTGGCCAGGGAAATTTACTTTTATTTTCTTCGAACGAGGCAGAGAGTGTAGCTGTCTCAAAGGCGTTGGCTACTTCTTTTACTTTACTGCGCTCGCGTTCGCGGGCTTCTTTCGCAGCACGCTCCAGTTCTTCTTTTACAATTTTTGCAATCAGGTTGTCGAGCTCAACCACTGCCTTGCGCGTTTCTTCCAGTTCGCGTTTCAGTCGGCGTTCTTCCTTTACCAGACTGGTCACCACTTTGCGCTGTTTTTGTTTGAGCCCGGTAAGTTGCTCGCTTTGCTTCAGTTCGTCGTTGAGCAGAAGTTGCTTTTCGTTGCGCTTGGCTTCGGTTTGTTTCACCTGCGCACTGAGCAGGGCTTGCGCGCGTGCTATGGCTTCTGTCTGCACTTGTCTCGCCTTGCCGTATTGCTCCATGTATTTCAGGCGCATGAGCATTTGATCAAATGATGTAGAAGAAAAAAGCAGTGTCAGCTTATCAGTTTTTCCACTGGCCTTTTGCGCAGCAAAGAGCATCGCGGCGTATTCTTCTTTCAGGTCGTTCACATCTTTTTCAAGAGCTTCAATGATCTGATTGTCTTCGTTGATGTCGTCATCAAGAATCCCCATTTCACTTTTTATTGTGCCCACCAAAGTTTCCTGCTGCTCGATGCGGCGATTAAGTGCGGTAAGTTCACCAATTGAATTTTTTTTCTCTTTCGCGGTTTCCTCCAGGATTTTTTCAGTCTCCTTTATTTTCTCCTGATTAAGTTGGCGCTCGCGTTGCAACGCCGCTTTGTCTTTTTTTTGCGCAGGCGCTGCAACAGCGATGAAAAGTAAACAGATAAAACTGAAACGCGTGATCTTACCTGCGATCATACCGTTTGGGAATATTAAACGGAAAACGTAATTCTTTTGTGCCTACTTCGGCTTTGGTGTATTCAAAAATGATCGTGTTGTTCACAATTCCCGAGTGCGTTTTGTACGTCACTTCGATGGTGCCTTTGTACGGAAACAGCTTGTCGCCCACCGGTTGAAAATCGGAATAATTTATTTTAATTGAATTGCCCGTGGTGGATTCATTGAAATCAACATGCTCCAGTTTTTTGGTGCTTTTGTTGATAAGGTTTTGAATGGTGACGGTGCCTTCGTGCTGAATCAGTTTGTTAAAGAAGGAGTCTTCACCCAACTCGTCATCTGCCCGGCGAGGCAAAATCGGATTGCCCAAAAGTGCAGCCTGCACTACTTTATAATCAATCTTAAAGTTAAAGCGCTTGCTTAGTTCGCCGTAATCAAACACATAATATTGATTTTCAAGATTGCTTACGATCGTGATCGAATCTTTGTTGACCAGTGCTTTACCGCCCTGCAGCCCGATAAAATTCAACGTCATCCAAATCACACTGTCTTTGCGAATGCGGATGTGAGCCTTTACTTCTCTTTCTTTCGAGTCATCGCGAAAGATCAGCTTGGCCTTGCCGTGCATGTATTCGAAATTAATTTCCTGCACATCGATAGATTTGGGCGGCGGCGGAAGTGTCGGGATAATATGGCGATGGCAGGCTGACAACAAGATGAAGCCGATCAGCGTCAACGTCGTTTTCTGAATGGTAGTGAGTAAAGGAAAAAGTTTCACCTGAAAAATTTTGCGAATTTAATAATTAGTAGATTCTCCGATTGGTAATTTTTTTGTTGAGTACTTCGTTGTTGCCATTGAGCGACTTCGCTTTCTGCCATTGCGCCACCGCCTCATCAATTTCACCCAGCTGATACAGGATGTCTCCATAATGTTCGTAGAAGATGGCATTCGAGCGTCCCGAAGGAAGGACTTTCTCCATCACTTTGCGCGCGTCTTTGTATTTGCCCAATTGAAAAAGTACCCACGCGTAGGTATCAAGGTACGAAGGGTTGTCGGGTTGCCGCTTGGTAAGGGCTGAGGACATTTTTTCGGCTTTGTCCAGATTTGCTTTTCGCAGCGCGAGATAGTAGCTGTAATTGTTGAGCACGTAATCATTGTTCGGATTCAGCGCCAGCGCATCGTCATAGGCTTTGTCTGATTTGTCATTTTCATTCAAGGCATTGTAAGCGTCACCCAGCATGCCCAGGATTTCCCCCAACAGATTGGGGTTGTTAGTAGTTAACTTCCTCGATTGTTCGAGAGTCTGCACGGCTTCGCGATAATTCTTTTTTTGAAGATGAGCGATTCCATTAAAATAATAGATCATGCCTTGATTGGGGAAAAGCTCCAGCGCCTGCTCAGCGTGCTCAATTACACTGTCGGGAAGGTTGGACTGCGTTTCAAGGAACAATAAATTTTGCCACGCTTCATAACTGCTGGCGCCATGTTTCACCGCAAATGAATATTCTTTACGGGCTTCCTCGTTTTTTTCAAGCATGATGAAAAGATCTCCGCCTACCAGATTTACATTGGGGTCGCTGGGATAGTTAGTTTTGAGCTTCTTGAAAAGATTGATAGCGAAATTTTCAAGTTCACTGTCGTGTACTTTCTTGCTTTTATTTTGCGATAGCACAGCATTGTATGTGCCCAGCATCAGCACCTTGCTGCCCACTTCCACTTCGGCGTCATCAAAAATTTGGGTAATGTACTCACGCGATTTTTTTTCTTGTCCCGAGTCGCGGTATAATCCGGCCAGCAACACTTTTGAATTCCCCGCATCGGGATGTGTAGCGATGAATTTTTCAAGGTAAGTGATACCCAGATTCGCTTGACCTTGTTGAGACAGTGTTTCTGCCATGGCTAGCGTGTAGCGCTCTTCATCAGGATAAGCCTGAATCAATTTATCGCCCTCGGCGATGGCTTCGTTTAACTTTCCTTTTACCAAATAGATTCGTTGCATCTGCAACGATGAAAGCTCATTGATACCCAATTCTGTTTCCGCCCGACGATATACTTTTAGCGCGTCGTCGATTTTATTCTCCTGCAGGTAGAGTCCAGCTAATTCATAGAGATGTTCTTCTGTGCCTTTGATCTCCTTGATCATTGTTTCAAGCGTTTGAGCAGCTTTGTCAAACAAATGATGAGTAGCATAAATTTGTGAAGCGAGGAGATAAAAATACTTGTTCTTGGTTTCAAGTTTGAGCGCTACTTCGATGGCTTGTTCAGCTTTGATCAGGTCTTCTTCTTTATTGCCCTTCAAAAAAATCTCCGCGATCTTATAATACGCTGTGGCGTTGTCGGGGGTGTATTCCAACACTTGCTGAAAATAGAAAAGGGCTTTCGTGTAATCTTCAAGGATGTAGTATTTTTCACCATCCGAAAAAATGCGCTCCGCTTCAGTCAGTCTGGCTGAAGTAAAATTGCCCTCGTTTTTCTTTTTTCGGTCTCGCTGCGCGAGTGCAGAAACAGAAAAAACAGCAAGGCCGAGGATAAGGAACGGCACAAGAAGTTTAGCTTTCAACACATTGAATTTCAACTACCAAAGGTAGAAATAAAATGCAATCCTTTTCCGGCCATCAGGAGTGCCGTAAATTCTTCCATTCGAATTTATAAACTACGCCGAGGAAGGCGGCGATCACCAGAAGATGAACGGGCACCGAGACCCAGAGGGATTTTATCACCACAGAATTGACACCGTAAATGAGGATGGCAGTAGCAATAATATACGCTGAGTCGGTCAGTACCTTGTACGGGATGGGATAATACTTTTGTCCAAACCAGTAGCAGGCAATCATCATCGAGCCATAGACGAGCAGCGTGGCGATGCTGCTTCCATAATAACCTGCAATCGGAATCAGGATGAGATTGAACACGACGGTAAGTAATGCTCCGCCAATGGTGATGAGTGTGCCAAAGTAGGTTTTGTCGGTGAGCTTAAACCAAATCGAAAAGTTATAATAGATGCCAAGAAAGAAATAACCGAGCAATAGCGGAGGCACAATGGTAAGGCCTTCCCAATATTCGGGATTGCGCAGTAAGTGTTTGAGCACATCCAGATTGATGCTTACGGCCAGGAAGATCACGCAGCAAACAATCACAAAATAATGGTTCACCTTGGCAAATAACTGAGGCGAGTTGTGATCGCTCGATTGTGAAAAGAAAAACGGTTCGCCCGCCATTCGAAAGGCCTGAATGGCCAGGTTCATAAATACGGATAGTTTGTAGCACCCACCAAACACGCCTAACGCGTAGGCTGCACTTTTGCCGGGATAAAAATCAGGAGGCAACCATTTCTCCAGCGCCAGTCGCGAAAAAAATTCGTTGGTCATGGCGGCAAGGCCCATCAGCATCACTGGATATGAGTATGTGACGAGAGAAGGGAAAATTTCCTTGTCGTACATCGGTTTCCAACGAATCAATGTTTTGAAAAAGAAAATCAGGTAAAAAGAATTGGCAATAAGATTGGCGATGAAAATGTAAGCAATGCCTACGGCCGGATCGAAGGCGATATAAAGGAAGTACAGATTCAGCCCCGTAAGAATAACCACGTTGGAGATTCTGAAAAAGGCAAATTGAATCGGCTTCTTTTGGAGACGAAGTCTTGCGAAGGGTATGCTCACCGCATTGTCGATCAGCATGATCAGGGAAAGCCAGATGACGTAGTCCTCGTGGCCTTGGATCCCCAACTCTTCAGCAAAAAAAGACGCGAATAAAATGAACGAAAGTGAGAAGGTGGTGCTGATACTCACTACCGCAGTTTGCGCAAGATTGAAAATTCGACCCTCGTCGGCATTGGGTTTGGTGGAGAAACGGAAATAGGCCGTCTCCATACCAAAAGTGTAAACGATGTTCAACACACCAACTACGGACATGAGTTTGGTAAATACCCCATATTCAGCCGGGTGAAAAAACGCGGTGTGGATTGGAAAAAGGAAAAAATTGAGCAGGCGTGGCACCATGTTTCCCAGCCCATAAAGGGCTGTTTCGCCGGCTAGTTTTTTAAGTTTGGATGAATGAAGTCCCAATCGCGTTTTCTTTTTCCAAAAATGGTCAATTTTTATTGCAAGGTTATCAGATTTGGCCGTAGTAATGGCAAAAGGCGATTTGGCACGATTTTTCAGGAGTTAAATATTGATTATAATCAATTAGTTACCTTTGGGGTTTGATCATAATCATAACTTAAAAAAAACGTTCAATATGGTCTTAAGATGGGTAATTGGGGTGATTTTAGCTGTTAGTTGTGTAGATCTTTCGGCGCAAACATTCAAAACAACGGGCAATTGGACGGTCAATACCAATTGGAACCCAGCGGCGGTTCCCAGTGGTACAGGAACTAACGTCTCTTTAAATGCAAACCCAACAATTGACGGCGCCACAAATGTTACGATTGGCTCTGTCACCGATATAACGGGTGGAAATTTAGTCCTCACCGTGACGGCCTCAGGAGTACTAAACATTGGTTCAAGTGCTCTTTTTAGTGCCTCTACCAAAAAAAACCTAACCTTTCTGAGTGGTGGAACACTGTCCATAACTGGTTCAGGTATTGTAGAAATCTGGGGTGACCTAAACATTGGCGGAAGCTTTCAGCTTAACCTTGGCGGCAGCGGCCAATTGATTGTGCATGGCAATGTAGTGATGGCTAATAACGGTCAGCTCACCGTAAATGGTGCGGGTAAATTCACTATTGGTGGTAATCTACAAGCCGGAACCGGAACTCAAATTCAGCAGTCGGGTTCAGGCAAAATCGCTGTCACCGGAAGTCTTTCATTAGGTTCAGGAAGTTCTATTCAGGAGTCGGGCGGATCAACCATTACGGCAGCTTCCTGCACCTGTAGCGGTTGTCAGGCTCAGTGTACTAGCGCTGGTCTTCCGGTTACTTTGCTCTTCTTTAAATCTCAACTTAACAATGGTGCGGTAGAGTTGAAATGGGCTACGGCTTCAGAATTGAATTTCAACTATTTTGATTTGCAGCGCTCAACAGACGGAAAAGATTTTTATAGTCTTGGTAAAATATCAGGCCATGGCACAACGAATCAACGTAACGATTATCAGTTCACCGACAACCTTCCGGTGATTGGAAAAAACTACTACCGACTTACTTCTGTGGATTTTGACAACTACCAGGAAACCTTTTTTATTATCCTGCAGGAATACGCAGCTGAAAAACAATTTGAAATTAGCCCTAACCCCAGCGATGGCACTTCGCTTACGCTTAATTTCAATTTTGATGAGCCCAATGGAACCTTAGCAATATTTGATAATGTGGGCTATTCAGTTTGCTCTTTTGAAGTGAATGGAACTCAGACTGTAAACTTTGCCAACCCGCTGAAAAGTGGAATTTACCTGGCAAAGTATACGTCGCCCTCATTTACCAAGACTATTCGTCTTTTGGTGAGGTAGATTATAAATACTCGTTACCGTTCGGTTTTGCCTTAAGGTCGTTGACGAATCTTCTGAACTGATCTTCTTTATCTTTTTCACAAACAATCACCACGTTGTCGAAGGCGCCTACGAGGTACCCGTTAAGACCTTGCACTACCATCAAAGTTCCTTTAGGTCCTTTGATGATGGAGTTGCGCGTATCGTATAAGAGCGTTTCGGCAATTAGTGCGTTGTTGTTTTCGTCCTTAGGAAGAATCTCATGAAGTGAGGCCCATGACCCCAGATCGCTCCAGGCAAAGTTGCTCGGCAACACGTATACATTGTCAGCCTTTTCCATGATGCCATAGTCGATGGAAATATTCTTGACTTGAGCATACGCGGTTTCAATGGCCGACTTTTCTTCGCTGGTCGAGATCTTTTCTGCTGCTTCATCAAAGATTTCCGCCATGTCAGGCAAATGCTTGTGAAACGAGTCTAAAAACGCCTCCACACCCCAGATAAAAATTCCTGCATTCCACACAAAGTCTCCGCTATCCAAAAATTTCTTTGCCAGCGTGAGCTCTGGTTTTTCTGTGAAGGTCTTTACTTTTTTCAAAGGACTTTTCCCGTCAAGATATTGGATATAACCGTAGCCGGTTTCAGGTCGTGTGGGTTTGATCCCCAGCGTAATGAGTTTGTCTTGCGATGCCGCTTGCTCGGCACCTTTTACGATGGTCTGCTGAAAATCCGATTCGTTCAGGATCAAATGGTCTGCAGGGCTGACCACGAGTATAGCCTTAGGATTTAATTTCAGCACTTTGTGACAGGCATAAGCGATGCAGGGGGTTGTGTTTTTGCGCATCGGCTCGGCCAGAATTTGTGCGTCGGTCAGTTCGGGAAGCTGCTCGCGTGTAATGGCCACATGCTCCTGATGGGTGACTACGAAAATATTTTCTGGGGGGCATATTGGTAAAAACCTTTCGTAGGTTGAGCGCAGCAGGCTTTTGCCGGTTCCCATAACATCCAAAAACTGCTTAGGGTGCGAATTGCGACTATAAGGCCAGAATCGGGTGCCAACGCCGCCCGCCATCAGCGCTACATAAATGTTTTTATTCATTGAATTTTAAAATCGAAAGAAAGGCCGAATTTAATAAAGTAATTACGATCTGCGTCGGAGATAGAAAAATTGATTGTTGCATTGCAATCGTTGTAGAAAAAAATAGTTCGATCGAGCGCCTTGAGTTTCCGTTTATGCACGTTGTTGAAAATGGAGATTAGCAGTAGGGAAACCCCCTCTATTTTCTTGAAGGATCAGCAATTATTAAAGAGGCTTTGGCCGTTATGCAACTTTTTTTTAGTATCTTCAATCCCTTGTAAAAAATTGAAGAACAGTTATTTAATGAAGGTAAAATTTTATTGGTAAGAATATGGTGGTGGCAGAAGAGAAAGATGAATTGAAGGCAAAACTCAAGGAAATATTTGGTTACGGAAGTTTTCGTGGCAATCAGGAGATTGTCATTAAAAATATACTAAGCGGTCGCAATACGTTTGTGATCATGCCCACCGGCGCCGGCAAGTCGCTGTGTTATCAGCTTCCAGCAATGATGACCGAAGGACTAGCCATTGTCATCTCTCCGCTTATTGCCTTGATGAAGAATCAGGTGGATCAGCTTAACGCCTATGGCATCAACGCCCGCTTCCTTAACTCAACGTTGAGCAAAGGCGAGATCACCAAAATCAGAAAAGACTGTATTTCAGGAAAAATCAAACTGCTCTATGTAGCACCGGAGTCGCTTAACAAAGAAGAGAACATTGAGTTTTTACAGAAAGTCAATATTTCTTTTGTGGCGATCGATGAAGCGCACTGTATTTCCGAGTGGGGCCATGACTTCCGCCCGGAGTACCGCAAAATCAAAACTATGATCGCGCAGTTGGGCACGATGAACGTAATCGCGCTCACCGCAACGGCTACTCCCAAAGTTCAGTTAGACATTCAGAAGAACTTGCAGATGGAGGAGGCTGACGTCTTTATTTCATCCTTCAACCGCAAAAACCTTTATTACGAAGTCAGGCCCAAAAAGGAGACTAAAAAACAACTGATTCGGTTTTTGAAAGAACACAAAGGCAAATCGGGAATCATCTATTGCCTCAGCCGCAAGAAGGTGGAGGAGATTGCCCAGCTGCTTAATGTGAATGGGTTTAAAGCGGCGCCTTACCATGCCGGGCTCGATCCGGATGTGCGCATGAAAAATCAGGACGATTTTCTAAACGAGGAAGTGGATATTATCTGCGCTACGATTGCCTTTGGCATGGGCATCGATAAGCCGGACGTGCGTTTTGTTGTGCATTACGATGTGCCCAAATCGCTGGAAGGATATTATCAGGAAACAGGCCGCTCAGGCCGCGATGGTCTGGAAGGAATCTGCCTGATGTTTTACAGCCACAACGATCTTAATAAACTAGAAAAATTCAATAAGGATAAGTCGGTGCAGGAGCGTGAAAACGCCAGGATTCTTTTACAGGAAATGGAATTCTACGCCGAGTCGCCCGTGTGCCGCCGCAAGCAATTGCTGCACTACTTCGGCGAAGAGTACGAAGGAAAGAACTGCGGCATGTGCGACAACTGCACTAACCCGCGCGAGCGCTTTGAAGGTTCGCAGTTTGTAAAAATTGCGATCGAGGCGGTGCAGCAGACTAATGAGCGCTTTGGACTGGCTCATCTGGTAAATGTGATTCGCGGAATAGAAGATGAATATGTGAAGAGCTATGCTCACTTTGACTTGCCCGTGTATGGGAAAGGTGATACAGAAGATGCTGACTTCTGGAAATCGGTGATTCGCCAGGCGCTGATTTATCAATACCTGGAGAAAGACATCGAGAACATTGGTGTGTTAAAAATTTCGCAGAAAGGATTGGCATTTCTGAAAAAGCCTCATGAGGTTGAACTCGCCCGCGATCATGACTTTACCACCGTGGCCGAGGATGAAGAATCGAGCGAACGTACGCCCGTGAATTCCAAATCGTACGACGAGAAATTGTTTGAGATGCTCAAAACCCTTCGCAAAAAAATCGCGAAGGAAAAAGATCTTCCTCCGTACGTCATCTTTCAGGATCCTTCGCTTGAAGAAATGGCTACCACTTACCCCACCAGCAAAGAAGAGATGGCCAGCGTGAACGGCGTGGGCATGGGCAAGGTGAATAAGTTTGGTAAAGAGTTCCTCGAACTGATTCAGAAATATGTGGATGACAATGACATTGAGACTGCCGCCGAGGTGGTGGTAAAGTCGTCTGTCAATAAATCTAAAATTAAGATCTTCATCATTCAGCAAATCGACCGCAAGGTTGACCTTGAAGAAATCGCCGAGAGCAAATCACTCACTTTTGACGAACTGCTGACGGAAATGGAAAACATCTGCTACAGTGGCACCAAACTCAACGTTGA
Organism: Bacteroidota bacterium; assembly: GCA_018266055.1. Classification (GTDB taxonomy): domain Bacteria; phylum Bacteroidota; class Bacteroidia; order Cytophagales; family Cyclobacteriaceae; genus ELB16-189. Next base: position 273,831 of record JAFDYT010000001.1, read on the forward strand.
TTATTACATCGACGAAGTGCTTGACGAAAGCAGGCAGGAAGAAATCTACGATTACTTTCTGAACAGCGAAACTGACAGTATGGACGACGCTATGGCCGAACTGAAGGGTTTTAGCGAAGACGATGTGCGACTGATGCGCGTAAAATTTTTGAGTGAATACGCCAACTAAGCGTTTCTCAATTCCTTGTGTCGGAAGCATTCAACGAGATGGTCGTTGACTAGTCCGCATGCTTGCATGTGCGCGTAGATTACGGTGCTACCTACGAATTTAAATCCGCGTTTGATCAGGTCTTTACTTAGTGCATCCGACTCTTTGGTGGTGGCTGGAATTTGACCCGACTTCCAGCGATTGACGATGGTTTTTCCTTTTACAAAGGACCAGATGTAATTATCAAACGCGCCGAATTCTTTTTGTACTTCAAGAAACCGCTGAGCATTGTTTACCGCGGCGTGCACTTTTAGTTTGTTTCGCACAATGCCTGGGTCGCTCAATATTTTTTCAATTTTGGTAGGAGAGAAACGCGCTACTTTGGCAGGATCAAAGTCGGCAAAATTTTTCCGATAACCTTCCCGCTTTTTCAATACCGTGCTCCAACTCAAGCCGGCTTGCGCTCCTTCAAGAATCAGAAATTCAAAGTGTTTTCTGTCGTCATGCACAGGCACACCCCATTCTTCGTCGTGGTATTGAATGTACTGGTCAAACTTGAGGCACCAGGGGCAGCGGAATTTTTCTTTCATGACAAATTGGATAAAGGCTTAACGCCAATCCCCGAAGTAACAAATTAATTGTGTAACTTCATGAGCATGTTATGATGAGGTATTTCATTTTCACCGGATTGCTCTTCGTACATAGTTCGCTGTTGGCGCAATTTCGCCCGGCGGTGGAGACGCGTGTCTATGAGTTTCCAAAGACTTTTTTTGAAAGCGCCCACAAAACTATTATCCCGGGGTTGCTTACTGATCCGCAAAGAAATTATAAAACCGTGTCGCCTGTGATGATGCCGTCAGCTTCTTTCGATTGGCGCATGCAAAATAATTTTTTCTGGTCGGGTACAGTCACTACCTTGTCATTCAATAAAGGGAAATTCGGAAGTTATTTTTATTGGGATGTGCAAGGCAATCTTCGCGCCACGCGAGGGTTCATTGATATCTCAGGAAAAAACAAGCGAGGATTTAAACTCGTTTTTCCCTGGCGCTGATTCTTAACCTTGAAATTTTAATCGCATGAAAAAAAGTATTCTACTGGCATTGGTATGCGCAGCAGCCATTCACGCAAGTGCACAGATTGACTTTGACAAGAAGCTGAAAGATCTCGGGATTGAACTTTACGCGCCTACCAAGCCGATGGGCAATTATGTAAAAGTGGTGCGTACGGGCAACCTTTTGTTTTTTGCAGGCCATGGCCCTACGCGTGCGGATAACAGCAATATCACCGGTAAGGTAGGAAAAGACCTCACCCTCGAGCAAGGATATGACGCTGCCAAACAAACAGGAATTGCGCTGCTCTCTACATTAAAAGCTGAAATCGGCGACCTGAATAAAGTGAAGCGCATTGTGAAAGTGCTAGGCATGGTGAATTGCACCGATACATTTACCGATCAACCCAAGGTGATCAATGGCTTTTCAGATTTGATGGTCAGTATCTTTGGTGAAAAAGGAAAACATGCCCGCTCAGCGGTGGGGATGTACATGCTGCCGTCTAACATAGCCGTGGAGATCGAAATGATTGTAGAGATCGAAGACTAATGGCGCTTTCGCCCTTTTAATGACCGGCCAAGGCCAATTGCATCTTTTTAATAAAATATTTCTGTACTTTTACATTCTTAACATTTTAAGACTATGAACGCAATTCTTCTTTTAGGAATGCCTGGAGCGATGGAGTGGGTAGTAATCGGTTTGTTTGTACTGGTATTCTTCGGAGCCAAGAAAATACCCGAATTTGCCAAAGGACTTGGCAAAGGCATCCGTGAGTTTAAAGATGCTGTGAAAGACGTGAAGAAAGAAGTAGACGATGCGGGCAAAGAAGTGCCCAAAATTGACGAGAAGTAAAATTCTTGGAGTCGGCAAGCTACGTACACCTTCGGCAATTACTCGACCAGGGCAAAATCTCCTGTGTTGGGTTAGTACAATCTCACCTTCAGTGTATTGATAACAAGAAGCACCTCAATGCTTTTTTAAGCGTCTATGCGGATGAATCGCTACAGCGAGCCGCAGTTGTGGACCAAAAAATAAAAGCTGGCACAGCCGGTAAGCTGGCCGGCTTGGTGGTGGGAATCAAAGACCTGATCTGCTACAAAGACCACCCCCTTCAGGGTGGCAGTAAAATTCTGGACGGATTTATTTCTCAATACAATGCTACCGCCGTGCAACGCCTGCTGGACGAAGACGCCATCATTATCGGGCGGCAAAACTGCGACGAGTTTGGAATGGGCTCTTCGAACGAGAATTCTGCTTTTGGCCCGGTGCTCAATGATTTGGATAACAATCTTGTTTCGGGCGGATCATCCGGCGGATCGGCGGTGGCCATTCAGGCCGATATGTGCCAGGTTTCACTAGGAACAGATACCGGTGGTTCCGTGCGTCAGCCGGCGGCCTTTTGCGGACTGGCAGGGTTGAAGCCCACCTATTCACGTATATCGCGCTATGGACTTGCTGCATATGCCTCATCGTTTGATTGCATCGGCGTTCTCTCAAAGCATGTCGAAGATATTGCGCTGGTACTGGAAGTGATCGCTGGCAGCGACGAGAATGACAGCACCGTTTCCCGTAAGGAGGTGCCTTTGTATTCGAAGGAGATTCTATCTGCCCCAAATAAAAAATATAAGATTGCATACATGCGCGACACGGTGGAAAGCCACGCGCTGCAGCCTGAAATAAAAAGTGCAATTCAAAAAAAGATCGATCAACTCAAAGCCGTAGGCCATGAGGTGGCAGCTATCGATTTTCCACTCAACGAATACGTGCTGCCAACTTACTACATCCTGGCAACGGCCGAGGCCAGCTCTAATCTTTCGCGTTACGATGGCGTACGCTATGGGTACCGAAGCCCCAATGCCACGGATTTGACGTCCCTTTATAAGAAAACCCGAAGCGAAGCGTTCGGTAAGGAAGTACAACGTAGGATATTACTTGGTACCTTTGTACTGAGTGCGAGTTATTACAATGCCTACTACACCAAGGCACAACAGGTGCGTAGGTTGATTAGGGATCAGATAAAGAACATTTTTAAACAATATGATTTTATCCTGATGCCCACCACACCCACCACGGCGTTTCGGTTGGGTGAGCACTCGGATAACCCTGTGGAAATGTACCTGGCGGATTTGTTTTCTGTGCAGGCGAATGTAGCCGGTGTGCCGGCGATTTCAATTCCGGCAGGAAAGGATGAAAAAGGATTACCCATCGGCTTGCAGGTTGTAGCCGATGATTTTGAAGAGAGTAAATTGCTTCGGTTTTCGAAAGAAATTATAGAATTAACATGAAGAAAGTAGCGCTATTATTTTTTTCAATGGGATTCATCGGTTTTGCGATGGCGCAAAAAGAAACCGTGAAGGATACCGTTGTGGTAGCACAGGCGACAGTCATCATGGATTCACTGGTGGTAAAAGACACCGTGAAAACAGAACTGGTGAGTCTTCCGTCAAACTTTGATTTTATTCCGGCAGATGAAACCCCTGAGTTGATTGCCGACCGCCTCGGCTGCCTGCAACAAACTATTCCGCTGCCGTACAACAGCAAAGTGCACGCCTTCATCGATTACTTCACCGTGCGTGACCGCGAATATATCCGCATGGTGCTGCGGAGAAAAAATTTGTATTTCCCGCTCTTTGAGAAGAAACTCAAAGAATATGGTCTGCCTGATGAATTGAAATATTTGTCGATCATTGAGTCGGGGTTAAACCCTAAAGCGATTTCATCGGCCAGAGCTGTGGGCTTGTGGCAATTCATGTCGGGTACCGGCAAATATTTCAGTCTGCGCAGCGACTGGTTTACCGACGACCGGATGGATCCGGAAAAGGCAACTGAAGCTGCGTGTAAATACCTTGGCCAGTTGTATTCTATTTTCAACGACTGGCATCTGGCGTTGGCGGCCTACAACTCAGGTCCGGGTACCGTACTCAGGGCCATAAAGCGATCCGGTCACAAAAGAGATTTCTGGGAAATCTATTCACACTTGCCCCGCGAAACCCGCTCCTATGTTCCGCAGTTTATCGCAGTGATTTACGCAGTGAATTTTGCCGAAGAGCACAACATTCATGAAGTAGCGCGCGAAGAGTTGCTACCTCACGATACAGTGTCAGTAAATAAATTTTTTCACTTCGATACCTTCGCCAAGTTAACTGGCGTGTGCCCTGAAGATTTGCAATTCCTGAATCCTCATGTCAAGAAAAATGCATTGCCCGAAGACGGTAAAATACGTACCATCAAAGTGCCTCTCCCAGCAAAAGAAATTTTGGCGCAGAACAGGAAGTCAATTCTTGATTCAGCAGCTACCAAGAAAAGCGAAGTAGAAGCGCTGGCCAAATCTCAGCCAGGAAATACCTTTGGTCGCGACCGCGACGTGTATTACGTGCAGAATGGCGATGCGCTCAGCACAATCGCCTATCGCTTTGGCGTGAGTGTGGTGAGCCTTCGCGAGTGGAATGACTTAAGCAGTAACTTGATTCGTCCGGGTCAGCGTTTGATCATTTGGTACAATTCTTCGCCAGTAAAATTAACTGCAAAACCTGCCGTTAAAACTAGTGCACCTTCAGCACAGGTCACTACCGATGGAAAGACCTATATTGTGCAGCCTGGCGATACGCTCTGGGATATTTCTAAGAAAATTCCCGGCGTGACCATCGAGAAAATCAAAAGCCTGAACAACCTCAAAGGCAGCAAGCTTCAGCCCGGTCAGAAATTAATTGTAGGATAAAGTCTTAATAACTTTTTTTCAGCACTTCATCGCTGTGCCTCATGCGCTCGTGAATTGGCCCTGGCAGATCTTTTAAAAATCCGCCTTTGCGATGGGCAAACTTGCTTTGGATTTCGGCAATGATGGAGACAGAAATTTCGTCCGGCGCTTCGGCACCAATGTCAAGGCCTATAGGCGAATGAATACGTTGCAGATCTTCGTCGCTCAAACTGATTCCTTCGTGAAGAAATTCTTCGCGCATTTTGTCGAATCTTTTTCGAGGACCCAAAATGCCGATATAAGGAGTTTCCGATTTTAAAATTTTCCGAAGCACATCCCTATCATATTCGTAGTTGTGCGACATCAGTACACAAGCCGTATAAGGTGTAATGGTAAAATCACGGTCAATAAAGTCACGATGACATAGTGAAAGCTTGTCGGCTTCCGGAAAAAAAGCAGGGGCAATGTGCGCTACACATTCGTCGGTTACGTGAACGTTCCAGCCCAGCGATTTCGCCAATTGGCTCACCGGTCTCGCGTCGAAACCGCCGCCGAATATCATCACTGAAATTCCAGGCTGAATGAATTCAAAAAATACTTCAGCTTCTGTTCCCTTAATAAATAAGGTGCTTGTCTCCGATTTTTTAGAAGAAAAGAGCGAGCGCAAATGAGCTGTCACGGACGGCGCAGCCTCCTGGCTATAAATTTCATTTTGATCTTGATCGATTAACCATTTTTTGCCGATTTGCTCCGAAGTGTATACTGTAGCCAGCGCCAGGGGAGCAACCGAATTAATGATCTTTTCAAAAAGTACCATCGGATTTTCCTTATTGGCAGGATCAACTCTCTCAAAAAGCACATCGATTACGCCGTTGCACCCAAGGCTGATGCCCAGATTTTGATTGCTTTCTTCGCGTGTGTCATAGGTGACGGTGAGCGCGTTGCCATCGCTCATCACTTGCCGGGCTTTGCGCAAGGCATCGCCTTCCAGACATCCACCACTGATAGAACCCGTCCAGCGGCCGTCGTCGGTGATCAGCATGCGTGCGCCGGGGCTTCTGTACGATGAGCCATGCACGCGCACTACAGTTGCCAGCGCAGCTTTGCGTTGCGCGAAATCGATTTTTCGATAGGCATTGACAACCGCTTTGAAGTCTTTCATCGCATTGATCTAAACAAAAATAATCAAATCCGCGCGTAGCTCTTCTACCAGCTATTCTGTTATTTTTGCCACTTAATTTAAAATCAAAAGCTCATGAAGTATGATGTTTTCGGCATTGGCAACGCCATCGTTGATATTGTGACCGAAGTAGACCACGATTTTTTCGAAAAGAATGAAGTCGAAAAAGGAGTGATGACTTTGGTGGATGAAAAAAGACAAATTCATTTGATGGGTGCCATCGACATGAAAAGAAGTATTATGAGCGGAGGTGGATCGGCAGGAAATACCGTGGTGGCACTCAACCAATTTGGCGGCAAAAGTTTTTATTCATGTCTGGTAGCTCACGATGAGCTTGGTAAATTTTTTCTTGACGATCTGAAGCATCATGGTGTTAATACCAATCTGAAATACGAGAATTGCCCGACAGGGCATTCAGGTCGCTGCCTGGTGATGACCTCGCCGGACGCTCAGCGCACCATGAATACTTTTTTAGGCGTGAGTTCTTTCCTGTCGCCAGAGCATCTCGATGAAGAGGCCATAAAAAATTCAAGCTACGTTTATCTGGAAGGATATTTGGTGGCAAGCCCGAAAGGATTGGAGGCGATGAAAGAAGCCAAGAAGATCGCTGAGAAAAATAAAGTCGAAGTGGCGCTGACCTTTTCTGACCCAAGCATGGTGAAATATTTTTCGAAGCAGATGGAGGAGATCGTCGGTGCGAGCGTAGATCTTTTGTTTTGTAACGACGAAGAGGCATTGATCTTTACGGGGACTAATTCATTGAGCGAGGCCCGCGAGAAATTGAAACAATCTGCGAAGCGGTTTGTGATCACGCTTGGCGCGAATGGTGCCATGGTGTACGATGGCGATACCTTCATTAGCATTGAGCCGTATGCAACAGTTGCCGTAGATACCAACGGAGCCGGCGACATGTTTGCAGGCGCGTTCATGTACGGCATCACTCACGGACACAGTTATGCAGGCTCAGGAAAGCTCGCCTCGCTGGCTTCGTCGCATGTGGTAAGGCAGTGGGGTCCTCGACTTAAGAAAGAGGAGGTGCAGAAAATCCTGCACGAATTCAAAGGCTAATTACTTTGCCGGTTCGGCGTTTTCAACGCGCACACCTACGGCAAGCACGCCGGGAATGGTGTCCATGCGCATAAACTGATCAATTCGCATGGAATAAGTGCCGATCTTTTTGAACGCGTAGTTTTCAAGCACCGGAAATTGGTGATCATAGATGTCGCCAATGCCGGATGTTCCAAAAGGTTTTCCCGTTTTCTGATCGAACAAAAAGCCAGAGATCATTTTTTTTGACAACGAAGTGCTGTCCTGATACTTCAATTCATAATTCACAAACAACCGCGCGAAGGGATAGTCAATCGAATTGCGGACATTGAGCAACACGTTGTATTTTTTTACGGTATCCGAAATTTGAAAATCAAATTTTACCGGCTGATTTATTTTCCAACTTCTGTCTTTGAATTCGGCGTTGTCTTCAAAAACTCGCTTCGAGTCGCAGCCGATGATGAAGAAAACAAAAATAGCGACGATGAAGAATGCTCTCATCCTTTAGGAGTGTTCGGGTTCGGTTTGTTGGGGTTCGGCCGATTTTGGTTCTGACGGTTAGGATTTGGCCGATTTTGATTCGGTTTATTTTGCCCTTGCCGGTTAGGGTTTGGCTGATTTTGATTTTGCTGATTTGGGTTCTGCGGATTTTGATTTCGCTGGTTCGGATTGTTCCGGTTGCCTTTGTCGCGGCGATTGCGATTATTATTCCTGTTCTTGTTTTTGCCCTTATTCTGATACTTTTTATCCATCGTCTCCAGGTCGCTGTTCAATGTAGCCACCGGAATTTTCACCTCTTCCTCATTGAGCACAAGCGTAGCAGGTTTTTTGCCCTGCCGGTTCATCTCCAGAATTTCGTTCACACGATCCACATCCAGTGCGTACCAGTTGTTCTCGTCTTTGAAGGCGAACCACATGATTCTGCGGAAGATATCCGTCTTCTGGAGTTTCGCTTCACCTTTCTCGGTGAGCAACGGCGCATCGATGTCGGGAATGAATTTCAGCGCCTCCATGTATGTTTCAAGTTCGTAGTTGAGGCAGCATTTTAGCCGTCCGCACTGGCCCGAAAGTTTGCTTGGGTTGAGCGACAGGTTTTGATAGCGTGCTGCGCTAGTGGCTACGTTTTTGAAATCGCTGAGCCAGGTGGAGCAACAAAGCTCGCGGCCACAGACGCCAATCCCGCCAAGGCGACCGGCTTCCTGACGCAGGCTGATCTGTCGCATCTCCACACGAACTTTGAATTCGCTGGCCAGTAATTTTATTAGCTCTCTGAAGTCTACACGCTCATCGGCAGAATAGAAAAATACGGCCTTGGTGTTGTCGGCTTGAAACTCTACATCCGAAAGCTTCATACCCAACTTCATGGTGCGGATGATTTCCCGGGCACGGTAAAGAGATGGAAGCTCGCGGTTTTTTACTTCTTCAAATTTTTCAAGGTCTTTGGTGTGTGCCATCCGGTAGATCTTATTGATCTCTTCGTCGTTGGCCACTTTCTTTTTTTGCATTTGCAGGCGCACAAGCTCGCCTTGCATAGACACATAGCCAATGTGATGGCCGGTCTGGGTTTCTACCACCACGGCATCGCCGGTGTGCAGGTTCAGTTTTTCGGTATTGCGATAGAAATCTTTGCGCCCGTTTTTGAAGCGTACTTCCACTACATCAAAGCGATCTTCGCGGGGCATGTCCATGTTGCTGAGCCAGTCAAACACATTCATCTTGTTGCACCCACCGGTGCCGCAAGCGCCATTGTTTTTACAGCCGCCTACCTTTCCGTCTTTTGTCGTTCCACACGCACAGCCCATGAGAGGTATTTTTGTTCAGATTAAAACGTTAAAGTTACACCCTTGAGGTGGTTTGGGCAAATGAAGCCCTGGCTCATGCCAATGGGACTTACCATCCTAATTTTCATTTGGAAAGCCTGAGCAAGTCTTGGCCTATGTCTTTCCGGAAGTACGAATTTTCCCAGGTTATTTTTTGCACGGTTTCGTAGCTGTTCGCAATCGCTTCACCAATGTCGTTTCCTTTGCCAGTGACGGCCAGCACACGACCGCCGTCGCTAATGATTTTTCCTTCACGGGATTTGGTTCCGGCATGAAAAACCTGAGCCTTGCCTTGATCAAGGCCTGAAATGACTTTTCCTTTCTCATAATGGTCAGGGTAGCCTCCGGCTGCCATTACCACGGTGAGCGCCACGGAGGGGTCAATTTCCAACGGTTTGTTTTTTAGCTCTCCTTTAGCGCAGGCTACAAACAACTCCGCTAGGTCGCTCTTTATGCGCATCATCACCGATTGCGTTTCGGGATCGCCCATGCGTGCGTTGTATTCAATCACAAAAGGGTCGCCTTTCACATTCATCAGGCCAATGAAAATAAAGCCTTTGTAATCTATTCCTTCTTGCTGCAAGCCGTTGACGGTTGGAATAATAACCCGCTCTTCCACTTTTTTCATGAAAGCCTTGTCGGCGAAAGGTACTGGCGACACCGAACCCATGCCACCGGTGTTAGGCCCCTGGTCATTGTCACCGATGCGCTTGTAATCTTTGGCTTCAGGTAGAATTACATAATGACGACCATCGCACAAAACAAAAACCGAGAGTTCAATCCCGTCGAGGAATTCTTCGATCAGCACTTTGGCGCTGGCATCGCCGAATTTTTTTTCCTCCAGCATTTCGCGAATGGCTTCCTTCGCTTCGGCTAAAGTCGGCGCGATCACCACACCTTTACCAGCCGCCAGCCCGTCGGCCTTTAGTACATACGGAGGCTGAAGCGCGCTGAGATATTCTTGTGCTTCTTTGGTTTGATGGCTATAAAACGTCTTAGCTCTTGCTGTAGGAACCTGATGCTTGAGCATGAATTGCTTGGAGAAATCTTTACTTCCCTCCAGTTGAGCGCCATCGCGGCCGGGGCCGACCATCAGAATATTTTTTAGTCGTTCATCATCAGCGAAGAAGTTACGCACGCCCTTCACCAGCGGACCTTCAGGACCGACGACTACCAACTCAATTTTATTTTCAACACAAAATGAGCCGAGGTTAGAAAAATCGTCCACGGCTATGGGCACGTTGGTAGCCACAAGCGAAGTGCCTGCATTGCCGGGAGCGACAAACAGATTTTTACACAGCGGGCTCTGTTTTATTTTCCAGGCAAGGGCATGCTCGCGCCCGCCACTGCCAATGATAAGAATGTTCATGATTTATTTGCGGCTATAATTTGGCGCTTCGCGGGTGATGGACACATCGTGTGGATGGCTTTCGGTTACACCCGCGGTAGTGATTTTTACAAACCGCGCATTTTTAAGTTTTTCAAGACTCTTCGCGCCGCAGTAGCCCATGCCTGCGCGCAAGCCGCCGACCATCTGATAAAGCACTTCGGCTACTGATCCTTTGTAAGGAACGCGTCCTGAAATTCCTTCCGGTACCAATTTTTTGATGTCGTCTTCTACATCCTGGAAGTAGCGATCCTTCGAGCCGTCTTCCATGGCTTCGATAGAACCCATGCCGCGGTACGATTTGAAACGGCGGCCTTCGTAGATAATAATTTCGCCCGGAGCTTCTTCAGTTCCGGCCAGCAACGAGCCCACCATCACGCTGTCTGCACCGGCAGCCAATGCTTTCACAATATCTCCTGAAAAACGAATGCCACCGTCGGCAATCGTTTTGGTATCAGATCCTTTCAATGCTTTCGCTGCTTCGTACACCGCTGATAGTTGCGGTAAGCCTACGCCCGCTACTACGCGCGTGGTGCAGATACTTCCAGGACCTACGCCAACTTTTACGGCGTCGGCGCCAATTTTAGCCAAGGCTTTCGCGGCATCGCCGGTGGCAATGTTGCCAACAACTAGCTCCAGCTCCGGATATTTTTTCTTTACTTTTTTTGCCGAGTCAATCACACCTTTAGAGTGACCATGTGCCGTGTCAATGCTAATCACATCCACGCCGGCGTGTTTCAAGGCTTCAATGCGATCGAGAATATCCGGTGTAACGCCTACCGCGGCGCCTACACGAAGTCTTCCGAATTCGTCTTTGCAGGCGTTGGGTTTGTTTTTCTTTTTCAGGATGTCTTTGTACGTCACCAGGCCGGTGAGTTTTCCTTTCTTATTGACGATCGGAAGTTTTTCGATTTTATAATTCTGTAAAAGAATTTCAGCTTTTTCAAGGGTGATGCCTTCCGGCGCAGTGATCAGATTTTCTTTGGTCATGATCTTCTCGATGGGAAGCGACATGTCTTTCTGAAAACGCAGGTCGCGGTTGGTAATGATGCCCACGAGTTTGCCGTTGCCATCCACCACAGGGATGCCACCGATTTTATTTTCGCGCATCAGCTTTTCAGCGTCACGCACAGTAGAACTTACAAGCAATGTTACAGGGTCGAGGATCATACCGCTTTGCGAGCGTTTCACCTTGCGCACATGCTCGGCTTGCGCCTCGATGGTCATATTCTTATGAATGAATCCCAAGCCGCCTTCCAGCGCGATACCAATGGCCAAATCAGCTTCTGTCACCGTGTCCATGGCGGCCGAAACAATCGGGATATTGAGCTTGATATTTTTGGTCAGAAAGCCCGCTGTGCTTGTTTCTCTTGGCAGCACCTCGCTATAGGCAGGCACCAGCAACACATCGTCATACGTAAGGGCTTCGAATAGGAATTTGGAAGAATCTAGTGCCATGGCAAATAATTTACGATTGATTATTTGCCGGGCAAAGCTAACCTATTATTCTCAATTCGCCAATGCAATCCTCGCCAGTTTCAAAAGATCCACCCATAATTGATAACTTGGGCTGTGAAAATTTGAGGATGCGTTATTTTTTTGAAATCATGTACGATGGCACTCACTACAGCGGCTGGCAAAACCAGATCAATGCGGTAGGTGTACAGCAAATTGTAGAAGAAAGCCTGAGCAAGTTGCTGCGCGAGGAAATAACGATTGTAGGAAGTGGACGTACAGATGCAGGCGTTCATTGCAAGCAGCAGTTTTTTCACCTTGATACGGAAAAGAAATTTGAGCCTGAAGATTTAATCATACGGCTGAATTCTTTCTTACCCAAAGACATCGCCATCGCATCGATCAGGCCTGTGCGCCCCGATGCCCACGCGCGCTACGACGCACGCGAGCGCTCGTATCAATACCTCATCACCACCAAAAAGAATCCGTTGCTCACAGGTCATGCGTTTTACTTTTTTAGAAATGCAGATGTGGAGTTGATGAATCACGCTGCTTCACTTTTACTAGGCGAACATGATTTTGCCAGCTTCAGTAAAGTAAAGACCGACGTGAACCACTTTCGCTGCACGATTAAAAATGCCTTGTGGATTAGAAAAGGCGACCTGCTAATTTTTCAAATCACAGCCAATCGCTTTTTGCGAGGCATGGTACGCGCTGTTGTGGGCACGTTGCTCGACGTAGGAGCACAAAAAATTTCCATCAAGGAATTTCAGTCGATCATTCAAAGTAAAGACCGAAAGAAGGCGGGAATGAATGTGCCTGCCGAAGGATTGTATCTCACTAAAGTGAAATATCCTGCTGGAGTTTTCCTTTCTGGCGATTCGCTTTAGCGAACGGTTTAATTTATGAAATCTTTGAACCGACGAACGGTGGCCATGCCAAAGCCAACCATAAGCACCAGCGTGCCGATCCACAGTACGTTGATAAGCGGTTTTTCCACGGCTTTGATCACCACCCAATCTTTTTGACGAATGGCGGTGCCGATGGTGAACTCATTGGTTTGCGGATCAATGTTGAGCAACGCGATGCGGATTCCCAAGTCATTTATTTCGGCTGGGATGCGACCGACTTCTTTTTTATTTACGATGAGGAAGATCGGTTCGGCATAAAACGGTTCGTGCTCGCCTTCAATTTTTATTTTCGCTTTTACTGCCACGTCCTCGCCAGTAAGCTCAACGCCTTCCACCTGATCTACCCGTTTTACTTCTTCGAGTACTGAAACATAATCGTTCACAAAAAATTGCTGGCCGATTTTTACTTTGAACTCCTCCGGTTTTTCCCAGTGCGGATCGTCTTCGCGGTTCATGGTAGCAGAAACGCTGGTGTAAATATCCTGACCCAGGTTTCGTTTGATGTCCGGTGAAGCCATGAATCCACCCATGCCCGGATTCATCTGGATGCGTGGATAAAGCGTGGCTTCCACTTTTCCATTTCTCCTCATCTCGATTTCGTAATAGGTGTTTTCAGGGTAAATATCAAAGGTGTCTTTGGAGCTGTAAAGCTTCTTACCTTTGTACACAATGTCTTTGGTAGCCACTACTTTGTAAGGATCGGTAGTAGGAACAATGTCGTTTTTGCGAACATATCCTGACTTGCTGCGCAGCTCCAGATTTTCGCTGCGGTATTCAATTTCATAACCCGCCATCGTTTTGGGTTCGTTGATAAACAACAAAAGGTTGTCGCGGTTGAAGTCTGTACCCATGCCTTTATTCAAAATCAGTCCGCTGTTGTTGAGCGAAACGATTTTTGAATATCCGGCTGAGAAAAGAATGCCGATAAGCATCATGCCCACGCCAATGTGTGCGATCGCGCCTCCGGAAATTTTTGGGTTTACCCTCACCACGGTGTAAAGCACGTTCAGATTTGATACAATCAGGTAAACTCCCGCTAAGGTTAAGACCACATACGTGGGATTGGAAATTTTTCCTATGGCAATGATCAGCGCAAAAAGAACCAGTGAAACAAGAACAGGAACCAGCAACTCGGACTTCAACTTGTTTTTGTCCATCTTCTTCCACCAGAAAAACTGACCCGTACCTGAAATGACAGCTACCGCTACACCAAACCACAATTGAAACTTGGAATAGAATTCAATTTGATTGGCAGGCGGAGCCAGATTGCTGTGTACGCCAAAGAGCCCGATGAATTTATTGTACACCGGAATAGACGTTGGAAGCAACACCTGAAATCCCATCAGGCACAGCACGGTTGCCCCAAGGAAAACCCAGAACTCACGGGAGTAAGTAGAAATTTCTTTTTGTGTGGATGGAATGTTTTTCCATCGGGCGAAAGCCAGAGCAAGAGAAATCGCAGTAAAAAACAACAGATAGATTAGCAGTTGGCCGGAAAGCCCAAGATCGGTAAACGAGTGAACCGAAGCGTCGCCCAGGATTCCGCTGCGCGTGAGAAAAGTAGAATATAAAATCAAAATAAACACGGCGATGTTTAGAATGATCGAAGCCTTGAGCGCACTGCCGCTGTTGTTGTAGGTGAGCATCACGTGAATGGAAGCAATCAGCACCAGCCATGGAACGTACACTGCATTTTCTACCGGATCCCAGTTCCAGTATCCGCCAAAGCTCAAGGTTTCATAGGCCCAATAGCCTCCCATCAAAATTCCGAGACCCAGGATAGCGCCGCCCACCAGCGCCCACGGCAAAGCCGGTTTTATCCACTCAGAATATTTCTTTTGCCACAAGCCTGCAATGCAAAAAGCAAAAGGCGGTAGTGTGAGCGCGAATCCTAAGAAGAGCGTTGGAGGGTGAATCACCATCCAATAGTTTTGAAGCAGCGGATTCAATCCGTGGCCGTCTTTGGGAATGAACTCGGGGTTGACTTTAAAAATTGGATCGGACAGTGCATCGCGCAGCAGGATGAACGGCGAACTCCCCAACTTGAAATCAATCGCGGGAAGAACAACGCCAAGAATCATGGAGGCAAGAAATGCCTGCACGAGCGCAAAGACAATCATTACGGGTGCTTCCCACGCTTGTCGTGTGTGAATCATGATCACTCCCAATACCGCCTGCCAGAACATCCACAATAAAAAACTTCCTTCCTGACTTTCCCAGAAACAAGCTACCATGTATTGCCCTTGCAGGTGAAGCGAGGAGTGGCTGTAGGCGTAATGGTATTCGAAGTAATGGTTGAAAATAATGTAGAAGAGAGCAAACACAATCGCCAGCACGGCAATGCCATGAAGGTAAAAAGCCGCGCGGCCGTTTTTTTTCCAGCCTTCTTTTTTGAGTTCGTCGGTGGCGTGAAAACTTTTCCAATAAGCAAAAGCGGCTACCAAAGAAGTAACAAAAGAAACGATGACAAAGAGATGGCCAAAATTGCCAATGAAAAAATGCATACTGTAATTCGTTATTTACGCTAAGCAGGATGGATTAACCGAAATTAAATTACCGGGTAACCAATTTCTGATCCTGGTACTTGCTAGGACATTTTAAGAGAATTTTTTTGGCTACGAATTGGTCGTTCTGGTAGCCACCAATCACCACCACTTTCTCGCTGCGCAGGAAATCGGCGGGCATGGGCTCGTTGTAATACACGGTTTGTTCTTTTTTGTTGTCGTCCACCAATACAAAGGAAAACGAAAGTTTATCAGCGCCCGGTTCCAGTCCAACCACATGGCCAGCGGCATCTTTTTTCAATTCACCCACTACATGAATCTGGGTGCTATTGCCGGAGGAGGCCATTTGATACGCCTGATCAAAATTTACATAGGTGCTGGCGTCGCCGGCGGTGGCGATGATGATGCCAATGGCTGCGGCAATGACGACGATGGCGATAATATGGGAAATTTTCATGTCTTAAATTTTTAGTTACTTAAGAGTCACATGAATCGCCCTTACAAAACAACTGTATTCCGTGGCCTATTCACGGCGATTTCAAATGTGGTCTTTTACCAGAACCGCAAAGTTAAGCATTTACCGGGTACGAACGACCCGCCGGGGAGTACGATTTAAGAACGGTAAAAAGTAATGACGAAATCGATCAGCCTTACTTTTCGAGGCGTTTTTCCAGTTTTGAAACTTTGCGATCGGTAAGCACCAAAAAGGCAATCAGCCCGGCGAAAATCACCAGAATGATGGCCACCAGCACATAGATTTTTCCGTTGGCTCGCATTTCGTCGGCCATTTCAGCATCCTGCGCCATTAGGTTGGTGGTGAAAAGCAAAAAGAAACTTAGTGCGAGAAGTCTAGTGAGTTTTTTCATCTTCGATCTGATTAATTTTTTCTTCGGCCATTTTTATTCTGATCCTCAACGTAGTAATCCAAACGCCCAACAAAATCCAGCCGATTACCGCCGGGTAAAATACCAGCCTCATTCGGCTGTCGAGATCGTATGTGTTGAAGCCGGGGTTGCCGCCGTTACCTGGATGCATGCTGCTGGTCATTCGCGGGATTATGAAGATCAAAGGCACCATCGCCACAAAAGCAAAAATGTTATACGCAGCGCTTAGCCTGGCGCCTTGTTCCTGGTTTGACACAGAACTGCGCAATACAAAATAGGCGAGGTAAACCAACAGTGCTATGGCGGCACCGGTTTGCTTGGGGTCTCCATGCCAGGGTGAGCCCCAGGCGTAGTTGGCCCAGATCATTCCCGTCACGATTCCAAGGATTCCATACACGATTCCAGCGTTGGCAAATTCCACGGAGTACAAATCGTTTTTAAAGCTTGGGTTTCGCAAATGCCTGATGGCGTAAATAGCCGAAGTAAGAAACAGAACGACCATGCCAAACCACATCGGCACATGAAAATAAAGGGCGCGGATAGTCTCGTTAACAATGTTGAGCCGTGGCACCCCTGTGAGCAATCCGGCTATGATGGTGTACACCAACAGCACCACCGACAAAATTTTCCACCAGTTTGATTTCATAATTCGGGGCGAAAGATAATCGATTGGTTTTAAATGGCGATTATAAAAACGCCAACACTTCACTAATCCTTTCTACCTGTCGAAAATGCGGATGAACAAATGGAGTTTCGGCATGTTCATGAGCCCAGGTGATATGGTAAGGAATGTGAATGCCATGACCGCCAAGGTTGAGCACAGGTAAAATGTCTGATTTGATGGAGTTGCCAATCATCATAAGCTCACTGGGCTTGATGTCGAGGTGCCGGATTAGCTTTTCAAAATCAGGTTCTTTCTTTTCAGACATGATTTCGATGTGGTGGAAATAATCGGCTAATCCTGACTTGCGAAGTTTTCTCTCCTGGTCGAGCAAATCACCCTTAGTGGCCATCACCAGGCGGTATTGTGACTTGAGGGTTTTCAATACGTGTTCTACGTCCTCCAGTAGTTCTACGGGTTGATCCAATAGCTCCTTACCGAATTGAATGATTTTTTCTAGCGAAGCGGCGTCGATCTTTTGGTCTGTAATACGAATGGCAGTTTCAATCATCGAAAGCATGAATGCTTTGATGCCGTAGCCGTAGAGGGCGATGTTTTTAATTTCGGTTTGAAGTAATTCGCGGGCTACGGTATGCTGTGGAAGGAAATCTTCCAGTAGTGCACAAAATTTTTTTTCGGTTTCCTGAAAATGATGCTCGTTATGCCAGAGGGTGTCGTCGGCATCAAAGGCAATGATTTTGATTTTCATGCAATTCCGATTTTAGCTTTTCCAGATGAATGGAAAAAGCAAATAAGAAACAGCCGTCACCAGGCAATTGATGGCGAACAACGTGAGCAAGGGTTCGTAGTTTGCATCGTTGTCAAGTCCATCGATACAATTCTTGGTGAGTTTGATGGCCATGAGAAGAATTGAAATCACAACAGGGAAACTCAATACCGCCATAAGGATATTACTGTTGTTTGCCTTTGACGCAATGCCCGAAAGCAACGTAAGCGAAGCGGCAAAGCCTCCCGATGCCAGGGCCAGCGTTGCAATGAAAATTAGCTTGTTTTCTATAGGATCGTTTAGAAAAAGAGTAAATAGAAAGTATCCGGTCAAAGCCATGATAAGGCACAAGAAAAAATTATAGAGAATTTTAGAAAGCAAAAAATCAACCGGACTAGCGATAGTATAGTAGTAAATGTCCATGCCGCGTTTTTCGCCAATAAAACTTTTTGCTACCGAATTGATGGCGGTGAATAGAATGGAGATCCAAAATAATGCACTCCATACCAAAGGGGTAATCAGATTTTGTTTGAGTGCAAAGGCCAGGTAGCTGATAAAGACCATGCTGAACAAGTACAGTCCTAATCCCGCCACCACCGACTTGCGTCGGAGCTCAAGTTTAAATTCCTTTCGAATGAGTTCTAAAAGCACTACTCGATTTTTGAGAGATATTGATTGAACTTGGAAAGGGCCACGACTGCGTAACCAAACAAGAAACCAAAAAGGATACCGATTATTATTATTTTGGATTTGCTGGCGCTGGTTGGTTCGCTAAACTCTGTGAACCCATCAACGATCTCAAAGTCTTGTTGGAGGAAAAGCTTTTTCTCAACTAACTGCAACTCGTTGTTTAGCTGCATGTCCTGGTTGTAAATTTCTACAGGATTAGTAACTGATTTATCACTGAGAATTACGTTGTTAGAGCCTTGTCTGCTTTGCTCGGCCATAGTACGGTAATTAGAATAAATTACTTTTTTGAGGCTGTCCAGCTTTTGCGATTCGCGTACTAGTTTGTCACGGCGAGCTTTCAGATTGATGTGGGCAATTTCAATTCGTTTTTTGATGTAGTCGTTGTTTCTGAAATAATTCACAAGCGCTTCTTGCAGGGGTCTAATGGCAGCAGGGTTAAATGTTCGGACAGTGATTTCGAAGGCGTGGCGATTTTCAATTTCTATTCGGTCCACCACTTCCTGAATTACCTTTTCATTTTTGGCATTTATCTGCGCATTTTTTAACTGTTCTTTTAATATCTCCAGTTCGATAAGATCTGTTTCAGAAACGAAAGGCTTGGCATCAAACCGAACAATATTTTTGGCTAATGAATCAGAAATGTTCAATACTCTTGCGAGCCCCTTTGGGCTTGTTTCGGAGGCAAGCAAGTTCAACTTACCGATTGAATTGTCTACTATTCGCTTATTCAAATAATCTGAACTAAGAATCATAGTGGATTCATAGAATTTTTTCTTTACAAAGGATGAATAAGAATAAGCAAGTAAACCGCCGACGAGAGTTAGCGTTAAAAACAAAGGCCAGTGCTTTGCTGGAGTATTACGGATCAAGGCCAGTACTTTGATTATTCCATTGCCTATCTGCATGAAGAACGAACCGATTCTTGCTAAGAGCTGGCTCAAGTCGATTTCATCGGAGGAATTGGTTTTCTGATTTTCCATAGCGTGCGGCAAATAGATAAGGTTCTTTAAAAAGTTAATTAGTTTTGAATCGCGAAATTAGAAATAACTTGCCAGTGTGGAAAGAACTATCTTTTTAGGATACCACCTTGGTTTAAAAAGGCCGACACCTGAATGAAAAAAAAAGTTGCAATCCTGCAGTCAAATTATATTCCTTGGAAAGGGTATTTCGATATTATCGGTTCTGTGGATGAATTTATTATTTACGACGAGGTTCAGTACACAAAAAATGATTGGAGAAACAGAAACAGAATAAAAACACCCGCGGGCGTGCAATGGATAACAGTTCCGGTTTTTCAAAAGAGTTTGAATCAAAAAATCTCAGAAACTGCGGTAAGCAATTTCAAGTGGGGTGTAAAAAACTGGAACTCCCTAACGGCAAACTATTCGAGAGCGGCTCATTTCAAAACGTATTCGCCTATGTTTGAAGAATTCTATCTGACATTTAAAAGTTTAAGGTTATCAGAAATAAACGTTGCGCTCATCAGGCTAATTTGCAACGTGCTCAATTTAAAGACACTTATTTCAAATTCGGCTGACTATGAGCTGACAGGTGATCCTACTGAAAAACTAGTAAACCTCTGTCGCCAAGCCAATGCTTCATGTTATCTTTCGGGGCCGGCTGCAAAAAATTACCTGCGTGAAGATTTATTTGCGCATGATGGCATTGAAATTGAATGGATGGATTATTCCGGATACAAAGAATATCCCCAGTTATATCCACCTTTTGAGCACGCGGTTAGTATCTTGGACCTTTTATTTAATGTTGGCCCAGAAGCAGGTCATTATATGAAATACCAAAAGGTATGAAATTAAGTATCGTCACCACCATGTATTACTCCCGTAATTATTTACAGGAATTTTACGCGCGCACAATTTCGGTGGTTAAAGCCTTGGATATTCCTTATGAATTCATTTTTGTCGATGATGGTTCGCCTGACGATTCTTTACTTGTGACCCTGCAACTTCAAAATACAGATACCAATATAAAGGTGGTGGAGCTCTCTAGAAATTATGGTCATCAACGGGCGATCATGACGGGGCTGCAGCAAGCCACGGGCGATTACATATATCTTATCGATTGCGACCTCGAAGAACCGCCAGAGTTGCTAGCGCAGTTTTGGAAGATAATCACAGAGGAAAAAGGAGTGGACGTGGTATACGGAGTTCAGATAAAACGCAAGGGAACCTGGTTTGAAAAATTGAGCGGGAGGTTGTTTTATAAAATTGTATCAGTGCTGTCGTCTGTGGAATATCCAGCAGATACACTTACGGCCAGGATCATGAACCGCGTGTATGTGGATTCAGTACTCAGATTTCAGGAAAAGGAACTAGATCTATGGAGTGTATTTGCGTTGGTTGGGTTTAACCAACGTGCTATGCCCGCCACGAAATTATATAAGGGCTCAACGACCTATACATTTCGAAAAAAACTCAAGCTTGCACTAGAAATTATCACTTCGTTTAGCCATAGACCGCTTTATCTCACATTTGTTTTGGGGATATTTTCATTCATCGTTGCTGCTGGCAATATATCTTATATTGTATATAAGAAAATGGTGTTAAAGACAGATGTGGAGGGCTGGACGAGCATCATAGCTAGTATTTGGCTTGTGGGGGGTATGATCCTTCTTGTGTTAGGTGTTTTTGGAATATATCTATCAAAGATGTTTCTGGAAATAAAAAACAGACCAATGACTATAATTAAAAATGTCTTTGTTAGATAAGTCCATTCATAAGGCCCCTGAAATTTTTGATTTTTATTCTGATCGAATAAAAAGCTTTGGGAACTCTTCTAAAGGTGTTGGATGGAAAGATAATAACGCCCAGGAAATCAGATTTGCCCAACTGCTGAAAGTAGTTCAAAATAAAACCGGGTTCTCGATTAATGATTTTGGCTGCGGAGCTGCTCAATTATATAATTATATGCTTGCCCAAGGCTATAACTCATTCGAATATTATGGATATGATATTTTGGATGAAATGTTGCAATCAGCTCGAAACAACATTATACCTGACCATGCCGTTATACTCGCCAAAATTGAATCGGCAAGTGAAATGAATTTCTCAGACTATTCGGTAGCCAGTGGAACATTTAATGTAAAGGGTCAATCCACCAACGAAGATTGGCTTGATTACATAATTTCTACCTTATTGATATTGAATGAGAAGAGTCGTAAGGGTTTTGCATTCAACCTTCTTACAAAATATTCTGATGTAGAATTTATGCAGGACCACCTCTACTATGCCGACCCGCTGTTTTTGTTTGATTATTGTAAGCGTAATTTTTCAAAAAATGTAGCCTTATTGCACGACTATTTTCAATACGATTTTACCATTATTGTGCGAAAGGACTAACTTCCTTATTTAAGATATTTCTGTATTTATCAAGTGATAGGTTTCAATAAACCATATTATACCGGAAAAGAAACACAGTACATACTTGAAGCTGTGCAGCGAGAGAAAATTTCAGGCAACGGTCATTTCACCCAGTTGTGTCAGCGTTTTCTTGAAGATCGCTACGGAATCGCCAAAGTACTCCTTACCACTTCGTGTACCGATGCGCTTGAGATGGCCGCGCTTCTTTTGAACATCGCTCCCGGGGATGAGGTAATCATGCCATCATACACATTCGTGTCCACAGCGAACGCGTTCGTGCTCAGAGGCGCGAATATAATCTTTGCTGACAGTGCAGAAATGGACCCCAATATTGATGTGGACAAAATTGAAGCATTGATCACACCAAAGACCAAAGCGATTGTGGTGGTGCACTATGCCGGCATAAGTTGCGATATGGAAAAGGTGATGGCCATTGCTTCACGATACAGTCTTTTTGTGGTTGAGGATGCAGCGCAGGCTATCGATTCAACCTACAAAGGAAAGGCTCTTGGCTCCATTGGTCACCTGGGCTGCTTTTCTTTTCATGAAACCAAAAATGTTATTTCAGGCGAAGGAGGAGCTCTCCTTATTAATGACAGAAAATTTATTGAGCGAGCCGAAATACTTTGGGAAAAAGGGACAAACCGTTCGGCGTTTTTTCGCGGAATGGTTGATAAGTATAGTTGGATAGACGTAGGATCCTCTTTTTTGCCATCTGAAATCACCGCGGCATTTCTGTACGCACAGCTTGAAAAGATAGACGAAATTCAAAGGCGCAGAATGCAAATCTGGAATGCCTATTATCATGGGCTGTTGAAACTTCACGATGCGGGAAAGATAACCCTCCCACACGTGCCCGAGTACTGTAGCCACAATGCCCACATTTTTTACCTCGTTTGCCGCACTGGAGCAGAAAGAGATGAGTTATTGAACTATCTGAACGGCAGTGGTGTAAATGCTATTTTTCATTACCTCGCACTCCACAAAAGCGTATTTTATTCTTCCCGGTATCAGGGCAATGATTTGACGCATTGCGATCGCTACGCTGCAAACCTGATTCGTTTGCCCATGTACTTTGAATTGAATGACCATCAGGTCGGGCAAATAATACAAGCCGTGTTAAAGTTTTTTGAAAACACTGGTAACTAGGCTGTTAAAATGAGTTGGTGACGTTTTATCGAACTGCATTTAAATCACTAAATTTGCACTTTGAATCTTAAAAAAGGACAAATGAAGAAAGCCCTTATCACAGGAATTACAGGTCAAGATGGCGCCTATCTGGCAGAACTTCTCATTTCTAAAGGGTATGAAGTTCATGGCATAAAACGAAGGAGCTCCTTATTTAATACTGACAGGATTGATCACCTTTACCAGGATCCACACGAGACCAATCTTAGATTGAAGCTACATTATGGAGATTTAAGCGATTCTAGTAATCTTATCCGAATTGTGCAGGAAGTTCAGCCCGATGAGATTTACAATCTCGGTGCCATGTCGCACGTAAAAGTGAGTTTCGATTCACCGGAGTATGCCGCGGATGTGGATGGCATCGGCACCCTTCGCCTACTTGAAGCCATTCGAATTTTGGGTTTAACGCAGAAAACCAGATTTTATCAAGCCTCTACTTCAGAACTTTACGGATTAGTTCAGGAAGTTCCTCAACGAGAGACTACCCCCTTTTATCCGCGGTCGCCCTACGCCGTGGCAAAACTTTACGGGTATTGGATCACGGTTAACTATCGTGAAGCATATAACTTATATGCATGCAATGGCGTATTGTTCAACCATGAATCACCGCTCCGTGGAGAGACCTTTGTAACACGAAAGATCACACGGGCTGCTTGCAGAATTGCCCTCGGCCTTCAGCAAACTATGTTCATGGGTAACATCGATGCAAAACGTGATTGGGGACATGCAAAGGACTACGTTCAGGCCATGTGGCTGATGTTGCAGCAAGATGCACCAGATGATTTTGTGATCGCGACTGGCGTAACAACCACGGTGAGGGAGTTTATAATAAAGACTTTTGACCAGTTGGGAATTACTTTGCAATTCTCTGGCGAAGGATTGACCGAGAAAGCTGTTGTGGTAAAATCGATTAATCCGGAATTTCATGTGAAAGAAGGACAGGAAGTAGTAAAGATTGATCCAAAATACTTCAGGCCGACAGAAGTGGAACTGTTAATCGGTGATCCTACTAAAGCCAAATCGAAATTGGGATGGAAACCAAAGTATGATCTGGATGCCTTGGTTAAGGAAATGGTGGCCAGTGACCTCGAACTATTTAAGAGAGATCATTACCTCAAAGAGGGTGGCCATAAAATTTTGCAGTACCACGAATAATGGAAAAACAGTCAAAAATATTTGTTGCTGGCCATCGGGGAATGGTCGGCTCTTCCATTGTTCGGAAGCTTAAAGCAGAAGGATATACGAATCTCGTTTTGCGTTCTTCCTCTGAACTCGACTTGCGGGATCAGGCGCAGGTGCGAAATTTTTTCAGCGCCGAAAAACCAGAGTATGTGTTTTTAGCAGCTGCAAAAGTTGGCGGCATCCTTGCCAATAATATTTATCGTGCAGATTTTCTATATGAAAATCTTATGATCGAGAGCAATGTGATTCACCAAAGCTATGTGCACAAGGTGAAGAAGCTTTTGTTTTTGGGGTCATCGTGCATTTACCCTAAACTTGCTCCACAGCCATTGGAAGAAAAATCCCTGTTGTCCGGCTACCTCGAAGAGACCAACGAGCCTTATGCAATCGCCAAAATAGCTGGCATCAAGCTTTGCGAAAATTATAGAAGGCAGTACGGATGTGATTTCATTAGTGCCATGCCTACGAATTTATATGGTCCCAATGATAATTATGACCTGCAAACCTCGCACGTTATACCAGCGTTGTTAAGAAAATTTATCGAGGCCAAAGAGAATAATTCAAAGTCTGTTGTGGTGTGGGGGACAGGCGCCCCGCTTCGTGAATTCATGCATGTCGATGATTTGGCGGAAGCCTGCTTCTTTCTCATGCACCATTATTCAGAAAACGAATTTGTTAACGTAGGAACCGGCAAAGAAATTAGTATTAAGGATCTTGCCGTCCTTATCGGTAAGCTCGTAGGCTATAATGGAACTGTGGAGTTCGATACGACTAAGCCTGACGGAACACCACGAAAGCTGATGAATGTAAATAGAATACTTGGCCTTGGGTGGAAGCCTGTGATAAGCCTTGAAGCAGGCCTAAAACGAGTAATAGAAGAGAAGCCACTCAAAACTTCAATTTGAAAAGATTATGGATAACTCAATGTTTGAAGTGATTAAGCATGGCGATTCAACGCTGGCAATGATTATAAGAGCATCCTATAAAAGTGCCGGCATTCAATTTTTTACACCTGGCGACTTTTCCCAGCAATTGGGCTATATGAACCGTGCAAAAGGCTATGTGATACCTCCGCATCGCCATAATCTTGTAGAACGTAAAGTGACACTTACACAGGAGGTATTATACATCAAGTCAGGGAAAGTGAGAGTAGATTTTTACGATGACAGCCAGAATTATCTCGAGAGCAGGATGCTCTCGGTAGGCGATGTTATTTTACTGGCCTCTGGAGGGCATGGTTTTGAAATGGAAGAAGACTCCGAAATGATTGAGGTAAAACAAGGTCCCTACTGCGGAGAAGAGGACAAAGTACGATTCGACGCCATACACAAAGACCATGTGAATGTCATCAGCAAATAGAAACTCTTTTCGCAACTAAAAAATTACCTTATCAATATCCGTTATGGATTCAGAAGTATTTAAAATGTACAGTAAGTACTATAATCTATTCTACGCGGATAAAAAATATTCCTCGGAGGTAGAGTATATCAACGAAGTGATTAAGCGTTTTTCTCCTAAAGCGAAGTCGATACTTGAGTATGGGTCAGGCACGGGCGGCCATGGATTGTTACTTCAGGACATGGGGTACCGCATTATGGGAGTGGAGCGTAGTCAGGACATGGCTAATGTAGCCTTATCAAAAGGATATCAATGCCAGGTGAGCGATATCCTTGATTTCACAACGAACGAAAAGTACGATGTGTGCATCGCACTATTTCATGTGGTCAGCTATCTGAATAGCAATCAGGACTTAGTCAAATTGTTTACTAAAACGAGATCGGTGCTAAATGACTCAGGTCTGTTTGTGTTTGATGTATGGTTTACGCCGGCTGTTATGTATCAACAACCGGAAGTAAGGATAAAGAAAGTTGAGGACGATGAAGTGATTGTCACCCGATTAGCTCGCCCTGATATAGATTATATCTCCAATACTGTTACAGTCAATTACGAAGTACTGGTAAAAAATAAAAAAAATAATCAGTATGTCGAGTTGTCTGAGGCTCATCGCATGCGTCATTTTGGCGTTCCTGAGATCAATCTATTGGCTGAGCAAACCGGATTCAAAGTGATTAAAGCAGAAGAATTTTTAACCAGTAATCAGCCGTCGAATCAGACGTGGGGAGTTAATTTCATTTTACAAGCAAAATCATGAGCGAGCAGAGAGTAGTTCCCGTTAACACGCCGTTGCTGTCGGGCAACGAAAAAAAATACATTCTGGAATGTATTGATACCGGATGGATATCGAGCGAAGGAGAATTCATTAAACAATTTGAAACTCAATTTGCAGCTTATATCGGAATGAACCATGGGATTGCAGTGTCCAATGGCTCGGCCGCTTTAGACATTGCCATTCAGGCGTTGAACCTTGCCGCAGGTGATGAGGTGATCATGCCCACATTCACCATTATTTCTCCTGCTCTTTCTATCGTTAGAGCGGGTGCTACTCCCGTACTTGTTGATTGTGATCCAGCAACGTGGAACATGGATGTTCATCAGATTGAGGCAAAAATCACCCCTAAAACGAAAGCGATACTGGTTGTTCATATTTATGGCTTGCCAGTAGATATGGATCCAGTTCTGCAGCTCTGCAAGAAGTACAATTTGAAGTTAGTGGAAGACGCCGCCGAGATGCACGGGCAAACCTACAACGGGAAAAAGTGTGGTAGCTTCGGCGACATTTCAATCTTCAGTTTTTATCCCAATAAGCACATCACTTCCGGTGAAGGCGGGATGCTCCTTACCAATGATGTGACGCTAAGTGAGCGATGTAAAAAATTACGAAACCTGGCATTTGAACCTGGACGAAGATTCATCCATCATGAACTTGGCTGGAACTACCGAATGACCAACATGCAAGCCGCCATTGGCTTGGCGCAACTTGAAAACATTGACAAGCATTTGGTGAAGAAGAGAGAAATTGGCAATTATTATAACCATCGGTTTAAAAATTTGGGTGGAGTACAATTGCCAGTGCCGCAGACCGCTTACGCAGAAAATATTTATTGGGTTTATGCGATGGTGGCTCCTACCGAAGAACGCTGCCAAATCCTTGTACAAGAGTTGGGCAAAATGAATATTGGAACGAGACCGTTTTTCTGGTGCATGCATGAGCAACCTGTTTTTCAGAAAATGGGACTTTTCAAAAACGAACGATACCCCAACTCGGAGAAAATTGCACGTAATGGGTTTTACCTACCAAGTGGGTTGGGACTTAGTCAGGCTGACTTAGAGTTTGTAGCCGACAAATTTATTTCCATTGCTTCGTGAAGGTAGCCGTTTACCTTAAAAGCAAAATGGCTGCCGGTATTGGCGGCAATTTTTCGTACTACGAAAAATTTATAAGAGGCGTCGATTCATTCAAATTCAAAGAACCGATTGAAATTTGCTTTGTCGGCCGGTTTAATTCAACAGAGAATTCTCCCTTCACCCGACCCTACATTAAACTTTCACCACAATGGCTATACCGATTGTCGGAGGTGATTGGTAAACTAAAGCTGAAATGGTTGGTGAAGAAAGCGACAGGTCTTTCAGTTGACTTTAGTGCAAAGGCGGATGCGAAAATTTTAAATATGAATGGAGTAAATGTGGTGTTGTTCCCGATTCAGTTTCAAAAAGCGGTGAATGACTTTCCATTCATCACCATGAATTGGGATGCTGGACATAAAACAACATTTGCCTTTCCAGAACTGACTCAAAACTTCACCGAGCGGGAGCTATGGTACCGTGACAGCATTCAGGAAGCGCTCGCTATATTCGTCGAATCCGAAAACAGTAAGCTTGAATTTTCAAAGTACTACAATATTCCTCTTCATAAAATTGAAGTCATTCCATTGTTTCCCGGAGGAGTAATTGACCTTCACGTGGCAGAATCAGAACAAAATGAAATTCTTCGCAGGCTTCAGCTAAACAAGCAGAAATACTTTTATTATCCGGCTCAGTTTTGGGCTCATAAAAATCATTACAACTTGATACTTGGATTTAAAGAAGTATTGAGAACGCATCAAAGTGAATCTTTGAAGTTGGTCTTCTCAGGTTCGGACATGGGCAACAAAGATTATATTTTAGATGTAATTAAGAGCGAAGGCCTTGAAAAAAATATTTTGCCCCTTGGGTTTATTTCAAACGAAGAGGTTTATACGCTTTATAAAAATGCTATTGCTCTAGTAATGCCTACTTTTCTTGGCCCAACCAATATGCCATTGCTTGAAGCACGTGCCTTGGGTACACCTGTTATCTGCAGTGATTTGGCCGGACACCGCGAGCAATGCGAGACTGGTGCTATTTATGCCGAACCTTCTGATCCGAAACAGTGGACCGACGCAATGGTAAAACTCCTGAATCAGGATGTGCGAGATCAGATGATCCGCTCTGCCAATGAAATTGCGTCGCGATCGGTGTTTACAATTGAACAAGCCTTGATTCACCTGGAAAGGGCGTTGATTAAATTTAGTTTCATCCGGAAAACATTTCGATAAAAAATATGGATATCAATTTGATGGTTAAGAAGGTTCTGCGGAAAGTTGGGTTGGAAGTGAAGCTCTATAATTTCTTGAATGCCGAAGAGCCTTTACTGAAAAAGCTGATCAAAGATTTTAACATTCAAACCGTCATTGATGTGGGTGCAAACGAAGGGCAATACGCGGAAAGCCTTCTTAAAAACAACTACAAGGGAAGAATCTATTCGTTTGAGCCGATATCAAAACCATGGGAAGTGTTGCAGAAAAAGGCAGTGAGGTTTACTCAATGGAAGCCAGTTAACTATGCCATAGGCAGTAAGGATGAAACCGTAAGTATTAACGTTTCTGAAAATATAGTTAGCAGTTCAATTTATAAAGTGGCTCAAAAATCCCTTGATGCCGAACCCGCAACCAGGATAATAAGAGAAGAAAAAATCAAGGTCACCACAATTGACAACTTCTTTGTTGGAGAAAATAGTTTGCAGGGCGGTGTTATGCTAAAACTTGATGTGCAAGGCTATGAGCTGGAAGGGTTGAAAGGAGCATTAGCTTCGTTAAAGAAAATAAAAATCGTACAAGTGGAGTTATCGTTTGTGCCGATTTATGAAGGAGCACCACTTTGTGTAGATGTAATTTCTTTTTTACAGAATCAAGGGTTTGAGCTTTTTACACTTATCCCGGGCTTTAAAGATCGAAGTACCGGCCGATTACTCCAGGCAGATGGAGTTTTCTTAAGATGAATCATATTCTAGAAAGATGTTTGCACCAATAGCATTATTTGTTTATAAACGCGTTGATCATACACGGAGTACCATCGAAGCGCTTCAGGCAAACAGATTGTCTAAGGACTCCGACCTTATTATTTATTCCGATGGACCTAAGGGTGTGAATGATAAAGAAAAGGTTGAGGAGGTTAGACTTTTTATCCGAACAATAACAGGTTTCAAAACTGTTCAAATAATAGAAAGCCCAGTTAACATGGGTTTAGCTAAATCCATCATTCAAGGGGTCACCTCAGTATTGAAGAAGTATGATTCAGTTATTGTTGTGGAAGATGATCTGGTTAGCTCGCCATATTTTTTGTCTTACATGAATCAAGGCTTATCACTTTACCGATTCGATTCGGAGGTGATTTCAATACACGGCTACGTTTATCCTCTGAAAGGAAAACTTCCAGAAAGTTTTTTTCTAAAAGGTGCCGATTGCTGGGGATGGGCGACGTGGAGGCATGGCTGGGAGTTATTTGAGCCAGACGGTAACAAATTACTTCAAGAGTTGGAGCAGCGTAACCTCACAAGGCAATTTGATTTTGAAGGGTCTTATCCATATACTCAAATGTTGAGAGATCAGATTGAAGGAAAGAACGACTCTTGGGCAATTCGCTGGTATGCTTCTGCCTTTTTGAAAGGCAAACTTACTCTGTACCCTGGAGCTTCGCTGATTAATAACATTGGACATGACAACTCAGGAAGTCATAGTGGCAGAAGTAGCCTTTTCGATGTTGCGTTAAAGAACACTGACATTGAATTAAAACGAATTCCGTTAATAGAGAATTCTGAGCTAAGACAGAAGTTCATCAGTTATTTCTTATCATTTAAGCCCGGATTTTTATTAAGGATACTGAAACGAATTAAAATGATGTTAATTCGAAAAAAACATTAACCTTATCGTGTACAAAGCACTAATCGCCAAAATAATTCCTAATTCAGGATTTCAAAGATACTTGTATAACACAGGATGGATGTTTGCTGAAAAAATCCTGCGGTTGATAGGAGGCCTTTTTATAGGCGCATATGTGGCTAGGTATTTGGGGCCCTCCAATTATGGATTATTAAATTATGCAATTAGCCTAACTTCTATATTTTCAGTGCTCGCTACTTTAGGGTTGGACACTCTGGTTGTAATTGCGCTGATCAAAGACGAAGGCAATAGAGATAAAATTTTAGGCACCTCTCTCTTTTTGAGACTGGTGGCTTCGGCGGTAGTAATTCTAATTTTGTTTGTCATTGTTCGGGTTTCACATCAGGAGGCTTCTGCAGGGTTGTTGATTTATATTATTGGGTGCAGTGCTTTTTTCGAATCATTTGGAGTAATTGACTACCTTTTCCAATCCAAAGTGATGGCAAAATATGCTGTGTGGAGCCAAATGATTGCCTTGGTTATTATTTCTGTTATTCGTATCATTTTAGTAAATGTCCACGCGTCGCTCGAGTGGTTTGCAGTTACTTATGTAGTGGATTTCGCCGTCTTGGCAATTGGTTTAGTATCTTTTTATTCTGGCCACATTGATAGTGTTCTCAAATGGAAATTTGATTTTCACATGGGTAAAAAATTTTTAACCGATTGCTGGCCTATTGTGACAGCATCTTTGGCAGTGACGATTTATCTGAGAGTTTCTCAAATTATGATTAAGTGGATGCTTGGTGATGAAGCAAATGGAATGTATAGCGTGGCGATCCGTCTTTGCGAGATGTGGAATTTTATACCTGTTGCTATGTGTGCCTCATTATTTCCGGCAATATTAAATGCGAAGAAAGTCAGCGAAGAATTGTATTTAAGTAGGCTTCAACTCTTGTATGATGCCATGGTGATCATCTCCATTGGAATTGCATTGCCGATGACCTTTCTTTCAGGATTTATTGTGCGCTTCCTCTTTGGAGAAGCGTTTGGAGAAGCAAGTAATATTCTGGTGCTCTATATATGGTCGAGTGTTTTTGTTTTTCTTGGGGTAGCCAATGGAAAATGGATTATAAGTGAAAATCTTCAAATTTTCCGTATGATGTCACTTATTGTCTCTGCATTTATCAACATAGTGTTGAATTATATTTTAATAAAAGCAATTGGTTTAAACGGCGCAGCTATATCATCACTAGTGGCCTTTGCGTTTGCTGGTTATTTTTGCTTTCTGTTTACAAAAAAAACAAGAAAGATGTTTATGTCTATGACCCTATCTTTTAACCCAATTAGGATGGTAAGCTTTTTCAAAAAAATACAAACGTTATGAATTTAAATAAAATCCTGTTTTTAATTCGAAATCCACAAACTGCCAGAACTTTGCTTTCATTTTATTGGCAGGGCTATTTAAGTGAGATTGGATGGATCAAGTCATTTGATCAAAAGATTCCTGTGGGGAAGAATAACGAGCCTCTCCCCTGGGTAACGTACTCATTCATTCATTTTGTAAAGGACAGACTTCATAAAGGCCTGACAATCGCTGAATTTGGAAGCGGCAATTCTACTCTGTTTTATGCTCAGCAAGTAAAAAAAGTTTTGTCGGTAGAGCATGAGTTAGACTGGTATGAAAAAATAAGAGAAAAGATGCCGGCTAACGTGGAGTTAACCTATCGTAAGCTTGACCAGGATGGAGAGTACGCTAAATTTTTAACGGATCAGAGAGGCACAGTCGATATTGTAATTGTTGATGGTAGAGACAGAGTAAATTGCATTAAAAATTCTTTATCAGCTCTTAGTAGGGGCGGGATTGTTGTGCTTGATGATTCAGAAAGGCTGGAGTATAAGCCAGGCATTGAATTTTTACTTCAAAATAGTTTCAAGAAGATTGATTTTTGGGGTTTAGCTCCTGGTGTATTTTATAATAAGAGTACTACAGTATTTTACAAAGAAGAGAACTGCCTGAGCATCTAGTAATAACATAGACTTGAATACATGCTCCAGCCCCGTATTTCTATTGTTACACCTAGCTTTAACATGCTATCTTCTCTACCCCTTTGCTGTGAATCAGTTAAGGATCAGGAAGTAATACATGAACACATAATTATGGACGGTGGCTCAACCGATGGTACCGTTGAGTGGCTTAGGGAGCAATCTGTAAGTTGGGTTTCTGAACGAGATAAAGGAATGTACAATGCCTTGAATAAGGCACTGAATCTCGCCAAGGGAGAAATTATAGGGCACCTGAATTGCGACGAGCAATATTTGCCCGGAGTTTTGCAGTTCGTAACTAAATTTTTTGACGAAAATCCGGACATTGATTTTATAGCTGGAAATTTTTTGGTAATTGATCCGACGGGAAATCTAGTGGCCTATCGAAAATCCTTCCAGCCACGATGGCCTTATTTTTTCAGCAACTATTTGTACACCACAACATGCACACTGTTTTATAGGAGAAAAGTGTTTGAGCATGTCAGGTTTGACGAGTCGTACAAATCCATTGCTGATGTGATCTTCTTGTACCATGTGATTCGGAAAAAATTTAAAGGCGCCCATGTTTCAAAGTACATGGCGGTCTTTACCTATTCGGGAAAAAACCTTAGCCTTTCGCCAATTTCAGCTTTAGAAAAGAAAAGGTTTAGCAAGACTTTGCCGGCTTGGTATAGGTTAGTTCGACCTTTTTTCTTCTTTTTGTTTTTTATAGAAAAAATTCTCCATCGCAATTATTCAGAAGAGACTGAGCTTTCCTATTCCATCTATACCAATGAAAGTCCAAAGAAAAGGGTGACAAAAACTAAACGAAACCCGCATTTTCGATTGAAATTCAAGGCAGCTTAAATATGCCGTAGGCAATCCTTCGACCAATGGAAATTAAAAGGGAAGATCGAATACTCAAAGCCCTGCTGGTAATACTCATTATCAGTGCCTTTACTTCTGGCCTTGCCCTTGATGTAGGTACGATTAGCATTAATCTTTCGCAGCTGACAGCCATACTTTTACTGTTTCTACTATTCGTGTACAGCGCGGTAAACAAAAAATCGTGGGTGGTACTGTATAAAGACTCGGTATCGATTTTTATTTATCTGTATTTCTTTTCCAATCTCTTTTCTTCTTTATTTTTTTCGCCAGTTAGATTTCAATCTTTAAAGGGGTGTGGGCTAATTCTTACCTATGTGCTTATATATGTAAGCGTAAGATGGGTTATGAAATTCATGATCGATCAGCAGGCCCCCATCCGGCGGATGATGCGGTTAAATTATTGGTCAGCTTTGTTTGGCTTGACTTGCATGGTAATTTCCTTTTTGCAGGGCGGTAAAGAAAATATAGGAGCATCCTTGGGTCAGCTTGGCACTGCTGGAATCGAAACTATTTCGCGTCCACTTCCTTCTATTCAATCTTTATCTGTTGAGCCAAATATTTTTGCCATCATCACGGCGGTGATCCTCTGCTTGCACCTTTCGGTTTATATTCTGGGGGTGAAAACTAAGGGTCAATTAACCACGATAATTGTACTTAGTGTGGCTGTACTATTTGCCTATACTCGATCGGTTTATGTCGCTTTGATTCTCGCCCTATTGGTTCTTCTTTTCTTATCGAGAAAGATAAGGCTACTGCTATCTCTTGTTAACTATGGTATTGTGCTAGTTCTTTTAATTGGTACGCTGTTCATAATACTTCCGGATGATAACGATGTAAAGCATGCATTGGTAAGCCGAGCAACTACGTTGTTTGACTTTAGCCATGGTAGCGGTGCGGGTAGGGTTCAGGGGTATATAATAGGACTGGAAGGGTTCAAAAAAAATCCAGCGTTCGGAAATGGAACGTTATCCGCAGACACACGATTTTATAATAGCTATGAAAGAAGGTATCAGGAAAGAATGGGCTCGGCAGGTTGGCTGAACGGTGTCTTGATACAATCGATGAATGATACGGGTGTTTTTGGAATTGTGATTATACTATCATTATTCGGCTCGGTCTTGCTTTCTAATTATCACGTTTATCAAAAACTAAACAAGGCGGCACCGGAAAAAAATGTTGTGGCAGGCTTTATCATGGGTAACATTATTCTGCTCATTGCCTCCCAAACTTCATCTACTTTATGGGTTTCATTTCCTTACATCTATTGGGGCATTAATATGGCCTTTTTGCAGTATTGCAGGAAACAGCAATTTGAAAAAATAGAATTAAAAAATGGCAACATAGCCAATGGAGCAGAGATTCGAGAACCGAAACATTTATCTTAATTATTTAAGTCCAATTTTTTCTTAGCAAAATATTAATTACTTAGCAGGGTGTGCAAATAAAGGATTCAGAATGAGAATAGGCATTGATGCAAAATGGTACTTTGAAGGACCTCCGAGTGGAAGGCGTGTGGTAAGGTGTCTAACGGATGCATTGATTGCTCTTGACGATAAAAACGAGTATTTCATCCTGTTAAACAGCAAACACAAGAACAGAAAATTTCCGGGATCTACCCGGAAGAATGTTACCTGTTGCTATGTTTGGGCGGGGAATAATCTCTTGTCTAATGTTTTTGTGCTCCCCTATTTTTCATCTAAGCACAAACTAGATGTTGTTTTATACCAGAATTTTGTATCTCCATTCGATAGCGCCAAGAGAATTGCCTACATTCATGATGTTTTGTTTCTCTCCAACCCTGAGTTTTACACGGCATATGAACGGTTGTATTTCTCTCCACTGAAATTTCTTACCAAAAGATCTGATCGAATAATTACGGTCTCGGAAGAAGAAAAAAGGCGATTATTAAAGTACGGGTATGGCAATGAGTCAACCAAAATTGATGTAGCCTATCACGGAGTTGATCCGACATTTAAACCCATTGAAGAGTATAGTCGCGAAACATTAAATCAGATTAAAGTAAAATATAATCTGCCTGAGGAGTTTTTGCTTTTTGTTGGGCGACTGAACCTCAGAAAAAATATTGATAATTTATTGCGTGCGATTCCACATTTGAAAAATAAAAACATTCCACTTGTAATTGTTGGCGCTGACAATTGGA
Source organism: Bacteroidota bacterium (assembly GCA_018266055.1). Classification (GTDB taxonomy): domain Bacteria; phylum Bacteroidota; class Bacteroidia; order Cytophagales; family Cyclobacteriaceae; genus ELB16-189. The sequence continues at coordinate 308,886 of JAFDYT010000001.1, forward strand.
AGAAATCAAACCATATTGAAATTATAAAAATTCTCGGGATTGAAAACAGAATTGTGTTTACCGGGGCTATTTACGATGAACTTCCTATAGTGTATGCTATGGCCAAAATATTTTGTTTCCCTTCTTTTGCCGAAAGCTTTGGTCTACCACCACTCGAAGCCATGGCTTCGGGAGTTCCAATTGTGGTATCAAATACTACGGCATTGCCCGAAATCTGTGGTGATGCAGGTACTTACGTAACGCCTGATAAACCGGAGGAAATTGCCAACGAAATTGATGCACTACTGGCTGACAGTGAAAGGCAATTGGAATACAGAAGGAAAGGAGTGGAACGAGCAAAAAAATTCACTTGGGAAGAAGCTGCCAAGGCGGTTTTGAAGAGTTTTTCATCAACCTTTGATTCAACAGACTTTGAGAAGGCTCATTGAAAAAATAATTGCATTGCTTAAGGGAGATCCAGCTTACCGTTTGGATACGACGTACTCCTTCCGCCAACTTTTTTTTATTGTTTGGTATCGCATGGGGCAGGTTGCTCGGGGCTTTTTTATCAAGATTCGTATTTCGGCTTCGGGGATAATATTTGGAGGTCGTGGGGTAATCGTACAGCATGCTTACCAGGTGCGCGCAGGTAAAAACCTGATTCTGGAAGAAGGTGTATTCATTAATGCGTTATCTGAAAATGGAATAATCCTCGGTGACAACGTAACGATTGCTAAAATGGCAATACTTTCTTGCACAGGCGTGATTGCCAATAAAGGAGTTGGGATTTCAATTGGAAATAATTCGGCTGTTGGTGCGCAATCTTTTTTAGGAGGCCAAGGTGGAATAAATATAGGCAATGATGTAATCATGGGGCCCCAAGTCAAAATCTTTTCCGAAAATCACAACTATGCCCAACTGGATGTTATAATTCGAAAACAGGGAGAATCAAGAAAAGGAGTAACCATTGGTGATAATTGCTGGATAGGCGCAGGGGTTACCATTCTGGATGGTGTTGTCATCGAAGCGGGTTGTGTAATCGCTGCAGGAGCTGTGGTTACAAAATCAGTCCCGGCTAATTCTATTGTTGCGGGAGTTCCCGCCAAAATCATTCAGACAAGATCTTAATTCCGCTCTTACCGCACGGCTTTAATCAAGTTAACCATATGAACTCGGCATTTAGTTTCAAGATCAAAACGTACCAGATCTTATTGGTGATCCTAATTATAGGAACCTTAATACGCATTAATAGCCTTGAAGCAACGGGCTTGTGGATGGATGAAATTCACAGTACAGTAGGAACCGATCCAGACAAAACAATTGGCGAAGTAATTGAGTATTGTAAAACTGATCAGCCTCCTGTATTCTTTGTGTTGCTTCATAGTTGGTTTAAGATCTTTCCATACAACGATTTTTACGGCAGGCTTTTCGCGTTGATTACCGGTGTGTTGGGAATTGCCTCAATGTTCTTTTTGGGAAGAGAAGTAAAAAATAATGCAACTGGGCTTCTCGCTGCGTTCCTTACGATGATTAATTATTTTCACGTGGATTTTTCAAGACAAGTAAGATTCTACCCGCTTTTGTTCTTCTTTTCTTCCTTGTCCTATCTTTTTTTTATTCGGGTTTTGAAAAGGAAAAGGCTAGTCGATTTTATTGCCTATACTTTGTTTTCTGCTGCTTTATTAAATACGCATTACTACGGTATGGTGGTAATGATGTCGCAACTCATCTTATTCGTTTTTATAATTTTTTGGAAAAAAATAAAAGATGTAAAATTCATTGCAGCGTGCATTCTATCTGGTGTAGTTGCGGGCCTATCATTTGTACACTGGCTCCCAGTGATATTTGCCGATGTTAAAATAAGTCAATTTCATATACAACCCGTGCCTTGGTATTTTTTAGCCCAATACTATTGGATTTATTTCAGAGATGTGGTGACTTGCATAATTAGTGGGTTACTTATTTTAATGGCCATTCGTTCGATGACCTCCAGATTGATTGAGAAAAAAACTGAGATTGATGATGTGGTTTTGATTGGTTGGATTGTGCTGAGTTTTCTTATCCCTTTAGTTTATTCGTGGATTAAAATTCCGATGCTTGAAACCCGTTACACCTTTATTGCACTCCCAGCCATATTACTTCTTGCGGCTTTGGGTTTGGAAGGAGTCAAAGAAAAACTTACCCCGGCGATGATCATTTTATTTTTAAGTTTTATGGCAAATGTTCTTTTTGTGAAGCCTCTTTATTATGTCCAGTATCCACCTCAGCAATGGAAGGAGGTAGCGCGCGAAATAACCAAAACCGATAAGGACACACAGTTGGTATTTAGTCAATATGCATGGTACTACCGATATTACTTCAAACTGTATAAATCGGTTAATCCTCCTCTCGAGCCGGAGTTTGCTGCATTCGATAAACAATTAGTGAATGCTTTATCGGTGTGGGTAATTACCTCCACACAATTCCCTGATAAAGGCCTCTCGTCAGGTCAGCAGGAGTCTCTCGATAAGGATTTTAAATCCGATGAATCGATCACTTTTACCGATGCGGTTGCAAAACACTACACCCGAAAAACGTCAGCCAGTCAATAATTACGGGGCGGTGTCACTCATTTCAGTTAGTGTGTTTTTGTTGATGAGGTTTTGAGAAGCGAGCACAGTAAAGAAGAGAGAGAAAAAAACTATTCCCTTGTTTGATTCAAGAATAGATTCGGAAAAGCTAAACCAAAGTGTTATCAAAAGGAAGGCTATGAATTTTAAGTCCTTTCTTTTGAGGGTGTCGCGAATATATTTACCGTAAAGAACCCCCATAAGGATTACTCCAGCCACGCCAATTTGAATAAGGGTAAAAACCCACTGATTATGGCTGTCCCACCCGATATACCCATATAATTTATACTCTGGTAGGTTGTAAAGGGCATCGATATAATCCTGAGCGTCTCCCGTACCTACTCCAACTAAGACTTGATGGTCTCGCCATAAGTGATCAATTGAAATTTTCCAAAACAGTAACCTCATGTTCAGGCCAGTTACTGTAATGTTTTCAGGGAGCACATCTTCTTTCAACACAGCCAGGTCTTTGTCCAGGCCGGTAAATCGATCTAACGTAGTCTTATTAAAAAACAGAAACAATGAAGCGCAGATAAGAAACAAGGCGATCGTTAGCAGTGAATATTTTTTGTTAGGTAGTTTAAAGTAAAGGAATACGATAGAGGCTAATGCAAATGCTACAATTCCTGTTTTTGAAGCAACCAAAACCATTATTCCTAAGGAATAAAGGAATAGAAGTGAAATGAATAACAAGCCATACCTCCGTTTGCTCCAATCGCCAAAGACTTGGTCCAGTAACATAATTGATCCAGCAGCAAAGTACATCGAATAGTAAGGATAATGGATAGAGGTAAATCCTTCAGAAAGATCTCTCCCGTAGAAGAAGGCGAGAGGGTCGTGAAGTATAGTCGATCGGAAAACGGCGATGACTAAAAATAAAAGACTACTCAGAATGGTTATGTATCCTAGGTTTTTTGTAAGTGATGATAAATCAATATCAAATTTTTGAAGAAGGGGAAATACAAAAAGGGGAATCAGTAGAAAGGTTATTTTTTTCTCGAGGACAAAAAAGCCGTTATGCAAATTACTGGTATAGGTGAGTCCGATTACCTGAACCAGAAACATTAACAAAATCAATTTCAGGAAGGCACTTTGTTTAAAGGAAGAGGCAAACTGTTTGAGGTCGAAATTGATGATGGCAAATCCAATAAGAAGTATTAAGGGAATGTTACTAATCTGAATTGGAAAAAAAAGACCGGCGTAGGTTAGGTAGATTAATCCGGCGAGGATGGTTTTTTTATTTTTTTGATAGACCTCCATTATTGTTATAATTTTACCACTTCGCAATTTAAGTGTTTAGTAGTCAACTGAATCTTTACAATGAAAATAGCCATTCTTGGTACAAAAGGAATACCCAATAACTACGGTGGGTATGAACAATTTGCAGAGTTTATTTCAGCACGCCTCTTGGAGCGAGGACATACTGTTACCGTTTACAACCCACATTATCATGCTTTTAAGGGTACAGAAATTAATGGCGTAAAGATCATAAAAAAGTATAGCCCCGAAAAATTAATGGGAGGAGCGGCAAATATTATCTATGATTACCTGTGTCTAAAGGATGCCTTGAAAAAAGATTTTGATATCATCTATGAAGCGGGTTACCACAGCGTGGCGCTTTCCTACAAATTTTTGCAAGTGAACAAGTTACGCCGCCCGGTGATTGTCACCAATATGGATGGGCTAGAATGGAGAAGGTCAAAATGGAGTAAGGTAGTTCAAAACATAATTTTAAAACTCGAACGGATTGCGGTAAGACGATCTCCTTATTTGATATCGGATAACGAAGGTATTCAGCGGTACCTTCTTGAGAAATACAATGCAGATTCATTTTATCTTCCTTATGGAGCAGACCCGGTCGAAAAATTTGACCTCAGCCATCTTTCGGAATATAAGGTGACAGCCGAGCAGTATTTAATGTTGGTGGCAAGGTTGGAGCCCGAAAATAATGTAGAAGTAATCATTGATAGTCACTGCTCTTCATCTTCGGCTTTTCCTTTGCTAGTGGTGGGTAATCACAAAACCAAGTATGGCGAATACCTGAAAAATAAATTCCACGATCCAAAAATCAGGTTTGTCGGTGGGATTTATAATAAATCGCAACTAGATTCGTTAAGACATTTTTCTTTAGCTTATTTTCATGGACATTCAGTAGGTGGTACTAACCCTTCTTTATTAGAAGCCATGGGAAGCCAAAGCTTTATTTTCGCTCATAAAAACCCTTTTAACCAGGCTATCTTGGGCGATTCGGCTTTCTACTTCGATTCGAATAATGAGGTGGTCGACCTCATTAATAATGCACCGTCCCTTCGCTCGAAATGCTCGGCACAATTTATTCAGGACAATCTCTCTAAGATAAAGACCTTGTATAATTGGGATGTGATTGTTTCAAAGCACGAAGAGCTTTTCGAAAAGTTGATCAATCAAAAATGAAGATAGACCGATTCCAAATATTCTATTGGCTGGTTCTATTATCCATTTTTACCCTACCTCTTTCGCAATTTATTTGTGTTAGACTGGTGCTTGTAACCGTTGTGTTTTCTCTTCTTATCAAAAGGACTTCACTGACTGAATCATCAGTGTTCTCCAATGCATGGGACATTGCATTGTACATGCTGGTGTTGCTTGGTGGCTTGATCTACTCTGAAAATTTGGAGCTCGGTCTGGCTGTGATTGAAACCAATTTTAGTTTTTTTGCTATTCCCATTATCATCAGCAAGGTTGAGGTAGACAAGAAGAAGTTACGTCAGTTGTTTTTTGCTTTTTCCGGCGGGCTCATATTAGCTTCCCTGATATGCGTAGTTCATTCGGTAATTCTATTTCTTCAGACAGGTGATATTCATGTTTTCTTTTTTTATCAACTGACTCAAATATTGGATTTTCAGCCTACTTATTTTGGCTATTATATTATCGCTGCAATTTCTTTTGGTTTGTATCTTTTGTATTACGACCCGGGACAATTCTCATACCGATGGGTGTTGGCTGCTATTGCCTTTCTTTTTATCGTGTTAATGCTTACTGGAGGAATCACCTCGTTCATGAGTATTTTATTTGTTCTCGCCTTCTTTATACTGAAATATTTTACGGAAGAAAAAACCAACCGAAAGGGTGTCACGGTCACGGTGGTGATCCTGATGATGGCGGGCTTATTTGTGTTTAGCTACATCTACAAGCAGATTGACAACGAATCCGCACGAGTGACTGACTCCTGGGAGCGAATCAGGCTTTGGGAATCAGCTATTCAGGCAAATCCTGATGCTTTGCTGGGCGTAGGCACGGGCGATTATAAGAAAGTACTAAACCAATTTTATGTTGACCATAAGATGTTTGGTTATGCCAGCGAAAGCCTCAATGCTCACAATCAGTTTGTGCAGATATTTTTCTCCAATGGACTCTTGGGCCTTTTGGCGATGGTGCTTCTGTTAGCGCGTCCTCTTTATCTGTCGGTAAAAAATCAAAACATAGTTGGGGCATTGATATTCTTTCCGTTTTTTATTTATGGAATGTCGGAGGTTTTTTTGGGGCGGTTCCAGGGGGTTATCTTTTTCGTGCTAATGCATCAGCTTTTTATCGCTCATTACAATAGCAGCAAGCAATTGCAACGAATAGTTTAAGCCTACTTTTGGTATATTCGCGAGCGATTTAACTCTACCAGCATGCCTTCCCTCGTACGGGTAATTTTTTTAATCGGAGACATTCTTTTACTGAACCTTTCCGTCACGTTTGCATTTGCCGTGGCCGGGACTGACGGAGCGGATCTTACCAACCGTATTTATCTAATAATCTACAGTAATATCACGTGGCTTTTTCTGGTGGTGGTGGCAAGCCCTTATACCTTTTCTAAAGTTTGGGACCGCCCGGGCACGCTTAAAAATCAATTAATTTTTATTTGTATTCACCTTTTGGTGGTAGCCTCACTGGTATTTCTTTATGGCAAGAATTATTCCTTGTTTCTCATCGCGTTGATCTACTTCTTTTTCGTTCCCATATTTTATACCTGGAAACTGGTTGTACTTTTTTTAGCACGGTGGACTGAAATTCAGAAAAGAGATGTTAAAAATGTATTGCTGGTTTGCGAGCCCGAAGTAGCCAGGGAAGCCAGACAGCATTTGTTCGCCCAGTCGGATTGGAAATATAATTTTCTTGGCGTGGTCAATATGGACCAAGGCAAAGTACCGATGCCGCAGGTTCAATTATTCTGTTCAGAGAATGAAGTCGACGAGATATTGGTGTGTCAGAAAGTTCGGACCGATCTACAGGAGCTGATTAATTTTGGCCTTGATCGCCTAGTGCCGATTAAGTTGATGGCCGATACCCGAAATGGAGATTCGGCAGACGTTAAGCACTTCAATCAGACACCGTTTGTTAAGGTGGCAGCCTTGCCTCTGGACGACCAGATGAATCAATTTTTTAAAAGAGCTATTGATCTGGTATCGGCCATCTTATTCATCCTTTTGATCATGTCATGGCTATTGCCCGTAATGGCGATCATTATCAAATTTGATTCCCGTGGCCCTGTGTTTTTTAAGCAGAAAAGAAACGGCAAAGGCAACCGCCCATTCTTGTGTATAAAATTTCGGACCATGGTGGTCAATAAAGAGGCCGACACGAAACAAGCCACCGCCAACGATTCGCGAATTACCAAGGTGGGAAAATTCCTCAGGAAGTCGAGTATTGATGAATTACCTCAGATTTTTAATGTCTTTCTGGGCGACATGTCATTGATCGGCCCTCGGCCTCACCCCATTAAACTCAACGAGCAGTTTGCACCCAGAATCAAGAAGCTCACCTCCCGCCATTATGTGAAGCCGGGGATAACCGGACTGGCCCAAGCGATGGGATATCGTGGAGAAACCAGCACACTCAGTGACATGAAAAACAGGATTACCCTCGATCGGTTTTACATCGAAAACTGGTCGTTTGCGCTTGATGTGAAGATCGTTTATCTGACCATTGTAAGCCTCATTCGCGGCAGCGAAAAAGCCTACTAATCCCATCATTTCGCCTTTTATTTGCCCCGAATTCAGGCTAACTTATATCAGGTTTTAATCGATAGTTTGTCGTATTTTTGCCGAACTTCTAATCAAGGAAATGTCTTCAAAAATTGTTTTGGTTACGGGTTCGGCAGGGTTCATCGGTTTTCACCTTTCCCAAAAATTACTCTCACAGAATTATACGGTAGTTGGTCTTGATAATCTCAACGACTACTATGATGTAACCCTCAAGCAAACTCGCCTTAAACTTTTACAACAGCACGCCGGCTTTTCTTTTTATCAAGGTAATCTTCACGACCGCGCTTTTGTTGAAAAGATTTTTAACACAACTAAGTTTGATTATGTAGTAAACCTTGCCGCCCAGGCTGGCTTACGCTACTCAATTCAAAATCCGCATGCCTACATTGATAGCAACCTTCAAGCGTTTCTAAACATCCTGGAGGCTTGCCGCCATCATCAGCCGCAGCATCTGGTGTACGCGTCGTCTAGTTCTGTATATGGAGCGAATAAAAAGATGCCGTTTTCTGTTCATCAAAATGTAGACCATCCAATTTCACTGTATGCGGCCACCAAAAAGGCCAACGAGTTGATGGCCCACACCTATTCAGTGCTTTACAAAATACCCACTACAGGTCTTCGTTTTTTTAATGTGTATGGCCCCTACGGCAGACCTGACATGGCGTTATTTATTTTCACCAAATCCATTCTCGAGGGGAAGCCTATCGACGTGTTTAATCACGGAAAAATGCGACGCGATTTCACTTACGTCGGAGATATTGTGGAAGGAATTTCGAGGCTGATACCCAACGTAGCTAAGAGCAATCCGGAGTGGGATCCCTACAACCCCGATCCGGCAACCAGCTTCGCTCCTTACAAACTATACAATATCGGCAATACCAAACCGGTGGAGTTGATGTACTACATCGAAGTAATTGAAAAGAAACTTGGAAAAAAGGCAATTATGAATTTTCTGCCGATGCAGGATGGTGAAGTGACGGAAACCTATTCGGATGTAAATGACTTGATCCGCGATGTGGGGTTCAAACCGTCAACCACGGTGGATGTTGGAATTGGAAAATTCATCGATTGGTATCTTGAGTTTTATAAAATCAAAATTTAGCCAGCATGGAAAAAATTGGAATCATCGGATTAGGATACGTTGGGCTTCCGCTGGCAGTGGAGTTTGGAAAAATAATTGACGTCGTAGGTTTTGATATTAACCAGGCACGGATCGACGAATTAAAAAAAGGAATCGATCGCACACTTGAAGTGGACAAGCAGGAATTGCAAGCGTCGAAACACCTTACTTTTTCTTCCAGCCTTGGTGATCTTAAGTCAGTAAACTACTTTATTGTAACAGTTCCTACTCCTGTTGATGAATTTCATGTGCCTGATCTGCGGCCACTTCAATCGGCTAGCAAAACAGTTGGCTCAGCTTTGAAAAAAGGAGACATCGTGATTTACGAATCAACAGTGTATCCTGGTTGCACAGAAGAAATTTGTGTGCCTATTCTTGAAAAGACAAGTGGCCTGGAATTTAATGTCGATTTTTTTGCCGGCTACTCTCCCGAACGTATCAACCCCGGTGACAAACAGCATCGACTTCCTAACATTAAGAAAGTAACGAGTGGCAGCACGCCTGAAATTGCCGAGAAGGTTGATCAACTCTATAAAAAAATTATTGTGGCAGGCACACATAAGGCTTCTTCTTTAAAAGTTGCTGAAGCTGCAAAAGTGATCGAGAATTCTCAGCGAGATCTTAACATCGCTTTTGTAAATGAACTCGCTCTTATCTTTCAGCGCATCGGCATTGATACGCACGAGGTCCTTGAAGCGGCCGGCACCAAGTGGAATTTTCTGCCGTTCAGGCCAGGACTAGTCGGTGGCCATTGTATTGGTGTAGATCCATACTACCTGACCTACAAGGCTGAGAGTCTTGGCTACCATCCGGAAGTGATTTTATCTGGAAGAAAAATAAACGACAACATGGCGGTGTACATCGCCAACGATGTGATCAAACTGATGGCCAAGCATCAGCTTCCAATTTATGGAGGAAAAGTTTTGGTTCTGGGATTGACCTTCAAAGAGAATTGCCCCGACATCCGCAACAGCAAGGTGGTGGATGTGGTGCGTGAACTTGCCAGCTTCGGAACACAAGTTGACATTTATGACCCGCATGTAGATGAGCATGAAGTGAAGGAAGAGTACAACCTGCAGATCACAAAAAAACTTTCAGGAAAGTATCATGCAATTGTGTTGGCTGTAGGACATAAAGAGTTTGCTTCAATTTCGTGGGAAACACTTAAAGAACCGGAAGCGATCATTTATGACGTCAAAGGATTTTTGGATAAGTCGTTAATCACTGCGCGCTTATAAGATGATCACAAAGAAAAAAGTATTGTTGACTGGAGGAGCCGGATACATTGGCGCTCACACCGCGGTAGAATTTGTGCAGCAAGGATATGACGTGGTGTTGATCGATGATTTTTCTAAGAGCGATGACACATTGCTTGCCGGCATCGAAAAAATTATTGGCAGCAAACCTGTTTTCTTTAAGGGCGATTGCAAAGACCGTCAGTTTCTCGACAAACTATTTTCTGAACATAAGTTTGACAGCGTCATTCATTTTGCGGCTTACAAGTCAGTCAACGAGTCGGTCGGCAACCCCTTGATGTATTATGAAAATAACCTTGGGTCGATGGTTGCGTTGCTTGACACGATGAAGAAGCATGTTGTAAATGAGATCATTTTTTCGTCATCGTGTACCGTGTATGGCCAGCCCGATAGCATTCCGGTTGATGAAACTGCTCCCTTCAAACGTGCAGAATCTCCTTACGGCGCCACCAAGCAGATGAATGAACGCATTTTAGAAGACGAAGTGATAGCCAATAAAAATCTGAAAGCAATTTCTCTTCGTTACTTTAATCCGGTTGGCGCTCATCCGTCAGCACTCATTGGGGAAATGCCGATCGGCGTGCCCGGAAACCTTGTTCCTTTCGTCACGCAGACAGCCGCCGGCTTGCGACAAAAACTCACGGTGTTTGGCAGCGATTACAACACGACTGATGGGAGTTGTGTGCGCGATTACATTCACGTGGTAGATGTGGCTCAGGCGCACGTGGCGGCGCTCGAAAAGATTAACGACATGCCCGGAAGGAATGAAATTTTTAACCTTGGCACTGGCGAAGGCGTTTCGGTGCTTGAGTTAGTGAAGAAGTTTATGGAAGTAACGGGCGTGAAATTGAATTATGAACTTGGCCCGCGCCGCCCGGGTGATATTGAAAAAGTGTACGCCGATCCGAGCAAAGCCAAAAGACTTTTGGGCTGGCAAACAAAACTGAAACTTGAAGATGCTTTGCGCGATGCTTGGCGCTGGCAACAAAAATTAGGATAAAATTTTATAGTTATGGCAGAAATCAAAATGGTCGATCTAAAAGGGCAGTATCTGCGGATCAAAAACGAGATAGATGCAGCTATCCAGGAAGTATTGCTCTCAACTGCTTTTATTCAGGGTCCGCAAGTAAAATCGTTCGCGCAAGCGCTTTCAAAAGATAATCAGGGAGTTCATGTCATCCCTTGTGCTAACGGAACGGATGCATTGCAAATCGCCATGATGACGCTAGGCCTTAAGCCTGGCGATGAGGTAATTCTTCCTGTACATACTTATGTAGCTACGGCAGAGGTGATTGCCTTGCTCGGCCTTGTGCCTGTCTTTATCGATGTGAATCCAAATACTTTTAACATCGAAGTCAATCAGATCGAAAGCAAGATCACACCGCTCACCAAAGCAATTGTACCGGTACATCTGTATGGCCAATGTGCCGACATGGAGCCCATCATGAAAATTGCCCAGATGAATAATCTGTTCGTGATCGAAGACTTAGCACAAGCATTAGGTGCCGACTATACGTTTTCTGATGGCTCGGTGAAGCGCGCCGGAACCATCGGCGACATTGGTTGCACGTCTTTCTTCCCGTCAAAGAATCTTGGTTGCTATGGTGATGGAGGGGCTATCTTTACCAACGATGCTGAACTCGCAAAAAAAATTCAGATCACCGCCAATCACGGCCAAACGGTAAAGTACCAGCACGACAGCATCGGAGTGAATAGCAGGCTTGACACGTTGCAGGCAGCTATCCTTCAGGTGAAATTAAAATACCTCGCTGAATATACCCGGAAGCGAAATGAAGTCGCTGATTTTTATGACAAGCATCTCGCCAATGTGTCGTTTGTTCAAACTCCATTTCGGGCGGTTAACTCGTCGCATGTGTTTCATCAATACACAATCAAGACAAAAGGCATCGACCGCGATAAGTTTAAAAAATACCTGGAGGAAAACGGCGTGCCGTCCATGATTTATTACCCGATACCACTACATTTTCAAAAAGCTTATTCCAGAAAGCAATTTGGAGAAGGATCATTTCCGGTAACGGAGAAGCTTTCAAAAACAGTTCTTTCGTTACCCATTCACACGGAGATGACCAACGATGAATTGTCATACATTTGCGACGTGATTAAAAAATATCATGCCTGACACTAAAAAATATTTTGCTCATCCCAGTGCCATCATTGATGATGGTTGCGAAATAGGTGAGGGAACTAAAATCTGGCACTTCTCGCACATCATGCCCAATTGTAAAATAGGTGCGCAGTGCAACATTGGGCAAAACGTAGTGATATCGCCCGACGTAGTGTTGGGAAAGAATGTGAAAGTACAAAACAATGTGTCCATATATACGGGGGTGATCTGCGAAGACGATGTTTTTCTCGGGCCATCGATGGTGTTTACCAACGTCACCAATCCGCGTAGCGCAGTGAATCGTAAAAACCAATACGCAAGAACAGTGGTGAAGAAAGGCGCGTCCATCGGAGCTAATGCCACAATAGTATGTGGCCACGACATTGGCGAATTTGCATTCATAGGGGCCGGCGCAGTAGTTACAAAAAATGTTCCGGCTTATGCACTCGTCATCGGTAACCCGGCAAAGCAAACGGGTTGGATGAGTGAGTACGGACATAAACTGAATTTTAATAAGGAAGGTGAAGCTACTTGCCCCGAAAGCGGCGAGAAATATTTGTTGAGACAAGGAACGGTAAAGAAAGTATCATGAAAAATTTCGCATTGATCGGAGCGGCTGGCTATATCGCTCCGCGCCACTTGCAGGCCATCAAAGACACCGGAAATAATCTGGTGGCTGCGCTCGATAGATTTGACAGTGTAGGTATAATGGATTCGTATTTTCCGCACGCTGATTTTTTTACAGAGTTCGAGCGCTTCGACAGACATATCGACAAACTTAAGCGCCTCGGGCAGAAGATCGACTACGTGAGCATCTGTTCCCCAAATTATCTTCACGATTCACACATTCGTTTCGGGCTTCGTCATCATGCCGATGCCATTTGCGAGAAGCCGTTGGTATTGAATCCATGGAATGTGGATGCCCTTGAGGAAATTGAAAAAGAAACAGGTCGGCGCGTGTTCACGATTTTGCAGTTGCGCCTTCATCCAAACATTATTCAATTGAAGAAAGAAATTGAAGCGGCATCCGCCGACAAGATGTTTGATGTTGATCTGAACTATATCACTTCGCGTGGAAAATGGTACCACCACAGTTGGAAAGGCGATGAAAATAAATCGGGTGGAATTGCCACCAACATCGGTATTCATTTTTTTGACATGTTGTTGTGGGTGTTTGGAAGTTTAAAAAGTATTCAAATCAAATCCTATGAAGCGGATTCTGCTTCTGGTTACCTCGAACTTCAGAAGGCACGTGTGCATTGGCGTTTGAGCATCAACGAAGAGCATCTTCCCGCCGAGGTGAAGGCCAAAGGAAAACGAACCTTCCGCTCACTTACAATGAATGGAAAAGAAATTGAATTCAGCGATGGCTTCACCGATCTTCACACGACGAGCTACAAGGAAATATTAGCTGGCAGAGGATTTGGTTTGGCAGATGCAAGACCGTCGATAGAATTGGCGCATGAAATAAGACCTAAAAGAGGTTAGGACTTTAATTTAGACGATCTGATTAACTCAGGTTTTACTCATTAATAATTCAATTGCGATGAAAGGAATTATTTTAGCAGGGGGCTCTGGTACGCGGCTTTATCCGCTCACCAAATCGGTATCGAAGCAGTTGCTTCCGATCTACGACAAGCCCATGATTTATTATCCATTGTCGGTGTTGATGCTGGCGAACATTCGCGAGATACTGATCATCACCACTCCGCATGAGCAAATTCTTTTCAAAAACCTTTTGGGCGATGGTAGCCAGTTCGGATTGAAACTTGAATATCGCGTTCAGCCGTCGCCAGATGGTCTCGCACAGGCGTTTCTTATTGGTGAAACTTTTATCGGCGATGACTCTGTATGCCTGGTGCTCGGCGATAATATTTTTTATGGCTACAATTTTTCTCAAATGCTGGAAGATGCAAGTACATTAAAAAAGGGAGCCACTGTGTTTGGGTATTATGTCAACGACCCTGATCGTTATGGTGTGGTTGAGTTTGACAAAGGCGGAAAAGTAATTTCTATTGAAGAAAAGCCAAAGGAGCCAAAGTCAAACTACGCGGTCACTGGCCTGTATTTTTATGACAACAGTGTGGTGGCGCGGGCGAAGAAGATAAAGCCATCGCCCCGTGGCGAGTTGGAAATCACAGATTTAAATAGGGCCTATCTTGATGACGGAATTTTGAATGTAAAGCTGCTGGGTCGAGGTATGGCATGGCTAGATACAGGCACGCATGAATCGCTGCTGAGAGCATCTAATTTTGTGGAATCGATCGAAGAACGACAAGGTTTGAAGATTGCCTGCCTTGAAGAAATTGCTTACCACAAAGGATACATTTCAAGAGAGACGTTGCTCGAACTGGCCAAGCCACTCAGTAAAAATCAATATGGTCAATACCTGATCAAAATAGCTAACGAAAAATTTCTTCTATGAGCAAAGTGAAGTTGATTGAGACTGGGTTTGACGATTTATTCATAATTGAAACAACGCGATTTGGTGATGCACGTGGCTATTTTTCAGAGACCTATAATTACCGCGATTTGAAATCTTTGGGCATAGACATTCGCTTTGTTCAGGATAATCAATCCAAGTCCGCGCGGGGAGTAATGAGAGGACTGCATTATCAAAATGCACCTCACGCACAAACTAAAATGGTGCGAGTGCTGTCAGGTAAAATTCTCGATGTCGTTGTTGATATGCGGAAGCATAAGAAGACTTTTGGAAAGACCTTTCAGGTGGAATTGACAGCAGAAGACGCCAGGCAATTCTTGGTTCCTAAAGGCTTTGCTCATGGATTTGTGGTATTAAGTGATAGCGCGGAGATTTTATATAAGACTGATGATTTTCATTTTCCAGAGCTTGAGGGCGGAATAATTTTTAACGACCCGGATTTGAAAATTGATTGGAAGATACCTGAACATGAGCTGATCATTTCCGATCGCGACAAAAAACATCCTACACTAGCAACGGCTACATTTAACTTTAAGTAATGAAAACTATCCTGATTACCGGTGGAGCCGGTTTTATTGGCTCAAACTTTGTAATTCACTTTCTTCAGACACATCCTGAATACCGTGTTGTAAACCTGGATGCACTGACGTACGCTGGTAATCTGTCAAATCTTAAAGAAATAAAGGATCATTCCCGCTATGTATTTGTAAAAGGTGACATCCTCGACCGGCCACTGCTGGAAAATTTGTTTACCCAATACGCAATCGCAGGCGTAATTCACTTTGCGGCAGAATCGCATGTGGATAATTCAATCTCAGGCCCGGAAGCATTTATTCGCACCAATGTGCTTGGCACTTTTACAATTCTGGATGTGGCAAGAAAAAACTGGATGGATGCACCATTTAAACCCAAAGCTGATAGAAAGGAAAATCGCTTCCTCCACATCTCCACCGACGAAGTATATGGCAGCCTGGGAGAAACAGGGTTGTTCACCGAGCAAACTCCTTACGCTCCCAACAGCCCGTACTCAGCCTCGAAGGCAAGCAGCGACATGTTGGTGCGAAGTTATTTTCATACGTATGGGATGAACGTGGTCACCACCAACTGTTCTAACAATTATGGTCCGAAGCAGCACAAGGAAAAACTCATTCCCACGATCATCCGCACGGCGCTAGCCGAAAAATCAATTCCCATCTATGGCGATGGAAAGAATGTACGCGATTGGCTGTATGTGCTTGATCACGTCAAAGGCATTGATCTTGCTTTCCATGAAGGCAAGGCCGGAGAAACCTACAATATCGGTGGACGAAACGAGCGCAACAACAATCAAATCGCAAAGACGGTGTGTACAATTCTTGATCAGCTAAAGCCAAGGTCAAACGGCAAGTCGTATAGCGAGTTGATCACCTATGTTCAGGATAGAGCCGGTCATGATAAGCGCTACGCCATTGATGCCACCAAAATCGAGACGCAGCTCCACTGGAAAGCGGATGAAAATTTTGATAGTGGAATTCTAAAAACGGTGAAGTGGTACCTGGATCAGGTAGTTTGATCTGTGCGAATACTTTCAAGTTTTTCTGCTGCCTTCTCGCCAATCAAATCAATTAATTCTTCTCTTGAAGCTTCCTTAATTTTTTTTACCGACTTGAAGTGAGCCAATAATTTGTCGGCTGTTTTTTTGCCGATGCCGGGAATACTTTCCAGTTCGGTCACAAAAGTATTTTTACTTCGCTTGAGTCGGTGAAAGGTAATGGCAAACCGGTGCGCTTCATCGCGGATTTGTTGAATGAGCATAAGTCCCGGCGATTTTTTACTAATCAGCAGCGGAAGCGGATCTTCTGGGTAATAGATTTCTTCTAATTTCTTCGCGATGCCCACAATAGGGATTTTTCCATACAAGCCTAATTCTTTCAGGGCGTCGCACGCGTGGCTCAGCTGACCCTTGCCACCGTCTACAATGATGAGGCTGGGGTACTCGCTTTGCTCTTCCATGATTCGCTTGTAGCGTCGGGAAACAATTTCTTTCATCGAAGCAAAATCGTCAGGACCTACTACTGTTTTGATATTGAAGTGGCGATATCCTTTTTTGTCGGGCTTGCCGTCAACAAACCGCACCATCGATGCGACGGGGTTAGTACCTTGAAAATTTGAATTGTCGAAACATTCGATAATTTTTGGAAGTTGCACGAGCCGGAGGTTTTCCTGAAGAATAGTGAGCACCTCGTTCTTCTTCGATTTTCTCGACTCTTTCTCAATTTCTTTTTCACGCTTCAGGTACAATGCGTTTTTAAGCGACAGGTCCACCAGCTTTCTTTTGTCGCCGATTTGAGGCACCACATTTTCAAAATCGTCTGATTTTAAAGAAAGGGGAATATTGGTATACACTTCAGGGTTGTCGCTGTGATAGGTGAACCTAAGTTCCGCGACAGCGAAGTTCAAAATATCTTCATCGCTCTCCTCCAGTTTCTTTTTCACTTCCGTATTCTTCGAAAAGATTATAGCCCCTTCTTTGATTTGCATGTAGTTGAGGAAGGCTTCCGTGTCGGTACTGGTGATCGTTACCACGTCGATGTTGGTAAGTTTTCGGTTGACGACGAGCGACTTCGACTGAAAGTTTTCGAGCAAATCGAGCTTGCGTTTAAAGAAGGCTGCCTTTTCAAATTCCAGTTTTGCAGACGATTCATTCATCCGCTCTACAAAAGCATCTTCAATAATACTGAGGTCGCCCTTCAGGATGTTTCGCGCCTGGGCGATTTCGTCAAGATAATTTTTTTCGTCTTGCAGCCCTTCGCACGGGCCTTTGCAATTGCCGATATGAAACTCAAGACAAACCTTGAATTTTTTCTGCTGAATATTGTCTTCTGACAATAACAAATTGCACGTGCGGATCGAATACAATTGCCGAACCAGGTCTAACACATTTTTCATGGACACTACACTGCTGTACGGCCCGAAATATTCCCCTTGTCGGGGAATGTATTTGCGCGTAGAAATAATTCGTGGAAACGGCTCCTTTAAAATACAGAGGTAAGGATACGTCTTGTCGTCTTTGAGGAGGATGTTGTATTTCGGTTGGTTTTGCTTGATGAAATTGTTTTCCATCAGTAAAGCGTCAAACTCGGTGTTGGCTAGGGTAAACTCAATCCGGGCAATTTCGGAAACAAGCTTCTCCGTCTTCCGGTTGTATTGCGACTGCTTGTTGAAGTAACTGCTTACGCGCTTTTTCAGACTTTTGGCTTTGCCGACATAGATCAGCGTTCCCTCTTCATTATAATACCGGTAAACTCCGGGTGTATCGGGGAGCGAGGCAATTGCTTTTTTTATCGGATCGGTTGTTTCCAAGATTTTTCCAAATTTCAATATTATCCAGATAAGAAATGGTAAGGTCGTTCATTTTTCGCTTTCTTGAAAAATCGTAGCATTTTTGAGTTGGGATTACCTGAATTTTAAAACAAATGCCCCTGAAAAAATTTGTCGCTTTCAAGTTCAGCCTGCTCTTATCGATAACGCTTCTGGCTCAGAAAAAAAAGCCTGATTATTACGAGCCTGGTAAAATCACTTTTTACTATAACGTAAATTGGGAATTGACGACGCAGGAGAAATCTGTGGTGAAGCGGGAAGCCTATTTCAATTTAAAGGATATGGTTTTCGACGGGGTTTATTCTGATTCCAACGCCGACGGCAAAGTGGTGGAGGAAGGGTATTATGCTCATGGTAAGAAAAGCGGTATGCAAACAGAATACTATAATGATCGCTCAATAAAATCGACCATTGAATATACTGGCGGCGATTTTATAATCTGGCAAAAAATGAATCCAGATAAAACGTATGAAGTGATTCGCGGTACAGGCAAGTTTACCGCCAATTACTATTACTTTTTCGACTGGTACCTGAAGTCAGGAACAATGACCGGAGAATTTTTAAATGGGAAGAAAGTGGGCCAATGGACGTATTATAATTCAACGAAAGTTAAAACTGATGTAGAGCATTACAAGAACGGAAAACTCATAGATAGGTATGTGTTCACGAAGAACGATTCCGCTGCCGCCACTTCGGGAAAAGAAATAATACTTTCGGTGAACGCCATCCTTACCGAATCGCTTGCCTTCGATAAAACTGCATTCACCAATACCAACCAGTTTTTCGAAAGCCAGGTAGCATACCCCGCTGACTTTAATCGCACGGTAACGTACCCCGGTGGCATCCGGCGGCTGCTTTTTCTTTTATCTGAACAGACCGGTGTGCCGGAAAATAATTTACTCATGATTAAGTTGAAGATTGACGAACATGGGCAAATACTGAAAACCAATGTCATCGTTTCTGTTGATGAAGATACCGATAATCGGGGGCTTGAAGTTCTTAAACTACACGAACCACGGCTGGCGCCAGCCTTTTCTAATGGCAAACCAATAGCTTCTACTATTTACCTTCCCGTATCGGGCGGCGAAAAATGGTTGAAGATGCTACAGGAGGCTCCTACCGAGTGGCTTCTCGATCCGAATAATTTCCTGAACTAAATCAGTTATTAAATTCATCGGGAGTTTCATCCGGGCGCCGCAGCGAGTCGGCTTTGTCTTTTCGCCGGCCTGGATCCAACGAAATATCAACTCCAGATTCTGGTCGTTTAAATGGTCCTTTTACAATACCTGTGGAGGGATCATTATACACGCGCTTCATATATCCTGCCCAGATCGGGCGTGCGGTGCGTACACCTTGCCCGAAATCCCACGAGGGAAAACGTATTGCACGCTCATCGCCACCCACCCATACTCCTGTCACCAGATTGTGAGTTACACCCATGTACCAACCGTCGGAGGCATCGTTGGTGGTTCCGGTTTTTCCGCCCACTTCATTGTCTTTTAATATCTCTGGCGGCAGTGTCGCTGACGATCCTCCTTTTTCTTCCACGCCTCCGCGCAACATAAACACCATTTTGTAGGCGGTCTGCTCACTGATCGCTTCTTTTGTTTTGGGAACAAAATTTTCGATCACGTTTCCATTTTTATCTTCAATTCTGGAAATGAAATACGGCTGTGTTTTTATACCGCCATTCACGAAAGTGCAATAGGCTCCCACCATTTCAAACAACGACACGTCGCTGGTACCGAGGCACAACGAAGGCACAGCGTCCAGTTTGCTTTCCACGCCGGCGCGATGTGCAAACTCCACCACGTTTTCGGGCCCTAGCTGCTGAATCAACTGAGCCGAGATAGAATTCACAGATTGCGCCATGGCCTGTCGCAGCGTCATTACGGCACCGCTACCTCGCGTTCCGTTTGAGTTGAGCGGATACCAAGGCGGTTGTCCTTTTACTTTGAATTGGGGAGCGATGTCGCGGCGTGTTTCGAAAGGAGAGTATCCTGTTTCCATAGCCAGACCGTAAATGAATGGCTTGAAGGTGGAACCCGGCTGCCGCTTGCTCTGACGAACGTGATCAAACTTAAAATATTTATGATTGACACCGCCGACCCACGCTTTGATGTGCCCGCTGATGGGATCCATCGACATCATGCCCATTTGCAGAAAGCGCTCGTAATAATTCAGGGAATCATAACTGCTGAAGAGCGTGTCGCGCTCACCTTTCCAGGAGAACACCGTCATCGGTCGCTTCAGATTGAGCATGATTTTCAGCGAATCAGAATTTTCGCCGTACTTCTCCGCAAAAATTTTGTACGCATCGGTTCGCTTAATGCGCTTAGCTAAAAAATCTTTGATTTCATGACCATCTTCGTCCGACCATGGATTCCGGTTGCGTCGTTTCCATTCCGAAAAAAATTCACCTTGAAGCTTTTTCATGTGCTCTTCCATGGCTTCTTCAGCATAGCGTTGCAGGCGACTATCAATAGTGGTATAAATTTTCAGTCCATCTTCGTAAAGGTCCAACCCTTTGCTTTTGCAATAGCTGAGCAAATAATTGCCGAGCACCGTGCGGAAGTACGTGCCCAAGCCTAGGTTTTGATTTTGTAGATTGAATTTTAAATCTATCGGAAGCGCTTTGATTGAGTCGAACTGTTGTTTGGTTTTGATTTTATATCCCTGGCGGTAAACTTTCAACAGCACTTCATTTCGCTTACGCAATGCATTTTTCGGATTGCGATGCGGATTGTACATCGACGGAGCTTGAAGCATGCCCACCAAAATTGCCGATTCCTGCAAGTTGAGGCTGTCGGGTTGTTTGCTAAAATACGTTTCGGCTGCGACTTTGATTCCAAAAGCAAGACTACCAAAGTCGCACGTGTTCATGTACATCGCGATGATTTCCTCTTTGGTAAAATTCTCTTCCAGGTTTACCGCGATAATCCACTCTTTGGTTTTCTGAATCAACCGCGCTGGAATGCTTCCCAACTTGGCCAACGGACCATCCAGATTCTTGTCGGTATTTTGAGTGTATAAATTCTTAGCGAGTTGTTGCGTAAGCGTGCTACCTCCCCCGGAACCTTTGTCAAATGTCAGTACGCCTTTTATCACACGAAAAAATGCCGGCAAGTCAAGCCCCGAGTGTTGGTAAAAGCGGTGATCTTCGGAAATCAATAAGGTGTTAACCAAATCCGGCGAAAGCTCATGATAATGCACCTGACTGCGGTTGTAGCGAAAGTAGCGACCGAGGGATTGGCCGTCGGCCGAGATAATTTCAGACGAAAGGTCGTTTTCCGGATTTTCAATTTCACGAATGCTCGGCATGCCACCGAAGAGGCCAAACAAATCGATACTCACCGTAAACACGTAAAGCGGAAGGCCGAGCATAAAAACTAAAAAAGCAATCCAGAAATATTTGATTGCTTTCGGAATCCACGGCAGCCGCATCCGCAGCAATGCCTGGATTTTACTTTTGATAGTTTTTGTCGAAGAAGGTGAGGTACTCATCGAGCGATTTGGTTCGGTAGAAAATCTGGAAGTTATCTTTGGTAATTACAAAATTATAGAATTTGTAATTAGAAAATGGCTTTGCCACCGCCACCTCGTCGAGGAATTTGTAATAATAACTCATCACCGATTCTTTGTCGGGAAATTCAACACACATCGTCAGCGTCTTTTCGTCCATTCCGATATTGCTGGTGGTGAGTTTTAATTTGGGGAATTGACTGGCATTGAATTTCTCGAGGGCATCCACCACCGGGTTTGTAATGCGGTCGGCCGAATTGTAAATCACTACAAAGAAATGCGGCCCGGTAAGTGTGCTGCTGAATTTTATCCCTTTTGCTTTTTCAAGTTTGTCTAGCAGTGTTTTGGACGAAGCAACCAACTGCTCGGCATATTTCTTCAAAGGATCTTTGGGGTACTTATTGATGAACTCGCCCAACTCGAATTGATAGCGGGTTACATCTTCGGTGCGGCCGGTGATCAGGATTTTCAACAACTCAATTTGCGAGGTGAATGAAGTTTCACCCAATGCCAGCGCTTCGTTCACTTTATCCATCGCAGCTTTGAGTTTGTTTTGCTGAAATTGCGAATACGCTTCTTTGTAGATCAGCTTTTGTTTTTCAGCTAGCGCGGTTGTCTCTTTAATATAATCCGGGTTGATCAGGATTCGTGCAAACGTAGAAGTAGGGAAATCTTTTTGCAGTCGCTCGGCATAACTGTCGGCCAAGCCATCACCCTTCTCACGGTGAATGAGATACAGTTTATAGAGTACTTCGGGTGTGCGTTCGGATTGAGGAAAACGCGACAATAATTTTTCGTAGGATACGGAGGCGTTGTCCTTTTCATTCAGGTTGAAATAATAAAGGTCGCCAAGATGAAAGTATGCGTCTTCGATTTTGCCGAGCAACTCTTTGCGCTGATCGTCGGTGTGAGGAAGCTGCGCATACAGTTCGGCCACTACGTCGACCTTGGCTTCCGGTTTAATATTCTGTTTGTCGTCAGGCCTCGGTGGAGTTTTAATGTTGGTCTGAGCTACGGTCTGAGTAGGGTCATTAAGTGAGGCTGACCGGCCGGAGCGACGCCAATTATCCTCGAGTGGTATTGATCCCCAGATGCGCTGAAATTCGCTTTGCCCTGTGGCTATCAAATCAGGACTTCCAAAGTACCAGTCGCTGGTGTTGCTATCGCCGGCAGGGTTTCCCGTGAGTGAGTTGTTAGCCGAAGGGTTGTCCGACACTACTGTTTTTTTCTTTTTCTTCTTCGAGGCTATCGTTTTTTTCTCTTTGGTTTTTGAGATTGAGTCAAGCCTGCGATGAAGTGCAGTAGTATCTAGCGTGGAGAGTGCAAGCAGACTGTCGTTGAGGGTGATGGTTTCAGTGTACTTTACAAATTCACCGAGAATAGACTGACGTTTTTTGATGTTGTCGATGTTTTCAAAATCTTTCGGAAGCGACGCTACCGCGCTGTCGTAATACAACTTGGCCGGCTTGTATTTTTTTAGCGAATCGAAATTGATCTGACCTATGCGCAAAAACGACATGCCCTGAACGCGCTTATTTTTTCCGGCGTGAGCCGCGAGCTTGTATTCGGAAATGGCTTCGGTAAGGTGCCCTTGTTTCTTTTCAAATTCACCCAGCTCAAAATAGATTTTGTCTTTAAACTCCTGGTTTTTCGAATCCTTAAGAAGCTTGTCAAACTGCTTGCGTACAAGCCGTACATCTTTTTTGTTTTCAAGCTGCGCAACCTGTGCCATATTTAGTCGCGCATAAAAATCAATTTCATAATCCGGATTGGTAGCCAAACATTTTTTGTAGTAGTTGTAGGCTTCTGCATTGAAGTTCAACTTCTGATAAACCTGCCCCACAATGAAATAGATTCTTCCTTTGCGGTCCTGGCGCGTCAGCAGCGAGTCGGCCTTCGACAAGTTGCTCACCATGTTGTTGTAGTCGCCACGGGTTTGATAGTAGTTTGCCTTTTCGAGATAAAGTTTCTTCTGATTGGTTCGGTTTAACTTTTCTTTTTCCAAAAAGTGAAAGGCTTCTTCGGCGCGGTCATGGTCGCCCATTTCAGTGAAGGTGCGCACAAGGTTGAGCAAAGCAGCGTGGCGCAGGTGTATATTCTGACTTTTGGTGTTGACGTATTTGAAAGTGAGTATCGCGTTCTGATAATCGCAGGCATAGAGGCGGGCCAACCCTACCATCAGGTAATTGTCGTTCACCCATCGGCTGTTGGGATGATACTGTATCGACTTGGAGGCCATTTTGATGATTTCTTCCGTATTCTTTTTGTACGTTTTGGCCAGCACCGTATCCAGTCTTGGGTAGAGCAACAGTATTTTGTTGTGGTCGTCGTCAAGGCTTTTCAAAATCATTTTTTCTACTTCACGTGCGCCTTCCTTGGCGTAGAAATATCCGTTGTAATGGGCCGTGAGGTTATGAAAAAAATTGGATGTGATAGTATTCTGCTCGATCGAGCAGGCGGTAAGCACCAAAGCCAGTAAAAAGCTTAAAAAAAGAGGTAATCGGGATAACTTCACACTCAAATATCAGGTAATTATTTTGAACGAACACGCCCGCCAAGTATTGTGAAGGCGGATTTTAGCCGGACTTCCGATCCATCCTAAAACACCCGGACTGACCGATATCATTATAATGTATAACTTTGTGAAATTTTTTTGAGCATTGAAACCCAAGAAAACATTATCAGAGCGGCTTACCGAGCGCTACTTGCTGGTGGTTCGCAACGAAGAAAACCTGGCGGAAAAAACCACCATTTCCTTCACCTATGCCAAGGTGTTGGTGATTTCTTCGGCGCTCTTTCTTTTGATTTTTGTTTCAAGTTTATTCTTGTCAAAAACGTTGCTGGCCAAATGGTTTGACCCGAAGTATGAACAGGCCGCCCAGAAAAAGCAATTGATCAGACTGGCACAGCGCCTGGACTCGCTGGCAATAGAAGAAGACCAGAAAGAAAAATTCATACAAAACTTTCAGCGGATTTTGCGTGGCGATACCTCCAGCGGATTTATCGATCCTTCCAAAGCCCTGAAAGCTGACGCAAGCCCGGTAAAAAGTATTGGCAGTATGAAGCTCGCGCCCGCCGATTCGCAATTCAGAAAGGAGTTTGAGCAATCCCAGTATTCCTTTGTATCGCTCAAAAGCAAATACCGCGAACTACAGGAAGTCTTTTTCTTCACGCCCATCACTGGTTTCATCAGTGACAAGTACGATAGCAAGAAAGGTCACTATGGAGTAGACATCGTGGCGAAGACTAACGAGCCAGTAAAATGCGTAGCTGATGGCACGGTGATCATGTCCAGTTGGACGCAAGACGCGGGCTATGTCATCGCCGTACAACATCGGGGTAGCCTTATCAGCGTTTACAAGCACAATGCGGGATTATTGAAAAAAGTTGGTAGTTTTGTTAACGCCGGTGACATTATCTCTATAGTTGGCAACAGTGGAGAGATGACCGATGGCCCGCACCTTCATTTTGAAATGTGGTATAACGGGAACTCTCTCAACCCGGAAGAATTTGTAACTTTTTAAACTTCAACTAACGTAGCCATGTTAACATCTAAAGAACAAAAGCGCGCCGCCGAGGAGATCAGCAACAGCAGTAACGTAATCGGTAAGGGAACGGTGCTTGAAGGCAATATTGAAACCTACGGAAACATCCGCATCGAAGGTCGCATCAACGGAAATATCAAGTCGAAATCAAAAGTAGCTCTGGGCAACGGCAGCCATGTAGAAGGAAACATTACCGCACAAAATGCCGACATTGAAGGCGAAGTAAAAGGAAAAGTGGATATTACTGAATTGCTCGTATTAAAATCCACGGCAGTGATTCATGGCGATATCATTACTGGCAAACTGGTGGTAGAACCCGGCGCGATGTTCAACGGAAGTTGTAAGATGGGCATGGTGAAAGACATTAAGTTTGCTGAAACCGGCAGCGGCCTTCGCACTCAGCCACAGGAAGCCCGGATGAACTAGATTTTCCGGCCTTAGCCATTGAAAGAAAAAGAACCTCCCAATGCTTTTTTGAAGTATTCGAGCCTCGGCCTTCAATTGCTGTTGGTAATCGGTGCCTTTGCCTGGATAGGGCTAAAGCTTGATGCGTGGATGCAACTAAAATTCCCAGCCTTTTTATTGTCGTTTATCCTGCTTTCCTTTTCGGGAATGATGTACAAAATCTATCGAAGTCTTAATGAATAAAGGGTTACTCGTATTTACCGCTGTTCTTGTGTTCCTCACAATACTGATTGGCGTGGTCACGACCCAGATCGCGAGCCCGTCATTTCTGACGCTCATCCTGAGCTCGCTGGCGGTGGCTACCTGGCTGGTATTCTTCTTCATGCAGAGAACAAAACAGGAAAATTTCATAAGAAACTACCTGCTCACCATCGTGCTCAAGCTCATTGCAGGCGGCATTTTCATTTTTGTGCTCATCTACGCCGACGAACCCGGCGCCGAAGCCAACGCCCTGGTATTTATGGTCGCCTATTTCCTGCTTACCAGTCTTGAAGTTGGGTTTCTGTTCAGCCGAATGAAATAGGCCGGGTTAGTCAGGTTGTCTGAGAAAAGTCATCCCCAATTTTTTCCCCAAAGATTTTTTTGGCTAAGGATAATTTTTACTTTTGCGGTGGCATAAAAACGCCCTCCCTAAAAGTGATGAAAAAGCCCTTTTTTACAGCAATTCCCTCGATTTTTACCCTGATTCTCGTTGCTGCCTTTGGCTTTACTACATCGGCTCAGCATTCGCATGAAGCGGGTCACGATTCGGTGCAGGTTCATTCTGATTCAACCGCGGCAGAAAGCCATGCGGGCGGGGAGGAGAAATTTAATGCCAACGAGGTAATTATTGAACACGTGCTCGACGACCACCAGTGGCACTTTGCCGATCACCTGGTGATGCCGCTGCCAATCATCGTTTATTCGTCAGAAAAAGGGCTTGAAATTTTCTCGTCATCTCATTTCTTTGACGAACACCACAATAAAATTGAATACAATGGCTACAAACTGGAAGGAAGAGACATTTTCCTGACTAGCTCAGGCGAAAAAGTGCTTGACCTGTCGATCACCAAAAACGTAGCCATGCTTTTCATTAATGCCGCCGTGCTTCTTTTTGTACTGCTGTCGGTGGCCAAGGCCTACAAAAACAATGCGGGCAAAGCGCCGAAAGGACTTCAGTCGTTCATTGAGCCGGTGGTGGTGTTTGTGCGCGATGAAATTGTAAAACCCAATCTCGGTCATCATTACCAAAAATATCTTCCGTACATCCTCACTTTGTTCTTCTTTATCCTGTTCGGAAACCTCCTTGGTTTATTACCTGGTGCTGCAAACCTCACCGGAAATATCGCAGTCACACTGACGCTGGCGGTGCTTACCTTTTTGATTACCAACCTGAGTGGTAATGCCAACTACTGGAAGCACATTTTCTGGACGCCTGGCGTGCCGCTTCCGCTGCGCATCATCATCCTGCCGGTAGAAATCATTGGTATTTTCACCAAGCCCTTTGCCTTGACCATTCGTTTGTTTGTCGCGATCACGGCGGGTCACATTGTATTGCTGAGTTTAATCTGTATGACCTTCATCTTCCATAGTTATTTGGTTGGTATTGGAGCATCACTGGTAGTATTGTTTATCAACCTGATTGAGTTGCTGGTAGCCGGTATTCAGGCGTATGTGTTCGCACTGTTCACATCGCTGTACATTGGCATGGCCACAACCGACGATCATCATTAATAGAGAGTTTTTTGTTTCACTTTTAAACTATATTTTATGTTATCCTTAATCCTCGAAGTAAGCTACGCAGTAATGGGCGCAGGCATTGGCGCTGGTCTCGCAGCAATTGGCGCGGGTATCGGTGTAGGCCGTATCGGTGGTTCTGCAATGGAAGCTATGGCACGTCAGCCTGAAGCATCCGGCAAAATCCAAGGTGCGATGTTGATCATTGCTGCGTTGGTGGAAGTAGCTGCGCTTTTCGCGCTGGTTATTTGCTTCCTTGTTTCCAACAAGCTGTAAAAAAATTGAAAGGTCGCCTTGGCAATGGGCCTGGCGCCTTTCTTTTTATTGAAGATTAAGAAAGTGAAAACAGAACAAAAAAATAAAACTAACTAAGGCATGGAATTTCTAACCCCCGGCACTGGCCTTCTCTTCTGGCAAATCGTCATCTTCGTCAGCTTATTTTTATTACTCGCCAAGTATGCGTGGAAACCAATTCTCAGCTCGCTGAAGGAGCGTGAAGAATCCATTCAAAAGGCATTGGATTCGGCCGAGAAAGCTAAAATGGAAATGGCTTCATTAAAATCCGACAATGAAAAATTGTTGAAAGAAGCCCGCGAAGAGCGCGACAAAATTTTGCGCGACGCCCGCACAGCAAGCAACCGCCTGCAGGAAGAAGCTCAGGCAACTGCTAAGAAGACAGCCGATAAAATCATTGAAGATGCAAAAGCGGTAATCAACACCGAAAAACAAGCTGCGTTGCGCGATGTAAAAGCACAAGTAGCTCAGTTTTCGCTGGAGATCGCTGAAAAGCTCATCAAGAAAAACCTGGCCGACGACAAGTCGCAGAAAGAATTGACAGAAACTCTTATCAAAGACCTTAAGCTCAACTAATCATGGCCGATTCGCGCGTTGCTTCAAGGTACGTAAAATCATTGCTGAGCCTGGCGGTAGAGCAAAATGCACTCGAAGTGGTGCACGGTGACATGCAGATGTTTGATCAGGCATGCCGCACCAACCGCGAGTTTCTCATGATGCTGAAAAGCCCTATTATCAAGCACGAAAAAAAGAAAGATGTGCTGGAAGCTCTTTTCAAAGGAAAAGTGAATCCGCTCACCTTATCCATCATCGAAATTCTTACCCGCAAAAACCGCGAGCCTTTGTTGCCCGCCATTGCTCACGAATTTCACAATGCCTACAACGAATACAAAGGCATTGAAAAAGCTACGGTAACAACTACCATTGCGGTAGATGCCAAACTGAAAGGCGAGATTGAAGCCATCGTGAAGAAGTTGAGTTCAAAGAAATTAGTAGAACTCGATGAAAAAATCGACAAGGATCTTATCGGCGGATTTGTGCTGAACGTAGGCGACCGTCAGATCGACGCTTCTGTAAAAAGTAAATTGAAATCGCTGAAAGTGAAGTTTAGCGAAAACCCATACATCAAAGAATTTTAAAAACAATTTCGATTAACCATTAACGACTAACGATACCATGGCAGAAATCAGACCCGAAGAAATATCCGCAATACTCCGCGAGCAACTTTCTCAATCCCGTACCGATGCCGAACTCGAAGAAGTAGGCACTGTACTTACCGTGGGCGATGGTGTGGCCCGTATTTACGGCCTTACTCAGGCGCAAGCCGGTGAGTTGATTCAATTCGAAAACGGATTGAAAGCACTGGTGCTTAACCTTGAAGAAGACAACGTAGGAGCGGTGCTCTTGGGCGAATCAAGAGAAATCAAAGAAGGAGATACCGTAAAACGTACTCGCCAGATCGGTTCTGTGCAAGTAGGCGATGGACTTCTTGGTCGTGTGGTAAATACCCTCGCCGAGCCTATCGACGGCAAAGGACCTATCGCTGGCAAACTGTATGAAATGCCGCTTGAGCGCAAAGCTCCCGGCGTAATTTTCCGTCAGCCGGTAAATGAGCCATTGCAAACTGGTATCAAAGCGATTGACGCCATGATTCCGATTGGCCGTGGCCAGCGAGAGTTGATCATCGGCGACCGCCAGACTGGTAAAACCGCTGTGGCGATTGACACGATCATCAATCAAAAAGAATTTTTCGAAGCAGGCAAGCCTGTATTTTGTATCTACGTGGCCATCGGTCAAAAAGCATCAACGGTTGCTACTGTGGCTTCGACCCTTGAAAAAGCAGGTGCCATGGCCTACACAGTAATTGTTTCGGCGTCAGCTTCAGATCCGGCTCCGATGCAGTTCTTCGCTCCGTTTACCGGTGCATCCATCGGTGAGTTCTTCCGCGATACCGGAAGACCTGCGTTGGTAATCTATGATGACCTTTCAAAACAAGCCGTGGCTTACCGCGAAGTGTCTCTTCTTTTGCGCAGACCTCCGGGCCGCGAAGCGTATCCTGGTGACGTATTCTATTTGCACTCACGCCTTCTGGAAAGAGCCGCGAAAATCATCAACAACGATGAGATCGCCAGCAAAATGAATGACCTCCCTCCGAGCATCAAAGGTTTAGTGAAAGGTGGCGGTTCATTAACTGCACTCCCAATCATTGAAACTCAGGCGAACGACGTATCAGCGTACATTCCTACCAACGTGATCTCGATTACGGATGGTCAGATATTCCTTGAAACCAACTTGTTCAACTCGGGTATTCGCCCGGCGATCAACGTAGGTATCTCAGTATCGCGCGTGGGTGGTTCAGCTCAGATTAAATCCATGAAGAAAGTAGCTGGTACCTTGAAGTTGGATCAGGCACAGTTCCGTGAATTGGAGGCTTTCTCAAAATTCGGTTCTGACCTTGACGCCGCTACTAAGCTGACGATTGAGCGTGGACGCAGAAATACTGAAGTATTGAAACAACCACAATATGCACCGGTACCGGTAGAAGAGCAAGTGGCCATGATCCTTGCCTCTACACGCGGATACATTGACCGTGTGCCAGTAAACAAGGTGAAGGATTTTGAAAAAGAATTCGTGGGCTTGCTGCGCGTAGAAAGCAAACAAGTGCTGAGCAACTTCCGTCAAGGCAAATTTGAAGACGCCGATGTGGAAGTAATTAAGAAGGTAGCCACCGAGCTCGCCGCTAAATATTAATTGAGTCGATAATCAATTCACCGGCAGTTTTGCCTGCCGAAAATTGAAAATTAAAATATGGCAAGTTTAAAAGAAGTAAAGAGCAGGATTTCTTCGGTGATGTCAACGCAGCAAATCACCAAAGCCATGAAAATGGTGGCGGCGGCGAAGTTACGTAAGTCACAGGAGCGGATTCTTCAGATGAGGCCGTTTGCCAAAAAGATGAACAGTCTTTTGCAGAATCTTTCGGCAGCACAGAGCGAAGGTCAGGAATGGTACAGCGTGGCACGCGAGGAGAAAAGAATTCTCATCGTGGCCATTAGTTCCGACCGCGGACTTTGCGGCTCATTCAATAGCTCTGTATTCAAAGCCACTCTTAAATTAATTGAAGAAAAATACGCGACACAGCATCAGCAGAAAAATGTGACTATTCTTCCTATCGGAAAGAAGTCGGCTGAGTTTTTCACCAAGCGTAATTTTCCGGTGATTGGCAACTACGCCAATATTTTTCATGATCTTACTTTCGAAAATGTTTCAGAGGCTGCTCAATACCTCATGGATCGTTTCCGTGCTGCTGAGTTTGATAAAATTGAAATTGTATTCAACGAATTCAAAAACGTGGCTACTCAGATTTTGAGAATAGAGCAACTGCTACCTGTTCTTCCATTACCTGCAGGAAACAAGAAAGAAGAAGCGGACTATATCTATCAACCGAATCAGGAAGAGATTATTTCCGGATTGATTCCTAAATCGTTGAAGGTTCAGTTGTTTAAGTCCGTATTGGAAAGCAATGCTTCTGAAAACGGTGCGCGGATGACGGCCATGGATAAGGCTACCGACAACGCAGGAGAGTTGTTGAAAGACCTCCGGTTGACGTACAACCGCACACGCCAGGCTGCCATCACTAAAGAGATTCTTGAGATAGTCGCCGGAGCCGAAGCGCTCAAGTCTGCGTAAGACATCTGAATTGAATAAATTTGAAGTCTCCTGTCACCACAGGAGACTTTTTTATTTATGAGAAGATTGGTAGCGGGTTGGGAGATCATTAATATTCTCAGCATCGATGTGGCCGTCGGCGCTATGATCGGTGCTGGATTTTTTGCAAAGATTTTTGCCATTACTGTTTTGCCGGCTGGGTTTGCTTCGCTCGGTCTTACGGTGTGGGCCATTTACACCGCCGATCATTTGCTCGACGCAAAAAAAGTACAGCACTCCGCCTCTACACGTCGCCATCGGTTTCATCAGAAATATTTTACACCACTTATACTCTTGCTGGTTGCGGCAGTATTGATTGATGTAGTGATGATCCTGTTCATTCGCAAAATAGTTTTTGTTTACGGCGCGTACCTCGCCATCATAGTGGGTGTTTACATCCTCGCTCAAAAGCAGTTGTGGTTTTT
Organism: Bacteroidota bacterium; assembly: GCA_018266055.1. Taxonomy (GTDB): domain Bacteria; phylum Bacteroidota; class Bacteroidia; order Cytophagales; family Cyclobacteriaceae; genus ELB16-189. Next base: position 340,462 of record JAFDYT010000001.1, read on the forward strand.
TAAAGAACTAATGGCAACGATTTTATATACGGCGGGAGTACTTCTGATTCCGTGGTCATTGCATGAGGCTCCACTGCAATGGTGGCAACTGATTTTTATGCTTCAGTTTGCTTTGACGGTGTGGAGCAATATCCTCCTTTTCTCGTTGCTTGATCGCAGACGCGACACAAAAGATAATCACCGGTCATTTGCGGTATATTTTGGCGACAATACTACACGTCGTGTTTTACTAATTTTATTTGCCGGATTTTTAGCTATGGCGGTAGCCGATTTAGTTTTGTTTCCGCAGACAATCGTAGCCGAAACATTGCTTATTGCGATGAATGCCGCGTTACTAACTCTCTTTATTTACAGAACGAAATTTTCGGGCAATGAGCTTTATAGACTGATCGGCGATTGCATTTTTCTTTTTCCCGCGTTGTATTTTCTATTTTGATCCATGCAACGCCTGAATCAATTTGACAGAATCGCTGGTATTTATGATGTGATCGCCAGGTTGGTTTTCGGACAGAGCATCATGAAAGCTCAGAAATTTTTCCTGAAGGATGTTCCGGACGCATCAGTGGTTTTGATTTTGGGTGGAGGCACCGGATGGATTGCTAAGGAGCTGCTGCGGGAAAAACCCAACTGCCGGATCGTATATGTCGAGGCTTCGTCAAAGATGATTGAGTTGTCACGAAAAAAGATCAGCCCTTTGGAAAGAATCGATTTTGTTCACGGCACGGAGGAAAACATTCCAGAAATGAAATTTGATGTGGTGATCACAAATTTTTTCCTCGACATGTTTAAGCCTGAATCGCTCGATGCAGTTGTTACGAGAATAAGATCTGTTTTGAAGGCTAACTCCTTATGGTTGGCCACAGATTTTGTTGATGGGCAAAAATGGTGGCAAACCGTACTGCTGAAATTGATGTACTGGTTTTTCAGGTACTTTAGCCGGATTGAATCTAAAGCATTGCCTGATTGGAGCAAGGCAATTGAAAATCATGGAATGAAAAAAGAGGCAATGAAAATGTATTACGGTGACTTTATCAAAACCGTAAAATATTCGGCTTAATCTTTTTGGTACGATTTCATCCCTTCTACAAAAGCTTTTCGACTTCTGGCCTCGTAGGTATCTTTTTCGCCCAGCATCACCTGCGATTTGTTTTCATTGAGACGAAATGAAAAGGAGGCTAGTTCACCGGTCTGCGCACAGATGGCGTGTACTTTAGTTACAAATTCGGCCACTGCCAGAAGGTTGGGCATCGGCCCGAAGGGTCGCCCTTCGTAGTCCATATCCAGCCCGGCCACGATCACACGCTTTCCTTGATTGGCGAGCGCGTTGCAGACCTCCACGATAGCTTCGTCGAAAAACTGGGCTTCATCAATTCCCACTACATCGCAGTTGCCCGCCAGAAGAAGAATGTCGCCGGCAAAATTCACCGGTGTCGACCGAATTTCGCGATCACTGTGCGAAACGATCTTCTCCTCGTGATAGCGCTTGTCAATGGCAGGCTTAAAGATTTCTACCTTCTGATTCGCAATCAATGCCCGATTAAGCCGACGGATCAGCTCCTCTGTTTTGCCAGAAAACATGCACCCGCAGATCACTTCAATCCAACCTGCTTTTTCACGGCCACCCAGATGCGGTTCAATAAACATAGGTGCAAGTTAAGATTTATGTAAAACCAACCTTTGTTTTTGCACCCAAACTCGAATGTTTATCTTTATCTTTTCGTTACAATGAGCATGGATGAAAAAATCAGCGTAAAGGCGATTGACCACTACAGCAGCGTGTTTGCATCCAAACTGGCCGATTCCTTTTACCAAAAGAAGGAAAAAATCACAGGACCGGAAATCCTTGCCCTTTCGGAAATAAAGCAAATCAATTTGCTGGTTATAAAAGAATTGATGAGCCGATGGAATAGCGAGAGTGAGAAATGGAGAAGCTCGTTTTTTGATTATGAGGCACCTGAAGTGCAACAATTTCTAGTACAATTCAGGAATGCACTGTCTAACCATATTTCTATCGGCAAGAATGAATTTTTGCCACTCTTAAAAACGGCGGTGGCACAAACGTTGTATCTGTTGTTTGCACCCTACGATTTTTATGCCGACGTGCTCGACTCCAAAGGCAAGGGATTATTAAGAATCGACGCCTTGAAAAATGAAACTCGCTATCTCAAGATTAATAAAGCACCTCTCGAGAAATTAGTCGAAAAGCTTGAGGAGCGAAAAGCAGAAGTAATTACCGGCAACGAGGCGTTTGCCCTGCTGGACCACATTCTGGAAGAGGTGAATTTTACACCGGAAGATATCGATACCTATATCGCTTCATTTTCAAAAATCGCCCCGCTTCGATGGGAAGAACTTTTTGAAGCCAAACAGCAGCCAGTTAAAGAGCTAGTTAAAGAAATTAAGGAAGAGGTGAAGCCGATTAAGGTAGAGCCAAAACCAATAGCTGCTTCACCGCGAAGAGAAGAGACTATCAAAAAAGATTTTCGGATCAAAGACAGCCTGACAATCAATCAGAAGTTTATGTTTACGAAGATTCTTTTCTACGGCGACTTTGAAATTTTCAGTGAAGCCATCGATCGCTTTGATAATTTCGACAATCTGCAACAAGCACAGAATTACATCCTGGAAAATTATCCGCAGTGGGATAAAAAAAGTGAAGAGTTCGAAGAGTTTTTCGCTATCCTGAAAAGAAAATTCGGTTGATTAATCACTGCACTAAGCTCCTCTAAAAGGTATTTCTAACTACGTGCCTCGGCTTCGTTTCAAAGTGGCCTAAAATATGCTTGCGGTCAATTTTCGTTTTATTTAAAAAATTGATTTACGATATGTCGTTTATTTTACTCGTTTCTTAAGGTCGAAAATTTTAAAAACCTCCAAAAAACGATAAAAACGCAACTTTCTGATTTGGTGCGGGATTTGTAATCAAAGTTTCAGCAAAACAATGCGTGCCAGTAGCCTAATAACAATGCACTGACACTTTTGAAAATGTGAAACTTTAAAAACTAAACCCTATGCTAAATCATTTTGTTGCTCAGCAAGTCACTAAGATCAGACCTTTGCCAGAAGCGTTGCTTAAAAGAATCTCCGATGCAACGTGTCAAGTTACACTCCCGAAGAAAACCATGCTGCTAAAGCAAGGCGCGATCTGCGATCGAATTTATTTTATTGAAAACGGATTGGCGCGTTCGTTTTATGTTCATGGGAATGAAGAGATCACCACCTGGATTATGAAGGAAAATGACATGGTGATTTCGCTGCGCAGTTTCTTTACGCAAACGCCAAGCCTTGAGAGTATTGAGTTGCTTGAAAATTCAAGACTTGAGTATTTGAATTATAGCGACCTGCAAGAGATTTATAATGAGTACTATGAATCCAACATCATCGGCCGGTTGCTGACGGAATATTATTATGCTTTGAGCGAGGAACGCACTTACTCGCTCCGGGTGCAAAATTCTAAAGAACGATACGAAAGCCTGCTGAAAGCTCAGCCCAACCTCGTTAAGCGAGTGCCGCTGAAGTACATCGCTTCGTACCTGAGTATGGCGCCGGAAACACTAAGCAGGCTTCGCGCTAAAACCAGAGAGTTCTCAAAAAATTTGAGCTCAGCGGCCTGAGCTCAATTCAGATAATTAGTCCAGGCAAACAATTTAGGTGGTTAATAAATGTTTAACGCCTTGGGCTAATAGAAAACCCGGATCTTCACCGGGTTTTCGCTTTTTTAGTAAGTGTTATAAAATCAACTTCCGCAGGCCTCGCACGCGTCAGGATTATCGAGCGAGCAAGCCATGTCAGCCAGTTTCTGCTCGTAATCTGCTGTAGTTTGGTACGGAATAGTTTGCTGAGATTCTGCTCCGGTAGCTACGGTTGCAGAAGCGACTGCTTCGGTTGTAGCAACTGCATTTGCCTCCAATGGAGCCTGATGTACTGCCTTATCCAAGGTGAACTTGATCGCATCAGCAGCAGCGGTTGAACGTAGATAGTACATGCCGGTCTTCAATCCTTTCTTCCATGCATAGAAATGCATCGAAGTCAGTTTACCAAAATTCGGATTGGTAAGGTGGATGTTAAGACTTTGCGACTGGCAGATGAATGCACCGCGGTCGGCGCTCATGTCGATGATGGCTTTCTGAGAAATTTCCCACACCGTTTTATAAATATCCTTAAGGTTTTGCGGGATTTCTGCAATGGCTTGAACTGAACCGTTGGCCGCTACCAGTTTCTGGCGCATCGTTTCACTCCACAAACCAAGTCCGATCAGGTCTTTCATCAGATGCTTGTTCGCCACAATGAATTCGCCAGACAATGTTCTGCGGGTATAGATATTTGAAGTATAGGGTTCGAAGCACTCGTTATTGCCAAGAATCTGCGAGGTAGAAGCCGTAGGCATCGGCGCCAGCAACAGGGAGTTTCTTACGCCATTTTGTTTCACTTCGCGTTTTAGATTTTCCCAATCCCAACGTCCGCTATCAGGGGTTACACCCCACATATCGAATTGGAAAATGCCTTTGGATACCGGCGAACCTTTGAAGGTTTCGTATGGACCAAGTTCTTTCGAAAGTTCCATTGAAGCTTCCATCGCCGCGAAGTAGATCGTTTCGTGGATGTCCTTGTTAAGGCCACGGGCTTCTGGTGAATCAAACGGCATGCGCAATAAAATGAAAGCGTCAGCCAGGCCTTGTACGCCAATACCGATGGGGCGGTGGCGCATATTGCTCTTGCGGGCCTCTTCAACAGGATAATAATTTATGTCAATCACCTTGTTAAGGTTGCGAGTCACCACTTTCGTGATTTCATACAATTTCTGATGATCGAATTTTCCGTCTTCAGTTACAAATTTTGGCAACGCAATCGAAGCGAGATTACATACGGCGACTTCATCAGGCGAAGTGTACTCAATGATTTCTGTACACAAGTTGCTTGACTTAATCGTGCCGAGGTGCTTTTGATTGGATTTGCGGTTAGCAGCATCTTTATAAAGCATGTACGGCGTACCGGTTTCGATCTGCGCCTCAAGAATTTCAAACCACAGATCTTGTGCTTTTACCTGGCGACGGAATTTTCCTTCTTTTTCGTATTTCTCATAGAGACGCTCAAACTCTTCGCCCCAGCAGTCGGCCAAGCCAGGAGCTTCGTTAGGACAGAAGAGTGACCACATTTCGTTGTTTTCAATTCTCTTCATGAACAGATCCGGGATCCACATGGCGTAGAAAAGGTCGCGTGCGCGCAATTCTTCTTTGCCATGATTTTTCTTTAGTTCAAGGAAATCGAAAACATCGGCGTGCCATGGCTCAAGATAGATTGCAAAGCTTCCTTTGCGCTTGCCGCCACCTTGGTCAACATAGCGAGCTGTCATATCAAAATTGCGCAACATCGGCACAATACCGTTCGATGTTCCACCGGTTCCTTTGATGTATGAACCTTTGGCGCGTACGTTATGAATGCTCAGTCCGATTCCTCCAGCTGATTGCGAAATTTTTGCAGTTTGTTTTAAAGTGTCGTAGATACCATCAATGCTGTCGTCTTTCATGGTCAGCAAAAAGCATGACGAAAGTTGCGGCTTAGGTGTACCTGCATTGAAAAGGGTAGGTGTAGCGTGGGTGAACCATTTCTCCGACAAAAGATTATACGTTTCTATTGCTGCAGGGATGTCCTCACCATGAATGCCAACGGCCACGCGCATCAGCAAATGCTGCGGACGCTCTACTACTTTACCGTCGATTTTCATCAGGTAGGATTTCTCCAGAGTGCGGAAGCCGAAGTAGTCGTAACCAAAATCACGATCGTAAATGATGGCTTCGTCAAGTTCGGCGGCGTTTTCGTGAATTACTTTCCACGTTTCTTTAGAAATCAGTGGTGCGTTTTGTCCATTCTTCGGATCAACGTAGTTGTACAACCGCTTCATCGTGTTTGAAAACGACTTGCTGGTGACTTTGTGCAGGTTGCTCACCGCAATGCGGGCAGCAAGCTTGGCAAAGTCAGGATGTCGTGTGGTCATCGTAGCAGCAATTTCTGCTGCGAGGTTATCAAGTTCCTGTGTCGATACACCATCGTACAGGCCATTGATCACTTTCATCGCCACTTCTACCGGGTTGACAAATTTGGGATCTAAACCGTAGCAGAGTTTTTCAATACGGGCGGTGATTTTGTCGAACTTAACAGACTCCCTGTGTCCGTCACGCTTTAGTACGAGCATTGCTAATTGGGTTGTTTGGTGAAAGTTTAAAAAATGTTATCGAATGTATTTAAAAATCTTCGTTCAAGGAAAACTTTGGTGAAGATTCTTTTTCTGTACTTTTCATTACTCCTGCTTTCTGATATTCCGCTACGCGTTTCTCAAAGAAATTTGTTTTTCCGCGAAGTGAAATCATCTCCATGAAGTCGAATGGATTTGTAGCGCCGTATATTTTTTTGCCTACCAATTCATTGACTAGACGATCGGCCACAAATTCGATGTATTGGCGCATCTGTGCGGCGTTCATGCCGATCAAGTTTACTGGAATAGCCTCAGTCACAAAATTCTTTTCAATTTCAACCGCGTCTCTGATGATTTCGATGACACGCTCTACTGGCAATTTGTTGATCACATGTTGCGTATAAAGATGACAAGCGAAATCGCAGTGTAAACCTTCGTCGCGCGAAATCAGTTCATTCGAAAACGTAAGTCCGGGCATAAGGCCGCGTTTCTTCAGCCAGAAGATAGAGCAGAATGATCCTGAAAAGAAAATTCCCTCCACGGCCGCAAAGGCTACAAGGCGTTCCTGAAAGTTGCCCTGGTCAATCCACCGCAATGCCCAATCGGCTTTTTTCTTCACGCAATCCAATGTTTCGATCGCGTGAAACAGCTTATCCTTCTCCTTCGGCTCTTTCACATAAGTGTCAATAAGCAGCGAATAGGTTTCGGAGTGAATGTTCTCAATCGCGATCTGAAACCCATAGAAAAACTTGGCCTCGGTGTACTGCACTTCGGATACAAAGTGCTCGGCCAGGTTTTCGTTTACAATTCCGTCGCTGGCGGCAAAGAAAGCGAGCACATGAGTGATGAAATGACGCTCTCCGTCGTTGAGATTGGCCCAGTCTTTTAAATCGTGGCTGAGGTCAATTTCTTCGGCTGTCCAAAAGCTGGCTTCGGCTTGCTTATAAAATTTCCAAATGTCGTGGTGGCGAATGGGGAAGAGTACAAAGCGGTCTTTGTTTTCTTTCAGAATGGGTTCTAATGCTGTTTCACTCATGGTTATATGGTTTAAAATAGTCATCGAGACTTGCTTGCCAAGTCAACGAAGTCTAATTGGTTTTTCGGTTTAGTTTTTGTCGAAAAATTTTAGGGGGTATTTCTCCTAAAATACGAGCGAACAAATATTCTAAAATGAAACATCAAATTCAAAAGGCAAAACCTGGCAAACCGTTGCGAAGAAAGTTATCAACAAGGAGTATTTCGAGAAAAGCAATTCACTGTCATTGACTTAGCGAACAGTTCAAAAGTGAATGGTGAAAGAAAACTTTTTTGAAATATTTTTTTCACCCTAAAGTTGAGGTGTTAGGATGAAGTTTTAAGTATTATGGGAGCTCTGAAGCGAGGGAATTTTTGATATTTGATCTGGGGAAAAGATGCCCTAAAACAATTGAAAACGGGTTAAACGGCAGCGCAAGCCGTGTTTTGAGGTAAATTGACAGGTTTTTTGCGAGGGAGACACTTGTTTTTTGTCGTCTTTGCCTTATCTTTGCACTCCCATTTTAAAAATAGAACCATGTACGCTATTGTCGATATCGCAGGTCAGCAGTATAAAGTTGCTAAAGACCAATACGTTTACGCTCCTAAGATGGAGGGTGAAACTGGAGCTTCTGTTACCTTTGACAAAGTCCTTTTGCTGGACAATGGCAAGGGAGTTGAGGTTGGTGCGCCAGTGATAAAAGGAGCTAAAGTTTCGGGTAAAATCCTGGAGCATGTCAAAGGCGACAAAGTGATCATTTTCAAGAAGAAAAGACGCAAAGGCTACGCTGTGAAAAACGGTCATCGCCAGCAGTACACTAAAGTACAGATCGAAAGCATCGGTTAAATCACAGAATTACTAAAGTATAACTCTATAACGGTATAAACCATGGCACATAAAAAAGGTGAAGGTAAAGTAAAGAACGGCCGCGAGTCAGAAAGCAAACGCTTAGGTATTAAGGTATATGGTGGACAGAAAGTGGTTGCCGGAAATATCATTGTACGCCAACGTGGAACCAAACACCACCCTGGTAAAAACGTAGGCATCGGAAAAGATCACACCCTCTTTGCACTAAGCAACGGTACCGTTTTATTCAAGAAAGGCAGAGCTGACCGCTCGTTCGTATCGGTTGTTGCCGAGGCGTAGTCAATTAATTTTTACACTTTAATATTAGGACACAAATCCATGTCGGGTTTGTGTTTTTTTTATGCCTAATTTTTTCAGGTTGGAATATTTTAATTCATCCAACCCTTGCTTTAATACCCTTCCAGGGCAATTGTCAAGAATTTCCTAACACTTTTTGGGGGGTGTTCAAAATATAATTTTGAATAATTGATCATTATCAAATTTGATATATATCAAATTAAGCCATAATTTTCCGGTCTTAATTTATTAACCTAATCCTAAACTTATGAAGAAGTTTTTACTAATGTGCTTCTCATTCGGCTTTGTGCTCAGTGTCTGGGCGCAAGATCGGGTGGTTACAGGAAAGTTGACCTCAAAAGATGATGGCTCGGCTTTGCCTGGTGTGAATGTTGTGTTGAAAGGAACTACTAACGGAACTGTAACGGATTCCGAAGGAAATTACAAAATCGCTGTTCCAGCGGGAGCTACCCTCGTTTTCTCTTTTATAGGAATGGAAACTCAGGAAGTGGCTGTTGGTGAAAGAGCTATTTTGGATGTTTCACTAAGCTCAGATGTAAAGCAACTGAGCGAAGTAGTGGTAACTATCGCCGGTGGTCTTCAGGCAAGGGAGAGAGAGTTGGGAGCAGCGACAACTGTCGTTAACTCACAAACACTTACCGCAGGTAAATCTTTTAACCTTGCAGGTGGTCTTCAAGGCAAAGTTGCTGGTTTTCAAATCAATGCTACCAGCAGCGGTGTGAACCCATCATACAGGTTGATTCTTCGTGGACAACGCTCAATCACTGGTGATAACCAGGCTTTGATCGTTCTTGATGGGGTGATCGTGCCAAGTGATGTTTTGAGCAACTTGAACCCAAATGACATTGAGAATGTAAACATCCTTCAGGGTGCAGGTGCTGCGGCGTTGTACGGATCACAAGCTTCTAACGGTGCGATGATCATCACCACCAAAAAAGGCAGAAGTGGTTCAACAGAGATCACAGCTTCTCAAAACGTTCAATTCAACCAGGTTGCTTTCTTCCCTAAGTTTCAAACTAAGTTTGGTGCGGGTGGTTCAGCCTACGGCGTGAATCCTGACGGCTCACCTTTTTTCAATTATTTGGAAAACCAATCTTACGGCCCTGCATTTGATGGTGTTGACAGACCTCTTGGTCCTCCACAAGAAAACGGCTATCAGGATCACACGACCTATAACTACAAGAACGGTCACGAAAAATTCTGGAATATAGGTCAATCTAACATCACCGATGTTTCCTTCTCTACTGGCGATGACAAATCAACATTGATGGTTTCTGGTCAATATGTTACGACCACTGGAACTACCCCTGGAGATAAATTTACTCGCGGAAATTTAAGAGTAAACGGTACCCGTAAAATCGGCGAAAAAGTGAAAGTGGCTTACACTATGTTGTATGCTCCGAATATTTATGATATCTCTTCGGCTACAAATGTTATTTATGATAACATGCTCAACATGCCGCAGAACGTGGATATCACTAAATATAAAAACTGGAGAAACACAGGTTTCGGTCCTGATGCCATCGGAAGCCCTAACAACTTCTACAATCCATGGTATCAAAATCCTTACTTTACTGCTGACAACTACAGAGAAAAAGACAAAAACAATTACCTGACTGGTAACATTGAAATTAAGTTCACGCCAATCAAAGGTCTTGAGCTTACAGCCCGTGAGGGTATCACAAGCCGTGAGTATTTCCAAAAATCAACTGTAGGCGCTTATACTTACAGTGATTATGCAAAAAATACGGATCAGAGCTCAAAGACTGATATCCCTGCTTCGGTGTCTGAGTCAACGATGTGGTCAATCCAATCGATCACTGATTTCCTGGCTCAATACAACAAATCATTCTCTGATTTCCATATCAACGTTGTCGGTGGTGTTCAAATGAAATCCAACCAGGCAAAGTATATGTTTACTTCAATCGGGGGACTGGTTGTACCTAACCTTTACAACTTGAGCAACGGTACTGGAAACCCGTCTTATGGCGAAGCAGACTTTACTACTCACCTTTTCGGTGCCTATGGAAAAGCAACGATCAGCTACAAAGACATTTACTTCTTGACTGGTACAGCTCGTAATGACTGGGATTCAAGATTGAATGCGAACAATCGTTCATTCTTCTACCCTTCGGTTGAAGGTGTTGTAGTACTTAGCGACGCTATTCCGTCTATCAAAGACAACAACTTTGTCAACTATGTTAAATTGAGAGCAAACGTTTCAAAAGTTGGTAAAGTGAACTTGGGATCTACCTTCAACGGATTTACTGATTTTGGAGCGTACTATACGTTGCCTACTTTTAGCAGCAACGTTAGCTACGCAACCGGTAACGGTTTCCCTTATGGAGCCCTTGCTGGTTATTCATTGAGCAACGGTCTGGTTTCTAAGAACCTGACCCCTGAATTCTCTAACACATTTGAGGTAGGAACTGACTTCAGTTTGTGGAGAGATAAGATTAACGGCTCGGTAACGTATTATAACACTAAAACGAATAACCAAACTATTTCAACCGCAATTTCAAATAGTACGGGTTTCAGTTCATTGTTGACTAACGTAGGTGAGACTCAAAACACAGGTCTTGAAGTTACCCTGCATGTTACGCCAATCAAAACAAATGACTGGACTGTAACTGTGGGTGGTAACTTTACTTATCAGCAAAACCAGGTTAATTACATCTCCGCTTTGCTTCCTCAGTTGAATTTGGCAACGTCTGGAACGGCAATTTCAGCTGCCGTAGCAGGAAAGTCTTTCCCAGTTATTATGGGATACGACTATGTGCGCGATCCTAAAGGACATGTAATTGTGGACGGTGTAACTGGTTTACCAAGCCAGACTTCAGGAATATCTATCCTGGGTAACGCAACGCCAAAAAATATTATTGGTACCGATGCCAAGATCAGCTACAAAGCTTTCTCATTCTCGATCTTGTTTGAGTACCGTGGTGGTTATAAAGTATTTAATGGTGTAGGTCCTAACATGGACTGGTCAGGTACTTCGTTCAGAACTGCCGTTTACGATCGTAAGAGTTTTGTGTTCCCGAATTCAGTTATCCTGCAATCTGACGGAACGTATGCAACCAATAAGTCGGTAATGATCGCCAACGGAAATGGTAACAACGGTTTCTGGTCAGATGGTATAAACAGAAACGTGACTTCAAACTATGTTACCTCTGGTAACTTCATTAAGCTCCGCGAAATTTCATTGGGCTATGATTTGACTCCTGTGATTTCAAAACTCGGATCGAAGTTTATCAAAGGTGGTAGCATCAGTGTACAAGGCCGTAACTTGTTCTTATGGATGGCAAAAGACAATTACTACACCGATCCTGAGTACAGCACTGCAGGGGCTACTGGTAACGGTACTGGTCTTAACGACGTAGGACAAACTCCTCCTGTTCGTTATTTCGGTGGTACTTTCCAATTAAGATTCTAACCTTATTGGATAACCATTAACCTTTATTTTTTGAACAATAAAAATTGAAAAAATGAAAAGAGTATCAATATTCATCTTTATAGCTTTGGCCATCTTTTCGGTGGCTTGTAACAGCTATCTGGATATAAACACTAACCCAAACGCAGCCACAACAGTGACACCTAACCTGGTGTTACCCCAGGCTTTGGTAGCAACTGCATCTGTCCTGAACCGGTATAATAATTACGGGTTTCAAATTGGAGGTTATGGTGCGAATGCCGGTGGTTTTGGAGGATTTAACGAATTGGTTTCATACGCCTATACCTCCAACAACTACAATGACTTGTGGCCCTATACGTATGATAACCTCGAGGATTATCAGTATATCATTAACACCACAGCCACAGACGCGAAGAATATCTATTTCAATGCTGCTGCGACTATCATGCGGGTGTACGATTTTCAATTGTTAGTTGATGCATTCAATGACGTTCCTTACAGTAAGGCCTTAAAAGGTGCTGATAACCTAACTCCTGCTTACGACAAAGGATCAGACATTTATGCAGCACTTGCAGTAGAACTTGACTCAGCCATGGCGAGAATCAACCGCGGAAATGCAATGGCGGCCAAAAACCCGATTACTAATTATGATGTTCTCTTTAAAGGAGATATGACCAAATGGTTGCAATTTGCCAATACCATCAAATTGAGACTATTGGTAAGAGGTAACGGGAAAGTAACATTTGCCAACAATTCGTTTGATCCTGCTGGATTTTTAAATACTAATGCGATGATTAATCCCGGATACACTAGGGACAATAACCGCCAAAATCCTGCTTGGAATCAATGGGCGTTTGCTTACACAGGTTCAGCAGGACAAAAATCTTGGGTTCCTACTACATGGATTCTTAGCTTCTACGATGGAACGAATCTCGCTGACACCAAAAGAGGAAGTGCTACTTATTATCAATTTGGAGTGCTATCTGACTTTGGAGCTATAACAGGTGGATCTGGTTATACTAATGGTTTTTATTCAGGAGTATCTCTAACTGGTGGCAATGGATCCGGAGCCAAAGCTGACATTACCGTAAGTGGTGGTGCCGTAACGAAGGTTGCACTTTCAAGTGGGGGGGCAGGAAGTGGATACTACCCATCTGATGTTCTAAGTGCACCTGCGTCTAGTATTGGTGGAACAGGATCGAATTTTTCAGTAGCTGTTAAAATTCTTCCTATTTCGAATGTTCTGGGTTTTGAAAATGTTTCTGCTCCTAAGTGTCCTACAGGAAGCCGCTGGTATCCTGGAACTGACAGAGGTGGTACTTCAGCTGGAAGTTCTACTGGCCCATTGAAGGGCCCGAATGCAGGGTTCCCTGTGATGATTGCTGCAGAAAGTTATTTCTTGCAAGCTGAGGCAGCTGTGAAAGGTATTATAGCGGGATCAGCATCAAGTCTATTCAATAATGGCATTACCGCCGCTTTTGAATATTCATACTTGAAACCAGATGGCACTCATTCTGGCGATTATGCAGCTGACGCTTCAAGCTATATCACAGCCAATACGGCTTCATACTTGGTTAATTTCAGCTTGGCAACAACTGCCGACATGCAAACAGAAGCGATTATCACTCAGAAATATATCGCCCTTAACTTTGTGAATAGCCATGAAGGTTGGAACGAGTACAGAAGAACTGGTTACCCTAAAGTTAGCGGTTCAGCTGCAACGACTACTTTTGCCTCAATAGCTTCACAAAGCACTCGTCCGGATAAATTGCCGACCCGGATTCTTTATCCGAACTCTGAGGCACAGTACAATCCTGCTAATCAGCCAACAGGAGTTAGTCCTTTCACTTCACTTATTTTCTGGGCTAAATAAAAGATTCAAAACATGAAAAAGTCATATATGAAAATTTCGTTTTACCTGATTGCAATCGCTGCGGTGTTGACATCCTGCCTTCAGGGGAATGACATCAACACACCTCCTGGTGGATTTAATACCTCCATGATTGTAATGAGCTATGTAGACATTGCCAACGATGGTGGTTTGTTAAGATCAGGATTAAATTACTTTGGAAATGCGTCTTTGACCTATCCTGCCTCTCACACGGCTGACACCGCAACCTTTTGGGTTACCGTGCAGGGTCCCGCTTTATCTAAAGATTTAAGTTTAACCGTAAGCGCTGACGCTAACGCGTTAAATGATAATTTTTCACGTGATTCAATCACTTACCAGCCGATGCCCGATTCAGTTTACTCGTTTATCAGTAATACTGCAGTGATTCCTGCTGGTAAGACCTATGCTGAGTTCAAGGTGATTTTCCACCCTAATAAAATTGACCCGAGCAAAAACTTTATGTTGGCAGTAACTGCTTCAAATAGCTCTAACCTGGCAACAAGTTCAAACTACGGTCATATTTATTTCCATACCATTGGTAATCCTATTGCTGGTGGCTATAGCTGGGATTTCACCCGCTATAACGATGTGGCGGGCACTGTGCTGTCCTCTCTATCGTTCACTGGTCATACAACGGTATTTTCACCATCTAGCCCTACTATGGTGAAAGTGCCTACAGGGTATTTCGATCAGCCTAATTACTTTATCACATTTAAAAATAGTAATGGGGTGCTTTCGAATTTTGCGGTTCAAATTGACCCAGCTGCACTCACAGGAAACTGGGCTGCGAATGGAATTGCATTAGGAAGCGGACCAACAATTACGGTTTCTAATAACAACAAAACGTTTACTATCAAGTATACAACCCTAAGCCGCAATATTACGGATGTCTATTATCGCCCTTAGGTCTATTTAAAATCATGAATAAAAAGGCTGCTCGAGAGGGCAGCCTTTTTTGTTAGTCCTCTACCAAATTTTATGAAATTGTTCGCTTTGGATAGACATGCCATTTTTTTGAGCCTTTAACTGCCTTTTCTGCGGTATTTTTTTACGACATGCGTAAAAATAGAAGGGGATGGCCCCTTTTTTAGCTTCTATATATTTGATCTATGTCAATTATAAGTTAACTTCATGGGATATTTATTAACCTAAACCTAAACCTATGAAGAAGTTTTTACTAATGTGCTTCTCATTCGGCTTTGCGCTCAGTGTCTGGGCGCAAGACCGGGTGGTGACAGGCAAGTTGACGTCGAAAGAAGACGGATCAGCTTTACCTGGTGTGAATGTCGTGCTAAAAGGAACTACAGTTGGAACCGTAACTGATGCAGAGGGTAATTATAAATTATCCGTACCAGCTGCAGGGGGTACTATTGTTTTTTCATTTATCGGTTTAGAAACACTTGAAGTTGCTATCGGAGAAAGAAGCGTAGTGGATGCGCAGCTCGGCTCAGATGTTAAGCAATTGTCTGAAGTTGTTGTAACCGGTTCAGGTGTGGCGACAGATAAAAAGAAACTGGGTATCGCAGTTGAGTCTGTAACTGCAGACAAGCTCCCAGCTACTCCAAGTTCGTCCATTGATCAGGCATTGATTGGAAAAATCGCAGGTGCCCAAATTTCATCTATTAGTGGTAACCCTGGAGACCCGGTGAATATCCTATTGCGTGGTATCAACACCGTGCAGGGTGGAACGAAACCCCTCATCATGGTGGATGGAGTGCAGGTTGCTGCCACGGATATCAACTCGCTGGATTTGACCAACGTAGATCGCGTTGAGGTTGTACAAGGTGCAGCTTCTGCTTCTATTTATGGTGCGCAAGGAGCGAATGGTGTAATCCAGATTTTTACAAAAAGAGGTAAGAAAGGAAAAGTGGCTGTTAACTTTTCTTCCAGCTATGCTGAAAACACTTTCCTTAACGTAGGGGATGTTCATAAAGCAAGACTTCACCCTTACTTGACAGATGCTAACAACAACATTATTGATCCAAGTGGGAATATTCTTCAGTATATTCCAGAAGGATCAATCGAAGGAATTTCCTACGAGTACGGCGGTGGTCAGAACGGAGGACTTGGTGACCAAACAGCATTTCAAAAGCCTAGAGGTGTAGCCGGTGCTACCCGTTATGCTATCCAGGACATTCGTAACGTAGCAAGTCACCCGTACAATGCGAATCTTAAGTACTACGATCATTTCAAACAGATCTTTCAAACAGGTTATACCACCAATAATAACCTGAATTTTTCTGGCGCTGGTGACAAAACAGATTTTGCTGTTTCAATTGCCAATAACCATACGCTGAGCCCTGTTATTAAGAATGGTGGAATTGACAGAACCAACCTCACAGTAAACGTTGGTTTTGAGTTATTTAAAGGATTCAAAATCCGTTCAATCACACAGGGAATCTATACCAAAAACGATCTTCATCCAGGCTTAGGTGCTGCTGGCTACTATGATTATGGCCGTGGTAACTCACTGGGAGACGTTGGTCGTGTATATGGTTTCTTAAACACATCTCCTTTCTTTGATCTTACGCGCAAAGATGATGATGGAAATTATCCATTCTATCAAACTGCTGATTTCTTGAGCGTAAATGCTTCAAATCCTTATTATAACAAGCAGTATTCTTCAAGTGTTGATAATAAGATCGATGTGCTTCAAAATTTTGAAATTGATTATAACATCAACAAATTCTTTGAATTGAATGCGAAGTATGGTATCAACTACAGAACTGAGAATGCAAAATGGACTTACCTGAATCAATCTCAGAACAGTAACTCTGTTTATTACGATCCAAACTATATCGGAATTTTTGCTGGTGACAACACCGGTGAATTGATCAACTGGCAGTACCAAAATACCTTCCAAAACTTTCTGGCCAACGGTTATTTCCGTACTGACCTGAAAGACGATTTTGGATTTAGTTTGCCGATCTCATTGAGCACTCAAGTTGGTTTCGACTATCGTAAGAAAGAATACAGAGAGTACGACACCTACGGAACCAGCCTTCCTCTTGTACCACCAATCAACATGGTGACTACCAAAACACAAGGTGTAGCGGCTGACTATAAAGAACCGTTCATTACGTACGGTTATCTCGTGAATCAGAAGATTAACTACGGAGACTTTGGCGGTATCACTGCCGGTTTCAGAAGTGACTGGTCGTCAGCATTCGGTGGTGGATCTACGCCATTTACATTCCCTCACGCTGACGCACACGTGTTGCCTTCTACGTTCTGGAAAGAGTCTAGCCTTGAAAACATCCTCCCTTACTTGAAAGTAAGAGCAGCGTATGGTGAAGCTGGTATCCAACCTGGACCGTTTGATCGTTTCCCTGTGATCAATGCTGGTGGTTTGAGCACTACCAACTCAATCTACACCTATCAGACCACAGCCCGCAATGCTAACCTCAAGGTAGAGGTATCAAAGGAATTTGAAGCAGGTACTGATTTCACTCTTAATGCTACCGGAGGTACATGGTTCAGCACAATCAATGGATCATTTACATACTGGAGCAGAAAGAGCGAGAATGTTATTTACACTACGTCAACTGCTATTTCAAGTGGTGCTACTGGTTCTTTGAACAACGCTATTGGAATGGAGTCGAATGGTATCCAGTTTTCATTGAACACTCCGGTGTATAACGGTGGTAATTTCAAATGGGACTTCACTACTAACTGGGGACATCAAGTGTCAAAGATCACCAGCATTGCAGGCGGTTCGGACATTATCTTGACAACTGCTGCAGGAAGTACTTCATTGGTTCTTACTCCTGGCGCTATCATAGGTCAGGTGTATGGATCTAAAGCATTGACAAGTTTCAATGACAAGGATAAGAATGGTAATTTGTATATCCAGTCAGGTCAGGAGTCGAATTATCAAATTGTGGAGGGCAAAGTGACCAACATCCACAACTATCAGATGCAATTTAAAGACTACTCTCAGCCTTTGATGAACCCGAATCCTAAGTTTAACGCGTCATTTATCAACTCAGTTGGCTACAAGGGATTTATCAACTTGTCGTTCCAATTTGATTGGATCTATGGTAGCCACTTGTACAACCAAACTAAGGAGTGGATGTACCGTGATGGTATAAGCGGTGATTTTGAAAAACCAGTTACAATTAACGGAAATACTGGGGCTTTCACGGCGTTTCGTTCTAGTGCTTACTATAATCTGTGGGGAAGTACCCGTGGTGCTGGTAACAACTTGACGAAAGATTATTTTGTGGAAGACGCTTCTTTCCTGCGTTTGAGAAATATTTCGTTCGCAGTTGATTTTGCAAGATTCACAAAAATTCAAGGCTTGCACAAATTGCAATTGGTACTTACCGGACGGAATCTCCTCACGGTTACCAAATACACCGGATATGATCCTGAAGTTAGTTCAGGTGCTGTTAACTCTGCATTCGATAGAGGCGTAGATCATAGCACGTTGCCTAACACCAAATCATATCAAATAGGACTTAACGTTGGGTTCTAATCGAAATCTTTTAAAAATGAAAATCATGAATAAAAATAAATTTGTTTATGCGGTTCTTTCAGTGATACTTGTTCTTGGCCCAGTGGCCTGCAAGGATCAACTGGATGTGGGCAACCCGAATGCTCCTACCGTAAGCGCTAACGTTAACTCTGAGACTGGCATTATTCAGTACGCTCAGGGTGTAACCTATATCAATGGTTTTAAAAATGGAAACGATTGGTTGGGCAATAGCTATTTTTCATTGCCTTGGGGTTATTCAGAATTAATGGCGGATAACGTAGGTGCCAGTGCATCGAATAACCAGGTGACTACGATGGGCCAGCCCGACTATATCATTTTGGATAACGGTCAAAAAGTTTCCAATAATTCACCCCAGGTTGGTATTATTCGCTCGTATAACAATAGACCTGCCACCGGTGCTGGTAACAATGCGCTGTATTATCAGTGGCTCACCATGTATGCACTGAACAATGCACAGAACTCTATTCTTTCCGTGGTTGATAAAATTAAATTCACAGGAGATGCAGCCTCTAAAGCCAACACTGTAAAAGCATGGGCTTATTGGTGGAAGGGCTACGCATACGCAGCCATTGGATCGATGTATGTTGCTGGCTTAATTGCCGATGACTTTGATGCCGCATCCAACGTTACAAAAATCAGCCATGACTATGTATCAAGTGCGACTGTGATTGCCAGATCAGATTATTACTACGATCAGGCAGCAGCAGCGTTAGCAGCTGTAACGAGTGCTTCTGATTATTCTGAAATTTTGGGACAATTGATCCCAAGTTACATGCAAACCGGGAAAGGTGGTGTGCTATCCATTACTGAATGGAATCACAGCATTAATACAATGAAGGCCCGCAATATTTTGGTGAACCACTTGGCGCCTTTTGTAAATGGTAATCCAAATGCGACTATTACCGGAAGCAGTATGACTCCTATGACTGCTGCTGATTGGACGAACGTGTTTAACCTGACAACCAATGGTGTACAGGCGTCCGATAAGATTTTCACAGTGCGAAGCTCTGCCACCAATTCTGTATTCTCTCCTACCAGCGGTACAGTTGCTTCGATGACAGCCAACACGCCTTCATCGTCTACCTTCAAAATTTCCGAACGGTTCCTTCAATACTACCGGACTGGAGATGCTCGTAAAGCCAACAACTTTACACCTTCTGCAGGATACATTGGCGACTATACCTATACAACTGGTTATACCTTGGTAACAGGAGGTAACGGAGCACCTGGTGTTCAGGTATTGGCAAATAAAGCTATTGGCGCTTATGAAGTTATCATAGCGGCAAGCTATGAAGAGAACGCATTGATGTTAGCAGAAGCCAATATCAGAGGAGCTGGTACTATCGCTGCCGGAACTGCATTAATTGATGCAGTGAGATCTTATCTTGGGGCTGGCTTGGCTGCAATCACTCCTACGACTCAGGTTGCTGCTCTTCAGGAACTTGTGAGCGAAAGAAGAGTAGCCTTGGTGTTCCGTGGTTTGTCGTTTTACGACAGCAGACGCTGGGGTTGGACTTATGACATTTCTAAAGGAGGTGGTAGCTATGGCAATTACGTTAAATACTCAGGCACTGTAAATACCAATGTTACCATCAGTTATAACTTCATGGATTATTGGGATGTACCAGCAGATGAATTTGTGCTCAACGCTCCTTCGGCGTCAAGTGTGCCAATTCAGAATCCAAACTTCTAACTGAGTTTTTTCACATCATTAAAAAGGCTGCCGAAAGGCAGCCTTTTTTTGTTTCAAATGAAATCGTAAATACAAACAAAGTCGCTAGTCCAATTAATTGCTAGTAGAACTTTTTAAGTGGATACTTCAGCATATTGCTCAAAAAAATCGACTCTCATCGCCCATGTTGTGAGACTTTTTGAGCCACTCTAAATTCACATTTTTGACAACCGCTTTGTTTGGTTACTAAAAAGTAGAGTTGTGCAGAAGATCTAAACACTTTACATAGATCAATAAAAAGTACTAATTAATCTTCTATTAAGTTGACGAAAATCAAAATCGTATCTGCTAAACGCAAAATACCTTTCTGTTCTTTGTTCATGCATCACTAATGAATTAGGTTTCGGACTTTCTATAACCTAAACCTAAACCTATGAAGAAGTTTTTACTAATGTGCTTCTCATTTGGCTTTGTGCTCAGTGTCTGGGCGCAAGACCGAGTGGTGACAGGGAAGCTGACCTCCAAAGAGGATGGATCAGTTTTACCTGGTGTAAACGTTGTACTAAAAGGAACAACAACCGGAACTGTAACCGATGCCGAAGGTGCCTACAAAATATCTGTTCCTACGGCTGACGGTACGCTCGTGTTTTCATTTATCGGCTTGGAGACAGTTGAAGTAGCCGTCGGTGAGAGAAGCGTGGTTGATGCACAACTTGGCTCCGATGTTAAGCAATTGTCTGAGGTTGTCGTCACAGGTTCTGGCGTTGCTACTGACAAGAAAAAACTGGCAATTGCTGTGCAGTCCATAACCGCAGATAAGTTGCCACAAACCCCCACAGCCTCTATCGACCAAGCCCTAGTTGGTAAAATTCCTGGGGCACAAATCTCTTCTGTGGACGGAACTCCTGGCGCAAGAGTAAGTATACTGTTGCGCGGTATCAACACGGTTCAACGCGGCACGCAGCCAATGATTCTGGTAGATGGTGCTGAAATGGGTGTAACGGATATTAGCCAGCTTAATCTTAGCAACGTAGAACGGGTTGAAGTGGTGCAAGGTGCAGCCTCAGCATCTTTGTACGGAGCCCAAGGTGCAAACGGTGTAATCCAGATCTTTACTAAGAAGGGAAAGAAAGGTCGCGTAAATGTTGATGTATCTTCTGCCTATAGTGTTAATAGTTATATTAATACCGGTAATGTTCATAAAGCAACATTGCATAGCTGGGCCACGGATGCAAGCAACAATGTACTGAATACAGTTACAGGCAAGCCGCTCACAGTTCAGGATGACGGAACATATTATGACTCGAATAATGGTACCGGTGTACAATGGGCATACCTCGCCGATCCGGCCAACGGGTTCCCTACAGCAATGTCAAATCCTCAGAACATCTACAACAAGAAATATGATCAAAATCTAAAGTACTACGATCATTTTAAGCAATTATTTCAACAAGGTTATACCGCCACGAATACGATTAATATTTCCGGTGCCGGTGATAAATCAGACTATTCCATTTCGCTGCAGAATAACAAGCAGGAAAGTAACATTAAGCAAAATGGGTATGTTGATCGAACTAACGTATCAGTTAATGTTGGAGGAGAGTTGTTCAAAGGTTTTAAAGTGAGGTCAAATACCCAATTGATCTACACGAAAAACACGTTGCATCCTAACTACGGAACTCAACGGAACAATATTTACAACATGTTGAATATAAGTCCATTTTATGACCTTACAAGAAAACTAGCTGACGGTAACAACTGGGACTATTCCTACGCCGGTACGGTTAGTGTAAATGGTTTCAATCCCTTTTATGATTTCCAATACAGCTCGGGCTTGGAGAACACCGTTGACGTGATTCAAAATTTCAATGTGAACTATAACGTTAATAAGTTCCTTGAATTCGATGGAAAGTACACCATTAACTTTGAGAGCGACCAAACAAAGTATGTTTTCCAAAATCAGTCGGCCAATTTAAATGCGCAAAACTGGGGACCGCAATTGTCGGCAACAGGGCTTTACAATGCCAATGATATCAAAGGGGAATTGGATCGCTTTGAATACACGGCCAGTTCGCAGAATTTATTATTGTCGGCGTTTGTTCGTACGGATTTTCAAAATGACTTCCATTCGAAATTGCCCATCACGACTTCCACGCAGATTTCGTATGACTATAGAAGAAAGAAAAATGATCAATTTGGAACTTATGGCTTAGGTCTTCAGACTTATCCTATTTACACGCTTAGCCAAACAGGCTCTCAGGCAGTTCCTTATGATAACAGCTCTGACTTTGTAACGTACGGTTACCTGGTTAACCAAAAGATTGACTATGCAGACGTGGCGGGTGTGTCGGGTGGTATCCGAAGCGATTATTCATCGGCGTTTGGAAAAGGATCAGCTCCTTTCACATTCCCTCACGTTGGTGGTTTCGTGAGACCATCGCAGTTGAATTTCTGGAGTGGAAGCAGCTTGGCGAATATCTTCCCTGAATTTAAGATTCGTGCAGCGTATGGAGAAGCCGGTATTCAGCCGCTCGCCTATGACCGCTTGAATGTTGTGGGTACTCAAAACGTCGGAGCTAATTTTGCGGCCTATCCTAATAAAGGATTCAGAAATTTGAATTTAGGTGTTGAAGTTTCGAAAGAATTTGAAGTGGGTGTTGATTTTGGATTTAAACTATCGGAAGGCAGCTGGTTTTCTGGAATTAATGCTGCAATTACTTCATGGAGCAGAAAGAGCGAGAATGTTATTTATAACGTTTCTGCGCCATTGTCGAGCGGGGGCAGTACAAATAAGGACAACGCCATCTTTATGTCATCTAGTGGCACGGAGTTTCAATTGAATATCAATGTGTTAAAAACTAATGATCTGACCTGGGATTTCACGACCAATTTTGGCCACCAATCTTCCCAGATCGACCGTATCAATGGTGCTCCTATTGTGATTGGATTTTCTGGTGGATCAACTACATTGGTTTTGAAGGCAGGAGAGAAAATCGGCCAACTTTATGGATATAAGGCATTCACCAGTACAGGTCAAATCGATCAAGTTACGGGCCAACCTTATATTACACCAGGCACAGAAGGAAATTACGAAAAAGTGGATGGACGGATTGTTGATAAGAAGACAAAGGCAATTCAGTTTACGCTGGATAAATACTCCTTTGGTGATCCAAACCCTAAGTTTAACTCTGCATTCATTAACTCGTTCACCTATAAGAATTTCTTAACCTTCGGCGTTCAGTTTGACTACATAAACAAGAGTCACATCTACAATCAAACAAAAGAATGGATGTATCGCGATGGTATAAGCGGAGACTATGATCAGCCTGTTACCATTGACGGAACCAAGGCTGCCTATACCGCTTACTACCGAAGTGTTTACGCTGCGGAGTTTGGTAACCTGAACGGTGACCGCAATGCAACCAAAGACTATTTCTATGAAGACGCAACCTTCTTGCGTTTGCGAAATGTTTCTCTTGGATTTGATTTTGCAAAGGCGCTTAAGTTGAAAGGCTTTAATAAGCTACAGTTAGTACTGTCCGGAAGAAATCTTGCGACATGGACAAAGTATACCGGATTTGATCCCGAAATCAACTCCGGAAGTACCAACTCAGCTTACGAAAGAGGTATTGATCACAACTCGATGCCTAATGTTAAGTCTTATCAGGTTAGCGTTAACCTAGGGTTTTAATTTAATAATTCATTTAAATAAAAAATTTATACATCATGTTTAAGTTAAAAGCAACTTATTTGACGGTAGCAGTATTGCTCACTGTCAACATGGCCTGCAAAGACCAACTGGATGTGATAAACCCCAACTCTCCTACTCCAAGTCAGATTGAGAACGAGAGTCAGATTTATCCGCTGGCTTTAGGCGCTGTTTATGTTAACGGATTTCAAGGAGTAGCCTGGCTTGGAGATAGTTATTTTTCGCTCTGTTGGGGATATCATGAGCTATTGGGAGATATGATTGGAGCAGAGGCGTCCAATAACTTGATCAATCAGATCAATCTGCCCGACTACGTAATCTATGATGTCGGTGGTAGCAGTGCTGTGGCGAATCAAAAGGTATCATTGCCGGCAAAAGGAAGAGATATTCTAAGGGCTAATAACTCCACGTCAAAGGCCGACAACAATCCTCTTTTTTATGAATGGAGGCAAATGTATGCCTTGAATAATTCAAGCAATTACCTTATCGACGTAGCTAATAGAATTACTTTTGTAAACGGCACCGACGACAAGAATACTGTGTTAGCCTGGGCTTATTTTTGGAAAGGATGGGCCTATTCTCACATCGGCTCAATTTATTATGCAGGGATCATAAACGATCAGGTTAACGTAGGTACCACCAATGGACAGAGTGGAACAAACGGCAATTTTGTAGATCATACGGCTATCCTAGCCGAAGCAAACAAAAATTATGATAAAGCGATTGCTCTTCTCAACACAGTATCCAGTACGTCTGCGCTGGCTAATATAATAACAACCGACAATCAGATAGATTTAGGAAAAGTGCCTACTCCTGCTGAGTGGATTCGCAACATCAATAGTTTGAAAGCTAGAAACCTCCTTTTTGACCGACTAGCACCCCTTACCGGCACCCCAATTTCCGGTTCAACACTTGTGGTAGCAACGCCAACTGACTGGCAAGCCATCAAGGCGTTAGCATTGACTGGAATCCAACAAGGCGACAATGTCTTTACTGGCAGAACCAGTGCCACCAATTCTTATTTCTCTATAGGTAGCGGATCAATTGCAGCAATGTCAACTCGCACAAATTCTACGTTTAAAGTCAGTGAGCGTTTCATACAAGACTTTAAGCCCGGCGACAAACGTTTTGAAGTTAACTTTAGAACGGGAGCCTACTACAACTATGTAGGAGGGTTAACTTTCAGTACGCGCTATCAGATGAAAGATTTCGGTGTTTCATACGGTGGGGCATTGACAAACGGAATGGCTGATCCCAGTGGAAACGGATACAATACGCTTGTTTATTCTGACAAGCAAACGATCGGAAATTTGCCACTATACATTGGTTCATCATATGAAGAGACTGAGCTGATTTTGGCAGAAGCTGAAATTTGGCTGGGAAATATCGATGCGGGGTTGGCTCATCTCGATAATGTCAGAACATATCAGGGCTCGGGATTGGCCGCCACCGCTGGCACAGGCTTGACGGCTGATCAGGCAAAGGAGCTAGTAAGAAGCGAAAGAAGAGTGGCTCTTGCCTGGAGAGGCCTTTCTTTCTACGATGCAAGAAGATGGGGCTTCATTTATGACGTCTCCAAGGGAGGTGGACGAACTGGGGTCAATATTCAGGATGCCACGTCAAAGACTAATATTAAGAATTGTACCATCAACTATAATTTTCTTGATTTCTGGGATGTTCCGGATAATGAAGTTTCAACGAATAAGCCATCTGGATCAAGCGTACCCACTAAGAACCCGAACTAATAAATATGAACAGATAAGAAAAGGCTGCCGAAAGGCAGCCTTTCTTTTTACTTGTTATCGAAAGGGGCAAGAAAAAAGGAGCTGATCAGCTCCTTTTTATTTTACTAATAAGATGTTGATGGTTACTTAAGCATCTTCAGCAGCGTGCTTAGCCTGCTTTTCAAGCTTCGACGGTCAACGATGAAATCGAGAAAGCCGTGCTCCAAAACAAATTCAGCGCTTTGAAAACCTTTCGGCAAGTCTTTTCCAATGGTTTCTCGGATAACGCGAGGGCCCGCAAAACCAATCAATGATCCAGGCTCAGCGATGTTAAAATCTCCGAGCATGGCATACGATGCCGTTACGCCACCTGTAGTTGGGTCGGTTAACAATGAGATGAAAGGAATTTTAGCTTCGTCAAGCAAGGCAAGTTTAGCAGAGGTTTTTGCCATTTGCATCAGCGATAGGCCCGCTTCCATCATGCGAGCACCGCCCGAACGCGAGATCATCAAAAATGGCATTTTGTTTTTGAGCGAATGATCAATGGCTCTGGCAATTTTTTCACCTACTACTGAACCCATCGATCCGCCAATAAAAGTGAAATCCATACAAGCAATCACCACATCAAGCCCGTCGATTTTGCCATAGGCACTGCGTAAGGCGTCCTTAAGTTGTGTTTTTGCTTGCGATTCCTTTATCCTTTTCGGATAGGGTTTGGTATCAACAAATTTGAGAGGATCGGCTGACTCCATGTTGGCGTCAAGCTCGGTAAACTCGTTGTTGTCGAACAGGATTTCGAAGTACTCTTTCGAACCAATCTTTACGTGATGTTCTTCTTCGGGAACAACGTACGCATTGTTTTTCAGTTCGCGTGTATGAACAATTTTACCGCCAGGCGATTTGTACCAGAGACCATCGGGGACTTCGCGCTTCGCTTCGGTGGGTGTTAATATTCCTTTGTCTGTTCGTTTAAACCACGGCATATCCTGTCAATTTACAACCTTATTAAAAGTCAAATAGACAATGATGAACATTGTCTATTTGCTATTTGAATGATAATTAAGCGATATCGATCGTCTTATCCAGATAAACGTCCTGTATTACGTTCAGGATTTCGACACCTTCCTTAAGCGGTCGCTGGAACGCCTTGCGACCAGAAATAAGACCCATACCACCGGCTCTTTTGTTGATCACCGCTGTACGTACTGCATCTGCCATATCAGTTGTGCCTTTGCTATCGCCGCCCGAGTTGATCAAGCCGGCGCGGCCCATGTAGCAGTTCGCTACCTGATAGCGGCAAAGGTCGATCGGGTGTTCTGAAGTAAGCTCAGTATATATGCGTTCATCGAGTTTTCCGTAGCTGCTTCCGCCGGTGTTCAGCGCTTTGTAACCGCCATTATTTTCGGCCAATTTTTGTTTGATGATGTCGGCCTGGATCGTTACGCCAAGGTGATTGGCCTGGCCGGTTAAGTCGGCAGAAACGTGATAGTCAATACCGTCTTTCTTGAAAGCATTATTTCTGGTGTAGCACCAGAGAATTGTACCCATGCCCAGCGCGTGCGCTTCTTCGAAGGCTTTTGACACTTCCTGAATTTGACGGGTAGAATTATCAGATCCAAAATAGATTGTAGCGCCGATAGCTACTGCACCCAAATCGTAAGCAGCTTTCACCGATCCGAACATGATTTGATCAGCTTTATTAGGGTAAGTAAGCAATTCGTTGTGATTCACTTTTACGATAAAAGGAATTTTGTGCGCGTATTTGCGTGACATTAAGGCCAAGCCACCATACGTGGTAGCTACGGCGTTACAGCCACCTTCAATGGCAAGTTTCACAATATTTTCCGGATCGAAATAAATCGGGTTTTTGGCAAACGAGGCACCGGCACTGTGCTCAATTCCCTGGTCGATCGGAAGAATAGAAAGATATCCCGTTCCGCCCAAGCGTCCATGACTAAATAAAGTCTGAAGGCTGCGGAGGGTTTGGGTATTGCGGTTGGATTGCAAAAAGATTTGGTCAACAAAATCAGGTCCCGGAAGATGTAATTGCTCTTTTGAAATGGTTTTGCTTTTGTGGGACAATAGCGATTCTGCGTTTTTGCCCAGCAGTTCAGTGATTTTTGAATTAGCCATGGTTTATAAGGGTAAGGGAACAAATATAAGGTTTCGATAGGCTTTCGACAAAGGTTTATCGGACACCCGTAAAAAGCAAAAAACCCATTTCGGTTGGAAATGGGTTTATTTTTATCAGCCTAAAATTAAGCGGCTTTAACGTTTGCCAACTTTTCTTTAATCCGGGCACTCTTGCCCTGACGGCCTCTCAAATAATACAGTTTAGCACGACGAACTTTGCCGGCTTTTACGAATTCAATTTTATCGATGCTTGGGCTAAGGATTGGGAAAATACGCTCAACACCAACGCCATTGGATACTTTTCTTACCGAAAAGCTTTCGCCATTGGTGCCTTTGCCTCTGTGGTAAAGAACTACCCCTTGAAATTGCTGGATACGCTCTTTGTTACCTTCGCTGATTTTAACATGCACGTTTATAGTGTCTCCAGGTTTGAAACTTGGAAGGGAAGTCCTCTTGGAAGCTAATTCCTGCTCAACAAACTTAATTAGATCGGCCATAAAACCCTGTTTTTTAAAATGGACTGCAAATTTATCAGAAGAATCTTAAAAACGAAACGCCGGAATGAATTATTTAGGCTGAGGTGGCAATTCCCCTGCCAATCAGATCAAATTAGGCCTTCTTTCTTTTGTTCGTTCGATGGCTTTTTCTTGTCGCCACTCCTCGATTTTGGATGTATGCCCCGAAAGAAGCACATCAGGCACTTTCCAGCCCTTGTATTCGGCAGGCCGGGTATACACTGGCGGAGCGATCAACCCATCCTGAAAAGAATCGGTAAGGGCAGAAGTTTCATCGGATAATACCCCGGGAATTAGCCTGATGACAGAGTCGGCAACCACCGCCGCGGCCAATTCGCCTCCCGAAAGAACATAATCGCCAATACTGATTTCGCGGGTAATAAGGTGCTCGCGCACACGCTCATCTACACCTTTATAATGGCCGCAAAGCATGATCAGGTTTTTGCAAAGCGATAATTGGTTGGCCAGGTTTTGCGTAAGCAATTCACCATCGGGGCTCATGTAGATTACCTCGTCGTAATGACGTGATTCTTTAAGAAAAGAAATACACCGGTCGATCGGCTCAATCATCATCACCATGCCTGCGCCACCGCCAAAAGCATAGTCGTCGGTAGTGCGATGCTTGTTGGTTGAGTAAGGCCTAAGGTCATGTACCACCACTTCTACCAAGCCCTTGTCTTGCGCTCTTTTCAGAATTGAATCTGAAAATGGACCTTCCAGTAGCTTGGGCAAACACGTGATGATATCAATGCGCATGCACAAAAATACGAAGTGTGAAGTAACTGCGGGAAACGATTTTGCAGCCGTTACTTCTTGTCGGTGACTATGCGGTTGTCGCGATTGGCGAGATCCCACGCGGTGAAGAAGACGGCCTTGGCTCGTTTAGTAAGAAGATCAAAATCGATCTTGCTTACTTCGTCGCTGGGCTTGTGATAATCTTCGTGGATTCCATCGAAATAAAAAATGATGGGCACGTTGTTCTTGGCGAAATTCCAATGGTCCGAGCGATAATACAATCGATCGGGGTGGCTCTCGTCATTGTAGGTGTAATCAAAGTCCAGTTGCGTATAGGTTTTGTTGTTCGCCTCATTAATTGAATTCAATTCGCTCGACAGTTTGTCGGCACCAATCACGTACACGTAGTCGGGTTTTCCTGCATGTTGCGGATCGCGGCGACCCACCATATCAATGTTAAGATCTGCCACCGTGTTTGCCAAAGGAAACACGGGATGAGTAACATAATACTCCGAGCCAAACAAGCCTTCTTCTTCGCCGGTAACAGTCATAAACAAAATACTTCTTCGCGGGCCGTGACCTTCTTTTTTTGCCTGAGCAAATGCTTTTGCCAACTGCATTACACTAACCGTGCCTGAACCGTCGTCGTCGGCGCCATTGTTTACTTTGTCTTCACCATTGTGAACACCGATATGATCAAAGTGTGCGGACACTACAATGAGTTCGTCCTTTTTATCGCTGCCCTCAAGGTAGCCCAGGATGTTTTCAGAGCGGATAGTTTTGGTTTCAAACGAAACATGGTAAACAATCCTGCTTGGCTTAATTTTCTTCAGTGGTTTTTTAGTGGGGTCTTCTTTAGCCGCTTTTATTAATTTCTCAAAGGGCAAGTTGTAGATTTTGCTTACGGATGCCTGGTCAACAAAAAACAAACCTTCAGAGCCAGCGCCTAAATGGCTCTTCAATTGAAGAGTGCCATTTCCGCGATACTCTTTCACCTGGTTGGCAAATGATTTAAAGTCTTCGGCGTTGCCTTCGTAGGTTACAAGAATCATTTTAGCTCCTTTGGATCGGTACATTTCTGACTTTCGCAGCACATTTCGATTCGCGCTTTGCGAAAGCTCTCCAGCAAGGATTACTACGGCTTTGTCTTTAACATCGAGGTAAGCCAAATCGGCATCAGTACCCTTGCCAACGAATACAGCATCAAGCGAAACCTCGCCACCGTTGCCTGACTGTCCGAAGAAAACCACTTCATTGAAATTGGTAAACTTGGTAGCACCCGACTTCAAATAAATATCGGCGGGTTTTACGGAGGTGAGTTCCACGGGCATGTAGTGTGACCCTTTGACAGGCCCCACCAGGCCGACGTTTTCAAAAAAATCGCTGATGAATGCCGCTGCCATTTTCTGGCCTCTCGATCCGGTATAACGCCCTTCCAGGGCATCGGAGGCAATGATCGACAGGTTGTCTTTCAGATCAGCTGGAGTGATCAGTTCCGCATAGTGCGTATTTAAATTTTGCTGCGCCGAAGCGGAATAAGCAACAAAAAAGGCAAGTGCTAAAAAGCTTTTTTTCATGACAAAAGAAATCTCAAACGTGAATTAATTTGGAACGGTAAAACTAAACGTTCTTTTCGATGAGCGATAATAAATGGAATTGATTTTTTGCTCTCACCCGGTTTTGCTCCGGATACGTAATGTGATAGTAAGTATTTCCCCGAAGATAGTCGGCCAGAAAGCGCAAACCCATTATATAGGTCATCATTTTTCCGGCAAACGGAATAAACTTCATTTCCTGCTCCGTGAGCACGTCCCCCATTTGGGAGAGGTAGCCTTGCACGAGAGCGTTGTAAATATTTTTTCTGAATTCAATTTTTGAAATGTCCTTTTCTTCCTCAGTTACCGGGCTCACAAACGTGCGCACCATGTCGCCGAGGTCGTAAATGAAATAACCAGGCATAAGTGTGTCGAGATCAATAGCGCAAACTGCTTTTCGCGAAATGGAGTCAAACAAAATGTTATTCACCTTGGTGTCGTTGTGCATGACGCGGAGTTGCAAAACTCCTTCCTTTATCAATTGCGTGTATTCGGATACCAGCGGTTGAAAAGATTGCGCTTGTTCAATTTCAGCTTTTGCCATTTGAATTGTTTCCGGCGAAGCCTTTTGCAAGGCATTTTCAAATTGCTTGTAGCGCCAGCTCAGGTCGTGGAAGCGATCAAGGGTAGGTTTGAGTAATTGTGTATCGATGCCGTATAAATTTTTTGAAAGTGCGGCAAATCCTTTGGCTGCTTCGTATGCCTCCTGCTCCGTACTTACTTCATCAATCGTAAAGGTATTTTCAATCAAGGGATAAAGCCGCCAGGGAAATCCTTCGTCGTCATAAAACAAATCGTTGCCATTTAGATCGGGCAATGCTTGCGGAAAAATAAAATCCGGATGGTGTTGTTTTAGATATTGAAAGGCGAGCCGGTTGTTTGAAGCGATGACGTCGGGCTGAGTGAAAATAGTCTTGTTCACACGCTGCAGTACAAACTGGCGGGCAGCTTCGACTTTGTACGTCCGGTGGATATGACCCGAACCAAGTGGCGAAATCTTTACTGATCCCTCAACGCCAAACTCCCTGACAACTTCTTCTGCGCTCACAAACGACTACCAGAGTTTTGACGGATACGCGCCCTGATGAACAAGGTCGTTTATTTTTTTGGTTACAATCTCCTTGTCTTCTTTGTACGTCACGCCAAACCACGTGCTACCGCCGGAAATTACTTTCACTTTGCCGCGGTTGGTTTTGATCATCTCATTGACAACAAGGGGAATGAAAAATTCAGATTTAATATTCTGCGCGTTGTTTTTCAAAAAGTTGTGGAACAGTTCTTCTGTAAGCGGCATAATGGAAGGATGGAACCCCCAGAAATTCATGGACGTAGGTGTTTCCGGATCCATCACCATGTCGCCGTCTTTTTCTTTGGAAATAATTTTGCCGTTTTCTTTTACGATGGTAGTGCGCTCCACCACGCTTTTCAAAAAGCCTTGCGCGTCGCGTTCGCCGCATCCGCGCGATACGCTACCGTGGTCAGACAATACATTTTTTAATGTGTAACCCACCATGGCGTGGGTAGAAGTTTCCTGCTTGAAAAAATCGGCTGTAGCTTTAAATGCATCCTGGCCATAAAAGTCGTCGGCGTTGATGACGGCAAAAGGTTCCTTGATCACGTCTTTGGCGCACAGCATCGCGTGGCTGGTGCCCCACGGCTTGGTGCGGCCTGTGTTTTGGTATTCTTTAGGAACGAAGGTGTCGAGCGATTGAATGACAAACTCCACCTCGGCTTTTCCTTTCAGTTTGGGCAGAAACATTTCTTCAACGGTGGGGCGGATTTCTTCGCGTACGATAAAGACGATCTTGGTGAAGCCGGCCCTTAGCGCGTCAAAGAGAGAGTAATCCATAATGGTTTCGCCAGAAGGTCCAAATCCATCGATCTGTTTTATGCCGCCGTAGCGGCTGCCCATGCCCGCGGCCAGCACCAACAGGGCAAGTCTTTTATCTGTAGCCATTGAAGTTTGATTTTTTTAGTTTAAATCGAATGAAATTTAGACTTCATTCAATTTCAAATATAGGATATTCGTCATATTAAAATTTAACAAATGTCTTCCTCCAAAAACTACCTTCTTTCGATTACCATCATCGGTATTCTGTTTTTCATTTTCGGATTTATCACGTGGATAAACGGAACGTTGATACCGTATTTGAAAATTGCGTGCGAATTGCAAACCGATTTGCAGTCGTACCTGGTAGCTACGGCTTTCTTCATTGCCTATACGGTGATGGCGCTGCCTTCGTCGTTGGTGCTAAAGAAAACAGGCTATAAAAAAGGAATGGCAATTGGATTGTTTGTGATGGCGATTGGTGCTATAATTTTTGTGCCCGCAGCGACCGACCGAGAATTCAGTTTGTTTCTGGTAGGTCTTTTTGTAATTGGAACTGGCCTTGCATTACTGCAAACCGCTTCTAATCCTTATGTGTCGATTATCGGACCGATTGAAAGTGCAGCAACTCGAATCAGTATCATGGGCATTTGTAATAAAGTGGCCGGGATTATCGCGGGACTGATCTTTGGATATATCGCATTGAATGATGCCGATGCACTGATTAATAATTTGAAAACCATGGATGCCGTGGCTAAAGAAGCAGCACTCAATGAACTGGCAAGTCGCGTAATCGTTCCTTACATTATTATTGCTTCAGCACTTGTTGTTCTTGCTTTCGGCATTCTTTTCTCCAGCCTACCTGACATCAACGATGAAAGTGCCGCTGAAGGAACGCCTCCACCTGACGATACTAAGAAGAGCGTCTTTGATTTTCCGCACCTTATGCTCGGTGTGCTTGCCCTGTTCTTGTATGTTGGCGTTGAAGTAATGGCTGGCGATACGATTATCA
This sequence comes from Bacteroidota bacterium, assembly GCA_018266055.1. Classification (GTDB taxonomy): domain Bacteria; phylum Bacteroidota; class Bacteroidia; order Cytophagales; family Cyclobacteriaceae; genus ELB16-189. The sequence continues at coordinate 373,558 of JAFDYT010000001.1, forward strand.
GCTACGGAAAATCACTTGGAATAGAATTGTCGACGGCACGGTATTTCACACAAGGAACATTGGCTTGTATGCTGATCGGATATGTGGTCGGCATTTCTGCGATTCCAAAATATATTTCACAAGCTGCCGCCCTTAAATACTGTGCGATTCTGGGCGTAGTGTTTACTATCCTCGCAGTGATCACAACGGGTTACGTATCGGTGGCATTTATTGCTTTGCTTGGATTGGCCAACTCACTGATGTGGCCCGCGATTTTCCCGCTGGCGATCGAAGGTCTCGGCAAATTCACTAAAACAGCCTCCGCATTTTTGGTAATGGCAATTTCAGGTGGCGCAATTATGCCTTTGGTGTATGGCATGGTTTCAGACAAAATTGGTAGTACTCGCATTGCTTACATCATTATGGCTCCCTGCTATCTTTTCATCCTTTACTATGCGATGAAGGGACACAACGTGGGTAAGAAACAAAGCGCACAGCACGCATGAAAAATTTCGTTATCGTTGGATTGGCTCTGTTATTTATCGAGGCAAGAGGTCAAGGCGCTTTCAGTGCCAAAGATCTTACTGCTGAAAATCTTTTCACCACCAACTGCGAAGGCCCCAGTGTCGATAAGCATGGAAATTTATTCGTTGTCAATTATAAGAAAGACGGAACCATCGGACTTGTTCACGCCGATGGAACGGTAGAACTTTATGTGACGCTTCCGCAAGGAAGTACCGGCAATGCCATTCAATTTGACAAGCAGGGTAATATGCTCGTCGCCGATTTTTCGGCGCACAATATTTTAAAAGTGGACACCAAAACCAAAGCTGTATCGGAGTATGCGCACAGCGATCAGTTTAGTCAGCCAAACGATATCTGCATCAACAAAAAGGGTCAGGTGTTTGCCTCCGACCCGAATTGGAAAGCTGGCACGGGAAAAGTGTGGCGCATTGATCCCGATAAAAGTATCGTTCTCGTGCAGGACAACATGGGCACCACCAATGGTATCGAACTGAGTCCTGATGAAAAAACTCTCTATGTAAATGAAAGTGTGCAAAAAATGGTGTGGGCTTTTGACGTTGATAGCAAGGGAGGCCTGAGCAACAAACGAAAGTTCACTGAGTTTACAGACTTCGGCATGGACGGCATGAAGTGCGATAAAGAAGGCAACCTGTACATTACGCGCTACGACAAAGGTGTGATCGCTATTTTTTCGCCGCAAGGCAAACTTCTCCGCGAGGTGCAGATGAAAGGTAAAAAAACCAGCAACATCACCTTTGGCGGCAAAGATGGTAAGACGTGCTTCGTTACACTTCAGGATAGAAAATGCGTGGAGACTTTTCGCGCGGAAGTAGCCGGAAAAAAATACTAAGAGAGAGAGGGTCTCTCTGACCAAAATCCGCCTTTTTAGCCGAAGGCTCGGAGATCACCGTCAAGTCGGGTAACAAAATCTAAAAATCTTTTCTATCAAGGCGCCAAAGCCGTACTTTTGAAGTCTTTTATCCACACGCTTCATGAAAATCTCTTATCGCTGGCTTCAGCAATACATCGACATCCCCGAATCGCCTGAAGAAATAGGGCAGGTACTAACATCTACAGGTTTGGAGGTAGAAAGTGTTGAGCCTTTTGAAACGGTGAAAGGCGGCCTCAAGGGGCTGGTGATTGGCGAAGTGCTTACCTGCGCCAAGCACCCCAATGCCGACAAACTTTCGATCACTACTGTGGATGTGGGTGCCGGTGCACCTTCGCAGATTGTGTGTGGTGCACCCAATGTAGCGGCTGGCCAGAAAGTAGTCGTTGCGTTGCCGGGTACGACGGTATATCCTACCAAAGGAGAACCCTTCACGATAAAGTCGGCGAAGATACGCGGCGAGCAAAGCGAAGGCATGATCTGTGCGGAAGATGAAATTGGTATTGGCGAGAGCCATGCCGGCATCATGGTGCTGAATACTTCCGTGAAAAACGGAACCCTGGCATCAGACTTTTTTAATGTTCAATCGGATTATGTTTTTGAAATCGGGCTTACACCCAACCGAGCTGATGCAGCCTCGCATGTGGGCGTAGCGCGCGACATTCGCGCATCGAAAAACCGTGCATTGAAATTGCCTGATGTTTCGGCTTTCGCGGTTGACAATCAAAATCTCAAAATCAACGTCGACGTTGAAAATACAAGTGCGTGCCCTCGCTATTCGGGTGTGACCATTTCCGGAGTAACTATTGCTGAGTCGCCCGACTGGCTGAAGAACAAACTCACTGCGATTGGCCTGGCACCGATCAACAACCTGGTTGACATCACCAACTATGTGCTACACGAACTGGGCCAACCCCTGCATGCCTTTGACGCCGATGCGATCACGGGTCAGAAAGTGGTTGTGAAAACATTGCCGGCAGGCACAAAATTTACTACGCTCGATAGCAAAGAGCGCTCGCTTTCTGAAAATGACCTGATGATTTGCAACACGGCTGAACCGATGTGTATCGCGGGTGTATTTGGCGGCATTAAGTCTGGAATTTCGAACGCCACAAAAAATATTTTTCTCGAGAGTGCACATTTTTCCTCAGCCTATGTGCGCAAAACAGGAATGCACCACCAACTCAAAACCGATGCGTCGTTTCGCTTTGAGCGTGGCACTGATCCCAACATGACCGTGTTTGCCCTCAAGCGTGCAGCATTGTTGATCAAAGAAATAGCGGGTGGAAAAATTTCGTCGGAGATCGTTGACGTGTATCCTGTCAAAATTGAAAACACGACGATTGAGGTGAAATTCAAAAACATCGACCGACTGATCGGAAAGAAAATCGAACACGACCGGATCCTCACGATCCTTGAAAGTCTGGACATCAAAATTTCAAATAAGACCGAAAATGGATTCACGGCGTCGGTTCCGCCGTATCGCGTGGACGTTACGCAGGAAGCTGACATTGTGGAGGAAATCCTTCGGATTTATGGACTCAACAGCATCGAACTGGCCGACCATGTAAAGACAGATTTTCTGGCTTCGTTTCCTGAAAAGGATATCACACGGTTCAAGAAAACAATGGGTGCGATGCTCGCTTCCAATGGCTTTTATGAAGTACTGACCAACTCGCTGACCAACATTGCTTACAAAGACAAAATCAAAACCGAATATGAAGCGGTAGAGATACTTAACAAGCTGAGCGAGGAGCAGGGAATACTTCGGCAAACGATGCTCTTCAGCGGACTGGAAGTGTGTGCGCACAACATCAATCGCAAACAAAAAGAATTGCGGTTGTTTGAGTTTGGTAAAGTCTATGGCAAAACCTCCGGTAAGGAAGGAACAGGAAATTACGTGGAAGAGGAGCGGCTGGCGATCTTCATCACGGGCAATTTTGAAACTGAAAACTGGCAAAACAAAACCCGCCCTGTTAACTACTTCGATCTGGCACAAGCTGTAAAATTAGTGCTGGAGCGCGCATCGGTGGAAAAGACCAAACAAGAGCTATTGGCTGATGCTGCTTTTGAATACGGAATAAAAATTTTGAAAGGGAACAAAGAAGTGGGCAAGCTGGGAAAAGTAAAAAGCAGCGTGGCGAAAGAATTCGGCGTGAAGCAGGAAGTATTTGTGGCTGACCTTTCGGTGGACTTGCTTTTCAAGTCAGCAAATCCTAAGTTCGTTGTGCAAGAAGTGCCAAAGTTTCCTGAAGTACGGCGCGACCTGTCGTTGGTGCTTGACAACCAGGTGAAGTTTGCCGAGATTGAAGCATTGGCCCGGGCCACCGAGCAAAAGTTGATCAAAGAAATCATCGCTTTTGACGTTTATGAAGGGGAGAAGATTCAGCAAGGGAAGAAGGCCTATGCGCTCGGTTTTACCTTGCAGGATGAAAATAAAACTTTGACCGACGAGGAGATTGAAAAAGTGATGATTAAATTGATGAGTGCGTTTGAAGGAAAGATGGGAGCGGTAATCAGGAAGTAATCGTTTATAAAGACATTAGCCCCATATCAATATTATGGACCAGGAAGCATTAAAAGCTAACCTCAGCGGTTTAGAAAGAAAAATTCAGATCCTGCTCAACGAGCACAAGTCGTTAAAAGACGAAATCAGGACAATAAAACTGGAAAATCACGAGCTCCGTACCGATTTGCGCAAACGCGACGAGCAACTGACCAGTTTTAAAAATCAGATTAAAATCACTAAAATTGTAGATTATATAAACCCGGAAGACGAAGGTATTTCGGAATTGAAAAGGAAAGTGGACGAATATATCCGCGAAATCGATAAATGTATTGCTCACGTAAGCCGATAAGCACGGTAAGTTGATGGACGAACTCTCTGTAAAGATTAAAATCGCAGACCGCGAATACCCGATGAAGGTAAAACGCTCAGACGAAGAGCGCGTGCGGGCTGCAGGAAAGCTCATCAACGAAAAAATCAAAAATTACCGCGACAAATTCGGCATAGATGATAAACAAGACCTGCTGGCCATGGTGGCCTTCGACTGCCTGATTGATAAAATGGCTGACGAAGAGAATCTGCAGGTGATTGACCAGACCGTGGTGGAAAAACTCAACCACCTCAATCGGCTTGTTTCGCAGGTGATCTGATTTCCTTCTCTCAATTCTGCACGTTCGTCACTGGCTGTTGCCTTTCCGGGTGTTGTTACACACCTAAATAAATTACTATGGAAGTCCAGGAAATATTAGTGGTGGCTCTGCCGGCATTGGCGCTGACCATCATATTGAGCTTACTCATCGGCAACTTTCTTTACAAAAGAAAACTGAGGAGGAACCGCATCGAAGCCGAAGAAAAATCAAAAATGATTGTCAAAGAAGCGGAACTTCAGGCCGAAAACATTAAGAAAGACCGGATCATCGAAGCCAAGGAGAAATTCCTGAAAATGAAGCAGGAATTTGAAGATGATGCCAACCGCAAGAAAAACCAAATCATTGCCAACGAGCAGAAAGTAAAACAACGCGAAGCCCAACTCAACAAAGAGCTGGAGCAAGTGAAGCGTAAAGAACTGGATCTTGACGAAGAACGCCAGAGCCTGGCCCAGCAACATGAGCTGGTTAAAAAACGCAAAGAAGAACTCGACAAATTCAACGCGCAAAAAGTAGCCATACTTGAAAACATTTCGAAGCTTACGGCTGATCAGGCACGCGACCAACTGGTAGAATCGCTGAAAGAAGAAGCGCAGACCAAGGCCAGCAGCTACATCAAAGACATCATGGAGCAAGCCAAGCTTAGCGCCACCAAAGAAGCCAAGAAAATTATCGTTGAAACTATTCAGCGCACAGCCTCTGAGCAGGCGGTAGAAAATTGCGTTTCGATTTTCAATATCGAAAGCGACGACATCAAAGGGAAAATCATCGGTCGCGAAGGAAGAAACATCCGTGCGCTGGAAGCCGCTACGGGAGTTGAGTTTATCGTTGATGATACTCCCGAAGCAATCATCATTTCAGGCTTTGATCCCGTAAGGAGAGAAGTAGCGAGGTTATCGCTGCACCGCCTAGTGCAGGATGGTCGCATTCACCCGGCCCGCATTGAAGAAATTGTAGCCAAGACAGCCAAAAACATTGATGACGAAATTGTAGAGACCGGCGAACGTACAGTGATTGATTTAGGAATACACGGGCTACATCCGGATTTGGTTCGGATGATTGGCCGTATGCGCTTCCGCTCGTCCTATGGGCAAAACCTGTTGCAGCACTCGCGTGAGGTGGCTAACCTCTGTGCCATCATGGCGTCTGAACTTGGCCTCAACGTAAAGCAGGCAAAGCGCGCAGGTTTGCTGCACGATATCGGTAAGGTGTGGCCCGAAGAGCTGGAGAAACCGCATGCTATTGTGGGCATGGAGCTGGCGATGAAGTACAAAGAGCATCCGGTAATCTGCAACGCCATTGGCGCTCACCACGATGAAATTGAAATGACAAGCATTATCTCGCCGATCATTCAGGCGTGTGATGCGATCTCCGGCGCTCGCCCTGGCGCTCGTCGTGAGGTGATGGAACAATACATGAAGCGCCTCAAAGAACTTGAGCAGGTAGGCTTGAGTTTTGAAGGTGTAGAAAAATGCTACGCCATCCAGGCGGGCCGTGAGCTGCGCGTGATTGTGGATGCCGAGAAAGCTACCGACGAGCGCGCTGGTCAACTGAGCTTCGATATTTCACAAAAGATCGAACGCGATATGCAGTACCCTGGTCAGATTAAGGTTACTGTGATTCGCGAAATGCGAAGTGTAGCTTACGCGAAATAATAAGCGATAGCTTTACAGGATAAATCCCAGACCTAGCCCGATCAGGATGATAGCCCATGAGGGAAACCTTGTGAAGGCAATTAATCCAAACGTGCATACGGCAAATAGCGCGTCAGTGAGAATAGTTTCCCACGGCTTGCCAATCACCAACGGTTGAAATAATATGATGGCTGCCGCGGCCACCAGGCCGGCGTTGGCAGCAACAATTCCTTCCATCGAGGCTCGGATAGCCCGGAAAGACTTCAGGCTGTCCCAGATGCGGATCATAAAGAAGATCAAAAATGTGCCGGGCAGAAATATTCCTGCCGCAGACATGAGTGCGCCTGCGATTTCTCCGCCCGTTCCAAAATCGCGCATAGACAGTGCGCCGATGAAGGAGCTAAACGAGAACACCGGCCCCGGCAACGCCTGCACCAATCCGTAGCCGGAAAGAAATTCTTCTGACGTTAAATAATGTTTGGGTGCATATTGCACAAACTCGGTGTAAAGCAGGGGAGTGAGCACTTGGCCTCCGCCGAATACAAGACTTCCGTTGCGATAGAAATTTTCGAACAAACGAATCGGCAGAAACTCTGGTTTTGATTTGGTGAGTCCGCCCAGTGCAGCGGCGAATACGAGCACTCCAATCCACAAAAAGAAATTCGACCAGGCAACATCAAATTTCTTTTTGGGCTCCCGCGGATGGGCCTTGTAATTAAAGGCGGTAACGCATCCTGCCGCCAACAAAATGATCGGGAAGATATACGGTGTTTTGATGAGGTATGAAACAATCGCCGCCACGATCATCAGCACGGCACCGCGTTGTGTGGTCACCGTTTTGATGCCGATAGAATAGGCGCCGTAGGCCACAAAACCAACTGCCATGGGTTGAATGAAGCGCGTGAATTCGATGGAGATGTTTTTTGTTTCAAAGCTGGCCATTGCGATCCCAACAATAGTCATGATCGCCACCGAGGGAAGCATCCAGATTAGTAAAGTGAGATACGCCAGATTAGGTCCGCGCAGGCGGTAGGCTATGGCTGTCAGTGTTTGTGTTGAAGTGGGTCCTGGTAGCACCTGACCCAACGCATTAAGCTCCGTAAGGTCTTCTTCGGTAATGTATTTTTTCTTTTCTACCAGCAGTCGCTGAAAATGCCCGATGTGAGCTTGCGGTCCGCCAAAGCAGGAAACGGACAGGATTAATACGTCTTTAAGAAAATCCGAATATCGAACTCGTGCACCCAATTCGCCTTACTTTTTAAGGCCAATTTCCATAAGCCGCTGATTCAAAAACTGACCAGCCGTAATATCATCCCACAGTTTTGGATGTTGTGCATCGACGCATTCATGCAATGCCGCCAGACTTGTTTCTGAGCGCGGATGCATGAAAAATGGAATAGAATACCTGGGTTTGTTCATGTGCTCACGCGCAGGATTCACCACCCGATGAATGGTAGACTTTAACTTTTTGTTGGTGAGCCGCTCAAGCATATCGCCGACATTCACCACCAATTGGTCAGGCAGAGCCGTGATCGGAATCCATTTGCCGTCGCGCCGACGTACCTGCAATCCGTCAGCACTGGCGCCCATCAGCAACGTGATGAGATTGATATCACCGTGCTCTGCAGCGCGCACCGCATCGGCCGGCACCGTTTCAGGGTTTTCGATGGGGAAGTAGTGAATGGGCCTCAGGATACTGTTGCCATGCTTTACCTTGTCATCAAAATAATTTTCAGGAAGCTTCAGATACAATGCAATGGCGCGAAGCATTTGCTGTCCGGTTCTTTCGAGTTGCTTATATACATTCAACGCGATGGTCTGAAATTCAGGAAGCTCTTCCGGCCATACGTTATCAGGATATTCTTTTTTGATCGGATCATCGCCGACTACCGTTTGCCCTACGTGAAAAAACTCTTTTAAGTCGCCCGTGTTTCTTCCTTTGGCGTGTTCTTTTCCTTTGCCGATGTAGCCACGCTGGCCGGCCAGCCCGGCGATTTCATACTTTTGCTTGATGGAATCCGGGAGTGCAAAGAATTTTTTGATCACATCATACAATTGTTGACTCAACGAATCAGAGAGGTAGTGATTGCGAATGGCCACAAAACCAATATTGTTGTAGGCTTCGCCTAACGCCTCTACAAATTTTTTCTTTTTCTCCGGATCATTTCCTGTGAAGTCGGCCAGATCTAACGAGGGAACTTCATCGTAAAGAATATCGTCCATAGCTTTGGAGTAAGGATTCAATGCAAGCTAATTATTTTTAAGTAAATTTACTTTCTGTGATTTTAGCTGGCTTCAAATTCAGCCCTGTTTTTATTCGTATCACATTAAAAAACAACGCCTATGAAATCGATGAGTCGGAGAAAGTTTGTAAAGAGTTCGTTGCAGGCCACCGCAGCGGCGGTAGCGGTTCCTTTTCTGGCCAATGCAGCAGCAACGCCTGCGTTGCAGTTTGCACAAGTTGCTCTTCCGTATCCATACGCGGCATTGGAGCCAAGCATTGATGCGATGACGATGGAAATTCATTACACCAAGCATCATGCAGCCTATGTAAAGAACGTGAATGATGCGATAACCGCAGATAAGATTTCATTTGAATCAGAGAAAGATTTTTTTGCGAATGCATCCAAGCTTTCCTTGAAAGCCAAGAACAATGGAGGCGGTGTTTGGAACCACAATTTTTTCTGGGAAGTAATGAAGCCCGGCGGCGGAGCGCCAGCGGGCAAAGTGGCCGAAGCCATCAATGGTGCCTTTGGTTCGTTCGATAAATTCAAAGAGGAATTTTCAAAGGCCGCGTTGGGCAGGTTTGGTTCAGGCTGGGCCTGGCTGGTAAACGATGGTGGTAAACTTAAAATTGGAAGTACGCCCAATCAGGATAACCCGCTGATGGATTCCTCGGAATTGAAAGGTACGCCGCTGCTTGCGCTTGACGTGTGGGAACATGCTTACTACCTCAAGTATCAGAACAAACGCAACGAATACATCGCTAATTGGTGGAATGTAGTGAACTGGGACGCGGTAGCAAAGCGATTGGGTTGACCATAAATTGACATAATAAAGCCGGTGTTTCGCCCGGCTTTTTTATTTTTGTATCGATGAAAGCATTGACAGTACTATTCGCACTTGTGGTTATCGTGTGCGCACAAACCAACGCCCAGCAAAAGATTACGATGTACAAAACGTTTGGTGGAGCGATCTACGAACTCAACGACTCTGTGCAACTGAGCATTAAGCAGACCGCCACGATCCTATTTCAAAACCAACAAGCGTATCACGAATTTGGCAAAGCGAGAAGGTACGCTACGCTATCGAGTGTGATGGGATTTGCCGGTGCCGGTATGGTGGCAATTCCTGTAGCTACGATCGCTTTTGGCAACCAGTCGGATTGGGGATTAGCGGGTGGAGGTGTTGCCTTGGTGCTGGGTTCTCTTCTGGTCAATCAAGTGTACAAGGCGAAAGCCTACGATGCACTCGAAATTTATAATTCAAGTTTGCCACAGAAAACTTCGCGCATACAGCCGCACCTGTACTTTTATGGTACCGGCGCAAAGCTGGTCATTAAATTTTAGTTTGAATTCTCTTTTGGCTTAACGGCCAAATGGATTGAGTGCGCTGAGTGCGCGTTTGCCTCCACCCATTTTGTTCATCGTCTTCATCATCTTGCGCATATCTTCAAATTGCTTGAGCAATTGATTGACTTGCTGAATGCTGGTGCCGCTTCCTTTGGCCAGCCTGTTCTTGCGACTGCTGTTGAGGATCTCCGGGTTTTCGCGTTCTTTCATCGTCATTGATTTGATGATGGCCTCCACAGGTTTGAATGCGTTCTCATCAAAGTCAAGACCTTTCACGGCTTTGCCCATGCCTGGAATCATTCCGATAAGGTCTTTCATGTTGCCCATCTTCTTCACCTGTTCTAACTGCGAAAGGAAATCGTTGAAGTCAAATTGATTCTTGCGCATCTTGGCGTTGAGCCGGCGCGCCTCTTCTTCATCAAAGTTTTGCTGGGCCTTTTCTACCAAACTCACCACGTCGCCCATGCCGAGAATCCGGCCGGCCATACGATCAGGATAGAAGCGATCGATGGCTTCCATCTTTTCGCCTGAGCTGATGAACTTAATCGGCTTCTCCACCACACGGCGGATAGAAAGGGCCGCACCACCACGCGTATCGCCATCGAGTTTGGTAAGTACAACCCCGTCAAAATTCAAACGATCGTTGAATGCTTTCGCGGTGTTCACTGCATCTTGACCGGTCATGGAATCGACGACGAACAACGTTTCCGAAGGCTTGAGCGCTTCCTTCAGTTTCGCTATTTCGTTCATCATCTCTTCGTCCACGGCCAAACGACCGGCGGTATCGACAATGACTACACGATGATTATTTTTCTTGGCATGCTCAATGGCAGCCTTGGCAATTTTTACGGCGTCTTTATTTTCCGGTTCGGCGTAAACATCCACACCTACTTGTGTTCCCAACACTTTTAACTGGTCGATCGCCGCCGGGCGGTAAATATCGCAGGCGGTGAGCAACACGCTTCTTCCCTGACGCTTCAGGTAGTTGGCCAGCTTTCCGCTGAAGGTGGTTTTACCAGAACCCTGCAAACCGGAGATCAGAATCACAGCCGGGTTGCCATCAATTTTTATGTCTTCGCCTTGCCCACCCATGAGGAGTGTGAGCTCGTCGTTGGTGACTTTGGTAAGCAATTGCCCAGGGCTGATGGCCGTGAGCACGTTCATACCCATCGCCTTTGTCTTGATTTCGTCGGTTACGTCTTTGGCGACTTTATAGTTTACGTCGGCATCGATCAATGCCTTGCGAATTTCTTTGATGGTTGACGCGACGTTGATCTCGGTGATTCTTCCCTGCCCTTTCAGCGTTTGAAAGGCTTTTTCCAGCTTGAGACTTAAACTATCGAACATGAGGTTATTTTTTTAACTATTTGAAACGAATTCCCTGCCGGCAGCTAATTAAAATGCAGCCCAAACAGGGGCGACAAAGTTAATGGGAATTTTTATTTATGACTTAACTTCCTCGCACATCTCTACCAACACGCCATTGGTGCTTTTGGGATGCATAAACGCGATTTGTTTATTGTCGGCCCCGGCCTTTGGCGTTTCATTCAGTAAGGTAAATCCGTTTTCCGCGTAAGCGCGAACGCTTTCTTTTACATTGGCAACTTCAAAGGCGAGGTGGTGAATGCCTTCGCCTCGTTTTTCGATGAATTTGGCGATGGGCGAATTGGGGTTGGTAGCTTCCAGCAATTCTATCTTTACGTTTCCTGCATCAAAAAACGAAGTGCGCACACCTTCGCTGGCCACTTCTTCAATTTTATAGTGCGGCTTTCCTAAAAGTCGTGCGAATAGTTTGTTCGACTCGTCCAGGTTCTTCACCGCGATACCGATATGCTCCAGCTTTTCCATAACATCAGTTTAAATAGGTTTTCTTAATTTTGCCGGTCAAGGGCTGTTTAGTACTTCGAAGTTACAAAAGAACCATGTCAAAAATTAGTTTAGAAACCACCAGTGATGTACACGTAGAAGCCGCGCGCGTGCAGCAGCAGATCAAAGATTACCTTGGCCTCCGCACCAGCGACCTTGTGTTTGAATTTAGTATTCTCGATGGAAAGTCGAAGCTCGATCTCATCACCATCAACCCACGCCACAATCAGTCGTTTTTGTTTCATTCGGAAACCGGCTCCGACAAAGTTGATGCGCTGAAAAAGATGCTGAACTACGTTCAGAATTATAAAGAGAAGGAAAACTCTTACACCATCCAGTGGACTACCAAAAGCAACAGCGAACTGCATACTTCGTACTTCCGGGCGGGAAACATTCTGGAAGCGCTTGAAAAATTATATTATGGCCGCGACCGGAACACAATTACTGTTTTTAGTGTTGTATTGAATCCGATCTCATAAGTGTTTTATTCAAAGGAAAAAAGATATGATCTCCGTAACTGAAAAAGCCAAAGAAAGAATTGCGAGCCTGCGCCAGGAGGAAGGCCGCGACGAAAATCATAATATTCGCGTTTCTGTGAAAGGCGGAGGCTGCTCTGGCTTGATGTACGACCTCGGCTTTGACGATAAGATCAACCCGGCCGATCAGGTGTTTGAAGATAAAGGAGTAAAAATTCTGGTGGATAAGAAAAGCCTGTTGTACTTGTTAGGCACCACACTCGATTTTTCGGATGGCCTTAACGGAAAGGGTTTTCAATTTATTAATCCCAACGCTACGCGTACGTGCGGTTGTGGAGAGAGCTTTTCTGTTTAGAGTTTGATCAAAGAAAGGTCGAGGATAAAACCTTTTAATACGACCCTGCTTTCAATCTTTTGATTAAATCCCTTCACAATTTCTTCGGCGTTGGAGTTTGCAAAACGCAGGTAGGTAATCTGATCAATGGGGTCCACGAGCCATGCCTCTTGCGCTCCGTTTGAAATCCAGAGTTGCATTTTCTTTTTCAGCTCTTCGAGTGAGTCTGACTTGGAGCGAACTTCAATCACAAACTCAGGGCAAATGGGAGCAAAGCGATCTTTTTCTTCTTCCGAGAGAGTTTTAAATTTTTCTTTTGACACCCAGGATACGTCAGGGGACAATACTGAGCGATCTGGCATTGTAAAACCTGAGGAAGAATCAAATACTATTCCTTCGTTGGAAATCAAATTCCAGGCATATAATTGTCCGAAAATTGCACTACTGCTAAAAGAGGAGCGGGTTGTTACTGGTGACATAATGATAATCTCCAAATTGCTGTTCCGTTCGATGCGCAGGTCTTTATTTTCCTGACAGAACCAGAAAAATTCCTCATCCGTAAAACTCTCTGTGATCTTTCCCTTGAGTGTGATCGAATCCATATGTTAAATTTACTAAACAGCCCCCAATACCGCAACGCACTTTAACTCAATAGCGATAGGCGTTGGCAATGCGTTTACTTCAACCGTGGTGCGGCAAGGTTGTGTCGCCTTGTCCGGAAAATATTGGGCGTAAATTCTGTTAAAGGTTTGAAAGTCGGCCTTCATGTTGGTCAGAAAAACGGTGACGTCAATGAGGTTTTCCCATCTTGCTCCTGAGGCCTCCAAAACAAATTTTACATTTTGAAAAACGGAGTGGCATTGTTCCTCGATGTTGTAGGTGATAATATTCTTGTTTTCATCCAGTGTGACGCCGGGAATTTCCTTTGAGCCTTTTTTGCGGGGCCCAACGCCAGAAAGAAATAAGAGGTTGCCAACTTTGCGCGCATGCGGGTACGGCCCAACGGGGTCAGGAGCTTTGTCGGATGAGATAAAATTGTCACTCATATTATTCGATACCAAACACAAGGCTGCTCCAGAAACTTTGCCAGTCGGCGCCAGGTTTTTCTGATGGAATCATCCGTACGGTGCTCACCATCCAGGGACCTTTGCTGCTGATTGGGAATTTGAATGTGCCGTCGTTTTCAGTGTAGGCGTTTTGCTGAAAAGTGGTGTTGCCGATTTTGTTCCAGAGTTTTACCAATTGATGCGGACTGGGTTTCCCATCGAACAAAACCAGGCATTGCAGATAGTCGCCCGACTTGAGGAGATATGGATTTTGATTTGGAATTATTTCAATCCGCATTCCTGTTTTCCTTTTAAAAGTATCGTCGGTTTTGGTGCCGGCTTGTACCAGTAATTTTACATAGCGCGAGTAAAATTCTTTCGATGGCTTGTCAAGTGTGTTGTTTTTAGTGCGAAGTTCAAGCGCATTGTCAAGGCCGTCTTCTTTCAGGTAGTCGTTGAATTTTTCGGCGTCAAGCTCAATAAAAGCCTCACTGCTTTGCATGGAAAGAAGATGAGTTCCCTCTTCGGCAATTTTGTATTTCAGTTTCTCTTTGGCATCCGGTTTTACCTGCGCGCGCAGATCGATTGTTTTGGCGAGGTGAATCAGGTCCAGTTTCTGAATTTTATTTTTCTTCAGATCCCATGGCTCTCCGTCAAAATTTTCGCCTACCATAAATCCGACACTCATTTCCTCGCCCACGGCATAGCGAAATTTTTTAGGCTGAAGCCAAAACTCATGCGACTCGGCAAGCCAGGCAGATAAGACAAGAATTACCAGAACAGAAAGTTTCTTTCCCATATCTAAAATTTATTCAATGGCATTGGTGATCATCCATTCATGATATCTTCAATTTCATTGGCGTCAATCGGAATGTTTTTCATCAGGTCGATATTTTCCTTCTCGCCTACCCACACATTGTTTTCAAGCCGTACGCCGAAGCCTTCTTCTTTGATATAAATGCCGGGTTCAATTGTCCACACGCTTCCCACCTGAATGGTGTCGTGCATGTTGCCGATATCGTGTACGTCGAGGCCAAGCATGTGCGACGTGCCGTGGTAAAAATATTTACGCAACGCAGGATTTTCTGGATCCTGATTCTTCACGTCCGTATCGCTAATGAGTTTTAGTTTCAGCAACTCCGCTTGCATGATTTTTTCAATCTCCTTCTGATAGTCAAAGTACACGATGTTTGGCCGAAGCAATTTCATCGCTTCGCGTTGCACGTGGAGCACGGCGTTATACACTTCTTTTTGCCGTGGCGTAAAACGGCCACTCACCGGAATAGTTCGGGTGAGGTCAGAGTTGTAGTTGGCATATTCTGCAGCTACATCCAGCAGCACAAGTTCGCCGGCTTTACAGGCTTGATTGTTTTCAATGTAGTGCAGCACCACATTGTTCACACCTGACGCGATGATTGGCGTGTAGGCAAACCCTTTTGAACCATGACGAAGGAACTCGTGGATGTATTCCGCTTCGATTTCGTATTCGTTCACACCTGGTTTCAAAAACTTCAGTACGCGGCGAAACCCTTTTTCCGTAATGTCGCATGCTTTCTGGATCAAGTCGATTTCCGGCTTTTGTTTGATGCGACGTAGTTTTGCCATGATGGGCGCTACACGCTGGTAGGTATGCAGTGGATATTTGGCCTTGCATGAATCGATGAAACGGGCGTCGCGGGTTTGAACGGTAATTTCAGCGCGGTAATGTTCGTTGGTGTTGAGGTACACAAACTCTGCGCCGCTCATCACCATCAAATGATGAAACATGGCGTCAAAATCCTGAAGCCACATCACCGCATCCACGCCTGAGATCGCCTTCGCTTCTTCTTTGGTTAGCTTGTGGCCGTACCATTTTTCAAGATGTTCATTCGGCTGGCGCAGAAAAAGGATTTCCCTTTTCTTTTCTTCGCGAAAGCCCGGACAGATCACCAGTATGCTTTCCTCTTGCTCAATTCCCGTAAGGTAAAAAAGATCGTTGTTTTGTCTGAACGACATGGTGCCGTCGGCATTGGTTGGCATCGTGTCGTTGGAGTTGAAGACCGCGATGGAGCCAGGTTTAAGTTCGTTTACCAGTCGTTTGCGGTTGTTGATGAAAAGTTGTTTGTCGATGGGCGTGTATCGCATAATAAAAAGTTATAAATTCAGGTGTTGCAAGTTAAACAAACCCCCATGAAGAAAACAGATTTTAAAATTCAGAATTTGATGCTCGCGGCGATGCTGTTGCTGCTGCCAGCTGTAGTTTCCAGAGCTCAATACAAGCCTACTCCAGAAAACCTGAAGAACCGTGAGTGGTTTCAGGATGCGAAGTTTGGTCTCTTTATTCATTGGGGTGTGTACAGTGTGCTCGGCGACGGTGAATGGGTGATGAACAATCAGCAGATTCCGATTAAAACCTATGAAAAGCTTCCTTCTTTTTTTAACCCTGTAGAGTTCGACCCGGCTGCATGGGTGAAGATGGTGAAAGATGCAGGCATGAAATACATCACTATTACGAGTAAGCACCACGATGGCTTTGCCATGTTTGACTCCAAAGTTTCGGACTACACGATCGTAAAGAAAACGCCATACGGCAAAGATGTGTTGAAGATGCTCGCCGACGAGTGCCGCAAGCAAGGCGTGAAATTATTCTTTTATCATTCACAATTAGACTGGCATCACCCCGATTATTTTCCGCGTGGATTTACCGGCGGCGATTGGACGGGTCGCGAGGAGAAAGGGGACATGAACAAATACCTCGACTACATGGACGCACAACTCAGCGAACTTCTCACCAACTATGGCGACGTCGGCGGCATTTGGTTTGACGGCATGTGGGATAAGAAAGATGCCGACTGGAGATTGAGTAAAACCTATTCGTTGATTCATCAACTGCAACCTGGTGCGCTGGTAGGCAGCAATCATCATCGTACACCGTACGAAGGAGAAGATTTTCAAATGTTTGAAAAAGACTTGCCAGGCCATAACACTACGGGCTTTGCCCCCGAACAAAAAGTTGGAGATCTTCCTAAAGAAACCTGCGAAACGATCAACAACAGTTGGGGCTTTAACCTGCGCGACGCCAGCAACAAAAGCCGCAAAGATCTGATTCAGTATCTGGTGAAAGCGGCTGGATACGGTGCAAATTTTTTGTTGAATGTGGGCCCCATGCCTAACGGAAAAATTCAACCCGAGCATGTAGAGTTGCTCAAACAAATGGGCGACTGGACAAAACTGTATGGAGAAACAATTTACGGAACCCGCGGCGGCCCGCTCAGCGCGCGCGAGTGGGGCGTGATGACACAGAAGGGAAATAAAATTTATGTGCACATCCTCAACTGGCAAGACGAAACACTCACGCTTCCGAAACTTGGAAAGAAAGTGGTGAGCGCCAAACTCTTTATCGATAAGTCGGCGGTGAAGTTTTTGGAAAATGATTTTGGTCTGAGCCTTCAGGTTCCAAAGTCAAAAATGGATGAAGTAGATACGGTGGTGGAACTTGAGGTGAAGTAGCGATTCTATTTCTTACCCAGAAACAAATCTACTTCCCTGAAAGGATTACCCGACGATCTGCGGAAGGAAACCACCTGGCCAATGTGCCAGAGGCAATCTTCAATCGGTCCGTTGATTAAATTCCAGAACGGGTATTCGATTTTATTTCCGTGGTCGAAATAAATAAAATTGAATTCTTTCATCTGTGTCTCAGTAGCTGTGCGGAGGTTGTCAGCGGCTGTTTTAAAATTCTCGAGCGTTGCTTTCCGCATTTCAGCAAATGGAAGTTTTTTATCCTGACCGGGAACGTTCACTTTTTTTAGCGTTGCATTGACAACCAGAAACGACATTTCGTACACGTGAGCTAGCGTCTCTTCAGTTGTTCTCGCGTCAGCGTTGGGTTTGAAAGCGAGGTCTTCCTTTCGCAAGCCGTCGGTAGCCCAATAATATCGGAAGCCCAGGCCGTCTATTACGCGGGCAGCTACTGTACCTGCTGAGAATTTTTCGGGTAGAGCCGGAATTTCAGCATACGGAAGTTCCGTCTGCGCCAATAGCGAATTCGCGAAAGCGAAGAATAAAAGTACGAACACGTTTTTCATGGCAGAGAATTTTGCAATGAAGTTGTGAAAAATCGGCGGATGAAAAAACTTAATCCCGACTGAAGACTTTCGGGTCAGATTTTAAAAGTGGACATCAACTCAGCCCGTGCAGAAAATCTTTCTCTTCAAAGATTTCTGATTCGATGGTGAAGTCGTCGGCATCAAGGTAAGCCGGGAAGCGGTCGCGATAAGCGTGCAGTGCGTGCGAACTAAGTTCTATCGTTTTGGTGGCTTCAATTCCTTCTACAGAAAAAATAGTATCGCCTTTGGGGCCGATGATGGCGCTGTGTCCATTGTAATCAATGCCGTTGCCGTCGGTGCCCACGCGGTTTACACCCACGCAATAGCTCAGGTTTTCAATGGCGCGCGCACGAAGCAAAGTTTCCCAGGCGGCAGAGCGCACTTGAGGCCAGTTGGCCACATATACTAATAGGTCGTACGATGTTTTCTTCAATGAGGCGTTCCAACGGTTGCGGCTCCACACGGGGAAGCGCAGATCGTAACAGATCAGCGGGCAAATTCTCCAGCCTTTCCAGTGGCCGATCAAAAGACTTTCGCCTTGGGAATAAACACTTTGCTCCTCCGCCATGCGGAAAAGATGTCGTTTGTCGTAGGTTTTAAATACGCCACCTGGTTCCATCCACAGCAGGCGATTGTAGTAGCGCTCGTGCACGTGGGCGATGAAGCTTCCCAAAATAAGGGCGCCGGTCTGGTCGGCCATTTGTTTCATCCACTTGAAGGTGCGTAGGTTCATCATTTCGGCCAGCTTGTTGGCTTTCATAGTAAACCCGGTGGTGAACATTTCCGGCAATACAATCACGTCGGTCGACTGGCCGATCTGCCAGATTTTTTCCTCAAACATGGCCAAATTGGCTCCAATGTCCTCCCAATGGAGGTCAGATTGAATAAGAGTGATTTTTAAATCCTGCATGGCGATTGAAACGGAATGCAAAGAAACGAATATGGGCTGACAATACAGAACCCAAACCCGATAAAAAGTAAAATCTAAAGTGAGCGTAAGATTTTCCCTGCCTTTTGAAGCGTTTCTTCGCCTTTGGCGAAACAAAAGCGCAGCAGACGGTGGTCCGATTTGTCTTTATAAAATGCCGAAACCGGTATCGGAGCCAGTTTCATCTCGCGGGTCATCCATTCGGCCATGGCAGTGTCTTCTTTTTCTGAAACTCCCTGATAAGAAAGAAGTTGGAAATAACTTCCGTAACAAGGAAGTGCCCGCAGCGACGTGCCTTTGATTTCCTGAAGGAAAAAATCCCGCTTTTGCTGATAGAATTTTCCGAGATGAAGATAATTTTCAGTGTCGGCGAGGTATTCTGCCAGGGCAAGTTGCACCGGCGTATTCACACTGAAAGTGATAAACTGATGGGCTTTGCGAATTTCGCGCGTCAGGTTTTCCGGTGCTACCGTGTAGCCCACTTTCCAGCCTGTAGCGTGAAAAGTTTTTCCAAACGAAAAGACGGCGATGCTCCTTTCGCGCAAAGCCGGATATTTCAGCACACTTTCGTGCGATTTGTTTTCGAAAATAATGCGCTCGTACACTTCGTCGCTCAGCACGATCAGGTCGTGATCCACAGCCAATTTTTGTAACGTGATCAAATCGGCATCACTCAGCACGGATCCTGCCGGATTGTGCGGCGTGTTTATCATGATCATCCGCGTACGCGAAGTGATTCTGCTTTTCACTTCATTCCAGTCGATCGAAAAATCAGGAGGGGAAAGATTCAGGTGAACCGGAATGCCACCATTCAGCCGGATGGCCGGATCGTATGAATCGTACGCGGGATCGAACACAATCACTTCATCGCCGGCGCCGATCAGCGCTGCGATGGTGGCGAAGATGGCTTCTGTGCCGCCCGCGGTAACTGTAATTTCGGTTTCAAAATCGGTGGTGCGCCCGTAGGTTTTGGCAACCACTTCGGCAATGGCCTGGCGCAAGGCCGGCACGCCGGGCATCGGTGCATATTGATTATGACCGTCTTTCATTTTTCGATGAATCAGGTCGATCAGTTTTTCTGACACCGGAAAATCGGGAAATCCTTGCGACAGGTTGATGGCCCCACACTCCAGCGCCATGCGCGACATGACAGTGAAAATGGAGGTGCCTACTTCAGGAAGTCGTGACGTGATTTTCAAATAATCGTAATTTATTTCTTCAACGGCGCCAGAATCCGGTATTCTGTATCTACGTCGCCTTTGCTGATTTTGCCAAGCTTGCCTTTGAGCATTTGCTTTTTGAGTGGCGTGAGATAGTCGATGAAAAGTTTTCCTTCGATGTGATCGTATTCATGCTGGATGATGCGCGCCTTCATGCCGTCAAACTCTTCTTCGTGGGCATTCCAGTTTTCGTCAAAATATTTGATCTTGATTTTTTCCGGCCGCTCTACTTCTTCACGGATGTTGGGGATGCTCAAGCAACCTTCTTCAAAGGCCCACGGCTCACCAAATTCATCCACCATCTCGGGGTTTACAAAAACTTTTTTAAAGTCCTTCAAGTTCGGTTCGTCTTCCAGCGTAGTTCCATCGACAATGAACAGGCGAATGCCCTTGCCAATCTGCGGCGCCGCCAGCCCAATGCCGTGTGCTTCGTGCATGGTTTCAAACATATCGGCAGCCAGTTCCTTGATGTCTTTCCCTTTTTCTATGTCTTTTGCTCGTTTCCGTAACACAGGATCGCCATACATCACAATCGGATAAATCATAATTGAAAATTAGACTGCAAAGGTAAAGAAGATGTACAATTTACGAGGTGCGATGTATGATTTAAGTTTATCTGCCATGACCTCCGTTAGCCGCAAACTAATGCAGACTTTTGGTTTGCATGTAGCTTTGTAAAATGATGGTGGCGCTGATGCGGTCAACGTTTCCCTTCACTTGCCGGTCTTTCTTTTTCATGCCTCCGGAAATCATCACTTGCTGAGCCATGCTTGACGTGAAGCGCTCATCTACTTCTGTGATTTTCACAGACGGAAAATTGGTTTTAAACACCTCCACAAATTTTCGCACTGCAGCGGCAGTATCGGAGTCTTCGTTGTTTAATTTTTTGGGCATACCGATGACGACTTCATCTACCGTTTCTTTTTGAAAATACGATTTCAGAAAATTAACCAGCGACGGCGTCTCCACTGTTTCAAGGCCGGTGGCAATGATTTGCAACGGATCAGTCACGGCGAGGCCGGTGCGTTTCATTCCGTAGTCAATGGCAAGGATTCGTCCCATCGGGGCTAAATTAAAATTCGGTTCAAAGATAAAGCAAAACTCTGTCGAAAACGGATAGAGCAAGTCGGCGTTTAGTTCTATCTTTGACAATCAAATGCACTTATGCGCGAAGATTATTTAAAAGCGGATGGCGAAGGCCTTGACAGTGGCGACAAAGAGTTGGAAAAAGCGTTGCGTCCGCTTTCGTTCGATGACTTTTCCGGTCAGCAAAAAGTAACGGACAACATCAAAGTGTTTGTGCAGGCGGCGAAGCAACGCAACGAGTCGCTCGATCACGTGTTGCTGCACGGCCCTCCTGGCTTGGGTAAAACTACGCTGTCGTTTATCATTGCCAACGAACTTGGCTCGAACATCAAAATTACTTCTGGCCCTGTGCTTGATAAACCGAGCGACCTGGCAGGATTGCTTACTAACCTTGAGACTAACGACGTTTTGTTCATCGATGAGATTCACCGACTCAATCCGATTGTAGAAGAATATTTGTATTCGGCGATGGAAGATTACCGCATCGACATCATGCTCGACAGCGGACCGAATGCGCGGTCGGTGCAAATCAGTCTTAATCCTTTTACACTCATCGGCGCTACCACACGTGCGGGGTTGCTCACGTCGCCCTTGCGCGCGCGCTTCGGCATCAACGCGCGACTAGAATATTATGACTCAACGTTGCTCACGAAAATTGTGAAACGTTCGTCGGATATTCTTAACACGCCTATCGACGAAGATGCAGCTTTTGAAATTGCGCGTCGCAGCCGCGGCACGCCGCGTATTGCCAACAACTTGTTGAAACGCACGCGCGACTTTGCGCAAATAAAAGGCAACGGCACCATCACCAAACCGATCGCGCAGATCGCGCTGAAAGCATTGGATGTAGATGAAAATGGACTCGATGATATGGACAATCGCATCCTTAGCGCGATCATCGAAAAATTCAAAGGCGGCCCGGTAGGTCTTACTACTATTGCCACGGCAGTGGGCGAAGAAGCAGAAACGATTGAAGAAGTGTACGAACCTTTCCTGATTCAAGAGGGCTACATCAAGCGCACGTCGCGCGGACGCGAAGCGGCTGACCTGGCCTACAAGCATTTGAAAATTCCACGCCCACGCACGCAGGGATTGTTTGATTGATCGACTTAATTATTACCTATCTTCGGTTATGCCAACACCGGAAAAAGAATATCAGCAGCGGATAGAGCTTTTTTCTAAAGTGAATGAGTTGGCGGTTTCATTCAACAACGCGAACCCAACTTCGTCGCCTATGGCAGCCATCGATTTTCGCGACAGCGAAGTATTCCAGTTTTTTAGCGACCTGGAGAAGAAGGATGTAAAATACCTTCTTGTCGGAGGATTCGCGATGGCCTTTCATGGCTATGTGCGAGCGACCAGTGATCTGGATCTGTGGATTAAAGATGACGCGGAAAATATTCAGAAGCTCAAACAGATTTTTTCTGAACATGGTGTTGCGGGAATTGAAAAAACAAAGTCGTTGCAACTCGTTGCCGGGTTTACTCAATTCAAAGTGGGCGACTCCGGTTTTGTGGTTGACCCGATGACCAGCCTTAAGGCATTCAGTGCTTTCGATTTTGATCAGTGCTATGCGCGAGCCACAGCCGGAGAATTCAAAGGCGTTCATTTTAAAGTCATTCATGCGAACGACTTGCTCAAGGAAAAAGAAGCGACGAATAGACCGAAAGATCAGGCTGACATCCTTCATTTGAAGGAGTTGAAGGGCAATCAACAGAAATAAAATCCATTCTCGTTAAAAGTCAGCATTGACTTTTAGATGAGCGGTATCCTTTTTCAGGTTCGCTTCTGTACCTTCGAATTCCTAAATAAAATCCCATGAAAAAAATTTGTACTCTTGGCTTCGGCCTGGCCATTGCTATAGCTTCGCTGGCGCAAGAACCAGTGGATACTGCAGTCGTAAGGAAAATTAAAGACGAAGGCTTCAAACGCTCCAAGCTCATGGCCAACTTGAGCCTGCTTACCGACGTGTATGGTCCGCGTCTGACCAACTCACCGAATCACAAAAAGGCTGCCGACTATGCCAAGGCTACGCTCGAGTCGTATGGATTGCAAAATGTGCATATCGATTATTGGGGTGACGAGTTTGGACGTGGATGGCAATTGAAAAAATTTAGCCTCCAAACTATTGAGCCAGGAAATACTCCGCTAATCTCTTACCCAAAAGCGTGGACGCCGGGAATAAAAGGTACTGTTACTGCCGATGCGGTTTACCTGGAAGTAAAGACAGCCGACGATCTCGCGAAATACAAAGGAAAATTAAAAGACAAAATAGTGTTGTTCAGCGCCACCGTTGCCGTGAAGCCTGGCTTCGTGGCGGATGCCTCGCGTCTTCACGACTCCACGCTTTTGCAAATGGCCAACGCAGGGTTGCCTGAGCAAGGACGCGGCGGATTTAACATGAACCGCGATGCGCAGAAACTGAATTTTTTGAAGTGGGATTTTTGTATGAAAGAAGGAGCGGTGGCTGTGCTTGAAGCAAGCCCTGCGTCTCGCCTGGAAGACGGAACGCTCTCAGTGAGTGCGGCGACAGTTCCTTATCCTCCGGAAACTCCGCGCGACAAACGCGTGGGTGCTCAAAGTCCCTCTGTGCCGAAAATTCTGCCGCAGATTGTCGTGGCCGATGAGCATTACAACCGCATGATTCGTCAAATTCAAAATGGAGTAAATGTAAAATTGGAGCTGACGCTGGAAACGGAGTTTACTCCTGCCGGCCCCGGCTTCAATGTAGTAGGAGAAATTCCGGGCACTGATTTGAAGGACGAAGTGGTAATGATCGGCGCTCACCTTGACTCGTGGCACAGCGGCACCGGCGCTACCGATAATGCCGCAGGCTCTGCGGTGATGATGGAAGCGATGCGCATCATCAAAACGATTGGCACACCTCGTCGCACGATTCGCATCGGGCTGTGGGGTGGCGAGGAGCAAGGATTGATTGGCTCGCGATCATACGTAAAAAGAATTTTAGGTGAGCGTTTGGATAAAACCCAACCGTACGATTCAATCGCATTAAAACCCGAAGCCAAAAAATTCTCAGTTTATTTTAACATGGACAATGGCACTGGCAAATACCGTGGTGTGTACATGCAAGGCAACGAAAACGTACGGCCAATATTCAGAGCGTGGCTGAAGCCATTTGAGAAAATGGGAGCTTCTACACTCACACTTCAAAACACCGGCGGAACCGACCATTTAGCATTTGATATGATCGGGCTTCCCGGTTTTCAATTTATTCAAGATCCTATTGAATATGGAAACCGCACACATCACACCAACATGGACGTGTATGACAAAACCATTGAAGCAGATCTGAAGCACAATGCTGTAATCACCGCGGCATTTGCATGGCTCGCCGCTAACCGCGAAGGGCTGCTCCCCCGGAAGTAATCCCCAGTTTATAACATGAAGCCCGGCCTTGGTCGGGCTTTTTATTGCCGCTTGAAACAGCCATAGACTTCTTATCCGAAAAATGAAAGAAGCTCCAGCCCACGCGATGGTTTAAAGCGCATCTTATTTTAACTTGCTGATTATAAATTCTTACTATGAATACGAATCGTTTAGTCTTTTTCTTTTTACTCCTGTTGGCGGGAGCGAACACGTTCGCTCAAAAGCTCGACATGGAGAAATTCAAAGGCATGAAGCCGCGCAGCATTGGCCCGGCGGGCATGAGTGGTCGCATCACGGCCATCGATGTGGTAAATACAAATACCGATGTGATGTACGCAGGCTCAGCATCAGGCGGCTTGTGGAAAACAACAAGTGCAGGTATCAGTTGGGAGCCCATCTTCGACAAAGAAGCAGTGCTGTCTATCGGTGCGGTAGCCATTCAACAAGATAACCCTTCGGTGATCTGGGTGGGCACAGGCGAAGGCAATCCGCGCAATAGCTTGAACGGCGGCTACGGCGTGTACAAATCCCTGGACGGTGGAAAGAACTGGAAACTGATGGGACTGGAGAAGACGCGAAACATTCATAAAATAATTATCGATCCTAAAAATCCGAACACGGTGTATGCAGCAGCCATAGGCTCACCGTGGGGCGAACATCCCGAGCGCGGTGTTTTCAAAACTACAGACGGTGGCGCGACCTGGAATAAAATATTGTTCGTGGATGACAAAACCGGTTGTGCCGAATTAGTGATGGACCCTACGAATCCCAACAAGTTAATTGCAGGCATGTGGCAGCATCGTCGCTGGCCGTGGACATTCAAATCTGGCGGACCTGGATCGGGATTGCACATCACCTTTGATGGCGGCGCGACCTGGAAAAAACTTACTGACAAAGACGGCTTGCCCGAAGGCGAACTCGGCCGAATTGGTGTTGCCATTGCGGCAAGCAAACCCGATGTGATCTATGCGTTGATTGAAAATAAGAAGAACGCGTTGTATAAATCGACTGACGGAGGTTTCAAATGGCAAATGGTCAATGACAGGATGAACGAAATCGGCGATCGCCCATTTTACTATTCAGAAATTCATGCTGACCCGCTCAATGAAAACAGACTGTACACGGTGTATTCAGAAGTGAACGTGAGCATTGATGGAGGAAAATCCTTTCAAAAACTTTTGCCTTACTCTGGCGTTCACCCCGATCATCACGCCTGGTACATCAACCCCATTGATCCTTCGTTCATGGTGGATGGCAACGACGGCGGCTTGAACATCACACACGACTACGGAAAGTCGTGGAGGTTTGCCGAAAATATTCCGGTAGGTCAATTCTATCATGTGAATGTGGACATGGATTATCCTTACAATGTGTACGGTGGTTTGCAGGACAATGGCTCATGGGTGGGCCCGGCGTATGTGTGGAAAGAAGACGGCATCCGCAACAGCTATTGGCAGCCCGTGATGTTTGGCGATGGCTTCGATGTGGCGCCGGACCCTGACGATAACCGTTTTGGTTACGCGATGTCACAAGGAGGTTTTCTGGGAAGATTTGATCGCAAAACCGGATTCACTAAAATCATTCGGCCTACACATCCGGATCCTAAAATGCAATTGCGATTCAACTGGAACTCGGCTCTGGCGCAAGATCCGTTCGACAACAACACCATTTATTACGGAAGCCAGTTTGTACATAAGTCGGGCGACAAAGGAACTACCTGGGAAATAATTTCCGGCGATTTGACGACCAACGATCCTGAAAAACAAAAGCAACACGAGAGCGGTGGCTTGACAATGGATGCCACCGGCGCCGAAAACCATTGTACGATTCTTACCATCGCGCCAAGCAAAAAGGAAAAAGGTCTGCTGTGGATTGGCACCGACGACGGACAAGTGCAACTCAGTCGCGATGGAGGAAAAACGTGGACGAACTTGACTCCGAAGATTACAGGCATGCCTAAAGGGGCGTGGATTCCGCAGATCACAGCGTCGAGTTACAATGCAGGCGAAGTGTTTGTGGTGGTGAATAATTATCGCCAGTTTGATTTTGCGCCGTACCTGTTTCACTCCAAAGATTATGGCCAAACATGGGAAAGCCTGGTGACTGGCGCACAGGTAGGCAACAGCAATTATACACTGTCGTTTGCGCAAGATCCGGTAGAACCGAAACTGATTTTTCTGGGAACAGAAAATGGTTTGTTTGTAAGTGTGGATGAGGCGAAGACGTACACGAAATGGACCAATGAATTTCCAGCCGGTGTGTCCACCATGGATTTGGTGATTCATCCACGCGAATACGATCTTGTGATTGGTACTTTCGGACGGGCGATTTATGTGCTTGACGATATTCGCCCGTTGCGTGAGATGGCCAAAGAAGGTGTGCAAGTGTTGAGCCAAACTGTTCATTTGTTTGAGCCGCCCGATGGCTACGAAGCGGTGTATCAGGATCCGGCCGGAATTCTATTTCCAGGCAACGCGATGTTCATCGGTGAGAACCGTGCGAATGGAGCTTTGCTTACCTACGTGATCAACAAACCGGAAGAGAAAAAGGAAGAAGCAAAACCGGACGATAAAAAAGTTGACACCAAGAAAAAAGTAAAAGAAGAGCCGAAGAAAGAGACGCAGCCTGTAACGGCAGAGAAGAAGGACGAGAAGCCAAAGCAAAAGTACGATTCGCTTACGCTGGAAGTATTCAATGCCAAAGGCGAAAAAATTCGTACCATCAAACGCAAAGCGCCGGACGATAATGGCGTGAACCGCATGACATGGTCGATGAACGAAAAAGGAGCAAGGAATCCGTCGCGCGAAAAAACAAAAGCAGGCGCTGCCGAGCCGGGCGGACCACAAGTATTGCCTGGAGTTTACAAACTTCGCCTTACGTTTGGCGGACAGAAAGATTCGGCGACAATTACCGTAAAGAATGACCCGCGCTACCCCAATAGCGATGCAGTGGTTGCTTCGCGTTATACATTGCTGAAGCGATTGGAAGATATGACGGCGGTGGCAACAGCAGCCATGGATCGCCTGATTGAATCGAAGGAGATAGCCGATGAGTTTGAAAACAAAATGAAAGACTTAAAGCGCGACGACCTGAAGGACGCGAAAGACAAAACAAAAGCCATCACCGATTCGCTTACGAACATCATGGATTTCATTCTTGGCAAGGTAGATAAGCGCCAGGGAATTGTTCGCCATCGCGATCCAACGCCGGTGTCGTACATCCAAACGGCCTCGTTCTACATCGGATCTTCGAAAGACCCGATCAGTGCTACCGATGAACGTGTTTTCAAGCAAGCCGAAATTCAACTTGACAAGATTAAAGACAGAGTGAATAAATTTTTTGAAAAAACCTGGCCTGATTACAAGGCGGCTATGGACAAAGTATCTATCTCGCCATTCAAAAGCTATCAGCCGTTGAAATAAGAATTTGTTTCTGAGATTAAGCGTCAGGATCCTTTGGGTTCTGACGCTTTTCTTTTTTTACCAACGATCAGACTGGTGACGATAAAACTCAGCACACCAACCACAATCATCAGGAGCGTTTGCCACGCGTGAAAGATGAAAACAAACGCAACAGCATCTGCTTTCGGAAGATTGTAAAGCATGGTGAGTCCGAGCGGAACCAACACGTGATAGGAGCCCGTGCCTCCGGGAAGTGGAGCGGCCATCGCAATCGAGCCGATGGCAAACAGTGTAACCACGGCGCTGAATCCAAGATGATTGGTTTCCGGAAAAGCCATCAGCACCAGGTAGCTCATCAAAAAATAAAGGCACCAGATACCGAGCGAATACACCACAAAAAGAAACTTGTTCTTCAACCGGAACACAGAAAGTAATCCCTCTTTAAAGCCGTGAATGATTTTTAAAATCTTTTCATTCTTTCGTAAGAAATAGATAGCGACTAAAAACGCCAGGCCCAATACGGCGCCAATCCAAACCCACACGGGGATAGAAGTTTTTTCGCCCGACGAAAACGTAAGCGAATCAAGAAAGACCTTTAGTTTAGACCATTCCAGGTAAAACGACGCAGCAATCAGCAGAAGCAAGCACAGTACATCGGCGAGGCGCTCCGTGACTACTGTGCCAAACGAAATTTCAGGCGGCGTTTTTTCTAACTGATAAAGATTGTAACAACGTGATATCTCGCCACCGCGTGGCACCGCAAGATTAACGAGGTAGCCCGTCATCAGTGAAAGAAAACTATTGAAAAGACCAACGTGGTTTCCCGTGGGTTGCAGCAGCATTTGCCAGCGCATGGCGCGCAACAAATGACTGAAAACTGCGAACAACGCCATCAGCCACAAATAAAATTTATCCGACCGCTGCCAGGCTTGCCATAGAAAATCAATTTTGTTTTCGCCCGCCACATTCAATCCGCGAAGCGAAAGCCACAACAAAAGAATAGTGATGGCTATGGTAATCGCAAAGCGAAGAATTTTTTTGAGGTAAGCTGGCATCAGGAAAGTCGGTTGTCCTCAGTGGGGAAGATGATGGTTGGTTTGAATTTTTTCGCTTCTTCAAATTCCATGGAAGCGTAGGAAATGATAATGATAATGTCGCCAGCTTGTGCCTTGCGGGCTGCTGGCCCATTGATGCAAATGATTCCGCTGCCGCGTTTTCCTGTGATCACGTAGGTTTCAAGGCGCTCGCCGTTGTTCACATTCACCACCTGTACTTTCTCCCCTTCAATCAGGTTAGCGGCATCCATCAGATCTTCGTCGATGGTAATGCTGCCCACGTAATGCAATTCAGCCTGTGTAACTTTTACCCGATGTATTTTTGATTTTAAAACTTCAATTCTCATTCGCTCAATATAAGATTGTCGATCAATCGTATTTCACCCACAAAGCCCGCGATCAATAATACGGTTTGGTCACTAACGTTTTCCGCAAGGGTTAAGTTATCGCCTTCTGCCAATTCGAAGTATTCCAGTTTCACACCTTCTATAGCCTCGCATTTTTTCTTCACCGCTTCTTTTACCGCCTGAACAGATTTCCCCTCTTTCAAAATACCTTTCGCGAGTTGCAAGGCTTCATAAAACACAATCGCCTTTTTTCTCTCGTCGGCATTGAGCCGCTGATTGCGCGACGACATGGCAAGACCATCGCTTTCGCGGAAGATAGGCATTCGCCTGAGCGTCACGTTGAAGTCCAATTCCTCGACCAGTTTTTCAATGATCTTAAATTGCTGAAAATCCTTTTGCCCAAAATAGGCCACGGTGGGTTGCACAATGTGAAACAGTTTGGAAACCACTAATCCCACACCGCTAAAATGCCCCGGCCGGAACTCGCCTTCCAGGATTTTATCAAGATGCCCGAAATCGAATTTCAACGTGGAAGGCCTGCGATACATTTCATTCACCTCCGGTGCAAAGACCACGTCGCATCCGGCCGATTTAAGGGCTTCCAGATCGCGCTCCAGCGTGCGGGGATATTTGGCCAGATCGCCAGGGTTATTGAATTGAGTGGGGTTTACAAAAATGGTGGCAACGGTAAGCTGGTTTTCGCGCTTAGAGGCTTCAATGAGCGACAAATGCCCCTCGTGCAAGGCTCCCATGGTGGGGACCAGACCAATGGATTCGGAGTTCCATTTATGCTTTAAAAAGGCCTTTAGCGGCTCAATTTCCTTAAAAATGTCCATCTCAAGCCTTTTAAAAAGGCCGCAAATATAAGCGTTATGTTTTACCCCAAGTTGAATGGGGGGGTTATTTTTCGTACTTTTGTAGTCCCGTTTCGTGACTTAATAAAATTCCAAGAGATATGTCTAAAATCCGAATCCTTTATGTTGCCAGTGAGATCAACCCATTTTTGCAGACCACCGAGGTAGCCGACTTTGTGCGGAAATTGCCTCAAGCCATGCAGGAAAGAGGAATGGAGATCCGCATACTGGTGCCCCGGTTTGGGCTTATCAACGAACGTAAAAATCGTTTGCACGAAGTAGTAAGGCTTTCAGGGATAAATATTGCCGTTGGCGATGAAGAGAAGCCGCTTATTATTAAGGTGGCGTCCATTCCCAACGCGAAACTTCAGGTGTACTTTATTGACAACGAAGACTATTTCCACCGCAAGTCGATGTTTCACGACAAGGAAAATAAATTCTTTGAAGACAACGACGAGCGCGCGATATTCTTCTGCAAAGGCGTAATTGAAACCGTAAAGAAATTGGGCTGGGGCCCGGACATCGTTCATTGCAACGATTGGATTACGAGCTTCATTCCGTTGTATTTGAAGACGACGTACAAAAACGATCCGCTCTTTAAGAATTCAAAATCCGTTTTCACTATTTACAACAACAGCTTTTCGCACAAATTCAAAGGCGACTTGATGGGCAAGGTGCGCATGCTGGATATTGAAGATAATATGTTGGGTCATTTGAAGACGGCTGACTACGAAGGCTTCATCAAGCTTGGTGCACAGTGGGCCGATGTAGTAAACGTAGCTGGCGATGGAAAAAAACTCGAAGGTCTCGTGAAGAAAATCAAAGAGAAAAAAGTCTCCAATATTGAAACAGACAACGACTACACCGAGTCATTTTATAACCTCTACACCGAATTGGTAGGGTAATTATTCCAAAAAATCGATTGCAGAAGTCAGGTGCGGATATTCCGTCCTGACTTTTTACTTTTGTATCAGTTCGAAACTTTATCCGATAATTTTATGTGTGGAATTGTAGCGTATGTGGGTCACCGCCAGGCGAGTGATATCATCATCAAAGGGCTGAAACGATTGGAGTATCGCGGATACGACAGCGCGGGTATTGCCTTACTCAATGGCGGCCTCAACGTGTATAAAAAGAAAGGAAAAGTTTCGGAGCTCGAAGCGTTCATTCAGGGGCAAAACCTTAACAGTCCCATCGGGATGGGTCACACGCGCTGGGCTACCCACGGCGAACCCAATGACGAAAATGCGCATCCGCATTACTCCGCCACCAAAAAACTGGCGATCATTCACAACGGTATTATTGAAAACTACAGCGCTCTGAAGCAAGACTTGCTGCGCAAAGGCCACCGGTTTGAAAGCGAAACGGATACGGAAGTATTCATCCACTTCATAGAAGATATAAAAGACAATGAGCGCTGTTCGCTCGACGAAGCCGTGCGACTTGCTTTAACAAAAGTAATCGGCGCGTATGCCATTGTGGTGATGTCGTTGGAAGATCCCGAATTGCTCATCGCGGCCCGTAAGGGAAGTCCGTTGGTAGTAGGTGTTGGGCGCAACGAGTTTTTTATGGCTTCTGATGCTACACCAATCATTGAATACACCAACGAAGTGGTTTATCTCAACGATCAGGAAATCGCCATTGTGAATCACGGCAAGCTGACCATCAAGAACACCGCCAATCTTCCTCTTACACCTTACGTACAGACGGTGGACCTTGAACTGGAGGCGATTGAAAAAGGAGGCTTCGAACATTTCATGCTCAAAGAAATTTTCGAGCAAACCAAATCGATAAGAGATTGTATGCGCGGTCGTCTCGATAGCAACTCCGGCCGCCTGACTCTTGGCGGATTGCGCGAGTACATCAACAAGCTGGTGAATGCCGATCGGATTTTGATCGTAGCCTGTGGCACGTCGTGGCATGCCGGCCTTGTAGCCGAATATTTCTTTGAAGAGTTTTGTCGCATTCCGGTAGAAGTAGAATATGCGTCTGAGTTCCGGTATCGCAATCCGATCATTCGCGAAGGCGATGTAGTGATCGCGATCTCACAATCTGGAGAGACTGCCGATACACTTGCCGCTATTGAACTTGCGAAGTCGAGAGGAGCGATCATTTTTGGTGTGTGTAATGTAGTAGGCTCGTCTATCCCGCGCGCTACGCATGCGGGCGCATACACGCACGCCGGTCCGGAGATTGGCGTGGCCAGTACCAAAGCATTCACGGCACAACTTACGGTGCTCAACATGATTGCCTTGATTGTGGCGCAGAAAAAAGGAACTATCACCGAGCAGAAATTTCATGAAGTGTTGGTGGAGATGGAAAACATTCCCGCCAAGGTGGAAAAGGCATTGAAGCTTAACGCACAAATTCAGATCATCGCGAATGAGTTTAAAAATGCTACCAATTTCATTTACCTCGGCCGCGGTTATAATTTCCCCGTGGCGCTGGAAGGCGCCCTTAAACTAAAAGAGATTTCGTACATCCATGCCGAAGGATATCCCGCCGCAGAGATGAAGCACGGACCGATTGCACTGATTGACGAAGAAATGCCGGTGGTGTTCATCGCCACGAAAGATGCTTCGTATGAGAAAGTGGTATCGAATATTCAGGAAGTAAAGGCGCGCAAAGGCAGAGTGATTTCGATTGTGACCGAAGGCGATGTGTTGATTCCTAAAATGTCGGAGTTTGTGATCGAGGTTCCCGCTACACTTGATCCGCTGATGCCATTGATTTCGGTAGTTCCGCTACAACTACTTTCGTATCACATTGCGGTGATGCGCGGTTGCAACGTCGATCAACCAAGAAACCTGGCGAAGTCAGTGACCGTGGAATAGACCCGTATCTTGAAAACGGTGTCGTTGAATAATAAAACTGTAGACTAGAGTTTGCTTCTTCTTTTTGGCTCGCCAATCAATTAATCATTTTAATTGAAGAAAGAATTCTTTCCTATACCAACTTTCTTTGTAAAACATATTTCCTCAATCTCTTCTTTAGAGAATTTGCCTGGTCCTAAAAGACAATCAGGCATTTCATCTGATTTTTTCATAAACCTGCTGCTTCGCTGAAGTAAATCTCGACGATTTGCCTCTTGTGGTAGCTTTCTTAACCGTGATGCCTCGTAAATAAATGTCGATGATACACTTAAATTAGCATAAGTATATATATTTGACTTATAAAGAGAAATCCAATGGCGCAAAAGTCCTTTGTAATTGGTGTTGATTACGGTACTGATTCCGTGCGATCAATTATTGTTGATGCTAAGAATGGAGAGGAAATTTCTTCCTCGGTATTTTTCTATAAACGATGGCGTGATGGATTGTTTTGCAACCCTGGGAAAAATCAATTTCGACAACACCCATTGGATTATATCGAAGGTCTTGAGTTTACCATAAGAAAGTGTGTTGAAGAAGCGGGGCCGCACGTGCGAAATAACATCAAAGGAATTAGTGTGGATACTACAGGCTCTACACCCGTAGCGGTTGACAAAACAGGAACACCTTTGGCATTGACACCAGCGTTTGAAAATAATCCGAACGCCATGTTTGTTTTGTGGAAGGATCACACTTCGGTGAGGGAAGCTGCCGAGATAAACCAACATGTAGAAAAATTCGATGTTAATTATTTGCAGTATGTAGGTGGGATTTATTCCTCGGAGTGGTTCTGGGCAAAGCTGCTTCATGTTCTTCGCGAAGATGAGGGTGTTCGAAATGCTTGTTACTCATGGGTAGAACACTGTGATTGGATCCCTTATTTGTTGACCGGAGGTAACGATGCCAGCAAAATGAAACGAGGCGTATGTTCTGCCGGTCATAAGGCACTCTGGGCAAAATCTTTTAATGGACTGCCGCCCGATGATTTTTTTTCGTCGCTTGATCCTTTGCTGAAGGGGTTTACTAAAAAACTATTTACCGATACGTATACTTCCGACCAAGCGGTGGGTCAAATTAGTTCGGAATGGGCTACTCGTTTGGGATTGCCTTCCGACGTGCTCATTGGTGTTGGCGCGTTCGATTGTCACATGGGTGCAGTCGGTGGACAAATTGAACCTTACTTTCTCAGCAAAGTGATGGGCACCTCTACGTGCGATATGATGGTAGTGCCCATGGATGAGATGGAAGGAAAATTGGTGAAAGGAATTTGCGGACAGGTGGAGGGTTCGATCATTCCGGGAATGATGGGTCTCGAAGCGGGTCAATCTGCTTTTGGAGATACGTATGCATGGTTTAAAAATTTGATTGCCTGGCCAACGCAAAACTTATTGCAATCCTCTTCTTTGATTTCTGCTGACGTAGCCGAAAAATTAAAGAATGAAATTTCCGACAAGATCATTTCCGAATTGAGTAAGGAAGCAGCCAAACTTCCCGTAGATGAAAACGATGAATTGGCAGTCGACTGGTTGAATGGCCGAAGGACTCCCGATGCTGATCAACTTTTGAAAGGCGCAATCTCAGGGATAAGTTTGGCAAGTGATGCGCCTCGTTTATTTAAAACTTGGGTGGAAGCTACGTGCTTTGGTGCAAAAGAAATTGTGGATCGCTTCAATGAGGAAGGAGTTCCGGTAAAAGGATTGATTGGGTTAGGCGGTGTGGCCAGGAAATCGCCATACATCATGCAAGTGATGGCAAACGTAATGAACATGCCGATCAAGATTCATAAATCAGAACAGACGTGTGCGTTGGGTGCGGCTATGTTTGCCGCCACCGTGTGTGGCATTCATGCTAACGTAGGCGAAGCCATGAATGCCATGGGTCATGGATTTGATTTTCACTATTCGCCAGATCCGTCTGTTGTTGCAGTGTATCAAAAGAGACATTTGAAATTTAAAGAACTGGGTAGTGCGGTTGAAAAACTGGTTGACCGCAGCAAAGTAAAAGAGTCGTAAAATTCATAATTGAATTCATCATGCAGCACGATAAATACATTTCAATACGCGAAGCGGCGTACAAAGCCAACATGCAATTGCCGAAGTTAGGCCTTGTCTTATTTACGTTTGGCAACGCAAGTGCGGCCGATCATCAGCTGGGTGTTTTCGCCATTAAGCCAAGTGGTGTGCCGTACGAAGATCTTTCGCCTGAGAAAATGGTGATCGTTGATTTTGATGGGAAGACGATTGATGGAAAACTGCACCCGTCTTCAGACACTAAAACACATGCGGTGCTTTACAAGCATTGGCCGAAAGTAGGAGGCATCGTTCACACGCATTCTACGTATGCCACGGCATGGGCACAGACACAATTGGATATCCCCATTTTCGGAACTACCCATGCCGACCATAACACGGTAGATATCCCGTGTGCTCCGCCGATGACCGATGAAATGATTCGCGGAGATTACGAACATCAAACTGGCTTTCAGATCATGAATTGCCTCAGCGAGAAAAAGCTTAGCTATGAAGAAGTAGAGATGATTTTGGTGGGCAATCACGCTCCGTTCACGTGGGGCAAAACATGTGACAAAGCGGTGTACAACAGTGCGGTATTAGAGTCCATTGCCGAGATGGCATTTCTCACGAAGCAAATAAGACCCGATGCACCGCGGCTGAAAGACTCGTTGATTAAAAAACATTTTGAACGGAAGCATGGCCCTGATTCTTATTATGGACAATGATTCTCAAACACTTTAATTAGAAATAAAATGATTGATCTTAAAAAATTAGAAGTCTGGTTTGTAACCGGTAGTCAGTTTTTATATGGAGAAGAAACGCTTAAACAAGTGGCGGCAAATTCTCAGCAAATTGTAAAAGAATTTGAAGCATCAGCACATATTCCGGTAAGCGTAATTTTTAAGCCGGTGTTGAAGACTCCCGAAGAAATTTACCAGTTGTGTCAGGAGGCAAACAGCGCTAAAAATTGCATCGGTATTGTCGCATGGATGCACACGTTCTCTCCGGCAAAAATGTGGATTGGTGGATTGAAGATTTTAACTAAGCCTTTACTCCATTTGCATACACAGTTTAACCGCGACATTCCGTGGAAGGATATCGACATGGATTTTATGAATCTCAATCAAAGCGCACACGGTGATCGCGAGTTTGGTTTCATCATGACGCGCATGAGATTAAACCGCAAAGTGGTAGTGGGTCATTGGAAAGACACGAATGTGCAAGAGCGACTGAATGCGTGGATGCGCGCCGCAGCGGGTTGGCACGATTGGCAAGGCGGAAAGTTTTGTCGGTTTGGTGATAACATGCGCCAGGTGGCCGTGACAGACGGAGACAAAGTAGAAGCTGAAATGAAGTTCGGCTATTCAGTCAATGGCTACGGCATTGGTGATCTGGTGAAGGTAGTCAATCAGGTAGCCGATGCAGAAGTAACAAAGTTAGTGGCGGAGTATGAACAGTGTTATCACGTGGCGGCTTCTCTTCGCAAGAGTGGAGGTCAGCATAACGCGCTTCGCGAAGCAGCGAAAATAGAACTTGGGTTGCGCGCTTTTTTAGCGCAAGGAAACTTTAAAGGATTCACCGATACGTTCGAAGACCTTCACGGGCTGGAGCAACTGCCCGGTATTGCGGTGCAACGATTGATGGCCGACGGGTATGGATTTGGTGCTGAGGGCGATTGGAAAACCGCAGCACTCGTTCGCCTGATGAAAGTGATGGGAAGTGGATTGAAAGGTGGAAATTCTTTCATGGAAGATTATACCTATCATTTTGATCCGGTAAACCCCATGGTGTTGGGTGCGCACATGCTTGAAATATGCGAATCCATTGCAGACGGAAAACCGTCGTGCGAAATTCATCCCTTAGGAATCGGGGGCAAGGCAGATCCTGTTCGCCTCGTGTTCAACACTGCCGCAGGCCGCGCTTTGAATGCGTCCATTATAGATATGGGAAATCGCTTCCGGCTTTTAGTGAATGAGGTGAATGCAGTAAAGCCCGAGCATGAGTTGCCTAAACTTCCGGTGGCGCGCGTATTGTGGAAACCCGAACCGGATATGAACACCGGGTGTGCGGCATGGATTTTAGCTGGTGGCGCACATCATACGTGCTATAGTCAGAACCTCAGCGCAGAACACCTTCAGGATTTTGCCGACATCGCCAATATTGAAATGGTTCATATCGGAAAGCATACAACCATTCCTCAATTCAAAAATGAATTACGATGGAATGAAATGTATTACCGGTAGTTTTCTTTAGTTGTAGTTCACTTAAAAATCGCTAATCCAATCCTGTGATGAATTCTTCCCTTGTATTGTTAGACTACGTCGTGATCATTTTTTATTTCGTGGTGGTCGCGGGTTATGGATATTGGATTTATCGACAAAAGAAAAAAGCATCTGTAGATACCAAAGATTTCTTTTTAGCCGAAGGCTCGCTCACGTGGTGGGCCATCGGTGCTTCGTTAATCGCCTCGAATATTTCGGCAGAGCAATTTATCGGCATGAGTGGCGAAGGATTTTTTGTGGGCATTGCCGTAGCCGCTTATGAGTGGATTGCCGCGATTGCGCTCATCCTTATTGCGGTGTGGTTTATTCCGATTTATTTAAAGAACAAAATCTATACGATGCCGCAATTCCTTACCATGCGGTACAACGAAACCGTGGCGTTGATCATGGCTATCTTTTGGTTGTTTTTATATGTTTTTGTAAACCTCACGTCTATTCTTTATTTGGGCGCATTGGCTATCAACGGTTTGGTGGGAGGCGAATCGCTTCACCTCGTGATGGTTTGTCTCGCCATTTTCGCGGTGGTCATTACGCTTGGCGGAATGAAAGTGATTGGCTACACCGATGTGATTCAGGTAGGTGTGTTGATCATCGGTGGTCTTGCTACCACGTATCTGGCGCTGACCATTGTGGGCGATAAGTTTGGGTTTGGCCAAGATGCACTGGCCGGCTTCAACGTGTTGCTAAAAGATTCTCCTGAGCATTTCAAAATGATATTGAGTAAGCCGGCTGCCGATGCACCGCAAGAGTATATCAACAAGTATCTGGTGCTGCCTGGAATCACGATGTACTTTGCCGGGCAATGGATTGTGAACCTTAATTATTGGGGATGCAACCAATACATCATTCAGCGTGCACTTGGCGCCAACTTGCAAACCGCCAGAACAGGAATTTTGTTTGCAGGATTTATGAAGTTGATGATGCCTGTGATCGTCATGCTTCCGGGAATTGCCGCCTTCGTGTTGTATAAAAATGGACATCTTCCTCAACTCGCGGGAGGAAGTAAAGACGGAGCGTACTCTGCCATTTTAGGTTTTCTGCCCAGTGGTTTAAAAGGGCTTTCTATCGCGGCGTTAACGGCGGCCATTGTGGCATCGCTGGCGGGAAAGACAAATAGTATTTCTACCATTTTCACCTTAGATATTTATAAGAAATATTTTAAGACCAACGCGTCAGAAAAAAATATGGTGGTGGTGGGCAGGATTACCGTACTCACATCAATGATCATCGCCGTCATGTTTACGTGGGAAGATCTGCTGGGCATTGGTGGGGCAGGTGGTTTTACATTCATTCAGAAATATACCGGCTTTATCAGTCCGGGTGTTTTTGCCATGTTCATTTTAGGTTTGTTTTGGAAAAGAACCACAGGCCTGGCCGCGATTGTCGGTGTGATTCTTGGCTTTGTGCTCTCGGTTTTCTTCAATCAATTTGCACCGGCTGTGCTTGGCAACGAGACATTATTTTACACCGCCTTTCCTACCGGTACGGGCACGTATGCCATACCCTTTCTTACTTGCATGGGCCTCTCTTTTTTATTCACCATGGTGACCATGATTTTGATAAGCTTAGCCGGCCCGAAAGTAAATCCAAAGGCATTTGTAATGGATAAGGAATCGTTTAAGATTAATCCATCTACACTTTTTTTAATTGTGTTGACGATCCTGATACTCACGGCGCTGTATGCCAAGTTTTGGTAAAACGCGGCGGTGGCACCAATTCATTGTTAGATTCAAATGGATATCAGAAAATATAAAAGTCGGGATAAGGTACTCGTAGCCGTTGACTGTATCATTTTTGGGTTTGATGGAAAACAGATCAATGTGTTGTTAATCAAACGAGGCTTTGAACCAGAGCAAGGAAAGTGGTCTTTGATGGGCGGCTTTGTGGGTAAGAATGAAAACGTGGACGATGCCGCCGCCCGGGTGTTGAAACAATTGACGGGCCTTGCGGATATATATATGGAGCAGCTGTATTGCTTTGGCAAAGCCGACCGCGACCTGGCAGGCAGGGTAGTTTCAATTGCGTATTCGGCGTTTATCAATAGTGCAGACTACAGCGAACAAATCTCCACCGATCATGAAGCCCGCTGGTTTCCACTGAGCAAGACGCCTTCGCTGATTTTTGATCACAAACAAATGCTTGATAAAGCGAAGAAAGCGCTGCGAGAGAAAGTGGCCAATCACCCCATAGGGTTTGAGCTATTACCTTTCAAGTTCACCCTTCGGCAGTTGCAAAACCTTTACGAGGCTATTTATGAAACGAAGCTCGACAAGCGGAACTTCACCAAAAAAATTCTTTCTATTAAAGTACTGAAGAAACTGAAGGAGAAGGAAAAGGAGACTTCACGGAAAGGATCGTTTTATTATGTTTTTGATCGTGCCCATTACCGGAAACTTGAGCACGAGGGAATAAAGTTTGTGTAGTACCACAAGATTCAACACGGTAGTATCCGGCTACAAAACTGGGTTTCGGATTTATTTTGAGACCCGCGGGCATTCTTGCGAGGCCCCAATCACCAAAAACGCAATACTGACCCTCATTTCGCGTGTTTTAATTATTAATATAGAGTGGCGTAGCCCGATAAGTGATAATCCGCGTCCTATAATTATGCCGCGTAGCG
Source organism: Bacteroidota bacterium (assembly GCA_018266055.1). Lineage (GTDB taxonomy): Bacteria > Bacteroidota > Bacteroidia > Cytophagales > Cyclobacteriaceae > ELB16-189. Next base: position 413,182 of record JAFDYT010000001.1, read on the forward strand.
CTATAATTATAATCCGCGTCCTATAATTATGATCCGTCGCGCCATAAATATAAACCGCGTCCCATAATTATGTCCCGTCGCCCTATAATTATAATCCGCGTCCTATAATTATGCCGCGT
>JAFDYT010000001.1:413399-413838 GCA_018266055.1 Bacteroidota bacterium
TGTCCCGTCGCCCTATAATTATAAACCGCGCCCTATAATTATGCCGCGTCGTCCTATAATTATAAACCGCGCCCTATAATTATGATCCGTCGCCCTATAATTATAAACCGCGTCCTATAATTATGCCGCGTCGCCCTATAATTATAAACCGCGCCGTATAATTATGATCCGTCGCCGTATAATTATAAACTGCGTCCTATAATTATGTCACGTAGCGCTATAATTATAATCCGCGTTCTATAATTATGCCGCGTCGTCCCATAATTCTGATCCGTTGCGCCATAATTATAAAGCGCGCCGCATAATTATGTCCCGTTGCGCCATAATTATACCTCGCCGGCCAATAAATCTGACATGGATCAGCAGAATTAATAATCCGCGTCCCATAAGTCTGATACGTTGCATCAGAGTTATGATCCGTCGTCCCATAAGTCTGATA
>JAFDYT010000020.1 GCA_018266055.1 Bacteroidota bacterium
CCAGCGCTATGGCACATGCACACTGTTGGCTGCTGGCCCCGTCTCACGTTTTAATTAGTTTTGGGTTTCTCCAAATGAATCGTTTATCAACGGTCTCGTGATTTACATTGGTCATTTGAAGTAAGTGATTTCCAAAATTTCTGTCAAAGTTTTTTGCTAGTCCACGCTTATCAATCTCATCGTGAATTTGTCGCAAGGTCTGTCCCGCTTCAATTAACTTCATTATTTCATTAACATTGTTCTTTTCTGTCGGTGAATCAAGTTGTACGTTCCAGTTGTAAATTGAAATTATGTCCGGAATTGAATAGTCATTTAACTCGGTCAACCAGTTTGGGTTTTGTTTTAGAATCTCTTTTAGCCTTTCTTTCTGTTCTTTGTCCAACGGCACGATAAAAAATTCACTGCACGACTCATAGCTGATTGATTTTTTGAATTTGCTGTTCAGAAGTCGTTTAGATATTATAATTCGGTCATCATATTTGTCCCCGATTTTTTTCTTTGGGTCGGTTATCGGATCAAACTCGTCATAATATCGGTCGAGAATTTTTTCAATTCTAAAAATCCCCTTTGAATAAGAATTAACCCATTGTCCAACTTTAATCATTTGTTCGAATTTCAATTAGGGGCTTGCAGCCAACGCCTAGTGCATGTGACGTAGCGCGGTTTAGGAGCTAAAGCCAAATGACGAAGGAATGGCTTTAGCGACCTGCTGCGTTCTGTCCCACACACCGAAACTAAATTATGAAAACAAAACTAAAACACAACACCGAACCAGCGCTATGGCACATGCACACTGTTAGCGGCCGTTTTCATCCCGCACTGATTTTCCTCAATCTGTCCAGTATGTCATTTGTTGTTCTTACGAGTCCAACAGTTTTGTGTCTCGTGAATTGAGGTTCTGTAATTTTTGCGATCTCTAAGGCAAGTCCAGCGAGTCTTTTGGCTTCTTCTTTTTTGTCCAATTGGTCACAGAGTTCTGCTGCAACTCGCGTATAAAAAAATCTGTCATCATTTAGAGACAAGGATCCGCCAGTCGCTTCAAAGTCCACAGTCAACAATTTGTATGCTTCTTCAAATTTGTCACGTTTGTCTAACTCTAAAATGGTCTCCGCTAATTTAACGTCCGCCACTCCAGAAGTCCCGCTTCTGCTCTTACGTTTGTAATGATCTGTCACCTGTCTATAAAAGTGTTCAGCTTCTTCGAATTGTCCCGTTTTATAAAAGTAGTCCCCAAGTTGTTCTTTCCCGAAAATTGTGGAGAAGTCCTCGGTCGGAAATTCCTCAATCAGTCTCCTCATTAGTTGAAGTCCTACGTTTTGAAATTCACTATTAGCTGAGTCCAAAAGGTAGCTCGCTTGAATCCGTAAGTATTGCGCTTTATTAAAAGGTCCACGAGCTCGTTTAAGTTTAGTTTCAAACAATTCACTTGTGTCCTTGTCCCACGTTGTATTTCTATACCATTCTACTTGTCCCATGATTGTTTGTTGTCCGGAAAATGGCCGCTAACGCCTAGTGCATGTGACGTAGCGCGGTCGAGGAGCTAAAGCCAAATGAGGAACGAATGGCTTTAGCGACCTGCAGCGTTTTGTCCCAGACACCGAAACTAAATTATGAAAACAAAACTAAAACACAACACCGAACCAGCGCTATGGCACATGCACACTGTTGCCTGCAGTTTTTACATCACCGCTCTTTATAACCAAGCCTGTTCAAAGTCGCTTTGATGTTCTCATCAATCTTTTTCTTCCATGTATAAAATGCGAACGTTACTAAACTCATTGGAAATTTTTGTTTGATGAAATTGTCAAAGTCAATTGCTGTTTTATAAATCCTTAATTGCTCCAAGGATGTCAAATTATCAAGTCCGGTCAAAGCTTGAAGACTTTTGCAGTTTAGAATTTTTAAATCATTTAGTTCTTTGAGCTCCTTGTCGAAGTGAATTGTTTTGAGTTGAATATTATCTTCGACTAAAAGTGTCTTTATCTTTCTGAACTTTGAAATATTGCTCAAGTCATTGAAACCTCTTACTCTAACCAATTCTAAATTCTCAATCTGGTTGTCGTCAATTTCTTGAATATTTTCCCGTCCGCCTAAAATGAATCGAAGAGTTTTTAGTTTTTTCAAGCGATTCACAAAGTCAACAGGTGTGTTCTTAATTGAATTGAGTGAAAGAAATTCTAAATCTGAAAGGTTACCTACCGAATCAATATTCTTTCTGTGTTCACCGATTATTAGAAATCTTAACTTTTTGTATTCTTTTAGATAGTCTAGGTTTAGTGATTTGGTTCTCGTTTCCGTAATGATGAGTTCAGAAATATTTTTCAGATTATCGGTATTCAGTATTTCCGTTTCCTTCAATTCAAAAACGCCAAGAGACAATTTGTCCAACTTGTCCAGTTCACCTATAACTCCAATGTTGTCCGCCTTGAGTAAGCAGTCAGCGTAAAGGCATTTTACGTTAGGTAGTTTTAATAAAGTTTTAAAGTCAAATGAGCCTTGATAATGTCCGTAGAAGCGAACTCCAAAATCTTTGTCATATTTTTTACAGAGTCCGTCAAGAATTGAAAGTTGTCGGTCGGTATAAGTTTTGTCCGAGAATTGAACTATAACATGTTTGTCAGCTTTTAGTTCTTTGTCAATGAGGTCTACGTCAATGTCGGTTGGGTCGTTAATTCGGTTCTGAATTTTCATTAAGTCCTATGTCGTTTGAAATCTAATCTGTCCAGTAAAAATTGCAGGCAACATCCCGCTATATGCACCTTATTGCATATAGCCCTCTATTGTTTTTACGAAGTTAGTTTTTTGAACCAGATTATCCAACGGACTTACCAGTTTGCCAAATCCCTTCGTGGTCACGTGCGCATAGCGCTCGGTAGTCTTCGAACTTTCATGCCCCAGCAATTCCTGTATGTACCGCAAGTCAGTACCGCTTTCCAGCAAATGCGTGGCAAAACTATGGCGCAACGTGTGCGGACTCACGTTCTTTTTAATACCCGCCAGTCGCGCCGCCCGCTTTACGATGCTGTTGATACTCCGCTCGCTATAGGGCACACCCTCACCTCCTTCAAACAGAAATTTTTTGGGCCTGTAGTGTGCTACATACGTTAGCAGCAGCGCATAGGCCACCTGCGAGAGCAGTGTCACCCGGTCTTTCATGCCCTTGCCGCAGCGCACATAAATCACATTGCGCGCATGATCAATATCGGCAGGTGTTAACGCAAGCAGCTCGCCCCGCCTCAACCCTGCCGAATACAGCAAACACAGTATGCTGCGGTGCTTGAGGTTGGTGGTGCACCGCAGCATGGCCGCCACCTCTTCCTCACTCAGCACGGTAGGGAGTGTGCGCACGGGGCGCGGACGCTCTACATAATAGACTTTACGCTCTTCTTTTTTCACCCGCTCCAGGTAAAACTTGATGGCGTTTATAGCCTGGTTTTGCGTAGCATGACTCACCTGCTTGTCGCGCACCAGATAGTAAAGGTGTCGATCCACGTCGGCAGTTGTAAAATCCGTGGCGGTACACGGGTAGATAAACGCTAAAAATTTCCTGAATTGCACTTCGTAGTTGGCGCGCGTGGCGTCGGTATACCGCAATCGCACAAGCGTTTCTGCAAAGTCTGCAGGCACAGTGATCCACGCCTTTACCAACGCTTCAGGCAAGGGCTTTCCCTCCTCACCCCAACCGCTCAGCGCTACGGTAGCGTGTTCGCGCAAAGCCTCCTGCCACTGGCGTAGGACTTCAGGAGTGTAAGGCCCGTAATAGCAGCCATGCGTTTTAGAATACTGGCGCCCGACTGTGTTATTCACCACGCCGAATGCGCCACCCCGTAGCCTGCCTTCCACAGCAATGCACAACGTGTTGCCGTGCCAAAGGGGTGAGAGTAGTATTGATTCCATGACGCAACATTCAATACTATTTTCATTCTAAACCCGTAAATAAATCTATATAATCGATTATAATCGTTTGCAAACACTTATACAGAACGTAATCATGGTTCGTGAGCAGCCAGCGTACCTCATACCTCGTCCCTCGTATTTCGTACCTTTACCCTCGTACCTTTACCCTCGTACCTCGTATTTCGTGCCTCTCCCCTCATACCTCGTACCTCCACCCTCGTACCTCTCCCCTCGTACCTCAAATCTCGTACCTCGTACCTCTACTCTCTATATATATAGTACTAACCCGGACCTTCCTCGTAATATATAGCAAACACTGCGGATAGGCTGCCAATTACCGGATAATCATACCCCTTTTTCGTTTTATTTCGTTAGTTGTTTCGTTGTATTTCGTTAGTTGAGTCCTTACGGTAAGTAAAAATCTTTGATTTTGGCCTGATTTCAGGGTTTCCTCTGTTGGCATAGTGATTGTAAAGTATGCCAACTGTATGCAAAGACTTACTATACATTATTCCTTCACTAAAAAAGCTAACCTGAAATTAAAGTCAGGACTTCTGGTAGGTGATAATACCCTTACCAGGCTTGCCACGAATGAGGTTATACTCTACTCAGGTCATTTTGCCAGCAGATTAGACGACATAGGTAGTAAGTCTGCTGACTTGCTATCTATGCTAGACGACATGGACAGTAAGTCTACTGACTTGGTACCCATGTTAGACGACATGGACAGTAAGTCTGCTGACTTGGTACCCATGTTAGATGACATGGACAGTAAGTCTGCTGACTTGGTACCCATGTTAGATGACATGGACAGTAAGTCTACTGACTTGGTACCCATGTTAGACGACACGGACAGTAAGTCTATTGACTTGGTACCCATGTTTGACGACATGGACAGTAAGTCTGCTGACTTGGTACCCATGTTAGATGACATAGTAGCAACTTGTCTTTCGAAGTACAACCCATAAAAAAAGAAGCGATATGCATGTTTCACCCTTAACCCCAATGCCTATGAAATGATTTTAGTTTTTTCTTAACGAGTTAAATAATGTATCACGCAGTAAGGATTCACGTGCGCTGGAAAGCTGCACGAACCGATGCTGCATTAACCAAACAAAAATATGGTTGTAGTAAAAATGGGCTTAGCCAGACTAAGCAAATCTGCAAAGATAGTGTTCACCCGCTCGCTGATTACACAGACGACGGGCAACCCTAACTTTACATCGCCGATGCCAACGCTCACCGCGATGGCTTCCGGGGTCAACGTATTCGAGGCTGCCTTACTGGCCGCCAAGAGCGGTGGTCCTGATGAACGCGCCGTGGCACGCGCTAAGGAAGAGTTGCTTGACTCACTGTTGCGTCAGTTTTTCAGCTACGTACAGTTGACTGCCAATGCCAACCCTGCTGCCGCCGAAGCCATTGTGCTCAGCGCCGGCTTGCAGGTAAAAAGCAAAGGTGTACGTAAGGTTGAGCCTTTTTATGTGAAACTCACCGGAAACCCCGGCGAAGTAGAAGCGTATCAGAAAGGCACCGGATACTGCGCGTATGAATTCCAGATCTGCACGGACCTCACCAACGAAGCCAACTGGGTAACGTTTGAGGCAGGCACGCGCGGACGTGTAGTGAAAGGCGGTCTTGCGCCTAACACACGGTATTACTTCCGTGCACGGGTGATCGACAAAAACGGTCGCTCGGCGTGGAGTGATGTACGCAGTGTGTTTGTGATGGCGTAAGCAGATGTAAAACAAAAAGGCTTCCATGAAGACGGAAGCCTTTTCTTTTTGTTATTAGTTATTTGTTATCAGTTAATTGTTAATCGCGTGACCCGATGACACCGATAGTATCGTTTACTCAGCACTACGATTAACGATTATACAGATAACCATTAACCCCTCCCGAGAACGATAGTCAGGTTTACTCAATACTACAATTAACAAATAACAAATAACCATTAACCTCGCCCCCTACCTCCTATTTCTAACTTTGACTAACTTGCCCCACTCATTAAAGTATCCTCAGCCCCATGATTGAATTTCACGACGCGCTCATCGACCAGCTTATCTTTCACCGCATCAGCACCGACAGCGAGAAATGCATCGTCAGCAATAAACTATATAGCCTCGGCCATGCCGAAGAAGAAAAAATCCTGAAAGATATCTTCCTCAAGGCGTTTACTTCCATTGGCATCACCTATCAGTTTCACCACGACGTCGATATTTCCTTAAACCCGCTTTTTAAAATAGCCGAAGGCGTGCACGAAGGCGACAACTTCATTATGAAGTCGATCAACATTCACCAGCACCTGAAAGCGGTGTCCAAACATCCCAACATCAAAGACGGCGATCTGTTTGTGGTGAAGTTCGACGGCATTCGTTTCAACAACCAGTCGTGCGAGGCGCTCGGCATTTACAAAATCGAAAACAAGGAAAGCTTCATCGAAACCACCGCGAAAGCCAACGGCGACATGGGCCTGACTTTCCGTAAGGGTATCGGCAGGAAACTGGATAAGGCTTGTCTTATTTTATTCACCGACACCACGTACCCTGTGTTCGTCATCGACAACAACAGCCACGAAACCGACTACTGGCAAAACGAGTTCATCAAGGTGAGCCTGCGTAAGGATAACATCAACAGCACAAGCCAGTTTCTTTCGCTGGCCAAATCGTTTGTCACCGACCAGTACCCCACGGAGTTTGAGTCCACCAAAGCCGACCAGATTGAACTGCTCGGCCGCTCGGTAGAGTATTTCAAAGGCCGAGAGAATTTCAATAAACAGGAATTTGAACGCGAGGTATTACAAGACAAAGGCATCATTGAATCGTTCCGCGACTTTGATTCGGCGTACCGCAGCACCAACCACATAGACATGGCCGACGAGTTTGAAATCTCGGCGTATGCCGTCAAGAAACAAGCGCGACTATTCAAGTCGGTACTGAAGCTCGACAAGAACTTTCACATCTACATTCACGGCAACCGCGACCTGATTGAACAAGGCGTAGAGAAAGACGGCCGGAAATACTATAAGATTTATTACAAAGAGGAAAGCTAGGTTTCCAATAAACGAAACGATTACTTCTTCTTCTCCGACTGGAGGAAAAAATAAAAGCACGTGCCCATAATCACTACAAACAACAGCAGGAGCCAAAGCTGTATCTGGTTTTGAAGATAGGGGTCTGTCTCCATCGTGTAGTTATTTAGGCCAGAGCATTTTTATCCCCAGTGCGATCAGCATGACGGCAAATATCTTTTGAAGCATGTCGCTGGTGAATTGTTGCGCGAGTCGCGCACCGAAAAACCCACCGACCAGAAAGCCTGCAGCAATCAACGAGGCAGCCTTGATGTCTACCTGATTGTTTTGATAATACACCAGCGCGGCCAGAATACCAATCGGCGGTACCATGGCCGCGAGGGTGGTGCCTTCAGCCATGTGCTGGGAAAAGCCCAGCAGAAAAATCAGGGAAGGGATAAGGATTACTCCTCCCCCAATGCCAATCAATCCGCTCAGCACGCCGGCCACACACCCGATGATCATTAACACCAACGATTGTTTCATGGCTCTTATTTTTTTACCGCTACGTCGTCGTTGACCACTACGATTTTCACTTTGGATTTGTCTTTGATCTCGTCCGACGCCACACGTACCAGTGTGTCACCAGGTGCAAGCTGTCCAAACACCTCCACGTTTTCATTCTGATCTTCTCCTTTTTCCACGCCGATATAGGCCACCTCTTTTCCGTGCTTTATTTTAATCACAAACTGATTCTCCATGTTCGTAACCACCGCTGACTTAGGGATCACAAAAGATTCGCCGGGGCGGCGAATAGGAAGTGAAGCGATGGCATACATTCCCGGAAGCAGTTTCCCGTCGCGGTTGTCAATTTCAATTTCCACCGTTTCCGAGCGTGTCATCAGGCTCAGGTTTCTGGAGAGGCGTGTGATCTTGCCGGAAAAGATTTCGTCAGGAAAACTTTTTACATGAAACCGTACTACCTCTCCCAGCGAAACTTCGGCAAGGTGTTTTTCCGGCACGGCGATGTGAAGACGCAACTTCGATTCTTTCTTTAGCTTAAACATCGGCACGCCGTGCTTTTCGCCCGGCCCTACAAAGGCACCGGGAGCCAACGCCCGCTCGGTGATCACCCCATCAAAAGGAGCCACCATTTTCAAGTAGGCCGTCAATTCATGAATCGACTCGTACTTTGCTTTTGCCGCCAGGTAGCCGAGGCTATCAGCGATAAGGGAAGTCTTTGCCAAGTCCATGTCGTAAGGAGATACTGCACCCGGCGTGCGGTTGGTTTGTCGGAAGCGTTGGTACTTTCCCTTAGTATTGACGAACATGGCTTCCTTAGCCTGAAATTCCGAATAGGCCGTGGCCTGCTGGCTGATCAACTCCGGCGCCTCGAGCTGTGCAAGCAATTGTCCTTCGCTCACCCGATCGCCTATGTCCACCAACATCGTCTTGATGTAGCCGTTTACTTTGGCTACGATCTCAGTTTCGTAATACCCTTCGAGTTCGCCAGGCAACGTGAGTTGAGAAGCGACACTCGCTTTTCGGAGGGTAGTCGCTTCATACACAATTTCATTGTCGCCTTCTTCGCTTACCTCTTTCGGTTTTACACAGGAAGAAACTATTCCTGCGAACAGAAGACTAAGTGTGGCGCTGATCAATCTATTTTTCATACGATAAGGGTTCGTTGTTTACACTTGATAATCTTGTACATCATAAAAAGCACTGGCACGATCGTTGGGGTCAAGGGAAACGGATTGTGTCGTTGTTTTTCGTTGCACGGCAGCAAATACAACGGGGAGAATGAGCAAGGCTGCAAACGTTGAAGCGACCAATCCACCAATCACCGCACGGCCCAACGGTGCAGCCTGCTCTCCACTCTCACTCAATCCACTTGCCATCGGTAACATCCCCACCACCATGGCGATGGATGTCATTAATATCGGACGAAGACGCTGCGATCCTGAAAGCCGTGCCGCTTTCTCCGCGTCGCCTGAGTCTAACCTTAGTTTTTCGGCGGTAGTCACCAGCAACACGGCGTTGGCAATGGAAACCCCTACCGACATGATGATGCCCATGTACGATTGCAGGTTAAGTGTACCGCCCGTGATCAACAGCAATACCATAGCGCCCGCCAACACCGCAGGCACGGTCACAAGCACCACAAACGAAACTTTGAACGACTGATAATTGGCTGATAACAAAAGGAAGATGACCACAATCGCCAGCAGCAATCCTGACTGAAGACTGTTGAGCGTTTCTTCCAGCAGCTTCACCAACCCTCGCACCTCCACCACCATTCCCTTCGGCTGTGCACCGGCATTCTTTATCGCTTCGCGCACCGCGTCGGCAGCGCGGCCCAAATCTTTCTTGTACACGTTGGCCGACACGGTTACAATGCGTCGCGGGCCAATGCGATCATACTCGGCGGGCAACTGCACAGAGGTGATGGTGGCAATATCCGAGAGTGTGGGACGCAACTGTCCTTTTACCATCGGTATGTTCTCAATGTCCTTTACGGAATTCATTTCAAATTCCGGCACCTGCACTTGCACCTGATAGGCAAATCCTTTCTCCTTGTCGAGCCAAAGGTTCTTCGCCGTAAAGCGGCTCGACGATGTAGCCGCCACCAGCGACTTAGCCACGTCGTTGGCTGCAAGTCCAAACTGTGAAGCCTTCTCCCGGTCGATATCGATTTGCAACGAAGGATAGTGCAGCGGCTGGTTCACACGCACGTCTCTAAGGAAGCTTACCTTCGACAACTCAGCTTTAACCCGCTCGGAAAACTGCTGTGCATCTTCAATGCTTTTTGATCCCACCAATACTTCGATCGGTGTGTTGGCGCCCTGACTCATGATCTTGTCGGTGAGTTCAATCGGCTCAAACGACAACTGCACTTCGGGGAGATTCTTTTTCAGACGTGCACGGATTTTGTCTTTGATTTCGTCGAGCGAGTTGACTTTGAAATCTTCCGCAAGGTTAACCTGAAGGATCGCTTCCTGCGGACCGCTGTTAAAAATATACAACGCGTTGGTACCGTAACTCGACGGCGTCATCCCCACAAAGGCCGACGTGATGTCTACATTTTCCTTTCCCACCAGTTCTTCAATCGAGTGGATGGTGGCGATCACTGCTTCTTCCGTACGCTCAATGCGCAATCCTTCAGGGCCGATCAGTCGCATCTGAAATTGACGCGAGTGTTCCACTTTAGGCATCAGGTCTTTTCCAATGATCAGGAAACATCCGGCGATCACGCCAAAAGAAACAACGAGATAAATGACAATCGAAGTTGTTTTGTAGTGCAGGATGGAGTCGAGCAGCGCCAGATAGCGCAGTTTGAATTTTTCAAAACCCGACGGGGGACCGTGGTGCTCCTCAGTCGCAACGTGCGGTTTGTCTTTAAGCCACCAATTGGAAACTACCGGCACGAAGGTTTGAGAAAGTATGTATGAGGCGATCATGGAAAACCCTACCGACAGCGAGAGTGGCATGAACATTCCCTTAGGCACGCCCGTCATTAAAAAGGCTGGTGCGAAAACAGCAAGGATACAAAAGGTAATCAACAGCAGCGGAAAAGAAACTTCGCGCGACGCATCGAGAATAGCGCGGGCGCGGGTCTTGCCCATCTCCAGATGCTGATGAATATTTTCTATCGCCACGGTCGCCTGATCGACCAGGATGCCGATGGCTAAGGCTAACCCCGAAAGCGTCATGATGTTGATGGTCTGCCCGAACATATTTAGCAGCATCACGGCAGCCATCACCGAAATCGGAATGGTACAGATCACCACCAATGAACTGCGCAAGTCGCGAAGAAACAGAAACACCATCAAGCCGGTAAGCAGCGCACCGAGTATTCCTTCGGTGGCAAGGCTTTTCACCGCTTCCACCACATACACGGACTGATCAAATTCGTAGCGCAAGTCTATGTAGTCGGGCAGCAGCGATTGCATTTCAGGCAGTTTCTTTTTCAAGGCATTGACCACATCCATCGTGGACGCATCGGCGGTCTTGGTTACCGGAATGTACACCGACCGCTTGCCGTTGATGAGCGCATAGCCTACGGTCACGTCGGCCGCGTCTTCAACCGACGCGATGTCGCGAAGGAATACCGTAGGGCCGGCGCCTTTCCTTAGCGGAATATTTAAAAACTCTTCCGACTTGTCGATCACGGTATTGTTCGGAGTCATCACGTTGTAGTTGCCGATCCGCACGTTTCCTGCCGGCGAAATCTGGTTGTTGTCCACCACCGCCTTGACTACATCGTCGGGTGTCATTTCGTAACCCGTCATCAACTCAGGATTCACTTTTACTACAATCGTTCTTTCATTCCCTCCGAAAGGCGGCGGTGCAGAAGCTCCGGGAATTTGTGAAAACATCGGGCGAATGCGAGTGGACGCGAGGTCCTGCATCTCATTCAGGCTTGCCTGTTTGCTGCTGAACACCAACTGCCCTACCGGCAAACTTGACGCATCGAAGCGCACCACCGTAGGCGGCACCGTGCCCGGCGGCATGTAACTCATCACACGGCTTACCTGATTGGCTACTTCCCCTGATACTTGCGCCATGTTTACATCTTCATAGAACGTACATTTTACAAGACAGAGCCCTTGTACATTTTTCACTTCAATGTCTTTGATGCCGGTGACATACAAGAGTTGATTTTGATATCTCGTGGCAATGAATCCTTCCATCTGATCTGGCGCCATACCGCCATAAGGCTGTGCGATGTAGATGGTAGGCAAGTTCAGCTTCGGAAAAATATCAATCGGTATTTTCAACACGGCGAGAATTGAAAACACCACGATGCCGAGGATCACGACGATGACTGAAATGGGTTTGCGAAGGGCAGATGAAATCATGAAGTCATTTATTTATGGTCACACGTGAGCAGGTTTATTCAAATCGTAATAGGAGCTCTCTTCGTCCTCGGGATCAAGCGACACAGAACGAAGGGTAGTTTTTCCTTGCACTACGGCAAACACCACAGGCAAAATGAGGAGCGCCGCAAACGTAGAAGCAATGAGTCCGCCGATCACCGCGCGTCCCAGCGGTGATGCTTGTTCCCCGCTTTCACTAAGTCCACTCGCCATCGGCACCATGCCGGCCACCATTGCAATGGACGTCATTAAAATCGGACGTAGACGCACGGCTCCAGAGGTGCGCGCCGCCTTCAACGCATCGCCATAGCGCACGCGCAAGTGCTCGGCATTGGTCACCAGCAAAACGGCATTGGCTACGGATACCCCTACCGACATGATAATGCCCATGTACGATTGCAGGTTGAGTGTACCTCCCGTCAGCATCAACATGATCAATGAGCCGGCCAGCACCGCAGGCACAGTCACCAGTACCACAAAGGCAACCTTGAACGATTGATAATTCGCCGATAGCAAAAGAAAAATCACGACGATGGCGAGAAGCAAACCTGACTGCAAACTACCGAGCGTATCGGCCAACAGTTTTGCTAAGCCGCGCAATTCAATCACCGTACCTTTCGGCGGCTCGCCAGCCTTACGCACCGCTTCGTTCACCACCTGCGTAGCGGCGCCAAGGTCTTTGTGATATAAGTTGGCAGAGACCGTCACTATTCTTCGCGGCCCTACACGGTCATACTCGGCAGGAATATTTTTCGAGCGGATAGTTGATACATCACCAAGAGTGGGACGCATCTGACCCCGCTTCAGCGGAATATTTTCAATGTCCTCTTGCGACTTCATCTTATGCTCCGGCACCTGCACTTGCACCTGATAGGCAAACCCTTTCTTTGTGTCGAGCCAGAGGTTCTTTGCCGTAAACCGGCTGGACGAGGTTGATGCGACCAGCGATTTAGAAATCTCGTTGGCCGTCAGTGAAAACTGCGCGGCCTTCTCGCGGTCGATGTTGATGGTGGACGAAGGATAGTTGAGCGGTTGATTGATCCTTACGTCACGCAGGAAAGGTATCTTCTTCAACTCCGTCATAATTTTTTTCGCATAGCCGTTGGCTTCGTCAAGGTTCTTGGAGGCCACCATAATCTCTACAGGAGTGTTGGCGCCCTGACTCATGATCTTGTCGGTAAGTTCAATCGGTTCAAAGGAAACTTGTACGTTGGGAATATTGGCTTTCAAGCGCCGGCGTATTTCATCTTTCAAATCATCCAGCGAAGTCACCGCATATTCTTCGCTCAGGTTTACCTGAAGAATCGCCTCTTGTGGGCCGCTGTTGAAAATATACAGTGCATTCGTGCCGTAACTTGAAGGCGTCATCCCCACAAAGGCCGACGTGATGTCTACGTTATTCTCTCCTACCGTTTCCTGGATTTGATGGATCGTTTCTTTCACGGCATCTTCAGTTCGCTCTATACGAAGTCCTTCTGGTCCGATAAGCCTTACCTGAAACTGTCGGGAGTGTTCCACCTTGGGCATGATGTCTTTGCCAATAAAGAAAAAGCCTGCAACGATGATCACCAGACATACCAACAAATACACGACGATCGATTGTGTGCGGTGCGCCAACATCTTATCCAGCAACGTGAGGTAACGAAGTTTGAATCGCTCGAAACCTTTGATGGCTTCCGGATGCTTTCGCTCGTAGCCTTCCAGCATCTCCTCGTGCTTCTCCGAAAGGTCAGGCAATATTTCAGTTTCATGCTTGCCGGCGGGATGAACTTTCATCCACCAGTTGGCCATCACCGGAACAAATGTCTGCGACTGAAGAAACGAAGCGATCATGGAAAAGCCAACCGCGAGCGACAGCGGAAGGAACATCCCCTTAGGTACGCCATTCATCAGGAAAGCCGGAGCAAACACCGAGAGAATGCACACCAGAATCAACAACTTGGCAAACGATATTTCCTGTGAAGCATCGATGATGGCTCGTGCCTTCGACTTCCCCATCTCCAGATGTTGATGAATATTTTCAATCGACACGGTTGCTTCGTCCACCAAAATACCAACGGCCAGCGCCAGCCCGCTCAACGTCATGATGTTGATGGTTTGGCCTGTAAGGCTCAGCAGCAATACCGCAGCAAGAATGGCGATGGGAATGTTGAGCACTACAATCGCTGAGCCGCGGATGTCTTTCAGAAATAAGAAGATCATCAATCCCGTAAGGAAAGCGCCAAGGATTCCCTCGGTAGCTAGGCTCTTCACCGCTTGCACCACATACACCGACTGATCAAATTCGTAGCGCAGTTCTACGTAATCGGGAAGCAGCGCCTGCATCTCGGGGAGTTTCTTCTTCAACGCGTTCACCACATTCATGGTGGAAGCATCGGCTGTTTTCGTTACCGGGATATATACCGATCGTTTGCCATTCACAAGGGCATAGCCTACCGTTACATCGGCAGCGTCTTCGACCGTGGCTACATCACGAAGAAAAACAGTGGGGCCGGATTTTTTAAGTAAGGGAATGTTCAGAAAGTCTTCCGGCGATTTGATCACCGTATTGTTGGGCGTCATCACATTGAATTTGCCAATGCGCACATTGCCCGCCGGCGAGATCTGATTGTTTTCTACCACTGCGTTGACAATATCATCGGCGGTAAGCTGATAGCCGGCCATCAATTCAGGGTCGACCTTCACGACAATGGTTCGTTCATTCCCACCAAACGGCGGTGGTGCGGAAGCGCCTGGTATCTGTGAAAACATCGGACGAATCAAGGTGGACGCCAAATCCTGCATTTCATTCAGTCCTGCTTTCTTACTGCTGAATACCAACTGGCCCACAGGCAAACTTGACGCATCGAAACGGACCACCGTTGGCGGCACGGTGCCGGGGGGCATATAGCTCATCACTCGATTGACCTGATTAGCAACCTCCCCGGACACTTGTGCCATGTTCACATTTTCATAAAAGGTGCATTTCACCAGGCATAGCCCCTGTACATTTTTTACTTCAATGTCTTTGATCCCTGTAACATACAGGAGTTGATTCTGATACCGTGTGGCAATAAAACCTTCCATCTGATCGGGGGCCATACCACCATACGGTTGGGCGATATAGATTGTGGGCAGGTTTAGCTTCGGAAAAATATCGACGGGGATAGTCACCAGCGCAAGCACAGAAAAAATCACCACCGCCAGGATGATCACAATGACGGTGATGGGATTGCGAAGTGCTGCGGGGATCATCTTTAGTTTAGGTTATTGATGAAGAGACTAAGATTTCCCGACGCGGCGGCGTATTGAATTACCGCACGCCAAACATTTCCTTTGGCCATTGAGGCATCTACCTCTGCGCGATTCAACAACGCGAACGTCTGTGTCAACTCGAGGATCGACGAGAGTCCGGCATCATAGCGCGCTTTGGCCTGTGCGAATGCATCTTGAGCGGCTCTGA
Organism: Bacteroidota bacterium; assembly: GCA_018266055.1. Lineage (GTDB taxonomy): Bacteria > Bacteroidota > Bacteroidia > Cytophagales > Cyclobacteriaceae > ELB16-189. The sequence goes on from JAFDYT010000020.1 coordinate 15,227, forward strand.
GTTGAACGGGCGCCTGGCGGGCCGCCTCCAAGGAAGCGACGTAGCGCAGGCGCGCACGTTCCAACTCACTCTCAACCCGAAGGGTTTCCTCATTGTAACGCTCCTGTGCCATCACCGCCACACGTTGTTGTGCTTTGGCTTCATATCCGGTTCTAAAAAGTGTGGTGACATTCCAGATCGTACTCACGCCTACCATCCAATCCAGGTAAGGGCGAAAGCCAACACCGCCACTGAAAGACTTGTCGTACTTGAAATCGCCGTTGGGCATCACCTGATCGGCAATGCCTGAGCCACGCGCCCACGAGCCTGCAATAAATGATATAGAAGGATACTCTCTCCGCCGAATTGCTCTGATCTTGGCTTCGTTGGCATCTACCACACTTTTATAAAACAACAAGCGCGGGTTAGTAGAAAAGTCGCGGGGCGGATCAAAGACTTGTGGCGGATTTCCAAAGTAGAGCACACTGTCAACCAACACCGGAGTTTCTGCTTTCAATCCCATCTGCTCTTTGAGGTACACTTCCTGTTCTTTGGCAATCCGCTGTGCTTCCAAAAATTGAAGCGTGGCTTTTGAGTATTCGGCATTGACCAACGAACTGTCCACTCCGGGTTTTAATCCTGACTGTGTGTATGCTGCCGTCACATCACGCAAGGCGCGTACGCGCGCCAGATTCGCACGCTGGCTCTTCAGCATGTCGTTGGCCATCAGTGTGAGAAAATAGGCGTCACTTACTTTGATCTGCTGTTGAAATACTTCATTCTGATAATCCGATTCGGCCACTACGGCTCCGGCGCGCGCAGCATCTACGGCAGACTTTACTTTTCCAAAATTGAAAAACTTCCAGTTCACAAAACCAGTGGCATAGCTTGCCCAGGTTGAGGTGTTGGTATATCCGTTTGCTTTTATTCCTCCCGACACCGGTAAGGCCATCCCTTCGTTGGGGAAGAAGGGGCCGCGCACCTGGTTCGACGTTCCATTCAAAACCTGACCCTGCAGAATCATGCCGGGCAAGTAATTGGTTTGCGTCGCTTTCAGTTCGTAAAGAGAAGCTTCTTTTTCAGCGCGCTTCAATTTTATGGTTGGATAATTTTCGCGGGCCAGCGTCAGCGCCGACTTCAGGTCGATGGATTGTGTCTCTCCCGACTGTGCCCATGCGGCCGTCGATAACAAAACAAACAAGAATACTCCCGTGGCAAGTGCGTAGCGCATAGTTGACAGTTAGAAATCTGTTTGCAATTCAACGCCACAAAAATTAGAATGAAATTAGAATCGAATTAAAACCCACTAATACGGTCATTCAGCAGATAGGCCAGAGCTGGGCGGCAAGGTCACTTCTGCCGTCACGCCGCCGTATTCATTTCGGGTAAGGTAAAGCGCACCCTCGTGCAAGGTGAGAATGCGTTGCGTAAGCGAAAGGCCAAGGCCGAAACCTTCGAAGCCTGTCGCATTTTTGCCACGTGAAAAAGGTTCGGTAAGCGGATGCCAGTCTTCGCTAGCCATGCCGATACCGCGGTCGATGATTTTAATTTTTATTTGTCCGTGCTGATCGGTTTCCAGTTTGATTTCAATTTTCTGTTGCCGTGAATATTTAGAGGCGTTATCAATCAGGTTGATGAGCGCCGTGCGCAGCAGGTGCGCGTTGCCATTCACCTCCAGGTACACTTCATTGGAAAGCATCACAGGGATGTCAAACAAGAATTCCTGATCGGGAATTTTCAATTTAAAAAAGCTGATCGCGTCGAGCAGCACGTCGACTACGTTGAGCTGGCTCTTTTCAAGCGTGGTATTGACGGACTCAATTTTTGCCAGTTGCAATAATCCGTTGACCAATCCTGTTGCTTTTTGAATTTCTTTTCGTGCCGCAGAAAGGCTTTCCCGCAAAGCTGCCTCGTCTTTGTCGTAGGTAAGTGACGTTTCGAGAATGCCGTGCACCGCGGCGAGCGGCGTGCGCAACTCGTGCGACGCATACGAGATAAACGATCGCTGCGACTCGGCCAGCGCCTGAATCTTGTCGAGCACTTTGTTGAATGAAGAAGCTACAATCCCGATCTCGTCGTTGGGGTTGGTATAGCTTAACCTGAAATCAAGTTCGTGTCCCTGCACAGACTCCGACTGCCGCACCAGATCTTTCATTGGCCGGAAGGCATTGGCTGAAAGTATATAAGCCGACAACCCAATCACCACCAGAAAAAATAGATTGCCTACCACCAGAATGGAAATCAGGTTTCGGAGTTCTATAAAACCATTTTTATTGTATGCGGTGATGACGATGATGCACTTCTTATCACCCTGATTAAACACAAAAGCATACCCCTCCTTATACCCTTCTTTTAATTCTTGCTGGTAATTGAATTCATACTCCTGGTTCTTCCTTACTTTATTAAAGAAGGCTGCATTGAAGTCGACATCGTGGAGATCGTTGATGGCAAAAATCAGTTTGTTGTTTTCGTCAAACACATATTCCGATTGCTCGGGAATACTGGTGATAATCCGCTCAGCGATTTTATCGTGCAGGTTATAAATCTCTTTGGTGTCCTGAGCCTTCTTGCGAATGCGGTCCATGAACGATGCCCTTCTCGAATTGGCCGACGCCAGGTAGATGTACACCGAAAACAAACACAACAGCAAACCCGACAGCGAGATAAACCACACGATGATTTTATGACGGATCAGCATAGCTTAGTTTTCGCGAAGGGTATAGCCCATGCCTACCACCGTGTGCAACAGCTTTACCTCATGGCCTTTGTCGATCTTTTTGCGGAGATAATTAATATACACGTCAATGACGTTGGTGGACGTATCAAAATTCAAATCCCACACCTTCTCGGCAATGTCCACACGACTTACCACACGGCCTTTGTTGATCATCAGGTATTCAAGCAACGAAAATTCACGCGCGGTGAGTTCAATCCGCTTGCCGGCGCGAGTCACTATCTTGCCATGCGTTTCCATTTCGAGGTCACCCACAATGAGTTTCTTTTCGGTAAGTCCTTTCGTGCCTGAGCGGCGGATCAGCGCTTTCACCCGAAGCAAGAGTTCCTGAAATTCAAACGGCTTGACCAGGTAATCGTCGGCACCGGATTCAAATCCTGTAATCTTATCATCAAGACCATCGAGCGCGGTAAGGAAAATGACAGGCACAAAGGGCCGGTCTTTTTTGAATTGCTCACACAGCTGAAAGCCATTGATGCCGGGAACGTTGATATCGAGGATGACGAGGTCGTATAGTTTTTTGTCGAAGAAATTTTTGCCCAGCACACCGTCGTAGGCTACGTCAAGCAAATAGCCTTCGCTTTCGAATCCTTTCTTTATAAAATTCGAAACGCTTAGTTCGTCTTCTACCAAAAGTAAATTCATGGTATCGCCATATCAACCGCTACAAAGGTACAATGAAACCGCTTGGTTTGGCGCATAGAAAGTGAAGGAAGGATTAGAGCCGGATTAGAAGGAGATTAGAACAATCCGATTTGTCTATCTCTATCCGGAACTTGAGGCCATTTCAATTACTCGTTTCTGATCTCGTCCACGGGTTTAGTCATCGTAGCCTTTACTGTTTGCAAACTAAGTGTCACAAACGCAATGGCTGTCACCATGAGACCCGCGATGCAGAAAATCCAGGCATTGATTTCAATTTTGTTTACGAAGCGCGTAAGCCATTGATTCATTAGATAGTACCCTACCGGCGCAGCAATCATAAAGGCAAGAGCGATACGCTTTGTAAAAGTCCATGTCAATAAGTTCAATATGTCGAGCGGGGCAGCACCTAGCACCTTCCGAATACCCATTTCTTTTGTCCGGCTTTGAATCACTGCCCAAGACAAGGCAAATAAACCAAAGCAAGACAAAACCATACTGATCACCGAAAACGTAATGACGATTTTATAGAAGAACGTATCCTCCTTATACTTTTTCATCAATTCTTCTTGAAGCAGGCGATAACTAAAGAGGTAATCAGGAAATACACTTCTCCACTCGGCTTCAATTTGCGGAAGAATTTTAGCCATATTGCTTCCTCTATAGTCAATCAATAACGATCGACCTCCTTTTTGAAAGGAGATGATCACAGGAGGAATTTCCTGTTTGAATGAACCACATGTAAAATCTTTTACTACGCCTGCAATTATATCTTTTGTTCCGGGAATTTTTTCGCCGATAGCTTTTCCCAAATTAAACTGCCGGACTAATGTTTGATTAACTAATTTTCCATTGTTCGTTTCCGAAGGCAGCTCACCTTCAATTAGCGTCAAATTCAACGTCTTAAGATAATCCGCATCGCCGCCAAACAAATACGGTGTATAGAATCGATCGTTGTCAAGGTCATAGCGGGCAATCATGTTTCCGAAGATAGGGTTACCATTGCCAACACTGGCATTTTTCACTTCGGGCAATTGCATGATTTTTTGTTTCAACACTGTAAGGTTTTGTAAATACTTTTTATCAGGTGCGTTTAGCTGAATGATGTGACGATTAAATCCAAGTGGGGCATTCTCAATATGGTTCATCTGTTGAACTATGGTCACCGCACAAACAACAAGAGTAATAGAAATTACAAACTGTACTGTAAAGAGAAGCCTGCTAAATCTAATCTTAGCAGAATCTTTAGCCATCAAATTAATTGGTTTCATTCTCCATTGCTTCAACATGGAAAGCACTACTACTAATGCCCCGATGAGAAACAAGACAATAAATAATAAGGCCATAACCTTTGCATTTAATAAATACTCAGTCGACAAGTTGGTTTCAAAAACAGTATTAAATATTGGTATGAAGTAGAATGTAAGAATCAACGAAAGTAAGAACCCTGTAAAAACATAAACGCCAGCTTCTGTTAACGAAAAGCTGAACAAACTTCCCCGGGTAACACCTAACGTCTTCTTGATGCCAATTTCTTTCCTTCTGTTTTGCCAGGAAAGCAAGAATAGGTTAATAAAATTAAAGCTCGCTATAAAGAGCACCAAGGCACAAACGACATACCCCACTTTCAATAGCATTGGGTTTCTGGTTTTTATATAACTCATCTTGTTGTCGGTGCTGAAATAAGATTCAGTCACGGGGTTAAAAAAGTACTTCATCTTCCCTAACCCCATGAGTCCGGGGCGTTTAGGGTCTTCATTAATTTTTGCTGACAGCGGCTCACGAGCATTCGCATTTGACAGCAAGGCATACGTGGCTCCGCCATTAAATTTACCGCTGAACGTGAAGTGATGGACTATGGCGTCAAAATCTAAGTGGCTGTTCTCAATGGGCTTGTCCACCACAGCAGAAATAGTTAACACTCTCGTGGTATCAAGTGTGGAGACTGTAACCAGATTACCCACCACCTCCGTAGTACCAAACAGCATCAAAGCTTTGTCTTTTGTAAAAATGATTTTATCGGAACCAAGGCATTTATCCCTTCTCCCATGCAATAAAGGAAAGTCAAACATGGTGAAGAAGGAGCTGTCCACAGACAACACTTTAAAATCATCGTATTTATTGCCCGATTCTTCGATAGTGATTCCGTTCAGATCAGAAATCTGACATACGTTTTTAACTTCTGCATAGTTCGACGTCAGGTAATCAAAAAAGTAATTAGGTACGTACGCAATCAGTCCATTCCCTCCAAAAGGATCGTCACTAAAAACCTGAAATATCCTTTCTCTCTTTGTGTGAAAAGTATCTGTGTTGTTTTCAAAAACGAGAAAGGAAATAAGGATATTGGTGCATACAAAACCTACGGTCAAGCTTAGCAAAATAATGGACGTATATATTCTCCTTGTCCATAAGCTTCTCAGAATGAGTTTCAGGTTGTGCTTTATCATAAATCCTGTTTTATAAGTTTGTACTGATTGTTTTTTGGTAGCTTCTTCACAATCTCATTGGCCATGAATCTTCTACCAAGTAAATTCATGGCATCCTCGCATACCTATAAAGATACAATGAAACCTTTTGGTTTAGTGAAAAGGAAGTGAAGAAGGTTTATAGTCGAATCAGAAGGAGATTAGAGCAGAAGCCTTCTAAAAGAGTTTAACAATCCAGAGTACATCAAAGCATTAGCCTCACTACGAAACGAATTGGTAATGTTTCCTTAACCATTCAATAATTCTCCGGAGAAGCAGAGAAAGTACTTTTGGCCAGATAATGCCAAAGAACTTTTAAGGCCTTTTATGAATCTCCGCTCCTGTTTCTCATTGATTTTGCTAATACTCCTGATTGCCGGCGTTGGTGTTGGGTGCTCTACGAAAGAAAACGTTAGCCCTTCCTTATGTTACCTCACGGCGGTGCAGTTCGAGTCAACGCAAATTACGGTGACGTATTCATACAACGACAGCCACAAGCTTATCTCCGCCAAAGAAGTTAACGGAAAGACAAATACTACGCTCACCTCCGAGTATGCGTACGACAACAACAACCGGGTAACTTCTATTACTTATAGCAATGGCGAGAAAGATACCTACACTTACGACACGGAGGGAAAGGTGACTTCACGAACTGTAAGCGACAATACCGGCTATGGACTTATTGAACTATTCACGTACAACGAGTCGAATCAACTCATGCGAAAAGAAAACTATAGTGTAGTTGGTGCCATCAAAACGCTCGTGCTGACTACCGATTATGAATATTCCAATTCATCTATGCGAAATCCATCACTGGTAACTATAAGTGTGGGTAGCGGCGCTTCATTGACTGCCGTACAAACGAATGAATACACGTACGACAACAAGAAAACCCCGGAGTCGATGACCACCTTTTCACCGGAAGCCACCACCAACAATGTGTTAGAGATTACCACTACGTATATCGGCGAGCCCGCTACAATTGCAACCACAACTTACAGCTACACCTATAACACAAAGGGATATCCTACCCGATGTATTCATACTACAGAAAGTGGGTCGTACGCGACAAACTTTTTGTATGCTAATTGAGACTGAATGCAGCTAAGGATAGTCGAAACCAAAATGATATTCAATTATTCTGTTGTACCTCAATTTGTAAATAGCAAAGTAACCAACCTGCCGGTATCTCTTAACTAATTTCGCGTTCCTATCATGAGTTCGGTATTCTATGGTTGTCACCCCGTCTTTCTCATAACTTTCTTTCGTCGGCGTACCGATTTTTGAGATCAACTCCTCTCTAAGAGTCCGAAGTTTGATTCCCTTCTCCGTCATAAATTCTTCGTCGGGCAGCGTTATGCCTTTTGGCTTTACTTCCTTTTGATACACGTATTGAACTTTAAATTCAGAGAAAGCCCACGTTGTATTTCCAGGATGAAAAATTAAACTTAATCGCTGATTTCCCTTTTTGTTGTAAAAGTCAAGGTGAGAAAATCCCTCCTGACTAAAGTTGGTAAAATAGTCTGCTATCTTAGAAGTGTCTGCTTTTAATTTCTCTATCACTGATACCGCACTTTCAAGAGAGAATTTATTAACCGTTGTTTCAGCCTTGAATTCCTGTCCATAAGCTGTTGATAAACAAAAGAGCCCAAGTGAAATGTAAAATATTGTCCGTATCAGAATTTATAGAATTAAAGAATGAACAAGATTAGTGTTGTGAGGTTTATGGCATGTGTTCAGCCCGTCCAATTTTCTAATTTTCCATTGTCTTCCATCCAAATCTCAATATAAATATCCTCACTGATTGGAACTCCTTTGTCTTTGATGATGTCAAACTTTAATTTCTTTAACGACTTGAGCATTTTATTCATGCAAAAATCACACTCCTCTTGGTCATGATATTTCTGCTTTTCTTCGTCGGTTAATAACATTCTTACCTTGGAAACATAACCTTCCTCGTTTATAGTAACTATATATTTTTCCGAGCAATCAAATTCTTCGGAGTTTTTCCACCGTGCTCGTTTTAATTGTTTAAATAGAATAGCGGATATCGTTTGTTTGTCTCTCCGGTCAATTCCTTTGGGGTCGTCTTCATAATTATGTACCTCTTTTATACCGGTGACTATACCCCTATCAATACGCAGGACTGTCTCACGTTCATAGATTGTATAAAACACTCCATCCCATCGCAAAACAGACTTGTCAATTGGGTAGTTTATCACCCCTGAAAACCAATTGATGAATACTTTGTCTTGTCGGACTGCATCTCCAAAAATCGATTTCATTTTATTTAGTGATTCTAATTGATCCCTGTTTTTGCTTCTGCGCGACCCGCAAGGAATGATGCCTGCAAGAAACAAGCTGTCACCTTGCACCAAATAAATAGCCTGATATCCACGCCAACAATTCAAAGAAGCACCGTCACGAAACGCCAGACCAAAGAGTCGTTCAGCTTCAACAGTGTCCAGTTTACTTAAATAAGATTCAAGAAGTAAATTGTAAGTAGGTATTGTGTCACCTTTAATAATAATGTAGTCCGGCATCTGCGGACTTGCCAGTAGTCCAGAAGACCAAAAGCCTAAGCAAAGGGTAACTATTAGTCTAGTTTTTCTCGTCATAAAGATACAAACATCTCTTGCCCATCCTGTCTTCAGGGTCATCCTAAGTCCGAGGCAAGACTCCGTCGCGAAGAAATTATTGATCAAATTTAAATTGCACATAAACCTTGTCACCTGGTGGTTTTAAATTGAACTCTTATCACATGAGAGGAATTGACGTTAACACCTCGAATTGTAGCGGGTGTCCATTTTGAGTATTTTGTTTCGATTTCTTTTTTCGCCAACATCCATAGTTGATCTTTGAAAACAATGTTCTCATCCCTTTGAGAATTAAAGTACAACTGTTCAAAGGTTGCAACATTCCCTTGTTTGTCAACAGTGAATTGTATATCCATAAATGGTCTATACACAGCGAACAGCTTTCGTCCATTAGAGGTCCATTCATTTCTTTGTTCCTTAACTGGCAACTTCACTTCAACATCAATTCCATCAGGTCCAATTCTCTTACTTGCAAATTTTGGTTCTTTGTCGCAGTCCCATGAACAAATTGTGTCGTTTAAATGATTAATCAAAAACAAACTATCGGCCTTAACGTGTTGTGTGATCTTAAAATTCTTACCGAACCTTTCTGTTAATTTCTTGTCCATGTAGTCCTTATAACACCCTTGCGTTTGATTCTGAAAAACAAAATCATCGCCAAATTCGTAGTCTAACTTTAGTCCATATCTCTTTACAACCTCTTTAAGTTCATTTTCATATCTCAAAGGCCGCCATACAGTCCAAATAACGAAACACAGGGTGTCTTTAGCTTGTCTTTCAGCTTTTCTAATTCCGCTCGTACATAAAGTATCATTTGCCGGTACGTGTTCGATATATTTAAATCTTTCTATGATGTTTGTTGTGTCAGATCGAATTTCTCCGATCATAATGTCATAGCTCTGTGCAAATGTTGTGAATGAAATTGTCAGAAGAATTAGTCCGAAGAATACTCTCATATTAGGGCCACATCACGTCCTGTTATACGCATCTATTGTAGAAAGATCGAATTACCATCCACCAATTTACCTCTTTACTCCACCCTATCCAACAAAGCTGCCGCCCTCCGATATCATTACATTTCCTTTGCACGTACGGCAATAAATAAAGACTACCCTTCTAAGGTAGTCTTTTATTATTGGGTTTACTTTACCGTCAGGCAAGCAGGTACACCGTGCGTACTTCGCTCCACTCGCCGGGTTGATTTTTGATGATCACCCGCCCGCGGAAATGCAGCTGCGTGTTCACCGGCTGGCCTTGCAGCGTGGCGCTGCTCAGCGTGCCCTGCACTATGGTTTTCCAGTTGGCCGGGTTGGTGATGTCATAACTGATTTGAAACTCGTATGCTGCACCCTTCACTGCTTTGATCTTCAGTTTTATTTCGCCGGGAACCTTGGTCGCCCACGCATCAAAGTTTTTTATCGTACGCGTCGGTCTGCCTTTCACCAGCATACCGGCGCTGAGGATCACCGCCTCAGCATTGGCCGGGTTTTGGTTGGCAATCACTTCCACGTAGGTGACCAATTGCTTTACGGCCAGCGCAAACGCCGCCACCTTCACCCGCATGTTGGCCGTGGCATCAGGACCTCCTGTTTTGGCCTGGAGGTATGCCGCCTCGGCATTGTTGATGATCGTGGCAAACGTGGGCAGCGTAGGTATAGGCGAAGGAAAATTTGCATTGCCCGTCATTTTCAAATTGATTTCGCGTCCCAGAGCCAACTGATCGGTATAAGACTTTTTTAACATTCCGGATACTACTACATATTTCATAAGGTTATGATTTAGCGGCAGGGCAGCAGTCACGCGATCATGCGTGTATTGTACCATTACCCCGCCAGGGTTAACTATTGATTTAAAAGATTTACTAACGACTCACACTTTTTTGTTGGCCATCCTGCCTATTTACTTACCCGGCCGTTGTGCGGATGGCATGCACAACATAGCCTGATACGTCCGGCCATCGTGATGGTGTGGCCGGGAAGCGGTTAACCGCTCCACAGCATCGCGGTGGGGCCAGCGCGATTCGTGATGCTCCCCACAAAAGGCTTCACGATGCACGCGACGATCGACATGCTACACGTAACGTTAGATATAGCATGCATGACGTTAGACATGGCATGCATGACTAAAGACATAGAGCACGCGACGTTAGACATTGCACCCATGACTATAGACATGGAGTACGTGACTATAGACATGCAGCACGTGACTATAGACATGGCATGCATAACTATAGACATGGCATGCATGACTAAAGACATGGAGCACGCGACGTTAGACATTGCACCCATGACTATAGACATGGAGTACATAACTTTAGACATGGAGTACGTGACTATAGACATAGCAGACGTGACGATCGACATGGCAGACGTGGCGATCGACATAGCGTACGTGGCGATCGACATGGCACATGCGAGATGTCTCACACAACCTGCGAGAGGTGTCACGGCACCTGCGAGAAGTCTCCTTTTGCCTGCATGATCAGATACACTCCGTGCGCCGACGTTCACGGGTTGTACGAGGTCTGACAAGTGTAGGGCGACGATGCTCATTTTTATTTTTTTATCTCTCGTGGTGCTCTCCTTACGTAAGGATGGCCGTGCGATTGACGACACAAGGATATGGTAAAGGGTTTCTTACCTCAAAACATTTGAACAAGAATCTTTGTCGATTCACGCATTTCTTAACCTACGTCAAGTACAAAGCATGAGATTAGAAGATACTTTTGACTTACATCAAGCATTAATCAAGAATAAGGAATACCTATAATTATGGAGTAAGGATAATTATCGGGGCTGCGTCGCACTCCAGGAAACACCTACGGAAAGGATTTGGTCAGTCAACAAGCACTAATTCCTAATGATCAATTATTAATGATCAATTACCAATTCACAAGTAATAGGTAACAGGTTGGTGAGATCATTTATAGTCAATAAATGACTTTTGGATGATGTAGGGGGATTGGGTAGATTGGGGAGGGTAAGAGAGGGGTATATACACACATTCAGATGTTATAAACAATTAAAGAAATGATTTTAGACTTCAAAGAAATCCCAGTTGCAAATTCAGGAGTAGGTAATCAAGATACATTTGAAATGTTTTCTAGGGACTTTCTACAATCCATTGGATACGAAATCATAGGAGAACCAACAAGGGGTGCTGACGGTGGTATAGATATCAAGGTTTTAGAAAAGAGAAGTGGAGTTGGAGGGCAAAACAATTTTTTTTGGTTGGTAAGTTGCAAACATTATGCACATTCAGGAAGCGCTATATCTACTACTATAGAGCAGAATATTTACGACAGAGTAATTAGCAATGGATGTGATGGCTTTATTGGCTTCTATTCAAGCATATCGACAAGCGGATTAAAAGACACATTAGACGGGCTATCAAGTAAAATTTCCTACCAAATTTTTGATAATGCAAAAATTGAAAGTAGAATAGTGGGTATTAGTAAAATGGAAAAATTGTTTATTAGATATTTCCCTAATTCATATAAGAATTGGAAGGAGTTATATTATTACATGGAACCGATTAAACTCTTTGAACACTACTTCGATAAAAAGTATGGAAATAATAAAGCTTTGTATAAATATTTATTTGGCTCTATTGGTAATTCTATAAAACAAATTAGAAAAAGCAACACATTTAAAGATGCTTTAATAGAAAATTCAACTAAACTTTTACTAGAGCCTTTATTATTCGAATACTTTAATGGTTCACAAGAATTCCAATATAAAAAAATTGAATCTATGTCTCTAAATACATTCCATAAAGAGCATTTGCCTCTCGAAATGAAATATAAATATGGAATTGATATAAACCCGAAACCGATTTTTTCAGGTATAGATTTTGAGGAAAATCAGGCCTATTTCTTATATCCAAATTTACTTATTGTTAATCAAACTCAATTTGACTTTTTGTGTACTATGTTCAATGATCTTAAACTTATGTTAACATAAACCCACTTAACAGTCCTACTCCCCTGACGCAAGTCTTGTAGAATGTGAGGCATTGATTTGGGCCTTCAAACAATACTTAATTCATCGCAAAACAGATAGCATTAAAAAAGCGCGCATTATAAAACGCGCGCTAAGTAGCGCCCAATCTCCTTCCCTATCCGTGATGTAAACACTATCTTTAATTCAAATAAAACAACCCGTGTCGGCTATAAAAAATCTAGTCTCGCATTTTGACCGCTATCTTTCTTTAGACGATAACGAAAGCCAGGCTTTAACAACTCGGTTAACGGAGAGGAAAATAAAACGCAAACAATACATTTTGCAAGAAGGCGACATTTGTAAATATTTCACCTACGTAGTGGAAGGTTGTTTTAAAATGTATGGCGTTGATAAATCGGGAACAGAACATAATCTTCTGTTTGCTGTTGAAGACGACTGGATTACCGACTTAGACAGTTTACACAAAGAGCGACCTTCCAAATTATTTATCGAGGCTATAGAGCCATCAACCATACTTCAACTATCAAAAGGAGACCTTTGGTATTTGTACACCAACCATCCAAAGTTTAACAGAAACTTCCGTGTTATTATTGAAGACAAATACATTGAACTTCAAAACCGATTGCTTCAAACGTTCAGTACTACAGCATACGAGCGATACGAAAGTTTTTTAGAGCAATATCCAAACCTGTCCAACCGATTGCCCAACACACAAATAGCATCCTATCTTGGCATTACGCCCGAGTTTCTTAGTAAAATAAGAAGCGAGTCCCGATAGTCCCGATAGCTATCGGGAGCGGCAAATAATTCAACCCTTAATCTACCTTAAGACTATTTCTTAAACCATATTATAAGCGGGAGCTAGTCGCGCACCGCACTTTTGTATTGTCAATTTTGACACAACAAATTCAATACAAAGTAAAATGAAAACAGAAAGTACAAAAGTTGCCATTATAGGGCTTGGCAAAATTGGTGAGGCTATTGCAACAAACCTGGTGAAAGGAAAACATCCGGTAATCCTTTCCTCAAGGGATTCGGAAAAGGCAAAGTCACTTGAGAAAAAGTTTGGTAGTCTGGCAACAGCCAAAGAAACATCAGCTGCCATCAAAGAAGCCGATGTAATTATTCCGGCCATTTATTTCAACTCGCTGAAAGAGTTTTTTCAAACCTATTCCAAAGAGCTGGAAGGCAAAATTATTGTTGACGTTTCCAATCCCATCGCACCAGACGGAAACGGTGGGTTTAAAAAAATAATTGGGGAACATGAATCAGCCGGACAAACTCTTTCGAGCTTAATTCCTAAGAGCGCCAAATTGATTAAAGCATTTGGCACATTGGGTGCAGCTTCTTTGGTTGGAGCAGCGTTTAGCAGCCCTGAAAGAAAAGTTCTTTTTTATGCTTCCGACAGCATGAACAGCAATCAGCAAATTGAAGAGATCATCTCAAGTAGTGGTTTTGATCCATTCCATGTTGGCGGCATCGACCAATCCATACGAATTGAGGTCTTTGGCGACTTGCATGAATTTGGCAGACTTGGCAAAACCGTAACACGTGAAGAAGTAAAAGGCATCCTTACCAACTCCTAATAAACACAACCACATGAAACATTTGACATTATTCGCAGTGCTGTTCGTATCAGTTGCAGCCTGCCAAAACAAAACAGAAAATCAATCAGTCAATTCAAACCCCAATACAATGGAACAAACAAATGAAAAACCAGCAATCGAGAAACTATTATTCTCTTACCGTGATGCACTTAATAAGTCTGACGTAAATAAAGTGCTTCCACTTTATACCAACGATGGAGTATTTATGCCATCCAATGCTCCTTCGGCCATCGGACAGGAGCAAGTAAAAGCCGCCTACGCGTTTGTGTTTTCACAAATTCAATTAAACATTGAATTTTATATAGACGAAATCGTGGTTAACGGTGACTATGCTTTTGCACGGACGATGTCAAAAGGAACAACATTAATACACGCTAACAAACAAACTGTAGCAGAAGAAAATAGAGAGCTTTTTGTTCTTCAAAAAACAAACGGGCAATGGAAAATAGCCCGTTACATGTTTAACAAAATGAAATAAGCTACAAACGTGAATCGCAGACCCTTTGTCTGGCTACACATTAAGCCCGCTACCAAAGGCTATCGGGACAAAGCCAGGCAAAGGGTGTGCTTTGCATTGTGCAACAGGCTATCCAGGCGCTGTTCACGATCCATCGTAAAGGTTCTTAATCAATCAGAGAGGAAATTAAAGCAATGAACAAGCCTCTCCTGGTGCAGTCACACACGGCTCACTATTGTTTTGTAACTTAGCTTATACTCTGGCTATGTAACCGTAATGTTGGACTTAACTCGTAAGAAGATGAAAATCCCAAACCGGCTGTTTCTCATCACCACAATTACTATCGCATCTTTTACTGCCTGGAGTCAGCAGAAGAAGATGCCCAAAATAAAGAACCCAAGTGGACAAGGCTTTATTCCCTGCGGCTCGTGCGAGCAACCGTCAACCATTTCCTTTGAGACAACGATTGCACAAGATGAACCCGGCGAACGACTAACGCTATCGGGAACAATTTTTAAGTCTGATGGAAAGACTCCGGCACCGGACATTATTTTATTTTTTTATCACACCGATGCTACAGGACATTATAATCCAGAGGATGATCCCAATAACCCAAGACTTAAGGGGTGGGTAAAGACTAATGCCTTGGGCCAATATGTTTTTCATACGTTAAAACCAGCGCCTTACCCTACCTTAAAAACGCCGGCTCATATTCACGTGCATTTGTTTAGTAAAGAATTAGCGGAGAACTGGATCGATGATTTTTGGTTTGAAGGTGACAGGCTCATCAAAGAATCAGACAATTCTAGATTCAGTAAGCTGGGAGAATTTTCTCCAATTGTTAAGCTTGTAAAAGGGAAAAACGGTTTAACCGGAGTACGTAATATCAAATTGAAATAGACTTAGATTATATGGAACTGGATATCAAAGCCTACAACAATGCCTTGACGGCAGGCGACAAAGCGATTAGCAATTTACTCGCCGGCGAAATCAGTAAAGGGTTACCCACCGCAGCGTGTAAAATCTGGCATCGTCATCCGGTGTGGTTTATCAATGACAACCCTATCGTTGGCTATAGCAAACTAAAAGACTGTATTCGCCTGCTCTTCTGGAGCGGCCAATCGTTTGACGAACCCGGCCTTCAACCTGAAGGCACGTTTAAAGCTGCCGAGAAGAGATACACTTCTAAAGAAGACATCAACACCGCCGACGTGCAACGGTGGCTCGGTAAAGCGCAAACCATCCAATGGGATTATAAAAACATTGTGAAACGAAAAGGTAAACTGGAAAGGTTGGTATAACCTGACCGTCAGCACAACTCCTCGCGCACACCTCCGTTAAAACGCCCATGCTTCACTTCCTCAACGTAAAGAAAATCTATGGCACGCATGCCGTCATTGATATGCCTTCGCTGCAGCTTGCGTCGGGCATCTATTGGCTTCGCGGAGCCAACGGCTCAGGCAAATCCACGTTCTTAAAAATGGCCGGAGGACTAATCCCCTTCGAAGGAGAAATAACCATCGATGATATTCACTTAAAGCGCAACCCAACGGAATACCGGCGGGCTGTAAGTTACGTGGAAGCAGAGCCGCTGTATCCCTACTTTGTTTCGGGGCTAGACCTGGTACATTTTTTTACCTACACACGCAAGGCAGACAAGAAGAGTACCGATCAGTTAGTCGAGGCGATTGGCATCGGTCGCTTTTATAAAGATCCCATCGGCACTTACTCCAGCGGTATGGTAAAAAAACTCTCGCTGGTACTGGCGTTCATTGGTCAGTGCCGCTTTATCTTTCTCGACGAGCCACTCGTCACGCTCGATCAGGCTGCCGTTGAAACGCTCTATCAACTGATCGGCGAGTATCATCGTGAGGGCACGGGCTTTATCATCACCTCACACCAACTGGTAGAGCACCATTATTTTAACCCTACCGAACTTCACATGAAAGATCAATCGGTATGTTTTCAGTAGCGGCTCTTCTTTTCAAAACTGTAGTGCGCAAATTTTACGAGCGCAATACGGGGTTCTTCCTGTTCATTTTCTTTCTGATGTTTGGCATCGTGGAATCTACACAGATTGTCAACTATCATCTGTCGCTGATGTACGGTATGCTTCACTCTGTAATATTCCTGAGCTGCGTATGTGCGGCGTGGCTGTTCTACATGATGAAGTGCGTGGCGTTTGTGTCGGGCTATTCCGACTTACCTGAAAATAGTTTTCTGTACAAACTCAACCTCCTCTCCTATCGGCGAAGACTAATATGGCTGCTTTTTATCTTCACGTTGATCGATTTGCCGGTGCTGGTGTATTCGTCGTTAATCGTCGCCGTAGGTATTAAGGAGGGAGCGTACGGTGCAGTCTTATCTATCATTTCCTTTCATGTCGTAGTGCTGGTTGGCGCTTCGCTGCTGCTGGCTGCAAAACTAAATTCACTCCGCCCCTCGCGGCTCAGGTTTCCGCGCCTTCGGTTCAATCGTCCTCTTCCCTTGCCGCTGTTTTATATTTCGGCGTTGTTTCATCGTTATAAAATTGGCGTCCTCCTTACCAAAGGGTTTTCCTTTTTTGCGATCATCGGTTTCCTCCACATCCCGCTCGATCATTACGAATACCGCACCGCGCTGATGGGTATTCTCTTTGGCGTGGCTGCACACCTGGTACTTGTATTCGAGTTTAGAAAGATGGAAGAAAACAATCTGATGTTTCTCAGAGGTCTTCCGATTACACTGATGCATCGCTTTCTGCAACTGGCTGCAGTGTATGCACTCATCATGATCCCCGAACTCGCGCTACTGATCGTCAATCACACTCCGCTCCACATTGCAGCAGGCATTTATCTGTTTAGCATCGGACTATTACTATTAAGTCACAGCCGGCTATTCATCGAACTCGACAACGACAAGCATGTGCAATACATGCTGGGGTTATTTCTGATCTCGTTTATGCTGGTGCTTTTTAAAGTGTATCTATTGGAACTGGTGGCCGTGTGGGCGCTTGCATTTTACTATTTCAGAACTTATTTCTATCGATTTGAAAGGATGCCGCTGTAACTACATTCAGGCATAAACATTTTACCCGGACTTTTGTTTTTGTATACAATGACGAAAGAATCACTGTTAGACCGAGCTAGTAAACTGATCGACCGAAACACTACGCTATTCTGGTTCAGACGCGACCTGCGTCTGCACGACAATGCAGGCTTGTATCACGCGCTGAAGGAAAACAAAGACGTACTGTGTCTTTTCATTTTTGATACCACCATCCTCGACCGCCTTGAGGATAAGAAAGACAAGCGCGTGGAGTTCATCCACGAATCACTGGCATTAATTCAACAGCAACTTATTGCGCAGGGTAGCTCTTTGCTCGTGCTGCACGGCAACCCGGTTGAAATCTATAAAGCGCTTCAACCGAAAGCGGTGTACACCAACCACGATTACGAACCTTACGCCAAAACACGCGACGAAAACGTAAAGCAAATCCTGGAATCAAACGGTGCTTCCTTTCACACCTTCAAAGATCAGGTGATCTTCGAAAAAGACGAAGTACTAAAAGACGACAGCAAGCCGTACACCGTGTTTACACCTTACAGCAAAAAGTGGAAGGCGTTGCTTACTAACAAGAATTATCAATCCTACGCCAACGAAGATCATTTCAATTCCTTAAAAAAAACAGAGCCGCTTCCACTCCCATCGCTGAATGACATTGGCTTTGAATCTACGGGAGCAAGTTTTCCCGACCGGAAAATAAAGCTTTCGATCATTGAGAAGTACGATCAGTTGCGCAACTTTCCGGGTGTAGAAGGAACGTCGCGGTTAAGTGTGCACCTCCGCTTCGGCACCGTAAGCATTCGTCAACTGGTGACTGTTGCACTAAAGAAAAATGAAGTGTGGCTTAACGAACTCATCTGGCGTGAATTCTACCACATGATCTTGTGGCACTTTCCGCAGGTAGTCACACAATCGTTTAAGCCAGCTTACGATGCGATTGAATGGCGCAACAACGAGAAAGAATTTAAAGCGTGGTGTGAAGGTAACACCGGTTACCCGATTGTGGATGCCGGCATGCGTGAACTGAACGCTACCGGATATATGCACAACCGGGTGCGCATGATTGTAGCGAGTTTTCTCACCAAACATCTGCTCATCGACTGGCGCTGGGGAGAAGCTTACTTTGCACAAAAGCTACTCGACTTTGATCTGGCCGCTAACAATGGAGGCTGGCAATGGGCGGCAGGCTCTGGTTGCGATGCTGCTCCTTACTTCAGGGTATTCAATCCGCAGTTGCAAACCGAGAAATTCGATCACGACTTTGTGTACATTAAAAGGTGGGTTCCTGAGTTTCAAACCCCGGCGTACGCAAAGCCCATTGTAGATCACACGCTTGCTCGCGACCGTGTACTCCAAGCCTACAAAGTAGCGCTTGGATAAGATCACAAAATGTGGTGAAGCCTCAGGTAGTAAAGCAGTAAGATTGTCTTTCCGTCTTTGATGATCCCGAGATCAACCATCGTCAGCGCTTGGTCAAATTTCAGCTCCATTACTTCTATGTCTTCCTGTTCGATGCCCCCGCCTTCACTTACTTTCATAGACGCGGAATATTCAGCAATAAAAAAATGGAGCAGTTCAGTGACAGAGCCCGGCGACATGTAAGCTTCGGTTATTTTTTTAATTGACTTGATTTGATAACCAGTTTCTTCTTCCACCTCACGCCGGATGCAATCTTCGGCATTGTCGTTGTCGAGCAAACCCGCACAAGCTTCAATGAGCATACCCGTAGTGTTGCCATTCACAAATGTGGGCAACCTGAATTGATTCACCAGAATTACCGTGCGCTGTTCTTTATTATAAAGTAACACCGTGGCGCCGTTGCCACGATCGTACACTTCGCGGCTCTGCGTCTCTGTAACACCACTTCTTTTCTTATACTCAAAAGTGACTTTCCTTAGTATATACCAATGGTCAGAAAGCACTTCCGTTTTTTGAATTACAACAGATCTTTCGGGCATGGGGGAATGTCTTCAAGTTTATAATAAATTTTAAGCCCTCTCTCTTTGGCGATGCGCACATCCTGATCGGCACCGGCTGATGCGCCTTCCAACCGAAGTACCGCATCACACTTATCGAGCAGCCGATGCGCGACGGGATATTGAATTTCATTCCACGCTTCGTCGCCGGGCTTTTTCGAGCCTGCGAGTTTAGTGAGCGGAAGGGCCACCCACTCACCGATCATGGGCACATGACCTAACCGGAAAATCGGCAGTGCCACCGACTCCAATTTTTCGAGGTTTCGTTGCATTAATTCCGGATCGTCGTTAGTCCCTCCCCGGTAAGGGCCTGCAATGAGTATAAGCATGGTTGATTGATTTTGTCGTAAAGCTACCGGCATCAAAAGTAATCACACTTAAAGTAGATTAAGAAATATGAAGATCTGGCCGTAACTCAACGGGTGCGAAGGCTATTGAGCGAGTCTGGCAAAGGGCTGGCGAGTTGATGACGATGCAGGCATAAGATATCAGTAGCTTGAACCGCTAAATCTATAGTTATGAAAAAGATTGTATTCGCTTGGTTTGGTTGGCTTATGGTAGTCACTGGTTTTGCGCAGCCAGCATTGGTTGCCCTCGAAGGGAAAACAATGTCACCACAGGATCGGTTTCGACTGCTCAAGGCAAATTCTGTGTCGTATTCGGATTACAAAATCATTCATGAAAAAACACTTGACGGCGTGTGGGCCATCCTTACTGACACAATGGCCAGGCACGATCAGTTGCTACACGAAGCTTCGGCTAAAATAATTCAGTTGCAAAGCGAGATTTCCTTTGTACGGTCTGAACTCAAAACCCGCGAAAACGCCATGGCTGATATCGAATTTGCCAGCACTCACATGACCGTGATGGGCATTAATTTCTCGAAAAGCGGATTTCTATTTACAACCTTTATGATTTTCCTGGCCCTTTCAGGAACAGCCGTTGTGCTGGGTGTACACGCCAAGTCAATGGTTCATTTTGTGAATGAAAGCAAAGTCATGGTGAAAACCACCACCGATGAGTTTGACGACTACAAGCGCAAAGCGATGGATAAGTACCTCAAGATTTCACGCGAACTACAAACCGAACGAAACAAGCTCAGTGAAATTCGTCTGCAGCAAAATTTATAATCACGCTACATCTGGCGCGCTTAATACAGCAGCGTCTGAATAGCCTTAGCGGGAATAGTTACTTCGCTGGCGAATGAATCGACGTCCAGGAAAAACTTGATTTCCTTATCCGTAGGGTTCATCACCACCGTAACAAAGCCGCCATCGGGGTTTTGAAACGAAGTGGAAATAAGCTGACTGCGGCTTACCGCGCTGGTCAGGTTTTTTGCACCGGGCTTGATGAACTTCGAAAAGTGCCCGATGAAATAATACGACGGCGTATAAATCAACGAGCCTGTCGGCACGTCGGCATGAATCGGTGCAAAACAAAAGTTGCCGGCATGGTTAGGGCCACCGTTTTCGTCGAGTAGAATATTCCAATCGGTCCATCCTACTGTTCCGTTGTTAAAGTCGTTGATCATCGAGCGGCCATAGCGCTCGCCGTTAGCCCAAAGCTGATAGCGTTGCGCATTGAACGACTCCACGCAACCTTCGGTGAAGAGAATGCTTTTGTCC
Organism: Bacteroidota bacterium; assembly: GCA_018266055.1. Classification (GTDB taxonomy): domain Bacteria; phylum Bacteroidota; class Bacteroidia; order Cytophagales; family Cyclobacteriaceae; genus ELB16-189. Next base: position 36,316 of record JAFDYT010000020.1, read on the forward strand.
GGATACAACTTATTCATTTTGCCTACATTCTCGAACATAGGCTCGCCGCCGGTCCAGGTTTCATACCAGTGAAAGCCAAAGCCCCAGGCATACTTGCGGGCATCAGGGTCATCCATAATGGTGGTTACGCGCTGCGTGAGCAAATCGCGGTTGTGATCCCACACGATGATCTTGGTATTTTTTAAACCATTTTTTTCCATCGTAGGACCAAGGTTTTTTTTCAGGAAATCCCTTTCGTCTTCGGCAGAGTAAATACACGACTCCCACCGTTGCGTAGCCATAGGCTCGTTCTGAATAGTAATGCCCCAGATCGGAATATTTTCCTTTTCATAAGCCTTGATGAATTTCACATAATAATTAGCCCATGATTGGTAGTATTCAGGCAAAAGCTTTCCACCGTGCAACATGTCGTTGTTACTTTTCATAAAGGCCGGAGGGCTCCATGGGCTGGCATACACCGTTGTCGATCCTGCGCGCTGCATAGCTTTTTTCAACAACGGTATTTTGAACTTGCGGTCGTGATCAATTGAAAATGTAGTAAGGTCCTTGTCGCCTTCTTTAATGTAAGTGTAGTTATCACTGCTGAAGTCGCAACTGTTTATGTTGGTTCTCAACAGCGTATAGCCAATTCCTTTTTCTTTATCGTAATAGGCCGTAAGGAGCTCTTCTTGCTTTTCGGCCGGAAGCTTGGCGAAAATTTCAGCGCTGGCATCCGTGATTGCGCCTCCAATTCCCAGGAAAGTCTGATTCTTTTTAGAAGGATATACGAAAAGGCAACTCTGTGTTTCAAGCGGCTGTGCAAGAGGTGTAAAATGCAATTCACCAGATTTTGCAAGGCGCTGATCCGTATTACTGGCGGAGGTGTACACAACGATCGTCTTGCTGCCCATCGACTGTGGTTTGCCGGATTGGGCCCACGAAACCAATGAAGCAAAGACAAGAACTACTGATAGCGATTTCATACTCAATAAAATTTAAGGTAAGGGATAAGGTGATTCATGCGAGAAAAGTGTGAAGGACTGCATTGATCGTCAGGTAAGAACCGGCAATCAACAGCACAAGTGTATCAATTCGAAGTAATGCTGAAAGCCAACCGGTCTGTTTTCGATTCTTATTCAAAAGCCAGATTGAAACGGCGATGAATGCGAGGCCAAAGATTAGCCGCATGTACTCCATACTTTTGATTTTTTTGACTGCTATAAATATCCGGTTTTATCAAGCCAGAAACAATAGCGTAAGATTTTTTATAATGATGAGAGAAAAGGATTATATCATCCTTATCTAGTTGGTCGTTGGTTGCTTACTACCGATCCAATCGAAAAGGCAGCAAATCGAAAGACCAAAGCCGTAACAGAAAATATCCCACGGGTCAAAAGTACCGGCCATCGGCGACGCCGGCCAGAAAAGGGTTTTGTATTCGGTAACTACCCCAACGGCAAAAATAGAGAGCGCCGCACGATGTGGTGATTTTCCAAACCATTGACCCACCAACAACAAAGGAGGAATTTCAGTTGGATCTTTCCGAAGGCCACGAACATAGATATAAAACCAGGCCGGAAAGGTAGCGTCGGCAAGGTAATTGGTAAGCACACCGCCGTGTACGTGCATCATGTTGAGTAACGCGCCTACAACCCACCCCACGAAGAGCAGCCAATAGGTCACTTGCCAGTAAAGTGCGTATTTATTTTTCACAAATTTAGGGTAAGCTACTGCTGAAATTCTTCGACCCGATACGATTGTGTGACCGAATCAGCGCTCACATCAAAGACAAGGCTTTTTAAATAAGTTGATTTATTTTCATTGCCCAACTCCACCGTAAGAATATAGCTGAACTTCCTTTCGTCGCCATTGTCAGGCGGGCCAAGCAATTCAAAAAGTTCTTTGGTTTTGATACCCGTGAGTTTGTGATTTGCTGTGAGATCGTCCATCATCAGCGAACGCTTGGTGTAAATGAAATCTTTCTTCTCCATCCAACCTGATTTCTGATAAGGAATCTGGTTATCGCGACAAGACGACAAGGAAACAACGCACAAAAGAATAATTACCCATTTCATAACCGCGAAACTAATAAGAAATTTAAAGATACGCACCGAAACCATTTAGGCTTTCGGTTGTTCTAAGAACAATGAAAGTTTACCACCTCAAACGGACACAAATTCTTCCGATCACCCTTCAGCATGCCTGGGATTTCTTTTCAACACCAGATAACCTGGCGAAAATAACGCCGCCACATATGGGGTTTAAGATTCTTTACCAATCGGGCGGAGACAAAGCTTACGCCGGTCAGATCATTCGCTACAAGCTTAGCGTGCTTCCCGGGATAAAAGTGCATTGGATGACTGAAATTACCCAGGTGAAAGAGCCCCAATACTTTATTGACGAGCAACGCTTCGGGCCCTACGCATTGTGGCATCACCAGCATCATTTCAGGGAAGTAGAAAATGGCGTGGAGATGACCGACGAAGTGAGTTATGCTATTCCTCTGGGAGTGTTAGGTCGGCTTGCCCATGCGCTTTTTGTAGGGCGTGAGGTAAATCGTATTTTTGATTTCAGAACTGAAAAGCTAAAACAAATTTTTCCTTCAAGTAAATCATGACAAGCGGCTGGGTAATATTTTTTTGTGCGGTGATCGTCATGGCCACTTTTCTTTTTTGGGAATTTGTTGCCTGGTGGTCGCACAAATACATCATGCATGGCTTTATGTGGCGCTGGCACAAATCGCATCACACCGTGCACAACCACGCGCTGGAAAGAAATGATTGGTTCGCCGTAGTATTCTCTATTCCTTCTATCGGCCTCTTCTATTACGCCACGTTGATCACCTACAGCCCTTACCTCATTTCCGTTGGATTAGGTATTCTTTGTTACGGTATTTTCTACCTCGTATTTCATGATGTCATTGTGCATCAGCGGATCAAATGGCTTCCTAAAAAACGGAGCCGCTATTTGCAACGGATGATCCATGCGCACTACATCCATCATGCAAAACACACGAAAGAGGGATGTGAAGCATTTGGCTTTTTGTATGCTCCTAAAAAATTTGAGCCGAAGTCGTTCTCTGTAAAGAAGTCGCGGCAAGAGACGCAATGACACTGGCCATGGAGCATTATCTCTACCTGTTTATCAATTTCAGTAGTGTCATTTTTCCGTTTGCGTTTAGCTTTTATCCTAAAGCTAATTTTTCAAAAAAGTGGACTTTCCTGTGGCCGGCGATGCTGGCCGGAGCTTTGCCTTTCATCGCGTGGGATGTATGGTTTACCTCCATGGGCGTGTGGGGCTTTAACCTAAACTACGTGTGCGGTATTTATTTTTTTAACCTGCCGATCGAAGAAGTACTTTTCTTTTTTTGCATCCCCTACGCCTGCGTCTTTACCTACGAGGCTGTCAATTATCTTTCGAAGCGCGTTTTCATAGAGGGAAGAGTTCAACACTTTATCACCGACGTTCTGATTTTCGGCTTGTTAATCACTGCCACATTCAATCATCAGCGCTGGTATACCAGTCTCACTTTCTTTGCCACAGCTGTTTTTTTGATTTTGCTTCGGCGTGTTTGGTCGGCTGACTTTTTGGGTAAGTTTTACTTCGCGTTTCTTTTCATCCTCATCCCCTTCTTTCTGGTAAATGGTGTGCTCACCGGCACCGCCATCGAATCGCCGGTGGTGTGGTACAATAATGAGGAAAACCTGGGCCTGCGAATGGGAACGATCCCCGTGGAAGATACTTTTTATGGAATGTTGCTTTTGCTGATCAACGTTTCGGTATTTGAATGGCTGCAAAAAAGAAAAGGCACCCCATCGAAACAGGATGCCTTATGATTTCTTTTATGTGACTTAGGCCGCAGCCCCAGCTAACGCCACGTCCTTCTTGCGCTCAGTCTTCTTTTTCATTTTGCTGATTTGCTTAAGCTCCTTTTTCATTTGCTTGCCCACCAGGGAAGCCAATTTCTTGGAACTCTTCACAATCATCTTTTCAGACTTTTTAGTTAATGCAGAAACGCCAAGCGTGTGAATGGTTTGACGCAATGCATCTGCCAAATGCAGCCGAACCTCTTTTTTGCCTTTTACAACTAGTTTTTCCATAAATGTTGATTGGTTTCATAGCGAAGCTATTGCGTTAAGCCATTATTATCAAATTTATTGCAAAACTTAACATAAGGGTAATAATAGGCCGTATATCACATTGATTTATAAGTAATTAAACGCTCAACTTCAGATGTTAACAATTCCAAATACAGACGCATTTTATTCGTAGCGCAGGGAATTTACCGGGTTGGCCATGGCCGCCTTGATCGATTGATAACTCACGGTCACAAACGCAATTACGATAGCCGAAAGCCCGGCCATGGCAAAAATCCATGGGCTGATACCGATGCGAAACGCAAAACCGCTGAGCCATTGAGATGAAATCCACCAACCTAGTGCTGCCGCTGGAATGAAGGCAATCAATACCAGAGCAATAAATTCTTTTGACAACACAAGCGCGAGTGAGCTGACGGATGCACCCATGACTTTGCGGATGCCGACTTCTTTAGTGCGTTGCTCGGCAGTAAACGCCGCCAGCGCAAAGAGCCCAAGGCAAGCAATAAATATTGCCAAACCAGAGAACACAGTAAAGATCTGACTCATGCGCTCTTCGGCGCGAAACAGCCTGTCAAAATCTTCGTCCATGAAGGCATACTCAATTGGTTCGTTGTTCGAAAATTGCTTCCACAATTTGGTGGTACTTTCCACAACGGCTTTGGGATTTCCTTCGTAGCGGATCAGGAGGTTGTTTGCTTTGCGTGTGAGAAAAACCGTGAGCGGTCGCACCTTGTCTTTGAAAGTTTCAAAATTAAAATCCTTCACAATACCAATCACCCGATAACGACTCAATACTGAATCGCCATTGTTGTTGTACAATAGTTCTTCCCCCGCCGACTTCTCAAAACCAAATTCCTTGGCAGCCGCTTCATTGATGACTACCGCCGTAGAGTCAGAAGGAAATTCCTTAGAGAAATACCGTCCGTCTTTCATTTCAAATTTAAGCACTGACTGGTGGTCAAAATCCGCATAGTAAATTCCGGCGATGTGGTCTTGCTCTGATTTGGCAGACCGAATCACGGAGGTATTGTTTACGCCAGGAAAGGTGCTGTTGGTAAAGCTGGTTTTCACTACCCCGGGTTGTTGCATTATTGCATTGCGAAAAGCTTCCTGATTGGTGCCGAGTCGTGACATGCTATGCAAAATCATAACGTTCTTTTTGTCCATGCCCATCTGTTGGTCCTGCATGAATTGAATCTGTTGATAAACCACAGAAGTGAAAATGATCAGGAAAATAGAGATAGCGAATTGAAAAATTACGAGGAAACTGCGAATCCCCTTACTCTTGAATCCGGCTCTGATCTTTCCTTTGAGTACTTCTACCGCACTAAACGAAGTGAGATAAAACGCGGGATAGCTTCCTGCCATAAAGCCCACAATAAACAGCAGACCTACAATACCTGCAATGAACCATGGATTCACAAGATCGAGAATCTGCAACTGTTTTCCGGATAAGGTATTAAATGCAGGCAAAAGCAAATAGCACAGCAATACCGACACAACAATAGACACCAAACTATATAACATTGATTCCGCCAGAAATTGTCCGATCATCTGACTGCGTAGCGATCCGAGTGTTTTGCGCAAACCGACCTCTTTCGCACGGCCTGCCGATTGCGCGGTGGACATGTTCATGAAATTAATGCAGGCGATGACGATGATGAAGATGCCAATACCACTGAAAAAATAAATGTACATCATGTTACCGCCCGGCTCAATGTCCCCCTGTGCAGTTGACTTCAAATGGATGTCAGTCATCTTAGTAGTGAAATAACCATACGCTCCGCCTGACTCACGAAACTGCTTAAGACTGGTGCCCATAAATTTTTCAATTTCTGGCCCGATGTATTTCTCCACCATGCCTTCAAATTTGCTTTCTACAGCGGCAACAGTAGTATTGGGTCGCAACGTGAAGTAGGTATACATGCCGTTGTTAAGCCATATATTTTGTTTGAGGTTGTCGTCGGAAGCGGCCGACACCAGCACATTAAAAATAAAATGCGAGTTAGCGGGGCAATCGGCGGCAACACCAGTCACCTTATACGTTTTCTTGTCGTTGCCGATGACAATGAGTTTTTCCAGCGGGCTTTCATTGCCAAAATATTTCTTCGCAAGCTTTTCAGTGAGTACTACGGTGTTAGGCTCTTTCAAGCAGGTAACGGCGTTTCCAGAGATCAACCGGAAGGAGAAGAATTTGAAAAAATTGCTGTCTACCGCGAACACTTTGTCTTCCGCGAAAACGATATCACCGTTTCTGAAAATAGGTTTTCCCCACTCGTTCAAACGCATGGTTGACTCTACTTCGGGGATATCCTGGCGAAGAGCTGCGGCCATCGGCGGACATGTACTCGTTACGCGCACATCCTGACCTCCGATCTTACCGTGCAGACCAACCTGATAAATCCGTTCGGCATTAACATGAAAGCGATCGTAACTGAATTCGTTAATCACATACAGAGCAATCAGCAGGCAGGCCGTGATTCCTATAGTCATGCCCAGAATATTTATTCCAGCAAAAAATTTGTGTTTTAAAATGTTGCGCACGGCAACCCGGAAGTAATTTTTAAACATATGCTATTATTTTTCTTCATACTATTTTCGCGAGACGTTGTTTGGCACTTCTTGTTACATCCGCTATTCATCACGCAGCGTTTTGGTCGGATTCAAGGAGGCCGTGTTAACCGTTTTGTACCCCACCGCCAACAGAGCAATAACGGTCATGGCCATTACCGAAAGCGATAGCGTTGTCAAATTCATTTTCAAATAATATTCCCAGATTGCATCCATCAGCCAATTGGCGGCAAAGAATCCAAGAGTACCACCAAGCACTGTAGCTATCCCAAGAATGATGATAAATTCAAGATTGATGACACCCGCAATATTAGAAACCGAAGCACCTAACACTTTTCGCACCCCGATTTCTTTCATCTTTTTGACGATGTTGAGCGACACTAAAGTATACAGGCCGATGGCTGTCATCAACGCGGCAAAAAACCCAAGGAAACCGAACATGATCGAAACATTCTTATTGATCTCATTCGTCTCCTGAAGCTTTTGATCTATGAATTGTCCAGAATAGAGCGTGTTGGGAAATACTTCTTTCCACTTCTTCTCCATAAATTCATTCACCTTCACAATTTTATCGACATCCGCTTTCACAACAAGTTGCTCGTATTTTTCCTTTGGCGCGTAGCGAAGCATCATCGGGTTAACCGGTCCCCACAACGCTCTGGCATAAACATTTTTTACTACGCCGATTACATAAAACTGAACAGTATCCATCCACACAATTCGTTTGCCTATGGGATCATCCTTCCAGCCAAATTGCTTTATGAATTCCTCTGTCACCAGAATAGATTCTTTTCGATCGGTCTCCGACTCAGGTCTGAAGTTTCGTCCTGAAATCACAGTCATATCCATGGCTTCAAAATAATGATCGCCGATCTCAAGAATATCGACTTCACGTTCCAGCGCTTCATACTTTACAGGATCATTGTACCACGAGTTAGCCACATGATGTTTCGTTCCGGCGATCACTTTAATGTCTTTGTTAGAGGCAAGTGCATCGCGGTAGGTATTGAAGCCCGCTTCATTATTCACCCAGGCTGAAACAACGCCATGCGTAGCGTAGCCCAGATCATAGTTTCTTTGGTATTGACCATTGAGATAAAACGCTACCGCCATGATGATCGCCAGAAGTGAAATCACAAACTGACCTCCAAGTAAAAAGCGAGTGAACCAGTTGGTACCTCCGAATTTTGCCTTTCCTTTCAAAATGCTTACTGGCTCAAATGACGTGATGTAAAATGCCGGATAGGAGCCTGCGATCAGCGCAGTAATAATAAGTAGCACGCCGAGGAACAAGAGGAATCCAAAATTTTCGGTGTAGCTCAAGGTAAGGTCGAGCCATGACCAAAGGGAATCGTAAGCGGGCACCATCCATTCGGCAATTAGTAAGCCCGCAAGCAATCCTAAAAAACACAGTATTAAATTCTCTCCAAGAAATTGGAAGATGAGCTGATTACGCATTCCGCCCATAACCTTGCGAATCCCAATTTCTTTGAGCCTCCGGCTGGAAATGGCGATTGACGTATTTGTAAAATTAAAACACGCCAGGAGCAAAAGCATAGCGCCCATAATGGCAGGCACTGAAACCGCTTCGTCAGGAATTCCTCCACCGAGGTAATCGCTATCCAGGCGGGGATTCTGGCGGTTGCGTTTCATCATGCCAGCGAAATTCTCCAGGTAATATTCTGAGACTTTAAAATCCTCGCGCGCTTTGTTCTGGGGTTCTACATATTGCTGCAGACTTTTGGTAATCGTGGAGATTTGCGAAGGATCGTCCACTTCAAGAAACAAAACATGCGACCATCTTTTCCAGCTTGTCTCAGTTAGATCCTTATCGAGGTTGATGTCCCAGAAATTATCAAAGAGGGTGATCACATCAAACCCAAAACTATTGTTTTGAGGTGGCTTCTTAAACACACCTCCAATTACGAACTCTTTGGGTCTGCGCACACCGTCACTGCCTAACACAATCTGTGTAAGTGGCTGTCCAACTACATCTTCCTTGTTAAAGTATTTTTTGGCAACCTTGTCGCTGATAAAGACTTTGCCTTTGTCATAAAAATTTTCGAACGAACCGTATTTCAGTTGAAAGGTGAACAGGTCAAAAAATGCAGAGTCGGCGAATACCATCTGATCGCCAAAAACTTCTTCGCCAATACGCATGTCGCAATAAGCCGACATGTAACGTACCGTTTTATTCACCTCTTTGAAATTCTGTTTGATATAATTGCCCAACGGCATCGGTGCCATTCCGTACCGCGTACGGTTTCCTTGAAAATCGCGCCAGAACTGCACGCGATAAATTTTAGATCCATTCACATGACCTTTGTCCCAATCGGCGCTGTATTGCCAATTCAGGTACGCTGTGATGCAACACGCAATGGCAATACCCATACCGAAAACATTGATGAGAATGAAGAGCTTATTCTTCATCAGCGACCGGAGCGTGATCAGCAAGTAGTTTTTCAGCATAATCAAAGTTTGGGGTAAGACGCAGTTTTATTTGTTTAGTTGCACCTTCCAATAAATATGCCAGCGAAAAAATGTGCGGATCAATTCAAAATTAAAGGACGAATGCGTTCACATTGTTCATGGATGAACAGTGATGTGTTCGGTTTCTTTGAAAGTGGTCAAAAAAAAATAAAGTCCCAACCTACGGGACTTTATTTATTAACCTAAACCTAACCTATGAAGAACGTATCAAGAAGCGATCGTTCCTGAACTCTTTAACGACTAAATATGAAATTGTTCTTTGATATTTTCAGTTACGATTTTTCCGTCAAACAAGTTGATGATGCGGTGCGCGTAGTTAGCATCATACGGTGAGTGCGTTACCATCAAAATGGTTGTGCCTTCTTCGTTCAATTGCGAAAGAAGTTTCATCACTTCTTCACCGTTGGCCGAGTCAAGGTTACCAGTAGGTTCATCGGCCAGGATTACTTTAGGCTTGGCAACGATGGCGCGCGAAATAGCAACGCGTTGTTGCTGACCACCCGAAAGCTGTTGTGGGAAGTGGTTGCGACGGTGCATGATATTCATGCGCTCAAGTACTTCTTCTACTCTTTTCTTTCTTTCATCCGAAGGTACTTTCATATAAAGTAGAGGCAGCTCTACATTTTCAAATACGGTAAGTTCATCAATCAGGTTAAAGCTTTGGAACACAAACCCGATCGAGCCTTTGCGAAGTTGTGCACGCTGACGCTCAGAATATTTGGCTACCTCGTGCTCGCCGAAATAATACTCGCCACCCGACGGATTATCCAAAAGCCCCAGGATATTCAGAAGTGTGGATTTACCACAACCCGAAGGCCCCATGATGGCTACAAATTCGCCGTCTTTAATTTCCATGTTGATGCTGTTCAACGCGGTTGTTTCCACTTCTTCTGTGGTATAGACTTTTTCGAGGTTCTTTAATTTTATCATAATTATTCAGTTATGGGTGGGATGAGACAATGTGAGTTTTAGTTGTACTATACTTTAAAAAAAACATTTAGTTACAAGGATCGGGAAATTAGACGCGTTAAAAGTTAAAAAGTTGCACTGAGGGTTAATTCAAAATCAAAACTTCGTTATTTCCAAAATTTTCATACGATGAAGTGATGACGTGGTCGCCAGGCTTCAGCCCTTCGAGTACTTCAAAATATTCTGAGCCCATCTTGCGGCCCAATTTCACTTCACGCTTCACGGCGCGATTGGTACCTTCTTCTACAATGAATACCCAATTGCCGCCGGTATCTTTATAGAAACCTCCCATGGGCAACAGCAATTCCTGTGAAGGTTGGCCTAACTCTATGCGCAAGCGCAGCGATTGGCCACGGCGAATACCTTGCGGGGTTTCGCCTACAAAATCCATATCTACTTCAAAGCGACCGTTGGTGATGTTGGGATAAATGTATTTGATTTCAAGATTATACGTCTTGCCGGCAAAATCAGTGGATGCCGGAAGTCCAACAGAGATTTTAGGAAGGTACAACTCGTCGATGGGAACGCGTACTTTATAACTTCCCACCACATCTACTTGTCCTAGTCGCTGAGCGGTGCTTACAGCCTGGCCCACTTCCCAGTGAGCAGTGGTAGTGAGCTGCCCATCCACCGGCGACTTGATCGACAGGTTATCAAGAATTTTACCAAGGCCGTCGAGGTTAAGGCTCATCTTGGCAAGCGATGTATTCAGATCCTGAATCTGTGCAATTCGGTTAATCGAATCGCTGCGGTATACTTCGTAAGTAATTCTTCGACGTAGCAGATTGTATTTGTAGTCTGCCTCGGTCTTTTCAAAGTCCTGCTTGGCGATCAATTTCTTTTCATACAATTTTTTCTGACGCTCAAATTGAGGAACGAGTGTGGCAAGCGCATTATCAATCAAAGCCAATTGCTGCCGTTGGTCGAGATCGTTTTTGGTAATGTTCAATCGTGTATCGCGCGCACGGTTGATGCTTTCGTTCAGCGTCGCCTCCTGACTTAACACAGCCAACTCGCGATTGAGGTTAGTGAGTTCCATGATCACGTCGCCTGCCTTGAGCATAGCACCGCTTTCTTTCAGGATTCGTTTGATATTTCCGCCTTCGATCGCATCCAGATAAACTGTACGGGCAGGCTCAACCGTACCTGTTTGTGGAATGTATTCTTTGAATTCGCCCATCTTCACTTCAGAGATGGTGATTTTTTCCTTTTCAGTTTTGAATGTTGAACGCCGGTCTGCAAAAATGAACTGATAAGCCACAAATGCTACGAGCGCGGCAATGCCGCCATAGGTTAAGACCTTCTTTACGGTGAATCGCTTCTTTTCTAATTTTTTGTCCATGTACTAAGGTTCCTTTAAATTATTCGATCGCTATAAGCCAACTAATGTGCCAACATAATAACAGCCATAACAGGGCCGATTTCGGGTTTTCACGTTTTTATTTCAGTTCAAATGTGAACGAACTTGTCCGCATTCGGACAAAAATTAAATAGATTTGAAACAAAAACCTGTCAAAAATCGAAAAACAACGCGTTTGGTTTTGCGGTATCAATATTGTGAAAACCAGGAAAATGCAAATCAATATCCTGAACTATGAGCGATCACAAATACGGAAAAATTTTAATTGTTGACGACAACGAAGACCTGCTGAAAGCCGCCAAGATGCACCTGAAGCGGCACTTCGCGCAAGTGGATATTGAAAAAAATCCGGAGAGCATTCCTACACTGATGGCTCACGAAGACTACGATGTGATTCTGCTCGACATGAACTTCACCAAAGATGTGAGCAGCGGCAGCGAAGGATATTATTGGCTCCAAAAAATTCTCGACATCGACCCTTCGGCAGTAGTTGTCCTAATCACAGCCTATGGCGATGTGCAGATGGCGGTGAAGGCAATCAAAGCCGGCGCTACTGACTTTGTGCTAAAACCCTGGGAAAATGAGAAGCTGCTGGCTACTCTTTTCTCATCGATGCGTCTGCGCGAATCGCGTGACCAGGTGGAAACCCTGAAAATAAAAAACCAGGAAATTAATCTGGCGCTGAACGAAAAATTCAGCGATATAATTGGCCAAAGCCAGGCCATGCAAAAGATTTTTTCAACCATAGAGCGAGTAGCCCAGACCGACGCCAACGTATTGATTCTTGGCGAGAACGGAACAGGCAAAGAGTTGATCGCGCGAGCCATTCACCGCAACAGCGCGCGCAAGAATGAAACATTTGCTTCCGTAGATTTGGGATCGGTGACCGAAACACTTTTTGAAAGCGAACTGTTTGGACACAAGCGTGGTGCCTTCACCGACGCGAAAGAAGATCGTGTAGGTAGATTTGAACTGGCTAACAACGGAACGCTGTTTCTTGATGAAATCGGAAATCTGTCGATGCCGCTGCAAGCCAAATTGCTCACCGTGCTGCAAAACAGAAAAGTTAGCCGCGTGGGCGCCAACAAGGAAGTGCCTATTAATATTCGGCTAATCTGCGCTACCAACATGCCGCTGTACGAAATGGTAAAAGAGAATCGCTTCCGCCAGGATTTGCTCTACCGTATCAACACGATTGAAATTGAAATTCCTCCGCTGCGCGAGCGTCCCGAAGATATCCCGCTACTGGCACACTTCTTTTTGAAAGGATACGCGGCCAAATACGGAAAGACGATTTCAAAAATCAGCGATGCCGCCATTGTGCGTATGAACAAGCATTCGTGGCCTGGCAACATTCGCGAATTGCAGCACTCTATCGAACGCGCGGTGATTATGAGCGTAGGGAATGTATTGCAACCTGAAGATTTCAACCTCAACGCCGCGACCACAAAGGAAACCGAAGCTGGCCTCAACCTTGACGCGTACAATCTGGAAGAAGTAGAAAAGCTGTTGATCAGAAAAGTGCTTAAAAAATACAACGGCAACATTACGCAGGCCGCCACCGAGCTGGGGCTCACGCGCTCGTCGTTATACCGGCGGTTAGAAAAACATGGACTATAATTATTCAAGACCAACGCGTTACAATTGGTCTGTTATCAGATTGAGTTTTTCATCTCGTTCTTGAACATTAAAGAATGAAAGATTTTCGCATACGGCTTTTAATCAGAGTGCTCTTGCTGGCGGCAACGCTGGCAGCGTCAGTGTTTATGTTTGGGCATCCAAACATGATTTTCGCGGCCGGACTCACCTCGTTGTTTGTTCTTTTTCAGGTAGCCGAAATCTATCGCTTCACTTCGCAGACTAACCGCAAGCTTACTCGCTTTCTGGAGTCGGTACGGTATTCGGATTTCATTTCAGGATTTGCCGCCGACAATAAACTCGGCAAAAGCTTTAAAGAACTCAACGAAGCGTTCAACGAAGTGCTGGAAGCTTTTCGCAACGCGCGTTCTGAAAAGGAAGAGAACTGGCAATACCTGAACACCGTGGTGCAACAAGTGCGCACGGGGATTATTTCATTCGATCACGACGGAAACATTCAACTCATGAATGCAAACGCCAAACGATTTGTGAACGTCACCAATCTTAAAAACATCAACGAATTGGCCGATGCCAATCCGAAATTGTTCGCCGCTTTGAATGAAGTGCAGTCGGGCAAGGGTACTTTGTACAAAACGAATGATTTTCTGCTCACCATTCAATGCACCGAAATGCGCATTCGTGGAAACACGGTAAAACTTTTGACACTGCAGAACATTCAGACTGAATTACAAAAACAAGAAATCGAAGCGTGGCAAAACCTGACTCGCGTGCTACGCCATGAAATCATGAATTCGATCACTCCCATTTCTTCGCTCACGTCTACCCTTCGCGAAATTCTGGACCAGGAGATGACGCGCACGGAAAAAGATTACGAGCTAAAATCCGAAGCCGCCGACGACCTGCGCGAAGGGCTTGCCACCATTGAAAATCGTAGCAAAGCACTTATCAAGTTTATAGACGCTTACCGCGAATACACGTCGTTGCCGCAACCCAAAATTAAAACGGTGATGCTGAAAGACCTGATCGAAAAGACAGCCCAGTTCATGCGACAGGAATTGAAGAAAACGAACATCACTTTTTCTACCTCCTGCAGCTCCGACTACCTCACCATTCAGGCGGACGCCGAAATGATCGAACAGGTGCTCATCAACCTGGTTAAGAATGCGATGGAATCGCTTTTGCAAAAAGAAGAAGGCAAAATCGAACTCAATGGCAAGTATATAGATCAATCGGTGATCATCGAAGTGCGCGACAACGGGCCGGGCATTATCCCCGAAGCCATTAACCGCATTTTCGTCCCCTTTTTTACAACCAAAAAGACCGGTTCAGGCATAGGCTTGGCACTTTCGCGCCAGATCATGCAAATGCACAACGGATCGCTTACCGTAGTTTCAGAACCAGACAAACTCACGGTCTTTACGCTTCATTTCTAAAAACAAGAAAATTAATTGATCTGATTTTCAGCTACTTGAAAATTTATTTATCATTTTTCAATACAGTACTTGGTCATGCATAGTACTTTTGCCGTATAACTGATCAGAACGTTAAAAAACGGATTATGAACCTTGAAAACACGCAGATTCAGATGAGAAAGGGGATTTTGGAATATTGCGTCCTGCAAATCATTGCGCGGGGCGAAACCTACGCGTCCGACATGCTGGACGAACTGACACTGGCGAAAATGATTGTGGTGGAGGGAACGCTCTACCCACTCCTCACCCGCCTGAAAAATGCCGGCCTGCTCGAGTACAAATGGGTAGAGTCGAAATCGGGGCCGCCGCGGAAGTACTATAAACTGACCACCGAAGGAGAGAAATTTTTGCAAGGCCTTTCCGAAACCTGGGACGACCTTGTGCACTCCACGCAAATGATCACTTCTAAAAACACAACCCAAGCATAATCCACACCATTCATACTGTTATGAAAAAAACACTCAGCATCAACGTCAGCGGTATCATCTTCCACATCGAAGAAGACGGCTATGAAACGCTGCGCAAATACCTGGATTCGATCAACCGCTACTTCAGCACTTTTGACGATAGCAGCGAAATCATTGCCGACATTGAGAACCGCATTGCCGAAATTTTTCTTTCGAAACTTAACGACGGCAAGCAAGTAATCACCGCCGAGGATGTCGCCCAACTGATGACAGTGATGGGTAATGTAAACGACTTCAAGGCTGCTGAAGAAAATGAATTTGCAGGCGAGCCTTCAAAAGATAAATCAAAAGCGAGCACGGCCGCGACCAGCGAACCCAAAAAACTGGTGCGCGATAAGAATCGCAAAGTGCTGGGCGGTGTGTGTGCCGGTATGGCCCACTACTTTAGCATCGACCCGGTGTGGACCCGGTTGATCTTTGCGCTGCTTTTCCTCGGGTATGGTTTCGGCATCATTATCTACATCATTCTGTGGATTGTGCTTCCTACCGAAACTATTGAAGAAGAAAGCGGCGTAAAAAAAATGTACCGCAATCCCGGGAGCAAAGTACTCGGTGGGGTAGCCGGTGGGGTTGCCGCTTTTTTTGGCGCCGATGTCATCCTGGTACGAATACTCTTTGTGCTGGCGGCCTTCTTTGGCGGTTTTGGTCTGATCATTTACATTATCCTCTGGATCTCCATTCCAGAGGCTAAAACCATTACAGAGAAAATGGAAATGCAGGGAGAACCTGTCACACTTTCTAACATTGAGTCGAGCGTAAAAAAAAGTTTGAACGAAAAGGATACCGAAGAGAGTACGTTTGCTAAAATCGCATTGTTTCCTTTCCGCGCCATCGCGGCTATACTCCAATTCCTCGGCAAGATACTCGGGCCAATTGTTCGCGTGCTGGTGGATATCATTCGCGTAATGACCGGCGTCTTCGTCATCCTCATCGGCATTACCATGATACTCTCTATCCTCTTTGCCTTTGGAATTGTGTTTGGAATATTTTCATCGTCAGGATTCCCCGCACAATGGCATTTGGAAGGACTTAGCTTACCACTTGAGGCGATCAAATCTGCCTTCCCTATTTGGTCATTTATAGCGGCATTCTTTGTGGCACTTATTCCGGCACTCTTTATTCAATTGTTGGGAAGTTCCATCATCGCCAAGCGAATTGTATTCCGCCCGATTGTAGGTTGGATTATGTTTATCATTTTCTTCCTGAGTGTGTTGGTGTTGGGCTTTACGCTTCCGCGAATGTTGATTTCTTTCAAAGAAGATGGTGACTACAAAGTAGAGCGAACCTTTGACACCAACGGAAAAACAGTAGTATTGAAAATCAATGAAACAGGTCTTGACGATTACCGCGTCACTGATTTAACGATCAAAGGATACGATGGCAAACAAATCAAACTGGTGGAGAAATTTATTGCGCAGGGATCATCGCATAAAAATGCAATTGAAAACGCGCAGATGGTAAGCTACAGCGTGAACCACACCGACAGCGTGCTCACGTTCGACTCGAACATCACCTTCAATAAAGATGCGTTGTTCCGTGCTCAGCGGCTGGAGATGGACCTCTTCATTCCGTACAATACGCAGTTTGTGATCAGTGAGGAAATGTGGCGCATCATTGACAACAACTACCACGATTACGAAGGCTACCGCGATTCGAACTTTGACAAAACGTGGAAAATGACTGAGCGCGGCTTCGAATGTGTGAATTGCACTGAACCTACGGAAGAAAAAGCATTGGAACTGAATGACCAATATGGATTGAAGGATTTCAACGAGCTTGAGATTAAAGGAATTTTCAATCTGGTGGTCACCAAAAACGATGTGTATTCTGTAGAGATCAAAGGATCGGAAAGCGAGAAGAAAAAATTCAGTGTCGACCAGTCTGGCGACCGCCTTGAAATCGACTACCGCTCACGCAACAAAACCTTCTGGATGGACAACGTAGATGACGAGACAGCCAAAATTTATATCTCCATGCCAAACCTCACCAAACTAAAAGTAAAAGGAGCTGGCAAAATAAAGTTGGAAGGATTCAACGAAGACGAAATGGATATCTCCTTATTGGGCGCCATGACCTGCGACGCAAAACTGGACGTGCGTAATCTGCAGCTTGATCTGTCAGGCCCGATGGTTTTTGAACTGGATGGCAATGGCGAAGTATTGGAGGCTGAAGTAAACAAAGTAGCTCAACTTAAGGCCAGCGGCTTTGAAGTGCGGCACGCCATTGTAAA
The DNA here is from genome assembly GCA_018266055.1 of Bacteroidota bacterium. Lineage (GTDB taxonomy): Bacteria > Bacteroidota > Bacteroidia > Cytophagales > Cyclobacteriaceae > ELB16-189. Next base: position 53,553 of record JAFDYT010000020.1, read on the forward strand.
CGCTCGAGAAATGGGAAGAGCCCGCGTGAATGCCACTGAAAAAGTAGAAATTGAAACCGACATTACTGGGTCAGTGAAATACTTGGGTAATCCGGAAGTGATCAAACGCGATTAGGATACTGAATTCTTCCTCCAAGAATGGGAACCTGGTGATACAACCGGTTCCCATTTTTTATTTCGGTTCCATCTAAAAAAGCGATAACTTTTCCGCTGTTGTTTAAAAGAAAAGTGAAATGAATGTTAGCTTAAAATTTCTGGGCGCGGCTAAAAGTGTAACCGGGTCGAAACATTTGCTTGAAGTAGATCAGAAAAAAATACTGATCGATTGCGGCATGTTTCAGGGACAAAAAGAATTGCGTCTGCGCAACTGGGATAAATTGCCGATCGATCCGCAGGAAATTGATGTGGTGATTATTACGCATGCGCATATCGATCACACGGGCTATCTGCCGCGGTTAGTAAAAGACGGCTTCTCCGGAAAAATTATCTGCACGTCGGCTACGGAAGACCTCATGCAGATCATGCTGCTCGACGCCGCCAAGCTGCAGGAAGAAGAAGCGCTATTTGCGTTCAAGCGTGGCTACTCACGTCACAGCAAACCCGAACCCCTCTTCACAGCCGACGACGCACGGCTTGTTTCTCAACTGGTGGAAGGACACGCATTCAAAAAAGAAATTAAAGTCCTGCCGAACGTTTCCATCACTTTTCATAATGCAGGCCATATTCTAGGTGCCGCCATTGTTGAGATGACGCTGAAAGGAAATTCACAGGAAAAGAAAATTGTTTTCTCTGGGGACCTGGGCCGCTACAACGACGAAATCATGTACGATCCTGCCGTGATTGAGAATGCAGACATTTTGCTTACCGAATCCACATACGGCGACCGGCTCAACCCGATGACTGATGTAAAAGGTCAGCTAACGCAAATCGTTCATGAAACTGTGGCCAACAACGGCATGATGGTGATTCCGGCGTTCGCCGTAGGGCGATCGCAACTGCTGATTTATTATCTGCAACGGCTTATGGATGCAAAGGAAATCCCGCTGCTCCCGATCTTCCTCGATAGCCCAATGGCCATCAGTGTAACTAACCTGTATGAAAAGCATGCTTATGGCCACAAGATCAAAGTCACGGCCAGCCACAACGACCTGATCAGTATTTTCGACGCTACTAACATTCATTTCTGCAATTCGCGAGAAAGCTCAAAAGCATTGAATGAAATGAAAAAGCCTGGCATCATTATCTCCGCGAGCGGCATGGCCACCGGAGGCCGGGTGTTGCATCACTTGTTTCACCGCTTGCCCAACGAAAACGACACGGTTGTCTTGGCTGGATATCAGGCGGAGGGCTCGCGCGGTCGCAGCATTCTGGAAGGAGAAAAAACAATTAAAATATTTGGCGAGCAAGTGCCTGTGCATTGTCATGTGCGCGAAGTACATGGCCTGTCCGCGCACGCTGATCAAAGCGAGTTACTGCGCTGGCTTTCGAATTTTAAGAAAGCACCGAAGACTACATTTATTGTACATGGCGAAGAAGCAAGTGCCACCGTGTTTTCAAAACTCATCAACGAACGATTAGGTTGGAACACCGTGATTCCGGAATACCTTCAAACTGTAAATTTATTTTCAGGAATCTAACTTAACTAATGACAAAGCCTGAGCGCCTTCTATCACTGGACGTATTTCGTGGTATCACCGTAGCGGCCATGATTCTGGTGAACAATCCCGGCAGTTGGGATTCGATATACTCACCGCTCGAGCATGCGCACTGGAACGGCTGTACTCCCACCGACCTGATCTTTCCATTCTTTCTTTTTATCGTCGGTATGTCTATTCATTTTGCCTATCAAAACAAATTACACGAAGGGCTCACCAAAAGGACATTCGCAAAAATTATCCGTCGCACCGCCAGCATTTTTTTGTTAGGGATTCTGATCGCATGGTTCCCGATTTTTTCGCTCAATCGATTATCGCACCTGCGCATCCCCGGCGTGTTGCAACGCATCAGCATTGTCTTTTTCTTTTGCTCCATCTTCTATTTCAAAACAAGTTGGTTAACTCAAATCCGACTCGCTATTATTTTTCTTTTGGGCTATTTTCTGCTCATGACACTAGTACCTGTGCCTGAAGTCGGCGCTGCCAATCTCGAACCCGAAACAAACCTCGGCGCGTGGCTCGACCGGCTATTACTAAATGGGCATTTGTGGTCGCAGAGCAAAACCTGGGACCCGGAAGGCATCCTTAGTACAATTCCAGCCATTGCCACCGGTTTGCTCGGACTACTCACGGGGCAGTTGTTTTCTAAACTCGAAAAACCAGAGCTGCGCACGGTATGGATATTTTTCACCGGAGCAATGCTCATCTTCGCCGGCCTTTTCTGGAGCCTCGCGTTCCCGCTCAACAAGTCGTTGTGGACGAGCAGTTTTGTACTCTACACCGCGGGTATCGCCATGCAGTTCTTTGCCTGCTGCTACTGGCTGATCGATGTGCAAGGGTGGAAGAAATGGGCTACTCCGTTTGTGTATTATGGCACCAACGCCATTTTCGTTTTTGTCGCCTCGGGGTTGCTCGCCAAAACGTTAATCCGGATAAAAATAACCGAAGGCACAGAAGAAGTTTCCGTGTGGGGATTTCTCTACGAGCATCTTTATGCAAGCTGGCTTCCGCCGAAAGATGCGTCGCTTGCCTTTGCCCTTAGTCTGATTTTATTTTTTCTGGTCATCCTCTGGCAGATGTACAAGCGAAAGATTTTCATTAAAGTATAATTCATGAGAAGATTTCTGATCCTGCTGATCGTTGCGGCGGTTATTCCTTGTGCCGCACAATCGAAAACTAAGATCGCCGTCCTCGTCTCGGCCAACATCGAATGGAAGGCCACCAAAAAAATATTCCCCAACGAAAAATTCTCTACTTCCCCGTGGGGGGAATATTTTTTTAAAGAGATTGAAAAAGAAAATGTGCTGATCTTCCACGAAGGCTGGGGCAAAGTAGCCGCGGCTGGCGCGACACAATACGTCATCGATCATTTCAACCCCGACATTCTGATCAACCTGGGCACATGTGGCGGCTTTGAGGGCGAAATCAAAGCCGGTAAGATAATCCTGGCCGGCCGAACGATCATCTACGACATTGTCGAGGCCATGGGCGACTCTAAAGAAGCCATCGCCGATTACTCCACCGAAATCGATTTGCGCTGGCTGGGGGAAAACCTGCCGGTATTAGTGCGCAAAACAGTGCTGGTTTCCGCGGACAAAGATTTACGGCCAGAGGAGATCGACTTTCTGAAAAAAGAGTACCACGCCGTCGCCGGCGACTGGGAGTCGGGCGCGATTGCCTACACAGCCCAACGAAACCACAAAAAAGTAATCATCCTGCGCGGCGTAAGCGACACCGTCGGCAAACAAACGGCCGAAGCCTACGGCAACATCGGTCTCTTTGCCGAGCGTACCGACGCCATCATGAAACAGCTGTTTGAGGACCTGCCCCTTTGGATAAAACACATCAATGGGTTGCCCAAATAGCCGTTTGGGCTAAAAAAATTCCAACCCCCGTGCAACCCTTCCCGTTACCTTTGCATCTGCCGGGTGTAACCGGCTAAATGGAATTCAAAATTTACCGCGCAAAAGAAACAGAACTGATTGAAGGCTGCCAGCGGCAAAACCGTGAGGCGCAGCATGCCCTTTACCGGATGTATTCGGGAAAGATGTACGCCTTGTGCTGCCGCTATGTAAAAGACCGTATGGAAGCCGAAGATGTGCTGGTGACGGCGTTTACCAAAATCTTTGACAAGATAGGCCAATACAAAGGCGAAGGGAGTTTTGAAGGATGGATTCGCCGTGTGATGGTCAACGAGTCGCTCACCTACCTGCGCAAAAACAAGAGCATGTACCTCGAAACCGACATCGAGGAAGCAGCCTACGAACCCGACTATCACAAATTAGAAAACCAGCTAGAGGCCGACGACCTGATGAAAATGATCGAAGCGCTGCCGGTCGGCTACCGCACCGTATTCAATTTGTACACCATCGACGGCTACTCGCACCAGGAGATCGCCGATCAGTTGGGCATCAGCGAAAATACATCAAAGTCGCAACTGAGCCGCGCACGCGCCCTGTTGCAAAAGAGAATTATTGAATTGGAAAGAGAATTGATTCAAAAAATGAATTGATATGAAAAATCAAACGGACAAGCTCTTCAAAGAAAAACTTGAAAGCCACTCGCTTCCTCCTTCCGACGAAGCCTGGGCAAGAGTTGAAGCGAAGCTTTCAAAAAAAAATAACGTCGTAGCGTGGCGTATCGCTGCCGCTATATTATTGCTCGGTGCATTTATCTCTGTCATGTATTGGCAGCAAGCCACGGAAAAACCAGCCGCCCCTACCCTTGCGATAACGCCTGCACAAAAAGAAAACAAAGAAGCCGCAACTACTTCGCAAGACAATAAGCCCGCCGCCACAACCGGCACAAAAAAAGCTAGTCAACCTTCGGCAAACCAAAGCATCAGAAAGCAGCCTGACATAACTGTAGCACAACATGTAGAAGAAAAGGAAAAGAAAGAAGAAAGTGCGATGCCTGTTATTATGGAATCACAAAAAGAAAATGCAGTTGCGTTGGTGAATGAACAAAAAGAAGAAAAGGAAAAGGAAAAAATTAGCACCAACGCAACCTCAGCCGCCACACTTGCATCTTCCACGCAGAAGCCGATCAAACTTGAATTTACGCTTGACGACTTTGCTTCCGAAGAAAAAGTAGTGGCCACTACCGAAGTGAAGAACTCAGGACTAAAGAGAGTTTTGGAATTGGCGAAAGAAGTAAAAAATGGAGAAGGCCCGGTGAACGACCTGCGTGAAATAAAAAGGGATCTCTTCGCTTTTAACTTCATCAAAAACAAAACAAAAAATTAAGTAGTCCAACTATCGAATGACCATGAAAACGAAACTCATTTTTTTAGCCGCTCTCCTTTTCTCTACCGTGGGCTTTTCACAAGCGCCGGATACCGTGATCGTAAAAGTAGGTGAAGGCAGCAAAGTGCTTTTGTCTATTAAAGACAAAAAAGACCTTGAAACACTGAAGAAATACAACTTCCAGAAATTGATCGACAAGATGATTTATAAACTGGAGATGCGCGACTCCACCCAATTGAATCGTCAGGCTTCGGAGTTTCTTAAAAAAGACTCGGTGCCGCAACAACCGGTAGTGGCACAAGAGAGCAACAACGAGTCGTCGTCGTATTCAAGTCGTCATGAGCGCAAGTACCATGGTCGCCGCACGCACAACTCGTTCAGCGTGGACATTGGCACCAACAACTACCTGAATAACGGCAAGTTCCCTGATCAGAGCAACAGCCTGTATTCCGTAAGGCCTTGGGGCTCGTGGTATGTGGGATTGAATTCCATCTATCGCACACGCATGGCCAACAAATTTTTTCTGGAATGGGGCGGCGGTGTGAGCTGGTATAACTTCAAGTTTGAAAACAACCAGACCCTGGTGACGAAGGATAACACTGGTGTACTATTCGATACCGACACGCGCAATTTTTCTTTCACCAAAAGTAAACTCACCGCCGCGTATGTAAATATCTCTGCCGTGCCGGTGATTGATTTTGGTGGCAACCGCCGTAAGCCAAGCTTCTTCGACGGACGCAGTGGTTCAGGTTTCCGCATCGGCGTGGGCCCTTACGTAGGCTACCTCATCGACAGCTATACCAAGCAAGTGTACAACGACAACAACAGCAAGAAGCGAGAAGTACATCACAACAATTACTACCTCAACAACCTGCGCTACGGATTGCGCGCACAGATCGGGTTCAACGATGTAGACTTCTTCTTCAACTACGATATGAATCAGCTCTTCGCCGACAACAAAGGTCCACAACTGAATGCCTTTAGTTTTGGAATAAGTTTCTAACCAGAGTTTTTATCAGGAGTTAAGGCTGTCTCACAAAGGCAGCCTTTTCTTTTTTATAGATAAAGTGATTGCCTCCGTCAGGAGGCAAAGCTTTGTAGAATTCTTAAGCAAGAATTAAAAGGCGTGCCGTAGGTACGCAACTTAACTTAGGAATTGATCGATCTAAAATTTAAAAGCTTCTCCTTTGGAGATCACCATCTCGCGCTCGTCGCCCCTCAGCTGCAATAACCTGCTCACCTTTCGCGGCGTGGGCCATTGAAAAAGATACCACACTAAAATCACGGCGAAGTAGATGCTGAACCACTGGTGAAACGTGAGCAATAAACCGGTGGCATTAAACAAGGAAACCCACAGCATGGCTTTCATCTTCTTTTGCGTGACAGTGTAAAACAGATCCAGCTTATTGCCAAGCCCTACCATTTCGGTATTCGACTTAAAAATCTTTTTCACCTCCAAATGAACAATCGTTAGCGCGATGATGGTAATAAGAGCATAAACTGCCAGCGCGATCATGATCGGCAATTCATCTGTGATTACCGGCAAAATCATTCCCGAAAGGGACAAATAGTAAATCGCGAGGTAGGCCGCCAGGGGAATGAGTACCCGCTTCATACTGGCGTTATAGAGCTTATAGAAGTATTCCTTGAGCGAGCTGAAATTCATTCTAAAATTACTTGTAGCTTCAAAGCTAATAATAAAATATCTTTGCTCTATTAGTAGATAAAAATGATTGGCACAAATGAGAACCTCTCGCGGAAAGAGCAAGTAATCCGAAGCGCAGCAGAATTATTCCGTGAAAAAGGGTATGCGGCGGCCAGTATGCGCGACCTGGCACAGAAATTAGGGATCGAGGCGGCCAGCCTGTACTCGCACATCAAATCAAAAGAAGAAATTCTGCACAGCCTATGCTTCGACATGGCTACCGAGTTTCGCAAGTCGCTGGAAGAAGTAGAAAAACAAAAAGCTACCTCCAGCGAAAAATTAAAGAAAGGAATTATCGGACACATCCAGGTGATGGCCAAAGACCTGACGGCATCGGCGGTGTTTATGAACGAGCACCGTCACCTTAGCCAACCTCACCTTCGCGATTTTCTTTTGCTGAGAATTAATTACATCAACCGGTTCAAAACCATTATTGAGGAAGGTGTGAAAAACGGCGAATTCAAAACCAACATCGACAGAAAGCTGGCGGTGATGACGCTCTTCTCTTCCCTCAACTGGATGCCCATGTGGTACGACCCCAGCAGCAACATCGATCCGCTGTCGCTCGGCCAGCAACTCGCCGACATGCTCGTGAACGGACTGAAGAAAAGCTAGCACAAAATTTTAGAAGCAAAAAAAAGGAGTGACCTGTTGATCACTCCTTTTTTGTTTTCATCAGGATCTTACTCCTTTGCAAGTAGTTCTTTTTCCTTCTTCTTCGGCTTCATGCCGAACACAAACCGCATCGCGTTGAACGGCCGGATGACGGCCAGGTAGAACGCCACACAACTCAGCAACGTGAGGAAACTGATCGTCCAGTATTTTGCGGCGATTCCCCACGGCAGTTGCACAATGTAGTAGCCGATGGCGATGATCACCGTTTGGTGCAAAATGTAAAAGGGATACAATCCTTCGTTGGCGATGGTGAGCCAGCGGTGGGGTTTGTTCAGGTAATGTTGCCCATAGGCAATGATGGTTATCACCGTAAACCAGCTTACAAAAATGGCGGTCACGTCAAAGGTTGTTTCAATCGTATCCTCCGTCAACGGCAGCACCAGCAATCCACGAAAGTGAAAGTAGCACACATAAAACGGAATCAGTGACACCAGCAATACCGTCAGTAAGAATTTCCTGTTCATGCCGATCGAGTTCCATAGGTTAGGATTCGAATAGCAGACGATCCCGTACACAAAAAATAAAAAGTAAAACGTAAAGTACGCCCAGTCTTTGATCAGGTCGTGAGTCTCCTCGGGGAAGAAAGGGCGCAGAAGTATCTGCGTTACCAGCAGCAATATGGAAGGAATAAACAGGAGCCCGGCGGGAGTTGACAGAAACGAGAAAACCTTTTCCCTGAACTTCACCGACCGCACCGACCTAAGGAAGGTAAGCAGCGGCAGAGCGAGCAGCGAGTAAATGAACAGGTACAAAATAAACCAGAGATGGTGCCAGCTGAAGCTGCCTTTGGGGTACGGCACGAAGTTGAACACCGTTTTATAAAAATCCCAGTAGCCGTTGTACTCTTTGATGTGCTCGTAATAAATCTGCGGCGGCACTACCACAAACATGCCAAACACCAGTGGAATGAACAGGCGGCGAAACCGCTCGCGCCTGAACTGCGAAGGCGTGCGCTTGCCCATCGCCATCAGTGTGCCGGCTCCGGATATAAATAGCAGCAGCGGCATGCGGAAGTAGTGCGACCATACCATCCAGTACTGAAAGGAGTAGCTTAGCTCGTTGTTCTTCACATGCCAGCCCCAGTGGTTAAACCACATGCCCGTGTGGAAAAACAGCAGGATGATAATGGCAATCAGGCGCAGCCAGTCGAGGTCATGGCGGCGTTGGTCGTTGATGGGTAAAGTGTGTGCGTTCATACGTGTTTTAAATTTTGACCAAATAAACGGCCGCTCTCCGCTAAGGTAAGGCTGTTTTTATAGTCTGGAAGGCCGATTTTATAAAGTCGTACGGGGAAGGGTTGGAGTACGTCAGGTTTCAGGCTTCTTGGAGCCCACGTCGGTCGAAGTCGTTTCGGTGCGGTGTGGATACGCGGCGTTCGAGTGGCTGTGCCCGTCGATGCCGTATTCGGTCATTGGTTATTCGTTCTTGGGCGGCTGCGCGAGGCGCGCACCGGGCTATCCGCTTTACTTCGTGCCGCTCCTATCTCTTCCGCAGTGCGGGTTTCAATTTACACCTGCACTAACCCTGAACGCTTCTCCACCCCGCTCCAAAAATAAATCTTCAAACACGCTTCCAGCATTTCTTTGCTCCGTGAAAAGCAAATCGTTTTTCTTGCCAATCGTTTCAGGTGCATGCGCAAGGTCAGGTTGAACCGCTCAATGTGGCGTGTGTTGGGGAGTCCAACATGGTGAAGGCATTTAGGAATAAGGTTTCTATATATAGGCAAACCATCCGTACACACTTTGACAGGATTTAATGCTAATACCCCTTTTGTAACCGTATCAAGATTTTCTTTTGTTCTTGCCCCAACGGTAAAGTCTATCACTGCCTTGTTTCTCCTATCAAAGGAATAAGTGATCCATAGTTCACTCCTCTTACTACCGACGTATGTCCATAACTCATCAATTTCATAGACCCCGTTCTTACCATTCGAACACGACTTTCTGATCGACATGGCGATACGCTTTATTCGCTCGATTACAGTGGTTACTGAAATACCAAGCACCCTGGCAATTCCCCTGATTCCAACTCCTTCAACCAACAGACTAGCGACTTTCTGACTTACAGAATACTCGCACGCTCTATATTGATATTCCTTCTGCTGGTATTTTTTACAGCCTTTGCATTGATATTTCTGCGTTCCGTCTTTTCGTTGACCTGCCTTTACTACGGCTTGACTACAATAGTTACATCTTTTCATCTGACATTCTGATACATGAAGGTTATAAAAACCTCTTTTAACGGGCTGTAAGGCTATTAAATAGAAACGGGCTGGCCAAATGACCAACCCGTTTTTCTTTAACTCTATTTTCTTACCCCTGAAAGTCAGTCTCTTACCACCCAAATTCTTCAAATCAGACTTTCTGGTACATTACACAACTTGCTCAGGATTTCATCCAA
>JAFDYT010000021.1 GCA_018266055.1 Bacteroidota bacterium
CATCCAATACCGCAGCCTGGATCGCGAAGGATGGGCCGGATAAAATTAAAAATCAGACGCATGAAAGAATTTTTAAAGCGAAACGCTACCGGTAAAAATGCATTGCTCTTTTTTTTCATAGCTACGGCAGTTTACATGCTCATGCTTGGCATCACTATTCCTGAAGTGATGGGTTATGCACAAGGAATGAAGCTACCTGATATGATGCCGACTGGATATTCTCCAGAATATATGGTGACACTGCTCGGTACATTGGGAGAACCTGGAAGGAACGCCTACTTATTTCATCAACTTCCGCTGGATATGATCTATCCTTTCTTATTTGGTGTGAGCTACAGTTTGATCATGGCGTACTTTCTTTTGCGGTTGGGAAAAGCCGACGGTTATTCATTTTACCTTAGCTATCTGCCGATTTTCGCGGGTCTTTGTGATTATATCGAAAACATCGGAATCATCTCAATGCTGCAGACTTATCCTGGTGATTTGAGGCTTCTTGCAATAGTCACTAATGTCTTTTCTGTTTTGAAAAGTATGACGACAACTATCTATTTTGTCATACTCATACTCGTGGTTTTGGCTTTTGCTTTTAAGCGGGATTCAGTGAAAACAAAAGGTGGCCGTTCACCTAAAATCCGAAGGTCTTAATTTGGCTATCAATTCTTTTGGGTAGGGAATACCGTGATTCCGGTCTTCAATAATTCTCTTCAATGCGGATTTTGAATATCGGAATACTTGAAATTGGCCGTTGATGGTGCCCATGGTACCAGCGCAGATGGCGAATATTGTGGCATCCTCTTCCACATCTTTTTGCCACCCTTTGTTGTTGCTGTTTGTTTCAGAAGGGTGAAGCGTGTGATTGACAGCGTAAAATGCAGCTGAGCCAAAAACAATGGTTTTTACAATTCCGAAACGGCGTTTTCTTTTGAAAAGGTTTTCTAATGCATTGACGGTATCCTTCCCTACGGGGGTTTGTGTAATTTCAGCTTTTGCGGGCATAGAATCCAATTGTGTAAGGCGTGAAGGAGTTTTAGCGTTGGTGATTGTTGTCCCTAGAAAAAAGAAGAGACCGATCAATGCAGGCGAGAGGCGATGTGGGTTCATGACAGAGAATTTTGGTTACCGTAAGACTTAGCTTACGGTTCTGCTTTGGCAAAACAGATGCCACCCGAATTCCTTTGAAAAAACGCGAATTTGGGCCCTCTCCGGTCGAGTTTGTTGATATATCCCAAATCGACTAACGATATATCGTAAAATTTTGAGCATTTGGCGAAAACAAAATGGCCAGACTTCACAGCCTGGCCATTCTAATCAAGGGCCTATTTTGGTCTTGCGGCCCTACCAACTACAACTTAGGAGACGGTAATCTCCTTCTTTGGTTTTTGAGGTGTAACTTCTTTTTTAGGAACATGAATCTTCAACACGCCTTCTTCATACTTCGCGTCAATTTTATCAGCCATCATATTTTCAGGCAATGAGAAGGAACGACTAAAGGAGTTGAACGAATATTCCCTGCGGGTAAATCCTTTTTCCTTTTCATTTTTTTCCTCTTCCTCTTCCTTTTCAGCACTTACGGTGAGCAGGTTGTTTTCGATTTCAATCTTGAAGTCATTTTTTGTCAAACCCGGAACCGCTATTTCAACCATGTATTCTTTTTCAGTTTCACGTACATTGGCCGACGGAACCGTAACGCCCAACCTTGCGGGAAGCAAGTCGGTATCGAGATCAAACAAACCAGAACCCATAAATGGGCTCGTTCTGAAGAAATCAGAAACGAAGGATGGAAATACGTCCGCGTTTCTCTTTGCTAACGTTTTCATATTTTTTGGATTCCATTTTGGCTCACTACGGCCTGAAATCCATTGCTAAAATAGACGTGGGATTAGCCTTACGCTATGATTTCATTCAGATCGATGCGTGATTCTGCTCATCGGATATTAGGATAAAAAATCGTATTATAATTAAACCCTGGGATTTAACCTGACTCCAAGTACCGAATCAATGATTATGAAAATCGCTCGTTTGAAATTGTTGAGGAGTTGGCTTTACCATAAGGAGGTGATAATCGCATTGCTTGTCGGGTTGCTGATCTTTATTTTATTCTAAGTAGTGTGGCATACCCCATGTTCCGTTATTTTTTTACAGTAGTCGTTACCCTTTATCCAAGGAATGACGATGCCGTGTAAAACTTTGTACCGGAGCGTTTATTTTATATACCTTCACTTTTCAAAATCAAAAACATATTATGAAAAGATTAAAATTCGTTTTGTTGGTTGTTGCTCTCATGACTGGTATTACTGACCTCGTTCTGGCTCAGAAATTACCCGGTCTTGATCCTAGTCCGGCGGATATTGTTTACTTGCGACAGAATGGACGTGGCACGGCACCAGTTGTGAAAGTGGTGTATGGCCGTCCACAGAAAAAGGGAAGAACGATGCTAGGGGAAACAGAGAAATTTGGAACCGTGTGGCGCACTGGCGCCAATGAAACAACGGAGATTAAACTTTACAAAGACGTTACGTTTGGTGATAAGTTGATTCCTGCCGGAACGTATTCACTGTATTCTATTCCCGACAAAACGGAGTGGACCATCATCTTTAATTCAAAGCTTGATACCTGGGGTGCTTATGAGTATGATCAAACTAAGGATGTGGCCCGGTTTAAAGTCCCCGCGGGAAAATCGGATTCGGAAGTGGAGGCTTTTACGATCGCGTTCGACGGAGGCAATGGTTCTGCAACAATGGCGCTCGCATGGGAAAACACGTTGGTGAAAATTCCTGTGAAATTTTAATAGTAAATAATCGCTATAAAAAGTCGCCAGGGTAAACTTGGCGACTTTTTTATTTAGGTAAGGATCAGTTCCATTTTCACATCCGCCGTCGCGAAAGGCGAGTTCTCTACAACCACATTGCGGAACCCGTGCTTTTCGTATAGCTTAAGCGCTGCTACGAGTTGATGATTTGAAAAGAGTAAAAGTTTTTTTGCCTGGAGTTCCTTAGCTTTTTGAATGCATTGATTGATTAGTAAAGTGGCCACGCCCTTGCCGCGAAAAGACTCGGTGACGCACATTTTCGCCAGTTCATATACGCCATCATGCTCTTTCATTAATGCCGCTGAGCCTACAATTTCACCATCGCTTTCGGCTAGCCATAGGTGTCCACCGCGATCAATGATGGTAGCCTGAGGGTCGTTAAGTACCATTAGGTCGTGACTTTCGGTAAGCTTGTACCGATCGAGCCATTCGAGATTAATTTTTTTGAATATGGCCTGATGGTGTGGCTGATAAGTAAGAATCGAAACCATTTGCACTAAAGATATTTTATTATTTCTTCGATTTTGGTTTCTCCTTTAAACGCCTTCACCAGTTGTTTCTCCTTGGAGTAAATGAACACGGAGGGTGTTGGTATTCCGCCAAAATTATTGATCACATCTTTAATATCTGTCCGTACAAAATGTATGTTGTCGTATCCTGCAAGTTTATACTGCCGGGCAAAGTTGTCGATGTCGGCGAAGGAAGCTGTAGAAATAAACCATACCGGACGTTTTTCAAACGACTTGAGGTGTTTGCTGATTTCAGTGGCTTCGCGTTGGCAATGATCGCAGTCTGGAAAATAAATAATCAAGACGCTGCTGCCGGGAAGTTCTTTGGCATTTTTGATAGAACCGTTGGTCATCATCAGGCTCATGTTGGGATATTCGTTGGCGCGCTGTGCGCTGGCGTTTCCATTGCTTAACCCGAGGAGGGCGATAGTTAGAATAAATAGAAAGACGTTCTTCATCGGTTTATCTTGAAAGCAGTTAGTTTTCCTGAAATGTCAAAACTAATAATTTGAATTGGGTTATTTCCTAAAAAGTTGTTGCGCTGCATTCTTCAATATTTCTAACTTGTTTTTTATTTCTCATTATGGACTCTTCAGAAAAGAAACCGCTTCCTGTAAAATATAAATTTCGTGACCTCAAGGTTCACTCTTCCGACGAGTGGATGGCCGACGGCACTAAAAAATACCGACGGGTTTTTGATCGTTACGAAACCACCTATATCCGAGCTGAGCTTTCTTTTTTTAACAAATTATTTGACGAAGAGGAGTGGGAGGCAAGCCTTCGCATGAAGTGTTTCTACATTTCAGGAAGCCAGAAGAATGAATTGTGCAACCTGGAGAAGAAGGTGAAGGTGACGAAGGAAGAAAACATTGTCTACCATCGTGAGTCGTGGGGAAACGCTACGGTTGGCGCTTATTGGTTTAAGGGCAATTATCTGTGGGAAGCCTACGTTGACGAGGTTAAGATTGGCGAGGGTAAATTTTATATCGAAGATCTGGGCCAGGCCAAACCCGGGGAAAACCTGTTCTTCGATATTGTGTCGATCAAGCTTTTTGAAGGCGATGGACAGGCTTCAACACTGGCGCAGAAAAAATATCTCAAGCAATTCAGTCAGAAGGACACGCGGTTTGTATGGGGAGAATTCAATATCAAAAACAAATCCGATAAAGACTATTATGCGGAAGTGATTTTCAATTTCTATGATCATGTCGGCCAGCTGAAAGGGAGTTACCCTTACCTCATCTACATTGCGCCCAACACAGCCGGTAAAATTTATACACTCTACCCGGGATGGGGAAGTGAGGTAGCCGGCCGCTGGAAGAATGATGTCTATTCGCTGGAGGCGGTTTTTATGGACACCTTGATTGCTACGGTTCCGTTCAAGATCGGCGATGTATTTGAAGAAGGCGAAGCGCCCATAACTACCGATACAACCCTATTGACTTCACAAGCCTCGCAGCCGGCAACCACGACTGACAAAAAACTGGATGACCTGCTAGCCGAAAGCATCGCTGAGTTGAATTCACTCACTGGCCTTGAGAACATCAAGACGGAAGTGAATGAAATGGTAAAGCTCGTTCGCTTTTACCAGGAGACGGGAAAAGATGTGTTGAACAAATTTTCACTGCACACTGTATTTACCGGAAATCCGGGTACAGGAAAAACTACTGTGGCCAGAATTTTGTCACGGATTTACAAGGGACTTGGTATTTTAGAAAAAGGACACCTTGTGGAAGTAGATCGCGAAGGGTTGGTGGCAGGCTATGTTGGTCAGACGGCGATAAAAACGGGAGAGAAAATTAATGAGGCAATCGGTGGTGTGCTTTTTATTGATGAAGCATACTCACTGGCCAATGAAAAAAATGCACAACATGATTTTGGAGGCGAAGCCATTCAAATCATTTTAAAGCGCATGGAAGACATGCGTGGAAAATTTGGTGTAATTGTAGCCGGATACACGGATAATATGAAAGACTTTATAAACTCCAACCCCGGCTTGCGGTCGAGGTTTGACAAATACTTTGTGTTTGAGGATTATACACCGGATGAGATGTTTGCTATTGCGATGATGCGCTTTGCGCGAGAAGTAGTGCAGCCCGATGAAGCCGCTACGAATCATCTCAAAAAATACTTTGAATTTCTTCACTCCACACGCGACAATTATTTTGGCAATGCCCGCACCGTACGACAGATTGTAGATGAGGCCGTACGAAATCAGAACTTAAGGTTGGCGTCGTTGAAAAAGGAAGAACGCACGAAAGAACTTCTGGAGACTGTCATCTTCGACGATGTGAAAGAATTTGAAATCAAAGAAGTAGCCGATAAGCAGAAGCTTGGATTTAAGTTCGGGCAATAGGCGTGTATCGGAAGGTTTGGTATAGAAAGGGAAGATTATCAAACGATAATAAAGTTCTACCGGTATCTGGCGCCGCCGATTTTCATCGTAGTGGTTTAAACGAAATCAAACTAAGATTATCCCCCGCGTTTGATTTTTTATTCCGGAAGGTCACTACAAAAAGATATTCTTTACTTACTTCAAAACCTCTTTGATTGGCGGTAAACAATCTGACTCTTTTTTCTGAAGGAATTTTTGCGATGTCTTTCGGTTTATCTTCCACCACCGAAATATTATTCTCAATACAGGGCTTGCAAATCGCGCCTGGTGGACAAGGCGGGCACTGGTAAACGTCAAGTATGTACCCTTTTAATTGGATAGTATCGCTGGTTGCCGTTTGCAGATCAGCGAATTTCATGAGTGGATATTTCTTTTGACCCCAGCTCATGAAACCTGTCATCAATAAAAGAAAAATGACGAATGCGGATTTCATAAGCCGGGGTTAATTTTCTAGCATTTAGAAAAATTTGCTGGCCAGGTTTCCTAGTGAACCTAAAGGATTACTACCAGAATTTGTCACCTGCCCGAGGAGGCTGCTCACATCCAAACCACTATTGCCAGACACAGTTTGTAATACAGAACTCAGATCAAAACTAGTGTCGTTTGGATCGTTGGTTTTGCTCACAAACTTATTGATTACCGTGGGAAGGAGAGAAGAAGCAATAGAAC
Source organism: Bacteroidota bacterium (assembly GCA_018266055.1). GTDB lineage: Bacteria > Bacteroidota > Bacteroidia > Cytophagales > Cyclobacteriaceae > ELB16-189. The sequence continues at coordinate 6,383 of JAFDYT010000021.1, forward strand.
TTGCGGTTGACGGATTTACTCCAAACTTTGACGATAAGCTGGCGGTGGCATTGCCAATAATGGAACTCACGATGGGATGATTCACCAACGAATTTCCTCCGCCGTTTTGAAATAGAGATACAATGTTTTGAAGATTACCGCTCGAAGCATGGCTTTGTAAGCCGCTCAGAATGGAGTTGGCTATATCGCTGATGGCCGCGTCATTGTGTTGGTTGGGAATAGCCGGGTTGTTGATGATGGCATCGCCAGCGTGTTGTTTTACAAGTTGTATAAGTTGGTCTAACATAAGAATGATGGTTAATACTTCAAAAGTAATAATTTATCGACGTGAAAGTCCTGATCCTTGTTTGCTGAATTAAACTTCCTTGCGGTTGGCAGGTCAAACAGTTATGAAATCGAAAGTGCAATCGGAGTGGAGTGAATACTGTGGGATAATCATCGCCATTGTTTGCTGCGTATTGATCCTTGTTTGTGGACTGATTTTATTTTTCGTACACTGAGGCACCTGTGCTAATCAGTTTAGAGTTTAAAATTCTAGCTCTTTATTGATCTCCTTTACTACAGCGTCAATTTCATGGGTTTGTTCTTCAATTTTTTGGAAGAGAAACGGGTAGTCAAGATCAGTTTCCATTTTTGATAACTGGATTAACCCCAGCAGTCGGGCGACTGGCCCTCGCACGTGGTGTGCGTTGGCGTAGGCATAGCGAATCAGTTGTTCATTTTGCTTTTGCACCTCGCGCGTTCGCTCTTCTACTTTACTTTCCAGAGTAAGATTGAGCTGATAGAGGTTCTCCTGGCTCAACAAGAGCTCTTCATTTTGGGTCTCTATTTCGTTTGTCTTTTCGACCAGTTCGAGGTGTTGTTCAGCCAGTATTTTGAAGGCTTCGTCGTAGCGTTTTTTTAATAACATCGAGGAGAACCCGATCACCAGATACAGTATGAGGTATGTGACGCCAGCTACAATGATGTCGTTCGCATTAGGTTTACCGTAGCGCGTGGGATGCATGGCCAGCCAGGCAAACACACTGATCATTCCAATTAATGTAATCCCGTGGAGCAGAAACGGAATTTTACCTTTGAGCAAGACCGAAAACCCGAAACCGATCACCATCACTACTGCCATTGAGGATGTAGTGATCGAGTCAGTGGCAATACTTTGGTAAAACATAGCCGCCATCGTGAGAAAGCCAATTACTAAAACAGAGGCAAGGAAATACCCCTTTTTATACAACAAGGCAGAAATTAGAATGGCAAAAAGGATGGCAAAGTCGATAATGGCCGAACGCGTAGCAGCGAATCCGGTGAAATAAAAATCTACCGACATTACAATCAACACGCTGCCCAAACAGATTTTTAACAGCGACTCAAAAAAGAATTCCTCAATCGGTTTATCGTTCATGTTCATAAGGCCTTCCTTTTTTAGGGCGGAGACGTTTAGGTTACTAAATTATTAAAACTACCTGTAAACGGGAATCAAAACTAATGCAGACGCAACCTTTCTCCTTACATTTGAGTCGTAGGTAAAAAATATTCTATGCGAAGTGCCCTTATTTCCGTGTCTTTTATCTTTTTATTGGCCTCTTGTTCTAAAAACGAAGCAACCCCTCCCAAAAATAAAGGAGCTCGCCAGGTAGCCGTACACATTACTCAGGCGGAGGGGAATAGTTATGATACAGAATTCAATCGTGTGAAATCCCTCGGTATTGATGTAGTTCCTTTTACTATCCCTTGGACAATGCTTGAAACCGGAAGTGGATTTGATTTCTCCATCCTAGATATCATTAATTATTATTACCCCGCTCATTCCACTAAAGTGTCCATCAACCTCACACCAATTTATGCGGTGAGCCGTGCGCTGCCATCCGATCTGCAAGCAAAGGCTTTCAACGACCCACTGGTGATAGCGCGTTTTAAAACTCTTATCGACAGTGTACACAAACGGCTGGCACAAGCGAGTATCAATAACTTTGTGTTAGGCCTTGAGGTAGATAATTATTTGAATAATCACCAGGCCGAGTGGTCCGCCTATAAGGCGTTTTACGATAGTGCAGGAGCGTACATAAAAAAACGTTGGGGAGCAGCAATGCCGGTTGGTGTTGAGACTACGTGGAGTTCGGCGGCGTATAACTCAAAAGAAAATATCATTAGCCTAAATCAGCATAGCGACATGATGGTGTTGAGTTATTATCCCAACCAAAGTGACTTTACGGTGAAGCCACCCACTGCGGTTCATGCTGACGTGGAAGCGATCATCGCACTTTATCCTTCCATGCCTGTATTTATCATCGAAACGGGTTATCAAACCAGCGCGAGCTGCAACAGCTCTGATGAAATGCAAAAGCAATTCATTATTGAGATGTTCAAGCTGTGGGATTTACATTCCGACAAAATAAATTTTATAGGATTTCTATGGCTTACCGATCTGTCTGATCAGGTGGTTGCTCAATATGTCACGGATTACAATGCGTCGGGCTTTCCTTCGCTCAATGCGTTTAAGGGATACTTACAAACCACCGGCTTGCGAACATACGCCGGAGGCGGGACTGACAAACCAGCCTTTACACAACTTAAATCGGAATTGGCTTCCCGCGGATGGTAGCTTAATAACGGGTTTGCCGATTCTTCTTTTTATCCGAATGCTTTTTCTTTTTGTCGAGTCGCGACTGCACGGCACCCTTCGACGGCCTAGTAGGCTTACGTTTTTTCTTTTTGGCCTGAGCGCTCTGCAGTAAATTTTCCAGTTTGACGATGACTTCTTCTTTGTTCTGAAGTTGTGATCGTTTGTCTTGCGCTGACAACAGGATTTCTCCATCGCTAGTCAGCCGCGAAGAAAGCTTTTGCAGGAGCAATTCCTTTTCCTCAGGCGTGAGTACCGCAGATTGCTTTACATTCCAGCGCAGCGTTACTTTCGAGTTTACTTTGTTAACATTCTGGCCACCCGGCCCACTGCTGCGTGACGTAGTGAATTCAAGTTCACTTGAAATAAGGTCAAGGGTGATGGCTCGGAATGATGTCATAATAATTCAAAGTAAATGCAGAATCGGCGCAAATAAAAACCTCAGTAACGTATTTGTGCTTCATTACAAAAAATCCGGTTGTTATATTGCTGCAAATCTTTGTCATGATCGTGAATAAAAAATCAGCTTTCCTTCTCGGCCTACTGGTGTGTATTTGTTTTCACCTTGCCTCAGCGCAGCATGTGGCCAAGTCCTCCAAACCCGATCCATATACTGCCGACATTCAGTCACTGCTGAAAAACAAACTTGTTATCGATGCTTATAAAATCATTGATGCCATGGAATCGTCTACGGTTGCCGAATTGATTGAGCTGACCGAAATACCCGCGCCGCCTTTTAAAGAAAGCGTTCGAGCTCAAAAAGTAAAACAGCTCTTTGAAGCCGCAGGCGCCGACAAAGTTTGGACTGACTCTGTGGGGAATGTTTTCGCGTTGCGCAAAGGAAGTAATGCTAGTCAGACGATTGTGCTAGACGCGCATCTCGATACTGTCTTTCCGGAAGGCACCGATGTAAAGGTGAAGCACCACGGCGACACGTTGTATGCGCCAGGCATTTCTGACGATACGCGAGGTCTGACTGCAATGTTGGCTGTATTGCGAACGCTTGAAAAAGCTAAGATTGAAACTGCTTGCGATTTACTTTTCATGGCAAGTGTGGGAGAGGAAGGCCTTGGCGGCTTGCGAGGCGTGAAATATTTTCTGGCGCACAATACACCTAAAATAAAATCCTGGATTTCTATCGACGGAACGTCTATCGCTGATATTGCAATCGGTGCGTTAGGCTCAGTCCGCTACAAAGCACTGATCAAAGGACCGGGCGGCCATTCGTGGGGAGCGTTTGGCTTGGGAAATCCTCATCATGCGATGGCCAAGGCCATCAATTATTTTAGCGACGAGGCGCAGCGCTATACTACTGCCGTGGGCAAAACCAGTTTTAATGTAGGAAGAGTAGGCGGCGGCACGTCCGTCAACGCTATACCATTTGAGTCGTGGGCAGAAGTAGACATGCGTTCGGAAAGCCCCGAGCACCTGAAAAAAATTGATTCGATTTTTAAAGCGACAATGAAAAAGGGATTGGCAGAGTACAACAAGAATATTCAGAAAGGACAACCGCTCACCATGACACTCGCGTCAATTGGTTATCGCCCATCAGGAGCAACGTTGCCCAGCCAACCGCTTGTACAGCATGCAATCGCAGCCGCAAAACAATTTGATGTAACTCCCGAATTGATTACTGAATCAACCAATGCCAACATCGCTATTGCCAAAGGAATTCCTGCGGTGACTATTGGTGCGGGTGGCAAAAGCGATCACGCTCATGCACTCAACGAATGGTGGCTGAACGATCACGGAGCACAAGGAATTAAGCTGGCACTGCTGCTCACCTTGGCCGAAACCGGATTGGCGAAGTAGAATTTAGACGCTGATTTTTTTTCGAAGCTCTGTGACTTCCGCTTTCAGGCTTCTGATCTCGCCGAGCAACTCCTGAATACTTCCATTTTGAAATTCTGATTCTGCTTCAGAAATTTTTTCTTTCATGTCTTTTTCTAATCGCTCTTGCACGTGCGATGTCATCACCGCTACAAATACGTTGAAGGCAACGATGGCCGTGAGAATAACAAAGCTGATAAAATAGAGTTCGATCACCAGTGGATGAAAACCGTGCACGTTGGCGGTCAGGTCTTTCATCACATCTGACCAATTGTCGAGCGTCATTACCTGAAACAGCGTGATGAAAGAATCGTGAATGCTGCTGAAGTTACTGCTCGCAAAAACTCTTTTTTCGAACATGAACATTCCAATGATGGAATAGATGTAGGTAAGAATCATCAATAGCACCGCAAATGAAAACACGGTAGGGATAATACTTACGATTCGCTTCTCCACTTCTTTGAGATGCTCGCTGATCTCAAGAAGACGAACGATACGAAAGATGCGGAAGAGCCTGCCCACCTGGAAGAAACCAGGGAAGACAAAAACGTTGGCAAATAAGCCAATCACTGACATCACGATCAGAATGAAGTCAAAATAATTCCAGAAGCCGTGTTCGGTAATTTCGAACTCCGTCTTCTTTCTTCCCTCCACCAGTATTTTTCTGGTCTTGAAAAGATTAAAGAAATCGATGGGATGATCCTCGGCAAAGATTCGAAGAAGAATTTCCAGGGTGAAGAATGCCAGAAAAAGATACTCCAGCGTATTGATGGCTTTGAGCCAGCTGTCATTAAGATGAAAGGTTTCAATGCCGACCACGATGGCAAAACCGATAATGGCGTAATTGACGGCGTGGCAGAATTCCTTGCTGTGAACAATACTTTTCAGGCGTTGGTGGGCGACTGTCATAAGCGATGAGTTTTAGGATGATGAATTTAGAAATAAATTTTATTGGCCGCCCCCCAGTTCACCAAATTCAAACATAACAATGTCAGCGCACCAGAATAAAATAGTCGTGAATAGCGCGAGTCACTTCGGCAATGGCGCGTTCACGCTCCGGAATTTCTTTTGACGACGATTTGACAAACACAGCGATGGCAACATGCCCGGCGTCTCCGGGAAGTGTCATGATCCCTACGTCGTTAGTGGTCATGCCGATGGTTCCGGTCTTGTGAATGACTTCGGTGTTGGGAGGAAGAGAACCTTTCAATCGTGTCAGCCCGGTTTCGCAGCGCCGCATAATATCCAACAGCAACTGCTGACTTTCTGTTTTCAACAGGGGTTTGGTGTAGATTCTCAAAAGTAAATCGATCATGGCCTGTGGCGTAGAGCAATCGCGCGGATCTTCATCAAAAAGTTTGGCGCTGATTTTTTCCTGTTCGGGTGTGAGTTTTTTTGCTAACGAATCGAAGGCAAAACTTGGCCAGGGCTTATTCATAGGAAAATGAATTCCGAGAAAATCGGCGATCAACCAAGCCGTTGGCCGATCAACGCTCATGCCATTGATTCCCCAGCGCTTGATGCACGCGTTCACGGCTGCCGGACCACCCGCGAGGCGCAGGCACAAGTCGGTAGCGCTGTTATCGCTGATCAACAGCATCAACTCAAGCAACGAACGCACACTTAGCGCTACACCGGGCTTTTTTACATTCGGCCAGTTAAATCGTTCACTGAGCATGCCGCTGCCGGGGTGAAGGTCTTCCAGAGAAAGTTCGATCATCTGATCCAGCGACAATTTTCCGCTATCTACTTTGGTGAGTACTTCCACCGCGATTGGAATTTTGTATGAGCTCGCCATGGGAAATTTTTCTTCCGGCCATTGCGAAAAACTTTTTCCGCTTTCGATATGTAGCGCTGCAACGCCAAGCTTACCACCGCTTAACACAGAAAGCCGCGCAATCTCCTGTTCTAAAAAGTGAATGGAAGAAGGCACCGTTGTGGTGGTTTCTTTTTTCTTTTGGGCAAACCCGACAATAGTTGCAACAGAGAGAAGCAGGGCAATGAAAATTTTCATAACACAAAAATTTTAAAGAGTGGTTATTTCATAAAATGAGATTGACGGTATTCGGGATTGGGATATTTATAAAACCCTTCGCCTGTTTTTTCACCCAGCTTTCCCTGATCAATATAAGTTTTAAGAAGGGCAGAAAAAGCAACAGAAGCTTTGTCGGCGCGACCGTGCACTACATGCCATGCTGTGTCAAGTCCGATGTTGTCAAGAATGCCGAACGGACCTAGAGGTGTGTTGAAGTTCACCATCCACGATTTGTCGATAGCTTCAATGTCGGCAATGTTTTTTGTCTTCAATTGTCCGGCAGCGCCGATCAGCGCCATCAGCATGAAGTTAAAAACATAGCCCGGCGACTCCTGCTTAATGATCACCGGCACCTGATTGAGTTTTCTGCCAAGGTCTTCCAGCAAGGGAATCAGCGTTGGGTCGGTTCCTGCATGTGGCATGATGTCAACCACGCGCGCAGTGAAGACGTCGTGAAAATGAAAGGCGCAAAATTTTTCCGGCCGTCCTGAAATTTCTGCCAATTGTGAAGGAAGCAAATACGAAGTGTTAGTAGTGAAAATGGTTTTATCCGGCGACACTTTGCCAAACTGCTCCCACACTTTTTGTTTGATGGTAAGTTCTTCGGTCACGCTTTCGCTGATCAGGTCTGCATCTTGCACGGCTTCAGCTGCATCGGAGGTAAATGATATTCGCGACAAGATGCTGTCGTGGTCTTCCGATTTCACCAGGTTGTGCTTGGTGAGATGCTTCAAAACTTTTTGAAACACATCGGCAGCACGGATAAAAGCTGCATCGTTGAGATCATAAAAAATTACTTCGTATCCGGAGATGGCCGCCTGCAGGCCAATGCGACTGCCCAGATTTCCCGACCCAAGGATGGTGATGTTTTTAATTTTTGTCATAGATGATTTTGTTCGATGGCGCGGCGCGCGTTGTCGCCACATGCTTTGATCACGTGAATCAGCGACGCAAACCGCGGGTCTTGTGTCACTCCTTTCTTATATCGAAAATAAATCTGCTGACAGATCACCGCTACTTTAAAGCAACCGAAGACGTAATAGAAAATAATGTTGTCGGCTGCGTTGCCGGATTTTTCTTCATAATAATTCAGCACACTTTGACGCGTGAGGTTGCCAGGCATCCACGTGAGGTTAAATGGTTTCAGCGCGTCAGCGTCGGTGGCTTCGGCCCAATAGGCGAGCGTGGTGCCGAGGTCCATCAGCGGATCGCCAACAGTAGCCATCTCCCAATCAAGCACTGCAATCACTTTCGTGAGATCGCTTGGATCAAGCACCAGGTTATCGTACTTAAAGTCATTGTGAATAAACGCTACGCGCGATGAGGCCGGCAAATTATTTTTCATCCAAACGGCAGCCTCATCGAGTGATTTGATTTCGTCGGTGATGCTATTTTCATAACGTTTGATCCAGCCTTCCACTTGACGCTGCACGTAGCCTTCGGGTTTGCCAAGCTGATCGAGGCCTGAAGCTCTCAAATCCAACTGATGAAGATGCACCAGTTGATCAATCGCTGATTTTGACAGTGCGTGAAATGCGGAGGCGTCGATGATTATGTCCTTAGGGATTCGGTTACGAAGGATAACCCCTTTCACGCGGCGCATCAGATAAAACTTTGAGCCGATGATGGACTCATCTTCACAAAGTAAAACCGGCTCCGGACTTTTTTCATAACCGCCTTTGCGCAGCGCGGTGAGCACCTGAAACTCTCGGGCCATGTCGTGCGCTGATTTGATGTTGGCACCAATTGGCGGTTTGCGCAAAACAAACTCGTCGGCACCGCAGCGTATGAGATATGTAAGGTTGGAGTAGCCGCTCGGAAATTGTTCGATGGAGAAATCGCCGACAATTCCTAATTGCGATTGCAAGTAAATTGCCAGCGCTTCCTTGCTTAGCTCTTCGCCGGTTCGTGTGGATGTGGGCTGATCGATCATTTGAAACTCATCCCGTACTTTTTCAAAATTGATTTGGCCAGCGAAGTTTTATGCACTTCATCGGGTCCGTCGTAGATGCGTGCAGCACGCTCATGGCGATACCAAAACGAAAGTAGCGTATCGTCGGTGATGCCCAGGCCACCGTGCACTTGCACTGCTTTGTCCATCACGTTGGCAAGTACATTAGCTACATAAAATTTAATCGCTGCTACCTCGTCTTTCACCGCCTTGGCGCCAGAGAGTTCCATCTCGTGAGCGGTTTGCAACACCATCAGTCGCGCTGCATTAATTTCAGCGCGACATTCGGCAATCCACGATTGAATGATTTGCTGGTGACCGAGCATACGATGTTCGTCGAGTTTTCGCGTGGCTGCACGTTGACACATCAGGTCAAAGACACGCTCGCAGATGCCAATCCATCGCATGCAATGATGAATGCGTCCCGGACCCAATCGCGCTTGGGCCAACGCGAAGCCTTTGCCTTCTTCGCCGATCAGATGAGTGACAGGCACGCGGCAATTGGTGAAGCGAACTTCGCCATGACTCATATAATCTTCGCCAGCCTCGCCCATGACAGGAATGTTGCGAATCAGTTCATACCCTTTTGTCGGAATAGGAACAAGAATCATACTCGCGCGCAAATACGGATTGCTGTTAGTTGCATCGGTGACAGCCATTACGATCGTGAATGATGCGCCGTCGGCGGAAGAGGTAAACCACTTGTGCCCGTTGATCACGTATTCATTTCCTTCGCGCACCGCCGTGGTAGAAAGCTGCACCGGGTTTGAGCCAGCCATTTCAGGCTCCGTCATCGCAAAGCACGAGCGGATATCGCCGTGCATTAGCGGATGCAAAAATATTTTCTTCAACTCATCCGAAGCGTATCCGTGTAGCAACTCCATGTTGCCGATGTCTGGCGCCTGGCAATTGAAAAGATAATGCCCGATTGGCGAGGTACCCAGCAGTTCGCTTACCTGTGCAAATTCAACCAGCGATAATCCGACGCCTCCTTCCTTTTCCGAAAGATGCGGAGCAAACAATTTTTTTTCCTTCGCTTTCGCGCGAATGTTTTTCAACAGCGGCAGCGATTGACGAAATGGTTTTGTTACCGCTGCCAACTCGATGGGGTAAACTTCTTCCTTCAAAAATTGCTGATAGGCGGGAAGAAGCGCCTTTACTTTTTCGGTGAGAAAGAAGTTGGTCATAACAATAAACTTAGATCGTAAAGCCACCGTCGGCGGTGAAGACGCTTCCCGTGCTGTAGGACGACGCGTCAGCAGCGAGATATAATGCCAACGCTGCAATTTCTTCGGGTGTGCCCACGCGCTTGATCGGCAACATTTTCATCATCATGCTCATGATTTTGTCGTTGCTCCACAAGGCTTCACTGAATTTTGTTTTGATCAGCCCGGGGCAAATCACATTCACACGAATATTATCGTCGCCCCATTCTTTGGCCATCACTTTCGTTAATGAAATGAGGGCTGCCTTACTCATGCTGTAAATGCCGAGGCCGGGTTCGGGGCGTAGTCCACCGACCGAACTGATGTTAATAACGGATCCATTTTTTTTGGCCTTCATCAGTGGATACACTTTTTTCGCCAATTCAAACGGACCTTTCACATTTACTGAGATAATTTTATCAAACGACGATTCGCTGGTTTCCACTACAGGTCCGAAGCTGGGATTGGCGGCCGCGTTGTTCACCAGAATATCAATGGTGCCGTAGGCAGCGATAGTTGTATCAATTAGCTTTTGAATGTCGTTGGCTTCTCCCACATTGCAGGCCACTGCTATTGCTTCGCCGCCTTTACTTTTAATGGAAGCAGCCACAGCATCGACTGCTTCTTGCTTTCGGCTCGACACCACCACGCGTGCGCCAGCTTGCGCGTACAGCTCAGCGATGGCGGCGCCAATCCCTTTGGAAGCGCCCGTGATCAATGCAACTTTGCCGGTCAGATCAAAAATTTTTTCCTGCATACTTTTTTCGTTAAGAAACATTTAAGATACGGAATGAAAAATGAATTCAGCATTTTTTTGCCATAAATTAATAAGCTTATCACAACCGATTTGCGAGTTTATTACTTGCCGTGAAAGATGTAATTTTGAGATTCGAATAATTACTCTTTTAACTTTATTTTATGTCTAATCTCTCACTCGGTGTTTCCTCAGAAATCGGAACGCTGCGCAGGTTGTTGGTGCACAGCCCCGACAGCAGTCTCGGCAAAGTGGTTCCTTCCAAAGCGCAAGACTGGTTGTTTGAAGACATCGTTCACCTAGATACTATCCGCAAGAAGGAATACGATTTTTATACACAGATATTAATGTACTTCCTCGATCCTGGTAAGATCAAAGGAAAGCTCGATCAGATTCGGTCGGCCGAGAGTAACCGCGAATTTTATAAACCCGATAGCCCCAATTTTCATCAGTCAGATAAAGTGATTGAACTGCAATGGCTGTTGGATAAGATCTTACTCGACAAAGACATTCGCCTTAAACTCGTGGCATCAGTGTGTGCCATAGAATTCTGTTCCTACGAAACACAGAAATTGCTGCTCACGCTGGATGCATCGGCGCTTTCGAAATTATTTATCAGCGGTACGCTCAAAGACGGACGAATGTTGTTTGCACCCATTCCGAATTTTATTTTCACCCGTGACATCGGCGTGGTAGTCAACGATCACATCCTGCTCAACCGTCCCGCCAAAAAAGCCAGAACCCGGGAAGCCCTTCTGGCAAAATATATTTTTCACAATCATCCGCTCTTTGCTGATTTTCAAAATAAGATTATTGAGATTGAAGATACGTCGCATCACTTTTTAATGCCCAAAGAAACTGACGACAAAAAAGTGACGCTTGAAGGCGGCGATGTGATGACGATTAGCGACAACCATTTGCTTGTGGGTGTGAGTGAGCGCACTACCATCGAAGCGGCTCATCAGGTAGTCAATCTATTGTTTCAAAAGAAAATTGTAGACAAAGTTACCGTCATCCGTATTCCGAAGAAGCGCGACTACATGCACATCGACACGGTGTTCACGCAGGTGAAACGCAACGTGTGGGTGATGCTCGGAAATTTTTCGCGCAAAGCAATTAAGATGGAAGGCGCAGACCCTGTCGAACGAATTCTGGAAAGCAAAAAGAAAGATGATCCGATCCGGATTACACAGTTCAACCGACACGACATCGATAATCCGGTTCACTTCGAAACGTTGGAAGACTTGTTGATCAACGTGAGTGAGGTAGATCTGAAATGTTCGGAGAAAGTGTTGTTCATCTATTCGGGCAACAGTGAGTTTCCGTACGACCTTCGCGAGCAGTGGACCGACTCGTGCAATGTGCTCGCGTTGAAAGAAGGCGTGGTGCTGGGCTACGACCGCAATGACAAAACTACCGAGGCTTTTAAAGCAGCAGGCTTTTCAGTAATACATGTGCATGACCTTCTCGGCGACCTCGAGTCAGGGAAAACTACAGTAGAGACAATGAAGGACACGATGATTCTGATGCCGTCGGCTGAACTGTCGCGCGCGCGCGGTGGCTTTCACTGCATGAGCATGCCGCTTCTTCGCGAAAAAATCAATGCTTAGATTTTAGTGTTATGCAGACTACGTCACATCTTCTCATGATACGGCCCGTGCAGTTTACTTTTAATGCCGAGACTGCCGTGAACAATGCATTTCAATCAACCAAAGACGACAATGCCCAAGAGACCGCGTTGAAAGAGTTTGATGGTTTTGTAAATGTGCTTCGCGCCAAAGGCGTGGACGTCACTTTGATTGATGATACAAAAGATCCACACACACCTGATTCTATTTTCCCAAACAATTGGATTTCATTTCACAGCGATGGGCGCATTGTGCTCTACCCGATGTATGCCGTCAACCGGCGTCAGGAGCGCAAGCCTCATGTGATTGAAAAAGTAAAATCAAAATTCAGGGTCAACGCTCAGGTGGACTTATCCTCGTACGAAAACAAAAATGTTTTTCTCGAAGGTACAGGCAGTATGGTGCTGGACAGAGAAAATAAAATAGCGTACGCCTGTCTCTCACAACGGACGGACATGGAAGTGCTCAATGAGTTTTGTGCCCAGCTTGGTTTTCAGCCTGTTGCGTTTGTGGCTACGGATTCACAGGGTTTCCCGATTTATCACACCAACGTGATGATGTGTGTGGCCGATCGGTTTGTCGTGATCTGCCTGGAGTCGGTCAAAGACGAGCAGGAAAAGAAAAAAGTGATTGCAGCAATTGAAAAAACCGGAAAGGAAATCATCGCCATTTCGCTGGATCAGATGAACCAATTTGCGGGCAATATGCTGCAAGTGCAAAACAAAGCCGGAGAAAAATTTCTGGTCATGTCGTCGCAGGCTTATCGGTCGCTCACAAAGGAACAGGTAGCCAGCATCGAAAAGTACAACGCGATTATTCATTCAAGTCTTGACACCATCGAACGAAACGGTGGCGGTAGCGCACGCTGTATGATGGCTGAAATATTTTTGCCACCAAAGGAAAACTAACGCGACGTGAAAAAGACCATATTGTTTTATGGCCTTGCGATGGCGGCGCTGATTTTTTTGCTCAAATATCTTGAGTACAGGCTCTTCGTTCATGACCTTTCCACGGAATTTTATGTCGGGATCATTGCGGTGATGTTTACCGCGCTGGGCATTTGGGTGGGACTGAAGCTCACGCGTAAGAAAATCGTGATGGTAAATCCAGCTTTCGTTCAGGACGAGCAACAGGTGCAACGGCTCGGCATCAGCAGGCGCGAGTTTGAAGTGCTCGAACTCATGGCGGCCGGCCTATCCAACCAGGAGATTGCCGACAAACTTTTCGTTTCGCTCAATACGGTAAAAACACACACGTCCAATTTATTTTTAAAACTGGAAGCGAGCCGGCGCACTCAGGCGGTGCAGAAAGCAAAAAAAATGAAGCTGATACCATAATTACTGGTCAGACTTTCGGGCGATTTCTGCTATTTTTAATCAATTCATACTTTCGGGTGAAGGCTTTTAGCGTCCGATCGGATTGATTTGAAGAAAAAACAAAACCTATGAAAAAAATAATCCTTGTTTACGGCCTTATTGCGGGCGCTATTGTCGGGGCGATGCTCCTCATCACCATGCCATTGTATGAGAGTGGTACGTTGAAAATTGAAAATGGCGAGTGGCTTGGCTACACTACCATGGTGGTGGCGCTTTCGCTGGTTTTTTTTGGTGTGAAATCTTACCGCGACAATCACCTGGCAGGTGCGATCTCGTTCGGTAACGCGCTGAAAGTAGGTTTGCTTATTTCTTTGGTAGCGGCGGTAATCTACGCCTTAAGTTGGGAAGCAACGCTCCTCACTATGAAAGGTGATTTTGCCAAGCAATACGGTGACAAATACATTGAGAAATTAAAAAAGGAAAACGCTTCGCCTGAGAAAATTGAAAAGGCCCAAAAGGAAATGGATGAGTTCGCCGCAAAATACCGCAACCCCATAATCCGGTTTGCAATCACTATGACTGAAATCTTGCCGGTAGGTATTATCATTTCTCTGGTGAGTGCCGGTGTATTGCGCAGGAAAAATTTTATGCCTCCGGCTGAGCCATCCCCAGTGAACAGTTGAGTAGAACCACTTTAAATTTTTAATATTTTATGAAAAGAGTAACGGGCCTGGGGGGAGTCTTTTTCAAGACCAAGGATCCAAAGAAAATAAAAGACTGGTATGGCAAACATTTAGGCCTGCCTGTGAATGACTACGGCTGCGCGTTTGAATGGATCGATCCCGACCATAAAGACGCAAAGGTTCCGGCTTCCACCGCGTGGAGCCCTTTCAAGGAGGAATCCGATTATTTTCAGCCGAGCAAAAAAGAGTTCATGTTCAACTACCGTGTTGAAAATCTGGTGGAGTTGTTGAAGCTTTTGAAAGAGGAAGGGGTTGAAATCGTGGGCGAGATGCAGGATTATCCGTACGGCAAATTTGCCTGGATCATGGACCCTGAGGGAAACAAAATTGAGTTGTGGGAACCCAAAGACGATGGGTTTTAAAAAGTTCTGAAGTTAAAGGCCGGGAGTCACTACCGGCTTTTCTTTCAGGCCGTTTAGTTCTTTCTGGGCTTTCAGAATTTCATCGAGTTTGAGGCCTAGCTCCGTGTGGTAAATTTTATAAATGAATTGCCACTCAGTTTTGTCCATAAAGCCATCAGAGTTCGCAATCACACTAAGCCACGCCAGGCAACGTATTTGTTTGTCGCGGCTTAGTTTTTTTAGTTCTTCAAGGCACTCGGAATAGACAACCGAGGGGTTTCTTTTTCTGAGACTATCCAATACCGAGGCAAATTCTTCTTCACTTATCCCTTCTGCTTTGGTCATTTGCTTACCCGACGATACTTCGCGCTCATTTACCTTGCCATCGGCTAGCACCAGCAGGTGATATAGCTTTATAATAATATGTTTGTAGTTCATGATTTAAGCCATTTCGGGAAACCTAGAAAGTCAGGCAATACCCTCAAAAGGCCGAAATTAAGACATTGGCCTTAAAGTCGAGCTGCCCTGGCGAAATTTTTTGGGGTAGATAACTACCAAAATGGCATTTGCGACCTACGAATTATTTCCTTTTTACTATCAATAGAGGAAATCCTCTGCAAATCGACATTCATAGCATTCAATCTCTTGTTGGTTGATAATTTCCTAAAACCCAACATGAAGTGACTTATTTAGCTAGCACGGAAAATTTCCGTGAGTTCAAGTTTAAACTAAACAATTATCTATGAAGAAGTTTTTACTAATGTGCTTCTCATTTGGTTTTGCCGTCAGCGTATGGGCGCAAACCCGGGTGGTGACAGGAAGGGTAACGTCTGCGGAAGACGGATCGCCTTTGCCTGGTGTGAATGTGTTGGTCAAAGGAACGACTAGTGGTAGTGTGACTGACGCGGAGGGGAAATATTCACTAAATGTTTCCGGCGGCGGTTTGCTTCTATTCTCCTTTATCGGTCTTAAAACGCAGGAAATTGAGATTGGTGACCGATCGGTAGTGGATGTACAACTCGGTCTCGATGTATCTCAACTTGCCGAAGTGGTAGTCACAGGATTAGGTATTCAAAAAGACAAGAAGGCACTGGGATATGCCGTCTCCACGGTTTCTTCCGATGCCATCAATCAACGCGCCGAAGGTGACGTGATGCGCGTGTTGTCAGGAAAAGCCGCCGGTGTAGATATTACGCAGACGAGCGGTCTGGCAGGTAGCGGTACAAACATTAACATCCGCGGATTTTCTTCTGTAACAGGTACGACACAGCCTCTCTTTGTTATCGATGGAGTTGTGTTCGATGGTTCTACCAACAGCCAGGCAAGTTTTGCCTACGGTAGCCAAACCTCAAGCCGCTTTTTTGATATCGATCCGAACTCAATCGATGCTGTAAGCATTTTGAAAGGCTTGAGCGCGACGGTACTTTATGGTGAAGCCGGCCGCAACGGGGTAATCCTGATCACAACCAAGAGCGGCGCCGCAGCTGGGAAGAAAGGAAAGATTCCTACTACGGTGAATGTAAACAGTTCACTCTCCACGGTACAAGTGGCTCAGTTTCCTGAATACCAGGATCACTGGGGTGGTGGTTTCGAACAGATTGGTGGAACAGCCTACTTCAGCAACTGGGGTGCGCCACTCGATGGAAGCCTCATCGCACATCCGTATGACAGGCCTGCGCTCAATGTAGCATTTCCGCAATACATAGGCGCCAAGTATGCCTACAAAGCATACAATAGTGTGCCTCGCTTTTTCAAAACGGGAGTTACACAAAATAACTCGATCAATATTTCCGGTGGAACGGATCACGCTCGCGTGAATGCCAACTTCGGATACCAAAATACAAATGGATTCTCGCCTGGCAACACGACTAACCGGATCAACTTTGGTCTTGGCGCAAGCATCGACATCTCGGAGAAATTTAACTTCAGCGGCACATTCAATTTTGTGAGCTCCAATGTAGTGCAGCCACCTACGGCGGTGAGCTTTGGAAGTAGCGCATCAAGTGGGGTTTCCTTGTTTGGTGACTTGTGGTACACACCTCGTTCTATTGATCTGATGGGTCTTCCTTACGAAAACCCTGTGGATCATTCGTCGGTGTATTATCGCCCTACAAACGATATTCCTAACCCACGCTGGATGGCTGTGAACTCCAGCAATCAACAAAAAACAAATCGCTCTTACGGTCAGATGGCATTGAAATATACTCCGTTGAAAAACCTGACCCTGACATACCGCGGTGGATATGACGTGTATTCGGAAGAAGGTTCATTTTATATCAACAAAGGAAGTAATACCAACTTTGCCCAAGGTGCTTACCGCTCTACGGTGGGACTGCACTCCATCTTCGATCAATATGTACTCGCGTCGTACAATACTAAGTTTAGCGAAAACATTGGCTTCACTGCCGATGGAGGTTTTAACTTCCGTGATATTCAGTACCGCCAGACTGGTATGTTCAGTCAGCAACAATTGGTGTACGGAATAATCGACCATTCCAACTTTATCAGTCACGCCAACTTTGATGAAGCCGGCAACGACCTCGACTATCGCACCAAACAAGTGTCGATGGGTATTTTCGCTCAGACCAGTTTAGATTACAAGAGCATCGTATTCCTTAACCTTGGAGGTCGCTATAGTTCGAACAGCTCGGTGGAAGCAAGCAACCGGAATATTTTTTATCCGAGTGTGAGTACATCAGTAGTATTGTCGGATGCGATCCCGTCATTGGCCAATAGCCGCGGAATTTCTTTCCTGAAAGTGCGCGCTGGCTATGCCACGAGTGCACGCTATCCGGATCCTTATGGCACACGCCAAGCTTTAGGAAGCACCACCAACGTTTTTGTTAGCCCGACCGGCGCGGTGCTTAACACCAACTATACCAACGGCCGCCTGGCCAACTCCAATTTGAAACCAGAGTTGTTGGGCGAAGTTGAAGCTGGGTTGGAAGCGAAATTTATCGACAACCGCATTTCATTTGATGTAACTGTGTTTGACAAACGCTCCACCAACCAGATTCTCGATCGGCCGCTTGATCCAACCACAGGCTATGGTGTGTCGTCAGTAAATGCTGGTTCGCTTTATAATAAAGGAATCGAGTTGAACGTGGGTGTCAATGTCATTCGCGGTACAGACTGGAACTGGAAACTGGACGCTATTTACAGTTTGTATAGAAACAAAGTGTATGACATGCCTTCGTATGCCAAGCAAATCGCACTCTCTGGATTCTCCAATCTTGGGAACTATGCGATTGAAGGAATGCCGATCAACACGATCATGGGTATTGCCCGCAAGACAGACGCCAATGGAAATTTCCTCGTGAATCCAAGCACCGGTATTTGGGATAAGAACACACAGATTACTCCGATCGCAAATCCCAACCCGAACTACAAACTCACAGGAATTTCAAACTTGTCGTACAAGAATTTCACTTTCCGTATGCAGTGGAATTTTGTGCAGGGCGGACAAATCTATTCCACCACAGCCAACATTTTGCTAGCTCGCGGTCTTACAAAAGATACCGATTTTGATCGGACGCAGCCAGTCATTCTCAAAGGCGTGAATGATACCGACGGAACACCTAACCGCACGGCGGTTTCTTCTTCGGATGCAACTTTCACAGGCTTGCTGAACAACACTGACGATACGAAGATTTACGATGCGTCAATTATCCGCCTTAAGGAAATCAGCTTGTCGTACACATTACCTCAGTCGGTGCTTGCCAAGACTAAGGTGATCAAAGGAGCTGCTATTTCGCTGACAGGATCTAACCTGTGGTACCGCGGATTGGGCATGCCGAAATACACGCACGTAGATCCTGAGCAAAACAGTTTGGGTGTTGGTAACGGTAGAGGGTTTGAATACATGACCGCCCCTTCGGCCAAAACCTATGGTGTTAACCTCAACCTTACTTTCTGAAACTCTTAAATAATCTAGGATCATGAAAAAGAAATTAATTTTTACAATAATTAGTTGCTTCGTCGTAATGAGTTCCTGCAATGATCTTTCAAACAATTTGCAGAACCCTAACCAGCCGTTGCCTTCACAGGGTAACCTGGACCTGGTGCTCAACTCGGTGCAGCTAAACCTGGCCAATTTTTATTGGGATCTTTCCAACATTGGCTCAGCGCTTACGCGGATGGAAGTAATGTTCGGACCGCTATATAGCAATGCTTTCCCGGCTACAAGTTATGATCAGGCGTGGACGGATGCGTATCAAGGAGTATTGGTAAACGCCAAGACAGTAATCGATCAAGGCGTGGCGAAGAAACTTTATACGCACGTGGGTATCGCGCAGACGATACAAGCCTACACGCTCATGACGCTGGTCGATTTCTTTGGCGACGTACCTTACAGCAAGGCCTTTCAGGGAAATGCCGACACCAACCCTACGCTCGATGCGGGTAAGGACGTGTACACAGCAGCCCTCGCTTCGCTGGATTCGGCCATTGCAAATTTTGGTCGCACACCGTCTGCCGGCCCGGCAACAGATGTCTATTACAGTGGAAATACCACCAAGTGGAAAGCGTTGGCCAACACGCTGAAGCTGAAGTATTACATGAATGCTGCCCAGGAAAATGCAACGGCAAAAGCTGCTGCTGTATCGGCGATTCAAACCATTCTTGCCGGCAATGTAATTGATGCAACCGATGGTTCGGAAGACTTTCAGTTCAACTATGGTACGTCTTACACAAACCCGAACTCTCGCCATCCGAAATTCCAAAACAACTATACCTCTACCGGCGCTTCTGATTATCTGGGCAACTGGTTTATGTATGTAGCGGTAGCAGAGAAAACAATTATCAACGGTGGCTCCACTATAGACGATCCACGCAGACGTTATTATTTCTACCGTCAAAGCGGTGATGCAGTGACCGATGTTCCAGTAACAGCGCTGCCCTGTGCCACCCGGCCTACACCGGATTGGTATGCCAACTATGCCTACTGGTATCCGAGCAATGGAATGCCGTTCTGCCAGCTTGGTACGTTAGGACTTGCCGTGGCCGGTGGCTATTGGGGCCGAGACCATGGAGACAACTCTGGTATTCCACCGGATGGCCAGTTGAGAACAACCTATGGAGTGTATCCTGCCGGAGGTTTATTTGATGCGAGCACTTTCTCATCCATTGGAGGAAGTTCAGCAATTAACCTCGCCGGTCAGGGTAAAGGTATCGCGCCGATCTGGTTGGCTTCGTTTACAGAGATGATGAAAGCCGAGGCTGCATTGAGCCTTGGGGTTGATTTAAGTGCAAGCCAAAGTGCAGGTATTGATCCTTTGTCGGCACTGGCAGCAGGCATGTCAAATTCAGTGACCAAAGTGATGGCGTTTCCTGCTACAGTTGGTGTTACACCGGTGGCAAGCCGTGTGCCTTCGGCCACCACGATCACTACTTATTACAACTTTGTGAAAAACTTGTACACCAATGCACCGGCAGCGGCGCTGTCATCGCCGGGGTGTAAGCTCGATATCGTGATGCGCGAGTTTTATATTGCCGCATATGGCAACGGTATTGAAGCGTACAACATGTACCGCCGCACAGGCTATCCGTCAGGCATGCAATACAAACTGACGGGCGTGACCGATTCTTCGGATCCATTCACGCGGACGGGCTACTATCCTTCGGTGGCTGTTAACCGCAACTCGAATATTCAACAGAAGTCAACCACCGACGTGAAGACGTTCTGGGATCCGGGCCTCACATTACAGTAACCATTAACCAGAAATGTGTATGAAAAAAGCATTAAAAATAATTTCATTGTTCTGCGCTGCCGCCTTTGTCTTTTCGTGTCAAAAACAGTACAGCATTTTTGATGAGTCGAAGATCGACGGCGTATATGCAGCCATTGATGGCTCGCCCTCAAGTGTATTGTTTTATTACAACACACCTACTTCAAGTTATAAAACAAACATCGTGTTGCATGGTCCGTCCAAAGCACAAAAGATGGATACGTATGTAGTGGTGGGCGGAGTGGAAACATTCGTCAAGACGCTTACATTTCCTTCTACCGTTTGGGAAGTAACGTTGCAGGATGTGGCCACCGCCTTGAATCAGCCGCTTACCAATTTTACACCTGGGGCGCAGATTATCCTGAGGAATAAAATCACCTCTACCGATGGGCAAGTGTGGTCGGCAGCTAACACTTCCAACCTGAGTGGAGGCCTTTTGTCAGGCACTGCCTTCCAGAATTTACTTGCCGATGTAACGGTGTTTGTTACTTGCCCTTTTGTAGCTTCTGATGCGGTTGGTAACTACCACATTGTGCGCGACGATTGGGTTGATTTCAACCCAGGAGATCCGGTTACGGTTTCGATGATCGATGCTACTCATATTCAAATCAATGAATACCCTGCTACCTCGTATCAGCACGCTCCGCTGGTAATCACAGTCGATCCCAACTCGGGTGCTGCTACTGTGGTGAAGCAATACAGCGGTGGCTATGGATCTGGCCAGTTGGAATATAGTGCTGGATCAGGTTTTGTATTTTCTTGTGTGGGCTATATCACCGTTACGCTGAATTTCACCGTCAATGGTGGAGCCTACAACGGGTACACCCTGATTGTGTCTAAATAAAAAACAGTAAGGTAAATGCAGTGTACCGCTGCATTTACCTCTTTATTTTAAAGTATTCGTAAGGCTATAAAGTGCAATTGTTGTCAGCTAACTACTCTTTGCGCGATGGAAAGGGTGATTGGTTGAAAAAAAATCGTCGATAACCGCCTTCTAATTATTTTTGACTAAAGCAGAATGGGTTTAGGTTTAGGTTGAACACATAACTGCTGGTAAGCTGCCTCGAAAGGGGCAGCTTATTTTTTTACCACCCATTTTTCGTTAGTCGGAAAAATTAATTCATCCTTCGGAAACGCCTATTAAATAAAGTTCGGCTAGCCAGTGGCATTAATTGCTAATTTTTGCAGGCGATGACCTTTTTTGATAAAGTTGTTTATAGCAAAACCACTAGCGTAAGGATTTTCCGTCATATTATATTTTGGTCAGCCGATTGCGTCAGCAACCTCGTGGTATTGTCGGCCGATACCGAAATAAAGACGCCTGTCATTATCAATCGGATCTGCGTGATTCCTCTCATTGCCCTAGTCACCTACACGCTGATTTACTATCTGCTTCCAGGATTTTTCAGAGACAAAAACCGCCTGAAACTATTGGTGGGGATTGTCATCCTGATTTTATTCGTTGGCTATGGCATTCGGTATTACCGTCTATTCATTGTGTACCCCATCATCGATCCCACGCATGTGCTTCCTGCCAACGTGTGGAGTTTTAGTCACGTGTATAAGGAAGTATTCCGATGGATGCCCGGCATCAGCCTGGCAGTGGCCATTAAGATGATGAAGAATAAAACGGAGATTCAGGAAAAGGCCGAGCAGTTGGCAGAAGAAAAAAAAGCGGCAGAACTTGCTTTCCTCAAAGCACAAATGCATCCGCACTTTCTTTTCAATACGTTGAATACACTCTACTCCTATTCACTACAGAATGACGGCAAAAGCGAACAGGTTGTACTCCATCTTTCTAATCTGATGAGGTACATTTTGGAAGAGTGCGATCACCGCGTGATTCCGATTGAAAAAGAAATTAAAGTAATTTCAGATTACTTCGAACTGAAGAAACTCAGGCATGGCACCAGGCTTGATATTGATTTTCAAATCGAACTGAAAAAGTCTCGTGCATTTATCTCGCCGCTGTTGATGCTCCCGATCATAGAAAATAGTTTTAAGCACACACTCTCCTCCGCCCGCGGGTTGATTCACATTACGGTGCGGATCAAAACCGAAAATAAATTCATTCACCTTTTTGTAGAGAATGATTTACTTCCCGCCGATCAAAGTTATTCTTCACGCGGACTGGGAATAGCCAATGTGAAAAGACAACTCGCCTTATTGTACGGAAGAAATTATTCTCTCCATATCAAAAACGACAACGGAAAGTATGCAGTTGATTTAAAAGTACCTGTGATGAATGAATATGAGTAAAATACAATGCATTATTATCGAAGATGAAAAACCGGCGCAAGAGATTTTGCAATCTTTTCTCGGCCGTGTGGAGTGGATCGAACTCAAAGAAATATTTGACGACGGCCTCACTGCGATGGATTACTTGTCGAAGAATGACGTGGATCTGATTTTTCTCGACATCCAGATTCCCACTATTACCGGCATTGAATTTCTGAAAGTGATGAAAGACTTACCGCAAGTGATCATCACCACAGCCTATTCGCAATACGCCATCGAAGCTTTTGAGCTCGATGTGCGCGACTATCTGATCAAACCGTTTTCTTTTAGTCGTTTTTTGAAAGCCGTAAACCGTGTGGCCATGCGCCCCGATGCCAGGCAAGTGTATCAAATGAGCCCGGCAGAATCATCGAAGGGAAGTTTCGCATTTTTTAATGTGAACAAAAATATGGTGAAGGTGATGTTCAATGAGGTGCTTTATGTGGAAAGTATGCGCGAGTACGTGTACATCCACACGCTCAAAGAAAAAGTGATCACCAAAATCGGGATTGGCGAGATGGAGAAAATTCTGAACCATGGCTTTTTGCGGATTCATCGCTCTTTTTTGGTCAACAAGGACAAAATCACTTCTTACAATGCCGAAGAAATTTTTGTAGAAAAAATTTCGTTGCCGATCGGCCCAAATTATAAAAAACTGGTGGAGGCAGCATTTGAAAGCACCGGAAGAATAAACGGCTAATTCGTTTGAGCTAACGCCGATAGTTCTTCTTCGGTAAGCAATCGCGAACGGATGATAAACCGAAGACCTAGTGGAATCTCCAGCGAAAAGCTAGAGCCTCTTCCGGAGATGACGTCGAGTGTGAGATGAGTGTGCTTCCAATATTCAAACTGATCGCGACTCATAAAGAATTCACAGTCGTGTACAATGCCGATCAGAATATCGCTATCGCCGGTGCGAAATTCACCTGTGGCAAAACACATCGGTTGTGAGCCATCACAGCAGCCACCGCTTTGATGAAACATCAAAGGCCCGTTTATTTTTCGCAACTGATCAATCACATTGCAGGCTTCTTGGGTAATCGCGATTCGCTCAGCCATAATTTGATTTTAAAAACGTCATGTCTCTCCTTTCGGAAAGACATGACGTGGAGAAGACTTAGAAGAATCCTAATTTTTTCTTGTCGTACGAGATAAGCATATTTTTGGTGTTGCGATAATGATTCAGCATCATCTTGTGTGTTTCGCGACCAAAGCCTGATTTTTTGTAACCGCCAAAAGGTGCATGCGCCGGATACGCGTGATAGCAGTTCACCCACACACGGCCTGCCTGAATGGCGCGCGGTATCTGATATATCTCGTGTGCATCGCGTGTCCACAAGCCGGCGCCTAATCCGTACAATGTGTCGTTGGCAATAGCAATCGCTTCTTCCACGGTTTTGAAAGTAGTAACACAAGTTACCGGCCCGAAGATCTCTTCCTGGAAGATGCGCATTTTGTTGTGGCCTTTGAAGATGGTCGGCTGAATGTAGTAGCCTTTTTCAAGACCGCTGTTCAGGCTCGCGGCAATGCCACCACACAGTGCCTGGGCTCCTTCTTTCTTGCCAATGTCCATGTACGAAAGAATTTTTTCAAACTGGTCGTTGGATGCTTGCGCTCCCATCATCGTGTCTTCGGCCAGCGGATGACCAACTTTGATGGATTTGGTGCGCTGAATAACACGCTCAATAAATTTGTCGTAAATCTTTTCGTGTACTAAAATGCGCGACGGGCAGGTGCATACTTCTCCCTGATTCAACGCAAACATCACGGCACCCTCTACACATTTGTCAAAAAACTCGTCGTCGGCATCGGCAATGCTTGGCATGAAAATGTTCGGCGATTTTCCTCCGAGTTCCATCGTCACCGGCACCAGGTTTTCGCTGGCGTATTGCATGATCAATCGGCCGGTAGTGGTTTCACCGGTGAAGGCTACTTTTGCTACGCGAGGCGAAGTGGCCAACGGCTTGCCGGCTTCGATACCAAAACCGGTAACTACATTTAGAATTCCTGCAGGCAGCACGTGCTGAATCAATTCCATCAGCACCATCAGGCTGGTAGGCGTTTGCTCAGCTGGCTTTACCACTACGGTACATCCTGCTGCGAGTGCAGGCGCAATTTTCCACGCGGCCATAAGCAAAGGAAAATTCCATGGAATGATCTGACCTACTACGCCGATGGGCTCCTGAAGATTGATGCTCACCGTAAATTCATCGTGCTCTGACATGGTACTTTCGTCAGCGCGGATTACGCCGGCAAAGTAGCGGAAGTGGTCAATCGCCAGCGGCAAATCGGCGGCTCTGGTTTCGCGCAAGGCTTTCCCGTTGTCCACCGTTTCCACACGGGCCAGCAGTTCCAGATTTTTTTCCATCACATCAGCAATAGCCAGCAACACGCGGGCACGCTCAATGGCAGAACTTTTTGACCATGTGGTAAATGCTTTCTGGGCGGCATCAAGGGCTTTGTCAATGTCTTCCTTGTTTCCCCGTGCGGCTTTGGTAAACGGTTTGCCATCGATGGGCGAGACGTTGTCAAAATATTCGCCGCTTGATGGCGCTACCCACTGACCGCCGATAAAGTGATCGTACCTGGCTTTGAAAGAAGGCCTTTCAAGAGGCTTTTTCTCTTTCGTTATTTCTGCTGTTTCCATAAGGTGTAAATTTTTTTATTTAGTGTTTATCAAAATTCGATCAAAGCCATAGCCCTTTGCTTGACTTATTGTATCAAATGATAAACTTGGAGTATCATTTCAATCGTTTCCGATTAATTTTTATTTATCTTTAATGGATTGCTGGCAAAATGAAATCCGGTTTGTTACATCCCATTCCTACTACTCATGAGCGCTCTCTGTTTACTTTGGTAGAGAACCGAACGGCCTTTACACTTGAGCAGTGCGAACTCAATGTGTTTGAAACACACCAGCAAGCCGAGCAGGTAAAACTCGTTTTCCCTGACCTGGTGCTCACCAGCATGCTGCAAGGAAAAAAGGTAATGCACTTGTTTGGCGAGCAGGGCTTTGATTATCTGCCGGGCGAATCGGTAGTAGTAGCTCCAAACGAAATCATGAAAATTGATTTTCCGGAAGCCCGAAACGACAACCCCACGCAATGTATCGCGCTGGCTATTTCGTCGGATCACATTCAGCAAACCATGAATTTGCTCAATGAAGAATTTCCGAAAGCGGAAACACACTACGCGTGGAAAGTGGACGAAACCATATTTCACCTGACCAACAATCAGGAGCTAGCTGATATCATCAACCGGCTGATGCGTATTTCCATCAAAGAGCAGCATCGGCAGAAAGATGTGCTGGCCAATCTGGCGCTGAAGGAACTATTGATCCGCTTGATGCAGACGCAGGCGAGAATCTTGTTTGAGAAAAATTATAAAAGGCTAAACACAGACCATCGGTTCGCTTTTGTGATTGGCTTTATCAAAGAAAATATCCGAGAAAAAATAGACCTGAATAAGCTGAGCGATAAGGTGTGCATGAGCCGCGCTAATTTTTTCAGGAAATTCAAAGAAGAGCTTGGCCACTCACCCGGCGACTATATTTTAAAAGAACGTCTGAGGCTTGCCAAAGAATACCTTCGCCATCCCAAAAATAATATCACCGAAGTCTGCTATATGGCGGGCTTTCAAAACTTACACTATTTCATTCGGGCATTTAAAAAGGAAACAGGCTATACGCCGTCGTCGTTTCGGGAGCAGTTGTCGCTGTCCAGATCAGGGCTTCGGTAGCATCCAGCCCAATTTTATCAGTTGTTTCCGATATAAGTCTTCGGCGAGCAAATCGTCTTTGATGTGGTGCCTCCCGCCGATATAACGGATGATCTCTCCCCCTTGAAATACAGGCATAATCGTGGCATTTACCCAATAGTGGTCGCCGCTTTTCATTCTGTTTTTTATTACCGCTCTGAATACTTCGCCACCCTGAATGGTGGTCCACATGAGCTTAAACAGATCTTTTGGCATAGAGGGATGCCGGATAATATTATGCGGCTTTCCGATCAGCTCTTCCATGCTGTAGCCGGAAAGATTGCAGAATGACTCGTTGGCATAGACGATATTCCCCCGAAGATCTGTCTCAGAAATGATCACGGAGGGACCGTTTGCTTGCGCTGTGCTGCCGATATCGTCTATTAGGTTCACCTTAAAAATGGCACAAGCTGTGGCAATGGTGACTTCTTTCCTATGATAAAAGTCATAATTCGTAAACCTCTCAACGACTTTCGAATTGTTTAAGAAAAATGATCTCCTTAATTTCAATAATCATGATATATATCAATAAAACTAAAAATCTTACCTCCCTTGGCTTTGGGGATATTTTGAACAAGAGTAGCCGCTAATAATATTCAATTTTAACCTTGGTATGGGAAGGGCATTTTTATCGGTGATCATTCTTTTGTCCGCTTCGGCGGCTATTGGATTTGTGTTCTGGCAGCAGGAGCTGAAATATCAACGCCCTACACCGATCCCTGAAAATTATCATACTGTAGCTGTAGGTGCACCTATCAAATTTTCCGACCTACCAAAAGGCGAAGCGGTATTTCTTCACTTTTATAACCCCGACTGCCCGTGTTCGCGCTTCAATACCCGCCACCTGAAGTCGATCATCCGGTCGTATGCGGATAGCGTTTCGATTGTGGTAGTAGTACCTGATCGCGATGCTTTGCCAAAGGCTTCCCGGGAATTTGAAGGAGTAAAGATTTTGCTTGACGAGCAAGGTACGTTGGCACGGGACTGTGGCGTGTATTCTACTCCGCAGGCCGCCATTATTGATGCCAACTCAAAATTGTATTACCGCGGAAACTACAATGCATCGAGGTATTGTACCGCAAGGGCTACCAATTTTGCCGAGTTGTCGCTCATCGCACTTTTAAATCACCAACCCTCTCCCTCGTTTGGTTTGCTGGCCACTCAATCGTACGGCTGCTCGTGGGAACCTGAAATAAACAAAAATCAACCTGTAATATTCTGAAGTTATGGCGGAGAAATTGTCGAAAGAACAGCACTTGTACTTTTTTGCAGAGATCAAAGAAAAGTCGGACAAGATCATGGCGTATGCTTTGAGCGCCTATTTTTTGTTTGGCATTTTTCTGGCCTTCTTTTATGATACCTATACCGTGGCCGTGAGTGTTGGAGGGCTTTGCCTGATCGCCTATTTCGCAGTTAAAATACTTCTGCCCGAAAGCCTTTTATATCAATATGTAGGAAGCGCTGTGCTCGCCGTTTTTGCTGCCCAATTTATTTATCAGATGCATGGCTTGTTCGAGATGCACTTTTTTGTTTTCATCGGCACGGCGCTGATGGTCACGTATCAAAACTGGAAGTTGCAATTGCCGCTGATTTTGTTGGTCGTCGTTCATCATGCGTCATTTGCTTACCTGCAATATTCCGGTTCGAAGGAAATCTACTTTACCCAACTGGACTACATGGATCTTCAGGCATTTTTGTTTCACGGTGCACTGGCAGCGGTGATTTCTGCCATCTGTGGGTATTGGGCTTTTGATCTTGCCAAAAAAACGGAAGCGGCCGCCGTGAAAACGCTGGCGCTGGAAAAACAACTTCAGCACGTAAACAATAACATTGCTTTCTCTAATGAAATTAGCAAAGGCAACCTGACGGTGGAGTACAATCTGCTGGATGACTCTGACGAACTTGGAAAGTCGTTGCTGTCGATGCGCGAAAACCTTATTCAGTCGGCGGCGCGCGAACAGGATGAAAAATTTATCACCCTCGGAATTACCAAAGTAGGAGAGATCATTCAAAAAAATAACGACAACGCTAAAAAACTGGCGGAAGAATTCATCATCGGGATCATCAAATATCTCGGTATCAATCAAGGTGGAATTTTTCTTTATGAAGAAGAAGGAGAAGATCGCTACCTGAAGCTGGCGGCCAGCTATGCCTATGAGCGCAAGAAATACCTTACCAAGCGAATTGAAATTGGCCAGGGCTTGGTGGGTCAGTGTTTTCTGGAGAAAGAAACCATTTACATGACCGACGTACCGGAAGGATACGTGACGATTACCTCCGGGCTTGGACTAGCTACACCGCGCAGTATTTTGATTACCCCCATGATCACCAACGACGAGATTGTTGGTGTGGTGGAGCTTGCATCTTTTCAGCCCTTCACGCAAGCACAACAAACGCTGGTGAAAAAAGCGGTGGAAAATCTGGCCATCTCCGTGGTGTCGTCGAAAATTACAGAGCGCGTAAAACTTCTGCTGGAAGAATCTCAACAGCAAACAGAGGAAATGAAAGCGCAGGAAGAAGAAATGCGCCAGAACATGGAAGAGTTGCACGCCACGCAGGAAGAGATGGAGCGTAAGTCGGCAGAGGCCGATGAAAATAGCCGGAAGCTAAAAGCCATTTTTGATTCGGCAGTGGATTCTATTATTACCATTTCTGACAAAGGAATAATAGAGACGGTCAATGACTCGTGTTTGAAAATGTTTGATTACACACGCGATGAACTCATCGGCCGTAATGTATCCATATTGATGCCTGAGCCGCACCATAGCAACCATAACCAATACATTCACAACTACGAAAAAACAGGTCACGCCAAGATTATCGGCAAATCGCGCATCGCGAAAGGGTTAAAGAAGAACGGCCAAACCTTTCCTGTGGACTTAGCGGTTAATGAAGCTTTTGTTGGCAATCATAGGATTTATATCGGGATCATCAGAAATATTTCTGAGCAGATTAATCTCACCATGGAGAATGAACAGCAACAGGAGGAGTTACGACAAAACCTGGAGGAGCTTAAGGTTGTTCAGAAAAAGATGGAGGAGCAGTTGGCTGAGAATAAAGAAATGCGCCATCAATCCGAAACCCGCGAAATGGTATTAGGCCTTACGACAATCTTATCAGAGACGGATTTGAAAGGAAGAATTACGTACGTGAATAGTAAATTTTGCGAGGTGGCAAAATATGAACCCGACGAACTTCTTGGAAAACCTCACAACATTGTGCGCCATCCGGATATGCCTAAGGCGTTGTTCAAATTGTTTTGGGAAGTAATTCAGCAAGGCAATGTCTTTAAGGGAATAGTAAAGAACATGGCGAAAGACGGAACCCCATATTGGGTGGATGCTACCATCGTGCCGATCAAAGACGAATCTGGAAAAATTATAAAATATACTGGCGCACGCTATCATATCAAAGATGAAAAGCTGGCGCTGATGTTATACAACAAGCAAGCCGATCATTTTAACTGGCCGCGCCTGGAAAAATAATTTTCAGAGTTCGGTGTTTACCTCCAGGTGTTCAGTTCTCTTCAGCGAAGTGGAGGCCAACGCCTTATATCCGCCTTTAATGTTGACCAGTTTTTCGTAGCCTCTGCTTTTTAAGATAGAAACAGCGATCAGTGAACGGTAGCCGCCGGCGCAGTGTACGTAGTACGTTTTATTTTTATCAAGCAGGCTCATGTTCCGGTTGATGAAGTCAAGCGGGAAATTTTCGGCGCCTACCAAATGCTCAGCTTTGAATTCGCTTTCGCGGCGCACGTCAAGCACATTTACCTGACTTCTGCTTTCGCAAAGACGCCCAAAATCTTGAGCCGAGATTTCAAGAATAGTCTCAAGCGAGTTACCTGCTGCAAGCCATGAATTGATTCCTCCTTTAAGGTATCCTATAGGATTATCGTATCCCACCCGTGCCAGTCGCACCACCACTTCTTCTTCCTTGCCTTCGTCGGCAATAATTAAAATCGGCTGCATTAAGTCAGTAATCAATGCGCCAACCCAGGGTGCGAAGGTATCGTCAATGCCAATGAAGATGGAGCCGGGAATAAAACCTTTGGCGAATACATCTTTCGAACGGGTGTCGATCACAAGCGCGTGCGAGGATTCCCATACGGCTTCAAATTCGAGTAATGCGAGTGGGCGCAATCCCTTTTGGATTATTTCGTCCACGCTGCCGTAGCCTTTTACATTCATCAACACGTTGGCCGGAAAATATTGGGGCGGTTCTACCAAACCATTGAGCAATTCACGGGTGAACTCTTCTTTAGTCATGTTAGCCCGCAGCGCATAGTTGTATTTTTTTTGCTGACCCACTGTTGACACAGTTTCTTTATCCAGTTTTTTGCCACAGGCGCTGCCCGCTCCGTGCCCGGGATAAACAATCACCTCGTCGGCCAGTGTCATGATTTTTTGGCGAAGCGAATCGAACAAATAGCCAGCTAGTAATTCGGGAGTAACTTCGGGTTTTAATTTTTGTACCAGGTCGGGCCTTCCCACATCGCCAATGAAAAGGGTATCGCCAGTGAAGACGGCGTAATCTTTTCCGTTTTCGTCGCGCAGTAAATACGTACTTGACTCCATGGTATGCCCAGGAGTGTGAAGCACCACGATTGTAACTTTTCCCAACTTTAGTACTTCGCCGTCCGCGGCGACGTGTGCTTCGTAACCAGGTGCGGCGGTTGGCCCAAACACTATCTGGGCGCCTGTCTTTTTAGCCAGCTCAAGGTGGCCGGAAACAAAATCAGCGTGAAAATGAGTTTCCAAAACGTATTTGATTTTAGCGTTATTGGCGTTAGCCTTGTCTATGTAAGGCCGCGATTCGCGCAGCGGGTCGATAATGGCGACTTCACCTTCGCTCTCAATATAATAAGCTGCTTCTGCGAGGCAGCCGGTATAAATTTGTTCGACTTTCATACTCCTGAATGGTTTTTAAGGACGATACAAACAAATATCCCAAAACGCATTTCCCACCCGACTGATGTCGGTTATTTAAAAAATATGATTTTTGTCAGGATTGGATTTTGATCACTTTTTCCGCAGACGATGGATCAGTTCGTCGCAACATCGGTTGATTTGAGAAGCAAGATCTGAAACGTAGGCAGATTGATTGCCGCCGGAATCGGCTTCGCCGATTATTTCTTGTAATAAGGCAATGAGTTTTTTGTCATCAAGTATGACGACGGTTGTTTTGCATTGGTGCTGAATTTCCTTGTACCGCACAAGGTTACCCTCTCTAACAAAAGTAGCGGTGGCATCCTTTAAGAGTCCAAGATTATTGGCAAACAGAACCTTCAATTCGGCTTCGTAATCGCGGTCTCCTTCCGAATAGATTTTTAACTGAGGGAATTCGTCCTGTGAACCAGGTTCTCCTTTTTTCCGAAGGTTCTTGCCAATCGCCTCCAATAGTTCGGCAGGCTGAAAAGGTTTCATCACCAGGTCATTCATGCCCACTTTTAAGGCCAGCTCGCGGATTTCTTCGGAAGAATCTGATGTGAAGGCAATGATGGGGAGATCGGCAAAATATTGGCCTTTCATTTCGCGCACCATTTTGGTGGCCTGATAACCATCCATTTCAGGCATGTGAATATCCATCAATACCAGATCCACTTCGTGCGAGGTGGTCAGAAAAGAAACCGCTTCGCTTCCGTTTTCGGTTACCGAAATCTCAAACCCTTGATTTTGCAGAAATTTTTTCGCGATCAGCTGGTTGAGTTTGTTGTCTTCTACAAGAAGGATTTTTCGTCCAATGTACTGATCCTTGATCATGGGGCTGAAATTAAAGCAAACGTCCCAGCATCCATAGAAAAATTCAACATTCTGCCATGCGGTTATAAGAAAGGTAATTATTCACGTCGCGCTGCCTCTGGCTGGTAAACAATTAGTCAATGATTTAAATGGTTTGGTCTTCCCGCACCGTGGCTTTATCGAAAAAAAAGTACCCGTGCCTGCCCGCAAGTAGTTTTGTACCAGAAAGCACAAAGTTGGGCTTTCCTAACTCAATCGGTATATGAAAATTCTGGTTTGCGATGACGACGAAGCCCTGGTGAGCATGATCCGGTTCAAGCTCTCACGTGAAAACGTGGGCGATATCTTTATTGCTACTGACGGAAAAGAAGCGAAGCGACTCCTGCAGGAACATGAGTTCGACCTGATCATTACCGACATACACATGCCGTATCACTCCGGCCTCGAGATCGTGTCTTTTGTGAGGCAGGAGATGAAAAAGGAAATCCCAATTATTATTCTATCGGCCGAAGGATTGGAGCTTACCGTTTTGCGCGCTTTCGACATGGGCGCCAACGATTTTATTTCCAAACCATTTAGTCCGGCAGAGTTAACCATTCGTGTGAAACGACTTTTGAATTTGAAATGAATGCCAGCTTAACGATATGGACTGAACTAGATGCCGTAGAGCAATTCTTCGTCACACTGGCAGCCATCTTTTTTGTGTGCGCTGTGGCGCTCATTTTCTTTCTGATCGGCAGCCGGCTGATAAAAACGTATCGATCAAAAACAGAAACTCGTTTGCAAACAATTTTTCAGCAGTCGCTGAATTCACTTATTATCCATACCTCCACCGATCGACTGCCATCTTCGTCGTATCAGTTTCATCTGAATGAATTGCGCAAAGCCATGAATGCCTACCCTTGCGGCAGACAGGTGATGATCAACTTACTGATCAAGTTGAAGAAAAGTTTGTCCGGCACGTCATCAAAAATGCTGGACACAATTTATCTACACCTGGATCTGCCCACTGTATCGAAGAAAAAATTGAAGGCGACATCGTGGAAAATTCAGGTACAAGGTATCCGAGAGCTTTCGGAAATGAATTATTATTTACCCAAGCGGATGAACGCACTTATTGCGCGAACGAAAAATGAAACGCTTCGGGAAGAAATTTTTATGGCGCATGTGCGGCTCAATAAAAAAAATCCGCTGGCGCTACTCGACCGGTATGATGGAGCGATCACGCCATGGATGCGCATAAATCTTCATCGCTTCTTTTCGCAGTACGATGGACGGACTTTACCTGACTTCAGTCGCTGGTTTGAGCACCCGCGTGAAGATGTGGTGATGTTTTGTATGAGTATGGCGCGGCAATTCAAACAATTTAACGCTGTGCCTGCTTTGGTAAAACTTCTGTCTCATAAAAATCCGATGATTGTAGCTTCCGCCATTCGCTCTCTGTCAGATCTTGAAGCTTTTCATGTGGTAGATCAGGTAGTAGCACAGGCGCAAATCCATTGGTCCAACGAGCGCATTAGCCTTCGTATCATCCGATTTATTGCGCGGTTAGGACATTTGGATGCGCACACCTACGCCATTGAAAAATACCTGGAGCATAAAAATTTTAAAGTGAGACTAGCAGCCGTGAAAACGCTGACTTCGATGGGTGAGAATGCGCAAAAGCAACTCACGCTGAGAAATAAATTGATGGGCAATCGGCTTACCCTGATGATAGGCCACGCCAGCGAACCTTTATTAACCTAAACGAATAGCCATGAGTGTGTTTTATTTTATTGTTCACGTACTCATTTTCATCTATGGTGTTTCCATAGCGTTGTGGTATTTCTTTTTAGCAATTCTTTCGATGATCGAAATGAGAGGATATTTGAATCGGAATTTCTTCGTCGACTACAACTACATTTTATCGTCGCCATTTGCTCCGGGCATTACGCTCATCGCACCAGCTTACAACGAGGGCCTCACCATTATCGATAATGTAAAATCGCTTCTCTCTATTCGATACAATAATTATGAAGTGATGATCGTGAACGACGGCAGTACTGACGACTCGCTCGCTAAACTGATTGTGGCTTTTAACCTTGTGGAGGTGAGCTACGCGTACGAGCAGAAGCTGCCCACAAAACCTGTGCGGGGTGTGTATAAATCAAAGAACCGGGCCTTTAGTCGCCTGATTGTAGTAGACAAAGCCAACGGGGGAAAAGCCGACGCACTCAACGTGGGGTTGAACCTGGCTAGCGAATCTTTAGTGGCCTGCATCGATGTTGACTGCATTATCGAACCGGATGCACTTCTTAAAATGGTGAAACCTTTTTTGCAAGACACGAAAGTGATTGCCTCGGGCGGTGTAGTACGCATCGCCAATTCGTGCGTGGTGGAAGATGGCCGGTTGGTGGAAGTGAAACTCCCCGAGAATTGGCTCGCCCGCTTTCAAACACTTGAATACATTCGTGCGTTTCTGCTCGGCCGAATGGCGTGGAGCCGACTCAACGGATTGCTGCTCATCTCCGGCGCGTTTGGTTTGTTTAAAAAAGAGATTGCTCTTTCAGTGGGTGGCTATAACACAGCGACTGTAGGGGAAGATATGGAGTTGGTGGTGCGGATGAGAAGAAGAATGCACGAAAATCAAATTCCTTATAAGGTGGCATACATCCCAGACCCGCTCTGCTGGACAGAAGCGCCAGCCAGCGCAAAAGTTTTAGGGCGTCAGCGCAACCGGTGGGCCCGCGGCACTTTAGAAACCCTGATGCTTCACCGCAAATTATTTTTCAATCCCAGGTATGGCCTGATGGGAATGGTGAGCTACCCGTTCTGGGTTTTTTACGAATGGCTGTCGCCCATCATTGAGTTTTGCGGTTTAATTT
Source organism: Bacteroidota bacterium (assembly GCA_018266055.1). Taxonomy (GTDB): domain Bacteria; phylum Bacteroidota; class Bacteroidia; order Cytophagales; family Cyclobacteriaceae; genus ELB16-189. The sequence continues at coordinate 41,164 of JAFDYT010000021.1, forward strand.
TCTTTGCCTTTCTCGTTGTGATGGGCCATGTGCACTGGGTATTCTTTATCTCGTTGATTCTCGCCGTATATGGATTTGCCTTTTTCATTTCCATGTTTGCGCTGCTCGCCGAAGAAACCTCATTTTATAAGTACATCCACAAGAAAGATATTTTGAAAATGGTGCTGGTCGCGTTGGTAGAACCGTTTGTTTTTCACCCGCGTGTGGTGTGGTGGTCGCTGAAAGGCAATTGGGATTTGCTTCGTGGCAAAAAAGCATGGGGTGAAATGACGCGACAGGGATTTGCTCAGTACAAAAGGATTTATAAAAAAGAAGTAACCACAGTGGTATGAAAGAGAGAATGAAAATATTTTTTCGGAAGGAAGCTGCGCATGGCCTTGCGTTTCTTGTTGTCTGGCTTGGTGTGCGCGGCTACGAATGGATGAGCGTGAGCTCGCGTGTTCAAAATTCCTGGCTTGAACTAAATGGGTTGCTCTACGACTTTGCCATCGGTTTGCCAATACTATTTTTGGTTTTCGCAACCGCAAGTATTGTTTCAGCAGCGAATGTAAAACTGGGGCGTGTCGTTTCGCTTTCTCTTTTCACCCTTGCATTGATATTCCATTTTGCGGTGACACAATATTTTGTAGTCACGCTGCTGCCTTTATCCTCCGATTTGTTTGGCTATTCAATCGACGACATGTTGACTACCGTGAGTTCGTCAGGAAGTATTGGAATTGGCGGATCGCTATTCTTTATCGCGTTGATCGGCGTATTCTTTTATCTTATTTATTATTTCAGCCATAAACCAGCCATTGAAAGAGTCAGCATTCCATTGGCACTCTTGTTTTCGGTGAGTGGATTTTTCTTGATGGTATTTCCCATCCAACCTTCGGCAGAAGATTTTGAGCATGATGTGGAGTATTATCTCTCAGTGAATAAAATCGACTACCTGATTAAGCAGACCAATCGCTTTCTTTCAGAACAAAAAGCGGAGATAACTTTTGCCAAAGACGAATATCCTTTTCTTCATAAAATAAATTATGAAGATCCGATCGGCAGATACGTGAATCCCTCGAAGGAACTTCCCAACATCGTATTCATTGTGGTGGAAGGTTTGGGTCGCGATTTTGTGGGAAGCGATGCGCCATTCAAAGGCTTTACTCCTTTTCTGGATTCGTTAACAACCAAGAGCCTTTACTGGAAAAATGCACTCAGCAATGCCGGGCGAACGTTTGGCGCACCGCCGAGTATTCTCGGGTCACTCCCGTATGGAAGGAGCGGAGTCATGAACTATGGAACGGCTCTTCCCGATCACCAGACGATCATATCGTTGTTAAAACCTTATGGTTATCGCTCGAATTTTTTTTACGGAGGCAATCCCAATTTTGATAACCTCGATCTTTTCCTTGAGCGTCAGGGGATAGACCAGTTCATCAATGAATCAAATTTTTCTGACTCGGTAAAAATTAATAAAGCCACTTCAGCCTGGGGGTATACTGACCGCGATGTTTTCAGCGCAGCAACAAAAGCAATCAAAAAAGAATCAGGTCCACGACTGGATATTTTTCTGACGCTTTCTACACACGAGCCTTTTGTATGCCCGGATGAGAGGATAAAGATGAAGGCCGATCAACGTATTGAATTGTTGCCTTCTTCCATTAAAACGGAGGTGATGGCCAATAAAAATATTTTTGAATGCTTGCTATACACCGACAACGCTATTCGTGAGTTGATGAAGGCTTACCAACGAAGAGCCGATTTTGCCAATACTATTTTTATTATCACCGGCGATCATAGACTCATTCCAATGCCATCTGAAAATAAAATCAAGCGCTTCCATGTGCCATTGATCGTCTATTCACCGTTGATCGCAAAGCCTCATGTGTTTTCTTCGCTGGCTATTCATTCGGCAATTACTCCTACGCTGTTGGGTTTGCTTCACGATAAGTCGGGCCTACGTTTTCCTGACGAAATGCCGTTCATTTCTGAAGCTCTCGTGGCGGATAGCCTTCTCAGCAGCAACCTTGACCTTCCCTTAATTCGAAACAAAAATTCCGTAACTGAATACGTCGAAGGAAATTATTTTCTTTCCGATGACCGCCTTTATACGATTGAAGATAATCTGACGCTGAACCCGTTGTCAAATCCGGAAGTGAAAGCCAGACTGAAAAAGAAACTCGCCGACTTTCAGCGTAAAAGCATTTTCGCTTTGGATAATAATCGCCTTGATAAATTGGGCAATAGCCACAAGGCAAATGCATTTGTGTTGACAAAGGAAGAAGAGCAATACCTAGTCAGTGAACATACCGAGTCGATGAACCCTGAGCAACAATTTGAGAAGGCACGTACGCTGGCTTTCGCAAAAGAATACGGCAAGAGCCGGAGTTTCGTCAAACAGCTGTTGAACAAGAGCCCCAATTTTCACGATGCTAGGATATTGATGGCTCGCACCTACGGTTGGGAAAAACAATACGACAGCGCAGAAAAATACATTAAGCAGGTAATTCACCGTGCACCAGCATATGCCGACGCCTATGTTGCACTGGCGGATGTAGAGTACTGGCGCGGCGCATCTGCGAAATCACTCCAGGCTTCTGACTCAGGCTTGCTCGTAAGCGGAGCCAATCCTGATCTCATGATACGGAAGGCAAGGTCCTTGTCGGCGATGGGGAAAAATCACGAAGCAAAGTTGTTGGTTGAGTCTGTCTTAAGGAATGGTTCGCGCGATGAGATTGCGCTTGATTTGGAAAGGAGATTAAAGAATGAATGATATGCGAAGGATAATTGGTTTGCTATTGATTTTAGTTTCGTTCACGTTTGGCGCGCATGCGCAAAGCTGGAAACAATTGAATGTTGACGAGCTTTTTGTAAAGGCACGCAAAACTGCCTTTGAGGGAAACCGTGAAGAAGCTCGCGCCATGCTCAACGAGATTCTGGATAGAAGTCCGGATTACTTTGAGGTGCGCGTATTTCTTGCACGCACGTATGCGTGGGATCAGCAGCGCGATAAGGCACGCGAAGAATTGAAGAAGGTGCTGGCAAAATCTCCAAACCTGGAAGATGCACTCAGCGCCTTGTGCGATGTAGAGATGTGGGATGAACAATACAATCAGGCTTTGGCCACAGCCAATCAAGCATTGCAACATTACAAGAACGCCGAAGACTTTCTATACAAGAAGGCAGTGATTCTTTACCAACTCAAACGAACCAAAGAAGCGTCTGCAATAATCGAACGCCTATTGGAAATAAATCCGGCGCATGCAAAGGGAAATCAATTGAAACAAAACCTGAAAGCCGCTGGCTTAAAATATATTGCTGGAGTTATCTATAGTGCTGATGTATTTAGCCGCACATTCAACCCAGCGCAATATCTTTCGGCGCAGCTGGCGCGTGAGTTTTCCTGGGGCTCGGCCATTGTGCGAATGAATTATTCCAACCGCTTTCAATCAAGCGGCGTTCAGTCAGAGATAGATCTTTATCCGCGGATAGCGAACGGAGTGTATGCGTATCTGAATTACGGTTATGCCAATAGCGCGTTGTTTCCTGATCATCGCTTTGGCGGAGAAGTGTATTCCAAACTGCCAAAAAGTTTTGAAGCATCGGCAGGCATGCGCTATCTGAATTTTGGATCGGGCAATACTGTCGCCATCTACACGGGATCGGTGGGATGGTATGTGAAAGATTATTGGGTGTCGTTCCGTCCTTACATTACACCGGGAAATGCTGGTTCGTCCTTCTCTTCATCGCTTTCGCTGCGTTGCTATTTTCAGGACGGTGACAATTACCTCGGCATAACAGGCGGTTTTGGATTTTCACCCGACGACAGAAAAGTTCAAAGCTCTAGCGGCTTGAGTACAGAAGGAATTTATTTATTGAAATCTCAGCGGATTGGATTGCAATGGCAGAAGACCTTTACGCACCAACTGTTTCTTTCGGTGAATGTGAATGTATCACGTCAGGAATTGTCGTTCGACAGGGGAAACTATGTGTGGATCACCAGCCCCCAGGTAACCTTGCGTAAGCGATTCTAGAGAATTAATAATTGCGATCGGTATCGAGGCGCAGCACCAAGTGAAATCCCACGTTGAGTGCTTCTTCTACTTTTACAAGCCCCATCATTCGCTTCGGTGGTTGTAAATTAAAATCGCTGAAGGTAAAGTCACGTCCACCTTTCAGGTGAATTAGACCTGTGGGCATAGCTTCTATGGTACAATCCATTTCGAATAACTTGGTTGTTCCACCCAGTGAAATCTTGACGATGCCTTTGAATTTCTCTTCTTTATTACCGTACCGCGGCGCCCGTTCGAAAGAAATAAAATCGATAACGATGGCCGGATAACTTTTTGAATTGATGGTCTTTCTGAAATCCGAAGTCATCATGGCCATGCCGCAATCGAAGCTGGACGCATCAAGTGCGACAGATCCTTTTACAAAAACAGGACGTACATTCTTTCCACCTTCGTGTAATACCAGTGTGTCTTTGCCGATGTAGTGGGGGATGGCGCATTTAAACGAGTTAAGGTTCGTCTTGCCGTCAATGATGAGCTGACTGGTGGGTTGCACAATAAGGCGGTGCACGAGCACAGCATTTTCGCTGCCTCGCAGCGAATACGAAAGCATTAGGATGAAGACGAAGATCGTGGTGATACGCATTGCACTACAAAATTAGAGATTGAATAAGTACAAAAAAAGTCCGGCCAACCCGAAGGCTGGCCGGAACTCACTTAATTAAAAACAAAACTATTAGAAACCTATGATACCTTGTACTACCCAGCCATTAAATTGGCCACCGGATAAGATGTTATCGGTAGGGAATTTGTTATAGGTCTGAGTTACGTATTCGCCTTTGAAAAGAACATTGCGGGTGATGAACCAGCCAGCGCCGAAAGCAACGCGGTCGATAGAGATATCCACTCTTGTTCCTTGATTGATGTTGGCGGCTGATGTGCTTTGTCCGAATACACCTGTACCTGACACAGTGTTATATTTCGCACCTACATAGTATTTTTCATTTTGACCGAAGCGATAGATAAGGTCAGCTTCGATTTGAGTGAACGTGCGGTTAGGCAATTTGCTGATAGTAAGATTTCCGGGCACGCCGTTGTAAGACAAAGTAGGGTTGCTGTATTTGATCTCACCGTTTTCTACCTGGCTATTGCCTGAAGTGGTTTCATACGTTCCAAATAATTCAAGTCCACCAACTTTTACGAACGGGTTGATCATGATGGAAGTAACGTTGTCTTTGAAACCAGGATTGTAACGACCTGAGAATGGATTGCCGGTCAAAGTAGCAGCGGTGTTTTCCATTACATATTGATAGTTTGAGCCAGTGCGGTCGCCACCATACAAGGTGTTGCTGATAGAAGATGCAGTGGTATAGAATGAACCGGTTAAACGGAAGCGATTGTTGTTCTCAAATTTTTTGTCGTAACCGAATTTACCATAAATAGAAGGTTTGCGATCGCCAGGTTTTGACACACTACCTTGAATTTCACCGTCAGTCATGGCCATCATTGCAATGAAGCCTGATTTTTGCCAGTACAATTCTGCGCCGATTTCAGTAGTGAAGGCATCCATGATGTTATTTTCCATGAAAGGATTGTACATCGCGTTACCGCCGTCGCTTCTTCTGAAGTGAGCATCACCGTAGTTGATTTCCATGTGACCCACTTTTAAGGTAAGGTTTTTCCAAAGTTTATTAAGGAATTCGCTGCCCATGAAGCCTACTTTGTCAATTTGGAAGTAGCCACCTTTTACCCAAAATTCATTGTGGTGGTGAGATGACATATAAGACACCAAACTAACACGAACACCGTCTGCCAATTGTGCATCGATATTGAAATTGGCCATAGCTAACGGAAAGCCAGGGGCCATCTGATACACTTGGTTTGTGTTGGTGTAGGTGGTGTTTGTAGTTGTGTTGATATATCCGCCATAAACGTTACCATCAGGAACAACATTTGCTACAGTGGTACCACTACCATCCAATTTAGTGTTGAAAATACCTGTGCCAACACCGGTTTCATAGAGTGAAGTAGTACCAGACAAGATAGCCCGAGCAGCGTTCTTATGACTTAAATTCTGATATCCTTGTGTAAAGTTGGCGCCAAAACGAATCTTCAATCCGTCAAAGGGAACGGTATCTACCTTGGAGGTTTCATAGACATTCACCCCTCTTTTATCATAAGGACGGAAGTACTGGATATTGGGCTGGGTCTGGGCCCATACCCCTACAACGCTAAGCAACAACGCAGCTAGCGTAATGGATGATTTTAATAGTTTAGCTTTCATAAAAATTTGGTTTTGAGTACAGTCGATAATTAATTTTTAATAGGTGATAGTTGTAGATTAAAACTGATAGTGATGTCGTCGCCAGTTTTCACGGTGCCAAACATGAATGTGGGAGGCTCAACCTGATAGTCGCTCATTTTTAGTGCTTTGCTACCTGTGCAGTGCAAAGAGCCGTTTGCGTTTACTGTACAAGTGGCATCTACTGTGATCGATTTGGTCACTCCTGATATCGTTAAGTTGCCGGTGCATTGAGCAACGTTCTTTTGAACAGTAGCAGAAGTGACCGTGAAAGTGATCGTCTTAAACTTGTCGGTTTTCAGTGAACTGTAGGCGTTTTTGTCCATCGCGGTGTGAGCGCTTTTCAAGCTTTGGCTGGCAACGTTGAGTGTAAGCGATTTTACCTGAGTGAGGCTACCATTGGCAGCGGTTTCAAATACAGCTTGAATTTGTGGCTCCAGCGAAGTCATAGTCCAATTGTGAAGTGTAGAAGTGCCGGCGATCGTCATGTACGACTCTCCGCTTTGTTTGTAATTAGTTTGCGCCCCTGCGGTTCCGGCCAGCAGCAAGGCAGCAAGGATAAATCCTGGTAACGATGTTTTTGTCTTTATTATTCTCATAAGTAGTTGGCGTTTGATTCGAGGTCAAAATTGGGAGTAGAATGTTGCCGATCGAATGACTTTCGATCTGAAATGGCTTGATTGTTTATACTTTGAAAGATGACCAATGTTTGAAAAACAGAATGACGTTTGTCATAGCTTGGTTTTTAAGCAATGGCATGAAGAGTGTTAAAACCTTAGTATGACAACGATCACTTTTTTAGGCGTCGAAGATCATGGGCATTTCCTTTTTCATTGTGGATTTTTAGCTATGGATAAAAATCGAGCATAAACCCCTTTTGTATGAGCTACTACACGACAATCGATCGAAATAAGATGGATGGTCAACTGGTTGACCAGGCCGCAAAGTTTGTTCAAGGTTCAGGCGATGGCCGAATATCCATGAAAGATGCACGGGCCTTGATGGAATTGGTAAAGGATGGAGACATCATTACCGACGTAGAAAAGGTAACGGTTGAGTATCTTTTTAAAGCACACAAATGGACTGTGGCGGCCGAGAAATGGTTCCGTCAGGAAATGTTGGCTTTTGAATCCAACAAGAAGCTCATCCACCTCACCATCGATGAGCTGTCGACCAAACATTTTGCAACTACCGATGTGTTGAGCGAGCCCGCCGAACAAAAGGCGCGCAAGCATGCCCTAAAGGCGGCGTCCAATGAAACGAACACCGACCACGATGAAATTGAATTGTGGATTCGTCTTAACGACGGCACTACTGCAAAGGTCTTTTCAAACCTTATTGAATTGGCAGGCGACTTTGTAGAGCTGCGTGGTGGCTGCACCGTGCCGATGCGGGCGATAGAAAAAGTATTAATCTGAGAGCGTTAATGAAACACCTCTTATTCTATTTCTATCTTTAAGAAAATCTGGCCTTTTGCTTATGCATTGGCCAGAGCTTCGATCTTAAAACCAACTTTCTCAACGGCGCTGATTATGTCTTGTGATTTTACGCCGGAGTTGGTAGTCGTTAATATTTTAGCTGGGTTTTGAATATCCACCTTCCAGTTGTCCTTCCCTACAGCCTGATCCAACGCTGCAGTAACTTTGGCGACACATCCCATGCAGTTAATATTGGTTTTGAATGAAGTAGTTTCCATAAATTAAAATTTCTCTAATTCTTTTTGTAAACAACATAGTTTAACTAATGGTTCGATTTCGCAGACGAAGGCTATTGCTTACCACCGACACGGAGCTAAACGCCATCGCCGCGCCCGCAATCATTGGGTTAAGTAGGAAGCCGTTGATCGGGTAAAGAATACCCGCCGCGATAGGAATGCCGATGACGTTGTATATAAATGCCCAAAACAAATTTTGATGAATGGTGGCGATCGTCATTTTAGAAAGGCGGATGGCCTGATGCACTTTGGATAGATCAGAAGAGATGATGGTCATCTTGGCTACGTCCATCGCAATGTCGCTGCCTTTGCCCATGGCGATGCTTACATCGGCTTGAGCAAGTGCACCGCTATCGTTGATGCCGTCTCCAACCATTGCTACTGTTTTCCCTTCACGTTGCAGATCTTTTATGAGGCTGACTTTATCAGCCGGCATTGCTTCCGCTTTAAACTTTTTAATGCCCACGGCTTCGGCGATTACATGGGTAGTCGTTTGGTTATCGCCGGTGAGCATGTACACTTCGATTCCTTCGGCTTGTAATTTTTTGATGGCCTCAACTGATGTCTTTTTTACGTTGTCACGGATAGCGACCGCAGCAAGAGCCGAACGATCATCAGCAAACCAGATTACGGTGTTGGCCTGCTGTATCCATTGGGAAGTAGTAGTCTCCAGCAATTCCGGAATAGAAACCTGATTTGAAATTAGCAAAGACCTGTTGCCAACAAAATATTTTTTACCGGCCACTTTGCCTTCCACACCTTGCCCGGTGATGCTTCTGAAGTTTTCTACAGGTGCATAATCCAATTGACCAAGATGTTTTAGTATAGCCTCAGCCAACGGATGCTCCGAAAGTTTTTCCAGGGAAGCCAGCGCGCTTGCATCTTTTGATTCTTCGTTCTCCCACCGTATATCAACTACAGCAGGTTTTCCCTCCGTGATGGTACCGGTTTTATCGAACACAACCACATTAATTTTTTTTGCCAGCTCAAGGCTTTCAGCATCTTTAATTAAGATTCCATGCTCGGCGCCTTTGCCTACGCCTGCCATGATCGCCGTCGGAGTTGCCAAGCCCAATGCACACGGACAAGCAATCACCAACACCGTGACCATCGCTAATAGGCCGTGAGTGAAACTATTCTCCCCACCAATAATCACCCACACCAGCAACGTAATTATAGCAATGCCGATGACCACTGGAACAAAGATTCCGGCAATCTTATCAACCAACTTTTGCACGGGCGGTTTACTGCCTTGCGCTTGTTGTACAAGAGCGATGATCTGTGCCAGCACTGTTTGTCCGCCTACTTTATTAGCCGTAAATTCAAAGCTTCCTTTTTGGTTAATCGTGCCGGCGTAAACTTTTTCGCCCGCCTTTTTTTCAACAGGGATAGGCTCGCCGCTGATCATACTCTCATCGACAAATGAAGTACCAGTGACGACCGTTCCATCTACGGCTATTTTTTCGCCGGGCTTAACTAAAAGTATATCTCCGATGTTCACCGCAGCAATGGCGATTTCTTCTGTTCGCTTGCCGCCCCGCACCACCGTAACGGTTTTGGGCTTCAGGCCCATTAATTTTTTTATGGCCGATGAAGTCTTGTTCTTCGCTCTTTCTTCCAGCCACTTTCCCAACAGGATAAAGGCAATCACCACTGCCGAGGCCTCAAAATAAACATGGGCATGAAGCCCACGACTATGCCAGTACTCGGGATAAACTGTATTGAATACGCTGAAAAAATATGCTACTCCCGTGCTGAGAGCGACCAGTGTATCCATGTTGGCAGAGCCATGCTTGGTTTGCTTCCAGGCGCTCACGAAAAATTGTTTTCCAAAAACAAATACCACGGGTGTGGTAATGGCCCAGAGTATGTAATTACCGTAAGGCATGTCCATAAAGAACATACCGATTATCATTACGGGCAGTGACAGAGCGATGGCGCTAATCGTTTTTCTTTTTAACGAAAGAAATTTTTCATGTTGTAATTCGTCGAGATGGTCTTTGGCTTCTTCACTTTCGTCGATCATCAGATCATAGCCTATGCTTTGTAGCGCTGACTTTAGTAATCTGGGCGAAGTGACCGTGGGTACATATTCAAGCTGTGCTGTGCCATTGGCGTAATTCACATCGCCCTGTACTACTCCGATTTGACTCTTCAAAATAGTTTGTGCACTGCTTGCACACGAAGCGCAGCTCATATTCAGTACTGGCAAATTCTTTTTTACGGTGGTGACTCCGTAACCAAGATCGCGAATGGATTGAATCGCCGAAGCTAAGGCTTCGTTAGCTTGTGAAGAGCGAATCACTGCCCGCTGATTATTCAGTTCTACTTTATGTGTCGAAATGTTTTTTATTTTAGCGAGCGCTTTATCGATGATCAGCGCGCCATGCTCGCTCTCCACATTTTCAAGCGGAATAATTATCGACTGATCTACCGCCTCGCTCACTTCAGATGAATTTTAGTGGATTAATAATTAATTCAGTTTTGCGATTACTTCCTGTGTGCGACCGCACTTCAGCATGCGCTGGCCCATGTAGGGGTTCGCGATTTCTTTTTCACTGCTGAGCCAGTTTGCGCCTTCGCCATTTTTTGCCATCGGGCAAAACTGATAATACAACTCAGAGTCATTTGGATGGAACGCTTTCGCTAAAGAATAAATTCCCTCGCTTACTCCCGACAGGTCTTCGCGGATCTCTTCGATGTCCGAACTCTCGCTGATCGCCTTTAGCCCCTGATTTACTTTAGCTTCCTGTACGTGATAGAAGCTCATCTGGTCGCCCACAAGTTTTGACATGTCAAACTTTTGAACCGTTTCAGCTAATTTTTTTGCAGCTGTCTTCGCGCCATCCATGTTGTCTTCAATTAGTGTTTTATTTAGCGCAAAGTATTCGGCAAGAAAATTATTTAACTGACTTTTTACGGATGCATCGACGTTGTCAAAGGGTTTGATTACGGTAGAAGTATCTTCTTTCGCCGCGGCCATTGCGTCATGGTTATGTTCTGCTGTTGAACTTTCTTTTTTGCTGCCTGAACAGGACCACAACAAGGCCACTAAGCTAAGAGAAGCGACTACCAGTACTCGATTTTTTTTCATGATGTTTAGATTTTATTTATTGATCAAATTGAAATACAAATTACATATCGTGATAACCACCTTTTTTTAGTACTAGTTCGCTGTGAAGCAAATAAGCACCGGTGATTACAACATTTTCTTTTTCTTTAAGTCCCTCAAGAATTTCTACTTTCTCAAAACTCTCCAGACCGGTTTTTACCAATCGCGGCCTGAATGTACCATCCTTTTCAAAAATCCACACATGATTTTTGTTTCCATTGCGTAATACCGCATCTGTGGGGATGGCCAGCGCTTTCCTTTCAGACTTTGAAAGCAGGATAGTCGCTTGCATGCCGGGAATAAAATTACCGTTCGCATTACTCAGTGCTACGCGAATAAGCGTGACTTGACTTCCCTTCCGGAATTCCGGACTTACAAAAATGATACGGGCGTTTTGGTGTTTAAAGCCATCGACATGCACCTGCACACTGTCGCCCAACTTAGTCATTTGGTTTTCCCCAGGATAGATTTCGGCTTCCACCCAAACCATGTCAAGATTTTCGAGACGATACATAGCGCTTCCCTCGGCAACATATTGACCTTCGGTCACCTCGATACGGGCAATATTTCCCGACGACGGCGCGAGAAAAGTGATGGAGGGAGATATTTTTTTTGATTCGCGTAGCAAAGCGACCTGCTCCTTACTCATTCCAAAAAGAAGAAGTTTCTTTTCCGCAGATTTTGCAAAAGTTTCAAACCGAGGCTCTTTAAGTTCTTCCCATTGCCGAACCGCAAGAAGATACTCACGCTGTAAGACGAGCAAAGACTCGCTATAAAGTTGGTAGAGAGGCTCTCCTTTTTTTACAGGCTTGCCTGTTTCCTTTTGAAATAATTTTTCAATACGCCCCGCCACTCGACTGCTAATCACCTCCACGCGCTCTTCGTTAACCATTACACGACCAGTCAGCGGAATGCTTTCACCAATATTTTCAAACCTCGTCAGGGTAGTGGTGATATTCGCCAGCTTTATCTGCCGTTCGTTCAGCATGATAGATCCATCGTTGGAGGCTGTACCGACGGGCACAAGATCCATTCCGCAGATCGGGCAGGTGCCAGGTGCTGTGGCAACAATTTCCGGGTGCATCGGGCACGTATATTTTTGTTGGTTTTGCTCGGCTACTTTTTCTTTAGAAGAACAAGAGTTCAGCAGCAATGCGACAACCAATATGAAATGAATTTTTTTCAGGAGTTTCATTGCATTAGTTTTTTACTTGAATGAAGTTTTCACTGTCCATCATCGTTTGGGCGTTGTACGAAATACTGTCGCTGGCCGTAAGCCCCTCGACGAGCTCTATCCATTCTCCGGACTTTTGGCCAGTGATAATTTCTTTGGGGCGAAAAACACTTTTTCTTTTTATGAACACGATTTTTTTCAACCCCAGATCTAGTACAGATTCCTTTGGCAACCATAATGATGGCGAAGATGATTTTGAAAATACGCCCTCAACAAATTGCCCGATCGAGAACCGGTGATCTGCATTGGGCAGTACAACACGCACCTTCATGAACGGCTCGTTGTCCTTAAAGAAGGGTTGAATGAAATTTACTTTGGCATGAAGTGAATCTGAGGCGACGCCGGATAATAGTATAATTTCGTCTCCGGTGTGGATCAAGCTAGTTTGCGACTGAGCCACGTCGAACTCTGCCCAAATCATTGAAGTGTTAACCACCGAAAAAATAATTTGGCCCGCCGTCACGTACATTCCTTCACGCACCTGAAGTTCTGAATTTGTCTTGCTGCTTTCCTGCTTGTTGGTTTTGCGAGGGCTTTCTTCCATGCCGCCGCTCATCGCCTTTTGCGAAACTGAGTTTGTTGTGGAATTATTTTCGGCAACATCTAACGCCATGAGATATCCATCAACAGGACTATATAAAGCAAACGAAGTTGATTCTCTTCCGCTCTTTATGAGTTCCGTGATTTGTGTTTCGTAAAGACCCAGCAACCTTAATTTTTCTTTCGCTCCTTCTACGAGCGTTGAGTTGTCTTTATCTGATTGAAGCACATAAAGGAGCTCACGTTGTGCAGCCACTAACTCAGCGCTGTAGATTTCAAGAATCTTTTGCCCTTTCTTAACAGGTTGAAAATTATAGCGGAGGTAAAGCTTTTCAATTCGCCCGGAATAGCGCGCAGAAATTGAAATAACATTCCGTGTGTCGTACGTTATAGTGCCGCTGGCTTGAATTTTCGTTGTTGTACTTTTCGCTGTAGGCGCAATGGTTCGGATAGATGAGATTACCAACTCGTTAGTTGGTTTTAAAAGATAATTTAAGTCGGCGCTCACTTTTGTATCATCGGCTGTTTTTGATTTTAAAATCAGCTCCATTCCGCAAACTGGACAATGACCCGGTTCGGTTTTGATTACTTCAGGATGCATAGAGCAGGTGTATTCTTGCTGATTCTTTTTGGACTGACAGCCGAAAATAGAAAGGACAAAAAGAATGATCATGCATCTGATGAATGCGGCGGTTTCCTTCGACCTTGACTGAAACGCGCTACTCATTTTCAATTTGCTTTTCATAGTTCACAATAGTTTCGTAGTACTTCTGAACAGTATCGAGGTATTGCAGCCGCGTCATGCTAAGTGTTTCCCAGCCGTCGATCACATTGGGCAACTCTTCGCGGTTCTCTTCATAATCACGCATCAGTGATTCATAATTTTTTTGAAGAGAAGGAATGATTCGTTTTTCATAGTTCTCAATTTGTTTGCGGAGGGTGACAATTTCGTTGCTCATGCCCGCGGTCATCACTTGCAACTCATTTAATATAGAGACGCGCTCACTTTTCATCGACTCAATTTCCTTTTCCATTCCATGGAGATTGGCCTTGTACATTTTAGACGACCACGGTGCGATCGGAATAGAAACCATGCCCAGCAACATGAATTGATTTGGCATGCCGGCGCCGCGCGCGAACATGTGGTTGAAGCTAATATTGAAATCAGGTTTGGCTTGCGAATTTTCAAGCGCCTGATTCAATCGCATCGATTGAATACTTTTATCGATCCGCCGAATGTCACTTCGCCTTTCGGCAAGCGCAGCTGTATCGGTTTCATCATACATAAGCTGTGTTGCGCGATACCCGGTGTCAATGGAATATCGTGTGGCACCGGGCAGATTCATCAACTGATTGAGTTGAAGATTTTTCTGAACGATTTCATTGTCGTTCATCAGCATCATATTGCGGATTTCCTGCAGCTTACCTTCTGCTTTATAAATGGCGCCGAGCTTTCCCTGATTGTACGGGTAACGCAGTTGGGCAAGCTTCAGCATCAGACTTACTGCAGTTTCATTGTCGCTCAGCACGCTCTTCTTTTTCTCCAGTACCATCCACTGGTAGTAAAGGGTTTTCGCCTGCGCACGAAGTTCATTAAAAACATAGGCTTCACTGGCCTGCTCTATAGCCGCTTTTGAGTTTAAATAATTTTGATTTGCTCTCAACTTCGCCGGATGTGTAAATTTTTGAGACACAGAAACCATGATCTGACCCTTGTCTCTCGGATCTTCCACTGTACGATAAGGAAGCATCCATAATCCGCCACCGGCTTCTGGTGCCATCAGACTTCTGGCGCCGGCTGCATAGGCGTTCATGGCATCGGCTCGCACGCGATAACTTTTCAGCATCGGGTTATGTGCCTTCACGCGCGTAATCACACTATCCAGCGTGTAGCGCTGCTGCGCTTCAGCAGCGGCGGCGATCAATAAAAAAACTACGATCGAAATATTTTTAATGCGATGTTTCATGGATTTGAATTTTTCCAAATTTTCTTAACTCGTATTCTTTCGTCAATAAAAAAATTAGCGGCGTTACTAGCAAAATGTGAGTGGATGAAGTAAGCACACCGCCAATCATGGGCAACACGATGGGCTGCATCACGTCGCTTCCTACACCCGTTGACCAAAGCACCGGGATAAGGCCGAAAAGTGCAACACTTACGGTCATCAATTTTGGACGCAGCCGTTTGGAGGCACCTGCAATGACAAACTCGTGCAGATCTTGGGAAGTGATTGTCTCTCGTGAGTTTCCTTTCTGTGCGATCAGTTGTTGCATGGCATCGTTCAGGTAAATCACCATCACTACGCCGGTTTCTACCGCAATGCCAAACAAGGCGATGAAACCAACCGCCACAGCTACGGAAAGATGAACGCCGTAGAAGTAAACCAAGAAAGCCCCACCGATCAGCGCAAACGGTACGGTGACAAGACTTAGAAAAGCTTCGCGCACCGATTTGAATGCCAGATACAGCGAGAGAAAAATAATGATCAACACTACTGGCGCAATTAACATCAAGGTGCGTTCGCCTCGAATCAGATTTTCGTATTGACCGCTCCACTCAATAAAATATCCATTGGGCAAACGATTCATTTCACGATTTACTTTCTCGATCGCTTCGTTTACCGTACTTCCAAGATCGCGGTCGCGTACATTGAAAAGCACCGCACCACGCAGTAGCGCATTTTCAGAGGTGATCATAGAGGGACCTTCCGCAAAACGTACATCCGCGAGCATAGACAAAGGGACCGTGCCTGATGAATTTGTCTTTACAGGAATTCTTTTAATC
This sequence comes from Bacteroidota bacterium, assembly GCA_018266055.1. Taxonomy (GTDB): domain Bacteria; phylum Bacteroidota; class Bacteroidia; order Cytophagales; family Cyclobacteriaceae; genus ELB16-189. The sequence goes on from JAFDYT010000021.1 coordinate 56,840, forward strand.
CGCTCAATGCTGTTGCGATACTCTTGTGGCAGACGGACACTGATGGAAAAACGCTGCCGCCCTTCGATCGTATTGGCGACAGGCGATCCGCCAAGGGCCGTTTCCACAAGTTGGTTTACCTCCTGAATACTCACCCCAAAACGTCCGATTTTTTTTCGGTCGATGTCAATGAGTAAATATTTTCCACCAGTGATCGGTTCAACATAAAGATCATTGACACCAGCAATGGGTTCAATAATTTTTTTGATGCGTTCTGACAAGGCAAACAATGTATCAAGGTTTTGTCCATGCACTTTCACACCTACGTCGGTGCGGATACCTGTTGAAAGCATATTGATGCGGTTGATAATCGGCTGAGTCCATCCATTGACAACGCCAGGAATCTGAAGCTTGCTATCAAGCTCATTCACGATCTCTCTTTTTGTCATTCCCTTTCGCCATTCAGATTTTGGTTTGAGTAGAATGATCGTTTCAATCATACTGATCGGCGCGTTGTCGGTGGGAGTAGAGGCGCGCCCGGCTTTTCCCAGCACCTGATCAACTTCGGGTACCGATTTGATGATCTTGTCTTGCACCTGCAGAATACGTTTGATCTCTGAGTTCGATACATCGGGTAATGTGACGGGCATGAAAAGAATAGATTGCTCGTCAAGCGGTGGCATGAATTCACTCCCCAGACTCAGCAACATCGGGATGCTAATGGCGAGCGCCAGCAGGTTAACACCTAATGTAGTCTTACGCCATTTCATACACGTGCGAAGGATTGGCTCGTAGATTTTTTCCAATGTACGTGTGAGCGGAATGGCTTTTTCGTTTTTGAATTTTCCACGCATGAACAGCGAAATCAACACAGGCGCTAAGGTGATCACCAGCAGCGCATCAACCACGAGAATGAATGTTTTAGTGAACGCCAGTGGATGAAATAATTTACCTTCCTGTCCGGTGAGCAGAAACACGGGAAGGAAAGAGGCGATGATGATCACGGTGGAATAGAACACGCCGCGAGAAACTTGTTTGCTTGACTTTTCGATGATCGCCTCGCGCTCAGCTGTGGGGATTTCGATGTAATCTTTTTTTCGGGAGAATAAATGGCTACGCATGGTGTTCGGGGTTTGCGTGGTGATTCAGTTCTTCCTGACGCAAGGCCAGGTTGCGATACGCGTTTTCGGCCATGATGATGCCGTTGTCAACAATGACACCAATGGCCAGGGCAATGCCAGTAAGCGACATGATGTTGGATGAAATTCCAAACGCATTGAGCAGAATAAAACTCGCTGCAATGGTAATAGGAAGTTGGAGCAGTATGCTGATGGCGCTACGCCAGTGAAAAAGGAATAGCAGCACCACAAGTGAAACGGCGATCATTTCTTCGATCAACGTTTTTTCAATCGATGAGACCGACTCTTCAATCAGGCCGCTTCGGTCGTACACAATGTTGAATTGAACGCCACGAGGTAAGCCTTTGGCGGTTTCAATCATTTTAGTTTTTACCGCGCGGATTACTTCGTTTGCATTTTCGCCGTAGCGCATCACAATGATACCGCCAACTACTTCGCCTTCGCCGTTGCGATCAAAAATACCAAGGCGGCTTTCGCCGGAAAGCTGCACCGCACCAACGTCTTTGATCATCACCGGTGTGCCTTGCACTTGTTTTATGGAAGTGTTCTCAAGGTCTTCCATCGATTTTAGATACCCTGTGGTTTTGATCACATAGCTCATGTCGCTAAGTTCAAACTTGCGGCCTCCGGCCTCGTTGTTGTTCGAGCGAATTGCTTCGATCACTTCCGGAACAGAGAGATCATAGTACGTTAACTTAGTCGGATCAAGAGTAACTTCGTATTGTTTTTCAAAGCCACCGAAGGAAGCCACTTCACTTACACCCGCCACATTTTGCAAGGCAAACTTTACGTACCAATCCTGAATGGCTCGTTGCTCGGCAAGATCCAATCCCGGAGCTTGAAGTGTGTACCACAAAATATGACCAACGCCCGTGCCATCGGGTCCGAGAGTTGGTGTCACACCTGCCGGCAAAAGGCTGGCGCTGGTGTTGAGTCGCTCAAGCACACGCTGGCGCGCCCAATAAATATCCACGTCGTCGTGAAAGATGATGTAGATAAAACTCATTCCAAACATGGAAGAGCCACGCACATACTTCACCTTAGGAAGGCCTTGCAGGTTGGTCACTAGCGGATAGGTGACCTGGTCTTCCATTAGTTGCGGACTGCGGCCCATCCACTCGGTGAAAACAATCACCTGGTTTTCCGACAAATCCGGAATCGCATCAATTTTGTTTTTGCGCACCGAATACATTCCGGCAATAAATAACCCGGCGGCGATTAGCAGCACCAGAAATTTATTGCGTAGCGAAAAAGAAATTAAGTAAGGTATCATGGCGAAAATTGTCTAATGAAAAGATCATGGATGCCCATGAACAACGAAGGTCAGCCCGATATAAATCGGCTGACGAAATTAGACCGCCAGAAAATCAGATGAGAAAACTACGGGTAAGAACAGGAATGTCCCGATCGGGTAAGGGTGGTTTGTAATGTGCAAAAGCCGGAACTTCTTTAGCCGGCGTATTCACGAAAGTGTAAAGGACTGGAAGCAATGTTGCGACAAACTCGAACGAAGGATACCACTGTACAGCCGCTTGAACTTCTGCAGAAGTTTCTTTCCCTTTTACTACGATGCTTTTCTCCTGACAACAACCTCCGGATTTCATTTTTGGCGAGGAAGAAGAACAATCCATGGGCATATCCCCACACGAGTTGGCCTTCAAAAAAAGAGCGGTGGATTGTATGTGCCCGCCGCAGATGTGCATATTAATAGTCACGCCGATTGACGACGCCAGCATTACACTGGCCAGAGTTACAGACAATATCGGGCGTAGCAACTTCATTTTTTTTGCGTTGACAAAGCTACAAAACTTTAAGCTAACCCTACAAATACTGCTGTTGCGCTTGTAATTCAGCGGTTTTTTGCCTCCTGACTTCTATCTCTTTTTCTGTTGATGAAAATCATAGTTGAGCGTCAGGCATGCACATAACTTTTACTACAATTTAATCGCACGCTGTATGAAAAACTCAGATACACTAGAAATGGAGCCTCCTGTTCAGGTGAATAAAGGAACAGCAAAATTTGTCTATTCCTTTAAAGAAGGAGATGGAAAAAATAAAAAACTACTCGGTGGTAAAGGTGCCAACCTTTGCGAGATGACGCAGATCGGCCTCAACGTACCTCCTGGCTTTGTGATCAGCACCGAAGCTTGCCTTACCTACCTCGCCACACCCGACCGCAAACTTCCGCAAGGGTTGATGGACGATGTAAAAAAGCAAATTAAAGAAATTGAAAAAAGCACCGGCCGAATTTTCGGTGATCCCGAAAAACCGCTGCTAGTTTCTGTTCGCTCAGGTTCTGCCATGTCAATGCCTGGTATGATGGATACCATCCTCAACCTGGGATTGAACAAAAAAACGTTGCAAGGACTGATCAAACAAACCAGCAACGAACGCTTTGGATACGATGCGTACCGTCGCTTCATCCAGTTGTTTGGAAAAGTAGCCCTCGGAGTTCCTGATGAAAAATTCGATGTTCATTTCGAAGAAGTAAAAAAGAAAGCCGGTGTAAAAGTAGACATCGGATTAAATGCCGAAGACCTTAAAAATATCAGCGAGCGGTTCTTAAGTGTAGTGAGCGACACGCTTGGTAAGCCTTTCCCCGAAGATGTGTACGAGCAATTGGAAATCGCCATCAAAGCGGTGTTCAACTCATGGATGGGCAAACGCGCAGTAGATTACCGGAGAGAATTTAAAATCACTCCCGACATGGCCAACGGCACTGCCGTGAATGTAGTGACGATGGTGTTTGGCAACATGGGCAACGACTGTGCTACAGGCGTGGGTTTCACCCGCGATCCTGGCACTGGCGAAAACGTGATGTTCGGCGAATACCTTACCAACGCACAAGGCGAAGACGTAGTGGCGGGCATTCGTACACCAAAAGCAGTGAGCGAGCTTGCTAGTGAGATGCCAGACTTATACCGTCAGTTGGAAGAACTACGCAGCAAACTTGAAAACCACTATAAAGAAGTACAAGACTTTGAATACACCATAGAAAAAGGAGTGCTGTACTGCCTGCAAACCCGCAATGGTAAAATGAACACTACTGCGATGGTGCGCACGTCTGTGGAAATGACCAAAGAAAAACTCATTACTAAAGAGCAAGCGCTACTCCGTATCAAACCCGATATGCTTGAGCAATTGCTCCACCCTCGTTTGGATTCACTTCATAAAGTGCAACCCATCGCACAAGGCTTGCCCGCTTCTCCAGGAGCAGCTTCAGGTCATGTTGTATTCGATGCTGACCGCGCCGAATTGTTAGGCAAAACCGGAGAGAAAGTAATTCTGGTGCGTGAAGAAACAAAACCGGAAGACATTCACGGTTTCTTTGCGGCTCAAGGTGTGCTCACCAGTCGAGGTGGCAAAACTTCGCACGCTGCTGTGGTGGCTCGCGGCATGGGCAAACCCTGTGTAGCAGGTGCCGAAGGAATCCATGTCGATACCAAACTTCGTATTGCTAAAGTGGGAGACAAAACATTGCATGAAGGCGACTACATTACTATCGACGGTGGAAACGGATACGTATACCAAGGAATCATTCCTACGGTAGAGCCTACTTTCTCTGACGAACTGAAAACGTTGTTGAATTGGGCTGATGAAATTTCGGCGCTGAAAATATTCGCGAATGCGGATACGCCGGGATCAGCCAAAAAAGCATTGGAATATGGCGCGATGGGTATCGGGTTGTGCCGCACCGAGCGGATGTTCAACGATGTTGATCGGTTGCCTGTAGTGGTAGAGATGATTCTTGCCGCCACGTCCGAAGAACGCGAATCTGCACTCACCCGGTTGAAAGAAATGCAACGTCAGGACTTCAAAGAAATTTTGATGGCCATGGCGCCTCGCCCTGTCACCATCCGTCTGTTGGATCCTCCAATCCATGAGTTCCTTCCTACTGACGAAGTACTGCGCGATGAACTGCAACACCTCTATCATCTGAAAGATACCGTGAGCGGTGTAGCCAATTTGTTCGGAAGCCTTCGCCTGCTCAACGCGGATGTACACATGGCCGATCACTCCAATGCACCTTTCAACATGATGGGCGTAGAGTTGGTGGGCAGAGCCATTGAAAAGAAAGAGCAAATGCTGAAGAAAGTGCGCGAGCTGCATGAAGTAAACCCGATGCTCGGCCACCGTGGCGTGCGCCTCGGACTTACGTTCCCTGAAATTTATAAGATGCAGATTCAGGCAATTTTGGAAGCTACCGCACAATGCCAGAAAGTCGGCATCGACGTGCGTCCTGAAATCATGGTGCCTCAGGTTTGTTCCGCTCAGGAATTGAACGAAGTGAAAAAATTTGTAGATGAAATCCGCACTTCCATCGAAAAAGAAATGGGCATCAAACTCAGTTTCAAATTTGGTACGATGATCGAAGTAGTGCGCGCTTGCTTACAAGCCGCTGAGCTCGCCGACGTAGCAGAGTTCTTCTCTTTCGGTACCAACGATTTGACTCAGGCGACCTTCTCGTTCTCGCGCGAAGACGCAGAAAACAAATTCCTTCCCTTCTACATTTCAAAGGCAGTGCTGAAAGACAATCCATTTGAAGTGTTGGATCGCAACGGAATGGGCAAATTGATGAGACTGGCTGTGACCGATGGTAGAAGCAAAAAACCCGGATTGAAAGTCGGTATTTGCGGAGAGCACGGTGGTCAACCCGATTCCATTTTCTTCTGTCATGAAATAGGCTTGGATTATGTTTCATGCTCTGGGCCGCGTGTGCCTGTCGCCCGTTTGGCTGGTGCTCATGCAAAGCTGATGGAAAAGAAATAGGTTTAATTTAGTTTAAATAATGTAGAAACAACGGAGGCCGAGAAATTGGCCTCCGTTTTTCTTTTAGACTGATCTGCCTATTTTTTTGACACCCTTTTACCCCCCTTGGTCTTCCTACCGTCCACCTTCATCGAAAAAATAAGACACGCTCAGCTAGGCGTTTACTTTTGTAGGGTAATCGCCCCAGGAGGGTAAATCTTAGCCAAAATGAAAATAAAGCAGGCAATTTTTCGCAATAATGAATGGAAACAAGTGCGCGACGCTTCGGGCTTCGACGCCGGCAAAAGCCAGCTGGTGCTCGTTTTTGGGGCAAAGAGGCTGTTGCTGGATCCTGAGCGCAGGCGTGAAATTCGCAACGAATATCCTTCGGCAAGGCTGATCTTTGGATCTACTGCCGGCGAAATTCTTGGTAACAATGTATACGATGAAACCATTGTGGCTACGGCTATTGAATTTGAAAAGAGCAAGGTAAACTGTGCGGTGGCTCACATCGATGAATTTGCCAACAGCTACGAAGCAGGCAAAGCGCTCATAAAAAAATTGGAAGCCAATGGACTTTTAAGCGTACTCGTTATAGCCGACGGCACCAAGATCAACGGAAGTGAACTGGTGATGGGCCTTAACTTAAACAAACCGCAAGAAGCGCGCATAGTGGGTGGCCTCGCAGGCGATGGAGGAGACTTCATTAGCACACTCGTAGGCCTTGACGAATCGGTGGGCGAAGGCTATCTGGTGGCGGTTGGTTTTTACGGAAGTGAGTTGAAAGCGGGAAGCGGATCGCTTGGCGGCTGGGATGAATTTGGGCCGGAACGAGTCATTACCAAATCAGATAAGAATGTTCTTTATGAGATTGATGGGAAAAGTGCACTTGCGCTTTACAAAACCTATCTCGGTCCTTACGAAAAAGAACTTCCCGGCTCGGCCTTTCTCTTTCCGTTGGCGATTACCGTGGAAGGAGCAAAGGAAAAACTCGTGCGAACCATTATCAGCATTGATGAAAAAAATCAGTCGATGACCTTTGCGGGAAATATGCCTGAAGGAAGCAAGCTCCGGCTGATGAAAGCAAATTTCGATCGTTTGATTGATGCATCGTCAGATGCGGCACGCGATTCTTCTACAACGCTGAGGAACTCCACACCTGAGTTGGCCATTCTTATTAGTTGTGTAGGAAGAAAAATTATTCTTAAAGAACGTGTGTACGAAGAAATCGAAGCGGCGAAAAATGTGTTTGGCCGCGATACATTCCTTACGGGATTCTATTCGTACGGAGAATTGTCACCGCTGAATAATGGAACGATGTGCGAACTGCACAACCAAACAATGACCATCACCACCTTGTCGGAGAATTAAACAACCAATATGGCCTTTCACAAAACACTAGAACGACAGCTTGACCGGTTTCTTCCTGACGCCGCGGACCGGGAGAAACTGGCTCCATTGTTTCAGGTGATCAGCCATTACTATGAATCGCAGGAACGCGACAAGCAACTTTCTGAGCATGCGTTTTCAGTAAGCGAAAAGGAATATCAGGAAGTGCTGCACAATCTCAAAGAGCAAGACGAAATCAAAAGGCAATCAATCGAAAATTTACGCGGAGTTTTGCAATTGCTGGATCAGCGTTTAGGGATCAACCGGGAAACGGACGATGATCTTATGGGTGTGGTGAATGATCTGAAATTGCAAGTAGTGCATTCAAAGAAATTGAAGGCCGACCTGCAGCGTGCGAAAGAAGCAGCCGAAAATCTGGCGAAAGCCAAAGGGAATTTCCTTTCGGTGATGAGCCATGAAATTCGTACACCTCTTAATGCTATTATCGGTAATATCCATTTGCTGGAAAATGAAGATCATCTGCCCATGCAAGAGCCGCTGATCAATTCGCTGCGGATTTCCAGCACCAACCTGCTAAGCCTTGTTAATGACATTCTCGATTTCAGTAAAATCGACGAAGGCAAAGTAGTATTCGCGGAAAATAAAATCAGCCTGGCTAATCTGATTGGCAACATGAAAGAGGTTCATCTCTACCGCGCACGCGAAAATCAAAACGAGATTCAAATTACAATCGATCCAGAAATTCCGGCGTTTGTGGTGGGCGATGAAACACGACTCAGCCAGGTCATGAACAATTTAATTTCCAACGCAATCAAATTTACTCAACACGGCGTAATAGGCGTTTCAGCAAAAGTTCTGCATCAGCAATCTTGTCGCGCGGCCATCCGCTTCACCGTCAATGATTCCGGTATAGGTATTGACAAAGAAAAACAAGAATTAATCTTTGAACGATTTACGCAGGCAAATTCGGACATCGACAGGAAATACGGTGGCTCAGGATTGGGCCTTGCCATTGTAAAGAAATTACTGGAATTGTGGGGTAGCAAAATTTGTATCGAAAGCGAACCCGGAAAAGGTTCACAGTTCTATTTTGACATGGAGTTTCAACGCTGCGATGCGCCGGTTATTCCCAGCTTGAAAAAAAGTGAGACCGATCTTCACGGGTTGAAAATTCTTCTGGTAGAAGACACCGAATTTAATGTGCAAATGGCCCAGCGGATGCTCACCAATTGGAAAGCTTCGGTGGACGTGGCCCGCAACGGAGAAATTGCGGTGACGAAGTGTGGAGATAACTCGTACGATATTATTCTGATGGACATTCAGATGCCGGTAATGGATGGTATTACGGCATCTAAAATTATTCGCAAATCCAATCCTACGGTTCCAATTATTGCGTTGTCGGCTTCCAACTCCACCGAGATTTTTGGAGATGTCGTGGCTGCCGGCATGTCAGATTCTGTGTCTAAGCCTTTCAATCCCAACGATCTCTTCAAAGTGCTGTTGAAGTGGTCGGGCGAGCAAACCAAAGTCACCCGTTAAGCTGATTGATGTTGCCGCCCCTGTGTGACCAAAGTTACTGAAGCTATAGTGCAGGTAGCCTTTCTTTGTTGTATAATTTAAAGGCCATGAAATACATTATAGTTGGCGCGGTAGCTGGCGGAGCCAGTACCGCAGCACGGTTGAGAAGAAATGATGAGCACGCAGAAATCGTATTGTTTGAGAAGGGCGAATACATTTCTTACGCTAACTGCGGATTACCCTACTACATTGGCGAGGTGATTAAAAAGCGCGACGCACTGTTTGTTCAAACGGCTGCTGCATTCAACAAGCGATTTAACATTGACGTGCGGGTGAAATCAGAAGTAGTATCGATTGACCGTGTAAATAAAACGGTGACGGTATTTGATCACAATACGCAAACCGAATACAAAGAATCATACGATAAGTTGGTGTTGTCACCAGGAGCTGATCCGGTGCGCCCTCCTCTTCCAGGCATTGACATGGATGGAATCTTTACATTGAGAAATGTAACCGACACAGATTTTATAAAGACCTATGTAGATGAGAGAAAATCAGGAAAAGCCGTGGTAGTTGGCGGCGGGTTTATAGGACTTGAAATGGCTGAGAACCTGCATCAGCTTGGTCTTGATGTATCGATCATCGAGATGGGTAATCAGATTCTTGCCCCGATAGATTTCCCTATGGCTGCAATTGTGCAGCAGCATATTCGTGCGAAAGGAGTGGATCTTAGGTTGAACACCAGTGTCACTGCTTTTCAAAACAAACTTGGTCACATTAATGTGTTGCTCAGCAACGGCGAAGAAATTCTTGCTGATGTAGTTATACTGTCAATCGGTGTACGACCTGATACAAGACTGGCTAACCTGGCTGGGATTCAAACCGGACCTGCAAGGGGAATACTGGTGAATGAATACCTTCAAACTTCCGACCCTTCCATTTATGCGGTAGGAGATGCGATCGAGTTTGTCAGCCCGATTACAAAAAAATCGACGAATACTTTTCTTGCGGGCCCAGCCAACAAGCAGGGAAGAATTTGCGCTAACAACTTGGCTTTTGGTAATACCGAAAAATATAATGGAGCAATCAACACGGCTATAGTAAAAGTATTTGACATGACGGTGGCTACCGCCGGAACAGCATCTAAAATTTTGTTGGCCGAGAAAATTCAGCACATCGTATCAACAACCCATAGCGGTTCTCATGCTTCGTATTATCCGGGTGCGCAGCAGATGCACATTCAGATTGCTTTCACTCCTGACACTGGCCGTTTGCTAAGTGCACAGGTCGTAGGCTTTGAAGGAGTTGACAAGCGGATGGAAATGCTCTCGTCAGTAATCAAACGGAATGGTACAATAGATGAATTGATGGAAATGGAACACGCGTATGCTCCACCCTTTTCTTCGGCGAAAGATCCCATCAACATTGCCGGATTTGTAGCGGGCAATATTCTCAATCAAAAGATGGTTCCTTTTTATTGTAATGAAGTGGATCAGATTGGAAAGAATGCGGTGTTAATTGATGTTCGCACGAAAAATGAAAATAATGCCGGTACAATCCCTGGCGCAATTAATATTCCCGTAGATGAATTAAGGAGTAACCTCGATTCATTGCCTAAGCAAAAAGAAATTTTTGTTTTCTGCGAAGTGGGCCAGCGAGGGTATCTGGCGCAACGCATTTTAAATCAAAACGGATTCGAGCGTGTCAAAAACTTATCTGGCGGATATGCTACCTGGAAAAATTGTGAAGCGGAGTTGCCAGTAAAAAAGATCAAAGTAGAAATGGAGACTGTTCGCTAGACTAAGGCTGCTGGCTTTTCTTAACTTTCTTTTTGATTTTCACCTCCAGTCCGAGTCTGAGAGAAAGGCGGTCTCCATAAATATTTTGCCCGGGCTTTTGAACGAAATTATAAACACCTTCGGAGTAGCCGTAGATTCCTTTGTAGATTTTAAAATCTTTACGCACGCCGGCAAACAACCCGAATATAACTTTTTGTTCGCGCGCATCGGGGGCGCTGCCAAAAGGAATATAAGCTGTCATCAACTCTGGTGAGAGCCGGAAGACAAACCCGTGTGCCCATGCATAGGATACCGCTGCACGAACACCGTAAACTCTGTCGTATTTGTCCGTTTGAAGTGAACCTTTGACGATGCCGATCCGCTGGTTCCAGCCGATGTAGCCCGTAAGTTTCGGGGTAAACCTCCAGCCAACATACGGGTTAACGTCCACCATAGCATTGTGCTTGTTGAGGATAAGGTAATTTACTCCCGGCACCGTGCGCTCGTACCAGGGTTTACCTTTAAGTGGATTTGGCGGCCGCTTGGGCAACTCGGAAAGGCTTTTTACTTCGCTGTACTTCTGCTTATATTTTGATAGCTCTCCCATGGCCGATTGAAGTTCTTTTTCTTTCCCTAGAAAATGATTCGTGGCAGGTTTTAACTGGGCCAAAGCAAGTGAGTCCATTTTTTTCTTCGGATCTTTCATCGCATCGAGTTGTTTCTCCATGCCCGTCACTTTATTTTTTTCCTGCACTAGTTCTTTTACTTCTTTATTTTGGCTGGCTAGCTTCATGGCATCTTGCTCCAGCGCTTTTTCATTGGCTTTATTTTTCAGTGAGTTTTTTAAACCTTGAATTTTTTTTATGTCGTTGGCGAGAGGCCCTTCCAGTTGGGCGAGCGAAGGCATCCGCGTGGCGGTGTTTAGATCTAATTTTTGAAGTGAAGGAATTTTACTTGTAGGGATACTCAGATTTGATGGAAGCGATAACGAAAGATTATTGCCCAAGCCCGGGATTTTTAAGCTTGTTCCTGGAAGATGCAACAGATTACCAGGCAATGAGAAGCCGTGAATATTTTTGGTAAGTGTGTTGATTTCATTTTGCGCTTGAGGAGGCAGATGTAGCGCTGAAACTTTGGCGAGAGTTTCGTTTTTTACTTTATCAATTTTTCCATTCAGCTCTTTGACCTTAGCAAGATTTGCTTTTTGTAAACTGTCAATTTCATGCGTTATAGAGGTAGTTGGCAAATTCAGTTTGCTGAGACTATCTTTTCTGTGATTGAGTTTGGCAATGCGCGACTGTATATTTCTTAGTGGAGCCTGATAAGCCTTTTGCAAACTATCGGTGCGATGATGAAAATTTCGTTGTAGCGAATCGAGCGACTTATTCTGATACTTGTATGCGCTGTCTATTTTCTGAGAACTACGACGGATGAGCGAATCTTGCCCATGGGCTGCGGCCGCCATGGCAAGTAGCAGGAACACGATGAAATATTGTTTTGACGCCGACATAGAACGACAAAAATAACATTCGGCGAAATGGTTCTAATCTAGAATCAAAAATCTTTTTTTGACTTGAGCAAGGTAAATTCACCTCCTGTTTCGGTCAGAAAGACCAAGGCAAGAAATCTTAGTACCTAGAATTTTGGAAATTTCAGGCGACTGGGTTTTTATCCAGAATTTTCACCACCTCAGAAAGTCCATCAATAACGTAATCTGGTGTAGCAGATTCTAATTGATCTCGTGTATGCGCACCGGTAGTTATCCCTACGGTTATCCCACAGCCGGCATTTTTCCCTTCTTCAATATCAATGATCGAGTCGCCAATTTTCAATACCTGACTTGAGTCGGTCAGGCCGCATAATTTCATGGCGTGTAAAATCATGTCTGGTTGCGGACGGGTAGCATTTACGTCCGAGGCTGTAACAAGATGGTCAAAGGTCTCACCTTGAGCCCACCTTAGTTTGGCGATAAGTTGATTAGCGGTAGCACGGTTGTAACCCGTATTGAGCACCACGTAAACGGAACGCTGCTTGAGTTCTGCAAATAATTTTTCAGCACCTTCCATCGGTGTTACGTCCAGATTTTCATAAGCGATTTCAAGCAGCTCAACGAATCGTTGATATATTTTACCTTCAGCTTCAGCTGGTTGTCCAGGGGCATGAAGCGCAAGGATATCGCGAATGGCTTTGGCTTTTTCTTTTCCTGCACCTTCGGCTAGCACCTGTTCGAGTGTGACCGGAATACCCGCTTCGTTGATGGCCTTCTGCACGGTTTTGTAAACTACATTGTTTTCGTTCACCACTGTGCCAGCCATATCAAATACAATCAGCTTTATCATTTTAATAATGTGTATATCTGTGATCCCATCAAAAGTAAAACGATTACACCATTTTCGCTTTCTGTTCTTTAGATTGTAATGATAATTTAACATTTACTTTTCTTTTGCATCATTCTGAACAAATCTCTTTGTCTTTCGATGATAAGGTATTTGTTCGTTGTTCATCTTTGCGAATTAATCATTTACTTGTTGCCGTAAAATCCTACATATTATGAGCACCACTCATCTGCTTACGGAAGGAGACGTTAATTTCTCTGCTGCCAGAAAAGACTGGTACACTACTCTCGACGCAGAGACAGCCGAAACTCTTCGTCAGGATGAAGAGGTCTTTCTTCATCAGGCACTTTCTACACCATGCCTTGATGTGCTCCACGCCTGCGAGGGAATTTACCTCACCAACATTTCCGGCAAGCGATATATGGATTTTCACGGGAACAATGTTCACCAGATTGGCTATCGCCACCAGTATGTTTTAGAAAAAGTAGTGGAGCAGATGAATGCTTTGCCATTTTCTCCGCGGAGATTTACAAATGCACCTGCAATAGATTTGGCGAAAAAACTAACGTCTTTGTTACCAGCAGGATTGTCGCGAGTGTTGTTTGCGCCCGGTGGTACTAGCGCAGTAAGCATGGCGCTGAAACTGGCGAGGGTAATAACCGGAAAGCAACGGGTAGTTTGCCTTCGCGATTCCTTTCATGGCGCTTCGCTCGATGCCATTGCCGCTGGCGATGAGGAGCAATTCAAAAAATACATGGGGCCGATGGATTTCAATCACCCAATTGCTCAGCCGGTCACTTATAGAAATACGTCAAAAAATGGAAACGACCTGCATTACGCTGAAGCGCTGAATGATGTTTTAAGAAAAGATAAAACTATTGGCGCTTTCATTGCCGAAACAGTTCGCAACACCGACGTACAGGCACCATCAAAAGAGTATTGGAAAAGAGTGCGTGAAATTTGTTCAGAACATAAGGTGCTGCTCATTCTCGACGAGATTCCCATTGCCTTTGGTCGCACGGGTAAAATGTTTGCTTTTGAACATTATGAAATTACACCCGACATACTATGTCTTGGCAAGGGTTTAGGCGCTGGGGTTATCCCTATCGCGGCTATGATTTGCCGCCAGGAGTATAATGTAGCCAGCGAGGTATCGCTTGGGCATTATACACACGAAAAGAGCCCGCTAGGTGCGGCTGCCGGACTAGCAATGCTCAAAGTAATTCAAAACAAAAAATTGCTTGAGAAGGTAGCATCCGATGAAATCTATGTTCGTGCCCGGTTAATGGAAATGAAAAAGAAATACGAGTTGATTGGCGACGTGCGTGGTATTGGCTTGCTTTGGGGTGTTGAATTAGTGAAAGATCAACAAACAAAAACAAAAGCAGTTGATGAAGCGGAAGCGGTCATGTATGAGTGCCTCAAGAATGGTTTGAGTTTTAAGGTTTCGCAAGGAAATGTTCTGCAACTAAGCCCGCCATTGATTATTTCAAGAGATCAACTTGATGAAGCATTTGGAATTCTTCGTCGAGCGATCGAGTCTGTAAGCCGCCGTTTCTCTTCATAGTTTATTTTTTTGTCGACAAAGAACTTCATGGTATCATAACCAAGAGAAGATGATTCAATAATGATGGATTCTCATCTTTGTCGTGAAAAGAATAAATGCCGAAGAAATTCCTGATTTGTTTTTTTGTCTTTGTGCATCAGGTTTCGTTAGCTCAACCTGTAGTGATTGAGCCACCGCAAAAAAGAATAAAAATACTTTCGTGGAATATTTACATGCTCCCTCATTTGATTGCGGCAGGCACTTTTAAAAAAGAAAGGGCAACCGCAATAGGTAACGTTCTTTTGTCAAGCGATTACGATGTAGTCTTTTTTCAGGAAGCATTTCATCCAGCTGCCCGAAAAAGAATTCTCAGCGCACTGGAAAAGCAATTCCCATATCATGCGGGTCCGGCCAATCAGAAAATATTTTCTTTAAAAGCCAACAGCGGTCTTTGGGTATTCAGCCGATATCCAATCCTTAAAACGCAAGCTATAACCTACCGGAGCCGTTACGGCGTTGATGCCATGTCGCGCAAAGGGGCTTTGCTTGTTGAGCTTGATATCGAGGGGAATCGGCTACAAGTTGCAGGTACTCATCTTCAAAACTGCGGAGCTCCATGGATACGCCAGCTACAATGCGTTGAGTTTTACGAGCGGCTTCTTAAGCCCATGACAACGGATGGCGTGCCGCAAATAATTTGTGGAGATTTTAATATTGATCGATACACAAATGAAAAAGAGTATTTCAGTATGCTTCGCGCATTGGATGCAAGAGATTTAAATGTGAGTGAGCAATACACCTATGACCGGACAAACAATGACCTTCGAAATGAAAAAGGTCCCAGGAATGACTTAATTGATTATATCCTGATTCGAAATGATTCGAAATCTACAGAAGCAACAAACCAAGTAGTGCGGCTAAAAGGAAGATACAACCTGAAGCTATCCGATCTTTCAGATCATTACTCGCTACAAGCGGAGATCGTATTCTCTAATCAGCTCATTTTAAGCACAGTTGCCTTAAGTCAAAAGGATCAATAAGATCTTTATGAATTATAGTCTTTGATCAATAGTATTAATATGATCACGAGACTAATAATCACCGCGTCGATTAGAGAAAAATCAAGAAGTACAAGTCGGGGTTTTTTCATGATTGAATTTTTAAATCACAACCATTGACAATAATAATGCCATCAGAAAATGTTTGAAATTCGGCTGATTAACGAGTTTCTGATTTGCAACTTGTGATATATAGTTACAGCAGACGTCAGTTTTGATTATTAGAAACGAATTTTTCTATTCTAAATTTTTTTTGAATGCCTACTCCTTATATATAAGTGACTATTCCCAAACCTATACCCCATGCCTGAGAAGGGTTGAAAAAAGGACACTAAAAAGCAGGGTTTTGTAAAAATTCGTTATATATCAACAGTGAATTCGTTTCTAAAAACGAAAATAGTAAGGTCAAAAATCGTCAAACCGCGAAAACGACCCTGATTTGGCGGTTTTTGATTAAGAATTTGCGCTGGCTTCAATTTTGCCATTAATGGCAAATATGAAAATCGCACTATTTATCAACACCTCCTGGAACATCTATAATTTCAGGATTGGCCTTATCGAAGGGCTGAAGCGTGAAGGCCATGAAATTCATGCAATTTCTCCCACCGACGAATACTCCAGGTTACTTATCGACGCTGGTATACCCCACCACCCGGTGTCGATGGAGGCTCAGGGAATCAATCCCTTTAGGGATTTCGCCCTGGTGCTTCGACTTATTAAAGTGTTTTCACAAGTAAAACCTGATCTGATCCTCCAGTTTACCATCAAACCCAATATTTATGGTTCATTGGCAGCCGCTGTTTTGCAAATACCTGTAATCAATAATGTGTCGGGGTTGGGAGCAACCTTTCAAAAGAAAAACATCGTCCATCATGTGGCTTCCTTACTATATAAAGTAGCCTTTCGTTTTCCTAAGAAAGTATTCTTTCAAAATGAAGAAGACCAGAAGCTTTTCATCGAAAGCAGACTGGTGTCAAAACACAAAACCGATTTACTTCCGGGATCGGGAATTAACATCCAGAAATTTGCTCCGGCAGAGTACAAAAGCAACGGTCCTTTTATCTTTCTGATGATTGCCCGTCTGATTATCGATAAAGGATTGATGGAATATATCAATGCCATAAGAATACTGAGGCTTCGGGGGATTGATGCCAGATTTCAGCTGCTGGGAGCGCTCGATCCTAAAAATGAGAGATCAGTTAATTTAAAAACTATCGAAAATTGGGTTGAAGAGGGTCTGGTGGAATATCTGGGAACAACCGATAATGTTGCGGATTTCATTGCAGATGCAAATTGCGTTGTACTGCCATCGTATCGGGAAGGCACCCCTCGCGTTCTGCTCGAAGCAGCTAGTTTGTGCAGGCCTGTCGTTACAACCGATGTACCGGGATGTCGCCAGGTTGTAAAAGACGGATTCAACGGTCTTCTCTGTCTCCCCAAAGACGTCAATAGTCTTGCTGAAAAAATGGAAGACATGACAAAGCTCTCAATAGAAGCCCTCCGCCAAATGGGGTTGAATGGAAGGAAGCTTGTTGAAAATGAGTACGATGAGAGGCTCGTCGTTGAGAAATATTTAAGCGCAATAAAACAATTGACCCCTGCCTTAGAGCAGGCCGCCCACGCTGCTCCTCAATTGGTAGGTACTATTTAAAGTGAGCGCAATTATTGGCTACTTTTTACTACCTGTCTGTCTATTTGCGCATCGCGGTTAAAACCAAGAATGGTATGATTTGAGTTCATGTGACTAAACTTGAAATAACAGATTTCAGTTTTGTCACATTTCCAAATAATGAACCCCTCTTTCACTTCGTGAGTTAGCAGCGTTTCACGGTTTCTGCTTTGAAGTACAAACGTCCCCGAATCTTTTTCACAAAATCCGATACAATACGTTGTCCCTTTTGTGACGACATAGGAAATCTCCATTTGATCTTTGGTTATAGACCATTCTTTAAGCGGGTAAAACCCACCCGGCAATTGCTTTTCGCAAAAGGATGAAATTATGTAAGTCAGAAAAATAATTACGGTTTTCATAGTATAAGAAAATAATTATAGGCTCCAGCCCTGGAGTATTGTGTTTAAGGATTGGTTTTGACTTATAGTGATTTTAAAACCGGAACGGAACGTTCATTCTGTTTTTCGCGTGAAAACGCTTTTGCTTTCGCTGCCCAAGGTCCGTTGACTTATTTCCGGTACCATACGATGGGCAAAGTGATTCTGTGCCACAGGACACTACTAAGAAGGCGATCAGGAAAAAGAAAAGATACTTGCACATGGTTTAAGAAATTTTAGTTGTGCCAACTATCCTTTCAAATCATGAGCCAGTGATGAACCTTCGAAATTTTAGCAAAAAGGAAGATTTACTGACCAGCAACCAAAAATTTGTTTTCTAATCACGAATTCATAGTTGACTAATCGTAAAAAGTCACTTTGAAGGGAACTGCGACAACTTTCCTGCGAATCAATCAGCAGTCAGAATTTTATGGTCCAAACGCTCCTGCGAAAGAGTGGGGGGGTATTTTTCGTTTTATTTCAACAGTCAATTGACGATATATCGTCAATTTAAATTCTAATTTTTTCAAAATCCGCATAATTAGGCCTCCAGGGCATTTTTTAGCCTTGGCACAAACATTGGGAAGACTTCTTCGCCAAACAAAAAGAAAGGCACCCAAACTTAACCACTTATGCAATTATGAAACAGATCAGGTACACGCTTATGGTGATTGTGTTAATCACCCTAGCAACTCAGTCTAATGCGCAGTTTAAAAGAAAAGCCATCAAAAGGTATAACCCGGTTTATCGCAAGGGACATAAAAGTCTTGTCAGGGATAATACCTACACAGCCATTGGCTTTTCGGCCAAGGCGTTTAACTATTATGGTGACCTTGCACCGTTCCCCAGTAAATTCAGCACGGATATTTCGTTCACTAAACCTGGATTTGGCATTTCACTTATCCATCGGTACGGGCCACGCTATACAGTAATAGGTGAACTTTCGTATGGAGAGATTGAGGGCTCTGATGCAAAGTCGGCCAGGAGCGACGCATCTGGCTTCAATTATAGAAAGGAAAGAAATCTCTCTTTTAGAAATCAAATCACCGAAGTATCGGTTTTGTTTGTTTTCGATTTATTTCAAAACAAGAGTACTTATTTGAACAGGGTGAAGTGGACTCCTTATGCATTTGTCGGTGCAGCCGCTTTTCATCATAACCCTCAGGCGCAAGCCCCTGCTACTTATTTGGATGGAACTCCGAACCCTAAAGCTGGGCAATGGGTGGATCTTCAGCCACTTGGTACTGAAGGCCAGCACTCGTCATTGTTGACTACCGATGCCAACTATGGAATAAAACCCTATAGCCTTTACCAGTTTGCTATTCCTCTTGGATTGGGTGTAAGACTGAAACTAAATGATTTCTTCGATGTGTCTGGTGAAGTTGGTATCCGATATACCTTCACCGATTATCTCGATGATGTAAGTAAAAACTATGTCAATCTCAATAGGATAAAAGATCCTCTAGCGCAAGCACTTTCGTATAGGTCAAACGAAATATCTAACAAGGATTTTTCTACGCACACTGAGAATATCTCCGTCAACGGAGTCACCTCTCCAATAACTCTTGTTAATGGATACGGAAGTGAATACCCAACCAATATCCGAGGTAATTCCAAGCGCAATGATATCTATGTAGTGACCTCCGTTCGGTTGTCGTACATCATCACTAGAATAAAGAGTAACGCCAAAAGACGATGACCTTTTCTGAACCCGTTTCAATTCAAATGACATTTCGTTGCCTACGATCAGCAAGGAATATGGAGTGGCCCCCAGCCATCAAATTCGAACTATTTAACAGACATAATTTTTGTCGTTTACAAAACATAAATTTTTTTCAATGAATCCAGAATCGACTCAAAGTTCCCTGCTGCCTAAAATTTTAGTTCTTGATCAGGACGATATTTTCCATTTTATAGTTGATAAAATATTCAACCGAGAAAGTCATCGATACGATATTCTTGATTTTACAAACATTACCAGTGCTGTATCTTACTTAATAGAGAATGCTGAGGATGCAGCCGAATTACCAGATGTAATTTTACTTGAATTGTATTTCCATTCTGATCAGGATGGCTGGATCTTTCTTGATCTTTATGAAAAAATCAAGGAAAGATTAGTGAAGCAGCCCAAGGTATTAGTTGTCTCCTATACAATCAATCATGCCGAAGTCGGGAAAATAAATGCCAATCAATCAATAGTTGATTTTATTTCCAAACCATTGAATCATGAAAGCATAGATTTGATAAAGAGCCTTGCAGGTAACTCGCCTAAGAGTGAGCAAAAAAATTAATTTATGACAGCTTTGAAACTTTAATTTAATGATGAATAGGTTAATTTTTGTTTTTAGTCGTCAATGAAAAAACTAAAAGTGAAATCAGCTGTAGCGAAAATATTAATTAATTAAGATAGTTAGCCATATTTAAAGATCGTGAGGCATTGAGATAGATCAGAAGTTTATTGAATTGATCGGACTTCAGTTTTAAATTTTCGTTGCTAATCGTTAACACAGTTACGATATATCTACAAATTGCAACACTTGATTTTCCGAATCGCTCATTTTAGCCTAATTAAAAAGCATTTTTAGTGGTACGACGTTTGCCGACAGGATTCTAAATACTAGAATAAAGAATCCGTATGAAGGCAAAATATTATGTTCGTTCATTGATGTTCATTTCGTTATTTTTAGGCCAAGGGGTGATGGCGGCTCCTGCTTACTTTCGTTCTGTAGCGAGCGGCAATTGGTCGAGCTTGAGTACCTGGCAACAGTCAGCAGATAATGTGACGTGGGTGTCTGCAACTGAGTATCCACTTCAGACCGGTAGTACAAACACAATTACCCTACAAAGTCCCTACACTGTGACTTTGGACGTTAGCCTTTCGTACGCGCTTTCAGCGCTCACGATAAATTCTGGAGCCACGTTGAAAGATATATCGACAACACCGACCACTTCATTTTCTACTTCGTCTTTGACGATTTCGGGTACTATTAATTTTACGTATAACAACGTTTACTTAAATGTTAATAATGGAACTATAAACGCTTCGGCTTCCCTCACAGGCTACAGGCTATACTTTAGCGGTGGAACCTTGACCAACAACGGAACCATCACTGCTTTGGGGTCACCAGGATGCATTGATTCTCAGGTTTTAGGATCAACAACCTTTGCCGGTACCGGCACTTTTAATTTCAATGGCCTTTCTATTCATAATAACTCAACGCTTACATCAAATATTAGCGGAGTTTTTAACGAATCTTGCGTATTTAATATATACAGCGGGAGTTTTGTGGCCGGAGCGAGCTCTACGGCTGTATATAATTTGACAGCGATTAACAACGTTGTCACCTCAATATTTAATACAAGTAATATCCACAATACCAAGCAGGTGATAATCGGCGGAAATGTAACTAATAACGGCACTTTTACTGCCGGCTCCGCAACCACAAAAAATTCTACCTTGAGCGGAGCAAGTAATATTCAGTTCAACGATACGCTGAAAGTAAATACGGGATTTGAGACGAAGAATTCAGGCACGGTCACGGTAAGCACAATGCTAACCGGTACAGGTGCATTTACACAAAACACAAACAGCACGTTGAATTATGGAGGAGCCACCTTATTAATAGCAGCACTAAACGCCACGGCCACAGGCAATACGGTAAACTATTTTGCCAGTGCCAATCAGACAATTGCTAATTTTTCATACTATAACTTGACTTTATCAGGAACCACTAACAAAACTAAATCTTTATCTGGGCCCGGAACTATACTAGGCACCGTATCAATTCAAAACAACAGTATTTTTAGTTGTGGAGGTTTTGATCTTTCGGTAGGCGGTGACTGGAATAACTCAAGTACCAATACAAATGCTTTTGTTGCATCGACGAAATCAGTAACTTTTAACGGAAGCTCGTCACAAAACATCATAAACTCTGGCAGTGCCAATGGCACCCGGTTCAATAACTTGATCATCAATAACATCTCGCCTTCCATTCCACAAATAAGCCTTAGCCTCTCCGGCAATCCGTTAACAATTTTAAATTCATTAAATATGATATCCGGAGTTGTAAACTATAACTCCAACTCAGTGCAACTCGGTTCAACGTCCGCATCAGCCAATACATTGATTCATTCAGGATCAGCTTCGTCGGGCTGGTTCTATACTACCAATGCTAGCGGTAGTTTCTTACGCTATTTTCAAACCGGGGTAGCCGTAGCCAACGGATCCTTACCAGGTCTTCTGCCAGTGGGTACCAGCACTGACTTCAGGCCAATTTATATCTCATGCCCTACCACGCCTCCAACCACTAATACCACTATGAAAGTAACTCAGTTGGGTGCGTCAACAACTACGACTATTGTGAACATAGCGGATAACCCAGGTTCGAATATAGTAAGGCAGTACCAGGGATCTTGGCCAATTGTACCAAACACCACAACAGGAACTTATAATATTACGGCAGGAGGTACAGGATTTGGCACGATTGGAAATGTGAGCGATCTGAGATTAAGTTTAGCAGCATCAGTAGTAGGAACAGCCGGAACAAATTCGGGAACAACTACCTTCCCTCTGGTATTACGAACAGGGTTATCCTCGGCAAATCTTAATAACACCTTTTATTTAGGTTCTGT
>JAFDYT010000002.1:0-81567 GCA_018266055.1 Bacteroidota bacterium
GTATTGCGCACCATGAACTCTTTCAGAATATCGTTTTGAATGGTTCCGTTAAGTTGATGCGGCTTCACTCCTTGCTCTTCGGCTGCTACGATATAAAAAGCAAGAATAGGAATCACAGCGCCATTCATCGTCATTGACACAGACATCTGATCAAGTGGAATCTGATCAAACAAAATCTTCATGTCAAGAACAGAATCAATAGCTACGCCCGC
Organism: Bacteroidota bacterium; assembly: GCA_018266055.1. Lineage (GTDB taxonomy): Bacteria > Bacteroidota > Bacteroidia > Cytophagales > Cyclobacteriaceae > ELB16-189. Next base: position 213 of record JAFDYT010000002.1, read on the forward strand.
CTTGCCCACGTCGCCTTCCACGCGCGGGTGATCGGAGTCGTAGCCGCGATGCGTTGCCAGATCAAATGCAACCGAAAGTCCTTTTTGTCCGGCGGCAAGGTTGCGTCGATAAAAAGCGTTTGATTCTTTCGCCGTAGAAAACCCGGCGTATTGCCGGATTGTCCACGGGCGCACGGTGTACATTGATGCATAAGGCCCACGAAGAAAAGGAGGAATACCTGCAGTGTAATTTTTCAACGAAGAATTGTCGCCTGCATCAAATCCTGCCGCAACGGAAATTTTTTCAGCCGTGAGCCAGGGCTCTGCCGGAGAAGAGATTACCGTACGGATAGGTTTGTATTGAAAGGTAGAAAAGTCGGGTTTCATACAGTTTTCTGAAATTTTTCCCAAGCAGCAGCCGCTACCTCGTGGGTAAGGTGATCGACGAAATAAGAACCAGCGAGCGGATCGACCACTTTACCAAGATGGGATTCGTCATTGAGAATGGCCGAAACATTGCGCGCTATGCGAACCATCATAGGGTTACCCAAATCTTCAGCTTCTACAGTCAGCGCATCACAGCCTGCCATGAAAGCCGCCATCGATGCCGTAGTCTGCTTTAACAAATTCCCGTGAGGCTGAAAACTTTCTTTTATCCAGGGCGATGAAAGACCGTGAACAAACACTGGCGACGGAGTGGCAACTCCATACGCTTGTTGAAGTGTAATCCAAAGTTCTTGAAGCGCTCTGATCTTGGCTATTGATAAGAAGAAGTTGGTATCGATAGAGACGGAAAATGCGATTAATGAAAATGCATCTGACGACTTATCGTTAATTAATTTGTGATGCTCAACGATATCCACAGCCACACACAAAGCATCCACAATTTCATCCACAATATTCTCCCTAGCAGCGACAACGACGCCGTGCTTCCTGAACTTTCTTCCTCCAAATAAAACTGAATCAGTTTTTTGTCTTTTAAATGCAGCCTCTGTGAAAAATGCACCATTGATTTTATCAGTCAGTTTATGCTTTTCAATGTACTGATGAAGTGAAAAGATAAATTCATCCCGATACAAATTCCGGCATTCAAAAAAAACAGAGCAGATCGTTAAATCAACGTCTTTCAGAAGAACATTTGGAGCGAGGTTTCCCTCCACCTTGAAGTAAATTCCATCGGCACCGGCAAGTAAATGTGCCAAGGCTGTTTCATTTGCGGATTTTGCATCGTGTGCTACAACTTTGGGCACATTGGCTACAGCGCCTGATTTTATTGTATCTCGCAGAAGAATATTTTCTTCTGGGCGCTGATCGAGAACATCATAGTATGGTTTGATGAGAAAACCTGATGTTTGTTTGGTTAGACTTTGCCACGGATCTTTATTTCCCAATTCAAGCCGAGCCACCTTCTCCCAATCGTGTACTGAGTGAGCCGTGAAATCATCTTGAAAATTATTTTTTGTCATGAAAATCGTTTGAAATGGCGCTTAATTTTTTGTTTTTAATTCCGGTATAAAAATATATTAAAAAAAATAAATTTCTCAGCGCATTATTCCTGAAAAAACACCATCTTAATGACTACATCGATCATAATTTGGTGATTGGGTTTGACATAGAAAACAAGGCGAAAATTTATTTTTTGTTCTTTAATTTTTTTACACCTTTGTCACCCTTTCAAAAAAAATTTTCGATTCGATTCAACCATAAGAACCTCATAAAATAAATGGAAGTTGCCACTACTGCTGTCTGGACCGATTGCCTCGAAATCATCAAGGAAAATGTAGACGAACAAAGTTTTAACACATGGTTCAAACCGATTGTACCGGTTCGCAACGATGGCGATGTTTTGACTATTCAGGTTCCTTCGCAATTTTTTTATGAGTGGCTCGAAGAAAACTACGTGCCCGTGCTAAAAAAAGCGGTGCGTACGGTGTTAGGTGAAAACGGACGGCTTGAATACTCGGTAGTGGTTGACAGCGGAAATCAGATGAGTCCTCCGGTTACGGTAAATTACCCGAACGGAAACGGAATCAAAAAAAATACGCCAACCAACGGCACCAGCCATCATTCAGAATATTCTCCTTTTGCATACAAAGCTCTTGATCCGCGCACAGTCAATTCAAGATTAAATCCGAATTACCTGTTTGACAACTTTGTGGAAGGCGATTGTAACCGCCTGGCTCGGTCGGCGGGAGTGGCTGTGGCTAAAAAGCCGGGTACCACCTCGTTCAACCCATTGATGCTCTACGGAGGAGTTGGCGTAGGTAAAACACACCTGGTGCAAGCCATTGGCAACGAAATCAAAAAGAATATGCCGGACAAAGTAGTCCTGTATGTAGATCAAAACGATTTCACCAATCAGTTTTTGAATGCCTTGCAAAACCTGAAAATGCAGGAATTTCAAAATTTTTACCTGCAGGTTGACCTTTTGATCCTTGACGATGTTCAGTTTTTGGCTGGACGCGAAAAAACGCAGGAAATATTCTTTAACATCTTCAATCAGCTTCACCAATCCGGCAAGCAGATTATCATGACCAGCGATTGCCCGCCCCGCGATTTGAAAGGATTTCAGGAGAGGCTTCTTTCGCGCTTCAAATGGGGGTTGACCGCTGACTTGCAGGAACCCGATTTTGAAACCAAGCTGGCGATCATCAACAACAAGATGCAGTCGGATGGAATTGAAATTCCCACCGAAGTAGCCGAATACCTTGCTTATAGCGTGGATACCAACCTGCGCGACATGGAGGGCGTACTTAACTCATTGCTGTTTCACGCCACATTATTAAAGAGAAACATCGATCTTGATCTCGCCAAAGAGGTTCTCAAGAACATTATTAAAGAAATTCAAAGCGACGTAAGCGTTGATTATATCCAAAAAACCGTGGCCGACTACTTCAAAGTAGAAATGGAGCAGATGAAAGGCAAAGTGAAGAAGCGCGAAATCGTGATCCCGCGGCAAACAGCCATGTATTTCTGCAAGCGCTACACGCAACTAACCCTTGCGCTGATCGGCGAGAATTTTGGCGGTCGCGACCACAGCACGGTAATCCACGCGCTTGAGTCGGTGGAAGACATGATGAAAGTGGATCCTAACTTTAAAAACAGTGTGGACGAGCTGACCAAAAAGTTTAAATCCAGAATGTCGGCCTAGCCAGAAAAGAAACAATCCAAACAACTGTCTTATGATCCGCTCGATTCTTATTCTGCTTTGTTTCAGCGTAATGTTAGGATGCGCATCATCAAAAAAAGCAACCAGCAGCAGCGCCAGTTCAGTATTTATCTCCAACAAAAGCGAAAACGACGGTTCTTCGTATGAGAAAGCGATTGTTATTGAAGAAAAGACTGAAAGTGCAGGTGTGGCTGCAGAATACGAGTGGATCAGAAAAAATTACCCGGGAAGCCAATCGGGCGGGCAGGCGCTGACTTTTAAAGACAAAACACCCTACGACATACTTGACATCGTCACGGCAAGTGGCGAAAAGAAGAAAATCTACTTTAACATCGCCAATTACTTCGGCAAGTTCTGATTTCGCGATAGCGTCGTCCTTTATTTATCGCTTCATTCGGTAAAAATTACCTTAGGTTACAAAATCTATTTCCAGCCGAAGAAAAGAGTTCCGTATGAATTCTTTTGAATAAATTGCTACGTTAAAAAAAGTAAATCTTGGCTTCCCGAAGTTTATTTGTTGTTCTTCTGCTGCTCGCAGGCCTCTCATTTCAGGTCAACGGCCAACGGATTCAACGATTTCGATTTTGGTCAGACACTTCGAAAAACGTCAGAAACATCGTTTTACCTGTAGTTATCTTCACCCCTGAAACCCGCCTGGGTGTAGGATTATTAGGCGTGAAATTATGGAAGAATCTTCACCCAACGGAGTTCACGCGCACGTCCAACGCCGAGCTGGTCATGCTTTACACCAGCCGCCATCAGCTCATCATCATTCCTCGCTACACTATATTCACCCGCGGCGAAAAATATTTGATCGAAGGGTTTGGTGAGGAATTGATCAATTTCCGTGATTTTTATTTCGGACGCGGCAATGCTACGTTATCTTCCAACCGCGAGCATATAACCTACAATGTAATCGGCTGGGAAAACCGGATCGGACGAAGAATTTTTAAAAGCAAAAAGCTTTTCATCGGCGCTGAAACGCGATTCATACGATACTATGATTTCAAAACCGAACCGGGCAGTAATCTTGTAGTTGAAAAAGCTACTGGCTTTGACGGATCTACCTCCATTGGTCTGGGGCCCTCCGTAACTTGGGACGAGCGCGACAACGTGGTCAATCCTGGCAAAGGCTTTTATGTTGACATGCGGTACTCGAGTTACTCGCAGAGCCTGGGTAGCAGCGTAAACTACCACCGGCTTCTTATTGATCTGCGGAAATATCTGAACGTAGTGCCTCGCTACCGGCATATCCTGGCTATGGAATTTTTCGGGAACTTCGTGCGCGGCGATGCACCTTTCAAAGAGCTGGCTGAATTTGGTGGCTCACGCATGATGCGCGGCTACTACCGAGGGCGCTACCGCGACAACTACATGACGGCCTTTCAAACTGAATACCGCATGCCCGTGTATAAGCGAGTTGGTGTGGTTGCTTTCGCTGGCTTGGGAAAAGTTTACGATCCATCCTCCGTAAACTTTGATGGGCTGCACTACTCGTATGGCGGCGGCTTGCGGTTTAACATCAACAAAAGAGAGCGACTTAACCTGCGCATGGATTATGCGCTGGGCGATCCACATTACCTCGGCTATTTCTATCTCGGCTTCGCCGAAAGCTTCTGAAAATTTATAATGTATGATTCATTAACTCTTCACGATACTTGGAGAGGATGCTTGATTTAGAAACAAATCCAACATATCGACCATCTTCAATCACAGGTAAGTTCCACTGATGGGCTTCATCAAATTTTCGCAACACGTCGTGAACACTTTCGTCAGGCGCGATAATCGCATGGGGCGCCACCATCAGATCTTTTAGTAAAGCTGAATCATAGAGTTCCGTCTGAAAAATGGTAGCGCGCACGTGATCCAGGTAAATCAATCCTACCAAACTACCTTGCGCATCCAAAACCGGAAAAGTATTTCGATGTGATTTTGAAATGGCGGTGATCAGAGACTGAAGTTTATCGCCGGCGTGAAGTGAAATAAAATCGGTTTCAATTAATTTGTTAAGCTCCATCTTACCCAGCAAAAACTGATCGCGGTTTTCAATGGAGTGTTTGAGTTTGTCAGCAAGTTTTCTGGCCTCCATCGACAGTGGCTCAAAATACTTGGCCAGCGTAAGGCTAAGCGCCGACACTAGCATAAGCGGAATCATCAGTTCGTAGCCACCGGTAATTTCTGCAATCAGGAATATCGCGCTAAGCGGGGCATGAAATATTCCACTTAAAATTCCAGCCATCCCTACCAGAGTGAAATTGGTTTCAGGAATGTGAGCGAGACCTGTAAGATTGACAAAGCGTGCAAATGAAAAGCCAAGGTATGCGCCCATAAAGAGCGAGGGCCCGAAGTTGCCTCCATTGCCTCCGCTTCCCAGTGTAAGTCCCGCCGCTACGGATTTTACAATCATTACCATGACAAGAAATAAAAGCAAAAGCCAGGGGCCGTTTATCCAACCGGAAATCAAACTCTGCTGAGTTAATACCGAAGGATCAAGGTTGGCAAGAATAGAAACCGTAGAGTACCCTTCGCCAAACAAAGGAGGAAAAACAATAATCAATAACGCAAGTACGACACCCCCAGTGATCGCACGCGCCCACGGATTAGTAATGCGCTGCACCCATCGGTTAGTACCGGTAAATGATTTGATGTAGTACGCCGAAAGTCCACCGGCCAGCAAGCCGAGCATCACATAATAGGGCACATTGTGATAATCGAACGGTTGGCGTAAGGTAAAACTCATCACCACCCCTTCTTTCAAAATCATTTTAGACACAAGCGCTCCGCTGGCGGCTGCGATTATCAATGGAATAAAAGCGGTAAGACTGATATCGGTAAGCACCACTTCTATGGCAAACAACACGCCGGCGATCGGAGCATTAAACACGGCGGCTATTCCAGCCGCAACTCCGCACGCCAACAATACGGTACGCTCCTTATAACTCAGCGTATAAGCCCGGGCATAATTGGCGCCAACCGCCGCCCCTGTACTCACAATCGGCGACTCCAGCCCGGTGGAACCTCCGAGGCCAACGGTAAGCGCACTGGTCACCACGTGGCTATACATTTGTGACGACGGCAATAGACTAGAATTTTTTGCAATGCTGTATTGAATATCGGAGGTTCCTTTGAGAAACTCTCCTTTCAGTATTTTGTTGATATAAATCGCCGACAACAAAATTCCGATCATCGGCAGAAATGCTACCGCCCACGCCAAATGATTGGTGGCCGATAAGGTGACAGCTAAAGCCGACACCTGATGCACCAGGTATTTCAGCGCCACCGCAATCAACCCTGCCGAAAGACCAACGATAATACTTGAAAAGACAAAAAACTGGCGTTCGGATAAGCGATGTCTTATCCCTAACACTCCCCTACGGACAATCTGATGAAGCGGATTACTCAACATGCGGTGGCAATATAGTGCATCATGTTTTGACCGGAAGATTTTTTTTAGGGACGGAAAACATGGCATAAATCGGCCTGGGTGTTGTAACTTGCGGCGATGAGTTTGGGCTATCCTTCCTTTTTGTGGGCACTCCTGGTTCTCGCTATCCCCATCCTCATTCATTTATTCAACTTCCGCAAAACCACCCGGGTTTATTTCTCAAATACCCGTTTTTTAAAACAAGTAAAGGAAGAAACCACCAAAAAAAGGAAACTCAAACAATACCTGGTGCTGCTGTCGCGGCTCCTGTTTCTTTTCTTTTTGGTGCTCGCGTTTTGTCAGCCGTTTCTACCGGCCAAAGAGCAAATGGCCGATCAGCAAAACATCGTCATTTACCTAGACAATTCGCTTAGCATGTCATCGCCGGCTGGCGAAAAGAAACGTGCCCTTGACGAGGCCATTCAGATGGCACAAAACATCCTGGATTTATTTCCGGCTAACACGCGATACCGACTAATCACCAACGATTTTGCTCCGTTTTCCAACTCGTATAAATCTAAAGAAGAGGTGGGAGATCTTTTATCGCAAATAAAATTGTCGGCCATTAGCCGCTCGGCAAGCGAAATCACGCGGCGGATAAACGACAAACACATCACACTTTTCTGGCTCTCTGATTTTCAACAATCTACATTTGGCCCACCTGTCAACGTAGATTCCACCTGGCAGGTAAGATTGGTAGCCACTGAACTCGAAGCCAATCCGAATGTATTCATCGATTCGGTGTACCTCGAAAATCCATTTGCTATTACCGGCGAAAGAAACACGATGAAAGTGCGGCTGCGCAACGTGGGCCGCAAAAAAATCGAAGGGCTTGTAACAAAGCTTACTATAAACCAGGTGCAGGCGGCTTCCACTTCGGTAAACATTGAGCCCAATAGCTTTACAGAAATTCCTTTCGATCTGGCTTCAGGCTTGAAAGCAAGTAACACTGGCGTGATCAGCTTCAGCGATTTCCCCGTAAGTTTCGACAACGAGTTCTTTGTTGCGCTCAACTTCACCGGCAGGCTTGGAGTGCTGGAAATAAAATCTGCGGCCGCTCCCACGTATGTGGAAAAAGTATTTGGTAACAAAGACCTCTTTGCCTTCCGCAGCTTCACTGCTTCCAATCTTAATTACAGTTTGCTAGCCTCTGCCGACCTCGTGGTAATTAATGGAATCGATAAAATTGAAGGTCCATTGGCCGAAGCCATCAACTCGTACAAAACCAATTATGGCGCCTTGCTGCTGGTGCCCGGTACCAAGCCTGAGGTTGGGTCATACCAACAAATCATGACGTTGCCGCTGACGAAAGCAGCGCCTTCAGAACAAACAGAGCTTGACAAGCCTGATTTTCAGAACCCGATTTTTTATCATGTGTTTGAAGAGAAGACTGCCACCATTGCCATGCCACATGCCAGTCCGGTGATCGAATGGGGTGCCGATCGCTCGGCAGTTTTTAAATTCAAAAACAACAAACCTTTTCTTTCTCAATTCGGCAAGACTTTTCTCATGGCCTCGCCGCTGGAGAAAGGGTTTACCGACTTTTACAACCACGCGCTGTTTGTGCCCGTGATGTACCGGATTGCCGCGCAGGGAAAAAAATCAGAGCAACCGCTGTATTATTCGCTTACTACTACCACACTCACATTACCCTCCGACAGCCTTATCGGCGAAGATCCGTTGCGATTGATTGGAGCTCAAGAGATTGTTCCTTCACAGCGAAAAAACAATGGTGCTGTAGTCATGGAACTTCCCAAAGATGAAGTGTCGGCAGGTTTCTATAGAGTCACCAACAAAAAAGACACGTTAGGTTTGCTCGCCTTCGACCTGGATAAAAATGAGTCACTCCTTACTCAACTTACACCGGAGGCAGCAAAGACTAACCTTGGCGGGAAAAACAACATCTCCTTGTTCAAGGCTTCGTCGGTGGAAGCTTTCAGCACTGAAATAAAAGAAAGATATTTGGGTACTCCATTGTGGAAGTACGCCATCGTTTTGTCGCTCTTGTTTTTACTAGCCGAAGTTCTATTGATCCGGTTTCTAAAATAATGTAAAAAGGTAATTTGAAATACTGATGAAAATCCTGCTTCAATCTCCGCGCATCGTCAACACCTCGTCTCCTTTTCATCTAAAGAAAAAAAACGTACTGATCGTCAACGGTCGTATTGCAGAAATCGGTGATAAGAATTTCACAGCCGATAAAGTAATCGATGCGGACGGAATGATTCTGAGTGCAGGCTGGTTTGACCTCGGAACTTTTGTTGGCGACCCTGGATTGGAACACCGTGAAGACCTGATTTCATTGGCGCGAGCGGCTGCCAACGGAGGCTTTACCGAAGTGGCTGTGCTACCCAATACACACCCTACTGTACAAACTAAAAACGAGGTAAGCTACATTACTCAAAACAACGACACGCGCATGGTGCAGATCCACGCGCTGGCTGCCGTTTCAAAAAATTGTAAAGGAGAAGAGCTTACCGACATGATCGACCTGAACGAAGCAGGAGCGGTTGCTTTTACCGATGGGCTAAAGCAACTCTGGCACACCGATATTTTTTTGAAATCATTACAGTATCTACAAAAATTCAACGGCTTGCTGATCGACCATCCGGAAGACCTTTGGCTCAATTTGTTCGGACAAATGCACGAAGGGCCTCAAAGTGCATCCCTCGGACTTAAAGGAATGCCTCGCATCGCCGAAGAAATATCCGTGAGCCGAAGTTTACAACTTTTAGAATACGCGGGAGGCCGGCTGCATTTTTCGCGCATCTCTTCAGCCAAAAGTGTTAACCTGATTCGTCAGGCAAAAAAGAAAGGCCTTAATGTAAGTTGCGATGTCACGGGTTATCAAGCCCTGCTGACCGACGAGCAATTGGCCACCTTTGATACCAATTACAAAACAAATCCTCCGCTACGCGAAGCCGAAGACATCGACGCGCTGATCAAAGGGCTCAACGACGGAACCATCGACTCTATTTGCAGCGGGCACATTCCCGTGGACGACGAAAGCAAGTTTCTAGAATTTGACCAGGCCGATTTCGGTATCATCAACCTGCAAACATTCGGATCGCAACTGTCTTTGCTCGCGGCGGAAGTAAAGCTGGAAGACCTCATCCTCAAAGTAGCCGAAGCGCCGCGACAACTTCTCTCGCTGGAAATTCCAAAGATTGATATCGAAGAAAAAGCAAACCTCACGCTATTCGATCCCTCCTACACCTGGGAATTCAAAACTGAAAACAATTTTTCGAAATCGAAAAACTCACCCTGGCTTGGAAAAAAATTGAAAGGCAAAGCCGTGGCTGTTTTCAACAACGGGAAAGCCCGACTTGAAGATTAGCTACCTATTCAGATTCTTTTCCCCCGCTCGTCAGGTATCCAACCAACGTGTAGACTGCTGCAATCAGCAAGTCGCTAAGCAACCAATTCCTGATTGTATCACTAGCAGAATGCGAGGTTGAATCGATTCGGGTAAACATAAAAACAGAACCTACCACCGCGAAGACAAGAATCATCCAGCCCATGAGCGAAACCGGCTGATAGAAAATCCCTTTTCGGATGAACCATTTCATATTCGTCAGGTAACGTTACGCAGTCACTTTTTTATAATGCTTAAACTTGCGATGGTTGAGTACTTTGTAAATCGCAGGCAAGATCAACAACGTAAGCAACGTAGCAGACACCAGACCGCAGATCACCACCACCGCCAGAGGTCGCTGAGTTTCTGAACCAATGCCGGTAGAAAGCGCCGCAGGCAACAACCCGAGGCCCGCCATCAGTGCCGTCATCACCACAGGTCGCACGCGCGATAAAGCTCCATTAAATATCGCTTCGTCGAGATGCATGCCCATGTCCACATTTTTATTGAACACCGATACGAGGATCACGCCGTTCTGCACGCACACACCAAACAAGGCGATGAATCCTACTCCTGCCGAAATACTGAAGTTGATTCCTGTGAAGTACAAACCAAGGATACCTCCAATCAAGGCAAAGGGAACATTCATTAACACAATGCCAGCAAACTTCGCCGAGTTGAACATGAAGAACAGCCACATGAAAATCAGCACGATCGAAATAGGCACTACAATTCTCAACTGGCTTGTAGCGCGAACCTGATTCTCAAACTCACCATTCCAACTCATGGAATATCCTTTCCCCAATTTTATCGCACGGTTCACGCGGGTCTGGGCTTCCGCAATTGTGCTGCCCAAGTCGCGCCCGCGCACTGAAAACTTAATGGGAATGAATCGCAGGTTTCCCTCGCGGTACACAAAAGCCGGTCCGGTCTGCAGCTTAATATCGGCGATTTCGCGCATCGGAATTTTAGTGCCGTTGGTACACGGCACTAAAAGTTTCCCGATTTCTTTTTCGTTCAAGCGATACTCTGGCGAAAACCTGAGGCGAATATCAAACCGCCTTTCTCCTTCATACATGATCGAAGCCTGCTTACCACCCACGGCCATTTCAATAATACTATTGGCGTCGGCAATGTTGGCGCCGTACCGCGCAAGCTTGATCCGATCGATTTCAATTCTAAGCTCAGGTTGGCCAAGACTTTTGAATATCCCTAAGTCTTCCACCCCGTCAATCTTACGCATAATGCTGTTGACGCTATCGGCAATCTGTTCGAGCTTCACCAGGTTGTCGCCAAAAATCTTGATGGCCATTTCGCCTTTCACTCCCGATACCGCTTCCTGCACATTGTCGGAGATTGGTTGCGAAAATCCAAAGACAACACCAGGAAACTCAGCCTCCAGTTTGTCTTGCATATCTTTTATGATCTCATCCTTACTTACACCTCTCTTCCAATCATCCTTGGGATAGAGATCGACAAAAAACTCGACGTTAAAAAAACCAGTAGGATCAGTGCCATCGTTGGGTCGGCCATTTTGTGAAATAACTCCTTTCACTTCCGGGTAAGCCTGAAAAATGTGGCGCATCTTTTCGGATTGCACATTGGCTTTTGAGAAGGCGATACTCTGCGGCATGCTTGCACGCACGTAGATAGAACCTTCGTTAAGCTGTGGCAAAAATTCTGAGCCAAGCCCGGCGGCGACGAGCAAGCTTGCCGCCAGCAATGCCAGCGAAAACGTAATACTCAACACGGGATGTTGCAACGTCCAGAATACGGAAGGCCGGTAGATTTTTTCAAGACCACTCACCAGCGGGTTCTTCCTTTCCTTCACATTTTTTCCCAATAGCATTTTACAAAGCAAGGGGACTAACGTCAACGTAAAAATCAAAGCGCCCATCAAGGCAAAGCCCATGGTGTACGCCAAAGGCGAAAACATTTTGCCTTCAACTTTTTGGAAAGCAAATATTGGAATGAGCGCAGTGATGATAATGAGCTTGGAGAAAAAAATCGGTTTACCCATTTCGATGGAGATTTTCTTTACAAATCCCATCTTCGAAATATTCTTAAATCGCTCCACGCCAAGCTCCTCTTGCTTGTGTGCAAGGAATACAAATACACCTTCCACCATCACCACCGCACCGTCGATGATGATACCAAAGTCAATGGCACCGATAGAAAGCAAGTTGGCCGACATTCCTTTAATCCGCATGCAAATGAAAGCGAACAGCAATGCGAGTGGAATAATAATCGCCACCATGATGGTAGTACGCCAGTCGAGCAAGAAAATGGAGAGGATAAACGTTACGAGCAACATCCCCACCACAAGATTTTCCATTACCGTGTGGATGGTGAGGTTCACTAATGTTGTGCGATCGTAAAATACTTTGATCTTCACACCGGAAGGAAGCACCCGGCTGTTGATGTCATCAATGGTCGCATTCAGATCTTTCAATACCTGGCTTGGATTTTCGCCTTTGCGCAAGAGCACGATCCCTTCCACCACGTCTTGTTCGTCGCCACGGCCAACCTTACCCAAACGTGGCTTGAACGACTCACTGACTTTGCCAACCTCGCGCACGAAAATGGGCGTACCATTTATATTCTTGATGATGATATTTTCGATATCACTCATGTCATTGATTAAGCCCAGGCCGCGCACCAGGTAAGCCTGTGTTCCTTTTTCCACCACATCGCCGCCTACGTTGTCGTTGTTTGTTTTAATGGCTTTGTAAACGTCGTCAGCAGTAAAGCCGAAGGCAGTAAGTTTATTCGGGTCGAGTGTTACCTCATATGTTTTTACTTCGCCGCCAAAGCTGACCACGTCGGCCACGCCTTGCACCGCTTTAAGCCGCTTGTCGATTACCCAATCCTGTATTTCTTTAAGTTGCCTTACGGTATGATCCTTACCTTCCAACGTATAGCGATAAATTTCACCGGTCGGGCCTGAAGGCGGCTGCACTTCAGGCGAGGCACCTTCCGGCAAATCAACGTTCACCAATTGATTGTTCACCATCTGACGCGCGCGGAAGTCATCCACCTCATCTTCAAAAATCAATGTCACCACCGACAACCCAAAAAGTGAAATAGAACGCAAGCTGGTTTTGCGCGGCACTACGTTCATCTCGGTCTCAATTGGGATGGTTACAAATTTTTCGAGCTCCTCGGCGCTGCGCCCTGGCCACTGTGTGATGATCACCACGCGCGTGTTGATCACATCCGGAAAGGCCTCAATCGGAGTATTCAGAAAACTTCGTACACCGGCAATAATGATGATTAGCGTAAAGAGAAAAATCATCAACTTATTTTTCAGCGAGAAGCTGATGATGCCTTTGATAAAATTATTCATGACGACTACAGTCTGTTGTAAGCGGTTAACACAAACAGCGATCCTTCGGACACCACGCGATCGCCAATTTTCAACCCGCTACTCACTTCATAGTAATTGCCAAAGGTTTTGCCAATGGTGATCACTACTTTCTCAAACTTTCTGTCGCCAAGATCCCGCATCACGTAATAGTGATTATTCTCTAATATCACCGCCGATTGTGGCACTGCTTTTATTGAGCTACGCTGGCGGGATGTCACCACGATGGAAGCAAACATTTCCGGTTTGAGAAGACCTTCGCTGTTATTCAATTCAGTCCGGATTTTAATTACACGAGAGCTCGGGTCAAGCATCGTACCGATCTTCTTAACATTTCCACGAAATATCTTGTCGGGATAAGCGATAGTCTTCACCTGCACTTCATCGCCTTCCGCTACTTTGGATAAATCACTCTCCGGAATGTTGGCCCAAACCCACACTACTTTCAGGTCTGAGATTGTAAATATGTTTGTGTTATTGTCATTTCGAATCTGTGTGCCTTCCGTCACGTTACGTTCTACAATGTAGCCCGAGCGGGGCGCCAATACATTATAGATGGCATCAAGGTCGCTGGACGAGCCACCGTACAACTTCAAAATCTGCGTGCGCTCATTGAGTTCAGACAGTGCATTATTATAATCCTTGCGGGCGTTGGCAAATTCCTTTTCACTCATCATGCCGGCAGAAAAAAGTTCTTGTGCACGCGCCAGGTTTTTTTCTTCTACAGAGAAATTTGATTTTGCAACGTTGTAGTCGCGTTGAATCTGGCTCATGTCCATACTCAACAGCGTAGCAAGTCGTTGTCCCTTTTGAACATAATCACCCAACGAAGCGAATGTCTTTTCGACCGTGCCGCTCACAACAGGATAAATCCGTACCACGTTGTCTTCGGCAAAACTCACCTCACCCACAGCCGTGAGTTGCTCGGCCATCATTTGCTGGCGAATGCTATCGATTTTGATGTGCGCCATCTGACTTTCACTGAGTTCGAGCTTTGTCTTGCCAGATTGGTCGTCTTGCTTAGTTGCTTTTTTATCGCTGCTGCACGAAATCCAAACGGCGCTAGCTACAAAAAATAAAAGAATGTTCTTCCTCATAAATACTAATTAATAATCGATAACGGTTTCGCCTACACTAAAATTTAAGTTGTTAACACTATTCAAAAACTGCTGACGCAGTTCTATCAAAGCAATGTTGGTACTGATATAAATACGCTGGTAATCGATAAACTCCAGCAAGCTAATGTCGCGCTTTTGAAAATACGTGTTGGTATTTTTGTTGAGTTGCGTGAGACTATTGATGTACTCATCCGAATAGTTCGTCAATCCTTCAAAGTTCTTCTTGTATTGTTTATAAGCCGATATCACTTGGTTAGTGATATTTATTTTAAGGTAATCGCGCTGCAACTGTGATTGTTTGATCGAATACTTTGCTCCTTTGATGGCACCTTGATTGCGATTGAATACCGGCAAAGGCATTTGCAAAATAAGGCCCGAATAGTTGGGCGTATAGTTTGCGCCCTTGTCGTAATCGTAGCCAATGGTAAGATCAGGAACGCCAAGAGATCGCTGCAGCTTTAAATTTTGAAGTTGATATTCCTGGTATAAGTTGGATACTTTCAGATCAGGCCGTACGAGCATGGATCGCGAAATCAAACTATCAAGCACGAGGGTATTGTTGAACAATGGAATCTTCTGCACCACTTCCAGCAATGAATCTTTGGGATATTGCAACAAGGTGCGCAGTTGCGAAAGGTATTGCTCTTTCTGATTGGCATTATCAAGAGCCTGAGCTTTCACGGCAATATACTCCGATTTAATACGAAGGTCTTCGGTAACTGAAATGGCGCCCACTTCCAATTCCTTTTTGCTTGCCGCAATCAGGCGCTGATAGCTATTGAGCACTTCCGTGTACAATTTTTCTTTTGCTTCAAGCGCAGCGAGGTTGTTATAGTCGTTGCTCAATTCGAAAAGCAAACTGCGGATCACATCCGTAAATTGTACTTTATTAATTTCCAGATTCAAGCGCGCCAGCTTCACCGTATTGGTGTGCTTTCCAGCGATCGAGATGGTCTGCGACAATTGAGTTTCAAACTGATTGTTCGCTTTCAAGAAACTCTTTTCCACTTTGTTGTAGGCTTCCTGATTCCAATACACAGTGGGGTTGGGCCAGAGCTTAGCCTGAAGCACCTGAGCTTCGGCCTGATTGATTTCATAGTAAGCGGCCAGTAAGTAAAAATTCTTTTTCAAAAGCCTTTCTTTCGCCTGCTGCATGGTAAGCACAGAGTCTTTTTGCTGTGCTAAGAGCGGCGAAGAAAGGAGAAAAATAATAAAACAGCCGGTGAGGGACTTTGGGATCATATTCTAAAATGTGGAGTAAAAAAATATACAACGGGCCTGAGAGGCCTGGCGTGTAATCGTCAGATCAACAGTTGTCGGTGCCAAAGGTAAACCTGGCATTTGATTACGCTTGCTTCGCGT
Source organism: Bacteroidota bacterium (assembly GCA_018266055.1). Lineage (GTDB taxonomy): Bacteria > Bacteroidota > Bacteroidia > Cytophagales > Cyclobacteriaceae > ELB16-189. Next base: position 15,984 of record JAFDYT010000002.1, read on the forward strand.
GATCGCGAAGGCTGTACCGATTCGCCGACATCTATAAGAGATGGAAGAGCATGGATTAATCCTGAATATTCTGGCAGTTCAACGCTATTATCATCATCAATGTCTTCTTTGTCATCGGCCGACAAGGCCAGCAGGTAATTATCGGAAACAGGGGAATGCGATTTCACAAAGATCCGGTTGACCGCGCAGACATTACTCTCGCACATCATCACAGAACTCACACTCAACGCCAGTAGCGCACCGGCTACAAAGCGAAAGAGTGATACTTTTATGAAATTCAGATTTGACACAATTGCAAAAGTAGGTTAAAAACGCATACTGATGCAAATGGTTATGAATCGGGGGTTTCTACAATCCAAAGAGTCCCTCGTTAAGGAGGTTAAGCGCCTTCTCTTTTTGCGAGGTCTCTACCAGCAGCGAGATGTTATTCGTGCTGCCGCCATAGCTTACCATGCGGATAGGCACCGAGGCCAGCGCCTGAAACACTTCTTTCAGCACACCTTCCTTTTCGGCCAGCATGTTTCCTACAATACAGATTATCGTCTGGTCTTTATCGACGTCGATTACGCCAAACGTGTTAAGTTCCTTTACAATCTCGGCCAGGTACTTGCTGTCGTCGATGGTGACAGACACCGCTACTTCCGAGGTGCTGATCATGTCGATCGGTGTTTTGTATTTTTCAAACACGCCGAACACTTGTCTTAAAAATCCATACGCCAGCAACATGCGCGATGATTTTATTTTCACGGCAGTGATCCCGTCTTTTGCAGCGATGGCTTTAAACTGGCCTCGGCTGCCACGCTCACTAATCAACGTGCCGGCGGCTTTTTCATCCATCGTATTTTTCAGGCGTACGGGCACGTTATATTTCTGGGCTGGCACAATAGTGGAAGGGTGCAAAATCTTCGCACCGAAATAAGCGAGCTCAGAAGCTTCATCAAAGGTAAGTTCAGCAATGGGCAAAGTCTTCTTCACGATGCGCGGATCGTTGTTGTGCATGCCGTCGATGTCAGTCCATATCTGGATTTCTTCTGCACGCACTGCCGCTCCGATCAGCGATGCTGTGTAATCGCTACCGCCACGTTTCAGGTTATCGATTTCGTTTTTATTGTTGCGGCAAATGTATCCTTGCGTCACCAGCATGCTGGCTCCAGTCATGGTTTCCAGTATGGGCTTGAGTCGCTCGGCAATTTTTTCCAGTTCAGGTTCGTGATTTTCATCGATCGACATGAAATGAAGTGCCGGCAACAGCCGTGCATTGATCTTCCGCTCCTGGCAATGATGATAGAACAACTCGGTAGAGATGAGTTCGCCTTGCGCCAGCAATTCGCGGTAACCGCGATCATCAAATTTTCCGGCGGCCAATAGTCTGAATAAACTGAAATAACGGCTCACAATTTCCTGGCCGATGGCCTGATAGGAAGGCGATTCAAAAAGCTCCTGAATGAAGTTCTGATAGTGTTTTTCGAGTGCTACTATTTCATCCTCGGCGGCCGGGTGATTGTTGGCCAGCAAGGCATCGCCAATGCGCACCAGCGCATTAGTAGTTCCGCTCAGCGCAGAGAGAACCACAATCTTCTGACCGGGCATGCCTAATACCAGTTCCGCAATTTTTTTCATGCGCTCAGGCTTGCCTACGGATGTACCACCAAATTTTACGACGAGCATATATTTTGTTTTTGAGGCCGCAAAGTTATTGTCTATCATCAAATTACGAAGGAATGGAAAGTGATTTTTCAAAAAAGTTAACCGCTTCCCTTTCCTAATGACCGTTCACCAAAGCGCTATCCGGCCTGGCGTTGCATATACAACGGTTGCATTCGCCACGTACTCTAAATCCGGTCTGATTAACATCATTTATTTTAGTTGGGAATAGTTTTCTTTTTGAGGGGGTTGAATGATAACTTCGCGACCACAATTCTAAAAGGACTAACTCAAACTGATAAGATTATGAAAATAACTGTTGTAGGCGCGGGCAACGTAGGCGCTACCTGTGCCGATGTATTGGCTTACCGCGAAGTAGCCAATGAAATAGTATTAGTGGATATTAAGGAAGGTTTGGCGGAAGGCAAAGCCCTCGACATCTGGCAAAAAGCCCCCATCAACCTCTACGACAGCCGCACCATCGGATCGACCAACGACTATACCAAAAGCGCCAATTCAGATGTGGTGGTGATTACCTCAGGCTTGCCACGCAAACCCGGCATGACCCGTGATGACCTTATCAGCACTAACGCCGGAATAGTAAAAACGGTGACTGAAAACGTGGTGAAGCATTCGCCCAACGCTATCATTATAGTAGTGAGCAATCCGCTGGACGTAATGACTTACCAAGCTCACCTTATTTCGAAGTTCCCCCGCACACGCGTGATGGGTATGGCCGGAATCCTTGACACTGCCCGCTATCGCGCGTTCCTCGCCGAGGCGTTGTCGGTTTCTCCAAAAGATATTCAGGCTATGATTTTGGGTGGTCATGGCGACACCATGGTGCCACTGCCTCGCTACACTACCGTAGGAGGTATTCCTGTCACTGAGCTTATCGCAAAAGATAAACTTGACGCTATCATTGAGCGCACTAAAGTGGGCGGTGGCGAGTTGGTGAAACTGATGGGTACTTCGGCCTGGTATGCTCCCGGATCGGCTGCAGCCCAAATGGTAGAAAGCATTGTAAAAGACCAACGTCGTGTATTGCCGGTATGTATCCAACTCAACGGCGAGTACGGCATCAAAGACTGCTACCTTGGCGTGCCGGTAGTGCTTGGCAAGAATGGCGTAGAAAGAGTAATCGAACTCGATCTGAATGCCGACGAGAAAGCATTGCTTGAGACCAGCCGTAAACACGTGAAAGAAGTGATGGACGTGCTTGACAAGCTGCCGAAATAAAACGACTGATCTAAAATTCAGCTAGAAAAGTGCCGGTTTACGCCGGCATTTTTTGTTTTTCAGCTATAGCAAGTCAGATTTTATAATAAGGTTATTTGAATTCTCGGAGTAAATAATTAATTATGTATCAGTAATTACGATTGTGAAAAAAGCCGTTGCCTTATTTTTAACCATTGTTTTCCTGTTCAATGTAATAGGATACTATGGTATTTATCTGGCCATGGTGACCAAAGCACAATCGGCAATGAATCAAAAAATTGATAGCGAAAGCTATAGCGCCGATCAGACACTCACCATCAAAGTGCCTCTCAGCCTGCCTTATCCGGTGCAGCAAAATGAATATCAGAGTGTTCAAGGCGATTTTGAGCACGGCGGAGAGTTTTACAAACTCGTAAAGCAAAAGTATTCCAACGACACCTTATATATTGTCTGCCTTAAAAACACAGAAGAGAAGAAGGCTTTCAAGACTCTTAAAGAGTTTGTCAACCTTTCGACAGACCAATCCAACGCGACGGGTAATCAAAACGCCAAAACCATCGTCAACATTATTAAAGACTACAATCCCGTTGTAGCTCAGATTCACTTCACTCAGCGTGAAGCCATAGCGCTTGTGAAACCCGCTGCTTTCCATAGCAGCAAAATTCTTGTTCAGGACTTTCCTGAGTTTTCGCCTCCTCCGGAATCAGCCTGCTGAATTTTACAGCAGCAATACACACACATCAGAAATGGATTTTGATTTTACTTCGTCATTGAAGTAATTGATTTCATACCATTCGGATTCTTTAAAACGACTGTTGTAAAATTCTAATTCGTCATTCACGACGAATCCGTCAGTCCATCATTTCTATATATTTTTTTGAATAGTTGAGGGGAAAAGTGAAAGCCCGTATTAGGGTCGGGCCAAACCAACACTCCCCATTTCGTGAATAGTTTAGGAAACAGATTACGTGGCACCAGTTCTTGTTAGGGTCAAGACTGGTGTCCACCAAGTCTGAGAAAGCCAGAATTTTTTTACATGAATCATAATTGAATTTGAAAATAAGAAAGTGAACCAGCCAAAGCCCGTTAGGGTCGGGCCTGGCGGCGACACTTTCAAAGTAGTAAATAGTTTAGGGTAAAGATGCGTGGCGCCAGTTCTTGTTAGGGTCAAGACTGGCGTCACAAATTTTGAGGGAAAAAATTTAGACAATATGCCATACATTCCATTAGAAGAACACCTTCCGGGCATCACCGGGCTACTTGAGTACCGAAGAGACACCGCTGAACCCATTCGGGAACTCACTCAATTTTTATTGCGCGGGCCGTCTTCGCTTACTGAAGGCGAACGTGAACTCATCGCTACGATCGTGTCGCACGGCAACCAATGCCGCTTCTGTACCGCGGCTCATACCGCCGCGGCCAACGTGCTGCTCGGCGAATGCGAGACCACTGAAAAAATCAAGGAGAACATCGCTACAGCGCCCGTCAGTGAAAAAATGAAAGCGCTGCTCACCATCGCCTCACAAGTGCAAAAGAGTGGAAAGGCGGTAACGACCGAATCGATTGCTGTGGCCAAAGCTGCGGGAGCAACCGACATCGAAATTCACGACACGGTGTTGATTGCGGCATTGTTCTGTCTGTACAATCGCTACGTGGATGGATTATCCACCGTAACACCCACCGATCCGAAATTTTATGAAGGGCTTGCATCGCGTATCGCGAAAGGATACCAGCGGTTGCCACAAGGGTACGATCATCTAAAGAAAAATATAATTTAATCATGGCACACATCGCAGTACCCGAAGGAGTTCCCGGCATTCGCAGCCTGGTCATGTTTCGCCCCGAGTCGGGCCAGCATCTTTATGCATTAGCACAGACTTTACTCAGAGGCGAATCGCCATTGAGCCCTGCCGTGCGTGAATTAATTGCTGCCTTTGTTTCATCTGGAAATGAATGTGGCTTTTGTCGCGATAGTCATGCTGCGGCGGCACGGTACTTATTCAAAGACAAAAAAGAAGTAGTCGATTTTGTATTGGATGAATATCATCATGCACCCATCAGCGAAAAGCTGAAGGCTCTTTTGAACATCGCCGGTAAGGTGAGGAAAAATGGAAAAGAAGTTTCGCCCGAGGATGTGGCGCGCGCGCGGGCGGAAGGCGCTGACGACCGCGAAATCCACGACACGGTTTTGATCGCTGCTACCTTCAGCATGTTTAATCGCTACGTGGACGGTCTGGCCAGCTTCACCCCTACCGACCCCAAAGCTTACGAAGAAATGGGCGTGCGCCTGGGGGAGAAAGGATACGCGTTACCAAAGCCGCAGTAAGTTGTACGTGATAAGTCTAACGTCTAACAACCACCAACTAAAATATGGCACACATTAATTTACCAGAAGGTCTTCCCGGCATCCGGGGGCCCATGGCATTCCGACCAGAAACGGCAAAGCCTCTCAATCAGCTGGCGGAAGTTTTGCTTCGCAGTGAAAACTCGTTGACGCGAGGAGAACGCGAATTGATTGCGACGTATGTGTCGTCGCTCAACGATTGTTTCTTCTGCCAGAACGCGCACGGAGGAATCGCCCAGCATTATCTGCAATGCGACATGAGTTATATCGATGCCGTGAAAAAGGATTTTCAGTCCACCTCTATTTCAGAGAAGCTCAAATCTCTTTTGGCGATCGCCGGAAGTGTTCAAAAAGGTGGTAAGCATGTAACACCAGAACAGATTGCACAAGCTAAATTCTTTGGGGCAACGGATATTGAGATTCACGATACTGTTTTGATTGCTGCGGCCTTCTGTATGTTCAACCGCTATGTGGACGGCCTCGGTACATGGGCTCCTCAAGATCGCAATATCTATGTAGCACGTGGGCCACGACGCGCCGAAGAAGGATATATCAATTTTGATCTGTACAAGTAATACATCTCATAAACCAAAACCAATTGATTATGAAAATCGCAACGGAACCAGTTGGCAGCATCCCACGGCCGGGCTATCTCATCGAAGCGATGGGAGCATTTCAAAAGGGTCAAATCAAAGAACATGAATTGGAGCAGCTCACCGAGCAGGCCTTGAAAGAAACAATCAAATTGTTTGAGCAAACCGGATCACCCGTAATCTCCGATGGCGAGCAATCGAAACCAAGTTTTGTAACATACCCAATTCATGGCTCAAAATACCTCGCACCGGATGGTGTCGTGATTCCCTTTGCCGACGGGCACACACGGCAGTTGCCGAAGCTTACGGCTGGACCTTTTCACTATCAAAGCTACGCCAGTCGCTATTTTGAAAAAGCTAAAACATTCACGCATTTGCCGTTGAAACAAGCCGTCATATCTTCTTCAGCCATCAGCCTGTTGTATCCTCAAGAAGGAATTTCCGGATATTCAAGAGACAAGTTCATCAGTGATCTGGTCAACGAGGCTGAGGCAGACATCCGGAAATGTTTGAATGCCGGCGCGCACAACGTGCAGATTGATTTTACCGAAGCCCGACTGGCGATCAAACTTGATCCTTCAAAAGGGTTGCTGAAAATGTTTATTGACTTGAATAATCAGGTGCTTGACCGGTTTACAGCATCCGAGAAAAAAAGAATAGGCGTACACACGTGCCCTGGCGGTGATCATGACTCCACGCATAGCGCAGACATCAGCTACACGGATTTGCTGCCGTTGTTATTTCAGCTCCATGCAGGAAATTTCTATCTGGAGTACGCGGCTGAAAAAGATAAGATCAACACCTTGAAGGCGATTCGCGAATTTTCTACGCCGGATCAAAAAATTTTTATTGGAGTAACCAACGTGCTAAGTCCACGAGTTGAAACTCCAGAAGAAATATGTGACTTGATTCTGGAAGCGGCCGAATACATTCCTGCAGATCGCCTGGGCTCGACTGACGACTGCGGCTTCTCTCCTTTTGCCGATGACGTTTCTACAGCACGTGAAACGGCATTTGCTAAAATAAGAGCGCGAGTGGAGGGAACAGCGATGGCCGAAAGGAAACTAGCCGTCTAAAAAATCCTATACTTCGTAACTCGAAGAGTAATTAACTTTAGAAGACAAAAATTAACCCATGAAAAAACTCTTTTACATCGGCATCGTCGGAATCATTCTTTTTGAATTATTCAACGTGTATTTCATCATGCCCATGCCGGGAAGTCAGCGTATGCAAAGTATTGACGTAGCCTACTTTCTTTACAGCTATCGATGGTACTTCAGAATTGTATTCGGACTGATGATTGTTGCCGGAGTAAAGCCGTCCTTCCAAACCAAGCAAAAATGGGTGCCGGCGTTGGCGATCGTTGCAGTCCTAGTCGCGATCTATATGTTCAACTTTGTGATGGCTGCCGATGCCATGTTCAAACAGCCTACACAACTCACTTTTCTTCCGAAAGAAAAAAACCTGCTGAGCGACAGCAGTATGGTGATCGGCGTAGAACATAACGGCGAAGTAAAAGCCTATCCCATTCGCTTTATTGTGTATCATCATCAGGTGCAGGACGTAATCGGAGGGAAGTCAGTGATCGTAACTTATTGCAGTGTATGCCGCACCGGGCGCGTGTATGAGCCTTCAGTAAAAGGCAAACCTGAAAAATTCCGTCTGGTAGGTATGGACCATTTCAACGCAATGTTTGAAGATGCAGCTACCAAAAGCTGGTGGCGTCAGGTGAACGGTGAAGCAATCACCGGTTCGCTGAAAGGAGAAGTACTACCAGAAGTTCCTTCGTTTCAGATTTCCTTAAGGAAATTATTCGAGTTGTATCCCAACGCGCTGGTGATGCAAATCGATCAGGAATCGAAGTCCCATTACGATTCACTTGGAAAATTTGAGCGAGGCAAAAGCAAAAGCGACCTTACCCGTACTGACAGTCTTTCGTGGAAAGACAAATCGTGGGTAGTCGGAATTCAGGTAGGATCAGCGAGCAAAGCTTACGACTGGAACAAACTCAAAGAAGTGCATGTCATCAACGATGAAGTGGGAGGCAAAGCTATCGTGCTGGTGCTGTCTGCCGACAATCAGAGTTTTGCAGCCTACGAGCGATCTGCCGGAGAATCTTTCGCTTTCCGCAATGACACGCTATTAGTCAGCACCTCACGGTATAATTTTTCCGGCGCTAATCTTTCAGGCTCCGGGTCTTCGTTAAAAAAAATCAACGCTTATCAGGAGTTCTGGCACAGTTGGAAGACATTCCACCCGAAGACAGATCAGTATAAGTAGTAAACCAAAAAAATCAATTTCAGTTATGCCACACATTGATCTTCCTAAAGAATATCCGGGCATCCGAAGCTTGTTTATGTTTCGACCAGAAACGGCTGCGCCATTGAATGCGCTCGTGCAAATTCTGCTACACAATCCTCATCCTTCGCTTACGCCGGGTGAGCGAGAACTTATCGCTACGCGCGTATCAAGTCTGAACAATTGCAAGTATTGCGCTACCATTCATGGAGCAATCGCCAAGCATCACCTCCACAATGGCGATGTAGTAGAAATTGTAAAAGTTGATCCTGACGCAGCGCCGATCAGTTCAAAACTAAAAGCACTGTTAAAAATCGCAGGAAAAGTACAGCTGAGCGGCAAAGAGGTTTCCTCCGCTGACGTTGACGCAGCCAGAAAGGAAGGCGCAACCGACCTGGAGATTCATGACACTGTGTTGATCGCTGCTGCCTTTTGCCTTTTCAATCGATACGTCGATGGCCTGGCTACATGGGCACCTGATGATCTGGATGTTTATGATCGCATGGGCAAGCAGCGGGCGGAAGAAGGCTACCTGACACCTCCTTTTAAAATTCAACCAAAGCCTTGAGCACTAACAAACCAAACTAAATAAGTATGCCACATATTCCTTTGGATGCGAACCTGCCGGGGATCACAGGTATTCTCAACTACAGAACAGACACGGCTTTGCCAATCCGTGAGCTAACACACTTGCTTCTGCGGGGCGAATCTACCTTAACACGCGCTGAACGCGAGTTGATTGCAACGGTAGTGTCGTACGGAAACGAATGCAAATTTTGCACCGCTGCCCATGCTGCCACCGCAGATTTGCTACTGGGTGAAAAAGAGACTGTTGAAAAAGTTAAACACAACCACGAGCACGCGCCCGTGAGCACCAAGATGAAAACCTTACTGACCATTGCACGCGCGGTTCAGGTGAGCGGAAAAAATGTAACAACAGAAATGATTCAGCACGCCAAGGCTGAAGGTGCAAGCGATCTTGAAATTCACGACACCGTGCTAATCGCTGCGTTGTTTTCACTGTACAATCGACTTGTCGATGGATTAGCCAGCATTACACCAACAGAGCCTGCATTCTATGATCGTCTGGCCCACATTCTGGTGGAAAAGGGTTACCTCCCTTCCGAGAATCGATACGCTTCATTAAATTCATGACAATATTATCCTCAACCTAAAAAACTAAACATCTAAATCAAAAAACAATGGCTACACAAAACGATGCGGTTATCAGCAACCAAAAAGTAATCAAAAACAATCAAGGTGCTATTCTGAAAAATCAGGGCGACTTGAAATCCAATCAAAAAGTGATTATCGACAATCAAAAATCACTCAAGCAAAACCAGCAGTCAATTCTTGCAAATCAAAAAGCAATCATCAACAACCAGAACAACATTCTGAAAAACCAGAAAACACTAGACTTGATCGTAAAGAATCAGCAAGCGATTCTTAAATTGCTGAAAAAATAACAAGCCCATTTTCCTTAAGATGTCCGGCAAGAAAATACCAAAGCTTTATTTCTCGTTTCTGATAATTGTTTTGATCTGCTGGACATCTTACATGGTATCCACGCAGAGTTTTGGTCTTTACTTAAAGCACTATTACGCTGTGCTCACGATGGTGTTCGGTTCATTCATCGCAGGCTCAAGCCCCGAAGGAAGTGCCGCCATCGCGTATCCCATCTTCACGTTATTGTTAAAGATTTCGCCGGCCATCGCGCGTAATTTTGCTTTCGCTATTCAAAGCATTGGCATGACGTCGGCCAGTCTTTTGATCCTTGGGCTTGCTATTAAAGTCGAGTGGAATTATATCCGTTACGTCACCATCGGTGGTATATTCGGTTTAGTCTTTGGCACCTACTACATCGTGCCGTTGATCTCTCCTCCGCTCGCTAAGCTCTTTTTCGTTTCTCTGTGGCTAAGCTTTGGTCTTGTGCTGTGGTTCGAAAATCGAAAACCCAAACGGGAAGTGTTTGACTCCATTCAGCACTTTGCGCAATCTGACATGGTGCGCCTGCTTTTCTTTGGTTTAATCGGCGGAATGATTTCCTCCATTTTCGGAACCGGCATTAATATCTTCACCTTTTGCCTGATGACGATCTATTACCGCATCAATGAAAAAGTAGCTGTACCGTCTTCTGTGATCATCATGACCATCGAAACACTGCTCGGATTTTTCTTGCATGCAGGCGTAATCGGCGACTTTCAATTGCAGTCGTTCGAGATGTGGCTGGTGTGTGTGCCGGTGGTGGCTGTGTTTGCACCGTTAGGCGCATTCGTCATCAGCAAGGTGCCGCGCAAAGGCGTCGCCGCATTTCTTTACCTTATCCTGGTGGTGCAATTTTTCGGCGCGATGATCGTGATTAAACCCAACCTAATCCAGTTAAGCATGTGCCTTGGCGTCCTGGTGATGGGTCTTTCCACCTTCTTCTATCTTTCTCGCATGCAGCGCCAAAGTGTGCAAGGCTAAGCCTTCTCTGCCTTGTAAATAACTTCCTGCCGTACGATGCCAAAATGAAAGGCTTTTTCCGCAGAGAACGACTGACCAAAAGTATCTTCTAGCGCTTTTAATCCGCTTTGTGTAATTCGCTGCGGATAATCTGATCCGTATTTGCGAACATGATCATCCTGACCAAATATTTTTTCGCGTTCGCGAGGATCGGTAATGGAATTGTCTTCAAAAGTTTTCTCTGGCACCGGCTTAAAAAAAGGAACTTGTAAAATAGCCCACCCTCCGGGCTTGAGTACGCGGCGAAACTCTTTCATCACCTGGATGTCGTCTTTCACATGCTCGAGCACGTGATTGCATAGGATCGCATCAAAATGATTATCCCCGAAAGGAATCTGATGAACATCCATTTTCACTTTGGCTAACGGCGACTCAATGTCGGCCGTGATATAGCCGTCGCCATGTTGCTTTTCAAAGGGCTTCATGTAGCAATGCTCCGGGGCGATGTGCAAAACCGTAAGTTTTTCAGAAAAGAAATTAGTCTTCTCCCGCAGGTAAAGCCAGATTAGCCGATGACGCTCCAGACTCAGGCAGTTAGGGCAAAGTGCATTTTCGCGCGACTTCAGCCGGCCGTAAGGAAGAAATTTTTTGTAGTGATGGTTGCAGATCGGGCACTCCACGGCATTCCCTTTATAAAAGAAGCCAAGGGTTTTTAGTCCGATTCCGGTAAAAAGCTGGAGGTATTTTCGGGGAACAAAGCGTACCAGCAGGGAAATTACTTTTTTCATCGGCGGCAAAGATAAAAACCCAATGCTTTATTCCGATACAGGCAGCCATTGGCCTGGGAAACAAAAATCATTTCGGCATTTAAAACTATTTGGCATTATCCGCCATCTTTATAGCATATTAACCTGAAACCAGGGTTTTTGTGGCCGAAACACTACCTGACATTGCCATGATGCATTCCGATAGGCTCATCGCTAGCGCTCGCGAAGGGGATAAGAATGCCCAGGGCAAACTGGTGCAGCTCTGGTACAAGCGCATCTACAACTTCAGCTACAAGTTTTTCTATGATCACGACATGGCTATGGAAGTGTCGCAGAAAACCTTTATCAGCATGCATAAAAATCTCGCCGGCCTGCAGGATGTAGCCCGCTTCAAATCATGGCTTTACACCATAGCTGTAAACTCATGCCGCGAAGAAGTGAGAAAAAAGAAAGCCAGCCGGTCTCATTCGCTTCACGACCTTAACCCGGGAGAAGGTGAAGACAGCTATCGTTGGGAAGAAAGTCACCACCGCAATGAAAATCCCGAGCGTGTGCTGAGACACAGCGAGCTTTCGGATCTGCTGCAGTCGTGCCTGTTGCAACTCAACCCCGAACAACGCGAGGTGGTTATCATGAAGGAATACGAAGGCCTGAAATTCAGAGAAATTGCCGAAGCACTTAACATCTCTGAAAATACAGTGAAGTCGCGAATGTATTACGGGCTGGATGCGCTGAAGAAAATTTTTGAACAGAAAAAGATTACCAAAGAAACGATTGGTTATGAACTATAAACCTGATGAACGTACGTTGATCGCTTACCTGTATGGTGAGCTCAACCATGAGGAAACAGAAAAGGTAGAGGCTTACTTGCTCCAACATCCTGAAGAGCGAGCAAAATACACAGCCCTTAGCGACGTGAGCGAAATACTAGGCCACGTGCAAGATAAGGAAGTAATCGCGCCGCCGGTTTTTGTGAGCGACCCTTCCATCAAGCCACTATGGTCCTATTCCTCGATTCGGTTTGCAGCGGGTATAGCAGCGTCTATTCTGTTCATTTTAGTGGCCGGAAAAATTCTTGGTCCTGAAATAAGCTATTCGAAAGGAGAGTTACGGATCAGCTTTGGGAAACCGCAACAAAGCCAGCCTGCGCCAGTTCAGCAGGCTAGCCTCACCGAACAAAAAGTAGCGGAGATGATCAGCACATCACTCGCGAAGAACAACGAAGAACAAAGCAAAGGCAAAACAGAAGAGCAGAAAAAACTACTGCAGACCATTGCTGACTTCAACTCGAAGAAAATCGATGCCATGACCAAGCAAGCGTCGCTGGCCAGCCAGGAACAGGTTCGGTCATTCGTGGCAGGCCTGCAAGAGCAAAACCTGAAACTGATGAAAGATTATTTTCAACTTTCGTCAGCCGACCAAAAGAAATACATGGAAAATCTGCTCGTAGATTTCTCGAGCTACCTGCAAGAGCAACGCAAGCAAGATCTGCAGTTTGTACAAAACAAAATGAACTATCTGGAAAAGAACAACAATCAATTCAAACAGGAAACGGAACAAATCCTGACCAGTTTGATCTCTAATCCAGGCAAAAAGAAAAACAATTATTAATCCTTAAATAGAAAGTTTATGAAAAAGGTGTTGATGGTGTTGATGGCGGCGGCAAGCACAATGGTGTTTGCACAAAATAAAGTCGATGAAGTACGCATGCAACGCGACATCGAAGTGGCCGAAAATATTTTGGGCACATTGATCAAACAACAGTACGGGAAGCGTCAGTTTTTCCCCATGGAAGTGCAAGGCAGCTATCTGCCAGGGTACGGTGTTACTTTTCATGTGCCTTCGGAAATGTTTGGCAACATGTTTCTCATGCAAAGCGGCGATGAAGTATGGAATATAGAGCCAATGCCTCCCATGCCGCCCGGAGCAGTTTCTATCTCCGGAACTTTCACCTCCGGTGATAATTTAGCCAGAGATCAGGCCGAGAGCAACGCCATCATTGCCAAAAAACAAGCCATACGGTCTAAAACTCAAGCCAACAAACGCAAAGCCAAAGAAGACAGCACGCGCAATTCGTACCATGAGAAATTGCTCGAAGCAGCCAAAACGTTTATTGCAGACTACGGCGACTTGCTTACCCAATTGCAGCCTAATGAAAAAATAATCGTCACCAACAAAAGTGAAAATGCGAACCTCCGCATGACGTGGATCGGAGCTTTAGACGGAGGCCAAAATCAAAACCTGGTCATTGTGGAAGGAAACAAAGCCGACGTAAACCAATTCCGTCAGGGAAAAATGAGCCGGAACGAATTGATTGGCAAGATCAAAGTGGTGAACAGCGAAATCAGCGATGAGACTCAGCCTGATCTTGAACTGATGTCGAGCATTTTGAACAGGCTCTACAGCCGCGATCTTTCCAAAACTTTCTTCGCCGACGGAAATATTTACTATGAACGCTTAAAAGATTTCGGCGCACTGTATCACATGCAAGTGTATGCCAGTTCACAAACCGACGAAGACATGTTTGACATGCCTACGCTTCGTCTTCAGGATTTGAACCAAGACCAACGTGATCAAAAAGTAAAAGAGATGTATCCGGATTTTGAGCGGAGCATCAAAGAAGATGTGTTGGAGTATGGCCGTACGATCAAAAGTCTGAAAGAAGAAGAGACCTTGATGGTAGAAGTAAACCTGACGCGGTGCCCCCATTGCGGGATCCCTTCAACGCTGGAACTCTCCATCAAGAGTGCAGTATTGAGAGATTATTCTTCAGGTAAGATCACCAAAGAAACAGCCCTGTCGAAAATGGAAGTCAAAAAAGGCGCTGAACAATAATACATACTCGCTCAAAGAGTAAAGGGCTTTCTTAACCGAAAGCCCTTTTTGTTTTTTACCGTTGGCTGTGAAATAGAAATCCCTTTTGATTTGAATTCAATGCTACTAACTTTAAGCACGTCAATAACCCAAGAAACATGAAATCAAGAAGAGACTTTATCAAAACAACCGCACTGGCCGGAGCCGCATTTTCCATCTTACCTTCAAAATCCGTGTTCGCCGGCAACCTTGAAAATAAAGTACGCCTTGGATTTATCGGTGTTGGCCTGCGAGGCCAAAGCCATCTTGAACTGGCCCTAAAACGCGATGATGTGGAAGTAGTCGCTATCTGCGACATTCAACAACGCATGATTGACATGAGCCTCGGCCTGGTGGCTCAGGAAGGTAAAGCTAAGCCCAGTGTAATTTTAGAAGGACCACAAGGATATAAGAAACTTTTGGACCGCAAAGACATCGACGCAGTCATCATCGCCACTCCGTGGGAATGGCACAAAGTCATGTGCATCGATGCGATGAATGCCAAAAAATATGTAGGCTGCGAAGTGATCACCGGCATGACGGTGGACGAATGTTGGGAACTCGTTCGCACCTCCGAAAAAACCGGAATGCCGCTGATGATGCTGGAGAACGTTTGCTATCGCCGCGATGTGATGGCCGTGCTTAACATGGTTCGCCAAAATGTTTTTGGTGAACTGATTCACCTGCAAGGTGGTTATCAGCACGACCTACGTGAAGTGAAATTCAACGACGGCAAAAGCGGTGGCCGCGGAGCAGAGTTTGGCGAAAAGGGTTTCTCAGAAGCGCAATGGCGCACGCAACATTCTGTCGATCGCAACGGCGACCTCTACCCTACTCACGGCATCGGGCCTGTGGCCATGATGACGAACATAAATCGGGGTAACCGTTTTACTCAGTTAGTTTCTTATTCTACAAAAGCGCGTGGCCTTCACGAATACGTGACTAAAGTTGGTGGCGAAAATCATCCTAACGCCAAAATAAATTTTAAGCTTGGCGATGTAGTCACCACGATGATACGAACTGCTAACGACGAAACCATTTTACTACAACATGACACCAACTTGCCTCGGCCTTACTCCCTCGGGTTCAGGGTGCAAGGAACGAAGGGCATCTGGATGGACGTGAACAAATCCATTTACATAGATGGACAAAGTGCAAAACCCCATCAGTGGGAAGAAGCCAAAGCGTGGCTCGATAAATACGATCATCCTCTATGGAAAAAATATGGCAACGATGCTGCCGGTGCCGGCCATGGTGGTATGGACTGGTTTGTGTTGAACGCCTTCATCGAATCCATAAAAAGAAAAACCACACCTCCACAAGACGTGTACGATGCAGTAACCTGGAGTGTCATTACCCCCTTGTCGGAAAAATCCATCGCACAAAACGGAGCAAGCATCGATTTCCCAGACTTCACGAACGGGCAATGGAAAGCGCGCAAAAATAATTTCGCTCTCGACGATTCGTATTAGGATACCGCCTTAACAAGTGTTAGCCCTAACTAAATTAGGGGTAAGCGAAATTTTCAAATTGGCTGATTGATCGTTACCTTGCCGGACTTTTTACCAACCTATCACGGCTTATGATCAATCTTGTACTCTTTGGCCCTCCGGGCGCAGGCAAAGGAACTCAAAGCGAAAAGCTCATCAAGAAATACGGCTTCGTTCATATTTCTACCGGCGATCTTTTCCGTTGGCATACCAAAAATGATACGGCCCTGGGCAAAAGAGTAAAAGAAATAATGAACAGTGGCGCCTTGGTGCCCGATGAAATTACCATCGCGATGCTCAAGGAAGAGTTAGACAAAAATCCGCAGGCAAAGGGATTTTTGTTTGATGGCTTTCCACGCACAGTACCTCAGGCCGAAGCGCTGGATAAATTCATGAAAGACAATGGTTCGGCAATTCACTTTGTGGTAGCCCTCGATGTGACTGAAGAAGAACTGAGAGTACGGATTGCTAAGCGCAAACAGACCGAGAATCGCGCTGATGACGAAGAAGAAAAATTAAACAAAAGGGTAAACGAATATTTCACTAAGACCATTCACGTATTGCCCTATTACGAAAAGCAAAAGCGACTGAACACCGTGCACGGCATTGGCGAGATTGAAGAAATTTTTGGCAACATCTGCAAAGTAATAGATAAATAATACACGGGGTTGCCGATGCCGGTAACCCGCAACCGGAATCCCAATGTCCTCCCCCAACTTCATAGATTACATTAAATTTTATTCCCGATCGGGACATGGAGGCGCCGGGTGCAGGCATTTTCATCGCGAAAAATTCATCGACAAAGGAGGACCCGACGGCGGCGATGGCGGTCGCGGCGGCCACGTTATCTTACGTGGCAATGCTCAGCTCTGGACTCTTCTACATTTAAAATACCGAAAGCACGTCATTGCCGAAGCTGGAAAGAGCGGCGAAGGCCAAAACATGACGGGCTCCTTTGGCAAAGACGAAATCCTGGAAGTTCCTCTCGGGACGGTAGCTCGTCGCTTTGAGACCGGCGAGTTGCTTTGTGAAATCAATACCGACGGGCAAGAAGTAATCCTCACCCCCGGCGGCCGTGGAGGAAAAGGAAATGCCCATTTCGCCACCTCCACCAACCAGGC
Organism: Bacteroidota bacterium; assembly: GCA_018266055.1. Classification (GTDB taxonomy): domain Bacteria; phylum Bacteroidota; class Bacteroidia; order Cytophagales; family Cyclobacteriaceae; genus ELB16-189. The sequence continues at coordinate 32,757 of JAFDYT010000002.1, forward strand.
GCCCCAGCATGCTCAGCCCGGAGAACCCGGTATAGAAGAGTGGATTGTCCTGGAATTAAAGCTACTTGCCGACGTTGGCCTCGTGGGGTTTCCTAATGCAGGTAAATCAACGTTGCTTTCAGTGGTTTCGGCTGCCAAACCAAAAATTGCCGATTACGCATTCACCACCCTTACACCAAACCTGGGTGTAGTGCCTTATCGGGATGAAAAATCGTTCGTCATGGCCGACATTCCCGGCATCATCGAAGGCGCCGCCGAAGGCAAAGGACTTGGTATCCGCTTCCTCCGCCACATCGAGCGAAATTCTTTACTGCTCTTCCTGGTGCCCGCCGATGCAAAAGACATCCGACAAGAGTTCGCTATCTTATTAAACGAGCTTAAAAAGTATAACCCTGAATTGCTGGATAAGAAAAGAGTGTTGGCCATATCCAAAGCAGACATGCTGGACGATGAACTGAAGGAGGAAATCAAAAAGGAGCTACCCACTGAAATCCCAACGGTATTTATTTCAGCACTCACCAATCAGGGCATAAAAGAATTGAAAGATTTGATCTGGAAAGAACTGCATTAATCAGGTCAACCTGTCATTTTTGAATGGTTTGGCAAAATTCTTGTCATTTTTGAGGCTCAATTAAGCGATATCTAATGGAAAACACTGTTCATCCCGAACCAGAACTTGGAAAACACGAAGCTACCATGCCTGAAGGCACGCCTCTGCAAAGCGACGAGCCTTCAGTGGCTGAAAAGAATGGGCCTACGGACAACCCGTTATCGAAGCTTCAAGACGAATTGGCAGAAGCCAAGGACAAATACGTGCGCCTTTATGCGGAATTTGATAACCACCGCCGGAGGTCAGCCAAAGAGAAACTGGAGATGATTCAGTCTGCCAATGAGCAATTGCTCAAGTCGCTTCTCACTGTGGTTGATGATTTTGAGCGGGCCGAAAAATCATTCAAAGACAAAACCGATAAAGAGTCAGAGGGATTCTTCCTTATCCAGAATAAATTCAAAAAGATCCTTGACCAATACAACGTCAAGGCGATGGATGTTTCTCAAGGCTCAGAGTTTAACCCCGATTTCCACGAAGCCATTACTCAAATCCCGTCACCAGACGAAAAGCTAAAAGGAAAAATTGTGGATGTAGTTGAGAAGGGATACCTGCTCAATGACAAAGTGATTCGTTTCGCCAAAGTAGTAACCGGTAGTTGATCACGAGAAGCTTCATGGTTATTTCACCCCTTAATTTTTAACAATGTCAACCAAGCGAGATTATTACGAAATATTAGGCGTAAGCAAAACGGCCACTGCCGATGAAATAAAAAAGGCGTATCGCAAAACGGCCATCCAATTTCACCCGGACAAAAATCCAGGCAATAAAGAGGCGGAAGAAAAATTCAAGGAGGCAGCCGAAGCCTACGAAGTTCTTAGCGACGAAAACAAGCGCGCTCAATACGATCGCTTTGGCCACTCCAAAGGCGGTAGCGGTGGCTTCCAGGGGCACGACATGAATATGGAAGATATCTTCAGTCAGTTTGGAGATATTTTTGGAGGAAGTGGTTTTGAAAGCTTCTTCGGAGGCGGCGGGGGCGGTCGCTCAAGGCAACGCAAAGGATCAAACCTTAGGATAAAACTGAAGTTGACTCTGGAAGAAATCTCTCACGGAGTAGAAAAAAAACTAAAGGTTAATCGCCTCATTCACGCCGAAGGAGTGACCTTCAAGAACTGCACCACCTGCAACGGTCAGGGTCAGGTGCGAAAAGTTGTAAACACGATGCTCGGCCAAATGGTATCCACCACCACGTGCCCGGCTTGTAATGGAGCAGGCCAATTGATCGACAAGCGGCCTCCCGGGGTGGACAGTTCGGGGCTGGTATCCAAAGAAGATTTAATCTCTGTAAAAATCCCAGCCGGAGTAGCCGACGGTATGCAGCTCTCCATGTCTGGGAAAGGAAATGAAGCACCCGGTGGGGGGATTCCTGGAGACCTGCTGATCGTGATTGAGGAAATTGAGGATAAGGAATTGAAGCGTGATGGCAATAACTTAGTGTATGACCTACACATTAGCTTCATCGACGCTGCTCTGGGCACCTCAGTAGAGGTTCCTTCCGTAGGCGGAAAAGTCCGGCTGAAGATAGAACCCGGCACACAGAGCGGCAAAATACTGCGCTTGCGCGGTAAAGGAATAAAGGACATCAATGGCTATGGCTCTGGAGATCAGCTCATTTACGTGAATGTGTGGACCCCCAAGAAGCTTACTTCCGATGAGAAGGCAAAGCTCGAAGCATTCCGCTCGTCGCCGAATTTCCAGCCTCATCCCGATCATAATGAGAAGGGATTTTTCGAACGCATGAAAGAGTATTTCGGCTAAAATTTCTTTGAACCTTTTAAAAAATAACCCGTATAAGCCCTATTACGGGTTATTTTTTTAACAAAAACTTAACCTTCCTTACATCAGAACAACTTAAACCATCGCCTAACGTAAGATCGTTACATGTGGAAGACATTTATTTTGATTTTTGCTGGGGGGGTCGCTGACCTGGGTATTTACGCGCAAGTAAAAAAGCAATTCACGGTTGAGAAGAACCAACAATGCAACCGGGTTGAACTCAGTCTTAAAGCCAAAACAGGCAACTGTTTCATTCGCCCAAGCCAAAACAATGAACTTCTCAACATCTATAGCAATCAGGATCTCGAAGAATATTCACACTCCTTTAGTAACGAAGTAAAAGGGAAAGCCTGTATCGTGAAATTATCCCTTGAGCAGGAAAGCAAACGAGGCGTTGGCCGTAAAATTTCTTATCACGTTTTTGGCTCAGAAGAAAAACCAAACGATAAATTCTGGAAAGTCTACCTGGCCGAAGATATGCCCTACTCTCTCAATCTGGATTATGGCCTCGGCAACGCCAATGTTGATCTGGCCGGTCTTTCAATCAGCAAACTTAAAATTAATACAGGGAGCGCCGATGTTAATGTGTCTTACAGTGCAGATATAGAGAATAAAGTGGACATGGACACTTTCTTCATCAAAGTAGACATGGGTTCGCTCACAGCGCGGCAGCTAAATCTGACTCGTTCAAAACTTGTGCTGGCCGACGTAGGGTTCGGCAACATGCTTCTTGACTTCAGCGACAAATCGACGATGAGTCATCATATCAAAGGAAGTGTTGGTGCAGGTAATTTGGTTATCCACTTGCCGGGTAACGAAATCCCTGTGATGGTAAAAATTTCTGATTCCTGGTTATGTAGTGTAAGCCTTTCTCATAACCTCAAAAAAATTGGCGAGAATACATTCGCCAATGCAGCGTATCACAAAAATCCTAAAGATGCCCTCACCTTCGATCTGGATGTATCGATGGGTAAAATCATTTTTAAAGACAAAAACTAAGTAGCCCTTCAACAAATTTTGTTTCGTACCCCAGTTGGGATAAAACCATTGGTCACGATTTGAATTCGTTTAAGATTTGATTTTGAACTTTTTGTCAAAATTAACCGCCCATCTTTTACCCGATTACGTATTTTTGTTTTACACAAACCAATCCCGTGGAACCATTACTAGTAAAAGGAGTAACCAAGCAATATGCTGAGCATAAAGCGCTGGACAACGTGAGTATCACCATCCCCGAACAAAGCATCTTCGGTCTTTTAGGACCTAATGGCGCAGGGAAAACCACACTGATACGCATCATCAACCAAATCATCAATTCTGACTCTGGCGAGGTTTTAGTTTTCGGTGAGAAATTGAAGCCACAGCACGTGGAGATTATAGGCTACCTTCCGGAAGAACGAGGGCTGTATAAAAAAATGAAGGTAGGCGACCAGTTGCTTTATTTAGCTCAACTCAAAGGACTGAGCCGTAAAGATGCCTTAGCAAGAATTAAAGTATGGTTGGAGAAATTTGAGATTAAGGACTGGTGGAATAAAAAAGTGGAAGACCTTAGTAAAGGTATGGCTCAGAAGGTACAGTTTATCAGCACAGTTTTACACGAACCTAAGCTCATCATCCTCGACGAACCATTTTCAGGATTTGACCCGGTGAATGCTGAATTGATTACAGAAAAAATCCTGGAACTCAAAGCCAACGGAAGTACAATAATTTTTTCCACTCACCGAATGGAGACAGTGGAAAGTCTTTGCGACCACATCGCTTTGATCAATAAATCAAAAAAGATTTTAGAAGGCCCTAAAAAGTCAGTAAAAGAACAGTATCGCTCGAATACATTTCTAGTAGAACACCGCGGAAACCATTTTGCTCTGCCGAGTGAAAAATACGAATTGAAAAAGCAGTCAGTTATTGAAGATGGACTATTCTCTTCTACCATTCAAGCCAAAGGTGACATCAAAGGCAATCAGTTGATCCGCGACCTGATAGACCTTACCGAGGTATATAGCTTCCAAGAAAAACTACCCAGCATGGCCGATATCTTTATCAGTCTTGTAAAAGGAGAGGGTGATGACGCCCTGAAAAAGCACTTGCAGGAAGCATAAGATTTCATTTTAAGGCACTACACCAATTACCATTATCCATCATGAATAAAGTTTGGTTAATTATTCAAAGAGAGTTTTTAATCCGCGTAAGAAAAAAATCTTTTCTTATTGCCACGATCATTGTTCCACTAATCATCCCGGCGGTAATTGGCGGATTAGTAACCATCATGATAAAAGAAGCCGAATCGGCCAAGGCCGACACGGTGATGGTGGTAGACGAAAGTGGCGTTTTCAATTTAGACAGCACCAAAAACACAAAGCGCTTTTTGTTTGTACCCCTGCAAATGCCGTTGGAGCAAGCAAAAAAGGTGTATAATGAAACGAAAGATTTCGCCTTGCTTTATGTGCCAAAGTTTGAAGTTGCCAAACCTGAGGGTTTTGTGATCTATACCCAGGAAAACCCAAGCATAGAAAAGATCGGAGACCTAGAGGGATTGCTTGGTGACCGAATTCGCGATTTAAAACTTCAAGAATATAAAATCGACAAAGAGATTCTAAAAAATCTCAAAACAAACGTAAGCCTCAAACAAATCAACTTGTCTAAAACAGGTGAAGAAAAATCCGGTAACGCAGGAATCCTGTATGTTTTAGGTTTTGTTCTGGGGATTTTGATTTACATCTTCGTACTGGTCTACGGCATACAAATTATGCAGGGTGTCATCGACGAAAAAACGTCTAAAGTTGTAGAGGTTATTGTCTCTTCTGTCAAACCATTCCAACTCATGCTTGGTAAAATACTTGGCATCGCGGCTGTGGGTGTTTTACAATTCCTGATTTGGATTGTCCTTATCACCTTTCTTTCCTCTGGTGTACTTGCCTACTTTGGACTAAAGATGCCTCAAAAACAGGCCATGGAGCAAGTGACAAAGAAAATGCAACAGAATGAAGATGTAAAGCAGGCGATGGACCAGCAAAACGTGAAGATCAATGAAATTCTCGGGCATATCGGAGAAATCCCCTTTACCAAAATTGCATTTGTCTTTGTGTTTTTCTTTGTGGGCGGTTACCTGCTTTACGGTGCACTGTTTGCTGCCGTCGGTTCTGCCGTAGAATCGATGCAGGAATCACAGCAATTTCAGTTTCCTATCACAATGCCTTTGCTAATTGGATACTTCGGGCTTTTCATGTTCATTCTTCGCGACCCGCATGGAACCGTAAGCTTCTGGCTGTCCATCATTCCTTTTACATCTCCTGTAGCGATGGTAGGACGAATAGCCTTTGACGTACCCAACTGGCAGTTGGCGCTTTCCATGATCTTATTGATTGCTGGATTCATTCTAACCACATGGATCGCAGGTCGCATTTACCGGGTAGGAATTTTGATGACGGGCACCAAAGTAAACTGGAAGGTAATGGCCAAGTGGTTTATGATGCGCGAATAAAGTCAGTTCCGCCTGACCATTGACTGGTCAATTTTTTGTTTTACTTTTAAAAGATGGCAAGGAAAATCGCATCCCCATCTTCCTTTGACTTTTACCAGAACAACACCAATCTGAAATGGATCATTCTGGTGGTTTCGGTATTGATCAGCATTGGCTCCATTTACTTCACTGACATTCTGGTCAAGGAACTGAAGGAAAGAGAAGGCAATCAGGTAAGGCTTTTCGCACGAGCGCTGGAGTATAGCATCAATGATACCGAAAACAATATTGTCTTCATCACAGAAGAAATCATTAACAAAAACAATTTCATTCCTACTATCCTGACGGACAAAAAGGGAGCTATTGTATTTTCAAATAACATCGACCTTGACCCTACCTGGAGCAAATCCAAAAAAGATGAATACCTGCAAGCGGAACTTGCTTCCATGAAGAAAAGCTTTCAGCCCATTGAAATTCTTCTGAAGGATCCAGCCACGCAAAAAGTATTCGATAAGCAATACGTCTATTACAAGAATTCATTTCTTCTTACTCAACTTATAGTTTATCCGTACATCCAGATATTGGTGCTCTCTATTTTTGGCTTCATCTCTTATCTCGCCTTTAACTACTCTAGAACTGCCGAACAAAATCAGGTTTGGGTTGGCTTAACGAAAGAGACAGCGCATCAATTAGGTACTCCTATCTCTTCGTTGATGGCGTGGATTGAAGTACTCCGCGATGACCCTGACATTCGCAATAAAGGCATCGTGGAGGAACTGGATAAAGACATTCGCAAACTTCAAATGGTGACGGAGCGTTTTTCGAGTATTGGAAGTGCCCCTACCCTTAGAAGTGAAAATGTGTACAGTCTTGTCAACCGGGTAGTCGGCTATTTGCAACCACGGGTTTCTTCCAAGATTAACTTTGAAGTCTACACGCTCTCTGAAACCATCCACGCGATGATCCACCCGCCCTTGTTTGAATGGGTGCTGGAAAATTTATGCAAGAATGCCATTGATGCGATGGGCAGCACAGGTACTATTGCGATAAAAATTCTACGCGGTAATGAAGGAAAAGTACTGATCGATATTTCGGATACCGGAAAAGGAATTCCCAAGACCATTCTCTCCAATGTTTTTAAACCTGGGTTTACTACAAAAAAAAGAGGATGGGGCCTTGGGCTCACTCTCGCCAAGCGAATCATTGAACTATACCACCAGGGAAAAATCTTTGTGAAATCTTCCGAAGAGAATGAGGGAACGACATTTCGGATTGAACTGAAAAGTTCTACGAATTAGTTTGCCCTTATGGCAATTACCGGATCAAGTCGTGCTGCCACAGCTGCCGGTATTATTCCCGCGACCAATCCGATAATGGACGATACACCAAGCCCAAGAATAATATTTTTGATGGACAGTACTACCTGCAGACTTCCGAACGGCGCAAAGGTCAGCAGCCAAACCAGGAGTAATCCAGCCAAGCCTCCGATCAAGCTGAGGAAAATTGACTCAAACAAGAATTGAAACAAAATGAAATAGTTCTTTGCGCCAAGCGACTTCTGCAACCCTATGATACTTGTTCTTTCCTTCACCGAAACAAACATGATATTGGCTATTCCAAATCCACCTACGAGCATTGAAAAGCCGCCGATGATCCATCCTGCAACTCCCAATACATCAAAAAGCCCTGCGATTACTTTCACCAGCGCTTCGGGCCTGTTCATCGTGAAGTTATCCTTCTTGGCTGGCTTAAGTCCACGCTTTACACGGAGATAACCACGTGCTTCATTTTCCAACTCCACCAGCCCCAAATCATTTTCATACCCTTTCAAACCGATCGTAGAGCCAAGTTCATTCCAGCGGCCTGTTCCAGTTTGGTATAATTTCCGAAACGAATCATATGGTATAAAGCAGGAATAATCCTTACTTGACCAGCCCATGAAACTTTCTCCTTCCTTCTTCACAATTCCAACCACAGTAAATTTCAGATTTTTGATTTTCACATATTGGCCGATTGGGTTTGACTTCGGAAAAAGTGCTTTGGCAATTTCACTGCCGATGATTACCACATTTCTTCCGCTCTCTAATTCAGCAGAAGTAAAATACCTTCCGCTCTCGATATTGATTTCAAATAGTCTGTCGTAGTCTTCACCAATTCCATTCAGTGTGATTTTGTTGATCCCATTGCTGCCAGCCTTTACTGTTATTGGCTGATAGTCGGCGAAGATGGAAATGGTCTGTCCATTCTTCAGATTTGTTTTCAGGAATTTATATTCTTCGAATGAAACATTCGGGCGCTTGATATAATCTTTCCACCAGTCACGGCTATTGCCGCCCGTCCACGGCCATTTCTCCACATAGATTACATCGGAGCCGAGGAAGTTAAGGCTGTCAACAATATTTTTTTGTAACGAATCAACCAGGGTGAGTACGGCGATGATCGAAAAAATTCCGATGGTCACGCCGAGTAGTGAAAGAATTGTGCGCAGCAGGTTTGACTTCAATGCCTTCCAGGCAAAACCAAGGCTTTCAAAAATCAAACGAAGTGCAAGCATAGAATTTTATTAGATGATTGATTACGTTTAAGTAGAGCGGATCGCGATCACAGGATCCATCCGCGCCGCTAATGCGGCCGGAACAATCCCTGCCACCAGACCAATGGTTGAGGAGACACCAAGTCCCAACACAATATTTTTAAAGGTCAATATTACCTTCAAACTTCCAAATGGGGCAAGCGTTAGCAGCCACACCAAAAACAAACCCGCGAGCCCTCCAATCAAACTTAGAAAAACAGATTCAAACAAAAATTGAAACAGGATAAAGTAATTTTTTGCGCCTAGCGATTTTTGAAGTCCGATGACACTTGTTCGTTCTTTCACAGACACAAACATGATGTTAGCGATTCCAAATCCGCCCACCAAAATAGAGAATCCTCCGATGATCCATCCTGCTACTCCCAACACATCAAACACACCGTCGAGAGATTTAGCTACCGCTTCCGGCCGATTCATTGTGAAGTTATCCTTCTTCTGCGGCTTGAGTCCGCGCTTAATGCGCAGTAAGCCGCGTGCCTCATTTTCCAACTCTACTAATCCCACATCCGTTTTATAACCCTTCAATCCGATCACAGACCCGAGCTCATTCCACCTTCCGGTTCCAGTCTGATAAATTTTTCTGAATGCGTCGTAAGGAATGATGCAACTGTAATCCTTGCTGGTGAAGCCAATGAAGCTTTCTCCTTCGCGCTTCAACACACCGACAATTTTAAACCGAAGGTTTTTAATTTTTACATACTGATCAACCGGGTTGTCCAACTTGGGAAACAAAGCTTTGGCCACCTCGGCACCGAGCACAACTACGTTGCGACCTCCTTCCACTTCAGCACTTGTGAGGTAACGTCCTCTTTCGATGTTGATGTCAAATAATTTTTCGTAGTCGAGAGAGGCACCATCTACTTCAATTTTATTAATGCCGTTGCTTCCCGCTTTGATGGTGTTGGATTCTGATTCTGCATAGATGCAAACAACCTGTTGCTTTTGCATATTGGCTCTTAAAAACCGGTATTCGGCGTAAGAGCTATTGGGGCGTTTGATGTAGTCTTTCCACCAGTCGCGACTTTTTCCTCCTGCACCCCACGGCCATTTGTGAACGTAGATCACATCCGAACCTAAAAAGTTGAGACTATCCAATACGTTTGACTTCAGCGAATCGACCAGCGTGAGTACGGCTATAATTGAAAATATCCCAATGGTTACTCCCAACAATGAAAGTATCGTTCTAAGCAAATTTGATTTTAACGCTCGCCAGGCGAAACCAAGACTCTCACCAATTAATCGAATAACCAACATACAATCCTATTTTATTAATTCGCTCTAATCGCAATCACCGGGTCAAGCCTTGCGGCCACGGCTGCCGGAACAATTCCGGCTACTAAACCAATTACTGAAGACACACCCAAGCCTAAAATAATATTAGGCATGGATAATACCACTTGCAGACTTCCGAACGGCGCAAAGGTAAGGAGCCAGACCAACAAAAGCCCCGACAATCCGCCAATTAAACTCAACAATACTGACTCAAACAGAAACTGAAAAAGGATAAAATAATTTTTAGCTCCAAGTGATTTTTGAAGACCGATCACACTCGTCCGCTCTTTGACAGAAACGAACATAATATTGGCAATGCCAAAGCCCCCAACCAACATTGAAAATCCGCCGATGATCCAGCCTGCAGTACTTAACACATCGAAAACACTGCCGATGGCGTTGGCAATTGCCTCAGGCCGGTTGAGCGAGAAGTTGTCCTTCTTAGAGGGTTTCAAGCCGCGCTTTACGCGCATGTAGCCGCGAATTTCATTTTCAAGATTGACAAGGCCGAAGTCATCTTCATAGCCTTTTAACCCGATGTGCGAACCCAATTCATCCCAACGGCCGGTGCCGGTTTGATACAACTTCCGAAAGGCGTCGTACGGAATTAAACATTCATAATCGCTGCTGCTTACCCCCAGAAAACTCTCCCCCTGCTTTTTATTGACACCTACGACTTTGAACCGGAGGTTCTTTATTTTCACAAATTCACCCACAGGGTTATCCTGTTTGGGAAAAAGAGCTTTGGCCACTTCGTACCCAATCAGTACTACATTTCGTCCGCCTTCAATTTCATCATTGGTCAGGTACCGGCCCTTCTCAACCACCACATCGCGAAGGTTTTCATAGTCCAGCGATACACCTCGCAAGGCAATTTTATTAATGCCGTTGCTGCCCGCCTTTACAGTGATTTCGTTGGTGATGGCATAGATCGACACGTGACGGCCCGTTTTCAGATTGGCTTTCAAAAATTTGTATTCGCTGTACGACACGTTAGGCCGACGGATGAAATCCTTCCACCAATCGCGCGAATTGCCACCGGTAAAAGGCCATTTGTCCAGATAAATTACATTCGAGCCAAGAAAATTGAAGCTGTCGCGGATGTTTCGCTCCAGCGAATCGACCAGGGTGAGCACCGCGATGATGGAGAAGATTCCGATGGTTACGCCCAAAAGCGACAAAACAGTGCGTAGCAAGTTTGATTTCAAAGCCTTCCAGGCGAAGCCGAGGCTTTCGTAAATCAAACGTAGGGTAAGCATGGGCATTTAAACGCGGTTTATGAACACTTTGGTTACGAATTCATTGAATTTTAAAAAGAATCAAGCCTGTTCCGAAAGCGTTTTCGGATAATTTGGGAGTTCACCCTCATTTCCTTACTTTTGCGCCTCCAAATTAAATGTCCTTACAGGACAAAGCCCGTAAGCTTATGAAGTTATCCGAATTTAAGTTTGACCTCCCCAACAGTTTAATTGCCACCCACCCCGCTGAGAACAGAGACGAAGCCCGCATGATGGTGTTACACCGCAACACGGGAAAAATTGAGCATAAGATATTCAAAGACATCGTCAATTATTTTGACGAAGGCGATGTGATGGTAGCCAACGATACGCTGGTATTTCCGGCGCGTTTGTACGGCCGTAAGGAAAAGACCGGTGCAAAGATCGAGGTGTTTTTACTTCGTGAATTGAATGCCGAAATGCACTTGTGGGACGTGCTGGTTGACCCAGCCCGTAAAATCCGTGTAGGCAACAAACTTTATTTCGGTGATGGAGACCTCGTAGCTGAGGTTATTGACAATACTACCTCACGCGGACGTACCATTCGCTTCCTGTTTGACGGTGACTCTGCCGCTTTTGACAAAGTGGTAGAAACCTTAGGCGAAACGCCACTTCCCAAATACATCAAAAGAAAAGTTGAGGCGGCCGACAAAGAAAGATTTCAAACCATTTTCGCAAAAAATAAAGGAGCCGTTTCTGCCCCTACTGCCGGTATGCACTTTACCCGTCAACTGGTGAAACGCCTGCAATTGAAGGGTGTGGACATGTCGTATGTAACGCTGCACATCGGGCTTGGCACCTTCCGGGCGGTCGATGTAGAAGACCTTACCAAGCACAAAATGGATTCGGAGAATTACATCGTGGGAACCGATGTAGTAAACCGCGTGAATACCGCTCTGGATAACAAGAACCGCGTGTGCGCCATCGGCACTACTGCCATGCGATCCCTGGAGTCGGCTGTATCGGCCAACAACAGATTGAAAGAACGCGAAGGCTGGACAGACCGGTTTATCTTCCCTCCATATGATTTTAAAATCTGCAGTGCGATGGTCACCAATTTTCAGCAACCTGAGTCAACCCTGTTGATGATGGCGGCGGCTTTTGGCGGATACGACCATGTGATGAAAGCATATGAAGTGGCCAAAAAGGAAAAATACAAGTTCCTTACCTACGGCGACGCCCTGCTGATTATCTGATTCTTTTTCTGAATTGCCGGATTTGTTTGATCTTTGATACGCATTGGATGATTCTATCCTTTGAGGAAAGATTAAACCGTGGCTTGTGATTAAATCTACACTTCTCGCTTTTTTTGTATTGGGCGTTGTGGCTGTTGGAGCGGCTCAAACGTACTCGTTCAAAAGCCATGATCCTTATCGGAATTCTGAAATACAACCAGAAGGCAACGGATTGTATTGCATGTTTCAGGTAAGCGTCAACAAAGCCCCTGTTACGGTTTTCAGAAAAGTTTTTCTTAATCAGGAATTACAGCCCATTGACTCCGTCGATTACGCTGTTGAGGGACAAGCTGTATTATTAACGTCGGGAGGCGATGAGCAATATGTTTTTCACGCCTTCTATTCCAAAACAAAACCGATTGATAAGATTCAATTTATTGTCTGCGACAATGCCGGCAAAATTGTGTCCACGTTTTATAAAACGGCCAATGATTTCGCTCCTTTGTTTTCAAAATCGGTAAGCAAGGCAAAACAAATTCAACTGTCATTTTTGCCAAACACCGGAAGCCCGGGAATGATGCTGGTACAGCCTTTTCTCATGAAAGGCTCCGTTCGCTATCCGGGAAAATTTTTCGCGATGAACAGCGAAGACGGAAAATTACTCTGGACTTCCAATGCGCTGTATTTTTCGCGCGTTCAGGTGACGGACAAGTTGATTATGGGATTATCTGCCGTAAGCCCAGGATATTCTTACTTCCCAACCTATCAGGTTCAATTCATTGACAAAGCCGACGGATCGCTGCTTAAAACAACGCCCGTATCAAATCCATCCAAAGGGCATCGGGCTGTATCGGTCTTCGCAACCAACGGACAGGAGTTGATGCTTGGCGGAAGTGAATTTGAAACCAGCAATTCAAAGCACGGCAAATTTTTTATGACCATGCTTTCGCTGAACGGCGAAAAGATTTTTGACAAGGTGGATTCAGCAGAGCGGCTCTCCACACGCCGCATGCAGCTGATGGGAAGCTTGTTTGATCAAGACGGAAATCTGGTATTGGTAGCCGAAGGATGGAAACCAGACGTGTCGCGGGCGGTGGCGGCCACGGCAGCCAGTGTATTATTCTCTGCGGCGTTTGGTACGTACACCAGAGTTTATGCCGGTGTGGATCACAAAATCGACAATGTAATTTTTGCGACGATGTCGCCGATGGATGGTAAGCTCGTCAATTTCAAAAGTTTTCCTGTTGGGCCTTGGCTTAGTTTTGGTAGGTTGCTTACCGAAGGGAGTCATGCAGTCCTTGCCGTCAACCGGGATGTGTTGATGTATGATGTAAACTCACCGAATACACCACCTTCTATTTTAACCGTTGTGAACTACAACGAAAATTTGATTCTTACTTCATTTGGTCCGATTGTCGCCCGGTGGTCAAACTCCAAAATCACGCTTAAAAAAATTCGATGAAAGAATACGCGCTGATTGTAGCCGGAGGAAAAGGAACTCGTATTAAAAGCGCTTTGCCAAAGCAGTTTATCGAACTGTGCGGTAAGCCGATTCTCCTTCATACCATTGAAGCCTTTTTGCGCTATTCTCCTGCGCTTACCATCGTGCTTGTGCTACCCGAAGAAGACGTCAGTATTTGGGAAACGATTTGTAAGAAATTTGATGTCAAGACCCCTATCATTTTGCAACACGGCGGAGAGACTCGCTTTCAGTCGGTAAAAAATGGACTGGACAAAATTGGAGGCGAAGGTATAGTGGCGATTCATGATGGAGTGCGGCCACTGGTGAGCGCCGACCTGATCGGGGCGTCGTTCCGGCTGGCGGCGGTGCATGGATCGGCGGTGGCGGCGGTGCGATTGAAGGAATCGATTCGCATGACGGACCAGGACAACACGAAGGCTATGGATCGCTCGCGCTTTAGGCTGATACAAACGCCGCAGACGTTCGATGTATCGTTAATCAAGAAAGCATACCAGATCAAAGAAGATGTGAGCCTGACCGACGACGCCAGCGTGGCAGAAAAATCGGGGCACGTGATTTCCCTTTTTGAAGGGAGCTATGAAAACATCAAAATCACTACGCCGGAAGATTTGATTGTGGCAGAAGCGCTCATGAAATCGAGGTGAATTTGGTAAAGCCGATGCGGCAGGGATAGCAGCGGAAAGCCCGAAGCGGGCTGCGTGCGCGTAGCCGGACTTGTAGCGGATAGCCCGGCTGCCGCCAAAATAAAAAAGGGCAGTTGCCCGCCCTTAGTCACATCAGTCATCCTGATTTTAATCTTATTCTAATATTCGTCTTCGTTGAAGAAGAAGTCCTCCTTAGTCGGATAGTCTGGCCAAATCTCTTCGATGCTTTCGTAGGGCTGTCCGTCGTCTTCCAGCTCTTGAAGGTTTTCCACCACTTCCAACGGTGCACCCGATCGGATAGAGAAGTCGATCAGTTCATCTTTTGTAGCCGGCCAAGGCGCATCTTCCAGGTAGGAAGCTAGTTCCAATGTCCAATACATAGTACCCTTTTAATTTTGCGCAAAAATAAGATTAATTAACCCATAGTCAATAGGCAGGTGTGCATAGTTAATTTTTAAATAAAGTAACCGCCGAGGGCGGCGAATGGCCGTCACTTATTTTGTGGACTATTGCTTTAAAAAAGCAATATTTGTCGGCTCAAACGATTGACAAAACTCCATGGCTGACGAAAAAATAATTTTCTCGATGACGGGCGTAAACAAGATTTACCCGCCTCAAAAACAAGTTCTCAAAAACATTTACCTCTCGTTCTTTTACGGTGCCAAAATTGGCGTGCTGGGTCTCAATGGCTCGGGAAAATCGTCACTGCTACGCATTATTGCCGGAATTGACAAAGAATTTCAGGGCGAGGTGGTATCTGATCTGGGGTACTCCGTGGGCCTTTTGGAACAAGAACCGCAGCTCGACAAAGGCAAAACGGTGAAAGAAATAGTAGAAGAAGGAGTGCAAGAAACGGTTGCGCTGCTGAAAGAATTTGAAGCCATCAACGAGAAGTTTGCAGACCCTGAGGTACTTGAAGATCCTGACAAAATGGATAAGCTCATTGCCCGTCAGGGGGAAGTGCAGGAAAAACTCGACGCCATCGGCGCGTGGGAACTTGACCACAAACTGGAGCGCGCCATGGACGCCTTGCGATGCCCACCCGCGGATTCAAAAGTGGATAATCTATCAGGTGGTGAAAAAAGAAGAGTGGCCCTATGCCGGCTTTTGCTGCAAGAGCCTGATGTACTGCTGCTTGACGAACCTACCAACCACCTTGATGCCGAGTCGGTACTGTGGCTGGAGGAACACTTGCGTCAATACAAAGGCACGATCATCGCCGTGACGCACGACCGCTATTTTCTTGACAATGTTGCCGGGTGGATTCTGGAGCTGGACCGTGGCGAAGGCATTCCCTGGAAAGGAAATTATTCGAGCTGGCTCGAACAAAAACAAAAACGCCTGATGCAGGAAGAGAAAACCGAAAGCAAACGGCAGAAGGCATTGGAGCGTGAATTGGAATGGGTGCGCATGAACCCGAAAGGCAGACAGGCCAAAGGCAAAGCACGCTTGAATGCGTATGAAAAACTGATCGGCGCCGAAGGCCGCGAAAAAGAAGAGAAACTCGAACTCTACATTCCGCCAGGCCCTCGCCTTGGTAATAAGGTAATTGAGGCTACTGGTGTGGCGAAAGGCTACGGCGACAAGCTGCTTTACGAAAACCTGACGTTCTCACTCCCGCCCGCAGGCATTGTAGGAATCATAGGTCCTAACGGCGCAGGAAAAACCACGCTGTTCAAAATGATCATTGGTAAAGAAAAACCGGATGCCGGATCATTTAGCGTAGGCGAAACTGTAAAAATCGCGTATGTGGATCAGGAGCATGACGACCTGAAACCAGAAGATACCGTGTATCAGGCCATCACCGGTGGAAATGATTTGATGATGGTGGGTGGCAAAGAGATCAACTCGCGCGCCTACGTGAGCAAATTCAACTTCAGCGGTACCGATCAACAGAAAAAAGTAAAGGAACTGTCGGGTGGTATGCGCAACCGCGCCCACCTGGCCATCGCTCTTAAGCAAGGCGGCAACTTATTGTTGCTCGATGAGCCCACCAACGATCTTGATGTGAATACGCTGCGAGCGCTGGAAGAAGCGCTGGAAAATTTTGGAGGCTGCGCCGTGATTATCTCGCACGACCGTTGGTTCCTTGACCGTGTGTGCACGCATATTCTCGCCTTTGAAGGCGACTCGCAAGTATATTGGTTTGAAGGGACGTTCAGCGAATACGAAGAAAACCGCAAGAAGCGCCTAGGCGACGATCAGCCGCACCGGATCAAGTATAAGAAACTGGTAAAATAGACTGTATAAATTAGACGTAAGACATAAGTAGCAAGACATAGGACGTAAGACGCAACTAGTCAAGTCAAGTCTTGTGTCTTATGTCTTGAGTCTTATGCCAAACATCTGAACACAACATGAAATCACTTTACACCATCATTCTTCTCGTGCTTTCCAACACGTTCATGACGTTTGCGTGGTACGGGCATTTGAAGTTTAAAGAGATGAGCTGGAGCCAGAACCTGGGGCTGGTCAGCATCATTGTAATCAGCTGGGGAATTGCCTTGTTTGAATACGCCCTGCAAGTGCCTGCTAATCGGATTGGCTTTAAAGAAAACGGCGGACCATTTTCGCTGGTGGAGTTGAAAGTAATTCAGGAAGTGATCACGCTTTCCGTGTTTGTGATTTTCTCCGTTATATTTTTCAAGAACGAAGCTTTGCGGCTCAATCACTTCATCGGCTTTTTCTTTCTGATTCTGGCCGTGTATTTTATTTTTAAGAAATAGAACGGCCTCGCCGCGTGAAGCAAATCACCGATCACTTTTTCTTGCTAGGAAGAAAATTCTTACGACGCTCCAGCACCGTTTCTAATCCTTTCGAACTAAAGTAAATTCCGTTTTGATGTGTGGAGTTCAGCGCCCAGTCGTTGGTGCGTTTCCAACCCTGAATCGTCGAGAGCACTCCCGCCGATCCGCTCAGTTGAATGGACAACGATGCCTCACCGGAAGGGGAAAAATCATCGGCGAAGGCAGTTGCATTTTTGAATTCCAGTTGAGCCAGATAGGCCTTCACTTTCGTGGAATCGGCTTCGCTGTTGCCCAGCCACCATTTTTTGTCGCGTTTCTCTAACACGAAACCCGAATCGGCCGGATAAACAAAGGACACTTTGGTAATCTGATTTTGCTTCACGCGAAGAAAAGCCTTGTCGCGCCAGTCGTTGTAGGGTTTATTGAATATGGATTCAAGGAACCCATCTACCGAATACACTTCGTCTTCGGCGCTCAAGCGCACGTAAGTGAACACACCGCCGCGGCCATAGGGTGGCTGCCCTTGTTGGTTAAACCCAATTCTTCCGATGCGCACATCGGCCAGTACGTCATTTCCTTTCATGAATTTTACTCGTGTGCTGGTGTCGGCCACATTGAATTCTTTCCACTTTGTTTTTTTTCGCGAGATCAAGTTTATAGGCTTCATGTGAATGAAATAACTCATCGCGGTCATCGCGCCGCCTTGCTCCACGACGGCGCTGCGATTGCCCATCTTCACATTCCATTTTTTTCCTTCGCGCACCAGCGTGATCTCCTGATTCTTTTCGGCGCTGGGATAAATTTTTATTTCGGTTACCGCTGCCGTGTCGATCGCTACTAATTCTTTCCGTGCATTGCCATCGCGCGAAGACGCACGAAATAAACGCGACAACACAAATACAGCGGCTAGCGCCACCAGCACGATCAATAGTATTTTGTTATTAAGCTTCTTCATAGTTTTCACTCATCCACTTGTAACGTTTCATTTTATTGCGTTGCATGCGATACACTCCATAGCCGATGGCTAAAAGAACAGGCAACAAGAAGTTGATATACTTGAGAAGTGTTTTGGTAGAATCTTCCAGTTGGCGAATGGGCCGCGCCGTAGCGCCTTTGGTACGGAGTGCAATAAGCCCGGTATCGTCGGATAGCCAGTCGATGGAATTGACGAGTAGGCTCACGTTATCTTGCTGTAATCGTTGGGCGCGCTCGCCCGGGCCGTTGATCGGGAAGTCGCCGTCAGCGATGACAATCATTTTCCCATTGGGGTTGCCGGCCATTTTTCCTTCGAGTGCTGCAGCCACTACTAAATTTCGCGCCGGCAAGTCGGCCTCTGTCCACTGCTTTTGAATATCAAAATACTGAGGTGCTTTAAGTGCATTCGATTTTTCAGAGGTGTATGCCATCGGGAAATAGCGCACCGAAGTATCGCCTACAAAGTTGATCGTGCTGGCAAATTTCATCACGACCGACTCAAGTCCTTTGGCTGCAGGATGGCTGGAGAAACTGGAAATGATCGGCAGGTAAGGAAACGAAATTTGCTGCTGCAACATTCCAAAACCCATCTGCTGTTGTACCGTCACCGAGCCGCACTTGGCATCGATCACAAAATTATCCTCTACTTCTATTCCCTTATTTTTCAACCAGGCTTCCAGACCCGTGGTTATGGCCGAGCCGGTGGAGTTCTGCAGGTTCCCTTCAACACGGTTGATCGCCACAAAAATTCGCCCGCCACGCTGAATGAAGTTTTCAATCTTTTGAAAATGCGAAGCCGGTATGCTGTCGGTGGGCCTTACAATCGCCAGTGTCTTTACTCCTTGCGGAATGTCGGTGGTGTCAGAAAGTTTTACCTCCTGCACCGTGTACAATATTTCAAGCTCTTCCCTGGCCTGCACCATTTCGCTGATGGAGGGTTCGCCATGGCCCTGCAAAAAACCGATTACGGGTTTCTCCTTTACAGAAAGTTTTTTGATGGCCGTGGAGAGCGCATACTCCATGGCCGCACCAGGTTGAATTACTGGGATTACTTCTTGTTTGCCTCCGTAGCTGAGCTGCGCACCGAGAAATGCTTTTTGTTGTTTCACCTGATCTTTCTCGCGCACATTGATCATCACGGGCTGAATGCCGGCGCGCGTGGCCTCCTCTTCGGTGGTTTCTTTTTCACCAGGATTAATGAACTCGAACACCACTTTGCCATCAGAGCGATTCGCATATTCGACTAACATCTCCTGAAACTCACGTCGTGTACTGGCAATTCCCGGAGGGAGATTGGCTGAAAAATACGCTTTCACGGTAACAGGATCTTCAAGGTCGTCTAGAATGTCGCGGGTAGATTTGCTGAGGGTGTACTCGTGGTCTTCGGTGAAGTCGAGACGAAGGTGAAACTCATTGCTCACCAGGTTAAGCGCAATGATAATCAGAATGACTAGGCCTGTGCTGATGTATAATTTCTTCGACATAAATCAGTTAAGGTTTCGTTTGGTCAATGACAATTCGGATAAGATCAGGCCGATGGCGGTGATCGAAAAGAAGTACAGCAAGTCGCGCGTGTCAACCACTCCGCGCGAGATACTTTCAAAGTGATCAGACAAACTAAGCGTGGTAAAAAACTGCCCCGCGAATCCGGTGAGGTTGTTGCCGATCACACCGAAGATGATGTGAAAGAACAAGCCGATAAACAGCGACGACAAAAAGGCCACGATCTGATTGTTAGTCACACTGCTGGCATACAAGCCGATGCTCACGTACGACGCACTCATCAGCATCAGGCCAAGATACCCGCACGCAATCTCACCCTGATCGATGTTGCCGAGGTTGGCCAAGGTGATCACGTATGGCAAAGTGAACAACAGAGCAATGACAATCAGGCCGAGCGCGGCGAGAAATTTACCGACTACGACCTGTCGGTCAGACACGGGTTTGGTCAGCAGCCACTCGATGGTGCCGGTTTTTCTTTCTTCGGCCAACAGCCGCATGGTGAGCGCCGGCGCAAAAAAGAAAAGCGTCCAGAAGGCGATACCAAAAAATCCATGTAACGATGCTTCGCCGGTCAGGAAAACATCGGAGCCAAACATCCATGTAAAAAATCCGCTGAAGCCTAAAAACAAGGTCAGTAAAATGTACGCGATAAGCGAATCAAAAAAAGATTGCAGCTCGCGGGAGGCGATAATCCAAACGGCGCGCATATCAATTCATGGTTAAGTTTCTGAAAATATCTTCGAGGCGGGTTTCAAGCGGGATAAGTTCCGTAAGGATCCATCCTTTGCTGACGCACAGCGTAAAAATGTCGCGCTTGCTGGACTGTCCTGGCTTGCTTTGTACTTCGAGGCGGCTGGTAGCCACGTCAATCAAATCTACTTTAGCCACCGAAGGCAACGCCTTTAGCGCGGTTTCTACTTCTGCGGCCGCGGCCTCCTCAATCCTCACCTTGATCAACTCGCTTCCCTCCGCTTGCTTGCGCAACGTGTCGGATGTTCCGTCGGCCACGATCTTTCCTTTGTTGATGATCAGGATACGGTCGCACGTAGCCTCTACTTCCGGCAGAATGTGTGTGCTGAGGATAACCGTCTTTTCTTTCCCAATTTCGCGGATCAGCTTGCGGATCTCCACGATCTGATTCGGGTCGAGACCAGTAGTGGGTTCATCCAACACCAGGATTTCCGGATCGTGGATCATGGCTTGTGCCAGTCCCACGCGCTGGCGATATCCTTTTGACAACTCGCCAATCTTTTTGTGCTTCTCGGCATTGAGCCCGCACTTGCTCACCATACTACGGATGCGTTCTTCAATTTTTGATTCGGTCACACCTTGCAAGGCAGCACAAAAGCGCAGGTACTCAATCACCGGCATATCAAGGTACAGCGGATTGTTCTCCTGAAGGTAGCCAATGTGGTGTTTGATTTCGTCGCCTGCTTCCTTCAGCGATTTTCCACCGATCAGGATGTCTCCTTCCGTAGCCGAAAGATATCCGGTGATCATTTTCATCGTAGTCGTTTTGCCGGCTCCGTTCGGGCCTAGGAATCCCAGGACTTCACCGGTTTTGACTTCAAACGAAATGCTATCGACTGCCCGTTGAGGACCGTAGCGTTTCGAAAGGTTCTCAATTTTTATATCCATAAACAGAGGGTTGAATACCCCGGGTTTTTTTTGCGGGGCAAAATAAATTTTTTCAGAAAAAAAAATCAAGACCCCTGAGATTTTACCAAAGCACCCCCTTCGCACAACTTTCATTTCTTAGTCTGTCAAACTTTTGCGTTCTTCCAGAATTAATTCCAACCTATGAAATATCTCTTTGGTCTTTTCCTCCTCCTGAGCATGGGCTCTTTTGCTCAATCGCTTACAGGCTTCACACCGGCTTCCTCTGAAAAAGAAAAACAAGCCGAAACTTTTTTCCTGAATCAGCAGGAAAGTGACCGCTATAAAAATCATTTAAAAACCATCACCAAAGAGCCGCACATCGCAGCCTCCAAAGCCAACGAACGCGTGCGCGACTACATGGCCGACGTGATGCGCAAGGCAGGCTTTCAGGTGGAGATATTTCCGTACGACCTTTACCTTCCGGTAATGCCGGGTTCGGCTTCAGCCGAAATTGTGGAACCGATACGCATTCCGCTCAACAACAAAGAATATATTCATCCCGAAGATCCGTATTCGTCGGATCCAAATTTGAATTTTGGATTCAATGCCTACAGCGGCACCGGCGATGTCACTGCCGAAGTAGTCTACGCCAACTTTGGCCGCAAAGAAGACTTTGAAAAACTTCAGGCGATGGGCATCTCCGTCAAAGGAAAAGTAGTCATCGCGCGCTACGGAGGAAACTTCCGCGGCTACAAAGCGAAATACGCCGAAGCGGCAGGCGCTGCTGCGCTGATCATCTTCACTGATCCGGGCGACAGCGGCTACGTCAAAGGACTCGTTTATCCGGAAGGACCTTTTTATAATGAAAGCGACATTCAACGCGGCTCATTGCTCACGCTCGACTGGACTGGCGACCCGCTCACTCCTTTCGAGCCGTCGCTGCCCGTAGATGGAAAAAAGAAAATCGCCCGCAAGAAACCTGAAGAAGTGACCGGCATGCACAACATCCCCGTGTTGCCATTACCGTATGGATCGGCGAAAGAAATCTTCGCCCGCATGAAAGGAAAGCCCGTGCCCGCCGGCTGGCAGGGAGGACTTCCCTACACGTATCGCCTTGAAGGCGGCGCTGACCTGAAGGTGCGCGTGAACGTGGTACAGAAAAGAGAAATCCAACGCGTGTACAACGTGGTCGGTACGCTGACTGGCGCTGAACTTCCAGACGAATGGATTATGGCGGGCGCGCACTACGACTCGTGGGGCTTTGGTGCCACCGATCCCAACAGTGGTACGGCTATGCTGATGGCGCTGAGTGAATCGCTCGGCAAACTCGCGCAAGCCGGATACAAACCGCGTCGTACAATTAAGATCGCTCACTGGGATGCTGAAGAACAAGGTGTGATTGGCTCTACCGAATGGGTAGAACAATTTCGTGATGAACTCAATGCCAAAGGTGTTGCCTACTTCAATGCCGACGGAGCCGTGTCCGGAAAATCGTTTGGCGCTGCATCCAGCCCGTCGCTGAAGGGATTGATCATTGAAGCTACCAAGTCGGTGCCCTATCCTGACTCGGCGAAAACAGTGTATGACCATTGGCTCGGAAAGAAAAGTCAGAAAGAACCTGCGCTGGGAAATCTTGGCGGTGGCTCTGATCACATCGCCTTCTATACGCACGTGGGCATCCCATCGTGGGGTGGCGGCACAGGTGGCCCAACGATCTATCACTCCAACCACGACAGTTTTTCGTTTTACGAGCGCTTTGCTGATCCCAGCTTTAAAATGGGTCCGCTGGTAGAGCGCGTGTTTGGCATCGTGGCCTTACGGCTCGCCAATGCCGACGTGATTCCCTACAATGTAAGTCGCTACGGCGCTGACTTGCATACACACTTTGAAGGACTTCAGAAATTAACCAAAGTGTACGACAACGGCCCGAACGCCTTCTCCTTCGATGCACTGATCAAAGCTTCCGATGATTTGAAAAAAGCAGGTGAAGATGCAGAGGCCGCCATCAAGTCGGCTAATGCATCCAATCTGAAAGCCATCAACGCCGAACTTCTTTTGCTGGAACGTCAATGGATTGACGAAAAGGGAATGCCTTACGGGAATTGGTACCGCTCGCTCTATGCGTCGCCGGATCCGTACAGTGGCTACGCTTCGTGGATGATGCCTGCGTTTCAATACGAAGCGTCGATTAAATCGACTGCGAATTTGAAAGCCTACGAACAGCGTTACCTCGATGCCATCAGCCGGTTGAAAGTGAAGTTGGAGAATGTGACGAAGTTAGCGAAGTAGTGTCGCACCGATTTCGATTAACAATTAACCCATAACAGGATATCACCTGATTTCCTGACCTGGCTGTGTCTTCCACCGCTCGTGCATCCACACCCATTGTTCGGGATGCTCGCGCACGATACGCTCAGTGAAGTCAGTGAAGTTTTGTGTGTTGATGATTAAATCCTGCTCCTCATCACCGGTGTACACCAACGGTATCTCCGGAAGGATGTGCATCTGCTGCTTGTAGTTCTCATCGAGGTAAACGTAGGTGGGCACCACGGCACATCCTGACTTCAACGCCATCACGGTAGCGCCGATAGGTGTGGCGGCAGGCTTTCCGAAAAAATTAACAAACCGGCTTTTCACCTTCGTATCCTGATCGATGAGAATCGCGATCGAGCCGCCGGACTTCAACGCCTTAAAAAGCCGCACACTTTCTTTTCCACGTTCAATGGCTATGGCGCCGTAGGCATTTCTGTATTTCACGAGCAACTGGTTGAGCCGTTCGTCGCCAAGTGCAGTGCCGATGATGTTGGGTTTTAATCCGCGCAGCGCCATGTTGGTGATCTGCAAATCGAATGCGCCGAGATGCGCCGTCAGAAACATCACCCCTTTCCCCTTCGCATGTGCCTTTTCATAGTTTTCAATCCCGGTGGTGACGAGAAATTTGTTCAGGTCGTCGAGTGTTTTCACCGTAAGGGAACGGATGATATCGCCCGCATTTTTGCCGAGCATCTCAAATGTTTTCTTACTAAGCTTCTTTATTTCTTCGGGCGATTTCTCGTTACCGAATGCAATGGTCAGGTGCTTGATCATTCGCTCGGCAGGCTTCGGTGAGAAACGGTAAGCCACACGTCCTAGCACGCCGCAGAAGCGTAACCATATTTTTCGTGGCGTAATTCCCGCCGAAAAAATCAGGAACCGGACGAAGTAATAGAGGGCCGTGTATTTAATTTCCTTGCGCAGCGGGCGTTTTTCCATAGCCTAAAAGGGCAAAGATACAGCGCAAAAACGTAACTTCGAGGTATGAAAAAAGTGTACCTGGTACGTCATGCCAAATCAAGCTGGGCCGATATGGGCATGGACGATTTTGACCGGCCACTCAACGAGCGCGGCGAAAAAGATGCGCCGCACATGGCGAAGCTCCTGAAGCATCACGGCGTGGTGCCCGACCGCATGATCAGCAGTCCCGCCAAACGGGCCTTGTCGACCTGCCTGGCATTCGCCGACGTGTTGAAGTTTGACGAAGCCAGTATTGTCACCGACAAAAAATTATATCACGCCAGCGCCGACGCTATTCTTCGTGTGCTGGCACAAATGAAAGAACACAAAGGCGAAGAGGAGGATGTAGTGTTGCTCTTCGGGCATAATCCCGGCATTACTGATTTTGCCAATGCATTACTCAACATAGGAATTGACAACATACCGACCTGCGGAATTGTGGGAGCAACGCTGAACATCGACCGTTGGGCAGACATTGCATTCGGCTGCGGAAAGCTGACGTCGTTTGAGTATCCTAAAAAAGGAGGCTAAGGATTATTCCTTCTTGCGAAAGAGTCCGCGCATCCGCGTGAAAAATCGCTTTTCAAAAGCGTAGAAAAAATGAAATTGTCCGAACAAGAATCCATACATCAGCAGCACGATGTTGTACACCGGGAGAATCAAAATGTAATACACCACTTTGGCCCAGGTAGGAATTTCGGCACCAAAGAAAAAATGCAACAAGGGCCGAGCCAACGCTACCACCGTCATCCCGGTACAGCAAAACACCAGCAGGATGGCAATTACCTGCCAGATATTTTTGGCGTTCCAGCGCGTCTGAAGTTTCTGTAACCAGCTCATCTCAGCGTTCAATTAACTAAAAAGATTCCAGAATTCATTCTTCGGCAATGGCGCTTCGATAGAAACGGGCTCTTTTTTCACCGGATGAACAAACTGAAGTCGCCGAGCATGCAGGCAAATGCTATGGTCGGCATTCGGTTGTTCGGCGCCATACTTTACGTCACCCACAATGGGGCAACCCATCGATGCGAGTTGCACACGAATTTGGTGCGGTCTTCCCGTAAGGGGATTCACTTCCAACAGGAAATATCCCGACTGACTTTTGATCACCCGGTAACTTAGCTCCGATCGCTGACCGTCTTTGTTCTCGCGTGCATACGCGGTGACCTTGTTGTTCTTTTCGTTTTTTATAAGCCAGTGTACCAACGTGCCCGATTGGTGTTGAGGTTTGCTTCGCACGATAGCCCAATATGTTTTTTTGGTTTCGCGTTCGCGAAACTGTTCGTTCATGCGTTCCAACGCCTTTGACGTTCGCCCAAAAATCACCACACCACTTACAGGCCTGTCGAGGCGATGCACCACACCCAGAAAAACATCGCCGGGTTTATTGTACTTTTCTTTGATATACTTTTTGCAAGTTTCAACTAAAGGTTCGTCGCCGGTTTCGTCGCCCTGCACTAGTTCACCGGCGCGTTTATTCACGGCAAGTAAATGATTGTCTTCGTAGAGGATACGCGTACTGATATCCATGGCACTCAGAGTCCGCGGATCAATTGCTCATAAAACCAAAGACTCGTTTTGAAACTCTCCACACTCACACGCTCGTCGATGCCATGAAATCCGATCGGGTCAACCATAGGGCTGAACTTGATGATATTGGACGAAACTTCGTCGAACTTGCGTGAGTCGGTTGCGCCGATCATCAGGAAAGGCGAAACCAATGTTTCCGGATAGGCTTTACGGATAGCGCCTGCTACTTGCTGAAATCCACTTCCTGCCTCATCCGTCACACCGGACGCTTCGGTGAAGAATCCGTTTTTGTACTCCACCTTCACGCGCGGATCATCAATGAGGGCGATTACTTTTTCGCGGATGTCTGCTCCCTTGTCGCCGGGCAGCAACCGGAAGTTGATATACGCCGACGCCATTGTGGGGATGACGTTATCTTTAATTCCGGCATTAATAATCGTAGGTGCGGCCGTGGTGCGCACCATGGCGTTGCCCGGTCCTGTTTTTTCATAGATGCCTACCAATACGCCTTTGAACAACCACGTGTTGGCAAAAACCATCTTTTGCAAGAACGGCAATTCCGGTCCTACAGCGCGGATAAATCCTTGCATCGGTGTCGTGAATTTCGCGTCGAACGGTTTAGCTCTCACCTTCACGATGGCCTTTGTTAAAATATCAATCGAGGTTTCTTTCTCCGGCATCGACGAGTGACCTCCACTCTTCTCCACCGACAAGATCAGCGACATGTATCCTTTTTCTGCTGTGCCCAGCAATGCCACTGGTTTGGCTAGGTTAGGAATTTTCTCTTTGGTGATTACACCGCCTTCGTCCAGCACCAGGTCCACTTGAATCTTCCTTTCTTTCATCAGCGTGGCAATGGCTTCAGCCCCTTTTCCGCCGATCTCCTCATCATGACCAAACGCCAGGTAAACGGTGCGCTCAGGTTTAAAACCGGCTGCCAAAAGTTTCTCAACCGACTCCATGATCGAGATGAGATTAATTTTGTCGTCGGCCGTACCGCGTCCCCAGATGAAATTGTCTTTCACCGTTCCGGCAAACGGGTCGACCGTCCACATCTTCTCGGTCCCTTCTTCAATTGGTACTACATCCTGATGCGCCATCAAGACAGACGGTTTCAATTGAGGATTTTTTCCCTCCCACGTGTAGAGCAAACTGAAGCGCGCTACTTTCTCAACTTTCAACTGCGCATGAACGAGCGGATATGTCTTTTCGAGATATTGATGAAAAGCGATAAACTGGGTAGTATCAATTTTCGACGCATCGAGATACGAAACAGTTTTGATATTGACCGCGCCTTTGAAATGGTCCAATGCCTGCTCAGCGACTTCAGGGGCAGGTAAGGCGGCAACCTTCTGTTGAATGGAAGAAAACCGAAAGGTGTTAATGAGTAAAACGGCCACCAGCGCCAGCAACGCGAAGAGCAAGCCAAGAAGAATTTTTTTGATCATAAAAAAGCAGATGAGACAAAAATACTTTTTAATGGCCAAAGAGTGGAATGAAGAGAGCGTTATTTAATAACCTCCGACTCCCCCTGCGTATCCGAGCCTTTGCGTGCCTTACCCTCAATCCTTAAACTCGCTCGTAAAATGGAAGTTGATCTCCGGGAAATTATCCTGCACCATCTGCAGCCAGGCCTTCGACTCCGCCATGAATACCAGCTTGCCGTCTTTGTCCAGCGCGATGTGCCGTTGCTTTGACGCAATGAACTCCTGCAACTTCTTTTCGTCGGGGCTGCTAAACCAACAGGCCTTATAAATGTGCTGAGGCAAAAATTCTACCGTAGCACCGTATTCTTCTTTCAACCGGAACTGAATCACTTCAAACTGAAGCGCACCCACGGTGCCCACTACTTTTTTCTTACCTAGCTCGTAGGTGAATAGCTGCGCTACCCCTTCTTCCATCAACTGCAGCAATCCTTTTTCAAGCTGCTTGGTTTTCATCGCATCGCGGTTCGACACCTCTTTGAAAATCTCGGGCGAGAAACTAGGTATGCCGGTGTAGAGCATCTTCTCTCCCTCCGTGAGTGTATCGCCGATTTTCAAATTGCCGGTATCAAACAAACCGACGATGTCGCCAGGCCACGCTTCATCTACTGTCTCGCGGTCTTGCGCCATGAAAGCCGTAGCATTCGAAAAGCGAATCGACTTGTCGTTGCGCACGTGCAGGTAGTTGTTGCCGCGCTCAAACTTGCCGGAGCACACGCGCAAAAACGCAATGCGGTTGCGGTGCTTCGGGTCCATGTTGGCGTGAATCTTAAAAATAAATCCGGTGAATTTTTTCTCGTCGGGTTTTACTTCGCGCGTCGTGGTGGTACGAATCAGCGGCGGCGGCGCCAGGCGGATGAACGTGTCGAGCAATTCTTTCACTCCGAAATTATTCACTGCACTTCCAAAAAATACCGGCGCTACTTTTCCGTCGAGGTAATCCTGTACATCCAGCTCAGGATAAACGCCGTTGAGCAGCTCCACATCTTCACGAAGTTTGATCGCGTAATTTTCGCCCACGTATTGATCCAACTCCGGCGAGTTGATGTCCGAAATTTCTATCGCTTCTTCCACCGTTGTTTTACTTGGCGTAAAAAGCTTCAGACTTTTTTCATAGAGACTATACACGCCTTTGAACGTCTTACCCATACTGATGGGCCAGCTCAGCGGATGTACCTTGATTTTGAGTTTTGCTTCGATCTCGTCGAGCAAGTCAAAAGGATCTTGTCCTTCGCGGTCGAGCTTGTTGATAAAGCAGAGCACGGGAGTGTTGCGCATACGGCATACCTCCATCAGCTTTTCCGTTTGCATCTCCACACCCTTCACACAATCCACCACCATGATTACGCTGTCTACCGCGGTGAGCGTGCGGTACGTATCTTCAGCAAAGTCCTGGTGACCGGGCGTATCGAGCAGATTGATTTTGATGTCTTTGTAGTTGAACCCCATCACCGAGGTAGCCACTGAGATACCGCGTTGCTTTTCGATTTCCATCCAGTCGCTGCGGGCGTGGTCTTTGATTTTCGATGATTTTACGGCACCGGCCTTCTGGATTGCCCCACCAAAGAGGAGCAGTTTTTCCGTAAGGGTAGTTTTCCCGGCATCGGGGTGAGAGATGATGCCAAACGTGCGGCGTTTGGCTATTTCCTGATCTAACGTCATGAGTAAAAATTCGGCGCGAAGATAGGCAAAAGTTAAAAGCTGAAAGAGGGAAAGAATAAAGAGGCGGCCTGGCGCGGTCGAGACGAGCGCGCCACCGGGCTATCCGTTACAAGTCCGGCCACACGCTGCGCCAGCGCACTTCGGGCTTTTCACTGCTATCCCTGGCCGGAAACCCTTGCCGTTGGTGAACTTACATTCTATTTGCTCTTCTTGATCAAGAGTTTACTACTCGACACTCCTCTCACTTCTCCCCAAAAATTCTTATCTTAATGGTGCACCACCTAAACCCCAAAACCTAATACCATGAAAAAAATTACGTTCACTCTTCTTGCAGCAGTTTTACTGTCGTTTGCAGGCTGCAACTTCAGCGCTGGCACAAAAAAAGACTTCGCTACCGGCCTTTCGCAAACCTACCATGGCTTTACCGTGGACGAAGTACTGTTGGTTGGCCCAGATAATAAAGCCATGAGCAACAACAAAGTTGCTGTAGGAACAAAGGTTGCAATAGTTATCCAAGGGTTAGCCGGCTATGAATTAAAAGACAACAAAGCCTATCCCGGCCTTTCGCTAAGCGTTACTGATAAAGACGGCAAAACTGTACTGGGCGCCGAAGACTTGTTCGGACAAAATGAAGGTTTTTCCACTGCCGATGCGTCGGTGCTTCGCGGTACACTTACTGTGGGCGATCCGATGAAAGCAGGTGAAACCTATCATGTCAAAGTCCATGCGTGGGATAAAAACAATAAAGAAAATGAACTCACTGCCGAGGTGGACATAGTTGTTGAGTGATTCTCAATGATGCTTCCCCTTCTCTTCCAACGCAAAGGAAGATCGGTAGCCGGTGAGTAGATTCAAAAATCGCGTAGATTTACTTGCATGAAACTAGTGTCGGTCATTCTTCTGAAGTTGCTTCTCTTCTCGTGTTGCCTCGCTCAACAAAAGTATAGCACATCGCAAGACACAGCGTATTCCGAATTAGTTTGGCGGTCAAACACACCTGACAAACTCTTTCAGTTTTATAATCAGGCTAACATCAAGGGTGCGTACGCTATTAACAGAGAGCTCAATCCCTTTTACTTAAGAGGCGACTTTGATGGCGACAAGAACATTGACTACGCAATTGCGGTAATTGAGAAAAAGTCAAGTAAAAAAGGAATTCTAATTTATCACCCATCGAGTAAAAAGTACTTTTTAGCCGGAGCTGGTCAGGCACTCGGTTATGGTGACGATTATCCATGGATGGACGCCTGGCAAGTGTATGAAAAAAAGTACGTCGGGTTAGGTGTTGGTGAAACGAAGAGAATCAAATTAAAAGGAGAAGCGATTCTTGTTGAAAAACTCGAATCCTCCAGCGGGCTGATCTATTGGGATGGAAAAAAATACGAATGGTATCAACAGGGCGATTGACAACTAGTCTTACAAGTTTCGCTTCTCCACCTTCCATGTAGACCACTGCGTCTTATTAATTAAAAACATCCATTTGAAATCGCGCTTTACCACACACTGAAGTTGCCCGGGCATCACGTTAACGTGTTGAATAGACGTCCACGATGCAAACGAGGTGCTGCCCATCTGATTTACTTTCACTACCCGACCGCTCTGCTTATCCAATTTGACCAGTAAGGCCAGATCAAAATTATCGCGTTTATATTGTGCGCTGCCGCCCAGGTAAAGGAACGATGAATCCACCGCCACATCGTACACGTGCACATCATCGGCCGATAAAGAGACCGAAGTCGTGCTTACCATTTTTCCGGTTGCCACATCCACTGCCGCCACGTGCACGGTAGCGTTTGAATCATTGGCAATCCGATACACGGCAAACACCCGACGCAACGTGGTGTCCACCCGGATCAAGACGTCAGCAGGATCCGGTGAATAGCGGTTTATTTTTTCAAAGAGCACTACCGACCAATGCAAGTTTGTTTTCGAAAAACAGCGCAGGGTTATCCGGGCGACTTCCTGCGGTGAAGGATGCGAGCATTCCGACACGATCGTCAGTGAGTCAACCCTCACTTCTTTCACAAAGGGATCTGCCGGCACCGCCTCTTTCTCTATCGGGCCCGAAATCACTTCTTCTTCGTATTGCGCAGTGCTTACGTGTGGAGCCTGAAAAATCATATCGCGGTGATGCAGGATTCCATAATACGCCCCATGTACAAATCGTGTGGCCGATGCATTGTACAGCGTAAATTGGATCACAAATATCCCAACGCCTTTGAAGAGAATGGTCGTCCACTTCAGCTTACCCAAAATACGGATGATCGCATACGTCAGGTACGTGGCCTGCGTAACAATAGCGATGAGGGTAACGACATTGCTGTTCCACCGGCCGATGATCATCACGCCGATGGATTGCAACACAAACATGATGAACACCGAGTGCCCGATGAGGTACAAACTGATAGTAAGAAATCCCGGCATCGATTTTCGTTTTGCAAAAAGGAAAATCGTAAGCGACATGTAGAAGGCGATGGCACCAAGAATCAGTCGCTTGAGCGGTTGGGTATTTTCATAAAAGCTCTGGTATCCGTCCAACAGATCAAGCATGCGCCGGGGTGTCAGCCAAAACACCGAAGGATCCTGAGTTTCTACAAACGAGTGAATCAAAAACCAGGTAAACACGCAACTGACCGACACGGCATAGGTGGCATACTTCCACGGGCGTGTGAATGCCTGGGGATTATTCACCACCTTTTCGGGCGCCGAAAAAAGCGTAAGAAAAGTAGTGACGATTCCCTGATCCCAATCGAGCGCTTCTTTAACAAACTCTTTTTTACCCATGACCAAAAGTGAAATTTACCGAATTAGAGGGGATCTTGACCATCGCTTTGTTCGAAAAACAAAAAAGAAAATTTACTAACTAGCACCCATGAATCACAGCACCCGTTCCATCCGTCCGTTTATCGGAGCAAAAGATTTCAATACTTCCCGAAGTTTTTATCGCGATCTTGGTTTTCAGGAAGTCGTTCTCTCGCCTGAGATGTCGCTCTTCACCGCGGGAGCGACAGGCTTCTACCTGCAGAATGCGTATGTGAAAGACTGGATCAACAACACCATGGTGTTTCTTGAAGTGGATGATGCCGACCGCTACTACGCCGAACTTGCCGCTACGGGTGTAACGTCAAAATACGAAGGTGTGCGACTCATCCCGGTAAGGCATCACGATTGGGGCAAGGAATGTTTTCTTCACGATCCCTCGGGTGTGCTCTGGCACTTCGGACAGTTTCATTCATAGAAGTAACGAATACGTCTTTCAGCTACAATAATAGATCATGACGCTTTACGGAATAAAAAATTGCAACACAGTGAAGTCGGCCGAGGAGTGGCTGAACAAACACAAGATCGAATTCACGTTTCACGATTATAAAAAATCGGGAATCACCGAAGCCAAACTCCGTGGCTGGTGCAAGCAGGTAGGTTGGGAAAGCCTGGTGAACAAACGCGGCACTACCTGGCGTCAATTGGACGAAACTGTACAAAAGAAAGTGATCGACGAAAAGTCGGCGATCGCCCTGATGCTCGAAAAAACAAGCGTAATCAAAAGACCATTGATCGAAAAGAATGACAAGGTCATCCTGCTCGGCTTTGATGAGGATGAGTACAAGAAGGTGTTAAAATAAAAAGCGCCGGCCTTCACAGACCGACGCTTTGGCTTAGCTCATTCTTTGATTATCCCTCCGCGTCTCCCTGCTGACTGTCCCGCGTGTTCTTTTGTACGGCGATCGCCGCAAACAAACTCAACGTGAAAGACATCGCATAAAATCCCTTCTCACTTCGCAGCAGCGTAGCATTCCACAATCCGACCACCAAAAGCACCACGGCTAACAAGGTAGAGAACCAGGCCAACCCGTAATAGATGTTGGTGACTGGAATTCCTTCCAGCTGATCGCGCACCGCCTTTTGCAGTGATATGGAGGCAAAGAGGCCAAACATCAGCACCGCGAAGTAGTACCCCTTTTCGTTTAGCTCCATGTCGGCATTCCATAATCCGACGATGAAGGCAATCACACCGGTTAACAAGGCAATCCACGATGCCGCAATAAATGCGTTGGATGGTTTTTGAAATGATTTGTTTTCCATTTTCATTTGATTTTAATAAACCAAATGTATCGGGACCAGTTCTTACTTTTTTTGATAACTATCAAAAAAGGAATCCGCGATTAGGCTAGGCTTCTGATCCGACTTAGCGTCTCCTGAGTCATTCCAAGATAGGAAGCAATATAGCCGAGCGATACGCGCTGAAGAATGTGCGGCGTATGCGCAATGAGGTTTTCGTATCGTGTTCGTGAGTCGGTGAAATGGTTTCTGACAAAGCGTTCTTCCAGCATCATGTAATAGTGCTCATTCATCAGGCGGCCAAAGCGCTCGATCTCCGGATGTTTGTCGTACAGTTTTTGCAAATCATCGTACGAGATAGCCCACAGCACGGCATCTTCCAGCAGTTGAATATTTTCGACCGACGGCTTACGCGTACTGAAACTGTAGAACGACATTACCAAGTTATTTTCAAAAGCAAACCAGTACGTGATCTCCTTACCGTCGTGGTTATAGAATCCACGTACACATCCCTGCTCCAAAAAGTACACATGGTTACACACCCTCCCTTCGGTAATTAAAAAATCGCCTTTCGCGATTTCAATCTTTTGCAACACCGCGCTCATGCTTTTGATAGCGGCCGGCGTGAGTTTTGAAAACTTGCTGATGTGATCAAACAGGGCTTGCATGACCAAAGATAGGAATTATCAAATGCCCCCGGCTTACTTCGCCGTCACCTGATAGGCTTTCTGACCATCCTTCTCCACTTCGCGCAGGGTGCGCATTTGCTGCATCTCGGTTAGTAATTTCAGCAGCAGTTCTTCGTCGGCTACGCCGACATGCGTTTTAATCTCTGAAAGTGTTTTGATGGCATTGGGCGCTTTGCGGAAGTCGGTGATGAAATTGAGGATGTCTATTTTCTTTACCATATTCAGTTGATTTGGGGTTTTGGGTTGTACGGAGAAAGATCACCGCGGGTTTACCAGCCAAAAAATAAACCTCCGGCATAGGTGCATAGTTATTAAATTTGCATCCCAGAACTGGCTTTACTCTAATGTTCCTTTCATCCTGCATGAAGCGCTCGTCATTTGTCGCTCTCTTGTTTTTTACGGCCCTGGCTACCGCCACAGCTCAGGATACATCCATGGCCTGGCACGAAGCCCAAAAGGCTAGGAAAGGTACCGTCACTGTTCACTGGTTTGCCAACAGTCCGTTTTGCTACAAAGACCCCGCCGGGCACATGAAAGGAATTGAGGTGGAAATCATGCAAGGGTTTCAGGATTATCTGAAATCTCACCACCACGTTGACCTTTCCTTTCGCTGGGTAGAAGACAATACCTTCAACGACGTGTTGACGCTTATAAAAAGCAACCCAGCACCGGGCACGTTTGGACTCGCCGGGTTTTCCTTTTCCGACGAGCGGAAAACGTTCATGAAATTCTCTCCCTCCTATATGGCCGACATTACGGTGCTGGTCTCCACACCGGATATCCCCATCGTAAAGTCGAAAGAAGACCTTAAAAAATACCTTGACGGTACCACTGCGCTTACCGCCAAAGGAACGCTGCTGGAGAGAGAACTCATGCAAATGCGCGACGAAAACAAAATCAACTTTGCGATTGAATACACAGGTGCGAGTAAAGAGCTGGTGAACGTGCTGCATGCAAGGCAAAAAAGTTTTGGATACCTCAACCTCCCGGTATATCTGATGAACCTCGACAAAGGGCTTAACAAACTGAATCGTCAGAACTACCTGACCAAACGGTACGAAGGCCGGGGAATAGGAATGCCCATCACCAGCGACTGGGATGAACCGATGCGCGAATATTTTGCCAGCGACGAATTCAAAATACAGCGGGAAATCATCATCGGCCACTACGTAGACCTCAATCTCTATCACTTCATCGAAACCTTCAACCCTGAAAATGAAGTTGGCCTGCTGAATAAAGAAAAAGACATTCAGCAGATGCAGCTGAAATTGCAGGAGCTCACCATCCGCGATAAAGAACAGCGCGAGTTTTATCTCATCGTCATTATTTCTGTGGTCACGGTACTGCTGATCGTCATTGCTTTCCTGTTTCGCAGTTTGCGTCGCAACCATCTCCTGTTAATGGAGCAGAAAGCCGAGATTGAAGCACAGTCGGAAGAGATTCACTCGATCAACAACAACCTGGAAGAAACGATCCGCAAGAGAACGCGCGAACTGGAAAATAAAAACAAAGCGCTGGAAGAGTACGCCTTCATCACCGCGCACAAACTGCGCGCGCCGCTAGCCAGCATTCTTGGACTTGTGTCACTTGTCAATCGGGTGAAGCTTCCACCTGAAGACATGATCCTTATCAATCATCTTAACGATTCTGCCAAAAAACTTGACGACGTGGTTCACTCTGTCATGAATGCGATTGACACAGATGAAGAAACTGAAGCCTAGTCTATAGGTAATCTGCTTCTGCATTTCTTATGCTCAATTTCTTTTTTACTTTGGAAGCACATTATGACAAAGTTTTTTGTTGCGTGCCTTTTTCTTCTGGCCACAATGTCTTCTGCACAAACCGGGCTTCCCACCGGCAAAATTTACGAAGCACTTAAAAAGCAAGATGTATGGAGTATTGCTCAAGACGAGCGCGGTATCCTTTATGTACTCACCGACGCTGGTTTATACCTTTACGACGGAGTTGAATTTACATTGGTGGGCGAGACGTTCCCGCGAAATTCGATTGCCATTGATTCTTCCGGAATATACGTAGGAGGATTAAATGAATTTGACCGGCTCGTGTCAGACGAAACTGGGAAAGTTCATTTCGAAAGTTTGCTTCCCTTGTTTAAAGAATTGGGCGACTCCATAAAAATCGGAAGTGCATGGCGCATCCATCGTACGACGAAGAAAGTGTACTGTACTACACCCCGATTTATTTTAGAATTAGACAAGTTAACAAAATCGACCAAAGTATATACTGCCGGCGTTGATGAAGCCTTTTACAACGGGTTCATCCACAACGACACCTACTACCTATCCGTCAGAGGCCGCGGGCTTATGTATCTTAAAGATAACCGGCTTGTATTAGCACCTTACGGTGATGACCCGGCTACCCCTTTTGTGAAGGATGGACTTTACTCTACAGGATTGGAGTGGAAGAATGGACAACGGCTTTTGGGATACGGGGCAGCCTTAATGCAATACAACTGGGGGAAAACCAAACCCTCTCCCTTCCGGCTCAAAAGTAACTTTCTGTCGAAGGGAAACTACACGCTTTACAGTTCGCACACCATCAGTAAAAACCGCCATGTACTAGCCACATTGGAAAAAGGTGCCATTCTCATCGATACTATGGGCCATGTGTTAAATTATTTTACCGACTCTACCGGCATGCCTGGCAACAACCTGATCCATGCATTCAGCGATAAAAACCAGAACATATGGTTTGGTCATTACCAAAACAAATCGTGTCTTACTAAAATGGAAATGGGCCTTGACCTAAGCGTGTGGGACGAACGTGTAGGCCTGAAGAGCGGAATCTTTGACATCCTCAAGTACAAAGGCAAAATTCATATCTCAACCACACAGGCCATATACACTATCGACAAAGACGGACGAGTAAATGATCTCCTTAAAAAAGGAGTCACTTTCAATTTCATGACAATATTTAAAACCGAGTCCGACGAGAAGCTACTGGTAAGCGCCTTGTCGAGGGAAATCTGGGATGTATCTGACGGCAAGGCAAACGTGATTTATTCAGGAGAAGAATATGTGTCGCAGATTGTCCAATCAAAAATTTTTCCTGACCGGCTCCTTGTATTGTTTGAAAACAGTCTCGGCTATTTGCAAATGGATCATGGCAAATGGATCTTTCACGAGATTGATCACGAAACAGGAGGACTATTTGTAGTAGAAGACGGGCCAAATGTAATCTGGGTAATCGGCTTTCGGGAAATCTCCCGGTTTGAACTGGTCAATGACCACGATGCAGTGAAAATAAAATCAGTACAGCGGTTCACACCCAAAGACGGCTATCCGGACGAATTCTCGTCCCCGCGGATGTATCAGGGCAAATTACTTTTTGTCTCCATGGGCAAAGGTATTTATTGTTATAACGAAATAACTAAACGACTTGAAAAGTGGAAAGGCATTGGCAAGCGGTTTGAATCCATCGTGTCTAATGCAGCTTCTTTTGAAGTCAATCCCATTGACAATTCCATTTATTTCTCAACCGATATCACGCGTCCGTTTAACGGTCGCATCTATAAAAATGCCGCCGGAGATACAGTGATAGACTACAATCCTTTTAAGCGGATACCCGACCTGAACTTCTATCCGGGATACGGATATTATTTTGACGATGACGGCTCGCTATGGATGGGTGGAACGAAAGGTCTTGCCCGGTATGATCCGCACAACGACACCAAAAACTATGACCTTGATTTCAAATGCGTGATCCGGAAAATAACCCAAGGCAGAGATAGCCTTGTATTTGATGGTGGATTGTATGAAAAGGAACTTGAGAAACGCACTACCAGACTCCTCAACAACTTTGGCAACCTCACCATTCGTTATGCCGCTCCTTTTTTTGATTTGGAAGAGCAAACAAAGTTTTCATATCGCTTGGAAGGTCGCGACACGGAGTGGTCGCCCTGGAGCAGTCAGCCCTTCAAAGAGTACTCAGATTTACCTGAAGGCAGTTACGTTTTTTTTGTGAAAGCCAAAAACGTGTACGACAAAGAAAGCGACGCGGCCCGATTTTCATTTACCGTCTTGCCACCATGGTACCGCACCTGGTGGGCCTACGCCAGTTATACTCTCCTCTTCATCGGGTTGGTATTAACGCTGATACGGTGGCGCACTCAGGCACTAAGCGAAAGAGAAAAAGAACTTGAAGCACTGGTGGCCCGGCGAACTTATGAACTGGTTACTATCAACCATGAGTTGGAAAGTAACCGTAAAGTGCTCAAGCAAAATAACGACGAGTTGACCGTAACGAATGAAAACCTGATCAAAGCGCAAAAGCAACTTGTAGAATCTGAAAAGATGGCGTCATTAGGTCAGCTTACAGCGGGCATCGCTCACGAAATTAATAACCCGATCAACTTCATCTCCGGTGGAGTGCAGGCCCTTACGCAATTGCAAAACGACCTCCTCGCCGGAAAAACACTTACACAGGAAGAAAAGCAAACGCAGGAAGAAATAAACGAGTTAATTAAGAGTATCAAAAACGGGGTGACGCGCACAGTCAACATCATTAAAAGCCTGCGCACAATTTCGCATAGTAGCCCGGAGATCAACACGAGTATTCCCATCACCGAAGCCTTAGACAATGCACTGGTCTTGCTCCATGGTAAAATAGTAAACCAAGGAGTTAGCCTGAAGAAAGATTTTCAACACCGTAGTCTGGTGAAGGCTAACTCACCACAACTAAGTCAGGTGTTCATCAATCTACTCGACAATGCCATCTACGCAGTTAAAAATAAAAATGGTGAAAGGATCATCACCATCGCCACGCGCGAAACGGCAAAGGATTTAGTCATCACCATTGAAGACAACGGATGCGGCATACCAGATGGAGCAAAAAGCCATGTGTTTGAACCTTTTTTTACCACCAAAGAGGTTGGCTCGGGTACCGGCTTAGGAATGTCCATCTGTTATTCCATCATCAACAATCACAAAGGAACGATCACGTTTGAAAGTGAGCTTGATAAAGGAACGGTATTTACCATTACACTGCCAAAGCAATGATTCACCAGTGAAGTCTTTGCCGCTTATTAATCTAATAATAACCTCAATACCCTTCTGCTCGAAATGTTTTCAGTTCTTCTACAAACTCCTTCGACTGATAATCGGCGTCCACTTGCGCCGGCGCTAATCCCTTTTTTTGAGTAACGACAATGTAAACACCGTTCCATCGGCGCTGCTCTTAAAAGTAAGGGAGCCGCCATGTCTTTGAACGATGGAATAAGAGATAAACAATCCTAATCCAATTCCTTTACCCACCGGCTTTGTGGTAAAGAAAGGTTCAAAAATATGCGACTGCTTTTCTGCAGGAATACCGGAACCATTATCAAACACCCGTATCACAATCTCGCGCTTTGTTTCTTCTGCCGTAATGTGAATGAGTCTGTCATTACTTCGCTGAAGCAATGCATCGATGGAATTGCTAATAAGATTTACCAGCACCTGATTAATTTGAGAGCTCAATGCCTGGGCTTGTGATTGAACTTCAATACGGGTTTGTACCTGAATGTTCGCTTCTTTTAGTTTGCTGTTAATAATGAGTAGCGAACTAGAAATACACTCTTTAATATCGGTAGAGACCGAATCATTTAATTCGTCATTTGGACTTGAAAATTGCCGTAGGCTTTTGATGATATCTGAAGTGCGATGAACCCCTTTAATAATGGAGTTCATCAAATCTTCAATTTCACGGTTTTTGTCTGCAAGTTCTTCCTTTGTCATCAAGTGACCCTGGTTTTGAACTTCATGTTGCAATTCGCTTAGCGCTTGAACACCACCTGAAATGAAGTTGATCGGATTATTAATTTCATGTGCTATGCCGGCGGTGAGCTGACCCAACGAAGCCATTTTTTCGGAAGCAATTAGCTTTTGTTGTGTCAACACCAGGTTTTCATTTATACTTCGCAGCTCTTCATTATTGGCTTTCAATTCCCGCGTCTGGTGCTGTACGGTGGCCTCAAGTTCTTTTCTCCTTCGATTAATGTTTTTTGTACGTTGCCTGATCAACACTGTGATGCACAATGTTACCAACAATGCAAATAACGTATAGGCCCACCACGTTCGGTACCATGGCGGAAGAACGGTGAATGAATACGTTGCCACCGTGCTTTCAACACCATATATGTTTTTGGCCTTCACTTGAAATTCATACTTCCCCTCATACACATTGGTGTATTCTTTATAATACATTTTATCCCATTCCGACCAGCCATCCCCCATACCTTGCAGGCGGTACGAGTATAGTGTCTCTTCCTCTTTGTCAAAGAAAGGCGCGGCAAAATCAAATGCTATTCTATTGTTTTTATACTCCACTACGGGGTTTTGTGTATTGGCCTCACCCAGTGCCAATCCTCCGTAAAATGGAATGCTGTCTGCGCCAATTTTTACTTTGCGAATAAGGCAATTGAATTTTTGCTGATAGTCTTTTCGATCTGCCTCGTGCTTGCACATGATCAGTCCAAAATCTCCACAGAGCCACAGCGTGCCATCGTGATCCAGCCAGGAATCTCGCACGGTACCTAAATTGGTAAGTCGTTTAAATTGGCGCGTATCGTATCTCACTTCTCCTGATTTTGTAATGGTGCACTGCACGGTATTTGACGGAGCGCCTACCGGTATAAGATAGAACGTACTGTCATTTACTTTTTGAATCTCTTTGAAGGGATTGAGCGAATTGGCAAGTGCACCGAAACCAATCCATGGTATGAACCTATTCTTATTTTTTTCAAATGTATAAAAACCGTTGCCAGTACCCAGCACCACCTGCCCATGGATCATAAACGGACTTCCGCATGGGCCTGTCAACCCGTGCTGCTGATCAAACACTGTGACTGGTTTATTCGGGAGCTGGGGTTGATAACGAATCAATCTTTTTCTGTCGGGTATCCACACGGTTCCATCGGGCTCTTCCATCGGCTTGCCAAAGGCATCGGTAATTTTTCCTTCGTCAATCCACTTATTATTTTGATACCGTATGGAGTAGAACCGCGCTTGCCCGGCCACATACACCCGATGTGGATCTACTTTAGATTGCAGCATAAAAGCCACCGATTGTGATCCGCGCTCAATCGGCACCAGCCCGTTGCCCACCACTTCACTGAGGCCAATCAGGCTCGATACTAAAAGTTTGCTCATGCCATCCACCTCCACCTGGGCCATGCTGAATTGAATGTCATTCACACCTTCTACTTTATGAATCACTTTATTTGTATCTACATAAAAGAGCCCTTCACTGGCACCGACATAGAGTAAATCCTTTAAACGCCTGATGGTGAAAGCAACTTGCATTTCGGCGATAAAGAGATCACGTTCGGATGATATTTTTATCAGCGTACCATCCCTGTCGTCTTCATGGGCAATCCAATAATTTTTTTGCTGGTCCACTCCGATACTGTGCGCACTTTTAGCCGCTAAACCAGGAAGACCTTTGTATTCGTATAAAACGTTGTGGTCAAGATCAGTTAATGTCGCCCCTCCCTGTGTCCACCAGTGCAAGTGCAAATGCGATTGCGCGGTAGATTTAGCATAATAGGAACTCACGCTGATTTGCTCGTTGTTTCTGTTTAGGTGTATCGGTTTAGGTGGTACTTTATCACTGGGTGTGTATTCGAAGAGTTCCTTCCAACCTAAGATGAACGTTCCGTTATTTTGCCTAATCGCGCTATGCACCACATGCCCTTTAAAAAAGTCGCCATGCGGTGCTTTGGTCACGCTACCTTTATGTGCGATGAGCAAACCAACCGCTGCATTGCTTACAAAAAGAGAATCACCTACGGTAAACCCATAATTATAAGCACCCTTTTTAGACTCCAGCGGATACACGGTAATTTTTCCGTCCCGTTTATCTACTTCATAGATGTATTGAAAGGAGACAAAAAATACTTTGGTGTTGGCAATTCTTACCGTGGCAGCGAACCTGACATTGATTGAGTCGGGCAGATGTTGGCTGAAGCTCTCCACGAAAACGGCACCTTGTGCGTCGGATTTCAATACACCAAAACTAGTACCCGCGGCCACATAGATCTGGCCATCGCTGTCTTCGGCCATATCGTACTCAGGGGCAGAAAGTAGTAATTTAAACTGATGCCCGTCGTACTCAACCACTCCCCCACTCCCGCCAATCAGCAAGGCGCCACTTCTGATCGGCATAACACAAAATACCGAGTGCATGCCCGGCAAACTCATTTTATAATAGTTTAAGAGAGGCGAAAAGGTGTACTGCGAGAACGTAGCCACCCTTGTGAGAAGGAGCAGAGATAAAACGAGGACGGAGCGCACGTATAGTATTTATGCAATATCTAAATATAGATATGAAAAAAATAACAATCAATCAAGGGCGGGGCGGATAATATAAGGATGTTTGTTGGTTGGAAATGAGATCAACAATAAGAAGTTACTGGTGGTGTAATGGGCTCCTCACCACTCCACAATTATTACAGTTTCTTTGAGCGTCCCGGCATACTTTCCCAGGTGTCCTTTGTGGTCCTCATCAAATTCTCCTTTTATTTTTATTCTTTGTCCATCTAATCCACGGAATGTATTGAGGGTCATAAACAATTTTGAGTACTTAATCCAGACGGCTTTGTGCTTGGAGCTATTCGTTGTTAAATAAAGTGCACTGTCACCAAATCTCTCGTGAATTATTCCTGTTATCTCAACCTCCTTTCCTTGAAACTCGTCAGGCGATTGTAATAAACGTTCAAATTGATCATCCGTCCTGGCACAACTTTGTCCGAAGAAGAAGAATGCTATGATTAGAATGATTGGATTGTTGGTCAGAGACCAACAATAACAAAGGGTTAAAATGCGAACAGGATATAGTCGCATTTGTAAGTTGTCTAATTTGTCCGAACGGCTTGCCGCTAACGTTTTGCGCCTACTTGGAGTTTTTGCTATGTCCAGTTTACGAATTCGAGCGCTAACCCGACAAAAATTGCAAGTAGGTGCTGTTAGCCGCAGATGGTTACTTGTATGATTGAATAATGTTCAAAAAGAAGTTGGAAACATCGGTAAATACCTCTTTGTTCGTCTCGTGACCAATGTTAGGATAAGTCCTAAACGTGGCGTTAGTCGCATTATTTTTATAAATCTCTTGGCATTTCAACCACCTGTCTGGCTGCATGGTCCTTCCAATACATTTATAAATGATTTTTCGTTCTTTTTTGCCATAGGCATCATCAAACAAAACGGCATCGTTATTGTCTTTTGCTCCCATATAAATGAATTGAGGAACCCTTTTGTACGCAGTTAGCTTAACTGTATCTGAAAATATTTTTTCGAAATCATATAGACCCAGTGGATATATCAAATTGCACGATTCGATATTTTTAACTGGTAAAATTGGAATTCCATTTATCCCACCACAAGCAACACCAGCAACCATATCCGGATGTAAAAGCGTAAACCTATTGGCAAAAGTACCTGATGCAGAAAAACCATTTAATAGTATTTTGTCATTTATAAGTACATTCATTTTTCTGAGTTGTGATTTTGCATGTTTTATCATTGCAATTAATTGTTCGTCCAGGCGTTTCATTTCTCCTTTTTTGATCAACACGGCATCACGGTCAAGTGCATGTGTGTAAAGATTTTCTTTCTTTTTTGGTCGTGGAAAAACCGGAACCAAAAAAGGAGTCTTCAATTTACGGCACAAACTGCTTCCTAACGAGTTTTTGATTACTTCTAAATATGTTTCTTTTTCATGAAATGCAAGACTATCATTTACTCCAGAATTATTTGTTTCAACCAGTAAGAATAGTTCGGCATCAATGACCATTCCCTTTGGAAGTCTCATGAAATAAGGATAATAAAATCCCAAATCTGGATCCGCATTAAATTTAACAATCGTATCATTCGCTATTTTACCCTGTTCTAAATGCAAGTTTTGCGCATAAGAACTAATTATTGAGATTTTGAAAATGATTAAAACCAAACAAAATGCCTTGTTCA
The DNA here is from genome assembly GCA_018266055.1 of Bacteroidota bacterium. Lineage (GTDB taxonomy): Bacteria > Bacteroidota > Bacteroidia > Cytophagales > Cyclobacteriaceae > ELB16-189. The sequence continues at coordinate 76,530 of JAFDYT010000002.1, forward strand.
AGGCAAATCTATTATTAGTCATTGAATTATTTTTTATGGTTAAAGAATTTGTAGCTAACGCCCAAGTGTACGTGGCGGTACTGACAACGCAAGTTAATGAAATAAGTTGCGTTGAAAACTTCGGACCTAAAATTTAAATGACGTTTTGTAATCCCGGATATTTTCTCGTACTCTAATTTGTCTTTTAGCCTTTCACTAATTATTGGCTCCGCCAAAAGTCTAGTATCATACATGTCCATTGAATTATCCAATCCTTTAAAAGCAATTCGTTTTTTGCCCGGAAAATCCTTGGACTTTCTTAAAGCCTCGAAAATGACATTTTGCGATTTAAGTCATGCAATTAAAGGTTATTTAATCCTTTAATTGAATAGATCTTAACAATAGCGATGGGGAGTAGAAGGTAGCACAAGTCGCGCTCATTGCTCACACACTTGCCTAAGATTAGGTAACATTTACCAAGGGCAAGGATTTCTTTTTCTCAACCTGGTTTGCTGATCCCTAAATTTTCATTCTTGTAGATATCCGGGTCTTCAATCAAAGTTGCCACAAACGCTGCAATGCTCTTTCGGGAAATAGCAGTGCCGATCTCCGGCTCACCTTTGTGGGTTATTGCATAGTCTATTTCATTTGAATTGGTAAACCAATCTGGCCTGAGGATTGTATAATCTAACCCTGAGCTTTCGATTATATCAGCGAGCTTTCGATAAGGCACCAAAACCTGTTTCAAGGGTATTTTGTATATACCGATGGAGCTAATCGCGATTATTCTTTTGGCCCCTGTTTCCTTCATTGCATTCACAATGTTCTTCGCCATGGCTTCAAGATTGCCGGCAAGGTTCACATACACGATGTCGTGGCCTTTTATTGCATTTCTTAGGCAATCATAATCCATGGCATCGCCTTCTACAACCTTGTGTAGATTGGCAATCTCGCGAGGCAGTCTGACCTTGCTTCTCACAAAGAGTGTTAGTTCAGCATCTTTGATTGCCTCTATAACAAAGTGCGCCAGACTCCCACTCGCGCCAATAATAATTACTTTTTTCAAGATACCCATTAATAGGTCATGCGTTCATTTGTTCTTTTTTGAGCATTACTGCCCACTCAAAGAAAGTGTGAAATTCTGTTCACCATTGTTTGGTCCTCCCGTATTTGAATTTTTTAAGCCTGATGGTGATTATCTGGTTTGTGGAGTAGGATATCGGTCGCCCACAATTTTTATTTTCGAAATATCGTCTGTCAGTTGCTTCAACTCATCGGGTGTAAACTCAATAGCTGAAGCCCACAGGTTCTCTTGAAGGTGCGCTAGTTTTGTAGTACCTGGAATCGGAACAATCCACGGCTTTTGTGCCATTAGCCATGCTAATGAAACTTGGCCTGCGGTTAACCCTCTTTTATTTCCAAATTCAGTAAGCACATCAATGATTGGCCAGTTGGCAATAACAGCTTCCGGTTTATAACGTGGCAGCGTAGGGCGATTGTCATTGCCCGGCACATACCTGGTGCGCTCATTGATATAGCCTGTAAGATAAGCTCTGCTGAATGGACTGTACGGCACAAATCCTATTCCCAATTCCTCGCACACTGGAATTACGTCCAGCAAAGGCTCTCTTGTCATCAGCGAGAACTCGGTTTGAAGCGCGGTGACGGGTTGCACCTTGTGCGCTCTGCGAATGGAATCTACGCCGGCTTCGCTCAAGCCAAAATGCCTAACCTTTCCACTAGCAATTAATTCCTTCACTGCACCGGCTACATCCTCGATAGGCACGTTGGGATCCACCCGATGTTGGTAAAGCAAATCAATGTGATCTGTTTTTAATCTCTTCAGTGACTGATCGACAACTTGCTTGATATGGTCAGGTTTGCTGTTAAACACCCCCGTCAGTTTATTGTCTTTGATCTCAAAACCAAATTTGCTGCACAGCGTGACCTTATTTCTAAAAGGGGTGATGGCTTCACCCACTAACTCTTCATTCACAAAGGGTCCGTACGCTTCTGCTGTGTCAAACAAGTTCACACCCATATCGTAGGCTTTGCGGATAAGCGTAATCATCTCTTTCCGATCGGGCACGAAGCTTCTGTTCCAACTCATCCCCATACAACCTAAGCCCATTCCATTATTTACTTCGATAGTATTTTTCCCTGAACCCAGCGTGCGTGTTTTGTTCTTTGCCGATTTCGCAGTTGAAGGATTTGCCGAGGAAGGAATGGCATTGAATGCAGATGCTACAGCCACGGAAGCCGTCAGCAAGGTGGTAGATTTAAGAAAACCTCTTCGATTTTGATTTTTCATAGCTTAAAAGGTTTGATGGTGATTACAGACCTGTAGTTTTTTTCAGTGCTGCCGCTTTATTTTCCAACCCTGTTTTGCAGATGTGCCGGATAGCGATCACCTTGTACAGGAATCGCCGCAAAGGCCGCATCTATTTCATTAATTTCTGCGGGGGTTAAATGCAGATTGACCGCGCCGACATTTTCTTCCAGCCTATGCACCTTTGTTGTTCCCGGAATTGGAACAATCCAGGGCCTTTGTGCCAGCAGCCACGCTAACGCAACCTGTGCGTTGGTTGCTCCTTTCTGTCTTGCTACGTCATTCAGCAAGTCAACCAACTTTTGATTGGCTTTTCTGTTTTCTTCCGAAAAACGTGGAACGACATTACGGAAGTCCGTTTTATCAAATTGCGTGTTCTCGTTGATCGCTCCCGTAAGGAACCCTTTGCCTAACGGACTGAACGGCACAAAGCCAATTCCCAACTCTTCCAGCAACGGGAGTATTTCTTTTTCAGGCTCTCTCCACCACAAGGAGTATTCACTTTGCAATGCCGCCACCGGCACTACCGCATGTGCTTTGCGAATGGATTGACCACCTGCCTCCGATAAACCAAAGTGTTTTACTTTGCCCTCCTTAATTAAATCTTTTACGGTGCCCGCTACTTCTTCCATCGGCACATTGGGGTCAACCCTGTGCTGGTAAAACAAGTCGATGGCATCTACTTTCAAAAGCGTTAACGAACGCTCGGCCACAGCTCTAATTCTTTGCGGTGTGCTGTCAAGGCCCTGATGTGAATCGCCGTTTTTAAAACCAAATTTTGTAGCGATAACAACTTTCCCCTGATAAGGCTGCAAAGCCTTGCCCAGTAATTCTTCGTTAGCACCCTGGCTATACGCTTCTGCCGTATCAAAAAATGTTACGCCCAATCCTACCGCTTTCTGAATCAGCGCTATGGCTTCTTTTTCATTCGTAGCAGGACCGTATCCAAAGGTTAAGCCCATACACCCTAAGCCAAGAGCAGAGACTTCTAATCCGCTGTTTCCTAATTTTCTTGTAAGCATTATCTTGTATTTAAATAGTTTTAAAATGTAGTCGCTACCGAATTTAAAATTATCCAGTTGCCATTTCTTTCGTTGGGTTGATTTACTAAACAAAGTTGAGCCTGTCGCGCCGGAAGACGGTAACTTAATTCAAACCAAGACTTACAAAAATCAAACTCTTAAAGCCTGTTATTTGATTCTCGTAATTCTATGTTTGATCTTTACACTGTACCCTGAATCTGGTTTTCCTAACTTTGCCCCATGGAAAAGGCCGAAACACTGCAAGAATTCTACAAACGAAAGTTTGCCGAAGTACCTGGCACCTTTACCAGCGAGATTGGCCATTTCAACTTATTCAAGCTTGATCCTTACATAGAAGGAAAACCCACTACGATACCGTACCGCCGAAGAGATTTTTATAAAATCATGTTGGTGAAAGGACAAAGTGAAATTCATTTTGCCGACAAAACAATACCGGTAAGCAAACAGACTCTTTCATTTTCCAATCCACAGATCCCTTATAAATGGGAACATCTTGACAAGATCAGAGAAGGGGTGTATTGCATATTTGATCAACAATTGTTTCATCAATTTGGTCAACTTACCCGGTATGAAATTTTTCAACCCAGTGGGAAACATATTTTCGAGTTGACTGACGAAGAGACCAAAGCAACGCTGGACATATTTACCCGCATTGAAAAAGAATTCAACTCAGAATACAAATACAAATATGATGTCATTCGGAATCTGATCTTTGAACTTATTCATATTGGGTTAAGGTTACAGCCCGGCGCGACGCCAGAGAAGCCAACGGCGAATGCTTCACAACGAATTTCAGCCTTGTTTTTAGAATTGCTCGAGCGCCAGTTTCCGATCGACGATCAGCATCCTGTAATCCAAATCAGGTCAGCGTCCGAGTTTGCCGATCAGCTTAATGTTCACGTTAACCATTTGAACCGCGCCATCAATGAAACGCTGCAAAAAACAACTACACAGGTGATCGCCGAGCGAATAGTTCAGGAAGCTAAAATATTGCTGCGCCATAGCACCTGGGACGTGGCTGAGATTGCTTATGCGCTTGGCTTCACCGAGGCTACGCACTTTAATAATTTCTTCAAAAAACACACTGAGGTTAGCCCGACTAAGTTTAGGAATTCTGCCTGATCATCACATTAGTGAAGGAGACCATTCAATCTGCTTAATAAACCGTTGACCTCATTTTAAATCGGTGATTTTTGATGGCCAGTCAAGGGCAGTATTACGGAGCTCACTCTATATTAATATATAAAACAGAAGTATCAGAAGACCGCATCCCGTTTTTGGCCGAAAGCGCAGCTTTTTCAGGCCGGTGCTCACCTAGACCTAAGTCAATGCGATTTGCGAAAAGTCAACCGCTGAATTAATTATTTCCCGTGCGGGTATGATTAACCCGGGGTGTACCGTAACGTGGGCGGCTCCGCTTTTGCTAAAACGGTGGCTATTCTGGTCAACCTGGTGTCGGTCGTGATGATGTCCGGGGGCGTTATAATGAGTCCAAACCCCGTTTTTACTATGCCAGGGGCTGTTTTTGTTACAGTAGCACCTGTTATAATCAAGTTGGTGTCGAAGATCATCATCTCTATACCGAAGATCATCATCTCTATACCAAAGATCATCATCTCTGTACCAAAGATCATCATCTCTGTACCGAAGATCATCATCTCTATACCAAAGATCATCATCTCTGTGC
>JAFDYT010000002.1:81656-410321 GCA_018266055.1 Bacteroidota bacterium
CTGTGCCAAAGATCATCATCTCTGCGTCGAAGATCATCATCTCTATACCGAAGATCATCATCTCTGTGCCGAAGATCATCATCTCTGCGTCGAAGATCATCATCTCAGCGTCGAAGATCATCATCTCTGCGTCGAAGATCATCATCTCGATGTCGATTATAATTATAACAGCGTCAGAGATCATTATAACCATGTCGGACATAATTATAATGGTGTCGGACATGATTTTAGAGGGGTGTGTTGCGGTGATTTCGCACCATCTCCTGGTCATCCCACCCCCACGATGATTATTTCAGCGCCGAATTTGATTTCTGTCAACGTAGACGGTATGTTCGACCCCTACGGGGTCGGGCCGTTGCCGCTACACTTATTTTTCTACAAAGCTTCGACCCCTACGGGGTCTAAACAATGACCGAATATTGGAATACGGGATGCCGGATAGCACACATGCCCTGCTCGGCCTGTCCGGCAAGACAACAAAATGAGAAGATGAGGTTTCATAATAGTGCTGATGCAAAAGCTTAGCTCTCTCCATTACCCTGTCACACCGGACGAAAACGCGCGAAGGAATGCGCGTGATCCGGTGTCCCTTTGAAGATGCTATCAGTTATTCGTTAATTGTTAATTGTGAATAGTGATCGGTTATCGGTTAATTGCTCATCACGATTAACGAATAACAGATAACGTCTCAAGTCTCACCCGAACGGGATGCCGGATCGCACAAGTGCCCTGCGCGGGCTGTCCGGCAAGACGGCTAAATTGGAAGTGCGGAAAGTGGAGTAAACGAGTAGTGTGGTTTATTCCGAACTACTATATACTAGCTACTGTCTACTAAATACTATATTCTATATTCTATATTCTATCTACTTCTCCTTCAACTCAAATCGGGCCGCATTCGCACAAACACGGGCTCGCGGAAAATCTTGTCGGGAGTGAAGGACGCAAACGTCACTTCGGCCATCAGCTTTGGTTCTACCCACGTGCTGGTTTTGTCGTCGAGGGTTTTCTGCGGAATAGGCTTCTTGATTTCTTCCAGCTTTTTGATGTCGGCAAAAATCTCTTTCAACGCAGCATCATCAAAGCCGCTGCCCACTTTGCCGCGGTACACCAGCTGATCGCCTTCGCGCTCGGCGATGTGCAGTCCACCAAACACATTCGCACGGTTTCCCTTGCCCTGGTTATAGCCGATAATCACCACTTCGCGCGTGTTGCGGATTTTGATTTTCACCCACGCGTCGCTGCGCTTGCCCACCAGGTATTTGCTGTCTTTGCGTTTGGCCATGATGCCTTCCAGGTCGTGTGCGCGTGCAGCCTCCAGCAAAAGCTGACCATCTTCTTCCACTTCGCTGATGCGGTACGCCGCACCGGTATGCACGGCATCGCGCAGCCACTCCCGCCGCTTGGTCAGCGGCTCGTTGATCAGACTGCGGCCGTCGAGGTACAGGCAATCGAAAATATAACAATACACCGGACTGCTCTTGCTTAATTTCTGAATGGTGGTGTCGCCGTTGCTTTGCAGGCGGTGAATCACTTTTTTAAATTCAGGTCTTCCTGTTTTGTCGAGGCACACAATCTCGGCATCAAATACCCCGCAGGTGGCGCGGAAGTTTTTCGCGTCGAGCAACTCGGGAAACTGTTTGGTGATGTTGTTTTTGTTGCGGCTGGTGATGCGCACTTGTCCGTCTTCCAGATAAATCAGCGCGCGGATGCCGTCCCACTTTACTTCATACAGGTAATCGTCCGAAGAAGGCGGCTCGCTGGCGCTCGCCGACAGCATGGGCTCAATGTCGCTGTGCAAAAAATTAAACTGCGGCTCGTCTATGCGCTCCAGCAAAAATTCTTTGTTCTTGATTTTATAAATCCGGTATTCACCGGAGAATTCTTTACTGCTGAGCCGGAAGTAAAACCCGTCTTTCTTGTCTTTGGTGATCTGGTATTTTCCCAACCCATAGATCCACATGTCGCCACCGCCATATTGTCCTTTCGGGATTTTGCCGTCGAAGGTGAGGTACTTCATCGGGTGATCTTCGGTTTGCACCGCCAGGCGTTTCACGCCGGGATGTGGCGGCAAGCCACGAGGCACCGCCCACGACTTTAACACTCCCTCCTGCTCCAGCCGCAAGTCGTAATGCAGGTTGGTAGCATGATGTCGATGAACAACAAAGTTATTGCCACCGCCAATGTCGAGCTGAGGCTTCGGCTCCGACGTCTTTTCAAAGTCGCGCTTCTTCTCGTACGACTCCAGCTGTGCGGGTGTTTTCCTTTTCTTCGACACGGGCAATTCCTTAGGAACAACTTTCTTGCGTTGCGTATGAATCTCGACGGCATAAGCATCCATTCCTTCCCATGCATCGCCGTCGCGCAGCACTTTATCTACCGCATTGCGGATGTTAAATTCTTTGGGATCTTTCAGGTTGGCGAGTTCATCCCACGTCAGTGGCATAGAAACCGGTGCACCGTTTCGTCCGCGCAAACTATATGGCGACACAATGCTTTGTCCCGAACGGATGCGGTAAATATCGATCAGCACTCTCCCCTTGCGCGCTTCTTTCTTGATGTGCAGCGTAGTCGTCGCCGAATTCTTTTCTACAAAAGGTGTAGCGATAAGTTGTGCTGCCTCAAACACGGCATGAAAGTCGGCTTTGGGTTCGAGCGGGCAACAGATGTGTACTCCCTTGCCACCGGTAGTTTTCACAAACGCCGCGTAGCCGAAACTTTCCACATGCGCCTTGAGGTCGTGCGCCAAATCTACAATCTTAGAAAAAGTATATCCTTCCGGCGGGTCAAGGTCGAACACCATGTAATCCGGAAAATCATAATTGGGCTTGCGACTGTGAAGCTGGTGTAGTTCAAGGGCCGCGAGGTTGGCCAGCCACACCAGCGACGCCGGCTCAGTGGCGATGATGTAATCTTTCTTTTCCTTGCCGAGTACTTCAAACTCAATCCAGTCGGGTGCCCACTCAGGGCGGTTCTTCTGATAAAACATTTCGCCGCCTACGCCGTCAGGAAAACGAATCAGCGTCAACGCTCTTCCTTTGACATGCGTGAGCAACGTGGGCGCAATCGTCAGGTAATATTCAATCACCTCGGCTTTTACAATGCCGTCTTCCGGGAAAAGCACCTTTTCAAGATTGGATAATTCAATCTTGCGCTTGCCGATAGTCGTCCAGGTTGATTTCTTTGCCACGTGTTACAGATATGCAAACTACGGCTTTCGCCGCGATTTTCGCATTGTTTACTTATGCAACGTGGTGATTTACAGGCGGAAAAAATTGCAAAAACGGTATTTACCTTCGCTCGTGAATAGCGTATGAATCGACATCAAAGGGGCCTACAACAGGGCCTTCTGCGCCATACTCATGGACTAACACACTTTCTCTCTCTTTAGAAAAACGAAGTCACTTCGTTTTTCACTTCACCGTATTTTCTTTCACTTAATCCAATAAACTATGTGGGCTATTCTCGAATTGCTTGTACTCTCCGGTATTGTGTTGATTTCACTGACCGAGTTCTTTTATCCGCTGGTGGTGGGAAAACCTTTGTTTCCCTCCTTCCGGAAACAAACGGAGACGCCACCGGAAACAACCTCATTAAAGGATGAACTATCCAAAGCCAAAGCGAAAGTCGCCGAGGTGAAAAATGTTCAAGATGAAGTAAATAAAAATTTTAAATCGGCCGAACAATTAAAAGAAGAGTCCGATAACCTTTTTAACAAATAAACCCTATGGAAAATCCCTTGCAGAACGTAAGTGTCCCCAAATTAAATTCACGCCGCATCTTATTGATTGGCTTTGGTTTGCTCGCACTGATCTTCATTTTATTCTCCGGGAAGATGGTGGAGAATGTAGACAACTCCGAGATTGTCATCATTCAAAGTGTGTTCTCCGGAAAAGTTTCGATTTACACTACGCCCGGCCCGGTGTTGCAAAACTTTGGTACGGCTACGCACTATAAAAAGTCGAATCAATTCTGGTTCAGTAGAAAAGACGACGAAGGAAAAACCGAAGACCAGTCGATCAAAATCCGTTTCAACGACGGTGGTCATGGTCAGATCTCAGGTTCCGTACGTTGGTATATGCCTACGGATGACAAAGCGACACTCAAGTTGCATACCGACTTCGGTTCTCAGGAAGCCGTAGAGCAGCAACTGATTCGTCAGGTGGTGACCAAAGCAGTGTACATGACCGGTCCGCTGATGTCGTCGAAAGAATCGTCGGCTGAAAAAAGAAACGACTTGCTGTCGTACATCGAAGACCAATCGATCAACGGCGTGTACCGCACCAAGCAGGAAGACATCAAGGTACACGACGACCTGATGAACACCGACAAGACCGTGACGGTAGTGAAGATTGTGCAAGACGAAAAAGGAATGCCGATGCGTCAGGAAGTATCCAGTGTGAAAGTGTATGGAGTGAGTCTTCAAGGCCTTGCCCTGAACTCGATCGACTACGATGCGGAAGTGGAGAATCAGATCAAAGTGCAGCAGCAGGCGTACATGCAAGTGCAGACCGCCATTGCCAACTCGAAGAAAGCGGAGCAGGATGCCATCACTACCGAGCTTCAAGGTAAAGCTGCCGCTGCCAAAGCGAAGTGGGAACAAGAGGTGATCAAAGCGCAAGCCATCACGCAGGCGCAGCAGGAAAAAGAAGTAGCGGCCCTGGAAGCGCAGACGGCGATTCTGGCCTCACAAAAAGTAAAGACCGATGCGGATGCAAAATCGTATGCGAATGCCAAATTGGTTTCCGCTGGTTTAACTCCGCAAGAGCGCGCACAGTTTGAAAAGGATACGAAGATTGGCGTAGCCGAAGCGTTGTCTAAAATTGTGTTGCCAAGCACCTATATGAATGGTGGCAGCGGCAAAGAAGCTTCGCTGTTGGAAAGTATTCTCGGTGTGAAATTGCTGAACACCGACAAGAAGCAATAAAACATTGCTCGTATAAAAGTAAAGGCACCTTCGGGTGCCTTTCTTTTTTTATCACTCGACTACTTCGACGTGCTTTTTGTTGGAAAGAAAAATCATTCCGATCACAAAGCAAACTGCGGCTACGATGATTGGATACCACAATCCGGCAATCGGGTCGCCACCGGGGTTAGTGTCTGACTTACTGTATTCGTAAAGACTCGTGGCGATGAGCGGCGTAAGTCCGCCGAAAATTCCATTGCCAATGTGATACGGCAGCGACATGGACGTGTAGCGGATCTTCGTCGGAAATAATTCTACCAGAAACGCCGCGATCGGGCCATACACCATCGTCACGAAGATTACCTGAAAGGTAATGAGCGCCACCATCCACCAGTAATTTTCTCCCGCCAGAAAAGTTTCTTTCTTCACCTCTTCTTTCACTTCGCCGTCGGCTGCCGCTGTGCGCTTCTTTACTTCCGCCTGAATCGTTTGATCCGAGAAAACCCGGTTAGTAGTATAGGTAACGATGGTATCGCCGGCAGGCGTGAACGATGTTTTGCGTTCGATGTTTCGCGACATCTTGTTTTCTGTTTTCTTGCTGATGTCGGCCAGGGAATACATCTTCTGATAAATCGGGCGGTAGAACAACACGCCGAGAATCATTCCCGCCATCATGATGTATTTTCTGCCAACGCGGTCGCTCCACCATCCGAAGAAAATAAACAGCGGAGTACCGATGAGCAACGCTGTGGCGATGATGTAGTTGGATTGAACGAATTCGATGTTACACGTTTTCTGAATAAACGACAACGCATAAAACTGGCCGGTGTACCATATCACTCCCTGACCTGCGGTGGCGCCAAGCAAAGCAAGCAACACCATCTTCAGGTTTTCTTTTTTACCAAAACTTTCTTTGATGGGATTAGTGGAGAGTTTGCCGTCGGCTTTCAGTTTGGCAAACAGCGGCGATTCCTTCATGCGCAGGCGGATGTAAATTGAAATCGCCACCAACACCGCCGAAGCTAAGAAGGGAATCCTCCAACCGTAGTCGTTGAACGCCTCCACACTCATGCTCTGGCGCACGGTAAGGATCACTCCCAACGATACAAACAAACCCAGGGTAGCCGTAGTCTGAATAAAGCTGGTATAAAATCCGCGTTTCTCCACCGGCGCATATTCGGCTACATAAGTGGCGGCGCCGCCGTATTCTCCGCCCAAGGCTAGCCCTTGCACGAAGCGAAGCAACAACACCAGCAGCGGAGCCAGCAAGCCAATTGTTTCATAGCCCGGCACCAGACCTATCATAAACGTAGAGCCACCCATTAAAATCAGCGTGAGCAGGAACGTATGCTTACGCCCGACCTTATCGCCCAGTCGCCCGAACACGAGCGCACCGAAAGGCCGCACTACAAAGCCTGCAGCAAAAAACGCGAGCGTCGATAAGAAGGCAGCCGTAGGATTTGCTTTCGGAAAAAATTGCTGCGCCAGCACGGTTGACATGCTTCCGAAAATATAGAAGTCGTACCACTCAATCAGTGTGCCTACCGAGGACGCACTGATCACCGACCATAGTGTTTTTGTTTTTGGATCTTGGGTGGACATGAGGTTTTGTTTTAGGTTTTATCCGATCATTTTCGACGTCAGTTCTTTGACTAGTTTGTACCCCACCATCGCGGTCATGTTATTCGTGTCGCGCAGCGGATTGTACTCTACAATATCAGCGCCTACTACAGGCACTTGGATGGATTGAATTATGCGAATCAACTCGCGTGAAGAAAGTCCGCCGGGTTCATGATGCGAAACACCGGGTGCAAAAGCCGGGTCGAGCACATCCATATCCAGCGAAATATACAGCGGCCCGCTCAGGCTGTGGATGAAGTCCATGCTAAAATCTTTCATCGCCACCACCTTCACGTTAAACTTCGTGGCTTGCTGTTGCTGATGCGGATTCATCGTGCGTATTCCCACCTGGGTTAATGACTTTACTTTTCCTTTTTCCATCAATCGTGCAAACGGCGACGCATGCGAAAATGGGTTGCCGTCAAAGTCATCGTACAGATCGGCGTGCGCGTCAAGGTGAAGCACATGCAGGTCCTTGTATTTTTCGGTGTGCGCTTCTATTATAGGAAACGAAACGGAGTGATCGCCGCCAAGGCAAAGGAGTTTATCGCCGTCGTGCAACTCATGCCTCACACGCTGAAGGATGGTTTGATACGCTGCCGCCGGATGCGTGTCAGTAAAGGAAATATCGCCGGCATCGCGGTAGCTTATTCCTCGGGCAATGTGCTTTTGGTCTTCGCTGTATTCATTGGCCGATCCGGTTTCTTCCATGAAGCGAATTCGCGCAGGCGCCAACGCCGGACCTTTCATAAACGACGAATTGCCATCGAACGGAACACCAAGTAGTTTTATCATAGCCAATTAAAAGGCCAACTCATGGTTGGCCTTTGTCATTAGAAATCTAATCATTTTTTCTTAAGAAGTTGCCCACGTCTTGCCGTTGCCTGCTTCTTTCAAAGGAATACATCCTTTGTACGCTCCGGGCACTGGCACGTATTGCAACACCTGTGTAGCTCCGGGCTCGGAAACAAAATACCCGAGCATGGTGAGTTCTTTCAACTTCAGGATAAACGGACGCGGCGTTTTCGGGTCGCTGTTTACTGCGGCTACGGCATCGTCGTGTGTTTTCTTGAGGTAATCCTGACGCTCTTCGGGTGTTCCTTCGATAAACCGGTTGCCAAATACTTTGATGGCATTCTTATCGAATTCATCGAGGCCTTCCAGGAATTTCTTTTGGTCTTCGGCTGAATAACATTCGTTGATCAGCGAGTCGATGAAGTTCGGCACGCCGACGTCTTTGGCGCCCGGAGTATCCGTTTTAGGGAGAATGATTTCCGCCGCTTCGCTAACCACCGTAGCTTGATCTTCGGTAAAGAATACCGGTTTGTAATTCAGTTCGGGTGTGGCTTTGCAGCTTTGCAAAAAGGCAGCTACGGTAGATGCCGACACCGCCGCGCCCATGAGTAGCGCGGTTTTGCGCAATGCTTCTCTACGATCTATAAGTGTGCTCATATCTGTTTCAAAATTTTGAAGTCTGCATTATAAATTTTGTTTCTTCAATTCGCTTACCGCGAAATCAACCGCTCTTGCCGTGAAGGCCATGTAGGTAAGCGACGGATTCACGCATGCTGCCGAAGTCATGAACGCTCCGTCCGTCACGAACACATTCTTACAAGCGTGCACCTGATTGTACTTGTTCACCACCGACGTCTTCGGGTCTTTGCCCATGCGCGCGGTACCCATCTCGTGAATACCAAGGCCGGGGCCTCCGATGTTGTCGTATGTGCTGATGTTCTTCACACCGGCTGCTTCAAGCATTTCGGCTGCATGTGCTTTCATATCCACACGCATTTTCAATTCGTTCTGTTTGAATTCTGCATCGAAATCAATAACCGGCAAACCGTGTTTGTCTTTCTTATTGTGGTTGATGGTCATCTTGTTGCTGTGGTCAGGCAATACTTCACCGAAGCCGGTCATACCGATCGTCCACTTGCCTGGTTCAGACACTAACTTTTTAAGGTCAGCACCGAGTGCCAATTCGGCTACGGCTCTTCCCCATCCTTGACGTCCGCCGCCACCCTGATAGCCGAAACCGCGCAGGTAGTCGCGCTTGTCGTTGCCTACGTTCTGGTAGCGGGGAATATAAAATCCATTTGCCCGGCGACCGGAATAATATTGATCTTCAAAACCATCCAATGAACCGCTTGCGCCTACGCCGAGGTGATGATCCATGATGTTGCAACCCAGCTCGCCGCTGTCGTTTCCAAATCCATTGGGGAAACGCTTGGAGATTGAGTTGAGCATGATGTAAGTCGAAGCAAACGCCGAAGCACAAAGGAAGATTACCTTAGCATAAAATTCCATCTGCTCGCCGGTTTCAGCGTCAAGCACTTTTACGCCAGTTGCTTTGCCTTTTTGCTCGTCGTAAATGAGTTCATACACTACCGAGTTAGGGCGCAGTGTCATGTTGTTGGTTTTCTCTGCCGCCGGAAGCGTACACGAGTTGCTGCTGAAGTATCCGCCGAAAGGACATCCGCGAATACACATGTTTCTAAACTGACAAGTGCCGCGCCACGGTGTGTGCGGCAGCGGAGCCGTAGCATGCGCCGTGCGACCAATGGTAAGCAGTCGGCCAAATTTATCTTTGATTGCTTTTTTCAATTCAATCTCCGCACAATTCAAATCCATGGGAGGAAGAAATTTTCCGTCGGGCAGGTATGGATAGTTTTCGGCCTGACCACTTACGCCGATGTATTTTTCAACGTAGTCGTACCACGGTTCTATTTCTTTGTAGCGTACGGGCCAGTCTACCGCGATGCCGTCTTTGGCATTCGCTTCAAAGTCAAGGTCGCTCCAGCGGTAGCTTTGACGTCCCCACATGATTGAGCGGCCGCCTACGTGATAGCCCCGCATCCAGTCGGCGCGTTTGGTTTCTGTGTAAGGATGCTCGAGGTCGTTTACAAACCAATGTTTTGAACTTTGGCGAACAGTATACCCTGTGCGGTTTTGAACTCCTTGCTTTTTCAAATCCTCCTGCGTTGGTCTGTCGCCATTGGCAAGCTCCCAAGGGTTAAGTGTAGCCGTAGGATAATTCGGATGCTTTACATCCCTTCCCCTTTCCAACACCAGCGTTTTCAAGCCCTTCTCTGAAAATTCTTTCGCGGCCCAGCCTCCGGTAATACCCGTGCCGACTACAATGGCATCGTAGGTGTTTTTCTTTTCTGCTTCCAGGTTCAAATTCATTTGTAAATAGTTATTAGGTTATTAGACTTACTCCTTTGTTATCTTTTTAATAGTTACCCTGACGACCGGACAAACAACTTTTTGTGAGAGGCCAATTGACGGTCAATTTAGAGGGAAAAGATAAAACTATTTTGGCAGGATCGTATTCCCGCCCATCAACTTTTTACAAGAAAAATTGTTAAAAATTCTCAATTACGCCGAGTCCAAAAAGGGCAAAATCGTACTTCACCGGATCAGAAGGATCCAGCTTGCGGAGGTTGCTCGTCAGCTCAAGCGCCGTGGGCCAGTTCATGGTCTTGCCCTTCAGTAGTTTTAGCTTGCGGGCTACCCGCTCTACATGCAGATCGCACGGACAAACCAGTTGCGCTGGCGCGATTGTTTTCCAGATTCCAAAGTCCACGCCTTTGTGATCGTTGCGCACCATCCAGCGCAGAAACATATTGATGCGCTTGCACGCCGATTTTCGCGCCGGCGTTGAAATATGTTTTTGGGTGCGTGTCGGAAAATCCGGAAGACTGAAAAACGTGTGGTGAAAATTAATTAGCCCCTGCTCTACGGTATCATGAGTAGGCAAAACACCGAAAGCTTTTTCGAGGGAGTCGTTCTTTTTGTAAAACCGACTCAGAAATTCGATGAAGTACACCGCGTCAGTTTCGTTGAATGTGCGGTGAACAAAGCCTTTGAAATTTTTTCGGTCAGAAAGTTGGTGATGGATCAGAAAATCATGCGGCGAATTATCCATCCGCTTGAGAAAGTCTTTTGTTTTGTTGATGATCGTAACCCGCTGGCCCCACGCCATCACCGCCGCCATGAGCCCGGCCACTTCGATGTCTTGTTTCTTTTTGAAAAGATGAGGAATCTGAATCGGATCGTCGTCAATAAATGCCGGGCGGTTGAACTGATCTACTTTTTGATCAAGAAAAATTTTCAGGTCGTGCCAGTAGTTTTCTTTTTCCTTGGTACGGGCCATCACTCCAAAAATTTTACTTCCACTCTTCTGTTTCTTGAGCGTGTCTGTTCATCCGACCCCGGTTGAATAGGTTGTTGTTTGCCAAAGCCCTGCGTTTGCATCCGGTTGTCGGCAATTCCTTTGGTCTTCAGGTATTGCGCTACGCTTTTGGCGCGATTCACCGAAAGAGAAAGATTATATTCATCAGTACCCTGATCGTCGGTATGGCCGGTGAGTTGAATTTTCCAGCTCGCATTCTTTTTTAGAATCGACACGAGCAAATCCAGTTCTGGAAAGGAAGCCTGCAGCAGTTCAACACTGTTGTACTTGAAATAGATGTGCTTTAAAATATACACTTCGTTCGGGCGAGGTACGGCCACCAACTGCAGCGTGTCGGGAGTTTGCGCCACCGGTGCGGCTTCGGCAATCACACTTACATCGTCGATGTAATAATAAGCGCTGCCACTTAACATGGGGCTCATGCCATAACGGTTTTCTATTTCTCTGTTTTTGGTGGAGTCGTCGCTGCAAAAATTGCCGATCACCAAAAATTGTTCTCCGCCGGTAGCCGTCACTTTTGCCGACGCCAGCAACCAACCGTTGGTGAGACTCTCAATCTCTTTGATTTCTGTGAACGTCGGTTTCATGTCAAGCAATTTGTCGTGGTTGATTTTCACTTCGCTGTGCGACAGCGTCAGACCCACGCGGTCGATGGCATACACCGAATACGAGGAAAGCCGATAAAAAAACTGAATCGTGTATTTTGCATTAGCCTTCAACGGCTCTTTCAGTTTACACTGAATGTACTCGCGGTAGTTGGTCTTCTTGTTACTCCACGCATAGATGCCCGCATAGCCCATGCCGCCATGCGCCACCGATACACCCGCCCAGTTGCGCGGCACATCCATATCGCCGAACGTGCATTTGTTGTAATAGTCAGGCGTTCCTTGCGAAGGTGAGCTCCAGAAGTTGGGACCGAAATGCAATGGATCTGTACTAAACGTAACGGGACATTTTTTGTATTCTTCAAATCCTGGGTTGGGAACGAGATTCTGCGCCAATGAAATTGAAAATGAAAATGAAAAGCAGCCGACCAGCCACATGGTGACAGCGCTTATACGGCGAATCATTTCTCCAGGAATTTTGCTTCCACCCTCCGGTTGATTGCCCGGGCCTCTTCGGTCTTGGCAAGCTTCAGCGGTTTGCGTTTTCCAAAGCCGAGCACTTTAATCCGTGCAATGTCAATGCCGTTGCCTACCAGATAGCGGCCTACACTCTTGGCGCGGTTAAGCGAAAGATTGTAGTTATAAAGGTTATCTCCTTTGTCGTCGGTGTGACCGCTAAGCTCCACTTTCCATTTCGGATTCTTTTTAAGGATCGCTACCAATGTATTCAGTTCTTCGTACGACTGCGGAAGAATGTCAGCACTGTTGAATGAAAAGTAAATGTGCTGTAAAATATACACTTCGTTGGGCTTGGGCTCCGCCGCAAGCTCTTTTACTGTCGTGACTACCTTTTCAGGAATTGCCAACGCCGTCACCGACACGTCGTCGATATAAAAGTAGGCGGCGGTATTGAGCATCGGCTCGTTGGCCTGTGAGAATGTCAGGTGGTACACTTTGGAATCTGCTTCGGTAGAAAAATTTCCGATGGTGATGAACTTTTCCCCGCCAAGGGCTTTGTATTCAAAATAAATCCGATGCCAGAGTCCGGTGTTCTTGGTGTACGCCGAATCCATCACGTGCGTAAACGAAGGTTGAATTTTCCAGATGCGATCGTGCGATGCTTGTGTAGTTGAATCAGAAAGCAACACACCGATCCGGTCAACTGCATATTTGGAATATCCCGAAAGGCGGATAAAAAACTCCACGCCGTAGGTTTTCCCTTCTTTTAATGAATCGGTAAGTTTTGCCTGGAGATATTCACGATACGTGCTGTTGTTGAGAAAGGCGTAAATGCCTGCATAGCCGAAACCTTTGTGCGCATTTGCTACACCCGCCCAATTGTGGGGCACGCCTGCATTGCCAAAACTACAGCGGTTAAAAATATCTGGCGTACCCAGTGTAGGCGAAACCCAGCCTGGCGCAAAGTTGCGGTCTGATCCCTGCGGATTGTAAGAACCAGGGCAGCGATAATATTGCTCGAAGCTAGCATTGGGGACAAGGTTTTGGGCGGCACCAATTTTAATCGCAATCAAAAAGAGGATAAAGAGGGCTGCCTTCATTCGGTTTATTTATAGTAGATCAGCTCTACGTTAAATTTTGCATCGGACGCGCCGATACGGTCGTATGCTGATTTTGAAATTTTAATAATACTTCCGTCGTCGGTAGTCAACGGCCCAATCACACGCACAAACACTTCGCGCTTGGTCGCTTCGCTGCGCACTTTCATGATTGTTCCCGCTTTGGCAGTTTTATGTTGCGCCAGGTATTTGCGGTTGCCGTCTGTTCCATCGATCAGCGAGGCAACGCCGGTTTCATGAATCTCGTCAGAGCCAACCACATTTTCAGAAATCTTAATTTCCTGCACCACAGGTTTTACTGGCTCGGGTTGAGGCTTGGTCGTTTCTACGACGGGCTTCACTACTTCTGGTTGTGGCTTAATTACCTCGACGGATGGTTTTACGGTTTCTACTGAAGGCTTCACTTCCTGTGTAACAGGAGGAGTA
Organism: Bacteroidota bacterium; assembly: GCA_018266055.1. Classification (GTDB taxonomy): domain Bacteria; phylum Bacteroidota; class Bacteroidia; order Cytophagales; family Cyclobacteriaceae; genus ELB16-189. The sequence goes on from JAFDYT010000002.1 coordinate 94,980, forward strand.
ACCGTGGTAGTGGTTGTAGTTTCTGAATTCAGCGGAGGAAGCACATAAAGGATTTGGCCTGGCTTTACTTCGTCGCTGGTAAGGTTGTTCCATGTCTTCAACTGTTGAAGCGAAGCGCCATACATTTTAGAAATAGAAAACAACGTTTCTTTGGCCACTACGGTGTGCGTTCCTTTCAACGACTTGGTCTCTGTTACTTTTACAGGATCGACCAACTTCACCGGGTCAGGTGTTTTCGCCGGCTTTTTCACCAACAACTCCATTCCAATATCGAGCGCGTTGTCTTTCAGGTTATTCCAATTTTTTAAATCGTCTACACTTATGCCATACTGTTTGGCAATGGAATACAACGTTTCTTTGGCCGCAACCTTGTGCGTGAGGGTTGGTTTTTCAGGTTTTGCTTTTCCTACGTACGGGATCTTCAACTCCTGCCCTACCGACAAACCTGCATCAGCTTTCGGATTATTCTCCACCAGCGCCGCTACCGTTACTTTGTATCGTCTTGAAATTGAATAAAGCGTTTCTTTAGGATCAACCTGATGAATGATAAACTGCTTGCCGTTGATGGTTTCAAGACGCAGCGAGTCAAGCGGCGTAGCCGAAACCTTCGCCAGGCTTGCCACCGAAAGTAATAGTATCATCACTAATTTCATCTGCGAGGATTCTCTCACCGACACTGCCGAAACCACAGACCCGAGTCTTTTCCTTTCCATATTCTATCTTTATACAAAAATACGATTCATTGCGATGATGCGAAAACTACTTTTTCTTCTTGGAATTGCCCTTTCGGCCTCGTTTAGTGCATTTTCACAACAAAATACAAAAATCAAAACAACTGACCACACCGCCCGGGTGATGGTCATGGACATTAAGGCTGAAATTGATGCGCGGATGCTCCGCTATGTGAAAGTAGCGCTGGCCCATGCCGAAAAAACAAAAGCCGATTACGTAGTTGTCGAAATGGATTCGTATGGCGGCGGGCTCACCGAAGCAAAAGATATTGTAGAGCTGATTATGAATTTCAAGAAGCCGATCTGGGTTTTTGTAAACTCCGATGCCGCCTCGGCGGGGGCGCTTATTTCGATAGCCTGCGATAGCATTTACATGTCACCGGGAGCCAGCATTGGCGCCGCCACCGTAGTGGAAGGCGACGGAAAAGCAGCGCCAGACAAATACCAATCGTACATGCGATCGATCATGCGATCCACTGCCGAAGAAAACCACCGTAATCCAAGCATCGCCGAAGGCATGGTGGACGAGCGTGTGGTGATCGACAGCATCAAACAAGCCGGTAAGGTAATCACCTTCACTACCAACGAAGCAATTCAATACCACTACTGCGAAGCCAAAGTAAATTCCATCGAAGAAATTTTAACCCGAAACAAGCTCGCCCACTATACTGTTGATCACTTTGAGCTAAGCGCCGTCGAAAAGATCATTGCTTTTTTTCTTAATCCATTCATCAGCGGATTGCTGATTCTGTGCATCATCGGTGGAATCTACTTTGAGTTTCAAGCGCCCGGCACAGTATTTCCGATTGCTGCTGCGCTGGTGGCTTTGGTTCTTTACCTGGTGCCGTATTACCTCGGCGGACTTGCCCAATACTGGGAGATCATCGCTCTCATGGTCGGCGTGATTCTTCTGCTTGCGGAAATTTTCATCATCCCGGGATTTGGTGTGGCCGGAATTTTCGGGATTACCCTTACGGTCGTCTCGCTTGTCCTTATTATGCTCAACAATGACTTTTTCAACTTTGAGTATGTGCCGCTTGGTGATATCGTCAAAGCAACACTCGCCGCTGTGGGCGGAATGACCGGTGGGGTTTTGCTGTTGTTCTTCGGCGGTGCCAAGCTCACGCAGACGAAAGCGTTCGCACGGATTGCGCTCACCGATACGCAAGAAAGCGCTAAAGGCTATTCGGTAAACGCATCGTCGAAGGAGCTAATCGGCAAAACGGGAGTGGCACATACTGTGCTTCGGCCCAGTGGCAAGGTGATCATCGACGAACAAATCTACGATGCCTTTACACGCGGCGAGTACATTCAAAAAGACGAAGCCATCGAGGTCATCAGCTCAGAAGGAGTAACACTGAAAGTAAAAAGCGTAGGCAAAGTCTGACGCTACCACCACTCCAGCGGAAGCTGGATATCATTAAGTGAGTCCACCACTTTGTCGGGTTTGAATGCATAGCGAACCAGGTCTTCGCGTTTGGTCACGCCACTGAGCACCAGAATAGTTTTGTACCCCATTTGTACGCCGCCGCGAATATCGGTACCCATGGTATCGCCGATGATGGTGGTGTCAGCAGTTTCAAGGCCAAGCGCCTTCCGCGCCGAGCGCATCATTACGGGACTAGGCTTACCCACATCAAAGGCCTTGATGCCTGTGGCGACTTCAATCATCGCACTGGTCGCCGCAATGCCGAGGTTATCCCACCCTTTCTTTTTTGGTGACGGGTCGCGGTTAGTGATTACAAATTTTGCTCCGGCCAGAATCATATCTACCGCCCGTTGCACCATCTCCAACGTAAAATTTCTTCCTTCACCAAGCACTACAAAATCGGGATCGCTGTTGGCCAGCGAAATTCCATTTTCGTGGAGCGAACTGATCAGCCCACCTTCGCCAAGCACATACGCCGTGCCGTTGGGAATCTGGCTCGCCAGAAATTTTCCGGTAGCCATCGCACTGGTGTAAATATGTTCTTCGGTTACTTTAATTCCGAGCTTGTCCAACTTACGCACCGCATCGAGGCGTGTGCGCTGACTGTTGTTAGTCATGAACATGAATGGTATTTTTTCTTTTACCAGACGATTGATGAAAACGTCTGCACCGGGTATCAACGTATCACCGCCATATACCACGCCATCCATATCGATGAGTAATCCTTTTGCCATGCGAATACTATTTAGCTTAGCGAAGGTAGATAAGACGCAGAAGATTTGAGAAGTTTTTACAAAAAGATAATAGAATGCTGGCGAAATATCTTTATGCAATCGTAATCACCGGCTCCCTTCTCAATAGCCGTAAGTCTCAACGGGGGCATTATTTTTTGTAATCACCAGAAGAGACTTTCCTTTTCCAAGTTTTAAAGAATAAATCCCTCGCACAGCTCCTTCTACAAACAATCCTGATTTTTGCATGGGCACGTTAACGAAATTACCTTTTCCATCACCTTTCAGAAGCAGGCCATAACTCGCGTCGTTGATTCCCACTTCAGGTTTCGCTTCATAAAAATTTCCACCTAAAATAAGATCCATCTTACCATCGCGATCTACGTCGTCGCTCGCTATTCCGAATACCGGAGAGAATTGCGCTTCAGTGGGTAGTGCTACTCTGGTAAAAGATCCTTTCGTACTGTTAATAAACACACTTGTTTCAAGTAAAGTAGCCTGGCTTACTACGGAAGTTTTCAATTGATCCGGAGAAAATATGTCTTCGATTTTTTGCCCAACATAATTTTTGTACTTCAGGTATTTCTTTTTTAATGATGGGATTGCGGAAATAAGATCGTGCCGCAGCGGCATGGGGTATTGTACATCGCCATTGTACGTGCAGACAATTGCCTCTACCCGACCGTTGCCATCAAAGTCATTGGCATAAAGTGTTATTGGTCGCTCCACACTCGCTTTGAACCTGGAATTCAATCCATGATTCCCACCTACAACGTCGGCAAAGCCATCACCGTTGAGATCCTTAATCAGCAATCTGTTCCACCAACCCGATGTTTTGCTAAAGCCTGCAGCTTCCGTTACTTCCATAAAATGATCGCCTTCGTTGTGATACAATCGGATGGGCATATACTCACCACAAATCACCAGATCTGGTTTTTGGTCACGATCGTAATCAAACCACTCGCCATCGGTAATCATTCCCACACCTTTTAGTGAAGGAAGCAATTTCGCCGTTGCATCCAAGAATTTTCCTTGGCCATCGTTGAGCAGGATATACCCGTCAGCACGATACCCATAGTGATTGGTTTTGATTTGCGTTCCTACGAAAAGGTCAACATCCCCGTCATGGTCAATGTCAGCGGCCGATACACACGAGCTGTTTTTATAAATCGAAGGAAGCCTTCCGAAAGAAAGAGAAAAGTTTCCCTTTCCATCGTTCACATAAAGTTTGTCAGCCAATCGAATCGTGTCGGAAGTAGATTCGTTGCCGCCACTGCACACATACAAGTCCTGGTCGCCATCGCCATCGGCGTCAAAAAAAACTGCGTCTGTATCTTCCTGATCTTCGGTACCCGTCATCAACTTACGGTTTTCAAACTCACCATTTCTGTTTTGAATAAACAGAGCACCGGTATTTCCTTTTGCATTGCCGATGAAACAATCCTGCAGCCCATCGTTGTTCACGTCACCCAGAGCAAGCTGTGGCCCGGAAGTAGAATGCATGAAAAAATTCAACCTGTCGTGAAGAAATTCATTATAATCGTTTTCGCGATGTTCAAATTGAATCTCACTTTTAGCTTGAGCTTGAAAAACGGGTTGCGTTAATGGTGAGATGGGTTGAGGTAATTTTTCGGCATCAGTCTGTTTCAGAATAATCATCTTATTCACCGATACATTTTCAAGTTTTGAAGTACGACCGTCTGGCCATACTACCACCAGCGAATCAATTTTATTTGTGTTCCCCAATCCAAAGTTCAGTCGAAAATCAACGCATGATTCAAAACCGCGTGTCGGCATTACTTCTTGATAGCTTTTCTGCTGACCGAAATACAAAGTCACTTTTGAGCCGGTAGCAAATCTATTTTTGTCTTCGCCTTTCAGAAGCACTTTCAAAAATTTATTTTCTGGAAATAAGTCGGTTGCGTTGTTTCGATACACGCTGGCGGGTTGGTTGATGTTATTGGTAATGATGTCGAGGTCGCCATCGTTGTCCAAATCCGCATAGACGGAGCCATTGGAAAACACCGGCTGACTCAAGCCCCATTCCATCGCTTTGTTGGTAAACGTTAAGTTCCTATCATTTTGAAAAACATAGTTTGCTTGAGGATGTGAAGGAATCAGATCGATAAGATTTTTTAGCCCGTTGCGCATTTGCAACGCCCTGCTCATGGAATCACTGGCTACAAACTGGATGAAATCCTGATCGGTTACATCCTTATACATTCCATTGGAAACGAACACGTCTTTCCATCCATCGTTGTCAAGGTCGGCGATCAGCGAACTCCAACTCCAATCGGTAGCTTGAATTCCCGCCAGGCGGCTGATTTCAGAAAAATAAAATTCAGGTTTACCCGATGTCGTAGTAGGCCCAAGATTAAGTTGTAGTGTATTCCGCAGGAATTGCTTGTAGTATCCATTGCTGATATTCGCCTGATATTTCTCCCAATTTTCAAACGATGTTTTTGACTTTATTCTCGCTTCGTTTTCAGGCAACATGTCAGTCACAAAAATTTCGCTGTAGCCATCGTTGTTGATATCGGCGATATCCGCGCCCATGGAATAGAAGCTGATTTCGTGAATGTATTTTTCGAGCGATTCAAGAAAAGTACCGTCACCTTGATTGATGTATAAATAATCTTTTTCAAAAAAATCGTTCGACACATAAATATCCTGCCAGCCGTCTTTGTTAATATCTGAAACTGCCACACCTAAACCATAGCCGATTGAGCTTCCATAAATTTTTGCTGCTTGAGTAACATCGGTGAATCGACCGCTATCATTTCGCAAAAGACGATTTCCTCCTTTGGTATCAATCACATTGCGCTGCTCTTTCACTCCGTAGTAGTTACCCGAAGCGTGCCCTGAATTACCCAGCAGGTAACAATCCAGATCGCCATCGTTGTCATAATCAAAAAATGCGGCGTGTGTGGAGTATCCAAGATTTTTAAGGTTGTAATCTCCGCTTCGTTCGGTAAACGTCATGTTTCCATTGTTGATGTACAGCTCATTGCCACGCCAGCCTACGGAAAAGTCAGCAGAGATTGAAGTGAACAAATCGAGAAAGCCGTCGCCATTGATATCTACAAACGTGGCCCCTGAAGTCCATATCCCTTCCGCGAGAAAACCTGCCTTGTAGGAGATGTCTTCAAAGCGCATGTCTCCTAAGTTGAGATAAAGTTTGTTGCGTCCCTGGTTGCTGCAAAAAAATACATCCGGAAGTCCGTCGTTATTAATATCGCCGATAGCTACGCCTCCACCATTATAAAAACTGTGAAAAGTAAACGGGTTGAAGGTAGTGTTGTACGAAAGGTTGTTAGAGAAACTAATGTTGGTATAGCCCGAATCAAGCAAAGTGAAAAGTGTGCTCTTGCTATTCACTTCTTTTTGCCGGCAGGAAATAACCAACATCAGCACCAACGCCAAAGGCATCGCTGACGCGCCAAGAAAACGGACTACCTTCATTTCGGGTTCAATAAAGTCAGTACTATCTTACAGTGTTACTTTTCTGGACTTGCCTTTAAAATCAACCACTGTGATATTCTGAATCCCCTCTGGCAAGAAAACAATTCTTGAAGATTGTGATAAAAATCCCGAACCGTAATAAAATTCTATCTTCTGCTTTTTGCCATTGAATTCAATAGTGGCAGAAGCATCGTCAGGCTGAGGCTGAAAGCGCTTCATAGGTGTTTTTAACCTTTGACTAAAGACTTTCAAGCTGTCCTGATTTTGAGAAGCAATGTAGAACGGTTCGGCAGAACCCGCGAGTGAAACAAAACTCTTCGCGTTTCCGGGAACATAAAATCCACTCTTTGCAGAGGGTACGAGTGAAAAATTCAATTGGCCATCACCAAGCATAACGAGGCCCGTGAATGCGTCGTAACGACCAGCAAAAACTTCGTTTCCAAAATCATTTCCTACCATGGCAAAATCGAGATTGCCATCGCCGTTGAAATCGCCTGTAGCGATACCAAATACCGGAGCAACCTGAGCGAGTGTTTCCAATCTCTTCAATACAAATTTTCCGTTTCCTTTATTTTCGATGAAGCTTGTCGCCATTTCGTTGGCTTCTATCCGCGTGGCTCCTTTTAATTCTTCGGGAGTAAAGAGTAAGTCAATATCTTTTGTGCTGTATTGCTTATACCTCCTGAATTTTCTTCTGAACAATGGACTCTGCGAATTAAGCTCGTCCCAAAAATGCATGGGGAATAGCTTTGTTTCGCTCGAAAGCATGGAAGTCCTCAGGTAGCAGGCCATCACCGGATCTACACTTCCGTTGTTATCAAAATCTTTCGCTACAACCACCAGCGGAGTCTGGTCAGTGATGTGGTAATTGTTATTCAGTCCAAGGTTACCCACCACATAGTCTATATCTCCATCACGATCAAAGTCGCCTGCGCCGATACTATTCCACCAGCCCACTTTATTCTCCAATCCTGAATCAATTGCGCGAGACAGTCTTCCGTTGTTATTTTTGAAAAAGGTTATTGGCATGAATTCACCCACTACCATTAAGTCAATAGCTCCGTCATTGTCGTAGTCGGTCCAAAGGGCATCGGTCACCATTCCAGTTTTTTTCAAGCCCGGAGCCAGCTGATCTGTCACATCGGTCAGTTTCCCTTTTTCATTTTGAAAGAGATAGCTTTCTGCGGGCATCGGGTATCCTCCCGGCACAACTCTTCCACCTACAAAAAGATCGAGATCACCATCGCGGTCAAAATCGGCTGCGCGCACACACGAGCCGCTTGAGTTAGTGTTAGGCAAATCTGTTGCTTTGAAATTTCCTTTTCCATCGTTGATGTACAAATGATCCTGAAAAATATTCATTGAAGTGCCAGGCTCAATACTTCCGCCCACGGTATATAAGTCAAGGTCCTGGTCGTTATCCACATCAAAGAGCAAAAGACCTTCGTCTTCTTCCAGCTTTTGTCCTTTCTGCAACTCGACGGGCTTTCCAAATTTTCCTTTGGCTGTTTGTACAAAGAGCATCGTGCTTCGCTTGGCTCCGCCACCAATCACCATATCCTCAAGGCCATCGCCATTGATATCGCCTACTGCTATGCTTGGGCCGTACTGTGAAAATTTGTGCGGCAACGTTCGCTGGGTATTGAAATCATTCTGGTCCTCTTCATTGTGCTTGTATTCAAGTCCAAGCGTTTTACCTGCAGGCTTCAAAAGTTTATCAAGCTGATGTGCAGACCGAGTCGGTTCTGATTTTGCTATTTTTTCATAGTCAATCACAAGCCTCTGATTGGCATCAGTGTGATTGAGCTTACTTACTTTTCCATCGGGCCATTCGATGCGGATTGAGTCAACGCTTTTCGTATCGCCCAATCCAAAATGAACGAAAGGCTGAACCGAAGAGAGAAATCCTCGCGTCAGGAAAAGTTCGCTGAATTGAATTTTATTATTTGAATACAAAGTCACTTTCGTGCCTACGGCCAAACGGTTGGCACTTCCACCCGACAACTGAACGTCGAGGAATGCAGGCTTCACTTCTTTTGCATTATCATTCAATGTATTCTGGTATAAAGAAGCCGGATCATTGATGTTGTTGATCACGTAGTCGAGGTCTCCGTCGTTGTCGAAGTCAGCGAATGCTGCTCCGTTAGAGAATGAAGGAATATTGATACCCCACTTTTCACTCACGTCGGCAAAGGTGAGATCGCCGTTATTTTTAAAAGCGAAGTTGGGAATCTTGATGACAGGTATTGAATCAACAAGGTATTTGGCAGAAGCTATTCTGCCCACATCGGCGCGGTAGTTTGCAAAATCCTTGTCCGTAATATCTTTTGGAAATCCGTTGGTAATCAGCAGATCTTTCCATCCGTCGTTGTCGATATCAACAAACAAAGGCGACCAACTCCATTCTGTTTGATACACCCCAGACAGTTGACCTATTTCACTGAACTTCACGCTGTCTTCCAATCCGTTGTTCAACTGCAACATGTTGCGCACGTATTGGTATTGGTATCCAAATTTTTCGTTGTTAATGTAGTTTTGATAACTCTTGTTGGCGATCGTTGTTTTGATGCGGTCGTTACTTGCCGGCAGCATGTCGAGCGTGATGATATCTGGCCGGCCGTCATTATTAAAATCGGCGGCATCATTGCCCATCGAAAACTGGCTTTGGTGGCCTGTAAATTCGGCAGTGGCATTTCTGAAAGTACCATTTCTGTTGTTTATATAAAGCACATCATTGGAGATGTAGTCGTTAGAGACATAAATATCAGGCCATCCGTCGAGGTTAAAATCGGCAATGGCAAGCCCTAGCCCAAAGCCCTCTTCGGTGACCCCACTTTCGATGGTCACATCTGTGAAGGTGCCGTCATTGTTGTTTCTGAAAAGGCGGTCGTTATTGGCCGCTGAGCCATCGGTGATTTTGGCTCTATAGTTTGTGGGCGTGTTATTGATTTTCACGTTCGTTAGCACGTACAAATCAAGGTCACCATCTTTATCGTAATCGAGGAAAGCAGCCATCACACTGTGACCGTCATAATCTATTTTATAATCATGGGCCATTTCCTTAAAGGTGGGAGTTCCGTTGGCGCCCCAGCCTTGGTTTACAAAGAGCATGTTTTTTCTATCGGCCGCGTTTGGCTTTGTGGTCGCACAAACATAAAAATCCATCTTGCCGTCGTTGTTGATATCCACAATGGCAACCCCGGAGTTCCACCGTCCGGCGATGTTTACCATGGCTTTGTCAGATACGTCATCAAACTTAAAGCCTCCGCGGTTTATATAAAGCTTATTGGGTACCTGATTGCCAGTAAAGAGAATATCTACTAATCCATCGTTGTTAAAATCGGCTGTGGCCACACCTCCACCGTTGTAGATGTACTCGAACGTGAGGATATTGAAGCTATCCGTTTCGGTAATTGTATTGGCAAAAGTAATACCCGTATCGTCGGGAGATAATTTTTGAAACAGAGTTTCCTTTTTCTTCGAACAGCCAAAGGCTACCAACAGAATCAAAGCAACAAACAGGGTAAAGGATTTTCTTTTCATAGGCTTTAAAAAAACAGAGCCAATTTATAAAAATTGGCTCTGCTCATTACTTAAAAAAACTAGTTTCTAATTTCCGAAATAGGAGTTTTGCTTTAACGCACCACCCATCAAGTCAATCTGTCCTTGCGGAATAGGGAAGTATTCTTTCTGACCTACTACGAAGGGGAATCCTGTTCCGTAAATTGAACCACCAGCCAGGCTAGCATTGTAGCGGTAAGCGGATTCAAGATTTACAGGGTTTCCACTTCCGTTGGTTGTTTCACCCCATCTTACAAGGTCAAAGAAACGGTGTCCTTCCATACCCAATTCAAGGTAACGTTCAAAGTGAATTGCCTTCAAAGCAGTTGGTACATCCGCAAAGCTTGTATAGTTGTTGATCACGTAGTTACCAGCTGGGTTACCTGTATTCGCGAGGTATGCTTGCCAGTCGGTTTTAGAATCAGTAGATATTTTTACAAAACCTGCAGGGTTAGCTGCTCTGGTTCTCACCTTATTCACTTGGGCAACAGCATAAGCCAAATCAGGTGTCGATTTTTGTACCGCAGCTTCGGCGGCCATCAACAATACATCGGCAAAACGGATGAGGTTGTAGTTCACAGCGCTATAACCAGGAGTCCATGAGCTATTGTCAGTATAAGTACCGATTTCACTCTTAGGGAAGGTAAGCTTCTTAGGGCTGTACGGACCCGCATCACTTAATTGACGAACCCAAGCAGGGCCAGTGTAAGTACCCCAATCGAAGAAAGGAACACCTGTACGGCCAACGATCCAGTCGATACGTGGGTCAAGAGGTTGAGCATCTGCAGTTACTGAAGTAGCTCCTTTTGTCCAGGCTACGTCAGAAAGTGCATTAGCGGCTGAATTGTAAGAGCCATCCAACAGAGGCAAACCTCCTGAAGTACGATAGGCGTTAGCCTGATCCATCGAAGGCTGATAGAATCCGCAGCAGCTTACAGGCAAGCTAGAGAGATAAGGATAGTTCAAAACCAAATCCGCGTTGGCATTGGAAGCACCAGAACCGTCGTTTACAGACGCCTGGATAGCAAATACCGACTCGGGTGAATTGTCATTACCTGCATCAAAAGCATCTCTGAACTTGGCATTCAAAGCGTAAGGCTTACCGGCTGGGTTAACACCATTGGCAATAACATCATTAAGTGCTGTGTATGCCTTATCAAAATCCTTTGAGTACAAATAGGCTTTGCCTAAGAAAGCGCCCGCAGCATATTTGTTTGCGCGGCCGGCATCCATACCCGATGCCGCAAGGTTGTCATAGGCAGCTTGGAAATCAGCGATAATTTGAGGCCAGATTACAGCATCATTAGGAACTTTATAGTTGCCTTTACCATAATCGATTGTCTCGTCGATGTAAGGAACCATTTTGAAGTGCTTGATCGCTTCGAAGTGATACACACCTCTCAGGAATCGAGCCTCTGCAGTGATTCTTTTTTCATCTGCTGCTGAAATCACGCCTGAAGGAACTTGCGCTAGAAGTTTCAACACTGTGTTGGCACGGTTAATACCATCATAGCAAGCTGCCCATTTTGAAGCGATGTAGCTATTCGTAGCAGGTGCTGAGAAGGTTGATAGCGGGTTGATATCAGCTTGGTCACCGGAGTTAGAGCCTTTGAAAGCTTCCTGACCAACGACACCTCCGAATACCCAACCGCTGAACGAACCGTTCCAGCCGTCTCTTCCTTTTAAGGAATTGTAAGCACCTATAAGTGTTTGTTCTACACCTGCCTGGTTAAGCAATTGGGCATTACCCAAACTTCCTGCAGCAGGTACTTTAAGAAAATTATCGGAGCACGAAAAAATCTGAAAGCCAAGAATTGGTATCAACCAAAACAGCCCTCTTACTATTGTCTTTCTTTTCATATCGTTCTGTTTTTCAGTTAATAAAATTAAAATCCTAAGTTGACACCCAATGACCAAATGCGAGTAGCAGGGTAGTTACCCACATCTACACCAAGTGTAGTATCCACACTTGACGCAACTTCAGGGTCTTTGCCAGTGTATTTAGTGATCGTGAACAAGTTAACTGCCTGCATGTACACTTTCAGTGAGCGGATATTGTACTTGCTTAGGAAAGAAGTTGGCACAGTGTAGTTCAACTGGAGATTTTTCAATCTCATGTATGAACCATTTTCCATGTACCATGAGTTACCAGTACCGTTGGTACTAAAGTTAGAAGCGGTTTCCATTTTAGGAGCTCCTGCGTTTTGATGCGTCGGTGTCCATGAATCCAACGTCAGGGCAGAAAGGCCAGCACCTGAGAATGATTGATAGAATCCGGTGTACCACTTGCTGAAGTTAATAATCTTATTACCCGACTTGCCGTAGACAAAAGCATCCAATGACCAGTTTTTGTATTTCACGGTTACGTTCAAGCCATACGTAAATTTAGGCACAGGGCTTCCCATGAATACACGGTCAGAAGCATCAATCTTACCGTCTTTGTTAGTATCTACGTACTTGAAGCGACCTGCAGCAGCTTGATCCTGATTCGCAGCAGTTGCTTCCGCATCACTGTTGAAATAACCAGCTACTTTATAGCCATAGAAAGAGGAAATCGATTGACCTACTGCATTGCGCACAAAGTTCAGGTTTCTGAAGTTACCAGCATCAAAATATGTATTGCCTGGTGCAAGTGCAGTGATTTGATTTGAGATAGGAGCAATGTTTCCATCGAATATCAAGCTCCACTCATTATTCACTTTTACTCTCTTAATCACTTGCAAGTCAATCCCTTTATTTACCATTGAAGCAATGTTAACCAATGGGTTTGACAGGTAAACACCCGCCGTTGCAGGGATTTGAGGTGCAAACAACAGTTTGTCTGTATTCTTTTGCCAAACTTCAAGAATAACATCCAATGTTCCTTTCATGAATGTTCCATCCAAACCAATGTTAATCGTCTTGTTCTGCTCCCATTGTCCATTAGGGTTACCCACTTGCTGAGGAATAAAGGCTGATGATACAGAACTGTTATTTCCTGCAATGTCATATCCATAACTTGGTGAAGTCGTAAAGAGCGTATATTGGTTTGCTGGAGGAACTGAGGCTTGGTTACCCATCACACCCCAACCACCACGAAGTTTCAAATCATCGATCCATGAAACTCCTTTCATGAAGCTTTCCGATGAAATACGCCACGCAGCGGAAACAGCAGGGAATACACCATATCTGTTGTTCTGACCAAATACTGAAGAACCATCGCGACGAATTGTCGCACTCAAATAGTATTTGTCGCTCCAGTTGTAATCAATTTTTCCGAAGTAAGAAGCCAACGTTCTGGGGGTCTGAGGACCGCTATTAACGGTTCTACCTACAGAGTTTGTGTTGGTCACACCAATGTAGCTTGGGTCATTGCTGAACGGGTTCAAACCAAAGCCACTGATATCTCTGCCTTGTGCAGGAGATTTCAACGCCTCAGTACCTGCAAAAACTTTTACTGAATGGTTACCGAATTTATTTTCGTAACGCACTGTATTAGTAAACACCCAACTCATCTGGAAACCAGCGCCTTCATTCAACTGATAAGAACCTGAGTTCTCCGCATTTTCATAGGTACGCTGTGAATAGTTGAGGTAATAATAGTTATTCATTTGACCTCCAAAGCTCGTGCGTAAGGTCACGTGAGGGATTGGATCAACCTCCATATAGGTATTACCAAAAATATTCCAGTTTGAGTTGAGGTTATACGCTCTTGAAATTCTAGACAAGCTAGCCACTGGGTTGGCAGGGTTGTTAAAGCCGGGAGCTGCAGTACCTGCCCATCCACCTTTCTCATCATATACGGGAATGATGGTAGGCATACGGTAAGCCAGGTTCAACTGGTTTTCACTTTGCTGGTCGCCGATTTGCGGGTTCTCTCTGTACGACAATTGCAAGTTTTCTCCAATGCGTACTTGCTTGATCGGCTTGAATTCAGAGTTAACACGAAGATTATAGCGCTTCAAGTAAGTATTCAACGCCAAACCTTGCTGATCGTAGTAGGATAAGTTAGCATAGTAGTGTGCGCGGTCAGTTCCACCGGACATACCGAGTGAGTAGCGGTTTACAGGAGCAACACGGGTCATTGCCTTATACCAATCGGTACCTCCTTTGTTGGCCCTCACTACTTGAACAATTGAACCTTTAGAAGGATCAACATTATAGTTATCGAGAGCTTTTTGAATGAGGGGATCACCACTCATAATATTACCAGTAGGTTTCCATGAACCATCAGGTTGCTGCACACCAACGTTGATATAGTCAGGAAGAACCGGACTAGCCAAATTGCTTCCATAAGGCTGACCAGTTGCATTACCACCACCGTTTGTCAGTGCCTCATATACTTTTTGGGCTTGCTGAGTAGGGTTGAGCATTTTAATGCCTTGGCCCGGGAAGTTAAGACCGGTGCTCATGTCAAAATCGATTCTCGTCTTGCCATCGTTTTTGCCATGTTTAGTAGTATAGATAATAACGCCAGCAGCAGCACGAGATCCGTAGATTGATGCAGCACCGGCGTCTTTTAGTACAGTGGTACTTTCGATATCGTAAGGATTGAGGTTACTTACATCGTAGGTAGGAACACCGTCAACAACAAAAAGTGGTGAGTTTGCGCCCAGGGAACCGAATCCACGAACACGAACCTGGCTAGGTGCACCAGGCTGACCGGAGGTCTGAACAATTACACCAGCAATGCGGCCTTGAATGGCCTGCTCTACGTTTGAAACAGGGATAGAAACTGTCTTTTCATTAGCAATCGTTGAAACGGCAGAAACCAGGTCTTGCTTGCGCTCGCTTGAGTAACCGGTTACGATCACTTCTTGAAGTGAGGTAACATCGGCCTGCAGGCTTACGTCAATTACAGCCCTACCAGAAACAGCTATTTCCTGGGTCTTGTACCCGATAAAGGAAAAAGCGATAGTAGCCGTACTGCTAGAGACTGTCAAGGAGTAGTCACCGTTGGCATCGGTCACCGTACCGTTGGCAGTACCTTTTTCAACAACACTGGCTCCTGGAACCGGCTGTCCGGCTTCGTCGGAGATTTTTCCGCTTACCCGTAGCGATTGGGCAAACGACTGAGAGCAGGCGAGCATTAGCAGGATCACCAATGACAGGCCCCATTTTTGGTAAATTTTCATCATTTAATTTTTTTGTTTTAGGGTTAAATGTTGGCTTGACATAAGCGCAGTTGTGTCAAACCAAGCATGAAGATAAGGGAAAGCAATTGTTACGCGCAAGTAAATTTCGTTAAAATAACGTTTGCGCAAACGTTATTTCTCCAAACGAGTGTTAGTAAAAATTAAATTTTGGAGTCAATTAGATTGGTAGATTTATCACCCGATCAAGCAGGATGGAAGGAACCTTCATCGCTTGTGCATCACAAGTTTAACACTTTTAACTTATTGATTACTAAAGCACTTCAGAATTTTATTCCAACGGAGTCTCGAGCTGATCAACGCTCATTGGCCAAGCGCCATTTAACGGTATTTTCCGTAGACATTAAGGGCATATTTATTTTAAGCGGTGAACTCGGACATGAAAAAAATTTTACGAGTGGCCGAGAAAAATCGTTTCCGGAATCGTGTGAGTTACACAAAATCAGCATTTCATCGCTCCAGATCTAACCTCGTTTCTTACCGCCCCCGTCATAGGGCTTCGCAAAGGAATTTTCTATTTTTGCCGACTTAAATTTCTAGCTCCTCAAAAACCAAATGGCACTCTCCACCAAATACAATCCCGCAGAAACCGAAGGCAAATGGTATCAACACTGGACAGACAAAGGATTTTTCCACGGAAAAGCTAATCCCGCCAAGGATCCCTATTGCATTGTCATCCCTCCGCCTAACGTAACGGGGGTATTGCACATGGGCCATATGCTCAATAATACCATTCAGGATGTGCTAATCCGTAAGGCGCGTATGGAAGGTAAAGAGGCCTGTTGGGTGCCGGGTACCGACCACGCTTCCATCGCCACGGAAGCCCGTGTAGTAGCCATGCTCCGCGAAAAGGGGATAAAAAAGTCATCGCTTACGCGCGATGAATTCTTACAATACGCCTGGGAATGGAAAGACAAGTATGGCGGCATCATTCTGGAGCAGTTAAAAAAACTGGGCGCCTCCTGCGATTGGGAACGTACTCGTTTCACCATGGAGCCGGAATATTACAAGGCCGTAATCCGTGTATTCGTAGATCTCTATAATAAAGGGTACATCTATCGTGGCATGCGCATGATTAACTGGGATTGCGAAGCCAAAACAGCCTTGTCGAACGAAGAGGTGTTGTACAAGGAAGAGGGCGAACGCTCTATTCTGTACTCGATTCAATACAAAATCAAAGACACAGACCAATGGATGGTCATTGCTACGCAGCGCCCCGAAACCATTATGGGCGACGTGGCCATTGCGGTAAACCCCACCGACGAGCGCTATGCTAACCTGATCGGCAAAAAAGTGCTCGTTCCCTTCATCAACCGCGAGATACCCGTTATTGCTGACAACTATGTGGACAAAAGCTTTGGTACCGGCTGCCTGAAGGTGACACCGGCCCACGACGTGAATGACTACGAAATCGGCTTGCGGCACAACCTGCCCGTGATTGACACCATCAACGACGACGGCACGCTCAACGAAAAATGCGAGCTGCCAAAGTTCTACGGCAAAGACCGCTTTGCGGTGCGCAAGGAAATTGTAAAAGACCTGCGCGAGGCCGGCCACCTGGTGAAGGAAGAAGAATTTGTTACGCGCATAGGGCGCAGCGAACGCACCAACACAGTAGTAGAGCCTAAGCTCTCACTTCAATGGTTTGTGAAGATGAAAGAAATCTCGGTTCGCGCCAAAGACGCTGTAGCCAACGACGACATTCATTTGCATCCTTCAAAATTCAAAAACACCTATGCACACTGGATGGACAATGTGCGCGACTGGTGTATTTCGCGTCAGCTTTGGTGGGGGCATCGCATTCCGGCGTGGTACACGCCGGATGGATCGTTTGCCGTAGCCGAAACACAAGAGGAAGCTTTCAATATTCTTAAATCAAAAAACAATTCTCTAAAAGAGGAAGACCTTCGGCAGGATCCGGACATGCTCGACACATGGGCATCATCCTGGTTGTGGCCAACGGCGGTGTTCGATGGATTTAAAGACGAGTATTTTTCGAACGGAAAAATCGATCGCACTAAAAATGCCGATCTCAATTTTTTCTATCCTACCAAAGTATTGGTAACGGCACCCGAGATTTTATTTTTCTGGGTGGCGCGCATGATCATTGCAGGGTACGAGTACATGGATGAGAAGCCCTTTGAAGATGTTTACCTTACGGGAATTGTGCGCGACAAGCAAGGCCGCAAGATGAGCAAGTCGCTCGGCAACTCGCCCGATCCGCTTGAGCTGATAGAAAAATATGGCGCCGACGGTGTGCGCACCGGTATGTTGTTCAGTTCGCCGGCAGGCAACGACTTGTTGTTTGACGAAAAGCTTTGTGAACAGGGAAGAAATTTTGCCAACAAAATCTGGAATGCATTCCGGTTGGTGAAGGGTTGGGAAGTTTCGTCTCAAGCACAACCAGAGGAAAATAAAATTGCGATTGAATGGTTTGACGCGAAGCTGAACAAAACGCTAGCCGAGCTCGAAGATCACTTCACCAAGTTCCGTATGTCAGATGCGCTGCACACCTTATATAAATTAACGTGGGACGACTTCTGCGCGTGGTATCTCGAAATCATCAAGCCCGAATTTGGTAAACCGATCGACGAAGCCACTTATCGCAAAACGATTTCTTTCTTCGAGTCGATTTTAAAATTGCTACATCCGTTCATGCCCTTCATCACGGAAGAACTGTGGCACGAGCTGGCCGAGCGCAAAGACAACGACTGCATCATCGTGTCGGCTTGGCCAAAAGGCAATTCATTTGACACAAAAGTAATCGCGCAAAGCGAAACTGCATTTGAGGTAATTACGCAAGTGCGCAACGTACGCAATGCGAAAGGAATTTCTCCGAAAGAAAAGCTACCGCTGACGACTACGACCGAAGCGACTATAAGGCAATTTATTCCAGTAATTAAAAAACTGGCCAACCTGACGACCTTAAACTTCACCAGCGAAAAAGCATCAAACGCCACTTCGTTTTTGATTGGCACGCAAGAGTTTTTCATTCCACTGGAAGGTAAAGTCGATGCCGCCAAAGAGCGCGAAGAGATCCTCAAAGAAATTGAATACAACGAGGGTTTCCTGGCTTCAGTGATGAAAAAACTTTCGAACGAAAAATTTGTAAGCGGCGCACCTGCTCATGTGCTTGAAATGGAGCGAAAGAAGAAAGCAGATGCCGAAGCTAAAATCCAGTCTTTGAAAGAGCGGTTGGGCTAACCATGTCGATATGCGCTTACAGCTGCTACTCGGTTTTCTTCTTATCGCTGTAATCGGGCATAGCCAACATATGGCTTCACCCTCGGCCAACGAAATACTCGAGCAGTATTTCAACACGGTGTCCAATGGAAACATTGACAACTGGAGTGCTGTAAAATCGGCGTACATCGAAAGTGAAGCTTCGTACTTCGAATTGAAGCCAGGCCAGATTTCTACCAACTCATCCGGTCCAAAAAAGAAAATCGAAAAGCGCTATCGCCAATGGCCCGATAAAAGTGTAAGTGAGTTGTACGAAGACTCTGTACTGGTGAGTACCACCTATCACGTAGGAGGCAATCATTTCCTTGTGATTAACAACAGACAACCTATACCGATCGACACACGGCCTTACGAGCCGTATTTTGAATTTGATCCGATCCTCATTCAGCATACGCTGGAGAAAAGTTCGTCCATTAAACTTCGTGGCATCAAAAAAATAGATTCACTGCACTGCTATGATATTCAGGTGGTAACGCCGGCGCTGGTGTGGCATTTTTATTTTAACACTACCACGTACCTTCTTGAGTTCTGGAATAATTCGGTGGATGGAGACACTTCCAATTTCACGAAAGTGTATGACTACAAAAAAGTAAATGATTTGTTGATCACCACCTCGGAGGCGAAATTCAAAAATGGAGTTCTGTTTTTTTCGTCCAGGATAAAGCAACTGGTGTTGAATGCACCGATTGATCCAAAAAAATTCTCTTACAAAACTCCGCAGTGACGCTACACTCGGGCTGCCATCAGCAGCTCAATGTTTTTGAATTTCATTTTGAATTTCCGGGCGATCGATTCATTCACGAGGCTTCCCTTGTAGGTGTACACGCCTTTCATAAACCACTTGTGCGCAAAGATCATTTCCTCCACTCCACCTTCTTCGGCAGCGCGCAGAATGGTAGGCGTAAAAATATTGCTTAACGCTGTCGTTGCTGTATTTGCCACGCGCGACGCGACGTTAGGCACACAATAATGAATCACATCGTATTTGCGAAACACCGGTTTGGCGTGTGAAGTAATTTCTGATGTAGCCACACAGCCACCCTGATCGATACTCAAGTCAATGATCAACGAATCGGGTTTCATGTTTTTTACCATCTCTTCGCTCACCACATGCCGTGTGCGTCCTTTCTCAGCGCGCAACGCTCCGATCACTACATCTGCATTTTTCAAACTCTCGCTCAACGTCACCGTGTCGATGGTAGAAGTATAAAACTGATGACCGAGTGTGTGCTTGATGCGGCGTAACTTATAAAGATGATTGTCGAACACCTGAATTTCGGCGCCAAGGCTGAGGGCAGCGCGCGCGGCATACTCCGCCACAGTACCCGCTCCAATGATCACTACTTTGGTGGGCGGCACGCCGGTGATTCCGCCAAGGATAATTCCCTTACCATTTTTTACCGTGCTAAGATATTCTGACGCAATGAGCATCACGGTGCTTCCGGCAATTTCGCTCATGGCGCGGATGATCGGCATCCCTCCTACTTTGTCTTCAATAAACTCGTAGGCTAAGGAAGTCACCTTCTTGCGGAGTAAGGCTTGCACACGCTCTTCACTGAGGTAGCCCATCTGAAGGGCAGAGATCAGCGTTTGTCCGGGTTTGAAATATTCGAGCTCCTCCATGGTCGGCGGCTCGATCTTCATGATGAAATCGGCTTTGTAAACTTCCTGAGGTGAATACACAATCTTCGCTCCGGCGTCGCTGTAAGCGCGGTCAGTAAACTTACTACCGGCACCGGCATTGCTTTCCACCCACACCTCGTGCCCGTTGTTGACGAGCAAGGCCACGGCGTCGGGCGTAAGGCTAATGCGATTTTCCTGTAAAGCGATTTCTTTCGGCAAACCGATAAAAAATGAGTGCTTGCCTTTTTTAACTTTCACTAATTGCTCTTGCGGTGACAGACTAGCTTGTGCCAAAGCCTCAAAGCCAGTGCTTTTTTTCTCAGCCATGTTTTCGGTAACGGATTAACCGCGTTTGTTCATCAATAATTTCAATTGCTATTTCAAAGTAATCGGGCGGAAGTAAAGAAGGAACCTTCTCAGGCCACTCCACCAAACACCAGTTGCCGGAATCAAAATATTCGTCGGTGCCAATATCGTAGGCTTCCATTTCATTTCTAATCCGATAAAAATCAAAATGATAAATTGGTTGCCCTTGGCGGGATTCATATTGATTTACGATAGAAAAAGTTGGGCTTGCCACTGTATCGTGTACGCCGCTTTCTGCTATTAGTGCTTTTACCAATGTCGTCTTGCCAGCGCCCATCGGACCGTACAATGCCCACACCGTGCTGCCCCCGGCGAGCGCTATCAGGTTTTTTGCTACATCATGAATTTCATGCAGGGAAAAGGCAATTCCCTTGTCTTCGGAAACAACGTCAGGCATTCTTCGAAGATAATGAAATTATAGGGATAATCATTTCTTCCAGGCTCACGCCGCCGTGCTGAAACGTGTCTTTGTAAAAATTAACGTAGTAATTAAAGTTGTTGGGATAAGCGAAGAACTGATCTTCGATGGCGAAGACATACGCGGTAGAAACATTTTGCTTGGGCAGAAAAAATCGCTCAGGCTTGGGCGCTTCCATCACCTTGTCGCCTTCGTAGCCCAGGTTTTTTCCCTGCTTATAGCGGAGATTGGAATTCACGTTTTTATCGCCAATGATTTTGAACGCTTTTTTCACACGGATGGTGCCGTGATCGGTGGTGATGATCACTTTCATTTTCTTTTCAGAAATCTTTTTCAAAATCTCTAACAGCGGCGAATGAATAAACCACGATTTGGTGATTGAGCGATATGCCGCTTCGTCGGGCGCCAGCTCGCGAATCATGGCCATGTCGGTGCGTGCGTGCGAGAGCATGTCCACAAAATTGTACACGATCACGTTAAGCGCATTGCCGTACAGGTTATTGATCGAGTCGGCGAGATCGCGCCCTTCTTCCAGTTGCTTGATTTTGTTGTACGAAAATTTAACGTTGAGATTATTGCGCTTGAGGTTGCGCGCCAGAAACTCATCTTCAAAATTATTTTTTCCTTCTTCTTCGTCTTCGCCTTTCCACAGTTCGGGATACGTTTTGGCCATGTCCGACGGAAGCATTCCAGAAAAGATGGCGTTGCGGGCATAGGCTGTGGTGGTTGGCAGAATGGAATAGTACGTTTCTTCTTTATCGATTTTGAAAAGTTCGGCCACCACCGGTTCGATTACTTTCCATTGATCGTAGCGCAGATTATCGATGATGATAAGAAAAGTAGATTGATTGGCACTCAACTCCGGGAACACTACTTTCTTCATGATCTGATGCGACATCAGCGGACGATCCACGTTCGGATTATTCAACCAGTTCTCGTAATTCTTTTTTATGAAGCGACAGAAGTTTGTATTGGCATCGACTTTCTGGCTATCCAGAATTTCTGCCATGTCGCGATTGTCTACTTCGTCTAACTGCAACTCCCAAAAGACAAGTTTTTTATAAATATCAGCCCACTGCTCATGGTTCATGTTGTCGAGTAGCGCCATACTTATTTTTCCAAACTCCTGCTGATAGTTGAGGTTGGTCTTTTCGATGACAAGGCGTTTGTTGTCAAGGATTTTCTTTACCGAAAGTAAAATCTGGCTCGGGTTGATCGGCTTGATCAGGTAGTCTTCAATCTTGGCGCCGATGGCTTCTTCCATGATGCGCTCTTCTTCGTTTTTGGTGATCATCACCACCGGCAGGTTGGGCTTGTTGTTTTTGATTTGGTTAAGCGCTTCCAGCCCGCTCATGCCGGGCATGTGCTCGTCGAGGAACACGATGTCAAAGTGGCGCGAGTCGCTGAGTTCCACCGCTTCCGATCCGTTGTTCACAGGCGTGATATCGTAGCCGCGTTGTTGCAGAAAAAGAATGTGAGGCTTCAGCAAATCGATCTCGTCATCAGCCCAGAGAATAGTGTACCTTTGCATGAGTTTAAAAATTCTAAGTTACGATTAAAATCCCTTTTAGTGCCTTGAACAAAAACAAAATAATCAACGATCCGGTCTACGGTTTTGTGTCCATTCCAAGCCCGCTGATCTTCGATCTGATTTCGCACCCTTATTTTCAGCGACTGCGCTTCATCCGCCAACTGGGCGTCAGCGATTTTGTATATCCTGGCGCGGTGCATACGCGCTTTCACCACGCGTTGGGCGCCCTGCACCTGATGGGCCGCGCGTTAGAAAGCCTGCGGCAAAAAAATATTGAAATTAGTAACGAAGAATTTGAAGCGGCTCAAATCGCTATTCTGCTTCACGACATCGGCCACGGGCCTTTGTCGCATTCGCTCGAGGAAATCCTGTTGCCGGGCGTGAGGCATGAAACACTTTCTTACCTGCTCATGAAATCGCTGAACGAAACATTCCACGGCGCGCTTGAGCTGGCGCTGAAAATATTTCGCAACAGCTACCAAAGAAAATTTTTTCATCAACTCGTCAGCAGCCAGTTGGACATTGACCGGCTCGACTACCTGAAGCGCGATAGTTTTTTCACCGGTGTGCTCGAAGGTACGGTAGGCATCGACCGGATTATCGCCATGCTCAATGTGCACAATGACAATCTGGTGGTTGAAGAGAAAGGAATTTTCAGCATTGAAAGTTTTTTGCATGCTCGCCGACTGATGTACTGGCAAGTGTACCTGCACAAAACGGCTGTGAGCGCCGAGCGAATGATGGTGAATATATCGCGCCGTGCACAATACCTAACTCAAGCCGGAGCAAAAATTGTGGCCCCTGATGCGCTTTTGTTTTTCCTGAAAAATAATTTTTCGTCGGCCGATGTGAATGCCAACCCGGCCACTCTGCACAACTTCGCGCAGTTGGACGACCACGATATCTGGGGCGCCATAAAACAATGGCGGCTTCATCCCGATGCTATTCTGAGCGGGCTTTGCAACCGGATTTTGCAACGCGAATTATTTCACATCCAACTCACCACGTCGCCCATCAAAAAAACCCAGGTGGAAAAAGTGCGTGAAGAAATTCACGAAGAGTTTGGCGTACTGCGACACGATGCCAGCTACCTCTTCTCGCACGGCACGCTCAGCAACGAAGCGTATGTTTCCGGTGGGCAGCCCATCAATATTCTGATGAAATCGGGCAAGGTGGTGGACATTGCCGAAGCGAGCGATTTGCCGACCATTCAGGCGATGAGTAAAATCGTGAAAAAAAACTATTTATGCTGGCCTAAAAACCTATCTTTGTAATCAGACCAAAGTAGGTTACACCTTGATGGTCAGTTGTTTGTATACTTATTTAGTCGTGTTTCGGATTTTACTCTCTCATCCCAACTCATTGAATTATGGAATTCACCGTTAGTCAAATCGCAGGCATGCTCAAAGGCACCGTGCAGGGCGATGGGAATGAAAAAATAAATATGCTGGGTAAAATCCAGGAAGCTAAAAAAGGGCAGATCGCTTTTTTGGCTAACCCTAAGTACGAACACTTCATTTACACCACGCAAGCCAGTGCGGTGATTGTGAAGAAAGACTTTCAGGCCCGAAAGGAATTGACCGTCACGCTGATTTTAGTGGACGATCCTTACAGCAGTTTTACGCTGCTTCTCGAAGAGTATCATAAGGCCATTAGTTTTCAAAAATCAGGAATTGAAGAACCGAGTTTCGTCGGGAAGAATGTAACTACTGGAAAAAATATTTACCGCGGCGCCTTCTCGTACATTGGCAACAATGTGACAGTGGGCGAAAACGTAAAAATTTATCCGCACGTGTATGTTGGCGACAATGTAGTCATCGGCGACAATACTATACTTCATGCCAATGTGAAGTTATATGCCGATACGAAAGTGGGTAGCAATTGCGTGATTCACTCGGGAACGGTTATAGGAAGTGATGGCTTCGGATTCGCACCACAGGAAGACGGCACATATAAAACGATTCCCCAGTTGGGCAACGTAATCATCGAAGACAACGTGGCGATCGGCGCTAACACGGTGATTGACTGCGCTACTTTGTTTGGCGATTCAACCATCATTCGCAAAGGCGTAAAACTGGATAACCTCATTCAGGTGGCGCACAATGTGGAGATTGGCAAAAACACGGTAATCGCAGCTCAAACCGGCATCTCAGGATCGTCAAAGATTGGTGAGAACAACATGATTGCCGGACAAGTGGGTATCGCAGGTCACCTCGTAATCGCCAACCACACGGGCATCGGCGCTCAGGCTGGTATCTCAAAATCAATTAAAGAAGAAGGCCAGAAAATTATTGGCTACCCGGCCTTTGATGTGAAAGAATACTTCAAGTCGTATGCAGTCTTCAAGCGATTGCCTGACCTTAACGATCGCCTTCGCGAACTGGAGAAAAAAATCGCCCAACTTAACTCACTGGAAAATCAGGTAGAGAAAGTAGGAGGAGATGAATAATCATGTGAAGAGGATTTGGTTCCTTGTCATCTTCTTAGTTGCCATTTATATCTGTAGCTATCTGATCTTTAGGACGCTTAATACAGAAGTCTGGAAGAATGACAACAAGCCGTATGTCATCTTCCCCCTCTCCATGAAATGGGTATATTACTTTTATCGGCCAGCTGTGTATGTTGACAGTAAGCTAACTTCGATGCAGTTTCACATCGGCCCTCATCATTAAAATGGAAATTATATTCGGATATCACCACCGTCTCCGCGAATAGCTTCTTCTCGGCGCTGAGCCAAACAACATTCCAAAAACACCGCGCACCAACTCTTTGCCAACTTGTTTGGTAATCGGTGACGACAATACTTCTTCAAAGGTGCTTTTCTCTTGCCGCGTAGATCGCGGCGCCGCCTTGGCCGCTTGCTTTTGTGCTGCCGCCTGCTCCTGCTCTTCTTTTACAGCCTGCACGCGCTCGTTCAAAATTTCAAATGCACTGCGCGGATCAATCGACTCCTGATACTTTTTGTAAAACTCCGAGCCATCCAGTTGCGCTTTGTATTCATCCGCGGTAAGCGGGCCCATACGTGATACCGGTGGAGTCAGGTGTGTCACGGTCGTTTCGGTAGGAATTCCTTTTTCATTCAATACGGTAATGAACGCCTGACCAATGCCCAGCTGCGTGAACTGTTTTTCAAGATCATAAAACTCCGACTTCGGAAAAGTCTTGATGGTTTCTTTCAGGTCTTTCACATCGTTGGGCGTGAACGCGCGGATCACATGATGGACGCGGTTACCCAACTGCGAAAGCACAGAAGGTGGAACATCGGACGTTAGCTGCGAACAGAAAAACACGCCCACACCTTTGGAACGAATCAGGCGGATTACCTGCTCAATCTGATCCATAAATGCTTTGGGCGCATCTTTAAAAAGCAAATGCGCTTCGTCTAAAAAGAATACAAGTTTGGGTTTGTCAAGATCGCCGGCCTCAGGTAATGTCTGATAAATCTCCGCCAACAGCGAAAGCATAAACGTCGAGAAGATTGCCGGCTGGTTCTGCACATCGGACACGTTGAGCAAACTGATCACTCCACGACCATCCACTTTTTCAAGAAGGTCTTCGATATCAAACGACTTCTCTCCAAATAATTTATTCACGCCTTGCGTTTCCAGCGCTACTATCTTGCGCAGCATAGTTGATGCGGTAGCCGACGAAATTTTTCCGTAGCTGTCTTTAATCTCGGCAGCACCTTCACCTTCGGATAAATAATTTAATACTTTCTTTAAATCGTTGAGATCAACAATCGGCAGTTGCTTGTCGTCGGCATACTTAAACAAAATCATCAGCACGCTGCTTTGCACTTCATTTAGTTCAAGCACTTTGCTCAGCAGCACGGGGCCAAACTCTGTGACCGTAGCGCGCATCTGAGCCCCGAGCTTTCCGCTAAGCGAATAAATTTCAACAGGGAAACCGGACGGTGAGAATTTTACATTCAGCGCCTTTGCCCTCTCTTCAATTTTGTCGTTGGTCGTTCCCTCACGCGCCATGCCGCTGAGGTCGCCCTTCATGTCGGGCATAAACACGGCCACACCCGCGGCCGAAAGCTGCTCTGCGATTACCTGAAGAGTGCGTGTTTTACCTGAGCCCGTAGCGCCGGTGACCAGCCCGTGGCGGTTCATCATGCGCAGCGATAAATTTACTTTGGCATCCGCCAGAATTTCATTTTCATAAACCCCGGCACCGAGGTAGATCGATGGTCCGCTAAAATTATACGAGGTATTGACGGCAGCAGTGAATTTCTCCTTCGACATTTTTTAGTAATTTAATCTTTCAATAATAGCCAAATTTAAACTAAAAATGAGTTGTGGATTCTGATGAAAATCAGAAACACAAAATCATTTCAACCAACCAAAATTACCATGAACAGATTCTTCACCCTAAGTTTCCTTTTCTGCACCTTAATGGCCACGGCTCAGGAAACGCGGTTGCTACGCCAACCCGACATCAGCGCCTCGCAGGTGGTATTTGCTTACGCCAACGATTTGTGGATTGTAAGTAAATCGGGCGGCGCCGCAACACGCCTTACCAGTTTTCAAGGATCAGAATCCAATCCTAAATTTTCTCCGGATGGAAACTGGATTGCGTTCAGCGGACAATATGGCGGCAATACGGATGTGTTCGTAATCGCCAGCACAGGTGGAGAAGCCAAGCGGCTCACCTGGCATCCCGGCGCGGACATCGTGCGCGGATGGAGCCCCGACGGGAAAGTAGTGTTTGAATCAGATCGCGAAAGTGTGCCACGTGGGGGCACCAAACTCTGGCAAATTGGAATCAACGAAGGTTTGCCTCAGGCTTTGCCCATGCCGCGCGCTTATCGCGGTGAGCATTCGCCAGATGGCAAATCCTTTGCTTACGAAATGGTGTCGCCGTGGGACGAAGAATGGCGCAACTACCGCGGCGGACAAAACCGTCCGATTTGGGTAATGAACCTGACGGATTATTCAATCAAAACTCTGCCCTGGCAAAACAGCCACGACATGCAGCCCGTGTGGATCGACAAGAAAATTTATTTCTTATCTGATCGCGACTACACCATGAACCTCTACGGCTACGACACACAGACTTCTGCGCTTGAGCAATTGACAACCTTTGCGGAATACGATATCAAATCGCTGTCCAGTGGAAACGGCATGCTGATTTTTGAATACGGTGGCGACCTCTACACGTTCGACCCGCAAACCAAAAGTCAAAACAAGTTGCGCATCGAAGTGAAAGGCGACTTTCCGTGGTTGCAACCCCAATGGAAAAATGCCAGCGACTGGCTGACGAATGCATCGCTTTCGCCCAATGGCAAGCGCGCACTCTTTGAAGCGCGTGGAGAAATCATTACCGTTCCATTGGAGAAAGGCGACTTCCGTAACCTCACCAATTCTTCTGGTTCACGGGAGCATGATCCGATCTGGTCGCCCGACGGAAAAAACATCGCCTGGTTTTCTGACGCCAGCGGCGAATATAGTCTGATGATTTCAACACAGGATGGATTGAGCAAACCTCGTGAAATAAAAATCGCGTCGCCCACTTATTACTATTCACCCACCTGGTCGCCGGATTCGAAATACATCGCCTTTACCGATCACCTGCAGCAGTTGTGGATGATTGACGTGGCTACAGAAAAATTAACCTTAGTGGACAAGGATTCATTCCTGCATCCCGATCGTAGCATCAATCCCGTATGGTCGCCCGATTCAAAATGGATTGCTTACGCCAAACGGCTAACCAGTCAGTATCACGTGATTGAAGCTTACTCGGTTGATCAGGCGAAGTCATTGCAACTTACCGATGGCCTCTCCGACGCCGTATCTCCGGCCTGGGACGCCAGCGGCAAATACTTGTACTTCCTTGCCAGCACTAATCTGGCGCTTGGTTCCGGCTGGCTCGACATGAGTTCGATCGAGCGCCCGCTACGCCGGTCGGTGTACTTTATGGTGTTGAAAAAAGGGGATCCTTCTCCGCTCCTTCCAGAAAGCGACGAGGAAAAAATAGAAAAGAAAGAAGAAGCTAAGCCCGATGCCAAAGCGGAAAAGACTTCTGCAAAAGACAAAAAAGCAGAACCAGAGAAACCAAAAAACACAGTTCAGATTGATCTTGACGGACTGAGTCAACGGATACTCTCCCTAAGCTTGCCAGCTCGCGAATACTCCGTGTTGAAATCAGGAAGCGAAGGAGAAATATTCCTTGCCGAAGTCGTACAGAACCAAGACGGCCAGACTCTCTACAAGTACACACTCAAAGACCGCAAGTCAGACAAATTTTTGTCGCCCGTATATTTCTTCAGCCTTTCTAACGACGGCAAGAAAATGATCTACAAATCTGGAGGCCAATGGGGTGTGGTTGACACTGGTGGTAAACCCAACGTAGGCGATGGAAGCTTAAAGACCGGCGCTGTAGAAATTCGTGTCGATCCCAAAAAAGAATGGAAGCAAATCTTCCGCGAAGCGTGGCGCTATCAGCGCGACTACCTTTATGTAAAGAATATTCACGGCGCCGACTGGAACAAAGTCTATTCTATGTATGCTCCGCTGGTCGATCATGTGTCGCACCGCAGTGACCTTACCTATCTGCTGGATATTCTTGGCGGCGAGGTATCCATTGGCCACTCGTTCACCGGAGGTGGCGATAATCCATCTATTAATCGGGTGAACATCGGCTTACTGGGTGCTGACCTTGATGTAGTAGGTAATCGCTACCGCATCAAAAAAATCTACAACGGCGAAAACTGGAATCCTGATCTTCGCTCGCCACTCAGCACGCCCGGCGTAGATGTAGCCGAAGGAGACTTCATTATTTCAGTGGATGGGGTTGACCTTACTTCGCCGACCAACCCTTACAGTCTGTTTGAGAACAAAGCCAACAAGCAAGTCGCGCTTCGCGTGAGCAAGACTGCTGACGGCGCGAATGCTAAACAAGTAGTAGTTGTGCCCGTGGATAATGACTTTGCACTGCGCACATTTGCATGGGTGGAAAACAATCGCCGCAAGGTGGATCAACTCAGCAACGGCCAGCTGGCGTATGTGTGGCTTCCCAACACGGGCGAAGGCGGTTACAATTATTTCAACCGGTATTACTTTGCGCAACAAAACAAGCAAGGCGTAATTCTTGACGAGCGTTTCAATGGCGGCGGCTTCATCGCCGATTACTTTGTCGATATTCTGAACCGCAAGCTGCGCGGATATTTCAACAACGTATCTGGCGATCGCAAACCGTGGACAGAACCGCTCACCGGAATTTTCGGTCCAAAAGTTTTAATCATCAACGAGATGGCAGGCTCTGGTGGAGATATGCTTCCCTACATGTTTAAGCAAATGAACATCGGCCCTTTGGTGGGAACCAAAACCTGGGGTGGCCTTGTCGGGATTTGGGATGTTCCTGAATTGATGGACGGAGGCTACATGACGGCACCTCGTGGCGGCTTCTTCGATCTGAACGGCAAGTGGGACGTAGAAAACGTCGGAATCACACCCAACATTGAGGTGGAGATGACTCCGAAAGAAGTAATCGAAGGGCATGATCCTCAACTGGAGAAAGCCGTGGAAGAGGCACTGCGTTTGCTGAAAGAAAATCCGGTGAAATTGCAAAGTGAACCGGAAGCGCCTGTCCGCGTACTGCGACCCAAGCGGAACTAATCGCACTGGTTTGTATAAGCCAAAATAAAAAGAGCCCGGTAATCCGGGCTCTTTTTATTTTATCAATTTCCGATTATCCTTTGTACGTGATTCGGTATATCACGTTGGCTTGATCGTCGCTCACCAGCATAGAGCCGTCAGGCAACACTAAGACGTCTACCGGACGGCCCCACACCTTTTGTGTTGCATCGTCCATCCAACCTGAAGCAAATAGTGCGTGGCCTGTCACATTGCTTTTTGTATCCACCTTCACCAGCGTAAGGTTGTAGCCGCTCTTCTTCGAACGATTCCAAGATCCGTGCTCGGCCACGATAATGTTATTCGCGTATTCGGCAGGAAACATTTTGCCGGTATAAAATTTCAAGCCAAGCGGCGCCACGTGAGCACCAAGTTTATCAGCAGGTTTCACAAAATCGCTGCATGGGCGCTTGTCGCCAAACTCCGGATCTTTCACGGAGCCTTCGTGGCAGTACGGATAGCCGAAGTGAAGGCCAGCCTTGGAAGCAGTATTCAATTCGCACGAAGGAATATCGTCACCCAACATGTCGCGACCATTGTCTGTAAACCAAATTTGCTTTGTGGTAGGGTGCCAGGTAAAGCCTACGGAGTTGCGCACACCGCTGGCGAAAACTTCAAGGCCTGTGCCGTCGGGGTTCATGCGTGTGATGCTGGCGTAGATGGGATCTTTTGATTCGCAGATGTTGCAAGGAGCACCCACGGGAACATATAATTTACCATCCGGGCCAAAGGCAATGTACTTCCAGCCGTGGTGGGTTTCAGTCGGATATTTGTCGTACACGATTTGCGACTTGCCCGGATTATCCAATTTGCTTTCGATGCCTGCAAACTTATGAATGCGGCTTACTTCGGCCACATACAAATCGCCATTGCGGAAGGCTACGCCATTGGGCATGTTGAGGCCGGAAGCGATAGTCCATTTTTTGTCGGCCTTACCGTCGCCATCCACATCTTTGATGGCGTACACTTTATCCTGATCGCGATTACCCACGAAGATGGTGCCGCTGGGGCTGATTGCCAGCTGGCGGGCATTTTCTACTTCAGCAAACACGCTGATGGAAAATCCTTTCGGCAATTTTATTTTGTCCAAAGGCAAAGAGGCGCTGGCGCCTGTGATGGCCGGCGACGATGTATCGGGGCTAACTTTTTTGGTGGTCGACTGTGTGGAGAGCAAACCAGCCGCCGTCAGCAAAATGACGGGAATAGATCGTGAGATTTTCATGGTTATTTAATTTCTGATGGATTCAATTTTGTTCGATTCGAAATGTACGATTAACACAGGAAAGTGCATGTTTGTTTTTATGTAAATGGCCGGAGGCGCTTAGCGCTCGGCCAGGGATGGAGGCATTGTTGGAGCCCGAAATGGCCTTGTGCGGCAGGTGGCGACTGCCGACAGCCCGGTGGCCTTGCGTTTTCGCTTGGCCAGGCCGCCCGTGAAGCGCGGTTTGCAGGGCGATGTTTTTAAAAATTGTAAACCTGAAAAGGCTACCTTTGCCGCGATTTTAGTTTATGATTTCTGTTTCCAATATCTCGTACTTTATAGGCGGGCGCGCGCTGTACGAAAATGCGTCGATGTTTATCAGGCCCAACGACAAGATCGGGCTGATAGGCTTGAATGGTCGCGGCAAGTCGACGCTGCTAAAAATTTTGAACGGCGAGTTGACGGTGAATGCCGGCTCGATCAGCAAGGCCAAAGATTGCACGATTGGTTTTCTCAATCAGGACCTCCTCTCCTACCAAACCGACGACGCTATCCTTACGGTAGCGATGGAGGCGTTTAAGGAAGCCGTGGAGACGCAGCGCCAACTGGAAAAAGTAATTCACCAACTGGAGACGGAATACAGCGACGAACTGGTGGATAAGCTCACGAAGCTTCAGGAAAAATTTGAACACCTCGACGGCTACTCGATGCAAGCCAAAGCCGAGGAAATCCTGGAGGGGATTGGCTTCTCGACAAAAGATCTGCACAGACCTTTGCGGGAATTTTCGGGAGGGTGGCGCATGCGCGTGATGCTGGCCAAACTGCTGTTGGAAAAGCCGTCGTGCCTGATGCTCGATGAGCCTACCAACCACCTTGACCTTCCGTCGATTGAGTGGGTAGAAAATTATTTGCGCAATTACGAAGGTGCAGTAATCATTGTATCGCACGACCGTACTTTTCTTGACAATGTGATCACCAAAACCGTGGACGTGACCAACCAACAGTTGGTGACCTACGAAGGCAATTATTCTTTTTATCTTAAGGAGAAAGAGTTGCGCGAAGAAATTCAGCAAGGCGCATACGAAAACCAGCAAGCAAAAATCCGGCAGACGGAACGCTTCATTGAGCGCTTTCGTGCGAAAGCTACAAAGTCGAAGCAAGTTCAGTCGCGCGTGAAGGCGCTGGATCGCATGGAGAAAATTGAGGAAGTGGTGAGCGACGTGGCGGAAGTGAATTTTAAGTTTACCTTCAAGCAACCCTCGGGTCGCCATGTGGTGACGCTCAAAGATGTTTCGAAATCGTATGGCCCACTCGACATATTGAAACGCACCAGCGCCACCATTGAGCGTGGGGATAAGATTGCACTCATCGGTGCGAACGGAAAAGGAAAGTCTACCTTGCTGCGGCTGCTGGCCAACACCGAAGAAATTGATGGCGAGCGCACGATTGGCTACAATGTGATTTATGGATTCTTCGCGCAGCACCAGCTGGAGTCGCTGCATGTGGAAAACGAAATTCTAGACGAGTTGAAGCAGGCTGGCAGCGGAAAGACAGAGCAAGAGTTGCGCAATGTGCTCGGCTGCTTTTTATTTTCTGACGAAGATGTGTTTAAGAAAATTAAAGTGCTTTCCGGCGGCGAGAAATCGCGCGTGGCCCTGGCGAAGACGCTGATTTCAGAAGCGAATTTTTTGTTGCTGGATGAGCCAACCAATCACCTGGATTTTATTTCTGAAAATATCCTTATCCAAGCACTGCAGCAATTTCAAGGCACGTTTGTCACGGTGAGCCACAACCGGCATTTTGTAAGTCAGATCGCTAACAAAATCTGGTATATCGAGAATCACGAGATCAAGGAATATCCGGGTACGTACGAAGAGTATGAATATTGGAGAAAGAAAAACGAGGTTTCGTCTGTCGTTGCTCCTGCCCCGAAAAAAGAAGCTCCAAAAAAAGAATCAAAGCCTGCGAACCCCGCGCCAGAAAATCAAAACAAATTGAACGCACTGAATAAAGACCTCAGCAAGACGGAAGCGCGCATTCAGCAATTGGCGAAGGAAAAGGAAAATGTGGAGCTTGAGCTTTCAAAACCGGAAGTGTACGGCAACCCCAACAAACTCATGGAAGTGCAACAGCGATTTGAAAAAGTAGATGCACAGTTGGAAGAAGAAAACAAACGATGGGAATCCATCGCGCTTGAAATCGAAGAACTGGAAGGAAAGTAAAAAATCTATTTCCAACCCACGGACATAGACAGTTGCACGCGAGTCATGTCTTGCGTGATGTCGGTAGTTGAAATTGGTTGCGCAACAAAATCACATGCAGGGCAACCCCAATATTGATAGTAATTGCTGGAGTAAAAAATTCGTTGAAACTTATAGCCTACTGCAAAGGCTAATTTCACGTCGTGGTATTTAATCCGATAACCCAACTGTGGGTTGATCATCCGGCCGCCTGATACTTTGGAATAAGGATCATACATATAGGTCGCATACACTCCATTGCGCACAAACCAGGGATGCGCCGCTCCGTAAGTCATCTGAAGAAAAAGTGCATTTTTATTTTTGTTGCCAATCACATCCCAACTTGCCATAAAAAAAACAGGAAGCGTTTGCCAGTTTTGATAACTGTCGATGCCAACACCAAGGCCTGCCCGAAGTTTTCGGCCTATGGTTAGACCATGCACAGTAGAGCCACTGAAGGTTACATCCTTTCCCTGATCGCATGAACTACAGCCAATCAGTGTGCCCGCCTGAACGGCAAAAAAATATCCCACATATTTTGAAGCCGATACTGGCTTCGCATTTTGAGTAGCAGACTGAGTTTGGTGAAGTGAATCCTGAGCTGTAGCATTCACTGAGATAAAATAGCCACTAACCAAAACTACGATAAGTCTCAACGTCTTCATTTTACAATACTGATTTTGCTGAGAAGTTTGATGTTCTTAGGCTGTGAGTAATCGTACTGATACAAGCCGTCAGTACCAATCACCATCGCCACGTTTTGATAGGGAATCAGATCCACTGCATTGATATTTGGGTAGTGCGCTATCATTCGTGCACCAATGCTGTCGGGATTGCTGGCATCGTACACTTTGAGTCCGTCGGCGCCATCGCAAATGAATAGTGTGTTTTGATCGATGCCCAGGCCATGAGGGTTGGTCATCTTATAGGTATTTCTTAATGAAGGGCTTTTCAAATTGGTGATGTCAATGACTTGCAGTTCGTTGGTGTTGTTGTGGCAGATGTCGCCGTTGTACAGCGTTACATATGCATAGTTGCCCTGCACCACTACCGGGTCGCAGCTGTAAATGTGGTCGTAGGTGCTGAGCAAAAGTGGCTGGTCAGGAGAAGCCAGATCAAAAATTGCCATGCCGGCGCGCGATCCGATAAAAAGATTTTCGCCGTAAGGGAAAACCGTTTCAGGCCAGGAAAGAAGAGTGACATCGGCCTTGCGCTGCGGTTGAGCTGCATTAGATATATCAGCAACGGCCAATGTTGTTCCATCGATGGCATACAAGAAATTCTTTGCGATAGTGAAACGAGCCATCGATCCGCTGATTCCGGTAGTGGGGTTGGTGGGCAGCGCAGCAGTGCTAGTAGCGGAATTTGCCGCCTGGGCAAAGGCAATGCCTTTGTCATAATAAATCCCACCCCAGGTTTGCAGCGCACTCGGTCCGCAATTATTCTCTTGCACCGACACAGCGCTGGTCTTTTCCCAGTTAGTGACAATACCTTTTACCGGATCCGCATAAAAACCAAACGTGTTATAATTTTTAAAAAAACCTTCAATGCGGTTTACCTCCTTGATTGCCGACCAATCTGACACATCAAACATGACAAGGTCAATGTAACTATCGGCGTATAAAGTGTTCCCTTCTATCGCAAGGTCAAAGTTTCCGGGGATTTTTAAAAAACCAGAAGCTACCGGCGACGATGGATTTGAATTGTCAATCAGATGAATGCCTTTGCCCACTTCATTGATATAAAGTTTCTGGTCTTTCCAATAAATCTTTCCGGGTGTATTAAGTGGAATTGAATTACTCAAGCCAGTGGTCGTTTTGATTTCGGCCATGGTGGTATAAACTGGCTGATAATAATAGTAGGTAGTTTTTACCTGGCACTTGTCGGCACAGCCTACAAGAAGCAAGTGCACTGTGATCATCATTAGAAGTGATGACAGTCCGTAGATAATAATCTTTTTCATGGCTGCGATTGGGTTTCAAAAAGATAGACACCCCGCTCCGCCGAAGAGTTGGAACGCTACTTAAAAATATAACGGAAACGGAAGCCGATATCCCACACCATGTTATTACCCGTAGCAGGGCTTGTTGATTTTAAAATGGGAGCAAAAGAATACCGAACTCCCGGCACCACGGATAAACGATAATGACGGCCAAGTTTATAACTCACTTCACTGCTCATCAGTCCGGAGAAATTTACCGCACGGTATGGAGAATCCTGACCGGACCCTTGTGAATAACTTTGTCTTTGACCTGTAGGATCCGTCAAGGTATTGCGAATAAAAAAGTCGGTGGATATCCCTGAGTTCAATTGCAGACCGACTTTCCGATCCAAAAACAAATAGCCTGCTTGCACAGGCACCGAAACAAATTCATTAGCACTGGTGATGGCGTAGGGAGAAGTTGTATTAGCCATTGCGGTTGAGTTGTAGGCGTAGTTGGCTACTGAAGACAACGAATTGGGTGCGTTGATGTTTGTTGTTGTCCCCGACGACAGATTTGAATACTGTACTCCCGATTGCACCACGATCCGGTTTGACACCCGCATTCCTGCCAGCATTCCGTACGAATAACTGCTGCCTGTGTTAACGTTTCCGCTGGATGCTGACTGAAAGGAAGAGCTTCCATAAAGCGAATTGGATGTAGCCAATGTGCTGAAGCTTCCACTGGCCGCAGTGACAGACGCCCAAAAATGTTCATGGTTAATTTTTTCGGAACGTGGCTCAATCATAAAAGCTCCCGGAATTGCAGGTAGCTTGCGTACCAACTCTTCGCGCACAGGCTCGCCATCGATTTCAACGATTGGCAACGTTCCCGCTTCAGGGATTGCTGCCAGTGCTACTGAGGAATGATTCTCTTTTTTCAATTCAGTTTCAGTCCGGTCAATAAGATTTGCCGAGACTACAGTTTGTGTGGACTGTATTTGCAATGGATCAATAGCTGCATTGTTAGACGGAAGCCGGTCCGCTGATTCCTTTTTTGTATTCGCAAAAGACTCCGCTGTTTTTTGCTTCGGATTTGAAAACGAATTTTTAGCTTTCTCCTTACTCACTTGCTGGAGTTGGCTGGGTTGCTCCTTTTTTAATGAAGATGAAGTACTCGGGTTATCATTCCCATTATTTTTGTTTTCGTTAAGATCAGCGATTGTTTTTTTCTCCTCTTTATTAAAAGCTTTGTTTTCGGTAGCCTTACCCTTTTCTTTGTTTTTATCAGCAACCAATTTTTCGTTTTCATTCCATCGGTAAACACCAAATCCACCTACCAGCAAGGCAAACAAAACCGAGGCAGCCGCAAGACGCTGATAAAACACGACGCGTTTTTTCATAGAAGAACTCTCGGCATTGGCCAATTCAAGGTCAATCCCCGTCCATACCGCATTCGAGGGAGTTACTTCCGCTCCCTCAAACGCATCCCTCCATTCTTCCTCAAACTTTTTCTCTGCTTTCATAACTAACTTTCTTCTTTTCCAATTTTGCCTGCAGCAAGATTTTCGCGCGGTTGTACTGCGACTTTGATGTACCCTCGCTTACTCCAAGCATTTCGGCAATTTCCTTATGACCATACCCTTCTATGGCGAACAAGTTAAAGATCACACGGCAGCCATCCGGAAGGGTCTGTACAATCGATATCAGTTCCGATAAATTAAAGTCGGCCAGGCTAATGCTTTCATCTTCTTTCAACCCGGCATCTTCCACATCTACCATCGGCAGGAGATAGAGTTTTTGGCGCTGATAATTTAAAGCCGTGTTGATGATAATGCGAGTCATCCAGGTTTCCAGTTTTGACTCGAAGCGAAATGACTTGAGATTATTGAATATCTTAATAAATCCTTCTTGTAGCATGTCTTCAGCCTCGGGTATGCTCCGCCCATAGCGCATGCACACGGCCATCATCTTCCGACAATAGCGGTCGTAAAACGCCTTTTGCGCTGCCCTTTCGCCCTTGGCGCATCCATTTATCAGCTCCTTTTCACTGAGCATTCCTCTTCGGTCTGGTTATTTGACACCTCTACTCCTGTCCAGGTTGGAATATCCGGTTCACTTTTTCGTTTAGTTTTTACTTTACCTTTGAATTCATGAAACGAATATCCGCTTTCCTTCACCCAATTGCACGAACAATAATCAGTATAGCGCTGATCTTTTTTAACTCCGGGCTACTCGCCCAAAAAACCCTTTCTTTCAGCGACGAGGTGTATGAAGAGCAAATCAAAACCGTGCAGTTATACCCGAACATGGGTGGCGCTCAGGATTTTCTTCAACCTGCGGCTACACAAGTAGCGCAGCAAAACCTGCTGCTCGAGTTCGATGACCTTCAGGATCAGCGCAGCAATTATTATGTGAAGTTAATTCACTGCAACTTCGATTGGACCCGGTCGTCGTTGAGCGATCTCGATTTTATGGATAACTACAATGAATACCCGCTGACCGATTACCAGCTCTCGGGCACCACGCATGTGCGGTATATTCATTACCGCTTTCAGGTACCGCCGGTAAAATTACCCGGCAATTATTTGTTGATGCTGTATCGCGACGACGTAAAGAATATAGTGCTATCCCGACGCATGATGGTGTACGACTCGCAGATCGGACTTACCAAAGATGATCTTTTTATCGGACAGGGAGCACTGAATCGGGCGATGCAGCAATTCAATTTTATTCTGGATTACAGCGACATCACCATACTCAATCCCATGGAAACGGTTCACGTGAACATCCGGCAAAATCAACGTTGGGATAATGCGAAGTTCAATCTGCAACCCAGTTTTTTGCGCGACGATCAGAGCCAGTTGGAATATAAATCGCAAGACGACAGCCGACAGTTTAGCGGCGGCAATGAATTTCGTTTTGTCGATTTCAGATCGTTGAATAATCCCGGGGTGAATACCGGCCGGATCATCAAGTCGGTAAAACCGTACGAGCTGTATCTCGCGATTGATGTGCCCCGCGCCGAAGTTGCGTATTCACAGACCAAAGACCTTGACGGATGTTTCATCATCGACAACATCGACTATGGAGAGCCAGCCACTACGGGTAATTATTTGTATGTCAACTTTGCCTTGAAAACCGGCTCACCGTACGAAGGCGATGTCTATCTGGTCGGCAAGTTCAACGACTATCGGCGCACTGAAGAAAACAAAATGAAGTTCAACGCCGCTTCAGGCATGTACGAATCACGACAATTTGTAAAACAAGGTTGGTACGAATACCAATACATTCTGGCATCAAAAAATAATGCCGAAACGGTAATTGAAGGATCGCACTTCGAAACAGAAAACGTGTATGAAGTGGCCATCTACAATCATCCGTTCCGGCCTAATGCCGACTTGCTAATCGGCTATTATTTAATTCCTGTTAATCCTCACTGATTCATTTAGAAAGATTTAGTTTTTGATTCAGGTTCGGAAGCTCTCCGGTTAGCACAGAATTCAATTTTGCAAGTTGAATATCCAATTCCTTAGAAAGCTCGGCGAAAACTTTAATCACACCTGCCGTTGGTTTTGCATCACCCGATTCGAGGCTTCGCCGCACAGCAGAAATCCGGTTGCCTAACTTAATAGGAAAATTAAGTGGGTCCTGAGCACTTCTGTTTTTGGTTTGATACAGGTCCTCCTCAATGGCCGTGATCTTAGTGACGAGATCTTTGGCTGAAGTTGTCACCGACGGATCTGTCACTGAGGCTAACCCTTCTTCAATTTGTTTCCTGATTTTGCGAATGCGGATCACCGCTTCATTTGCTTCACTTTCTTTATCCCGAATTTTCATGGCCAGGTCAAAAGTCTCTTTCAAATCCGCTTCAGTTACACCTTTCAAGTTGGGATCGATTTTAATTTCGAAGGAATACGTTTGACTGTAACTTCCGGAGGTAAACCTCGCCTGATATTTTCCGATAGGAGCTTTCGGGCCGGCTTTAGGATTGGCGCCCCATAATATCATGCCCTCAAAAACAGTAGCACCAGGGTAGCGCAGATTCCATGAAAATGTATTCAAGCCTTGGGCAGTAGTAGGTTTTGCTGGCTCACGCTCCCAACGCGGAATGTTAGGATCTGCTTTGTACTCCGGCTTATCTCCTTTAAATACCCGAACAAGCTTTCCCTGAGCATCCAGAATTTCAATTTTAACTGAATCCATTTTATCTCTCAAGTAATATTGGAATATCGCATCGCTGATACCGCGAATGGCATCGGCTGGCTGAAAGAAAATGGCATTCTGTTTCATCAGCTCGGGCGTAAGCTGCCGCAACGGTTGAATGTCGTCCAATATCCAAAAGCCGCGACCGTGTGTGCCAAGCACCACGTCATTGTCTTTTACTACCAGGTCGCGAATAGGAGTATCGGGCAGATTTAATTGAAGAGGCTGCCACTGATCGCCGGCATTGAACGAAACATAAACACCATGCTCGGTTCCTAAAAACAAAAGCCCTGGACGAACAATATCTTCACGTACCGACCGCGCGAAATGTCCATCCTTTATTCCTGTCACAATTTTTGTCCAGGTTTTTCCGTAGTCTGTCGTTCTGAAGACATACGGCTGTCGATCATCCACCTGATAGCGAAAGGCCGCCACGTAGGCTGTTCCTGGTTTGTGTCTCGATTCGTCGATGATGGCTACCACCGAATTTTTTGGCAATTCCTTAGGCGTTATATCAGTCCAGTTTTTGCCGCCGTTTCGTGTGATTTGAATTTTCCCGTCGTCGGAACCCGCCCATATTGTATTGACATCATGAAACGATGGTGCAAGCGCGAAGACCGTGGCATAGATTTCAGGACCATTCATATCGCGTGTGATAATGCCACCCGAAACACCAAGTGTTTCAGGATCGGCGTAGGTTAAATCCGGACTGATTTGCTCCCAGCTTTGTCCATCGTCGGTAGTTTTCCAAACGTGTTGAGAACAGGTGTAAAGAATTTTTGGATCAATAGGAGAAAACACGATGGGATACGTCCACTGCCAGCGTTCCGGCAATTCACTGGCAGGTTCTCCTGAAAAAAAGCGAGGGTAAACCTGAATGTCTCTCACCTGCCCACTGGTGCGGTCATAGCGGGTCAGCAATGCACCCTGGCTACCTGCATAAAAAATATCGGGATGCAGCGGATGTGAAGTGATGTATCCGCTTTCGCCACCGCCTACTTCATATCCCCACTGACCAAGTACATTCATATGATCCCATCCATCGCTTGGCACCGCTATGGTCGTGTTGTCTTGCTGTGCACCGGCCACGTGGTAGGGAACATGATTAGTAGTGGTGACGTGATAAAATTGCGTGGTGACGAAATCCTCAGCCGTCCAGGTTTTTCCTCCATTGACCGACACCGTTCCTCCGCCATCATTGGAAGCGATCATGCGTTGGGGGTTGTTGGGATCAATCCACAAATCGTGATTGTCGCCGTGGGGCACATCGATCTGTTGATCGAATTTTATTCCTCCATCCGTCGATTTGAAAAATTCAACATTCAGGCAATACACCGTTTCGCGGTCAAAGGGGTCAGCATATATTCTTGAATAATAGAAAGCGCGCTGACGGAGTTTTCGTTCGTCGTTGGTTTTCTTCCAGGTTGCGCCGGCATCGTCACTGCGATAGACCCCGCCATCATTGGCTTCAACAATGGCCCATAGTCGCCTGTTATCAGCCGGTGAAACTGTAATTCCAATTTTTCCCAACGGTCCTTCGGGCATGCCTGGATTTTTGGTTAGCTCTGTCCACGTCTCACCACCGTTCTCTGACTTCCAGAGTTTGCAATCCGGACCCCCGCCCCACATTTTCCATGTACGGCGATACACCTGCCATGTGGAAGCGTACAGAATTTTAGGATTCGTTCGATCGATGATCAGATCAGCAGCTCCTGCTTTTGGGCTAACATACAGCACCTTTTTCCAGGTGTTTCCACCATCGGTAGATTTAAAGACACCGCGCTCTTCATTATCCCCGTAAGGATGGCCCAGCGCGGCTACATAAACTATGTCTGGATTAGTAGGATGCACGCGAATTCGAGAGATAGCCTGCGTTTCTTTCAGGCCGAGCGACCGCCAGGTTTTTCCTCCGTCTGTCGTTTTATAAACTCCATCTCCCTGCGTAATGCTGCCGCGCAGTTGAGTCTCTCCTCCTCCGATGTAAACTATGTCAGGATTTGTTTCTGCTACTGCCACCGCGCCGATGGACGAGCAAGAGATTTGCCCATCGGTGACAGGAAACCATTCCGTTCCTCCATCGGTCGTTTTCCACAGGCCACCGCCTGTTGCGCCAAAGTAATATTCATTGATTCTGCCCGGGCTTCCGGCAGCTCCGAGCGAGCGGCCGCCGCGCATCGGCCCAATGTTTCGCCACTTGAGTTTATTATAAAATTGAGGATCGTACGTAGTGGCTCCCGAGGTTGGTGTCTGGGCTGGCATAGAGGAGGCAATCGCCAGCAGCAAAAGCAAAAAAGAATATCTCATCAGAAATAGGTTTTATTTCATAAAAGATACAGAATGACCAAAAACAGAAAAAGGAATAATGTGACAACCGGAGAAAAAGAGCAAGCCCGATCAGGCGTACATCTCCATGCTCTCTTCTTTGGCTACCGAACTCGGGTTGGCGATATCCAACATGCCAAAGCCTTTGTGTGAAAAATGCCCGAGGCCATTTTCATAAACAAACTGTTGCACCGGCTGCGGCGCATATAGCGTGAAGGGAAACGTGTAGCCGCGCACTTCGTATTTCACATCCGAATCGTAGAGTGGATAGATGCGGGCGAATTTCTTGTGCGTGGCTTGAATCTTGGTCAGGTAGTCGTGGTCGGCTACCAATTGGAACTTATAAAAATTGTTGAGGTTGTCGGATTGAAACTTTCCACTCGCCTCCATGCGTGCGATGGTGTTGTCATAGAGAAGGTCCGAAAACTCGTCAACTTCCGGAGAGATAAAGCGCTTGCCCAACTCGTCATTGAAGGAAGCTTGCAAAAGCACGATCGGTGAAATGCACAAAAACTTCACAGCCTCACCTACTGTGGTGGTGGCTTCATTTTCATGCGATTCAGGTACAAGCTGCAGGTTGCCTATTTGCAATTCCTTTTGGCCAAAAAGTGTAGCCAGTAGGTAATCGATAAATTCTTTACTGGGCGATGAAAACACCAGCGTAACCCGTGAGGAATAAAAGTGAAGGCCTTTCCTACTGATCTTGATCTGGCCTTTGAGACCCGAGAAATTGTACTGGTTAAAGTTGAAGTATTCGCTTTTACCACCCAGCATGACCAATCCTTTTACCGCCTGAGCGAGCAAAAACTGGTGGTGGAAGGGCACATAGGCTCCACGATTTTTCAGGGAAAAGACGATCCTGATCCTCACTGCCTCTACTTGTTAGCGGTAAAAAAATGCTTTAAATGTTAACCTCCGCCTAAAAAATTAAATCGAGCGGAAGGCTAAACTACTAAAAACCAGTTGAATC
The DNA here is from genome assembly GCA_018266055.1 of Bacteroidota bacterium. Lineage (GTDB taxonomy): Bacteria > Bacteroidota > Bacteroidia > Cytophagales > Cyclobacteriaceae > ELB16-189. The sequence continues at coordinate 137,704 of JAFDYT010000002.1, forward strand.
GACTGAATCAGTGTAAGGAATCTTTCAATTTTGTAGGCTAAACATTAAAGCGAAAGTGCATTATGTCGCCGTCTTCCACTACATATTCCTTGCCCTCTACGGCCAGTTTGCCGGCTTCGCGGCAGCCCACCTCGGTTTTATACTTCTGATAATCAGCCAATTTGATTACCTCGGCCCGGATAAAGCCCTTTTCAAAATCGGTATGGATTACCCCGGCGGCCTGAGGAGCCTTCCAGCCGCGGTGGATCGTCCAGGCGCGAACCTCCTTTTCGCCGGCGGTGAAGTATGTAATAAGATTGAGCAAATGATAGGCAGCGTGCACCAGCCGGTTTAGCCCTGACTCTTTAAGGCCATATTCCGAAAGAAAAACTTCGCGGTCAGCTTCGCTTTCCAGTTCGGCAATCTGCGCCTCAATGGCGGCACACACCATGACCACTTCCGCGCCTTCGTCTTTTACAAGATTCTTAAGCGCCTCCACGTGCTTGTTGCCGGTGTGGATAGACTGCTCATCCACATTGGCCACGTAGATCACTGGCTTGTCGGTGAGAAGTTGCAGGTCTTCAATTGCTTTGCGGTCTTCGGCATCCATCACCACGGCACGGGCGTTCTTTCCGGCCAGCAGGGCTTCTTTAAATTGGCTCAGGGCAGCGAATTCCTTTTTTGCTTTGGCATCGCCGCTTTTGGCTGTGCGCTCCACTTTGCTGATTTTCTTTTCTACCGAGTCCAGGTCTTTCAACTGAAGTTCGGTGTCGATGATTTCCTTGTCGGCGATAGGATCAACCTTGCCACCTACGTGAATGATATTGTCGTTTTCGAAGCAGCGCACTACATGGGCGATGGCGTCTACTTCGCGGATATTGGCCAAAAACTGATTGCCCAGCCCCTCGCCTTTGCTGGCACCTTTCACCAGGCCGGCAATGTCCACAAACTCAAAGGTGGTGGGCAGCACACGCTGCGGGTTGACGAGGCCTTCCAGTATTTTAAGGCGCTCATCGGGCACGGTAATGACGCCTACGTTAGGCTCAATCGTACAAAAAGGAAAATTGGCAGCCTCGGCCTTGTTGTTGGAGATTGCATTGAATAATGTTGATTTGCCTACGTTGGGAAGGCCTACTATACCGCATTTAAGTCCCATGAATAAAATTTTTGAGGCGCAAAGATAATTGGTTTGGCCAACTTACCCACCGGTGAACCAAAGCTTACTGCCGAATTGCCCTACCGGGGGATTGAGAAACGTGTGGAAAAGAAAAATCCTGCCTTTTGAGCAGGATTAATCCAGGTTAGGTATAGGTAAAAATTGTTAGTCCCAGCGCAATTCTGTGTCGGTCGAGGAAGGTTTCCCTTCGCTCACTACCTCCTTTTCTTCGTGGCGGTGTTCGAAAGCTGAAAAATCCACGCCGGGCATCAACTCGTTTTTCACATGGTTTACCGTGTTGTTGAGGGCATCCATGAATTTGTTAAAGTCTTCTTTATAAAGGAATATTTTGTGTTTTTCGTAGGTAAAGCCTTCGTTGTCTTTGTTAAACCTCTTCTTGCTTTCGGTGATCGTCACATAAAAGTCGTTGGCCCGGGTCGATTTCACATCAAAGAAGTAGGTGCGTTTCCCTGCTTTTACTTTTTCGGAAAAAATCTCGTCACGCCCGTTATTCTTATTCTCTTCCACAGTTCTAGGGTTTTAAAGTTAGGGTTAGGTCTTTAGGTATTTCGAAGGTAGTATTTTAATCTTTTTTTGCAAACGATGTAGCCATAAAACCGCTCACGGAATAAATTTACATTCTAAATATCATCCTTTTTCTCATTTTTACGCCGTGGCGACTATCTATTTTGAGGAGGTAAGGCGTGCCGGAGGGCTGGAATTGCTGGCGCGCCAGATGGTGGAAGGATTTATCACCGGCCTGCACAAGTCGCCGTATCATGGCTTCTCCGTAGAGTTTGCCGAACACCGGCTTTACAACGAAGGACAAAGCACCCGCCACATCGACTGGAAAGTATTTGCCCGCACCGACAGGCTCTATACCAAGCAATATGAAGAGGAGACTAACCTGCGCTGCCTCATTGCGCTCGATTGCTCGCCCTCGATGTATTATCCGCAGCCCGACAATGCCAAGATCAAGTTCAGTATTTACTCAGCGGCGGCACTGGCGCACCTGCTCACCCACCAGCGCGACGCGGTAGGACTGGCCCTTTTTGCGGACCAGCTTGAAGAGATCACGCCGGTGAAATCAACGGCCGCGCACCTCGACAAGGTGTATAAGTTACTGGATCAACGCCTTGCGAGCCCCAAAAGTCTGAAGCCGACGCGCATCGCCAACGTGCTGCACACGCTGGCGGAGAAAATCCACAAGCGCTCGCTGGTGATCATCTTCAGCGATATGTTTGAAGGCGAGGATCAGGAAGAAATTTTCAAAGCCCTGCAGCACCTCAAACACAAAAAACACGAAGTGTTGCTGTTTCATATCACCGATCATAACACCGAACTGGATTTTAATTTTGAGGAACGCCCTCACGAGTTTATCGACCTGGAGAGCGGTGAAAAAATCAAGCTCAACCCGGCCGAGATAAAAGACAATTTTGTGCGGCAACTGAATCTGCTGCACACCGAGCTTAAAATGAAATGCAACCAGCTGAAAATCGACTTCATTTCGGCACATGCCAAACTCAACTATTTTGAAGTGTTGCAAGCCTACCTGATCAAGCGGGCCAAGATGAAGTAATCTTTGGTTTAGTAGTTCAAACAATGTGAGGGGAATTATAATTCGGGCGCTCGGTTGGGCCCCTATTTGAAGGACTAGGTAGATTTATTACATGTTCCCAAAAAGAGACAGGCTTTGACTTGCTTTTGTGGATAACTTTAGTATAAAATGTTTTTAAATGTCACAAATTGGTATAAATTTGCATTTACGTTTTAACCCCCCTATGTTGGAACATACATAGGCTTGAGCCCTCAATTGAAGAGGGCTTATTTTTTATGAGAAAACGAGTCATTGTCTACGTTGACGGCTTTAATTTCTACTATGGCTTAAAAACCAAGGGGTGGAGAAAGTATTATTGGCTTGATCTATATAAATTCTTTTCACTTTTTTTATTAGACCATCAGGAGCTTGTTCAAGTAAATTACTTTTCCGCTACTCCACATCATGACGGTAAACAAAATCGTCAATCCAAATTTTTTCAAGCTAATAGATTAAATCAAAACTTTAAACTTCATTTAGGTAAGTTCCTTAAAAAGGAGATAACCTGTAATCATTGTGACAAAACCCATGAAACTTTCGAAGAAAAAGAATCTGATGTTAGAGTAGCCACAAGAATGATTGCGGATGTTGTCAATGACAAGTGTGATATATCGATACTTGTTAGTGCGGATAGCGATTTAATACCTCCAATTGAGTTTATAAGAGAATATAAACCGTCTCATAAGATATTCGTTTTCTTTCCGCCAAAAAGATGGTCGAATGATTTATCTGGATTAAGCGATTTTTTTACAAGGCTTGACAGGCATGAATCAAAATTCCAATCTTCACTTTTGCCTTTAGAAATTGATAACCTAAAGGGTTATATAATTAAGTGTCCTGATAAATGGAAGATTTAGTAACTTTAGAGTATAGCGGAAAAACAAGTAAAGAAAATAAACTGCCTAAGTCCTACTCTTCTGCTTGATTCTCCTCAGGCAAAATATTTCCGATTGTTTGCTCTCTAAATTCAGCATATCGATCGAAATGATCTCTTAAATGCTCTGGAGCAGATACGCCTAGTTCATAAAAATAATGACATAGGGTTGGTATGGCGTATTCGTCAAGTTGTTCAATCATGCAAACTTGACCATTAATACAGTTTGAGGCCATGTAAAGCTCGTCCCCTAATGGATCAATATTGCACCCCAGCGACTCAATGTGATATTGAAGTTCTTGAAACGTCATGGGTGTTTTTTTACATGGAGGTAACTTGATTTTCATCCATACTGATCTCCTCGTTCTTTAACTTGTTAACAAAGATTTGAAAATAAGCATTAATTTTTTCGCTTACTTCATTGACCGTGTTGGCCTGCGCGCATACACCAGGAAACTGACGAACAAATCCGAAGAATTTGCCAGTAGTTGCATCCTTAATAATGACACCATCAATTTTCATTATTTGTTTTATTTAGGGTTGAGTAAACGAAATTTAATGATTTTAAAGTCACAAAAACAATAGTTATTTCAAATTCAAATGAGTTTAACGTTAAATTGACGTAATTTGATACAAGGGAGCAGCCCCTGAAACAGGCGTAACCAATGGAATAGAGAACACCTCCTAAGCCTTTTGTGTTAAACCTTGAGGCCTATGAGGATGCCTTACGCCTGCAGCTCTTCGTTGTGGAGATACGATTTGCGTGCGAGAAGCACGTCTTTGGTTTCTACATGGTCAGGATCAGGCACACAGCAGTCAACCGGACAAACGGCAGCGCACTGCGGCTCTTCGTGAAAGCCGGTACACTCGGTGCATTTGCCAGACACGATATAGTAGAATTCTTCTGATACAGGCTTTTGCAATTTTTTAGCGTCGGATACCACACCGTCCAGTTTTACTTCGGTGAGTTTGGTACCGCCGGCCCACGTCCACTCGCGGCCGCCTTCGTAAATCGCCGTATTCGGGCACTCCGGCTCACATGCCCCACAATTAATGCACTCTTCGGTTATCTTGATGGCCATGACCTATGTTTTCAATACTTTTGCCCGCAAAAATACGGCACTATAATTTATCTTCAAAAACAAAGCGACGAGCTAAAGGTTCAATTATGACACAGGAAAAGCGAATCGAGGGGTTTGTACGGTTGGGTGAAAAAATAATGCAGCTTTCTGAGGCCGAAATGGCCCTTTTAGCTCAAAAAGCAAGCAATGAAAACCCCTGGTTCACCCCCGAAAATATTCGGTTGTCTCTTTCCGGAATTGGTCGATTCCTACAGCCGTCTGCGCTCGGGCCGTGGGTAAGGAAGTACGCCGTAGAGCAAACCAGGCCGAAAAAGGTAGGAGTAGCCATGGCAGGCAATATTCCGCTCGTAGGTTTTCACGATTTGCTTTGCGTGCTGATGGCGGGTCACAAGCTTATCGCGAAAGTAAGCTCGCAGGACTCAGTGCTCATGCACTTCATCAAAGATTCGCTGATTGAAATAAATTCTGATTTTGCCGACTACATTTTCTTTGAAGAGCGGCTCAACGGCGTGGAGGCGATGATCGCCACCGGCAGCGACAACACGTCGCGTTACTTCGAATATTATTTCCGCCAGGTGCCGCACATCATCCGCAAGAACAGGTCTTCCTGCGCGGTTATCCTGGGTGAAGAAAATCTGGAAGAGTACACGTTGCTTGGAAAAGATATCTTCAGCTACTTTGGCCTTGGCTGCCGCAACGTCTCCAAACTATACGTTCCCAGCGGCTTTGATTTTGTGCGCCTGCTCGATCAGCTTACGCCGTACAAAGACATCGTGCATCACCACAAGTATGTGAACAATTACGACTATCAAAAGTCGATTTTGCTGGTGAACCAGACGCACTTTTACGATACCGGTTTTTTATTGCTCACCGAAAACCAAAATCTGGTTTCTCCCATCGCGGTAGTGTATTACGAGTACTATGAAAATCAGGAAGACCTGAATGCGAAGATCGCTGCGCAAAAAGACAAGCTTCAATGTATCGTATCGGCTCAGGGCTGGTACACGGCAAGCATTCCGTTTGGAGAAGCTCAGCTTCCCGCCATTGACGATTACGCCGACGGTGTGGATACGATGACTTTCCTACAGTCCGTTTAGTCGGTAGTTGAGCGGAGAATCTCCACCCATCCGGTAAACACCTGACCTCCGGTACTCAACCGGTAGAAGTACACCCCATCTGACTCTGCACCACCATCCCACTTGTTGTTGTAGTTCGACGACTGAAATACTTCCTTACCCCAACGGTTGGTAATCACCAGCGTAGCTCCTGTAGCGGGCAGGTTGATGATGTAGAAGGTTTCGTTCTTGCCGTCGTTATTCGGTGTGAAGATGTTTGGAATGAACAGCTTCTGGTCGAAGCCGATGTACGCTCTGTTGTTCACCAGGTCGTATGTTTTCACGCATCCCAGCGTATCGCGGATGAACAACCGATAATCACCGGCATAGAGATTATTGGCGTCGAATTCGATCTTGAGGGTTGTGTTGTTGCGCGGCACATTGACCCATAGGGAATCGAACGCCTGATGATTTTTCTGTCCCTGAATTTGCGGATCGATCAGTTGCAGCATCACCTGGTACGGTTGCTCACCACTTTCTTTGATGCCAATCTGCATAGACCCTGTCGGGTGATTGAGCAACGAAGGAGTGCGCGTTATGAACAGCGTGTCGAGTGTGGCCGTGGCTCCGGAAATACTGAACGACTTAAAGGCCGACGAAATAGGAGCGGCACAACCTGACGTTGCCGATTGATCCTGGAACAAATGAATCTGATAGCTTCCGCTGGTCAACGGCGAAAGGAAAACACTATCCAGCGCCTGAAGTTGTGTGATCGTGCCACTTAATACCACATTGCCCTGGCTGAGGATTTCGTAGCTGTAATTCACAGCGCCTAATCCTTTGATGCCATACACATTGACTTCGCCCGGTGTCTCAAAGCAGGTGTAGTTCTTGGCTTTCAAACTAAAATCAACCGCCGTAGGTCCGCCACTTATCGACACGAGTGTGCGCGTAGGACAAAGCGCCCCCGACGGTTTGGCCACGACATAATAGATGCCCTGCGAAAGTCCGGAGAAAGTTACCGGCGTGCTTCCCGCTGACACGACCGTTTGCATCGTGGTCGGATCATTGATCGGATCGGTAGTGATACCGATGTTAAATGTGCCTGACGACGTAATGGTCGCCACTACGGATCCATTGTTTCCACTACCGCTGCAATCCGGACCTGTTACCAGCGTGGTAAAGTTGACAAGGCCAGGGAAATTGACTGTTACTTTGAAATACTTGCTGCATCCGTTCGCATCGATAATCGTGAATTTGTGAATGCCACCCGAAAGACCGGTAAAGGTATTGGCGTTAGGCAACGCCGCATAGTCAACGCTATCCAATCGATACGTGTAAGCGCCTGTGCCTCCCGTGATGGTACCCACCTGAATGGTTCCATCGTTGTTGGTACACGAAGCATCCTGCACCGTGAAAGTAGTGGCAATGTCAGCAGGTTGTGAGATCGTTACCGATACCGATGCATTGCATGGATCAGATGAATTTCTTCGCACACTGATCACCCTTGTAAATGAAGGAGCTGCTCCGGCTGGTATACCGGTGATCTGATTGCCAGCCGTGAAGTTATTCCAGTTGACTCCATCCACCGACCATTGCAAAAGGTTTCCTGTTTCGCCAGGAACATCCAGTGTTACTGCGCCGGTCGCGCTGCCGTAGCAAGTTGCATTGATTGGATTGGTGGCCACCGGTGTGCCCACCGTACCCGACTGATCGACGGTCACCTGGCCGCTCTTTGTACAGCTAGGATCGCCATAGATAATCGAGTAGGTATAAACCCCTACCGGAATATTGGTAAACAATGGATTGTTGAAATTGGTAAGCGCCACTGTGTTGTTGGTAGTAGAAATACCTTGAATGGTAATTGACACACCCACATTATTCACAGCAGGAACTGCAGGGTTGATTACAAAATTGATCTGGCCATCAGAGTTTGTACACGTTGCAGGCGAAGGCGTTGGTGTAATTACCACAGTAGCACAAGTGCCTGTTCCGCCTCCACCGCCAGAGCAGAGAGGGTCGGTGGCTAAAAGTACTGTAACTGATACCGTGCTTGTCAATTGAGCTGTACACGTTCCGCCTCCAGTTGCCAACACATTGAAGGTAGTTGTCGACGACAGATTTCCGGTAGGAAGATTGATGCTTGCTCCTGTTCCTGCCACTGCAGAGCCAATAGCATTGTTGTTCGAATTATCTCTCAACTGATAGCTTACGCCAACCTCTGAAGCGGCCACCTGAATGTTCGTGCCCGTGCCTGTACATACCGATCCGTTTTGCGCGGTAACGGTTAAAGATGAGTTTGGCTGCATGTTCACCGTCACCGTCGCAAGATTTGTTAACTGTGCAGAACATGTTCCTGTTGAGCCCAACACGTTATAGGTTGTAGTGGCGTTGATATTTCCAGTCGAAAGATTTATCGTCGCACCAGTTCCTGCCACAACACCGCCAATGGCTGTGTTGGTAGCGTTGTCTCTCAATTGATAGTTAACTCCAACCTCTGAATTTTGAACCTGAACGAAAGTAGCAGTGCCTGAGCAAATCGTAGCAGGGCTGGCCGCTACAGTTAATCCTGTATTGATGCTTCCGCCAACCGTCACTGCTACAGTGTTAGTCAACTGTGCAGGAGTACAAGTTCCGCTGGTCGCCAAGACATTGAAGGTTGTATTGGCTGCCAGAGCTCCGGTAGGTAAGTTGATGGTTCCGCCTGTTCCAACCACAGGAGTACCTATGTTAGTGTTAGACGCATCACGCAATTGATAGCTAACATTCAATTCAGAGTTAGCTACTGTAATATTTGTCGATGCTCCTGTACAAACCGGGTTAAGAGTGGCTGAGGTGGCCAGCGTAAGATTTGGAGTAGCGCTTACTGTAATCGAGGCCGTGTTGGTAAGTTGAATAGAGCAAGAGCCATTCGAGGCAACAATATAGAATGAAGTGTTTGCAATAAGTCCGTTGGCAAACAGATCGATGGTCGCTCCTGTTCCGGCCACAGCGCTTCCCACGTTGGCGTTGGTAGCACTATTTACCAATTGATAGTTCACTCCAACTTCAGAGGCAGCCACCTGAATATCCGCATTGCTTCCCGAACAGATGGTAGAACTTACCGGCGTCACGGTAAGCCCTGCGTTGATGGTGCCACTCACAGTAATGGCAACCGTGTTGGTAAGTTGCACCGGCACGCAGGCACCGCTGGTAGCGAGTACATTAAATGTTTCATTGCTATTCAGCACTCCGGTCGGCAAATTGATGGTGCCTCCCGTTCCTGCTACAGCAGCACCCACTGAATTATTAAGATGATCTCGCAATTGATAAGAGACTCCCACTTCTGACAAACTAACCGTTACCTGAGTAGATCCTCCCGTGCAAAGAGGATTCAACACAGCACCTACGGTAAGCCCGATATTTGGATTGATGTCCACATTCACCGTGGCCAGATTTGTCAATTGCACTGAGCATGATCCGCTAGCCGCAAGAATATTAAAAGTTGTATTCGATGAAAGGTTACCGGTAGGAAGATTGATAACGGCACCCGTGCCCGGCACTGCGCTACCGATCAGCGCATTGTTTGAATTATCGCGAAGTTGATACGTTACCCCATTCTCAGATGCTGCCACCTGAATGGTCGTGCTGCTACCGGTACAAACCGACGCCGCCAGCGGCGTGACAGTCAATGCTTGATTAATCGTACCACCCACAGTCACAGTGGCTGTATTGTTCAGTTGAGCAGGTGTACATACACCGCGGGTTGCCAATACATTGAATGTAGTAGTAGCAGCCAGCGCACCGGTAGGCAAGCTTAACGTGCCTCCATTTCCGTTAGCCGCTGTGCCAATGTTTGTATTCGAAGCATCACGCAATTGATAGCTCACGCCGATTTCTGAGTTGGCCACATCGATGGTGGTACTGCCTCCGGTACACAGTGGGCTGATCGCAGCGGTTACACCCAGCGTCAGCGTAGGAGGTGTATCCACATTTACAGTTACTGTTGACGTGCCCAACGTACCTGCACAATTTGCATCCTTTACAGAAAGCAAAGTATAGGTTGTATTCGACGAAGGCGTGATCGGTATAGTAAATGGAGTGAAAATAGAACTTACATTATTGAATGTGGTAGTTCCGTCGGTGAAGCTGAACGTCCATGGAGATGTGCCTGTAAATGCGACCGAAAGATTTGCACTTGAACCGGAGCACACAGCAGATGGTCCACTGATGTCTGCGGTCGGTGTAGTGTAAATGGTCACTACGGCAGAACCTGTTATTGATGGGCTTGGTGCTGTCACCACGCATCCATTCGTATTATCAGTGATACTGAAAATTGTATATGTTGTAGTAATTGCCGGAGTTACCGATGCAGTGGCACCGGTGCTAATTCCCGCTAAGGTAAAATTGCTGGTGCCGTCGGTGTACACCACGTCAAACGTACCGGCAGGAAGTGTGAAAGTAAGGTTGGTGCTTTGTCCGGGACAAAGAGAAACTGTACCGCTGATAGAACCGGTAGGGCTTGGGTTTACGGTAATGTCACCACTGCCGGTAATATTAGGATCGGGTGCTGTGAGCACACAGCCTGAGCCGTTGTCTTTCACACTTACAATAGTGTAGGAAACAGATGTAGTAGGGCTAACAGAAACAGTACCACCAGTCACCACACCTGCGGCAAGAAAATTGGTGGTCCCGTCGGTATAAGTTATATCATAGGTAGGCCCTGCACCACTTAGCGTGAACGTAAGGTTAGTGCTTTGACCACTGCAGATGGTAGCCGTAGCGGAAACGTCGGCAGTGATTTGTGTCGGGCTGTCGTTGATGACAGTTCCGGTTAATGTAGCCGTACATCCACTGGTTACATCGGTGACTGTCACATCATACGATCCCGAAGAAAGGGCGGCAATATTTTGTGTGCTGGCTGTGTAGGGCGATGCCGTTTTAGTCCAGGCATACGTATAATTAGGTCCACCACCCACTACAGTTAAGTCAATCGCACCATTAAACGGCGCTACGCAATTTGAATTGTCAGTGGGGCTGGTGGAAAGCGCCAGCACCGGAGTATTATCTCCGACCACAAAAGTTTGCAATACAGAGCATCCCGAAGTTGGATCCGTCACCGTCACGTCATAGTTGCCGCTGTTCAGCGCCGATATATTCTGACTGGTAGACGTGAAGCCACCAGGGCCAGTCCACGAAAATGTAGGCACGCCAAGTGATCCGCTTGTGCTTATGGTCAAGGAACCATCGTAAGGCGAAGTACATTTGTCGTTGTCAGTTTCAGCAAGCTGAGTAACTGTTATCGCCGGTGAATTGTCGTTAACCGTAAGCACCGACAGCGATACAGAACATCCGGAAGCAGGATCCGTTACCGTCACGTCATAACTATCCGGCGGCAGGTTGCTGATATTCTGAGAGGATGAAGAATAACCTCCGGGGGTAGTCCAGGCAATGGTGAGCGGGCCAACGGCACCTGTAATGGCCAGACTGATTGCTCCGTTAAATGGTGCGATACAGCGCGTGTTATCAGTGATGGTAGGAGTTACAGTGAGATTAGCAACATTCACATTGTACACAGTAGCTGCCGTAACACAACCGCTGCCATCGGTATAGCTTACGCTGACGGTCTGAGGGCCAGCTGCATTCCAGTCGATGTCAACATTATCGCCATTATTATTTGAGATCGTACCTCCTGCCGAGACAGTCCAGGTATAGCCTGACATTCCCGTATCGGAAGCATAATTATTTCCGGTAGATCCAAGGCAGGCTACTGAAGGACCTGTTATTGTAGGTGTTGCGGCTGTATTTACAGTAACAAAAGCTGAGCCACTAGGAACCACAGAACAGCCGTTGGCGTCAGTGACATTACCAACAATTGAATACGTAACAGTAGCCAGCGGCGAAACAGGGATTGCTGTGCCGCTAACGTAAGAGGTCACAGAACCAACTCCGTTATTGATGGTGAAACTATACGGTGATGTTCCACCGACAATTGTTACTGTAAGGTCAGTTGAAGTTCCTTTGCAAATTGTATTATCTCCACTAAGCACAGCACTCGTAGGCGAAGGATTAACAGTAACTGTAGCTGCACTGCCGGCTGCACCGGTACAATTGGCATCAGCCACAGCGGTGATGGTATAGGTAGTAGTGGCCGCAGGAGAAACATTCACTGTGTGACCTGTGGAAATTCCGACAAGGTTAACTGGAGTGACACCGTCAGTGTACGTGACATTAAAAGGACCCGTACCGGTAAGTGTAAATGTCAATGTGCTGGAACTGCCGGCACATATTGGTGAAGGTGAAGCGGCAATGGTTGCAGTCGGAATGGCGTTCACGGTCATTGTAACCGTATTGCTTGTCGCCGTTGCAGATGTCACGCAAGTAAGGCTGCTCGTCAGCACTACGCTGATCACGTCACCGTTAGCAAGTGCTGCATCAGAATAAGTGGTACCGCCCGCGCCAACATTCGATCCGTTCTTTTTCCATTGGTAAGTCGGTGATCCGCCTCCATTGGTTGGAGTCGCTGTGAAGGTGACGTTTGTGCCCGAACAAATCGTTGAGCCTGGTGCCGCAGCAATACTCACCGATGGAGTCACGATTGCTGTTACGGTCATTGTAATCGTGTTGCTCGACGCGGTAGCTGAAGTCACGCACGTGAGACTGCTGGTAAGCACAACGCTGATAACATCACCATTCACTAATGCGGCATCGGAATAAGTGGTTCCGCCTGTCCCAACATTTACACCGTTCTTCTTCCATTGATAAGTAGGTGCTCCACCACCATTGGTTGGCGTTGCAGTAAACGTCACGTTGACGCCGGCGCAAATGCTTGAACCAGGACTTGCTGATATAGCTACCGAAGGAGTAACATTCGGTGTTACCGTCATGGTGATGGTGTTGCTTGTGGCTGTTGCTGAGGTAACGCAGGTGAGGCTGCTGGTAAGTACTACGCTGATCACATCGCCATTGGCTAATGTAGCATCAGAATACGTCGTACCTCCTGCCCCTACATTTACACCGTTCTTTTTCCATTGATACGTTGGCGATCCGCCACCATTGGTAGGGACGGCAGTAAATGTCACGTTGACTCCGGCGCAAATGCTTGATCCAGGACTTGCCGATATGGATACCGAAGGTGTTACGTTCGGCGTCACGGTCATCGTAATGGTATTGCTGGTAGCGGTAGGGCTTGTCACGCACACTATGCTGCTGGTCATGACCACGCTGATCACATCACCGTTGGCCAATGCCGCGTCTGAATAGGTTGTGCCTCCAGTTCCTACATTGACTCCATTTTTCTTCCATTGGTAAGTGGGTGCGCCACCGCCGTTGGTTGGCGTTGCGGTAAACGTCACGTTCACGCCAGCACAAATGCTTGAACCAGGACTCGCTGATATAGAGACGGACGGAGTAACATTAGCCGTTACTGTAACGCTGATTGGGTTGCTCACACTCGTACAGCCAGTGACTGTATTCTTTACATACAAAAGGCCATTGTAGGTAGCTGCTGCTAAAGGAATATTTGAAATTGTGATCGGTGAAGCAGGTAGTGCCGTAAGAGCCACATCCGATAATCCGGCTGCATTAGAGGCTGCATCCCAGTCAATCGAATACTGTGTTGGGCTTCCGGTAGTGGCGCTGTACGTCAGTGTGCTTGACGTAGTGCCAGAACAAACTCCCGGGATTGATCCTAAAGTTATTGTCGGCAAAGCAGTCACCGTCATGGTGATGGTGTTGCTGGTAGCTGTGGCTGATGTAACACAAGCCAGACTGCTTGTCATGACCACGCTGATTACATCGCCATTGACCAAGGCTGCATCAGAATAAGTTGCTCCACCCACACCGACATTCACTCCGTTCTTTTTCCACTGATAGGTAGGTGCACCTCCTCCGTTGGTTGGTGTTGCTGTAAAGGTGACATTTACACCGGCACAAATACTTGTGCCCGGGCTCGCGGCTATAGATACAGACGGTGTTACGGTAGGTGTCACCGTCATGGTGATCGTATTACTAGTTGCTGTCGCACTGGTTACACACGCAATGCTGCTGGTCATTACCACGCTGATTACATCGCCGTTGGCAAGTGCGGCATTTGAGTACGTGGTTCCACCGGCGCCAACATTCACACCATTCTTTTTCCATTGATACGTCGGGGCTCCGCCACCATTGGTGGGAACAGCCGTAAAGGTGACATTAACACCTGAGCAAATGCTGGATCCAGGGCTGGCTGAAATAACCACAGAAGGCGTTACGTTGGCAGTAACGGTCATGGTGAGGGTATTGCTGGTAGCTGTTGGCGTGGTTACGCACACCAAACTGCTTGTCATCACTACGCTGATTACATCGCCGTTAGCTAGAGCTGCATCCGAATAGGTTGCTCCGCCCACACCGACGTTGACACCGTTCTTTTTCCACTGATAGGTAGGCGCTCCTCCTCCGTTGGTAGGTGTTGCTGTAAAGGTGACATTTACACCGGCGCAAATACTTGTGCCCGGGCTCGCGGCTATGGAGACCGAAGGTGTGACATTGGCTGTCACAGTCACGCTAATCGCATTCGAAGCGCTAATACAACCCGTGGCTGAGTTTCTTGCATACAACAGTCCATTGTATGTGGCCGCCGCCGCGGGAATGTTTGAAATCGTAATGGGTGAAGCGGGTAGCGCAGTCAGACCCACATCGGTTAGTCCGGCGGCATTGGCGGTTGCATCCCAATCAATCGTGTACTGATCGGGACTGCCCGTAGTAGCGCTATAACTTAGTGTGCTGGTGGTGGTGCCTGAACACACTCCAGGAATTGACCCTAATGAAATAGACGGAGATGCGGTGTTGATTACAATTGGACCCAGGTTTGCAGAGCAATGCGTATTGGCATCATTGACCACTACGGAATAACTCCCGGAGGCAATATTCGAAAGATCCTGGGTTCCCGGATCGACAAATCCGCTAGGTCCAGTCCATGTGTAGGTATAATTGCCCGAACCACCCGATGGAGTAATATCAATGGCACCGTTAAATGGCGTACAGGTGGTCACATCCGTTTTGGAAGTCAGTACTACCGAAACATTGGAATAAAGCAAGATCGTAGCACTTGAGCTATTGCTACCGTTGTCATCTGACACGACCACTAAATAGGAGACGCCCGCCCCAGACCCTTTCAGGTTTGTGACTGAGAAGGGGGTTCCAACCGAAAGGGTAAGTGGCCCGATGGGTGGTCCGCTGCTGAACACGAAAGCGCTAATGGCGCCTGTCGCAGAAGTGACGTTAATATCGAACGACCCATTTTGCAGGGCATTGCACGCATCCTTTTTATTCTGAAGTGTGAAAACAGGCTGTGCAATACTTGCCAGACTTACAAGCAGGAATGCAGCGACAAAAAACGTGGAAAGTAAACCGGATTTGCTCATTCGTTACTTGATCATGAATTCGAAATGCTTCTGACAAAAATTATCCTGCTCTCTTTTCCCGTTCACAACCAATGTATAGGCGCCTTTTTTTAATCCTTTGATTTCGGCCTCCTGAATATCTTTCAGATAAAACTGCTTTGGGCCAATCAAAGTCAGTATAAAGGAGGAACCGGATTGGCCATTGAAGTTGATTTTTACAGAGCCATTTTCAGCCTCATTTGAAGCCTGAAACACCTCTATGGAAGCTTTAACTTCCTTGCAATCCGACTGTGCGAGGCAAATTCCGCCGGTAAAAAGGAGGGCCAGCGTTAAGTAATTGCCCAAAAAGCGTTTAGCACCCATACTATGAATTAGTAATTCAAAAAAATTATATCGGTTAGATAGCTTACAAAGAGCTAATGTAACCCTTATTTTACCCGTAAAGATGACTGAAATCAAGCAAACGACCAATTGATTAATTGGCTTACCCAATACAAGTAATATTAAATGAGAAAAATGAAGATTCTAGAACCGACGATTCAGGATCTCATTCATGATAAAAGCCTTCCTGAAATTGGCTGGTTCGCGCAGTTCCTTGGCATAAACGGAGGCTAAAGAGGGCTTTGCTTCCTGCTCATAACCCTTGAATTGACCAAACCTTACTACCGTATTCTCCAACTTTACAGTTTCCTCAAGCGAAGGGCGCAAAAAGGCCTCCTGACGGGCTTTTTCGTAAGTTTCGTAGATCGTATCGTTTTTGCGGTAGTCGTAATTGGTATTCTCCAAAGGCTTTTCTTCCTCCTTCAAATCATCGTCATAGTCTACCGTTTTGTATTCCTGCTCAGGTTCAAACACAGGCTGAGGTTGCGGCTTGGGAGTCTTGGCTTGCTGGATTTCGCGAAGCAGTTCTTCGAAGGTAACGGGCTTGTTTTCCGTGTAAGGTTCGTCTGTCGGCACCTTCCGGTTCTCACTTTCCTGCTTCTTGCGGGCACGGGAGACCAGGTAAATAATGCCCAGAATGATCCAGAATATAATTTTTAACTCTCCCATTGGTCAAAGATAGCTTTTTTTTAAAACCTACGAATGTGCGCCAAACATGGATAAAATGTGCATGGATTGAGAATAGCCACCTTTCCAAATGTCAAACCGACTTCTATATTTGCCGACTTGTTTTTTTGAGATTGGCACGCTTGTGCCCGATTTACACACGACAATATACCGACCATGCAGTTATCGAAGTTAGAGATCAAAGGGTTTAAAAGTTTTGCCGACAAAATCGTCATCAATTTTGACGAAGGGATCACGGGCATTGTAGGACCAAACGGTTGCGGCAAATCCAACGTCGTGGATTCCATTCGCTGGGTATTGGGTGAGCAAAAGACGAGCGCCCTGCGTTCGGAAAAAATGGAAAACGTCATCTTCAACGGCACCAGCCAGCGCTCGGCGCAACAGATGGCTGAGGTTTCGCTTACCATCAACAATACCAAGAATATCCTGCCCACCGAGTACTCGCAGATCACCATCACCCGCCGCTTGTATCGCTCGGGCGAATCTGAATATCTGCTCAACGGTGTGGCCTGCCGCCTCAAAGACATCACCAATTTGTTCCTGGATACTGGAGTTGCCTCCAACAGCTACGCCATTATTGAACTTGGCATGGTGGATGATCTTCTCAACGACCGAGACAACTCGCGTCGTTCGTTGTTTGAAGAAGCGGCCGGGATTTCCAAATTCAAAAAGCGCAAAAAAGAAACGCTCAAGAAGCTGGAAGATACTGATGCCGACTTAGAGCGTGTGGAAGACCTTCTCTTTGAAATTGAGAAGAACATGAAGAGCCTGGAAAAGCAAGCCAAGCAAACGGAACAGTATTACAAGATCAAAGAAGATTATAAAGAGAAAAGCATCAACCTGGCCAAGGTGGTGGTGAACAAACAGAAGGAGAAATTTTCTTCGCTGCAAAAACAATCTGAAACAGAAAATGATCGCAAGGCCAAACTGACGGCAGAAATCGCCGAGAAGGAAGCGCTGATCGAGAAATCAAAAGCCGAACTGATTCTAAAAGAGAAAACACTTTCGTCTCGCCAAAAATCCATCAACGAATTTGTTTCCAAAATCCGTCAATACGAAAGCGACAAGCAGGTAAAGAACGAACGACTTCGCTTTTTGAACGACCGCGTCACCAACCTGAAAGATCAGATCGATCAGGATAAGAAAAGTAACGAGCGCGCACGCTTCAGCATTCAAAGTTTGGAAACCGAATGCAATGCGGCCAAGGAAATCCTCGCCGAGATTACTGCCAAAGCGGAAGCCCTGAAGGCCGACTACGAAGCGCAGAAGGCAAGCACGTATACGTTGCAAGGCGAATCGGATGCATTGCGTCAGGTGCACCGTACGCGTCAGGAAGAATCCTTCCAGTTGAACAAAGCCTTGGAAATTCGCGATATTCAAATTAATTCCTTTAAGCAAGAACTTGAGCGCACTACTACTGACACCAGCCACCAGAGCGCGAACCTCGCGGAGTTTGAAAAGAAACTCGTGGTACTGGAAGGTGAGATCGGCGCCAAGACCAATTACCTTGATAAATTAAAACGTGAGGAAGAAGAGGTGATCACGCGAATCACTTCGGTGGAGAAGACCATCGAAATGATACGCGAAGAGATGACAGAGACAGGCCGCAAGCTCGATGCGCGCCAAAACGAATTTCAACTCACCAAATCGCTCGTCGAAAATCTCGAAGGTTTTCCGGAAGCGATCAAGTTCCTGAAAAAGAATGTGGGCTGGACTAAAAACGCTCCGCTCCTTTCCGACATCATCTCGACGTCGGAAGAATATCGCGTGGCGATTGAAAATTATCTGGAGCCATTCCTCAACTATTATATCGTTGATCACGAAGCCGAAGCGTATGAAGCGATCAACATTCTGAGCGATGCCAGCAAAGGAAAGGCTAACTTCTTTATTCTCGATCGCTTTGAGAAGTTTGCATCGTCGGATGTGAAGATGTATGCCAACGCATTCCCGGCCACGCAGATCATTGAGTTCGATCCGAAGTATTCGCGACTCATGTCATACATCCTCGACAAGGTGTATGTATTTGATGGCGACCTGAAGAGTATTCCTTCTGATGATGAGAACACGTTCATCACCAAGAGCGGTAAAATCACCAAGCGTAAATTCAGTTTGAGCGGTGGTTCGGTGGGATTGTTTGAAGGTAAGAAAATCGGTCGTGCCAAAAATCTGGAGAAGCTCGATAAGGAGATCAAAGAATATTCCAAGAAACTGGAAGACGTGCGTCACAGCCTTGTAGATCGCCAGCGCGAATTGGAGCGCCTGCGCAACAACACGCTGAAGCAACAGATTGAAGAAGCACAGAATGCCATCAAGCTGGTGAATGACGAATTCATTTCTGTAAAGACAAAACAAGAGCAGTTTCATAGCATGTTGAGCAGCGCGGACTTGCGTCGTGAAGACATTCTTGAAAAAATAGAAACACTCAGCGCTGAGATTGCCGACTTGCAACCCAAAGCACAAGCCGCACAACAAGAACTCAATGCACACGACGAGAAGCTGAAACTAATTGTCGTAGAGCTTACCGCTCAAAACGAGTTGCTCAGTCAGAAGTCCGCCGCGTACAACGAACAAAATATTTTCTTCCATCAGCAGGAAAACCGCGTAAAGAGCGTGGAGCAGGAAATGCGCTTCAAGCAGGAGAGCATGGACCAAAGCAGCATTCGCATCCAAACCAACTCTGAAGAGCTGCAACGCAACGAAGAAGAAATTCAAACCATCAACACCACAGCTCAAACCAGCGACGAAGAACTGATCGGCATGTATGCCGAAAAAGAAGAGATGGAGAAAGGATTGAGCGAAGCGGAAAAAGAATACTACAGTGGCCGCGGAGAGATCGATCAGTACGACAAAGACCTTCGCGAAATTCAGCATCAGCGCCAAAGCATTGACACGTTGCTGATGGAACTGCAAGGTCAACTTAACGACAGCAAGTTGCAGTTGAACTCAGTGAAAGAGCGCTTGTCCGTTGAATTCAATGTAGACCTTGATTCGGTTGTGGGTGAACCTACACCGGAGGAAGCGGAAGTATTGGCGAAAGCCGACGAAGACAAACTTCGCGCCGACGTTTCTAAAATCCGCGAGAAGCTTGACAACATGGGCCCGATCAACCCGATGGCGATGGAAGCGTACAACGAGATAAAGCAACGCAACGACTTTATCATCGCGCAAAAGGAAGACCTGATCAAAGCAAAAGAATCGCTCTTCAGCACTATCAGCGAGATTGAAACAGTAGCCAGCGAAACCTTTATGGTGGCGTTCAATCAGATCAAAGAACATTTCGTAAGAGTGTTCCGCTCACTCTTCAATGAAGGCGACGACTGCGATCTGAAACTTACTGATCCAACCAAACCGCTGGAGTCAGAAATAGATATTATCGCTAAGCCAAAAGGCAAACGCCCGCTGACGATCAATCAGCTTTCGGGTGGTGAGAAAACCCTGACGGCTACAGCGTTGTTATTCTCGATGTATTTATTGAAGCCTGCGCCGTTCTGTATTTTCGATGAGGTAGATGCGCCACTGGATGACGCCAACATCGACAAGTTCAACAACATCATTCGCAGCTTCAGCAAAGACAGCCAGTTTGTGATCGTGACGCACAACAAACGTACCATGACTACCACCGATGTAATTTATGGAATCACGATGGTAGAGAAAGGCATCTCACGCGTGGTGCCGGTGGATTTGAGGGAACTAGCGTAACGTGTTATTTCAAAAACTACAGAAAGCTCAGTGAGAAATCGCTGGGCTTTTTGCTTTAATACTTTTCACCAAAGCGTGGCAAACGCCTAGCATATCCTCCTTCATTTTCTCGTCCACAATTTTTCCGTCTTTTACTTTGGCGCGGATAAAAGAAACCAGAAGCGAACCACCTTCGGGTACTTGCGCATTGATGGCTTTGAAAATGTGTAGCATCGCCTCATGCCCTTTCTCTCCACTGAGTGAAGCGGTGATCAGCGCTGTTGGCTTGTTATCCAGTTCGCCAGTGCCCACGGTCCAGTCGAGTGCATTTTTTAACGAACCGGGAACACCAAAAGCATATTCAGGTGTGCAGATCAACACGCCATCGGCGGCGCGTAACTTTTCATTAAACTCCTGCACCGGAGTGGGCAGCACCTCCGCACCATCGAAGTGTGGCAGCTTGCCAATGTGATCAAAGATTTCAAAGGATACTTCGGCGGGCATCATCTTTTGAATTTCATGCAGCACCACATGCGTTGACGATTTGTCGCGAATGCTACCAGAGATGCCAAGGATTTTTAATTGACTCATTTTAAAAATTTTAATTGCCAGGATTATACTGTTTCTCTACATGCTTCATCACATCGTCTTTATAAAACAACACGTCTTTGAATTTTCCGGTGCAATACATTTCCGATTGATCGTTGAAGTGCGGCGACGAAGGGTCGCTTGACGAGCCACCGGTGACCACAGATTTTGCTTTTACTTTTTTTCCAAACTCCACTACCGCGATAAAACTATTGCCCACATTGCCGTACATTTTTTTTGTGTTAGGATATCGCCGGCTTCCGAAGGCCGCGAGCGAGCCCCAGAAAGACGAAGTAAACGGAACGGCAATGCTCGGCTTTGTATCGTCGAATCCGGCATCAATTTTTCCGCCAATTCGTTGAAATCGATTCACATCGCCCCAGGCTACTTTCCATGTTCCAAAGTCACGCTTCAACTCCGCGATGGTTTCTTTCAAGGCTCTGATTTTTTCAACGGGGGTTGTCTTTTCTTGTAAGAAATTAATCACACTGAGTTGATCGATTCGTGCTGGCATTTGTGAAGAAACATTTTGTCTTAATTTTTGCGCCCAATAAATTGCCAGCGTGGTGGCTACTGATTTTTCAGACCAACGCAAGTCCCACGACTTTAAAAGTTGAATCGGCTCGCTGAAATTTGTTTTCAGTGAGTCATTAGCGGCCGCTAACTCATCGAACGCTTTAGTAAAAGAAGGAAGCAGTGTTTCAAAGCCCGGCAGGTAAGGATCACGCGAAGTAGCGATGAGTTTATCCAACGTAAAGTTTTTTTGGTTTTGCAATACGCGAACTGCATGAAGGCCGCGAGCATTCTCCGGATCTGGCGCCATGTACGTCGGGAAATCCTCTCGCTTCGGGCTACTCGCTCCTGCTACTGTAAATGGAGTAGCGTTGCAGTTTTGAATCCATCCACTCACCGGATTAACCACATGCACAAGCTCGTCGGGAGCGTGTAGTCCTTGCCACTCGGTTGCCGGATTGCTTCCGTCTACGGGCTCGCTCCAGTTAAATTTAGGATTGCGCTTCGGCATAAAATTACCATGCCAATAGGCGATGTTTCCACGATCATCGGCGTACACCGTATTGTTCGATGAATTGGTACGAAGCAGCATGGCATTCTTAAACTCGTCGAGCGAGTTGGCTTTGGTGCGCTGAAACGATTGTGTCAACGCTTTCAGCGGTTCTACCATCAGCTTCGCGCTAATCCATTTTTTATTTCGCTGCGCTACAATGGGGCCGTGGTGCGTGCGGTAAGTAACAAACTCTTTTCGGGCAACGGTATTTCCTTTTTTATAAGCGATCGAAATTCTTTCTTGTGTCAGCGGCCGCAGTTCATCTCCGTATTTATAGTAGAGGTTTTTATTTTTCTTCAGCACAGATTCAATGTACTCGTCGATCACGTCGGCCTGACTTGAAGTGTGCATCCATCCGCAGTGCTCGTTGAATCCCTGATAAATAAAAAATTGTCCCCAGGTCACTGCACCGTATGCATTCAAGCCTTCTTCGCTCACAGCCTGCAACTCAGAGCGAAAATAAAATGACGTGTGCGGATTGATCAGAAAAAGTGCATTGCCGCTAGCACTCAGCGTTGGTGCAATCGCGATGCCATTGGAGCCACGCGGCTCTGCACCAAGACCGTCGTCGCTTACTTCTTCTTTCAGATCTCCAGGTTGCTTTCCATAAAATTCTTTGATCTCATTGAGCGATACCGATTCAATATCTCCACCGATGCTTCCTTCACTAAAAAGAAAAGGCATCCATGGCTGAAAGCGGGTAAGCAGCTTCGGTTTAGTTTGCGGATGCGTGAATAGATAATAGTTGATTCCATCGGCAAACGCATTGCAAAGTTTTTTCATCGACTCGGGGGCTTCCTTATACACCGCGATGGCTTTGGTAGTGTCGATGAACAAACGCATCCTCAAATCATGATAAATGAAATCCTCACCTTCGGCTTCGGCCATGCGCGCGGTGGCGGTGAGGTAATTGCGTTCCACTCGCGGAAAGTCGTCTTCGCATTGAGTAAACAACATGCCGAACACTACGTCAGCATCGGTCTTTCCATAAATGTGAGGAACTCCCCACGTATCGCGCACAATAGTAATCGATTCGGCACGCTTCTTCCACGATGAAATTTCATCGGCTGTAAATCGCTGCGCAAAGCAAGGGCTGGTTAGAAAGATGAATAGAATAATTTTTTTCATACCGGAAGGGTTGAATAGTCGCGGTCGAATATAAGAAAAACTCTATTTTTACCTGGCTGATTTTTTAGGAGTGTATCCTTCTCTCATGGTCAAAAAAATTCTTCTACTTTTTCTAGTCGTAGTGTTGGCGCTCGTGGCGTGGCAATGGCAGTTGGTAAGCTACGGCGCGCGAATGGGCTATGGCCAGCTTAAAATTATCTGGGGCGCTAAGCCAGTGGAAACTTTTTTAAACGATCCCTCCTTTCCTGATTCGCTCAAAACAAAACTTCATCTCATTGAAGAAGTAAGAAAATTTGCCATTGATTCGCTCGGACTCAAAGACACCGAGAACTACAAAACACTGTATGACCAACGCGGCCAGGAGCTGATGTGGGTAGTGCAGGCGTGCGAACCGTTTGAACTCAAAGCCAAGCTTTGGCACTTTCCCATTATCGGCGATATGCCGTACAAAGGATTTTTTGAAAAGGAAAAAGCATTGGCTGAGCGTGAAAAATTAGTCAGTGAAAAATTTGACGTGAGCATTCGCAACCCCGGAGGCTGGAGTACGCTGGGTTGGTTTACCGATCCGATACTCAGCGACATGCTGAAACGAAGCGACGGCGATCTGGCTGGGTTGATCATTCATGAAATGGTACACTCCACCATCTTTATCAAAGACGACGCCGACTTCAATGAAAACCTGGCGTCGTTTATTGGCGACACCGCGGCCTACAATTTTCTTTCTTACAAATATGGAAAGAACTCAAAGCAATACCTGCAATACCTGCACGAAGATCAGGACTACCGGATTTACAGCCGGCATATTTTACGAGGAACACAAAAGCTCGATAGTCTTTACAAATCGTACGACAGCAATAAGTCATTCGACGAAAAGAAGGAATTGAAAAAACAGATGATCGAAAAGATTGTGAAATCGATTGATACTCTTTCATTGTTTGAAAAGAGAAACACGAAAACATCCAACTGGCTTCCCAACAACACGTACTTCATGTCGTTTCATTTGTATCAATCCAAGCAAAAAGATTTTGGGAAAGAGTTGGACGAAAAATTCAAAGGCAACCTGAAAGGTTATATCTACTACCTCGGGCAAAAGCATCCGTTCCTGTAAGTGCTTTATAGTGTTACCCGCTTTTTATCAAATTGTTAAGTCCTTAACAATCCCTTTCCCAACGGGCAAAATCTCTCTACCTTTATAAAAAAAACGCTATGGGTAATAAGCCCGCGCCAAAAGTTTTAGTCGTTGACGACGAAGAGCCAATCCTCGAACTGCTCAAATACAACCTTGAAAAACAGGGATACGAAGTGCGCACCGCCAACGATGGCCAGGGTGCCGTAGATGTGGCCCGGAAGTTCCATCCGGATCTTGTGCTGCTCGACATCATGATGCCAAAAGTAGATGGTGTGGAGGCGTGCCGCCAGATTCGCGCCATGCCCGAATTGGTAAATACGTACATCGTTTTCCTTACGGCACGTGCTGAAGAATACTCAGAAGTAGCAGCCTTTGATGTCGGTGCCGATGACTACATCTTAAAGCCAATCAAACCACGAGCGTTGATGAGCCGCATCAGCGCGCTATTTCGCCGCGACTCGGCCAAGAAAAATACCTCCAGTCAGATTAAGGCCGGCGATCTGATTATCGACCGCACCAGTTACACTGTTCGCTTGAAAGGACGCGAGATCAGTTTACCCAAAAAAGAATTTGAATTGCTTTTCTTTCTGGCCCAAAATCCAAATAAAGTTTTCAGCCGCGACGATCTTTTGCAAAACATCTGGGGCGCCGACGTATATGTGCTTTCGCGCACCGTTGACGTGCACATCCGCAAAGTGCGCGAAAAAATCGGCGACGATTGTATCGCCACTGTGAAAGGCGTTGGCTACAAGTTTAATGTGAAGTAAGCCTCGCTCTTCCTGCCATAAAATTAATAAACGCGCTTAGCGGTATTTCTTATTTTTGTGCACATGGTGTATAGCGCACGATCTATTGCTTTGCTGCTGGCGGTTTCTATTGCCGGTGTCACCGCGCTTTTCCTTTCACTTATTAATAGCGTCGCTCCAAGCGCGTTGCTGGTCGCTTCGTTGGTGAGTTTTTCGGTGTCATACCTCCTTACCTACGTGGTCCTTGAATTTCTGATCTTCCGCGGTATCAACAAAATCGACAAGATGATGGGCAAGCTGATGAAGAAAGAGCTCAAAGGAATTGCCAAAGAAAAAACCACCAGCCTCAATCCATTTGAAAAACTAAATCAGGAAATCGCCACGTTTGCGCTGCTGCAGCAAAAGGAAATTGATGAACTTAAAAAGCTGGAAGCTTTTCGTAAAGAATTCATCGCCGATGTATCGCACGAACTAAAGACGCCGATCTTCGCCGCCCAAGGGTTTGTGCACACCCTGATCGACGGCGCGGTGAACGACAAGAATGTACGCACCAAGTTTTTGAAGAAGGCCGCCAAAAGCCTTGACGGATTAGATTCGCTGGTACAAGACCTTCTCACGCTTTCGCAGATTGAAACCGGCGACATTAAAATGAAATTCGTGCAAACCGACCTCGTGAAACTTTGCGAAGAAGTAATCGATCAGTTTGAAGAAAAAGCCGAGCAAAAGAAGATCGCCCTGAGTCTGAAGCCGGCAAGGCAATCAAAAGTGTACGTGCTGGCCGATGAACTGCGTATCAGCCAGGTGATGACTAACCTGATTTCCAACGCCATCAAATACACGCCGGAGGGCGGCAGCGTGTCGGTAAGCTTTGACGTGGGCAAAAAAAATGTGACCACATTCGTGACCGATACCGGCGAGGGTATCCCATCACAACACCTTCATCGTATCTTTGAGCGCTTTTACCGCGTCGACAAAAGTCGCAGCCGCGAAAAAGGCGGCACGGGTCTGGGCCTGGCCATTGTAAAGCATATTTTAGAAGGCCACAACAGCAAAGCCGAAGTGCACAGTGAAGAAGGCAAAGGCTCGGAGTTCAGTTTTAAGCTGTCGCGGGCAAAAGAAGATGAAGATTAAATAGGTAACGGCTCGATGGGATCGAAACAAAAGATAATATTTAAAGACCTGGTTCTTTTTGAAGACAAAGACTTCATTGTCATCAACAAGCCTCCGTTTGTCTCTACTTTGGAAGACCGCGTTGACACTATTAATATATTATCGCTGGCGCGGGAAGTGGAGCCCGACCCGCAGGTGTGCCACCGGCTCGACAAAGATACTTCGGGGGTATTGGCCATAGCCCGCAACCCGGAAGCCTACCGCCACCTGAGCATGCAGTTCGAAAATCGACAGGTTCACAAAACCTATCATGCGGTGACTGACGGAATTCATCAATTTGACAATCAATTGGTAGATGCGCCCATTTTGAAACTCAGCGACGGCACCGTGCGCATCGCCCGCGAAGGAAAAGACGCCCAAACCTATTTCACCACCGAAAAAACCTACCGGCAACACTCCTTTATAAGGTGTAACCCCATTACCGGGCGCATGCACCAGATTCGCATACACCTGGCCTTGCTCAAGGCACCGATTACCGGCGACGAAACCTACGGAGGCCAGCCTTTAATGGTATCGAGCATAAAAAGGAACTTTCATCTAAAAAAATCCACCGAAGAGCAGCCGTTGATAAAAAGAATGGCATTACATGCATTTTCCTTGGAATTTGCCCTGTTTGACGGGAAAATGATCACCGTCGAGGCCCCCTATCCTAAAGATTTAAGGGCGCTTTTCAGGCAGTTGGAAACGAACTCCCGGTAAATAATTACCGGCACTTGCATAATCTGCTTTTTGCGCCTACTTTTGTGTCCCTTTTTTAAGGGTAAGTCTAATTATACAAAGCTAAAAAGCTAAAAAGTGGATCAGTACAGTTATAGAACCGTTTACGCCAACAAAACCACAGCTGAGAAAAACTGGGTACTGGTGGATGCAAAAGACCAGGTGTTGGGCCGATTAGCCAGCCAGGTAGCCCGCGTATTGCGTGGCAAAAACAAAACTACTTACACTCCTAATACTGACATGGGAGATCATGTAGTAGTGATCAATGCTGACAAAGTAAGAATGACCGGCAAAAAATGGAACAACCGCGTAATCTTTACCTATTCCGGTTATCCAGGCGGCCAAAAGGAGCTTGCTCCTAAGGAAATTATGGAAAAACACCCTGCACGGCTTGTAGAGCTTTCTGTGCGTGGCATGTTGCCCAAAAACGCCATGGGTCGCCAATTGTTCCGCAGCCTGCATGTATATGCCGGCGCTGAGCACCCTCACACTGCAAACCAACCAAAAGAATTAAAATTCTGATACATGGAGATCATTAATACCATCGGAAGAAGGAAAACCTCGGTCGCTCGGGTATATGTAAAACCCGGCAAAGGCCAAATCGTGGTTAACCAACGTGAGTTAAAAGAGTATTTCCCATCAGAAATATTGCAGACTACTGTAAAACAGGCTCTTTCCATCATTAAAGAGGAAGGCAATTACGATGTAACCGTAAACGTAGAAGGCGGTGGCTCAAAAGGCCAGGCCGAAGCAATTCGGTTAGGAATTGCCCGCGCTCTTGTAAATATCAATGGCGAAAGTCGCCCGGCACTGAAAAAAGAAGGTCTTCTTACCCGCGATTCACGCATGGTAGAAAGAAAGAAGCCAGGTCGCAGAAAGGCACGTAGAAGATTCCAGTTCAGCAAGCGTTAATAGAAGAATCATGGCAGAGCAATTAACAATACAAAATTTGATGGATGCAGGTGTGCATTTTGGCCACCTTACCCGTAAGTGGAACCCTAAGATGGCGGAGTACATCTACATGGAAAACAACGGCATCCACCTGATCGATTTGAACAAGACGACCAAATGTCTTGAAGAAGCGGTCTACGCGATTAAAAACATCGTGCGCTCAGGACGCAAAATCATGTTCGTCGCTACTAAAAAGCAAGCGAAAGACATCGTGGTTTCTGAAGCTACACGGTTGAACATGCCTTACGTGACCGAGCGCTGGTTGGGTGGTATGCTTACCAATTTTGCTACGATCCGCAAATCCCTCAAAAGACTTGCTCAGATCGAGAAAATGATGAAAGACGAGTCGTATGAGAATATCACCAAAAAGGAAAAACTCATGCTGACCCGCGAAAAAGCGAAACTTCAAAAGCAATTGGGTGGTATCGCCGACCTTAACCGTCTGCCTGCCGCTTTGTTTGTGATTGATGTAAAGCGCGAGCACATCGCCGTAGCGGAAGCTCAAAAGTTGAATATCCCCGTGTTTGCCATGGTAGATACCAACTCTGATCCTTCAAACATCGATTTCCCGATCCCTGCCAACGACGACGCCTTCAAGTCAATCTCTATCATCACCAATTACATTGGTAAAGCCATCGAAGAGTCTTTGATGGAGAGAAAGAAAGACAAAGAAGAAGCAGGTCAGAAGAAAGAAGAAGACGAAAAGCGCAAAGTGGACGAAGCTGTAGAAAGCAACTAATCCCAGGCTTAGCCGATACGATACAAATGAACATCGGTGCAAGCCGGTGTTCATTTTGTTTTAGCCCCATTTGAAAAGTAATTTCTAATCCGATAAATAAGTAATAATCATGATCACAGCACAAGACGTAAATAAACTCCGCACCATGACCGGCGCGGGTATGATGGATTGCAAAAAAGCATTGACAGAAGCCGAAGGTGATTTCGAAAAAGCCATTGAAATTCTCAGAAAGAAAGGCCAGAAAGTATCGGCCAGCCGCTCTGACAAAGACGCTAAAGAAGGATCAGTTTTCATCAAAACCTCTGCCGATAATAAAGAAGCCGTTCTTATCGCCCTGAACTGCGAAACTGACTTCGTAGCTAAAAACGAAGAGTTTCAAAGCCTTGGCAAGTTGATTGCCGAAACAGCATTCACTAAAAAATCAGCCGACAAAGACGCCCTTTTGGCTGAGAAAGCTGGCGACCTTACCATCGGTGAGAAGATTACAGAATTGGTTGGAAAAATCGGTGAGAAGCTGGAGATCAGCTCATTCATTCACATGAAAGGCGAAGCCGTGGTGGCTTACATTCACGCCGGCAGCAAACTGGGCGTGTTGGTATCCTTGAAAGGCGTAAATGGCAAAGATGTGATCGAAGCGGGCAAAGACGTAGGCATGCAAATCGCCGCGATGAACCCGGTAGCAGTAGACGAAACTTCAGTGGATAAGACGGTGATCGAAAAAGAATTGGAGATTGCCAAAGCACAGATTCTTGCCGAAGGCAAACCTGCCAATATGGTGGATAAAATCGCACAGGGAAAGCTTCAGAAATTCTTCAAAGACAACACTTTGTTGCACCAATTGTATGTGAAGGATTCTTCTAAAACCATCGCTCAATACCTGGATAGCGTTTCTAAGGGATTGACTGTGGCTGAATTCAAACGCGTATCGATCGCTTAATTTTTGTTTTAACTATACGAAGAGGCTGTCTCCAAAAGAGGCAGCCTCTTTTATTTTCATAGCCAGTATTTATTTCGATTGCGGCTCAAGACTTACACCATTCAAAAAAAATTTAAGGGCCACAGGCTGGAAACTGCTATCTTTCTTTAACCTAAACCCACACGCATGAAACTAGTTTACCTGATGGCCATTTGCCTTGGCCTGTCGCTCACCTCTACCGCTCAGACGTATTCACCTGCCGCCGTCGAAAAACTAAAATCCGATGCGCTGGCTGAGGTAGAAAAAAACGCCGTACTGGGCCAGCAAATCAACGACATGCTTTTCAGTTTTTCAGAACTTGGCTTTCAGGAATTTGAAACGCAGAAATACCTTACCGAACTCCTGGAAAAAAATGGGTTTACTATTCAAAAAGGAATTTCGGGAATACCCACCGCGTGGACGGCCACGTGGGGAAATGGCAAACCCGTGATTGCTTTGGGGTCGGACGTAGATTGTATTCCAAAAGCTTCACAAAAACCCGGCGTAGCATACCACGATCCCATTGTGGAGGGTGCGCCAGGCCACGGCGAAGGGCATAACTCAGGGCAGGCGCTTAACATTATCACTGCCATAGCCATGAAAAAAATCATGGAGAGAGACCATATTTCCGGAACGCTGCTTTTGTGGCCGGGCATCGCCGAAGAACAGTTGGGCACGAAAGCCTATTATGTGCGCGCCGGAGTATTCAAAAATGTGGACGCTTGTATTTTCACGCACGTGAATAGCAATTTCGAAGTGTCGTATGGCGACGCCGGATACAACGGAATGGTGTCTGTAAAATTCACCTTCGAAGGGCAAGCGGCACATGCCGCCGGAGCACCATGGCGCGGACGAAGCGCACTGGATGCTGTTGAACTCATGAACATCGGGTGGAATTTTAAACGCGAACATCTCGAACTCACGCAGCGCTCGCACTACGTTATCCCCGACGGTGGCGACCAGCCTAATGTGGTTCCATCTAAAGCATCGGTGTGGTATTACTTCCGTGAACGGACTTATCCTGCCATTAAAAAGCTTTTTGAAACCGGAATTAAAATGGCTGACGGCGCAGCACTGATGACCGACACAAAATATTCGTACGAAATTCTCGGATCAGCCTGGGCCGGGCATTTCAATAAGCCGATGGCAGAAGCTACTTACGCCAACATCAAGCGCGTGGGACTGCCCTCGTGGTCGGCCGAAGATCAATTGTTGGCGAAAGCCACTCAGATAGAAATGAAATCGCAAAAGATTGAAGGCCTGGCCATGAAGCTCGATACCATTGGCTTGCCTTATGCGGTGGGTATGGTGAATGTAGGTGGCCGCTACATGATGGCCATGGGCGGCGGCTCAGACGACATTGCCGATGTATCGTGGACGGTGCCTACCATTGTGTTGGGATACCCGTCCAACATACCCGGGCTTCCGGGACACCATTGGGCTGACGCAATTTCAATGGCTACGCCCATAGCGCACAAAGGTGTAGTGTATGGCGCCAAAGTAGAGGCACTCACGTTGGTAGATCTGCTTACCAAACCAGAGATCATTATCAAAGCGTGGGATTATTACAAGAACGAACAAACCAAAGAGCAGAAGTACGTGCCCCTGATCGGCGATACCGACAAACCGGCCACTTTCTTGAATAAAAAGATCATGGATGAGTTTGCTCCAAAGCTGAAGCCCTACTATTACAATCCACAGAAGTATAAGAGTTATCTGGAGCAACTGGGGATTACCTATCCTACGGTAAGGCCTGACCAAAAAGAGGCGATTGAAAAACAGGGAGTAAAAAAATAAGGTAAATAATTTTTGGGATCGACATCTAAGGACAATCCATCGCATGCGGATTATTCATAGGATGATTTTATCATTGACCAAATAAAAATTGCCATTGAGGATGTCAGTCAAAATAAAGATTTGAGATGGGCGAAGACCGTTATGACTCCATATTTGCCTGTGCCAAAGCGGGTAAAATCGCCAAATTATTTATCTTTGCAACCGTTTTCGATCAATGATTCAGCCTTTCAAAAAGAAGAAATTTTTAGTCGAAACAGTGTCGTAAATTCATTCATCGTAAATCATCAATTAAAATGGCTTACATCGAACCAGCACCCATCGTAGATAAGGAAAATCCATTTGAAGCAATGATGTCGCGCTTTCGCACGGCTTCTCAGATTCTAGGGTTGGAAGAAGAAGTGTACAACGTGTTGAAAAATCCTGCCAAGCAGGTGATCGTTTCCCTTCCGGTAACTATGGACGACGGGAGCATCCGCGTGTTTGAAGGGTATCGTGTTATTCACTCCACCATTCTTGGACCGTCCAAAGGTGGAATCCGGTTCGATCCGCATGTCAATCTTGATGAAGTAAAGGCTTTGGCCGCCTGGATGACCTGGAAGTGCGCCGTGGTGGATATTCCTTACGGTGGCGCTAAAGGTGGTGTAACCTGCAACCCGCGCGAAATGTCGGCCGGTGAAATTGAACGCCTCATGCGTGCGTACACCCAATCGATGATGGATGTATTCGGTCCTGACCAGGATATCCCCGCCCCAGACATGGGTACAGGCCCGCGCGAAATGGCCTGGTTGATGGACCAATATTCAAGAAATAAAGGAATGACCGTAGCCGCCGTAGTGACCGGAAAACCCATTGTAATGGGAGGCTCGCTCGGCCGCACTGAAGCAACCGGTCGCGGTGTGATGGTTTCTACGCTTGCCGCGATGGAAAAATTGAAAATCAATCCGTACAAAGCTACTTGCGCCGTGCAAGGCTTTGGCAACGTGGGTTCATGGACTGCCCGCCTTCTGCATGAACGTGGATTGAAAGTGCAGGCTGTGAGTGATATCAGTGGAGCATATTTCAACACCGAAGGAATTGACATTGAAGCAGCCATCAAATACCGCGATTCCAACAAAGGCTCACTGGAAGGATTTACCGGCGCAGAGAAAATCAGCGGCGCGGAAATTCTCACCTTGCCGGTAGATGTATTGGTACCTGCTGCAACCGAAGATGTAATCACCGGAAGCAACGCCAGCCACATCAAGGCCAAGTTGATTGTAGAAGGAGCCAACGGCCCGACGTCATCCAAAGCCGATAGCATTATTTATGAAAAAGGAATCAGCGTAGTGCCCGATATCCTCGCCAACGCCGGCGGTGTTACCGTATCGTATTTTGAGTGGGTACAAAACCGCCTCGGTTACAAATGGACCGCTGAGCGGGTGAACCGCCGCAGCGACCGGATCATGAAAGACTCGTTTGACAACGTTTACAAAACAGCGATCGAATACAAGGTTTCGCTTCGTATTGCAGCGTATATGGTAGCGATCGACAAGGTGGCAAAGACCTATAAATTCCGCGGGGGTTACTAAAAAACTGCAGAATAAGAAGATTACAGAATTTAAGAGCGGGGGGTTTGTCTCTTTGAAGATAAACCCCCTTCTTTGTTGCCTGAAAACGGCTTCATCAATGGCCTTTTTCACCCGATTTTACTGACTTAAATTCTGTTTTCGCAATGACTATCCACAAAGAAGGCCGCACATTACTCTTCATTTCGCTGATCATTTTGGTGGGCGTAATCTGGTTGGCCGATTATTTTTTTCATCCTCAATCAGACGCTATCCGCAATATCATTATCGGAGTGGCTGTAGTTTTTTATCTCCTGCTTCTTCAGTTTTTCCGCAATCCCATTTTTACAATTCAGAAAAACGATAAATACATTCTGGCGCCAGCCGACGGCAAAGTAGTAGTGATTGAAGAGACCGAAGAAACCGAGCATTTGAAATCTCGTCGGAAGCAGATTTCGATCTTTATGTCTCCTGTGAATGTGCATGTCAACCGTACGCCGGTAGGTGGTCAGGTTTCATACTTTAAATATCATCCTGGAAAATACCTGGTTGCCTGGCACCCTAAGTCGAGCACAGAAAATGAACGGACAACAGTAGCCGTGAAAATGAAAAGCGGTCATGAAATACTGTTTCGTCAGATTGCCGGTGCGCTAGCACGGCGTATAAAGTGGTACGTGAAAGAAGGCCAAGACCTTGAACAAGGTGAAGAGTTTGGATTCATCAAATTCGGTTCGCGGGTGGATATTTACCTTCCGCTGGAAACCCGGATCAACGTGGCCATTGGTGACATCACCAAGGGTGGCCGGACTGTGATCGCCGAATTGCCTTGATGCTTAAAATTTGTTTTTTCTTTCAGCTAACGGCTGTTATAGGATAGTAATGTCGTACCTTTCCTAAACCACCTATTGTAAACGAATGAATCTTAACCTGAAATTTGCTCCAGGAAATGCCGATTTTTTTTCTACGTTGACTCAACGTGTGAATGGGTATTTTAAAACCAACCATATTGAGCGCACGGCCAACACCGAAATGGTGGTGAAAACCGTGTTTATGTTTGCTTTGTACTTCGTGCCTTACTTTGTTTTGATTAGCGGTTCGGTAGCGAGTGCTTGGGGTATGTTGGGCCTCTGCCTGATTATCGGTTTGGGAAAAGCGGGCATCGGCCTTTCGGTCATGCACGACGCCAACCACGGCTCATATTCCAACAAAACCTGGGTCAACAACCTTTTAGGTATTTCGCTCAACCTTATCGGAGGGCACGCTGTCAACTGGAAAGTACAACACAATGTATTGCATCACACCTATACCAACGTGCATGACGTGGATGAAGACATCAGCCCCCGGGGCGTGTTGCGCATGGCGCCAGGATCAACCTGGCATCCGCTGCACCGCTATCAGCACATCTACGCGTGGTTTTTTTACGGCCTCCTTACTTTCGTGTGGATTGTGGCTAAAGATTATTCAAGGCTCATCAAGTATGAAAAAGAAGGTTTGCTGAAAAAACAAAAAACCACCGCCGCCAAAGAGTGGACGATCTTGATTGTCTCCAAAATATTTTATTTCTCCTACATCATCGTGCTTCCACTGGTGCTATTACCGGTAACCTGGTGGCAGGTGGCCCTTGGCTTTTTTGTGATGCATTTTGTTTCAGGATTTATACTAGCCATTATTTTTCAGCCGGCGCATGTGGTTGATGGAACAGAATATCCCGTAGCCGACGGCAAAGGCAATCTGGAAAACAATTGGGCGATTCATCAATTGCTAACCACTACTGACTTTGGCCACAAAAACAAAATTCTTTCGTGGTATGTAGGCGGATTGAATTATCAGGTGGAACATCATTTGTTTCCCAATATCTGCCACGTGCACTACCGCAACATTGCTCCTATTGTAGAGCAGACCGCTAAAGAGTTTGGATTGCCCTACAAATCAAAGGATACTTTCTTTCAAGCCGTGGCAGCACATGCCAAATTGATGAAAGAGCTTGGCGCTGGACCAGAATTTAGACCAGCCGCGAAGCATTCGCTAAATCCCGCTTAAAATAATATTTGCAGCCTCAAGAAGATTGGCCGATTGAAAGTCGGCCTTATCTTTTTCTTCTATTTCGTCACCGATCTGAATGGTCTTTATCCCGAGTTTGCGGGCAGGGATAATATCGCGGCCACGGTCACCAATCATCCAGGATTTGGCAATATCTACATTGAACCGGGCTATCGCCTTTTCAAACATCAGCGTGCCAGGTTTTCGCAACAGCGAATCCGTAACCGAAGGATGGTATGGCGAAAAGTAAAAGTGATCGATGACATGACCCGATTGCTCCTGAAAATACCGGTGGCATTCTTGCATCTGTTGCTGTGTGTACAACCCCTGTGCAATACCGGATTGATTGGTCACCACTACCAGCGAAAAATTATTGGCTTTTAAAAGTTTCAAGGCGTCGATCACTCCGGGAAGGATTTCGAAGCCTTCTACTTTATACGTGTAGTTGGGATTGTCTTTGTTAATGACGCCATCGCGGTCGAGGAAAACACAAGGATTCATGAATGAGCTAGTTGATCGGGTTTGAAAACAAGTTCGTAAAGAACGGTGAAGTAAATCACAATGCAAGGTATCGCCTTCACTGAAAAGGGATCGAAAAAATTATCCTGTATGAAATCTGGGAACACATCGGTGGCCGACAAGGAGGTAAAGACGAACGCCGAGAGGATGAGCATATTTCTCGCCCGCACTGATAGCCCTGAAGAAAAGTACCAAACTGCGGCGCCAACCATAGCGATGATAAACGTAGGGGACTCGGCTTTGTGGTTGAAGACGATCATCCAAAGCAACACCATGGCCAGCATGGCCAGCCGAAATTTGTAATTGTCAAAATAGGGAAACCGTAAAAGCGGCAGCCCAAATAACACAAGCCCAATAAGTAATACGGCGTTGGGGTTTAATGCAAGAGATGTCCATGCCCTAACTACACCAATCAACGAAAGAACATTGGGCACGTAATCGCTTTGCAGCAGCCGCCACCAGCTTTGGTATTGTGAAGCCAGGTGTGGCACACTCACCACCAGCAATGGAAGAACGCCCAAGGCTACCACCGATAGTGCTCCATAAAAGGTCATTCTCCACCGTTGAGGATAGAGCAGGCAAAGGGCAAACGCAAACAGTCCGAAAAGTTTGATATAGGCCGTCAATGCGATCAGAACACACGCCCACAAGAACTTTCCACGTTCCATCATGGCGAACGCAAGGACTATGAAGCCTGCGATCAGCGCATTGCTTTGAGCGCTTTGCAGGCTGGTCAGCAATTCAACGATAGATAATAAAACAATCAGGTTTCTTGCCTTCAACTCAAGGCCAGGGAGCATCCTTACGCCAAGGAAGAGCGCCAGCGCATTGATCAGGTTCCACAAAAGCAAACCAAGCCAGTCCGGCAACCATGCCAATCCGCCAAACAATAGAGCGAAGGTCGGGCTGTATTTGTACAAGTCCCAATGCTCCTCGGGATAAAGGCTGTACAAATCTTTACCATCGATAAAATGAACAAACGACTGCTTGAAGATTATATAGTTGTTATACTGAGTATAGGTAGCTTCAGGCGCCTCAGCTTGAAATTTTTTTAGACCTCCGAAATATGCCTGCGCTGCAGAAATTAGTGCGACAAGCCCAACCAAATAAAATAGTGTGAGCCTGCGGTTAAGGAAAAAATCTTTTAGTTTACTGTACATCAGTTTGCTACAAAAATGATACTTTAGCCTTCTTAAATTCCTTTGCCGTGAGCAATGCCCTGGTCATCATACCCACGTACAACGAAAAGGAGAACATCGTCCAGATCGTTCAGGCCGTATTTAATCAGCCGAAAGATTTTCATTTGCTCATCATCGACGATAATTCACCCGATGGCACGGGAGGCATGGTCAAAGTTCTGCAAAATACTTACAATACTCCTTCCGAAACAAAACTTCACTTAATAGAAAGAGCCGGAAAGTTGGGGCTTGGCACGGCATACATCGAAGGGTTTCGCTTCGCAGAAAAAAACGGGTATGATTTTATCCTGGAAATGGATGCTGATTTTTCGCACGACCCCCGCGACCTGAACCGGCTTTACCTGGCTTGTGCCGAAGGTGGGTTCGACCTTGCCGTTGGCTCGCGCTATTCCACCGGCGTGAATGTGGTGAACTGGCCTATGAGCCGCGTCCTCCTCTCCTATTTTGCCAGTCGCTATGTGCAGTTCATTACGGGTATCCCCATTCATGATACCACGGCAGGTTTCGTCTGCTATCGTCGGGCGGTGTTGGAAAAAATTCCTTTGGATAAAGTGAAGTTCATAGGGTACGCATTTCAGATCGAAATGAAATTTCTTACCTGGAAATATAAATTCAAGATCACGGAAGTTCCGATCATTTTTACAGACCGTACGCTGGGTCAATCCAAGATGTCTGTAGGAATTTTCAAAGAAGGATTTCTCGGCGTCATTCAAATGACGATCCGGAGCTGGTTCAGAAAGTTTGATTAAGGAATATTAGTCAAACCGTATCGCCTGCACCGGCTGCACGCGTGCGATGAACCGCGTAGGCAAAAGCAACACCAGCGACACCACAGCGAAAACAATCAGGTTCAGGATAATCACAGTGCCCCACTCCCATTGCACCGGCACATAACTCATGTAGTAATCGTGCGCGTTCAGCTTGATCAGATGAAATTGATATTGCAGGAAACAAATTCCTAGGCCGACGGCATTTCCATACAGCAAACCCCGGGCGATCAAACTCATTCCGTTATAAATAAAGATGGATCGAACCAATTTATTTTGTGCGCCGATGGCTTTGAGAAGGCCCACCATCGGAATTCGTTCCATCACCAAAATTAAAATCACGGAAATCATATTCACACTCACGACGGTTAGAATAATAACGAGCAGAATTCTGACTTGCCGTTTTACAAGATCCAGCCATTCAAAAACCTGAATGTATTTGTCGCGCACCGTCTCAATGTTTAGGTCGTAATCCATTGGTTCGCCAATGTCGCGCTGAGCACGGTTTAAGGCTGCTTCGTCGAAATCGAATTTATAATCCCACAACGCTGACACCGTGGATAGAAACTTACTCTCTTCCTCCGGGTTATTGATAATGTGCTCTTCAATCGCTCTCCAATAATTATTGAAGTCATCCTTGCGAAGTTGATATGAATTGAATGCCTTAAAATCAATCAGCACCTCAAGTCCTCCAGCTTGATTTTCATTCCATCCATTAAGCTGTTGCACCATGCGCAGGTCGCCGATGATCACTTTGCTATCAAAATAATCCGAGAGGTTTGTTTCGTAGATGCCTACGATCTTGAGTTTGCGGTATCGCGGAGGGTTTTGAAAGAAATGAAGAATGACTGCATCTCCTACTTTTGCATTGATTTTGTTAGCGATCGCTCTGCTCAAAACAATTTCATGCGAATATCCTGAGTCAGGGAAGGTAATGAATTTCCCTTCCACCATGTTTTCCTGAAACGCCGGTTGATTAAAGCTCCTGCCAACTCCTTTGAGGATAATCCCCAGCACTTCGTTTTCAGTTTTGATCAGGCCCGCCTTGTGGCTATACTCCTGCACGTGCTTTATAAAAGGATATTTTTCTGGATGACTGTACACATCGATGTTGAAGTCAAAAGGCTGCTCGGCCACCGCATTGTTCATCGTAAATTTGGTGATCAGCAAATGATTGCTGAAGCCATACACACGCTCCTTCACCGCCGTTTGAAACCCGTGCATGATCAGAAAAGAGACGATAGCAGCGGCCAGGCCAATGGCAATACTACCGACGGCCACTTTGTGTATGGTAGACGAAAAACTTCCGGCTTGCGTCGACCGTATTCTTTTCGATATGAAATACGAAAGGTTCACTTCGATGAGTTACCTTGCAAAATAATCAAAAGTAAAATGATTACGGCTATGAATCGACGAATCCATTTTATGACTGGCGTGGCAATTTTCCTTTCGGTGTTTCTGTTTTCGCATGCCGTAAATGGTCAGGCGAATACAAAAATTGTTACCGGCGCTGAGCAGCTTGATAAACTCTTGCCTTTGCTTCAGAATAAGTCTGTGGCACTGCTCGTCAACAATACCTCGGTGATCGGCCAAACGCACCTGGTCGATACACTGCAAAAACTAAAAGCGAACATTAAAAAAATATTTTCACCTGAACATGGCTTTCGTGGAAAGGTAGAAGCAGGAGAAACCATCGATAATGAAATTGACGCGGCCACCGGGATTTCCGTAGTGTCGCTTTACGGCAACAAAAAGAAGCCTACGCCCGAGCACTTGGCTGACGTCGATGTAGTCATCTTTGACATTCAGGATGTAGGCACGCGGTTTTTCACCTATATCAGTTCGATGCATTACCTGATGGAAGCTTGCGCCGAAAACAAAAAGAAAGTAATTGTGCTTGACCGACCCAACCCGAACGGACATTACATCGACGGGCCCGTGTTGAATATGTCGCTAAAATCTTTTGTGGGGATGCACCCGATTCCGATTGTACACGGGCTCACCGTGGGTGAACTTGCACGCATGATCAATGGTGAAGGTTGGCTGGCCGGCGGTATCACGTGCGATTTGGAAGTAGTCGCCATGAAAAATTATGATCACCAAAAAAAATATTCACTGCTCATCAAGCCTTCGCCTAATCTGCCGAACGATCACGCCATTGCGTTATATCCCTCCACATGCTTGTTTGAAGGAACGGTGATGAGTCTTGGAAGAGGAACTAAAAATCCATTTGAGTTGCTGGGTAATCCCTTACTGAAAAATCAGCCGTTTCAATTCAAACCGGAAAGCATTGAAGGCATGGCAAAAAATCCGCCACACGAAAATAAAATCTGTTACGGCGTTGATTTGCGCAACGAAAAACCAACAAACTACATTTCACTGAAGTATCTGATCCTGTTCTACAACCTGTATCCCGACAAGGATAAATTTTTTATTCCCTACTTCAACACGCTTGCCGGAAATACGCAACTTAAAGAGCAGATCAAAAAAGGAATGAGCGAAGAGGATATTCGTGCCACCTGGAAAAAGGATCTGAACGAATACAAAAAGAAGCGCAAGAAATATCTTCTCTATAACTAATCACCAATTGTGATCCAATAAAAATGGCCGTGACGAAAGCACAGAAAGTTGCTGACATCCTTCACACACTTAATACGTATTTCCCTAGTCCGGAAGTGCCCTTGCATCACAAAGATGCCTACACGTTGCTGATCTCTGTGTTGCTTTCGGCACAGTGCACGGATGAACGAGTGAACAAGACGACGCCTGCACTTTTCAAACTTGCCGACAATCCTTACGACATGATGAAATTGTCGGTGGAAGAAATCCGTGAGATCATTAAACCATGCGGGCTTTCGCCTATGAAATCGAAAGGGATTGCTGGCTTGTCCAGAATTCTTGTCGAAAAATACAATGGGCAAGTGCCTTCCACTTTCGAGGCGTTGGAAGAGCTGCCAGCCGTGGGCCATAAAACTGCCTCGGTGGTGATGACACAATGGTTTGGCGTGCCAGCCTTTCCCGTCGACACTCATATTCACAGGCTTGCTTACCGTTGGGGACTTACGAATGGAAAAAATGTAGAACAAACTGAAAAGGATTTGAAGCGACTGATTCCCGAAAAAGAGTGGAATAAAGTTCATCTTCAGATCATTTATTTTGGCCGACAATTTTGTCCCGCTAGAGGGCATGTGTGGACGGAGTGCCCGGTCTGTAAAAAATACTTGCGAAAAGAACTCAGAGATTAATGAATCAACTACGCATCATCTTTATGGGCACGCCCGAGTTTGCAGTGCCAAGCCTGGAAGTCCTCGTTGAAAATAAATTCAACGTAGTAGCGGTCATTACTGCGCCCGACAAACCACAGGGCCGCGGACAAAAGCTTACGGCATCGCCGGTGAAAGAATGTGCGATCAAGCACAACATTCCGGTGCTGCAACCTACCAATTTAAAATCGCCTGAATTTCTTCAAGAGCTCAAAAGCTATGAAGCTAATCTTCAAGTAGTAGTTGCGTTTCGTATGTTACCTGAAATGGTGTGGGCAATGCCTGCACTCGGTACATTCAATCTTCACGCAAGTCTTTTACCCCAGTACCGTGGCGCCGCGCCGATCAACTGGGCGATCATCAATGGTGAAAAAGAAACCGGTGCGACTACTTTTTTCTTAAAACATGAAATTGATACGGGCAGCATAATTTTTCAGGAGAAGGAACCGATTCACGACGATGATGATGTCGGCCAGCTCTATGAACGACTCATGCACAAAGGCGCACAACTTGTATTGAAAACAGTAAAAGCTATCGAGGCCGGAGACTATCCTTCACAACCGCAAAACGAGTCAGGAGAAATCAAGCATGCTCCAAAAATTTTTAAAGAGACTTGTGAAATCAAGTGGAACCAGTCAGCGGAATCCATCAGAAATTTTGTGCGTGGGTTAAGTCCTTATCCTGCGGCCTGGACAACTCTGAATGGCAAAGTCTATAAACTTTTCAAAGTGAAATCGATCGTAGACAATCAGGTGTTAAACGTGCAACCCGGAGAATACAAGACCGACAACAAAACTTTTCTTCAGGTGAAAACTCAGGACGGATGGATCACCGTCCTGGAGTTTCAACCCGAGGGTAAAAAGAAAATGAGTGTCGAAGAATATTTCCGCGGAAATAAAATTTAACTACACCTTCACCGTCTTCCACGTTCCGCGACGGAATAAGTAAATCCCGGCTACGGCAATCACCGATTCGGCGATAGCAATCGCAGCATATACGCCATTTGGCCCGAAGTTAAATTCAATAGCCAGCGCATACGCCAATGGAATCTGAAAACACCAGAAGCCAAAGAGATTGAGCAGCGTCGGCGTTTTCGTATCACCCGCTCCGTTGAAAGATTGTGTGATTACCATTCCATATCCGTAAAACAAATAGCCGAAGGCAACAATCTGAAGGCATTGAGTACCGTAGCCCACGACCAGTTCATCGGAAGAAAAGAACCGCAGAATCGGTGATGATAAAAACAGGAAGATCACCATGATAAATCCTAGAAA
Source organism: Bacteroidota bacterium (assembly GCA_018266055.1). Lineage (GTDB taxonomy): Bacteria > Bacteroidota > Bacteroidia > Cytophagales > Cyclobacteriaceae > ELB16-189. Next base: position 179,147 of record JAFDYT010000002.1, read on the forward strand.
CACCATGTTGTAAAATCCTGCTTTCCAAACTGATTTTTCAGCGCGTTCCGGTTGTTGTGCGCCGAGATTCTGTCCCACCAAAGTGGCCGCCGCATTGGCCATTCCCCACGAGGGAAGAATGGTAAAGACAATGACGCGAATGGCGATGGTGTAGCCCGCCATGGCCGCACTGCCGAAATGTGAAATAATGCGCGCCAGGAAAACCCAACTCGCCGATGAAATTAAAAACTGGCTTGTGCCGCCAGCAGAAACCTGAAGCACTTGCTTGATAATTTTCCAATCGACTTTGAAGTTGCGGGCATTCATTTTCACAATACCCTTGTTGGAGAATAAGTAATACAATTGAAAGAGCACGCCTACTCCCCGACCGATGTTTGTTGAGATCGCTGCACCTTCCACGCCAAATGCATGCACCGGCCCAAGCCCGAAAATCAAAATCGGGTCGAGCACCATGTTGATGAGATTGGCTAGCCACAGCGCACGCATGGCAATGGCTGCGTTACCTGCTCCGCGAAAAATTCCGTTGATCAAAAAGAGCATCATGATGGTCATGTTGCCGGTGAGCATCCAGAAAGTAAACCCTGAGCCAATTTGAATGACCGATTCAGAAGCGCCCATAAGACGCAACAAATCGTCATAGAAAAAGATACCCGCTACGCTGATCATCAACGAGACGGTCACACCTACCAGCATGGCTTGCACACCTGCCACTGCGGCACCTTCGTTGTCTTTCTCACCAACACGCCGGGCCACCAGCGCTGTAGCGCCCATGCTTATACCCCAAGCGACGGAATACACCAGAGCCAACATGGATTCGGTGAGACCAATGACCGCCACGGCATCGCTGTTGTTTAGCCGGCTGACAAAGAAAATATCAACCACAGCAAATACCGACTCCATCGCCATCTCTAGAATCATAGGAATTGATAATAGAAAAATGGCCTTGTTGATACTGCCTTCTGTAAAGTTTTGCTCTTCGCCGCGTACGGCAACTTTGAAAAGCTTAAAGAAATATTGAATACGTGAAATAAATTTCATCATTGTTGAAAGTGAAAATAATTATAAATAGAAAATTGAATCTGAGCCAATAACGGCTTTAAGGAAAAAATAAACTGGTACCGATTTATCCGAGGGAAACGATGGGTACCAAAACTGCCAGATTCATATTCGTAATCGTAAAGTGACTGCAAAGCTAAACTTTTTTATTTGATCTGTTAAGCTTTACTGAAAAGTCTGATTTTCCAAACCTTTTCAAAAGGCATTTAAACGGGTGTTAATCACTACTTTTGCGCCATGACTACTCCTAAATACTCGATCATAGTTCCGGTGTACAATCGGCCACAAGAGTTGGAAGAGTTGCTGCTCAGCCTCACGCATCAGACCGTAAAGAATTTTGAAGTGCTGATCATCGAAGACGGTTCGTCAGTCACCAGCGAGAAGGTTTTTGAAAAATACGCTCAGCAATTAACCATTACTTATTTTGTAAAACCGAATTCGGGCCCTGGGCCAAGCCGTAATTTTGGATTTGAGCGGGCACGCGGAGAATATTTTATCGTGTTCGACAGCGACTGTCAGATCCCCCCTGGTTATCTCGAAGCAGTCGAAAAATATTTTGAAACCACTCCCCTCGACGCCTGGGGCGGACCAGACCGAGGAAGGGATTCGTTTACCATTTTGCAGCAAGCGATGGCCTGCACCATGTCGTCGGTATTAACAACCGGAGGAATACGCGGCGCCAAGGCGAAAAATTTTCAACCGCGTAGTTTCAACATGGGTATAAGCCGCGCTGCCTTTCAAAAAACAGGAGGTTTTCACTTCGACCGGTTTGCTGAGGATATTGAGCTTAGCATCCGCATGAAAAAACTAGGGCTGCGCGTGGAGCTTATCCCCGACGCGTTTGTGTATCATCAACGTCGCGCTACGCTAAAGGAATTTTTCAAACAAGTTTCCAATTTTGGTAAAGGGCGTGTGCTCGTAGGCAAAGCCCACCGGGGTGAGGTTAAAATTGTGCATTGGTTTCCCACTGCCTTTCTCCTGGGGCTGGATTTTATCGTACTCGTCACGCTGTTTTCTCCGAGCTACGGGTTGCTTCTTCTCATGCCTTACCTCGTTTATCTGATGGCAATCGCATACGATGCCTACCGGCAAACCAAATCCCTTTCGGTTGCCATTTGGGCCGTTCCTTCCGCTCTTGTGCAGCTGACAGGCTACGGCTGGGGCTTTTTGAAACAAAAGTTCCGTTTTATTACATGACCCATTCCGGGTAAGGTTAGGTAATTCATTCAATAAAGTTGGATTAATCAGGATTTCTTCGATAAATTTGATTTAACCAAAGGTATTTCTTACATGATAAAACTCTACAAAGGGGCACTCCTCGTTAGTGCCGTTATCCTCTTTTCAATAAAGTCGATCGCACAGCAAGCCACGGCCAATGTTCTCCCTAAAGGAAACTATATCGTTGTGGCGGCCTATTTTGCCAAGCACGAGAATTTTGCCAAACAATACTCCGCAAAACTTAATGAAGGCGGGCTTCACTCCAGCTACGGGCTTGACCCAACCGGAAAGCTTTACTTCGTGTATCTCGATCAATATGCTGATTTCACACAATCAGTTCAAGAGATGCTGAAAGTGCGAAAAGGAGGCTCATTTGATCAGGCCTGGGTGCGTGTAGTAAAGGAAGGTTCGGAAGGCACTGCATCAGTAGCGATGGAAAAAGAGGTGGAGCCTGTAAGAGTTGAACCCAAGCGCGAAGAGCCTAAGAAAGAAGAACCAAAGAAGGTAGTGCAGGAGCAAGTAGCGGCAGCCCCGGTTAAACAGGTAGAGCCTGTAAAAGAGGAAGTAAAGAAGGAAATCCCGGTTGTTACCGAAGTTGTTGAAAACCCTCCGGCAAAACCTGTTTATGTGCCCCAAACCTTGAATAATACTCCTGTCTTTATCAGTTTGTACAACAGCACCAACAGTCAGGTGCTGGACGGTGAAGTGGAAGTGGTGGATACAGAACGCAGCAAGCTCATCACAAGGGTAAAAGGAAACACCTACCTGAATTTGCCAAACCCGGGCACCAAAAGCGGGCAGCTAAGCCTGATTGCCAATGCCTTTGGCTATCGCAAAGAGCAGCATGAGATTAACTATAAAAATACCGAAGCGGATACCACTAAACCCTATATCTCCCTCGTGGGAAATTATTATATGGTAAACTTCGGATTGTCTCGGATTCACAAAGGTGACATTTCTACGCTTTACAATGTTTATTTCTACAACGACGCTGCGATCATGCTGCCGGAATCAAAATATCAGTTGAACAGTCTGCTCGGCATGCTGAATGAAAACCCTAAGCTTAAGATCATTTTGCATGGCCATACCAATGGCAACGGTCGTGGGAAGATTATTTACATGGGCCCGAGCAAGGATTTCTTCACCATCACCAAAGATGTGAAAGAAGGAACAGGGTCTGCCAAAGAACTCTCTGAAGCAAGAGCTCACACTATCCGTGAATGGCTTTTGTCGCAGGGTATCTCCAACGACCGCGTAACTGTAAAAGGTTGGGGAGGTGCCCGGATGATCCACGATAAAAACAGCGTTCACGCCAGAAAGAACATCCGCGTTGACGTTGAAGTAGAAGACGAATAAAGGTTTTGGGTTCCGGTGTGAAGCCAGCATCGTTCAGGGTTCACTCACTGCTTGAGTTGTACGAAATCTTGCCGGAAGATCAACGGCTGATTGTGGACGTGCTCAGGCAGATCATCAAAGGCAATTTACCAGCCTACTGCAAAGAAAAAATCTCCTACAACGTGCCTTTCTTCTTCGGTAAGAAAGGCATTTGTATTGTATGGCCAGCAGCCATTCCCCGTGGGGGAATAAAAAAGGGTGTGTTGCTGGGGTTTTGGTATGGATGCCGGTTGAAAGACACTTCTGGTTATCTCACGCACGGAACGAACAAGCAAATATTTTATAAAATTTACCAATCAGCGGACGAGATCAATGAAAGCGCCATTGTGAAATTACTCAAAGAAGCTGTGGCTCTTGACAAATCCTGGAAGTGAAAATGTAGCTAAAGTTTAGGCTCAATGTGAATGAGCACTTCACCGAGCTCTGGGATTTCCTTTTTTAGTGTGTCTTTCAATTTGTGTGCGAGGTCATGACCTTCTTTAACAGTCAGCATTCCGTCTACTGAGGCATGCAGGTCGATGTGATAAATCATTCCGGTTTTACGCACAAAGCATTTCTCCGTTCCTTCAATTCCTTGCACACCAGCCGACACATTCCTGATCGTCGTTACCATTTCGTCGTAGCGATGTTCATCCATAATTTCACCCAGTGCAGGGCGAAATATCAAATAGCTGTTGTAGAGGATAAATCCTGACGCAAACAACGCAGCCCAATCGTCGGCTGATTCGTATCCTTTTCCAAAAATCAAAGCAATGGAAATACCAATGAAAGCGGCTACTGACGTGATCGCGTCACTACGATGATGCCAGGCATCTGCTTTAAGTGACGAGCTTTTCGTCTGCTTACTTCTTTTGATTACCCAGCGATAGGACAATTCTTTCCAGGTGATGATCGCCCCCAAAATGATTAACGTATACGGTTTAGGGAGTTCATGAGGAGTTGAAATATTCGCAATACTATCATGCGCGATGATTACCGCAGAGACCACCAGAAACGCAACCACTAAAAATGTTACCAACGGCTCTGCACGGCCGTGACCATAAGGATGATTTTTATCGGCGGGGCGGTTGGCATATTTCAAACCGAAGAGCACCAGCAGCGAAGAAAAAATATCGGAGGTAGATTCAATTGCATCGGCAATCAGCGCATAGCTATTTCCAAAAAAACCAGCGAGCCATTTAAGCAGTGCGAGTAAGGTGTTACCTGCAATGCTGAAATAGACCGTTTTTAAAGCTGTTTTTTGATGCGTCATCGAAAATATTCCTTGTACAAAGTTACCAATTCACTTACCGTCTCACTTCAAAGCCCTGATAGTTTTTCATCTCTCCATCCGCTATCTCCAGATGATCAACACGTGCACGGGTCGGCCCAAGCGAGCACCAATTCAAAAACTCTTTCACAATATTTTCCTCCGCTTCGGCTTCAATGTACACATCGCCGTTAGGCTCGTTGCGAACAAATCCTTGCACACCAAGTCGATCAGCTTGTTCTTTGGTGGAGGCTCTGAAAAACACGCCTTGAACTTTTCCTGAAACACGAACTTTTACGTGCCGCTTCAATTCTTAGAAGATGTAATCGGTACTCAAAAATGCTGACTCACGGTTGCGGATAATATTGCCGATGATTTTTTTATTCTCGTCGGTAATTTTAGTTGCCACCAATGAACGAATTGAAAACACGCGCAAGGCATCGGTCACCGACAGGGTTCCCTCAGCAGAGTCTTTTCTTCCGTTGAACGGGAAGGTATCGGGTCCGCGCTGACATTGTGTATTGATGTTGATACGTCCAACCTGATTGGCAAAGGCATCAATCAGGTGCGCAATGTCTTTTGAGTCTTTTCCGAAGATACTCAACTGTTGTCCGAAGTTAGAGTTGATCACATATTCAATTACTTCTTCTTCGTTTTCGTACGAGCGGATCGGCACCACAGGGCCGAACTGTTCTTCAAAATAGATTCTCATTTTATCGTTTACCGGATAAAGCACCGCCGGACTGAAAAATGTATTCATGATCTGTCCACCTCCTTCATTCATTACTTTCGCTCCATGCTGTACGGCATCGTCCACCAGGCCTTTCAAATATTCTGTCTTGCCTGGCTCTGGCAGCGGTGTGAGCGCAACGCCAGCATCCCACGGCATACCCGGTTTCAATTTGGCTACTGCCTCGCAGAATTTTTTGATGAATTGCTCCTGAATGCTTTTGTGTGCAAAAATAATTTTGATGGCTGTACACCGCTGACCGTTGAATGAAAGCGAACCAAGGATACACTCATTCACCGCATTGTCCAGATCAGCGTCGGGCAAAATGATGGCGAGATTTTTGGCATCCAATCCGAGAATGGCTCTCAACCGGTGCGACTTAGGGTGTGCCTTCTTCAATTCATTGGCTCCTTTATTGGTACCAATAAAGGCGAACACATCGATCTTTCCTGTTTCCATCAGCACGCCCACCGTGTCCCGGCCGCGACCGTAGATTACGTTGATCACGCCAGGAGGGAAACTTGTACGAAATGCTTCGAGCAAAGGTCTGATCAGCAGCACACCGTACTTAGCTGGTTTAAACACCACCGTGTTGCCCATGATAAGCGCAGGAAAAAGTGTGCTGAATGTTTCGTTAAGCGGATAATTGTAAGGCCCCATGCACAGCGCCACACCAAGCGGCACGCGCCGGATCTGTCCCATGATTCCTTGCTCCTGCACAAAGTTCGACGAGCGGCGATCAAGTTCTTTGAGTGCATTAATGGTATCAACAATGTAATCGCAAGTGCGGTCAAATTCTTTTTCCGAATCCTTTTGTGTTTTTCCTATTTCCCACATCAGCAGGTTTACAACTTCCTGCCGTTTCTCCTTCATCTTGCCAAGAAAAATTTCGACATGACGAATGCGCTCGGCTACCGTCATAACCGGCCACACGCCATGCCCCTGGTCGTAGGCTTTCACTGCTGCATCAAGTGCCGACATCGCTTCTTTAGAAGTAAGAAGCGGCGTACTGCCGATAGTTTTTTGCTTTAACTCTTTTCCATCGCGAACAAACACAGGGCTTACCACAGGATTCATGTCGCCTTGCCAGGTCAACATTTTACCGTCGATTAAATACTCTCGTTGCTCGTTGTTGGCAGGTAATTTTACAGAAGCTGGAATGGCTTGCTCTTCGGGAAAAAGAGTAGAAAGATCTGTCATAAGTATAGGTTTGGTTTGAGGTTTTCAATAATTTTTATACCTGAGGATGTGCCGATCCTCGTTGCACCGGCTTCGATCATTGCCACGGCCTGTTCGAAAGTTTTTATTCCACCCGACGCTTTAATACCAACCGAAGAAGGAACGGATGCTTTCATAATCTTAATGTGTTCTACCTGCGCGCCGTGGGGTGCAAAGCCGGTGGACGTTTTTACGAAATCAGCGCCGGCATCAGCACACAGCTTACTTGCCGAAGCAATTTCATCGTCAGAAAGATACGCAGTTTCAAGAATTACTTTTAGCGCAACCTGATGATCGTGCGCCAGTTTACTGCATTTGGCTATTTCAATTTTAGTCCAGGGAATTCCTGTTTTGAAGGAGGAAATGTTTAGCACCACGTCTACTTCGTCGGCACCATTGTCTATCGCACGTTTAATCTCATCGAGCTTTGTTTCCGTCATGGAATAGCCCAACGGAAAGCCTGCAACCGTTACCAACAGGTTTTTTTCGCTACCCAGTTCACGTTTCGCTCGCTTTACCCAAAAGGGTGGAACGCATACGCCAAGAAAATGAAATTGTTTTGCCTCCTCCACCAACTGGTCTACGTCTCTGATGGTCAGGGTTGGGCTGAGATTGGTGTGCTCGATATAAGACGCGACGTCCATTCGGGCACAAGTTAAAAAGGTTTATTCAAACTGCCGCCGTGGCGTCAATGTCGTATTCCACACTCCTTGCAATAGCGCATCTGAAAAGGCAAATGTTTTTTGGGACGATGCTTATGTCCGAAGTAACTGAAGTCTGCGTACTGCGGTGTTGCCATTTTTTTCAAAATCCGCTGTTTCTCTTTTGCCGCTTTTTCAATTCGCTTATAAAATTCATACTGTGCGGTGTGCTTCACATTCGCTTTGCGGAAAAGCAACCTTTGCTTTCGCGATACATGCGGCTTGTGCACAGCCCTCTGTTGTTCTTCAACAGTGGCCGGGCCTTTATCACCCAGTGAATTGCTTTGCGCCTTGGCAGCGAGAGGCATTGCGCCGATAACAGCAACAATAAACCCCAGCGATAATTTGTTTTTCATAGCTGGGGTTATAACGACGTATTGTCTATTTTATTTTAACTCGATTTGGGAACCAAAAGCGTTTGCTGACGACGATAAATCCATGGCGGTGTTGGATCCTGCTCTTTCCAAAGGCCTTTGCCTTTTTCGCGTGCTTTTTCTTTCACGCTTTCCAGTTCATCAATCGGGTCGCGTTCAGATGTCCAGGCAAGACCAGCTTCCAGGAGTTTAAATCGGGGGTCTGTTTCACCTTCAATCAACACTACACCCAGTCGGTTTCCCCAACGGTCTTTTCCCTGAATTTTAATATTCACGGTTTTATCCAGAATTATTTTTTGCAAAAACAATTTTGCCTTCTCGCCGAAGTCCTGTCCCAGCTCCGGACAATCAATACCAAACAACATGATCTTGTACGACTCATTATCGCTGGCTAGTATTTCAATAGTATTTCCGTCGATTACCGTAGTGACTTTTCCGGTAAGCTCAACACCTGCAACGCCTGTTATTCCAACAAGACAAAATGCACATAAAATCAACACGGTTTTCATGGCCTTTACTTTCTTTTTGATACTTCAAAGGTCAGGCATGTAAGCAGCAATCCACCGTACAAATCAACCACTCGCTGACGGATGTAAGGTTTTGCCTCAAAAAAATAATCCTGATTTTTATCACCAAAAAAACGAAGTGACAACAGGAGTAGTTTACCGCTGCTGGGGTTGATTCGATGAACCGCCGTTTTGGCTGATTACTTGCAGTATTGATCGATGGTAAACTTGGCTTTGGTATCGCCGAGCTGAAGTGCTTTTTTCCAATCGTTGCAGGCCTGCTCCTTATTTTTCAACTGGTAATTAAAGTTACCGCGCTGTTTGTAATACGACGCATTCTTTCCATCCAGTGCGATAGCATCGTCCATGTCGGACAACGCGGCGCCAAAGTCTTCCATTTCGGCCTTGCAGTTGGCACGGCCTTCAAAAGCTGAAGCATCTTTGGGATTTAGCCGGATAGCTTTGTCGTAATCGAGAATGGCCGCTTCGTATTCCTGATTTTCTTCTTTGATCAACGCGCTGTTGTAATATACGTCGGCGTTGTTAGGGTCTAGCGCAATCGCTTTTGATAGGTTATCCAACGCAGCCTTCTTGTTTCCCAGATTCAAATAGGCACGCGCACGCTCCAGAAAAAGTGACACCGTATTTTCTCCCGCTTTAAGTGCATCATCAAAATCACGAATCGCCATCTGGTAGTCTTGCTGAGCCAGTAAGCATTTACCAGTTTTAAACAATACGCTTTTATCTTTATTGCCGCCGGCGATTGCTTTCTCCAAATACTCAAGCGCCGCCGGGTAACTGTTCATTTCAAAATAGGCTTCACCAAGCTTTTGATAGAAATCGGCGTCAGGTTTTTCGGTTAACTTTTCCATCTGACGAAAATCCTTGATGGCCTCTTCGTATTTTTTTTGTTTCAAATACGTATTGCCACGATTCTCGTACGCGCGCGCGTAGTCTTCTTTCTTTGAAATGGCCGTTCCAAAATCAGCCAATGCATTGTCGTACTGCTCTTGATTAAAATAGGCTTTGCCTCTGTTGTTAAATAAAACCGGATCATTGACGCCCTGGGTGATTGCCATCGTGTAGTCTTGCGTCGCACCGAGGTAGTTGGCGCTTCTAAACCGCGCGTCGCCGCGATGATAATAGGCTACCGATAGTTTAGGATTTTTTTCAATGGCGGTGTTAAAGTCATTCAGAGCACCTTCTGCATCTTTACCGTCAAGCTTGCAAAACCCGCGCATGTCAAAGGCAGTGGCTTCGGTATATCCCGCCGCGATGGCTTTATCAATGTCTGCGAATGCGCCTTTATAATCCTGCGAATTAAACTTGCAAGAGCCGCGCTTGAAATAAACTTCAGGCGATTGGTCGCCTAACTCAATGGCTTTTGAAAAGTCGGGAAGCGCCTTCGTCATATCCGACGTTTCAAAATACGAGTCGCCACGCGCTACAAACACGCGCTTGTCGGTTGAGCCTCCACTTACCGCCTTCGACAAATCTTCAATCGCTCCCTGAAAATTTTTCAAGTTGTATTTCGCAATTCCCGAAAGGCCATAATCGTCAGCGCTGGCCTGGTTGTAGCCAATCAATACACCAATGTCGGCTACTACTTTGTCCCAGTTTTTCAATTGTGAATTGGCAGCAGCTCTGTTTTTTATACCCGTAGGATAATTGGCTTTGATCTTAATGGCCTGATCAAAATCGGCTACCGATTCTTTGACGAGGTTAGCATTTAGTTTTGCTTTGCCGCGGTTGTTGAAAATTACTTCATCATTCGCGCCAAGCGACACGGCTTTGTCATACGCTTCGATTGATCCGGTAAAGTTGCCGTCTTTGAAGCGGCCATTACCCACCTGAAAATAAACTTCCTTGTTTTTGCTTCCGGCGATAATTGCTTTTTCGAGGTAGATTAGCCCTTCCTTATTTTTTTGTTGCTGAATGTAGCTCACGCCAAGGTCTTCAAGCGCTTCGGTGTCAGGCTGCCCATTTTGAATTGCCTTCTCCAGGTTGGTGGCCGCATTGGCAAAGTCTTTGGTCTGATACAATGCCTTGCCTCGCTTTTCAAATAAGTCAATCTCTTTCTCACCTCCGGCTTCAGCAGCATTAAACGCATCCACTGTGCCGGCAAAATCTTTTGCGTCGTAGCGCAGATAGCCCAAATACAAGCTCACCTTCGGATCTTTTGCTCCGGCTTTCACAGCCCGTTCTAAAAAATCTTTCGCCGCGGTGCGGTCTTTCAGGTTGTACTTCGAAACGCCCAACATGCGCAGCACATCGGCCGACTCGCCTTCGGTGGCACGCACTTTATCGAGGTCATCGGCGGCACCCTGATAATTTGCGAGACTGAATCGTGTGGTACCGCGGTTTAAAATTGCTTTGCTGTAGTCTGCCTTAAGGGCAATGGCCTTATCAAAATCTGCGAGGGCAGCCTGCGCATCTCCTAGCGAAAGCTTTGCTTTTCCGCGGTTGTTGAAAACAATAGCATCGGCCTCTTTAAATTCGGCTGCCTTGTCATAGTACTTAATGGCAGAGGCAAAATCTCCTTTTACAAATTTGCTATCACCCAGGTTTTTGAAGGCATCGTATTCTGATGCGCCGAGGGCCACCGCCTTTTCAAGATCCTTCAAGGCATTGTCAATGTCTTTCTGCTGGTACTCCGCATTGCCTTTGTAAAGAAAAATTTCTTTGGATGAAGATCCCAGGCCTACCGCACGGCCAAGCGCCTCGATGGTAGCCGGGTAATCTTTATTCTTATAATGACAAATTCCCAAGGTTTCAAAAACTTCCTTGTCGCTGGCTCCCAATGAAACAGCAGCCGACAGCGCAGTAGCTGCCCCGGCAAAATCACTGAGCGAATAAAGGCTGAGGCCGAGCATTTTAAAAACTTCAGTATCCTTTACACCTTTGCTCACTACTTTTTTCAATGCTTCGGCGCTTCCTTTAAAATCCTGTAAAGTGAATTTGGCCTGACCGGCCTTTTGAAACAGGTCGGTATCGCTTCTTCCCGAGGCAATGATTTTATCAAAGTCGGCAGCGGCGCCTTTCCAATCCTTGAGTTGAAAGCGAACTTCGGCGCGGTTTTCAAGGGCTTTGTCGTAATCGGGTTTTACAGCAAGCGCTTCAGTGAAATCCGCCTCTGCGCCAGCCGCGTCTTTCAGCGACAGCTTGGCTTTTCCGCGGTTGTTGAACAGTACTGCATCTTTCCGGCCGGTGCCAATTGCTTTGTCGTAATTAGCTACGGCTTCTTTGAAATTATTAAGTCTGAATTTGGCATTGCCAAGGGCCACAAAAACCTCGGCCGACTTAGCGCCCATCGATACCGCTTTGTCCAGGTCTGTAGCCGAGCCGGAATAATCTTCAAGCTTATACCGCACCAGTCCGCGGTATTCAAACAGTTCTTCCGAGTTGATCCGCGCTTTTACTGCTTCATCGAAATCGGTCCTGGCTTTCTCAAAATCATTGAGTAAGAAATTGGCAACGCCTCTTTTGAGATAAACTTCCTTATTCGAGAAGTTGGCGGCGATTAATTGCGAAAATTGCCCCGCCGCTTCTGCATTGTTTCCCTGCTTCAGTTTTTGCAGTGCTGATTGATACATCACCTGCTGGAGCGAATCCTGATTTTGAGCCTGTGCTAACAAAGACAGCATCAAACCAAGAGATAACAATAAGAATCGGGACGAGCGCATGTGGGTCATTTTAAGATCACCAACAAATTTACAGAATTGACATAGGTAAATTTGAAAAAACTGGTCTATTCCTCACATGACGGCGGATTTGCCTAAAAATGAAGTCCGAGAAGAAAATTCACTGAAAAAGAGCTGATCCGCCGTGGCGGCTCGGGATGCCTAATTGACGAAGGCGATTACTTGAGAAACGACGTAGGCTATTATAGCCAATACCACCAACCACCCGAATATACGGGCTCTCTGGTAGTAAAATCGCACTGGCACCATTTTCATAACATCTTGATTTTAATGGATTTAAAATAAATGTACAAAAATATAATTTAACTAAAAATTTTTTCCTTCCCCGAACCGGAAGTTATCGACCAGGAGGTTATACGGCGGATGAACCTACCGGAGATGCACACCAGATGCGAATAAAAGATAAATGCCCCAACCCAGGTTAGCCGGAATTGCACATCAAGCCAAAGAAAAAGGCCGGCGAAAGCCAGCCTTGATCCTTTATTATTAAGTTCTTAAAATCCTATAAGTGAATCACCTCGCCATAGGCGGCAGCAGTAGCTTCCATTATGGCCTCACTCATGGTCGGGTGCGGATGGATAGATTTGATGATCTCGTGGCCGGTGGTTTCGAGTTTGCGAGCAACCACTACCTCTGCAATCATTTCGGTTACGTTGGCGCCGATAAAGTGAGCGCCTAACCACTCACCGTACTTGGCATCGAAAATGACTTTTACAAAACCATCGGCAGCACCGGCGGCTTTGGCCTTTCCTGAAGCGGTAAACGGAAACTTGCCCACTTTAATCTCATAGCCAGCTTTCTTGGCGGCCTCTTCGGTATAACCTACTGATGCAATTTCGGGCGAGCAATATGTACAGCCAGGAATGTTGTTGTAGTTGATCGGCTCCGGATTTTGACCGGCAATTTTCTCTACGCAGGTAATCCCTTCGGCAGAAGCGACGTGTGCCAGCGCTGGTCCGCGCGTGATGTCGCCAATCGCATATACTCCCGTCACGTTGGTTTTTCCAAAGTCGTCAACAATTACTTTTCCTTTGTCGGTTTTCACGCCGAGTTCTTCCAATCCTAAATTTTCAAGGTTAGTCGTTACGCCGGCAGCCGAAAGAACGATGTCAGATTCAATTTTAATTTCGCCGGTAGGCGTTTTCACTGTAGCCACGCAACCTGCGCCTTTCGTATCTACAGCGGTAACTTCTGAGCTGGTGTAGATATTGATTCCTGCCTTCTTGAATGACTTCTCCAATTGTTTTGAAACCTCTTCGTCTTCCACCGGCACAATGCGCGGCAAAAACTCTACGATGGTCACGTCGGCGCCCATGGTCTTATAGAAATAAGCGAACTCCACGCCGATCGCTCCTGAACCGACCACTAGTAATTTCTTAGGGCGCTCAGGCAACACCATGGCTTCGCGGTATCCGATAATTTTTTTGCCGTCAATTTTCATCGCCGGGAGTTCGCGTGAGCGAGCACCTGTGGCTAATATGATGTGCTTCGCATCGTAATCGGTTTTCTTTCCGGCAGCGTCCGTTACTTCAACCTTATTTCCCTTCTTCAACTTTCCGTAACCGGCGATGTGCTCGATCTTATTTTTCTTAAACAAAAATTGAATTCCTTTGCTCATGCCCGCAGCTACTTCGCGGCTGCGTTTGATCACGCCAGCAAAGTCAACAGAAGCTTCTTTAATATCGATGCCATAATCTTTGGCATGTTGAATGTATTCAAATACGTTGGCACTTTTCAATAACGCTTTAGTGGGAATACATCCCCAGTTCAGACAGATCCCGCCCAATTCGGCTTTCTCTACCACGGCTACTTTCATGCCCAACTGAGAAGCGCGGATAGCGGCTACATATCCACCCGGGCCTGAGCCAATTACAATTAAATCGTACGATGCCATATTTTTTGAATTTAAAAACGGGGCAAATTAACCTAAAAAATGATCCGGAAAAAAGATTAGTTTTGACGTCAAATTTTAGAAACCGATCGACAAAATTTTGCTCTGCTTATGAAATTATTACAAAATAAAACAGCATTAATTACCGGCGCTTCCAAAGGAATAGGCCGCGCTATAGCTCTTCAATACGCTGACCAAGGCGCTAACGTAGCGTTCACATACCTCTCCAGCGTAGAGCAAGGACAGGCGCTGGAGGCGGAGCTCGCTGCCAAGGGGGTAAAAGCTAAGGGATATCGCTCCGACGCCTCCGACTTTGCCCAAGCCGATAAACTGATCAACGATGTGGTCGCTGAATTCGGATCGTTGGATATTCTGATCAACAATGCCGGCATCACCATGGACAACCTGTTGCTGCGCATGAACGAGGAAGCGTGGGATAAAATAATGAACGTAAACCTGAAGTCGTGCTTCAACACAGTGAAAGCTGTTGCCAAACCGATGATGAAACAACGCGGCGGATCGATCATTAACATGACGTCGGTAGTAGGTTTGAAAGGAAATGCCGGCCAGACCAATTATGCTGCGTCCAAGGCGGGTATCATTGGTTTTACAAAATCCGTGGCGCTTGAACTTGGTTCGCGCGGTATTCGCTGCAACGCGGTGGCTCCCGGATTTATCGAAACTGAAATGACCGGCAAGTTGGACGAAAAAACAGTGCAAAGCTGGCGCGATGCCATTCCGCTCAAGCGCGGCGGCAAACCAGAAGATGTGGCCGAAGCCTGTGTATTTCTGGGCTCAGAAATGTCGAGCTACATCACCGGCCAGGTAATCCAGGTGGATGGTGGAATGCTTACCTGATCCAATGGAAATTGATCGGATCTATCGGCAATTAGTTCTGGCCTACGAAGGCGACCCGGAGCACGACCATCACGCGTGGCATGGACCTTCTTTAGTAGAAACGCTGAAAGGGATTACTGCCGAACAATCACTCAAAAAAATTCCGGGCTCGCATTCTATAATTGAGTTAGTGCAGCACATGGCCATGTGGCGGACGTTTGTAGCCAAAAGGTTGGCTGGCGAAGATACGTTTGAGGTTACTGAAGCCACCGATTTCCCTGCCGAGCAAAACTGGGACCATACGCTAGGTCTACTGCACGAAAGCCAAACTGCATTGTTGACTGCATTGAAAGCCTTTCCCTCGGAAAAACTGTCTCACACGGTAGCCTCCCGAAGCTATGACTATTATACCCTCCTTCACGGGATTGTGCAGCACGATGCCTATCATTCAGGTCAGATCGCACTGCTTAAGAAAACAAAGTAATTGTGTTAGTTTAACACAAGTCGTACCTTTATGAATGGCTAATCTTGCAAATGAAAAATTCTCTGGCTATTGATGCTCCGACTCCTCCGCTGGCTCATCAGCTTAAGATAGCCTATGATTTGCGGATTCACGACCTGAAGAAAAGTATTCTGGAAACTGAGGCGCTGCTGGAGAGATGTCATCAGGAAGAAAATCATTTCCTTGCTGCTACGGCAAAAAATAATCTTGGGTTGTTTTTTTTAATTCAAGGAGAATTTGAAACTTCTAAAAAATACTCGGACGAAGCGCTCCGCTATTTTGAAAGGGCAAAAGACCAGAAAGGAATTGCCGATGCCAAGTACAACATCGGTAGTATTTTTTACCGCACCAACAAATATCATCAGGCGCTATTGCTCCTGGCCGATTGCCTTAAAATTTACCGCGACATCAACGATCATTACAATCAGGCCCGCACGCTGAAAAGCATGGGCACGATTTACGAATACTTCAGCGACTACAAGAAGGCTATCGAATCGTATGAAAAATCGATCGACGCCTGTAAGGTGATTGGCGAACTCGGCCTTGAATCGAACGCACTCAATCCACTCTCGGCCATTTACTTTAAGCAGGGCAAGCAAGATCTTGCCATGGAAACGATCGAGCGAAGTATTGAACTAAAACATAAAACTGGCGACATACGCGGTCTTGCCTTTGCACTGTATGGACGGGGGAAACTTTTTATCAAACTTGGATTGCACGAAAAAGCCGTGCCTGATCTTGAAGAAACCATCTCCATCCTCAACAACGCCGGCGACAAGCTCGGCATGTGCATGGCTTACAACAAACTCGGCGTGGCTTTCATGGAACTTGGGAAACTAGCTGAAGCAAAGAAATTTTTTTATAAGGCGCTTGAACTCTCCGATCTATATCACATCGAGTTCATTCTTTTCAAAGTGTATTTTAATCTTTCGCTGTTGGCGAAAAAAGAAAACAACCCTCAACTGGCACTCGACTTCCTGGAGAAACATATGGTTCACAAAGAAGCGGTGATCAACAAAGAGAGTTACAACGTGATCAAAAGCTACGAAGCGGTAACCCGCATTGAAGCGCTGGAGCGCGAAGCGACTATTCAAAAAGAAAAAAATCAGATCATTGAAAATAAAAATGCAGAGTTGGATTCCTTCTTCTATCGTGTATCGCACGATCTGAAAGGGCCGATCACCTCACTGCAAGGGCTGCACAATCTGGTGATGCTGGAAATAAAAGATCCCGCTTCACTCCGCTACTTCGAGATGTACCACTCGCAGGTAAATCGCATTTATAATATTGTGATGGGGCTGATCGACCTCACACAGATGAAACACATCGATAAAGGAAAAGTGCCGATCAATTTCAGGTCGCTAGTGGAAGATTGCATCAGCTCGTACGGCTATCTGGATAATTTCAAAAATATCAACTTCATTCTGGAGATTGAGGAACTTGAATATCACTCAGAATGGGCGATCATCAATACCATTTTACAAAACCTAATCGAAAATGCCATCAAGTATTCGCGGCCGCAGTCGCCATACGTGAAAATCGCCATAAGCCAAAAAATAAATTGTGTGCAAGTCGAAGTGTCTGACAATGGCCAGGGCATAGACGAGGAACATCAGGGAAAAATTTTCAATATGTTTTACCGCGCGAGCGAACGCGCGAAAGGCTCTGGCCTCGGGCTCTATATATTAAAGCGAGCCGTAGAGCGGCTCAACGGAAGCATTGATTTAAAGAGTATACCACAAGAAGGGTCAACATTTACGGTGCTTCTACCCTGCTGATCTACGAACAATTGTAAGGCTATTCAAAAAAAATTTAACAATTTTTTACCAAACCGTTTGGAAACTCTACCAATTCACTATACGTTTGTGTCATCATAGTCGGTGAGGCAATAGCTCAACCGATTTATAAAGAAGCGCGGAGAGACAGGCTCTATGAAGCGCTAGCAACCCCCGAGAGGAAGGTGCTAATTCCTGAAATATAAACCGGTTAAAACCATGAAAACACAAAACACCGCATCTGCAAGCCGTTTAGGCTTCAATCTCCAAAACAAAGCGAATTCAATTAACAATCCCTGCAACGCCTGTTGTTGCATGAAGTTTCGTTGCTGATTTCCGGCGAAGCGCCTACAGCAACAAACTAGCTTATGGTCTGCCAGGTGACAGGTAAGGCTACGGCTACGTCAACCATCTAATTCAATCATTCAGTTATTCAATCATTAAAAAATTAAATACCATGTCAACATTTCGTTTTGAAACTCTTCAACTCCATGCAGGCCAGGAAGTAGATCCTACAACCGGTTCACGCGCAGTACCGATTTATCAAACTACGTCGTACGTGTTTAAAAACTCAGAGCACGGCGCCAACTTGTTTGCGCTTAAAGAATTCGGAAACATCTACACCCGGATCATGAATCCCACTACTGATGTTTTCGAAAAAAGAGTGGCAGCGCTAGAAGGCGGAGTTGCTGCACTGGCTGTAGGCTCAGGACAGGCTGCACAGTTTATTGCGTTGAATAATATTTTGCAAGCCGGAGACAATTTTGTTTCTACTTCATTTCTATACGGCGGCACGTACAATCAATTCAAAGTTGCATTTAAAAGATTAGGGATCGAAGTACGCTTTGCCGAAGGCGACAGTGTTGAGTCGTTTGAAAAGCAAATTGACAAAAACACAAAAGCCCTGTACCTCGAAACCATCGGAAACCCAGGCTTCAACATTCCTGACTTCGAAGCAATCGCTGCCCTGGCAAAAAAGCATGACCTTCCGTTGATTGTAGATAATACATTCGGCGCAGCCGGATATTTATTCCGTCCCCTTGAACATGGTGCTAATGTAGTGGTTGAGTCAGCCACGAAATGGATCGGCGGCCACGGCACTTCGATTGGTGGCGTCATTGTCGATGGCGGAAATTACAATTGGGGTAACGGCAAGTTTAACCAATTCACGGAACCCAGCGAAGGCTATCACGGCCTGAAATTCTGGGACATCTTTGGAGAAGGAAATCCCCTTGGTTTGCCTAACATCGCATTCATCATTCGTGCGCGCGTAGAAGGCTTGCGCGACTTTGGTCCGGCGATTAGTCCCTTCAACTCATTCCTATTGATCCAGGGATTGGAGACGCTCTCGCTCCGCGTACAACGCGCCGTAGACAATGCCTTTGCGCTGGCGCAATGGCTGGAACAAAATCCTAACGTGGAAACCGTGAACTACCCTGGCCTGGCCAGCAGCACGTACCACAAGCTCGCCAAAAAATATCTGAAGAATGGTTTCGGTGCCGTCTTGTCATTCACCGTGAAAGGAACGAAAGAGCACACTACGGCGTTAGTGGATAACCTGAAGTTGGTAAGTCACCTGGCCAACGTAGGCGATGCGAAGACACTGATCATTCAGCCGTCTGCAACGACGCATCAGCAGTTGACAGAAGAAGAGCAAATTACTTCGGGT
The DNA here is from genome assembly GCA_018266055.1 of Bacteroidota bacterium. Lineage (GTDB taxonomy): Bacteria > Bacteroidota > Bacteroidia > Cytophagales > Cyclobacteriaceae > ELB16-189. The sequence goes on from JAFDYT010000002.1 coordinate 197,969, forward strand.
GTGTTGCCAACGTTGCTCCGCGTGTCAGTGGGCATCGAGCACATCGATGATATTAAAGCCGACTTTGCTCAGGCATTTGAAAAAGTATTCCAAAAAGAACTTGTGAAGTGAATAAAGTAGATCACATCTTTCATCACGAACAGAAATTTGAATTGGAAGCCGGGGAAAACCTCCCTGGCTTTCAGCTCAAATACACTACACTGGGTCAGCTTAACCGCGACCGAAGTAATGTGGTGTGGGTTTGCCATGCACTGACCGGCAGCTCTGACTTCACCGATTGGTGGAAAGATTTTTTTGTACCGGGAAGCCCTTACGATCCGCGTGAATATTTTATCATCTGCGCCAACGTTCTTGGCGGATGCTATGGCTCTACTGGACCACTTTCGGTCAATCCGAAAACTGGAAAAAATTATTTCCACGACTTTCCAGAAGTGACCGTGCGCGACATTGTGCGTGCTTTTGATTTACTCCGTACATCCCTCGGTCTCAATCAAGTTCATACACTGATTGGCGGCTCACTGGGAGGACAACAGGCATTGGAGTGGGCAATACAACAACCCGAAGTTTTTCAAAAGCTGATTGTCGTAGCTACTAATGCGCAACATTCTCCGTGGGGAATAGCTTTCAATGAAGCACAACGCATGGCCATTGAAGCGGATAAAACCTGGAAGGAAAACGATCAGCGGGCAGGCATTGAAGGGCTGAAGACGGCAAGAGCTATCGGTATGATTTCGTATCGTGCGTACAAAGGTTTTGCCGAGACGCAATCGGAAACCTCGCACCACAAAATCAACGACTTTCGTGCATCATCCTACCAGCGCTATCAGGGACAAAAATTGGCCAACCGATTCAACGCCTTTACCTATTGGGTGCTTTCATGTGCTATGGACAGCCACAATGTAGGCCGTGGACGCGGAAGTGCCGAAGAAGCGCTGAAGGCCATCAAAGCGGAGACGCTGGTGATTGGCATCGAAAGCGATATTCTGTTTCCAATCAGTGAGCAAAAATTTCTGGCGAAGAATATTCCGAATGCTCAATTCGAAAAAATCGATTCTTCCTTTGGCCACGATGGCTTTTTAGTGGAGATCGACCAGTTCAAAAAATTAGTACATCAATTCAGGAACCGCGAACATATTGCTGTTCAATAAAAACATTTCAATAACTCTACCATGTCTCAAGTAATTTCAAACACTACCAACGCTGCCACACACAAGCATCTAAAACTCGGCCTCTTCGGCTTTGGCTGTGTGGGCCAAGGGCTTTATCACGTGCTCAACGAAACGCACGGTATCAAAGCTGACATCAAAAAGATTTGTGTGAAGAACCGCGACAAGCAACGCATTCTTGAAAGCGCTATTTTCACTTACGATAAAAACGATATTCTTCAGGATCCGGAAATCGATGTAGTAGTCGAATTAATCGACGACGCCAAGGCGGCTTTCGAGATTGTAAAGGCGGCGCTTCAAAACGGAAAGCACGTGGTTACAGCCAACAAGCGCATGATCGCCGAAAATCTGGAAGAACTTTATCACCTCCAGTTAAAACACAATCGTTCTGTGCTGTACGAAGGTTCGGTGTGCGGCAGTATTCCCATTCTTCGTAACCTCGAGGAATATTACGACAACGATCTGATCACAAGCATCGAAGGAATTTTTAACGGAAGCACCAACTATATTCTTACGAAAGTTTTTGAAGAAAAGAAAAGCTACACCGAGGCATTGAAAGGTGCTCAGGATTTAGGCTTTGCTGAAAGTGATCCGTCGCTTGATGTGAAAGCTTTTGACCCAAAATTCAAGCTGACGATTGCCATTGCACATACGTTTGGCGTGTTTCTCAAACCAGAAGAAATCATCAACATCGGCATCCAGAAAATTTCACCCGTCGATTTGAAATACGCACGCGACCATGGGCTTACTATCAAGTTGATTGCACGTGCGTATAAACTAAATGGAAAAATTTTCGGATTTGTAGCACCACAATTTGTGCCGGCCGATCACATGCTTGCTTCTGTACGCAATGAATATAACGCGGTATTGGTAGAAGGCGCATTCGCTGAAAAGCAAGTGTTCATCGGCAAGGGCGCAGGAGGTTATCCTACCGGCTCAGCGGTGCTCTCCGACATCTCCGCTCTTTCCTACGACTACCGTTACGAATACAAAAAGTTTGCACAAGGTGACGGGCTTCCGTTCTCCAACGATGCACAGGTAGACGTCATCGTGAGCTTCCCGCAAGGAGCTTCTGTATCCTCTAAAGAATTTGAAAATTTCAAGGGCGGATACCAGGGCAACGGTTATCAATATATGACCGGATCAGCGCGCCTAGAAAAAATAAAAGAATGGAACGACCGCGATGACGTAAGCGTAATCCTTGCACCAGAATTAAATCTGGTTTCCTTAGACAAATCGAAGAAGGAACTGCAATACGCCTGAAATTCTTAAAATTCACGACTGACGGGTGGAAATAATTTTGTTTCCACCCGTCCTCTTTTTTGTACCTTTCGGGATAGTTTTGCATGCCCGATATTATCCAACTCCTTCCTGATGCTATTGCCAACCAAATCGCCGCCGGCGAAGTGGTGCAACGCCCTGCCTCGGCGGTGAAAGAGCTGATCGAAAATGCAATTGATGCGGGCGCTACCTCTATCAAACTTATCGTCAAAGAGGCGGGCAAGACACTCATTCAGGTTATCGACAACGGCCAGGGCATGAGCGAAACCGACGCGCGCATGAGCCTTGAGCGCCATGCTACTTCAAAGATCCGCTCCGCCGATGACTTGTTCCGCCTGCGCACCATGGGCTTTCGCGGAGAGGCGCTGGCTTCCATCGCTGCGGTGTCGCAGATGGAAATGAAAACCCGTCAGCCGCACGAAGACCTCGGTACGGTTTTACTGGTAGAGGGATCCGAAGTAAAAAAGCAGGAGCCCATTGCCTGCGAAAAAGGGACGAGCATCAGTGTCAAAAATCTATTTTACAATATCCCGGCACGTCGCAATTTTTTAAAATCAAACGGCGTGGAGATGAGTCACATTAGCGAAGAGTTTCAGCGGCTTGCGCTGGCGAATCCGCAGTTGTCTTTTTCGCTCATTCAAAACGACGAACTACTCTTCGATCTACCAGCTGGCAAACTCAGTCAACGGATTGTCAACCTCTTCGGAAAAAATTATCAGACACAGCTCGCGCCGGTACAGGAGGAAACTTCCTTACTAAAAGTGACAGGCTATATTGGCCGGCCCGAACTGGCCCGAAAAAAACGAGGTGAACAATTTATTTTCGTAAATCAGCGATTCATCCGCAATAATTACCTGGGCTTTGCCGTCTCCAGTGCTTATGAGGGACTGTTGCAGGAAAACAGCTTTCCCTTTTATGCCCTCTTCATTGAGATCGACCCAAAACACATCGATGTAAACGTGCATCCCACCAAAACCGAAATTAAATTCGACGACGAGCGCGCCGTGTATGGTGTAGTATGGAGTGCCGTAAAGCAAGCGCTCGGTACGCACAATCTCGCGCCAGCGATCGACTTTGCAGCGGATGTAAACCTGATGGGCAAACTCAGCAGCCAACCGCTTTCGCGCGAGCAATATTACGAGGAGCAATTCAGCACCTCGCTGAAGCGTTCGAATCTGGAGAACTGGGAAAAACTTTTTGAGAAAGAATCTACGTCTTCACGGTTGTTCGACAAATCTCACGAAGAGCAAAGACCGACGATGCGGGTGGAAAGCTCCATCAATCAGCCTAACATAACTTCAACACCCGAAACTGAAAAAGGAGTTTTTCAATTTCAGCAAAAATACATTGTGCGTGCTTCGCGAAGCGGCGTCATGTTTATCGATCAGCAGGCTGCACACGAGCGCGTGCTCTTCGAGAAATATTTAGTGCACTTGAAAGGAACTCCTGGCAACAGTCAGCAAAGTCTGTTTCCACAAACGCTCGTGCTCACCGCTCCTGATTTTGCGCTGGCCATGGAAATGGAGCGCGAAATTTATGCGTTGGGTTTTCGCTTTGAAGTATTTGGCAAACACACGCTGTTGATTTCCGGAACACCAGCTGAAATCACAGGAAGTGAAAAAGAATTGTTTGAAGGATTGATCGAACAATTCAAGAAAAACCAAAGTGAGTTGCAGTTGCCCATCAATGAAAACCTGGCACATGCGATGGCGCGCCGTGCTTCCATTAAGGCCGGACAGAAACTATCGCAAGAAGAAATGGAAGCTCTGGTAGGAAGGTTATTCGCTTGTCCCAATCCAAACTATACCCCCGATGGGCGACAAACCTTTTTTGTTATTGATACGTCTAAGATTGAAAGTCATTTTACCCGATAATAAATCATGTTTAGATTAACCCCCACAGTACGTACGCTGCTTATTATTAATGTGGTAATATTTGTGCTTCAGAATATAGCACCCGTGTTCACAGGTTATCTTTCGCTGTGGCCATTTGGGCATCCTTATTTTGAACCATACCAGTTCTTCACGTATATGTTTGCGCATGGCAGCCTCAGTCATATTTTCTTCAACATGTTTGCGTTTGCCTCCTTTGCACCAATCCTTGAGCAATACTGGGGTGATAAGAAATTTTTATTTTTTTACATCGCTACGGGTATTGGTGCTGCGTTAATCTATGCTGTTGTAAATTATTTTTTCTTTCCTGGTCAAGGTGCTCCTATGCTCGGAGCATCGGGTGCTCTATACGGTATTCTTATGGCTTTTGGTTTATTTTTCCCTGAAATGGAGTTGGCTCTTCTATTTATTCCCATCCCTATCAAAGCAAAATATTTTGTATTCATCGTGGGTGGTCTAACCTATTTTTTAGACCGGTCTGGTACAGTAGCTCATCTGGCACACTTTGGTGGAGCCTTAGTTGGTTACATAATAGTTCAGTATTGGAAAAGTCAAAACCGCGGACGATATTAATCCATTAGCCAAATTCAACCTGATCAATTATTTTTAATAACGAATTAAACCAACCATCTCTTAACTCCTGATCCGTGTTCGAAGAATTTAAACATGCGTTCAACAAGCCCAACAACGGCCACGTGCAGCTCATCATCATCAACGTGGTGGTGTTTCTCGTGCTGGTGACGTTGAAAGTCTTTTCCGATTGGTTTGGGTTTCAGGAATTCTTTGCGTCAATTTTTAAGCACTTCTCCATTCCAGATAATTTCTCAGAATTTATCAAACGACCATGGACACTGATCACCTATTTTTTCACACATAGTCTAGGTGACTTATTCCATATCCTATTCAACATGATCGTTCTCTACTGGTTTGGGAAATTGTTCGCGGAATACCTTGGCAGCGATAAACTCATCGCACTTTACGTACTTGGTGGAATCACTGGCGCGTTGATCTATCTTGGGGCATACAATCTTATCCCCAACCCACCTGACTTTATCAGGCTCTCTTCGGGTGGAGTAATGGTAGGCGCTTCAGGTGCCATTTTTGCTGTTATGGTTGGTGCCGTCACGTTACTGCCCGAATACTCGTTCTATTTCTTTTTTTTCGGATCAGTAAAAATAAAATACATCGCTGCGATATTAATCTTGATTTCATTCATCGGTACCACTGGCTCAAATGCGGGTGGCAACATTGCACATCTCGGCGGTGCGCTCATGGGTTTTGTGTACATCAAACAACTTCAAGCCGGTGTGAACTGGGGAAGTTGGATCACGTCGGTCATCGATTTTGTGAAAAATCTTTTTAAACCGAGAATGAAAGTGAAGGTCACCTATCGTAAAACGGAGTCGGCAAAACCACGATCTTCAGGTGGGCCATCAAAAGCGTCGCAGGAAGAAATCGATGCGATCCTCGACAAGATTTCTGATAAAGGATACGAAAGTCTGAGCAAAGACGAGAAAGAAAAACTTTTCAACGCGAGCAAAAAATAAATGGAGCTGATCGACTTGAGTCATTCGATTGAAGATGGCATGATCACCTACAAAGGCTTGCCCGCGCCGGTCATCTGCGATTATCTAAGCCGCGAAGATTCCAGATCGCGCTACGCGCCTGGCACCGAATTTCAAATTGGCAAAATTGAGATGGTTTCAAATACAGGAACTTACCTGGACTGTCCATTTCACCGCTATGCCGAGGGCAAAGACCTTTCACAAATTCAATTGGAGAAACTGGCCGAACTAGAAGGCGTGCTGATCGATGCAGAAAATCATCTTGCCATTGACAAGAAATTCTTCGAAGGAAAAGATCTTACCAACAAAGCTGTTATTGTCTCGACGGGCTGGAGCAAACACTGGCGCACCGATGCTTATTTCGTAAACCATCCCTTCCTCACAGAAGAAGCGGCGCACTATCTTGTATCGCAAAAGGTAAAATTGGTAGGCATCGACAGTCACAACATCGACAACACGCAAACTAATGCGCGGCCGGTGCACTCAGCGCTGTTGAAAAATGAAATCTTGATTGTAGAGCACATGACCAACCTTCACTTGTTGAAGAATAAGAAATTCATCTTCACAGCGGTACCTCCTAAGTTTGTGGGTGTGGGTACTTTTCCCGTAAGGGCTTTTGCGAAAATATAACGACTGTGACGCTCGAAGAAACCACGCAACAACTCTGGCAGGCTTCTGAAAACAAACAGCAGTGCCGCTTGCTGCTGGAAGGTGAACCCATCACGCGCACAGTTTCTCCGTACGGCATTTGTACGACGACTAAAAATCAGATTGTATTGGTGTGCTGGCAAACGTTTGGCTTCACCAAAGCCGGCGGCAAAGAAGGCTATCGAAACCTGGTATTATCCGAAATAATCGAGATTGAAGTGCTTGACCAGTATTTTGTAAGAAGGGATGATTTCAACGCAAAGGACAGGCAATACCGGGAGTGGGTATATCACATCTAATTTTGTCAGGCTACTACAATAGTATTCTTTCTGGCGGACCGCGACCGCATCAGATGAAAACACCAGGAGCATATTTTAGGTATTAGCAAACCGTAAAAAGCATCTTTCACACTTTGGTACTTACGCACCACGAAGCGTTTCTTTAGCACTTGATTCAACGAGTCGATATACCAGTCCATAGAGCTTTGCGCAAGAACATCTTCTGGGGGAATAACCGCCATTTTGTAGTTGCCGCGCGCCACACCAAGGTAATCTACTGTACTCTGCACCGACTGGTCGATGTCATCGTGCATTACCAGCGAATGTTTTCTGGTATTTAAGATAATCCTGTTAATCTCAGGATATTTGCGCAAGGTTTCAAGCGACTGAATGGTTCCTTCCTTGAATACATCGGAGGGGGTAAAGCCGTGCCAGGTAAACACGGCCAGTTTTAATTTTCTGATCACATGGATGGAAAGCCCCTTACTATTTGCAACTAACATGACTGAAATGGTTTGATCACCCGAGGGCAGTGGAAAAATCATGCCAGTGTAAGAATCGTGTGAGGAAATTGGCAAATCGCGTCACTGCGGAGCGATCATTACCATTTAGAGATAAAATATCCCGTAATGGGATTCAACAAAATCCTCATTCAAAACATTGTCGCAAGAGAGTTATATTTAGGGTTATCAAACAAACCAACGCTATGAAAAAGAAAATATTTATCGGCATCGGGGTAGTGCTTCTTGCCTTTATTGGCTTTGTGGTTTACCTCAATGTATTCCCCGCCAGCCCTCCTAAAGATGCCTCCATCAGCAACGCAGGCCTGGACGTGAAAGTAAAGTATGGAGCACCGTTCAAAAAAGGAAGACTTATCTTCGGCGATGAAAAAGGCAAAGCACTTCAGCCGTACGGCAAATACTGGAGGCTCGGCGCCAACGCCGCAACCGAAATTACCTTCAGCAAAAATGTGACCTTTGGAGACAAAGCTGTGAATGCCGGAACGTACCGGATGTATGCCGTGCCAGGACCAACTTCCTTTCAGATTTCACTCAACAGCGAGACTGGTGTTTTTCTAGCCGTGCGCGAACCTGATTACAGCAAAGACGTAGCAAAAATTGATGTACCCGTCACCGAAGGACCCGAGACTGAACAACTTTCGCTCACGTTTGCCAACGACTCCACTGGTGTGAAACTGAATGTGAATTGGGATAAAGTTCAGGTAAGCGTGCCCATCAAAGCGCAATAACCAAAACACCGAATGGCTTTCTCAAAAAGGAAATGGGTACTCTTGCCCATTTCCATTCTTATTTTTCTGGGGTTAACCTACTGGCTGATCGGTCTGATTCAATACCGGCTCAACGTGATGGACGTGGAAGAATATGAACCCATCTCTACGCTCAAAGTGCCGCAACACTTGTTAAATCATTCCAAATTTCCTTTCATCGACGTACACAATCACCAGTGGACGATGCCGGTGCAAAACCTGGGCAAACTCGTGACAGAAATGGACTCGCTCAACATGGGCGTGATGGTCAACCTCAGCGGCTTTCGCGGAAAATATTTAGAATGGTCGCTCGACAACGTGAACAATCATTTTCCTAATCGTTTCATTTTATTTCTTAACATCAATTTTGAAAACCTTGACGACGCCGGCTGGCCCAACGAAACATTGAAGATGATGGAGGAAGCCGTGAAGCAAGGTGTGAAAGGACTGAAGGTATATAAAGGTCTCGGCCTTACCGATAAAGACAACAATGGCAACCGCATCGCCATCGACGATCCGCGCCTTGATCCGATCTGGGCGAAGTGTGGCGAACTCGGCATACCCGTACTGATTCACTCCGGCGAACCCAATTCGTTCTGGAATCCTAAAGACAAATACAACGAGCGCTGGCTCGAATTGAAGCAAGAGCCAAGTCGCTACCGCGACCCGAAGAAGGTTCCTCCTTTTGAGCAAATCATGGGCGAGCAACATCATGTTTTTCGCAAGCATCCTGAAACAAAATTCATCGACGCCCATCTCGGCTGGTATGGCAATGACCTGGAGAAGCTCGGAAAGCTATTTGATGAGATGCCCAACGTATATACTGAACTTGGCGCAGTACTCGCCGAACTGGGTCGTCAGCCTAAAGCAGCCCGCGCGTTTATGATCAAGTATCAGGATCGCATAATGATGGGAAAAGATACCTATAAAAAGGAAGAGTACTACACGTACTTCCGGGTGCTTGAAACCGACGACGAATATTTTGATTACTACCGCAAGCGCCATGCTCACTGGAAAATGTACGGGCTTTCACTCCCTGACTCGGTGTTGAAGAAAGTGTATTTTCAGAATGCACTAAACGTAATTCCAGGTATCGACAAGAGTTTGTTTCCGAAATAGCAGAGACCGCCTTTACACTTTCAGTACGCCGCGAAATCCCCTGATGGCATAGTAGGATTGCGCTCCGTTGTGCGACACAAAGGCACGACCGTAACGAAAGTCGCCAAAGATGGCGCCGCCTAATTCCCGGATCGACAACGGCGTTTTCAACCAACTAGAAGTCTTCGCATCGAAGGAGCCTAGTCGCTGTAATTCGTAGTATTGATCTTCCGTCAGCAATTCAATTCCCATCGCATTGGCCATGTCGATGGCCGAATCTTTGGGTGCATGTTCCTTCCGCGATTGCAGGCCTTCGCGATCATAACACAAACTGCGGCGACCTTTGGGGCTTTCCTCCGCACAATCGCAAAAAGTAAGTTCACCGGTCTTCTTATCCAGGGCGATGACATCTGGCTCGCCTCCGGTTCTTTCCATTTCATTCAGCGACCAAAGTTTATCCGGTCTGGCAATAAGTCGTGTTTGCACACTCGTCCAATCGATGTCCGGATGACGATTCTTGTTTTTGTCAAATCGCTCTTGCAGTGTTTTAACCAGGGACTCGCGTTGTTTGGCACTCAGCTCTTTTTTCATTTTGCACTGTGTTCAATTGCTATGATTGTATGCCTACGGCAATTTTAGAATAAGCTTATTTAATTGATCGATCACCAAATCGGGTTCTTCTTTGAAAATATAGTGACCGGATTTAGTAGTAGCAACATGGGTAAAATCGGTTACGCCTGCCCTCAAGGATTCATGCGCCGCATACCAGTCGTCTCGCGTTTTATTAAAACCCTGATCTGCTTTTGTATTGCCTTCGTCATGTTTCATGCTCGTCAATACCGTAACAGGTACATCGGGCAATTGCCCCACCGATGCCATATACTCAGCATCCTCAATCAATTCATGTGCTTCCATTTTTGAACCCGCACTTTTTATTCCTACCAAAAGCGCGATCAGGTCTTCCTGTTGTTGGGTAGGACGGTTAAACTTTTCGTGCGAAGGATCAATAAATAAAAGGGCCGCTACCGTGGAAGGATGCTTCACGGCATAATCGCGGATGATCATCCCTCCGAGCGAATGGCCGACCAGAATCACTTTTCTTCCCGCAGCAAAAGCCGTGATCACGCTGTCCAGCTCACCACTGAGCCGGGCGATCGTTCGTGGTGCCGGCCCGCGGGTCGATTTTCCATATCCAGCTCTGTCGTAGGTAAGAAAGTCCGTCGTCGGACGAATGGCGTCGGGAATTTTACTTTTGCTCCACACCCGGTGATTGTCGCCAAGGCCAGCCTCAAACACCACGAGATAACGGCTGTTTTTGATTTCAGGAAATGCCGCCAGGGTATGCCTCGATAAACGGACCGCCGCCATGGTGCTTGCTGGCGATGTCCTTTTTGAACAGGAAATGAAAACAACTGTAGTGAAAAGTAAAAGACCTGTGAATCTCATGTTACGCCGGGGTTAAGTGGCCTGATCAACGACCAGTGAGGTGAGTACGGAAATCAAAGATTTTAAGTTACACCGCGGCCCTACTGATGCTTACTGCCGATAATGATTTGCCTTGATGTTTTTCGCGGCAAGCGATACCGTCTGCTCGATGCGTTGCTGGCGGGTCTCGGCTTTTTTCGCATTCAAAATCCACTCAAGAATAATCCGTTTCGACGAAGGTGGAAAAGCCACGAAATTTTTGAATGCCAATTTATTCTTATTGAATACTTTTTGCAGGTCGGGCGGGATGACTGAGTTTTGCACATCCACCAGGGCAGTCCACGCGCCAGATTTTTTTGCCAGGTCGATCATTACCAGGCCCGCCGGTTTCATTTTCTTCTCGCTGATCATTTTTTCGGCGCGCTCGCGGTTAGCTTTACTCCAATTGCTTTTGGGTTTGCGCACAGCAAAGAACTGGTACTTGCTTTCGTCGTCGCGCTTGTGCGCAATGCTATCAATCCAGCCGAAACAAATTGCCTCTTCCACAGCTTCCTCATAGTACACACTTGCCGTGGGGCTGTCTTTATGATAAATGATCAGCCACACCGATTTCTCTGACGCGTGATTTTTCTCCAGCCATGCGCGCCATGCCTTTCTGGTTTTGGCATGAAATGCGCTGATGTTGTTGTGGAGTTCCATTCCCATCGTCGTTTTTGAAAGTCAAGTTAGTTGCGCTCAAAAACGAATTTAAGAAATAATTCTTTCGGAAAAGATCCCGTATGCAACTCGAAGAACTTCGGATTCGCGATAATTAGCCACGATTCTGAGTCACTTTACTTCACAAATACCGCAACCACCAATAGTTATGTGTGGCCTTGTACCAGCCATACCACACACAAGGTTTATACAGCGCCAGAACGATGCTCATCCAGAGGAGATAAATCGCCGTAAGGCTAACACCGCTCGTGACGCCGGTCGGTCGGCCGAAACCACCGTTGGCAAAACTGAACTGCTCCCACGAAAAGCCCTGCATCAGCAAGAGGAAGAGCAGCACTACGTGGGCGATATAAAAATGTACCACAAAATAAAACAGTGGCACACGACCGTAGGTGAAGGCGAATGAAGCCCACCTCGCGGGTAATCGTTCGCCGACTGCAAGGATCAAAAACATAATGCCGAGGGTGATCAAGCAAAACTGCAACGACGGTGGATACTTAGTGACGTTCATGAACGAAAGGAAAGTAAAAAGGGAATCTTTCTGAGTGCTCCAGGGCAAGGCATCGCCGTAAAGGTTGATAAAACGCAGGACGAAAAAGAGGGCGATGGCACTAAGACCTACTTTGAAAAAGAGTGATTGGCGATACTCAGTGGTTTCATTGAAGAACCGGCCGCAGGAAAATCCCACGAGCATAATTCCAAGCCACGGGATGGGTGGATAGCCCATGATCAATGTAGTACCCGGAGCAATAGAAAATACCGTCGGGCCAAACAGCGGTGCAATAACCGCACGGAGTATTGAGCTATCTGAAAAAGGAATCAGTGGCAACAGGTTATGCCCGCCAATAATCACAAGGCCAATGATGCCAACTGCTTTAGCTGAATACTTGAGCAGCATCGCCAGAATTATAAATCCAACACCGATAGCTGCGATCACTTCAAAAATAAGCGTGTGAAACCCCACGTCAAACCATAAACCGAAATTCACTACCGTAAACTCCAGCACCACGAGCCAAACCCCACGCGTGAGCAGAAACTTCCGTGTCTCGTCCAAATTTTCCTTCCGCTGCAAAGAAATGTAAACTGACGTGCCGGACAAAAAGACGAACACCGGAGCGCAGAGGTACGTGATCCAGCGGGTGAAAAACAAGGCTGGCGTAGTAGTGGATAAATCCGTAGGACTTTGCACGCCGGCTGTAACGTGCATAAAGTCGCGTACATGGTCTAGCGCCATGATGATCATCACCAGGCCGCGTGTGAAATCGATGGAAGGAATCCTATTCACCGTTTACTTTTTTAATGGATGTTATTGCTCTACGTAGTTCCGTAGCGAAGTATGCACTATATGCGTCCAGCCCTTGACAAAATTGTTCGCACCAAAATCTGCGTTGCTTGCCGGGAAGGTTTCCAGGCCTTTGTGCGACAATACCAGTCGGGTTTTGTTTCCTTCCGCAAGGAGCTGAAAGGTGACAAACGAATTTCCGTCATAGCCATCGTAGCGCCAGCTGTAGGTAAGCTTTTGGTGTGGGATTACTTCGGTGACTTCACACAGGTGAAGGTATTGGCGATCGGGTGCAGGGCCGCCCTTGAACTCAAAGCGATAGCCGACCTCAGCTTTAAAACCGGGAAGCTCAAAATACCATTTCTTCATTTCGTTGCCGTCGGTGAGTGCCTTCCAAACCGTTGCCACCGGTGCGTTCAGCAAACGTTCAAAAATTAATTGCCGGGTGGCAATACCGTAAACGGTGGCATTTAATTTTTCCAGGCTTTGACGCCAACCTTCAGCCGATCCTTCCCACGCCAGTTGCAAGTGCTCGTCCAGGTGTACCAATACTATGTGCAGCGTCAGTCGGGTTTTTCCGTTTACTTTTTCAAGTGTCACAGTGTTCCGCGTCTCAATGCCAGCGCGGTCACTGGCATCGAGGAAGCCGCGCGAAATAAAAACGATCTTCTCGTGGGGCTTCGTTTCAAGAAATGAACCGTTGCACCAGTGGTTTGGAAATTCAGGAGAGCTCATGTTGATTTTCCATTTCCCATTCGGCTTAGCGTCGATTACACACTCTGCATTAGCGAAACCATGCGGTCCCCACCATTGCGTCATCATCGTCGGGTCGGTGAACGCCTGATACACCAATGCCTGAGGCGCATCAATCATCCGCGTAAGGGTAAGCTCGTGTGTTCCGGCATTTTCGGTTTTCCCAAAATGTGAGAAGGAATCGTTCTGCAAATAGGCATCCAGTTTCACCATGTTTTGTTTCAGCCCTTCGTCGGCCTTGAAGACTTTCACCGTTTGTTCAAATTGTTCCTTGGTTTCAAAGAGCATGTGCCAGACGAGGCGCGTCTTTTTGCCTTCGGCAATGAAATTCACCGTGGTTGTAAATTTTGGTCCAGACACGTGATCAAACACAATGCGCTCGGGTTTTACAATCTCTTTGAATATGCTTTTGTTTTTGTAGTCGGTGCCGTCGGGCCCGTGCATCACAAACTCCCACACTCCACCCGGCTTCACATCCATCATTGCAATGGTGTTGGTAAACCCTGTTGGCCCCCACCAGTTTTTGATGTGGTCAGGGTTAGTCCACACTTCCCAGACCAACTCACGAGGTGCGTTCAGCAACCGCTCGATGCGCAACTCGCGATCGGCAGTGTTGTTACTTTTTTCTTTTGTTGCCATGTTTCTTTTTGTTTTTGGATTGGATCGCGTTCAAATAATTTTCCAGTGAATCGAGTTTGGCTTCCCAGAATTGTCGGTATTGCTCCACCCACTGCGAAATCTCTTTTAACTTATCGGGCTGTGCTACGCAATGCCGCTCGCGTCCGGTTTGCTGAATCACGATAAGCCCGCATTCCTCAAGAATTTTAATATGCTTGGAGATCGCCGGTCGGCTAATGTTGAAATTTTCAGCCACGGCATTAAGATTTAGTTTTTTATTCACAAGCAGGTTGATAATCTCCCTGCGGGTGGGGTCGGCAATGGCCTGAAAAACGTCTCGTCTCATGTTCCGTTCGGTTTTAAATGGGTAACGAATCGGTTACAAGTATATAAGTAACCGTTTGGTTACGCAAATTAACCCCTGAAAATAATTCAGACGGTATGAACAGACTATAGAAATCGTACTTCTGTACAGCAATGGTGTCGGCAAATCTGTAACCTCGAGCCCTCGAATTGGGTCAAAGCGAAAAATAAAGTCACCATGTCTCTTTCAATAAACAACAGGTTTGCCAACGTCACGCTGTTTGCACTGACGCTATTTTACATCACCATGGTAGGCGGCGGCACGTACGAGCAAATCAACGTGACGTCTGTGGTGACGGCTGCACCTCCAAAATCGTTGGCCATGTTGCAAGGCCCTTACGGCTTCAGCCCAATAAAATTCTGGGTGATCTTTCGGCCCATTACCATTCTTCTCTTCCTACTTGCACTCAGCTTCCACTGGAGCGCAGGCGGCCTTCGCAGAAAATTCCTGCTCTTCGCGTTCGGCCTTGACATACTAGTGACGATCGCTACGTTTTTGTATTTCGCGCCTGAGACAGGCGTAATTGTCGGCGGTTCTTACAGTGACACGGTTAATCCGCTTTTGATAGCCCGGGCGCAGCTCTGGAAAAATCTGAATCTGATCCGACTCGGTGCCTTCTATAGTGTCGCAGTGATGCTTCTCATGGCCGTCAACCAAGAGTTTCAATCACAAAAACAAAACGTTGAAATAAAATAGAAAAACCCCGAGTAGTTCGGGGCTTTTCATTCAAAAAAACTTACGGTCAGCGCAGCAAAAAATTAAAACTGCATTTTACAAACACTCTGACCGAGTAAGAAGGCACACCGGCACCGGCAAAAAATTATTACTTCCAACAACCACTACGAATGGAGTAAAACCAGTCGCGCCGGATATGCCATATCTTGAGTACGCTATCAGTTGTCTGTTATTGGTTATCCGCCACTCACGGATAACCGATATCCAATAACCGATAACGACTTTAGTCCACATTGTCATGCAAAAACTTATTGTTACCCAATAAATTGTTATCGTCATTCAAATTATATCGCGAGATAAACGACTCCGAAGAATGCGGCACGTCGGTGTCCACCTTTACGCCACGACGCAGGTACGCCGGCAGCGTCCACTTTTCGTTGAATTCTTCTTTCGTCATCTCCTGCTTTTTATTCGCTTTCAGTTTTTCGCGGCGCTCCTTAGCCTGCTGCTCCAGTCGTTCTTTGGTTTTGCGCACTTCCATCATGCCCTCGTCGTTGATGATCTGGTCAGCCGCAATCTGATTGCCGATTTTAAATTCATCGTCTTCCAGGTAATGGATTTCTTCGCGTTCTTCGCTTATAGAGCTTTTGGTCTCGGTCTTAAACTCAAACACGTACGAACGCTCTGGCTCCTGATTTTCGAGCGGCTCCTCTTCGGGCTTGTTGAGCACCGGTTTTTCTACTGGCCGTTGCACAATTGGCTTTTCGATCGGCTTCTGAATCGCGGGCTTTTCCTGTTCGCGTAGTATCGGGCGGTCGCCGCCTTCTTCCTTCACGCGCAACTCAATTTCTGCGCCGCGCTGATTCACCGAATTATCCGCTTGGTCAAACAACGAAATCTGCGAGCGATCCAACTCATGCGTTTTCTTCTCGGATACTTTTTTCGAAATTTTTCCTTCCGTCATAAATCCGGTTGCAATCACCGTCACGCGAATGCGGTCACCAAGTCCGGCATCCACACCATGACCGAAGATCACCTCGGCTTCGTCGCCTGCTTGCCCCTGAATGTATTCCGTAATCGTGGTGAGTTCGTCCATCTGCAACTCGGCTTCTTCACCCGAGATGATCGACAAGAGAATTTTCTTGGCGCCCATGATGTCGCGGTTGTCAAGCAGCGGCGATGCCAGCGCCTGTTGCGCCGCTTTCACCGCACGGTTGTCTCCGCGCGTTTCAGCAGAGCCCATCACCGCGGCGCCGGCATTGAGCATCACCGTACGCACATCCTGGAAGTCCACGTTCACATATCCTGCCAGCGTGATAATCTCGGCAATACCTTTTGCGGCAGTCGTCAACACATTGTCCGCCTCACCAAATGCCTGCCCGATCGACAGGTTACCGTAGATCTCGCGGAGTTTGTCGTTCAAAATAATCAGCACCGTATCGCAGCTCGCACGGAACGCCTCGATGCCCAGTTCGGCTTGCGATAGTTTTTTCTTTCCTTCAAAAGAAAATGGCACCGTAACAATCCCTACCGTGAGGATGTCCATGTCTTTGGCAATCTTGGCGATCACCGGTGCTGCACCTGTTCCGGTACCACCACCCATCCCTGCAGTCACGAAGATCATCTTTGTTCCTGCCAGCATCTCCCTGATCTGCTCCTTGCTTTCCAGCGCAGCGGCGCGGCCCACCTCAGGGTTGGCACCGCAGCCGAGACCTTCGGTAAGGGTAGCACCAAGTTGTAGCTTGTGCGGCACCGGGCTGCTGTTCAGCGCCTGCAAGTCGGTGTTGGCCACCACAAACTCGACATCCTTGATGCCTTGCTTATACATGTGGTTCACCGCATTGCTGCCACCGCCCCCTACGCCGATCACTTTAATGATTGACTTGTGGTGCTTCGGCAGATCAAATTTGTATGATCCTGTTTCAAACATGACTGTAATTATTTAGTGGTTGTTCGTGTTAAGTTGTAAGTCGTAAGTTTTAAGTGGGCGGTCCTTACGGCCGGGCTGTCGGCAGTCGCCATCCCACGCGCACCCGTTACCGGTGCCATGTCGGGCTCCAACAATGCCTCCATCCCTACCGCAGTACGCACTCCATTATTCATGCCTACTATTTTTTTAATATTCATTTTTTCCGTCAAGGTCGTCGATCAACAGACCTTTTGTTTTATTCAAAATGTTCGAGAAGAAATCCGAAGTGGGGTTTTGCTTCTTTGCCACTTTTACTGGCTTCACTTCGGCGCGTTTTTCTTTATAGCGATCTTCGCGTTCATCAAGTGAGCGGAAGCCTGCCAGCACGAGGCCTACCGCAGTAGCATACATCGGGCTCTTCACCGCTTCGATCTTGCTCTTGCCCAGGTGCTCGTTCGGATAGCCGATGCGCGTGTCCATGCCGGTCATGTACTCCACCAGTTGCTTTAGACACGCAAGCTGTGAACCACCGCCGGTGATTACAATTCCTCCGGCCAACCGATTCTCGTATCCTGAGTTGATGATCTCCGTGTGCGCCATCTCGATGATCTCTTCCATGCGCGCCTGGATAATGCTGCTCAGGCTCTTCACGGAGATTTCCTTAGCGGTTCTGTTGCGGATGCCGGGAATAGAAACGATTTCATTCGGGCTGGCTTCTTCGGCAATGGCTTTACCAAAGCGGGTCTTCAACTGCTCGGCTTGTTTTGCCATCACCATCAGTCCATGCTGAATGTCGGTGGTAAGGATATTTCCGCCGAACGGAATCACCGCCGTGTGGCGAATGATGCTGTCGTGAAACACAGCGATGTCCGTCGTTCCACCGCCAATATCAATCAGGCAAACTCCGGCTTCTTTTTCTTCCTCGCTCAACACCGCCAGGCTCGAACTCAGGGGCTCAAGAATCAAGTCTTCAATTTCCAACCCGCCACGACGCACACACTTGTTGATGTTGTTGATGGCGCTGGTTTGCGCCGTAATGATGTGGAAGTCGGCCTCCAGCTTCACGCCACTCATACCAACTGGGTCTTTGATACCTTCCTCATAATCTACGGTATAATCCTGTGGCATCACGTGAATGATCTCACTGCCCGGCGGAATCACAATGCGATACATGTCTTCCGTCAGGCGGTTTACATCTTCAATGCTTACCTCGTCGTCGTTCGAGGTACGCGTGATGCTGCCGTGATGGATGGAACTGCGGATGTGCTGACCTGCGATGCCCACGTTGACCACACCGATGTCGATGCCGCTCATGTCGCTGGCTTCTTTGATCGCCTTCTCAATGGCGAACACGGTCTTTTCTATGTTGGTCACAATCCCTTTGATCACGCCTTCGCTCTCGGCTTTGCCCATACCCAATACTTCGAGCTTGCCGAATTCGTTTTTGCGACCCACGATCGCGCATATTTTTGTCGTCCCGATATCAAGCCCGACAACTATTTTTTCCGTTTCCATTTTTTTATTGATTATGAGTGGTTGTTTGTCTATCTGTTAATTGTTATCTGTTATCAGCTAATCGATTCACTTTCTACTTTACTCTTTCTACTTAAAACTTTCTTACTCTGCAATCACCTGTCCTTCGTATTCCAAATTCACTCGTTCGTATTTCGTCCAGCCTCGCTGCGGCAAAATCATCTTATAAAAAATCATCAACTTCCTGAACTTCAATTCAATGTTTTCCGCTTTACCAAACTCCACTTTCTGGCTCGTCACCTGCGGGTAGATCGTGATTCGTCCGTCGGCACCGATGTCGAGCTGCGCCACCTGTGCTTTCCAGAACTTGTCGTCGTTGATGAATTCAATCATCTCCAGTATCTGCTTTCCTTCCTCAATCTTGTTGAGGTCTTCGCTCTCCAGCAGTTTCTTTACAAAGGCTCCGCTGATGAGCAATACCCGCGATGTATATTTTTCCGACACCGGCATCACTACACCGTCTTCGGCGATGTATGCATCGGGTGCATCTTGCTGCACAATCCGCGCGATGGGCCGCCGCAACTCAACGTTCACAATCAAATTACCTTTCAAGTCGCCAAATAGCTGAGCGTCGAGAATGTGTTTGTCGTAACGAAGCTTCCCTTCAATTTCCTTTAGGTCAATCCGGTCAATACCAATTCCCTTTATCGGCTGCCCTGAATTCTCCACGAGCTTGAGCACATCGGCTTCATCCATAAAATGATTTTCGTGGCCGTTGTCAAGGTCAATTACAATATCCTTGCACACACTCCCGCCCTGCTTGCGCTCACTGAAGGCAATCAGAAATGAAACGCCGAGTAGCGCTGCCGCCACTTTTATTTTAGTTCGTATGTTCCACTTCAGTTTCATTACTTCTTATCGCACTTTACTTTTCAATAATTCTTTAATCGGTTTCACCAGGGTGTCGATATCGCCGGCACCCACTGTGGCAAGCACTTCAATGTTCATCGCATCAAGCTGGTCGAGCACTTCGTTTTTAGCGCACCGTATTTTCACCGGACTTGTAATCTGCTGAAAGAGCATGTCGCTGGTTACACCGGGTATCGGCAGTTCGCGCGCCGGATAAATGTCCATCAGCAACACTTCGTCGGCGAGGCTCAGGCTTTTTGAAAACCCTTCAGCAAAGTCGCGCGTGCGCGTGAACAAGTGCGGCTGAAATACCACCGTTATTTTCTTGCCGGGATACATCGACTTCAATGATTTTAAAAACGCCTCAATCTCTGCGGGGTGATGCGCATAGTCGTCGATGTACACCAGCTTCTCCGTACGAATCATAAATTCAAAGCGGCGCTTCACGCCCGTGAAGGAAGCCAGTGCCTCGCGAATTGTTTTCTCGTCGATGCCGAGTTGCAAGGCTACCATCGTGGCAGCGATCGCGTTTTCCATGTTATGAAACCCGGGGACGCCAAGCTGAATCTTCTCGATCGTGAGGCCTGGGCCTTTCAGATCGAATTCAAAAAATCCGTGTTGCGCCTGAATGTTGCTGGCAAAAAATTGTCCCCGATTGGTTCCGTAACTTTTTTTCTTAATATCTTTTATTTCATCGGCAAGCGATGCAATGGATTCATGAATGATCAGATGTCCACCCTTGTTGATCTGATTCATAAAATCTTTGTAGGCCGAAAGCATCTGAAGATGATCGCCGTAAATATCCAAGTGGTCAGCGTCGGCAGAAGTGACAACGGCCGTTTGCGGAAACAACCGAAGGAACGAGCGGTCGAACTCATCGGCCTCGGCCACCATGATCGTCGAAGGACTTACCTTACCGTGCATCACCAGGTTCGATTCGTAGTTGGCCGTGATGCCACCCAGGAAAGCTACCATGTCTTTGCCGGCTGTTTTCAAAATATGCGCGATCAACGACGAGGTGGTAGTCTTGCCATGTGTACCCGCTACCGCTATCGTCTTGTAATTTTTTGTCAACATCCCGAGCACTTCCGAGCGCTTCACAATGGTAAAGCCGCCGCTCTTCAGGTACTCGTGCTCTTTGTGATCTTTCGGGATAGCCGGCGTGAAGATCACTAAGGTTTTCTCTTTGGTAAGATAGCCGGGAATCATTTCGATGCGATCTTCAAAATGAATTTCCATGCCTTCTTCCATCAGCTCGTGTGTGAGCGGTGTAGCCGTGCGGTCATAGCCCGCCACCTTCAATCCGGAATGCTTAAACCAACGCGCCAGCGCGCTCATGCCGATACCACCGATACCGAGAAAATAAATGCTATCGTAGTTTTTCAGGTTCATCAGGCAATCAGTTTTTCAATTTCGTTTACAATTTCTTCCGTAGCGTTTGGCTTGGCCAGCGTAGCAATATTCTCGCTCAGCGTTGCGCAGCGTTGCGCATCGAACAATAGCTTCAAAGCCTCACTCACCAGGCTTCCACGCGCATCGGCATCACGCACTAAAACGGCAGCATCTTCATTCACTAAGGCCATCGCATTTTTTGTCTGATGATCTTCAGCCACGTTAGGCGAAGGCACAAGAATCGCAGGACGCTTGGCCAGGCATAATTCTGAAATCGCCAGCGCACCAGAGCGGGAGATCACCACATCGGCAGCGGCATAGGCAATGTCCATCTGGTTGAGAAAATCATGAATGCGAATCTGGCGAAGGTCTTTGTCCTTCACTTGAGCCTTCACACTTTCAAAATATATTTTACCTGTCTGCCAGATCACTTGCACATCCGCTTCGATCAACGAATCGAGGCCAGCAAGAATGCTTTCGTTAATGGTACGAGCGCCGAGGCTTCCGCCGAGGATCAGCAACGTGCGTTTGTGTTCGCTAAAAGCAAAGTGAGCAATCGCTCGTTCTCTTTTTGATTCGATGTCGAGAATATCCTTGCGCACAGGGTTGCCGGTAAGCTGAATTTTTCCTTGCGGGAAATATTTCTCCATTCCCGTATAGGCCACACAAATACGTTGCACTTTATTGCCCAAGCGTTTGTTGGTCAGGCCGGCATAGGAGTTCTGTTCCTGGATCAGCGAAGGGATTTTATTTTTTACAGCAGCCAGCATGATCGGGCCACTGGCATATCCGCCTGTTCCGATCACTGCATCGGGTTTGAATTTCCTTACTATCCTTCCGGCAGAAACATAACTGCTGATCAACTTGAATGGGAAGAGCAGATTCTTCAGCGACAAGCTCCGCTGTAATCCACTGATCCAAAGTCCGATTATTTTATATCCTGCCTCGGGCACGCGGGTCATTTCCATTTTGCCCTGCGCACCGACAAAGAGGATTTCTACATCCGGGTGACGTTCTTTGAATTTATTCGCGATAGAAACAGCCGGGAAGATATGACCTCCTGTGCCGCCTCCGCTAATGATCAATCGATATGGTTCTTTTCCTTTCAAAAAATTTCTTAGATGACGCTCTATTTTTCTTTCTCTATTTAGTGGTGTTTCTTATGCCGCTTTTGCCTCCATGTTTTTACCATCAGGCTGAGGCGAAGCGGAAGACTCCGTCTGTCCCCAGTTTTCTTCCTGTTCACCTCTGCTCACACTTAATATTATTCCGATCGATATTCCCGTGAACACCATTGCGGTTCCTCCCATACTTACCAGCGGAAGTGGCTGCCCGGTGATCGGACCGAGGCCCACTACGACACCCATGTTCACCATCGCCTGACAGACCAAATCGAAACTCAGCCCCGCCGACAACAACCCGCCAAAAGCTCGCTCACTATTATAGGCCGCCTTCATACCCCGATGGAGCAAAAGGATATAAAGGATGACCACAATGACTCCACCAATCATTCCGTATTCTTCGATGACAATCGCATACACAAAATCAGAATAGGGATGCGGAAGGATATTCCGTTGATCGCTATTGCCCGGACCCTTTCCAAAAATTCCGCCCGTAGCAACTGCAATGCGTCCATGCTTCGCCTGGAATGGAAGTTCAGATCCGTTCACAAAGCTGGTGATACGATTAATCGTCGTTTCCCACCGCGTTCCCATCTTTAAGCCTATGCCTCCTGCAAGCAAACCCACAAGCACTAACATCGCGAGGTATTTCACCGGAACTCGGCCGATGAACATGATCAGCATACACGTGGCGAACAACAATACAGCTGATGAAAAATTTGACAGTGCGATGAGTCCGCAGATCATGCCGCACCAGAATAAAATTGGAATCAGCGATTCTTTGATGTCATCAATGTTTTGCTGGCGCTTCGAGAGCATACTCGCGAGGTTGATGATCAGCGCTAAACTCGCAAAGTCCGAAGGCTGAAATGAGCCGAAGATCGGCACGCTGATCCACCGCGCGGCGTTATTCAACGATGTACCAAACCTGAAGGTGTACAACAGCAGTGGAATACTGATCCACAAACCGAGTCGTGAAAGTTTTGAGTAATAACGATAGTCGATTTTATGCGCTACCCACATGCAGGCTAGCCCCAGAAATACCATGCCGGTATGCTTGAGCAACAACCACTCCGTGCTCGCTGTGCGCTTGTACGCAAGCGTTCCAATTGAGCTGTACACTACCAAAATACTAATGAGCGACAGTGCAAACACGACCGCCCATATCACGCGGTCGCCCTGCAAGTTTTTGTCAGCCCAGTCTTTTAGTTTTTTCATATTCCTTTTTTAAAAGAATTCAGAATATTCAATTGATATACTCTGTGTCCTTTATCCATTATTCTTAATTAACTCCGCCACCGCTTCCCTAAACTGATTTCCCCGGTCCTCATAGTTCTTGAACAAATCAAAACTGGCGCATGCGGGCGATAGCAAAACCACATCGCCTTTCTGTGCTACCTTCAATGCCAACGAGGCAAGTTCCTTCACACTTTGTGTTTCGTAGATCTTGTCTACAACATTGTCAAAAGCCTTGTGAAGTTTCGAGTTGTCTTTGCCGAGGCAAATCAACACGCGAACTTTTTTGCGAACCTGGTCTTCAATCAACTTATAGTCATTGCCTTTGTCGATTCCACCCGCAATCCATACCAGCGGACCTTCGTAACTACCTAGTCCGTAAATAACAGAGTCCACGTTTGTGGCTTTCGAATCATTGACAAACTCAACGCCGTTGATCGTGCCTACCGATTCCAGTCGATGAGGTGCGTTCTTAAATGTTTTTAATCCAGCCCGGATCGATTCTACGGAAACGCCAGCCAACTTCACAGCAGTTACGGCTGACATCGTATTTATCAGATTATGCGGACCTTTCAGCGTTGTATCTTTCTGATCGATTTCGAATGAGTTACCCTCGAAACTGAAATTCATTTTTGTCCCTTCTGCATGAACGCGCGTCGTTCTTTCCTTCAAAGAAACTTTTACTTGAGATGGTGTGGTTTTTCTCTTTGCAATTTCAGCTGCGATCACTTCATCATCGGAACAATAAATGAAATGGTCATCAGTTTGCATGGATTGTATCAACTGAAATTTTGAGTTGATGTAATTCTGCATCTGATATTCGTAGCGGTCAAGATGATCAGGCGTAATGTTGAGCAAGATTCCGATGTGCGGTCGGAATGTCTTTGTACCATCCAACTGAAAGCTGCTAATCTCAATCACATACCAATCGTGATGTTCAGTAGCAACTTTGCGCGCAAGGCTTTCACCTACATTCCCGGCAAGGGCCACGTTCATTCCGGCCGATTTCATCAAATGATACGTAAGCAAGGTAGTAGTGGTCTTGCCGTTGGTGCCAGTAATGGCAATGACCTTACCTTTGAGATAGCGAAATCCAAATTCAAGCTCGTCGATGATTTCGATCTCTTTGGCTCTTGCCTTTTTAATCATCTCCGCTTTTTCAGGAATGCCTGGGCTCTTGATAATTAATTGAGCATCAAGAATTTTTTCCTCCGTGTGTTTTCCTTCTTCAAAGGCAATGCCGTGCGCAACCAATTCGGACTTATAGTTTTCTTTGATTGCACCCATGTCGGAGACAAACACATCAAAGCCTTTGGCTTTCGCCAGCAGCGCAGCGCCTGTTCCGCTTTCTCCTGCTCCTAATATGACAACTCTATTTTTCAAATTCTTATTTCAAATAATTATCTCACTTTCAAAGTCGCCAAACATAAAATCGCTAACAAAATCCCGATGATCCAAAAACGTGTTACAATTTTCGCCTCAGGGATATTTTTCTTCTGATAATGATGATGCAGCGGCGACATCAGGAAAATCCTTCTCCCTTCGCCGTATTTTTTCTTTGTGTATTTGAAATACGATACCTGCATGATCACTGAAATGTTTTCTACCAGGAAAATTCCGCACAACAAAGGAATCATCAACTCTTTACGAACTGCGAGTGCCAACACTGCGATGATCCCTCCGAGCGAAAGGCTTCCAGTGTCGCCCATAAATACTTGTGCGGGATAAGCGTTGTACCACAAGAACCCAAGACATGCTCCGACAAAGGCCGTACAGAAAATTACCAGCTCACTCAGGTTAGGAATGTACATGATGTTGAGGTACGAACTAAAGTCAACACGACCGGAGAGATACGCGAGGATGGCGAGCGTTAACCCAATGATACCCGACGTACCTGCCGCCAGACCATCAATGCCATCGGTAATGTTAGCACCATTGGACACTGCGGTGATGATGAGGATAACAAACAAGGTGTAAATGATCCATGTATAATTTTTATCCAGACCAAACAACAAACTACTGTAGTCGAACTCATTGTTTTTTAAAAACGGTACAGTAGTCTTCGTGGACTTCACATCAAGGTCCGATTTATAATCGGAAGGCAACGGCGCGACTTCAACACTTGCCACTGCTGCCGGAACGTTTTCACGGATAACGACATGATCATTAAAATAAAGCGTGAGCCCGACAATCAATCCAATGGTCACCTGACCAACAATTTTAAATCGACCAGCCAATCCTTCCTTGTTCTTTTTAAATACCTTAATATAGTCGTCGAGGAAACCAATCGTTCCCAGCCACACGGTAGTAGCGATCAATAAGATCACATACACGTTGTCGAGTTTGGCCATCAATAACGTCGGGATCAGAATCGCGGCGATGATAATTAGCCCGCCCATGGTAGGTGTACCTTTCTTTTGCATCTGACCTTCTAATCCTAAATCGCGGATGTCTTCGCCGACTTGTTTTCTTCTCAGGAATGCAATCAGTCGTTGGCCAAACGTAATAGTTATTAACAGAGAAAGAACTGCCGCCACACCAGCGCGGAAAGAAATGTATTGAAACAGTCCTGCGCCTGGAAGGTTGAAGTGCTTGTCGATATAGTCAAAGAGGTAGTACAGCATTAATTAGCAAACATTTTTAGCATCCGATCCAATACTTCTTTATCATCAAAAGGGTGCTTCACACCTTTTATCTCCTGGTAAGTTTCATGGCCCTTGCCCGCCACCAGAATAATGTCCTTTTCTTTAGCCAGCATGCACGCCGTCTTAATGGCCTCTTCGCGATCGGCCATCACAAGGGTTTTCTTGGCATCTGTTGGCCCCACTCCCTTTTGCATCTCGCGAATGATTTCCATTGGATCTTCGCTGCGCGGATTGTCGGAAGTGAAAATCACTTTCGTGGAATACTTGCAGGCAATGGCCGCCATCAAAGGACGCTTGGTTTTATCGCGGTCGCCGCCGCATCCTACTACCGCAATCACTTGTTCGTTGCCCGTACGGAAATGCTCGATTGTCTCCAGCACGTTCTTGAGTGCATCTGGTGTGTGCGCATAGTCAACAATAGCCGTAAACTTGGAGCCAGGCCGCACCAACTCAAACCTTCCCACAGCGCCGGTGAGTGACGACAACTTCATCAACACCATTTCCTGATCTTCGCCCAGTAACAGTGCTGCTCCATACACGGCGAGCAAATTGTACGCGTTGAAATCGCCGATCAGCTTAAACCACACGTTGCGCCCGCCGATTTCTATTTCAAGGCCTTCGATGGAGTTGGTAATAATTTTTCCTTTGAAGTCGGCCATTTTTTTAAGGCCATACGTCTTCTTACTTGCTTTACAGTTTTGAAGCATCACCATGCCGCGTTTGTCATCCACATTTACAAGCGCAAAAGCATCCGACGACAGTCCGTCAAAAAATCCTTTCTTAGCGCGGATGTAACTCTCGAACGTGTGATGATAATCGAGGTGATCGTGCGTGATGTTGGTGAATAGCGCTCCAACAAAATGAAGCCCTTCTATTCTTCCCTGATCAACCGCGTGGGAACTCACTTCCATGAAGCAGTGCGTGCAGCCCGCTTCAATCATCTGCACCAGCAATTCATTAATTTGAATTGGATCCGGCGTCGTGTGCGTAGCAGAAATATCTTTGTCCACAATCTTATTCACAACTGTGGACAACATTCCGACTTTATAATTTAGTGTGGTGAACAGCTTATATAATAGAGTAGCAACTGTCGTCTTCCCGTTCGTGCCGGTAACTCCGGTAAGCTTAATTTTTTGCGATGGATTGTCGTAAAAGTTTGAAGCCATGATGCCAAGCGCTTTGGCACTTCCCTTCACCGTTACGTAAGTGACCGCATCAGAAATAGATTCCGGCAACTTGTCACACACAATAACTGTTGCTCCACTTCCCACCGCTTTTTCAATAAAGGCATGACCATCCATTTGGTGGCCTTTGATAGCCACAAACAAAAAGCCCTGCTTTACCTTTCGTGAATCAAAGGCAATTCCTTTCACCTCCACATCCATATTTCCGGAAGTGGAAGTAATGTTGACTTTGTATAATATGTCGCGAAGGTTTTTCAACTTAGTTTCAAATAAATTCTGCTTCCTTTTGAAAATCGTGACCCTGGTGTAAGCGACTGCTCCGCCACACGACCCTTGCCACCGAAATACACGCGCAGTCCGGCCCGCTCTAATAAATAGATCGCATCACGAAACGTCATGCCCGTTACGTCAGGAACAAGGTCTTTCACCACGGGATTTTTCTTCCATACAATGGCATTTGCATTTTTGGTGGCGCGCACCCATTCCTCCTCCGTTGTCGTGTGGTTGGATACGCCGAGCTCGTTGCTGATCATGGTTACTTCTTCCTGACGGCCTGAGCGAAGTGTAGGGAAAACTCCAGGCTCAGTCACTTTCTTTTGTTCCATCGCCTGATGCAGATTGATATCGCGCGAGTAGATGTTGTCGGCAATGTCTTTAAACACCGGACCGGCCACGCTGTTTCCGTATTGATAAATTCCTTTCGGGTTTTTGATCAGTACAATCGCTGAATATTTTGGCGCATGTGCAGGGAAGTACCCCACGAACGACGTGATGTATTTTTTCACATACTGTCCGTCTTTCAGAATCTGTGCGGTTCCGGTTTTACCGGCAATGCGGTAGTAGGGATTTTTAAGGTTCTTGGCTGTACCGCGCTCCACTACACCTTCCAACAGCAACTTGAGTTGGGCCAACGTTTTGTCGGAGCAAATTTTGGAATTAAGTGTTTCGGTTTCGAACGTTTGTATTGTGTTTTCCGCCTGACTTATCGCCGTTACAAAAACGGGTTTGATCATTTTACCGTCGTTGGCAATAGCGTTGTAGATCGCCAGCGTATGTAGCGGAGAAATTTCAAAGCCATAGCCATAGGCCATCCAAGGCAACGTAATGCCGCTCCAGCCTTTGTCTTTCGGACGAGTGATTTTAGGATACAACTCACCGGAGATTTGCAAACCCAATGGTTTTGAAAGATGCCAGTCGTCGATGTGCGACAAGAACTTTTCAGGTCGTGTTCCAAAATGTTTATCAGCCAGCTTGGCCATCGCAATGTTTGACGACTTTTCGAAAGCATCACCAATGGTTATTCTTCCGTAGCCACCCTCATCGTGATCCCGCACTTTATTATTGTAAAAAGTAGCAATGCCTTTTCCTGTATTGATCGTATCCGTCAACTGAATGTTGGTTTCTTCAAGCAACGCCATCATTGTTACAAGCTTGAATGTTGAGCCGGGTTCAAACAAACCACCTACGGCGTGGTTGAGTTTCTCGGTGTAATCGCCGTTGCCATCTTTACTGAGGTTGGAGATCGCTTTGATGTAACCCGTTTTCACTTCCATCACCACCACGGTACCGTCGTCAGCATCATGAGCGCGCATCGCTTCATACAATGAAGTCTCTGCAACATCCTGCAAGTTGATATCGATGGAAGTTTGAATGTCATAGCCATCCACGGCTTTGATGTTGTTGCCATCGTACACAGGCTTCCAGGTGCCGCCGGCGATTTTTTGGAAAAGCGCTTCGCCATCCTGACCGCCGAGCGCTTCATTGAAACTAAATTCCAAGCCTGCACCTTTCTTGTCCTCGTTTACAAAGCCGATGGTACGACGAGCGAGATTGGAGAACGGGCGATAGCGCACGTCCATCTTTTCAAAGATCACACCGCCTTTGTAGCGACCTTCACGGAATATCGGCCAGGCCGACATTTCCTTTTTGGTTTGATAGTTGATCTGCTTGCGGTTGATGGTGATGTATTGTTTGCCGGTGGCGCGCGCATCCTTCAGCATTTCGGCATATTCCTTCTTCGACTTGTCTTTGTAATATTTAGAAAGATATTCGGCGAGTGAATCCACTCCTTTCTTAAAGACTTCATCTTTGGGCAGCGTCGGGTCCATCGCCACTTTATAAAATGGCAACGATGTGGCAAGCAGACTTCCGTTTTCAGCGTAAATGTTTCCGCGAGTAGCTTCTACTTTTTTATAGTCGAACATCGTCTCTTCGGCCATCTTCGCCCACTTGGCTCCCTCCACCATTTGGATGTGACCCACTTTCGCAGCCACACAAATCGCAAAGATCACCACTCCTAAAAAGGCGACGCGTACTCTTATTAATATGGACTTCTTAATATTCACCTTTCTTCACTACGATTTTAAAAGGAGGCTTTAAACTTTCTTCCAGGCCCATTGACTTCACGCGACGGGCTACTTCGCTCTGCTTGCTGGCAAACATCACGTCGGCTTTCAGCGTGGTGAAGTCCGCGCGCAGGTCTTCCACTTCAGATTGAGCCTTGTCGATGGCGCGCGTTGCTTTGTCGGCATAGTGTGTGTTGCTGATGTACAGCAAGCTCAAGAAGACCACAAACAATATTTTAGGAAGGTATTGCACCGGAAATCCTTCCTCGAAATACGATTCCAGTTTCAGGCGTTTTTCAAAACCTGAGAACATACTCTTGCCAGGAGCCTTTTCAGGCTTGATGCGAACGTCGTTGGTACGTTCGGCGGCTTCTGGTTTTAACTTGTTCTCTGCCATATGCTGATTCTGTTGGTGTTTGTTATTTTTTAATTCAAAACCAACTCTTTCGTTTCAAATTCTCTTTGCTACTCTAAGTTTTGCGCTTCGCGCTCTATTGTTTGCTTCTATCTCTTCTTCCGAAGCTTCCACCGGCTTGCGGGTGATCGCTTCAAAAGGCTTTACTTTATTTCCAAAAAAATCCTTTTCTACTTCGCCAAACATTTTGCCAGTATTGATGTAATTCTTCACCAGCCTGTCTTCCAAGGAGTGATAACTCATCACCACCAATCTTCCATCGTGCTCCATCACATCGCCACATTGGTGCAAAAAATCTTCAAGGGCCTGCATCTCTTGATTTACTTCGATGCGCAGCGCCTGAAACACCTGGGCGAAATATTTATTCTCCTTCCCTCTCGGAGCGATGGACTGCAATGCGGCTTTTAAGTCGAGCGTCGTTTTCAAGGGGCTTTTCTTCCGCTGATCGACAATCGTTTTAGCCGCAGTTCGTGCATTTTTCAGCTCGCCATACATGCCAAAAAGTTTATGCAGGTCGGCTTCGCTGTAGTCATTCAGAATGGTGGCGGCGGTAATCCTGGCGTGCTGGTCCATGCGCATATCGAGCGGACCATCAAAGCGGGTAGAAAAACCTCGCGCTGCGGAATCGATCTGATGCGATGAAATGCCAAGGTCGGCCAGAATGCCGTTGACTTTATTCACTCCATGCAACTTCAGGTACTGCTTCATGTACCGGAAGTTGGCCTGACAAAATGTAAAAGAACGATGATGTATTTTTTCGGCTTCTATCCTTGCGTCATCATCCTGATCAAATGCGATGAGCTTGCCGCCTTTTATTTTTTCCAAAATCGCCAGGCTGTGCCCACCTCCTCCAAAGGTTACATCCACGTAGATGCCTTCGGGATCAATGTTCAGTGCTTCGATGCACTCGCTGAGCATGACGGGCTTGTGATACACGCCCTTATCCATTACTCGTTGAGATACTTCTCGGCCAGTTTCGACAATTCACCTGGGTCTTGGATCTGATGCTTCTCATAGATGGTTGGATTCCACGCTTCCACTTTCGTTCCGGTGCCCACCAGCAGCACATCTTTGTCGATGTTGGCATAGGTGAGCATGTTTTTCGGCAACAAAAAACGTCCGTTGCCATCCAGCTCTACCGTGACCACGCCCGACAAAAAGTTTCGCTGGAGTTTGCGGTACTCTTCGTTGAACTCGTTTAACCCTGAAATTTTTGAGAAGACCTTTTTGAACTCCACCAGAGGGTAAATGATGAGGCATTGCTCAAAACCTTTGCGCACGACCAATTCCTGGCTCTCCCCTTCGGGCAGCTGGGATTTGATCCGCGAAGGCAGCACAAGGCGGCCTTTGGCATCAAGCTTACACTCATATTGACTGGTGAAGAAAGTCATAGACGCGTAGTGGTTGTCTTTTCCTCCATAGCAAAAATAAAGATTTTTCAACCACTTCCAACCACTTTACACCACTTTTTTACATTTTAAGCTAAAAAGCACTCTATTCTAACATTGCCAATCCACCCTTCTCACCGTCCGGCTTTCAACAAGAAGCCAAGCTTTGGCCTTCTTCTTATCCTCGTTTTATCAAATAGAAAGGCCAGATCCACACATGCAGACCTGGCCTTTTCTCACGCAGCACTAACCTTTACATCACGTTATCATTAGCACCTGAGAGGGTGCTTTATAGCTTTTATTTTGTGTATTCGGTATGGCTTCCGAATCCATCTTTCTCAATATGAAAGTCGATGCCCAGCATTCCGGCAGTTCCGGTAAATGTATCGGTAGCTGCTGTAGCCGCGCGGAACACCCGGCAGATCAGAAAACTGGAGATGGTTTTGCCTGTTCCAGAAATACCGGCAAACTCAGTAATGGCATGCTTAAAGGCTGTGACAGAACCAACAGGTGCAATCGGATCTTCTGCATAAATAACAGTTGTGTTTCCAAAAACGCTGGCAATGTTCACCCATGTATATTCCAATCCCCAACGCACTTTAGTGGCACCGACGTCGGTGGTAGTCAGCCAGTGTATGTGAGGGTAAATGGTGCTACCTTCTTTCCAATCATGGGGTAGTTGAACCGTAAAATAAAGCTCTTGCTCGGTATTCGCACTAAAGAAATACGTGAAGACTCCTTGGCTTCCTGCGCCGTCGGTTTTAACCGCTGATATTGTGGGAGGACTGCTGTTCCCATTGGAAGTAGAAAACACAGGAACTTGTAGATCAGTAAATACCGTGGCTGCTCCTGCAAATGAAATCGTGCCATCGGCATCAAAGACAGTCTGGTCTGTGCCGTTACCGATCGCGGTAACGCCTGTGCTGCTAATAGTCATCCGCGAGGTGTTGTTTGTTTTCACCACAAGACCTTGCGCATCCGTTGTGCCAATAAAGTTGGTGCCGGGTGTGGTGCCAGTGTTTCCTGCAAGTTTCCAATCGGAGCCTGAAGCTACCAGTTTTGTCCATACGGGTGCCACGGTGGTACCCGAATTAAAGTAATATCCTTTGCCCTCGGCGAGTGCGGCATTAGTGTTGTACACCAAAAGGCTGTGGGCCGGTGTAGCAATTGTTGTAGCATCAGTCAATGAAGTAAGGTTGATTTGCGGAATTAACATTCCTTTGTTGGCGCTGGATACATCCAACATCGCCGATGCGTCCGGGGCGTTGCCGGTTGAGTTAACGCCTACATTTTGTGCCTGACCATAAAAGGCCACGAGCAGAAAACAGGCAAGTGGTTTGAAAAAAAGATTATGCGTTTTCATATTCTAACGGATTAAAGGTTTACTACTAAGTCGTTTATTTCTTAATGATTTTCTTAACAATATTTTGATGGTTCACCCGTACACTGATCAGGTACAGCCCCGATGACAACTCTTCTGTGGAAAAGGTAACAGAGGTTTCGCCGTTGGCATTGGGTGATTGAACTTCGTTGATAATTCCGCCGAGTGAATTCATCAGTGTAGCCGATTCGATGCCGTCAGGCGATGATACGGTAACTGCATTCGTCACCGGGTTAGGATACACCGTCAGGCCGTCTTTCAAACTTGGCTCTACGCCGGTAACAACAGTTACTACAAACGGAACCGAACCTGAAAGCTCGCAACCATTAACAGAAACCACTACACGGTAAGTGCCGCTCACTGCAGGTGTAATGAGTGGTTGAGTTGCTCCGGCGATGGGCTGATCGTCAAGATACCATTGAATGTTTTTTTGGTAATCAATAGAGAGCGTTTTGTCATTCACATGAATGGCCACTGCCGGTGCTGTAGCATGAAAAGTGAGCACAAACCGACTACTTCCCTGCGACGCCGGGTCGGAAGTGACATCAAATGGATATTGCATGTTGTTGGTGAGTGCGGCGGAAGCATTGGCAAACTTATCTTCCAGCAACAGGTTTACATCTCCAAGAAAAGAATCAATCCCTGTAAAGGTCAGCGTGTAGTGACCTGCAACTGCATCGGTAATGTTGATTTTGATTTTAGTGTCGCAGGTGAGTGACGACCATGAGTTGATTGCCAGTGCATCGTTATTGCTAGATAGTGTAGAAATATTGAACGATTGGTTCTTGAGTTTCATCGCATCGGCATTGTGGTCAAAGGCAGGTGTAGCATCAGTCCTGAAGTTGATCACGCAATCATCCCACTTGCTGCCTTGCGCCATGGTGATGCGCAATAAATCAGAAGTACCACTTTTCCTGAAAAAGGTTGTCTGCTTGGCCGAGGCTTTTACGTTTTCGTTGGCCGATAGTACTGGTACGCCGTCGCCATTTGCTTTTACCCAAAATCCCTGGCCCATGGCGATGTGCTGAGAGGCGCCGTTTGTACCGGCTATACCATTCCAGGTAGCAACTTTTGACGACTCACCACCATTGTCGGTCATATAAATGGCTGCATCAAGATTGGTTTTGGTCCAGCCAGACGGCGCGTCCCAATCGATAGTAGAAGGGAAAGGATTGCCCACAAGATTCCATCCGTCATTTTCAATCTTGCCTGAAGAGGTAAATGTTACCGGAAAAGTGATGGGTGTGATATTTCCGGTATTGAGCGTACCGCTTACATCCCACATGGTTGAAGTAAGGATATTTCCGCGCACGTAGAAGGTGTATCCTTTTCCAGGTGTTAATGTTTCAGTATTTGCGTGAGCCGGAAAGTTTACATAGCCATCGTTAAGATCGGCAGCGCCACTGGAGTTGATGTCGGTAATCACCGTCTCATCATAAGCAAACATGGTCTGGCTAGTGCTACAGCCCGAGCACACACTCGTGCCGGTAAATGGGCCTGTGACCGGAATCTCATTTTGAATGTCAGCCACGGTTGCATTTTGCACCGGCGATGAAATGTACCGGTAAATCCTACCTCCATTTGCACCTTCCTGTGCCATAAACCGCTGCACAGTGACCTTGCCGGAAACGCTCGCACCAGATTCAAGAATAGCCACCGACGCATCTTGTGTCGGCTCTTCCCCCGATGACAGCATGGTGAATACAGACGTATTACTGCTGCCGTCGGCATCGAATGTGACGTTGTTGGCGAGCTTTAATTCGCCCGCCATGTTCTGGCTGGATTCGATACTCAACCCGGGTTGGGCCGAAGTATTGGTAACGGTGATATTATTAAAGTCAGTAACTCCTGATCCTGAAATCCGCTGCATACCTGAGGTACCAGAAAATTTTACGGTGCCCGAGTTGTGGGCAAACGTTCCGCTGGAAATCGTACAGTTCCCTTTCAACTCCAATGTATCCGAAGTGGAAGCAAAGAATGCTCCGGATACGGTGAATGGACCCGTCACCGAAATTTTGTTAGTGCCACCCAGAAAGACGCCACCGGAAAATGTAGCGCCGTTGGTGATGGTTATTTTATTTGTGCCTTGCGTAATCGTGCCGCTGTATCCAGAGTTAACCTGAAACCCACTCACTGTAAGGTCAGCGTTCAACACGCAATTCCCATCTTTGGCTCCATCAAATACGATAACATCGGTAGCTGTAGGAACACCGGCATTGCCCGCCCCGCCTGGAGTTTGCGACCAATTCGAAGTAAGGTTTGAGGACGAGCCTCCCGCCGAAACCCAATACCGATTTGCACCGAGCGTTCCGACTACCCACCAGGGCTGCAAGTCATTGGCGCTGACTGACGCGACAGTGACAGTGTTGCTGCTGGTGTTGACGGTGCTGGCCAGGATGTTGTCTGTCCAACTCGATAATGTGCTGTTATAACGGTTGGCTTTCAAGTTACTTTCGGTAATGGTATTCCCGGTGGTCGTAACTTCTGCATCAAGGTAGGTAAAGATCAGGTTGGTAAGTGCGGGTTTGGTAGTGTACCCTTGCGCATTCACTTGCCAAAAACGGTCGGTCACGTAATTGGAGAAATCCAAGCCTGCAATACCGTTCATGTTCGCCACGCCAGTAGGCAATTGCGCGCTGTTTTGCCAGCCGGTTTCATAGGTTGAAAAAACAAAGTTGCCACTCGCTCCGGAACCGGCAGCTTTGGTGAACGTAAGTGGCATGTACGTTCCTCCAAATCCCCAGGGAACAGTGTAGGTACCAGTGGTGGTGCCGATGTTCCATTTGATCTTGTTGCTTTCCCCTTCGCTCAGGATGTACCCTGATGTTCGGGTAATAGCATTTGAGGCCGGATTGGCGAGCACGAGGTTTGCCCCATGCGTGATATTGACTACTCCTCCGTTAAGCACAAGCCTGCCCTGCCCAATAGCAAGAGAGCCTGTTAGCAGAAGAGCAGCTAGCATCCACAAGCTGCCCTTACGGCTATTGCTGTGGAAGTACGTTGATGTTGACTTGGCGCCCGAAGGATAAGGGCGCTCGGGTTGAGATAGGTTGCTGGCAACTGATTGATTGACAACAATATCCCCTTTTCGAATATTGGTCCGCCTGCGTTTCATAGTGCTGCTTTTGACACTACTAAATTGGCCGCTTTGCCCTTCCGGAAAATCAGTTGTTTCCTGACTTTGAAAAATCAGGGAATCTCTTACTTTTCTAAATTTTCGGATAGATATGTCCTTAATTAGCCTAGAAAAGCACAAAAATCATGGCGAGGAAATAAAAAAACCTGATGTCGCTTTATTAACACCAGGTTTTGAATTTTATCCCAAACGCTGTTACCAGATTTTTATTCGGTCTTCCGGCTTTTTATACAACTTATCGCCAGGCTGGATATTGAAGGCCTTGTACCACGCGTCCATATTTGATGGAGCGCCGATCGCGCGGTAGTCGCCCGGCGAATGCGAATCCGTCAGAATAAGTTGAGCTGTGCGCTCGGGGAGTACTTTGATTCTCCACACTTGCGCCCACGCGAGAAAGAAGCGCTGGTCAGGAGTGAAGCCATCGATCTTTTTATTTGACTTGCCTTGCGGCGTCATTTTAAATGCTTCATAGGCAGCGTTGAGTCCGCCGAGGTCGCCAATGTTTTCACCTAATGTCAATTTACCGTTCACGTGCAATGTATCAAGCACGGTATAAGCATCAAACTGTTGTTGAAGCAACTTTGCTTTCTCTTCGAAACGCTTGCGATCATCGGGCGTCCACCAGTTGTGCAGCGAACCATCCTTATCGTACTGACTTCCTGAGTCATCAAAGCCGTGCGAAATTTCATGCCCAATCACGGCACCAATACCGCCGTAATTAAAGGCATCGTCAGCATCAGGATGGAAGAATGGGTATTGTAAAATTCCGGCCGGAAAAACAATTTCATTGAGCACAGGATTGTAATAGGCATTCACCGTAGGCGGCGTCATGCCCCAACGTGTGCGGTCAACAGGTTTGCCCAACTGCTGAATATTATCGAGGTACGACCAGCGGCTTGCGTTGCGCACATTTTGCAATAATGTTTTATCAGTTATCTCCAGCCCTTTGTACTCTTTCCAGTGGTCAGGGTATGCAATTTTGGGAGTGAAAGCGTGAAGTTTGTCCAGCGCCTTTTGCTTGGTTGCATCGCTCATCCAGTCCAGTTGCTTAATCCGGATTTCATATGCCTTCACCAAATTGGCAATCATCACCTGCATGCGGGCTTTGGCTTCGGGTTTAAAATATTTTTCTACATAAAGTTGGCCGAGCAATTCGCCGATGGTTCCATCGGTAAGTGACGACGCTTTTTGCCAGCGCGGTGATTGAACCTTTTGGCCAGTCAGCGCTTGATTGTATGCGAACTCCGCATCCACAAATGATTTGCTGAGATAGGAAGACGCCGATCGCAGTACATTCCATTTCAGATATACTTGCCAGTCGCTTAACGGCGTATTTTTAATGAGGCTATCAGCTGTAAGAAAAAATTTAGGAACATTGACCAGGAGGCTGTCCTGACCGGTGATGTCGATTTTTTTCAACACTGACTGCCACTCAATGGAGGGAGTTGTTTTGCTAAAGTCAGCGATCGCAAATTTATTGTACGTCTTTAGTGGATCGCGCATTTCCGTGCGGCTCATCTGAGCCTTGGCCAATCGTTTCTCGATGGCGAAAATTGTTTCTGCGTTCTTTTTAGCTTCTTCGTCGGATGCCCCGGTAAATGAAAAAAGTGAAACGATATACGCATTCAACGCGCTTTGAATTTTTTTGGAACGCGCATCGCTTTTCAAATAATAATCGCGGTCAGGCATGCTCAATCCGCCCTGGCTCAACTGCACAATCATTCGTTCCGGGTGCTTCCGGTCTTGCGCCACAAACATTCCGAAAAGCGGGGAGCCCACACCATGCGAGCGTTGATACACAATTTCATCCAGCACCTGTTGATTGCTTTTCAACTCATTAATTCTTGCCAAGTCAGCCTGAATGGGTTGAGCTTTTAGTTGCTCGGCAGTCGCCGAATCCATCGCTGCTTTGTAAAAATCTGCTACTCGCCTTTTTACCGAACCAGGCTTGGCATTGGCATCGGCCAATGTTTCGTTGAGAATTGTTCGGATCGCTTTTACATTAAAGTCGCGGAGAATGTTAAAGCTTCCCCAACTCGTTTCCTTGGCGGGAATAGAGTTTTTCTTCAGCCAAGTGCCGCCGGCGTACTCCACAAAATTATCACCTGGCTTCACCAGGATATTCATGTTGCCACGGTCCAGGAATTTCGCTTTGCCCGGATCCTGCGCAAATGCCGACATAGTCGCCAGGACGATTACACTAATGGAAACAGCTATTCCTGAAATTGTACGATATTGAATCATATTCATGTATTTAATAAAAGGTGAAGGTACCAAAACACTGACAACTTATTGACGAATGCCCATCCTCAAAAAACCGCTCATAAAAAAGTTGCTATTGATCGCGTTAGTAAGCGCTGCAGGGCACTCCATCCATTCACAAAATCAGGTCAAACCTTTTCATGTGATCGGATTTTATACCGCCAAAAACGACAAAGCGCACATCAGCTTTGTGCATGAGGCTAACCGGTGGTTTTCTAAAACCTCGAAACAAAATAATTTCACCTACGACTCTACCAACAACTGGAATAATCTCAATGAAAAATTTCTAGCGAACTATCAAGTTGTTCTTTTTTTAGACACACGACCAGAGCTGCCCGCGCAACGCGATGCGTTCAAAAAATTCATGGACGCAGGAGGTGCCTGGATGGGATTTCATTTTGCAGGATTTGCGCTCACTCCATCCGATTATCCTCAGAATTGGGATTGGTATCACAATGAATTTATCGGCGCCGGCCAATACAAAGGAAATACCTGGCGACCCACATCAGCCATTCTTCGGATAGAAAATATAGATCACCCGATTGGCAAAGGTATTGATCGCCTATTCAACTCAGCGCCTAATGAATGGTACAGTTGGGAAAAAGACCTGACCAAAAATCCGCAGATCGAAATTCTTGTTTCCATCGACCCGGCTAGCTTCCCGTTGGGCACCGGGCCAAAAGCTCATGAAATATGGCACAATGGATATTATCCGGTGGTGTGGACCAACAAAAATTACAAAATGCTCTATTTTAATATGGGCCATAATGACATTGATTATGAAAATGGGACAAACAAGGAGCTGTCGCACCAGTTTGAAAACCCAAAGCAAAACCTTTTAATTTTAAATGGTTTACGCTGGCTAGCGGGAAAAAATGAAAAAAAATAATAGGCAGCAAGCAACCTTTGCCCTTACCGGGAAGTCTTCTAACAAAATCAAATCTTATGAAGTCAATTCTAACTTTTGCCTTTGTTTTAATAACCTTCTGCGGCGCCTCCGCACAAACCATTGAGAAAAACACTCCGCACTTTAAGCGTGTTATTGCTTCTCCAAAAATAAATTTGATCCTTATTGCCGGCGAAAGCGAATCGGTAAAAATAGATTATGCCAACGTCGATCCTTCGAAAATCAACATCTCAGTCAAACATAATACACTTCATATTTACCTTGATGGATCAAAGTATCTTGAAAAAAGAAACAGAGTAAAAAAAGACGGATGGGTTGAAAAAGAAAGCGCTTACCGCAATGCAAGCATCACCGCATACGTGACGTATCGCCATTTGGAAAAATTAGTAGTTCGTGGCGAGCAGCAAGTAGATCTTCAAGGGGCTATAGATACTAAAAAATTCAAACTCAGTGCCTACGGCGAATGCGATATTACCCTGGCTTCTTTACAGGCTGATAAGTTCAAAGCGTCTTTGTACGGTCAGCATGTGGTAAGGATTAAGTCGGGCTTTGTGGGGACTCAAAAGTATAAGCTGTTTGGCGAAAACAAGATCGACGCCCAAGCCATTCAAAGCGAAGACATCGCTTCCGCAACTTACGGCGAAAGCAGGTTGCGCTTTAATGCCAACGACAATCTGCGGCTTGTTACGTTTGGTGAATCGGATGTGCAGGTGAAAGGTAATGCCGAAGTAAACCAGTTCACCTTCGGCCATATTTCGATGAAAAAATAATCGCGGTAGAAAAGAATTCTAAGGAGCCAGCAACTGATCGAACAAAGACAGTTGTGTTTGGCTCTTTTTTATGTTCGGGTTTACCAATTTAGAAATTGCGTCTGTGGCTGAGCCAGTAATATGATACACGGCGGTTTCATTTCGCCTGCTGGCAATCACTATTTCGGTATTTCCGGCAACGGCCCTAAACAACTCTTCTACAATCTCAGGCGTGTTGTTGTTGGCCGACAAGTGCGACAAAACCAGGTGACTCATAAATGAAGGCCTGTGATTTAAAAATAATTGCAAAGCTTCCTTGTTCGACAAATGTCCGAAGCCTTTCCGAATCCTTTCTTTCAGGTGAAACGGGTAGTTGCCGGTCTCTAGCATTTCTTCGTCGTAGTTAGCTTCCAGAAATGCAGCGTGGCATTGCGCAAAACTTTTAATCAGGTCATCACATAGTCGCCCAGTGTCGGTAAACACGCCCACGCGCACGGCATTATGTTCAATCACAAAACTATGTGGATCTGCCGCGTCATGGTATTTCGGCAGTGGGGTGATCGTCAGATTTCCAACTGCAATTGGCTGATACGCCTGAAAGGCAATTGGATTTATTTCCCTTCCGGAAAGGCGCATGTTGCCTAGCGTAGCGCGCGTGATGTATACCGGTACTTGTAACTTTTTATACAATTTGTGTAATCCCCCGATGTGATCCGCATGCTCGTGGGTGATGAAAATAGCCTTTACTTTTTTGATCGACAGGCCAAGTCGTTTCAGGCGTTTGTCGGTTTCTCGGTGAGAGATACCGGCATCAATCAGTACCGCCTCCTGGTCGTTACCAACGTAATAGCAATTGCCATTACTTCCAGAATTCAGTGAGGCGATAGAAAGCGACATCGGCACGAAGGTAACGCTAATTGAATTTATTCATTTAGATTTTCCTTAAAACTAAAACTGCCAGACTTTCGCCCGGCAGTTTTAACTAAATACAAATTACTTACAACGTATCACTTATTTCTTCACTTCCTCGTACTCTACATCCTGTGCGTCACCGCCCGTATTTCCGCCTGACGATGCATTACCAGCATCTCCCGCATTAGGCTGTGCTCCAGGCTGGCCTGCGCCTGCTGCGCCACTCGCTGCATACATCTCTTGCGATGCTGCCTGCCACGCGGCATTCAGCGCATTCAATGCGGTGTCTATCGCGGCGATATCCTTGCTGGCATGCGCTTCTTTCAATTTGCCTAGCGCGTTATTGATTGCAGTTTTGTTGCTTTCAGAAAGTTTGTCGCCAAATTCTTTCAACTGCTTTTCAGTTTGGAATACCATCGAGTCGGCCTGATTGATTTTTTCAATCTTCTCTTTTTCGCGTTTATCGTTTTCGGCATTGGCTTGCGCTTCTTGCTTCATCTTCTGGATTTCGGCATCCGTCAATCCGCTTGATGCTTCAATCCGAATCTTCTGCTCTTTGCCCGTGCCTTTGTCTTTTGCCGATACATGAAGGATACCGTTGGCATCAATATCAAACGTCACTTCAATTTGAGGTACACCGCGCGGAGCCGGAGGAATTCCATCGAGGTGGAATCGTCCAATGGTGCGGTTGTCTTTCGCCATCGGGCGCTCGCCTTGCAGCACGTGTATTTCTACCGAAGGCTGACTGTCCGACGCTGTGGAGAATGTTTCCGATTTCTTTGAAGGAATCGTAGTGTTAGATTCGATCAGCTTGGTCATCACACCACCCATCGTTTCAATACCTAATGAAAGCGGCGTAACATCCAACAGCAATACGTCTTTCACTTCACCGGTCAACACACCACCTTGAATCGCCGCTCCAACTGCCACCACCTCGTCAGGGTTCACACCTTTCGAAGGCTTCTTGCCGAAGAATTTTTCTACCTCTTCAACAATGCGTGGGATGCGGGTTGATCCACCCACCAAAATCACTTCATCAATCTGGCTGATCGACACACCGGAGTCTGCAATCGCTTTGCGGCAAGGCTCAAGGGTTCTCTTGATCAGGTCATCACACAGTTGTTCGAATTTTGCACGGCTCAACTTTTTCACCAAGTGTTCAGGTACGCCATCCACCGAGGTGATGTATGGTAAGTTGATTTCTGTTTCGTTGGAGCTCGACAATTCGATCTTTGCTTTTTCAGCGGCTTCCTTCAGACGTTGCAACGCCATCGGGTCTTTGCGCAAATCAATATTCTTTTCTGATTTGAATTCATCGGCAAGCCAGTTCAAAATGCGCATGTCAAAATCATCACCGCCAAGGTGCACGTCACCGTTGGTCGACTTCACTTCAAACACGCCATCGCCCAACTCAAGTACCGATACGTCGAACGTACCTCCACCTAAGTCATACACCGCGATTTTCATGTCTTTGTTTTTCTTGTCGAGACCATACGCCAGCGCCGCCGCCGTCGGCTCGTTGATGATGCGTTTCACATCCAGGCCTGCAATCTGTCCGGCTTCTTTCGTTGCCTGACGCTCCGCATCGTTGAAGTACGCGGGCACGGTAATGATGGCTTCCGTAACAGACGTTCCCAGGTAATCTTCGGCCGTAGTTTTCATCTTCTGCAAAATCATCGCAGAGATTTCCTGCGGCGTATAGAGCCGATCGCCTATGCGCACGCGCACAGTGTCATTGGCACCACTTTCCACTTCATACGATACCATTTTCTTTTCACCACTCACTTCTGCGAATTTCTTTCCCATGAAGCGCTTGATCGAAGAAACCGTGTTCTTCGGGTTGGTGATTGCCTGACGCTTGGCCGGGTCGCCCACTTTGCGCTCGCCCTTGCCATTATCTAAAAAACCAACGATCGAAGGCGTAGTGCGGCGACCTTCGCTGTTGGCAATCACTACGGGTTCATTACCCTCCATGACGGCCACACATGAGTTGGTTGTTCCTAAGTCTATTCCAATTATTTTTCCCATGATTATTTTAAGTTTTTGGTTGCTATTTTTAGTCCCCGAGGGGATAACAACCATTATGCCACGTGCATTATCTGCCAAAAAGGTGACAGACTGACAGCATAAAGCAAGCAATACAAGGCCAAAACGAGTCAATTGGCCTAATTATGGATAGATTCTATTTTTAGGGCGTGCCCCTCGCCCACGCACCATTCAGCCGCACGGGTCGGGCTGTCGGCAGTCGCCGGCCACCGCACAAAGGCCACTTCGGGCTCCAACAATGCCTCCATCCCTCACGCGAGGAACCCCAGATTTCTAGATTATTTCTTCTTTCTCCCCTCCTGCTTAAACCCAATCTCGCTCGGCTTTGATTTAGGACTCAATAGATAGCGCAGCACCTCATTGACGTCTTTAAAATTTTGGTTCATGCTGCGCTCCAGTTTGCTGATTTCTTCTTTAAGGTCTTTGTAGTCCGTCAAGTGCTGGCGGAGTAAAACAAATGCGCGCATAATGGCGATATTCACAGCAATGGCTTTTTCACTTCGCAAAACACTGGAAAGCATGGCTACACCTTGTTCGGTAAAGGCGTAGGGCAATTTCCGTGTGCCT
Organism: Bacteroidota bacterium; assembly: GCA_018266055.1. GTDB lineage: Bacteria > Bacteroidota > Bacteroidia > Cytophagales > Cyclobacteriaceae > ELB16-189. The sequence goes on from JAFDYT010000002.1 coordinate 240,975, forward strand.
CCGCGTTTTTCCTCTTTTGATATCACAATTTGTGATCTCAAACTGTTCCATTCCTCGGCCGATAACTGAATCATAAAATCGTGGGGAAACCGCTCAGCGTTTCGTTTTACAGCCTGATTCAAAACGCGCGTTTCCACATCGTAAAGCTCAGCCAAATCAAAGTCAAGCATCACCCGATGCCCTCTGATTTGTACCACTTTATTTTGGATGAGTTGCAATTCCATCTTACCAAAATAAGTGTTTTTACCTCAATCCCATCAGCGCTTGAGCAGCGCTATTAAATTTTTATTGAAGTCGCCAGTCTTATCACCAAGTACTTTGAAAAAATCTTCATCAAATTTTTCTACGGTCTTCACCGCCTGTTTGATTATTTTTTTTCCTTCGTCAGTGAGCGCTACCGATTTGGCGCGCGTATCCGTAGCATGCTCTTGTCGCTGCAAAAGTTTTTTTGCCTGCAGCGTGCGCAGCACAGTGGACGTGGTCATCGGGTCAATTTTGGTATGCGACGAAAGTACAATCTGAGTGACATCCTGTTTTTGAATGGTGAGCCAATACGTGCTCGCCAACAGCACAAATTGCGAATGCGTCAGATCGTATTTTTCCAGTGCCTTCCTGATCTCGCGCTGCCATAGGCTGGTTACTTGCCAAAGCAGAAAACCCGAACTGTCGTCCGGGCTTTCTACACTAAAAGTATTGTCTGTATTCATAGTTTGCTTGCGGTCTTCGCCTGATTCACCATCTCTGTGGGCAGGCCGTCAACAATTCCCTGCGCTACTATTCTCCTCCACAAAAAACCAAGCGGTCCTTGTACTTTCATCGTCGTGGTGATTTTCAGTCCCTCTGGTGTTTCTTCAAACACATGGTCTCCCCACATTTTTGCCAGCGGAAAACGAGTCAGGTCAACAAACTTCTTGTTTTTAACAGTTTCCACCAACTCAATTTTCACTTTTGGTCCGCCTTTCGGTTTTAAGAAAAAGTGATTTCCCTTTTCGAATTCGCCCTCCATTTTGGCGTATTCAATGCCTTCGTCCCACGTATGCCACTCGTTCACGTTAGCAAACAGTTTCCACATTTGTTCTTTGGTTGCTTCTTTGGTGATGATGGAGTGCGATTTAATCCACATAAATAAAGTTTTTTAAGGTGTTACATTTTACTACGCACAAATATAATATGTTTACTTATTATATTATTACATAGTATAAATATTTTTATAAAATCAATAAAAAAGTCGATAACCAGAGCGATTATCGACTTTTCGGGTGTGGCTTAGGGCAACGCTAAGAAACCAACTCAGACTCTACAGCGGTCTTGGCCAACTTTTGCTGTAGATCGAACGGCACCGGTGCGAAATCGGCGAAACGTTGTTTGAAGCTCGCTCGCCCTTGTGAAATGGATCGCAGCGAAGTAGAATACCGGTCGAGTTCGGCCAGTGGCACACGCGCTTTGATCACCTGGTTATTTCCATTAGTGTCAATGCCCATGATCAGCGCCCGGCGGGTTTGCAAGTCGCCCATTACATCGCCCATGATTTCTTCGGGCACCATGATTTCAAGATCGTAAATCGGTTCGAGCAGTTGAGGCTCGGCTTTCATAAACGCATCTTTGAAGGCCATCATACCAGCAATCTTAAAAGAGATGTCGTTGGAATCTACGGGATGCATTTTGCCGTCATACACCATCACGCGCACGTCGCGCACATACGAGCCGGTGATTGGGCCTTCTTCCATTTTTTCCATCACTCCTTTTAATATAGATGGAATGAAGCGGGCATCAATCACACCGCCAACAATGCAATTGTAAAATACAAGCTTGCCTCCCCACTCCAGTTCTATCACTTCTTTGCCGCGCACGCTGTATTCCGTTGGCTCGGGCATTCCATCATAATAAGGTTCAATTTTCAAATGCACTTCGCCAAACTGACCAGCACCACCCGATTGTTTTTTGTGGCGGTAGCTGGATGTCATCGGCTTGCGAATGGTTTCGCGATATGATATCCGCGGTGCTACAAAATCCACGCGAAGCTTATACACATTTTCCAAAAACCATTTGCACACCATCAAGTGCAGTTCGCCTTGAGCAGAAAGAATAAGTTGCTTCAGTTCTTTGGAGAAACCAACTTCCAGCGTAGGGTCTTCCTGATGAATTTTGCCCAACACTTCGCCAATCTTTTCGTCATCGTTTTTGCTTTGCGCAATTACGGCGAATTGAATCCGTGGTTCCGGGAAAACAATGGGCTCAATGGTCACGTCAAATCCTTTCGCGTGAAGCGTTTGATTGGTATAGCTGTCTTTCAGCTTCAAGGTTGCGCCGATATCACCGGCCACTAATTTTTCAACAGGGTTTCTGGTTTTTCCATCCATGATGAAAAGTTGGTGGAAACGCTCCACAGAGCCAGTCTGGCTGTTGATCAATTCAGAAGAAGAAGTGACTTCTCCTGAAATGACTTTAAAGAAAGAAAGCTTGCCGAGGTTGGGCTCAATATGCGTTTTGAAAATAAACAGTGCCGCAGGTTGTGTGCGGTCGAAGGCAATTTCTTTACCGGCTGTAGTGCGCTCGGGTTTTGCTTCCAGCGGCGTAGGCGCTACGTTGTCGATGAAGCCCATCATCCGGCCGGTGCCCATGTTTTTCTTGGCCGATGTTACGAACACAGGGAACACGTCGTGGTGGATCATTCCAAGCTTCAAGCCCTGGCGCAGTTCGTCTTCATCGAGTGTACCTTTTTCAAAGTAAGCATCCATCAACTTCTCGTCGTTCTCAGCGGCTTTCTCCACGAGTTCGTTGTGCAGGCGATTGGCTTTTTCTTTTTCTGATTCCGGAATTGGAAATTTCTCAGGCTTACCACCGGCGGCTGGGAATTTGTACATCACCATTTTAAGTAAGTCAATGATGCTGTTGAAGGCTTCGCCCTGGTTCACCGGGTACTGCATTTGGGTGACGGCATTTCCGTAGTGTTCTTTCAGTGAAGCCAATGCGTTATCAAAATCAGATTTGGGGTGATCGACCTGATTGATCGCAAAAATCACAGGCTTATTAAACTGCTGCACGTAATTCCAGATCAGGTCGGTACCTACTTCAGCACCGTGCTGCGCATTGATCGCCAGCACACACGTGTCGGCCACGCGAAGCGAAGCGATCATCTCGCCGGCGAAGTCATCGAAGCCAGGTGTATCGATAATATTTATTTTATAATCGCGCCACTCGGTGTGCAGCACGGTCGCAAAAACAGAATTGCCACGCTCTTGTTCGATTTCGTGGCAATCACTGACTGTATTCTTTCCTTCTATAGTGCCTCTGCGGTGGATGATCCCAGCCTCAAAGAGCATGTCCTCGGCAAGTAAGGTCTTGCCGCTTTTGGGCGCCCCCAGCAACACAATGTTTTTAATGTGTTTGTCGTCATAGATTTTCATAGGAGTAAAATTTTATGGTTCGTGAATGTCTTTCAACTCATTTTTCACTCCCCGAAAATCTTGCGCGGACTGCGCTTTTCGCTGGAAGTGTAGCAAACCCAGCTTTGATGAATTGGTAATTGAATGTAAGCCAAAAAAGACAAATACGGAAGTTGATCATTCATTCTTTTTTGATGATTAATGACAGGTATTTTGTAGGTTTGAATGTTTACACTCCCATGAAATTATTGCATCCCTCTTCCTGGAAAGATTACGAACTCATTGACGCAGGCGACGGCGAAAAACTGGAGCGATTTGGGAAATACTGTTTGATCCGACCAGAGCCGCAAGCGATCTGGCGAAAGACAAAATCTGAAAACGAGTGGAACAAAATAGCACATGCTCAATTCAGGCGTGAGCAAAAAGATAATTTCCGATTTGGCGACGACGTGAAAGGTGGCTGGAAGAAAAATCAATCGATGCCTGACAGTTGGAATGTAGAATATCATCACCAAAAGCTTTCGCTTACACTGCGCCTGGCCCTTACCAGTTTTGGCCATGTGGGTATTTTTCCTGAGCAAGGTGAAAATTGGAATTTTATTTTTGAAACTGTAAGCAGTTGGAAAACAAAAGCGCCGCGCATTCTTAATCTTTTTGCGTACACCGGCGCTGCCTCTATGGTGGCGCGGCAGGCAGGAGCCGAGGTAACACACGTAGACGCCTCACGACCCGGGCTGAATTGGGCCAACCAAAACATGCAACTCAACCACCTCGACCATATCCGTTGGGTGTATGAAGATGCGTTGAAGTTTGTAAAGCGCGAAGCCAAACGCGGCAACAAATACAACGGCATCATTATGGATCCTCCTCCCTACGGCCGCGGCCCGGAAGGTGAAAAATGGACTCTGCAAGAAAAACTGGACGAACTCGTTTGGCTAAGTCATCAATTGCTCGAAGAGAAAGATCACTTTTTTATTTTGTCGATGTATGCCGTTGGCCTTTCGGCAACGGTAGGACTGAACGTGGTGAAGTCGCATTTCAAAGATTCTCAGCCTGAGTCGGGCGAATTCTTTCTGAAGTCTACACAGGGACTTGATTTGCCCATGGGCACTTTTGTGCGGTTTCGCGGCTAATCGGTTTTAATAATCCAGCCTTTCTCGGTTTTTCAATAATCTATTTTTGCGCGATCCTAAAGTTTTACACATATTTGCAGCCCGGTTTTAAGCCTGAGTGGCGGAACTGGTAGACGCGCACGACTCAAAATCGTGTACCGCAAGGTGTGCCGGTTCGATTCCGGCCTCAGGTACAAAGCCCTGGCGATTTTCGTCGGGGCTTTTCCTTTTATTGGCGACGGCTCCTCTGAAAATTGCCAAAAGCCCCCTCCTGCTTTTTTATTTACTTTGCATAAAATTTAAAGTATGATCTACAACTCCATCATTGATACCATCGGCAATACTCCGATCGTGAGATTGAATAAATTGGGAAAAGGAATTGCCGGAACACTTCTTGCCAAGGTTGAATACTTCAACCCGGGCAACTCCACCAAAGACAGGATGGCGTTGAAAATGATCGAAGACGCCGAAAAAGCTGGCCTGTTAAAACCAGGAGGTACCATCATTGAAGGAACTTCAGGAAACACCGGCATGGGCCTCGCGTTGACCGCCGTGGCCAAAGGATACAAATGCATTTTTACCATGGCCGACAAACAGTCGCAGGAGAAAATAAATATCCTCCGGGCGGTCGGAGCCGAAGTAATTGTTTGCCCCACTAACGTGGAACCTGAAGATCCGCGCTCTTATTATTCTGTAGCCCGAAAACTGAATAAAGAAATTCCCAATTCCATTTATCCAAACCAGTACGACAATCCGTCGAATGCAAAGGCTCATTATGAAACCACAGGTCCTGAAATCTGGACGCAGACGGCCGGCAAGATCACGCACTATGTGGCAACCGTAGGAACTGGCGGGTCGATGTGCGGCACTGCGCGATTTTTAAAAGAAAAAAAATCGGATCTGATTGCGGTTGGAATTGACACCTACGGATCAGTATTTAAGAAATATAAAGAAACCGGCATCTTCGATAGAAATGAAATTTACCCTTATCTCACCGAAGGCTTTGGTGAAGACATCCTTCCAAAAAATGTAGACTTCAATGTGATTGACACCTTCATAAAAGTAACGGACAAGGATGGCGCGATCATGGCGCGAAGGCTTTCGCGTGAAGAAGGTTTGTTTGTGGGTTGGAGCAGTGGCTCCGCTGTACACGGTGCTTTAGAATATGCCCGGGAAAATTTAAAAAAGGATGATACCATGGTAATTCTCCTGCCCGATCACGGTACACGCTATCTCAACAAAGTCTACAACGATATGTGGATGAAAGATCACGGCTTTTTGGAGGAGCGTGTCTATGGCACCGCGCGTGAAATCATTTTAGGTAGAAACGGAAAAACTACACTTCTCACAGTGACAAAAAACTCAACCATAGGTGAAGCGATTCGTCTGATGAACAAAGAAGGAGTCGATCAGATGCCTGTAGTGGAAGGCAGCGAATTTGTAGGAAGCGTTACCACAGCCGGGTTGGTAGAAAAAATCATCAACGATCCTGCGCTAAAAGATAAATCGGTAGGTGAGATCATGGACCCGCCGATGCAGGTGGTTGCCCTTGACAGCACGCTTGATGTGCTTTCGTCAATGCTCAACAAAACCAATAAAGCATTACTTGTACGTGATGAATCGGAGCGGGCGCACATCATCACCCAGCACGATATTCTGAAAGCGATTACGGCGTAAGACTTTTAGAATTCCTTAAGTATAAAGCGATATCCGATGGAAAGAGCCACCGAAGGAAGGCTTCCAATCACCACGCCTTTGCTTCGGAGGTCGGCGAGATAATTATCCACATCCGAACCACGAACCGGCACTAATAGCGCAATAGACCAAAAACCATTTCGGCCCGGGCGACCTTTAATATCAAGGCCAAATCCGAACGAGGGGCCGTAGAACACTTTATTATATTGAGTTGCGTTGGTTACTGCCACAGCGGCATTGTATCCGTACATCCCGGTCAGGAAAGGTGCCACCCGTGATTCGGGAGCTAATCGAATTTTAGCGCCAACATTGAATCCAACATCGGCGATCGCATAACCCAGTCCTCCGAACAATCCGAAATTTTTACCTGCATAGGTGGTGAAGTTTGCTCCGATACCTCCATAGTCAAAGCCTAATCCTATGCCTAGCGTAGTTTTATCCTGAGCGAAGGCCATCGCACTTGCGAAAACCACAAGTGCTACAGCTATGAATTTTGTTTTCATAATCTATTTAATCGACGATTTACTTTACCTCAATATAATGAAGTAATTTTTAAGAGCATCAATTTTTGACAAATTCCACCTCCACACGATCATTGTATTGACCCAACGTACCTCCTTCCGGATAGAGTGGAATTTTTCCTCCTTCACCTTTGGTGGCAATGCGGTCAGCAGTGATGCCCTGTTGAACAAGATAGGCTTTTACTGTTTCAGCACGAGCTTCGGAAAGTTCTTTCGAAGAAATTGTTTGCTTCTTATTTCCTTTCGGATCCATGGCAAAGAACTTGGTGCTTGTACCCAAGGTATAGGTTTCACGGTCTTGCTTGCCGTTGCAATGACCATAGATTTTAATTTTATACTTAAGATTTTCTTTCAATAAGTTTACCAAACCATCGAGTTCGTTTTGCGACTCCGGCTGCATCACGGATGTATTCTTAAAGAAGTGGACATTAGTAAAATCGATGTAATCGCCTTTCTTTGCTTTGTCCAGATTCACGGTGATGATCTCTTCGTTCTGTCCGCCTTTCTCAGTCGACGCCAATGAATAATTAAAAGACAGATTGCTTTGTTTGTAGCCAGGCAATTGAGCAATCAGGTTATAAGTTCCTTTTTTATTTCGCGGAGCCTCAAGATAAATGACTTCTCCACTTTTTACTGCCTGATACTGCGTTGCTCCCGGCTCCTGCAACTGAAGATTACCAAACAACTCTTTTCCATCGGCTTTACTTACCACACGAATGTAAAAGGGCTTTCCCTTAGGTTTCTTTACTTCAACAGGTTCGGTTTTTTTAAGCGTTGAAGAATCAATCTTAGGTGTTTCAATTTTCACAGAATCTTTCTTAACGTGCGAAACCACGGGCTCAATCACAGGCTCGATCTTTGGCTCTATTTTGGGTTCTACCTTAGGCTCAGGTTTGGGTTCTGGCTGAGTTACTTCATCTGTACCCAGCTTTCCGCTGTACACCCACGCGTCTTTGTAGTTGGTTTCGACTTTTATCTTGATCAAAAAATTATAAGCCTTCTTTTTATCGCCGGTGGTTAAGAGATAAACATAAAATAGTTTTCGCTCGGGTTGAAGTGCATATTGGGCAGAAAACCCGTTTCGGTTAGCGGACGCCGTAAACCGCGCAGCATTATCCACCACGCGAAACGCACCAATCACGACGTAATGACTTTCCTTCGTCTGACTCGTGCCCTGAAATGAAAAACTTAGTAAAAGAAATAAGAAGACGAAGGCTTTAGGGTATTTCATGGCCATGATTTAAATTTCAATACGCATGAATATTCTTCGAACTGAAACGGTAACTAGTGCGCTTGATGGTAAAGGTAGCAATCCCTGACCGTAAGTCTAGTCTTCAAGTATTTCTATCTCCACCCTTACGTTGGCCCTCGCCTGGGGTGAATCAATATCATACACGGGGCGCTTTCCTCCCCATGCCTTGATGTGCATACGTGAAGGGTTTATTCCCTGAGCGATGAGGTAACTCTGAATGACTTTCGCTCTCTCCTCTGACAACTTCTTGGCCGATCCATATCCGTCTTTAGTGTCAGTAAGCGCAAAGAAATTTTTTGACGCACCCATAGAGATGATTTTGCCAGAGGCGTTGCCGTTGGTATGACCGTGGATTTTTATTTTATACTTGGGGTTTTCCTGAAGCATTTCAAGAAGGCTGGTTACTTCGTATTTAGACTCGGGCCGCATAATGGCCGCATCCTTGAAAAAGTACACGTTGTACATCACAGCGATATCGCCTTTTTTCAAACGGGTAAGACTAAAGGGAACGGTAATTTTATTTTCATCAACAACCACACCTTCAGTCGCAATCGGGTCATTAAAGTTCACCGGTTGCTGAACCTTTCTATATCCAAAGACTTCGCAAACAAATGAGACATTACCGGATTTATTGGCTGGCTTCACATTGACAACTTCATTGCCGCGGTAAGACGCCACTTTTCTCGGTTGATTTTTATCGAGGTCCATGACATCAATATCTCCACCAATTTCTTTTTCGCCCGCGGCGATCTTAAACAAGAATTTCTTACTGCCTTCAGGGATTTCTTCTTCAAATAGTGAAGGTGTATTCGTGTTGTTTTGCTCAACGTTTGGCTGAGCAGTGTTGGCAGTTGTTACCGTGTTATTTACCTCCGGTACGATCGTGTTGGGTTGATTAGGTTGGTCAGGTTGTGCGGTATTCTTTGCCACTTCCTTTGGGTCTGAGGGCTGAATATGTTGAATCCCCTTTCCTGTGATTGGATTCAGGTCGTCCCCTTTTTTCTCGTCTTCGCCCAGCACGCCTGAAAACACCCATGTGTCGTAATAGGGGCTTTCCTTGCGGAGGCGTTTTGCTTCCTCGAAGGCAGATTGGAGATTTCCTGTATGAAGCACAAAAACATAAAAGAGTTTGCGTGCAGGGTTTATTGAAAATTGGGCGTCGAACTTATTCTTTTTGGCATTTTCAGTGAATTCTTCTGCGTTTCTCGGAATAGAAAAAGCGCCTATAACTACATAGTTAGATTTTTCGGTGAGGGGTTGACCAATACTGGCAGAAACCTTCATCCCGGCCATTAAAAGGCAAAAAATCGGAATTAAAGTGAATCCTTTCTTCATAGGTTTTTTAGAGTTTGTGAGTACAAAGGTGGTTATTGTTGGTTAATTAATTTAACAAATTACCATCAAAACATTACATGTCAAAGAGTTATGATTGAAATTTTACGATAAACCTGATTTAAGGCCTCAAAAATAGCAATCTAGACGGGATAACTTAAGACTATTTTGTCGATGAATTCCTTGAGGAGATAATTGTGAATTCTCTGGTAAGGGATTCCCCAACATCGTCCACGATCAGCAAGGTATGCACGCCGTCGTCAAGGCGAATGGGTAGCTTGTGGGAGCGAGTGGTGGCCGCAAAAAACTGGCCGTCGATATGCCAGAACAATGTCGCCTTTGGGTTTCGATGGGTTGCTTCAAAAAGAGCATTTCCTTTGGTGCCGTCAAGTTCATAGGGAACAAACACTTTTGCACTAGGCTTTGGATAAATCAAATCCATGGAAACCATAGCACTTGCATTGCTGCAGTCGGAACGCAACGGAGGCAAAGGTTTGTAACTAATATTTTTCTGTTTGAAATAAAACTCTTGTATCGGCGGCAAAACAAACCAACTTTCTTCGCGCATCCTTGCGATTGCTTCACAGCCGGAGTGTACTCTGAATTTTCTATCGGAAGTAAGAAATATTTTCTTATGATACGGACAAGGGGGCGTTACCAAACCCATACGCGGCACTAACACGGTGTCAGGACTTTCACAGAGTACCGTGGCGCGGTGCCCGCTGTTTTGGCACACGGCGATTTTTTCCATTTCAGATAACGGTAATCCAAACCATGAATTTCCAGGAAGCAGGGAAAACACGTCGAACAAGATGGGCGCCGCTGCTTCAGTTCCGGTAAGTCCTGGCCGACCTTCGCCATCGGCATTGCCCACCCATACTCCCACCGCATAGTCAGGATTTACTCCAACAGCCCAGCCATCTCGGAACCCGAAACTTGTTCCCGTCTTCCAGGCGATTTTTTTTGCACTGCTAAAATATTTCCAACCACTTCCTTCGCCCGGACGATAAACTTCTTTCAACACATCAAACGTCGTGTAGATGGAAGCTGCCGTCAACCACGAAGATTCTTCTCGCGGCAACTCTTGTTGTTCAGGATTGATCACATACCTGGCAGCATGAAAATCTTTTTTGGAATAGCGATCTTTTCCGGGTCGCTCAAAATAATTATTTAACGTGCGTGCCATCGAAGCAAACGCTCCTGTAATGTCCCAAAGTGAACCTTCGGCGCCACCCAACACCAGTGTCAGGCCATAGTGGTCGGCAGGTTGTGACAGCGTCGTCAATCCTACATTTTTTAACAGGTCATAAAATTTCTCATACCGGTAGATCCGTAACTCATGAACGGCCGGCACATTGAGCGACCGTATCAACGCGGCATTCGCCGGCACTGCGCCTTCAAATTCTTTCGAAAAGTTTTTGGGCGAATAGCCATTAATAAATGTAGGAACATCCTGCCAAAGAGTACCGGGCAACATCTTGCCTTCGTTGAGCATGGCCGCATAAAGAAACGGTTTCAAAATACTGCCTGTGCTGCGCGGAGCTGACACGACATCAACGTCTTCGTTGTTCTCTTTTCCTGAAGCTGTATTGCCGACGTATGCCAGTACATTTCCTGTCTTCACTTCAAGGATTATTGCAGCTGCGTTAAAAACCTGATTAGCCTTCAGGCGCTGATGATGTTGATTAATGATTTGCGAAACGCGCTGTTGCAAATTGAAGTCAATGGTGGTTCTGATTTTTTGCTGGCTATTTCCTTCCTTAATAACTCTTGCCAGCAGATGAGGTGCTTCGCGGGGAAGCGCTATTGGCGATTCGGGGATAGGCTCATCTTTGGCAAGTTGCAAGGTAGTTGCATCCATCTTCCCTGCACTTGCCAACTGATCCAGCAGCTTATCGCGTTTGAATTTCAGTCGCGCCCGGTTTTTTCCAAGGTGAATGAGTGAAGGGTTGTTGGGAAGCACCGCCAGCAAAGCAGCCTCCGACCAGCTTATCTCCGAAGGATTTCTTCCAAAGAAGCGCCAGCATGCGGCCTCAAGCCCGATAACATTTCCTCCAAATGGCGCATGCGTTGCATAAAGCGCAAGGATTTCATTTTTGGAATACCGAAACTCAAGGCGTGTAGCCAAAATGATTTCAATGATTTTTTGAAAGACAGTTCGCGGCTTATTTTTTCGCGACAAGCGAATCACCTGCATGGAAAGCGTGCTGCCACCACTAATTACTTTTCCTGCTTTGCTATTTTGCCGCACAGCCCTGGCCAATGCCAACACATCCACACCGAGATGCGAATAGAAGCGCTTGTCTTCGGCATGAATCAACGCCTGAGAAAATTTGTCGGGCACCTGATGCACCAAAGGAAACCGCCATTGTCCGTCGGCGGCGATTGAGGCACTCAGCAAATTTCCATTTTTATCTTCAAGTACGGTGGAATAAGGATCGTTGAAAATTTTATCCGGTAGCGCAAAGTAAAACGCTATACCCAATACAGCGATGATCAAAAGAAACCATCGGTATCGCTTCACGATTTTTCTAATACGAGGAACTAATTCCTTCATCATTCCATTTATGAGCAATACAAATCTACAACCACTCCGCAAGAAAACGCATTGCATTGACCGTCCGATTTTCAATCTTTGCACCTCAATATTCATTATGTCTGACAACAAACGAGTAACTGCTGTCTTTTTATTGATCACCCTTTCATTGATCTGGGGTACATCGTTCATTCTTATCAAGCAAGGATTAAAAGTATTTTCTGCTGACGAAGTCGGTGCACTACGTGTAGCCGCCGCGTTTATTTTTTTGGTGCCGGTGGCTGTCATTCATCTCAAAGAACTTCAATCAAGTGATTACTGGAAGCTATTTCTATCCGGGATGCTCGCTGTGTTCATTCCCGCATTTTTATTCGCGACAGCGCAAACTCATCTCAACAGTTCGCTGGCCGGGATTTTGAACACACTCTCGCCAGTGTGGACGATGATCATCGGTGCAGCACTTTTTCATCAGCGCTTTCGCGGATGGGCCGTATTGGGTAGTGCAATTAGTTTTATCGGTTGCATCGTGCTGGCGATGGCGCGGGCGGAAGGTGGACTCGGTGCATTCAATTCATACGCTTTGCTCATTGTACTTGCCTGCGCATGCTATGGAATGAATCTCAACTTCATCAAATTTAAAATGCCCGGCATGGCGCCGCTCACCATCATCAGCGTTTCTCTACTGCTCATTGCACCCCTGGCATTTGTCTATCTGTTTGGATTCACCGAGTTCACCAACAAATTGGCCAACACAGATGGCGCATGGCGGGCGTTAGGATTTATTTCCATTCTGGCACTGATGGGTACAGCTGTCGCTAATTTACTCTTTTACAAACTCGTCAAGATTTCTTCGCCCCTGTTTGCCAGCTCGGTTACTTACGTAATGCCACTGGTGTCGGTGATGTGGGGGGTGATCGATGGCGAGGTTTTGCTGATTGGTCACTTTGCAGGGATGGCACTCATTCTGGGTGGCGTGTACCTGGCCAACAGGAAGAAAGCCTAATGCTCGCATTATTTTTTTGACCTGACAAAGAGATAACCTGTCGCGGCGATGATGGCCAAGGATCCAGTAAGGTCACTCGGTTTAGAAAAAATTTAACAGCTGACTTTATTTAATTACTTCCACCCAGCCTTTGCAGGTATTCTCACCATTGAGAGACACTTCGAAAAAGTAGGTACCACCATCGACATTCTCGGCTGCCCAGTCGTTTTTGTAGTTGTTGTTTTGGTACACGAGCTTACCCCAGCGGTTGTAAATTTTAATGACGATTTGAATTAACGGATCAGCGCCAGGCACAATTTTCTGCAAGCCATATTGCACCATAAACGTGTCGTTTAGCCCAGGCGAATCATTGGGTGTAAATACGTTTGGCACCTTTCGGTAGTAAAATGAAAGAGGCACTGATTTCTGATACACACAAAAATCCTTCTTGCCCACGAGTGTCACATTGTATTTTCCATCGTTCGCATACGCGTGAATGGCTTGCGACTGATCGGACGTAGAGCCGTCATCAAAATCAAAATAAACTTCTTCCATCGGATCCGTCAGGTTAACTACTTTAAGCGTCGGTCTTCCTTCGCACACAAAAATCTGTTCGGGTTTAAACTTCAAGTCGATGCCCGGAACCACTTTTACATTTACAGTATCGCTTTTTACGCAGGCATTTATATCGGTGATTGAAATATAATAACTCGTGTTCGATTTGGGGCTTATCTGTGGCGAAGCTACTGTTGAAGTAAATGAATTGTCAGCGGTTGTCCACAGATAGGATACTCCGCCAGAAGCCGACAAGGAAGTACTTGTATCAAAACAAATTGTTTGGTCAGGGCCAGCAACTCCCTGCTGAAGATTCACAATTACTTTTGTGTTGGTCGAGTCCTTGCCAGTACATGTTCCCAGGTCCGTGGCCTTCAGGCTCACTGTGTAAGTGCCGGGTTTCTTGTATTGATAAAGGATGAACGAAGTATCTGTTTTTGTCAACTTAGTTCCATCTCCAAAATTCCAATCGTACTTTTGGCCTCCTGTGCTTTCGTTTTGAAAAACAATTTTGTCATTAAAACAAATACTGGTGAGCCCCGGATGATTTAGTTTGGGAGAATTAGTTTGAATTCTTGCTTTGAGCGAAGCAAGGTCAAATTTGAACGCAGCATTGTTACAGTTTTGGCTACCGTTGAGCCGGCTCCACGCATTAATGGTAGTTGGAAAATCGGAGGTAGCACGACCGGTAGCATTGTATGCCTGACAACCCGAGCACACCGCATGATAAACTACACCGCTTTTATCAAAACGACACGTGCCGCCATCAAGATGAGTGCGCGACGATCCTCCACCTAAAAATGTCGCATATAGCAACTGCGAAGCATCAGCGGAAAGAACCATGAAATAAAAATCCGAGCCACTGGTTGTCTTTTGCATCGCATCGGAAGTTACCGGCATCTGATCCGTCGAACTGCTCCAATAGCCGAGGCGACTGTTGATCTGACCGCCCCAGCCGGAGATAAAAATATTGGTGCAATCATTGACCAAAAAAGCGGTCGGCGAAATATTGGGTATGCCGATGCCGGAACCAAAGACGGTCGAAAAAAGTAACGTAGAAAGTGAGTTATTAAATTTTTGAATGAACTGACCGCTGTTGTCATTGTGGTAGGCGCCGGCTGTAATCGGAAAGGTGCCTACAGTTTGACCGTACACAAACACATCTTCATTTTTATCGAGATCCAGAAAATAAACCTGATTGAATGTGGGCGTTCCGGTGAACGTAGAATAGATGATCGCACTTCCATCGCCTTTTAGTTTTGCAATCCATCCGTCCACTTCGCCACCAAAAACAGTTTGGTAGGAACCGGATGTTATCGGGAAAGCCGGACTGGCCGTACCACCACCAACAAATAAATTTCCAGTGGCATCAATCTGAATAGTGTGCGAGGCATCGGCGGCATTTCCCCCCATCAGGTTTCCCCATACTTGCTGCGTGAGATCACCTGTCAATTTCACTATCAATGCATCGGTATCACCACCATTGTAGGTTGTATTAAATCCGTTAACCAGAGGAATATCTGTGGACGACGTCACAGTAGTTATGATTACGTTTCCTTGCAGATCGCTGATGATGTCGCCGCGCATCTGATCGCCATAGTTGCGCACCAGAAGTCCTTCGGAAGGATTGAGTCCATCGTTGTTGCTGCCGCCGAAATAAGTCGAGGCTAGTAATTTGCTGCCGTCTTTCGAAATTTTTGTTATAAAAATATCCGAGCCGTTTTCATACGGAATTGGAATCTCCTTAAAACTGGATGGAATAATTTGAGTGCCTCCGTGAAAGGTATTTTGAAAAGCGCCAGCCGTAGTGGGGAAATCGTACGAGCTGGTAGTTCCCAACACCAACAGGTTTTCATCTTTATCGACTACCAGACTATGCGGCGACTCGGAATACGCGCCACCTAAATAAGAGGCAAACAAAAGATGTTGACCCGCAGAGTCGTATTTCAGAATTGCCAGATCAAAAATTCCGCCGTACTTGGTTTGAAAAGCGCCAGCCGTTACGGGTAAGGAACCGCCAAGATAGAGATTGACAATTCCTGAAGAGTACAACATGCCATGCTCGCCTGGTGTGGCCGTGCTTCCCCAATTGTCGGCGGTGGAACCAGAATAAGTTGAGAAAATTAATAGCGGATCAATTACCAGCGGATAACATCCATCGTAAGCGTCTTTGACTTGAAATGAAATTCGGTCACCCTCGATTTTATATTCTACACGAACAAAGATTTTTTTGTCGCTAATCACCTGATACGCGATTGGTTTTTTCTCGATGATGTCGCCCAAAGAAGTTTTAACTACGAGATCACCGTCAACGAGAGTTAGAAGTTCAGCGCCATCGTATTTCCATTGTATTTGCGAAGGGTCGCCGCCGGCAGCAACAATGAAGTCGTATTTCACATTTGTTCCTTCAGAATAGACTTTCAAATCAATGTCTTTGTAAAAGGAAGAATATAGCGCACCCTCGTACGCATGCACGAGTGATTGCCACCGGGCTTGGTCTTTGCCGATAAAATAATTGTAGTACTCGGGCTTTTCGCCAAACGCCAATGCATGGGTGAAAGTATTATAATTTAGAAAGGAAGTAATCAACACATGCCCACGCAGCATGGATGGCCCGATATCAGATGTGGTGGTTTCCTGATAATTGGATCTTTCGTGGTGGTGGAGATCGTCAATTTTTCTCTGGTCAAATAAAGTGAACACAAACCGGCCCGGCTGAAGGTCAAACTTCCCGCCAGGGACTTTCACAGAAAAATCGGTAGAACTCAACCACTGACCTTTGTTTTCGATAAACGACAGGCCCGGCCCAGCCATTATCTTTCCCGCTATCAAGACTAGCGCAAAAATCAACCCACCCGCACGATTCCATAAATTCATGCACCAATTTAACACTTCTATTTATTCAGATGGAAATTGAGAACTATCAATGAATTAGAATCTTCTTTCCGTGTTTAATGTATTTAAATTTTACCATTTTTGATCGACAAGAAATCGACACAATCCAATGCTCTATCTACGCATGCCCATCGAAAAGGAGTCGCCCGAAGAAGTCGGGTACGATTCGATCCGTTATAACCTAGCCGAGAGTTCGGTTACGGACCTGAAATTCGAAGAGCTCAACCTTGACCTTAACTCACTCAAACTGGAGTATATCGCTCATCGGGGAAATCCTTTGCTGCGAAAAGAAATCGTAGCGGGCCACGGCACGCTCAATGAAAACAGTGTACTGGTTACGAACGGCGCCGCTGGGGCACTATTCATTATCAACACGGCATTGTTGAATAAAGAGGATCACCTGATTGTGCTGCGGCCAAATTATTCGACTAACATCGAAGTACCCAAGGCTATCGGCTGCTCCATTACTTACATTGATCTTAAATTTGAAGAAGACTGGCGCGTGCGCGTTCATGAAATTGCCAATGCCGTCAGAACCAACACCAGGCTCATAAGCATCACTACACCACACAACCCCACCGGAATGTTGATGACTGGGGAGGAGCGGAAATTGTTGATTGCTTTAGCGGAGCAAAAAAATATTTTCCTACTTGTCGATGAAACATACCGGGATACTTGCTTCAAAACTTCTTATCCTTATGTGGCTGCCGAAAGCAAAAAAGTGATCAGCGTCGCTTCGCTGTCAAAAGCCTACGGATTACCCGGCCTTCGCATCGGCTGGCTAATCTGTCAGGACGACCTGATCATGGAGCGGTTTCTGGCTGCCAAAGAAATGATTTACATAAGCAACTCGGCTCTCGATGAAGAAGTTTCTTATCAATTCTTAAAACAAAAAGATAGTTTCTTAAAAAATATTACCTCTCGATGCCAACAAAATTTTACAGCATTACAAAAATGGCTTCACAAAGAAAACTCGCTAGAGTGCGTACTACCAGAAGGTGGCGTCGTTTGTTTCCCACGATTCCGGAATCCTGAAAAGATAGACACTGAAAAATTTTATCAGGAGCTGGTTCAAAACTACAAGACCATGGTTGGTCCTGGCCATTGGTTTGCTATGCCCGACTATTACTTTCGGCTAGGGTTTGGCTGGGTAGATTACGGCACCTTTACGCAAGGGTTGGAGAATATCAGCGAGGCGATTCGTAAAAGCGAAAAAGTTTAAAATAAATCAGCGAGTTCGAATCCAGTCGTACGCATCGGCTTCATCGGAGAAGACCTCAAGTTGAACACCCAAGAGATTGAATTTCTTCTGCGCATCCATTTTGAATTTCTCCATCGGGTATTCTTCAAAAAGATCTTCACCCAAAATAACCGCATGAATTTTTACGTTCGCCTGATTAAAAAGGAGATCATCCCATACTTCACTAAACCATTGTTCGATCTCTTCATCCACCTCACCAAGCAACTGCGTATCGGCAAGCCAGGCCAGGTTTGGGTATTTACCTGCGAGAGCTACATATCGTTGCTGCACCTGAATGAGGTTTTCACGAAAAATATTTCCGGGTGGCGCTTTCTTCCACTGGTGCTTCAACACCGGAATAGATTCGTCGAGTGAACAAATCAGATATTCATTTTCAAACAGTATCATCGGATGAGGTAAGACGACGAATAATGAATTTAATAAAATTATTTTGATGGTCAAAGTCGCAACAGTTTTAGACTGTACCTTTAGTGTATCAAAACTTTTTTATTTGCGTATGAATGCTTTGACATCAACTATGAACCAGCTACTTGTACTCAGCTTCGCCTTTCTGCTAAGTTTTTCTTCATGCACCACAAATGACAATCAGTCTAAAAAAGAGATTCTTCAGACTGAAAAAGATTTTGCAGCCATGGCCAAAGAGAAAGGTATTGAAAATGCTTTTCATTCTTTCGCCGATACAAATGCGGTGATCAAGAGAGGAAATCAATTGGTTCGAGGAAAAGAATCGATCAAAGATTATTATCATAGACAAGTGCAACCAGGCGAACTTCAATGGGAGCCAACTTTCGTAGATGCTTCCGGCGAATTGGGATATACCTACGGGCCATTTACTTACATCGAAAAAGATTCTTCCGGAAGGTTATCCGAAACCAAAGGATACTTCCACACCGTGTGGAAGAGACAGAAGGACGGCAAATGGAAATTCGTGTGGGATTGACTAAAACTTCAGCTTGTGAATTTCTCCACGCCCTTTATCTTGCTATTACTAAATCAATAACTCTTACTCATGCTAAAATCAATTTTGAGTGCAGTGGCTTTTTTAGTCTCCTCGCTGGCCTTCAGTCAGGCCAACGTCGATACGTTAGTGCAACGCCTGGTAAAACATCAAGCCAAGTTTCCGCTGGAGAAAGTCTATCTGCATCTCGACAGACCTAACTATGCACCCGGCGATACGGTTTGGTTTAAAGCGTACCTAGTTGAAGGAGATTCGCACAAGCCTGATTCAGTCAGCAAAAATCTATACGTCGATTTTATAAAAAAAGAAAGTGGAAGAGTTGTTGAGCACCAAATGCTGAAGAACGAGGGAAGTTATACCAGTGGCGCTATTTCGCTAACCGATACTTTACAAGAAGGCGTGTATGAGATGATCGCGTACACACGATGGATGCGAAACTTTGGTGAGGCTAATTTCTTCCGCAAAGATGTTTTCATCCGAAAAAAATACGAGATCAAAAATCAACTCACCGACGAAGAGATTAATGCGCGCCAGGAAGTGGCCGACCTTCAGTTTTTTCCGGAAGGAGGCAACCTTGTTGCTGGACTGCAAAACCGGGTAGCATTTAAAGCTGTTAATAAATTTGGCCTCGGCGCAGATTTCAAAGCGTTTGTGATCTCCTCAAACAAGGATACAGTGGCTTCTGTTCAAACACAACATTTGGGAATGGGGACTTTCGTATTTAAACCTAAAAGTGACGAGAAATATTTCGCGGTAGTTGGAAAAGGAACCTCCTCACATCAATTTGCTCTGCCTGATCCAGTGCCGTCAGGGTATACCCTTTTTATTGATAATCTAAGCAACAAAGACCTGATCAAAGTAATCGCGCGAAATAATTTTCCCGAAAAGGACAGGCCCATTGTAATCGGGCACTTGCGTGGAAATGCGGTGATTGCGTTTCAAAGTAAAACCGAAGGCAATTCATTTACGTGGGCTTTTCCGAAATCGGAAATCAAGGAGAACGGGATAATTCAGCTCACACTGTTTAACGGTAAGGGAGTGCCGCAATGCGAACGACTGATTTACCATAAAGCCGAGGCACCGATGACTATTTCCATCAGCAGCGACAAGACGGAATACGACCCGCGAGAAAAAGTGAAACTATCGCTGCATGTGCAGGATGCTGGGGGAAACCCCTTGCAAGGAAATTTCTCGTTGGCTGTAACCGACACACGCCAGGCTGCGCCGGATATCAACGGCACCAACATCTATAATTATTTTTATCTGACCTCCGACATTCAGTCGCTAGGTACAGGCGAACTCAAAGGATATATCGAACAGCCCGATTATTATTTTACTAGTTCGAACCTCAATGCTGTGGTTCACCTCGACATGCTGCTACTCACGCAAGGGTGGCGAAAATTTTTATGGAAGGATGTAGCGAATCAAAATACACCAGCTCCTCAATTTGAAATTGAGCGGGGGATTGAAATCAGTGGAAAAGCGTTGCAGCCCAACGGAAAGGTTCCGACTAAGCCTACATCCATTTCATTGCTTTATTCTCCTGCCCCTGGCGCTTCTGAATATGTGAATACAAAAACCGATTCCAATGGGAAATTTGTCTTTTCACTAACCGATGCTCCGGGCAAAACAAAAGTCTTCTTGCAAGGCCTGAAAGATAAAGGCGGGCGCAACCTTACTCTTTCACTGGATGAAATCCCCAAGCCTTCCTTCCGTGCAACTCGGATATCCATCGATCCATTTTTTCTGAGTAGTCAACAATGGAGTCAATTTCTGGAACAACAAAAGCACTACGCTGAAATGGACGCCAAACTAAAAGAGAGCAAAGCTAAATTGCTAAAAGAAGTAGTGGTAACGGCCAAGCGAGAGGAACCAGTAATAGACTCTCGAAAATCAATTTACTATGGAACAAATGCAACAACGGTGACCATTGAAAACACCATGTGTGTCGGTGTGTTTAACGTATTGCAAATGCTACAAGGAAGAGTGGCTGGCCTGCAGGTGTCACTTGGGCCTGACGGAAACTATACTGCTGCCATTCGAGGTTCTGCTCCAACGATTATTGTAGACGGTATCCCCCTCGACTTATCCTTTATAAATGCTATTTCGCCTTGCAGTGTAGAAGCGATTGACGTGATTACACATCCGGTGGTAGCTCTGGGGGCAAAAAGTGTAATTTCCATTCTTACCAAGCGAGGTAATTCAAATTACGACTATTCAAAAAACGCTGCACCCGGAACATTGGTAGCAATTATTGAAGGCTATAACACACCAAGAGCTTTTTATACTGTGCGCTATCCTTTGGCTGTAAATACTACCGCTCAACTACCGGATTTCAGGGCCACCTTGTATTGGAACCCATCCATAAAAACAGATGCGCAAGGTAATGCCAATGTTACTTTTTGGAATTCAGACGAGCATACCATCGTACAAGCTCAACTTGAAGGTATAACGAAGGGAGGAAAACCCGGAAGTGCTACGTACAACTACACGGTAAAATAAATGAATTAGCTGAGCGCTTCGACTTCTTCAACTTCATCGGGCATCATCTTCTTAAAAAGATTTTCAATGCCTGATTTCAAGGTAATGGTCGACGATGGGCAGCCGCTGCAAGATCCTTGCAACGATACCTTCACGCGCTTGTTTTCGTATGAATGAAAGGTGATTGCGCCGCCGTCTTGCTCTACCGCCGGGCGAATGTATTCGTCCAAAATGGTCTTGATCTTCTTGATGGTTTCAGTTTCTTCCTGCTCAGGGGCAGCACCTTCTTTCTTATCGAGGATTAGTTTTCCAGATTCAAGAAAAGTGAGGATATGTTTTTTAATCGTATCCTGAATTTCGATCCACTCCACTCCTTCTTTTTTCGTGACGGTAACGAAGTTGCTCATGTAAAATACGCGGTCCACAAACGGATACATAAATAGTTCCTGAGCGAGTGGGGCATCTTCAGCTTCGGCCGGGCTAGGAAAGTCGAAGCTCATTCCCTCGGGTACTAACATCTCATTCACTGCAAATTTCAGTGAGTTTGGATTCGGGTTGCTTTCCAGGTAAATAGAAAGGGATTTGGGCGCGGCCTTAAGCATAGAATTTGTATTTTCTGGACAACAAAATTAAGCAAATAAAGTTCGTGTCCATGATCTGGGCGCCAAAAGGAATAAGATCGGTCCAAAATCCACCACCTAAGGCCCAGTAACCATTACCGTACAACTAATTCCTATTATATTCACGCGTAATAAATTGCGAACCCTTGAAACCCAAATTACTTTACTTCCTCCTTTTCATTTTCATCACCCTCGCCGTTATTCTAGGCCTGGCCAGTTATTATCAATGGGTGTCGCTACCCAGCGAAGTGCTCACTAGCAGCCGATGGATTGTTTGGGCGCTGGCCATCTATGTCGCAATCCAAAGAAAGTCACTTACTGTATGGATCGTGGTAAGCATGTTCCTGGGTTGTGAAATCGGCTTTTCCTTTCCAAAAGCAGCCATTGAACTGAATGTGCTCAGTAACATTTTCCTCCGGTTAATAAAAACAATCATCGCCCCACTCCTCTTTTCCACGCTGGTGGTAGGCATTGCAGCTCATTCCAACTTAAAACAAGTAGGACGCATGGGGCTTAAGGCGATTCTCTACTTTGAGATTGTAACGACCGCTGCGTTGTTTATCGGATTAGCAGCCATTAATTTCACCAAAGCCGGTGTAGGCGCGCACATCGAAGTAGCGCAAAGTCAGGAGCAACGAGCAGAAAAACTTCTGTCGCAGAAAGAGACGCACAATGTGATCCTCGATATTTTTCCCGAAAATATCGCCAAGTCGATCGGCGAAGGGCAAGTACTTCAGGTGGTGGTTTTCAGCATTATGTTTGCGATAGCGCTGGCCATGTTGAGCGATGAGAAGAAAAAACCAATGCTTCAATTCGCCGAGAGTTTATCCGAAGTGATGTTTAAATTCACCCACATCGTCATGTACTTTGCGCCGCTAGCCGTGATGGGTGCGCTGGCGTATTCCATTGCCTCATTTGGATTTGACGTACTGAAAAACCTTGCGCTGCTTGTCGCTACATTATACGGTGCGTTGCTGGTATTTATCCTGGGAATTCTGGTTCCCATTGGATTCATTATCAAACTCAATTTCAAAAAATTCCTTAATGCTATTTCCGAACCTGTAGCCGTCGCGTTCTCTACTGCGACGAGCGAATCAGCGCTGCCGCTGGCGATGGAGAATCTTGAAAAGATGGGCATTCCACGCAAAGTGGTTTCATTTGTTTTGCCAACAGGCTACAGTTTCAATCTCGATGGAAGTACGCTGTACCTTTCCCTCGCTTCCGTATTTGTTGCGCAGATGGCCGGTGTGGAAATGACGCTCGGCGAACAAATAAAAATGGTGTTCATCCTAATGCTCACCAGCAAAGGTGTGGCAGGAGTGCGCGGCGCTACGTTTTTAATTTTAGTGGCTACCGTAGCCGACATGGGCATCGATCCGCACAAAGCTTTTGTGGTGCTGGGCGTTGATGCCATCATGGACATGGCGCGTACCGGCACCAACGTTCTTGGCAATTGCCTGGCAACGGTAGTAGTGGCCAAGTGGGAAGGCGAATACACGGACTGAGTTTAATTAATTCAGTAAATTTGAATTATGATCACTGAGCTGCATATCAAGAACTTTAAATCGGTAAAGGAATTGAACATTCCATGCAAAAAGTTGAATGTGTTTATTGGAGAACCCAACAGCGGCAAGAGTAATATCATAGAGGCCATGGCACTGCAAAGTCAAAATGCGATTGGGAGCGAATTGAATAAGGATATTTTCAGATACAAAACCGTTGGGGACCTATTCTTCGATTATAATATCAATATTCCTGTGGAGGTGTTCACCAGCGAAATGAAGACCTCTCTCTCCTATTCGATAAGAGATAATAAGGCTCCTGAAAATCAATTCAGTTTTGTTCTAGACAAAATAAAGCCCGAGGTCCAAGCCACAAAAATTCAGCACGATGGCAAAGTGAGCTATAATGGTTCACTATCAAATACAAATGTACACTACTACGAGTTCAAAAGACTTAGCCAGTTTCAGCCGGGATACACTCCTCATTTATCCGTGCCTTTTGGCGAAAACCTTCCTAGCCTCTTACTCGCCAATGCGGAATACAAGAGATGGGTCTCGGAGTTCCTTCAGGAAAAAGGTTTGACGCTAACACTCAAGCCAACCGACAATGATATTTCTGTGAGCAAGTTTGTTAATCAGGAGATTTACAGTTACCCCTATTACGCCATCTCTGAAACTTTGCAACGAATTATCTTTTATTCGATTGCTATCAAAAGCAATTCAAATTCGGTAATGCTTTTTGACGAACCGGAAACCAATACTTTTCCCTTTTATACCAAGTATTTAGCTGAACGTATTGCATTAGATGAAACTAACCAATACTTCTTAACTACACACAATCCTTATTTACTTCTCAGCCTGATTGAGAAGTCTAAGGCGGCTGACTTGAACATTTGTATTGTAAGCATGGAAAATTATCAGAGCAAAGTTCATGTTTTAAATCCCTCTCAGATTTCAAAAGTTCTTGACTTCAACTCTGACGTATTTTTCAACTTTGATCGGGTCTTATCCGAATGAAGGCGATTCATGTAGAGTGTAAGCCAGACGAAGCTCTAGTTAAAAAACTAGGATTTGCCGTTAGGATGATCACACACCATCAGGGAAAATCGAGAATCTTTAACAATTTGAAATCGGTATCCAACCAATTGGCAATGGTTGATGAGGATCCCGGAAGCCCAAAATCTTTCTATGAAAAAAGCCTTGTTAAAGAGGATCAACGTTACGGATTAACCCTGCTCAAGGACAAATCAGGGAATAAGGTACTTCAATTAAGCGTGAGATTAGAAGACTGGGTACTTATGCAATGCAAAGCCTCTGGAATTAAACCAACCGATTTTGGACTTCCAGACAATTCTAATCACTTACATGATGTTATCAATCAAAGGATTTCAAAATTCGAAAACCTGATTGATCAACTGTTAGAGCGTAATAATCCCGGCCTTAAATACTTAAAAGAAGAACTTCGATGAGGGTAACCTATAGATCGTATTTATTCAAACTTCTATGTACAATTTTAATTGTTAGCACTAACTTCACTTTTTCTTTGGCCCAATCTCCTCGTTTATCCATCGGGCTGGAGCAGGACTTTTTACCCTACGCCACGGGCGGATATTACGCTGCCGCATGGGTAGGCAAATCGCAGGTGAGAGCTCGCGCCTTAGTAGCGCACGTACACAAGCCTTCGTTTATTGTACCCAGCGGATTCACCAACAACGTGGTCACGGCATACGCCTTACTCGGAGACTATTTTTTGAAATCTGATTTCTCGGGCTGGTCAATCGGCGGTGGCCTTGTGTTGTGGAACAGTTCGATTCAAAGTAATCTTCAGCAATCTACTGTTTCATACAACAACACATTGCTCAACGGAAGCCTTAGCTACACCTGGAAGTTTCACAAGAATTTTTATCTCAGTCCGTGGGCCGGCTTACACCTGAAGATTGCTGGAGCCGATCATGTTACCGTCGACGGCAGTTCATTTGCGACGCCGCTTTTTACGCCTGAAGCTTCAGTAAAAGTAGGATGGTATTTTTCTTTGTGATTATTTCTCAATCACGCCAGAGCCAATCAATTCATCACCTTCGTACCATGCTGCAAATTGACCGGGAGTGACGCCGCGTTGAGCCGCATCGAAGATGATGAACAATCCATTTTCTTTTTGATGAAGCGTACACGGTTCCAGTGTTTGGCGGTAACGGATTCGTGCCATAAATTTCTTCGATTCGCCGGGCGTCAATTTCAAATCCTTGCGCACCCAATGCTCGTCGCTTAGCGAAATGAATAATCCCTTGCGGTAAAGGCCCGGATGGTCTTCGCCCATCCCGGTATAAATAATATTTTTTTCGGTATCGGTGCCAATGACAAACAAAGGTTTTTCAAATCCACCAATGTTTAATCCGCGGCGCTGACCAATAGTATAATAATGAGCTCCGTTGTGGTCGCCCACTACATGCCCGAGCGACGGCTCAAGCGCATACGGCGCCGATAATTCTTCGAGGTCATCCGCGGAGTGCCCATTTTGAAAGACCGCTGACGAAGCCGGCACCTCCACCACTTTTCCTTTTTTCACCTCGAGCCGTTGTTGCAAAAATTCAGGCAGGTGTACTTTGCCTATGAAACACAATCCTTGCGAATCTTTTTTCTCTGCCGTGGCTAGTCCGGCTTTCTTGGCAATTTCTCTTACCTCCGGTTTCAATAGTTCGCCTACCGGAAACAATGCCTTCGACAATTGCTCTTGTGTAAGCTGACACAAAAAATAGCTTTGGTCTTTGTTAGGATCTTTGCCGGCAAGCAATTGAAATATCGTGTTGCCAGAAACGGTAGTTTCTCCTTTACGCACATAGTGGCCTGTGGCTACATAATCCGCACCGAGTTTTTCAGCCGCTTTAAGAAAAATATCAAACTTGATTTCGCGGTTGCACAACACGTCAGGGTTGGGCGTGCGGCCAGCCTTGTATTCGGCAAACATATAATCCACGATGCGTTCTTTGTATTCTTTGCTAAGATCGATCGCCTGAAAGGGAATACCCAGATGCTGCGCTACAATCATGGCGTCGTTGCTGTCGTCGAGCCAGGGGCATTCGTTGCTGATGGTTACAGAATCGTCGTGCCAGTTTTTCATGAACATGCCGATCACGTCATAGCCTTGTTCTTTCAACAAGTAAGCCGCTACGCTGGAATCGACTCCTCCGGATAAACCGACTACTACTCTTTTCATTTCTTACTAAACGTGATCCGTTAATCGTTATCTGTTAATCGCAAACGCCTATTAACTGATAGCTAATAACCATTAACGACAACCTCGGTGCTAAAAGTTCATTTCTCTGCCAGGCAAGCATTGATCACCTGATTAAAACGCTCTTTGTATTGCTCGTAATAAATGCCAGTGCCTGGACCTTCAAATCCCGTGTGAATGTTTTTCACTTTTCCATCTTTTCCAATGATAATCGTTGTGGGGAAGCCCATGACTTTGTTCAGCATTGGCAACGTCTGCGATGCTTTCTCAGTATCGTTTGTTCCTGCAATGACAAAATCGTATGGAATTTTTAATTTCTCGATGGCCTTCTTCACACGCTCACTCGCGTAAGCGAAGTCATCTTTTCGCTCATACGCAAGGCCGAGAATTTCTACACCGCGTTGGTGATTTTCATTATACCAGGGCACGAGAAACTTGGTTTCATCTACGCAGTTAGGGCACCATGTTCCGAATATCTGCAGCACCAACACTTTGCCTTTGTATTTTTCATCGGAGGGGCTTATCAGATTATGGTTCAGATCAGGAAATTTGAAATCGATATTATCATAACCTTCTTTCAAATAGGTGAGCGCTTCGGCATCAGGCATAGTTGCTTTTTCATTCTTCACACCTTTAAAGGTTTCGTACGAAAGTTTGCCGGCATAATAATCACCTTTGATCGAGTCGCCAGCTTTGGTGCCGATGAACACATACGCGTGGTTGCCGTCAAAGGCGCTGAGCATCAACTTACCTTCAACCACGTTTCCTTCGAGGTAACGATAGTCGCCGGTTGTGGTAAGGAAACTTCCCGTAAGGTGATTGCCTTCTTGTTGAAAAACTCCAACCGACGGAATGATTTTGCCTTTTGGCGTTTTAAATTCAACCTGATACTTGCCAGCATAGTCAATCGTTTTTTCCGAAGTGTTTTTTGCAAACCGGAAGTCTTCGCCAAAAGTTGCCGAAAAAGGCTGATTGGCTTGACGCGCATAATTTTTTACGAAAGTACCACTCAGTTTATCGCCTGAAATTTTTGCCCTAAGCTCGGCATCAAAAACGTGCATCACCATTTTTACCGAATCGCCAAACACAGAAACTTCATCAAGCAATATCCTTTCTTCACCATTATGGATTACAACCAGCAGGCTGTCATTTCTCTTCGACACATCAAACGTAAAGGGAAGGTCATGGCCCTGACAATCGATGACGCCGCGCCAGGTGCCAGTCTTTAGCTCGACGGGCTTTTCTTTACAGGAAAGTAAGGACAGAACAAAAAGGAGAGCGATTAATCTGCGCATAAAATCAGGTTTCGGTTTCGGAACGCAAAAATGCAACAAATGATTCTTTTTTAAGAATTCGTTAACAGTTATTCGTGAATTGTAGTGCACTCTATGAGCAAATAGTGATAACCATTAACTTTAAGGATGCTAAATGACTTAAAAGTGCTCGAATTGGCTTCTGTGCTAGCCGGGCCAAGTGTGGGGCAATTTTTTGCAGAGCTTGGTGCAGAGGTCATCAAAATTGAGAATCCTAAAAACGGTGGAGACGTTACCCGCGGATGGAAAACTGCGGATGAACCCACCGACGATCGGTCAGCATACTTTTGCTCGTGCAACTGGGGCAAGAAATCCGTTGCGCTGGATCTGACCTACGCCAACGACCTTAACGTAGTAAAAAAACTGGCAGCGAAAAGCGACATTATCATAGCCAGTTATAAACCAGGTGATGCTGAAAAACTGGGAGTCTCTTACACACAACTCAATGCTATTAATCCAAAACTGATCTATGGACAAATCACCGGTTATGGCTCGGACGATGAGCGCGTAGGGTATGATGCGGTGATTCAGGCGGAGGCTGGATTCATGGCGTTGAATGGCGAGCATGACGGGCCACCTACCAAGATGCCCGTGGCACTTATCGACATCCTGGCGGCACATCACCTTAAGGAAGCGCTGCTGCTTGCCTTGCTTCAGCGAGCCAAAACGAACGAAGGAAGTTTTGTTGAAGTGTCGCTGATACAAGCGGCTGTGGCGTCGTTGGCGAATCAGGGAACAAACTGGCTGGTCGGAAAAAAAGTACCGCAGCGGCAAGGTTCGGCGCATCCAAACATTGCACCTTACGGTGAATCATTCGTGACGCAAGACAGCAAACGGGTTCTGTTGG
Organism: Bacteroidota bacterium; assembly: GCA_018266055.1. Taxonomy (GTDB): domain Bacteria; phylum Bacteroidota; class Bacteroidia; order Cytophagales; family Cyclobacteriaceae; genus ELB16-189. The sequence goes on from JAFDYT010000002.1 coordinate 269,455, forward strand.
CGGTGGGCAGTGACAAACAGTTTGAAGAGCTGGCAAAAATTCTGGAGCTGCAAGTACCCGATCATCTTAAAGTAAATCAGCAACGCGTAGTACATCGTAAAGAGCTGAACAAACTGCTGGCTGAAAAAATCATGAACATCAATTCAGCGAAACTGATCAAACAACTTCACGCAAAAAAAATTCCTGCCGGATTTATTCAAAATTTAAAAGAAGTATTTGAACTGCCGCAAGCTATTGACTTGCTTCTTGACACCAACGGAGTGCGGGGTGTGCGAAATTTTGTTGGAAATAATTCAGAATCCTGGAGCAAAAACTTGCTGCCGCCGCCGCATCTCGGTGAACATACGGATGAAGTGGTGAGAAGTGGGTAAGACCAATGAATTTAAATTTTCTTATGCATGAATGGTAATAACGAGTAGCTTTATATCATGCGTATTCCTACCACTCTCGACAAACTTTTAGGCATTGACTACCCGATACTGGTAGCTCCGATGTTTTTAATTTCCAACACCAAAATGATTAAAGCTGCTTTGGCAAGTGGTGTTACCGCGGCTTTTCCTGCGTTAAACTATCGAAGCGATGCCGAGTTGCGTGCTGCCATTGCAGATATCAAATCGGCAACCGACAAACCCTTTGGAGTAAACTTGATTGTAAATAAATCAAACCCCAAGTATAAATCACAACTCAAGACCCTTACTGAAGTTGGCGTTAGTTACATCATTACCTCGTTGGGTAGTCCGCGCGAAACCATTGAACTCTGCAAGCCACTTGGCATTAAAGTTTTTTGTGATGTGGTTGACCTAAAATATGCCAAAGTGGTGGAAGGCCTTGGTGCTGATGCGGTGATCGCGGTAAACAACCGGGCCGGTGGCCACGCCGGGAATATTTCGCCTCAACAACTGATTGAAGAACTCACAGCCAACTGCTCAATTCCTGTGATCTCCGCCGGAGGTGTGGCTCAAGGTAAAGATATTGTTGACGCAATGAGTTGGGGAGCCGCCGGCGTTTCCGTCGGTACAATTTTTATCGCCTGCAACGAAGCTGATATCTCACCCGAATACAAACAAGCCATGATTGATTACGGAGAAAAAGATATTGTGCGCAGCACCAAACTTTCCGGATCAGCCCTCACGGTCATCAACACGCCGTACGTTCAGCAACTGGGTACGAAAGCTAATTTTTTAGAGTGGATACTGAATAACAACAAGGCGCTAAAAAAATACGCGAAGATGATCATCGCCTGGCGCGGGATGAAAAGTGTAGAAAAAGCCGCGTTCGGCGCGACATACAAAACCGTGTGGTGCGCAGGGCCGGCCATTGAGCATGTGCATAGCATCCGACCAATGAGCGAAATTGTAAAAACACTCACCACGGAATTTAAGAATGCGAAGTAATAGGTTTCCAATCTCACTTTCATGAAACACGGACTTTTGAATTTGTTAATTTTCCTAGTCATCGCAATTTCGAATTGTTCCTGCTCTTCCTCCCACCCTGCTCCAACACCAGCTAACCAAACTGAATACAACATTTCAAATACGCACATCAATAAACTTACCACCCCTATCCAATTAATTGGAGTAAACGCATTACATGTTTTCAGCGGTGGAGGCCATGACCTGAATAGCTGGAATCTTGACATAACTCGCGAGTTTGTGGGCAACGTAAAGGAAACGCCGCTCACAGGCTATCCCATCAAAGATGCTAATGGAGCTTATTTGTATTCCCTGCAAAACCTTGCTGACAGCAATCGGGTAAACCACCGGATCACTATTCTTTGTGCCTTCGGTTGGGATGGTACTTCATCCACCTTATTCACAGGGCAGCGACCCACTCAGGTAACGTGGTGGAACGACTTCAAAACAAAGCTCGGCCAATGGGCCTTTCAGTTTAAAGATCAGCCCGACGTATGGCTAGAAGTATGGAATGAACCTTATCGCTATGATCGCGCAGACGGGTACACAGATGATACCTGGAACAGCGACATGACCGAGTTGCTCAACATCGTCCGGTCTACGGGAAACAATAACATTGTATTAATTCCCTGTGCCGAGCAAGGTCAGGACGAAAGCGTATTAAATAATAAAGGTGTTTCCTTTCTTTCCGGGAAATCTAACGTGCTGTTCGATATTCATGCCTATGAAAAATGGTTGCTAAGTACACCAGTCAATGTCGGTAATCGACTGAAGCAATTGAAGCAAAATAACCTTCCGGTATTATTTGGAGAAACGGCGCCAATGAATGCTGGTACATTGATGAATCCTCAATTTTTTCTTGACTCCGTTTACCAACGCGGCCTTTCAGTCTGCGCCTGGGTGTGGAAATATGACGGCACAGATACAGATGCCCTGCTCAATCAAAATGGACTGCCCAACAATCTTAATAACAATAACTGGGGAGATATCTACAAAGAATTGGCCTCGCGAACGAGAAGGCCTTGATCAGAATCTTTTTATTACCCTTTGGCGACTTTTTTAAAAGAATTGGATAAGGGAAAACGTTGGGTGCTTGGCGGGACAGGCTTTACCTTCGGCGCGCCTGTAGTTTATACAGTGAAAGATCCGGCTAATGCTTCCTTCCCCAAAGACCTAGCAATTTTTGCAGAACGAAAAATTGAGGCTAACTTTCCCGGCCCTCAAACTGCATGCTATGAAAATACTGTTACCTATTTTAGGATGCTTTCTTTCGGTCGTTGCTTACGCTCAGGATCAAGCAACACTCGACAGCTTATGGCTGAACCTTAAAAAGGCGAAAACTACAGAACGGCAAGTCAAAGCTTACTTTGACCTTGCAGTCAGCTATTTTGAATTTAATCCTAAAAAATCAGACTCGCTCGCTTTTGAAGGTCAGGCTGCGGCAGAAGCTTCACGCGATAGAGTACTGATCGTGAATGCTTATCTGACCGACGCCGCCAGGTACCTCCGCAACACAAGCAAGAAATCCAATGTAGAAGAAGCCAGGGCTCGCGCTCTTAAAGCTCTAGCGCTAAGCCAACGTGAAAAGAATAGTGAGCTGCTGGTGCAATGCAATAATATGCTGGCAAAGACCTATCGCATTAGTGGTGACATTGCCAAAGCTTTACAGGCCAACAACGAGGCAATAGCCCTGCTTTCAGAAATAAACAATGATTCTTTAAAAATACAAGCCTATAATAGTCAGGGACTTAGCTTATCGCGAAAGAATGATATGGTGGCCGCCTTCAAGTCTTATCTCTTGGCATTAACGATCGCTGAGCAAAGTAAAAAAACTACGCTACTGGTTGCTTGCTATGATATCTTGGTCAACTTCTACACAAGTCTTCCCGACTATGAGAAAGCGAAGGATTACGCGTTCAAGATATTGCTGGAAAATAAAAAGATTAATAATGGACAGTCGTTGCTCTCAGATTATTATCGCATCGCGAATGTTTATGCCTCCGCGAAAGACGTGAAAATGTGTCTCTATTATTATGACAAACTCGATCATCTGGCGGATAGTCTGCATAATGAAGATTACAAACTTATGGTGAAATTCGGAAAGGTAAATTTGTACCTCAACACGAATAGGTTCAAAGAAGGATATGACCTCATCCGGAAATCGCCGGAGATTTTCGGCGTCATTAAGAAGCAGGGAATGACGTATGAACTGGATAAAGCGAATGGCTACATTCAAATGATGCTGGGCCGCTATGACAGCAGTATTTTTTACTATAAAAGAGCTGAACCATTTTACCTTACTAATGCTTCGCCTCAACAAAAGTTTTATTTCTTCAGTCAATACGCCCAGTTGTATCGCACCATGAAGCTCTGGGACAAAGCTATCGCCTGCGAATTGATCGCCAAAGAAACGGTAGAAGCCACCAGTAATCTTGAAAACCTGAGTGACGCGGTACAAACACTCGACTCACTGTATTTGATGAAAGGGGATTTCCCTACGGCCTACAAATATCACAACCAGTACCAGACGCTCAAAGACAGTCTTCAAAAACTAAGCCGTGAAAAAGACTTGCAAAGCCTTGAGATAGACAATGAAAACAAACGAAAAGAGCGCGCACAACTGCAAGCCGAGGAAGATCTGCGAAAGAAACACAATCTTCAGTATATGGGTATCACCATTGCAATTGGCGTAATCTTCGTTGTGCTGGTAGCTCTTGGTTTATTTAAAGTTTCGCCCGGCGTAGTAAAAGCCATGGGGTTCTTTGCATTCATTTTTCTTTTTGAATTTATTATTCTTATTCTGGACAATCAGATTCATCACCTCACTCATGGCGAGCCGTGGAAGGTGCTGCTGATAAAAATCGGGTTGATTGCTTTTCTGCTGCCCTTCCATCATTGGATTGAGGAGAAGGTGGTGCATTACCTCATTGAAAAGAAGTTAGTGCTACCTAAGCGGCTTCGCCGTATTATTCCATCGGCAGAAAAGAATCACGACGAGCACTAGATCATACAATACTATCGCGATTATAGCGGCTTCGGTATTCCGCCGGAGACAATCCTGTAATTCTTTTGAACGTAAGGCGAAACGCTTTCGTGTCAGAGTAGCCTACTTTGTACATTACTTCATTTACATTTTCACGCGTGGTCTCCAGATTCTTTTTTGCTGCTTCGATCTTCACGCGTTGAATATATTCCGTCACAGTATTGGCTGTCGCTTTTTTAAACCGGCGCTCCAGATTACGTCTGCCGAGGGCCAATCGGTTGGCCAGCTGATCGACCGTGATCTTTTCCTGAAAATTAGACTCAATAAATTCCTGCGCCCTCTTTATTGGTTCGTCAATGTGCTCCTTTTGGCCGTTGAACATCACAAACGGCGATTGGCTATATCGATCCATTTCTATTTCATAATATTTCGAAAACAAGACTGCCATTTTTCGATCGGTATATTTCTCAAGTAGGTAGAGTAATAAATTCCAAAACGAGTTGGCGCCGCCGCTGGAGTAAATGCCACTCTCTTCCGTAATAATTTTTTCAGACACCAACTCTACGTCAGGAAACATTTTGCGAAATTCATTCGCAGCCATCCAATGCGTCGAACAGCGCTTGCCATCGAGAAGCCCTGTGGACGCGAGCAAAAATGAACCTACACAGAGGCTCGCTACTTCTGCTCCTGATTTATACTGGTTTCGGATCCAATCGAAGAAGCCGGAATTTTGGTCGATCACCGTTTTCATTTCGCCATTGACGGCCGGAATAATGATGAGATGAGTTCTCTTTACTTCAGCGATCGTCACATTCGGCGACACCGTGAATGATTGGTGATACTGTTCTTGTTGATGAGATAGCCCGACCAACTGAACCTGAAACAACGGCTCCTTTCCCATCTCACGGAGAAAATCATTGGCTTTGTTGAAAAGAATGAACGGCCCTTCGATACAGCCCAACGCCACAGCACCTTTCGGGACAAGAATAGAAATGTGTTTCATCGCTTTTTAACTTTAGATGTATAATTGTTAAAATCAGCTTCAAAGCTAGAAAACCCTAATGTCGCAATCAACCCCATAGTATGCCGTATTTACACCCTTACGGGAAAGATTACGTCAACTAAGTTTGTTTACATAAAAGGCATTCGTAAATCATGATTGAAGTTTTTAAAACAGATGTAGAGAACCAAAGTCGGGCTACTAACATCCTGCAACAACTAAAAAAGGAGTTTACCACGTATAGCGCTAACTTCGATCTGGAAGATTGCGATCGCATATTGCGCATTCATTCCGACGGAGAAATAAATAGCGACGAACTCATTGCGTGGCTAAAAGTGCTGGATGTAAATGCCGAAGTGCTTAGTGATAATGTCGACGTTTTTGATATACAAGAATTATTCCGCGAAAAAATAAATTGAATGATATGCCAAAAATCACCCCGTTTTTATGGTTCGACAATCAGGCTGAAGAGGCTACCCATTTTTATGTTTCAATTTTTAAAAACTCAAAAGTCATCAGCATCAACCGCATGGGTGGTGGTGCCGTGACGGGCACTACATTCAGTCTCGACGGGCAAGAGTTTCACGCACTCAATGGTGGACCATTATTTAAGTTTACCGAAGCCATTTCACTTTATGTGAATATAGAAACACAGGAAGAAGTAGATGAGCTGTGGGAAAAATTATCTGAAGGTGGCTCTGAATCGCGCTGCGGATGGCTGAAGGACAAATACGGATTGTCGTGGCAGATTATTCCTTCTACGTTAAGTAAACTGCTGAGTGATCCTGATCCCGCGAAGGCTAAGCGTGTGCTTAACGCCATGCTAAAGATGGGCAAAATCGAAATTGAAAAACTAATTGCTGCCTATGAAAGTCATTAAAATTCAGGAGGACATCGTGACGCTAACCGTTAAAGCCAAATCGTTTCCACAAGGAATTGGCGAGGCACACCAAACTATTCGAAGATTGTTTCCATTGCCAAACCATCGTCGGTATTTTGGAATGTCATGGCCGGAGAAAGGCGTCATTATCTACAAAGCCGCCACTGAGATGTTGATGGGCGATGACGAAAAGGTCACCGGCATCGAAAAATTTGTCATTAAAAAAGGAGATTACTTAAGTCTTAAAGTCACTGATTTTTCAAAAAATCCGATGGCCATCAGCGACGCATTTGATCAGCTCATTCATCAGCCTACAATTGATCCGCACGGCTATTGCCTGGAGTGGTATCAAAACAAAACCGACGTGTTGTGTTTGGTGAAGACAGTTTAGTTATTTGACTTGTTCCTAAGCCGGAAGAAAAAAGTACTTCCTTTGCCTAATTCGCTTTCTGCCCAAATTGTGCCTCCATTTTTCTCTACGAAGTCTTTGCATAAGGTAAGCCCCAGGCCAGTGCCCTTTTCATTGCGCGTGCCCATTCGACCAGACTTGCCAAACACAAAGAGTTGAGCCATCACAGTAGCATCCATGCCCAGTCCGGTATCTTTAACTCGCACGGTAGTAAAGTCGCCTTCCTCAAGGCTGCTAACGGTTATCGCATTACCAACATCGCAAAACTTAATAGAGTTGGCCAGCAAGTTTCTCAAGACCATTCGGATCATGTTTTTATCGGCAAATAACTCGGCGGAATCAGGGATTTCCTTGACCAGTTGAATCCCTTTCTCGGAAATTTTCTTTTCAAAAAACCGCGTCTCAGATTTCACCAATTCGCTAAGACGAAATTGTTCAGGTTGAATGTGTTCGCCTTTTTGCTGGCTCATGGCCCAGTGCAACAGATTGTCGAGCAAGGCCGAAGTACTGTCCACGTTTTTCGAGAGCATCGGCAAAAGGTATTTGATCTCAACCTCCGTGAGGTTCTCAGATTGGGCAAGGTTTAAAATGGAGATGAGGCTGGCCAACGGGCTACGCAAGTCGTGGGCAATGATTGAAAACATTCTGGTCTTCAAATCATTCAACGACAGCAACTGTTCGGTTTGCTTGCGAAGTTTGTCTGAAGTCTTTTTCAAATTAGTGATGTCCCAAAAAATCAAAAGGTTGCCCACAAGGTTTTTGTGCTCATCGCGAAGCACTGTCACAGAGACTTCATAAAAACTTTCGCTGTTCTCGCGGGTAATGGTAATCTCTACGGCACCATCAATTTGCCGCTGAATGAGATTGTGCATCTTGTACTGGGTAGTCATTAGTTCATTAATTCGAACTCCCACAATTGGCTTTGATTCATCGCCAATAAACGCACGGAAGGTATTGTTCACATCTACAATACGCTGACGCGAATCGAGTACCACCATGCCTTCGCGAATGCTATCAATTAATTTTTCGCGCGCAAAAGGAATTACTTTAAACAGCTGATAGCGTGTCAGACCAAAAGCGATGATAAACGAAGTGAAGATAAACGTGTAAGGCGTTAAGTCGAGATGACCAAACGGGCGGAAGCCCAGCAGATAAGCAAAGTTAGTTACCCAAGGCACCAACCCGCCAATGAGTATTGTTCGTGTCTGTTTGCGATAGATAGGTTCTGATTGTGAATAATACCTTACCAGAAGGAACATGCCCATAGCCAGTAAGAAATAAAAATAGGCTGTGTGAATATGGTACCACGGTCCGGGTACAATGGAGAGCAAAGGAAAAGGCCCCGAAGTGTCCACCGATGTTGATTCATAATGAAAATGATGCCAGCGGTTAGTCCACACCAACAAAAGGACAACTAGTGGAAAAAAGAAAATGGCCATCACACTCTTATATGTTATCCATTCTTTTTTGCCGATGTAGTGAATCACAAACATGATCCACAACGCCGGTGTCAGTCCTATGCCGATGTATTCAAAATTGATCCAGAAGAGCATGGCGTCAAGCGAATCGGAGGCAAGCTCAAGCGAATAAAACATGGCCCAAAACGCAACGGCCATCATCATCATGGCAAACCACAGAATGGCGCGCTGCTGCAGTCGCTGAAACAAAACCAAAGCAACAAGCAGTGCGGTTACAGCCGAAAACAACAACAAAACGGAAAAAAGTCCGAAATGAAATTCCATTACCGACGAGTTACTGTTCCTTAATGTACTACTTTAAAATCAAAAAAAGCAGCACCTGGTTTTCCTTCAATAGATAGGCCCTGAACAGTGATCCTAAAATGCCCGGTCACGTCAGAAGTATAAAACTCAACGACAGCCTTCCCGTCAGCAGCTGTGGTCAATTGAGGTGTCCAAAAAAGCAAGTGCCTACGGTCAGGTAAGCGGCTTTCCTGTTGGGATGGAGTTTCATATTTAGGGCTGAAGAACTCCTTTACGGGTTGAATTCCGTCCGTAAAAAAAACAGTGGCATGCTCAGGCGAATAGTCAATCAAATCACCATTATAAGTAGTATAGCTCGCCACGCCATCGAAAACGATATGGCCCAGGTAATATGGTTTGGTAATTACATCCAACTGACGAACCTTGCGCGGATCATAGGCCATGATCCTATCTACATCAAAAACCGGAACACCGTCGAGCAATACCAGCGGATCGTTTCTAAACAAGGTATTGTTTGCTCCGTCGAGTGTTAAAAAATGGAAACCATCACGTCGTTTTCGCACCATCACGCCTTTCACATATTCGCGCATCACTTCTTCCATAGTGGGGAAACGCGTATAATCGTCCAGTAAATATTTTTCGTTGGCTTTACCATAAAAAGGAATACTATCCACCTGATTGGCACGTACGGTGGCATGAGGTTCAAATACATTTTGCAATTGCATAGAGAGGCTACGCCGTGTGAGTTGATCCCTTACCTTTTCGGATAATTGAAACTCCGGCCAGGTAAGGCTACCATGGTTTTCAGTGAAATGATCAGTCAGTTCAAACCTAAAAGCACTATCCGTAGCAGAATTGCCCTGAACAATAATTTTTCGCTCGCCCACTAGGTTTTGTACATCAAAGTGAACGGTGCCATCGGCCTTACTTCTGGCAAGGTAAAGGCGTATGTCTTTTCCTGGAATAGAGAGATACACATTTACACCAGCTGCCGGTTTGCCTTTGCCATCGAGCATTTTTCCTGAAAGCACATGACTGCCCAACTCGGGAATAAATTTCATTTCCGCTTTTTCCCCTTTTAGAATATCGTCCCAACGGTAGCGACTCCATCCCTGTGTGAGCATCAAATTATCCACAGCCAGAGCGTCAACATTATCTCTCAAATAATAATCCGGCGATTCTACATGACCTTTCAATTCCGAAGTAAGCGCCAGGTAGTTTTCAATAGTACCGGATTCATTACTATCCATCGAATCAAGCCTTGCTGCTGAAAGTGAGAGTGCAGTTGAACTTGCCTTTAATTTGTCTGACACAGCACTAAGATTCACCGTCACTTTCTGGCGCGTTGTGTAGCTTTGCTTCGCCGAGGTAATTTCTATTTTAAGCTTTCGCTGAATCGGTTTAAAATACAATCGTTCGCCAACTGGTCTAAGATCTTTGGTAAACAAAGTGATTCGGTTTACCCCTTCGCGCAATTCGCTTTTGTTAATTTGAAAGCGCGCTGATCCATTATTCAAAGGTTGAACTAACGTATTCAACCGAATCATTTTTGATTCGGTTAAAAGATAAACCCATTGGTTCATCAAACTTACATCATTAAGTTTTGCGTACACATCCACCAACAAGTGATCGCCGGAATCATCCACATGAAGTGAAAAACCACTTTCTTGCACGACCGGAAAAGGAGCGAGTATCTTTTGCCCTTTGGATTTGGTAATTACTGCCTGATAATGTTGGCTGACAGAGGGTGTAATAGTGAATTGACCCAGTCCGAAGTGCAAAGGGCTAAAATGCGCGACGGTATCTTTTTTATCGTCAAGCAAAGCGCCTTTGAAATTAATTCCCCTTCCATCTTTGCCTACCACACGAAACGCTACGGTGCTTTTAATTCCATCGACAAGATTTCCTCCTTCCGGGAAAAACTGAATATCAAAATCAGAGGCTGACGCTATCGCCGGTGGAGAAAGTTTTACAAACGGGTTGACAATTGTAACGGGCTGCCGAAAAAATCCGTCGGGGGAGAAGTTGCGCATCCATTGCGTATAGGCGATTAGCACATACTGACCCGACTGAAGCGAGGAGGGAAGAAAAAGTGATCCACTGCCACGGCCATTGTTCACGGCTACTTTCGTCTTCGTCACCGAAAGGTTGTCTTTGCTGATCAGCTCCAGGTAAACTACTTTGCTTAACTCGTCTGGTTGATGAAGCACAGCATCCACCAAAAAAATACTGAACCACATTGACTCACCCGTGAGGTAAAGCTGGCGATCGGTGTGTACAAATATTTTCTCTTGAAAAGAGTTAACGGAGTAATTGTCAAACTTTCGTGTAAGGCTTTTTAGTGAATCCTGCTGAGCAAGCAAGGGAAAACCTGCCAGCAGAAAAGTAATGCATAAATGAAATTTCAATTTCATATCAATACCAGAAAGCGGGTTTAACATTTGTACCCCCATGAAGCCGGCAATCAACACAGTCGGAAGAACTTAGCAAATAGCCAACTGGACCCAGGCCGTACGAAGAAACCAACACATCAGCACCGGTGTAGATAGCAAAGGCACCCGCGGGAATAGAATCGAGTGAACAATTTTCGTATCCCGAAACAAATCCGCCGAAAGGCGAAGGAACTTCTCCGCGCTTGATAAACATCCGCTTCTGCGAAACAGATGAAGCCATGAAATAACCGAACACCGGTTCTGAAGCCTTGGTAGTGGAATGAATGTTGCCGCTGAATGTGCTGGGTTGCGGTCCGAAAATGGTGCCGAGGTTTTCCGTATTGGATTTTACCTGTTGCCAAAATTCAAAGGCTTCCTTGGTGATCGCCAGTTGTTTTACCAAAAGGCTATACCCCTCTTTCAGTTTAATGGAAGTGGTGGGCAATGTAGCTAGGGTAAACTGGTTCACCACATTCTCCTGCAATGCGCTGGTGGAATTGATCAACACGGAGGTAGAGTTCACCGTTGACCAACAGAAGTATGTATTTTCAAAGTTACTGACCACTTGACCGTTCACTACTTTCAACGAAGCGAGGTACGCGGAGGTATATTCCCATGTCTCTTCAAATTTCCATAGATAATACCTCGATTGGTCCGCCGTGCCATGTGTACTGACAAAAAGCGAAATGCTTTGGCCGTTAAGTTTCGGTTCACCCAATATCCAGCCGATGGTGTCGATGGGAGGCGCTTGCTGTATCGGCACAAGATCTGACTCGTATTGATTTCCATTGCTGGTAAGAATATGCAGCTTGTATTTTTTTTGAGTGTTGATTACCAAACTTGATGCCGAATACACTCCAGAACCTTGTGAAACAAGTAGCGCAGTGTTCCCATCTTCATCCAATAAAGTAACCACTGCGTCGGTCACAGCCGGTGGTGTGTCGGGTGAAGAAAGCGCCACGCTCCGTGTAAGGGTGATGGAACATGAATTGGAGCCTGCATCCAAAAAACCATCCACCACCAGATAACTCGCGGCTGCACCTTGCCCGGGCACAGTGTAAGGATCAAGGCAACCGTCGTACAACATAGCTGCCAGACAAAAGAGTATCGATATGGTTTTTCGGAGATTCACTTCAAAATTTAAAATTATATGTAATGGTCGGGATCGGTTGTCCGAAAATAGAAAGTTGGTAGCCTTTGATTACGCCTCCCTGCGATTCAAAAAAGACAGAGTAAGGATTCTTCCTGCCAAGCAAATTATAAATGCCAATAGTCCATGAGCTGTGGGCCAGCTTGTGTATTTTATGATTGCCTTCAATATTCATCGAAAAATCAATTCTGAAATAATCTGGAATGCGGTATTGATTGCGGGCCGAATAATACAAACGCATGGCACCATCCAATTCATATTTCGCGATCGGCAGAGTAATCGGCCTGCCGGTACTGTAAGTGACATTGAGTGATGTGCTAAAGCGATGGCTGAATTTGTAATTTCCAATCAGATTAACAGCATGGGGCTTATCGTAGTTGCTCGGATAATATTGTCCGTCGTTTATTGTTTCCGATAGGTACGGGCTTTGTGTGCGCAGCAGCGAGCGCGAATACGTGTAGCTAACCCAGCCGTTAATTTTGCCTGCCATTTTCTTTAACAGGATTTCTATTCCGTAGGATTTTCCTTGTGCGTTTACTACATCGGTCTCAATGTGATGGTTGAGAATCAGCTTGGCTCCGCCTTTGTAGTCGAGCGAATTTTGCATCACCTTATAATATCCTTCAACAGAAAGCTCCAGTGTGTTGGCACGAAAATTTTTATAGTACCCCAATGCTACCTGATCGCCAATCTGCGGTTTAATGTTAGGATCGCTTAGCTTCCAGATATCAGTGGGTGAAATCGCTGCTGTATTGGAAAGCATCTGCAAATATTGGCGCATGCGATTATAGCTGAACTTCACCGATGAGTTGTCGGACAATAAATACTTCGCAGACAATCGAAATTCGGGTCCACCATAATTTACTATCGATTTGGCAGAAGGGTAAGAAATCGTGTCGATTATGCTGTTTACGCTTTTGGTTTGTCCGTTCGCATAGGTAAAGAGTTGGCGAGGGCCGAGGTAATTAAACATCGAGTATCGCAATCCACCGTACAGAGAAAGCTTTGGCGACACATCAAAATTATCGCTAATGTACAACGCACTTTCCAGCGCTTGTTCATTTTGCAATACATCCGAGGTCACCAACGATTCACTTCCACGAGGCGAAAATGAGCCCGGTGACAAGTTGTACCTTATGACGCTTGCACCCAGATTAAGGCTGTGGCGCGGAGCAGGATAATAACTGAAATCAGCTTTTCCCTGAAACTGAGTGATGGCATATTTCATAGTAAAAGCATTCACCGGATTCCGATCACTCGATACCGAATAATCATACGCGCTGTAGGCACCCGTGAGTACGCCGTATAATTTATTGCTGAAGATATGCTTCCACTTCGCGGTAGCATTTTTGTTTTGATACGAATAGAGCGTATCGCTATTGAGTTTGAAATGATCCTGGCTATAATATCCGGTGAGATACAATGAGTTTTTAGAATTGAACTCATGGTTGATGTTAGCGTTCACATCGTAAAAGCCTGCCTGACTATTGCTGATAGACGTGTTGGGAACCTGACGCAACAACCAATCGGAATAAGTAGACCTGACGCCGATCAGAAAGGATGTCTTCTCACCTCCGATAGGGCCTTCAAGGGTAAGCCGGCCCGTGAGCGGCCCGATGCCGCCTGATCCGGTAAACTTCTTTTTATTGCCTTCACGCGTGCGCACATCAAGCACCGAAGAAAGTCGACCGCCAAACTCTGCCGGTATTCCACTTTTGTAGAGTTCTACATTTTTAACTACGTCAGGATTAAACGCAGAGAAAAATCCAAACAAGTGCGTGGGATTGTAGATCGTAGCATCGTTGAAAAGAATCAGGTTTTGGTTTGTGGCACCACCGCGCACGTTGAGGCCTGTTGTTGCTTCACCTACACTCTGCACGCCGGGTAAGGTAAGCACCACCTTCAAAATATCCACTTCACCCAACGCCACCGGCACTTTCTTCATGGTACGGATGTCAAGCTTTTCGAGGCCCATCTGCATGCCGGTAATGTTTCGGTCCTTCTCGGATTCGATCGTTACTTCTTTCAACGAGGTCACCTCTTCGTCCATCTCCACATCGAGCTGGCCGTCAGCATAAAGTGTGATCCTCCGCTTTGTGGTTTTCATCCCAACACTTTTGAAGATGAGTTCGTGAGCTCCTTTCTTTATGGTGAGCGAGTAGTAACCAAACTGGTCGGTGGCCACGCCAACGTTAGTTATTTCTGTTGTGACAGAGGCTCCCATCACAGCTTCGCCAGAGTTTGACGCACGGATATGCCCTGCAATGGTGGCCAGACCCTCTCCTATTTTAACCGTTCGTTTTCCAATTTCGTAAAGCCGCTCTTCCTTTGATGCCTTTGATTTATCTACTTTATCCAACACGAGATAGTCAAGCATCATTTTGTTCTCCGGCTGTGCTTTGATTTGAGTAGCTGCAAAGAAATCTTCGGGCAAGGAGGTTTGGATCTCGCGGCCTTTGGTGATGTAGATGGTCTTTCCTTCCATCGCATAGTGAAAGTCGGTGCCTGCAAAAATCTCTGCGAGAAAACCTTCCAATGGTTTATCCTTAGGTTCAATGCTTACTTTTAGCGTATCGACTTCACTTGGGTTATAAAAAAATTGAACGCCATGATCCTTCTCAAGTTGACGGACCACCTCCCGGAACGTGGTGTTGGTAAAATTCCCTGAAATAGACAGTCCGGATTTATTCTGCGCGAGCAACCCACTCAGGGGTATTCCATACGCTACGCAAAAGATCAACACACGCAGGCTCACTTTCATAAGGTGTTTCCGGATTCGTAATAGTCAAGCACATTGGCGACAGCTTCTGCCTTATGAGTATAGAAATCGAGGTTGGCTTTGCGAATGTATTTCTGCAACAACGGCTTTTTGTCTTTCAACACTTTCAGAAGCGAAGCTTTTCCCTTAATGGTAAAAGGCATATTGTCTTTAATAATGAACATGCGGCGATGCTCTTCGTAACGAACCAGCACTTCGCGCGCGCCGATGGATTCAATTCTTTTTTTATACCAGCGGGTATAGCATTTTATTTTTCCATCGTAGTGTTGCTCATAAAAACCGGCTTGCATGAGGCCGCCAGCTGCATTGTCGAGCCACACAAAATGATGCCCTTCAAAATCGAAGTAGCTCACCTTACGGCTGATCAATTCAAGTTTTACAGCGGCAAACTGATGATCGATGATTAGTTTGTCATTCACCAGATCATAATGCATCGGTATGTTATCGTAGCGAATGCCATCGTAAAAAACAGTGCCATTGTACCATTCCGCGGAAGCGTAATAGGGCTGGCCGTCGTCGCTGGGGTACTCAGGAAACTCTTTATAGAAGACTCCATTGTAAAGGCCAAGCTCCGCGCCCATAGCCTGCACGTAAATCTCCTTTGTTGCCTCTTTAGCCTTCGCAACTACCATAGAATCATTCGCTACTTGTCCGTGGCCTTTCCACGAAAAGCAGACAAAGAGCACAAATACGGCCGCTTTACTCACACCCAAAAGGTCTTTCAACTCCATTGCTACTATCGATCAACTTCCAATTAGCAAAAAAAAACGGTCTCTTCAATCATATATTTTACGACCAGCAAATTGCACTACCCCTTCCGTTCTTGCGGCCTGTAATGTACCTTGTATCTCAATTCCATTTTTGAATGGCCGCCTCGCCTCCATTACTTCTCGCTATTGACATCGGTACCACCAGTGCCAAAGGGCTACTTATTAATACTGCCGGAGAAGTGATTGCCAGCGAGCAAAAGTTTAGCGACACGGTATTTCCACAACCCGGCTTCGCTGAACAGAATCCGCAGGAGATCCTGGATGGAATCGTCAGCATCCTCCAAAAGCTGAGCGGACACGAGCCCGTAGCCATTTGTTTCAGCGCTGCCATGCACAGCCTGATGGCTACGGATGAAAAAGGAAAAGCGCTCACACCGTTGATGCTTTGGTCAGATACGCGGAGTATTGCGCAAGCCAAACGACTGCACGATGAGCACCGTGCCCAACGGCTTTATGAAATCACCGGCACGCCTGTACATCCGATGTCGCCGCTCTGTAAATTACTTTGGCTGAAAGAAAATGATCCGGATACTTTCGCGCATGCTCACAAATTCATTTCAATTAAAGAATATGTACTCTTTCACCTTACCGGTGAATTTGTGGTCGATTACTCCATCGCGTCGGCTACCGGCATGTTTGACCTTGGCAGGAGATGCTGGGCAGACGAATCACTTTCGCTTGTCGGCATTAGCGCACAACGCTTGTCAAACCCAGCGAATGGCCCTAAGTCTTTATTCATGAAAGCGGAGTACGCCCAAATGCTAAACCTCGTGGGCATTCCACTTATCCTCGGCGCAAGCGACGGGTGTCTTGCACAATTGGGAAGCCAGGCCATGGGCGACGGTGATATGTCGATCACCATCGGGACAAGCGGCGCCGTGCGCATGGCTACCAAGCAACGAAAGCCTGACGCGCTGGGCCGGGTATTCAATTATATCCTCGACGACCACCATTTTATCTGCGGTGGTGCCACCAACAGTGGTACAGCCTTACTGCAATGGTACTCCACGCATATTGATTCCTCCTCCACGACCGATCTGCATGAGTTTGCTGAACGAGTTAAAGATATTCCGGCTGGCAGCGAGGGTTTAGTGATGATTCCGTATTTGCTCGGCGAGCGAGCGCCACTTTATCAGCCAGAAGTTAAAGGTGCATTTCTGGGCATAACGATTCAGCACACCAGCAGGCATTTTCAGCGTGCCCTGCTCGAAGGGATTTGTTTTCAGTTACGATGGATTGCTGAAACGGTGGAAGAAGTGTGCGGCCCGGCTCGTTCCATTTATATCAGCGGCGGCTTCACTCGCTCTGCGGCTTGGATGCAGATGCTAAGCGATGTACTTGGAAAGGAGCTTATCCTCCGCGAAGAAAACGACGCCTCCGCTATCGGCGCTGCACAGTTTGGCTTCCGTACCTTGGCTATCCCTCATGAATTTTCGGTGAAGACTCTCAGGAAATTCAAACCCGACAGCGGCCTTCACTCCTTGTATTCCGCATCCTACCTGAATTATCGGCGCCTTAATGCGGCAATTAATCAGCTTCCTTGAACGCCGCCTCGAATAATTATTATCTTTGAAAAGGTTAACTACAAAAAAACGCGCATGCAAATCGGACTGATCGGCCTCGGCAAAATGGGGCACAACCTCGCTCTCAATTTCAAGAAGAACAACTTCACCGTATTTGCCTTCGACGGAAATAAAGCCGCGATGGAAAAAATGGCTGCGCAAGGAATCACCACCACCAAATCGGTGGGCGAAGTGGCGCAGGCTATTACTACCGACAAGCGTATCATCTGGCTGATGGTACCTGCCGGCAGCGCCGTAGATATTGTGATCAACAACCTGAAAGGATATCTCAAACCCGGTGACATCATCATTGACGGCGGAAACTCTAATTATAAAGACACTGTGGCTCGTGCCCGTGACCTCGACAAAATGGGAATCGCCCTACTTGATTGTGGCACCAGCGGCGGTGTGACCGGCGCATTGCACGGCGTGTGTACCATGATCGGCGGAAAGAAAGAAGCCTTTGATCATTGTGAACTAATTTTCAAATCCATTTCGGTGCCTTCCGGATACCTCTACTGCGGCAAAAGCGGCACTGGCCACTTTGTGAAAATGGTACACAATGGAATTGAATACGGCATGATGCAGTCCATCGCCGAAGGCATGGAACTGCTTCACCGCTACGATGCCGACGTAAATCTGGCTAACGTAGCTAACTTATGGAATCACGGGTCGGTAGTACGAAGCTGGCTGATGGAACTGACTCAACATGCACTGTCGAAAGACAAAAACCTTGAATCGATCAAAGGTGTAATGCACTCTTCGGGTGAAGGCAAGTGGACTGTGGAAACTGCACTAGACATGGGGGTACCTACGCCGGTGATCACCATGTCGCTGCTAATGCGCTATCGCTCACAAACAGAAGACACATTCTCAGGAAAAATTGTCGCCGCCCTGCGCAATGAATTTGGCGGACATGCTGTGGAGAAGAAAGAATAAGAATTAGCAGTGAGTAATAATCTCACATGTATCTCAACTTACCATCGGGTAAGGGAAAATCGATTTTAAAGCAATTCGCATTCCTGTCTCCTGCGAGCGGCGCGCCGCTTCGATGACTTCCAATACATGCAGTGCATGCTCTACGTTGATGCGCGGCTCAATGCCCGTCGCCAGACTTTGAGAAATTACGGTAGCTCCTTGTTGCCACACGTAGCCTTCCGCATCTGTCACCAGTCGTGCCGTCTTTTCATTGTCCAAAGTAGCCATGTCTACACCAAAAGGCGCCCAGTCGTAGCCGATTAAATTCATGTTTCCTTTTGTACCCCAGATGGAGATTGTCGGTTTTTCCTGTCCCGCTCCTTCGTGACCATACGGATCAAAATAGTTAAACCCACATTGCACGTGCGACAAAGCGCCGCTGGCGTGCTCCATCAGCACCATCGCATTGTCTTCGGCTACTACTTTTATTTTTCCATTATTATCCACCACCCGATCGGGTGTAATAATATTCGTCATCGCCATTACCGATTTCGCCGGGCCAAGCAATCCGGTAAGCGAAGCCAGGTTGTACACACCCAAGTCAGGCAAGCTGCCACCGCCTTGCTCGTAAAAGAATGCTGACCATGTTGGGCCCAGATGTCCGTAGTGTGCATGCGCCGCCGAAACTTTGCCAAGTTTCCCTTCCTGAATGGAGCGCGCCATAAAAGCAAACTGCGGACTATTCACCACGGCGGGAGCACCCCACAGGTGAAGGTTTTTGCTCTTAGCCAAGTCGAGCAGCGCCTTTCCCTCGGCGTAACTATTAGCCAGCGGTTTCTCACTCCACACATGTTTGCCGGCGAGCAACGCCATTTTGTTCAGGCGGCCGTGCTCTTGCATGTCGGTAGTGGTAATCATCAAATCAAAATTGGCTCCGGCGAGCAGTGCGTCGATGTGGGGATAGTGATTGGGGATGTTGTATTTTTCTGCTGCCCGCTTTGCCCTTTCGGGGATGATGTCGCATGCACTCACCAACTCTACAAAAGGCGACTTCGACAGGTGTGGCAAGTATTGCGTGGACACACTGCCACAACCTATAATGGCCACCTTGATTTTTTTATCCGGCGAAAGCTCAAGGGCATGAGCCGCGAGTGGTGCGAGAATAGATGCAGCTGCAAGTTTTGCACTTCGGTCAAGGAAGTCTCTTCGGGTAAGATTTTTCATGAAAGGAATTTTAATTTCGATGTATGACGTCAATCCACAGACGTCAAATCAATTTAAGCAATGCATTGCTTAACCGCAATACTAAAGACTCGATTATGAAATAATGATCACCGTCCGAAGCTTAATTTTTTTACAAACCGTAAGACGTTACGTTTTCACTGTACTGTGTTAGCTCCTTTCTGATTTCTTTATTTCATAATGCAACTCCACCATTCCTGTTTTATAGGCGGTCACATTTTTCAGGTGCAGGGGAAGTTCTTTGCTCAGACTTTCTAAAAACAACAGGCCGTCGCCTAAAATAATTGGCAATACCGACAAACGAATTTCGTCGGCTAGGTTCATGCGAAGAAATTCGCGTGCTAGCAAAGCGCCGCCTACTATCCAAACATTTTGATAGCGGGGCTTCAGGCGTTCTTCCACCAGTTGGCGTAAGTCGCCGGAATAACATTCCACATTAGGTCGTTCAATAGGAAGCTGTCGATGGCTCACCACTACCGTGGGCACATCGCCGTAAGGCCAGCCGTAGTTTTTTGACAGTGTAAGCGCATGCTCGTAAGTACGTGCACCCATGACATAGCAATCAACCGAATTGAGAAATTCTTCACCACCTGGAGCAGTCACTCCCTTCTCGTAATAATCGGGAGTATCAAACCACGCCACACTATTGTCTTTTTTGGCGATCATGCCATCAAGACTGGAGACCATGTGAAGGGTGAGGGTAAAGGTTCGGGTTGGCATTGTTGTCTACGTCTTGATTTCAAATTACACACCATACTTGGCAATCAGGTCATTGGCTGGCTTATACTTCTTTTCTTTCAATTTCAAGAGTTCTTTTTTGGCAGACTGAATGTCGCCTTGCTGAATGAGGATTTGCGCTTTAAAGAATATATGATCTACTCCTGGGTTATTAGTATTCAACAACGCGTTAAGCTGACGTAAGGCCTTCTCGGGTTTTCCTTCGTTGGCATAGATTTTACATTCAATAAAGTCTGCCCAGTTTGAATAGCCTTTCATAAAAGCCATTGGTGACCTATGCCTGAATTCTCTCACTATTGATTTGGCTTCGTCTGAATACTTGAAGTCTGCTAATCGTTCGGCGAGCACAAGCTTGACGTCGTAGTTGCCGGGGTATTTTGCCACACCGTCTCTCAGTATCGTAAGCGCTTTCTGATCTTTCATGTAAAAATAACACTCGGCTATAAGCATGTAAAGCTGGGGGTCTTGCGCCAATTGAAGTACTTCGGTGTAATCTCCAATGGCTCCCTTGTAATCTTCTATTTCAAAACGCGCAGCGGCTCGGGTTTTCAGGCAATTATAATCTGCCGTATCTACCTTGATGTATTTGGTCAGGTCAATGATAGCGCCGTAATAATCTTTGAGGGCATATTTTATCAGTCCGCTGAGTCGCCAGGTGAAGGTAGCGCCGGGCTGAATCCGGTTCATGTTTTTTAAATGGGCATAAGCCCCTTTCCAGTCGTTCAGTTCAGATTTATAAATAGCGAGGTTCTTATTGGCGTCAAAAATATTCGGATCAAGTGCAAGAGCTTTGGTGTAATTGATCATGGCGCTATCATGACGCATCGCCATCCGAAAGGCTACCGCTTTCAGATAAAAAACAGTAGCCGATGGCTCAATCGTCTGCGCCGCAGAGATAGACGAGAGTGCATCACCCCTTCGTTCGATGAGCAAAAGGCAAAATCCTTTCTTCAGATTTACAAATGCTTCTTCATTCAACCCATAACCAAACCTGACCAGGTAATTGGCCACGTTTTGCAAATCAATTTTATTGTCGAGCATGGTGCCTCGAAACTGTGCCTGACTTTCGTCCACTTCAGTGGCCTGCATCGCTTTTCGTAAATCTTTAAAGGCTTCTTCAAACTCGTTAAGTTCAATAAGCAGCACACCGCGCATCATCATCAAAAAAGTATTGCCGGGACTAAGCTGAATAGCACGATTCCATTCTTCACGGGCCTTGGCATTGTTCTTATCCATAACGTACGAAACCCCACGCCAATAGTAGCCCATGGCATACGACGAGTCGGCGACTATTGCTTTGGTAAAAAAAGGAAGGGCTTCTTTGCGTGTGGCAAGGTCCCTGAATTTAAGAATGCCCATCGCGAGATAGGCATCCGGAAACCGTGGATCTATTTTATTGCAGTTCTCAAAGAAACGCGTGGCTTTTTTGGTTTCGCGCATGAAAAGGGCAAGGCTGCCAAGCTTGAATTGAGGCACCACCGACGTGGGGCTAAGCTTACTGGCCCGCTGGTAATTGTTGTTAGCTTTGGGCAACGCGTAGCGCAATACACTGATATCCCCTAACTCAATAAAAGGCTCCGGGCGGTCGGGCATCAACTTCGTGGCCCACACGAAATCTGCTTGCGCCGATTTTATACGTCTCATCATTTTATTACATACCCCGCGATAGTACCTGGCTGGTGCAAAATTAGAATCATACTTTAGCACCTTGGTAAGATGTGTTTGCGCCAGCTCATAGTTTTTCTCATCGAGATAATTTAAGCCCTCATTCATGTCAATCTGAATTTCACCTGGAAGATTCCATTTAAAATCGAGTTTTTGAAATCCTCCAATCAATGAATTCAAGTATGCCTCTTCGTTGGCATATTTTAGCACGTCTACCTGAGCTTTCCCCAGATTGGCCATGAGAAAGATGGCAGCAGAAATGAAGCAAGTTCTGAGCATAAACTTCTATCCTTTGAGATCAACGATCGTCAAATAAGGAAAAATAATCAGAGTTAGGAAGGATCAAGGTCAGTAGTATTCAGAATGTGTTAAAAAATTTCCAGGGGGAAAGAAGCTACGTTCGGTGAACAAGGGTTCCAGTTAGACACTTCATTCATTTTTCTTTTTGATTTCGAAATCAAGGGAAATCAGAATAGACAGCACAAGAATTACTGACGGAACAATGAGGTGCGTGATACTGTCTTTGAGCATCACACGAGTACCAATAGCCCCGAGCATAATAAAACCGATGAGGATAGTGCCAATTCGTTGTGAACGCCCGGCAGTCATGACTAACAGCACACCACCAATCATTTCCAGAGTACCCACACCAAACCGGAGCCATTTGGGAAAATCCGCCTGCTCAAATACTTCTTTTGAAAACGCGTCGAGGTTGAAATATTTAAGAAATCCAATGGCGATAAAGGAAATGCCAATCGCCCAGATCAGCAATATTCTCAGACGTTTCATGGTTCTAAGGTTTAGGTCAGCACATTTGCACAATTTAAAATAGCATTTTTTTTGTGTTTGATCAACACTGACTTAGGTTGGCCATTGCTCTTATTCAGGTGACCATTCAACGGCCCGAATTAGCTATTCGTCGGAGGGTTTGATATACCGAGTTTATTTTGATTAAACCCATCGTTTTACCGATGTCTAAGAATCAAAAAAAAACAAGACTATGAAAACTGGATCAAAACTCTTTATCATTTGTCTATGCGCAAGCTTTCTGGGCGGATGTTCCAAAAACGCTGACCCATCGGCCACTAGTTCGGTTTCGGTAAAACTCTCGGCCAGCACCACCAGCGGCAGTAACGTGATCAACGGCCGGAGTAGTGCTAGCAGCGACACCCGTTTTTCAGTTGGCAGCAGCTCGACTATCACACTCACCGATGTGAAAGTGAATATCCGCGACATCCGCTTTGATTTTGACGAGCATGACCGGCACTCTCATGAAGCCGAGTATAAAAAAGATACCGCTTACAGCGGTGATAATGATCCAAAGCTAAAAGGTCCATTCTTAGTGGATCTGATGAATGCCGGATCATTTGTTGATCAATTGGTGGCCTCAGTCAAACTGCCCAACGCAAACTATGACCGCGTTCGTTTCAAACTCGTTCCTGATTCCGTTTCCGGCAACATGTTGGGCAAATCCATCATGATTACTGGAAAAATTGATACCATCCCGTTTGTCTTCTGGCATAAACGTGACTTGAGCTTTGGAGCGCGGTTTGACAATGACAGCCCTACCGACAGCACTCTTGTGACAACCGGCGCGGCTGTGACGATGGCTATTCACTTTGAACTGGATAAAATTCTGGTAGCGCTCAACGGTGGTGCAGATTTATCGCTTGCCCTTGACCGCAACAAAGACGGCGTCATCACCATCGATCCCAACAACGACGATGGCAACAAATGGCTGGCCGACCAGATCATGATGTTGCTTGTGCGTCGGGCACACTGCGAGCGAAGAAATCATTAAGGCAAATCTGTTAATCCAAAAGAAAGCCAATCGTTGCAAGCGACTGGCTTTTTTAGTACATCGACAAAATTGTAGAACAAACGGCCGATTCAATGACGGCGCTTATTTTTTATTTACCTGATCTTTCGATCCATGCATCTTTCATCACCTCGGGCAACTCTGCCATCACAGCCTCAAGTTTCTTCTCGTTGGCTTTCTTTCGCGCTTCGTCCTCGAGGTTGTAGAAGTAGTTGTTGAAAAGGTACACGATTAGCATCCGGTTGAAAATATCAAGGTCTTTATCCTTCATCATTGTAAGCAGACGGTTTTCCAATTTGGTTTTGTCTGAGATATCAGCCAAGGCTCTTCCAACACGCCCGATGGAGCCCCAATAATGATGGCTACCCACGTTGTGCACACGCAGGCAGGTACCCAAAAGGAGGTCTTCGGCATTGATGTCAAGTTGCTCTAATTCTTTAAGGTATGTCTTTCGACCAGCCCACGCATAACTGCCGTCGCTCCTGCGATCAAAACGGTCATTCATTATATTCAAGTGCGAGCGAAGAAAAACATCCCACTTGGCAGTTTCAGCTGAAAGCTTACAGATATTCATCGCATGATATCGTGGACTACGATCCATGCTGCAATAACCTACCACCCTTCTGCTTCGCATGAGTTGCAAGGCTGCTTCTTTGGAGTAGTAGCGGGCGGCATAGAACTCTAGACGCTCATCCGAGTTGCCGGTTTCAATGCTTTCATTGACAGCTTCCGTCAGGAGCGACTTCCAATACGGTTTTGTTTTCATCCGGTGGTCTAGATCAATTATTCGCATGCTGTCCCATTCGCGGTGCTGACGCTCAAACATATTATAAACAGAATCTGAATTGAGACCTCGCTTTTCAATTTCTTCGTTGCCCATCATGACCGGCTCCTTACCAAATTTGTCGGCCCAGGTGATGAAGACATTGGCCTTTGAATCCTGGGATACTTGTTGCAAAGTCTCACCCTTAGCTTGCGGGAAGAATATCTCAGTGGTAGTGTCAACCATACAATCCACGTACTGAACCAGTCTTGCATACGCAACGGGTACCTTATACTGCTCAAGCCGGTCGATATAAAAGGCTTCCTTTTTTTCCCCGTCAATTATCCAACCGCTAGTTTTATTGTTAGCTGGTTGGTCCTTCACGGTGATGGAAGGTTGTGAGTTACGGCTCGGCAACGCTTCATATTCAATGTACTTCACACCGTTGTAGCCAGTGTACCTGGATTTTGTAACCCAGACCTTTTTTTTCAAGCTTGAGGGGTATGCCTTAAGGTACGTCTCCAGCGGGAGATTGCGTTCAATCATTTTCAATGCAGCCTTGGAAGGAATTCCGACGTACGTCGCCTGGCCCTGCGCAAAAGAAAAATAAGGATGACTAAGGTCGCACGTTCGAAACCTGACATTCAGTGAGTCCACTATGGACGAGAGTTTCTTCATGGTGGCTTGATCGTAGATCAATCCGTTTGAATACACCTCAAACTCCTGGCCCTGGCAATATCCGCACACGGCCAGCATCAATACCATTGAATACTTCATACTGAATGGGTTATTTGATTACGTAATCCTGAAATCCGAAAAAAGTAACGCAATCATGATGCATAAATTATCAGGATTCCATAAAGCCAAGACAAAAAAACTGGCGTAGGACCTATTGGATTCCAAATCATATCAAGAACTATAAATACAGAAGAATACAGGCGAAGCGATTTCGTCATCCCTGAATTGTGCTGAACAAGTCTATGCTGCAGGTTTTCGCAGTGACCTTTATAAACGAAATCATGGGGAATACTTCACACGCATAAGTGAAGTAGAGTGTAGTCCCGGCAGGAATCGAACCTGCATCTTCAGAATCGGAATCTGAAATACTATCCATTGTACTACGGAACCAGCAATAAACCGGTGCAAAAATAGTCAAACCGTTGAAGTAGAAAAACTTCTTTTTCGGGCTTATTCCTTTGGAATGTAGGTTTCGAAGAATTCCTTCACACTGTTGTTCCACCCGTCCAGCGCCAGCGAGCGGCCTTTGTTCAGTGCCTGCATCTGCTGATTATTCGCATCAATCAGCTTGTTGATGTTCTTCACCGACTGGTTATAATTATCTACTTCCGCTTTTGATTTGCTGTCGCCACCAGCCTCAAATACTTTTCGCAATTTGTCAAACTCATCCGCTTTCAAAAGATAGTCAGTAACTGCCCCCATCTTCTCACTTTCTGCCTTCGCAAACTGATTGAATTTTTTGGCCGCCATGATCAGCGACTGGTCGCGTTGAAATGGTTTTGCCGTATCCAGCTTAGTCTGCGCCTCCATCGCATACTTCAGCAACGTAGTGCGGTTTTGCTCAATGGCGTTTACATCTTTTCGTTGCACCGCATCCGTCAGGTAAGCTTCTTGCTTGTACACTTTAAAAAACACAAGATAGATTCGATGATAGTACTGGTTGGCTTTTCCGATCTTGGCTAGCTTTTGCGAAAGTTTGTCTTCGTGCTGCAGAAGTTTAATTGAATTATCAGCAGCAAATTTCTCAAACGCCACGCGAAACCGCTCTGTGGCTTCATCAAGTTTTTGATCGGCCAACTCTTGTGCCATGAGGTAAGCCTCCATCTTATCGTACGACTGCTCGGCAATTTCCTCCATGTCCACAATCTTACCGTAGTCTTCATTAAAAATTGAATTGAGAATACTGATATAGCTCTCGTAGTTTTTCTTTAGCAAGGTGTCGCCTTTAAACGGATTGAGTCTTGTGGCATTGTTTTGCGCAGCACGGAGTGTCCCCAGCAATTCCTTTCGTTTTTGTTCCAGCCTGCGCAACTTACTGCCGTGCGCCGATTCACTCATGTAGCTAAGGTACTTTTGTGATATCGCACTTTCCTGCTGATTAAAGAAATTAAGGTAGTCGAGGGCGGTCTTAATGGACTGACTGAATGAACTAAATGTCACGCTAAGTGTCACGATGAAAAAGAAAAGTCGTTTCATTTTATTTTGCTTGTTGAATTAGATCTTTCATGATTGAATAACATTCCGACAAATAGTAATCGGTTTGAAGTTCAAGAAGGTAATGCTGGTTCATCTCGTTAAGAAAATGATCAGCCGAAAGTACGTGTTGATCTTGCTGTGTATTGGTCACCTTGAATTTAGCATCGCTGCGCAGATCGTCAAAGGCTTTTAGTTTTTCATCAAGCGATTGAGAGGCTGCAACAAAATCTTTCCATGTACTGATTACAACTTTCTCATCGCCTCTTGCTGCCAGCCAACGTACTAAATTTTCAGTCTTTGCAAAAGCCTCTGACTTTGCCATACGTTCAACACTTTTTCTTTTTATATCTGCCAGAGGATAAGGCGGCAGCTTAGTAAAAAATACTTTTTTGTTAACAGAATCGGCACGCAAATGATAGGGTTGGTAAGCTTCTGCCAACTTAAGTGCTTTGATTACATCAGGCATAACAATATCGGGGATTACGCCGCGCTCCTGAGCTGTCTTTCCTGTTACGCGATAAATGCGGTTGACGGTAACTTTTGCAAAGCTGGCCGATGACGCCTTTTCATTTTTTTCTTCGGGAGCAAGTGGCAGAATCACCTGGGCGGTGGCTTTGCCATACGTAGTAGAGCCAACGATGACGGCGCGGTTATAATCCTGCAATGCGGCGGCCAAAAATTCTGAAGCGGACGCGCTGAATCCATTAACTAAAATAATTAGCGGTCCATCGTACACGGTGCCGCGGTTGTTGTCTTTTACTATGTGAGGTAAGCCTGTTTTATCGGCAATCATACCGAGCGGGCCTTCTTCAATAAAAATCCCCGCCATACTTAGCGCCTCCTGAAGCGAGCCTCCACCGTTGTTTCGCAAATCAAAAATTAATCCTTCGATGTTCTCCTTTTTGAGCTTGATGATTTCTTTCGCCACGTCGTTGGCACAACGAAGTCCTTCTGTTTTTTCATCGGGCGCTGAATAAAATCCCGGCAATGCGATGTAGCCAATTTTCTTTTCTTCATTCAGTACGTAGCTACGCACCACATTCTCCTCCAACGCTACTTTTTCCTTTCTTAGTTTTACAGTTCGTGTAGTTCCGTTTGGCTTCCTGACCAGAAGTTCGATCGTCTCTCTGGAAGGATCTTTAAGAAAATCCTCGGCTTCCTGTAAATCTCCACCAACAATCTCCAGGCGTTTGATGCCTGAAGTAATGAGCATGACCTTATCACCCGGATTCAATTGGCCACTTCGCCACGCCTGGCTTCCAGGCACAATCCTACCCAAGACCACAGCGCCATCTTTGTCTTCCTGCAAATCAATACCAAATGAAAACCCTTCGGCAAGAAACGAAGACATGAACTTCTCCATCGCGGCGCTACCAAAATAGCCTGAGTGCGGATCGGCACTCAACGCATAACTATTTAAGAAAACTGAAGCGACATGGTTTTCAAATCCTTCCGGATGATGCAAAAGATTGTTGATTTTTCGTTGTTCCGCTTTAATTACTTTCTCGCGAATAGCAGGTTCCAATTTCAGAAAATAAGCATCATTCACTGCCGATGCTTTTATCGAGTCTATCCCGGCTTGTTCCATCACCTTTAGATACACCGAATAAAGTACCATTTTTTTCCATCGGCTCTGAAGGGCAATTTCATTGGAAGGCCGCGTTAGAGGTGCATAGGAAAGTTCAAGCGGTTGCTTTAAAATGGTAGGGACATTGACATTACGGTTTTCATCAAGAAACCGGTTACAGTTCTCCAGGTTTTTTTTCAAGACTTCGGTAATGGCAGGAACAAAACGCCATTGTAGTCCTTTTAGCTCATCCACCATTTGAGCCTCATGTTCGCGAAGGCGGTTCACATCGTCTTCCGAAAAATAAATTTTAGAAGGATCAATGGCTTCAAGAAAGAGATCAACGACTTTTTTAGAAAGCTGTTTGTCGATAGTCGGAGGCGCTACGTGTCTGGTAGAAATTATTTCCGTGAGTCGTGCGGCTTCTTTCTGAAAATCGGTCTGCGCAAACAGGCACGAGCAGGGAATGAAAAACAAAAGACTGGTTATGAAACGATTCAAGTCCTGCAAAATTGATCGAACAATAATAGCGATTAAATCCATTAAATTGAACAGCAAAAGTCAGGGTCTATGGCATCACCGAAAAAAACAAAAGAGCAGCATCAGTTTCTCCTGGGCGAGATTATAAAACAATCCGGAAAACCTACGCAACACACTTTCTCCGACAATTACTTGGGCAATACTCATTTTCGATATGCCATCAGCATTCCGCGACTGCGAACGATCGCTAAAAGCTGGATGAAAGAAAACCCTACGCTTTCCGCGAATGAATTGGCTGACCTGCTTTCGTCGTTGACTAAGGCTCCATCCTCTACCGAAAAAACAATGGCAGGGCTTTTACTGGACTATGCCACCGAAGCTCAGCTAAGCTTTGCACCTAAGAATATTGATGCGTGGCTCAATCACTTAGAGGGGTGGGCCGAAGTCGATGCGCTTTGCACCAGCGGGTTGAGCCGAAAGGCAATCACCAAAGCCTGGGGCGCATGGAAAAAAGTTATGCTCCAGTTAAATAAAAGCAAAAACATCAATAAGCGCCGGGCCTCCATCGTGCTGCTGTGTGTACCGCTGCGTGTGCGCGATCACCGCATTCCACCTGTAGCCTTTACCTTGATCGACAACCTGAAACAGGAAAAGGAAATTCTAATCACCAAAGCAATTTCATGGGTGCTTCGTAGCATGGTAAAGGTGCATCGCGAGGCCTTGGAGGAATACATCCGTGAAAACAAAGAAACGCTGCCAGCCATTGCCGTGCGCGAAACCATGATGAAACTGAAAACAGGAAAAAAGACGGCGCGTAAAAAATAGCACCGGTTACATCTTTGTTAGCAAAAGAAGTAGCAGAATGACTACTGTAAACAAAACTGCGAAAATCTTATTGCTGAATCGTGTAGTCATAGCCTTCAGGTTTAGTGTTGCGAAATTGCTAAATTTAATAACCTGAAGAATCACATAATCGTGTGGTAGCATGATCGATGCGCAAAGCAAAATAATAATTTTCAAAGCCTACGACACGGTCATGGAGGCAAACCTTGCTAAAACAAAATTGGATGCGTACGGTATCCCCTGTTTCCTTACGGATGAAAACCTGACTACCCTTTACCCCATTCGCAATGCTATCTTCCCAGGCGTGCGCCTTTTCATTTTCGAAGAGGACTCGGATGAAGTGAAAACTATTTTAGGCGAAGAACAGACCTCCACCAGTTTCATCAAATGCCCGCGCTGCGGATCACACGATTTTGACGCGCATCTTTCCCCTTTCGACCGTGGGGTTTTCTTCCTTACGGGAATCTTTGGAATGATGACGCCTTCAAGCTCACCTTCCCAATACCGCTGCAAGAGTTGTGGTACTATTTACGATTGCCAGTGAGGGCGACGATCAGATTTTCAGGATCGTAAACTCCACACGCCGGTTGTTGGCGCGTCCTTCCTCTGTATCGTTAGTGTCAATCGGCTTGGTTTCACCGTAACCTTGCGCCTGCAATCTTGACGAATCGATGCCCTGGCTGATGAGATAATCTACCACGGCCTGCGAGCGCCCCTGCGACAAGTTCAGATTATATTGGTCAGAGCCTTTACTGTCGGTGTGGCCGGCAATCTCTACAGAAACTTTTGGATTTTGTTTCAGAAAATCCACCACTTTGTTTAGCTCAACAAACGATTCTGATTTCAACGTAGTCTTGTCAAAATCAAAGTAAATGTTCTTCAACCGCACGGTCAATCCGACTTCAATTTCTGTGAGGAAAACATTTTTGATCACCGGCGTGGCATTTTCATCTACCAATTGCACGCTGTCTGTATTGTTAAGGTATCCCTCCGCTGAGACGCTGTACATGTACCAACCCAAGCCGGGCACATCCTGCTGATAGCTCCCTTGATTAACCTGCGGAGTTAAAGCCGATGCTGTACTCTTCTGAGTGATCGTCAATTTTGCACCAGACACCTTGGCATTGGTTTTTTTGTCAATGATATCTCCGGCAAGCGAAAGCTGTTTCGCTAGCGGAGTCAAATACACATCCACTTTCAATGTCGTGTCACGGTTAAGGTGTGGCACTTTAAAGTCGCCTGCAAAAGGCAGAAAACCCGAAGCGTTGGCGGCTATAGAATACATATCTACTTCCGGAATGCGCGTTTCAAATTTTCCAGCCGTCGTTGATTTCAACGCGATGGGCTGTTTCAGTTCTTTCAATTTCACTTCGACTGAAGCTTGCACCGGTTGTTTGGTCTTCTGATTGTACGTCATCCCTGACAATACAATGTTGATGTTACGAGGTTTAAGAATCAGCAAGTCGTAATTCCCTCCGTCCACTCGCGCACCGGCGCGCGCAGTAAAAATGTTTCCTTTAGCATCGATAGTGAAGTAAGCGTCGTCGGCGCCGGTGTTCACAGCCTTTCCTAAGTTCACTGGCTCACTCCAGTTTTGCCACGAGTCATCAAGCCGCGTGGTACGGTATACATCTACACCTCCGATTCTTTCTTTGGTAAACCGGTTACTGGCAAAATATAACGTCTTCTGATCCGGCGCCAGAAAAGGTGCAAAGTCATCGGCAATAGAGCTGATCTTCAGCTTCACTGGTTTTGAAAAATGACCGTCAGGTTGTTTTGTGCTCAGGTATAAATCGCTGAATTTGTCACCTTCTTTTTCGGCAAAATATAAGATCATCTGGCGGCCATCAGCAGAAAGTGTGGCGCCGTAAAAAACACCTTTATTCATTGCCTCAAAGTCGGTGATGGAAAGTTCAGTAAATGACCCTGAAGCACTGACAACAGAAAAACCGACCGCGTTCTTCGAACGGTTTCCCCGGATGAACAGCGATCCATCAGGAAGGAAATTGAATACCTGGTTAAACCGGTTTTGATTGAATGGAGCTCCAAGGTGTTTGGCTTTGGTCCACACCCCTTTGTCGTCAAGGGTAGACACCCATATATCCTGGCTGTTTTCTTTTCCGAAAGTATTTTCCGGATGGTTGCTCACAAAAAAGTAAAGGCTTTTTCCGTCAGGAGAAACTACCGGCGACACTTCGTTGTAGCGGGTGTTGACGTTATCATTCATCTTCACCAATTCATACCGTGGGCTAATTTCTTGCGCAAGCGTGGCCAACTGTAGCAGACAAAAGAGCAGCAGGTAAGGTAATCTCATGAATTATTTTTGGGTTAAAGATAGGGGATTTATACGGGATGTGAACACCCGAGATCAACTGTTAGCAGCTGTCCTT
Source organism: Bacteroidota bacterium (assembly GCA_018266055.1). GTDB lineage: Bacteria > Bacteroidota > Bacteroidia > Cytophagales > Cyclobacteriaceae > ELB16-189. Next base: position 301,192 of record JAFDYT010000002.1, read on the forward strand.
ACCAGCACATAATCAGGTTCAATACGATACTCCATGTTTACCTTGGTGATATGATCAGACGAAATCGTTCCATGCAGATTGCCTTCTTCCTGCAACAGGAACGGCTGCACATTTAGCTGATTTGAAAAATGTAATCCTCCCCTACCATCAATTTTGTACATCGTTTCTTTGGCACACCAATACACTGTGCATTTGATCACATTCTTCCCGGCATCGGCTAATTCAATAGGGGAAAAAATGCGCGGGGCAATTTTCAGAATTTTTTGTTTTGGTTGCTCAATGTCGATACCTACCGACTGATAATAGTCGATCTGCGCAGCCACATAAGGGAACGAATGAGAAAGCGAAAGATGATGCGGATACTTTTCTAAAAATGGTTTACCAAAAGTATCTTTCTTTATGCCGAAATAGCGCAACCCCAAATGATTGGAAAGCGACAACACAAGATGGCGCGCCGCCATCCATTCCATTCTTTTCTGATCGTGTGAAATTTCGGCGGGAGCCTCACCGATAATTTTGCTTACCAACTGATCATGGGTCTCTTCAATATGCCAAATGGCCCATCCACTTTGGTTTCCGCTCTGATGAATTTCTTTCAAGGGCATTGGTATTCCGTTTTTAATGGTTCAATTTTGGTAAAATAATCCGAAATCAAAATTGTGAGTGTACAGGTAAACAAACTCCACACGTTCACCGGACATACCGACAGCATTTATACGTTGCAGGCGGCGGATCAACCCAATTTATTTTTCTCCGGCGCAGGTGATGGCATGATTGCTTTGTGGGACTTGCAGGCACGCGGCGATGGCGAACTGATCGCCCGGCTTCCCAACTCTGTATATTCGCTGCTACACCTTCACGAACAAAAACAACTAATCGCCGGGCAAAATTTTTCCGGGCTTCATCTAATCGATTACAAAAACAAAAAGGAAGTCGCTTCGCTCCAAGTTACATCGTCAGCCATTTTCGATATCCGCAATTTTGGAAACGACATCATCATCGCTACCGGCGATGGTGTGGTTTCGGTAATAGACCTTGAACAATGGAGTTTGAAAAAGCGAATGGCTCACGCTGAAAAAAGTGCACGTACGATTGCTATCAATCCTACGGCCGGAGAGATGGCTGTGGGCTACAGTGACAACTTCATCCGAATTTTTAGTTTGGACAGCTACGAACTCAAACACGAGATCAACGCCCATCAAAACTCAGTGTTTACGCTCATTTATTCCCCGGATTGGAAACAGTTGCTGAGTGGATCGCGCGATGCCCGACTAAAAGTCTGGAACGCAGACTCAGGATATTCTCTTCATCAGGAAGTAGCCGCCCATCTCTTCGCCATCAATCACCTGACCTTCTCTCCTGACGGAAAATACTTAGCCTCCGCCAGTATGGACAAGTCGGTCAAGGTGTGGGATGCTGCAACCCTTCAACTTCTCAAGGTCATTGACAAAGGCCGGCACGCGGGCCATGGCACCTCGGTAAACAAACTCCTCTGGACATCGTTTAACAGCCAACTGATAAGTGCAGGCGACGACCGTATCATTTCTGCCTGGGATTTACTATTTTTGTAGATCGTTGTTTTCAGTTAGTGACAGACGGGCCCAGCCAATTGCTTAGTCCGCCATTTTTTAAACTTTTGAGTCAAAGTATTTTTTAAACTTTAAAACGGCCATCATGAAGATCACACCACTTGAAATCCGCCAGAAGTCTTTTGAGAAAAAGATGCGTGGCTATGACAAAGACGAAGTAAATGCTTTCCTCCAGTCCCTGTCTCAGGAATGGGAACGGACACTGGATGAAACCAAAGAAATGCGCATCCGCCTGGAAACCACCGAGCGTGAAGTAAATAAACTTCGTGAGGTGGAAAGCTCGCTTTTCAAAACCCTGAAAACAGCTGAAGATACAGGGGCCAGCGTCATAGAGCAGGCCAACAAAACCGCTGAACTTATCTTGCGAGAAAACCAGATGAATGCCGATGCGGTGATCAACGAAGCCAAGCGCCGCGCGAAGAATACAATTGAAGAAGCCGAGAGCATATCGAAGCAAATGCTTGCCGAAATGGAAGACCGCCTCAAATCCCTGGGGCAACATTATAAGAACCTTGAACTGCACAAAGAAAACTTACTCGCCGATCTCAAGCGTTTAGCTAATGAAACCATCGATCGGATTGACCGTGCAAAAGCGGCCAGCCGTGAGTTTGATCCAGACCAGCATTTGGCTATGGCCAAGCGTGAATCGAAAAAATCTCTTTTCCCAAATGCCGAGGTTGAAGCCGAAATGAAGGAATCTGTACAGGAAGTAAAAACCAACGTTGAGCCGACGGTAACTAAAGCTGCCACCGAGCCAGAGCCTGCTCCTGTAGTTCCCGTCGAACCTGCCAAACCAACCATGGCCGAAGCCATGAAAATACAACGCTCTTTCTTCGACGAAATTCAATGAAGGGAAAAGTAGCGCTTGAAGGGCTGGAGTTTCATGCCTATCACGGCGTGTATCCGCATGAGCGCTCGTCGGGAAATAAGTTTGAAGTTGATATTTTCGTTGAAACCGAATTTGAAGACACCGCCTTTCACGACGACCTTAGCGGCACCATCAACTATGAAGATTTGTATTCACTTGTAAAAAGTGAAATGGAAAAACCTTCAAAACTGTTAGAAACAGTTTGTCACGCCATCGCCGAAAAAACGCTGGCTACTTTTCGAAGTGCTACAAACGTAGAAGTGAAAATTTCGAAATTCAATCCTCCTATTGGCGGGGTGTGCCGCAAAGCCAGTGTGGTGGTAAGCCGAAGTAAGATGTAGGAAAACAGTGAAGACTTACCCGTGCCCTCCGCGTGCAAGGGCTTCTTGCTCTACAAACATAAAACCTCGCGCGTCAGCACCTTCATAAAAATCGACAGCCTTACCGATCAGGTACATCGTATGTTTTTTGTCTAGCAAAATGGTAATTCCCTCAACCTGATAGGTCATGTCCGTGGGCTTTTGCTTATCAAAGCCAATAATGAAGGAAACGCCACCGCAGCCGTGACCTCCGCGCACGCCAACCCTTAAACCATACTCTGCGGGAATATTTTTCGTTTCCATAATTTTGCGCGCTTCGGCAGCTGCCAATGGCGTAAGAATTACTGGCTGGAGTGAGTCAAACATGAATTTCGGATCAAAACAAAAACAAAGGTCACTGAAAAATAGTTAATTTTCCTGCAAAATAATTTTATGGAAGCCCTGATTGAATTCGGAAAAATACTGATCCCAGCCTCGTTAGTGTTGTACGCGGTTTATCTTGTCGTGCGTAGCTTTATCAATCGTGAAGTTGAACTGCGAAAGTTGGAGGTGCGCTCGCGCGCCATCGAAACTATCTTGCCAGCAAGACTTCAGGCCTATGAACGAATCACGCTATTTCTTGAACGAATCTCGCCTCAAAATCTTCTCATCCGACTGAATAATCCCGCCTTTGCCGCGCGCGATTTTCAAAAGATTCTCCTCGACGAAATCCGCAACGAATACAACCACAACGTTTCTCAGCAAGTGTATATGTCTGAAGAAGTGTGGAACCAGGTGCGCAATGCGAAAGAAGATCTCATCCTGATGATCAACGAATCGGCAGGACTTGTGGCACCTGACAGCTCAAGCATCGAATTGTCAAAAAAAATATTTGAGATGGTGATGAATAAAAAACAAGATCCCATCGGGCATGCGTTGAGTGAATTAAAAAAAGAAATACAGCAAACTTTTTAATCGATGGCCAAAACAGCATTAGTAGCCGGCAGCACAGGCTTGATCGGTGGCCAACTTCTAGAACTTCTACTGAAGGACGACCGATATTCGTCGGTCATCGCAGTCAGTCGCAAACCACTCCTGGTGAGCGATTCAAAACTAATTAATGTGGTATGCGAATTGAAAGACCTTGCTGCTCACGCGAATGAATTAAAATCCGACGACGTTTTCTGCTGCCTAGGTACCACGATAAAAAAAGCAAAATCAAAAGAGAATTTTCGCGCTGTTGACTATGATGCGCCCGTGCTACTAGGCAAAATCGCCAAAGAAAACGGAGCACAAAAATATCTTCTGGTTTCGTCACTTGGCGCCAACAAAGGTTCAAGCATTTTTTACAATCAGGTGAAAGGCGAAGTGGAAGAAGCTATCAAGGCTCAGGCATTTACGAGTTTTCACGTTCAGCGCCCCTCGTTGTTGCTCGGTCCACGAAAGGAAGAACGTAGCGGTGAAGACGCCGCGAAAGTGTTTTACAAAATCTTTGGCTTCCTCGTTCCCAAAAAATACATGGCGATAGAATCCATCAAGGTGGCTCGCGCTATGATTGCATTTGCGCAGCAGAATCAAACCGGTGTGATCGTTCACGAATCCGACGAACTTCAGTCTTATTAAAAAATGATCGCAGTAATTCAACGTGTGTCGCATGCGTCAGTCACCATCGACGGAATCGTAAAATCAAAAATTGAAAAGGGGCTGTTGGTGCTTGTAGGTATTGAAGATGCCGACAATGATGAAGATACAGAATGGCTCGCCGGCAAAATCGTGAACCTCCGGATCTTCAATGATGCCGAAGGCGTGATGAACGTGAGTGTAAAAGACGATGGCGGAGATATTATCGTGGTCAGTCAGTTTACCTTGCATGCCAGTACAAAAAAAGGCAACCGGCCCAGTTACATCAAAGCCTCAAAGCCCGATATCGCTATTCCACGATATGAAAAATTTGTTAAAGTAATTTCAACGATGCTCGGCAAAGCAGTGCAGACCGGTGAATTCGGTGCCGACATGAAAGTTCAGCTGCTCAATGACGGGCCTGTCACCATCGTCATCGACACCAAGAATAAGGTATAATCCTTACCGACTCGCCGCCAACACTACAAGAATAATATTCGAAAGAACATAAATTGCAGCCACCATTCGCGAGCCGATTTTATTGACCCGGTTCGAGGCCTCCACCTTACGATTGTCATGAAGTTTCAACGCGATCGCCGAAACCACCAGGATCGCAAAAATGGTGAAGAAGGTAATGGAGTGAAGAATATCCACTAGCGTAAATGACGCCGATTCAGGCAAGATGGAATCGATGATGTATTTGTTACCCACGGCAGCAAACAAGCCACCCACGGGTAGGCCAAATCGAGGCTCAACCTCCGAAGGGTTAGGCGCAAAGCCCACCATCGCGATGAGGAAGGAGATGTACATGCCGATAAAAATTTTCAGGAATAACCCCCACGCATTCCGTTCAATGTCCATCTCAATATTGAAGGAGGAAAATACCTGATGATCACGCCCGATGCGGTTGTCGCCAAAGCCAGTCTCATAAGCCTTTTCGCTGGAATTCACCTGAAAGTTCTTAATCTTCCAACCAGCCAGGGTTCCCTCAGGGTCGTACTTGCTGCCTTTTGTATCAGGGAGAAAAACCAAATCCCGGGTATCATATAAGGAGTTTTCAATATGAATTTTCAGGTGCTGCCGGTCAAAAGGAAAGTCAAGCACATTCCAGTTTTCTTTCATCACGCTACGCATCTTAAGCATCACCCATTTTTTAACGCCAAGGCTGTCTTCAAGCAATTGAGGCTCGTCGATTGTCTTGGCATTGGTGATGTCCAGTTGCTTAACAAAATCAAACCGGGGGTCTTTGTAAACAAACCAAAGCCAGTAACGGGCGGTATATTCCTTATCGTGAAAATTAATATCATGGACACTCATCACATACGCCCCAACCCGCACGGTATCAGGCGTGGCGTTAGCAAAAAGCACCAGAAAAAGGCCAAAAAATATCAACAACGATCGCCTCATAACAGGAAGTTAAATTAAGCAACAACCGATCACTTCGCAAATTTTCCGGTAGGACAAGCCAGCCTTAGTTTTGTTTAAAATGAAGTTGTATTTTTCCGGAAAATTTAATGTTATGCATCAAATACTCGTGGTCCTTCATTCTGTCAATCGATTTGTACTATTGGCACTTTTACTCTTGGTTTTATTCCGGTCGCTGAAAGGCTGGTTAAACAAATCACCCTTCACTCCTGCCGACGACAACTCAAGCCTTGGTTTGTTTATCTCCACCCACACCCAATTTCTTCTGGGCTTTATACTATTCTTTATCAGTCCTGCCGTCATCTTTAGCGGTGCGTCAATGAAAGACCCGATCTCCCGCTACTGGCTGGTAGAGCACAGCACCGGAATGATTATTGCCGTTGTGCTCATCACGCTTGGGCGTATTCTGAGCAAAAAAGTAACAGATAGCACAGCCCGTCATAAAAAGACTTTTATTTTCAATGCCATCGCTTTACTATTAATCCTCGGTATCATCGCGATGAACCACCGCGGCTTTTTCAGCGTAAGCTGGTAATCAATTCAATCCCTAAATTTTGAAGAGTCCAACACTTGAATCGGTGTTGGACTTTTTTATAGCCAGACGATAACGCCACGCACGCCCATGTAGCTCATCACGATCACGACCAGCCAGCCCACGACCGACAACCAAACCGGGTGGTGATAATCGTTGAGAAGATTCTTTTTGAATGTCGAAGATAAAATAATGGCCAGTGCAAATGGAAGCACCAATCCGTTAATGGCGCCGGCTGCCACCAGCACATTCACAGGCTGTCCTACAATAACAAACAGAATAGTGGAAAATAAGATAAAGGCGATGATGAGTTGTCTGAAATTTTTCTCAACGAAAGGATGAATGGATTTGGCAAATGATACTGAAGTAAAAGCCGATCCGACCACGGATGTGATGGCCGCACTCCAAAGCACAAGTCCGAAAATTTTGTAGCCCACTATTCCGGCTGCTGTCTTAAAAACAACCGCAGCAGGGTTATCATTACCCAGCGAAATCCCCTGCCATACCACTCCAAGTGCAGCTACAAACAAAATAGATCGCATGAGCGACGCAATGAGAATTGCCGAAACAGAGCTTTGTGATACTTGTTTGAGATTTTCCTTCCCCGAAATACCGGCATCAAGCAAACGATGGGCACCTGCAAAGCTGATGTAGCCACCGACTGTTCCACCTACAATGGTAAGAATGATTAGTTCATTGATCTGATCGGGGAAAAAGGTTTTGCCAACAGCTTCAGTCAGCGGAGGATCTGCCTGAAAGGCGACATACAAGGTCAAAACAATCATGACGAACCCAAGCACCTTGGCAAAGGCGTCCATCGCTTTGCCCGCTTCTTTTACCATAAAAATGATCGAAGCAATCAGGCAACTTACCACAGCACCCGTCTGCACGCTCCAGCCAAACAAAACCTGAAATCCAAGTCCTGCGCCAGCTATGTTGCCGATATTAAATGCGAGGCCACCCAACAAAATCAGCAGCGTAAGGAAATGACCTGCACCGGGAAGTACTTGATTCGCCAGATCCTGACCGTACCGTTTGCTCACGCTGATCAATCGCCAGATATTAAGCTGAACGCCGATATCAAGCAACACAGAAATCAAAATGACAAAACCGAAACTTCCTTTTAGTTGCTCTGTAAATTTTGTGGTTTGCGTGATAAAGCCTGGACCGATCGCCGACGTTGCCATCAAAAATGCAGCGCCAACCAAAGGTCCGGAAAGAAGTCTCTTTACATCCACTTATCCAAAAGTTTGGATGTTAATTTTTTCCTCCAGTAAACGGGCATGAATCAGCTTGGCAAACTCCACCGCGTGCGCGCCATCACCATGAAGACAAATAGTATCGGCTTGCACAGGAATTATTTCACCAGACAACGTTTTTACGGTTCCTTCTTTTACAAACCGAAGCACTTGTTCAATAGCTTTCCCTTCGCTCTCGATTAGCGCTTTGTGTTGCGATCGTGGCGTGAGTGAGCCATCGGGTTGGTAGGTGCGGTCAGCAAAGACTTCGTTGGCCGTTTTTAGCTGTACCTGTTTTGCTTCGCGAATCATTGCGCTGCCGGAGAGGCCGTAAAGAATTAACGAATCATCAAATGATTTTATCGACAAAGCAATGTGTCGTGCCAGGTCAGGGTCTTTAGCCGCCATATTGTACATAGCGCCATGCGGTTTTACATGATGCAAGCGGGCTCCATGTTCATCTACAATTTTTTTCAGAATCGTGAGTTGCTTCAGGATAATCTGTTCAATCTGGTCGCCCAAAAAATTCATGTTAGTGCGTCCAAAATTTTCCCAATCGGGATACGAAGGATGCGCTCCAATGGCCACATTATGTTTCAGGCACAACGCTACCGTCGCCCTCATCAGATCTTCATTACCGGCGTGATAACCACACGCAATATTAGCCGAGCTAATCCACGGCATCAGTTCAGCTTCATTGCCAATTCCTTCCGCTACGTCGCAATTAATGTCGATTTTGTCTCCGATCATTTGGCAAGATATTTATTTAACTGCTCACGACAACCGGCTTTTATTTCGGCCAATATCTTTTCTCTCGAAAGGAACAATCGTTCAGCTTCTGCAAGCCCAATCATCATAAAGGTAATGTTGTCGCTCGGGCCTAGTTGCGCAAGCTTAGGCAAATCGGCTTTTATCACCGATGCAATTCGCGGGTAGCCGCCCGTCGTTTGATGATCGGCCATTAAGATAATTAAGTTTCCATCAGGCAGGCGTTGCACGGTACCAAAATCAACCGGTGAAGAAACCAATTCAATTTGTTGCATCATTGAAATCGGCTCTCCCACCAGTCGAAAGCCCATCCTGTTGCTTTTGCCAGTGATCGTGAAAGAGGCCGATTCCAAAGTTTTTTTGCCGTGATCCGACAACCAATTAAATTCAACGCCGGGCACGCATCGAATCAAAGTTTGGGGCGAATAGACTTTATCTAATTCAACAGAAGAAATTCCCCAGGGAAATATTTTTGTTTCATGACCCAAGTGTTCCTTATTGTTTGTTTCAAGCACGTCCCCTTTTTTCAAGGCTCGGCCAAAATATCCGCCAGCGTGTACACCAAGATGGGTGGATTGGCTCGATAGCCAACTCTCAGCCTTCCATCCACCGCGGGCAGCAAGGTAGGCGCGCCCACTTGATTTGCTCTTGAATTGTAAGCACGCATTTTCTCCAATCACCACGGGCTTCCACAACGGCAGCTGCTCCTCGTTGACCATCGCCTCAAAGCCTGTACCGGTCAAGCTGATCATGGTGGCTTTTTGAAAAATGATTTCGGGTAATGGAGGGTGCATTTCAAGCACTGCAGCACTGGCATCGTTACCAACAAGAAAATTTGCAACACGCATGGCAAAAGAATCCATCGCGCCGCTGGGGCCGATCCCCAGTTGGCGAAAGCCCGTGCGCTCTCCCGCTACTAACAGTGTCAACAATCCGGCTTTCCTGATTTCAATACTCATTGCAACGGCTAAATTCAATCTCATCAATCGAATAAAAACGCACACAGTCACCCGGTTGAAAAAAACAGGGCATATCTTTCGATTTATCAAAAACCATTTTGGGTGTTCGTCCAATCAGCTGCCATCCGCCTGGTGAGGCGATCGGATAAATTCCTGTTTGAAGTCCTGCTATTCCTACGCTTCCTGGTGGCACCAAAGTGCGATGCGTCTGTCTTCTCGGCGATGCTATCCGTTGATCAACCGAGCCCATGTAGGCAAAACCCGGCAGAAATCCGATCATGTACACGCGGTAACTTCCGGCTGTATGCAATGAAATTACTTCCTGCACCGATAGTTGATTGATGTCTGCCACGTAAGTCAAGTCCTCGCCATCATACAACACCGGGACATCAATAATTCTTGCGGGTGCTGGCGGAGCAACAAAATCTTGTTGTTCACTCCAGCGCTCGAGCAATGACTTCACATAGTCGAAAGCTGTGAGATGATTTCCTTTTTGCTGATCAACTAACCTTGTATCGTAAAAAATGGCAAGTGAAGCATAGGCGGGCACTGATTCAATGAATCCGGCAAATGGATTAGTATTTACCAACCGATGCAAGTCCATAACCCTTTCGTTGAGAATGCTGTCAATTTGGTTTCCAAATGAAACGAGGACAGCGCATTCGCTGAGTGATGTTATGGTGAAGAATTGCTCCACTAAAATTATTTGATAGGTAAATTAATTTTTAAAATCGGTAATTTATCTTTCAAAACCGTATTTCTTTTGCTAACTCTCATCTGAGATATATGATTATCACTACCTCTCAATCTGATCAGGATCTTGAGCAAATACTTTTGCTTCAACAGAAAAACTTACCGAAAAACCTTCCGCAGGAAGAAATCGATCGGGAAGGATTTGTGACAGTGATGCACCGCTTTGAAGACCTGAAAAAGATGAACGGTTACGAACAAAGTGTAATCGCCAAAGAACATGATGAAGTGGTTGCTTACCTGATTGCCATGACCGAAAAGTCGAAACAGGATATTCCCGTGCTTGTTCCGATGTTTGAAGTTTTCAATGAAATTATTTTTAAGGGAAAGAAAATTTCCGAATACAAGTACATGGTCGTGGGCCAAGTGTGTGTGGCCAAAGAGTTCAGAGGTCTGCGGTTGCTTGACGCTTGCTACGCTGAATACAAGAAAATATTTTCAGGAAAATATGCATTCGCGATTACTGAAATCTCGAAGAAGAACCCGCGGTCGTTAAAGGCACACGAACGAATCGGGTTTAAAACCGTTCACGAATACATCGACTCCTTCGGCGTGGATTGGTGCATTGTGCTGTGGGATTGGAGTTGAGGCAAATCTCCAATTACTATTTTTTAAGAAACTTGATGTGGTGAACTGAGTTCTGTTCAACAATCTTTACAATATATAATCCTGGTGTAAGGTTGTTAATATCTGCCTGATACGCCTCATCGTCCTTTTCGAACTCTACAGCTATCATCTGACCCGTTGCATCAAAGAGTTGAGGTGAAAAATCTGATCCATTAACTCCCAGTACTTTTATTTTCTCACCCGCAGGATTCGGGTAAACTGATAAGTTCGTGTGAGATAAAATATCTCCGGTAATGGTCACGGCTGCATCAGCAGAAAAATTACTGAAACAGTCATCCACGTGAGTCTGCACCTTGTATGCCCCCGCTTCAAGGGCTTTATAGATTTGTTCATTAGCTCCAGCAATTGCAGTTCCATTAAAGTACCATTGGTTTCCTACTGAGGCACTTGACGTTAATATTGGCTTCGAAGGATCTGAAGCGTCAATAGTTAAAGTAGGTGCCTTTGGCTTAACGCAAAATGTCTGGCTGACCTTTACTGCCGATTTGTATAAACTATTTCCCGATTGAGCGGCTGTAATTGTATCTCTTCCTGCGCTCACTATCGTAACAGAAGTTCCTGATATCGTTATCCTGGTAGAACCAGTCGAATAGCTGATGTCCAATCCGGAATCAGACGAAGCAGCAAGTGTAAATGCGGGATCTCCAACTGTTTTATCGCTAATTGACCCAAAAGTTATCGTTTGACTAAGTTTATCGGTGGTGACACTGATTTGGTTAGAACTCAACGAGGTGCCATACGAATTCACGCTCCTAACCCGATACTGATAAGATGAAGCAGCATTGAGATTGGTGATACTCTTCGACGTGCCCGATACACTTAAAGAATTAAAACCCGTTACGAATGTTTTAAAGTTGTCGGTAGAAACATCAAGTTCATAACTTGTTGCGCCTGCCGCAGAATTCCAATTGGCCGTAAATCCTGATGATGAAACAGAACTTGCCGGAGTTGCTACCGGAGTAGCCGGCGTGTAAATTGAGACAATCTCAAGTGCATTGTCATTTTGGCTGGCAATAAAGGCGTAACCATTTGATACCACGACTGAATTTGCTCCATCTAGAAGTGCTCCTCCTACTCCATCTCCAAGATGAGCCAAATAGATGGGTTTGCTTGGCGAACTTATGTCAACGACTTCTAAAGATGAATAACTGGAAATAAAAGCATATTTTCCATTTAGGAAAATAGAGGTTGGAGAATAATAAATTTTGCCATCAGGACTTATGCTTAAATTACTTTCGTGAACTGGAGTGGCAGGATCACTTATATTAACAATTTCCAGAGTGGATTCGAAATTTGCCAGGTATGCAAAATTGCCATTAACAGAAACAGAAAATGGCAGATAGATTTGGGCTCCACCGTCTCCATCAGCCAAAGTTGCCTTGTGGGTAGGGATTGCAGGGTTACTTACATCTATTATTTCCAACGCATTGCTTGGAAAACTCCAACATGCTACATAGGCGAAATTACCTGATACAAAAATACTAAAAGGGCTAATCAAGGTTGCACCGCCTGCGCCATCGACAATACTTCCAGCATGTACCGGGGCAGAGGGATTACTTACATCGACAATTTCCACCGCATTGGAACCAAAGCTTGCCAAATACGCATAACTCCCTTTTACAAACACAGAAGTCGGGTTGTTTAATTTGGCACCACCAGACCCATTCAGTAGAGCTCCTTTATGAATAGGCGCTGAGGGGTTACTGATGTCAGCTATCTCTAGTGCATTCTCAGAAGCGATATAAGCGTAGTTCCCAAGAATAAAAATTGCCTTTCCGTAGTTGATCCAAGCACCTCCTTGTCCATGAACTAAACTTCCTTTTAGAATTGGATTATCGGGATTAGTAACGTCCACCACCTGAAGTGCATAGCCACCTACTACATAGGCATAGTTTCCAGACATTGCTACTTTATTTGCTCCGCTTAGCCTTGCTCCACTGCCTCCATCTCCATCCGAAATTTTTCCAAGATGCTGAGGATTGGAAGGGCTACTAATATCAACAACTTCTACTGAATTAGCATCCTTACTTGCAACATACGCCCGATTTGCAGAAACAAATACAGATGCTGCACCAGTCAACTTAGCGCCTCCACTACCATCACTAATACTCCCTTTATGAACAGGTGACGCCGGGTCTGTTATATCCACCACTTCAAGTGCTGAAGAAAAATAACTTGCAACAAACACATTGCTACCATCTACAAAGACAGATTGCGGAAGGGACAATTGGGCACCTCCCTGACCGTCAATAATACTCCCTTTATGATGCGGAGTAGTTGGATCACTTACATCTACTATTTCTAAAGCATTGCTATTTGCGCTGGCCACATAGGCATAATTTCCCGCAACTCTAATAGAAAAAGGATTATTCAACAACGCACCGCCATCGCCATCTTTAATAATTCCTTTTAACCCTGGGGAGAGGGGGTTGCTGATATCGAATACCTCTAATGCATTTGTCCAGGCATTTCCAACGTAGGCATAGTTACCGGAAATGAAAATCGATAGTCGGATATCGTTAGATACACTAGGGTCATTGGGTAGATATCCTTTTTGCGTCGGAGCTGTTGGGTCACTGATATCTATAATCTCAAATGCCTTTCCTGCTACCACGTAGGCATATTTACCAGAAACAAATACTCCTGCCGGGGCACCAATCGCATTAGAGCCAATTTTGTACGATATCTTTCCCTTCAAAATTGGCGTCAACGGGTTACTAACATCAATTATTTGAAGGTAATTATAAGTAGCCATGTAGGCATAATTACCAACTACAAATACGGAATTTGCTCCATAGAAATACAATGAATCCTGCGTATTGATAGCCAGACTGGATTTGTGTTTTGGTATAGCCGGATCGCTTATATCAATAATCTCCAAAGCATTGGAGCCACTACTTGCCACATAGGCGTATGAGCCTAAAACAAATACCGATTGCGGTTGGTACAACAAAGCCCCATCCGCCCGTACGCTACTAACATGCTTTGGCCCATAGGGAATTTGACCTGAACCAATTAGAGAAATCAAACACAGGCTAATAAAAAAAAATAATCTCGGCGTCATGGATGAGAGGTATTAATTGGAGGGGAGTCAGAAAAACTTATAAATCGTCTTTTGCTTATAGACTTCGCCCGGTTTCAGCACTGTAGTGGGGAAGTTGGGATGATTCGGTGAGTCTGGGAAATGCTGAGCTTCGAGGCAAAAAGCGGTTCGATAAGCGTATGCCTTATTGCCTTTGCCCACATCTTTACCGTCCAAAAAATTCCCGGAGTAAAACTGAAGGCCCGGTTCGGTGGTCCATACCTCCATAGTACGGCCGCTCTTTGGTTCGCGTATCTTAGCCGCCCGCGACAACTCATTGGCTTTCTTAGTAAGCACCCAATTGTGGTCATAGCCTTTGCCGTATTTCAGTTGCTCATCAAGTTGATTAATTCGTTCGCCGATTTTATGAGGCGAAGAGAAATCAAACGGTGTTCCTTTCACTTTTTTAAGTTCACCAGAAGGAATAAGTCCTGAGTCAACAGGACAAAACTGTTCAGCAGCAATGGTCAGTTCGTGATCAAGGATATCGCCATTGCCAGCACCTGCAAGATTAAAAAAAGAATGATGCGTCAGGTTAACAATTGTCTCGGCATCGGTGGTGGCCTCGTAATCGATCACCACTTCATTCTTGTCGGTCAAGGAGTAAGTCACCTTAACCGAAAGGTTGCCCGGATAATTTTCTTCGCCATCGGCACTTCGGTAAGTCATCTCCAATGAATTCTCCTTCGGCACAACATTCCAATACACCTGATGAAATCCCCGAGGGCCACCGTGCAATGCATTCGCTCCGTTGTTGAGGGCGAGTTGATAATCCTTTCCGTTCAATGAAAATTTCCCTTTCGCAATGCGGTTGCCATACCTGCCGATCATGGCGCCGAAATATAAATTTCCCGTAAGGTATTGCCGAAGCGAATCGTAACCCAGAACAACATCTTCGGCTTTGCCGTCTTTGTCAGGAACGAATAGCGAAACAATTCGTCCGCCGTAATTGGTCACTTCCATCTTCACCCCATTGGCATTGGTCAGCGTAAATGATTTTAAGGAATCGGCGGGCGAAGTTTCTGCAATCATCTCGCGTTGATTTTTTTTTGAAGAACAAGAAAAGAGGAGGGCAAGCCCCACGAGGGATAATATCCATTTCATGAAGCTAAGATAGAAAAATTGGCGAAACCTTAGCGCACTACTTCGAGCCTCCAGATGTTCATGCTTTTAGGGCTCCGGTTAATCACATCCACAAGGGCCGCTGACATACACCCGGCGCCAAGAATCAACAGTGGCGCATTGATATCAACTCCCGGTGGATCGGTGTGGTGCGATACACTCCCGATCATCATGGCGAAACCACCCCAATAAAGTAAAAACGAGCCGACCCATGCTCCTTTCTTGCGTTCGCCAATTGTCATTAGATCTTTTGTCCTGATGATTTCCTGTCCCACCTGAACGGTGCTGTCATTGAGCACGTGCAACATTCCCCTCCCGACAATCCCGTGGTAATAGGGTTGGCCATAACGACCGTAGGTAATGGTGAGCGGATGATTTTGATTGGCGTATTGATACACTACTCGACTTCCTTCGGCGATAAACTTCTGTCTCCCAGACATGCGACTTGTAAGCCTTATACCGCGCTGTGAATATCCAATAGAAGCCGAGGCAAGCAAAAGAAAAAACAAAACTGTTTTCATACATTTTGATTTGTATGAACTACAACGAGTCGAAAAAGGAGAAAGTGTTTTTAGACGAAATCTGCGAAAGCTTTAACAAAGCCTTTCATCTCGTCTTCAGTGCCAATGCTCACACGACACCATTCTTTTTGCTGATAATCCCAGATACGCATGAGGTAGCCACGTTCTTCCATTTTACTTAAGATCGTTTTACCGTCTTTTTGCGCCGGGAAGAAAACAAAATTGGTGTAGGATTTCCCGTACATCACTTTGTGCTGATCAAGATAATCGGTAAGCACCTTGCGTGCTACTTCATTTTTACTGCGCACCATCGCCATAAATGCTTCGTCGCCAAGAGTTGCCGTGGCTGCTGCAATCGCAGTCTGGCTATAGGGAAAGTCACCGCCATACTTGGAGATTTGTCTGATCAACTCAGGTTTCGCCACCAAATATCCGATGCGCATTCCAGCTAATCCATACACTTTTGAAAACGTACGCGACACAATCACATTCATTCCTTTCTTCACCAGATCAACCATCGAAACCTGAAGCGATGGTTCGAGAAATTCAAGGTAAGCTTCGTCGGCATATACCGGCACTTTCTTCGAAACCTCTTCACAAAATGATTTTACTTTTTGTGAATCAACCAGAGTGCCAGTCGGGTTGTTGGGGTTGCAAATGAAGATCAGTTTCGTGTCGCTCTTGATTGCCGAGGCCAGGGCATCGTAATTGTATTCTAATTTTTCATTGAGATCTACCTTATCCCACTTGGCATTAAACACCTGCGAATAGCTCATCAACAGAGGAAAGGTTGGATAGCACGACAATATTCTTCCACCTTCAATGCCGAACGTCGTTCCTGCCTGGCACAACAAATCGCCTGACCCCGCGCCTACGTGGATGTGATCGGGTGTGACGCCTTCCTTCTTGGCCAACAGGATTTTGAAATCTTCTATGGAAGTGAATGGATAGCGATTGGCTTCCGACAAAATCTGGATGATTCCCTGTCTTGCTTTCTCCGAAGGCCCGTAAGGGTTCTCATTGGAATTCAAGCGCACTTTTCCGCTTAGGCCTTTGATCTGAAAATTGGCTTCCGCTTTGCCCATCGGAGCTGCCATCAATTTATCTACCAGACTTGATGACAAAGCAAAGCCTGCCGAAAGTGCTACGGTCGATTTGAACCAATCTCTGCGCGAAAGTTGTGTTTTCATTTTTTCAGGTTTATCAACCGAAGATAAGAAAATCTATTCGGAAAAAAATCAGAATCCGTGGCCAACGGAGAGTCAATTCACCTGGCTAAGGAATAATACCCATCTTACGCATAAGAAAGGTCGCGTTCGCCTTTTGCGCCAAGCCCTGATGCAGTTTATAATCAAAGGTGAGCTGCTCGTTTTCGATTTTTCCTTCAAAGCACGTGTTCACAATATGATTAGGAAATTGTTCCTGCATCTCGCCAAGCGCGATGTCGTGCGTAGCCAACAGCACCAATGCTTTTTGCTGAATCAGCTGCTTGATGAGTTCGCGCGACCCAGTTTGTTTGTCGGTGGAGTTAGTGCCTTTCAGGATTTCGTCTAGCAAAATCATCATCGGCTTGCCCGATCGCAAATCTTCGATGATCGATTGAAGTCGATTAAGTTCAGCATAAAAATACGATTGATGCTCTTGCAATGAATCCGACGTGCGCATTCCCGTCCGAAGATCAATCAGCGGGCAAATCCATTGCTTAGCGCAAACAGGCGCTCCGTTTACAGCAAGGAGATAATTTACGCCAATGGTTCGAAGGAAGGTACTTTTCCCTGCCATGTTCGCTCCAGTGATTAGCATAACTCCCGCAGGGTTTCCTAGGGAAACGTCATTGTTCACCCGCTCGGTGGAGTGGATTAACGGATGCCCAACCTCTTTCCCGCTAAGGGACAAGTTTTCTCCTATTTCCGCGAATGCATAGTCAGGGTGATTGTAGTAAAAGCCGGCGAGCGAGAGCAGCGCATCCCACTCGGCAAGCGATTGCAACCAAAGCGGCAGCGACGAAGCATGCGCTTCGCGCCATTTCTCGAGTTTGCTAACGCTATATAAATCGTACAGAAATAATCCATTACCAAACAAGCGCGCAATAAGGTTCATCCGCGACTCCACCGCATTGATCAATGAAGAAACTTCACGCACGTTGTCTGTCGCTTCAGCAGCTAGATCGCGATGCCGTATCATTTCTTGTGTTGCAAATTTCTGATCCGTCATCAAGCGAAAAATGTGCGCATAGTTTTCGAGGATAAGTTTGTAGACCGACAACTCATTCTGCAGTTTGGTAATGGGCTTGTTATAGGACCCGGCGATCGACAATTGCAAAATAAATAATGCAAAGAAGACGGATTGAAAAACCGGTGAGAACAGAATCCCAAAAAGTGAAAGAATGGTTACCGACGGAAGCGCCCAACGCAGAATTGCAATTGTTTTCTTTCCATATAAAAGAGCCGGCTGTTTTAGCCAGGAATACAACGAGGCAAGATCGAAATCAGCGTCATGAATCTGCTTTCCTGTGGCCCAACACTGCTGGCGAAAATCGATCATTGAGCCGAGCTCCCGGATTGCGGCCTGGCGTCGAACGATGGTTTCCTTACTGTATTGAATGTGCGCCAGATTTTTTGCAAGATTTTGTTCACCAAGGTTGGTAGCACACCGGTTGAGATATTGAAAAAGAGAGCCCTGGCCGAAAAGGTCGAGGTCATGACTGAACGGATGATGCGGGTCGACAAACCGTGCGCCAGCTTCGAAATTCTGAAAGTCGTTATGGCTGGCTGCAGCTTCCCACACGTTGAGTTTTACCAAATGGAGAACAACCTTACGCTCTTCTTCTTTTCGAGCCTGACGCTTCACCAAATAAAAAAATAACACTACCAACAACGGTGCGGGGTAAAAAAACAATGAATCGAAAAAGCCGAGGTAAACACAACTGAGAACCGCCAACGCCAGGGATAGGCGAGTGAGGGAATACTGGCGAATATCTTTTTCCAACAGGTTGGCTTGCGCCTGAAACTGTCCTTCACGCTGGCGATAAAATTCCGCCTGATTCATTTCACAAACTTAGATAAATCGTTCGATGATTTTCATGACACGTCCCAGATAGACTGCATCGGTATCATCAAAGTCGCTGAGCTTATCGCTATCTACGTCAAGGATTAAATAAACGTGATCGTTCTTGAATGCGGGTAACACGATTTCTGATTTTGAATCAGAACTGCACGCAATGTGGCCGGGAAATTCATCAACGTTTGGGACGACAATCGTTTTTCTTTCTTTCCAACTTGCGCCGCATACACCTTTACCAAAACCGATTCGGGTGCAGGCGATTGGTCCTTGAAATGGGCCGAGTACCAATTCATTTCCTCTGACGAGATAAAATCCAACCCAGAAAAAATTAAACGTTTGTTTCAGCGCGGCTGCAATGTTGGAAAGATTGGCAACCAAATCCGGCTCTCCGCCAACCAACGCCTCCACTTGCGGCAGCAGCGATTCGTAGCGGTCTGATTTTTTTTCCGATGAAGAAATCAAAAGGTTTTCAGCCATGCTCTTTGTGTTACGAATGAGGATCTACTTCTGGTGCAATCTCGTGATTTCCTTCTGGTGATTCCGGCAACTCCTCTGGTGCTGGAGCAGTTGCTGGCACTTCAGACTCAGTATGTGTTTTCTTGTCGTGATGCGGGAAGAATTTTTTCTGAAAGAGCAGGATGGAAAAAACACCCACAAAAATAGACGAGTCCGCAATATTGAATACCGGGCTGAAGAACAGGAAATACTCGCCGCCTACGCCGGGCACCCACTCGGGCCAGGTAAATTCAAACAAAGGGAAGAACAGCATGTCGATCACCTGACCGTGAAACCACTTGGTCGGTGACTCCAACGGAGCATTGTCGAGGAACACTCCGTAAAAAGTACTATCGATCACGTTGCCAATGGCTCCGCCTAAAATCAACGCCAGACAAACCAGAAAGCCTGCGTGCGAGTTTCTTTTCGACGCACGAATCAAATAGTAGCCAATGCCAAACATGGCGGCTATGCGAAAAATAGTTAAGGCAAGTTTCCCGAATTCATTTTCCCACCGCAAGCCAAAGGCCATACCGGGATTAAGTAAGTAGTGCAACTTGAACCAGTTGCCAAGCACATTAATTTCTTCGTGAATGTGCATATACTCGTGTACCAACAACTTGCTGGTCTGATCAATCGCGATAATGGCAAGGGCAATTAAAAAATATTTGTAGGGCTTCATGTTCTTAATTCAGGTCAGTAAACAACTTAGTTTTTCTTTATTCTCACTTTCATCACAAACTCATCCATGTCTACTTCGGTAGCGTCAGCAAGTTGGTCTTTCCATTCCAAACTAAGCGCCTGTGTTTCGGTGCAGATGTATTCTTTAAATTCTTTCAGCGAAGCAGAGGCCAACTCGCCGTCCTGTTCCACTTCAATGACAATTTTGTCGAGTACTTCCAGGCCAAGATCTTTGCGCAGGTTTTGAATGCGGTTCACAAAATCGCGGGCAATTCCCTCGCGCTTCAGTTCCGGTGTCAGCGTGATATCAAGCGCCACTGTGATGGTGCCTTCGCTCGCTACCGACCAGCCGGGAATATCCTGAGATGAAATCAGCACATCTTCTACAGAAAGATCGAATCCGCCTTTCGAAAGTTTGCCACTCTTTTCCAGGGTGTTGATTTCTTCTTTTGTAAGTGCATTGATCACCGCCGAAACTTCTTTCATTTTCGGCCCATACTGTTTGCCGAGTTTTGGCAAGTTGGGTTTCACACTTTTCACCAGCAAGCCCGACGTGTCGTCTATGTACTCGATCGCCTTCACGTTCACTTCCGATTTGATGATGTCTTCCACGCCTTTGATGCGGTTCGAGAATTTTTCATCAAGCACAGGAAGCAGTACACGTTGCAGTGGTGTACGCACTTTGATCTTGCTGTTTTTGCGAATGGAATGCACGAGCGAGCAAATCGTTTGTGCATAGCCCATCGACAACTCAAGTTCTTTGTCGAAGCGATTAGTCTCAGCCTTCACCAACTCGGTATGGTGCACTGATTCAAACCGAAGCGGCGTGTTATTTTTCTTTGCGCTTTCGCGAATGTTGTCGGTAAGGTTTTTATACAGCCAGTCGGCAAAGAATGGTGCGATCGGCGACATCAGTTGCCCAGTCACCATCAAACATTCGTACAACGTTTCGTAGGCGGCTTTTTTATCTTCCGTCATCTGGCCAACCCAGAAACGCTTACGGTTAAGGCGCACGTACCAGTTCGACAAATGATCGTTTACAAATTCTTGAATCGCGCGTGCTGCCTTGGTCGGCTCGTAGTCTTCGTACGCCGCAGTAACTTCCACGATCAGCGATTGTAGTTTAGAAATAATCCAACGGTCAAGGTGCGTGAGTTTTTCATACGGCACGTTGTTCATTTCATCCTTGACAAAGTTGTCGATGTTGGCATACAAGGCGAAGAATGAATACGTGTTTTGCAATGTGCCGAAGAAGCGCCGTTGTGTTTCTTCAATACCGGCGAGGTCAAACTTCAGGTTATCCCAAGGCGGCGCATTTTCGATCATGTACCAGCGCACTACGTCGGCGCCGTATTTATCCAATGTTTCAAAAGGATTGATCACGTTGCCTTTGCGCTTGCTCATCTTCTCGCCATGCTTGTCGAGCACAAGACCGTTGCTGATTACATTTTTGAAAGCAACGCTGTCGTAAAGCAAACCGGCAATTGCGTGAAGCGTAAAGAACCAGCCGCGGGTTTGGTCTACACCTTCCGCGATGTAGTCGGCAGGATAGGCGCCATCCCAACCTTTGCCAAAGGGCATCGGGTGATTGGCTTTCAGTTTGTCTTTGTCTAGGCCCCACTGTGCATACGGCATAGCTCCGGAGTCGAACCACACGTCGATCAGGTCAGGCTCGCGGTACATAGGCTGCCCGGTTGAACTTGCCAGGACGATATTATCAACGTAAGGACGATGCAAATCGAACTCGGAATTTTGAATTTTAAATTTTGAATTATCAATGCCGGCCTTTGCTGCTTTTTCGATTTCGGATTTCAATTCTTCTACCGAGCCGATGCAAATTTCTTCTTTGCCATCTTTGGTGCGCCAGATCGGAAGCGGAGTTCCCCAAAACCGTGAGCGCGACAAATTCCAATCGACCAGATTTTCAAGCCAGTTGCCAAAGCGGCCTGTGCCGGTACTCTCTGGTTTCCAGTTGATGGTTTTGTTCAGTGCCACGAGGTTTTCTTTCTTCGCTGTAGTTTTGATAAACCACGCGTCGAGCGGATAGTACAACACCGGTTTGTCGGTACGCCACGAGTGCGGATACGTGTGCTCGTACTTACGCACGTCAAAGGCTTTGTTCTCTTCTTTCAGAATGATGGAGATGATCACATCGGTGTTTTTATAATCCGGATTGGATTCATCTTCATCGGTATAATTTTTTACATAAAAATCATTTTCGCTCAGCGGCTTGTGCGTTTTGATTTTGTAACGCTCCACTCCTTCTTTGAGCTTCGCGCCGATTTCTTTTACAAACTTTCCTTTTTTGTCGACCGTGGGCACTTCGTTGCCGGCTTCGTCGCGCAGCGTGAGCGCGGGAATTCCGTTCTGCTTGGCAGCGCGAAAGTCATCGGCACCAAACGTAGGCGAGATGTGAACGATTCCTGTTCCGTCTTCGGTGGTCACGAAATCACCGGCGATCACTTTGAATGCTTTGTCGGCATCGGTCAGCGGCGGCAGGTACGGCATCAGTTGCTCGTAAGCGATGCCCACCAATTGCTTACCGGTAAACTCACCCACTATTTCAAAAGGAATAGCCTTGTCGCCAGGTTTGTAATTCTCCAGCTTCAGTTCTTTGTTCTTCTCAGCAAAATATTTTGAAACCAGATCCCTGGCCAGCACTACGCTGACTGCTTTGTGCGTGTAAGGATTGAATGTATTGACTTGAACGTAATTGATCTTCTCGCCAACCGCCAGGGCTGTATTTGACGGCAGCGTCCACGGGGTGGTGGTCCAGGCGAGTATGTGAACGTCGCCATTCGCGGAAGCGAAAAGCGATTTGAATTTGGCGTCGTGCACTAATTTAAACTGCGCCACCACCGAGGTGTCTTTCACCTCTTTGTAGCAGCCGGGCTGATTTAGTTCGTGCGAGCTAAGGCCAGTGCCGTCGGAGGGCGAATACGGCTGAATGGTGTAGCCTTTGTACAGCAATCCTTTTTGGTAGAACTGTTTCAAAATCCACCACACCGTTTCGATATAGTCGTTGTTGTAAGTGATGTACGGATTTTGCAGGTCGACCCAGTAGCCCATCTTTTCGGTGAGCTCATCCCACTGGTCTTTGTACATCATCACCGTTTCGCGGCACTTTTGGTTGTAGGCTTCTATGGAAATTGTTTTGCCGATGTCGTCTTTGGTGATGCCGAGTTGCTTCTCTACCTGAAGCTCCACCGGCAAGCCGTGGGTGTCCCATCCGCCTTTGCGCTTTACCTGAAAACCTTGCAGGGTTTTGTAACGGCAGAAAATATCTTTCACCGTGCGGGCCATCACGTGGTGAATGCCCGGCGTGCCGTTGGCCGAAGGGGGCCCTTCGTAAAAGGTAAATGGCTTTTTGCCGTCGAGGTTAGTGACTGATTTTTCGAAAACCTTCTCGCGCTTCCAGAAGTCGAGCATGCCGGAAGCGACTTGCGCCAGGTTCAGTTCTTTGAATTCGTTGTATTTGCCCACAGTATAAAAAAATGAGGGCGCAAGTTATGAATTTATTGAAGGGTTTTAAAGCCCGATTTCAGGTCAAACTGGTAAAAAACGGGGCCTTTTTCAGGGTTTCCAGGCCGCCAGTTTCTGATGGAAGAACACGCTTGTATTTATTTTCTTTCCGTCTTTGAATTCGATTTGATACGGCTTGCCGCTCACCGACGACTCTGAGCCAATTTTTTCGATGAAGTCTTTCGCGGTTTTGATGGCTCTGCCGGCCTTCTCCCATTTCATCCGCAAGTGGTCGGCCGCAGCTTTGGCGCTGTAAGACGAGCCGTTGCGCCAGAATTTAGCGCCGTCCAGTTTTTCAACTTCCTTGAGCAGGAATTCTATTTTAGATTTTTCAGTAGCAGTCTGCTGGCTTGAAAATCCGACGGCCAAATCCGTCATTCCCGAAAGGGAGAAAAATAAAAGCAAAATCATTTTCACCTGTTGTAATTTCTAATTCACAGGAATAAACGAAGAAGAAGACTTAAAATTTTACGACTCGGTAACCTCGTCGGTCACGATGTAGTTGATTAGCACAAAAGTGACCAGCAGCCCGGAGAAAAAACCCTCAAGTGCTACGATGAACGCCGCCATGTAGGGGTTAAGATACCGGCCCATCGGCTCGTTGTCGATGATGGACTGCATCAGGCCGCTATCGACCTTCATAAATATGAACATAAACAAGGCAAACCCGATGGAGCCTACTGCGCCGGTGGCAACACCTGTGACCAGGGCTCGAAAGTAATTGATGTGTTTTCCGTGTGTCTCTTTAAATTTCTTGAGACCAAAGTATATTCCAAACATCAGGATGAAAACGTTGAGAAGCCTGAGTTCAACATTATGGTCCTGGTGGATCAGGCGCATCAACACAAAATAGACGATCAGGCTGAGAGCAATTCGCAATCCATAATTTTCCGGGATCCGGTTAGGGTTATTGAAAAAATTCATGGCATGAGGGGGTTTAGTCTACTCTAATTTTAAAAAATTTACCATGACAAACAATCATATTCGGTTTAATATTTCATACATTCGATAACTCACACAAATCAAACTGTTATGAAATCTAAAATCTTTAAGGTTATTGGCTTTGTGTTGCTTGGCTTTGCTGTCGTGTTTGCTATAATAGGTGCGTTCTTTTCACCAAAGTCGCACATCGAGCGATCGATAGTCATCAATGCACAACCTGCTGTTATTTTCGGGCAAATTAACAGCTTGAAAAATGCGATCAAGTGGATGCCCTGGGGCGAAAAAGATCCCAACACAAAATATGCGTTTGAAGGACCCGAGTCGGGTGTGGGCGCTAAAATGAGTTGGCAAAGTGAAGTGGTTGGTAATGGCTCGCAATGGATTATCACCAGCGAAGAAAACAAACACCTGAAAACAGGAATGAACTTCGACATGGACGGAACCTACACCGCCGAGATTTTTCTCGAGCCTGCCGAAGGCGGAACGAAAGTGACCTGGACGTACGACGGTGACGTGACCGACGCGGGCATGGCTACCTCGCTGATGGGCAAACTCATGGGCAAATTTATGGATGGCCTACTCGGGCCCGACTACGAAAAAGGACTGAACAACCTGAAGGCATCGGCCGAACGTGAACAGAAAGCCGCCGAGAATTGATTTCAAAAAATAATATGTCTTTTCAAAAAGTCTCGCATGCAACCTTGCGGGACTTTTTTGTTCAAGTCTGTCCAAATCAGTCGGCTACGAATTGAAGGTGAAAAAATAGCTGGCGAAAAAATTCCAGAACATCACCACCGCGATAGACACAAGCTTGGCGAAATAAAAATTCCATTTCCATCGCCCGTGCAGCAAGTAGATGATTCCGTTGCTCATCAATACTCCAATCGTCGAGAGGCTCAAAAATTTTACATACTGAAAAGCGACTTCGGGGTTAGTGCTTTGAAAAGTCCAAAGCCGGTTGAGGATAAAGTTGCTTGAGGCAGCCGCAAAAAAACCGCACGTGTTGGAAATGTATTTGTTAAAGCTGAATTTTTCTTTGAACAAAAAAGTGATTCCAAAATCCACCGCCATACCGGAAATACCGACCACGCCAAATTTCAAAAATTTATAAAACAAAGCTTCCGTCATCGGGCAGGCAAAGGGTTGAGGTAGGTTCCGTTATAGTTTTTCAATCTATAAAAAAAAGCATAGCGCATGGTTTTTCCAGCGCGTTTTATTTCAACGGTATCCATCGGCTCAATCTTTTCAAAATACGATCCAAACCGTTCGTAGGGGTCGGCATACACATTGCTTACCGCGATGTGGTAGTAATCCTGACCTTGTTTCAGTCCGCCGCGCTGTTGGTTTATCCACGCATACTTGTGGATGTCGTTCATCGGTCCCATCAGAAACACATTGCGATGTAAAGGATACGCCGCATAAAAATCCAGATGCGATCCGGGAAACCATTTGTATGAAACTACGCCTGCACCGGCAGGCATACGACCACTGCTTTCTTCACGAGAAGCAATCGTCTTGAAATGCTCGCCAACCTGATCCCACCCGTACAAATCCTGTGTAAAATCGTATTCGCCAAAATTTACCAACGGCGAAGTCTTTCCAAGTTGAAACGGGGAATAATTAATGATGTAAAGCGCGATGAACATAAGCGTCACCAAAAAGTAAGAAGGGAATTTTATCCAGAAAAAAATCCGTGCTTCACTTCCTTTTCGCTCAGCCCAGTAGGCTGCCGCGAGCAGCATCAGGGCAAGAAACGCCGGGCTCGTCCAATGAGGCAAAGTGGAACGAAACACGGAAAAGCCCGTGAACACTACCCACAGCGGGATAGTCATGGCCAGCAGGTATCGTGAGAACTTCCTGTCGATAAAATTTTTCTTTTTGATCAGGGCCACGAGCGCCACTACAATCAAGACATAGTTCACCGGATTGTTATAACCCACCTGCCCAAAAATTTCAGTAAAGAAATAATCAGGCCTGATCTCAAGTGCCGGCGTCACGCGGTTGCCATGAAAGGTGAAGCTGATAAAATCGTTTTGCATATTCCAGATCAGCAGCGGTAGCAACACGATGAAAGAAATTATCCCCGCGAGGTAAAACGAAATCTCTTTTAGCCAATTCCGGTTGAAGAAAATTACATACGCAAAAACACCAAACCACAAGAACGCGCCCTGGTATTTTGAGATCATCGCCAAGCCGGCTACCAATCCAAACCACAATATTTTTTTTCGCTCGACTGAAGTAAGTGTCTCTACAGGCAGAAAATCAACCATGGCGTTCATGGCCAGCAGCCAGAAAAATACCAGCGAAGCATCGGGCGAGAAAGAAAAGCCGCCGATAAGCGAACAGTAGATCGAGCCAGTAAACAGGTATGCTGCATACAAACCGGTCGTGGTGTTTTTTATTTTACTTCCGATTCGAAAAATCGTCCAGGTACTTATCGCCGAAAGAATGATGGAACCAAAACGAAGAAAAAAGTCGTCTTGCAATAAAAGATTGAGCGAAAAAATCTGCGCCACGATTCCTACCATCGGCGGATGGTCGAAGTGACTCCAGTCTGGAAAGAGCGCATAGGTCCAGTAGTACACTTCGTCGTTGCCAAGTTCTACCTGCGAGGCAAAGAACATCCGTACCACCGAGGCTATCCCGATCAGGTAGAGTACATATTTTTTATTTTGATGGTCGCTCACGTTGTGCGTCAATATACTTCCACATTTGAAATCACCGGACAAGCCTTAGCGGCTAAAATAGTGATTTTGATTTTGTCGGTCTCCACCGGATTAATTTTCACAATTCGTTTATGGCCAATCGTGGTAGCCGATGCCACTGGCTGCCATTGCCCATCGCGCCAGACTTCTACCGAAAAAGATTTTACACGCTGGCCTAGTTTAATATATTCCTGCAGTACAATGTATTTTATGATTTCCAATTTCGGCAACTCTATTTCAACGCTTGCCTGAGTTTCGCCGTCGTTGGTAGCCCAATAGGTTTCGGCATTGCCATCCGTAAGATTCATCGGCGAGTAGGTTTCGTCGTTGCCGCGATAATCCGCTGTTACTTTGGCTTTCAACGCCAGATTGGTTTTGAATTCTTCGTTCAGCAATTTCCTAAAACCCTGCAACGACTTCACGTCGTTTTCATGAAATTGGCCACGTCTGTCGGGTGGCACGTTGAGCAACAACAAGGATCCGCGTCCAACCGATTTCAAATAAATATCAAACAACTGCTCAGGTGTTTTTACCAGCGAGTCTTCCTTGGCGTGATAAAACCACCCCGGCCGTATCGACACGTCGCATTCGGCCGGAATCCATTGCTCGCCATTTTCATTTCCCTGATTGAGCAGATTTTCTATTCCTGCTTTGCCTGCATACAATGTATCCGACGAAATCGTATTCCAGTTCGTTTCGCCTACTTCCCCGCGCTCATTTCCCACCCAGCGTACACCAGGGCCGGCATCGCTAAAGAAAATTATTTCAGGGTTTACCTTACGCACGAGATCAAGTGTGGTGGGCCAATCGTAGTAAGAGCGACCATTTATTTTTCGGGCTTCGCGCGATCCACCGTAATATCCATCGCCGCCGTTGGCTCCGTCAAACCACATTTCAAACACTGAAGGGTAAAGTGCAAATAATTCTTTCAACTGATTGCGATAGTATTCAATGTACTCCGGCGATCCGTACGCCTTATGGTTACGGTCCCACGGCGAAAGATAAATACCAAACTTCAGGCCCGCCTTCTGACAAGCTTCTGCCACATCGTGAACTACATCGCCTTTGCCTTCTTTCCACGCACTGCTTTTTACCGAATGCTCGGTGTATTTGCTTGGCCACAAACAGAAGCCATCGTGATGCTTGCAAGTAAGGATGAGCCCTTTGAACCCTGCGGCTTTCAGCTCCGTAACCCACTGCGTCGGATTAAAATCAGTCGGGTTGAATACCTTAGGGCTCTCATCGCCATAGCCCCACTCCTTGTCGGTAAAGGTGTTGGTAGTGAAGTGAACGAAGGCATTCAGCTCCATATCATGCCAGGTCAACTGTGCGGCCGTCGGCACCGGGAGCACCGCTTCGGGAGCAGTCACTTTTTTAGAACTACAGGCGAAGCAACTTGCCAGCAGCGCCATCAGATAAATTTTTTTCATCGTGAAATAATTTGTTGAATTGCAGGATTGACATTATCTACCGGAAGTTGACAAGTCTTATTCCGGCATACATAAATCATTGTCTTATCGTCTTTGGCTTCACGTCCTTCGAAGAGCGGAAGCGAGCTTTTCTCCTTCGCGCCAAGCGTAAGCGCGAAAGGCAGATAGTGCTGATGAATCTCTCTTCGAAAAGCGTCAGCCTTCTCTCCCACAATTACCACTTCGTGAAGGCCATTCGTTATCTCTGAAAACAGCATTGCCCAATTGCTCATGTACACCGGCTCAGTGCTGATGATCGACGCCAGCCTAGCCGCCATTTCCGTGGCGATTGATTTCCACTCTTCCCGATCGAGCAGTAAGCCAAGTCGAAATAAATTTCGCGCCATCACCGAGTTGGACGATGAGATCACGTTGTCAAACACTTCTTTCTTTTTTGCGATGAGTTGCTCTGCAGACTGCGATGAAAAATGAAAGAAGTTTTCTTTCATATCGAAAAAATTATCCATCACATATTCCGTCCAACGCCTGGCTTTGCCCAAAAACTCTTCTTCAAACGTTACCTGATACAAGGCGGTGTAAGCCTGAATCAGAAACGCGTAGTCTTCGAGAAACCCTTCCGTGTTCGAATGTTTATTTTTAAAAGCCCGATACACTTTCCCGTCGTGAATCAGATTTGTTTCGAGGAACGAAATACTCTTTAACGCCAGCGTAAGAAATTTTTCGTCAGCAAAAGATTTGTAGCAATCCACCAAGCCCTGAACTGTCATCGCATTCCAGCCGGTAATAATTTTATCATCCAGCTGCGGGCGGATTTTCTTTTCGCGGTACGCAGCCATTTTTTCTTTTGCTTTACGAATTTGCTCATCGCCCTCCGGCTGATCGATTTCTTTCACAAGAATATTCATGCCGTGCTCCCAATTGCCTTGAGGTGTGCAGTGAAAGTATTCAGCGACACGCGAAAGATTATCGCCCAACACGTGCTCCAGTTCTTCCCACGTCCACGTATAAAATTTTCCTTCCACTCCTTCGCTGTCAGCATCAAGTGCGGAGTAAAATCCACCGTCGGCGTGCATCATCTCCCGTGTCAACCAACCCACCGTTTCATACACTACTGACTTGAATTTTTCGTCTTTGGTAATGGCATACGCTTCGGCATACAGGCTCAGCAATTGCGCATTATCGTACAACATTTTTTCGAAGTGCGGCGCAAACCATTCGCTGTCCACCGAGTAGCGAGAGAAACCTCCACCCACCTGATCGTACAGTCCCGCGCGTGTCATTTGCTTCAATGTGGTAGTGACCATCTCCACCGAAGTTTTATCGCCGGAAAGAAAATGATAACGCAGCAACCACAGCCACACGGTGGGCATCACGAACTTTGGAGCCTTTTCAATTCCGCCCCAGCGGGCATCAAACTTGCGTTGAAGAATTTCAAATTGTTGATTCAGCTTTGCCCGGACAAACGCCTGCTCTTCTGGTGCGGCAGCAAACCGCTGAAGGTCGCTGGTCTGCAAATGACCAGCCAACTCATTGGCCGATTGGTTTATTTCATTTCGCTTGGACTGAAACGTAGCGGCGATCTGCACTAACAACCGTGCCCAGTTTTGCGGAGGAAAATAGGTGCCGCCGTAAAATGGTTTTTGATCGGGTGTGAGGAAGACATTGAGCGGCCAACCGCCATTCATGCCCATGGCCTGCACCGCCTCCATGTAAATGTGGTCGATGTCGGGGCGCTCCTCGCGGTCCACTTTGATGCACACAAAACTTTCGTTCATCACCTTGGCGATCTCGTTGTTCTCAAACGACTCGCGCTCCATCACGTGACACCAGTGGCACGACGAATAGCCAATGCTGACCAGAATCGGTTTATCCTGATCCTTCGCCATGGCGAGTGCTTCCTTACTCCACTCCTGCCAGTGCACAGGGTTATGCGCATGTTGCAACAGGTAGGGCGAGGTAGAATGAATAAGTGCGTTGGGCATCGGGCAAAGGTAGCCTACCGTGGAGAAAGTATGAAGTAGAATTTTTAAAGTTTAGCCTGAATATCCTGTTTTACTTTTTGAATCTCTGCGCCTACATCAACCGAGGATTGCAGATTCTCTAATTTTTTCAACAGGTTCAGAAGAAATTTTTGATGACTTGCCGACCGTGGATGAAAGGGCTTGTGCGCCAGGTCCTTCTTTATCTCTGCCCAGTGCGAAATGAATTGTTGCGCTGACTCATCCATACATGATGAAATGAATTTCTCCCAGATATACTCTATCGCCTCGTCTGTCGGGTGAAGGCGGTCGGTTTTGTAAAAGCGATAGTCGCGCAAATCATCAAGCAAAATTTCGTACGCCGGAAAATATTCCACATCCGAAAATTGATTCGTCAGCGAATGACAGGCGAGCCGAAGAATCGATTTACTCACCGCGTTCAACTCAAGCGTGTCTTTTAGGTGACGCACCGGACTCACAGTCAAAATAATTTTGCAATTCGGGTTGATCTGTTTGAGTTGATCATAAAAAATCTGAAACGATTTTCGGATTTCTTCTTCCGTCAAAAACTCTTTGGCGAAATTTCCGGAAGGAACCTTATGGCAATTGGCCACCACCTGACCGCTGGTCTTCAGCCGATAGACAAACGCAGTTCCATACGTGATGATGACACGGTTTGCTGATTTTAAAAATGAATTCCCTTCCTCCACCGAGTCTCTGATTTTGGTTTCCAGTTCTTCTTTGGTCGCAGCCGACATAGAGGAATGCAAATCATAGTTGAACCAGATTCCTTCGTTCACCATGTACGATTGCGGCGAAGGCAATTGCTGACCAAGAAAAAACTGAAGTAGTTGATGAATGGACAATGGATTGTACACCGCGCCAAGCTTGTTACTCCACACCGAAAATTTATTTTCAGTCAGGCGACTTCCGATTGAATCAGCAAAGCACGAGCCTGCTGTCAGGATTCGATCGGTCGCCCGGATTGGAAATGCCGATCGGGCTGGGGTGAGTTCGGTTCGGAAATCGTTCATGAAAAAAGTACCAAGTGTTTCAGTAAAAGTATCTATTTTTAAAAGTAAAATAAACGTATGCACCTCGTCTCCTGGAATGTGAACGGCATTCGCGCCATTATCAAAAAAGAATTTGTGAACAACGTGCGCGCCATGGCGCCGGATGTTCTTTGCCTTCAGGAAACCAAGGCGGCAACCGACGAAGTGTATTCTACCTGTGAGCTTTTGCCTGAATACAAAGTCTTCGCCAACTCTTCGAAGGCGCGCAAAGGCTATTCAGGCACGGCAATTTTAACTAAGGAAGAGCCCATTCACGTGTCGTACGACCTTGGTTTGGAAGAACACGACCTGGAAGGGCGTGTGATCACGGCTGAATTTCCCGGCTACTTTCTTGTGACGGTGTACACACCAAACTCTGGCGAGGGCCTCAAGCGACTCGACTATCGCCAGACATGGGATGTTGCTTTTCGCGAATACCTGCAATGGCTGTCGCGCAGAAAACCAGTAATTGCCTGCGGCGATTTTAACGTGGCGCATCAGCCCATCGACATCGCACGCCCAAAAGAAAACTACAACAAAAGCGCAGGCTACACGCAACAGGAGATTGACGGCTTCAGCACACTGTTGAATGCCGGCTTCGTGGATTCGTTCCGTCATTTTCATCCCACGGAAGTGAAATACACTTACTGGAATTTTGTGATCAGCGGGCGTGAAAAAAATATCGGCTGGCGTATCGACCATTTTCTGGTGGCTCAGAAATTTCTGCCTCAGGTGAAAGAGGCGCTGGTTTACGATCAATACCATGGGTCGGATCATTGCCCCGTTGGACTTAAATTTTAGTTGATAGTTTTTGGTTGTTAGTGATAAGAAAAGCCATCATGAAAAAAATATTATTTGGATTTTTGTTTTTGACGGTGCTCTTCGTGCAAGCGCAAGTAAAATCGACGTCGTCGTTCACCATCGGTGGTGAAGTGCTATCGCCAGTGACGGTGAGTCTGGCGGATTTGAAAAAATGGAAAGAAGTGAACGTAGGCGATCTGGTGATCACCAATCATCTCGGCGAAAAGAAAAGCGAAGCGAAAGGCCTCAAAGGAATTTTGCTGAAAGAAATTCTTCAGACGGCGGAAATAAAATCTGAAAGTCCTAAAGTGCTGAGCGAATACTACTTTGTTTTTACTGCTACCGACGGATACAAAGTAGTTTATTCCTGGAATGAGTTGTTCAACACGTCGGTAGGAGAATCTGTATTTCTCATCACCGAGAAAAACGGCAAGCCAGTGACCGAAATGGACGACGCCATGCTGGTGGTGTCAACAAAAGATTTTAAAACAGGAAGACGGAACGTAAAGGGGCTGACGTCAATTGCTGTGATGCGAGCTAAATCGCCATTAATTAAGGAAAACTCAGACAATGACTCAAGCAAAGTATTTACGTTTGTTCAAGTATCTGCAGCACCTGTAGGTGGATTCGGGAATTTCGATAACTGGGTTCGTAAAAATTTGAAATATCCACCAAGTATGAAAGGAAAGGATATTGAAGGAAATGTATTCGTAAAGTTTATTGTTGAAACTAATGGATCGATAACCAATGTTGAAATTGTGAGGGGGATAAATTCAGACTTCGACAGAGAAGCGATCCGGCTGATGTCTTCAGCACCAAAATGGAAGCCTGGTAAAATGAATGGGAAAGCCGTCAGGCAGAGCTACACTCTTCCGATCATGTTCGAGCATCAATAAACTTTAAAGGATATTCCAAACTGCTCAGATCTTCAACATCACACACGTTTTCTCTGACGCATCTTGCTCGGCTTTCTTTTTGGTAAGGCCAAAGCCCTGACCGAAAGGCTCACCACCCAATATCACTTGCGCAGAAAACTCGCGACCGCGACCGTTTTTAGTTTCGGTGATTTCAAATTTGATTTCCTTGCCGTTGCGCTGCGACCACTCAATCACTTTGCTTTTGTGGTTAGTGTCGGAGTTCACCACCACTTCAAGATCGAAGTAAGGTTGAATTAGTTTGTCGATCACAAATTTCTTGCAGCGCAGGTAGCCTTTGTCAAGATACACGGCGCCAACCAGCGCTTCAAGCGTGTTGCCCAGAATTACTTTTTGAAGTTGCGTATTGCGATGATCGTATTGCACGATCGAATCGATTCCGATTTTGCGCGCCAGATTGTTGAGTGACTCGCGGTTTACAATGCGTGAACGAATTTCCGTAAGGAAGCCTTCGTCTTTGAAGGGATATTTTTTGAACAGATAATCCGCCACAGCGGCACCTAAAATTGCATCACCCAGATATTCAAGTCGTTCGTTGGATTCGCGAAAGCCGGCAATTTCTTTGGCTTTGCTGGTGTGTAGTGTGGCCAGTTTGTAGAGCGACAAATTAGAAGGCGTAAATCCCGCTATGGTTTTTATAGCGGTAATTAGTTTCCTGTCGTCTTTACTGTTGGTTTTTGATAATGAAAGTAAGTTCCACACAAACTTACTCCACTTTGCGTAGGATGATGGAGAAGTTGTGTCCTCCAAAACCAAAGGTGTTGCTCAACGCTACTTTCACATTGCGGTGTTGCGCTTTATTGAAGGTAAGATTGAGTTTAGGATCAAGTTCCGGATCGTCGGTGAAGTGGTTGATCGTAGGAGGGATTACACCTTCGTTGATTGCCAGTAAGCACGCCAGTGTTTCGATGGCGCCGGCAGCACCCAGCAAGTGACCGGTCATGCTCTTGGTAGAGCTAATGTTGAGTTTGTAGGCGTGCTCGCCAAACACTTTTTGAATGGCTTTGATCTCGCCGATATCGCCCAGCGGAGTTGAGGTTCCGTGGGTGTTAATGTAGTCTACTTCTTCAGGTTTGATTCCGGCTTCTTCCAACGCATGTTCCATTACTTTGGTAATGCCGGCTCCTTCCGGATGCGGAGCAGTGATGTGATAGGCATCGGCTGTCATACCGCCACCAATGATTTCTCCTAAAATTTTTGCGCCGCGTTTTTTTGCGTGCTCATATTCTTCAAGAATAAGTGCTCCGGCGCCTTCACCCAGCACAAAGCCGTCGCGGTCTTTGTCGTACGGACGAGAAGCTGTTTCCGGCGAATCGTTTCTTTCCGACAAGGCCTTGAGGGCGTTGAAGCCGCCCACACCGGCAATGCATACAGCAGCTTCTGATCCACCCGAAACGATAATATCGGCTTTGCCCAACTTTATGTAGGTGTAAGCATCGTAGATCGCGTTGGTGGAAGAAGCGCAGGCAGAAACTGTAACGTAGTTAGGGCCGCGGAATCCGTATTTGATAGAGATATGACCCGCACTTAAGTCGGGGATCATTTTAGGAATGAAGAAAGGATTGAATCGTGGCGTACCGTCGCCGGCCGCGTACGATCTCATCTCTTCCTGAAAAGTAAGCAACCCTCCGATACCCGATCCCCAGATCACGCCCACACGGTCGGGATCCAAATCGGCCAGCGGAAGGTTGGCATTGAGTATTGCTTCATCCACAGCCACCATGGCATATTGTGTGAAAGGGTCCATCTTACGCGCTTCTTTGCGGTCGATGAAGTTTTCAGGAACAAAGCCTTTTACCTCGCAAGCAAATTTTGTCTTGAACTTGGTGGTATCAAACTTAGTAATGGGGGCCGCACCACTTTTACCATTGCGCAAACCTTCCCAATATTCTTGGAGGTTATTGCCTATGGCCGTCAGGGCGCCAGCGCCTGTGATTACTACTCGTTTGAAAGTCATGCGGTGGCGGTAGGAATGATTATTTCTTTACGTTTTCTTCCAAGTAGGAGATCGCCTGGCCCACAGTAGCAATGTTTTCGGCCTGATCGTCCGGAATGGAGATATTAAATTCTTTTTCAAACTCCATGATGAGTTCTACGGTGTCAAGGCTATCAGCGCCCAGGTCGTTGGTGAAGCTTGCCTCAGGGGTAACTTCAGATTCTTCCACGCCCAGTTTGTCGATGATGATCTGCTTAACTTTTTGTGCAATTTCAGACATGATTATATGGTTTAGAGATTCAAAAAACGATGCAAAGAAAGGGATTTGAGTGGAGATTGTCAAACTTTTTGCTTTTGTGTTCACAATCTTGAAATTTGACAATAATGTGGGTCAAATTGCCCTCTGATTTAGTTTTTTGCCTCAAAATCTGAAGGATGAAGAAAAAACGTCTTGACATAGAATATACCTTCGACTTTGAATTGTTTGGGATTATTTCCGCAGCCAAAGCCTTCAAACTGGCGTGGGAACTCAATAATGCACTTGGCTGTCGGCTGATAAAAATGGAGGATTTTGAAATTCAGCATAAGAAGGAGACATCGAATCATTACCTCAACTACTCGCAACAAAGCGAAGTGAACCTTTTGAGATTATTTCGCAACAAACCCAACGAAGAAGCCGGGCCGCGCGAGCTGTTGGTGCCTGAACACCCCCATTTCGATTTCATTTTACTGGCCAAGGGAGAAGCTTTTGAGGATAGCAACCGATTGCAGGAACTCTTGCGTAATATTCCTTCCATTGAATTGGCCGCTTTTATACCTTTGGCCTCCCTAAAATCGAAAGAGTACTTCATTTTCTAAACCTTACCCTCTAAATGGAACGCATCTCGTACAACAAGACTAAAATTGTAGCCACTGTTGGCCCGGCCTCCAACTCCAAAGAAATGTTGCGCGCCCTCATCAAAGAAGGCGTCGATGTTTTCAGACTCAACTTCTCACACGGCACACACGAAGACCACCTCAAGGTGATCAATTTTGTGCGCGAACTCAACGCGGAGATGAAAACCAACATTGCTCTTCTGCAAGATTTGCAAGGCCCCAAAATCAGGGTGAACGATGTGCAACCCGGCGTAGAATTAGTGCCCGGTCAGGAACTCATCATCACCACACGCCAGTTGCTTGGCAATCAGGAAATCGTAAGTACTTCCTATGAAAATCTGCCTAAAGACGTAAAGGTGGGTGACATGATCCTCATCGACGATGGCAAGATCGAATTGAAAGTAAAAGAAGCCCGTGATATTGATGTCGTTTGTACTGTAGTATATGGCGGCCCGCTGAAACCGCGCAAAGGAATCAACCTTCCGCAGTCAAAAGTTTCCGCGCCTTCCCTTACGGAGAAAGATTTAGCGGATTTGCATTTCGGATTGAAGAATGGCGTAAACTGGGTTGCCCTTTCGTTTGTGCGCCGCCCTGAAGACATTCACTCGCTTCGCGAGATCATTACCAAAATGCAGGCACCTACACGTATCATTGCCAAAATTGAAAAACCAGAGGCCATCGAAAACATGGACGCGATCATTGCCGCTACTGATGCGGTGATGGTAGCCCGTGGCGATCTCGGCGTAGAAATATGGATGGAAGAAGTGCCGATGATTCAAAAACGGTTGGTGGACAAGTGTAACAAAGCCGCCAAGCCCGTGATCGTAGCTACGCAGATGATGGAAAGTATGATTGAAAATCCGCGTCCTACACGCGCCGAAACCAACGACGTGGCCAACGCCGTAATGGATGGCGCCGATGCGCTGATGCTTTCCGCTGAAACGGCTTCTGGAAAATATCCGATCGAAGTAATTCGCAGTATGGTGCGCACCATCGGCTCCGTAGAAAAGCAAGGCGATGTATTTTTCAAATTCAATGATCCAGATCCTAATTCGCCCAACTTCTTCAACGACAGTTTGATTCTTACCGCGTGTAAGCTGGCGAAAGACGTAAAGGCTAAAGCAATTGTAGGGATGACAATGGTGGGCTACAGCGCCTACAAGGCTTCGTCGCACCGCCCCGACGCCAATATTTTTGCGTTCACCTCATACAAAGAAATTATCAACACCATGAGCCTGGTGTGGGCCACACGTGCGTACTATTACGACAAGCATGTGAGCACCGACGAAACCATTGCCGACGTAGAAGAAATTCTGAAACGCGACGGTCATGTAAAATCAGGCGACACGTTTATTGTATTGGCCAGCATGCCTATCTCTGAAAAAGGTCGCACCAATACCATCAAAGTAAACGTGGTGAAGTAAAACCGTTATACGTTATCGGTTAATCGTTATTAGCTCATGGGCTGATAACGATTAACGGTTAACCTTGATTGGCTCAACCAAGATCACTTCTTCCCGCTCTACTACTACCATTCCGGCAGGATCACCTTTGCGCTTACGCACAAATTTTTTGGGCGTAACAGCGACCGGACATAGCGAATCATTTTTCCGTTTGGAATTAAACGCGGCGAGCCCCGCAGCATATTCGATGACATCTTTCGGAAAATTTTTTCCCGATTGATGTTTGATGATCACGTGCGAGCCGGCCACATCCTTGGCATGAAGCCAAAGATCTTCCTTGTACGAATGTTTCTGCGTAAGCTCGTCGTTGGCTTCAGCATTGCGACCAACCCAAATGCGAAAACCTTTGAATTCAAATTCGTGATACGGCAAATTTTCAAACTGGGGGCTGTCCTTTTTAGTTAAGCCGGCTTCTTCGGCTTGTGTACGAATCGCTTTTAAATCTTGCGTCGCCGTCACGGCTTCAATTCTTTTCCTCAACACCACCATCTCCTTTTCCTTCTGCGCAATGCTCTCCTTCAACTTAGATATTTCAATCTGCTGGTTTTTGGCTTTACGGTAAAATACTTCCGCGTTTTTCTGAGGGCTCAGTTCCTTTTTAAGTTTGATGGTCACTGGGCTGTTGTCGTAAAAGCTGGTCAGTTCAATTTTCTCCTGGCCTTGTGCAATCGCATTCATGTTGGCCATCACCAGATCAGCCCAAAGCTGATAGTGTGTATCATGAATGAGGTCGTTTAGTTTTTCGGTGTTCTTCTTCACATAACTTTCAGTGGCTTTGAGTTTAGCCTGAAGCTGATGCAAGGCTGTGTTTTTCTCCTGCGAAAGAAAAGCTTCACGCATTGATCGGTCGAAGAACGAAGTAATTGCGACAACCGGATCGGCGGGAAGCAACTCTGCGTTGTCAAACGGCAGCAAACTGAAAGTCAATCCACCATTTCGCTTTATTAAATAATAACTTGGTTGCTCAAGCAGGTGAATGGTTTCCTGAAACAAGCTCCACTTGCGTTCATCATCCGCCTGATCAAAATTTTTCCGTGAAAGAAAATCCCATACGGATTTACCAAGTGTGAAATAGGTCTTGCTCAGTAGTGAAATGTGAGCAAGAAAATTCTCTTTCGAGAAATCAATTACTTTATCGAGGCTTTCTAGTTGTGTATCGTAATCAGCCTTTAAAGAACTTCTGAAAATCTCTGTCACCGCGCCGCGTTCAATCAGCAGCACGTTGGCAAAATTGCCATGCATTTTGAAAAGCAAAGCGCAGCTGTCTTCCATCTCCATCAGAAAACTCCGCTCGTTGGCAAACTGGCGAACGTGAATTATCTTTTTAAGAATGATTCTGTTAAAAAGATCGATACTGTTTTTGCGCGCGCGATGAAATTGTGGTGGAAATGAAAGGCTGCTCAGCGCCGGCGACAAACTCGCTTTGATGAAAAAAGAATCGCGCCCATTGTTACACTCAATCACCAGCTCATCTTTGTTCTGACTGAAACACGACACCACCGAATATCCGGCCAGCTTTGAATTTAGTTGAGCGCTCAGTTGACGTAGAAAGTAATAATTGTTGTGCACAATTATAGCGTTATCGCAAGGCCGTCGTAAGCGAAAGATACCGACTCAGGAAGCTCTTTGCTCACCGCGTGGTGCAGTCCCATCTTGTGGCTCACGTGCGTGAAATAGGTTTGCTCCGCACCAATGATCTTCGCTTGTTCCAGCGCTTCGTGAAGGTTGAAATGCGACAAATGCTTTTCGCGTTGCAACGCATTCAGCACCAGAATTCTAGAGCCACTGATTTTTTTGAGCGTGTCGTCAGAAATAAAATTGGCGTCAGTGATGTAGCTGAAGTCACCGATGCGAAAACCGAGTACGGGCATTCGCATGTGCATCACCGGAAGTGGCGTGATTTTTATTCCGTTCACCTCAAACACATCCGAATCGATATCATGAAGTGTTAGTTCGGGTGTACCGGGATATTTTTTTTCTTCGAAGGCGTAATAGAATTCTTTCCTGACTTGCTCAAGTGTTTCGGGTTTCCCAAAAATAGGCATCCCTTTTTCCTGCAAAAAGTTAAAGGCGCGCACATCGTCAAGGCCGGCGATGTGATCTTTGTGCGAGTGAGTAAGGAGAATTCCATCGAGCCGCGATACGCGTTCGCGCAACATCTGCTGACGAAAATCGGGGCCGGTGTCAATCACCAGCGTAGTATGTTCTGTTTGAATTAGTACTGAAACCCTCAGCCGCTTATCGCGAAAGTCGAGCGACTGGCAGACCTCGCACCTGCACCCGATCACGGGCACGCCCTGCGAAGTGCCGGTGCCAAGGAATGTAATTTTCAAAAATTTAAAATTTACTTCGGGTTGTTAGGCGCTTACTTCGGCTTTGGCGAGTTCGCTGTACAACTTCAGGTTCTTTTCGCTGAATTTTGTCGTCTCCAGCGGCACAATCCGGATGATGTCGAGCAGCGCATTGATTTTGCCCTCCATCGTAAAAAACTTATTCACAATCATGATTTTCTGCTCGCGCAGCAGACAATAACCCGCTTTAAAATTCCCTTTTTCGTACCGCAGAATATAATCCGACTCGGCGATGAGGTCTTCCAGCTTGGCCAGAAACTGGTTAGTGTATTTTATCATTTGAGAAACAGTGGTTTGCCGCAATTTACGGATGAAATCAGAAGCTACAAAGCGCAAAATTTTGCAGGCCAGATTCATCAAATCGAGCCAAACCCGTGGCGAAGTACCTACCTTTGCCCAGTGAAAAGACTATTCGTTTTGGTAGGCCCAACCGCAGCCGGAAAAACTGCCGCCGCCATAGCGCTTGCTCAAAAATTAGGTGCCGAAATTATCTCTGCCGACTCGCGGCAGGTATTTAAAGAACTCACCATCGGCACGGCCAAACCTTCTGCCGAAGAGTTATTGATGGTGCCGCATCATTTTATTGGGAACAAATCTATTCTCGACGACTACGATGCGGGGCAATACGGCACTGAAGCACTGGCGCTGATCAACGAATTATTTAAAAAATATTCTTCGCTGGTGATGGTCGGCGGGTCGGGCCTTTACATTAAAGCTGCACTGGAAGGATTTGACGACATGCCCAATATACCCGATGGCATGCGCGAAGCGATCAACGAAGAGTACCAGCAAAAGGGGTTAACCTGGCTTCAGCATGAAGTAGCCAAAGCCGACCCCAACTACTATGATGTGGTAGACCGGCAAAATCCGCATCGGCTTTTGCGCGCATTGGAATTGCTCCGCACGGCAGGGCAGCCCATTCAATCCTTACGGTTAAATAAAAAGAAAGAACTTTCATTCGAAGTGATAAAACTTGGCCTCGCTCCTGCCCGCGAAGAACTCTATCGCCGCATTGATACGCGCATGGACCACATGATCGAAGCTGGTTTGTTTGACGAAGCGCGCCAATTTTATGCGCATAAAAACCTCAACGCACTACAAACCGTGGGCTACCGCGAAATCTTTGATTTCATCGACGGGCAATACGATTACCAGGAAGCGGTGCGGCTGTTGAAACGAAATTCGCGGCGCTATGCCAAGCGTCAGCTTACGTGGTTTCAAAAAGATTTGGCCACGCAATGGTTTGAAAACGAAAGTCAGCTTATCGCCTGGGCAACTAAATAATGTCTTTACGTGTTGTTCACGCGTATTTCATTTGAAACTTCTAAGTTTGAAGTATGAAAAGTTTTCTACGACGCATCATCCGTTATTTTTTCAGCGGCACGATTTTCATCGTACCCTTGGTAGCCACCATTTATTTTATCTACACCTCATTTCTCTGGCTCGACAGCCGGCTTAACCTTCCTTACCCAGGTCTCGGCTTTGCCATTATCCTTACGGGAATTACCATTTTCGGATATTTTTCTTCCATTTTCGCCTTTCGGCGAATGGGCGAATGGTTTGATCATCTAGTCAACAAAATTCCATTGGTGAAGTTGGTGTATTCTTCCATTAAAGATTTGCTCGCAGCGTTTGTAGGCGACAAGAAAAAATTTGATCAGCCAGTACTTGTCACCATCAACAAAGAAAATCAACTCTACCGGATTGGCTTCATCACACAACCCGATCTAACGGAATTGGATCTGAAGGAAATGGTCGTCGTGTATTTCCCTCAGTCGTACGCAGTAGCCGGTGATCATTTTGTTGTACCCAAAGAAAATGTGAAGCTGCTCAAAATCTCCGGGCCTGTGGCAATGAAGTTTATCGTATCGGGCGGAGTTTCCGGATTTGCAGAAGTTTGAGAAAGTCATCCACAGCGGAACATTAGTTTCTCCCTTTCACGGAAGTGCATTATTTGCCTTTTCTTTTAATTGCAGCGCAACAAACCGTATCTTTCTGTCATGGCCAGATTGATCACGGGATCATTATTTGTTTTTGTTTTTTTCTTCAGCCACAAGTCTTTCGGCACACACATCCGGGCTGGCGAAATCCGTGCTGACAGGTTAAGCTGCAGCCAACTTCGTTACCGGATTACACTTATTGTTTACACGAACACGGCGAGTCCTTCGCATCCCGGCGGGTCAATCGGCGGAGGCACGTTGTCGTGGGGTGAAGGTTCTTTTCAGTTACCGCAGATCACAAACGTAACGGTGATTGACGCCAACCTTCACATCGGAAAAGTTACGTACACCAAAGACATTACCTTTTCGAAGGAAGGAACTTTCACTATCAGTTATGAAGAGGCACATCGCAACACGTCAACACTCAACATTCCTAACTCGTCCGACAACATCGACTTCTACGTTGAAGATCAGCTTCATGTGAGTGCAACTTTCTGCGACTCCTCTCCTTCTTTTCTGGTGGCTCCCGTCGATGAAGGTTGCAAAGGCATGGCCTTTTATCACAACCCGGGCGCTACTGATGCAGATGGAGATAGTCTTTCGTTCAGTCTAACCACACCAAAAGGAAACGGGGGCGCCGTCATCGGCGGCTATGTAGTGCCCAACGATGCCTCTTTTTATTTAGGATTAAACTATCCTACAGCGAATATGGATAAGACCGGCCCACCGACGTTCGGCATTGATTCCAAAACCGGGCTGCTTACCTGGGATGCTCCTGGGTTTACCGGTGCATATAACATCGCCATCAAAGTAACGCAGTGGAAAAAAAATCCTGCTGACAGTACTTGGATGGAATTTGGATACGTGATCCGCGATATGCAAATCGAAGTGCTTGATTGCAGTAATCATCCGCCAGGCCTTACCTCCGTGCAAGACATTTGCCTTACGGCCGGCGAGCTGGTGAATATTGATGTGAAAGGTACCGATCCTGACCATGACAATGTATCGATGGAAGTTTTTTCTGATATCACTTCGTTTGCCGAATCGCCTGCCACTCTTCAATACGCCGGGCTTGTGCAAGCTACCTCACCAGACACAGCGCACATCAGGTTGACGTGGCGACCCGATTGCCT
The DNA here is from genome assembly GCA_018266055.1 of Bacteroidota bacterium. GTDB lineage: Bacteria > Bacteroidota > Bacteroidia > Cytophagales > Cyclobacteriaceae > ELB16-189. The sequence continues at coordinate 343,896 of JAFDYT010000002.1, forward strand.
GCGCGTGCGCGAACAGCCTTATCAGGTAGTAGTAAAAATCACAGATCATCCTACGAGTGGTGTAAGCCTTACCCGTTTCCGGTCATTTAATATCCGCGTGGTCGGGCCTGCACCGGTGATCAATGTAGTGAACGTGAACCCCGCCGTAAAAAAAGTTACGCTACACTGGAGTGCCTATGCCTGCCAAAATGCAATTGCCATTCAGGTATGGCGAAGAGTGGCGAAGAAAAATTATACACCGGCGTCATGCGAAACAGGTATGCCTAAGGCGCTTCAATATCAGTTGCTTGCCGAATTGCCTTCGGCAACCACTTCATACGACGATCACGATCTGGCCATCGGCGCACAATACTGCTATCGCATTGTAGCGCGCTTTGCCGACGTGTCGAGTAAAATATCATTGGATACATGCCTGATTCCCCAACCAGCCAAGGCTCCTGTGATTACGAATGTAACCGTGGATAAAACCGATCCGCAGAACGGCCAGGTAAAAATTGCCTGGCGATCTCCATTTGACATCGACAAGACTCAATATCCGCCGCCCTATCGATATGAAGTTCAGCGAGCAAGTGGTCTCATGCAAGGATCATGGAGTGTGTTGACCAGTCAGGCCGTTGCCGACACAACCTTTGTTGATACGGCAATACCTACAGCAGATACCGCCTATCATTATCGAATTGTTCTGTACGTTCCTACCATCACTGTCTCGCCGGTTGACACCTCGTCGGCGGCCTCATCCATTCGTCTTACAGGTAAAGCTACGGCGCGAAACATTCAATTGTCATGGGATACTAAAGTTCCGTGGTCTGTATTTCTGCAAAACTTTCCGTACCACTATATCTACCGCAGCGAGGCCGGCACATCCGGTGATTTTATTTTAATCGACAGTGTATTGGTCACAGATAACGGATTTGTCTTTACCGATAATGGTCAGTACAAAAATCAGCGGCTCAATGATCATAAAAATTATTCCTACAAAATTGAAGTACCCGGAGGATACGGCAACCCGAAAATCAAAGAACCGCTGATCAATTTTTCACAAGTCGTCACGCTTCATATCCGCGACACCATTCCTCCATGTCCGCCGATTGTGAACGTGAGCAAACCAGATTGCGCAAACCTGCCTTGCACGTTGTCTTATTCTAATACCATCACCTGGCAAAACGACAAGTCAGCGGGCTGCCAGTATGATGTCGTTTACTTTGAAGTGTATGTGGCCGACAACCCGACTGGATCGTTCACCAAACTCATCGATCAGCAAGCCGATAGCACTTCAGTTCACTCGGGCATTACCGATTTATCGAAGTGCTATGAAGTTGTGGCCGTCGATTGGGTGGGAAACCGGAGCGAGCCAAGTAAGATCGCGTGCGGAGAAAATTGTCCGGCGTTTAACATGCCCAACGTTTTCACGCCCGGGTCCTCCCCCGGCTTGAACGACACCTTTCACACTTTCGGACCAACAGGAAACATCCTTACCAACGAATGCTCGCGGTTCATCAATTTCATGTCTATGAAAATTATTAACCGTTGGGGTAAAGAGATTTTTGCTTCGTCATCCAATGATGTTTCAAGCGTGTCGTGGAATGGTAAAGACAAGGATGGAAATGAAATGCCGCCCGGCGTTTATTTTTTTGTTACAGACGTAGTCCTGAATTTCTCATCAACCAAAACGCAAAACCAGCAAGTCAAGGGTTGGGTGGTGTTGATGAGGTAACGCTACTTCTGTATTTCGAGTAAGTAATCTCTCGTCTCCATGAGGGCGAACCCTAAAAGATTTTCACCTCGCCACGTGTGCGGATTCTCAATTTGGTTTGAATCGGCGGCCAAGCCTATTCCCCAAATAGCGTCCACGGGACTTGCTTCAACAATTATCCTGTCGCCGGTTTGCCTCAGGTAATCGCCAAGTTGTTTGTTCTGTTGAAATTTATAAATGTTACCCTTCTTTACGATTTCGTATTTGTTAGCATTCCAAGTTGACTCTTCAAAATTTTTTATCCGCCTTCCAAGATCTTTCACTTCTGCTGGTTTTGTTGCCTTCACAATTCTTTCAAAAACTTCCAGATCTTTAAAAAGCAACGCCTTGCAAGCCATCATCCAATGCTCGGCTGTTTTATATTCAATTCCATCCTTTTCAAAAGGGGCATTGAACCATTGGCTAAACACAAACTTGCCAACCTCCTCAATATTCTGTGTATGACCCCAGAAGAAAATGAATTTAAGCGAGTCGCCTTTATCAAATTTTTCTTTCACCCAATCCAACGAATACTTCATTTTTTCAATTTTTTACAGCAAGCATAATCATGTTGGTGACAGGGAACTCCATTTTTTCAAACGAACTATTTATTTGTCTGTACAACTGAACCTTTCCCTGAAAGCGGTTTTTCACAATCCATTCATTTGTATAGGCGTTTGATTTTTCGAGTATCGTAAACCCGACTCGTTCCAGATGAGATTTCCACTCGTCAAAATCAAAAAAACAAAAGGTTTCGTGCATCTCGCTTTCCCAGTTATCAACGTAATCCTTTCGGCTCATGAACTCACACGCATCTTTCAATCTCAATTTGATGTATTCTGAATCGCCTGATTTAATTGTTTCGTATTCCAATTTGTAGCCCTCTTTTTTTCTGAAGTCAATGGCAAACCGAAGGAAACGACCATAGGTTGATAAGCCCCTTAAATAACCTGCCAACTCTTCTCTGGTACCAAATGTCTTTTCGTAGTCATTGTTGCGTCCGTCTGTTTTGTTTAGCTCCATTAAGATTACCTCGTCCTTAGCTTTGGGTCCTACAACGTCACGATTAATCCAGATGCCGCCAGGAGCAAGTTCGTCATATCGATTTTTGATAAACGAAAGCAAATCTTCACGGCTGCCGTACGATTCAATTTCATGCGTTAGCGATGAGGTGTGAATTGTATTCATCGATCCACGGTCGAAAGCCAAGCCAGTGACAGCGTTGCGTTGAGAGAAGAATACAAATGGATTTTTAAACTCACCATTGTGTTTACGTTGCTGGCAGATATCAAAAAGTTGACGAGCTACTTCTATTCCATAAAAGTCAGACTCGCGGTATCGCTCATCATCGCATGCCAATTTAATCCATGAGCCCACGGCACAGCCAATATCGCCGATACGACCCGGATGAATATAGGGAGACGTCTCATTATATTTCAATACTGCAATCTCATCCATTTGTCGCACGTAGGTGTTGTAATCGCGTGTTGTAGTCAAGTCGCCATCTTGGCTTATCATGGCGTCGCGGAATAGCCTTTGTACTTTATCGCCTGCCCGATATTTTTTCCAGACGTCGAAGGAAGACGAGTGAATATGCTTTTGAATCCACGTATCGTCTTGCCACGCTGAAGTAGAAGCGATTTTTTCAACTACATCCCAGGGAAGAGCTGTGCTATGTTCCCATGTCTTGCGGGTGGTGAGTTCAGCAGGTAGTATCCGAAAGCCTTCTTTCTCATACATTTCCAGCACAGGTGTTGAGCACACCACCAAAGTATTTTCAGGAGTGAGATCAAACATCCTTTCGCTTTCGTGCTTGATGCGCTTGATTGTGTAGCTTGAAAAGTTAGGCACATTGCCGACCTCATCAATTCCGTAAATAAAACAAGGTACAGGCAATTGCTTGCCAAATTCCTCTAACGCGATGGCGCGGATATAAAACGGCAGCGGGTTTCTGCGCGTGTTCGAATGATTGGCAGAAGTAACTGCAAATATTACTGCATCCACAGTTAATGCCTCTACCGAATTTCCTTGGATATCAGTTTGATCAGGGGAACCCTGAATGAGCCTTTGTAAATAATCAAATTGGAATTGTGTAAGCAGCTGATGCCGGCCGGGGAAAAGAATGTACATAAATTATGTTTGGGCTAATATCTTGCTTTGCAAGCATTTTTTAAAACTCCGGCTAAGAATACTAATGTCATTTTTTCTTGCGAGCACATTTACCCACTCATCAGGAATCGCATTCAGGCCGTAATATAAACCTGCAAGCGCTCCGGTAACACATCCTGTTGTGTCTGTATCTTCGCCCAAGTTCACCGCCTTTAATACAGCTTCAGTATAAGAATCAGTTGTAAGAAAACACCATATACTAGCTTCAAGAGTGTGCAGCACATAACCGGAAGAATAGATTTGATCTTCCTTCAAAATCAGAAGGTCACCATTAAGAATACGATCAAATAGATTTAATTCAGCGGAATGAAACGAGCTGCGTTTAGTTAATGCATTGACTTCATCAATAGCAGTTTTATAACTGTCTGTTTTATTATAGCCCTCAAGCAGTTTTGAAACGAATTTGGAAAAAATAAAACAAGAGAATACTGATCGAAAATGTCGGTGCGTTACTCCGGATATTTCTCTTATTCTCTCCAGCAGAAGCTCATCAGGCAAATCATAAAACATCAGCGAAGCGGGTACGATTCTCATAATTGAACCATTCCCGTTTGAATTCTCTTCGAATTCTCCTGAGTATCTTGGGTCTTCACCGTTTTTAATTCTTGTGAGTGCAACTCTGGTTGTGCCACCGACATCAAAGACTTTACGATGTGCGCCCCAATATCCGTCCGTCATCCATCTTACAAATGACTGGCCAATATCATCCAGGTCATATCCTTTTAACAGAGATTCGGCTAAGCAGAACGTAAGCGAACTGTCGTCTGACCAGGTTCCTGCCGGTTGATTCCATCTTCCATAACCCCTCATGGATCGAACGGGGTTCTCTTTTAGATAAATTCGGTTTCCGAACTCTACCGGTACTCCAAGTGCATCACCAATAGCCAACCCTATAAAGCAACTTTCAATATTTTCAATTCGGGATTTCATATTTTCAAATTCTAAGATGTTTGTTCTGTTTTATCGGCGAACTTTCTGAGTTCAAAATTTTTGAGTAATTATTCTTTTTATTTCAAGCCAATCGGTTTCACCGTCAAAACCAGCCTTGTCGTCCATTAGCACATTGACGTAGAATTTGTTCTGATAATAACCATAACCTCCATCAGCTACTTCTGGATTTTCATTCACATAGTCGAAATGGATATTGTGTTTTTTAAAGAGCTCAATGTATTGTACAATCTCGTTAGGGTAAGAGCACGTGTAAAGTATTTTGACTATATCTTTTCGTTTGCTAAGAATTTGCATTACTTCAATTGCGCCCGGATAAAACTCCGTTGAAATTTCATCTCGTCTGAAATTCGACTTTAATAAAGTGCCATGAATATCAAAGGCCCAATACGTTTTTGACCAACCTCTTTCCGTTGCGTGCCGCAAACAATTTTCGATAGCTCGTGTAATCATAACTGACTCAAACTTTTATTTGATACAACATTTTCAACCGCTTTCACAAATAAGTTTGCGCAACTGACCACTTCTACTTTTGGGTGATGAACAGATTCTACTACGGTATCAGAAATATAGACTCGTTCAATTTGAGAGCCTTCAATAGTATTGAGCGCTTGTCCGCTCAACACCCCATGAGTGCAGTAAGCGCGGACGGAAACTGCTCCTTCGCTTTTCAGGAGATCTGCAGCCTTGCACAATGTGCCTGCCGTATCAATTAAATCATCAATGATCACTACGTTCTTACCTTTCACTTCTCCTATTATCTCCATACTTGAGACTGCGTTTGGCTTCAGCCGTTCTTTGTTAATTACTACCATGTGTGCATTGAGATCTTTTTTATACTGTTTGACCCGTTTGATGCCACCGAAGTCGGGACTACACAAGCACAGATTGTCTATTTTTAGATTTCGAATATGATCTAAAAACAATCGGTGCGATGAGAGTGGGTCCACAGGAATTTTATAAAACCCCTCAATCGCATTGGTGTGCAGATCAAGCGTGATGATGCGGTCAGGGCCCATCAACTGAATCATGTCGGCCACCATCCGCGATGATATGGCGGTTCGCTGTCCGTCACGCCGCTCTTGCCTGCTGTGAGGCAAGTACGGAATCAGCAGAATCACTTCTTTAGCCGACGACCTTCGTGCTGCATCAATAGTCATCAATAGCTCAAAAAAATTTTCATAAGGCATATTGATTTTGCCAATGAGAAATACCACCTGGCCACGTATGCTTTCATTGAACTTGACAAACAGCTCTCCATCAGAAAATTTCTCAACCTGTGTGAGTAGCAGCGGAACTCTCAGTTGAGAAGCGATAGTCTCGCCTAATTTCCTGGCTGTACTGGTGGCGTAAAGCTTAATCGAATTTTCCATATCAGACCGTAGTTAGTTGTTGTAATGTAACACGTTGACGCACTTGTTCAAAAGTGTGGCTCACTTTCAATTCTCCATTTTCAAAAACAGTTTGCAAGATGTCATCACCGTTTTCACTTTCACTTACAGTTTTCATTCCCTGCGGAGTTTCTATAAGTTTCAATTTTCCGGCCTTGGAGGCTTTGAATGAATTGATAATTTCACCCTTTTCATTCATCTCGATGGGAGACTTTTGAACGTTTACTTCTTTTCCATCGACTAATGCATAAGAACATTTCAATGCAAATTTTTGAGTATCACGATTTACTTTTTGCAGCAATGCTCCGCCCATGCCAAGCACAAGGTTGTCAGCAGCTATTCCGTTTTTCATTAATGTCTCATAAATCGTTTTGATTGAATCATAGTCGACTCCGTCACCCTGAATCACACGCACTTGCTTTGGTAGCACGCGATACCCTTTGGTATTTGTTGAGTGCCCCACGCGATCAAAAAGCATTTCAAATACTTTAAGGAGCGTCCGCACAGGATCACCGGAGTCGGGTCGAATTACCAATGTGCCGTTGCGATGGAGAATTCTTTCTTTGAATTCCTTTCCCCACAACTCACCCACCGCATTAAAAATATTATACGAATCACTCACACAAGAAAGGATTCCCTCGGGGTATGCATTGAGCACATGATCGAAGATTTGTTTCTCGCCTTCAGCACCAAGCAAAGTCATAATGGAGTGTTCCGTGGCAGGGACAGACATGCCATATACTTTCTGGGCTGTGTAGTATTTTTTGGCGAAGGCTGAAGCGTATACCGTATCGCTACCCATAAAATTCAGCAAGTGCGCCGAGCCGCCAAGTCCGGCGCTTTCTACCGAACTTACACCTCGAAACCCAAAATCATTCAGCACAAAGTCAATAGCGGGCTGCGCGTCTTCATCCGCGGTTAATTCAAAGTAATGCTCAACCATCTTTCTAATTTCTCTGGAGAGGGTAGCTACAGTGCTAGGGTACCAAACTTGCATCAGCAATGTTTCCAAAAAATTAGTCAGCCAAAAACATTTGGGGTCGGTATTTTCAATGGTCATTAGCACATTCTTCACAGGTACGACGGAGCCTTCCGGTACGGCTTTGATTTTCACTGGAAGCCGTCCTCCATGTTTTGAAAGTATAAATTCAAAATTGCTTCGGTCAAAAACTCCTTTCCTTCCAAACACACCGTTGAGTAAATCTTCAGCTTCATCGATGTTTTCTTTTGTGAAGGCCTGACCTTGCAAATACTCCTTCAAAAAATATTGGAGGCCATAAAACACAGTCTCATCAAACATTCCGCCGCGGCTTTCCAAATAAGAATAGATTTTTGTTGTGCCAGGGAAGTAAAGTTTGTAGTGTGAATACTTGTACGCGTCGGCAAGGAGTAAAAGATTTTGCGTTTTCATACGAATGTTATTTAGAATTGTATTTTTCAATCAGGTAGGTCAGTTGGGGAAAATGCTCTTCAGCCGTCTCCTTTTGCTCAATCATCACCTTCATTTCATTCAGTTTGAACCACTGTACTTCGGCGATGTCGTCGCTGCCTTCGGGATTTCCAGAAATAAAATCGGTTGAGAAAAGCGTAGTGATAATTTTATCCAGCTCAGTATTGTAGCGCCAATCGTTTACTCGCAAGGATTTCTCGTATTGCATCGCCGCGGTTTCAATTGCACCACACTCCTCTGTAAGCTCACGCTTTGCTGCTTCCTCATAGCTTTCGTCAGTAGGGTCACTGAAACCTCCAAGCAATCTCCATTTGTTGTCAATGTTTTTTCTTCCAAGAAGAATTTCGGTTTTGTTATTTCTGAATAAGGCGATATCAACGGTAGCATACACTTTCAAATACATGTTGGAGTACGCGTAAATCACTCCCATCCTGAATTCCTCGGAGTCAAGGACTTTGTCGCTGATCTTCTCCCGGATGAGCGTCGCACTTTGTGAGCCTGCTTCGGGAAGTTCAACAGTCTCATATTTTCCCGAATAATAGGGAATGAAACTGTCGCGGCTGCCATAAAGAACGAATGCCGAACCCGGGAAGGAATCTCCTAACAGAGTATCAATGTTTTTTGACCATTGTGCATCAAGCGGATGATCGGCTAGTGGCAAAATCACTACATCATGATATTCCTTTTTGATCATTCGTTCGCGGGTGTAAAAGTCAAGTGGGTTCTTGCGGCTTCCCTTTACCGGCGACACGCCAAGAAGTATAACCGTTTTATTGTGTTTCTCCTGTACTTGCCGGATCGTAGCCTTATGACCTTCATGAAGATAAGGTGTCTGAAACCGTGCGATGATAACTCCGATTGCTTTCATAAGTGTTTTGAATGGCGTTGATGTAATTTTATCTATTTGTGTAATATATACGCAAATATATATAGTTGGGTTCATTAGTCGCAAGTTATTTTGCGTATTTTATACACTAATTAGGTATTCAGCTGATTGTCAGAGGAAAAGATCGAAATTATAGCCCTTGTCTTTCAATTCGAAATACTTTTTTCTGTTGAATTGAAAGAGTGCAGCGGGTCTTCCAACGCTCCGTTGCACGTTTTCATCAAGTTCTTCCAAAAAGCCATAGCTCATGATGCGTTTCTTGAAGTTGCGCCTGTCCAGTTGCGTTGCTAAAAGTGTTTGATAAAGTTTTTCAAGGTCAGAGAATGGAAACTTCTTATCAAGCAATTCAAAGCCCACAGGTTCATACGCCAGTTTACCTCGAAGCCGCTTAATAGCTGTCTCAACGATCTGCTTATGATCAAATGCCAGTTTGGGTAGCCTACTGATATTAAACCAGGCAACATCCTCAGCATCAGTTTGAGCAGACAGTTGATAATCTTTCGGTCTCACTAAGCCATAGTAAGTTATTGAGACAACTCGGTTTCGTGGATCACGATCAGGTTTACCGAAAGAATACAATTGCTCCAGATAGGTAACGTCAACACCTGACTCCTCTTTAAGTTCCCGTCGGACAGCTTCTTCCAAGGATTCATCGTCTTTGACTAATCCGCCTGGCAAGGCCCAAAATTTCTGAAATGGCTCGAACTTACGTTTTATCAGCAGTACAGAAACACCCTCTTCTGCATCATACCCAAAAACCACCGCATCCACGGCTACTTTAATCGACTGAGGCATAGTTAATCGTTTAAGTGAGTTCCTTTAGTTTATACATGATATCTGTTCGAAGTACGTATTTGGTACCTTCTATCACTTCACTTCCCTCATGTTCAAGGTAGTGATAGAAAATAAGTGCAGAGCCTTTCTTGGGAGAAACCACCAAATGATCAAACGTAGTTGCTCCGCCTTTAAAATCGTCGTTAAGATAAATCATAAATGTAAAGTAGCTCGCCTCAGAGCTATTGCGGATAAAGCTTTGATCGCGGTGTTTCTTAAACTGTTGTCCAGGTTGATACTTGTAAAACCGGAAGAGTTCATTTAAGCCTACGGCCTTACTTTGGCCAATCTCTTGAGGCGCAATATCTTTTAACAAGTGCCAGAGTTCACTAGCCATGTCGTAGTCCTTATACACAACCCTATTATTATTTCTAATAAAATCAACGAGTCGAGGCCCATTGTCGGTTTGAATCGTTGCAGGTTGATACCCGATAGACTCTGTTTTAGCAATGAAGTCATCACACTGTTGAGCAGACCAGAAGTCTTCGATGAAATAAATATTCTGTGCCAGTTCAGTCAGTTTCATACTACTGTGGTTAAAATATTACTAATCTTCTCGGATAGCTCGAATTTGCTTCCTATGAAGGCTTTCTCTAATCTGACGCCATTAATAATCTTAGCGTTGAACTCTTCGAGTCGTTCTGCAGGTACCCACAATTCCTGGTGATGCGCCATACCTACTGTATGAATTTCAAATAGCTTAAAGTAGTCTTCAGGTATATCAAAGGACAACACGAAGCCAACTCCCTCCGATTCTTTATCGCGCATATTCCAACGTTCCGCTATTTCAGCGGCATAGTTAAAATTGAGCACAGGGTAGAAAATAGGCTGCCAGTAAAGCCTTGGGGGAAAGGCCTTCATACCTGAGTCAATGATTAACTCCAGCTCATTTGCTCCAACGGGGCGGTATAATCTAACAAGGTTCATAATTTGCGTATAACGAACGCAAATATATCAAAAAACATGATTTGGTGACTGGCCTATTGTAGGAGTACAAACTCCAAGGAAAATTTCATTCAGCCCTTTGATACAAAATGATGTACACCCTAAAACACAAAAAGCCCGAATCCATTTCAGATTCGGGCTTTGTTCTTCTTTGATCGAAGAATTGTGGAGCTGCAGGGAATCGAACCCTGGTCCAGAGAAGACGAACGCGTACGTTCTACATGCTTAGCTCATTTTCATTGTCGGGAAAAGCAAGGCCATGAGCATCCTGATCCTTTCCTTAGTTGCTGTTGTCTCGACATCGCTGCGCAACACAGCGAGGCCCAGTTCATGCTGTCGACACCGCGAATCCACACCCGCGGAACAGAGGTGTGGGCGATGATGGCCTCCGCCGATCTTATCAGCGGATAAGCAAATCTAAACTTAGTTTAGATTAAGCAGCCATGGCGTAAGTATTTTCGCCACGTAAATTGTAGGACTATCTTTCAAGGCTCTCATCCCACGAGCCTGCATGCTGGCATACACCCCCGCACATCCTGTCAAAACCGGTCAGCCCCGGTACTTGGTTGTCCGTTCTTCGTTAACGGTTAATGGTTATTCGCTATGGCGGCCCCTATCGGGACGGGCTATCCGCTTCAAGTCCGGCCGCGCATCATCCTGCGCACTTCGGGCTTTCCGCTTCTATCCCTGCCGCTCGCCACAGCGTAGCGATCCGTCTTGTCGACAGCATCTCCGCCTTTTTAACTATCCAACGAACAAATCAAAAGACAAAGGTACGGTAAAAAAAGTTCAGTAGAGTAAAGAGCTAAACGTGGAAAGTAATTCTCTCAACTTTACACTTTAAGCTTTCTACTTTCCTCTTCAAACTCTCTCGCTCACCAAATAATCCTTTTTTGAAATCGACTGGCGCGCAAGAAGATCCGCCAGAAAGCCCGTCAGAAAAAGCTGAACACCTACAATCAATGCAACCAGCGCCAGGTAAAACGCCGGCTGCTGCACGATCTCGCGCTTCAGCGGGACTTTAGAAATATAAATCGAATCAAACTTTTCCCACAGCATCACCGCGGTAAGGGTAAACCCAAGCAAAAAAGACAAAATACCAAACGTGCCAAAAAAGTGCATCGGCCGTTTTGAAAACTTGCCCACGAACATCAGCGTGAGCAAATCAAGAAAGCCGCTCACCAGTCGCTGCCATCCAAACTTGCTGTGGCCGTATTTGCGCTCGCGGTGTTCCACGACTTTTTCGGTAATCTTAGTGAAGCCTGCCCACTTCGCCAGCACCGGAATATAGCGATGCATGTCGCCATACACGGTAATGCTTTTTACCACGCGCACATCGTAGGCCTTCAGGCCACAGTTAAAATCATGCAGCTTTATTTTCGAAATCCGGCTTACAACGGCATTGAAAAATTTTGAGGGCCAGGTTTTAGTAATCGGGTCGTGGCGTTTTTTCTTCCAACCGCTCACCAGATGAAACTTCTGTTCTTTAATGAGCTTGTACAGTTCAGGAATTTCGTCCGGACTATCCTGCAAGTCAGCATCCATAGTGATTACCACATTGCCCTGCGCTGCTTGAAAACCTGTATGAAGTGCGGCTGACTTGCCAAAGTTGCGATTAAATTTCAACCCTCTGATCGACGCATTGGCCTGATTAGCTTTTATAATTTCATCCCAAGTGCCGTCCGTACTTCCGTCGTCGATAAAAATTACTTCATACGAAAATCCGTGTGTTTGCATCACACGGCTTATCCATTGTGTCAGTTCAGGAATAGATTGTTCTTCGTCCTTGGCAGGAATGATCAGCGAAATATCCAAAGTAAGAAAATATTAATTGAATGGGTCTGGGTTTTTCTTTTGAGTAAATAAGCTCACCACCAAAGCAACTAAAAGTCCCATGATGACGCCAAAAATCAAACCGAATACGACCATCAATTCAGGTGTCATGAATTTAGAAGTCATGTTCATCGCCTGATCGATTTGCTCTTCGGTGAGATTGCCCTTCGCCTCCATGGCTTCGCGCTGCTTATCCATCATCAACTGGATAAAGCCTGTGTCAATAAATTTCACATACACAAAAGTGAATACACTGGAAAGCGCTGATGACACAAGACTTAACCAAAAACCTATACCAAGACCTTGACCAATAGTCATGAATCCATCGCCATTATCTTTAAAATTTTTATGAGCAAGGAAAACAACGACAGCCAATACAACCACATTGAGCCAACGGGCTGGGCCTTGTACGTCAACATTGGCTACAATAAAGATTACAAAAAGAGCAATACCGATTACGCCCATTATTAAGCCGAACCGTGTACCCACTGACCTTGTTGAAATGGATGGTTTAGTAGTTTCTTCCATAATTAATTGGTTTTAGTTGTTTTGCGAACGACGACCGAAAAAATGATAGCCAAAAATAGGCCGATAATCAAACTTTTCAAAAAGTAGTCACCAGCCAGATCAAAAGCGCTGGTGCCAGGCAACCGGGCCAACTGCGCATTATAAGCATCAATGCCTACGCTTTCTACAAATTGTTTTTTGAAACCGGTAAGCTGTTGCTGCAGCTTAGCGATGTAGGTAGCAATAAATTCTTTCTGCCATGAGGCATAGCCCAAAGTAACTATTGCACCGATCAGCGCGGCTGTGCCTACGAAAATGTAGCTGCCCACCATCCCCTGCCAGAAAAACAGCTCACCCTGATAATAGGAATCGCGCAATTCTTTCAAACACAGAAAAATGAAAAGCGAATAAATCGCGATTCGGAAATCAACAATCACCGGCAGCAAAAAGGGGTGCATGCCCATCAGGTAAAGCACCACGATGACGATACCACCGATCACTCCACCAATTAATCCGTAACGAAACGGGATTCTTACTAAAGGATTTTTAAAAAACATGCGCCAAGAAAATCATTCTACTGATTGAAACCAAATCAGTATGACGATCTGCAAAAAAATTACAACAAACCGTCTGATTTTATCAGATATCTGATTTCTTCAGCCTCAGATAGGCGAAGTAATTGAAGAGGAACGTCCACGCCAGCGCGATGAGCACCGCACCGATTGCCACATAGTCCTGAATTTCCTGAAGTGCGTACCGGGCAAACGGCATAGCAATCAGATTAGTGATCGACTGCATGGGAAAGAAATCCTTGAGGAATGAAGCGGCGTCGGGGATGTTTACTTTAATAATTGCCTCAATCATGTGCGACAACAAAAGGAGAATAATCGTTAACCCCGAGCGCTGCACAAGTATTCCTAGCATCAGCGCATACGAAAGGAAGGCAAATATCTCCAGGAAGTATGCCGGGAAAAACTCGAGGTCGGTAAAGATATCTGCGATCTCAATTTGCGGCGAATAAATTAAGCCCGTCACCAGGGCAATAACAAAAACCATGGCAACACTCATAAGGCTAAGAAGTACGTTGGTCAGCATTTTGGATTGCAAAAATTCCAGGCGGCTCATCCCATCGATAATATTCTGACGAATGGTGCGGTATTGATATTCATTGGTTACAGAAATCACTACCATGATGGCCAATACAATTTTGAACATGCCGCTGATAAAGACCAGATTCTGCCACACATCGGGGAAATGATACAATGGAATCCGGTTGATGTTGATGTTCGCACCAAACTCAGCTCCTTTGCTCGCCAGCCATTTCAAAAATTCCATGCCACTAGCCGTGACAAAGGCAAGCGTAGAAAAGTAAAGACCACACACCACCCAAAACGTGCGGTAGCTGGTCAGTTTCTTCAAATCAATTTTCAAAAGATGTAGCATAGCGAATTATCTTGTGTCTTACGTCTGGTGTCACTTTGCAGCGGGTGCTTCCTGTAATATTTCTAGAAATTGCTTTTCAAGGCTTTTCTTTTGCGTGAGGATATGCGAAGCCACAATCCCCTTTTCAAAGAGAAATTTATTAAGATCTACGCTGTGAAAACCTTCGCGCATACGCACCTGAAATTTCCCCCCTTCTGATTTCACAGAAAGCGAGCCGTTGAATTCATGTAAAATATGACTGAGGTCGTCGTGATACGCTACCACCTCTACCGTCTCTTCGCCTTTGCCTACGTCGTCCACTGGTCCGCTGTGCACCAGGTTTCCCTTCCGTAAAATGGCAAAGTGCGTACAGACTTTTTGGACCTCATCCAATAAGTGACTTGCCAGAATAATTGTCTTTCCGTCGGCTGCTATTCGTTTGATGATCTCGCGGATCTCAGCAATCCCCATCGGGTCAAGACCATTAGTGGGTTCGTCCAAAATCAAAATGATGGGATCGCTCACCAGCGCCGACGCAATGGCCAGGCGCTGTTTCATACCCAGTGAATATGTTTTGTACTTGTGATCTTTGCGTTGCGTGAGCTCAACGACGTCAAGTACTTTGGCAATATTGCGCGGGTCGGCCCCTTTGATCATCGCGTTAAGCTCCAGGTTTTTCTGACCACTGAGGTAAGGATAAAAAATCGGATGTTCCAATACAGCACCAATCTTCTTTCGCGTATGATTCGTTGCTGGTTCACCAAACCAGCTAAAATTTCCCGACGTGGGGTTAGTTACTCCCATCAACATCCCCAGCGTAGTAGTTTTGCCGCTACCGTTCGGGCCGAGCATTCCAAACACCTGGCCGCGTTTCACTTCCAGGTCCAGACGATTTACAGCGCAAAGCTTCCCAAAATATTTGGTCAGTTTGTCGGTAGATAAAACGGTTTCCAAGAATTTATGTGTTTAATCGTTTTCTTCGTTGTCTTCTTTTTTCTGGCCCTTCTTCTTTCCGTCTTTCTTCTTGTCGTCTTTGCCTACAAAGTCTTTTACACGCTGGCCGATATCTCCACTCTGATTCAACGCGTTGAAAAGGGACGAAGCCTTATCGAGCCCTACTCGTCCAAGTATATCGAGGACGTACAAATTGCTGGAGTCGCTCGCGAGGATTACAGTGCCCTTCACGCGGCCATCTTTTTCCTTGATGTACACATTGAAATTTCTTCCCTGAAAGCGACTCGTCATCATTTCATCATACGATTCCGACTGATATCCGCTTTTCAATTTCTTAAAATCGCTGTCACTAAAGTTGCTCTTAGCTCTGTCGATCATCATGAATTTCATCTTCTCTATGTCTTTGATCAGCGCATCAAAGTCTTTATCATCTTTTTGATTGAGCATCCTGAGGGTATTCTTATAAAAATATAGAGAGAGTCCCTCGTATTTTTTATCCAGCTCGTCGGTAGTTTTGGTTTGGGCCTGAACCAGTTGCGTCAGGCCAAGAAGCGAAATCAGTAAATACTTTTTCATGAATAATGGGGTTGCAGTTACACGTGACAATCCTCGAGAAGTTTCATTAGCGTTTATAAAAGTACAGGTAGTCTGATTTACTACCTGTACGCTGTTTCCCTATTTGGCAACTTATTAATTCTTTTTGTCTTTGTTGTCTTTGATTTTCTCCAGGTTCTGCAAGCCGTCGATGTTCATTTTCTTGCCAATGTTGCCGATTTTCTTCAAGTCGATCTCGCCAAACAAACTCAGCACCATAAATTCATCGTTGCCGCCCATTACCATAACCAGTTCACCAATTTTGCCCGCGCTGATTTCTTTGATAAAGAACTTCATGTCTTTGTCTTTATCGCGCACGCTGAGCAATTCTTCGTAATCGTTGGTAGGGATCATTGCCATCGCCTCTTTGTACAACGAACGTGAGTCGCGGGTTTCGTGCTTTGCCAATACGCGCAAGCCTTTTATTTTGCTGATCGCGTCAAGCACTTCTTTGTCTTCCGGTTTATCTACCGACATGTTGGTAAACAACCCAAACATTTTCTGACTCACTTTCACTTGCGTGAAGCTTTCATCATCCTGATATTTTGCAAAAAATTTAGCGATCGCATCTCCTTGTGCATTTGCCGCTATCGACATCACCATTACCATCGCGCCAATCATTAACTTTTTCATAACTGTTTATTTTAAGGTTTTTAATTTCTTTTTTTAAATGTTCACTTTTTTCTCGCGGGCCGTATCGGCCGGCTTGCGTTCTATCTTTTGTTCGGCTTCGTTCAGCAAGTTGATTTTACTTGCTTCTTGCTGCGCCTTTCCAAAATTCTTCGAGATCATCAGCAAGGCCTTCTTAGTTTCTTCAAACGCGAGCTTGGGGTCGCTTTCGGTATCAGTGATTTCCGTCGGCGAGGAGTTGCGTACTTCATGGCCTATCAGGTACACCGCCGCCACAATCACTGCAACACCCGCCGCCACTCTTGCTATCTGAAACCAGTTGGTCATGGATATCACTTTACCACCTTGACGCTGCCTGATTTGTTTTGTTACAGCGGTGTCAAAATTTTCACTCAACGCCCGCGACCGTTCAGCTTCAAAGTAGCGAAACAGCTCGGCGGTTTCTTTCAGGTTTTCAGGAACATTCTGCCCGTTGAAAAACTGGTGCAGCGCTTGCTCTTCTTCGAGCGAAGTCTCCGCGTTCCAGTATTTCTCCAGCAGTTGTTCAATGTGCTTAGAGTCCATACGCATTTAGTTTTATTAGTTTCTCGCGCACGGCATTGCGTGCACGAAACAAGTTTACTTTCACCTGGTTCATATCCAGTTCCAGGATCTCACAGATTTCGTTGTAGCTGTGACCTTCAATGTCGCGCAGGTGCATCACCTGGCGCTGTTTGTCGGGCAGCATTGTCATCAGTTCGTCAATTCGTTTCATGCTTTCCTTCAATTCGGTTTTGTCGTGGGGAGTTAATCCTTCCTGACGAATTTCGAATCCATCGTCCATCGAGTCGGTAGTTCTGCGTTGCTTGCTCCGCAGTTTATCGAGCGACAGATTTTTAGTGATACGCATGCACCAAGCTTCCATGTTTTGCACTTCGGCCATGTCACGTCCGTTCCACACTTTGATCATGGTTTCTTGCACCACGTCTTTGGCCTCCTCGCTGCTTCCGAGCAAGCGGAAAGCAAAGCGGTAAAGCTTGTTTTTGGCGGGCAACACCCTGGTTTCAAAGTCTTCGAGATTCATCGTTTCAAAGGCAAGACGCGAGGTTGGGAATCATGTTACAAAATCAACTATTATTTTTTTGGGCGGCTGGGCGGGCTATCCGCTTCAAGTCCGGCCACGCTCCCCGAAAGTTATCGGGGCCAACGCTCTTCGGGCTTTACGCTACTATCCCTGCCGCAATGCTGCTTCGTTTTAAAAGTGCGTTTAATCCAACCCAATCATCATAAACGCTCCCCAGTAGATCGGCTCGGGATATTCAGTTCGCAGCTCTTTCTTGGCATCTACAAAACTCTGACGAAGATTGCCTGTCGTAAGCCACTTTTTGTAGAAATTAAGAATCAGTTTTTGAGTAGCCTCATCGTCTACTTTAAACATACTCATGATCAGTGTCTTTGCGCCAGCCACCAAAAATGCACGCTGCAAACCATAAACACCCTCGCCATTCGAGACTTCTCCTAAGCCAGTTTCGCACGCACTGAGCACCACAAGATCGGTCTTATCCAGGTTCAAACTCATCGCTTCATAGGCGGTAAGGATTCCACTTTCCAGGTTGTAGTTGTATCTAGTTTTGTCGAGCAGATCGCCGGCGCCTTTCAGCAACAGACCGGTTTTCATCAGCGGATTCTCAGTGAGCTGCGCTTCACTTTGCGTCATTTGTTTGGCGTCGTCTTCAGAAATGGCAGGCGTATAAAATCCGTGAGTAGCAATGTGAAATATTTTAGGGCTTTCCAGTTCTTTCACTTGTTCTTCAGTGGCCTTTGTTTCAACGTACTCCGATGTCTTCCACCCTTTTTGTTTCAACAGTTCTTCCAGCTCATTCACTTCCTTTTCGGTACCTGGCAAATCAGCAATTTTATTGCTGGTCGATGCGGTGAGATAAAACTTAGGATTCCCAAACATGGTCGCCGTATTCGATGCCTGCGCGCGAGACTTGATTTTTTTGAAATACAAATCTTTCGTGTTGCTTACAATCACAATGTTTGAGTTGTCGATCACGTATTTTCCATCAGGCGTAGGGATAGCCTCCAGGTTGATTTGATTGTACACGCCGTCCGGCGAAAGATAGATCGTAGCATACTGACCGATTTCTTTTTGAATAGGCTCCCAGAAAATTGAATACGAATACTGATCTGGCAGCTTGCTGATGATGCTATTGCGATAATACCGGAAGTATCGGGTTTCCATTTTCTTTCCGTCGGGAAGAGCAATTATCTTAGGCCTTGCATTGTCGTTCTTCACATACATGGCTACATAAACCACTGAGTCTGTAAAGTCGTGATTGAAATATCGGTACCGCACCATCTCCACAGCTACATCGTTTTTGCCGATCGATTTCTGCACATTCTCGTAAGTAATTTTTTTGTTTTCAAAACTCTGACCAAACAACTCCGACTTCTCACTTAGCTCCCGCTCTAACTTTTCTACTTCTGCTCCGAGCGCGGCCGGGTCAACTCCGTTTTCGATCAACTGCTCGCTACTCATCGAAAGCGCGTTGGTGAGAAACTCTTTCTTCTGCACCCACTCGTTGTAAGCAGCTTTTAGCTTTTCATCCGTGCTGTTTAGAATGCGCTCACGGATTTTGATCGACGAACTCAATAGTAAGGCTTTGGTCAGCAATTGGTAGTTGTACACCTTGCCGGCCAGGTCGCGAAAATCTTCAATCTGCCCAAAGGCTAGGGTGTTATAAAATTCAAAATCGCCTTTCATGGTGTTCCAATACTTGGCTTTTTCACGTTCGCTCAACGCGGGGAAATATTGTTTGATGAACAAATCATAATCGTTGAGCGCCTCCTCAATGTTTCGCTTCGAACGCTTGAAGTCTTTTTCCATATAATAGACTTTGGCGAGCTTGGAGAGGATTTTTACATATTCCGGGTGAAGTCGGCTGAAATATTTTTCATAAATGCTTTTGGCGTTGTTATAAAACTCTTCCGCCTTCGGATAGATTTTCATTTGGTAGTACACATCGCCGGTAAGGGTGAAAATACTGGCGGCGTTGATGTTGTTTTTACTTCCGGTCTTTGCCCGCCAAATCGCTTCAGCTTGTGTGAGCGTGCTAAAGGCCGCCGCATAATCCTTTTGTGCAATCTTCAGAATGGCCACACTTTTTAACACCTCGGCATATTGTGGGTTGTCTTTACCGAGGCGGGTGCCCATAATGTTTTGTGCGTCGAGCAAGGTCTTCTCAATCTCGTCCGGCTTATCGCCTTTGTAAAAACGGGTGAGCGCCAACCGCGAAAGTGACTTGGCTACTTCGATGTGGTTGTGACCAAATTGTCGCTCCTGACTTTCCAGCGCCTTCTTAAAATTATCTTCCGCGCCGTCATAGTCGCCGATGATGTTATCCAAGTCACCTTGCAGCAAAAGAACCACCGCGGTCTTGGTTGATTTTTCACCATACACAGACAGCGCTATTTGTTTTGCCCTGGCGGCGATTTTATCAGTTTCGGTATAGTCGCCTTTTGCGAGCGAGAGCCGTCCCATATTCACCAGCGGTTCGATCAACCGCGAGGTAGATTTACCAAACGTCTTTTCATAATCTGCAATGAGTTTTTCAAGCAACTCCTCGGTTTCAGCGTAATGCCCGAGTTGAATGTATAATCCTGAAAGTTCTCGGGCAGCGCTCGCCTCATCGATGCCGGTAATCCGGCTGGCGCGCGAAATAATTTTACCCGCTCGGTCAAGGTTGTCTTTCGCTTCATCAAACAATCCTTTTACACCAAAAAGTGTAGCTTGTGTGTTGATCGCATCTACCAGATACCCTTTCTTGTCTTCGTCTTTGCGCAAAGGTTCAAGAATTTTTAATGCGTTGTTAATACTCTCTTCGGCTTGCTCGTATTGCCCCAACTTGATTTGAAGTTTTGCATTGTTGGTTAGTTCGGCACCGTATAGGTAGTCGTTGTAATCGTATTTCACACGGGCTGCATTTTTTGCTTTCGCTAATGTAGCAGCAGCTTTATCGTAGTGATCGGTAAACTCGTAGTAGCTGGCCATGTGATTGAGAATGTCCAACTGATCTTTGTGGCGAATGGCAATTTGCTTTTCTACGTTATTGGTAAAGCTCTCTTCATAAATCCCTCCGGCCTCGGCAATCTTGTTGGTGTATTCCAGATAGAAATTGGCGAGCTTAATTCTTGCCAGATGTGTTTCTGGTGCATTGGTGCCGTACAAATCAGTTTTGATGGCAATGATCTCACTGTAGTATTTCTCGGCGCCGGCATAATCTTTTTTGTATCCCGCAAGGCCAAACAAAAATTCCAGCACGCGTGCGGTGACAATATTATTGTGAGGCAGTTCTGGCGTTTCGCTCAGCATCCGGTTGGCGTTGGCTTCCAAATTTTTCGTTTTGTCCTTGTCAAGCTTTGCATCAAACTCTATGGCCTTTAGCCGTGCCGAGTAAGAGCTTCCTTTGTAATTGGAGTTGATCATTTTTTCCAATTCAAGCTTGATGTTTTGATAACGGGCGGTGCTTCCCTGCGCCTGAAGGCGCTTGAGGTAATCTTCATAAATAGAGATGGCCAGGTAATGCGTGCCTTTATGGGTTGCTTTCAAATTATTAAGGGCGTCATCAAAGCCGGTTCCTCTGGGGAAATCGCGATCCAGTTCAAGTCCGTTTTCTACGATCAGTAAGGAATGGAGGTATTGGTTGTTTGCAAAAGCAAAATCGTACTTGCCCAGATTCTTGTCGATCCAGCGTGCGGCAGAAGTAAAAGCAGAATCAGCACTATTGAAATTTCCCTGGTTGCGGAACGCATTGGCCACATCGGTAGCCCAGCGCGCATAATCCTGATAGCGGGTTTTCAATACATCGTCGGGCACACGACGGCTCTTGAGATTGCCTTTGTCGTCCACATACGTTTCTTGCTTCACCGCTCTTCCGGCAAAATATTTCTCCAGGTCGCGAAGGGCTGCCAATGCTTCATTGTAATACCCCTGGCCAGTAAGCGCTTCGGCCTCCAGAAGGCTCCACTGATTTTTCAAATCTTCGGTCATAAAGTGACCCGTCTCCAGAACAGTCTTTGACTTTTCAAGATATTCTCTGGCTACGCGATAAGACCCATTCATGATGTACAACCCGGCAATATCAGAAAGCAACTGGCCGTGCAGCGCGCTATTTTCTTTATTGATCAGCTTGCTCGCCGACAGCGCCGCATCGACATTCAATTCAAAGTCTTTGATTTTGCCGGAGGCCAGATTGTATTTGGCCATGAGGAAAGAGTACTTTACGGTATAAGCATTCTGTTCACCGAGTTTTTTGAAGGCTTTTTTCTTGAACTTCTCAAGGTTTGCAATGGCCTTATTGTAATCGCCGGCTTCATAGGCCACCTCCGAAGCCTTTACCATTTTGTCGTATTTCGCCTGGCCCAGCAAACTGGAAAAGGCTACCGTGAAACACAAAAGAAGTGCAAACTGAAAGGTTTTCATGCGATTAGTTTTTAGGACGTTTTAATAATTCACTGTCAACAGGCTGGCTTTAATCCCATTTTAAGTAAGCCACCATCTCAGTTAAGGTAAAATCGGCTAGGAAAATTAGTGATTTTTTTGGTAGTGGTTTTTCGGCGAAGGGCAACAGCATGTCCTAAAAACAAAACGGCCCTGGTAAACTACCAAGGCCTATTTTGTTTGGAATAGAAAGTCTTTATTATTCTTCCTCTTTCTTTACCTCCACGCCGGTGGCCATTTTCTCTTTGATTTTCTTTTCCAGGTCTTCCATCAATTCCGGGTTGTCTTCGATGAGTTGCTTCACCGCGTCTCTACCCTGACCGAGTTTATTGCCATTGTAGGAGAACCATGATCCGGATTTTTGAATGACGTTGAGCTCCACGCCGATATCGACAATCTCGCCTGACTTGGAGATTCCGCGGCCATACATAATATCAAATTCAATCACTTTAAAAGGAGGCGCCATTTTGTTCTTCACCACTTTTACTTTTACGCGGTTTCCAGTAATGTCGTCCGAGCTTTCTTTAATCTGTCCGATGCGGCGAATATCTAACCGTACGGATGCATAAAATTTAAGTGCGTTACCACCCGTAGTGGTTTCCGGGTTTCCAAACATCACTCCGATTTTCTCGCGAAGCTGATTGATAAACACACACGCACAACCCGTCTTGCTGATGGTACCGGTTAGTTTGCGCAATGCCTGCGACATCAACCTGGCTTGCAAACCCATTTTGCTTTCGCCCATTTCACCTTCCAACTCGGCCTTAGGTACGAGCGCGGCAACCGAGTCAATCACAATGATGTCAATAGCGCCAGAGCGGATCAGGTGCTCTGCAATTTCAAGCGCCTGCTCACCGTTGTCAGGTTGGGAGATCAGGAGGTTTTCGGTGTCAATTCCCAATTTCTCGGCATAGGTTTTATCAAAAGCATGCTCGGCATCGATGAAAGCAGCAAGGCCACCTTTCTTCTGGGCTTCGGCGATCATGTGCATGGTCAGCGTGGTCTTACCCGAAGATTCAGGTCCATATATTTCAGTAACTCTTCCGCGGGGTATTCCGCCGATACCCAGTGCGATATCAAGCCCTAATGAACCGGTGGAAACGGCGGGCACATCTACAATTTTTTCGTCGCTCAATTTCATTACCGTGCCTTTGCCGTAGGTCTTTTCGAGCTTATCAATGGTGAGCTGAAGGGCTTTCAGTTTTTCTTTTGCATCTGGGTTCATGGTGTGTTGTCTTTAAAATTCAATGCTAAAATATTTAGTATTTTGCTAAATACCAAATTTGAGGTGTGTTTTATTTTTTTTATGATGAAAGTCATCTGATAAGGCGATCACAAACTTTCTAACACGGGCGATGATGAGTCGTTTAAAAAATTTTTTTGCAGGTAACTCCGTTGATGCCAATCTCTTTAATTAAATTTCAGTGGATTTTAAAATAATCCATCATAACCGAGTAACTCCAAAAAAAATTAAACCCCTTGTACCATGGCAAAGAAAGCAAAAAAAGCAGCCAAGAAAGGAAAAGCCAAAGCCAAAAAAACTGTGAAAAAAGCAGCCAAGAAAAAGGTTGTGAAGAAAGTTGCTAAAAAGGCTGTGAAGAAAGCTGCCAAGCCAGCAGCCAAAAAGAAAGCAGCTCCGAAAAAACCGGCGGCAAAGAAGAAAGTAGTAGCAAAGAAACCCGCGCCGAAGTTAGCTGCCATCAAACCTGTAGCACAGACTACAGTAGTTGTTGCTCCTACGCCAGCACCGGCTCCAGCGCCAGCACCTGCGCCTACACCTACTTCTACCGATGCCCCTAAAGAAAACAACGCTTAAGCGCTGATCTCTTACTATCACAAAGCGAGCCAAACGGCTCGCTTTTTTTTATACCCTGCGGTTGGGCAGTTCTACCGTAAATTCTGAACCCATTGCGTGTGTACTTGTCACACGGATGTGGCCGTTTAGTTTTTCAACTGCTTTCTTGGCGATGTACAAACCTAGTCCATTGCCTTTCGAATTCTCGTTGGCCCTGAAATACATTTCAAAAATTCGCGGCTTGTATTCTTCCAAAATACCCTGACCGTTATCCTCCACCGAAAGTGTGGCCATATTCACATTGATTGATGCACGGATAGTTACCGTTGGATTTTCGTACGCGCTAAAATGAATGGCATTCTCAATCAGGTTTTCGACAATGATCTTCACCATCGCCGGATAGGAAACTAAAGGAGCCTCCTCATGGATTTCAGTGTGTACGGTAATTTTTTTCTGTTGAATCAACCGTGCAAATCCATCCAAAATCTCGTTCACCAGTTCGGTCAGGAAAACTTCTTTGAAAACCATTTGTTGCGAGCCCACGTCGCTGATGGATTGAAGCTTGTACAACATCTTGTCAAGGCTTCCGGCAGTCTCACTTACTTTTTCAAACAACTCAAGCGACACCGGATCCTTGACAGTAATCCGCGCTACGCCGGCCAATCCCAAAAAGGTAGTAATTGGCCTTCTGAAATCGTGCGACGAACGATAAAAGAATGTGTCCAACTCTTTGTAGGCCTGTTTTAGTTCGGAGGTGCGCGACTCAATCTTCATCTCCAGTTCTTTGTTGATGTTGCTAATGGTTGCCGTAGCTTCCATCAACTCTTCTGACTGGGCTTGTATCTCTTCTTTTTGCTCGTGCAATTCACGGTTGGCCTTCGATTTTTCTTTGTAATACCTGTATCCTACAATCCCGGCCGCCAGCAAAATCAGGATTCCTACCGTTGACGAAGCCAGTATCCAGTTTTTGCGCGAGAGTTCGGCTTCCTGCAACTGAAGCTGGTTGAGTTGAGCTTCTTGTTTTTGCTTGAGCAACTCAATGTCTTTCTCCTTTTTCTCAACGTTGTAGATGGCTTCCACTTCAGCCAATTTCAACGCACTCACATCAGAGTAGATGCTATCGTTGAGCGATTGAAACAGTTTCTGGTATTCGAACGCTTTTTTATAGTTGCCTATCTTTTGGTAATACGTAGCGTATATGTCGGCATTGTTGCGCATGAGCATTAACGAACCTGTTTCTTTCGAAAATTCATCGGCCTTGTTTACATACTGCAGCGCCTCATCAAAGCGGCCCATCTTTAGCAGCAACCTCGCCAAACTGTTGTAGGTAATACCAATGCTCTGTTTGTTATCAATTTTTTCTTCAATCTGGCCGGAGCGTCGCTGGTATTCAAGGGCTTTTTGAAACTGGCCCTGCTCCTCATAAACCAATGACATATTAAATACGGAAGCCGCAATGCCCAGCGTGTAGCCTATTTCCTGGCGGATTTTCAACGCGATTTCATGTTCCTGCAATGAACGCGCATAATCTTTTTTCAACAGATACACCAGGCCAATTACGTTGTGGCAGTTGCCTATTCCTTTGACATCGCCTATTTTCTCGCGGATGGCCAGCGATTTATTGGCATACTGCAGGGATACCGCATAGTCGTGCTGATCTTTTTTAATCCAGGCAAGCTGGCTATAGATGGTTGCTGTTTCAAACCGCAAGCCAAGTTTTTCGGTAATCTTCAGGGCTTTGAAAAAATATTCAGCCGCCAAATCAAACTGCGAAAGTTCTTCATACACCTCACCGATCTGAATGAGTACTTTAACGTATTGGGGAGGAAACACATAGTGGCGGGCAATGTCAAGTGCTTCAAAATTGAAATTTAAAGAAGTGGTGAAATTGCCTTGCTGAAAGGCCAGCTCCGCCTGATTAAGTTTGCATGTAATCTGATGATAATAATCTTCGAGGAGATAAGCATCCCGACACATCTTTTCATAATATTTCGACGAAAGCGGGTAATTGGCCAGGTTTTTATACACCTGCCCGTAATAGCTCCAGATGTCCATCTGCAAGTATTTGGAATCAAGTCTATTGGGTGATAAATAGTGACTCGCCGTATCGAGCAAACCCAGTGCCTCATTGTTTTTCCACAGGATCAATTTCACCGAGGCCATATTCTTATAAATGCTGGCCAGGTCATGCCGCGAGTTTTTTACTACCCGCGCTGCCTTTCGGTAATAAAAAAGTGAGGAATCAAATTCAGCCGTTTCGCGATAGCAGTTGCCCAGAAGGGTAAGGTTGTAGGCTATGTCAGCCGCATCATTGTCTTTGTCTTCGGTTATGATGCGCTCAGATTGGCGGTAGTTTTCAATCGCCTTTCGGTATTCTGATTTACTGGAATAGCCAAGACCAATCATGGTGTAGGCATACTTCAGGCCTCGTTGATATTTAATTTTCTTTGCCAGAAGAAACGCCTTTTCCGCATATTCACTGGCCAGGCTATCATTGAAGTCGTAGTATTGGTAGGACAGCTGGTTCAATACATTGACGCGGTCCTTATCCGGAAGTTTGTTTTTGAGCAGGTTCGCGAGGCTATCTTTTACCGGGCGTTGCGCACCAGCTGACATGCCAAACAGCAAGCCGCAAACCAAAAAGAATATCGTTTTCGGAAAAAAGCGCAACGTAGAATTTTTTCAAGTTTACATAATAAAAGAATACATTTCCATGAGCAACCCCACCAGCAGGCTTTCCGATCTTTAAACAATACGAGGCCATATTTGGTTAAATGACCTAATTTTGATTCCATAACCATGAGAAGTTTCATCCTTAAAAGCCTGCTTTCTCGTGTAGAACTTCAACGCGAGAAACTGAAAGACTACCGCAACATCGTGATGGTGCAGATCATCATTGTGGTGTTTGGGCTCGTGCTTTCCGAGCCGTTGATTGAAGACTCTAAAAGCGAAGTTTCAAAATTTATTATCTCCATTTTTTCATTTTTCGGGGCGGCCTATGCCTTTATGCTTTGGGACTTGCTGCGAAATTTCACTAAAAGCCGGGTGCTGGTAATTATCTTTCTCGGAATTCTTTCAGGAATAGTAGTTACCGGCATACTCGTGGAGTTTCCTTACTACCAGCTCATTCACGTGACTAACCGGCAAGCCTATCTACTCACCATTCACGGTTTACTTTTCCCGATCGAAATTACCGTCATCGGATTTTCGCTTCGCGACATTTTTGAAGGTGAGTTTATGACTTCGGATAAAATCTGGGGTGCCGCTTGTATTTTTATTATGATCGGGATTTCCTTTGGAAGCCTTTATGACCTGATTACCATTGCACGCCCCGGAAGCCTCGGCCAAAATTTTGAACTGGGCCTGCCGAATTATTCCGAATGTGTTACCTACAGTTTCTCCATCCTTGGCGGTATCGATCCGGGGCTTACTCCTTCCCGGCTCATCCGGAATATCAGCGTAATCGAAGCGGTATGGGGTGGCCTTTACGGAATGCTGATCATTGGAAAACTCCTTGGTCTGCCTCGCGCAGAAAATGAAAAATAAATAACCAATCAAATTAAACTGATATGAACAACCGCCGGCTTCCTCTTATCATTTTAGGTGTAGTAGCTTTTATCATTTTGCTTACCATTTCCTCAAGCATCTGGTACACCGTACAAGCTACAGACCGCGCCATCATCTTTTATCCGTTTGGCAGCGGCCTGGACAAAGACAACGTGATCGGGCCGGGCACACACATGAAAGCGCCCTGGAACGACGTGTACATTTACAAAGTGAATGAAACCACCTCCGACGAAAATATGGATGTGCTCGACAAGAACGGGCTCTCGATTCACGTAGATGTTACCGTACGCTACTTTCCGGTGCATAATAAAATCGGCTACATCCACGAACAATTCACCGCCGACTATGTGAGCAAACTAGTGATCCCCGAGCTAAGAAGCACGGTGCGCCAGGTGATGGGCCGCTACACCGCCGAAGAGATTTATTCGACCAAGCGAGCCGAAGTAGAAAATTCCATTAAAGAAGAAACTGAGAAAATCCTGAACATTAATAACGTGAAGGCTACGGCAGTTTTGATCCGCTCGATCGTGCTGCCTGAGCAGATCAAAGCAGCTATCGAAAACAAGCTTCAGCAACAGCAAGAATCACTCGCCTACCAGTATCGGTTGGACAAAGAAAAAAGTGAAGCCGAACGTAAACGCATCGCCGCCGAGGGCGAATCGCGCGCCAACAACATCATAAACAATAGCTTGTCTGACAAATTATTGAAAATGAGAGGTATAGAGGCTACCCTGGAGCTTTCTAAATCGCCCAATACCAAGGTAATTGTCATTGGATCAGGCAAAGACGGAATGCCTCTCATCTTAGGTAATAACTAATTATTGAACACTCCTTTTTTCTGATAACTCTTCATTCTATCTTTAAAACGAAAGTTTAAATTCTATTTTATATGGCGAAGACCGCGGAACTGATTATTGATGGGAAGTCGTACAAACTGCCCATTGTGGAAGGAACAGAAAAAGAAACGGCATTGGATATCAGCAATCTGCTGGAAGAAGCCGGAGTGATTACACTCGACTTTGGATATAAAAATACAGGAGCCACAAAAAGTGCCATCACCTTTTTGGATGGCGACCATGGAATACTGCGCTACAGGGGCTATTCTATTGAAGAACTGGCAGCTAAGTCCACCTTTTTGGAAGTCGCTTATCTGTTGATTTTTGGCGAACTACCCAGCTCCGAACAACTGAAAAAATTCAGCGGCGACATTAAGAAACATACCATGGTGCACGAAGACACCCGCAAAATCCTTGACGGGTTTCCTTCTACCGCGCACCCGATGGGCGTATTGGCCTCTATGTTCTGCGCACAGACTGCCTTCTATCCCGAATCACTCGACCCCAACCGCTCCGCGGAAGGAGTTTACCTTAGCATCGTGCGCTCATTGGCTAAGATGCCAACCTTCGCAGCCTGGGCCTATAAAAATGCGATGGGGCATCCGGTGAATTATCCCGACAATTCATTGGATTACACAGCCCGCTTTTTGAAAATGATGTTTTCCCTGCCAGCCGAGCAACACGATGTTGACCCGGTGGTAGCCGACGCGCTCGACAAGCTGTTGATTCTTCATGCCGACCACGAACAAAACTGCTCTACCTCCACGGTGCGTATAGTAGGTTCATCAAAGGCAAGTATTTATTCATCCATTTCGGCCGGTATCAATGCGCTCTGGGGCCCGCTTCACGGTGGTGCCAACCAGGAGGTAATCCTGATGCTGGAGCAAATCAAAAACGACGGCGGTGATATTGAAAAATGGATCAACAAAGCCAAAGACAAAAACAGCGGCTTCCGCCTGATGGGCTTCGGCCACCGCGTGTACAAAAACTTTGACCCGCGCGCCAAGATCATTAAGAAAGCGGCCGATGATGTCCTCTCTAAACTTGGCGTAAAAGATCCCGTACTTGAAATTGCCTTGAAGTTGGAAGAAGTAGCGTTGCGCGATCCTTATTTTATCGAGCGCAAACTCTATCCCAACGTCGATTTCTATTCCGGGATCATTTACCGCGCCCTGGGTATTCCGGTAGATATGTTTACCGTGATGTTTGCTATGGGCCGTCTGCCCGGATGGATTGCACAATGGAAAGAACTTCGCGAAAACAAAGAGCCAATCGGACGACCACGTCAGGTATATACCGGGCAAAACCTTCGCCAGTATGTGCCCATCAACCGGCGATAATTTTTGATTAACTATATTTAAAGGCTGGATTTTAACCCAGCCTTTTTTTATGGCATTACTTGATGATTTCAACCTGGCCGTTTCACAATCCAAAGAACTGCCAGCACGCCCTTCCAACGAAGACCTGCTGAATCTTTACGCACTTTTCAAACAAGCCACCGAAGGCGACGTGAGCGGCGAGCGGCCCGGCGGATTTGATTTCAAAGCCATCGCCAAGTTCGATGCGTGGTCTGACAAAAAAGGAGTGAGCAAAGAAACAGCCATGGCCGATTACGTGAGCCTGGTGGCTAAACTGAAAGGCTAACCCACCGCTGCATCGGAATCGGCTTTCTATGCAATTGTTCTATCAACCTGAAATACCCTCAGGCGCATTGTTTCTTGACGAAGAAGAATCGCGTCACGCCGTGCGCGTCCTACGCTTGAAAGAAGGCGACAGCTTGCACATCACCGACGGCACAGGAAATTTCTATGTGGCTTCCATTACAGACGCCAATCCTAAAAAATGTGCATTTGCCATTAACTCCAAATCGTCGGTGGCGACGAAAGATTTTCGAATCCATCTCGCCATAGCGCCAACAAAAAATGCAGACCGCACGGAGTGGTTTGTAGAAAAGGCCACAGAAATCGGCGTTGACGAAATAAGCTTCATCCTTTGCCAAAACTCCGAGCGTAAAGTCATCAACCTTGCGCGCATCGAAAAAATTGTGGTGAGCGCTATGAAACAGTCGCAGCAGGCATGGCTCCCGAAGCTCAATGAAATGGTTCCTTTCAAAAAAATAGTTGACGCAACTGCCGATCAGAAATTCATCGGCTATGTCGATTCAACAAACCCTGTGCATTTGAAAGCCATTGCCAAGCCCGGAAAAAAATATCTGATGCTGATCGGACCGGAAGGAGATTTTTCGAAAGAAGAACTTGCTCTGGCAATACAAAGTGGTTTTGAAAAAGTGAGTCTGGGTGCCAATCGGCTTCGCACAGAAACTGCTGCGCTTACTGCCTGCCAGCTATTCCACTTCATTCAACGCTGATTTTTTTAACGCGCATATTTCAGGGCGTTGGCATCAAATTCAGCGTCTGCTTGTTGTGAATTAGGAAACACTTCAATCTTAATGTGGTCCGCATCGATCATCTGCACAATCATCAAGCCCGCCTGCGTGAGGCTTTCCGTGTATAAAAGTTTGTAGGCCACCTTTCCACTAGCCACCGACACCGCCGAAGGAAGTGGCGCGTCGGAAGGAATTCCCCACTTGCCCGTAAGGCCGAGCGTGCCGCCGATAGAAACTAAAATCTTCTGCGGATGCTGAATGTCGAATGCAAATGACAACTCCTGATTCCATCCCGAAGGGCCATCGGTATAAAAAGTAGTGCCATCCAAAAACCAGTTGCCGGCAAGGCTCCCTTTTACATCGATATCGATACGGCCGTCTTTGTCGCTGCCTTCGCGATCTACTTTAGCATACAGAGTTGTTTTCAATGAATCGGCGAAGTACGTGAGTGGCTTGCCGCAATGAATCGTTTCGTCGTTGTATCGTTTTGGATTGGCAAAATCGAGTTGCACTGTAAAATCCGTTACACCAAGATCAATGCTGTTGCCTATGCCCGTGGTCGCAATAGTCTGCCCGGCTTTAATCGTCGATCCTTCTTTCAAAGAATCAGCCGGCACAATGTGATCAAGGTAGTAGGTGAATTTATCATTCATCTTAATCCAGACTTTGCATTCGCGAACGTTCAACACCGGCACTTCCAAAATTTTGGTGATCAATCCACCGCCTGGCGCCTGCACCGGGAGAACAGGATCGCCTGATTGATGCGGAAAGAAAAAGTAAATGTGATCGCTGGGAATCGTGTGGCCGGAAGGCTGAATCCAACCGAGTGAAAGGATATAATTGATTTTTGATTTTTCGATCGGTGAATATGTGAAGATGCCCGGCTCATTGGGCGATGGAGCTGAAGGAGTTGGATCGCTGTGGGTGTGGCACGCCGCCACAAGCAATATCATCAATGCGAAGAGTGGTAAGAAAAACTTCATGGTGTTAAATTAGAAATTACCATGAAGAAGTAACCTACTGCAGGTGATCACATCAATGGGTGAATTCCCGGCTGATTTTTAAAATTAAATTCCATATTTTCGATGCCCTATTGCCAAAACAATGAGCCCCTCAGAAGCGAAAAAGAAAATTCAGGAGCTGACCGATCAGGTTAATTACCACAACGATCTCTATTACCAAAAAAACAAAACCGAGATTTCGGATTTTGAGTTTGACCAGTTGTTGAAAGACCTTGAGCAACTTGAAAAAGAATTTCCAGAGCTAAAACAACCTGATTCACCCACACAGCGCGTTGGTGGCACCATCACCAAAGAGTTTGCTTCTGTGGTGCACGAGTATCCGATGCTCTCGCTCGGCAACACTTACTCGCCACAAGAGCTTGAAGACTTTGACGGTCGCGTGGCCAAAGGACTTGACGGCGACGCCTACGAATATTTTTGCGAATTGAAATTCGACGGCGTATCCATCAGTCTGATTTATGAAAATGGGCTACTGACAAGAGGCATTACGCGCGGTGATGGGGTGCGTGGTGACGATGTAATCGCCAACGTAAAAACTATTCGTTCGCTTCCGCTTAAAATCAAAGGGAAAAATATTCCCGCCAAGTTTGAAGTGCGCGGCGAAGTATTTCTTCCAAAAAAAGTTTTCAAGCAGCTGAATAAAGAACGCGAGGACATTGGTGAGGAAACCTACGCCAATGCCCGCAACACCGCAAGCGGCACATTGAAAATGCAAGACAGCTCAGAAGTGGCGCGCCGCAAACTCGACTGCTTTCTGTACTATCTTCTTGGCGAAGAAAACAATGTTCAGACACACGACGAGGCGATTCACAAAATAGAATCATGGGGCTTTCAGGTTTCGCCTACCTACAAAAAATGCAAGAACATTCGTGAAGTGCTTGAGTACATCGCGCACTGGGAAAAGAAGCGAGCCGACTTGCCACTCGAGACGGATGGCGTGGTGATAAAGGTGAACAGCCTCGATCAGCAGGAGCGTCTGGGTTTCACTGCCAAAAGTCCGCGCTGGGCTATCGCGTACAAATACAAAGCCGAAAGCATCAGCACACGCCTCAACGGAATTACCTACCAGGTCGGGCGTACAGGCGCCGTGACACCCGTAGCAGAACTGGAGCCAGTGCTTCT
This sequence comes from Bacteroidota bacterium, assembly GCA_018266055.1. Lineage (GTDB taxonomy): Bacteria > Bacteroidota > Bacteroidia > Cytophagales > Cyclobacteriaceae > ELB16-189. The sequence continues at coordinate 376,404 of JAFDYT010000002.1, forward strand.
GGCGGGCACCACCGTAAAGAGAGCCTCGCTGCATAACGCCAACGAAATCGCCAGGCTTGATCTGCACATCGGCGATTACGTCTTTGTAGAAAAAGGTGGCGAGATTATCCCGAAAATAACGAGTGTAGATCTAAACCGAAGAAGCGGCCACACTAAGGCGGTAGAATATATTGCTGAGTGTCCTGAATGCGGCACAGCGCTGGTGCGCAAAGAAGGTGAAGCCAATCACTATTGCCCTAACGAAAAGGGATGCCCGCCGCAAATCAAAGGGAAGATTGAGCATTTTATTCAGCGCAAAGCCATGGACATTGATTCGCTGGGCGAAAAAACAATCGGGCAATTGTACGATCTGAATCTGGTAAAAACACCCGCCGATCTTTACGACCTGAAAAAGGAAGACCTGCTGCGCCTGGAAGGATTCAAGGATCTTTCATCCAAAAATGTGTTGGATGGAATTGAAGCATCGAAGGCGGCGCCTTTTGAGGCCGTTTTGTTTGGTATTGGAATCCGGTTTGTGGGGAAAACCGTAGCTGAGAAATTGGCGCGGTATTTCAAAACCATCGACAACCTTGCCAGCGCCTCCTATGAGCAACTGTTGGAAGCGCCTGAAGTCGGAGAAAAAATTGCGCAAAGTGTGTTCGATTTCTTTCGCGAGAAAGAAAGTCAAAAAGAAATTGAGCGGCTGAAAGCAGCCGGCCTTCAGTTTGAAAGCTCCTTCAAAGAGCCCGAGAAAGTGAGCAGTTCCCTTGCTGGGAAATCCTTCGTCATCTCGGGTACTTTTCAACGGTACGAGCGCGACCAGCTTAAAGATTTAATTATCGCGCATGGCGGAAAAGTTCTTTCATCGGTGTCCGGAAAACTGGATTACCTGGTGGCTGGCGACAACATGGGACCTGCCAAACGGGAAAAGGCTGAGAAGCTTGGCGTCAAAATCATCAGTGAAGAAGAATTTGAGCGAATGATCGCGTGAGCCGCATCGTCGGCATTGGGAAGTTTTGAATTTGTGATTTTAAATCTTGAATTTTAGGCCCATGTTTAAAATGAACTTTCTGCGGATGCGCACCAATACTGCGTTGAAGAAAAATAAAAACCTTCGCGCAAGCATGCCTTACAAGCAGGCGCACACGATTGGCATCTTGTTCAGCGTGGAAGACAAACAAAAACATGCGGAGGTAAAAGAATTCATTCATCAGCTTGAGCAGGATGGCAAAAGTGTGCAGGTGCTGGAGTACCTTCCGCTGAAGCAGGAGAATTACGAGTTTATGTTTGACTTCTTTACGATCAAGGATCTTTCTTTCTGGGGAAAGATCAATTCACCTCAGGCGACAAAGTTTTCGGAGACACCATTCGATTACTTGTATTATATCGACCGGGATCACAACCCGATGGCGTTGTATCTCCTCGCCACCAGTAAAGCCCGCTGTCGCGTAGGCCGGTTTACCGAAGCCGCCGATCCATATTTTGAACTAATGATTGAGCAAAACGGAACTAACAAAGGGCTGATCGAAACCATGTACAAATACACCAAACAATTACGATGAAAAAATTCAGAGGCGCAGGAGTTGCCCTTGTTACACCATTTCATGCGGATGGCGCTGTTGATTATCCTTCGCTAAAAAAACTGCTGGATCACACGGGGCAAAGTGTAGACTATTTTGTGGTCATGGGTACTACCGGCGAATCGGCCACCTTGAGCAAGGAAGAGAAAAAGGAAGTGCTTCAGTTTGTATTGAAAAATAATCCCAAGAAACTTCCGATCGTGTATGGCATCGGTGGAAACAATACCGCCAGTGTGCTTGAAGAAATCAAAGCGACTAATCTGCGCGGAGTAGCTGCGTTGCTTTCGGTAAGTCCATATTACAACAAGCCTTCGCAGGAAGGAATTTATCAGCACTTCAAAAAAGTAGCCGATGCCTCGCCCGTGCCGGTCATTCTTTACAATGTGCCAGGCCGCACTTCATCAAACCTCACGGCTGCGACTACGTTGCGCCTTGCCCAACACAAAAATATTGTAGGTATTAAAGAGGCTTCGGGCAATATGGAGCAGTGCATGCGCATTGCGAAAAGCAAGCCGAAAGATTTCATTCTTACCTCTGGCGACGACATGCTTACCGTGGCGTTGTATGCCATTGGTGGCGAGGGCGTCATCTCCGTTTTGGCCAATGCTTACCCGGCATCGTTTAAAAAAATTACGGATAATGCGTCAGCCGGAAACTATGCGAAGGCCTCGGCCGAGCTGTTTAAATTTTTGGACATCAACGGCCCGATGTACGAAGAGGGAAACCCCTGCGGGGTAAAGTATGTGCTGAGCCTGATGGGCATCGGCGATGCTTCGGTGCGCCTTCCGATGGTAAAACCTTCGGCCAGCCTTCGTAAAAAGATTGAAACTGCTTTTGCGGAAATAAAAAAAGGGTAGCAGTGCTACCCTTTTTAATGTCTTACTTTAAAAAATTCTTATTTAGCTTCTTTATTTTTCAATTCCTGAACCTCAGCGCGAATGGCTTGAGCAATATTTTTTAGGTCTTGCATACCTTTTCTTACGCGGGTACCTGCAGCGCTATTAGCCTTATTATAAAACTTATCGGCATCGCCCTCAATAGAAGCGATCAAAGCTTTTAGTTCTTCGAATTTTTTCATTTGTATACTGTTTAGTTTTAAAAATTGGGTTCTTTGTTTATGCCAAATTAAACAAAAACCTGCAAAAACAAGCTAAAAAGCCGTTTTTTTAAAATTTGGTCACAGAAACAAGCTCCTCTTTGCGATAAAAACCGCTATCCAGCTTCGTTTTTAGGGCTGAAAACGCGGATAGCGTCTCCTCTACATCGGCCATAGTATGCGATGCAGTGGGGATAATCCGGAACATAATCACGTCTTTGGGCACCACGGGGTAGATTACCACCGAGCAGAAAATGCTGTAGTTTTCTCTCAAATCCATGCTCATGTTGGCTGCTTCGCCCACCCCTCCTTTGAACAGCACTGGCGTAGGCGGTGTCTGAGTTTCGTTAATAGCGAATCCTCTTTCTTTCAAACCGCTCTTCATGGCCTTCATGATTTTCTTCAGGTTGTCGCGGAATTCAGGGTGTTTCTTCACCAATTCCAACCGCTTTAATCCGCCTATAATCAACGGCATTGGGATCGACTTGGCATAGATTTGAGAACGCACCGAATACCTGAGGTATTTTAATATTTTCTTGTCGCCGGCCACAAACGCGCCGATGCTGGCCATTGATTTGGCGAACGTTGAGAAATACAAATCGATCTGATCTTGCACCCCTTGCTCCTCGCCTACGCCCGCGCCCGTGGGGCCCATCGAGCCAAATCCGTGCGCATCGTCCACAAACAGACGGAAATTATATTTCTTCTTCAGTTCGATGATCCCTTTCAGGTCACCCATGTTTCCGCTCATGCCAAAAACGCCTTCTGTGATTACCAGAATACCGCCGCCAGTTTCGTTGGCCAGTTTGGTAGCACGCTGAAGTTGTTTCTCCAGGTTTTCCATGTTGTTGTGGGTGTACACAAAGCGCTTGCCCATGTGCAGGCGCACGCCGTCGATAATGCAGGCGTGTGACTCCGCATCGTACACAATCACATCTTTACGATTTACCAGCGCGTCGATGATCGAAAGCACACCCTGATACCCATAGTTGAGCAGCATGGCATCTTCTTTCTTTACGAAATCAGCCAGTTGTTTTTCAAGTTCGATATGGTACACCGAGTTTCCGCTCATCATGCGGGCACCCATGGGAGAAGCAAGACCAAATTGTGCGGCCGCGTCGGCATCGGCTTTGCGAACCTCAGGATGGTTGGCCAGACCCAGGTAATTGTTCAAGCTCCAGTTTAAAACCTCTTTTCCATTGAATTTCATGCGCGGCCCGATCTCTCCTTCCAACTTGGGAAAGAAAAAATAATCGTCGGGTAAGTGAGAATACTTGGCCAAAGGGCCTTCTTCCATGCGCAGTTTTTCAAATAAATCAACCATTGCTTGTTAAATTTAAAGTGTTTTAAATCCAGTAGAATTCACAATTAGAAAACCAATTCTGCTAAAATCAATGAATTGGGGCTATTCGTTTTCGCGAAATTGCCGCAAAATTAAAAAAAACCAGCGCACTATAAAACCCGGTCGCATGTTCCACTTTGCGGAAAGAGCGGAGGTTGACACAAATCTTATTACCTTTGCGCCCTCAAATTGAATTTTAAGCCTTTTAAAACCTTTTATGGAAGTTAGCAAGATCAGGAATATCGCAATCATTGCGCACGTTGACCACGGAAAAACTACGCTGGTTGATAAACTATTACACGCCGGGCATCTTTTTAAAGATCACGAAAACCCTGGCGAACTGATCATGGACAGCAATGACCTGGAGCGTGAGCGCGGAATCACCATTTTGGCGAAAAACGTTTCCGTTCGCTACAAAGATTATAAAATCAACGTAATTGATACTCCCGGCCACAGCGACTTTGGCGGTGAAGTGGAGCGCGTACTCAACATGGCCGATGGCTGTTTGCTGCTGGTGGATGCGTTTGAAGGCCCCATGCCTCAAACCCGCTTCGTGCTTCAAAAAGCCCTGCAATTAGGCTTAAAGCCGATTGTGGTGATCAACAAAGTGGATAAAAAAAACTGTACTCCTGACGAAGTACACGAGCAGGTGTTTGAACTTATGTTTGCCCTCGATGCATCGGAAGATCAATTGAATTTCCCTACGTTCTATGGCTCGGCCAAGCAAGGCTGGATGAGCAAAGACTGGAAAACCCCAACTACTGACATTACTGCACTGATTGAAGGCGTAATCGAGCACATCCCGGCACCAAAAGTGTCAGAAGGTCCTACACAGTTGATGATTACATCACTCGAGTATTCTTCGTACATCGGCCGGGTGGCCATCGGTAGAATTCAACGCGGATCTGTAAAAGCTGGGCAGTTTGTTGTGTTGGTAAAACGCGACACCGGTGCCATTGTAAAAACACGCGTGAAAGAAGTGTACACGTTCGAAGGTTTTGAGAAAAAGAAAGTGGAAGAAGTGAAAGCCGGCGAAATCTGCGCGTTGGTAGGACTTGAAGGCTTTGAAATTGGAGATACCGTAGCTGACGTTGACAATCCGGAGCCATTGAAGTCTATTGCGATTGATGAGCCCACGATGAGCATGCTCTTCACCATCAACACCTCGCCGTTCTATGGCAAAGAAGGAAAGTTTGTGACCTCGCGTCACATCAAAGAACGCCTCGATAAAGAATTGGAAAAAAATCTTGCACTCCGTGTAGGCGATACCGGCTCAGCCGATAGCTTCATGGTGTTTGGCCGCGGTGTACTTCACTTGTCGGTGTTGATCGAAACCATGCGCCGAGAAGGATACGAATTGCAAATCGGCCAGCCGCAGGTAATCATCAAAGAAATTGACGGCGTAAAGTGCGAGCCTATTGAAGAGCTCACGATCGACTTGCCGGAAAACGTAGCCGGAAAGGCAATTGAAACCGTGTCGATGCGCAAAGGCGAAATGACCAACATGGAGCCCAAAGGCGATCGCATGATCCTGAAGTTCATCATGCCTGCCCGCGGAATCATCGGGTTGAGAAATTACCTCATGAACGTAACCGCTGGCGAAGCCATCGTAACGCATCGCTTCAAAGAATATCAACCTTACAAAGGCGAAATCCCTGGTCGTATCAACGGATCGTTGATCAGCATGGAAGTGGGCGAAGCTATCCCTTACAGCTTGCACAACCTGCAAGACCGCGGAAAGTTCTTCATCGAACCTAGCGAACCGATTTACGAAGGCCAGGTAATTGGCGAACACAGCCGCTCAGGTGATTTGGTAATCAACGTTACAAAAACCAAAAAACTCACCAACATGCGTGCGTCAGGTTCAGATGAGAAAATGCGTATCTCTCCTGCCGTAAAATTCTCGCTCGAAGAAGCGCTCGAATACATTCAGGCCGACGAGTATGTGGAGGTTACGCCTAAATCGATCCGCTTAAGAAAAATCTTTTTGAACGAAAACGACCGCAAGCGCGAACGGAACAAATCGGTGGGAGCCAATGCCTAAAAAGTATTTCCTTCTAATCCCCGTCTTATGGCTCGCCATCTCTGCTTTTGGGCAGGGCGATAAAGAGCGATGGGCTAAGTGGGAAGTCGATGGAGATACTTTGATGAATCGCAGGGATTTTGTTGGTGCGGCAGGGCTGTACAACAAAATCCTTGGCGAATCAGGCCTTAAGGAAAAAGCAAGTTTTAAAATCCTTTACAAGCGGGCCATCTGCTATTATAGTGCTGAGAATTTTGACCTGGCACTTAGCGATGCTACGCGCTTTATCACAGAGTTTCCAGAAAACGCCAGAGCGCGACTGCTGCGCGCGTTGATTTACCGGCATCAGGGCAATGTGGATGATCAGCTCAGTGACCTTACCAAATACATTGAACTGCGCGGCGAGATGACATCGGACTTAATGCGCTGGCGCGGGTCGCTGCTAGCCGATAAAGGGGAGTTTGCTGCCGCCAAAAAAGATTTACTCACCGTAGCAGCAGAAGCCGACGATGCCGAACTTGAAGCCACGCTCGGTCTGGTGTATTACTCGCTCAACAAAAAAGACAGCGCATTGGTAAGAATCAACAAAGCCATTGTGCTCGACGTGAACTATCCTGCCTCGTACATTTACGCAGGCTCTTTTTGTCTTCAAGACGAAAACTATGAGCTGGCGCTGAAGTATCTTAACCTCGCGCTGCGCGTAGATCCGGGAAATAAATCCGCTACCTTTTACAAAGGAGTTTCCCTGGTAGAGTTAAATAAAATTGATGAAGGATGCCGCTGCCTTCGCAAAGCATTTGCTGCCGGCGAAGACGAAGCCGAAGGCTACCTGAAAGAGTTTTGCTACGAAGTGTTTAAGTGAGTTATTAGTTGTCAGTTGGTAGTTACTGGCAATTATTCACCAACAACTAACAACCTCAACGAATTTAATTCCCTGTAAAAATCCTGGCGATGTCGTTGTAGAACACAAACACCATCAGCGCAAGCAGTATCGCCATTCCCACTTTAATTGCATTCTCGAAGAATTTCTCAGAAGCCTCGCGGCCGGTGATCATCTCGTAAAGAAGGAACATGACATAGCCTCCATCGAGCGCAGGTATAGGCAGGAAGTTCATGAACGCCAGCACCATCGAAAGCAAGCCGGTCATGCGCCAGAACCTCTCCCAATCCCACGTACCGCCATACGCTTTGGCCATCCCGATAGGGCCTGACAGCGATTTCTTGAACGAAATTTCTCCACGGAAAATTTTCCCAAAGGCTTTTACCTGAGTCGTGATCACATCAAATGCGCGGCCAGGGCCCAGCGCGATAGATTGCCCCAACGAGTAGCTAATGCTTTTTTCTCCTTCCGGCGGAACAAGTTGATTAATGGCGTAAAACCCTATGCTGGTTTGTCCTTTAAAATATTCTTTGAACGACAACACTTCGTTGCCACGCTTTACCTTAAACAGAATCGAATCTTTTTTGAAATCTTTAATTATGCCGCGGACTTCGTCCATGTAGGTCACCGGCGTATTTTGTATTTCAACAAATTGATCGCCCGGTTTTAATTTAACCTTCTCTGCCACTGAATTAGGTGAGATGGTTTCGATGATTGGCAAAGTGCGCGGCAGCAGGAAACTGGCCAGCGCTTCTTTCTTTCCAAAGTTTTCAATGAAGTCGGCAGGAATTGGAATCTGAATTTCTTTCCCGTCGCGCACAATGGTGTACGAGGAGTTTTGTGAGAGCAACGCGTCAGTGTCTTTCACGTCGTCAAAGTATTCGAAATCTTTTCCGTTGATCTTGATGATTTTGTCGCCCGTTTGAATACCGATTTTTTGGGCGAGTTCAAGCGCATGAACGCCGCCGTGGTTGTTCACATAATCTTTCAGGATATATCGGTCGCCGATGAAATACGTGATGCCGATAAAAATGAGAATGCCGACAATCACATTGACAATAATTCCTCCGAGCATCACAATCAGGCGCTGCCAGGCTGGCTTGGCGCGAAACTCCCACGGCTGTGGCGGTAATTTCATCTGCTCTTTGTCCATGCTTTCATCTACCATGCCGGCAATTTTCACATAGCCGCCCAGCGGAAACCAACCCACGCCAAACTCGGTGTCACCTTTCTTCAATTTGAAGAGCGAGAAATTCATCACGTTGGCCATGGGGAAAAGAAAATCGAAGAAGAGGTAAAATTTCTCGACCTTGATATTAAAAATGCGGGCGGCGTAATAATGCCCCCACTCGTGCACTACAATCAAAATTGAAAGGCTCAGCAAAAGCTGGGCCGTCATAATCATTCCTTCCATCGTTAATCGTTAATCGTTGTTCTATTCCTAAACCTGCCTAAATCAAATTACTTTATCAATTCAAGAGCCATGACTCTTGTTTCTTTATCCGTCTGAAGATAATCGTCCAGCGAAGGATCTTTAATAAAACTCATTCGCGTTAAGCAATGTTCCACCACGTCCGACATTTCCAAAAAACCCACGCGATCGTTCAGAAACTGCGCTACAGCCACCTCGTTGGCAGCATTTAGTACGCATGGCATGTTGCCAGCCTGCTTTATCGCTTCGAACGAAAGCGCAAGATTACGAAAAGTTTCGGTATCGGGCTGCTCGAAAGTAAGAGCTGGATATTTTGAAAAATCAAATCGCGGGAAATCAGAAGGCAATCGTTCGGGGTAGGTCATCGCAAACTGGATCGGTAAACGCATGTCGGGCAACCCGAGTTGTGCTTTGATAGAGCCGTCGCGAAACTGCACCAGCGAATGCACGATCGACTGAGGATGAACTACCACTTCTACCTGTTCGGTCTTCAAGCCAAAAAGCCATTTCGCCTCGATCACCTCCAGGCCTTTGTTCATTAGTGTTGCCGAATCGATGGTCACCTTCGCGCCCATCGTCCAGTTGGGATGCTTCAACGCCTGCTCTTTTTTTATAGTGAGAAGATCCTGCTTCTTCTTTCCGCGAAACGGACCACCAGACGCAGTCAAAATAATTTTCTCAATGGGATTGTGAAACTCGCCGACCAGGCATTGAAAAATCGCCGAGTGCTCCGAATCTACCGGAAAAATATTCACGCCCTTTTCTCTCGCCAGTTTTGTGATCAAGGCTCCCGCAACGACGAGCGTTTCTTTGTTGGCCAACGCAATATTTTTTCCCGACTCAATTGCTTTGATGGTAGGCTTCAGTCCGGAGAAACCGACGAGCGCGGTGAGCACCAGATCAATGGAATCCATTTCCACTACGGAAGAAACGGCTGCATCGCCGGCGTACACTTTGATGTCAAGGGGAATCAGCGCCGATTTTACTTTTTCATAATGGTCGTCGTTGGCGATGACGACTGCGTTGGGTTTAAATTTCTTTGCTTGCGCGATGAGCAAGTCGGCATTGTTTTGTGCCGTGAGTACTTCGACTTCAAAATAGTCGGCGTGCGCTTCAATCACTTCAAGCGCTTGAGTTCCGATTGAGCCGGTAGAACCGAGGATAGCAATGCGTTTTTTTGTCACCGGTATGAATTGAGAATTTGGAGCATTTGGATTTTCAGCTTTGGAATATCATACTGAATGACATTCCATATCGTTTCCGGATCAGTTCGAAAATACTCGTGAATGAGAATATTTCGCATGGCAATGATATCGCGCCACGGAATCTCTGAAAACTTAGTCTTAAGATCGGCACTAATTTTTGCGCAGGCCTCTCCTATGATTTCAACATTTCGGGTTACCGCATCCTGAACCATAAAATTGGAAAGAAATTTTTCCTTCGTTGAGTCAGCTGTGTATTGTTCGATATTCTCAATACAACCTAAAATATGACTGACTAAAACTTGGTCGCGATTCATTCGAAAATATAAATCAAATCCTTTTCAATGAGTGGCCTAAGGTGATGAGAGACTGATTTTTCAGTAACAATATCGACAGGCATACCAAGCGCGCTTTCTAAATTTTGACTTACGCGCGCAATATCCAAAAGACTTGTTGGGTAAGCGTAGTTCAAATGTACCAGAACATCAAGATCACTGCCTCCATGATTGTCTCCACGTGCATACGATCCAAAAATCGCAACCTTGCGTGGATGGAGCAATTTGATATGCTCAAGCACTATTTCTTTTTGATGCGGACTAATCATTATGCAAATTTACTCCATTCACTTATTTGATCATATTTTCAATTAGTCAAGCCAGACGGCATGAATCTAGTCATTTAAAAACCGTCAGTCCTTCCGCAATCTTCCTGTCGTTACTCAGGCGCGGCACCTTGTTTTGTCCGCCCAACTTTCCTTGCGATTTCATATAGTCGATAAAGGCGTTTTTTTTCAACGAAGAAATTTTCAAGGTGCGCAGAATGTTTCCGGTAATAAGGTCGTCGTAATAAACATTCAACTGGCGTAATTGGTTATCGAGTTCCAGGGCAAAAGCCTCCAGATTTTCAGGGGCGCGACCAAATTCAATCAACCATTCGTGATGTGGCATTCCTTCGGCTGGCGCCACGTTAGGTGCTACGGTAAATTCTACCAGTTCAACTTCTGGAAATTTCTGACAGGCAAACTTCATGGCTTTCTCTACCTCTTCGCCAATCACATGCTCGCCAAACGCGGAAATGAAATGCTTGATCCGTCCGCTTACTACAATGCGATACGGATTTTTGGAAACAAACTTCACGGTATCGCCAATGGAGTAGCCCCAAAGGCCGGCGTTGCTGTTGATGACGACGGCATAATTTTTTCCCAGCTCTACTTCTCCAATAGTAAGACGTGAAGGATTTTCGTTGAAATATTCTTCAGCAGGAATGAATTCGAAAAAGATGCCCGTGTTCAAAAGCAAAAGCAAACCTTCTGCATGCTGCGAATCCTGGTATGCGATAAACCCTTCTGACGCGGGATAGGTCTCGATTGAATCAATCTTCTTTCCAATAGTTTCAAACAGCTTGGCGCGATACGGTTCAAAGTTCACACCGCCGTACACAAACATCGAAAAGTCGGGGAACACATCTTTTATTTTCTTGCCGGTGCGCGTTACGATCCGGTCAAAATACATTTGCGCCCACGGAGGAATTCCCGAGATCAACGTCATGCGTTCGTGCAGCGTTTCGTCGATGATCTTTTCAAGTTTCTCTTCCCAATCTTCAATGCAGTTGGTAGCGTAGCTTGGCTTTTGGTTGCTGCGCAGGTAGCCGGGTACGTGGTGATTTACAATTCCCGAAAGGCGACCGGTATTGATGCCCGCTTTTTGCGAAAGCTCAGGACTTCCGGAAAGAAAAATCAGTCCGCCATCCAGAAATTTAGCCTTGCCGGTTTCATGCACGTAACTCAGCAAGGCATTACGCGCACTGTTGATATGGTTGGGAATAGAATCTTTTGTGATCGGAATATATTTGGTGCCCGAGGTGGTGCCCGAAGTCTTGGCAAAATAGGCAGGTTTGCCTGGCCATAATATGTTTTCCTCCCCGTGAATCACCCGCTCTACATAAGGTTTTAGGGCCTCATAATCGCGGATGGGCACTTGCTTCTTAAAATCCTGGTGCGTGCGGATGGTGTCAAAACCGTGGTCTTTGCCAAAGACTGTGTTTTGACCTCCATTGACGATGGATCGAAACACATTTTCCTGGCTTACCACCGGGTTCATCGACCAGGTTTTGGTTTCTTTGGCGATGTACGCCGCAAAAGGTTTGGCTAAAACAGAACGGATGCCCATGCTGCAAAAATAGAAAAACAGGCGAAAGCGGCACTCACCAAAAGGAGGCGATCACAAATTGTGATTAAAACCAAAAATACTGCATCCGTCATTTGTTCAAACCCCCGAAAAATATACTTTTGCGGCTGGATTTGTTCAGACATTCTGCTCAATCCCTAATAAGCTAACTGTCAATAAATTAACATAACATCTCATCCTCATGGCGAACTACGGTAAAATCACTCAGGTAATCGGTCCGGTTGTGGACGTGGCCTTCGACGAGCCAGGCTCAAAACTGCCTAACATTCTCGATTCTTTGGAAGTAACCAAAGGCGATGGCACCCGCATTGTATTGGAGTGTCAGCAACACCTGGGCGAGGATCGTGTACGCACCATCGCTATGGATGGAACTGAAGGTTTGGTACGCGGCATGAAAGTGACCGATACTGGTATGCCTATCAAAATGCCTATCGGCGAGGATATCAAAGGACGTTTGTTTAATGTGATCGGAGAAGCGATTGACGGTATTGCCCAGCCTAAAGGCGAGCAGGCACTGCCTATCCACCGCTCAGCACCCCGCTATGAAGATCTTTCTACTTCACAAGAAGTACTTTATACAGGTATTAAAGTTATCGACTTGATTGAGCCTTACTCAAAAGGAGGTAAAATCGGATTGTTCGGTGGTGCCGGTGTAGGTAAAACCGTATTGATCCAGGAGTTGATCAACAACATTGCCAAAGCCTATGCTGGTCTTTCAGTGTTTGCCGGTGTGGGTGAGCGTACCCGCGAAGGAAACGACTTGTTGCGTGAAATGATTGAAGCCGGTATCGTGGATTATGGTCCGGAATTCAACAAATCACTTCATGCCGGTGGATGGGATCTCTCGAAAGTAGATCATGGTAAACTGAAAGATTCAAAAGCCACCTTCGTGTTTGGTCAGATGAATGAGCCCCCTGGCGCCCGTGCCCGTGTTGCTCTTTCTGGTTTGACCGTGGCTGAGTATTTCCGCGATGGTGATGGCAAAGGAAAAGGAAAAGACATTCTGTTCTTTATCGATAACATCTTCCGTTTCACACAAGCTGGTTCTGAAGTATCTGCGCTTTTGGGTCGTATGCCTTCAGCCGTAGGTTATCAGCCTACACTGGCTACTGAAATGGGTGCCATGCAAGAGCGTATCACGTCTACCAAAAACGGTTCGATCACTTCGGTACAGGCTGTGTACGTACCTGCCGATGACTTGACTGACCCTGCGCCTGCGACCACGTTCGCACACTTGGATGCCACTACTGTATTGAGTCGTAAAATTGCCGAGTTGGGTATTTATCCTGCGGTGGATCCGTTGGATTCTACTTCACGGATTTTGCGCGCCGACATCGTGGGCGAAGAGCACTACAATTGCGCACAGCGCGTGAAGTTGATTCTGCAACGCTACAAAGAATTACAAGATATCATCGCCATCCTTGGTATGGACGAGCTGAGCGACGACGATAAGTTGACGGTGTCACGCGCGCGTCGTGTGCAACGTTTCTTGTCACAGCCTTTCCACGTGGCAGAAGCCTTCACTGGTTTGAAAGGAGCGCTGGTGGACATTAAAGACACGATCAAAGGATTTAACATGATCATGGACGGCGAAGTTGACCACTTGCCTGAAATGGCCTTCAACCTGGTAGGCAGCATTGAAGAAGCCATCGCGAAAGGCGAGAAGATGTTGGCCGAAGCCAATGCATAATTTGGAATAAAGTTGATCTGGAGAGTTGAAGCTTGGTTTAACGACCCGTTTCAACTCTTTAGGTCAATCTTTTCAGCGGTTAGTTTACAATTTTCAATTAGAATTTATGTACCTCGAAATCATCACACCGGAAAAAAAAGTATTTGAAGGCGACGTGAACATTGCCACGTTTCCTGGCACTGACGGATCCTTTCAGGTGATGAATGACCACGCTCCGCTTGTTTCTCTTTTGAAGGACGGAACCGTATCGTACAAAGCAAAAGACCTGGCACAAGAAGTGCACATTACCGGTGGTGTGGTTGAAGTGTTGAAGAACAAAGTAATTGTTCTTGCCGACGGCATCGTGTATTAACAGTCTGCCTACGGCAGCTTTCATTCTTTCTTAAATTCCAAATAGTTTCTATTTTCGTTGACTATGATGGAAATTCTTTTTATTTATTTTCTTAGTTTTTGGGGACCGCCGCAGTATGTGTATCAGAAGGTATCCATGGATATGCTCACACGCTCTACGCGCAAAGGGCAGTTGACTACACTAAAGGCCACTGTCTTCTATACCTCGGAAGGAAAAATGGCGTGCCATTACGTTGAACCAAAGGAGATTTTAGTGGTTAACAATTCAAAAGGTGAATTTTTAGTATACGATTTTATTAATAATTCTGTAGCGCAAAAGCAGAATTACCTGATGAGTACCGAAACCAATCAGCTCTTTTATTTTTTGGAAAGCAATCGCAACGACCTTGGACTTTCGAAAATGGGGTTTACTTTAAAAGAAACAAAGTTCGAAGGGAATTTAAAAATCACCGTGTGGTCTCCGCCATTGCAACTCGCGAAGGATATTTCGAAAGTGGAAGTAGCGCATGAAAAAAATAATCCGGTTTTCCTTGGCTATTTTGATAAAAAAGGAAAAGCAATCAACAAGGTCTATTTTTACAATTATCAGTTAGTAGGAGCAACAAATTTCCCTGCCGCCGTCACGCAGATCAATTATGTTACCGCAAAGGACTCAGTGATTTCGAAAACGGTTTATTCAAACTTCAAATTGGATCAGGACGTCAATGACCAATATCTGAACTTTAAGATTCCTGCAAACGCTAGAGTGACGCAATGAAGGTAACAATTATATGGCTCATTCTTTTCATAGCGGCAGAACATTCTATTTCTGCTCAATCATTTCGAGGTGACTTTGATCTTCTCACAGAGTCCGAAAAAAAAACTGTGACAACCACACCTGCCAAAAAAACGTGGCGTTGGAATCCGATAACCAACGGCTATCTTTTGGGGGTAACATTTTATCAACGTGCAATCAGCGAACAAATGGCCACTAATTGCGCTTTTGAGTTAACCTGCTCGAGATTCAGTAAACAAATGGTGCATGAGTTTGGAATTATCAAAGGATATTTCCTCACATTTGATCGACTGAGTCGATGCACACGCATCAGTCCATTGGAAACTTACCCCATCCGATTAACAGCGACAGGAAAAATTCTTGAAACGCCCGCTGATTTTCACTTTCATTAAGCGAATGTTAATTTGGCGCCTCATTTTTTTGTTCTTGTTGGTAGGTATTGACCTGACCCTGCAAGGACAGTCGATATCTCATGAGTTGAAGTTTGCGCGTTACCTCTTGGGTAAGAGTAACTATGAAGAATCGACCTATGTTTTAAAGAATATTGATTCACTCCACGCTTCTGCGGAACAAAGAGACAGTCTGCATTATTTATTGGGCAACCTCTATTACAATCAGAAAAACCTTAGGGCGTCGATCCGCAATTTTGATTTGGTGTCGTCTTTTTCGCCACGGCTAAGATCAGAAGCTATTTTCTTTAGTTCTTTCAATCATGCTTACGAGAAACACTATTCTATTGCGCGGCGAAAATTATTAAACTACTCGCCACGTGATAGCACTGAAAGTCAGCTACGTAATCTGGAGTTGGCAGGAGTCTCATTATTACAACGGGACTTAAAGACGTATGACTCACTTGCTGTCTTTTTCAAACCAGTGAATTACGCTATCGACCTGCAGGAGAAAAAAATGCAGGAGCATTTTGCTAGAATAAGCCATCAAAAGAAAAAGTCGCCGGTGGTGGCGGCAGCTCTTTCAACTATATTGCCAGGCGCAGGGAAATTCTACGCAGGAAACAAAGGGCAGGCCGTCTATACCTTACTCATCTCCGCAGTGCTGGGTCTTCAAACCTTGGAAGGATATCACAAAGATGGGCCCAACAGTTTTCGGTTTATTGCCTACGGCACATTATTCACGTCATTATACATAGGCACCATTTGGGGTAGTACATTCACCGTTAAAATGAAACGAGATCAACTCAATGAAACCATTAATGATCAAATTCTATTTGACATGCACATTCCTTTGCGCACCGTTTTTCATTAGAGCGCAAGAAACAAAGAAAGCAGATAGCCTTTTCTTTGCAGGTCAATATTTGCAAGCCAACGTAGAGTACGAACGCCTCCTTTTCAACGGATCGAAGAGTATCAATGTATTGCTGCTAAAAAAATCATATTGTCTAAAAGCGGAAGCTAAATATGACCTTGCCTACAATACGTTGGCACGGGGAAATTTTTTCGTTGGAGATGATAGTACGCAATTCAAACTTTACTACGAATCGGCGCTAAATGCTTTTCTGGGCGAAAAATATGATCTGGCTTTAAGTAAAATTCAGGAGTCTCATTATTACATCCCGGCTATTTCTCATCCGATGATTGATTTGCTTGAAATTCTTACGTTAAACCATTTGCAAAAGCTAAAGGACGCAGAAGCGAAGTTCATCACCTTTAAAACAAAGTACCACGTTGATGACAGTACAAATTTTTATATGGCTAAAAGATTCAAAAAACTCAAAAACCCTGACAAGGCCGAGTCGATCTCTCATCTGTTGCCGGGCGTTGGCCAGATGTACGCGGGATATGCCGGACGTGGCGTTACCTCATTGTTGTTGCAAACCGGAATGATTGCCTTCACGGCATACAGCTTTTTCAACGGCTATTATTTTTCAGGAGCCTTTACTGGCGTTGGGCTTTTTTACATGTTTAATAATGGAGGAGCGCGTCACGCCCAATACCTGGCTGAAAAAAAGAATAAAGCTTTAATAGAAGAATTGGATACCCTTGTGAAAAAGACAGTTTCAACAACCATAAAAAAATAAGAGGCGCATCGTTGCGCCTCTTGTCAAATTCTATTACGAAGTTTATATCAACCCCACATAAAGAACTTGTTGCTCCCTACGTATTTACTGATGTCTTCATTGTTGATGATCAAAACAACAAAGTCAACCAATGGAACAATTCCGAAAATACCTCCACAGGTAATCAGGTAATAAACAATCAGCATAGGCGTACCTCCAAGATAAACCCGGTGAATGGCAAGACCTCCGACAACAAAGTCAAGTATAACTGCAATCCATGCATTCTTATCCGATGATGAGGCTTGAACAGCTAATGGATTAACCATGGCCGCAGCATCGGTGATTTGAATGGTGGTAGGAGTTGCCTGATTGAGAGTGGCCTCAATCTGCGCATCGTTCACTTGGTAAATGGAAGAAGCTTTGCTGGTGTACGCACATCCCATGGTACAAACCAGAACCAACAATAAAATTTTTTTCATTGATTAATTTGTTTTAGAGTTTCAAGATAAAAAAACATTCTCAAAACACAAACATTTATAAAAAATGCATTCCTTTACAAAGGATACCCCTATCGAGAAGAAATAGTGATGAATAAATTATACGTGCTTGTTTTTTTCTTTTGTTTTGATTTGAGTCAATCTGTTTTAGCGCAGGGATTGTCCACTCCCGATTCTCTACTACCATCAAAGGCTCTTGATGCCGTTTACAAGTTGCAATTTGAAGTATTTGAAAAAATCTCGTCGAATCTTACACAGAAAGACAAAAGGTTATATACGTTATTAAAAATCTTTGCTTTACGGTGGAAAGAAGTTCCTGTGGCATACAGCCAATCGAGCCATCAATACCATGAACTTTTACTAAAAGAATTGGCGCTGCTTGAAAATGAAAAGAATCCAACTCCGACGTTGTTGTATTATAAAATTTGCTCATACCTGTTTTTATCCGAGTACTATTTCTCTCTGGATGAAAAATGGTCGGCACTAAAGTATGCACAAAAGGCTTATCCATTGGTGATGGAGTCGTTTGAAAAGAATTATATTCAACCTGAATTTCTTTTCATTAAAGGCTTATATCTTTACTACATTGAGTATTATCGTAAGAAAAATCTTTTTTACCGAGCGGCATTATTTGCATTTCATTCTGGCAATCAAAAAAAGGGTTTGGAGCTTCTAAAGGCCAGTGCGAGTCAATTTTCAATGGCGCAAGTTGAAGCAAAAATATTTCTGGCCCACATTTACCTTCACCTTGAAAACAAACCACTTGAGGCTTTGCCGTACAGTCAGGCTTTAATTGAAAGTTACCCAACTAATATCAAGTTGGTAGAGCTTTACACCAACAATTTAGTAAAGTGTAAAATGTTTAAAGAGGCGATAATTTTCGTCGATCAGTTGGAAGATCAAAAAAAAGAATACTTTTCTATTCCTGGCCACTACTATCGTGGAGTGATCGAAGAGGATTTTAATAATCAAAAAGAAAAGGCAAAGCTGGCCTATCTACGCTGTCTTGAGACCAAGTATAAACCTGTAGAAGCCTACCAAAAGCTCGCGGCACAACGGCTTATGAAATTATAAATTATTAGGCATCTCAGCGTCAATTTTCATTGACTCTGATCGGGGAAATTTTTTCTGAATTCTTCCTGGTATTTTTTCATCGCCTCTTCGTGATTATAAGGTGCCGCTGCTCTTTCGCCGCCAGCTACGCTTATGGCCGCTTTTCTGATTCTCAATCGTTCTTTTGCTGAAGTAGTCCGATCTGAAGCTTCAAACAGGAGTTGCGCGATAATCGACCTTCCCTCTTCGTTGGTATTCGCAAGAAATGCATCGAAGGTTTGAAGTTGTGACTCCAGTCCCTCACCTTCATACGAGGAAAGAATTTCCGCGAGGTGATAAACTACGGGTGGAAACGGTAAGTCATTGACTGAACCCAATTCATGTTCACCAGGCATAGTCGAAATAAAATCATTATCCGAAATTGAATTGGAATTAGCCGTTGAATTCGAGAAAGGTAAATTGATGAGTTCATCCAACTCACAAAGAAGCTTTATCAATGTGCTTGCTTCGGCATCGCCGTCGAATTCGCGCACGGCATAAACGCCAACATTACTCTCGTCTGGAAATTGAGCTTGCTCTTTTACAATTTCACGGATGGTGTCAATCAGCACGAATTGAATCCATTGCTCGAAAGACATTGCGCCAGCACCAAAGGCGCCCATGTTCTCAAATTTTTCTTCCGGCAGCGGCTGATCACTCCAGCGGTTAAGGCGTTTGAGCTCCGTCTCTATTTCATTGGCTTTGGCCAGGACATTAACATAAAGTTGAATATCCATTTCGTGAGGTTACAGAATATATTCGCTCAGGTCTTTGTTCTTAACCAATCCGCTGAGTTTTTCTTTGACCATTGCCTTTGAAATTTTAATTGATCCTGAGGAAATCTTATCAGGTACGTCAAACAAAAATTCGTTGAGCAATTTGCTCATGACGGTATGCAAGCGCCGTGCACCAATGTTTTCAATCTCTGCATTGATTTCAAAGGCAGTCTGCGCCACTTCGTCAACCGCTTCGTCGTCAAACGAAACGGAAACTCCTTCAGCTTCAAAGAGCGCCTGATACTGACGCGTGAGCGCGTTTTTAGGCTCTTTTAAAATCCTTACAAAATCTTCTTTAGTTAAATTGTTTAACTCCACACGAATCGGAAAACGTCCTTGCAACTCGGGGATCAGATCAGAAGGTTTTGAAATATGAAATGCGCCGGCAGCTATGAAAAGCACGTGGTCGGTATTAATTACGCCATGCTTTGTATTGACGGAAGTGCCCTCTACAATCGGCAGCAAATCGCGTTGTACTCCTTCCCGACTTACGTCCGGGCCGCCTCCTTTTTTATTAGCACCCGAAGCAATCTTATCAATCTCGTCGATAAAAATAATTCCGGCGTCTTCGGCTTTGCGGATGGCCTCTTCTTTCACTTCATCCATGTCGATGAGTTTGGCGGCTTCTTCCTCCAGCAAAACCTTTCTCGCTTCGGCAACCGTCAGTTTTCTTTTCTTGGGCTTCTTTGGCATCATGCCGTTGAGCATTTCCTGAAGGTTCATCATCGACACTTCGTCCATCATGCCGGCGCCGATCATTCCTACCCCCGGTGTTCCGCTGCCCTTGACATCAATTTCAATTTTTCGATTTTCAAGTTCTCCGTTTCTGATTTTCTCTCTGAATACAGAACGTGTACGCTCGTTGAGCTCGGCATCGTCTTTAGGGGTTTGGTCACTCTGGCTTCCGTCAGTAGCCGCAATGGTAAACCCTGTAGCCTTGCGCATGGGAGGAATCAGTGCATCGAGAATAATTTCTTCTACCGCTTGAATGGCCTTCTCTTTCACTTCTTCTTTCTTTTTGGCTTTCACCATGTTCACCGACTGTTCCACCAGATCGCGGACCATACTTTCTACGTCGCGGCCCACATAACCTACTTCTGTAAATTTTGAAGCTTCCACTTTTACAAAAGGAGCGTCCGCAATTTTTGCCAGCCGGCGCGCGATTTCAGTTTTACCCACGCCCGTTGCCCCAATCATCAGAATGTTGTTGGGAATAATTTCATTACGCATTTCGGGAGCCGCATTCATACGTCGCCAGCGGTTGCGCAGCGCTATGGCTACATTTCTCTTGGCTTCATTTTGACCCACAATGTATTTGTCCAACTCCTGAACAATCTGCTGGGGTGTTAAATATTGGGGATGCAACATTTCTAAGTTGTGATTACGTTTTTCCTTCTATACGAATACCTGTTCGCACAAAAGAAACTATGCTTTTATTTCAGGCAAAATAAACTCAAGAGGTTTTTCTACTTTTTCCTTAAGCAGAGCCAATTTCAAAACTTCATCGACAGTATCCACATAGTGAAAGGACAAACCTTTGATGTATGATTTTTCAATCTCACCGATGTCGCGCTTGTTCTTCGAGCTAAGGATAATCTCTTTTATACCACTCCGTTTTGCCGCGAGTATTTTTTCTTTGATCCCTCCTACCGGCAGCACTTTTCCCCGCAAGGTGATCTCCCCTGTCATTGCCAGGTTGGCTTTCACCTTTCGTTGAGTAAAGATTGACGCCAGTGAAGTGAGCATGGTGATACCCGCACTTGGTCCGTCTTTAGGAACTGCACCGGCAGGAACGTGAATGTGCAGGTCGTAATGTTGAAAAATCCGGTGATCGATTTTCAATGTATCGGCATTGGCTTTAAGATATGAAAGCGCTGCTGTCGCCGACTCTTTCATCACGTCACCGAGCTGACCCGAAATAGTGAGCGCTCCTTTTCCGCGGCTTACACTTGATTCCACAAACAAAATATCGCCACCCACCTGTGTCCAGGCAAGACCGGTAACTACGCCGGCGATATCGTTGCCCTGATACAATTCTTCATCAAAGATTTCTCCACCTAAAATTTTTACCACATGCGCTGGAGTGACTTCTTCAGGAAGGGTTTCCTCCATGGCTTTAGACTTCGCGATGTGGCGCACTACCGAGCCGATTTTGCGCTCCAGGTTTCTAACACCCGACTCGCGCGTGTACGCCTCAATCACTTTCAATAGCGCCTCGTTCGAAATTTTTACATCCGCCGGCTTCAGGCCATGTTCCTTAATTTGTTTGGGCACCAAATGTTTAATGGCGATCTGCAATTTTTCTTCTACCGTATAGCCTGTCAATTCGATAATCTCCATTCTGTCACGCAAGGCAGGATGAATGGTGTCCAGTGAATTTGCCGTAGCGATAAAGAGCACTTTCGACAAATCGTATTCTACTTCGAGGTAATTATCTCCGAAGGCATTGTTTTGTTCTGGATCTAATACTTCAAGCAGCGCCGAAGAAGGATCGCCTCTGAAATCAGAGCGTACCTTGTCAATCTCATCCAATACAAAAACCGGGTTTGACGATTTTGCCTTCTTCAGGTTTTGTAAAATTTTTCCAGGCATAGCGCCGATATACGTTTTGCGATGCCCGCGAATCTCTGCTTCATCATGCACACCGCCGAGCGACATGCGCACGTAGTTTCTACCGAGTGATTTGGCGATCGATTTCCCAAGTGAAGTTTTCCCTACGCCGGGAGGGCCGTACAAACACAAGATCGGACCCTTCATGTCTTGCTTGAGCTTCAGCACCGCAAGGTACTCCAGAATGCGTGTCTTCACTTTTTCCAAACCAAAATGATCTTTATCCAAAATCTTTTTGGCTTTCTTCAAATCAAAATCATCGACTGTATATTCTTCCCATGGCAAGTCGAGCATGAACTCAACGTTGTTCATCATCACCGGAAAATCAGGAGCTTGCGGATTAGTACGCTGTAGTTTATCAAGTTCTTTGTTGAAATGATCGGCTGCCTGCTTAGGCCATTTTTTTTCTTTGCCGCGTTTGCGGAGTTTCTCAATTTCCTTGTCGGGACCATCGTAACCCAACTCATCTTGCAGCACCTTGATTTGCTGACGCAAAAAATAATCGCGCTGTTGCTGATCGATGTCGGTGTGTACTTTCTTTTGAATCTCGTGCTTAATTTCAAGCATCTGAATTTCCTTCAGCATGTATTGCAAAAGCAAAGTCCCCCGGTCGATGATGTTATTGACTTCCAGAATTTTTTGCTTGTCGACAACATCCACATTCAGATTTGACGCGAGGAAGTGAACCAAAAAGGCAACGCCGCTGATATTGTCCAGTGCCACTTGCGCTTCCTGCGGAATATCAGGATTGAGTTTGAGAATTTTAAAGGCGGCATCTTTTAGCGATTGTACGAGCGCCTTCACTTGCTTGCTTTCCAAGTCCAGCGTTGGTTCTGTCTGTAGCTCAATGCGCGCGGTAATGAAAGGTTCTTCGCCTAAAAATTCCTTTATCGAAAACCGGTTTTTGCCTTGGATAATTATCGTTGTGTTTCCGTCGGGCAACACCAACATTTTAATGATTCGCGCTACCGTGCCCAGGCGGCATAAATCCTCAATGGCTGGGTCTTCGGTCTGTTTGTTCTTTTGTGCAACTACCCCGATAATTCGGCTTCCCTGATACGCTTTTTTAATAAGTCGTATCGATTTCTGTCGGGTAACCGTGATCGGTATTACCACGCCAGGGAAGAGTACCGTATTTTTTATGGGAAGAATAGAAATTTCTTCGGGTAAATCTTCAGGGCGAATGTCAACCTCCTTGTCGGGATTGATTAATTGAATCAGCTCTTCTGATTCTTCTCCTTGTTCGATGGGTGATAAACGAATATCCTTAAACATAGTAATGAGTGCCAATTTGACACAAAAAAGTTATGACTCCTACTTATTTTTTAAAGACTTCAATAAAGTCAATAGCTGTGCCAATAATCTCAAAGGCACGCCTTCGGCATGACAAATAAGTTTGTTTATCACATATTTTTCTAGCACTTTACGTTAAACGAGGGCCATTACCACCATGACTACTCATTCGAAAGCTTGTTTAGCGGCTATTGTTATTGCTTTATTCAATCTTCCAATTTCGCCGGTTTATTCCCAAAAGAAGAAACATAAAGCTGCCGAAAAGATACTCTTACAGGATTCGCTCACTACTTTCAGCCAGTCTGACATCTTTGATTTTCCGAATGTCAACCGGATAACCTATTATTCAGACCCGGCCCAACTCAAACATCTTAAAGAACTGGAGGCTACGGCCAACCAAAAAGACCTGTACGAGGGGCTGAAGGTGTACGTCAAACGCTTTGGGATCGAAAATTTTTCGAAGAATGTGCCGATGCTCTGGCGCCTGGCTAAGCTCTCAGAAAAATTCGGACCTAAAGGCGAGGCGATCCTGCTTTACAAACTTGTGGTGAAGCACCACCAGCAAGGCATCAACATCAACGACATCTATAAAAAATACGATAGCATTGAAACGGATAAGAAAGAATATTACGTGCCGCTTGAGCACTATTATGCTCTGGTAAACTATCGCAAAGAAATCGACACACTGCAACCACCCCATTCTGTGCTAACCTCGATGGGCGACGATATCAATTCGCCAAAGGAAGACTACGGGCCGGCCATCGGCAATGTGGACTATGTGTTGCTTTTCACGTCCAAAAGGAATGCTCATCAAGAACGCTCGTACGATGAAGACATTTTCTTTTCGCTCAAGCTCGACGGTGGCTGGACCAAAGCTGAAGATTTCAAAACCATCAACACCAAATACAACGAAGGATCTGCCTGCCTTAGCCTTGACGGGAAATACCTGTACTTTTCCCGATGCAATGCTCCGGGATCGATCGGCAACTGCGACTTGTACTCCGCTCGATTAAACAAAGACAGCGTGTGGAGCGATGTGAAAAACCTGGGGCCCAATGTCAATAGTAAGGAATGGGATTCGCACCCGTCGGTGAGCCATAGTGGCGATACCCTTTTCTTCGCCAGTAATCGCGTGGGCGGATTCGGTATGTCGGATATTTATTTTTCTGTAAAAGATAAAAAAGGAAACTGGAGCCGGGCGCAAAATGCTGGGCCGATTATCAACACAGTGAAAAGTGAAGTGAGTCCATTTTTTCATCACAAATTCAATGTGCTTTACTTCAGTTCCGACGGGCAGCCGCTCAACTTTGGTGACTTTGATATTTATAAGTCGTACCGGCAAAAGACAAACTGGAGCGAACCTAAAAACATCGGTCCGTTAGTCAACGGAAGTGGCAGTGAATATTATTTCACCATCGACTCTAAAAGTCTGGATTTGTACTACGCACGCTCTAACGAGAATGACCTTAAGAACCTGGACTTGTACTCTTTTCCCGTTCCTATGGAGGCGCACCCAGAGGCCGTTGCTACACTGAAAGGTTCTGTCAAAGACAAACATGGCAAACCCATGAAGGGAATTGTTTCAATCATCGATGTTGACCACGGTGTAGAGGTGGCTCCAAAATATCTGCTTGAAGATGGCACCTACGATTTTCAGCTCATCAACAAACGCAACTATCTGCTGATCATACAAGGCGACGACTTTTTCAGAATAGAAGAATTGATATTTCTGGAAGGCGAGCGAGAAATCAATCATACAGCCGAGCCTATTGAAAATAAGATTGCTTTCAAATCATTGGAATTTGAAAACGGTAAGGCCGAAATACTTCCCACGATGTATAGTGATCTTGCAAAGCTCGGCGATTTCCTCACCGATCACCCGGACGAAAAGCTGAAAATCTCAGGGCACACCGACTCATCAGGCAATGAACAATTAAACCTCCAACTCTCTCAGGCACGCGCCGATGCTATCAAAGCATATCTCGTTCACGAATTTAAAATTAAAGAGCAGCGCATCACCGCCATAGGCTACGGGAGTTCGAAGCCAATCATCCAGGAAGTGACTGAAGATCACAAGCAACTCAACCGCCGTGTTGAATTTGAGTTAATCAAGGAATAATTTTGCTTTCATGAACGGATTTGAAATTCAACCAACCACGGCCGCTGACCTGGAATTCATCTATTGGCTTTTTGAAGAAGCAATGGCCTATCAGAAAAGAAAAAATTTCCCCGTGTGGAATGGCTATAGTAAGGACGTGTTGCAGCAAGACATCGACCTACGCCGTCAGTATAAAATTGTCATCAATAATGAAATTGCGTGCATCTTCAGCGTGCTGGAGTCGGATGAAATAATCTGGCGTGAAAAAAATCGAGACAAAGCGATCTACCTACACCGTATCGTCGTTAACCCAAATTACAAAGGACAAAGTCACTTTCGTAAAATTCTGGATTGGTCAGTGGAATACGCAATAAAAAATAATCTCCACTACATCCGGATGGACACGTGGGGAGAGAACCCCAACATCATCGCCTATTACCAAAGCTTCGGATTTAAGTTGGTAGAATTCTTCACCACCGGCTGCTCCACCGAATTGCCTGTGCAAAACAGGAATCTAAAACTCGCCTTGCTCGAATACGACATGCAAGGGTAGTTGATGAATTACCTCCAATCACCCATCAGGATTTCTGCCGCCCAGTAATACGGGTGGGCAAATCGTGGATTCTTTGAAAGAGCAATTTGTGCCTGACGCAAAGCGTCAACGGCATCCATCGTTTTGATGTTTTTATAAAAATCATTCATCAGCAGCGATGTCGCTTCGTCGTCCACCTTCCACAGTGTGGCCACTACGCTCTTCACACCATTCTGTAAAAATCCACTGGCCGGACTTACTGGCGAGCTTTCGTTCGACCCTTTTGTGACTGCCGTCTGGCACGCCGACAACACTACGATGTCCAAATGATTCATCACTTCCATTCCCCACAGTTCTTCGAGCGTAAGCATGCCATCTTCCTTCTTAGCGGGGTTGGCCGCCATCGTCAGAAATGATTTAGTGAAATCTTCGTAGTCGAGATTGCCGTGCGTAGCGAAGTGCATCACATTAAACTCCTCCGGAGCATATTTGGCCTTGTCTTCAGTAGCATCGTCGCGTAAATAAATTGAAGCGCTCGGAAAAATCTTTTTGATGTCGTCCACTTCCTTTTCTGTAGAGGGCAAGGTTTTGTCCGGATCACCGAAAGCAATAATTTTAAATACTTTATTGCGGGAATCAGGCACCGACAAAATGCTGGTTGAATTCACATAGAAGATAGAGAACTGATTGATGAGCAAACTGAATTTTCCACTGGCCAAGGTTTTCCCCAGCAACTGGAAAGGGATGTAGTTTAGTACACCAGTCGGTATAATTCCCAGTCGTTTCTTGGAAGCGATCTCCGCGCTGGCCGGCGCAATGAGATAGTGATACATCTCTTCAAACGGTCTTATCAGTTTGTCCGTCTGTTTCATGTCTGCCACGAGTTCTTTACGCTCCGCTTCTTCGGTCACAAGATTTACTTCTGCAAAAGTACCCATGCTACTCCGCACGATATTGAGCATAGCGTTGATATTGCGATTGAGTTGTTCGCGGCCAATGTCCACTACTTTAGCAATCACCGTGTCGCGGGTGGCCACAAAAATGTAAAGCTGCGTTTCGCCGGGCAGGTACGACAACAAGGCCATGTCGGCGGGAATATTTTTCTTTTCACGCCGGAAATTCACAGGCTGCACGCTGTTGTTAAAATACTTCGTCAGCTCGGGCCGAACGTTTACCTGCTGGTTTACAAATTTGAGGTAATCAGATTCGGCCACGGTTTTTATGCCTTCCAGATTCTTGATTTTTTCGAGATTTCTTTTTTCCAAAGGCAGCGCTTTTTCATTGGCAAGTTGCTGTTCTATGCCGTCCACTTTCGCTTTCATCGTTCGCTCCTGCACCACAGCTTTCGTTTTGTCTTTATTTTCAAACTTGATGTCCAGGCCTTTGAATTTTTCTTTGAGGTTGTCTTCATTATTCTTTTGAAGATAACTCATGGCCATATCCGTTTCTCCCAATTGCAGGAGTACATCAATCAGCGATTCGTACACATTCAAAATATTTTTATCAGTAGAAAAAAGTTTACGGGCTTCATCTCCACCCGAAACTTTGTTCCTGATTTTTTCGATGACCTGCACGGATTCGGTCAGGTATTTTTTGCTTTCAGCAAGTTGCTTATTGTTCTTATACACAATGCCCAGCCAATACAACCCTTCCCACAACGTACTATATTTGGTCGCATCACGCGAAAGCTGAATGCACTCTTCCAATAAGGGTTTCGCCCTATCGTAATTCTTTCTTTCCGTTTCCAGTTTTCCAAGCAACACAAGGTTATTGAGGTATGCAATGCGCAATGCATTGTCCTTCGACAGCTTTACACCTTGGTTGAGGTAACTGAGTGCCTCATCGTATTTCTTTTCTTCAATTTTCAACCGGCCCATCACGCCGAGGTTATCCGCTTTGGCCCGCATGGCTCCAACCTTATCGCACGTAGTAAGTGATTCCTTCAGCCATTTTTCAGATTCAGAATAATTATTGAGATACAAATAAGATTCCCCAATGCAAGCCTGTATGATCGCCAGGTTTTCATTTAAATCGTGCGCCTTCTGCATGATGGCCAGCGATTGATTGTAATACTCCAATCCCTTGGTGTAGTTGCCTTGGGCTGTGTAACTCTCGCCGAGGTTGGCCAGCGGCGCTAGACGTGGATATTCTGAATTTATTTTCTTATAAATACTGTCTGCTACCTGCTGACAGCGAATCGCCGAATCATACTCGCTTAGTTGTTTGAAAATATTTCCTTTGTCAATGTACGCTCCGGCTACGCCCCAATCATTTTCGATGGAGGAATATAACTTCAGTCCTTTGTCGGCATACATCAGCGCGTTGGTAAACTCAGCCATCTCGCGCATCACGCCGCTCTTGGCACCGTAAATGTTAGCCTGCAGGTAAGTGTCTTTGATGGTATCGGCCATCGACTGCGCCTGATTCAAAAAATCCATTGCCTTTTTGGTGTCGCCACTCACATAGCTCGCATCGTAACCAATATCGACTAAGGTTAAGGCTACATCCTTCCAAAGTTTGCCTTTACGATACGCATTAAGGGATTTCTGAACGTAAGCTTCTGCCAGGTCTTTCTTTCCTTGCGAGCGGTACATGCCCTTCATCCGGCCATATACATAGCCAAGAATATAATTGTCGTTTAGTTCAAGTGCCAACTTTTGCGCTTCCAGAAAATGCTTCTCGGCGACTGCGTAATTATTGTCCACCGCCTGCTCAATCACACCTTGATTGGTCAGCGTGTAAATCATGCTGCTCTTATCTTTCAGCTTTCGCTGCAAAGCGAGCGCTTCTTCATAATACCTTTTTGATTCCTTGAAGTCACTTTTATTCTGATAAATTCCTGCCATGGAATAATACGTAGAAGCCACGCCGGAAGAATCTTTCATGGCTTTGCGAATAGCGAGTGCTTTGTTAAAATATTCAAATGATTTCGCATAATCTTTCGATTTGCCATAGGCATTCGCCAGATTCACGCACGTAGATGAAAGCGTGGTCGAGTCATTAATTGCTGTGAGTGCAGTCACCGCATTGACGAGCGCTTCTACACTGGCTGTGGGATTGTTGGACTCTGAATACAATGTTGAAAGCTTCGACCATGAGCTGGCCACCTGACTTTTATTTTTGCACTGAGTAGCCAATGCAATCGCGGCGCGGTGCGATTCGATCGCCTTCTGGTATTCCAGCTTGCTCCAGTAGTTCTGCCCAATGTTTGAAAGCATGGTCGAAGCATCGGCGGAGTCACCGGCATGCATGTAAAGATCATAGGCGATTTTATATACTTCAATAGAGCGGTCGTAGTTATGAAGTCCATTGCCGGTTTGGTAAGCATAATCCCAGTACATCTCAGCCTGCTTGATGGCATTGCCAGACTTTTCGTAAAAGGTCATGGCTTTCATAAAAGCATTGCGCGCAGCTTCGGGCAAGTTAAGGTCAGCGTAGGCATCGCCAATTTTTTCGTACGTCTCAGCGACCTTTTGAAAATTATTGAGGTCGCCCCACAATTGAAGCGCTTTTTGTAAATACTCAATTCGCTTCTTTTTGTTGTTGAATGAATTATACGAAGAACTGAAGCGGTCATACGCATCGGCAAGACTTTCCTTGTTCTCTGTTGTTTTAGCAATTCGAATTGCCTCCTCATGATTTTTATACGCGTTGACCGAATCTTTCAGGTCACGATAATTGAACCCGATATTGTTAAGAAGGGTAACCCAACTGGCCGTGTCGTGCAACTGCACATATAATTTTATGGCTTGCTGATAGTAGTCGCTAGATTTTTTATAGTCCTTTTTATTTTCAGCAACGGCAAGTCCTAAATCCCACAGTGCGTCGCTTCGGTTTGTTAAATCATTGACGCGGATATAATTCAAACGCGCTGCGTAATTTTCAACTGCCTTGGCTGGTTGATTCAATTTCGCATAAGCCTTCCCGATTCGTTTGTACAATTGAGCCACAGAAACGCTATCGCCAAGCTCTTTGTAAAGCGTCTGCGACGCGCTATAATTTTTAATCACACTCGTCTGATCGCCCTGATATTCGCTGATGCACAACGCTACATTCCATAAGGCGGCTGCCTCTCCGTCTTTGTACTCCGCCTTGCGTGCAGCATCCAGCGACTGACGATACAGTTCTTCGGCTTTGTGATAGTCTTTCAGGTCGAGGTATAGCGTACCTGCGCCGTCATACGAGTTGTAAAGTTGCTGCCATTCACTTTTGTTTTGCGGGTCAGAGTCGCTAAGCTTCTTTCGTAAGGCAATCGCCGAAACATACTCTTCTTTAGATTGATCGTATGCCTTCAGTTTGTAATTGGCTTTCGCAATGGCGTTAAGTGAAAATGCCAGATACTCCTCATTGTGTGCGGCGTTAAACTCAAGTTTTGATTTTTCGTACCACTTCAAACTCAATTCGTACTTCTGCTGAAAGTCTGAGATTTCAGCAATGCGATAACTGTTAATTCCCGATTGCTCGTGTTCGTTGATTTTATCAGCTAAAAATATACTCGCCTCCAGTAAGGCTACTCCTTGCGCATATTCCTTTTTGCTGATCAAATTATTTGCGTCGGTGTACCATTGCTTCACCAGCGCCAGTGTAATCCTTCGTTTATAATTATTGAAATTGATCTCGCGGTTCGAATCGCTGATATCCACAAACAAATCCTTCAACACTGGCGACGATGCCACATCGCCTTCATTAACGTAGCCATAAAATCCTTCGGCGAGCCGAATTGTTCGGCCCATGTTGTCCCAACTGTTTTGCGACAAATCGTACAGGTAAAGCCATACTTGCAGCGTGTCTGTTTGCTGCAACACTTCACTTACCAACTTTCCCTGATTGGGTCCAGCTATAACTTTAGTCTGATCATTGGCCTTTTTGCGCCGGTCGCCTTCATTGCGAATTTCCCTTTGCATAGCCAGAAATTTTTCGGTGCGCAAAGCGGTGCCATCGCGCTGAAGAACTTCCTCTAGCGAAAAATAAGATTCATTGTTTTGATCCGTAACCTGAATGGCATCCTGTGCGAGATAGAAATAGATGCTGTGCCAGCCTTCTGTAGCGTTGATATTAAGATAAATAAGGTCGCCTGCGCGAACTTCTTTCTCGGAATCGAGCGTAATCTCAAGGACTGCGATTTTATCCTGTACGTCAGTTACTTCAGTAGTGCCAAGTTTCTGATTGTGGTCCGGCATATCCTTTCGCACCACTCCGTAGACCGATCCTTTGCTGCCTTGTGTAATGCCAACATCCTTACCGTGGGCGATAGTGGCTATCGTCTTGTTGTTTCTTCTCTCAAGCCCGGAGATGCGAAAACCAAAGGAAAATTCAGTGGATTGAGCCTTTAGCGTAACGGCAGATGCCAGAAGAAAGAGTAAAGCCGTGATCCTCATATAATCAGAGTGTTTCTGAAAATTTACGAAGAAGACTACCGTCAATCAATCAAAGGGACGGTTCTTTCAAAAAATCCGTACCATTGGGTATTCCTATCTACCGTGTCTCCGCAATTAATCGAGAAGTTTTGCTGTCTCTTCTGCTTCGATGATGATGTCGTCTTCACCCACTTCGTCAAAAGGGTTTTCAAGTTGGTCCTGAATATTGTCCAGGCTTACCAATATGAAACTGTAAAGCACCGGCATTACATACTCAAGTTGCGCCGAGAAGTCGTGAAAGGTGCTTGCAAAATATGGCCCGTAGATGATGGGAAACGTGTAGATGAAAACTTTGCTGTACGCTCTGAGCGTAATGGGCGTGCGGTAGCGATATACAATCCGCATGTTATCAAAAGCGATAATCATTTTGCTAATGTATTGGCTTACGCGAGAAATTTCGCCGCTTTGTACACCGAAGTTTCTGAATTCCATCGTCAGGTGCGAAAGTTTCGAAAACATATCGTACATGCTTTTCTCTTTTGCATCCCATTCGTCATTGCTATTGGCCTTGAGCATTACCTTCAAGTTGATTAGAATATCTCGCACTTGCTCGCGTGCCTGAGCAGAAAGTGTGTTATCCTTATTCGTTGTCCAATCGCGTGAAGCGTAATAGATGGCAATGGCATGACCTTTAAAATCAGAGAAGCGCTGCAGCGCTGTTTCTCTTCGGGTGTAGGCAGAGCCAATGCTAAACACTACCGGAAAAACAATTGCTACACCAACCAACATATCCGGAAACTTGGCCACCAAGCCAAAATGATAACAAGTAAAACTCGACAGCAACGCAAGCGCTGTGATGATGTACGTCTTATAGTTGATGATAAGGCGAAAGCTCTTGATGATCTTAAGCATAACTATGGGGTTTGAAGCACGTACGATTTACAAAAGAACCCGGTATTAACAAATTGTTAAGACATGATTTTTATCGCCTTTGTAATCTTACCTCAGGATGTCCCCAATACGCGTTATTTTTTATCCAAATCCGGCAGCACAAAATTGTCTAGCGGGCTTGGGAGCTTCATCATCGCTTCAATATCTTTCACTGTGCGCGGCGCCGATACCGACAGATGCTCGTACCCGTCTTTCGTGACGAGATAATCATCTTCAATACGCACAGCAATGCCCCACCATTTTTTATCGCAAGGCGAATTATCGGGAATGTAAATTCCTGGCTCAATGGTAATCACCATGTTTTCCTGTAGCGTTTCGTACGGGCCGCGGTCGTGCACATCAAGACCGATGTGGTGACAACATCCGTGAGGGTAAAACCTGTGATTGTCGGATTGAACAATACCCAATTCTTTCAGTCCTTTATCGATGGTAACTTTGGTAGCCTTGTACAATTCGCCGAAAGGCGTGCCTGGCTTACAAATTTTCATGGCTTCTTCCTGCGCTTTCAATACCAATTCATAAATCAGCTTTTGCTCAGGCGAAAACTTTCCGTTCACCGGAATGGTGCGCGTGATATCCGCGGAGTAACCATGATACTCTGCACCAAGGTCCATCAGTATAAGCTCTTTGTTGGTGATGCTCGGTTTGTAGTTATCGATGTAATGGAGAATGCAGCCGTTATGTCCTGCGCCTACAATGGAAGGATAGCCGAGATCTTCCGCCTGGTATTTTTTGAACACATACTCGTGAATACCTTCTACTTCACGTTCGCTCATCTCAGGTTTGATCGCCTTCATTACCTCCACCTGGCTGGCGCACGAAATCCGTACTGCTTTGCGCACCATTTCAAGTTCCTCTTTTGTCTTTATTCCGCGAAGGTCATCCATGATCGCATCAAGGCCGGTGGTGTTAAGATTATTTTTCTGCGGTTCGATCGCCAGCGTGGTACCTGATTTTTCAGGATAGTGGGCTTTCACTTTAAACTGTGCGATGAGATCATACAAGTCTGAAGAGTCGCGCGGGTTGTTGCGCACGTCGTTTTGAAAATCAAAAAACAACACAGAAGCAAACTTTGAAAAATCAATTGAGTAGCGTTTGAATTCCGAATTGTTGAACGCCTGCTCAAAACCTAAAAATTCTTTTACACCTTTCTCACCGAGGCGGCGGCCTGTCCACATTTCCCGCTGTTCATTCCGTGGTTGCACGAAAAGAATTTCATCATACGAAGTTCCATTCGCTGAAGTCTGTTTGTCTTTGAATACCAGCAACAGCGCATCAGGCTCTTTATACCCGGTCAGATAGAAGAAATCAGGATCCTGATGATATACATAGTCCACATCGTTGGCGCGGTTGCGGGTAGCATTGGCAAAAAAAACTGCCACCGAGTTGGCCGGAAGTTTGTCGCGAAGTTTTTGTCTGCGCTCTTTGTAAAAAGCCTTCGACAAAAAATCCGAAGGCATGTCGGTGTTTTGCGCTGAAACAGAAACTGTCAGCGATAGCACGAAGAAAAAAAGTAAGGAATATTTCATAGTCGTAAATAATGAATCGTCAAGTTATAAAAATCCTCTAATTTTATTATCTAATAAAATGATCAATGGCTCATATTTCAATCTTATCCTCAAGCGTACGCACGGGCAGGCATAGCCACCGAACGGCTTTGTATTTCAAAAAATTCATCGAAGAAAATAAATTGGCTTCGGTAGAAATCCTCGATTTGAATGGATACCAGTTTCCGGTTTTCAATGAGCGGTTAAAATTCCAGACAAATCCGTCACCTGAAGTGTTAGCGTTTGCCGAAAAAATAAAGTCATCGGATGGCATCATCATCGTGACTCCCGAGTACAACGGAGGGTATCCTGCCAGCCTGAAAAATGTAATCGACCTACTGTACGCCGAATGGTATCGTAAGCCTATCGCAATTTCAACGGTGTCTGATGGCGTTTTTGGTGGAACGCA
The DNA here is from genome assembly GCA_018266055.1 of Bacteroidota bacterium. GTDB lineage: Bacteria > Bacteroidota > Bacteroidia > Cytophagales > Cyclobacteriaceae > ELB16-189. Next base: position 410,116 of record JAFDYT010000002.1, read on the forward strand.
GGTAATCACGTCGCTGCAATTTACACTTTGGAAGATCCGGGCGTGGACGGTTCCGGCGATGTTTCCTGTTCCTAAAGTAAACGACACGTTTGACGAAAACGGTAATGCACTTGATAAAGCTGCAACTGACAAAAGAGCAAAAGCATTCGTCGACGAATTACTTTGGTGCATGGAAGCGAAAAGAAAAATGAGTGCCTCATAAAAAA